>NZ_JBWPVL010000002.1:0-175857 GCF_056863975.1 Methylophaga sp. F7 | reverse complement strand
GCTAGCTTTCCTTATGTGAGCTGTGTTGAGGCAAAAATCACATAATCAATATTTAAAGACTGACAACAAAATGGACTGTAACTCTGTGAGTCTTTCACACACATTGCACATGGATTACATATTCGTCATGTGGCCAGAACTCATCTGCAAGAAAAAATATTTCTTCAATACGTATTCTAGTGGTTGTTTTGCGTTCGCATAGCACGAACAGCAGTAAGGAGCTAGGTTTTTATGATGATAGACCGGCTGCTTCTTCTGTGAAGCAACCGGCATTCATCAGCGAACTTCTCAAGTCATCTGAGCCATGCGTCGACATTCCTCTGCGCACTTGCGGCAAGCCTCCGCGCAACGCTGACAATGCTCCATCGCATGCTGAGCGCATTCGTCGGCGCACGCTTCACAGATATCTGCACAAAGCCGACAGATCGCTTGGGCGAACTCGCTCCCACGTGCCATAAAACTGGCCGCCATCCGGCAGACCTCCGCGCAGTCCATGTCCAGTTTTATGCAGCGGGCCATTGCCTTGACATCTTGTTCTTCCAGGCATGACACAGCGCAGTGATCACATTCCGTAGCGCAGGCGTAGCATGCAGAATTTCGGTGCTGGAGTCATGGTGAAATAAAAAAACGCCCTCTGGAAAACCAGAGAGCGTTATGTTTTGAGCTTCACTTACTTAATGTCTTTGTTGGATTTTAATGAGTGCAGCCTGCTTCACTTGTTCAGCAAAACTATTGGCAACGGATTCATCAAGAAAATCCTCAAGCCACATTTCAGTGCCATCTTTGAGTACCCAGTATGTTCCATAGAATTTTGGTGTATTCGAGACATAAACATGTCCGTCACACTCCTCTACCCCAGAGACATCCATTTGGCCAGACCAGCCGTAAGGGATACTGACCAGCTTCTCTTCGACGGTAACGGTTTGGCCTTGATCAGTGATAAATTGAGATTGAGTCATAATATGCTCCATTCATTTATTTGAGGGCCGCACCCCCGCGAGGGAATGGTTACCCTCCGGGTTAAAAAATTCTCAACAGCGTACTGCTGAGATGTTGAAGGATTAAACGAAAAAACCGTTATAAATCCCCATTAAGCTGGTAGCCGTAAACCCCACTTGCATCACTAGCAGTGCGAAATAACGATTACTTATTGAAAATCGGATAAAGAAAAGATTTGAAATTAAAAAGAACACAAACCCAAACTCTGATCCAGGTGCCTGCATGGCAACCAAAAAAGCGCCCAGCAGTCCAAAAATTGAACCGGCAAACTCGCACCAGGTCATTTCTTTTGTTAAATTGAGAATTGCTTGCATAAGCTCCCCCTGAAAATGGAAAACTAAATGGCAGAAAAAAGAAAACTCTGAAAGTCATCCACGGCGGACGTGAAGATCTCGAAGTGCAAAAAGCAAACGAAATCTTAAAAGCGTTATTGGTGGATAAAGACAGAGATACTGCCTTTCAGATTGCAGAATCACTAAAGCCCCGTGGGGCTTTAGCTCTTACTGCAGATAAACAGCGGAAGCCTAAATAGAAACAAGAACTGGTTTAGCAGCTCTACGACGTTGCTCTTCAGCAATAGCCTCAATCGCAGCTTCAATTGTCTTTTTGCCAGCTGGTGTAGTCATACTGTCTGATAATAAAATCAGATCTTGCATGGTATCTTCCAACATTTGCTCAGACGATTCCTTAAAGCTTACTTCAAGAACATTGATTCTAGTCATGGTGTTACTCCTCAAATAAAAAAAAGGAGAACACTATGCCCATAAGGGAGTGTTCCCCTATGGGTGAATTATCTGCGTACAGATAATCAATTCAGTGACATCACCTGCTAACAGGTGAATAGTTGAGCGTCCACTTGGAGTGTTGGACGAGCACTTCATACCTGACTAATGAAAGTCAGGTACAAAAATCGTTATAGTGAATATAGTGCTTACTCTCATGCAAGTCAAAGCAAGACAGAGATCTAGTTCACAAGATAAAATCTTTTTCTTAGTTCCTATCGTTCTGAGTAACTGAATTTGTAGGGTTGTAGGTTTTCAGGACAGATACTCTTATAGATGGCATATAGGTTTTGGGGACAGCTCGCTAAGTTACTGTATATATTGGTAATTGGTTGTAGGTTTTGCGGATAATTACTGGGATCAGAGACATATAGGTTTTCAGGACACATCTATAAGTACCTGATTTTATAGTCTTTAGGTTATAGGTTTTGCGGACAATTCTCTTAGAACAAACTGTCATATGAGACTTGTATTGGCTATTTTGTTATTCAAAGCTGTTTTAGTTCTCAATTCTCGCTTAAGCTTCTGATCGAAAGGCAGTTAATATTGATTTTTTCTATGCATTCTTACCATATAGGTTTTCAGGACACTCTGCTAACTCACTGTTTATTATCAATATTGGTGGTAGGTTTTGCGGACAATTAATCGCATTGATGTAAGTTTTTGATAACCGATTTCTGTGGTTATAGGTTTTGGGGACATTTTGAATATCAAAAACTCCAAGAAGCTCTAACTTTATCAATGATAGGTTGTAGGTTTTCGGGACAATTGAGCGGTCGACAGTGGATGATTTTGCGCGAGGGTTATAGGTTTTCAGGACTGTTCAAAATCACACCTGATATAGGTTTTCGGGATTTTTGTTATAGGTTTTCAGGATTCGATTAGTTATCCACAGTGTTATGTAAAATAAAATGCCTTATTTTAAGCGTTTTGGTTATAGGTTCTTGGGATCAGCGTTGTAGGTTTTCAGGATATTGATTGGGAAAAGTTATAGGTTTCCGGGACAAGGTATGTTTAGAAAGCTTCAAAATGGGAGATGGTTATAGGTTTCCGGGACTTTTCGTGCTGTAACTTATTGAATAAGAATGTTTTATTTCTCTATCCTCTCCTCTATACCTCTTAATCTTTTATTGTAAGCTTAGAAATATGATGAAAGGGGTTGCGGTGTTTTTTTTATGTGTCATCATCCAGTGCTATATTTTTCGATAACGGATATCAGCTGAAATTCAGTCAAGGCCATTAGATGAGTGAACAAACTAAAAACAGCGCCCGCACAATACTTGACCAATTGAATGATTCCAATAGAATTGTTCCAGGTTTACCAGAAAGAAATAAAAATCATGATCTTTTTGCAACTCTGCTTGGTCCCTCTGGTGACACTGAACAGCTCTCAAATCTACTGAGCTTTTGGGATTCAATCCCACGATATAGCGTTTCTAGACAAATTCAAGCTTCGATGAGAAGTGAATCCGGAACCCTTCCAATTCTCCGAAAAGAATTTCAATCCCCTGCAGGTGAAGAATGCGAAATGGAGTTAAAGCCTGCACGTATTGAGCTAAATGGTGAAGAAATAGACTTCTACCCATCAGAGACAGAAGAACTCATCGAAGACATTCTAAGAAAGATATTTCTTCAACAAAGTCACGGCATCCATGATTCAAACCGTGAAGAATCTTGGTGTAAGTTCTCAATTAACATGATTATCAAGGAACTCAAGACATTCAACAAAAAACGAAGTCTTGATGAGGTAAAACAAGCATTAGAAATAATGGAAAACTGTCGTCTAACAATTACAGTCAATGGCAAGCAAGCATACAGTTCCAATATTCTGTCAGATAAACTATTAGCGGATAGAGCTTCATACCTTCGAGATCCAAACGCATTGTCAGCTGTAAAGTTTTCCTCTCTAATCAGTCGAGCAATCAATAAATTCGATTATCGACAGTATAACTATGCAGATGCTATGAGCCTTAAACAACCACTAGCACGATGGTTATTCAAACGATTGGCAGATAGATTTATCAATGCAGGCCTGGATGCACCTGCATACAAAACAATCTTTTCACAAGTGGATAGAGATTCAGGTCTGATGCATCATAAACGGGTCACACGCCGTATTGAAAAACTTAAAGACGCTATTGAAGAACTGGTAGATCATAAGATACTTCGCACTTATGAGATGCAAGCAATTAAAGAAGACGGAAAAATTGCTGATGCAGTATTTATGCTTTATGCATCTGGTGGTTTCATTAGAGAAATGAAAGCAGCTAATGCCAGACAAAGAATAATCAGAGAAGAGGCGAAGAAGTTATCAATGAGATAAACCACTCCCCGAAGAGAGTGATCTCCCAACGGGTAGTGATTATTTAGTAAGCACCGTAGTACTTACCTCTTATGCTGCATTGTCCAACTCAGACAAGGTTACCTTTTCAGGCACTCCATTTTCATTAAACGTAACCTGCAGCTGACGGCCTTGCAGTGAAAACTGACTAAGACCACTTGTGCGAAGCATGGAAAGCACCCCCATTTCCACTGATTGGTTCAGTGAATAGAGTAATGCCTGGAACTGTTCGATATCATAATTACAACCTGACTCATCAAATTGATCATTTGAGTCAATATAATTGCATATGATACGAATATTGCTTCCATTCAAAGCACCGCTTGGGATAAACATAAAGTCTTCATTAACTGCAAAGCAGTCATTTTGGACAGTTACCTCACCCATTGGTCCGTTTATGACCAGCGATTCACATGTTTGATAATCGAAACAGCCGTAGCCAGAATAATGACCTTCCTTTCCGGGCTTATTTACCGTTATAGTCAGATCTTCATCTTCAATTTCAAACAACCATTCATGTATCCAATGGTCTTTGTGTAGCATGGACAGCGAGCCCATATCAGCGCACAACACCTCACGGTGATAGGCGTACTGATGCGGTCTGAAGTAGTCATAACCATGATCGTTATTAAAAAACACGATCTTCTGGCCAATCGACTCCAGTTTTTGCCTTGTCATTCCATTTATCGATGAGGTGTAGTCATATCTGCTGTATGAATCATTCTCAGGCAAAGATGACACTGTAAATAAAACCCCATCTGGCAGGACATCCATATCATTGAGCAGATCCAAACACTCCCACGATTTTAGGGCGCGCTGGAACTTACTGGCAAACATGGCTGGTTCCAATATACCTTTCAGCTCAATAAACTTTTTTCGCCACAGCTCTTTTAAAACTGTTTCGATTTTTCCGCTCTGAACTGCCTGATCTATCAGAACATCTCTGTCCGGCATCCGCACATCAAATTGCAACTCATCAAGATGGATAATGTTACCAGGGCGTTCACGATATGAATGCTCCTCCCCCCAGATACTATCGACTGGCAATCCTTGATAAAACAAATGACTCACCTTCGTGCCATAGTCCCTGTAATAATTACCGGGCTTGCCAATGATCGAGTCATCGTCAAACTCGGACATTGCACAGAAACCAATCGGCGTTTCGGTAAAATTCAGTTCAGCTTTATCAAGGCTATATGGCCGTTCCAATTCAGTGCCGTCATAAAAGACCGGAATTGAAAACCCTTTGGCCAGACGCTTTAATAAAAGCTCAATCCGGCTGGCATTGTTTTCATCGCTGATTTCGTAGCCATACAGTGCGATTCTGGTACCTGATGTCACATCGCTCTGAAACACAGATATTTCAAGACCATTCAAAATGTCCTGTGTATATGCTTCAAAGCCATAGCCATTCGATTCCACTCGCAGCCGATCACAGTAGTAAAGCATTGAGAAGCTGCCCATACCGAAGGCACCTTCTTTCTGAATTACTTCTTCTGACCAGCCTGAACCTGCCAAAGTCAGAAAATCAGCTAAATCACGAATTCCCTGGCCATCATCAACAATGAGCAGCGCGTCTTCATCCAAATACGAAAACTCTACTTTGCTTGCACCTGCCCGGCGGGCATTTTGCATCGCTTCAGAGAGTACGCAGCCAGGTGAAGTAAACGCATTTTTCAGCTTGCTGATAATGCTTTCATTGGTTTGCACTTTGATTACTTGGTTTTGCATGATGGATCTCCTAAATACAAATAAAAAAGGGAGATCCACCAACCCCTTTGAGGGAATGATAAATCCCCCAGAGGGTGAAACCTGCCTTAACTGCGTACAGCAAAGACGTTGAGGCCGGTTTTGGTGAGTCCGGCTGACTCTTCAAGACAACAAATTTGTTGCCAAGAATCTGGTATTCCGAAACACCTGGTTAGATGTTTTGGAATACCCCCTTCTTAAAGAAGGGAGTATTTAGAACCAATCAGTGATTAGCTCCTCTTATCTCGGCCTGTCCGAGTTGTCTGGCGTTCATACGAAACAACATACCATCGGGCTGTCTGTTGACATACCAGCCACGACGACTACCGGCAGGTCTATCTAACCGATAATCAGTTCCACCATACTGAACAACCATTCCGGCTTCATAGCTACGTTTAGCCTTCTGTCGCTTGCTTTTGTGATAAGCCACTACTCGCTTACGCCATTGGCCATCATAACTATCCGGGTTTGGCTCACTGGCTTCTTTCAAAAATGAAATCGGACAGTTCACTTCGACCGGGCCACACGAAGCAGTCAGGTCCTTATAGCCCCAACCATCCTCACGGCCACTTTGCATCATATCAAGACCAATCCAGATTTCTCCGGTCGTTTTCAGTTTGGCCAAGTACCAGTGGTTGTTACCCACTACACTGGACTTTAAGAGTTCTTGATTTTCGCCAAAGCGATATGAATCAGTAAGATACTCGACCAATTGTTTTTTTGATCGCCATTGCGTTGAATAGCTCCATCCCATGACTGCTTCTCCAATAATAAAAAAAGGGGAGGCACCCGTCCCCCATAAGGGAAGGTTACTTCCCCTATGGGTTTTTGAGATTCCAAACAGCGTACTGCTTGGACATTGAGGCCGGTTTTAAATAAGTCCGGCTGACTTATCAAATAGATAGTTTTTGGCTATCTACTGGATATCTATTCCGAAACGTACTCTGTGAATACGCTTTGGAATACCCCTGTTGCCAGGGGTAATGTTCTACCAGTCGTGCTGGTCTAACTCTGGGATGGCCTCGGCATCTGAATCCAGTTCAATCATTTCAAAATTATTGTTAAATGCGAACTCAATAACTTTGCAGAGTGAAGGACTGTAATCTCCTCGGAGGTTTCCTGCCAAATCGTTCATATACAGCTTAATAAAGAAGCCGGATTCACGCTCCATCACCATATTGGTCTGAAACGCTGCAATGCGTAATGCATTGATATCGGCCTGCTCAATATGAGAAGTACTTAAAGCGATCACTGGATAGGTTTCCACATTGATTTCCTTGGGATCGACACCTCATACGGAAGAGCCGATCTCCGTGTGGGTTTGGAAAGCCAATGATGTATGGCTAATATAATAGACAAAAAAAGCAGGCAAAAGCCCTTTTTAGCCCCTTTCGTGTTGTTGCCCAGTGTAACTCATTTATTTGAGTAAACCCAACAGACTTCAATTAGTGCATTCAATTAACAAACAATTACTTTCAAATGATCTCATAAGGGTGATTGTGCTATCCAAAGATGAAGCTTTAGCAGAAAGCATCATTAAGATACTTAAATACAGGGATATTTTTAAACCGTTAAATCAATCTACTCATCAAACAGATGATTTCTAAATTAATGATCTGCCATGTGTTAAATACACGATTATCTACGAACACTTCTGAAACGTTCTGGCGTATAGGTAAGGCTAGCCGCCTCTTCTAACGATAAATGCTGTATGGTAATTAAATTGGCATTTACATGCCTAGTCATCTCAACCAATATATTGAAATTTTCTTAACTATGATCAGGAGACAAGAGTCTCACCGGTCAAAGCAGTAATCGAATCCCATTTGCTGCGATTTCAATGATGTTTATCTTTGTTTCATTTACAGCTTTTATTCTCAGAGCCCATTTATAGGTAATAATGTCTTTAACAGCAATTTCGATATTGAGTTTCTGCTCACCAGAAGCTATATAGCCAATTAAACTGCTTCCAAATATTTCCGACTCAAAATCTAACTCTGGAAAAATATCTATCTTGATACATCCCATAACGCAAACTCCATAATGTTAGGAATGAAGCAATTGATTCTGACCCTTTTGGTTTTTGAACTCTGGTACTTTTGATATTGTTTTTCGTTAATAAAAAGTCATCCGGTATTAACCGGATGACACTTATTCAATTAAAAATAAAGCTTAATGTTTTAGTTTTTTGCCATTTTACGACGTAGACCTAAAAAACCAAGCAAGGCTGGTGCGAATAAAAACAATGCTGCTGGTACTGGCAATTCTGAGGGCAGTGCTGCAATGCTCAAATCAAATGAACCAGCCGCACCCGGCATAGGATTAAAAAATGCTGTTTGTCCAGCAAATAACATTCTCGTGAAGGTCAAGCTTGATGATGTTATGGCGAAAGATTCCACTGGAGTAATCATTCCACTGATAGGTTGAGAAAAAGTAACTCTGCCAGGAGTCGCAGGTAAGTTATTAAACGAGAAGTCAAATTTCACCAATGTGTCAACATCACTAGTCACACCAGTGGTGAGAAGAAAAGCGCCTACAAAAGCACTGTAAGTTGCAGCGACCGATACGTTATTACTACCGTTATTGGTAATAGTGTAGGGAGAGGTTACTGTTGGCGTTACGTTAATTGATGCCGCATTAGCTGAAATGCTGAACATTAGTGCAGTAATAAAAAAGAGTGTTTTTTCATAGCATAAGTCCTTAACATTAAGAAAAAAGAAAATGGTGCAATGCAACCCGGCTATCTTTCTTTACTTTAAAGACCCGAAGCTTTCCGTCCTCATTTCACAACGAGTTTGGCGTCTGGTTCAAGTAGAATTTCAAAATTACTTCAATTAAGGACACCATGACATGCTTTTTACGTCTAATCAAACTGTACTTTGGTACAATATAACGCATCTTAATTTTTAGTATAAATTCCTGTTGTTTTTTGTAATAAAGAAGCGAAATCGGGGCAACTATCGTGATAAGTTTTATTTCATATAATCATTTTTTCAATTAGACAAAAGCTTATCGCTAGAAAGTGGTTACGTTAAGGTAAGACATCCTCAATTGGTCTCACCTCCATATCTCAAAGGCCGCTTTCATCAAACACGAATTGCTGAAGCATCTGTCAGAGTGGCCAGCCGAACAGATTGGGTTGCATAGTTTAGTGGTAAGGTTGAAGACATCACCAAATGATTGCTTAGACCTACAAATCAAAACGCATATTGGTGATGTTCACCCCTCTCTACTTGATGTCGAACACTTTTGTGAGCGAATGGTCATCAGCTCGATTGACCGTGCCTGGCGTCGGCTTTCTAAATTACTCACCTCATCCAACTGAAAGATAATAAAGCCCCAGCAAACTCTTCGGAATGGAAAGCCAAACCGGACCACAGAAACCTGGGCGTTAATTCGAGATAATGCGCCGGCAAACGATATCGTCAAAGTTCGTAACCCGCGTGTCAGTCGTTTAGTGACAGTGATTGTATGAACAATAAAATGAAGATGAAAAGATTAATGAATAAAATCATATTATCGCTATTCGCTGGGTTACTCATCTTGGTCTAAGCACTGGCAGATCCAGAATCATTTGAACAAGCAAGAGCTGAGCTTCGTGATCATGTTTATCATGACCAGAATCGTAATGGATCATTAGGAACACTCTATTGTAGCTGTGACTTGGACTGCCGAGGTCGACCACGTGGTGCTGTTGACGCCAAAAGTGTGGGTACCAAGTCAGAAAACAGAAGCTTCGTGTTGAACGCAATGAGTTCGAGCACATATTAAGTAGACTTAGCAACATGCTATCTATTCATAATTAGCTGCTTTAGTTGAAAATATGAATACATAACACTTTCTGAATTTCTATAGCTCAAGATCTTTCAGCCAATACATTTCTCTCGCCTTAGTATTAGCGAATTATAGTGCCTTAGTTTTGTTTATAGATCCGGAGACCCCGAGCATAAGATCTCATACACTATTCAAAATCATCACAAACTTTGTGTTTGTTACATAAAAACAGTGACAGACTCTCACAGACCCAGCAGAGAACTTTTAATTTTGCTAATCTTTTGGGAACTAAGTTATTATGTTGTTAACTAAGACATCAGAATCCATTAATAAAATTAACGAATGTCAGTAAAATTAATTATCAACATGCTCATCTTTATGATTGTGATGCAATCAGGCATAGTTGCGGCTGACATTCATACATATGATTCCAAGACATCACAAGAACATCAGCTTGTTCTTGATGATTCCAATGCAATTCAACAAGCGAACAATGCGTCTTCGCATGATGCACAAAGTACTGGCGATTGTGATTTTTGTATGCATTGTCAGTGTTCACATTTTATCGCCATCTTTAATATTGATGGAATTAATGTTGCTGCTATTCCATACAATTATTTCAACCTCCACCCTAGATCGCCAAAACCTGACTTTACAGTCAGTATGTACCGCCCTCCGAGATCTTGAACTGCTGATGTTTTTGCGGACTTAACGTAAGTCCGTTGTTTGCAGTTAAACAGGATCTAATTTCATGAAAATACACTTTGATCGCACTACAAATGTGCGTGCGCCTGCTATCCGTGCATTGCTTTGTTCGATGCTGGTTGCCTTTTCTGTCTCACCGGTTATTGCCGATAACATTCAACAAACGAAAACGTTGAGTTTAAACGAGGCCATGCAACAAACACTGGCGCAACATCCGGCATTACAGGTTTTTCCAATTCGACAGCAACAACTTGAAGCCCAGAAAAAAACGGCCAATCTCAAACCGGCATATGTTGTTGGTGCTGAGATTGAAAATTTCGCTGGCACTAGAGAACTAAGCGGTATCAAGTCACTGGAAACCACGGTCACTCTCTCCTCTGTCGTTGAACTGGGTGATAAAAGATTGTCCCGTGTTGAACTGGTGGAACAACAAAGTGATGTTGTCCGTGTTGATCGCAAAATAAAAGCGTTGGACTTGCTAGGTCAGGTAACACGACAATTTATTAAAGTGCTCAATAGCCAGGAGCGTGTAAAGCTAGCCGAGACGGGGCTGGAACTGGCGCAAACAACATTAACAGAAGTTAATAAACGTGTAGGTGCTGCCGTCGCGGCTGAAGCAGATTTGGGCCGCGCCGAAGCTTCTGTTAATCAGGCTGAACTGATATTGGCTGCCGAAAAACGTCAGCTGGAAGCCAACAAAGTGGTACTCGCTAATTTGTGGGGGAGTTATCAACCTAATTTTGAGACCGCCACAGGCTCATTGTTTGCCTTTAGCGAGGCCATGTCATTTGAAGCCTTATTTAATCAGGCCCAGCAAAATCCGCAACTGGAACGTTTCGCTGCAGAAACGCGGGTTCGTGATGCACAAGTACGTCTTGCCAGAACTCAGCAAGTTGCAGATCTGACCTGGTCAGTTGGGATCAGGCGAGATGAAGGACTGAATGATTCGGCGTTAGTTGCTGGTGTGTCAGTGCCTTTGTTCAGCCGCCAGCGAGCGCAAGGGGATATTGAATCAGCATTGGCCGCGCGTAATGAAGTCAGCTATCGCCGTCAAGATATGCTGTTACAACTTCATGCTCAGCTTTATCGGGCCTATTCCGGGCGTGAACAAGCAATTGCAAGTATTTCCAAGTTGCAACAACAGATTATCCCCAAACTCACTAAAAGTCTGGAGCAAACGCAAACCGGTTATCAACGGGGACTCTACAGTTATCTGGAATTTCTTACCGTCAGACAAGACCTGCTAGGTGCCAGACGTAGTGTCATTGAGGCTGCAACGGCTGCATTGCTATATCAGACAGAAATCGAACAACTCACCGCCGAACCGCTAACAGCTGCAGAGTAAGCAATATGAATCAGGACAAAACTATGTTTAATAAATCACATTTCGTTTTTTTACCCATGCGCAGCCTACTATCAGTAGCAGCGCTAATATTGCTCATCATGTCACCTGCCATTGCTGAAGATGGTCATGCGCATGAGGCTCCTCAATCAGATCAACAAGCACAAGCCCAGCTAGCAGAATCAAATCAGCAGCATGATCATGAGATAACACATGATAAAGATAACCATGATGAATCGATGCCAAAAGAGGATGAACATGATCATAGCGCTGAATCAAAACCCGAAGAAGAAGGGCATGCTCACGACGCTGAGGATGAAGGTAGTGAGCATGTAGAAATGGATGACGGTATGGCTCAAAAACACGGTGTGGTAACTGCAGAAGTTACAGCCGGACAAATATCGGTCACCTCCAAACTCTACGGTAGAGTGGTTTTATCACCTGATGAGATAAGTCAAGTCAGAGCACGTTTTCCGGGTCAAATCACCCGCGTTTATGTGAATTTTGGTGATTCTGTCAAAAAAGGTCAGCTATTAGCCAGTGTTGAGTCAAACAACAGCTTACAGAGTTATAACGTAACCGCGCCCATCTCAGGTGTCATTACAGCAAAAGATGCCAATACCGGCGAAGTCGCGGCAGATCAAAGTTTGTTTACGATCACGAATACCCAATCACTTTGGGCTGAACTCAAAGTCTTTCCAGGACAGGCCATGAATATAAAACCCGGTCAGAAAGTGCGTCTGTTACATAACAACACATTTTATGAATCGACGATAAAGCAACTGGTGCCAAGCAAAGATGATGCCCCTTATCGGATTGCCCGCGTTGCACTTGATAATCAGCAGCAAGTCTGGTTTCCGGGTTTGCTCGTTGAGGCTGAAGCCATTACCGAGCAAACAGAAGTCAAACTAAGAATTCCTAACAGTGCCATACAACAGTTTGAAGGCGCATCAGTCGCTTTTGTCAAAGTAGGTAATCAATATCAAGTCAGGCCATTACAACTGGGTCTTAATGATGGTCAATTCAGTGAGGTTATATCCGGACTCCGGCAGGGCGATGACATCGTCGCTGAAAATAGCTATCTGATTAAAGCTGATCTGGAAAAAGCCGGCGCAGCTCACGCTCACTGATTTAGGAAACAGACATGATTAATAATATTTTAAGTCTCTCAATCGAGAGACGTGGCCTGATGTTGTCAATGATATTTCTTATCATTGGCCTTGGGATCTGGAGCTTTCAGAAGCTGCCGATTGATGCGGTGCCTGATATCACCAACGTACAGGTGCAGATCAATACCAGAGCACCCGGGTATTCGCCGCTGGAATCTGAACAACGCATCACTTATCCCATCGAGAGAGCGATCGCCGGACTGCCGGATCTTGATTACACCCGATCCATCTCTCGCTATGGATTATCACAAGTCACCGTGATATTTGAAGAAGGCACCGATCTGTATTTTGCGCGTAATCTTATTAATAACCGTTTGGCAGTGATAAAAGGCTCACTGCCACAGGGTATTGAACCGGAGATGGGACCTATCGCGACCGGGCTGGGTGAAATTGTCATGTACACAATTACCGCAGAACCTGATGCCAGGCAACCTGATGGCAGTTCATATGATCCTACCGATTTACGAGTGCTTCAGGACTGGGTCATTCAACCCCGGCTGGAGCGGGTAAAAGGGGTCACAGAAGTCAATGTTAACGGTGGTTATCAAAAGCAATTTCATGTTCAGCCGGATCCAGCGAAATTGCTGAATTTTGGCGTGTCCCTCAGTGATCTGAAACAGGCGCTGATGCAAAACAATGATAATCGGGGCGCCGGTTATATTGAACGTTATGGGCAGCAGATTTTGGTTCGATCGCCAGGACAGCTTAAATCCATCGATGATATTGGTCAGGTGGTAGTGAAAAATATCGATGATCGGCCGGTGCTCGTCAAAGATGTGGCCGACGTTGTGATTGGTAAGCCGTTGCGCAGTGGTGCGGGAACACGTGATGGTAAAGAGACGGTTGTCGGCACAGTTATGATGTTGTTTGGAGAAAATTCACGTGAAGTTGCTGCGACTGTGACTCGTGAAATGGCGGAGATTCAATCGTCATTACCGGAGGGCGTCATACTGGAAGCGGTATACGATCGCACCACCTTGGTCGATAAAGCCGTTGCCACGGTTGAAAAAAATCTGCTTGAAGGTGCTTTGCTGGTTATCGTTGTGTTGTTTCTGTTGTTAGGCAATATCCGCGCGGCCTTAATCACGGCTGCAGTTATACCACTATCAATGATGGCAACGATTACTGGAATGGTACAGGCAGGTATTTCTGCCAATTTGATGAGTATGGGGGCACTTGATTTTGGCCTGATTGTCGATGGTGCGGTAATTATTGTTGAGAACTCTATCCGAAGATTATCTATGGCACAAAAACAAAACGGTGGAGTGTTGCCTGTTAAAGAACGCTTAAATGTCGTTTATGAGGCCACCAATGAAGTGATACGCCCAAGCTTATTTGGCGTCATGATTATCACGATTGTCTATATCCCATTATTCTCATTGACAGGGGTTGAAGGCAAGATGTTTGAGCCAATGGCTGCCACAGTAGTTATTGCATTACTATCTGCCATGGTTTTTACGCTGACTATCGTGCCGGCTGCCATCGCTATGTTTATGGGGGGCGAATCACTGAAAAAGAAAGTTTTATCATCAGTGGTGCCAAATGGCTTTACCGGCCAGTGTTGCTGCTCAGCCTCAAATTGCGTTGGCTGCTGATGCTTTTGGCTGTTGTGTTGGTTGCTTTGTCTGTCAACATGGCCAGCAAAATGGGCTCGGAATTTATTCCGCAACTGAACGAAGGTGATATTGCCTTACATGCACTGCGAACGATCGGTACCAGCCTTGAGCAATCTATCAAAATGCAGGAACAGCTTGAACAGCGGCTCAAAACTTTCCCACAGGTAGATAAGGTGATTGCCAAAATCGGTACACCAGAAGTCGCGACTGATCCGATGCCGCCTAATGTGGCCGATACATTTCTTATACTTAAGCCTAGGAGTGAATGGCCGGATCCGGAATTACCTAAAAGCGAACTACTTGCAGAAATTGAAGCGGCGGTTACCCAATTACCAGGTAACAACTATGAGTTTACCCAACCGATTGAGATGCGCTTTAACGAGTTAATTTCAGGCGTTCGTGCGGATTTGGGTATTAAAGTTTTCGGCGATGATTTGGACTTGATTAAGCAAAATGCAGAGGCGGTTCTGGCTGTGATTCAGGAGATCCCCGGCGCTGCTGATGCCCGGCTGGAACAGGTCGATGATATGCCTATGCTGACCATTGAACCCAAACGTATGGCCATGTCACGTTATGGTCTTAATGTTGATGATTTGCAAAACATGTTATCAACCGCCGTTGGCGGTGGCGAAGTTGGCCTGATCTATGATGGCGATCGGCGCTTTGATCTGGTGGTGCGGTTGCCTGAAGAAATTAGACAAGACATACCCGCCTTGTCAAATCTGCCCGTGAGTTTACCTGGTGGTGATTACGTACCTTTGTCTGAAGTCGCAACCATCGAATTAACGGAGGCGCCGAGTCAGATTTCCAGAGAAAACGCCAAACGGCGTGTCGTGGTCACCAGCAATGTCAGAGGCCGGGATCTGGGCTCTTTTGTAGAAGAAGCTCAACAGCGTATTGCTGAGCAAGTGCAATTACCACCCGGTTATTGGATCGAATACGGTGGAACCTATGAACAACTGCAATCAGCCAGTCAACGACTGTCGATTGTGGTACCGGTTACGTTGGTTATCATTATGGGCCTGCTGATTACCTTGTTTGGTTCATTTCGTGATGCAGCGATTATCTTCACTGGTGTGCCATTGGCATTAACTGGTGGGGTGCTGGCGCTCTGGCTGCGAGATATGCCGCTATCTATTTCCGCAGGGGTTGGTTTTATTGCACTCTCGGGTGTTGCGGTGTTAAACGGTCTCGTCATGTTGTCATTCATCAGGGATTACTGGCACCGGCACGGCGATCTGCACAAAGCAATCGTTGATGGTGCAATGACTCGGTTACGGCCAGTATTGATGACGGCTCTGGTAGCAAGTCTCGGTTTTGTGCCGATGGCACTCAATACCGGTACCGGGGCTGAGGTGCAAAGGCCACTGGCAACGGTCGTCATTGGCGGAATTATTTCGTCAACCTTGCTAACACTGGTGGTGTTGCCGGCACTTTACCGGATAGTGCACGGCCGTGGAAAATCAAGATAAAACATGGCGGCCTGTATTGGCCGCCAACCTTTCCTGAGTTTATCAATAAACAAAAACATAAAGGTATATCTCTATGCATACACATCATCAAGAGGATGGTGCTTCTGATAAAAGGATTGCAACGGCTTTTTTTCTAAATGTTAGTTTTACCATCATTGAATTCATCGGTGGCTGGCTAACCAACAGCACAGCAATTATGGCTGATGCTGTTCACGATCTTGGTGACAGTCTGTCTATCGGCAGTGCCTGGTTTTTGAACCGCGCAGGCAATAAATCTGCTAATTCTGTGTTCACCTATGGTTATCGACGCTTGTCTCTTTTTGGTGCTCTGATAAACGGCTTGGTATTAATCGCTGGCTCAATATGGGTGTTGAGTGAAGCAATACCACGTTTGGCCGATCCAGTAATGCCGGTTACCGAAGGTATGCTGGCATTGGCCGTATTGGGGGTTACTGTTAATGGGTTTGCGGCTTATCGGCTGAGTAAAGGGACGTCTCTTAATGAAAAAATACTCAACTGGCATTTATTAGAAGATGTATTAGGTTGGCTGGCTGTGTTGATCATTTCCATCATTCTGCAGTTTGCCGACTGGCCGATTTTAGATCCGCTTTTATCCATTGGTTTTACGCTATTCATCTTGTTTAATGTTGTTCGTAATTTGTGGGTGACCGGTAAATTGTTTTTTCAGGCAGTGCCCGATAAAGCGCTGCATGATGAGATCAAAAAACTCTTGTCAGCATTGAGGGTGTCAATGAGGTACATCATTTACATCTTTGGTCACTTGATGGTGAACACCATGTCCTCACTGCACACCTGACACTTAATAACGATAATGTCTCTTCTGAAAATTACCTGGCTATGAAACAAACGATTGCCGAGTCTTTATCTCAATATGATCTAGATCACACCACGATAGAGCTTGAGCTGAATCAGGAGCATTGCAGAGATTTTAGTGACCATTAAACAGCATCTCAATAACATTTTACGCAAATAAAAAAATGACAATTATTAATATCCAACCTAAAAAGTTCACTGGTTTCAAACGTATGCTTTGGGCCACTTTTTATTCATACAAAGGGTTGCATTCTGCACTGCGTCACGAAGTTGCTTTTCGTCAGGAATTTATTGCCTTTGTCTTATTATTGCCAGTTGTGTTCTGGATAGACTTTACCGCTATTGAGCGGTTTATATTAATTGCCAGCATGATCGCTGTAATGGTCGTCGAGTTGATCAACTCAGCAATTGAATCGACGCTGGATAGAGTCAGTTTGGAGCATCACTTATTAACCGGTCGGGCCAAAGATTATGGATCACTGGCTGTCTTACTTACCCTTATTATTTCAATCACAGCATGGACATTATTGCTATGGCACAGATTTTTTTGAATTCAAACGAAAAAGATATATTCACAAAATCACCCTCACTGCTCGGACCTTACCGCATTTTATTTCAGGTTCTGCTTATTGGGCTTCTTATTCTCTCGCTATCAAGATTAGGGCTTGTTGTATGGCAGTGGGATCGGGTATCGGCAGCAATTGATCTGCCATCACTATTCATTCAGGGGCTCAGAGCTGATCTCATTATTATGGGTATGCTTATTGCGCCACTGATGTTGTTGATGCCGCTACTGGTCAATAAATTAACCTGGCAATTATGGCAAAAGTTGGTGTGGTTCTGGAGTTTAATGATCATTGTTTTGATCATTTTTATGGAGTCTGCCACACCGACATTTATTGTTCAGTATGACTTGCGTCCGAACAGACTCTTTGTCGAATACTTACAATATCCAAAAGAAGTTTTCTCAACCTTGTGGGAAGGTTTTCGTCTGCCACTTATTCTCGGGGTTGTTTTCACTATATTAGCTGGCTGTTTCACGAATCGGCTGTTACAGCATTGGTTAAAACAATATCATTTGGACTGGCCGGTTTGGCGTGTTTGGCTGACTTGGCCGCTTATGGTTCTCATCCTAGTAGTCATGATCCGGTCTACTTTTTCGCATCGTCCAGCCAATCCGGCAATGTTTGCAATCACTTCGGATGCTATGGTCAATAGCCTAGTCATTAACTCAACCTGGTCAGTGTATTTTGCTATTTACAACATGAAGCATGAAGCAGAAGCCGGAGAAGTCTATGGTACGCTTACTGATGAACAAATTATGCAGGAAATGAGCGAGAATTATCCTTGGCTTGATAATGATCCAAATGCACCCTTTCCAACTATCAATAAGCGCCCCGCGACAGTTGAAAGAGATATACCACTTAACCTGGTTATCATTCTTGAAGAAAGCTTGGGTGCCACTTTCGTCAAGTCTTTGGGTGGGGAGTATTCCGTAACACCAGAACTGGAAAAACTGAAAAATGAGGGTTGGTGGTTTGAACAACTTTATGCAACCGGTACGCGTTCAGTAAGAGGAATTGAAGCCACGATAACGGGTTTTTTGCCCTCGCCCGCAAGAAGCGTAGTAAAACTTTCTTTATCACAACAGAATTTTTTCACTATTGCAGATTTATTGGGTCAACGTGGCTACAAAACTGAATTTATTTATGGCGGGCAATCTCACTTCGATAACATGGCTAACTTCTTTATTGGAAATGGCTTTCAATCTATCATTGACCAAAATGATTACGTTGATCCACTCTTCGTAGGCAGTTGGGGGGTCTCAGATGAAGATCTATTCAATATGGCGCATAAACGGATCGTTCAAGCGAACCTGAGTAACCAACCGTACTTTAGTTTAGTTTTCACCTCCAGCAACCATTCGCCATACGAATTCCCTGATGGAAAGATCGATCTGCATTCGGCCGAGAAACAAACTGATTTGAATGCTGTTAAGTATGCAGATTATGCTTTGGGACAATTCTTTAACACAGCTATGAAAAGTGATTATTGGGACAATACACTCTTTTTGCTGATTGCTGATCATGATTTGAATGTTTATGGAAATGCACTTGTGCCGATAGAACGTTTTCAAATCCCGGGTCTCATTTTAGGGGCTGATATAAAACCAAAACATATCAAGACGGTGGCGAGCCAGATTGATATGGCGCCTACTTTACTATCACTGATGGGCATCAGCGCTGAGACACCAATGATAGGCAGAGATTTGAGCCGTCCAGCCGAGCAGCAGTCACCCGGCAGGGCAATGATGCAATTTGCCGATTATTTTGCCCTGTTGCAAGGTGAGAAGGTGACCATTTTACGCCCTCAAAAGAAAGCTCTGGCTGGGCAGTATGTTCTCAAAAAGCGTCAACTAGAGCTCAAAGGTCCGGCAAATAGAGAGGATGCTAACGAAGCATTAGCACATGTATTACTACCTTCTTGGCTATACCGTCAGCAACGTTACGATATGCCTGTTGGGCATCCATCAAACAAAAATTAGCATTTCTCATCCTATTATGCAGTTATTGATTGGCCGCATTACAGATAAGGATTTCTATGTTATTAATGTTGTTATATTAATCATGATATTGAGTATTTACTTATTATTGATCCCTTTTTGCACGATTTAAATTAGTTCTATGTTTGGGTAATTTATTCTCATCCACACATGAAGTTTGGAAATTTAAAACCATGACTAGATTAATTTATTACGTAGAATCAAATCTCGTTTGGTTTGTCATTATTGTGGCTTGGATTGGTATTACCTGAGGCGGGTAAATATTTCCAACCACTAATTGGGCTATTACTTGCTGCATTAATGTTTATTATCAGCCGACTTTTGATGCCCATGCCGTGCGATTAGTGCTTCGTAAACCTTCAAGGCAATTTTTAGCGCTGATTCTAGTCTACGGCCCAATGTCGCTTGCCGGACTACTGACCGGCCGATTTTTTTTTGCAGGGGTTCGTTGGCTATGGGTCAAACTTTGCTTGGCACCCACAGATGTATCATCTCCGTTGTTAGTGTTGATGGCGCGAGGCAATGTTGCCCTGGCTGACGTTTTTAATGCCGTAAATACTGCTTTATCCCCTTTCATTGTTCCTCTGCTTTTTTTATAGCTGACGGGCATTCAACTGGAAGTATCACTTGACACCATTATTTTCGAATTAGTGTTGGTTGTTCTCGTTTCCACCATTTTGGGAGTGAGTTTGCGAACAAAGTTTTCAGCATTTTTTTCACGTCGTGATTCGGCTTATGCAGGAATTGGCACATTTCTTTATCTTCTGATATTGCTCACTATATTAAGCCCAAATGCAGAAACTATTATTGGCTGTGGTTGGTAAGCTTTTGTTATTGCTGCTGCAGCTTTATGTCTGAATCTGATTGGTTATCTGGTAGGAATGACCACCTCACGTCTGATAACCACAGGTCGAAAATAGGCATTGCTCTCAAATTCCTATAACGACCAGTAACGCATCATTGCTTAATTCGTATAGTTACGGTGTTAGAAACTAATTTTTCATTTGACTTCCATTTAAGTCATGTCTCCGTATCGGTACTACCAAAAGAATAGGCAGCTTCAAACGCTGATAGACTTAATTTGTCGAGGATAAGAATCAGCGAGATGTCTTTCATGACTATTATTTATTTCAGCCTGTAGTCGCTGCTTTCTTGGATGCATTGTGCTGACGTTTTTTATACGATTGTCGTTTGGCCTGAGCCTTATTTAAATCACTGTCTTTTTTCTTATCAGATGCTATGTAAGCTTGTTGCCCAAGTGCTCTGATTGCATCAGCAATTTTAAAGATACGAACTTGCCATGCATGAGACCTATCTTCTGAATGAGCAAGCGGAACTTCCCCGGCCATCCAAAGCGTTTTAAGTTTCATTGTCAGATTATCCAGCTGACGGATCAGGTTCATAAATGCCATGCCTTCTGGGCACGTGATTTTGATTAGCAAATAAACACTATTATCTGTGACGGCAGCATTCTTGATTCCAATGCTGTCCAGAATGTGATCTGCTTGTTCCATATCCCGATTCATTTCAGTAGACAGATGCTTAATACTTTCAGTAATTTTTTTTACATTTTCATCAGAAAGCTCACGTAATCCGAATTTACGTGTGAGCAACGTTGCTGCTGTCATCTGCGTTTGGATATGATCGAAGGTCCGGCGAAATAATCGTTTTGCCTGTGCTGACTGGAGCTTTACGGTCATCTCCATGTAAAACTCGCTTTTAACCTCTTCTTCAGTCAAAAACTGTCTAACCTTTTCCATTTCAACTTTCTGACGACTTTCTCTTTTGGAGTCAACTGTTTCCAACTCTTCAGCCACGACGCTCTCCTTTTTGTTGATTAATTTTATGCTCAGGGTGGCATTTAAAATGAGTAAGCCTGGTTAGTCCATGAATAACCGGATATTGGTCAATGCCGGTTACTAGAATGATAGGCGTTTTAACTCACACAGGTTTAAGAGGATGTTTATTGACCTTAAACAATAAATTGTTGCTACCAATATAAAAAGGCAATGACTTTCTTCTTTGTGTTTAGGTGATGTTATGCAATTTATTGTGAAGTTCGGCCATGCTCGGGGTCAAGCGTAGGTCTTATTAATCTATTAGTTGTCGATAAAGACTATTTTAAGGCGGATTGGGGAAACAAGAATTCAAATGAACTATACAAACTGATTAAGACACTCTACGAAATATCTCGTTTCTACTTCTCTTTGTAATGATTACAAACATAATTAATGCCATCATGAATATTTTACCGGATTGCGCGAAAAGCCCCGTCGTTCAGGGCGGGGATGAATAGCGCGGACGGCAGCGCCGTCCTTTGAATACTTAATGAGGTGTTTGCTGTTGCTCGATGTATTGCCGAATGATTTCAATCGGCGCACCGCCGCAGCTTCCAGCGAAATAGCTTGGCGACCACAAGGCCCCGCCCCACAGTTTCTTCTTAATGCTTGGGTAGTTCTTTTTTCGGATAAGAAGACTGGATACGCCTTTCAGGCTATTAACCAGTTTCGATATTGCCACCTTAGGCGGGTAGTTCACCAACAGGTGAACGTGATCGTCCTCTCCATCGAATTCCACTAACTCCGCTTCAAAGTCGGCGCATACATTGGAGAAGATTTCTTGAAGGTCGTCCAGAATGGCTTTTGTGAATACACCACGGCGGTATTTAGTCACAAAGACCAGATGAACGTGCATCTTAAAAACACAGTGTCTACCGTGCCTAATGTCATTGTCATTGCCCATAGACCAGAGTATGATTGAATCATGCAACGACTTCAAGTTTTCAAATACGAATTAATGCCGGACGGCGAACAACAGCGCAATATGCGCCGTTTCGCCGGGTCGTGCCGTTTTGTATTCAATAAGGCATTGGCGTTGCAACAAGCGCACTACGCAGAAAGCAAAAAGAAGTTGTCTTATGCCGATTTGTGCAAACAACTGACCGAGTGGCGCAAGAGTAGCGAAACGCAATGGCTATCTGAAACCCATTCCCAACCCTTGCAACAAACGCTTAAAGACCTGGAACGAGCCTATAAAAACTTCTTCGAGAAACGCGCAGACTTTCCTCGCTTCAAGAAGAAAGGCCAGTCGGATAACTTTCGCTATCCGCAAGGTTGCAAGCTCGACCAAGGCAACAGCCGGATTTTTCTGCCAAAACTAGGCTGGGTTCGCTACCGCATCAGCCGGGAAGTGTTGGGTATTGTGAAAAACGTCACCGTATCCGGCAAACAAGGCAAGTGGTATGTGTCGATTCAAACCGAGCGCGAAGTCGAAGCGCCTATCCACCCGTCGACCGCCATTGTCGGCATCGATATGGGCATTGCCCGTTTTGCCACACTGAGCGACGGCAGCTATTTCGCCCCGCTCAATAGTTTCAAACGCCAAGAAAAAGCCTTGGTGAATGCTCAGCGAGCCATGAGCCGAAAAAAGAAGTTCAGCAACAACTGGAAAAAGGCAAAAGCCAAAGTCCAGAAAATCCATGCCCATATCGGCAATGCCCGACGCGACTACCTGCACAAAGCCACGACCACGGTCAGCCAAAACCACGCGATGGTGTGTATCGAGGACTTGCAGGTTCGGAATATGTCCAAGTCAGCATCAGGCACTACCGAGACACCGGGCAGAAACGTCAAGGCCAAATCCGGCCTGAATAAAGCCATCCTAGATCAAGGCTGGTATGAGTTCCGCCGCCAGTTAGACTACAAACTCGCTTGGAATGGCGGACAACTCGTTGCCGTACCACCCCAAAACACCAGCCGGAAGTGTCCGTGCTGCGGCCATGTCGCCAAAGAGAACCGACGCACACAAGCCCGGTTCCGGTGTGTTGCGTGCGGCTTCGAGGAAAACGCCGATGTAGTTGGTGCGATCAACATTCTCAGGGCGGGACACGCCCGTTGCGCCTGTGAAGTGAGCGACGCAGTAATGTCGCCAGCAGCAGGAACCCACCGAAGCAACTCATTGCGGCGCGATGCCGGGATGAGCGCCGTAGGAATCTCCGGCCTTTAGGCCGGGGAGGATGTCAAACCCACATTATAAATAATCTGATTGTGACAGCTTGGTAAAAGGGAAATGCAGCGACTCATTGGCTAATTTATATTGGTATATTTCTTGCTAAATGCCCTTAACATGCAATTAAGCATGTTTCATCAATTAAAGAGAGGTCACTATGTCTCATGAAAAATATCAATCTTGTATCGAAGCTTGTTATCGCTGCGCTGCGCAATGCGATCATTGTGCAGTGGCTTGTTTAGAAGAAAGTAATGTTTCCAAAATGGCAGATTGCGTACGTATGGATTTAGACTGTGCGGATATGTGTCGTTTTGCAGCGGCTGCGATGGCTCGTGGCAGTGATTATGCAGCTCAAATATGTAATTTATGTGCCGAAATTTGTGAGAAATGTGCTGAAATTTGTGCTCAGTATGAGCACCAGCACTGTAAAGACTGTGCTAACGAGTGCAGAAAATGCGCTGAAGAATGCAGAAAAATGGCTGCATAAGAAGTCTGACATACGCCTCTAATGAGGCGTATGTCTTTTTGATGCTAATCTACTTTGTAGATTAAAACTATTAGAAGGAAATCTTAGCAAAAGAACTCCCTAATATTACGAACAACTTGAATATTCGTCATCCTTTTCATTACTTAAAATGGTAGGCGCCCCACCTTAACGATTAGGCTGCTTGACTATACGAAGATATGGCTTAAGCGTCTTCCAACCTTCAGGAAAGTGTTCTTTAGCCTCCTCGTCTGATAAAGAGGGAACTATGATGACATCATCACCATTGCACCAGTTTGCTGGGGTAGCAACCTTATAGCCATCAGTTAATTGGATCGAGTCGAGCACCCGTAAGATTTCGTTGAAGTTTCGGCCCGCACTCTTCGGATAGGTCAGCGTCATTCTAATCTTCTTATTCGGATCGATCAGAAATACCGAACGCACTGCCGAGCTATCATCCTCCCCGGGATGCAGCATATCGTAAAGCCGAGAGATTTGTTTATCTTCATCTCCAATAATCGGGAAGTTGACCGCGCGTCCTTGGGTCTCCTCAATATCGCTGACCCAGGCTTTATGCTCTTTCACCGAGTCAACCGAAATAGCGATTATTTTGCATTGCCGCTTGTCGAATTCTTCCTTCAGCTTGGCGGTCTCACCTAGTTCCGTGGTGCATACTGGCGTAAAGTCGGCCGGGTGAGAGAACAGGATCGCCCATCCGTCGCCAATCCAGTCATGAAAGTTAATCGTTCCTTCTGTGGTATTCGCCTCAAAGTCTGGGGCAATATCGCCTAGATGTATGTTCATGATGCTAGTTTCCTTGAGTTAAATTATAAAGTGGCGTAGACCGATGCTTATGTTTTGCCTCGACAGGTTGAGTAATTACTTTGTCAGAATTTGTCGACGAGTTGCGTTGAGTGTCAGCATTGACAATACTGTAAGACGTCGTCAATAAAGTAGCTAAGAGCATTCCAGCCCAAGATTTAAACTGTGTTTTCATGGTTGTTTACCTCAAGTAAAGGGTGCAAGACCCAGTTTTCCTATTTTTAGACAATTATTTTTAATCGCTCATTCCAAACTGTTTGCATATTGTCAGTTACTTGACTTCAGTAATGACATAACCTTGTTCTGCTTTCATAAACTCAAAATCAACCGTATCGCCCACATTAAGATTATTAAGTAATTGCTCATCCTGGACCATAAATCCCATGGTCATGGCAGGCCAGCTGAGGCTTTCAACCGGTTCATGAGCCAAAGTTACTTTTTTTGAGCTGGCATCGACTTTAGTGACGGTGCCTTTAGCTGAATGGGTGATCTGTTGATCCGATGTCTCCGCTTTTGGAGCCATGTTCTTCATATCGTCATGATTCATTCTCTGCTCCGCTAGTATCGAGGTTGCCGAAAAGGACAGAATGATCGTCAAAGAACTTACTAATAATTTTTTCATTTTAATTTTCTCCACTGCGTTAAAAAATATCCGGATCAAGAAACGCTAAATGACCCGGCGTGATTCATCACTCGTTATTTGCTTGTGATTGAATTGGTTGGTTTTTCGTCTGCCGCTGTGCACGCGGTCTACGAATCATTAGATAAATTACTGGGATCACCAGCATCGACAGCAGCGGTGCCGTCACCATGCCGCCAACCATTGGCGCAGCAATGCGCTGCATCACCTCACTACCAGTGCCGCTGCCAAACATAATGGGTAGCAGGCCTGCAAGGATAACGGTCGCGGTCATGGCCTTGGGTCTAACCCTGAGTACTGCGCCCTCACTTATGGCATCAAGCAGATCAGCTTCCGTTCCTTTTTGTTCATCCAACCGTTTTTGCCAGGCTTGCTTAAGATAGAGCAGCATGATGACGCCAAACTCGGCTGCTACCCCGGCTAAAGCGATAAAGCCGACCACACTCGCCACCGACAAGTTGTGTCCCAGCAGATATAGCAGCCAGATGCCGCCAACTAAAGAAAATGGCAAAGTCACCATTAGCAGCAATGCTTCGCCAAAATTCTTAAACGTGAGGTAGAACAAAACAAAGATGATAAGCAAAGTGAAAGGCACCACCAGCTTGAGCTTGGCAGTGGCGCGCTCAAGATACTCAAATTGCCCGGACCAGGTAATTGAATAGCCGGTCGGCAAATCAATGTGCTCGGCGACGGTTTGCTGCATCTCCGCTACTGCAGATCCCAAATCCCGATCCCGAATATCGACATACACAAACCCCGCTAATCGCGAGTTCTCACTTCTTACCATGGGTGGACCATCACTGACACTAATATTCGCGACGTCTGACAGTAATAGTTGCTGACCGCGAATAGTCACGATAGGCAAGGTCCGTAACGAGGCCAGTGAATCCCGGATCTCCCGGGGATAGCGAACATTAATGGGAAAGCGCTGCAGTCCCTCTACCGTTTCGCCAATATTCATGCCGCCCACAGCCGAACTGATAATCAACTGCACATCATTAATATTAAGGCCATAGCGTGCCGCAGCATCACGCTTAATGTCAACGTCCACATAACGGCCACCGGTGAGACGCTCGGCAAAAACACTGGTGACCCCGGGTACATCTTTAAGCACTTTTTCAATATCACCGGCGATGTTATCAATAACATTTAAATCTTCCCCCAACACTTTGACGCCCACAGGACTCTTGATACCGGTCGCCAGCATATCAAGCCGGTTACGGATCGGCGGTACCCAGATATTGGTTAAGCCCGGCACTTTGACGGTTTTATCAAGTTCGGCGATCAATTTTTCTTTAGTCATGCCCGGCCGCCATTCTTCACGAGGTTTGAACTGGATCGTGGTTTCAAACATCACCAACGGCGCCGGATCCGTTGCCGTATCAGCACGCCCGGCTTTACCGTAGACAGTTTTCACCTCCGGCACGCTTTTAATCATTCGATTCGTTTGTTGCAGTAATTCCGCGACTTTACCGGCCGACAAGCTGGGCAAAGCGCTGGGCATATACAGCAGATCACCCTCATCCAAAGGCGGCATAAATTCACTGCCGATATGTTGTAACGGCCATAAACTGGTCAGTAACAATGCGCTGGCGACCACTAAGGTCATCTTTGGAAACTTCAGTACGCCTGCCAATACAGGTCGATATAAAGCAATTAAAAAGCGGTTCAACGGATTCGCTTTTTCTGCGGGAATTTTGCCCCGAATGAGGTAGCCCATTAGGACCGGAATAAGTGTTACAGCAAGACCCGCTGCTGCAGCCATCGCATAAGTCTTAGTAAATGCCAGCGGTGAAAACAGTCGGCCTTCCTGAGCTTCTAAGGTGAAAATAGGGATAAAAGACAACGTAATAATCAGCAAAGAAAAGAATAGCGCGGGGCCCACCTCGACGGCAGAATCACCAATCACCTTCCAGCGACTTTCACCTTCAAGCTTTAACCCGGGATGTTTTTCATGCCATCGTTCTAAATGTTTGTGAGCATTTTCGATCATCACCACCGCTGCATCGACCATGGCGCCAACAGCAATCGCAATACCACCTAGGGACATGATATTCGCGTTGATCCCCTGCCAGTGCATGATAATAAAAGCCATCAAGATCCCCAGAGGCAGCGACACAATAGCCACCAAGGCTGAACGTAGATGGAACAGGAAAATAAGACACACCAATGCCACAACAATAAATTCTTCAACAAGCTTTTCATTAAGATTATGGACAGCTCGCTCTATCAAGCCTGAGCGATCATAAACCGGAACAATTTCCACACCCTCGGGCAAACTCTTTTGCAAAGTTTTCAGTTTGTCTTTCACAGCAGCAATGGTGGTCAAGGCGTTCTTGCCAGAGCGCATCACGATGATGCCGCCCACCGCTTCACCGACACCGTTGAGCTCGCTGATAGCCCTCCGAATTTCAGGGCCAATTTGAATATGCGCGACATCGCCCAAAGTCACCGATATACCGGCATCAGTGGTGAGTAAGGGAATTGATTGAAAATCTTCTAAGCTTTGCAAATAACCGGAGGCGCGCACCATATATTCCGCTTCGCCCATCTCCAGCACTGCCCCGCCGGTCTCTTGATTACCATTATTGATAGCCTCAATCACGCGGGAGAGCGGTATGCGATAAGCCGCTAATTTGTCCGGATCGACCACCACCTGATATTGGCGCACCATGCCGCCAACAGTCGCGACCTCTGCCACATTGGCGACGGTTTTCAGCTCAAATTTAAGAAACCAATCCTGCAAGGCACGCAGTTGTGAAATATCCTGAGTACCGGATTTATCTACCAAAGCATACTGATAGATCCAACCCACACCGGTGGCATCCGGACCGATTGAGGAACTTGCCGTATCCGGCAGCCTTGACTGCGCCTGATTAAGGTATTCCAGCACCCGACTGCGGGCCCAATACAGATCGGTACCCTCTTCGAACAAGACATAGACATAGCTATCGCCGAAGAATGATAAACCACGAACCACTTTGGCACCGGGCACCGATAACATGGTCGTGGTTAATGGATAAGTCACCTGATCCTCGACCAATTGTGGTGCTTGTCCCGGCCAGCTCGTTTTAATTATCACCTGAACATCCGAGAGATCAGGCAGCGCATCCAGCGGCGTGCGTGATAACGATACTAAGCTCCAGGCAAGCATCATCAGCGTCGCCAATAACACCAGAAAACGGTTGTCGATCGACCAACGTATGAGTCTAGCAATCATTTTGCACCTTCCATTTCAGTCTCGGCTGACAAAGGCTGCAGGTCGATAATTTTAGGTGCCGAGCCTTTTTCTAAGCGAAACTCAATTGCTATTTGCTCGCCCACTGTTAGCCCATCAGGATCCAGCGAGGATGACAATTCAAAGTCCATGGTCATGCCCGGCCAATTTAAGCTGGGAATATCTGGATGGGTCAGCGTCAAAATCTGCCTGTCTATAGCTTCGATTTTTGCCTGCGTCTCATGACTCTCCATTGCCATTTCAGGAGCTTTTGAGAGCGGTTGAAACTCAACAATCAATGGCGCCGCGCCTTTTTCTAAACGAAAGGCAATTTCAATTTGCTCACCCACCGTCAGTTCATCTGGATTGAGTGATGACGAAAGTTCAAAGTCCATGGTCATACCCGGCCACTCCAGGGTGGGAATATCTGGATGGGTCAAAGTCAATATCTGCCCGTTTATGGCTTCGATTTGTGCCTCGGTCTGATGAGTCTCCATTGTCATCTCAGACATTGAATGGTCATCGGCTTTCGACGTGTTATCGTCACTTAGTCGGGCTTCAACACCTCTCAGGCTGGCTTCTGAATCCACCAAAAACTGACCTGATACCACAACCCGTTCACCTTCCTGCAGTCCTTGCTGGATTTGGGTTTTATCATCAGTTACGCGTCCGGTTATGACTTCAACCGGGCGAAAACTGCCGTTATCGAGTGCCAGCATGATTAAGGTGCGTTTGCCCGTTCGGATAAGCGCTTCGGTTGGCACCATCAGCGCATCGTTAATTTGTTTGCCTGCCAACTGCATATTGACGAACATACCCGGCGCCAATTCACCCTGTGGATTGTCCAACACCACACGCGCCTTAAGGGTGCGTGTTGTAGGGTTCACTTCCGGTAATAATCTTTGTATTTGACCTCTAAATTGTTTGCCGGGAAAAGCCGGGCTGCTGGCGGTGATGGGATCACCAGGGTTGAGTAACGCAATCTGACTCTCCGGTACCTCAGCATTCGCCCAGACGGGGTCTAATCCATTAATACGCATCAATGTGGAACCGGTTGATATGGTCATGCCTTCGCGGGCAACTAATTCTGTGACGACGCCATCAATGGGGGCGGTAATAATCAGCTGCGTTTGAAGTCTGCCGGTGCTTTTTACCTGACGGATTTGTGCTTCGCTCATCCCCACTTGGCGCATGCGGGCAATTGAGGCTGCTATCAGTTCATCTAATCCTTCTCCTTGCATATTGTTAAGAGCCAGAAATTCTTCTTGTACGGCCACCCAGTCAGGTACATAGATAGCCAAAAGCGGCTGGCCTTTATTGACCTGCTCCAGGGTGGCCTTTACGAAAAGTTTTTCCACATAACCCAGAGCACGGGCTTGAACATTCACTTCCTCGCGCTCGTTCCATGCAATAGCGCCTACCGCTGTCACCTGCGTCGCTATGTCCTGTTTGGTTACCAAAGCCGTCCGTATGCCAATATTTTGTTGTAGGCGGGAGTTAATGCTAACGCCGGGCTCATCGGTTGCACTCTCACCACCCGCGCTACCCTTATAAACTGGCACCAGCATCATATCCATATAGGGTGACTTACCTGGCGTCTCGAATTTATTGCCGGGGACCATCGGATCTTGGTAAAAAAGAATCTTTTGGCCCGTGACCGGATCAATATCACCGGCTTTAATTCCAGCGTCGATATGACGGCGGGTCGCTTTTTCGCCTTCGGCAATCCCCCAACTTGAAGGATCTTCAGTGGTCTTGGCATTACCCGCCATGCTCTCTGAACTCGATGAAGACATGTCCATCCCTTGCTGCATTCCCCATTGATAAGCAGCATAACCAGCAATAAGCGTCATCAGAGCCATGACTAAAAATAAAAAAATGTATTTGCGATTCATTATTTGAACTCCATGGTGCGGGATGAAGGAATGACGGCACTATCGGGCAATATCAGATATTCCAATGTGGCCCAAAGCGCTGCGGTTTCCATTTCGATCCGCAGTTTTTCTATACGTGTAGCAATTTCCATTCTTCGTGCATCAAGCACTTTCTCTAACTCGCCTTTACCTCCCCGGTATTCAGCGAGTGCAGCATTAGTGCCCTGGCTGGCAAGGGGGATCAAAGCCGTTTCATAGTCACTGAGTCGGACTAAATTACTTTTCCAGGTATCGAGCCAGCGCACTGTCTCAGCAATATGTTCTCGGGTCATTTCTTCGCGTTCTGCTCGCACCTGGTCCGCTTGGGCCAATTTGGCAGCCACCACACGATCTTGGCGGCTCTCCTGATTCCATTGCAGCGGCACGCTGACACCAATCGAAATCATGTCCGAAAAACCTGAACTTCGTTCGCCATACATTACTGACCAAGTCCAATCAGACTGCTTCTCTTGACGTGCGACCTTGGCTTCAGCCATTGCAACCGCCTCCTCAGCCCTCATTACAGCAATATCTGGATGTTCACTTACCTGATGATATAAATGCTGAGTGTCGAGCGAAGACTGAGTGATGTCGGGCGCGGCGTCTAAAGATAGATTATCAATATCCCCGACCCAACGCGCCAACGTCGTTTTGGCATTATCAAGGCGCGCTTGAGCTTGATAAATACGATCCTGGATTTCAGCCACAGTTGTTTTGGCCAGAAAAATATCGGACTGCGGGCCAGTCCCTGCTCGATAAATAGCTTCGGCAGCCTCTACTTGTAAGCTTGCTTCTTGCTGCTCACGTGTTAAAAGTTCCACCATTTGCTGCTGGTAGTAACCATCAAACCAGGCCAATGCAGTGTTTTGGCGAATTTCAGTAAGTGTCAGTTTTTTAGTTATCTGCGCCTTATCTGCTTTAAGTTTAAACACGTTGGCACGAGCATGGCGCTTGGCTTCACGGGTATATGTCTGAGAAATGCCAATATTGCGAGAGGTCATAAAATCTTCCGTAAGGCTATAAGCCATGGGACCATTGACTGGCAGGTTATTTACAGATAACTCCAGCATGGGATCGGGAAGTTGACCGGCTTCAATGGCCAGCTCTTGGGAGGCTTGCGCTGCAGCATCTTGCGCTAACAAGGCCTGAGAGCGTTGCTCAGCGAGATGCAAAGCGTTTTGCAAGCTAAGTGACTCGGCTTGTGGTTGCGCTATTACCGCAGTTGCAAAACTGGCAATAAATAAGGCGACAAAGCCGAGCCAATATATTCGCCATAATTTTGGCAAATATCTTTTGAGCACAATGGCTCTGGTGAATAGGTTTGACATGAGCTGGATCCGATGTAGTCAAAGGCGTTGGAGCAAAAGCAACGCAGATGTTTCAAGCATGGAACTAAGTAGCAGCTTGAAACACTACGGGAATAATGGGATCAGCTTAAGGTTGGCGGGCGCCAGAGATCAGTAGGTGCTGCGTTAGGCACGAACGCTATGCTGGTTAGTGCCCTACTTCTATCAGTAGAAATTAAATTCCATGATGGAACAGAAAAAAACATGACTACATTAGAGATGCTGCAATCTTGATCTGCTTTACAGGATTGACCCGTTTTAGCGGCCATCACGGCATCATTACAGCAGTCTGGCATATCGGCATGGTCCATCGTGGCCATGCTGCCATCTTCTTCCATTGGGCAATTTGTCTCATAGCTATGCGCATAGCTGGCGTTGGCAAAAGCCAAGGCGAAACAAAGAAAAAATAAATTTATTATGCGCATTAAGTCTAAGAATACTCTTTTACAGTCAGTTTGTAAATATTATTGACCAAAAGTGCTGGTGAAGGTTCAACAAATACTCTGTTATTAAAACGATAAAGTTTATTTCTTTATAATTTAACCAGCCGCAACCGCAGTGCATTCATGATAACGCTCACAGATGAAAGTGACATAGCAGCCGCTGCAAAAATTGGCGACAGCAATATGCCGAAAAACGGATATAAAATCCCAGCGGCAATCGGCACCCCGGCAGAATTGTAAATGAAAGCAAAAAACAGGTTTTGTCTGATATTGCGCATAGTTGCTAAAGATAAACGGCGGGCTTCAACAATACCCATCAGGTCACCTCGCAACAAAGTAATTCCGGCACTTTCAATCGCCACGTCGGTGCCGGTGCCCATGGCAATGCCAACATCCGCCGTTGCCAGCGCAGGCGCATCATTTACCCCGTCACCAGCCATCACCACAATCCGGCCTTCATCTTTAAGGCGCTGAATAATTTTGCCTTTGTCTTCCGGCAGAACTTCTGCTTCTACTTCATCAATATTCAGCTTGCGGGCAACGGCTTCGGCCGAGGTACGATTATCACCGGTTAGCATAACGATCCGGATACCGTCTTTTTGCAGCGCCGAAATGGCCGCTTGAGTGGTTTCTTTAACCGGATCGGCAATAGCAAGTAAGCCAGCGACTTTGCCAGCCACTGCGGCAAAAATCACGGTAGCGCCATCCCCGCGAAGCGTATCAGCTTCATTGTCAAAGTCTGCGGTATCAACAGCTTCTGCTTCCATAAGCAGTCGATTTCCCAATAAAACCCGCTGGCCATCAATCGAACCCGTGACCCCTTTACCATTAGAGGAATCGAAATCTTCAGCATCGGGCAGCTTAAGATCCATTGCCCTGGCCTTTTCTAAAATAGCGTGGGCCAATGGATGTTCACTGCCTTTTTCAAGGCCACCTGCATAACGCATCAGCTCAGCTTCGCTGAGTCCATTCGCTGTAACTAGCTTCGTGACCTGCGGTTTGCCCTCAGTCAGGGTACCGGTTTTATCGATGACAACCGTATCGACCTTTTCCATACGCTCCAGCGCTTCTGCATCGCGGATCAGCACACCACTTTGCGCACCCCGGCCGACACCAACCATAATGGACATAGGGGTTGCCAGACCTAACGCACACGGGCAGGCAATAATTAAGACGCTAACCGCTGCAATCAGACCAAAAGCCATTGGTGGCGCCGGGCCGAAAAATGACCAAACGATAAAAGCGATAACGGCTATAACGATAACGACCGGGACAAACCAACCCGCCACTTTGTCTGCTAATCCCTGAATGGGTGCACGGCTGCGCTGGGCATTAGCTACCATCTGTACAATCTGAGACAGCATCGTATCCCGGCCAACCTTGTCGGCGCGCATAATAAAGCTGCCTTGCTGATTAATACTGCCACCGATAACTTGATCGCCAGCGGTCTTCCTGACCGCCAACGGCTCACCGGTCACCAGTGATTCATCGATATTGGAGTTACCCTCAAGCACCTGACCATCTAATGGTACCTTGTCGCCCGGACGTACCCGCAGGCGATCACCAACCTTAACTTCGTCCAGCGGCACATCAGATTCACCACCATCATCTTCCAGCTTTCTGGCAGTTGCTGGCGCCAGATCCAGTAAGGCCTTAATCGCGCCGGAAGTCTTTTCCCGCGCTCGCAATTCCAATACCTGCCCAAGCAATACCAATACAACGATCACTGCAGCCGCTTCGAAATAGACAGCGACAGAACCATCCGCCTGACGAAAGGCATCGGGGAAAATTTGCGGCATCAGAGTTGCTACCAGACTGTAGAGCAGCGCCATGCCAGTACCAATGGCAATCAAGGTAAACATATTCAGATTACGACTAATAACAGATTTCCAGCCCCTGACAAAAAAAGGCCAGCCACACCATAGAACTACAGGCGTTGCCAGTACCAGCTGAATCCAGTTGGATAGCTGCGGCGGCACAATATGATCGAGTCCGGTCAGGTGTCCGCCCATTTCAAGCACCAATACCGGTAATGCCAGTATCAAACCGATCCAAAACCGGCGAGTCATATCCCTTAGCTCTTCAGAAGGCCCATCATTCAAACTGACTTGCTCAGGTTCTAGAGCCATACCACAAATGGGGCAATCGCCAGGCTTTGGCTGGCGGATTTCAGGATGCATTGGGCAGGTGTAAATCGTGCCTGGCATTGTCGGCTGTACCGACTTTTGCTGATCACCTGAATATCGATTTGGGTTGTCGTCAAACTTGGATTTGCAACCTGAAGAGCAAAAGTACCAATTCTTAGCATCATATTGACTTTTGTGCTGCGCAGTTTGTGGCTCCACACTCATGCCACAGACCGGATCATTTTCAGAATGAGCGTCATGTGCCGGTTGATCTTGATGATGAGCATGCTTGTGGTCAGACATAGTCGTTCTATCCTTTAGGAAAATTTCAGATTTTAGTGACGATGCGGATGCGATTTATTCTGACTTAATGATCCACGCTTAGCCATTTTTTTCAGGAAAATATGCTCAGCCACAGCGATAACAATCATCGTAACAACCGCTACACCAATCACAAACGGATCCGTATTCAGTTTTACCCAGACAAAGCCCCCTAGCGCGAGCAAATCTAAAATAATCGCGGTAGTTGGCACCCATCTATTGGCGTTAATGTCTTCTCGCAAATAACGAAGAACGCCCCAATGAATGGCAATGTCCATAATTAGGTAAAACACGATACCCAGTGCAGCAATTCGAGACAGATCAAAAAATGCCGTCAGAATAAGTCCTAAAACGACCGTGTAGACCAGCGTATGTTTTTGAATACTACCCGGCATACCGAAATGCCGATGCGGAACCAGTTTCATTTCCGTCAGCATTGCCAGCATTCTGGAAACGGCAAATATGCTGGCCAAAATACCACCGGCAGTCGCCATCATGGCAATAGCAACCGTAAACCACACACCATATTCACCCAAGGCAGGCCTTGCTGCTGCTGCAAGAGAATAGTCCTGTGTTTTTATGATTTCTGACAACGACAAATTACTCGCTACAGCAAAACCGACCAAGCTATAAATCACCACACAGGCCGCGATAGAAATAACAATGGCACGCCCCACGTTGCGTTTAGGATCTTTTACCTCAGAACCGCTGTTGGTAATAGTGGTGAATCCTTTAAAGGCCAGTATTCCCAGTGCAGTTGCACCGAGGAAGTTGCCGAAGGTTCCCGCTTCTCCTGGGCTTGAAAAGTCGACTGAGATACTGTTGGCGATCCAAACGCCCACCAGTCCAAAAATCAGAATGCCGACGATTTTTAAAACACCAATAAAAGAGGCCACACCTTGAATCAGACGATTGCCTGAAAGATTAATGACAAAGGCAGCCAATATCAGTGAAACGCCGAGAATAGACACCATGATACCGCTATCATCACCACCAAAAAGTTGCATGGTATAAGAACCAAATGTTCGCGCCAAAAAGCTTTGTGCGATCACCATTGAGAAGTACATTAGTAAAGCATTAAAAGCAGTTGGCAACCGGTCGCCATAAGCTTTATGCAGATACATACCAATACCGCCGGCGGAGGGGTAAGCGTTGGAGATTTTGATGTAGGAATAGGCACTAAAGCTGATTATGACGGCTGCAGCAAGAAAAGCAAGCGGGAACAGTGCTCCGGTCATCTGCGCCATTTGGCCGGTGAGTGCAAATATGCCAGCACCAATCATAACACCGGTTCCCAGCATAACCGTTCCAGCCAACGTTAAGCTGCCTTCCCTGTACTGTGTGGTTCTATCTCCCTGGTTATTCATGAATCCTCCGGTCCATTACCCACTATATGTCTAACAATAAACTTAAATTCAATTCGGAGCTAATATTGCCCAGGAAATCAATGCCCATTAAAGTATTAATTATGGAAAATTACTCAGGAACGTTTGCTGTTAATATTTGATATTGGGCAGGTGTCAATTCAGGTAATCGCTTTAGGAAAGCAACTAGATTCCATATTTGTTCATCAGTATGCCCAGGTCCCCAAGCCGGCATGCCTGAACCCTTAATACCGTGTTTGATAATCCAAAAATATTGTTTGTCTTGATCTTTAGGGTCACCATGATCTAAATGTGTCATTGTTAAATTAGGAGGCTTCGGATAAAGCCCTTTGGTAAAATCTGTCTCTTTTTTGTCTGGCGCAAGATGGCAACTCGCACACATTGCAGCATAATCTGAACCACCTCTTAGTAAACGTGCTGGCGTATCCAGATCCAAGGGTACTTCAATGTCCTGGGCTGCTCGACTGATTGAATGCTCGCGTAAAGTTTCCAGCACCCAAAAAGTAAGCCTGGTATGCTGATTATCTGCACCCATCGGGTAGAGACCTGAGTAGATAAACGCTATCCCTGTCAGCACCATCAACCCAGCTGCAACAGAAAGACACTTGATACATCGCACAAAACCAAAAGACACCATGTTTATTCCTTAATTTTAGTCATCCATTACTACTTGTGTTTGTGTTTAGCTGGCTCTTTTACCTCTGCCTCATCATGTCCGTCTGATGACATTTTCGTATCTTTACCCATACATTTTTGCATCATGGCCTGCATAACGGGATCATTCATATTCATTTTTGAATGATCCATCTCTTTCATCGCAGCACAGTCCGGTGTCTGCTTCTCATTCATATGCTCTTTTGGATCATGTGCCTGCGCAGTCAAAGTCAGCACCAGAGCTGGTAAAGCAATTAAATATAACAATAAATGACGTTTCATACGGCGACTCCTTAGTCGAGGTAAAACTATATAGAGAGATTAAAACCAGAACCTAATACCAGCAACATAGATAGTGTCGCTGTCATCATTACCATTTAGTTGGGCCAAATCTGCAGTTTCTCCAAACTTCTCGGTCCACTCAATACCGATGTAGGGTGCGAATTGACGTGATAACTCGTAACGAAGTCTCAAACCAAACGCAACATCAGATAAGCCACTGCCTAAACCATTAACTTTATCTTCTTTGCCATAGGCAGTCAGTTCAGCTCGGGGCTGTAAAATCAGACGTTGTGTAAGCAGCAGTTCATATTCAGCTTCCACTGAAAGTGCTGATCGGCCACTTTCTCCAAGGTAGGCGGTCATATCCAATTCGAACCAGTAGGGAGCGAGTCCTTGAACACCAAAAGCCAGCCATTGACGATTTTTGCCTTCGTCGTACTGATCAAATCGCACACCCAACTGAGTATCAAAAAAAGCACTAATAGCATGCGTCCACAATAGGTCCGATTGGCTTTCCTCTAACTTGCCATCGACCACGTCACCTTCAAGCTTGGCCGTAAATCGATTGTAGGTGCTGCCATACCAGCCCTGAAGGTCAAATATGACAGCATCATTATCTGCATCATATTCCAGTCGATTAGCTAAAAAAGATCCGAAATAATGTTCATCCATTAATTTCAGAACGCGTTTCTCTGAGAATGCATAAGGACCCTTAGTCAGTGTAAAACCATCTGAATAGGCATGTGGATCCCTTGCGTCTGATGGTGGTTGATTACTCCCCATATTCATCTCTGAATGATCCATGCCTTCCATATCATCTTTCTGCATTTGAGAGTGATCCATGCCTTCCATGTCATCTTTTTGCATCTCAGAATGATCCATACCTTCCATGTCATCTTTTTGCATCTCAGAATGATCCATACCTTCCATGTCATCTTTTTGCATCTCAGAATGATCCATGCCTTCCATGTCATCTTTTTGCATCTCAGAATGAGCCATGCCTTCCATGTCATCTTTTTGCATTGTCGTTGTCTGTTCTGTCATAGCGTCTAGGTTTTTGGTGACATCATCAGACTGTGCCCACAGTGGGGAAATGATTAAAGACATCGAACAAGCAATGATGATCTGTCTGATTGCAGGAGTCAGAGAATAGTTTTTCATGACACCACCACTTCACGGAACATGCCCGCATCCATATGAAAAAGTAAGTGACAATGCCATGCCCATCGACCCAGGTCTTGAGGTGTTGTCAAAAAACTGATTCGCTGGGCAGGTTGCACGGGTATCGTATGGCGGCGAACAAGCATATTGCCTTGGTCATCTTCTAAATCACTCCACATTCCGTGTAAATGCATGGGATGAGCCATCATGGTGTCGTTTTGCAAAATGACACGTATACGTTCATTGTGCGGCAAATGCACCGGTGTGCTTTTACCAAATTCAAGTCCATCGAAAGACCAACTGTATCGTTCCATATTACCGGTAAGATGTAGTTCGATTTCCCGAGATGGTGGCCGTTTATCGCTAAATACCCCTTCTAAAGAGTGGAGATCTGACAAGGTCAGCACCTTTCGTCCATTATCTCTTAAGCCTATACCGGGATCGTCTAAGTTTGTACGAGGCATATCGACACGAGCGTCAACTGAAGGGCCATATTCTGTACTGGCATGCCTAACCTGCTGTGATGGTATGGCAAGTGCATCATGTTGCTTGCCATGTTGGCTGTGATCCATCGCCATTTCACCATGATTCATTTCTGAATGGCTCATATTGCTATTTGCCGAACCATGATCCATTTCCCCCATCATATCGGTCATGGTCAGCCACTGAACCGGATCAAGTTCAGGTATATCTCCGGTCAGTCCTTCCCTGATAGCAAGCGTGCCCACCGCATAACCAGTGCGTTCCATACTCTGAGCGAAGACGGTATATACATCATTTTGTGGTTCAACAATGACGTCATATGTTTCTCCGGGACCAAAACGAAACTCATCCACGCTAACGGGTTGTACGTTCTGACCATCAACCTGAATTACTGTCATTTTCAGGCCGGGGATACGCACATCATAAAATGTATTACCAGCGCCGTTAATGAATCGTAACCTTATCCTTTCCCCCGGCTGAAAAAGCCCTGTCCAGTTACCAGCAGGTGTTGTGCCATTCATAAGATAAGTTAATGTTGCTGAGGATAAATCGGCAAGATCGGTCGGGTTCATTCGCATCTGGTTCCACATTTGTCGCTTTTCAAATGCGCCTTTGATTCCCAGTTTTGAGACATCACTAAAAAATGACGGCACCGTCGGCTGATTATAGTTATATACATCCCCTTGAACTTTCAGCTTAGAGAATACGGACATCGGATCTTCATCAGTCCAATCAGAAAGCAACATTACGTAGTCACGATCTGCCGATACATGGGCTTTTGCCGAATCGGATTGAAATTCACGGGGCTCAATAATCAGTGCACCGTACATGCCGGTTATTTCCTGAAAACCACTGTGAGAGTGATACCAGTATGTGCCACTTTGCTTAAGTTTGAATTGGTACACGAAAGTTTCGCCGGGTTCTATGCCGCCAAAGCTGATGCCGGGAACACCATCCATCTGATATGGCAAGATAATGCCATGCCAGTGAATGGATGTTGGTACTTTCAGCCGGTTAGTTACTCGGATAGTGACGTCATCTCCCTCTCGTAAACGGAGAGTTGGCGCTGGAATGGATCCATTAATAGTTGTCGCTATACGTGTTACGCCAGTGAAATTAACCATTGATTCAGAAACAGTTAAATCAATAACTTGCCCCGTCAACACGGGTGCCGTGCCTCGGTATGCTTGTTCGTTGGGATGGCTTCCGGCGTGTAACAGCATTGGGAAGGTGGCCAGCACACCACCAGCAGCGATACCCTGCACAAATTGACGACGCTTCGGATTAAAATTAAGGACAGATTGAATTGGTAACTTCAATGTTAGCACTCCGATTAAAACTTTTATTAAAGAGTAATCCGCAGACTCTGTCATCTGGATGACCCGAACATTACAAAAATGTAATCTTTATGTAATTCTACGGTGCTTGTTGGTCTTTTAACCTTAGAAGCTAATTAACGGAGAACCCGCCCATGCGATTACTGCTGGTTGAGGATGAGATCAAAACAGGCAACTACTTACAGAAGGGGCTAACTGAAGCAGGATTTCAGGTCAACCTCATTCGAAATGGCCTAGATGGTCATCATTTGGCAATGACAGAAGCATTCGATTTAATCGTTCTGGATGTTATGTTGCCGGATGTTGACGGTTGGCGTATTTTGCAGTCATTACGTGAGGCCGAGCACCACACGCCAGTGCTGTTCCTCACGGCACGTGATTCTGTGGATGATCGTGTAAAAGGTCTGGAATTAGGTGCTGATGATTATTTGGTTAAGCCTTTTGCTTTTGCCGAACTGCTAGCCCGGATTCGAACATTATTGCGCCGAGGCAGTGTTCCAACCTTTACTGAGCTTCTAAAAGTAGCAGATCTGACTTTAGATTTACCTAAGCATCGAGTTACGCGAGCAGGTAAAAAAATCAATCTTAGCCACAAAGAGTTTTGTCTTTTAGAGTTATTGTCACGTCGCCAAGGTGAGGTTCTACCACGCTCTTTGATTGCCTCTCAGGTATGGGACATGAATTTTGACTCTGACACCAACGTGATAGATGTGGCAATACGCCGCCTGCGAGCAAAAGTTGATGACGATTTTGAACCGAAACTTATCCATACGGTTCGCGGTATGGGTTACAAACTTGACGTAGAGCCCGTTGATGAAGCCTTATAATCAAAAACCTCTTTCGCTCGCTGCAAGGGTAATGTTTTTCGTTGGCGCATCTGTAGGTTTAAGCTTACTTTTAATTGGCATCCTTGTACTGAATGCGGTCGAACGCCATTTTGCTGAACAGGATGCAGAAGAAGTTGCCGTTATTAATAAGGATGTCATAGACGTATTGCGAAATAATAACGACAGCAATTTACAACTTAGTAAAGCGCTGTTCGGTGCTGTCTCTGGACATCATGGCGTCTATTATCAAGTACGTAATCAACAAGATAAGGTGGTTTTCGAAAGTGCCGGCGCAAACCTTTCAATAGTGAAGGACAGCCTTCGCCACGTTACAGAAATTAGTGCCGGTAACCTACAAGTCTGGCATGCGGACGATAAGACATTTCGGGGTGTCCTCACGCACAATGCGATAGCGGGTCATAACTACTTGGTTATTACTGCCATCGATATTGGCTTTCACCTTCAATTTCTCCATAAATTTCGTCTAACGCTATGGTTAATAATGGTCCTTACTTGGGCCGTTACCCTGTTGGCTGCTTGGTATGGCGTGCACAAAGCGCATGCACCAATAAGAAGACTTTCGAACAAAATGGGTGACATACAAGCAGATCGTCTAGATATGCGACTTGCCCCATCTTTTGTCCCATCTGAATTACATGACTTGGTGTCTTCATTCAACCACATGATAGGTCGACTTGAGGATAGCTTTAATCAGCTATCACATTTTTCAGCTGATATTGCACATGAGCTACGAACACCTCTGACTAATCTCATCATCCAGACACAGGTAGGCTTAGGCAAGTCCAGAACACTCGAAGAATACCGTGAATTGTTGTACTCAAATTTGGAAGAACAAGAACGTTTGGCAAAGATGATTAATGATATGTTGTGGTTAGCAAAAAGTGACCACGGCTTAATCAAACTTGAACAAACACCGCTGGACTTATCCGATGAAGTAAGAGAATTATTCGGTTTTTTTGAAGCTTTGGCAGAAGACAAAAAAATCGCACTCACCAAGGAAGGCCACGCTCACCTCATTCTGGGCGATAAAGCCATGTTGCGCAGAGCAATTTCTAATCTACTTTCCAACGCCATTCGTTATACGAAATCTGGGGGATCAGTACTAGTTCGACTGAAAAATCTCTCAGACAACGAGGTTTCCCTGACAGTTGAGAATCCTGGGCCTGAAATTCCAGTTGAACATTTGCCATATCTCTTTGACCGTTTTTATCGAGCAAATCCTTCTAGGTCAAGACAAGGTGAAGGTGCCGGTCTTGGTCTCGCCATTGCTCGTTCGATTATTGATGCCCATGGTGGGCGGGTAGAAGTCACATCTAAAAGTGATAAGACTGCATTCATCATCTATTTACCCACGACGATTAAAGCTATTGAATGATGGTTGGGATATGTCGGTGGTTATTCCTATCAGCGACATTAAATATAATGTGATTAACAATTTCAGATACTAGATAAAGCTTCACGCAGCTTCAACACTTTTACTTATTGGAGTGGCATTTTTTTACCGTTTGTAGAGCATACGAACTATATTCTGCCCTACCTGCCTTTGTTAATTATTCTTTTGTGTTCACGATTTCCTTTGCTTATTACAAGGATTATGGAAGCCTCAGGCAGAATGTTCATCCTGTTTAACTATAGAGGACGTCCAACAAAGGGGCTTTAAGCAGGCTGGTAAAGATTGCAATAACGGTCACTAATCAAACTAAACACCTATGATTTAAAGTTAACCGTTGGACATTAATATAACGTATTCCGACAGAGGAGAATCAATGAAAAAAATCGATAGTTCTCAAGAGCAGACAAGATCACAACGGCTAAACCATCACTGTACCTGCGTTACTCTAGATTGGTCAGCGATTATTCGCGATCTCAACAACCAATTGGGTGATAACGCTGAAGGCATCCTGTCTACTTCGGGCATGCGCCAATTCTTCTCAAATGCCGCGATTTTTGTTCCAAGTTCTGATCTTGAACAAATGCAGGCGATTGTTAAGGCAATCGAATCCGCTGCTTCACTTGCAGAATATCAGCAACAGATCATGTCTTGGGCACCTGAGAGTGCACGGCATAATCCCGGTCCAGTAGGCGCTTTTATGGGCTATGATTTCCACCTGAGTGAAGATGGCCCTCGTCTTATCGAAATCAACACCAATGCCGGTGGCGCTTTTCTTAATGCCATTCTGACTCGTGCCCAACTAAAATGTTGTAGCGGCAGTGCACAGGCATCTTGGGCTAAAGATTTCGATGAAGCGGTCATTACGCAATTTATAAGTGAATGGCAAAGCCAGCGAGGTAGCGGTCAACCTGACCGAATTGCAATCATCGACGATGCACCAGAAGAACAACATCTCTATCCGGAGTTCAAACTCGCGCAAGGGCTTTTCATCCAACATGGCATTGATGCCGTCATACTCTCCCCAAAGGATCTCAAATACGAATCAGGAGTCTTGTATGGTAATAACCAGAAAATCGATTTGGTATACAACCGTCTGGTCGATTTTGGACTAGATGCACCTGAACATGCCGCTTTGCGCTCTGCATGGTTAGAAGGTGGTGCCGTTATCACCCCGAATCCCTATACGCACGCTCTATTGGCTGATAAGCGAAATCTGGTCTTACTGTCAGATCAACATAACCTGATAGATTGGGGGTTAAGTGCTGAAAATGCTGAACTTTTAAAAAAGGGTATTCCGCACACCATTCAGGTTAATGCATATGATGAGCAATCGCTTTGGCTGCAACGGCGACAGTGGTTTTTTAAACCGGTGGCTGGCCATGGCAGTAAGGGTGTCTATCGTGGCAGCAAGCTGACTAAAAGCACCTTTGCACGTATTCTTGAAAGTGATTATGTTGCACAGGCCTATGTGCCACCCTCAGAACGTGTTGTGATGGTTGATAACGAACGTGAAATGCTTAAGGTTGATGTGCGATTGTATACCTACCGAGGGGAGTTATTACTTGCTGCAGCAAGACTTTATCGAGGTCAAGCTACCAACTTACGTACACCGGGTGGTGGATTTGCACCTCTACTTTTACAGCAATGTTAGATGAATCTGTGTTCTTGGTGTAATCTGTACTTAACATTAAGTGTGGATATTAAAATTCAATTTAATCATATGGTTACTAGGTTTTCAACATAGAAAACAGGAAAATAATAACATTTGACATGAGTTAATATGGGAGAGGATTATAGGGGTTACACTCTATAGAACATTGCCGTTCAAAGCTGGCTGGCAAAATTAAAGTTAAAAACCCCCGGTGACTAAAAGCCATCAGGGGCTTGTTTTATTATTTAGCCGTTAATTTTTTTGTTATTTAATGATTTTTCAATAAATACTAGAGATTATTTAGTAAATATTAATTAGGATTGTTTTATTTAACAGCTTTTTGCGTTTTTCTAACAAGACGACCTAATGCACCACTAGGGTCTTCGTCAACGATTTTTTGTAAGTTAGTTGCTTCGCCAACGATAACTACGCCACCCATACCGGCACCCCAGTGCGGATCGCATTTATACAAATAAACCCCCTCAACAGTAAGTGGATCACTGGTGAAGTTTTCTCCAATTTTTGACGTAAATCCTTCTGCACCTTCAGGAATATATTGTTTCACACCATCATTTGATGTAAATTCAGTATTAACGTTGTGAATGGTCATTTTTGTCCATGAAACTTGGTCACCTGGCTGGACTTTCAAAACTAAAGGTTTAAATGCCAGCCCCACAGCTTGTACCTCATGAACTTCTGCCATTGCAGCGGCAGAAAAAAGTGCTGAAGCACCTAAGATAACAGCAGTTGTTGTTTTGATAATGTTCATTAGAAAGAACCTCTCTAGTTGATTTCAAATTTCTTTTTATTGTTGAAGACATTTTTATCATAAAGAAACTGAACTACGACTGAACAACTGACTATTTTCGCAATGAAATAGTTAATAAATATTCATCATTCTGATTAATATCAATGTGATATGGATTGTTTTGTCAGTGATAAAACCCACCCGAGCTAGACTAAAAGCATTTTTCAGTGCCGACTATTAACTGGGTGTAAGCGGCATGCACTGCCTTAACTTTGTGCCGAGCTGTACCCTTGACCCCCTCTTTTGTCCCATCTGAATTACAGGACTTGGTGTCTTCATTCAACCACATGATAGGTCGACTTGAGGATAGCTTTAATCAGCTATCACATTTTTCAGCTGATATTGCACATGAGCTACGAACACCTCTGACTAATCTCATCACCCAGACACAGGTTGGCTTAGGCAAGTCCAGAACACTCGAAGAATACCGTGAATTGTTGTACTCAAATTTGGAAGAACAAGAACGTTTGGCAAAGATGATTAATGATATGTTGTGGTTAGCAAAAAGTGACCACGGCTTAATCAAACTTGAACCAACACCGCTGGATTTATCCGATGAAGTCAAAGCGTTGTTTGGTTTTTTTGAAGCGCTAGCAGAAGACCACAAAGTCGCACTAACCATAGCTGGTCAAGCATGACCAATTCATGGCGATAAAGCCATATTGCGCAGAGCAATATCTAACCTACTTTCCAACGCCATTCGCTTTACTAAATCTGGGAAAAGAGTACTGGTACGACTGGATAATCCTTCAATCGAAACATTGACTAGGTTTCTCCGCTCATTTTCTTTCAGAAAGTATCATCGGCTAATATCCTTCTTATGAAAGTTTTAGAAACTTACTGTAATAGCTCCATTTTAAAACGGACACTGGGTTGACATGGCTATTTAGGATGCAGATTGTCGATAACATAATGATGAATATGCTGACGTCCAGATGTTGCGATGTGCGGGTGGTTATCAGCCAGATCATCATGTCTATGCATTAACTCTGTAGATTCATTAAATGGCCATAACCTGATAGCTGAAATGAGCGCAATCAATGCAAGACCTGCAAGCACCACCAAAGTTATCTGTAAACCGGCTATAGATCCAAGCCAGCCAGCCAGCGGATAGGCAACAAGCCAACCGGCGTGGGATAAGGAAAACTGGGCAGCAAAAAGTGCGGGTCGGTCCACCCCAATGGATGATTTTATTAACAATCTGCCGACGGGGGTCTGTACAGTCGAAGAGCCAATTCCAAGCAAAGCCCAGACCGGGATCAGCCATTCCAAGCTGTCTACAGCGATGGCCAAAAGCATTCCTGAAATGAGGATACCTGCTCCCGTTAACATGACCCGACGATCCTGCCATCGCTTGAGCAAAGCAGGTAAAGTCAACGCCGCCAACATCGAACCACCACCAAATGCCGCAAAGGCCATTGCCGTATGCTGATCTGTCAGGCCGAACTGGCCCTTCACCAGTACCACAGTGTTAACGATCACCATGGCACCGGCCAAGCTGACAACAAAGTTTAACGCCATTAGTCCCTTTAACCGGGGCGTTGCAGCAAAGATTTTAAATCCGCGCCGGGCACGCTCATAAACGCTGCGATGCTTCTCGGGTTTGACACCTGATGGAATAACCACAGAGACCACCAGCAATGCTGAGCCAATGAAACCAATAACTGTGCCTGAAAAAAGTCCATGCCAACTTGTAACCAGCAAGAAAATTGCTGCCAGAGCCGGGCTAATGAGGTTTTCCAAATCATAAGCAAGGCGGGAAAGCGATAGAGCCTTGGTGTAATCATCTTCATCCGGAAGCGTATCCGGGATAATCGACTGAAAGGTTGGGGTAAATGCTGCAGAAGCAGATTGAAGTACTGCGATCAGCACATACACCTCCCAGACTTCGGTAACAAAAGGCAATGCAAGCGCTGTTAAAGCACGAACAATATCCAACGACACCAGCATCGCCCGGCGTGGGACGCTTTCCGCTAACGCCGAAGCAAGCGGTGCGATCAATACATAAGCGATCATCTTGATGGCCATTGCCGTGCCCAGCACCTGGCCGGCATCATTACCGGCCAGATCAAACGCCATAAGAGTGAGAGCAACAGTTGCCAAGCCGGTTCCCAACAAGGCAACAACCTGTGCGAAAAACAGGTGCCGATATGTGCGATGCCTCAATACATTAAACATGGTTCACCTTAATTTTTTGAATATTGGAATAGCTTTAATTGTTCATAGTGGTCAGTGTTTAAGCACAAATGCGTCCCCAAGACATTGCAGTGTGTAATTCGGGTTCTACCCCGTTTTCATGGACGGTTTAAAAACGGGGTAGAACCGAAATAAAAATCCTCCTGACAAACACGTGCTGATTCAGCTGGTTGGGGGGTGATATTTCATTAACCAATAAACTTCATGAGAGTGCCATGTAAGAAATAACCCATTATGCTCAGAACTAATCCACAAATGTATGGCTCCCAAAACCCCCATCCTAATTTTTCTGCTAAAAAGAAAGGTAAAAAAACAGGTAAGATACAGGAGCACCGAGTATCACACTCTTTGCTAGAGTGATTGACGTCTCAGCCTCCCTGTGCTCAACATATGAAAAAGTAATGGCAAAATAGAGACCATGGGTAGAGCAATAATAAAACCAGCTAACTCCGGCTTCTTTCCTGACAGGCATGATGTGACTGAAATAATACCGGCTGCCAGAAAAACTTTAATTAGTGCTTCCATTTCATATAACCTCTTATACTTTAAAAATTACCACTATCATTAATTTCATAAAGCTCACCTTTGTTCGAGACCATCAGGTATGTAGTGTCAGGCAAAGCTGAATTTGTTGCCTCGACAACAGCATAGTCCTCCGAGCGCCCTACGATCGTTATATTCTGAATATCAACCTTCGCCCAGCTTGAATGCAACTTCCCGATTGATACTTCATTCTCTGTCGCAGCGAGCCCTTTTAGTATTTTTAAGGCGCAGTTGATAATAAATTTATCATTCATACTTTTTATCTCTTAAACCGCAGGCGAACTCTGTGATTAGCGCTAGTATTAGTGTCTGTGTTCATCACCCAATCCATGATCATGAACACTTTCATCATGGGTATCTTGCTCTAAGAGAGAATCTGATTTTTGTTCTGAGATTTCTTCACCGTCAATGTGATAATTTTCTCCATCATGACTATGTAGCCTTTCATCATACGAGCTCTCATTTGAAGCTGCAGATACCTCTTTTTCAGCGTTATCATCCATATGACTGTGATAACTAGTGCCGTCATGAGTGTGTTCACTCTCATTTGCGAAGGCGTTACTGATGAGTGTATTTGCTTTAGTACTGGATTCGCTTTTATCTGCAGCTGCAGCCATATCTTGATGAGTATGGAGGTGCTCATCCTTATTTATCGGAAAGTTATCAATGAATTTCGTATGTGTGTAGCCATGAAGCTGGAACATCAGCAAGACCAAACCGGCCATCATAAGACTGACATTCGATGCAACAGCAAACCTTGAGAAACTCTCACGTTTACGCCAAATAGTCAGTACAACAAGCATTACAGCCAGTGCAGCGATTTGGCCTAATTCAACACCTACATTGAATGCCAGGATTTTTGCTACCAACCCTTCTGTACCTAAAGGTAACTCCTGCAGACGTGTAGATAGGCCAAAACCATGGATTAAACCAAAACCAAATACCATCCAAAGCAAGCTAGGTGGCTTTGTATTAAGGTAACGCTTAAAGCCGTCTAAATTGTCAAATGCCTTGTAACAGACTGTTAAAGCGATAATTGCATCAATCAAAAAATAGTTAATTTTAATGCCTATTAATGTAGCAAATATTAAGGTAATTGAATGACCAACAGTAAAAGCTGTGATGAACTTAACGATTGTGCTGAACTTGGTTAAAAAGAACATGACACCGAACAAAAACAGCAGATGGTCATACCCCGTAAGCATATGGGTCGCCCCTAGGCTTATATATTCCATGAAGTTAGCATTGAGCATGCGAACTTGATCTTCAGCTGACATACCGTGGCCAAAAGCTAACGGACTAATCAAAATTAGACCTAGCACTAACAACAATTTAAACATGATTGTTTTTCCCCTTAATCCTTTGAGTTTATATAGTTTTTTTATGTGTTCTTTGTACTATCCGGTACAGAGCCGGAAGTACAAACAACGTTAACAACGTGGATGAAATAACGCCTCCAATAACTACAGTTGCTAATGGTCTTTGAACCTCTGAACCAATACCTGTATTGAGTGCCATAGGTACAAAGCCCAGAGAGGCGACAAATGCAGTAGTAATGACTGGTCGTAAACGAGTCATTGCTCCTTTCACAATCGCATCTGTCACTTCAAGTCCCTCTTTCAGCAGTTCTCGGATGAACGACAACATCACCAGGCCATTCAGAATGGCTATGCCTGATAGGGCGATGAAGCCAACTGCAGCGGAAATAGAAAATGGAATATCCCTTAACACTAGTGCCATCACGCCTCCAGTTAGAGCAAGTGGGACACCAGTGAAAATCACCATGGCATCTTTAAAAGAACGAAGTGCCAGCAGCAATAATCCGATAATCATGAATAGGGTTGCAGGCACAACTACCATCAACCGTTTGGAGGCTGATTGTAGGCTTTGATAAGTGCCGCCATACTCCACCCAATAACCAGCCGGAATATCAACTCGTTGACTGACAGTTCTCTTAACATCTTCTACAAAAGATCCTAGGTCACGCCCTCGAACGTTAGCCGTGACAACAACTCGTCGTTTGCCATTCTCACGATTAACCTGATTCAAACCATCGATGTAGCTGAACTCGACAAGCTCCATTAGAGGGACATATCGTTGATTTGTGACCTGAATTGGTAGAGAACCTAGGCTATCAAGATCCGTTCGGCGCTCCTCAGGAAGCCTAACTGTAATATCAAAGCTACGGTCCCCTTCGTAAAAGAGTCCTGAAACTTGCCCACCAATTGCAATGGCAAGTTGATCTTGAAGCATGTCCAGACTGACTCCATAACGTGACATAACATCAAATTTAGGTTCGATAGCCAGAAATGGCAGGCCTTTCGTTTGTTCTACTTGAACATCAACAATATCTTCGACGTCAGAAATAGCTTCTTCTATGTTACGGCCAACTTCAGCCAGCAAGTCCAAGTCATCACCAAATACTTTGATCGCTAACTCAGCTCGGACACCCGATAAAAGTTCATTGAATCTCATTTGAATTGGCTGAAGAAACTCATATCGATTGCCAGGAATATCACTGACTAACGTCTCTAAATCAGCAACAACTTCACTCTTTAATTTATCTGGGTTAGGCCACTCAGAACGTGGCTTAAGAATGATGAAGTTATCCGCAACACTTGGTGGAACAGCGTCTGTCGCTACATCAGCAGTACCAATTTTTGCGAAGACTCTTTGAACTTCAGGCAATTCCTTAATCCTACTCTCCAAAATTTGCTGGAACTCAATTGACTGTGACAGCGAGGTGCCAGGAATGCGAAGTGCATGCATCGCAATGTCACCTTCATCAAGATTGGGAACAAATTCACTCCCCAGCTTTGTTGCATACCACCCTGATAAAGCGACAAGTGCTCCAGCAAGTAGGATCACTAGCCACCTGACTTTTATTGCCTTAATGAGTAACCACTGATAACCATTATGCAAAGCATTGAAAGTTTTGCTTTCTTTCTCAGCCAGGGGCTTTTTGAAAAGAAAAGCAATTGCCGCAGGCACGAATGTAATTGATAAAATCATTGATGAAACTAAAGCGATGACAACAGTTATTGCCATAGGGTGAAACATCTTACCTTCCACCCCCGTGAGAGAGAAAATGGGGAGGTAAACAGCAGTGATGATAAAGACACCAAACATTGCCGGCCTGATAACTTCACGCGTAGCGTTATAGACCACGTCCAACCGTTCAGATAATGAGAGCGTTTTACCTTGCTTAGCTTCTATACCCAAACGACGTAGACAGTTTTCAACGATGATAATGGCACCATCGACAAGAAGACCAAAATCAAGCGCGCCTAAGCTCATCAAGTTCGCACTGACTCGAGTCTGTACCATACCAGAGATAGTCATTAGCATCGCAATTGGAATTACCGCCGCAGTTAATAACGCAGCCCGAAAATTCCCAAGTAAGAAAAATAAGATAACGATAACAAGCAAAGCCCCTTCCAAAAGGTTGGTTTGAACTGTCTTAAGTGTTTTATCAACGAGCTTAGTGCGATCATAAACGGCCTTTGCTACTATCCCCTCTGGCAAACTAGCGTTGATAACCTCTAATTTTTCTGCAACACCTTTAGCAACCGTTCGGCTATTTTCTCCAACCAGCATAAAGACCGTGCTCATTACTACCTCACGACCGTTTTGCGTAGCCGCACCTGACCGAAGCTCTTTACCTTCTTCTACATTCGCGAGGTCTTTGACACGAACAGGCAATTTCTCAGAAGGCTTCACTAAGATATTGCCAATTTCTTCTAGATTATTTGCCTGTCCAGGAACACGTAATAAAAGTTGTGCACCTTTTTTCTCAACAAAACCTACACCTCGGTTTTGATTTCTGTCAGAAATAGCGTCAATAAGCTCCTGCTGTGAAACTTGATGAAAAAGCAGTTTTTCCGGCTTCATTGCTATTAATACTTCACGTTTAAAACCACCTATTGGGTTCACTTCGACTACACCGGGTACGCGCAGGAGCTGTGGTCTAATTATCCAATCGTGAGCCGTACGCAAGTCTGTAGGCGTGATTGCAGTTCCATCGTCTTTTGTTGCACCGGGTAGCGCGTCAACTGTGAACATAAATATTTCACCCAGACCAGTAGCCATCGGTCCGAGCTCGGGGTTCAATGAGGCCTGAAGCTTGGTTCTAACATTGGTGAGTCGCTCATTGACCAGTTGTCTGGCGAAGTAAATATCAGTGTCATCACTAAATATAATTGTTACCTGAGAAAGTCCATAACGAGACACTGAACGCGTATATTCAAGATTAGGTAATCCTGCCATAGCGGTCTCAATAGGAAACGTAACACGCTGCTCAACCTCTAAAGGTGTATAACCCGGAGCTTCTGTGTTAATAACTACCTGAACATTAGTAATATCTGGCACTGCATCTATAGGTAACCGGTTGAAATTCCAGATTCCCAGGATGCTGATGAACAGCACCAATGCCATGATGACAGAGCGACCATTCAGAGACGCTCTCAATATTGTATCTAACATAGTTGCCTCTTAATGATCGTGTGACGCGCCAGACTTATCTATGTCGGCTTTGATGACATAGCTGTTGCTGGTGACATATTCTGTTCCGGGCTGAAGTCCACCTTTAACTTCAGCCCAATCACCAGCTTGCTCGCCTAGCTCAAGCATTCGGACTTCATAGGTAGTGCCGACTTTTGCGTACACCACCTGAAAATCTCGAAATGCCTGAATTCCATCACGCTTTACCGAAAGAGGGACTTCATGGATGTTGGTGGTAACTGTTCCTTTCACCATCGCACCCGGGCTTAAATTTCCTGATGAATTCTTGATAGATACGCGTATCGCCACACCATCTACACCATCCATTTCCGGGCTTATGTAGTTGATTTCACCCTCGATAGGAGAAGCTACCCCTTCAACCATTAGTGAGACGGGGTTACCTATTTGAATCTTTGAGCGATTTTCAGGAAAGACGAATAGTTCAGCTGCCAAAGACTTTTTATCTACAATTCGCAGTAATGAATTGCCCTTGGTGTGCTCGCCGGTATTAATGTTTCTATCGGTTACAACACCACCAATTGGTGAATATATATTGTATGAATTTAGACTTTTATCACTCTCTATCGTCAAAAGCGGCGTGCCTTTTTTAACTTCATCACCCAGATTCACATGCACTTTTCTCACAATCCCATCAAAGCGAGCAGATATTGTTCTGGTATTCTCTATCGGAGAAATCAATTGGCCATAGGCTAAAATGGTTTTGCGTATGTTGGCTGGGCCGGCTTTCTCCGTTTTAATTCCACTTGCCTTAGCGATGTCATCATTGATAATGACTCGACCTTCGAAGTTGTCATAAGTCCAGGTGTAGTCTTTGCCTTGATATTCGGCATGGAGTTTCACGGCAAAAGAGTGAGGCTCATAGATGGCCATATCACCTCTCAAGTAGTCTTCTTGCTTATAAAACCCGATGTCGTCTTGAACATCTCCCAGCCGATCCAGAACTACACGTACCTTAATCTCGTCAGGACTTATCGGCTGACCAGCTTCTGTTGCCCATACCCTGAATTCGGGTGGCACGCCATCTTCGTAAATGGCTAACTCAATCGCAAAATCTTCTTGCCTTAGCATTCTTCCGTTATTTGGCCCCTTTTCTACCTCTTCGTAGCCACTCTCGTTATTCTTCACTGCGTAGACGGGCAACGATGTCATTGAAAATAATGCCAAATGTATGACCAAGATCAGGCCTCTATTACGTATATTTTTCATTCATGATTTCCTTTGAGTTACAGTGCGACACCAGCCAGACGCTCAATTTCGACACGATTGAGGTGAGCCTGGAATTGCAGGTTTAGTAATGTCTCTTGAGCCTTGATTAGATCCTGTTGAGCCGAGCTCCATTGAACAAAGCTGTATTTTCCTAACTTGTAGGCATTTTCTGCTTCATCAGCTGCAAGTTTGAGGCTAGGGATAACTTTTTCTTGTAGTGATGTGACAGAGTTTTGATACCGTTCGTACGAACGAACGTAATTTGCAAGCTCAGTTTCCATCCTAATACGGGTGGCTACAGCATCGGCTCGGTAAGCTGCTTGTTCAGCACCAAGCGCTCGTACCTTTGCCATATTACGATCGGGACTGCCTAGGGGAATGGTAAATCCAGCAACCAATCCATAATCATTGGCTGCTTCATATCGACGAATTCCTGCATTGAAACGCCATTGAGTTTTGGCTTCAGATTTGGCAAGTTCGGCTTTTGATCTAGCAACTCTTTCGTCACTTAATAAAAGTTCGATATTTGGGTGATTGGTTAAATACTCTCTTAGTCGTTCAAAGTTAATTTGTTCAGTGGGTAAATCCAACTCTCCTTGAACTTCAGAAAATGTTGGCTCGAACTCCCCCACTGAGAAGCTAGACTCTTAACAGCTACATCAATTTCATAACTACTATTGTGAAGGGAAAGCTTTTTTTCTTCTAAATTAGCGATGGCTTGATATCTGTCTGCATCTGGCGCAGCGCCAGCTCTTACACGCCGACTAACTTCTTTTTCTACTCGCTCAAGCTCTGCTACGGCCTCATTTACTAGCCCTTTTTTCTTTTGAAAGAATAGGGCGGACAGGTAGTATCTTGCTGTTTCGGAAGCAATGTCTAAGCGCTTGATTTCTTGCTGCACAACTAAACTAGACTTTTCTCTCTCAGCAATAATGGTTCGCTTTTCCAGCAACTCACTTTCAAGTAGCCAATTCAGGCTAAGCGTTGATTGTGTACTTCTTATGTTGCTGTAGGTACCTGTTCCCAGGGCATCTTCAAGCATGAAGCTTAGCTCTGGCCGCTGACCGACACCTGCTTGTTGGATGTATCCATCGGCACTATTTATGAGTTGGCTGTAGCCTGGTAAGCCTGGATGTAGAAGCAGTGTTTTGTTTACAGCCTCTCTCAGTGAAATTGAATTTAAAACCTCGTTATCCTCACTGGCATAGACAGGTAGCCATACAATTATTGCCGTGACAAAGACCATGCCTATCAACAGCTTTCTGAATAAAAACCGACCGGCAATCGGTTTGTTGGAGAAAAATCTGGGCCTTGGAGAGCCATGAGTAACAACACCATAAAACCGACTGCCAATCGGTTTTATGGGCAACACTTTTCTTTGATTTTCCACAAACGTGACTCCTAATGATTAAAAAACGTCTCAACGACGTGATGAAAGGTGTCTAGGCTAAGAAGACAAAATAAGCTGATTACAAATAAGGAGCCATAAAGCGAATAATTAGTGATCGAGCGAGCTGGATGCTGAGTCAATAGACTTTCGATACGAACCTTGACATCATTGCTACTGAAACCGCATTGAAGACTTCTTTCATCAGAGCTTTTTTCATATGCATTAATGATTTTCGTCACTTTCAATAAGGTCGCGGCAACATCAAGTTTTGAAATTCCATTTGAGACAACAAAATTATCAGCTTTAAGCTCCATTGATAATGCCATCTCATGCTGAATTGTCTTCCTTACGCCTCCAGTGAAAAAAGAGGACATAAAACCAAAAATGAGCTTATGCAAAGAATCTTTGTTTATTACATGACTGAGTTCGTGTAACTGAACAATTTTTAATTCAGAAGTTTCGAGCTCATTTGCGAGCCCTTTCGTTATAAATGTTTTGGGTTTCAGCAAGCCTGCAGAGAATGCATTTGGTTCTTTAACATCCAGGATTCCTTCACTATCAGGAAATGAACTGATTGCACTGAAATTTCTTACATGTCTTGCAACCAATACACCGCTTTTGACTAAAGTGAAACTGAATACTATAAGTAAAAGTATAGTCGGATAGATATGCCAACTATTCAAAACAAAAACATCAGGGTGATGCCAGTGCATTAAATTAGCTAACGAAGGAAAAGTGGTATCGAGTGACAACCCAACAAAAATAGGTGAAGCTATAGCTAAGGCCCACGGCATGCTCACTGTAAGCCACATAAATTGTGTTTTGCGTGCTGGAGTAAGAGAATACCAGTATCTTTTTGGCAACACTATTAAGCTAGAGACTCCAATACCTACAAAGAAGGCGACTGACCCAAGAGAGAGCGTGTTGAGCAAGAGTGCTGCTTGGTCAAAAAACAAATCCATTACTCTGAATCTGAAGCAGTTCGATGTCTATCAATGAGCGCTTCCAACTCAGTGATTTCTTTATCAGATAGACTAGATGATAAGGATGAGAAAGCTGCATGAAGAGCGTTTTCAGGGCTTGCAAAGAAGTCCTTCGTTAAGTCAACAAACAGTTCACCTATGAAGTCATCTTTCGTTTTTGTGGCTTGATATAGATACGCATAGCCACTTTTATGGCGCTTTAGTAGCCCTTTTTTATAAAGCCTGTCTAAAGTGCTTTGGATGGTGTTAAGCGTCCCACCTCGCTTAGGCTCGAAATAAGCATGGACCTGCTTAGCATCAGCCTCACCATACTTCCAGAAAAACTGAAGTACCGCTTTTTCAAGTTCACCTAGAGTCACGTTAATATCTTACTCACCCAATATATACACTAAAACTATCTCACATATAAAACCGACCGTCAATCGGTATTATGATTAAACAAGTGTAAATTAATTTATCGTAGTCAGTACGATGGAAAATTAACGGGCAATACGAGACGAACCCACCGAGGGCACCCACAAAGATGGATTTATTTCGTCAGATTTAAAACATAGAAAAATGCTGGATAAGCTAAGCTAGAATAGCCTTGACAATAAAAAGTACATAACAGACTTTTAAATTTTGCGATATCAATAGAAATGATTCTCTATTTCTCAATTGCTGTCTATGGTCAGCGCCGGAAATAATCATATCTTTCCTTTGCTCTGTAGGTAGAGCACTAGTTTCTTACGCAGTCCAAGATTGATTTTATGTGAGTTATCAATAGCATTATTAAGAGCGATTATCTCAATATCTAAATTACCAACATCATATTTAAGATAATTTCAAAAGAACTCAGCTTCTTCCAAAGAGAGCCTTTTTACATCGAGTGGATCTGCATTAACGCCAAAATATGTAGTTCGGTCATTTGTCGTTAAATCACAATAAATGGGTGGGCCAATATAGGCCTCTCCTCCTCTGCACAAAACATATTCTTCTTTCACATAGTCGGATTGTTGTAATAGTTCAGCTGTGTCAATATAGGTTACAAGGTTGGCATAGGCTAGCTCTGCTGATTTTCCCATGCGATCAAAGATTTTCGTCTCATCTTTTCGTATGTTTTCTTAAATTTATCTACATCATTGGGGTTTTACCCCGTTTCCACGGACGGTTTAAAAACGGTTGATAACTTCATATCGTACTTAGCAACTCTTCGTCTCATCCGAGGATTATGGAAACGCTCAATATAGTCAAATAAATCCGCTTTGGCAGAATCCAAGGTTGGGTAACGCATTCGGTTTGTCCGTTCTCTTTTGAGAACACCAAAAAAGCCTTCACAGGCCGCATTATCGCCACAATGACCGACCGCACTCATCGAACTCATCAATGTATTTTTACTAAGCAATCGCTGGTAATCGCCGCTTCTGAATAGACTGCCTCTATCAGAATGTAAAATAACAGGCCCACTTCCCTGGCTTTGCCAAACAGCCATTTCAACGGCGCGTAATACCATCTGTCGATCTTGCCGGTGATGCATTGACCAGCCAATCACCAGCTTGCTGAACAGATCGAGTACAACACACAAATACAGCTTGCCTTCGCCTGTTTTGATTTCAGTGATGTCGGTGACCCACTTAGTCTCTGGTTCCAGAGCCATGAAGTCTCGCTCCAACAAATTATTAACACCAGGCGGTGTTAATAAGGGCGGTTTCTTCTGTCCCCGTTTCTTTTTTCTCGGCCATTCCTGAAGTCCGGCAACCGTCATTAAACGTGCAACCCGATTTTTGCTGGCTGTTTCACCTTCAATTGTCAGATCTTCATGCATTCGCGGTGCACCCAAAATACCGCCACTATCTGTATGAAGTTCACGAATGCGCGTCAGCAATCGATTGTTATCATTCTGTCGGTCACTCGGTAAACGTGCTTCCCAGTCGTAATAACCGCTAGCGGAAACCTCCAGACAACGACACATTAAGCGTACGGGAAACTCGACGCGACACCGTTGGATCGCCTGATACTTCAGGACGACTCCCTGGCAAAGAACGTCGCCGCTTCGCGTAAAAAATCCCGTTCCTTCTTCACTCGCGCCAGTTCACGTTTAAGACGGGCAACTTCTTCATCTCTGGGACTACCCGTACCATTAAAGGCCTGCTGGCCATTCTGATCTGCTTCACGTCGCCATCTCGTTAGCAGATTTGGAGCAAGCCCCAGTTCTTGAGCAATATGGGCACAGCTAACACCGGGCTGCCGGGTTTGTTCAACAGCACCATGTTTGAACTCAGTACTGTACTTTCTTCTCTTCGACATAAACACTCCTTTTGCCCATTATCAGGCTTCTTTGAAGTGTCCGCAAAATCGGGGTAGAACCCTGAGCTTAGTATTTGTCTTAATGTTTCTCTATCTGAGTCTCGCTCTACAGCTGGATTACAGTCCAGTGGGTCATTAAAATTTGTAGGATCGGAAAAATATAGCTGGTCATGGCATAAGGCATTAAGGGAAAGGGCATTGAATGCTTGATATCGATAAATGATTTCAGGGTTGCTTTCTCTCATTCTAAATCCTTTAATCCAAGATATTCCTTAAAAGCCTTAAAAGCCTTGATATGCCTTGAGTACAGCATTTTATGATAGCTGGAGCTATTACTTGCTAATAAAAAAGCCCCTACCCGAAGAAGGTAGAGGCTTTACTAAATCCCAGTAGGAATTAGCTCTTATGCGGTTCTGTCACTATGTTTGTCTTTGTGCTTACGCTTCTCATCTACTCTGGTTGCATAGTTACCAAGGCAAATGAAAAACGCTAAAATTAGAACAGCACCTATTACTAATTCCGGCTTTATGTATTCTAAAATAGTCATCATTCATTTCCTCCGTCTCTAAACTTAATACCATAGTAAATCAAAACGCCTCCCAACAATATAGCAATGAAAGCGCTAGCCAGTGATTCACCACTATTAGCAAATGCTAACCCGATGAAACCTGCAGTAATGACATTGGTGCCTACCTTAATGGAAGCTTCACCTGCGTCTTTCCTCATAGACATTCTCCGAAAATAAAAAAGGGAGAATGCCCCCTGAAGGGAATTCTCCCTTCAGGGTTGAGGTTAACTGCGTCCATAGAAGCAGCAACATTATGTAAGATACCAACCGTGGTCAGTATCCGTTGAGCACAGCGTTAAAGCAGCTGTGGCACTTCAGGTACTTGAGTAATCAAGTACGCAGAATCAATGACTTAATAATAACATAATCCGCTTTTTACAGCATCTCTTGGCCTCCTGTTCATACTTGCGTGATCACAAAGCTGGGATAACCTTAAATCTGGTATTCAGCCATAGTGAGTTAGTGGAGAATTAATGAAAGAACTTGAAGAACAATTTAGCTTTACACCTGCCAGCACGTCCCCCTTGGACACAGGTAAATATGTGTTGATCAGCAATCCATCTATCTCGATACACGACTCCACCCAATACGGTGGTGGTTACGCCCCAGGTGTCGATAATGGCGATGGAACGTTCACTGCCCATATAGCACGTGACAACCTCATTGATGCTATGCAGAAGTGTATTGAAATTGCAGCTGCAGGTGAGCCAGGAAAAGACAGTAAACCAGTTAAGAAGAATGTGCCGATTACCATTATCAAGCGAGTGATTACCTTCTCCCCTGCCGATGAGCATCCCAAAGCCAGTGTTGTTATGAAGGTGCCAGGGAAGCCAAAAATCACTAAACGCAGCAGCAGCTGTATTCACTTCGCTATCGGTGAGCGTTCGTTCATTGCAGATAAAGCGGTCTTGGATGTCTCGCAAGGAAAATGGCTTTATCTATGCCTTGGAATCAGGCGTTACAGGGATTTAACTATGTCGAGAAAAACGTTAATAGAACATATAAATAATGAGTGTCTTACAGAGACATTCACTTTTTTTGGTGTGATGGTTTGGGCTAAGCCAGATGAACTGGAAGAATGGAAAGAAGTGTTTCATGTGCTGGTGGATGAAGGTGTGGTTGATCCAGTGGAGCAAAAGATGCTGGGTATAGTTTATCGGTATGTAGGTGAATTTGACGCGGAGTTAATCTAAACATAACTAAAAAAGCCCCACCCTGTGTACGGCATAAAATGTTCTTTTATAGGGGTAGTGGTTATGAATGTTACTAACACATAAAGCATCTTTATATGGTCATTTAAGTGTGCTATATTGAGCTAATAGAGGGTAGCTGGTTTGGTCAAGGAAGCCTGATCAGTTAAGGAGCAAAAAACCATGATGGGCTGACTAGGCTGGTGTGATAAGCGTAGTCAGGAAGAGGAGTAGCGGAGATGAGAAAGGTAAGTGCCGTCTTGTCTTCAGTGACTATTGGTATTACAGAGCTTAAGCGTAATCCGATGGTTGTTGTCGACGAATCAGATGGGGAAACTGTTGCTGTTTTAAACAGGAACAAAGCGGTGTTTTATGCGGTTCCCGCGGAAGCGTATGAGGCGATGATGGAGCGGCTGGAAGATGCAGAACTTGCTGCCCTTGTGCGTGCGAGGGAGCACCAGCCTCGTATAGAAGTGGATTGGGATGACCTATAGTTTAAGATTTACTGAAGATGCCAAGAAGGAATGGGACAAGCTTGATGCGGGGATCAGAAAGAAGCTCGCAAAAAAGTTGAAAGATCGGCGTGAAACACCTCGGGTACCGTCGGCGAAGCTTACTGGAATGAAAGATTCATACAAGATAAAGCTTAGAGATGATGGTTATCGACTGGTCTATACGGTTGTTGATGAAACCATCACCATCGATGTAATTACTGTTGGTAAGCGGAATAAAAACTTAGTTTATAAGAAAGCGTTAAAGCGAATAGGATAAATTAAGTTTATTATCGGTGTCACATATACTTTAGGTCGCGCTGTGAATTTCTATTTTTCCAACATTCTAATAGTCTGAGTTGAGCTGCTGTAAGATTATTGGAAAGTTTGTCTAGAAGTAGATTGAGTTTGAGCAGGTCTTGAGTTTCGTTGAGCCAATCATCCAGAACGATAAAGTTTGCTTGTCTGGGACTGTAAAAAATTCTGTGTAACTGCTTATCATTGACCGAAAGGAGATAAGCAGATGAATAAGAAAGAACTGGAAGCCTTTGCCAAAGAGGCAGCGAAGGGCATCAAAACCGAAAAAGACCTAGCTGACTTTAGCCAGATGTTAACCAAAATAACGGTTGAAGCAGCGTTGAATGCCGAACTTGAAGAACATCTGGGCTATGAAAAATATGCTCAGTTGGGTTCTACCCTGATTTTGCGGACACTTCAAAGAAGCCTGATAATGGGCAAAAGGAGTGTTTATGTCAAAGAGAAGAAAATACAGTCCCGAGTTCAAACATGGTGCTGTTGAACAAACCCGGCAGCCCGGTGTTAGCTGTGCTCAGATTGCTCAAGAACTGGGCCTTGCCCCAAATCTGCTAACAAGGTGGCGACGTGAAGCAGATCAGAATGGCCCACAGGCCTTTACTGGCACGGGTAGCCCTCGCGATGAAGAAGTCGCCCGCCTGAAACGTGAACTGGCGCGGGTGAAGAAGGAGCGGGATTTTTTACGCGAAGCGGCGACGTTCTTTGCCAGGGAGTCGTCCTGAAATATCAGGCGATCCAACGTTGTCGCGTCGAGTTTCCCGTGCGCTTAATGTGTCGTTGTCTGGAAGTTTCCGCTAGTGGTTATTACGGCTGGGAATCACGTTTACCGAGCGAACGAAAGATTGATAACAATCGATTGCTGAAGCGCATTCGTGAACTTCACGCAGATAGTGGCGGTATTTTGGGTGCACCGCGCATGCATGAAGATCTGACGATTGAAGGTGAAACAGCCAGCAAAAACCGGATAGCACGTTTAATGTCGGTTGCCGGACTGCAAGGGTGGCCGAGAAAGAAGAAGCGTGGACAGAAGAAACCGCCCTTATTAACGCCACCTGGGGTAAGTAATTTATTGGAGCGGGACTTCATGGCCCTGGAACCAGAGACCAAGTGGGTCACCGACATCACAGAGTTCAAAACAGGTGAAGGCAAGCTGTATTTGTGCGTTGTTCTCGATTTGTTCAGCAAACTCGTCATTGGCTGGTCAATGCATCATCGACAAGATCGACAAATGGTATTACGCGCTGTCGAAATGGCCGTGTGGCAGCGTCAGGGAAGTGAGCCTGTGATTTTACATTCTGATCGAGGCAGCCAATTCAGAAGCGGCGATTACCAGCGATTGCTTAGTAAAAACACATTGATGAGTTCCATGAGCGCGGTCGGTCATTGTGGCGATAATGCGGCCTGTGAAGGCTTTTTTGGTGTTCTCAAAAGAGAACGGACAAACCGAATGCGTTACCCAACCTTGGATTCTGCCAAAGCGGATTTATTTGACTATATTGAGCGATTCCATAATCCTCGAATGAGAAGAAGGGTTGCTCAGCGAGATGTGATGTTTGCGAGTGTTTTAAAACCGTCCGTGGAATCGGGGTAGAACCCGTTCTTTACCACCAGCAACAGAGGTTTTAACCCCAATACCCGTAAACTGAGTCATAAGGCGTTTGCGAATTCTGCCAAGCTCACGCACATCTCTGTCGTAGTCGGACTTGTAGTTTTCTGGGAAATACCGATAAAGGCACATACGCACTTTGCGTCTTTTACCCTGCCAGCGACCACCAGTAACCACTTCATCATGAAACAAGCCGTTTGGCTGGCCTACTTGGCGTAAATGCTCATCCATAACGTTCAGGAAGTGCTTTGTGTAAGGTGTGCCTACAGCCCGTGGGTGTGCATACTCTCTAATCTGGTCAGTAAGGGTGCGAACGCTTAGTTCATCCTGAACAAAAAACTGTAATGTCCATGGTGCAATGTTGTCTTCAGGAATCGTTTCAGTGATTGTCGCTTGAAGCTTGTCCTGAATTTCGAGAATGTAATCTTCTGTTTTTGCTTCGACACCTACAGGTTCAATCTCGAAAAGCGCACCTATCCCCTTTCCATCTTCAAGAAGAAAGACCTGGTTCTCGCTGTCATACTCTCTCCACGGGAGAAGGTTCGTAAACGATGGTTGCTCACTGTAATCCTTGCGAACAGCCTCTTTAGTAAGCGGTGGGATAGTAGGTGTTTGGCTCTTAGCAAATAAAGTCTTTAGCATTACATTTCACCAGGCATTGCATATTCAGTACGTTCGTATAAAGGAAAGGCTGTCGAATAGCCGGGAACTGGCAATCGTGAAGCTGTTGAGAGATGTGGGTATACGAACATCACAAGAGTTGGATTGGGTAATCTCGGAAACTGTTGTTGGATTTCATGGTTTGCGTCCCGTGTGTATCCCTCCAGATCGGCATCATGGTTTCCTGCCTGTCTTTCTCGAATACCTGCAAAGGCAGACTGTCCGGTTGATGTGCCGGCAGATAAATTGTTTTCGTGATTGCGATAGACCTCTTCCATTGTTGGGCCTGTCTGAGGCAGCAAGTCATCTTTCGTTTGAGATGCACAAGCTGACAACAGACTAATCAAGGTAACGGTGACTGTCTTGGCTACTGTTACGCGCATGTCTTAATTTCCTGCCATTTGGTTTGTAATTAATTGGTAGTTCAGCGTCGATGTGGATAGCGACATTTGAGCCGGTATCGACGTAGATCACATCGAATGTCTGTTGTTGACGTTTCTCTAGCCATTCACTAATTGCTGAGCCACCCCCAGATAATGTTTCGTATCCCGCATTACGCACTGCATCACCTGTCACGGATTCAGTGGTGTCGCCCTGAGAAGAAACAATACGTGTGGTTTCAGCGTCAGCTACGGCTTTCGCCCCGGCTTCAATGCCTTTGGCAAAAATAGAGCTGGCCAGGAAAGTGGCAGCATTGGAGATTCTGCGTCCTGAAACGCATGGAATACCGCGATTATCAGAAATCCATGCAAGACGATTGATAGTGCCAGTGCTGTTATTGTTTTGAAGTTCTTGGTCACCAACGCTCAACGTTTGGATTGTTCCATCATCAAATACATAGGTAACAGATGTCAGATCTGCTCTTACGCATGAAAGCGTCCAATCGCCAGTAGCAGTTCCAGAGAAGATCATATGATTGACTTCAGGCAGTTCCATACCATTTGCTGTCAGGTTTTCACGTCCAACAATGACTTTGACAGGATATGGATCTTCAACCGTTCCATTGATAGGTACCCGGCCCATCAAAGCGGTCATTGCTGTTGAGCCGATAAATGTCGAGTTACGTGGAACGGTGTAAACAGGTTCAATAATGATTTGCTGATTTGAACCGCCCGTAATGGTTTGGCCAACGCTGTTGTCCAGTGCGCTGGTATCACCAAGTATGTCTGTGGCAGAGGCGGCTGAGTCTGAAGGAGAGAAGGAGGTATCAAGCATCCCGCCTTCATCCGGTATAGCACTATCAACAGGTTCTACCCATACGTCAGCTGGTGGCTGGATGTCAGGGATTTCAAAATCTGTGTCAAAGTCTAGCTCTGGTGGCGGTGTTTCGTTCTGACGTTGGGTTAATAAATCTACACGTTCCATCAAGACATCAAGAGTAGAGTTAGTATTCGTGTTCTCTGTGGGACGTTTTGCAAGCTCCTCTTTAATCTGTGCTTGTTCAGCCATCAGCCTGTCGTTTTCTTCACGCATTTCCTGAACCAGGGATGTCAGGGTACGAAGCGTATCTTCAGTCGTGTCACCATCTGGAACCAGTTGGCCACTAATTCTTTCTTGCATCTCAGTGGCAGCTTCTTTATCGGAATTATTGGCAACCACAGCAACCACTAGCACCACAAGACCAATCGCAATGATCGGTATCAGTTTGTTTGTCTTTTTTTCAGCCACTAGAAAGAATCCCAGAAAGGTCTATCAGAAATAAGATAAACAGCGGTTGTGTCTGTTATCTCACCTGAAACACCTAATGTTGCATGTTGAAAGGTGGCCGCTAACCATTTGCCCCGAATATCGCGTGGATCAAGGATTACTTTTTCTTTCTGTTTGTTAACCAGTTTTACGGCAGTGATATAAAGGCCAGCATTTGAGAAAGAAATAACTGGCGTCATTTCTATGATGTGGCCACGTATCAGGTGGGTGTCAGCTTGTTGTGCCACATTAATTCTGTGCATACCTTCTGGCACATGTATGAGTCGTTCCGGCGCATAGAGATGCTGTGCGGCTACGCGTGTCAGCGTTTCGTATCCATGTCGGGTAGGTTCTTGCCTACCCTGGCTTGCACCGGTTGAAGGTGCAGAGCTGGATTGTGTTTCCGGAAAAAGTACGGTGACTTGCTCATCTGTACCTTGCTGTTCACTTGAAGACAGATGAATCACTATGGTTTTTTGTGTGGCTACGTCCTGTACCAGAATGCGTTTATCTGTAAATTCTTCACTCGCCTCCCAGTAGATAACGCCATTAACTGATAGCGTGGTGAGCGTGTTTGCAATGGCTGCAGGGATTTTTGCTCGAACGCTTTTTGATGGGAATACCACCATCTTTTCAGTATTGGGCTTTAAAATCACTTTAATAGGCGTTTTATCCCAAACCACTTTTTCATCAGCAATAGCCTTAGAAGGGATAAAGGCAAGTGCAAACAGAACCGTGAAGATTGATATTAGCCGCTTCATTATTCATTTACCGTAGTCGTAATTCGTGTTGGATTGCCATGAAAACCGTTGAGCATTAGGCCCCAGGGATTAAATTCGAGACTGATATCGCTTCTAACCACGTTGATCGGGTAGCGAATATCGACTGTCTTGATGTCAACACCGCGATGCGTTTCTTTGATTCTGAGGTCGAGCCAGACAACGAAGTTGTTTTCATTAATGATCTCTACCCTTTCGTCGTCGTAGGCCATGTCATTAATTAAAGTGACTGTTCTCGTTCTTCTGTCTAATTCCCCACGGCCACTGCGGCGCAGAATGTCCTCCTTCAACCACTGAGCGAAACTGGGAGTTATATACGCAGCCAGCTCATTTACACGGGCTGGATAATCGACTGAGCCATCATCAAGCCACGTATTGAGGTATTGAAAGATACTGACAGCGAAGCTATAAGCAGTGGTCGCGGGCACTTGATTTAGTGTGACCGTTGAACCAGAGCGCAGATCGGGTGGCAGATATACCCTTTGCACTTCACGCGCCTTATTCGCTGACATCCAAAACAAAACGCAAAACAGAATCAGAACACCGATGACCACACGTAGCGTAATGATGTGTGACTTCTGATTATCTATCTCGCCTCTATATTTACTCCCCATCTGTACGTCCGACTCCCCAGGTACCTGAATATCGAATGATGCGATTGTTCTTCGTGTTCGTTTTCACGCGCAGGAAGACATCACGTAGCATTAGGTAATGTTGATAGTAGTAGTCAGGCCGGCCTCGTTTTATTCGTTGAAACAAAGAGCCGCTGACCAAGATAGTCAATAAGAGCATGAGCATTGCAGCACCCATGCCCATCATGGTTTTGCCCAGAATGGTTGCTATTGTTAAGCAGACAGGAACCCAGAAAAGCGCCCCGACCTTTAAAACCATGCCCAGCTCTGAGTTTGAGAGGCCACGGAAAATCGGTGGCTCGTTATTGAGCCGGTCAGCAAGAATTTCTGCTGAGTCATTCATTGAATAACGCCAGCTGCTTGGGCAAGCATGTAAGAAACAAACAGGAATACCGCTGCGCCGCCGATTACGGTTACACCAACCTCACCCCATTCTTTTCTACCGGAACGTGCTTGGTTAATGTCTGCCAGTGCTATCCAAGAAAGCCATAAAAAGCCACAAACCGATATCCCTAATCCAACGATTAGTGTTCCATCTTTCAGATAGCCTTTAATGATTTCCAACCAGTTGTTACTGTCTGGGTTATTTGATGGTGGCGCTGCTGTTGGCAGTCCAGCGTAGACATTTTGGCAAAGTAAAAGATAAAAGGCTGATGCTGTTGAAACGAATTTTTTCATTGGTGTGTCCTCGCTAAGAAACGATATAAAGGGTGAGTGAAATAAGGACGGCGGCTCGAACGGCACTTGTGAGTACGTCGTAGAAAGTGACATCGTTTTTTTTGGATGCCCACTGTTCGTAATACGAAAGCGTGACCCAGGCACTCCAAAGCATGATTGATACGACAACAAGGCCGCCAAGCAAAAGGGCCATGTCAGTCATAGAAACGCCAGTAGCATTCAGGAAGCTTTGAGCTTGTTTTGAATTCGCTTCCATGACTTAACGCCGGTAATCGCCAGATAACGGTGCATAGCTTCGTGGTTCGATGGTTGGGCCATCCAGATGTTCTTGTATACCAAGACGCATCATTAAGAGGTCTTTACGAAGCTGGTTGTATTGGAAGCGGATACGGCTATCGGGATTTGCACGTCCTTGAGCTTCATCAACGAGTGCGCTTAGTCCGTCTAATTCATGAACCAACTTTGCCAGGCTTTCTCGCTCTGCATAGTTGCTGGCACTGGCAGTTGTAGAAACAACGAAGGTAGCAATTAGTAAAAGGGGCTTTAGCATTTTGGTCATTTCTCACGACATTAATTTTGTGTGTGAGAAAGTCTGCCCAAGCCCCTCGTTCGAGACAATGAATAACCGGATATTGGTCCAAGCCGGTTATCAAATATATTTCTTGAATAGGTAGGTAACCATGAAAATACCAATGCCAAAAAGCAAGGCAAATGGCAGTATTACGGCGTTTGGGTGAATAGATACGGGGAAAGCAAGATACACAACCCAGGGGGCGATGAAGCATATTGGTATCCAGCGTTTTGCGTGATGGTACAAGCTTGCGTGCTCACGACCTACTGACCATTTTCGTATATCGCGCTGAACCAGACCTTCAACCGAGCCAACAACAGCAAATATAAAAAACGCCGGTAAAGCAAGCGTAAGGATGGCCAACCGTATAGCAAATACCTGTGTCACATAAATAGCCGCCAAAACATGCTCTGCGATAGTTTTGGCCACTTTCCCTGCACCTGTGTCCTGAAAGATTTTCGTAATAGCACCCATGATTCCGGTTTTGACATACATGGCATTGTGCATTTTGGCTGCAATGCCCTCTGCATATTCAACAGGCCTTTGCACCAGCAAACTTTTCTGAAAGTCTTTGTTTAGGTAGGAAAGCTCTGTCTTGACCATATTACGGCTATGATTGATACCCTCATCTCGCCATGTTGTGTTCATGCCTACCCATTCAATGATGATTGACATCAGTAATGCCAATAAAAGCCAGACAATCATGGTCATAATTCGTGAGATCCATGTGCTGATAAAGCCTTTATTGGAACGAGGGTGATTATCTTTTTGGGCCATTTATTCCATCCACCATGACTCGCCTGTACGGTAAGAGGCAGACATGTCCTCTGCCATTTCATCAAAGTTTGAAGTCATATACAGATCGTTTTTGGAATCCGCCAGCGGAACCCTGATTTTCCAGAGCTGACCGCCACCTGTCAGAATGAATGCCTGCCCTTTCGGCAGTGCCATAATCGTGGCGGGTGACAATAGCGGTGCTTCGGTGAAGGTGATACGGTCTTGGGCGCTGGATGTGAAATCAATGTCTGTATCAATGTCTACATTGTCAGAAGACCCCGTTACTTCTGTGGCCGCTGCCACTTCAACCATAGGCAGCTGCTCCGTAAACAACTCTGCTGTAGCCAGCTCTTTTACGCGAAATGTGACAATGGTTCCAAAGTTACCCAATGCCTGACCTGCTTTGGCCTGATCGCCAAGTTTTACAATCACGTCTGACATCGTTTGGGTATAAGCGGTTATCTGTAAGCCTGCACCACCACCCTTGTTGAGCATAGGCAGGAATTCATCCCCCATAAGCTCATTCACTTCATCAGCATGAATGTTTATCGGTGTTTTGCTACCAGACGAGGTGTCCTGGTTATGAAAGCCGAGTTCAGTGCCATGCTTATAGATTTCACCTGCAGTCGAAACCAAATCGGCAAACATGGTGTTACCTACTGTGCCAGCGATAGCCATGTCCTGTAGCGCGTCCAGGCCTATGTAAACGACTTTCTTCTGCCTGATGACCTGTCCCCAGCTAAATACTGGGCGATTGTCACCAGAGTCGTTATAGGCAGGTGAAATAAGCTCCGCAATCCGCCCGGAGATGAGTTTTTCAAGTAATGGCAGACCACTGGCCACTATTTTATCGAAATAGGTCTTATCGTATTCAAAGGTAGAGCGAAGTCCCATTGCGACGGCATCGAATAGCTTTCTATCCTGTGCATACTTGATCATGGCATTGGCCCTTTTGTTTTTGCCACGCAAGCTCATTGGTAACATTTTGTCGTTCAGGTTTTCTGCAATTTCCTGAACATGTTTCTGCCAGTCCGGATCGCCAACGCTACTCAGCCAGACTTCGTAATAATCAATGAGTAGGTCATCAATGCTTTGTATGTGCTGTGCTAATTGGGCATAGTCTGGTCTGCGGCCTAGTGCCACCAAAGCCTGAGCAATGATGTTGGTGAAACGCCAGAAGAACTCTCTAAACACATTAGAACTGCCGCCACTATCGAGCTGGTTTGCGGTTCTGGTTGCCACTTCCGTCACACGACTGAAATGGCCAATACCATTGTAACGAGCTGAAATGTCAGGAAAGCCCAAGTGGAAAACGATTAAATCATCCTCTCGCCCCGCCGCTTTACATTCAGCGATAACTCTTCGCATGAGCTCTGCATCGCCCTTCGGATCGAACACAACGGTAATGTCACCACGGCGAATATCCTGCGTAATCAGTATTTCAGCAAGACGGGTCTTACCAACGCGGGTGGTGCCGAGCACAAGTGTATGCGCATTTCTTTCAGATAAAAGCGATACAACTGGCTCTTCGTACCCACCAACCCCATGTATCTGAGGTTCACCCCCAATGGGTGGCAATGGTCTGACTGGATTATATCTGGAGTCACTATTGAGAAGTTCAGCCACTTTTGAGAGATGCGGTGATGACTCCCACTCTAACTCTTTTCGCCTTGCCAAATTGTAGAGAGGACCGGGGTTGATGTATTTGCTGGCAGCTGGATCGCGAGTGTCTTTTAGCCGCTGGGCATGTTTTTGCCCCCACCTAAAGCCTAGACCATAGAACAGATACTTTCTGCTAACAGGGATATCGCCTGGTGCCATTTTGAAGAGTACCTGACGGCGTAGCCCTTTCTGATATCTTGCAAGCTGCACGAAGTCTCTGAAGTTACGGTAAGCGTTGTAGGTAAGAATACCTCCTACCCCGTAGGCTACTGATGGGGTCATCATGAGCGACCACGGCGCTAAAAACGCCATCACTGCACCGGTGGCAGAAATGGTGGCTGACCAGATCTCAACCTTTGGTCTGAGAAGGATTTCCAGCGTATGTTTTTGCTTCATTGTGCAATCTGCGTTCGAGTGATGAGGACGGGGTAATGTTTAAGGTTAAATTGTTTAGCCAGGTCACTACCCGAAGCAGGAGAAACTTGAAGTCCTTCTGCAGCACGAATGACCGCCTGAAGGTCTGAGGCGGACGCTGAGTTGACTATCAATCCAACTGCTCCAGCCTTAATTAATGCTTGCCTGTGTTTGCTTAGCCACTGGATCGATACATTGTCAGCACCAATCAGGAATAAAGGGCTAGGCAAATAAGGAAGCGATACGGTGCGCTTCGTTACCCTACCTACAGTCAGTTCTGGCGTGCTTGGCGTGGCCAGTTTTGCAATGTTTGGTTTTTGTTTCGGGGCAGGTTCAGATTGAAGTGATGAAAGATACTTGTCTGAACTAATGGTTCGTCCTGAGTCAAACAGTACTGTTGGTTGTGCATGAATGGGAGTACTGCATAAAAACAGAAGTGATAATGCGGGTAGTCTGCTCATCAATGTTGCGCGGGAAACCCCGTCCTTTTAAGGCGGGGAGGGATAGCGCGGCGGCGTCAGCCGCCCCTGTTCCCGCTCCTCCGTTTTAAGTTGGTTGCTATCTTCACATAAATAACACTAAAGTGTGAAATATGACGAAACGCGCCTATAAATATCGGTTTTACCCAACCCCCGAACAGGCTGAGCTGCTGGCTCAGACCTTCGGCTGTGTGCGTTTTGTCTATAACTCGATACTGCGCTGGCGTACCGATGCCTTTTATCAGCGTCAGGAAAAAGTCGGTTATGTCAGTGCCAACGCCCGACTGACCGAACTCAAGAAAGATCCTGAGCTGGCGTTTCTGTCTGAAGTGTCGTGCGTCCCCTTGCAGCAATGCCTTCGTCACCAGCAAACCGCCTTCAAAAACTTCTTTGAGGGCCGCGCCAAGTACCCGGCATTCAAGAGCAAACGACACCGCCAGTCGGCGGAGTTCACCCGCTCGGCCTTCAAATACCGGGACGGCAAGTTGTATCTGGCCAAGAGCAAAACCCCGCTGGACATTCGCTGGAGCCGTAAACTGCCCGGCGAACCCAGCACCGTCATCGTTTCCAAGGACTCGACAGGCCGCTACTTTGTGAGCTGCCTGTGTGAGTTCGAACCCAGCAAGTTGCCGGTTACCCCCAACATGACAGGCATTGATCTGGGCCTGAAAGACCTGTTTATCACCGACCAGGGTGAACGGGTCGGCAATCCCCGCCATACCGCGAAATACGCCGCCAGGCTGGCCATGGCACAAAGACGACTGAGCAAGAAAAAGCTCGGCTCGGCCAACCGTGCCAAGGCCCGGCAGAAGGTGGCGAAACTTCACGCCAAAATCTCCGATTGCCGACAGGACAACTTGCACAAGCTGTCCCGCAGATTGATTAACGAGAACCAAGTGATCTGCGTCGAGTCCCTGAAAGTGAAAAACATGATCCGTAATCCGAAACTGAGCAAAGCCATTGCCGACGCCGGTTGGGGCGAATTCGTGCGCCAACTGGCGTACAAGGCAGAGTGGGCCGGGCGCTCACTGGTCGCTATCGACCAGTGGTTCCCCAGCTCCAAACGGTGTTCGGGTTGTGGGCACACCTTGTCGTCGCTGCCGTTGTCGGTCAGAAAATGGAACTGCCCCGAATGTGGCGCAAACCATGACCGTGACCACAACGCCGCAACCAACATTAAAGCCGCCGGGCTGGCGGTGTTAGCCCTTGGAGAGAATGTAAGCGGCATGGGGTCAGTCTCCATGTCCTGTTCTCGGTGAATTGGGAATCCCCTTCCTTTAGGGAGGGGAGCAGTCAATTTGTTGCCTCTAAATAAGCAAGCACATTTTGCTGATACCGTTTGGCGCGAGCCGCCCGTTCAGGAGTGTTGCTTCTAGTGTGGTATTCACCAGCACAGTAGATCCAGTCTGATTTCCGGTCATAACACTCGCGCAGGATTCTGGCTCCCGTCTGAATATTGTATTGAGGATCTAATGCTCTCCAGGGATCAATTAGCTTATCTTTATGCCAATACCAGTTCGTCTGCATCAACCCGATATCGACTAAAGTAATATCGTTTGCCAGCAACAGCATAATGGCTGCATAGGCTTTTTCACGAGTTGGGAAGTAATAGCCTTTACCACGAACATTTATCGTCCATGGCCAGACACGTTGGATTTTGGGGTTGGTGCTTTCTGCGCGAGAGATGGCATAAAGCAGATTGGCCGGAACGCCCTCCTCTCTCGCAATCTTTACATAAAGTGCCGGGATTTTCGATGTGGACTTTGTGTTCGCTTCTGCCTGATAAGAGAATGCGAGGCTAGACGTTAGAGCCAGACATGCGATTAAGGATTTCTGGAATATCTTCGCTAAGAATGTGCATGTGAACCCAGATCCGGTTCTTGTACTGATGTTGCATTGGGGAAGCAATAATGAATGCATCTTCTTTGATACCAAGGAAGATACATTTGTCATGCAGGCTTGCCACCAAAATGGCGTGCTCTGATGAAAAGTCAGGATACTTTGATTGCAAATAGTTGAATATTTGCTGTTGTAAATAGATTTTCTCGCCATCGGATTTTTTGGCAAGAGCAGAAATTTGAAACTTCCAGACATAGAATGAGCCTGAAAGTTGTTCGACTATCCTTCCCCAAGAAAAACTGTAAGCACCGACATTGGCAGCATCAACAATACTGGTTCCATTGTTGATCTTAGTGTCTGACAATTGCTGCTCGACTTCACCATCGAGAAATCTCTGAAAAGCATTCAAGTCAATTGGCGTCGCATCTGATGTCATATAGTCGGTTGAGGAGTGAGCCTTATATTATTCTACTCTGTTTACCCCTCCCGTGTTGTCAACTTTAAATGTGGCTGGCAATTGGCCTTCATCAAGTTGGTACTGTCTCATGAGAGACTGCCCATGATTTAATGTAATGCGCCGGCTTCTTAGGAGTTCGGCATCTACTCTGTTTTGCATTGCCCACTGTCGAATGACACTGTTTTCTTTATCGCTTGAGTCACTAAAGTAAACATCCAGCTGAATACTTCTATCTACCAGCATGGTGGTGAGTAGTTGCTGGATCTTTTTATCGCATGAATCACAATCGAATAGTTTGGTGGCAAGAATCATCTTCTTAGAAGAGCTTCCCAATGGCTGTGAAGATTGCTGGGGCGTAACTGGTAATTGTGACTGAATTTGAGCAATGTCAATTAACGCTTTATCACCTTTATCTCTCCATGCCTGATCATAAGCACGCTGAAACGCAAGGACCCGCTCTGTATCTTGCTCCATCATGTCAGCCCACATACGGGCGTACTTTTTACGCTCTGCTTCATTTTGAGCGTGAATGCCAAGTACTTCCAAGGGTGATATGGTGTCTGGGCTGATACTGCCTCTAATGCCTTCCATTAGATCTTCATATCGAGCGTACTCAGCTGCAGATAGCCCCCATTGAATATGTTTTTGCTCGGTCTGAGTTGCTGATGACTCAGTTACGGCGGAGCGCGTTTCGGTGGTCGATGCAATGTTACCGGCGAATACCGTGCTACTGCCCATTAAAAGCACTAACAGTGCTGTTTTATTAAATGCTAAGTTCAAAGCTCTCCCCTTCTTGGTTTTTGACCACGATGCTGTCTTTGCTGATGCTTTCTAATCTCCAGCTACCAATTTCCTCGTTTGATGCGAGCAAATGTATTTCACCTGCATACTCAATTTGTGCAAAACGTTGGCCACCCCATGAATCAATACCGATCAGGTTGAGTTCATCCGTTTTCTGATTGATCGCAGGTTTGGCATGTGCGTTAGGCGCAGCTTGTTGAGTGGCTGGTTTATTGTTTGAAGGCTTGGGTGCGCTGCTGGTGGTAGGTGCTGCTTTTAATGCGGCCAGCTCCTTTTTAAGGCCATCTAAAGAACGCAATAGGTCATTGAGCTTTTCAACGCTCTGAGCATGGAGCTCTATTCCGCTTTTCACTACAGTGATTCGCTCAGACTCATTTGCTTCAATTTCTTGAAGCCTGGATGCTATCTGACTAACTTCATCTTGCAGATCGGCGTTTACTGTTTCTGAGTTTGAGATGGGTGGCTGCAGATTTGTTTGTGTTGGTGGCGTGATGACGATCGCGTTGTCGTCATTCTCCATTGCAATCAAGTCAACATCGGTTAGTGAGTCTTGGTCTACAGATGGTATTTCATCCTGGACCGGGGCTTGATCCACTGACTCATCAATCGCTATTTGGATTTCGGCGTTCTCAGGCTCGGTCATGACTGGGATTGAGTCGGTAATATCAATTCCCGGTTCAACGGTAAATTCGTTGTCTTGCTCTAGCATCAAGGCAGCGGTACCGAGAACACCGACTAACGCTACAAGGCCAACGGCTTTGAGCCATATCGGCGCAGATTTCTTTTTACCGAGATCGCTTGGGATCTCACCTTCAAAAATGTCATGAGGTTGAGTATTTTCAGTCATTATTTAAACTCTTCAACAGTATCGAATGCGATTAAACGGTGTACAGGATCGACTTTCATCCAATACGCCTTACCAACGAGCATCATCAATGCATCTTTAAGCATTACGGGACCGATTTTGCGATGTGAATGGGGCAATGGTTTGCTCATAAGTTGTTTTACGTGCATGCCCTGCTTGCTGGGGGCCGCCAATGAAAATCCACTACGCATGAGTAGAAACTCCATTGCTTCTCCAACGGTTTTAGCTCGTGAGGGGATTTCTGTGTCTATGACTACTTCAAGCAGGTTTTCTTGCTGTCTGGTATTTACTGCGTCGGCGTTTGAATAGCGACCCACTCGTATTTGAGTGGCTGACGGTGGTTCGTAGTCATAGCGTTCGATAAAGATATCGGTCGCCGGCAATGGTGCTTCGGCAACTTCAACAGGTTTCACCTGTTGATTAGTACTTGGGAGGGTTATGCAGCCAGTTATACACACTGGCAATAAAGTAATAAGTAATTTTGTACGCAAGATGCTTCTCCATCAAATTTGCGTACATATTGTTAATCTGTGAAATTAAAAACAACGAATAACCGGATATTGGTCCAAGCCGGTTACCAAGTTGTCACTCTTTCAAACTGTGGGATCTCGTTTTTAATCATCTTGGAGAGGTAAGGCCAAATATGTCTTAACGGGATATTATCTATGGCTTTGCTGACCGCTAGACACCGTTTTGGTAACGGTTCACCTTCCGTCTCGTTCCATGCGTAATAAAGTACTTCGTGCTCTTCATCCGTAAGTCTACGTGGCGGTCCGCCTTTGGTAACTGGAACACCCATTGCTTTTCGCATATCGATGAAAACTGCCTTACCCATCCCGGTAAGTGCATTTATCATAGGGAAAGAGGCATCACGTTTGATGAGCGTTCTTAAAAGCTCTGTTTCTAATTGTGCTTCTTCAACCTGGCTAAGTGCCATTTCGAGTTTGAGTGAGTTAGCTGTTATCTCGTACCAGATAATGCCGGTCTTAACGACCGCAAGGATATCTAGCAAGCTATAAGAGGCAAGAATGGGTATGAATTTTGGACTGAGATTTAAGTTCTGGAAAAGGAATCGATACTCATCAGGATCGGATGCGTGCGTAGCGAGGTTACTTAATAAAGTGTTCGTGATATTCATGTCCGGAATGTCACCAAAACGCCTCTGTTGCTTACTTCCACGCTCTATTGCAATAGACAGCAGTTCCTCATCTATTGTGATGTCAATGATGTTTTGGAAACTACAGAGTTTCAGAAGATAGGCGTGTGGCAGTCTTGAAATGCGGTCAGCCTGTTCAGGCGATAACCCCATATCCGTAAGTTGTTCAATATCGACATTATTTGACGCATTCGTTAGCTTGGTCAGGAAGCTATACGTCATTGTCTCGTAAAGGCTTTTCACCGCCCAACTCCTCAAAAAACTCTAATTCCTGCCTACATCCTTGGACCCAGGCTCATTATTTCACCGGGCTATTTAACAAAGTTATGTGCATGTTTTCAATGGTTAATATTTCAAACTGAGTTTAGTGTGAACTGGTTCTCACAAAAGGTCTTTCACACGTTCTCCACACATATATAAGTTAGGCATGTTGTACCTTTGCGACATTCTAACTCCCTCATATTCATGTGGCATGACCAGAATGCGCAAATCTGGTTATGGAAATATAGTAGTAATTCATATATTTAAGTACCTATATCACTATGGTCTTGGTTAGTCTAATACCCCAGACCTACTCTGGTCATCCATATTCACCATCCATAACAATCAACGGGTTTGCCTTTCCCATTATCATTAATAGATAGCTATCCGATAGCATGTAGATAGATAAAAGATAGCAACGAGATAGCTATCAGATATTAGATAGATAGACAACAGATATTAATACGCTATCTATAATGACTTATAGTAGATATCCAGTAGCTAGCTAGATAGCTATCAGATATTAGATAGATAGCTAACAGATATTAATACGCTATCTATAATGACTTATAGTAGATATCCAGTAGCTAGCTAGATAGCTATCAGATATTAATTATTGGTTTAGTATAGGATAGCTATTAGATATCTAATATGTATTAGATAGCTATCCGGATATTTAGTAGATATCTATTTTAAGATGATTTACAATCTGACGTATGGATAGCTATCTGTTATCTGGATAGCTATCCGATATCTGATTAATATAATGAGGAAATTGCTTATGCCTACAATTGTAATGGCGAGTTCCAAGGGTGGAGCAGGTAAGACTACTGCTGCCGTTACTTTGGCTGGGGAATTAGCGCGTCAAGGTTTAGAGAAAGGGGTCAATATTGCATTAGTTGATGCAGATCCAAATAAACATAGTGCTAAATGGGCTAAGAAAGGTGGTTGCCCCGAGAATCTGACTTTGTATGAATCAGATGAAGCCAGCATTATTGATGATATTGAAAAGGCTGAACAGGAAAACGCTTTTGTTATTGTCGACCTTGAGGGTACAGCAAGTATTGCAGTGGCAAATGCAGTAAGTAGGGCAGATCTGGTTATTATTTTATGTCAGGGTTCACAGAATGATGCTGATGAAGCTGTAAAAACAATTAAGTTATTACGTCAGCAAGGAAAAGCATTCAGAAGGGATATCCCATATTCAGTCCTATTTACACGAACAAGCACAGCGATTGTGCCTCGTACCTTGAAATTCATTGTCAGTCAGTTTACAGAATCAGGTGTGGATGTATTCAAGGTATCCTTAATAGAAAAGGATGCATATAAAGCTGTTCATTCATTTGGTGGGATAGTTAACAATCTCGATCCTAAAGATGTTTCAGGTATTGAGGTTACTGCTGCTAACGCTAAGGCATACGCTGAAGAGGTTAAACGTAAGCTTAAAGAGATAATGTCAGGAGGTAGTGATGGCTGAGCGAGCTGGATTAGATTTAGATGATATCAATGACGATGAAATAGATATTGCCTCATTAACAGGATCAAAAAATCCTAAACCAAAAGTTGATCGTAAAGAGTTAAATAAAGTCTCTGAGGAGGCTGGCTTTGTAAGTCGTCAGGCTCCAAGACACCGGAGGAGGGGAGGGCGGACTGCTTATACTCAACAGAAAAACTTTAAGATGCGGCCGGATATGCCAGAATTATTTGCTGATGTCGCTGATGGCCTTGGTATAAAGGACTACGAATTATTGGAAATGGCTTTCCAGGCATTGTTGACGAAGCAAAAAATGAAGGAAGAATTGGAGAGATTTAAAACGATCACCTCATAAAAGCACTAAGTAGGATAGAGGGGTGAGTGGTTATGGTTAGAATTAATTTATAAAGGGCTGCTATGCAGCCCTTTTTTTATGCGATTCTTTGAGGTAGTCAATGTGTGTGGCATCGGTGGTTTCGGTTTCTGGCAGTCGATTTACCTGGAGCTGGCCAGCAAGCCGATAGACCTGATCCATGGTCAGTTTATCGCGAGGGAAAGACTCGATATAGTTACGTAACTCACTACTTTTTACGACACCAGAAGGGCGTTCAGATTTGAATGCTGCATCTCCCGAGAAAGTCACCACGTTGATCATATCATCGTGTGAATAACCAGTGATGGCTTCAATAGCCATTAAGTGGCTAAAGTTCTGCCTGATAGGATTCTGAAAGGTATGCTTATCGAACGAAGTGTATTGGTACCAGTTTTTGGAGTCAGCAGTACCTACAATAGAACCACGATAAAACTTAGTCTCGATGACAAATAGGCCGCGTGACGAAATCAGAACATGGTCAACCTGGCTTGTACCTGCACGGTTATCTTTATCTAAGAAGGGGAGGGTGACGTTAGAGAGTAGGGCGTAGTCATTGCCAGACAATGAAATGTTCAAAACATCATTAACGATCTGCTCACCAATATGCACAGCATAATTATTCTCTTGGTATTTCTTTGAGACATAGAAGCCAAAAACAAAGCCCAGTCCAATCAAAAGCATAATTTCCATCACTTATTCCTATTTATTTTATTCCTTATATATAGATATCACGGAAACTGATTCATGCAACAGGCAGGAGTGGCCTTATTATGACAATGATTTACCCATGTAAGAGATTACCCTTAGAGCTGATCCTGCTGTTGTAGATTTAGCGTCTTTTGGGACCATTCGTATTCGGCCAACAGAGTTAAAAGCACCTGAGCTGATTAGAATTCTTAAAGCTGCTTCATCTGCTTCTTCAAAACTTTCAATGCCTGTTAATGTGTAAACGTACTTCCCAAACCGGGGTCCTCTTTGATGCTCATACGGATGGCATATTTGACCGTTAGTGTTTTTTCCAATTATATCTGTGATTAATTTAATCATTTTAAGCTATTCTTTTTACCGGATTGCGCGAAAAGCCCCGTCGTTCAGGGCGGGGATGAATAGCGCGGACGGCAGCGCCGTCCTTTGAATACTTAATGAGGTGTTTGCTGTTGCTCGATGTATTGCCGAATGATTTCAATCGGCGCACCGCCGCAGCTTCCAGCGAAATAGCTTGGCGACCACAAGGCCCCGCCCCACAGTTTCTTCTTAATGCTTGGGTAGTTCTTTTTTCGGATAAGAAGACTGGATACGCCTTTCAGGCTATTAACCAGTTTCGATATTGCCACCTTAGGCGGGTAGTTCACCAACAGGTGAACGTGATCGTCCTCTCCATCGAATTCCACCAACTCCGCTTCAAAGTCGGCGCATACATTGGAGAAGATTTCTTGAAGGTCGTCCAGAATGGCTTTTGTGAATACACCACGGCGGTATTTAGTCACAAAGACCAGATGAACGTGCATCTTAAAAACACAGTGTCTACCGTGCCTAATGTCATTGTCACTGCCCATAGACCAGAGTATGATTGAATCATGCAACGACTTCAAGTTTTCAAATACGAATTAATGCCGGACGGCGAACAACAGCGCAATATGCGCCGTTTCGCCGGGTCGTGCCGTTTTGTATTCAATAAGGCATTGGCGTTGCAACAAGCGCACTACGCAGAAAGCAAAAAGAAGTTGTCTTATGCCGATTTGTGCAAACAACTGACCGAGTGGCGCAAGAGTAGCGAAACGCAATGGCTATCTGAAACCCATTCCCAACCCTTGCAACAAACGCTTAAAGACCTGGAGCGAGCCTATAAAAACTTCTTCGAGAAACGCGCAGACTTTCCTCGCTTCAAGAAGAAAGGCCAGTCGGATAACTTTCGCTATCCGCAAGGTTGCAAGCTCGACCAAGGCAACAGCCGGATTTTTCTGCCAAAACTAGGCTGGGTTCGCTACCGCAACAGCCGGGAAGTGTTGGGTATTGTGAAAAACGTCACCGTATCCGGCAAACAAGGCAAGTGGTATGTGTCGATTCAAACCGAGCGCGAAGTCGAAGCGCCTATCCACCCGTCGACCGCCATTGTCGGCATCGATATGGGCATTGCCCGTTTTGCCACACTGAGCGACGGCAGCTATTTCGCCCCGCTCAATAGTTTCAAACGCCAAGAAAAAGCCTTGGTGAATGCTCAGCGAGCCATGAGCCGAAAAAAGAAGTTCAGCAACAACTGGAAAAAGGCAAAAGCCAAAGTCCAGAAAATCCATGCCCATATCGGCAATGCCCGACGCGACTACCTGCACAAAGCCACGACCACGGTCAGCCAAAACCACGCGATGGTGTGTATCGAGGACTTGCAGGTTCGGAATATGTCCAAGTCAGCATCAGGCACTACCGAGACACCGGGCAGAAACGTCAAGGCCAAATCCGGCCTGAATAAAGCCATCCTAGATCAAGGCTGGTATGAGTTCCGCCGCCAGTTAGACTACAAACTCGCTTGGAATGGCGGACAACTCGTTGCCGTACCACCCCAAAACACCAGCCGGAAGTGTCCGTGCTGCGGCCATGTCGCCAAAGAGAACCGACGCACACAAGCCCGGTTCCGGTGTGTTGCGTGCGGCTTCGAGGAAAACGCCGATGTAGTTGGTGCGATCAACATTCTCAGGGCGGGACACGCCCGTTGCGCCTGTGAAGTGAGCGACGCAGTAATGTCGCCAGCAGCAGGAACCCACCGAAGCAACTCATTGCGGCGCGATGCCGGGATGAGCGCCGTAGGAATCTCCGGCCTTTAGGCCGGGGAGGATGTCAAAATCATTGATATTCAGACTCGAATACGGAATTTATGATTCAATAAATAATTAAATAATCATATATTTATATTTGTACTAGTAGTTTAAAGGTAAAACTTCAAAACTAGTATGAACACCGGGACGAAGACAACAGCTGCAAATAAAATTGCTATTGAGGAAGAGTGGATGAATCGACCTAAACCTATGCTCCCAATGTACGATTTCTCTTCCACGCCTGAATCCGTCAACCTCCTAAAAGGAGCAGTGGAAGTTTGTTTGGATAGTAATTGTTTAACTGGAACGGCTGAACTGCAATTACAATTTCTTCCAACTCCGCGTCTGGTATTTCATGCAAACCCGCAGGGTAAGACTTCGCCTCCATTTATATTTGCCATCAATGATTCGGTCGAGTCATCGTTATCGTTCAATGGTCAAATAATCAAAGGATTCTATGGTTATCATAGTAGTGATTTAAGCTCAGACACATGGAAATTGGATTGGTATCCCGAATTTGAGCCTGTGACATTATCTATCATGCACACTAAGAATTCAGTTGCTGCAATTTTTCATCTCTTCAACTTTCCTGACTTTCATGGCGGGCAACATCAAGATACTGCCCCTGCAGCTTGTTCTTTACTTGTGCTGGCATCCGAAGAGTGGAAGATTTCAATACAAGCACTGCCTGATGGTGCTACTCGTGATGCTTGGATAAGAATAAAAACCGAAGGTGGTTCTTTTTTGACGCATATGGTGAAATTAGAGCGCAACGATGGAAAGCTTTTCTCAGGAGAAGAGGCCAGCGAGCAAAATCATCTCCTGGATTATTTTCTTTCGTTTGTTACGGGTGGCCGGTGCTCGCCTTCATGTGGAGTGGGAATTGATTTAGCTGGTGAGATAACTTGGAGGACTTTTAACTCCCCTCGAACCAGCACCCCCCCCCTTATTCATGGTTTACTCCAAATATAGGGAGTCAGGCTGAACGTCTGTTCCCGCTCTTTGTAAAGCGTTGGAATCAGTCGGATGAGTGGAAGAAATGTCTTAGGGCCGCTATCTACTGGTATGTACAGGCCAATACGAGGGGCCGCTCACCGAGTATCGATGCATCTATTATTTTGGCGCAAGCGGCTTTGGAGCGATTGGCACATCATTATATTATGGTGGACAGCCAGATCATTTCTAAAACCAAGTTTAAGAACTTGAAGGCTGCTGGCCGTTTAAGGATGCTTTGCACTCATTTTTGCATACCAGGCGATATCACGAATGCTGTGCCAGACATCAAGTCGGCTGTCACTCGCTTGAAAAATAAAGCCACATGGCAAGATGGGCCTCATGCCATTACTGATATTCGGAACTCTTTGACTCATCCAGACAATAAGTTTGATCTGAGCGATTGTTATGTGGATGCATGGAAGCTGAGTCTGTGGTACCTAGAGTTGTCTGTGCTTGCATTATGCGACTACGACGGTACTTATACCAATCGACTAACGGCGACTTATACATTCGATTCAGAGGTCGTGCCATGGAAACTGAAAGTTTAATAAAGCACATCCAGCATTCCTCCTTTAATTGTCAAATCCCTCAGCTCCTTTAATTTGAAGCTGAATCATTTCTTGTAGAAATTAGTTCTCATATTTAATGAAGTTAAGATTTGCAACCTTATTCCAGTAAGGTTGCATTTTAGTGATTTTCGGTTATATTCGTTAGAAAATTATGAATAAGAGAATATTTAGAGTATGAGTGAGATTTTAATTGGGGAATTGGTAAAAACTGAGGATGCAAATCTTCCAGTTCTTAATTCTGACAATACTCCTAGTTTAGAAAATATCCAAGAGTTCAGTGATGAATGGTTAGCGATACGTTTTCTATATCAAAAAGATAAGTCTGGTCGAGGATTATCACCAAGAACAATTGAGAGTTATGAGCGAGATCTGAAAAGACTCCAAACCTTTCTGAATAAGAAGCGACGAAAAACATTTAGAGAGGCTGATTCTACTGATGCACAGGATTTTATTCACTGGCTTGAAAAACCAGATGATGAGTTTTGTTCCACTAAGCGATATAAGCGAACTGACAAGGATTGGAAACCTTTTATTAAAAAGCCCAATTCAGAAGCTAATGGGTTGAGTCGAATTTCTATCCGCCAGCTGAATGCAACAGTGTCCAGCTTTTACTCTTGGATGGTGAGGAAACAATATCTTGTTCATAATGTTTTTGCTGAGGAGAAAAACGCTAAAGCCACGAGAATAAAAGTAGAGAGGCATTTGCTGGATGATGAAATCAAGGCGGTAAATAATTATCTTGCTGAGGCAGATCCTTCAGACAAATCAGAAATCCGTGACCTTGCAAGACAAAGATGGCTCTGGTTTGCATATTTACTTACCGGACTTCGTATTTCAGAGCTATTGACCATAACAGGTAAAGATATTTCACATGATAAAACTTGGTCCATTAATGTTATTGGGAAGGGTCGGGTTGAGGCGGAACCATTAACAGTCCCTTCACGCTTTATTAAAGAGCTAATAAAATATAGATCGAGCTTGAACCTTAAACACATGCCGGCAGCGGATGAGCATTTATTGTTAAGTATCAAAGGCACCAAACCAGTCAAAGACCGTGCAACAGCTCATCGTATATTCAAATCATTGGTTCGTGATGTTGCAGATCATATGAAAGTGAAAGAGTTAGGAGTTGATAGGGAAATAATAGATGAATTTCCTGACCCTGAAAGTGTGAAAAATATCAGAAGGTCCTCTACGCATTGGCTAAGACACGGATTCGTCACCCAGCTATTCAAAACAACCAATGATATTGCAACGATCTCGAAAATGGCCAGGCACATGGATTTGAAAACCACTGCTCAATACAGTCATGCTGAAGCAGAAAAGCAGCAGAAAATTCTGGATGAATTTGCGGACGGGTTCAGATAGTCATTCAGTCGATATTTGACACTTTTACTCGATGTAACTAATATTTACATATTCTCTATTTATTTAGAGCACTTTGCCAACCCACTAAGGTGGATGGTGATAACGAAAGCCGCACAGCAATAACATTGCATGCGGTTTTTTTGTTTTTGGGCTTTTTATAGCTCAACCCACACGGGACAGATATTTTGTCCCTGTGTGACATTCATATCTGCCCCGTAATTACTTTCTTTTACGAGGGCATTCCCAATGAAAACACTTATTATTTTTATTGCAGCAATGGTGATTATTACTTCCACTTTCGCTGCCGGTACCGCTGATAGCTTTTCAGATATTCAAAGCAAACGTGCTGCTCAAATTGAAGCACAGCTTCCTTAGTCCAGGTTGATCGATTATGGAAAGCACACTTGGATACTCTGAATATGATGAAGCCTGGTTTACAGAACCTACCGATTCAATGGCCAGCTACTATGAAAGATTGCAAAATAATGTCGAATTGGCCTTAAAGGAGGGTCGGCAACGATTCTGACGAAATCCTCCAAAATGTGCCTTAACCTATTGTATTTAAATTATTTTGGCGTTGTAGCTCATGGGTGAAACCTGCCGTTCAAAATCAAGCGTATAATCGCCAAATCGGTTGATATGGTCCGTGCGGTATGGGGCCAATCCTTTGAGAATATCGTGATCAATATGATGGCCGCGATCCTTGAGATCTTTAAGGGTTAACGTCATCGACTCCACATTGTGAAGAATGACCAGGTTGGCCACCAAGTGGTTATATTTGATCACCTTCCGTTGCTCGTGGCGGATATTCTCGGCGATCACCCCCTCGCCGCCGAAAAATAGCCATTTTACGAACTGGTTGAACTCCTCCGTTTTGTTCGTCTCCGCATGAATGGTTCGCCGCAACTCCACGCTGCCAATGTAGTCCAGAAGAAAGGTTGTCCGAACTACCCGCCCCAGTTCCCGGAAAGCAAAGTAGAGTTTATTCTTGAGGCTTGCGGTACCTAAACGTCGCAATACCGTGGACGGTGCTATTTTCCCTGCCTTTATCGATAGCGCCACCCGGAGCATGTCGGGCACATGGGTTTCGATCAGTTGCCAGTTAATGGTTTCGCTGAACAAGGCATTGATGTGCTCATACCGTTGGCGTTTGTCAGGCTTGTAGAACACCAGCTGCTTCAGATTCCGGATGCGGGGCATCAGGTTGATACCCAGCAGGTAAGCCAACCCGAAGACGGGCGCACTTTGCGCCTGAGTATCGCCATGCAAGGTGTCAGGCTGGATATCGGAATCGTTTTTGATCAGCCCGTCAAGGATGTAAATGGCCTCATAAACGCCGCAAGGGATGAAGTGGCTGAACAGCGCGATGTATTTGTCGGAGACGTGGTAGTAGCCCACCCCGCCGTAGCCACCGTACCGTATGTGGTATTCCGATAGCAGATTCTGTTCGTACAGATTCCATTTTGTGCCATCGGCGGCAGCCCGCTGGCCAGTTCCCCAGTGTCGCGGCAGCCGGTAGCGGTTGTAGGCATTGATAACCTGCACAATGGCCTGCTCCAAGCGCTCTTCGGTGACGTGCCGCAGGTTGAGCCAGGACACCTGCCGGCGATTAAGTGTCGTGATGGATCGGGCGGTCTGAGTTGGCCCGAGATTGCAGCCATAGCAAAACAAGGTCGAAACAAAGCGGGTACGTGGGTCTTCCAGCTTGCTCTCAAAACCGGAAAGTGGTCCAAAGCGTTTGTGGAGCCCCAGCCATTTTTCGGCTTCCACCAGGATGTCGAGAATATTCTTTTCGGGCAAATTCTGGGATAACTGTTTGTCAATTTCGGCCAGCCCATCGGGAGGCGCTGTGCGACGGTGCTTCCGGATCACCAGCTCTTCACCATTGAAGACGGCGTATTCATTCTCCGGGAAGTTACGGTCAATGCGGTCCGCCGTTTCGCTCAAGCGTGAGCGGGCCTGCGCCACAAAAGCGGCTGGGTCGGATGCGATATCAACCATCGCACTGTAGTCCGCTATTTGGGCATCATAGACACTCCAATCCACGAGCTGATCGCGGTAGTCGCTGTACTGGTCGCTATTCGCGACCGCGAGATCGCCGGAAATCAGTTCACGCTTCACCTGCGTTAGTACGCCCAGCTCGAAATACTTCCGGTAGACCATACCGGGCAGTAGCTGGCTTGACCCGGACCCCAATATGAGACGGCGCCAACGCTCCGGTAGCCAGGACACGTCGACGGGTTGAGTGCTGAGCACAAGGCATTCCTTGCGGCTGTGCCGGTGCTTTTTCAGAGTCGCAATCGCCTCAATCAAGGATTGATCGTGGCTGGTTGCCGTCAGATCCAGTAGTTCAAGGCAATTGAATAGCAGGGGGCGTAACGGGCGATAGGGTTGCAGCATAAACGGGATGAAGTTATTGCCAGCATAGGCCATGTGTTCCTCACACTCGGCCAGTAATTCATCAGGGTCGCTCTGGATGGCAGCCGCCACTCGGGCACCTCGCTCGGAATCCGTCGGCGCTTCCTGAACGGCGGTCAGCACGTCACGCAGTTGAGCGACCAGTTTGTCCATCCGTTTCATGTGATCCAGATGATACTGGTTCAGGTTGGCTTCCGCCTTAGTCTTGATGTTGCGCATCTTGCGGACAAAGATGTCGACGGCATCGTCCATTGCGCGACGCAATTGGGCATGGACCAACAGAATCATCAAGGCATAGCGTTTGGTGCTTTGCATAGCCTTGATGTTGGCCGCGCCAAGCGCTCGTGCTTCCAGTATGAAGTGGTGATACTTGGCGGCTGGAATGTGATCAACAGCGGGCAATCGTTGACACCAGCCCTGAAGCCATTCCAGGTGCTGAAGATACTTCTTCACTTCCGTATTGGTCGGCTTTTTGGGTTCCTGTTTCAGTTTATGCCAACTGGTATGAGATGAATCGTCTGGCACTTGCAGCAGCCGGTCAAATTCCTGTTTTTGCTGCGCCGTCAAACCCGCACTGAGCGTCCGAAAGTAACCTGTATTAACCGTGCTGCGAGCCTGACGCGCGGACCGTTGCAGCGTTGAAAAACCCGGCAGTTCAAAACGCTGGCGCACCAGCTCTTCGATCACCACATTGATAATGTCCGCCAGATCTTGCTTGGTGGTTGCCGCTTCACGCGCCAAGTCCCTCACGATAGCCTTGCCTTCGACGGTAAACGCCTTGATGCCCACCTGTTGACGAATCGCGTCCAACATCCGCTGACGGGCGCCACCATTGCGGTCGTATTCCCTGAGCTGGCTCAATGGGACGGGTAAAAGGTCGTCGCAGGCCAGGATATGCGCTGTGATGGGCCGCGGGACCGTTTTGAGATTCACGAAGTAGCCTAAGCGCTGAACCGTTTTCAGGAGAATTAACAAGGCACCACGAGCAGCCGGTGTTCGGCCGTGCTTTCTGGCAAAGGCACATTCTTTGGCGGTGGGTGTATAGATTTCCGCCAGTTCCTGTTCAGAGACGTCCGCCTTCAATCGCGGATAGGCGGTTTCGTGGAGGCCACTCATGTACGGACCTTTTCTATCAGTGCCCCATGATGAGGTCTTTCCGATTAAATGAAGAACTCCTGATGATAGTGCTTACAATGATCAGGGGCGTCGGTAGGTGCTGCGAAATGGCTGAATCAGCATCTGATCCAACCGGAGGTCCCGCGGCTCTCGAAAATCCTCGATGCCGATGATCATTCCAATATGGCCAGCGGCAGGCTGATCGCGATAGGTGCCAAAAAGCCGGTCCCACCAAGGCAAATTAAAACCAAAGTTGCTATTTGTCTCTTCAGGAACAATCGAATGGTGCACGCGGTGCATTTCCGGCGTAACAACCACCGGTCTCAACTTTTGCTCCAGTCCTTGAGGCAATCGTACGTTTCCGTGGTTGAACATTGAGGTCGCATTGAGAATCACCTCGAAAATCAGTACCGCGATCGCAGGTGCTCCCAGCGCAACCACGACGGAGATTTTAATGACCATGGAAAGCACAATTTCCAGAGGATGGAAACGCAGGCCCGTCGTTACGTCAAATTCCAGATCCGCGTGGTGCATACGATGCAAGCGCCAGAGCCAGGGCACGGCATGAAAGATGCGATGCTGAAAGTAGATTGCGAGATCAAGCGCGATCGTCCCCAGAAGGACCGACAACCAAACTGGCAGATTGGCCAGATTTAACAGTCCCCACGCCTGCTCATTCGCCATCACCGCCGCTCCGACGGCGGCCACGGGAAACAATAGCCGAACCACCAGGGTATCCACCACGACCATCAAGAGGTTATGTGGCCACCGTTGCCGGCGAGTGTAGCGCTGGTCGCGACGTGGCGCGGCGGCTTCGGCAAGTATCATGACACACAGAATGCCCGTGAAGACCCCGAGCCGTATGACCACCTCATTACCGAGCACGACTTTACCGTCTATCCTTGATGATGGTTGAAATAGCCCTGAGTTGTTGGGTCATGGCCTCGGCGATGCGGCCGATGGCCTGTGTATAGGCCGCAGTCCGCAGCGTTATGTTATCTTCCTCCGCCCGGTCGAAACAGGCGGCGGCCTCGCGGGCCAGGCGTTCGGTGAGGCGCCGATTGACTTCGTCTTCGGACCAGGTATCACCGATGCGATTCTGCACCCATTCCAGATGGCTGACGATCACACCGCCGGCATTGACCAATACATCCGGTAGCACTTCGACGCCGCGTTTGGCTAGTTGATCATCGGCCTCATTACTGACGGGCCCGTTGGCAATTTCCAGGATCGTGGCGGCATTTACGGTCGCGGCATTTTGCTCGGTGACGGCGTCCTCCAGTGCGGCTAGTACCAGTACATCGACATCCATCGCCAGCAGCTCGTCGTTGGTCAGTTGCTCGACGTCGGCTTCCTGGCAGATCGATTCATCACAGTAAACCATGCCCTTGAGCTCCCGGTTTTTGTGTTTATGGCGCCAGATCGGGTCTGGATCAAGTCCGTCAGCGGCATGAATGGCACCCTGGGAATCCGACAGCGCGACGATCCGATAGCCGCGCTCGCGGGCCAGTCGGGCGAAGTGATAACCGGCATTGCCGAAACCCTGGACCGCCACACGGAGTTCTTCAGGGGTTTTGCCGCGGCGCTCGGCCCACAGATCAAGCACCTGCAGCGCGCCACGTCCGGTGGCCGCGGTGCGTCCCCTGGAACCGCCCAGCCCTAAAGGCTTGCCGGTGATGGTGGCCGGTACCTGACGGCGTTCGATCTGGGCAAATTCGTCGGCCATCCAGCCCATGATGGTGTCGTTGGTGTTGACGTCCGGTGCCGGGATGTCACTGTTCGGCCCGATAAGGTCATGAAAAGCGCGGATATAGCCACGCGACAGACGTTCCAGTTCCAGTCGGGAGAGCGCCTTGGGATCGACCCGAACACCACCTTTGGCACCGCCGAATGGCAGGTCCACCACGGCGCACTTGATGGTCATCCAGAAGCTCAGCGCAGTGACTTCTTCCGAGCTCACGTCCGGATGGAAACGGATGCCCCCTTTGCCCGGCCCACGCGTGTCGTCGTAACGAATGCGCCAGGCCGGAAAGAATTGCAAGGCGCCGTCGTCCATGCGGATCGGGATGTTGATTTGTACGGTTTGCTGCGCCTGGGCCAGACGCCTGCGAACGTCCTCAGGGACGTCAAGTTGGTCAAAAATCCCGTTCAGGTGACCGTCGTCACCGAAGCTTTGGTCGTTGGAATGACTCATGGTTGTGACTCCTTATCGAACCCGAAAAAGTGTTTTGCGATGTCTTATGATTCAGCTTCCCGATGCAAGTGGGTTGTGCGATCGTCCGTTACGTGCTGATAGGTGAACGTGTAAGTCGCACAAGATTCCCCGCGATCCGTGTTGCTAATGTCTTGGCGCGGTCTGCGCTCGGCCCTGCGAAATCTTCGTTCACGGTCTCCCGAAACAGCTCCAGCCAGCGCTCAAAGTCATCTAGCTGCAAAGGGTGTTGCTCGTGCAACGCCAAGTGGCGGGCGACCATGTTGCTCTGGTAGCCGTCGCGTTCGCCGAGCAGCAGCTTGCACCAATAGGCGCGGATACACGGCAGGTGCGTTCTGAGGTCAATTTCTGCCACATCCAAGAACAGCGGACGCAGGCGATCATCGGCCAGGACCTTCCGGTAGAAGGCGTCCAGCATTTCGGCGATAGCCTCGGGCGAGTCTAGATCGCGCGGCGTTGACTGCATTTCAAGATCGGATCGCTCAGGTTATAGAACAATGGCATACAATGAACGCGCAGCATGGAAGACAACGGGACAGGAGGCCGTCCGTCCTGACCTTTTGGGTAATAATGCGCTACGTTCTTCTCCAGCTGTTTCCAGGGAATCAACGTGTCCATTCGTTCGAGAAAGATTTCGCGGCGAATTTTGCTCTTCTTGGTCTGGTACTCGGCTTCGGAGAGGGTTAACTGGTTCATGGCGGCAACGATCCTATGCGGTTGACGAGAGCTATATTATCGCCTATGTCGAACACTTCAATCAGAGTCTTCAGAGTTTTAAACACCCTTACTCTGTTTTCTCCAATTGTCTATGGAGTACAGACCTCCGCCAGTAATTATTAACACCATGTTTATCCCGAATAATGGAATATCTTTCATAAGCAAATGTGCATGAGGAGAAGTAATGCCATGCATCGCAGCGATATTCCAAACACCGACAATAATCATAATAATCATTAATGCTTGTGCTATTGAAGCAAGTCTTGTGAACAGGCCTAAGAGAAGCATTACTCCAGTTATTATTTCGGCTATTGCCAGAATAAAGATGAAATGCGCCGGACTCATGGGTAGCAAATCAATTACCCAGCTTTTACTCACCATCGCAACTCTCGGTTCAGGATAAATTAGCTTGGGAACGATGCCCATCCAAACCCACAATAGGCCAACAATGACCCGGAGTATAAGTGGTATGTATTTCTCTTTACTTAACAGTTGATTGTCGAAATTCATTTAGTTTTCTCCAGCTATTATGTAAATGTAAACTCGCGTGATTAGCATCTGACATACAGTGGGCCGCGATCCATACCGGATACGACACCGGACCGTTACTTGCTGAAGGCCCTTAGTAGTCGGCTCAGCGACAGCACGAACAGGCCGGTCAGCGCGATACCCACGATTACCCAGTGCTCCCCGAGAAAAGCGCCGGCGCTCGTGCCAGCCAGCACGATGGCGAGAATCGGCAAATGACAGGGGCAACTGAGCACGGCCAATATCCCCCACAAGTAACCATTGCGCGACCGGGATACTTCTGTCGGTTCGCGCTCATTGTTCGTCATAAACCACCTCCAATGCATTGAAGAGTTACGACTCCCTGCAAAAGCCCAATTCGGCCACTGTCCGGTGCCACCTCAACTTACGGCCCTTTGAGAGCGCTCAACTTCACTCCATGCGCCGCCTTGGTGAGTGCCTGGGTGCAGCGATTCAGTGCGGCTCGTTTAACAGCAATTGTGTGTTGAATTTGCCGTTCGACGGCTCGACACTGCCCTTTATCCCCGTTGTCGAGCGCCTGTATAAATTCGGCAATCTCGGGGAGACCGAGACCGGCTTCACGACAGGAGCGGATCAACGCCAACCGTTGCAGGCAGCCGTCATCGAACAAGCGAGAGCCCCCTGAGTGGTGCCACAGGCGTACACCAATCGCATGTCCAGATAAGTCCGGATCTGATGCACTGACAGGCCGCAGAGACGGGCCGCTTCGGAAATGACACAGCCTTCTTTTTGCGCCCCCGGCCCACCTTCAAGGTTGGGGTTTACCATTCGGGTATTAGCTCCCATGTTGGTCACTCCTTGCCCTGTTGAGTATAAGGTGCGCAATCCGCTGCCCCAGTTCGAAACCTTCCTGAACACTCACCATGTGCACATGCATTTTATCCCGCCCCCAGGCCTCCCCGGCCTGCCGTGAAGCAAAGAAATGGACGTCGCAACAAAACGCACTTCGAATGTCTCCCGCTGCGGCCACCGAGACTAAAGAGACGACCGCGTCCTCCGGCTCAAGCGAAACCACTCCCTGTGGCGTAACCGTCAAGGTGACCGGGTTGTTCGTCTGCGGGCAACGCGATTGCACCTGCGCCCGTTCGCCGATGACAGCTGGAAACATCAAGGCATCCAGTGCACACCAGGTATAAAGTGGCCGATCGTTGACAACAAATGCATGCGGGGTTTCTCGCAGTGTGATGCCGGAGCCGATCAGCCGTCCCTGGCCGTCGTACTCGATGGTCCCGCAGGGCAGTTTTTCCAGCACCAACTCTGCCTCATCAGTCGTCCAGTTGAGCGACTTCGCGAGCCGCTCAACAGTGACCGGTTGTCCCAGGGCAAGCTCGCGCAACAGCGTCACATGAAGCGCGGCTTCCCTTTCGCCGGTCAGACCCAGCCGTTCCACGATCTCATCCATGTTATACATTGGCGGCACCGTCTTATCCCGCACAGCACGACAATTGCTTCACGTCCTTGGTGAAGGTTTGGGCACAGAGCTTGAGCCCCTCCACCATGGTCAGGTACGGGAACAGCTCATCGGCAATGTCGTTCACGGTCATACGCGCACGCAGCGCCATGACGGCCGTCTGGATCAGCTCACCGGCTTCGCCCGCGACGGACTGGACACCCAGCAATCGTCCGCTGCCACGCTCAGCGACCATCTTGATGAAGCCCCCGGCATCGAAGTTAACCAGGGCCCGGGGCACGTTATCGAGGGTCAGGGTGCGGCTGTCGGTGTCGTATCCCTGAGCCTGGGCCTCCGCCTCGGACAGACCGACGGTGGCCACTTGTGGATCGGTAAAGATCACCTCGGGCATGGCGCTGAGGTCGAGGCTGGCGTCACCGCCGGTCATGTTAATGGCGGCCCGACTACCACCGGCGGCAGCCACGTAGACGAACTGGGGTTGATCGGTGCAGTCCCCGGCTGCATAAATGCCGGACGCGGTCGTTTGCAGGTGGTTGTCGATCCGGATCGCGCCGCGCTCGGTAGCCACGCCGACGGCCTCCAGGTTCAGGTTCTCGGTATTGGGTGTGCGGCCACTGGCCACCAGCAGTTGCTCCGCCTCCAGGGTGCCGGCGTTGGTTTGGAGGGTGAACACCCGGCCATTGTGGGTAATCTCACTGGCCTGGGTCTGCTTGAGCACCTCGATGCCCTCGCGACGGAAGGCCGCTTCCACGGCTTCACCCACCGCCGGGTCTTCCTGAGACAGCACCCGGCTGCGGGCCAGAATGGTGACCCGACTGCCAAGGCGGGCAAAGGCCTGAGCCAGCTCTATGGCCACCACCGAGGCACCAATCACAACGAGGCGCTCGGGAATGTGATCCAGCTCCAGCGCACTGGTGGACGTGAGATAGGGCGTCTCGGATAGCCCCGGAACAGGCGGTTCGGCGGGCCGGGCACCGGTGCCGATAAAGGCCCGGTCGAAGTGCACCGTCTGCTCGCCGCCGTCGTTGAGCGTAACCGTCAGTGTGCGCTCGTCCACGAACCGCGCCTCGCCCTTGAGGACGGTAATCGCGGCATTGTCGTTGAGAATGCTCTGGTACTTGGACTCGCGCAGCTCCTCCACCCGGGCCTGTTGCTGAGCCAGAAGGGCTGAACGATTCACCGCCGGTGCCTGGGCACTCAGTCCGTCGTCAAACGGGCTTTCCCGGCGAAGGTGGGCGATATGCGCCGACCGGATCATGATTTTGGACGGTACGCAACCAATGTTGACGCAGGTTCCGCCGATGGTGCCGCGCTCAATCAGCGTCACCCGGGCACCGCGCTCCGTCGCTTTCAGGGCCGCAGCCATGGCACTGCCACCGCTGCCAATCACCGCAATGTGCAGGTTGTTGTCACTCATAAACGTTACTCCTTGGTTGAAGGGCTATCGCAGCAGGCGTCGTGTTTCTTTTTACGCCAGACGGCATAGCAGGTCAGGCCAATAAAAAAGACCAGTGCGGGCAAAAGCACGTAGTCGAGATAGCCGGTGAGGGCTGTCAGGCCTAAGGTTCCCAGCAAAACCACCAGTATTGGGGTAAAGCAGCACAGGGCGACCAGCACCGTGCCGATGACGCTCACCCGCAACAGGGTTTTGGGGTTTGCCATGGTTACTCCTGTTTTGCCTGAGATTGTTTCAGCGTGGACGGATAGCCGGCGTTGGTGGTGGCTTGCGTCAGTGCCTCAACGGTCGTTTTCTCGTCGTCGAAGGTGACCGTCGCATCGCGTTCTTCATAACGAACATCCACAGAGGTCACGCCCTCCACCCGGTTGAGAGCGGCCTTGACGGTGATCGGGCAGGCCGAACAGGTCATGCCAGGGACTGACAGGGTGACGGTTTGTGGTGCTGCCAGGGCCGGCAGGCTAACGAACAGGAATAACGCTGTGGCGATCAGTGATTTTTTCATGGTGCTATGCCTCTCAGTAAAATAGGGGTAAAACATAAGGGAACGCCAGCGCAGTCAGAATGAGCAGCGCGACAATCCAGAAAACAACCTTGTAGGTTGTGCGTACTTGCGGCACCGCGCAAACATCGCCCGGCTGGCAATCCTGTGCAGGCCGGTATATCCGGCGCCAGGCAAACACCATGGCCACCAGTGCCGCACCGATGAACCAGGGCCGATAGGGTTCCAGGGCGGCCAGGCTGCCGACCCAGGCACCGGAAATGCCCAACGTGATCAAGACCAGGGGGCCAAGACAACAGGCAGACGCCAGAGCAGCGGCAATCCCTCCTGCGATCAGCGAACCGCGACCGGATTTTTTGGACTCTGACATTACGATGGCTCCTTTCTAAAAATGGGTGACTGAGGTAAGGTTACTCCCGTAGTCAGCTACGGAATCAACCCCTATGTCCAAAAAACAACACTCAATGACCATTGGAGCCCTGGCCAAAGCCGCCGGTATGGGAGTGGAAACCATCCGCTATTACCAGCGCCGGGGGTTAGTGGCAGAGCCTGAAAAGCCCTATGGAAGCATCCGCCATTACGACGATCAGGCGTTGGCCCGCCTGCACTTTATTCGAACGGCCCAGTGGCTGGGGTTCAGTCTGGATGAAATCGGAGGGCTGCTGACACTGCAGGACGGTACCCATTGCGATGAAGCACGGGTATTGGGCGAGCAAAAACTAGCCAGTGTGCGGGCGAAAATTTCAAGCCTGCGACGCATCGAGCGTGCGCTGGACGGGTTAGTGCAGGAATGCTGCGCTCAGCGTGGGAATGTTGAATGCCCATTAATCACATCGCTCCAGGATGGGCTTGAAAACTCGGCTTTTACCTGATTAAAGAACAAGACAGTCCGTGAACGAGGCGTACACAAAATTAAGGGCTGAAGGGAGGTACGCTAACCTCACCAACCAAAAAAAGCAGGGCCTCCCGAAGGGCGAGACACTAGGCATGGCGCCCACTCGCCCTGCGATTGACAGCTACCTTTGCTATTATTACATTTAGTTACACCCTTATATCTTTTAGCGTTTTTCGCAAGGTTGAAATTCATGCTGTTCCGTCAGTTCTTCGACAAAACATCCAGCACCTACACCTATCTCATTGCGTCCGGCCGGGGGCGAGAAGCGCTCATCATCGACCCCGTAAAAGAGTCGACGGAGGCCTATCTTGGGTTAATTAATCAACTTGATCTTAAGCTTGTCCGGGCGATTGATACCCACACTCATGCTGACCACGTCACTGCCCTTGGTGATCTGCGTGACGCCACCCAATGCGTCACCATCATGGGTGAATTTACTAACGCGGAATGCGTATCAGAACATGTATCGGAAGGTGATCGAATTGATATCGACGGCATTCGGTTGGAAGCCATTTACACTCCGGGTCACACTGATGAATCCTTCAGTTTTTACTGGAATCAGGGCGACCAGAAGGCGGTATTCACTGGCGATGTGTTATTGATTCGCGGTAGTGGCCGGACTGATTTTCAGGGCGGCGACCCACGCAAGAGCTACGATTCTATCGTTAACAAACTGTTCCGCTTACCTGACGATACGTTGGTATATCCAGCGCATGACTACAAAGGAATGCTGAGCTCCTCCATCTACGAGGAGAAGCATTACAACCCACGTCTGGCGGGCAAATCGGAAGCCGAGTACGCCCGGATCATGAATAATCTTAACTTGCCCGACCCCAAACTGATGGATGTTGCCGTGCCTGCAAATCTGGCATGCGGAAAGCAACCGTGACGTTTGTAAGCATGGATTGTTACCCAATGGCGCAGCACTCTGCATTGAGTACTGAGTCCGGCCTCGATCGTGCCCTGGCGATAGCGATCCTTGCTGGCATTCTCGCCGGTCTCTTTTTGGATAAACCCAGCCGCTATGAGCTGACATAAACTTATTCAGAAGTTCCCTGAAATTAAAGGAGATATTCGATGGATATCAAACAACTTGATGAGCGCTTTAGTGTAACGGCGCAACCTGGTATTGACGATATTGAACAACTGGCAAACGCGGGTTTCCGCACGATTATTGCCAGCAGAGCTCGAAATGAAACGGACGACCAGCCTGATACCCAAACCCTGAAAAACAAGGCAGAGTCCCTGGGCATGACGTGGTACGAAATTCCAGTCGAACCGGGAAAGTACGCCCCTGAGGATATCGAGGCTTTTGCCAGCGCTTTGCAATCATCCACGGACCCGGTTCTCGGCTATTGTCGCACCGGGAAGCGCGCCATCCACTTGTGGGCCTATGCCAAGGCGGCTCACTATCCGATCGCGGACCTGCTCAGCCAAGCCAGCGCAGCCGGCTATGATCTGGAACCACTGCGGGACGATCTTGAGATATATCGGAATCGGATGGGTCAGAAGTGATCGCGAGATCGTCCCGTTAAAACTGGCCTTAAAATGTCAAAATGCCTTGGTGCCATCCGAGGGCTCACGAGCATGACTTTGTCGTTGATGATCGTCACATCTACTGGCCCAAATAAAAAGGACGCGCCACCCACTGGATAACGCGCCCCACAGTGCTTTCCAGGCTCTACAACTCGCCGGTGTGATTCGCCCCAACGGGGTTGCCGAACTCAAACGCATCGAGCTCGCGGTTCAGTTTCGGTACCGGCAAAGTGAATGCGCTGGGAGGGTTCACGGGCGCCGTACTCCTGGCCGGCTTCGCTCTCTTCATGGTGGTTGAGAGCATTGATCGCTTTATCCATCCGGTCACGATTTCGTTCAACGGCGCTATTTTCGTAGCGATCATCGGACTGATCGTCAACGGCGTGTCGGCATAAATTCTTGGCGACCACCATGACCACAGTCATGCCCACCAGGAAGACGATTCACACCACTCTCATGACCATCACGACCACAACCGCCGTGCGGCCTATTTCCACGTGTTGGCCGATGCGCTCACCTCTGTATTGGCCATCGTGGCTCTGCTTGCGGGTAAATACGCCGGGTGGAACTGGATGGACCCGGCAATGGGTATCGTCGGTGCCATTCTCATTACCCGGTGGTCTTGGGGATTATTGAAAGCCACATCGCGCGTGTTACTCGATCAACAGCAAACCGGTATCCAGCAGGGCGTTAAACGAGCGGTAGAATGCGGCGATACGCGCGTGAGTGATCTTCATGTTTGGTCGATTGGGCCTAACTTGTATGCTGCGATTGTCGCGGTCGTTACCCATGACCCTCAGCCGCCCGGTCATTACCGCGATCGTATCCAAACGGATAACGCATCACTTGTGCATGTGACTGTGATAGTCCATACCTGTCCAATGCATTGCGAACTCTCTCAGGATGGGTAGCCAACCACTGTCATACTAAACATTAATCGGAGCCCTCGATCAGGCTAGCAACTTTGGCCAGCAGGGTGCTTGCGGCGTTGTCCGTAAACTGCTGCCCTTCCTCGATGTAGCCCCGCACCGTCCCGTCATGCTTCCAGCCGCCCTGACGCTTGATCTGCGCAAAGTCGACCTTCTCCCGCGCGGCGGCGGTGGATAAACCGCGCCGGAAGCTGTGACTGCTCAGGGTCGGCACGAAGTCCAGGTCGCAGGTTTCCCCGAGCGCCTTCAGGATACGGTTCACTGACCCGCCTGAGAGGGCTTGGGGTTGCAACCGATCCCAGCGATTGACGGCTCGAAAGACGGGTCCTTCGTGAATGCCCGCGCGCTTTAGCCAGTTTTCGAGGGCACTGACCGGGCAGACCGGCCCGTTGCCCCGAGGCAGGGCCCGCTTTAGCCCCTCACCGTGAGGATCCGTTTTCGAGCGCGGCAGAGTCACCACAAGCCCTTCCGGCTCCCACGACAAATCCTCCACTTCAATAGTCACCAACTCACTGCGGCGAAACGCCCCAAAAAAACCGACCTGCAGCAGGGCCCAGTCGCGATGCTTCTTGAGCGAGTCAGGCTGCTGCTGGAGTGTTTGCAGAAAGACGGCAATGTGTTCGAGGCGCAGCGCCCGGGCTTGCCGTTTCGGCCGACCATGGACGCGACGAATCCCTTCCAACGTTTTGCGCACGCCAGGGTCCCGAGCGGGATCACGCAATCCCTGAGTCTGGTGCCAGCGCCCCAGGGCCGTCAGGTAGACATCCAGCGTGCGAGGATTAAGCGCGACTGCCTGGTCGGACAGGTAGGCCGCCAAGGTCGCCGGCTGTGTCGGTAGACGTCCGCCCCAGCGCTCAAAGCTTCGAATGGCCGCACGGTAGGTTCGGCGCGTGTTGTCCGTGGTGGCCATGTGGATGTACCGATTAGCCGAATCGGCTAACAGGGTCTTTTCCGTATTACGTAATGTGGACCTGGTGGTGGGTTTTGGATCCATGATCACTCCAATTCGAGGCGTGCTCTCAAGAGCCGGTGGTGTACCGGTGTTACAGGGGCAGAATAGAGCAGACCACACTCTAACGCACGTTAATACGCTTTAACGTGCGTTATGGGTCTTAAATTAACTTTGTTAATTATCTCATAAATAACGTAATATTACATATCACGTTATATGATAAAAATGAGGCATGTCATGGCCCGCGCCGGAATTACCTACCAGGATGTCGCCAACGCTGCGCAACGCGTCCGCCAACGCGGTGACGAGCCCACTGTCGACCGGGTGCGATCGGAGCTCGGTACCGGCAGTCGCAGCACTCTCGGGCCAATGCTGAAACGTTGGAAAACAGGCAGCGAAGCCGCAGCGGATCTGAACGGACTCCCGGCTGACTTGGTGGCCGCCGTGAAAGCCCTGCATGAGCGAGCTCAATACGCGGCCGATGAACGTATTACGCAGGAGCGCGAAGCGCACCAGACGCTGGAACAGCAATGGCGCACCGAGCTGGAAGAGGTGCGGCAGCGGTGCGAGTCACTGGAAGAGCAACGCTGCGGGCTGGAGAAGGCCAATGAAGCGCTTCGCAACGAAAGCGATGCCCAGGCCCACGCTCTGCAACAGGAACAGCACCGGGCGGCCTCACTCACGTCCAAACTGGAGGCAAGTCAGGAGAAACTCAGTGAGACCACTGCAACCGTCCAAGAGATGAAGCAGGAAAACCGCGATATCCGCAGCCATTTCGAGCACTACCAGCAGGAGATTGCCGAGGATCGCCGTCATGAACGGGACCAGTTCCACAGGACCCAGTCAGGGCTGGAGGGTCAGGTGGATCAGCTGACGCAGCAGCTCCGCTCCAGCGAACAGGACCGCGACACGCTGAGACAACATCGCGACCAAATAAACCAGCGCTATGAGGCCAGTCAGGATCACGCTGAAAACTTGAAAGAAAAGTTGCACGCGAGCCAGGCCGTCATAACACAATGGGCAACGCGAACAGAAACGCTGGAAGCGACAGTCGACCGCCTCCAGCTGGAGCGAGATAGCGACGCCGAACACCGGGAGAAGCTTGGTGCGGCCCTAACGGATTCTGAAAAACATCTCGCGGCCTGCCAGCAGCGGATCTCCGACCTCAGAGAGCGCGTGGCAGCGGCTGACGACCGAAACCAGTTCCTCAACGATCAGAATCGCGAATTACTGCAGGAAAAAGCTGTCCTCCAGGGTCAGTTGAAACAACTACAAACAAGCCTGGCTAAATAGCCCGCTATTGTCTCGGCCTGATCATCCCTGAGAGTTGCGAGTAATGCCAATCGCGCAAGGAGAAGTTTAGATGTCTACCGTGACCTTTGGCAGGCTGCGAGCTGCGGCAAAACGCATTCAGCATGATGCGCTGACGGTTTATTTTGTGGCGCGAGACTCGAATACCCCCATAGTCGTTCGGCTGCTTGCGCTCGCAATCGCAGCGTACGCCATGAGTCCAATTGATCTCATTCCGGACTTCATACCGATCCTGGGCTATCTTGACGACATTATCTTGGTCCCGCTGGGCATCGTCCTTGTCATCAAGCTGACGCCATCGAATGTGATAGAAGCGAGTCGCTCGAAAGCAGCTAAAGTGGCAACCAAGCCGATCAGCCACGTTGCGGCCGCAGTCGTTATTGGCACATGGCTTTTATGTGCCGCGGCTTTTGGCTACTGGGTGTGGGAATACGGCAGGTAACGCATCGTCTGCACGCGATGAAATAGTTAATTTAGGGCTTGTAAAACAGATGGTTAATGCGCTTTTTGGAGGATTTCGTCAGAATCGTTGCCGACCCTCTAAAGCCATTAGTGCCCTATCTTGTAGAGCTCAATTCAATCAAATCATATAGCGATTTATTGATGGTGGATAATGAACTGCTGAAGCTCATGGAGTCGTTTGAAATGGCTCGTGTAGAACTGAATGAGGGGTATGACGAAGGTGTATTGGCAAGAACCGGAGGTCATCATAAGGATTATTTGGATCTTTATCAGGATGCTCTCCGGGGCCGTGATACTCCCCGAACTGGCTGTATCTGTTTGAGTGGTGATAGTTTTGATATTCCACCGATTCAAATCATATCGGCATACCTGCATGATAAAAGAAAATGCCGAGCTTATGAAAAGCATAAGGCCGGCATTATTGTTTAACTCTTTGTCGTTTTTTCTCCTAGGGGGTAACCATTGCGTCGAAGCTGTCTTGACTTGTTGTAAGGGCTTCGATTGTGTCTTCGATTTCATTCTCGATATGGCTAATTTTCTTTTGAATGGAATCAATGCGTGTATTTCTTGTGGGTGTCGAAAATGGGCTACCGGTGCCACTAAGTAATTGCGTGGCATGTTTAGAGCTTGCGTTAGAGGCTGCAGTTTGGGATGGGATTGCTAATTCCATACCTGGCTTGATGTTGCCGATATCAGCACCCAATAGAGCTGAGTTATTTTCATGTATCGCTGCTATCATTTGATGAACCGTTACATCATGTGCTTTGGTTTTTTCAGCAATCTTCCATAAGCTATCACCGGCTTGAACAGTATAAGTCTGTGCAATAGCTGGGGAGGCCAGCATTGCGGTGAAAAGTATACTTACAAAGCTTCTTCCTATTCTCATCATCAGCCTCATTCTGTGGACCATCGAACAGTTTCTTCGACTTGGAGCTTTCCGGAAATTACGAGTGATTTAGCGTGTTCTGCGAGTGATTTTCTGCGTTGCTGATACATTTCATGATTTAGTCTTGGTAGTGCTGCCGCACCCTGAGCAAGAATACTGCGAACTTGGGTTGTAGCTTCTAACGTTTCGTAAATACAGTGTGTTTTTCCACTTATGCCATGAATCAGGTGTTGGCAAATAAAGCCCTGCATTGCTTGAGGAAGCAAGTCATCATGCTGATCGTCAAGTAATGCGAACATTTTGGTGACGACTTCCTGAATATTTTTTGCGTGAAGTGTGGCAAATACTCGGTGGCCAGTTAACCCAGCCTGGATAGCAGCTTCAGCCGTATTGGGGTGGCGAATTTCACCGATCACAATATTGCGTGGAAATTGACGCATAGCTTCATGCACACCGGCGTTGAAACTACCAACGTTGATACCTACTTCTCGCTGACAAATAAGTGGATCAGTATGACTGTATTCTATTGGCTCTTCGATCGTTACTGTATCGCCCAATTCACCGCGTTCTGACAAGTAATTGATAAGCGATGCCATCGTGGTTGTCTTACCAGCACCTGTTGGTCCAGCTATTATTATTAATCCTGAGCCATTGGTTAGTGAAAGTACTTTGTCTAGCTCAAAGCCCAAATCGTCTTGTAAGTGAGGAATGACAGTTGGATTTCTTCGCATTGCACAACCCCAACCTCGGTCGCTGTGGAATATATGGCAACGCCACCGATCACCTTGCCATGTAACTGAGGCGTCAGTTGCGTTAATTGTTTGGTCTGGGCAATGTTCATCTAGGATTTGGGTATATAAATCTTTCAGTTCATTCCATGTTTCACCTTCACGAAGAATTTCATGCTGACCAGAGCGGTTTAATATTGCGTAGTCGTTGAACAGTTTAATATCGTTTAAATTGTTTTCTATCATTAGGTTAGATCTTCCTTTGGTCTAGCTATTGCTAATGTCTTGAGTCTGACTATTGCTTCATGCATGTCAGCATTGCCACGTTGGTAGGGCGTACCTCAGCATTAGGTTTTAATCTCATACGAAGCCTCCAGACATCTGTTCCGCCACCACCCTCACCTGTGTGTAGCCAGCTAGAATAAGCACCGTCTTCTGGAAGATAAGAAGTTCTTAAGCCTGGACCGGCAGTCCACTGGTTCAATCGTTGAACTTGGAAGTCACTAAATCGTTGCGTGTCTTGTGCTTGTTCGCTACCTCTAACCCTGCCTGCGTCTATACCTTTGCCTGCGTCCCAAACCCTTATAAACTGACCTCTTAAATCTGGAGTACCACCTGCACCATTAGCCATTGACCAACCATCGGGGCATATACTTTGATGGAAATGAGCGACCATTCCTTGTGGAGCTCCCTCTGGACCTTTCCACTGTCCACTTACACAACTGAGTAAGTTTCCGATATTATCTCTTGCTACTAAACCGTTAGATGCACACGCTGAGTCTTTCGTCACGATTGAGTTCAATAGAACTGTCTCTGTCTCGATTTGGTTAGCGTTTAGGATGTTATTATCATCCATATCTAAATCACCGGTCATTGGTCTTGAGCCATCTCTTGGCAGCAAATGTTCAAGAGCTGGAATGACGGCTGGCAGTGGCACAGATACTGTAACAAGGCTGCCTGACACCGTGCTGGAGGGAAGGCCAGCATCTAAAAGCTCTGCATTACCAGCATCTACTGCATCAATAGTGACGATAAATCTTTTGCCGTCTCCTGTAGTGCAGCTGGTACTTAAATTAGTACCAAAGGGTGATCGAACGTTAAATCCTTGAAGATAGTTTTCAGTGTCCATTGTAGAAATAGCTGTCGCACAGTTATCTGCTTCGCTTGGCCACTCACCATCCTGTTCTGCTGCAAAGTTCTGAGCTGACTGAAACAGGTCATTAACTTCAGCAACGGTTATTGCAATCCGATCTTCTTCAAATTTCTGGATGTGCTGATAGGCGAAGGGGGCAGCCATAATACTTATGACCATCATCACAACCAGCAGCTCAATTATCGTAAAGCCAGATTGTCTCAATGTTTGAGAGCGATATTTAATCATCTGTGGATTCCAAATAGAGGTGACGTTTGTTGTAGATTGAAGTGACAACTGATGAGCGATTATCGCCCCGTGGCTTATAGCTAACTAGAAGATTAGTGCTAGCCCCAGCGGACGTTGCGATGGTTTCAAACGGATTAATATCCCGTAGCGGAATAGATACTTTTACAGTGGCATATTGTCCGGTAGTGGTTATTAAGTAGCTCGTTCCCCAATAGGTCTGCAATGGGCTACTGGTTAAGCCCTGCGAGTTTGCTTCATAATTGTTAAGTAAAGCAGCAATATCGCTAGTAGTTGCGTCTGTGAAGTTATCACCACCTGGTAATCGTCTCGCGACATCAGCTGATGCAGCAAGTGCTTTCATAGTTTCAACTGTGGAAATGACCCTGTGTGACTCCATAACTTCTTTAATCACGGGCATACCCAGTGTGGCTAAGATTGAAAGTAGTACTGTGACTACCAATAATTCGACGAGCGTGTAACCTTTCACTAACCACCACGCGACAGTAGCATTGGGGCATAGAAGCCTGCAGCAATCAAAAAAACTGTAAATACAGCCGATATCATGCCAATGTGCAACGCAAGCTTAGAGAAGCGTTTTCCCGTAACGAATATCTCTGTGATTAGCATCCCTTTGATACGCACTAGTAATTTGTGACGTGCTTCGTCATGCGCTGCATCGAAAGCTTTCATGCCAATAATAAAACTAGGTGACCAGTATTGGGCTAGTAGGCTTTGTGGAATAGTCGCACCCTGCTCTACACCTTCCATAATGGACTCGACAGCTAATTTATTTGTGCCGCTGTTGTTTTTAGCAATCAAATTTAGGGACTTGTCTGGACTGAAGCCCGACGCAAACAGAGGCATCCAAGCAGCAAGGAAATTTGCTGATCTTCTGGCTTTTAATAGCTCATCAAGTTGACGCACGCCCCATAGGCTGCGAAATTCTGAGACATTGTTCCAAAGGTATCGAATTCCGGCCATAGCCCCACCAACTACCAATAAGAAGAGAAACGTGTGGTCAGTTTGAATTGCTCTTAATTTAACGATAAGGCGAGTTGCATTGTTTTCTTTAAGCTGAGGCACGTCGATGATTTGCTGTGCTGGACCTCCGAGTATTAAGCTCAATAGCAAAATGGATGTTATTCCGAGGATTAGATAAGTTAGTCCCAGCTTCAAATCCGCACTTGTGGCTTTTCTCAGCTCAATATCCTGCTGAATGTTTTTAACTGCCATGTTAATAGCTTGACTCATTCGACCTGACTCTTCACCAGAGCGAACTAGTAACACAACGTTTCCATCTACCCCGAAAAGCTCTAAATAATCAGATATTCGTGAGGCGTGTTCTATTCTGGGATCTTGCATGTGCTTCTTTAGAAAAGGAGTGCTTTCTGCTATTTCAGTAATGCCTTGTGTTATATCGGCACCTGAGTCCACCAGTGTTGCGACTTGAGCAACAAGAAGTAATTGTTCTTCAGGTTTGAGTTTGTTTGAACCAATCTTTAATCCAAACGGGATTTCCCATGAGCCTTCAATTGCATCATCAAGTCCAGGCTGCTCGAGAAGAGCAACCTGATGTTCTGCTTCCATCAAGGTAAGGCGAGTATTGCCATCCAAATATCGAAGTTTAACAACGAATTGCATTATGGCATTACCAATTCAACTGTTACGCTTGAGCCAGAATAGGATGCATTATTAATGTGCTCAACTTCAGATGAATTTAGACGTGTCGCTAAATTAGTACCATCTTCGTCATCTGGTACTGGCATTGAGATATTGAAGGTATTGCCGGCTACACTAACTGTCCAATCCGTATCCCAAGCAGTCTGATCGCTCAAACCGTAACGCGTTAGTTCTGATTTGTCACAGTTACCGTAGCCACGATTGATGCGGTAGCATTGAGTAACTGCTGATAGAAAGTCACGTTCAACAAAGTAGGTAGCCACGTCCACATTCGCACCACCTACCCATGCGTTAAAGCCGCGCATACCTATTGTTCCAAGTATGGCCAATACAGTAACGACAATCATGAGTTCGATTAATGTGAAGCCTTTTTGGGCTTTTTGTTTAAGATTTAGGTTCATTTTGTTTTCCTCAAAAATTAGAGCAGGTTTGTTTCACGGCCATAAGTAAAGTGTTGGCCATAGCTTGCAAGTGGAGATAGCCTGGCTTCTAGTTCACTGATAGTTGTTTTTCCACGGCGGACCATGTTGATACCGTTGTCCCACATGGTGGAATATTGGTGGTTGCGATGCTTCTCTTCGATAACATTTGCAGATGTACCTTCAAGAATTTGATTTTGTGTCCATGGGTCGATAATCATCAGCTCAGAAACTAGACTTCGACCTGAGTAACCTCCATCGCATTTGGAGCAGCCTTTATGGTCTGCAACCTTAATGGGTTCACCAAGTTGAGGTGCGCCACGCAAGCTTGAGTACTTCTCAGCAATAGCTGGATTCTGTCCAAATTCTTCTTCTGTGGAACACTCATTACAAACATTTCTCACCATTCGCTGAGCTGATATTGCAAGCAATGAATCGGCAAGTGTTGATGGATTAACACCCATGTTTGTCAATCGACTAATGGTTTGAACCGCGCTATTTGTATGCATCGTGGCAAGAACCAAGTGACCGGTCATGGATGCTTCAATTGCAAGATTAGTGGTTTCAAGATCACGAAGCTCACCGACGAGAATTACATCCGGGTCTTGCCGAAGTTTTGTTCTTAATCCTTCCGCGAAGGTCATGCCAGCTTGGTTATTTATCTGGGTCTGATTGATGCCAGGTAATTCAACCTCGACAGGATCTTCTAATGTTTGAATTGAATCGCCAGGACGTAATTCTTGGATTAGCTGGAGCATGGCGTACAGCGTTGTAGTTTTACCGCTTCCTGTTGGGCCGGTGACTATTACTAATCCTTTTGGAGGGCGACAAAGGGTCTTTAAGGTTTCATACTCAACTTTCGGGAAGCCAATGTCTTTGAGCTGCCTTTGCTGGCCTGTTGGGTTCAATAGCCGCATAACAAAATAGAAATAGGGGTCACCGCCACTCATTACTGGCGATGCAGCTAGACGTACCTGTATGTCTTTATCCTTCCAGAGATAGTTAAACTTTAAATCAAGTGGTTTAGTTGGCTTCCCACCGATTTTTCCAGCTCGTCCAAGCAATTTGTTTGACCAATCCTGATACTCATCCATACTGATTTTATGTTGATATGGCTTGATTACCCCATCCGAGCGAAACTGTATTGATAAATGTTTTCGTGTGCGTGGGGAAACATGGATATCACTGGCACCTACTTCCAAGGCGCTTTCGATCATTTCATTAATGCTTTTATCTAACTCGGTTTTGCTAGTAGCTTGAGTTAGTGTAATAGTGGATGTGCCTATTAATATGCCGGTTTTGCTAAAGTTAACTTTCCCTTTTGCCTGCTCCTCTAGCATTTCTTCAATTGTGTGCCCATAAGGGTTCACAATGTATAAGGTATTATTTGCAATTCCCCATCCAGCACCTTCGTGATCAAACTCACCATCATCAATGCTATAGATAGGTTTATTACTTAATTGAGAGAAAGCAGTAGCTATATCTGCGGCAGAGACGCCCTCTTCAATCAGTGAGTGATAGATTGCTTCGCCAGACTCTGGTATTGGCCAATGCGATGATTTGATTGAGTCTGTAACGCCCTGAGATATAAGCTTTTCTAGTATGCGTTGAAATAATTCAGTTGTTCCAGTCATAGTAATCACCAATTTAAAACTAAGGTTTTGGAATTAGAGTTTCCGGAGTGTTTAATGCGTACTTTTGAGGCATCTATATGGGTAACAACCCACTCTCCAACTGTGTCTCCGACAAGGGCCCATTGAGTCTCACCAGAATATTTAAGTTTTGCACTGTCATTCTGGATAGCTTCTAGCGTAGGACTGACGCTTGACTTGCTTTTAATTCCTTCAATTGAAAAAGAACTCTCTTCCAGTGATGTAGCTAGATGTGGTTCTTGGCTACCTATCACTGTCGCAAGGTCATTAAGAGGGTCTTGCCGGATATCTAAATCAGCTTCGCGACAGTCAATACCCATTTCATGGCAGTCTCTGATAAGCATTGCTTGAGAGTGCTTTAGTTCGAGAATTTCTTTTTGCTTTCTGAGCTCTGTTAATGCCTGTTCATGTCGAATTTGATCAGCTGTTAATCCTGTTTGGTTTTCAGCAGAAATAGGCTGGGTAAAGGAGATAAGTATTCCTGGTAGCAATAATGTAAGTATTTTTTTTCTCATAACGACCTCTTAGTTTTCTAATTCCGAACCTAACGCTGCGAAGCTCAGGCCAATTACTTCATTGTCTATGGCTGCAGCACCAAAAATTACAGGAACCACTTTCTGGATCTCTATAGCTGCCATGGCCACATTTCTACTATTTCCCTGAATCACGCCATACCATGGTGTTCCTCCAGGTATATCTGAGTCGAGAATGCCTGCATCCTTGGCTTGTTTGAGTGGGGAAACTTTCACGCCATGTGTACTGGCAATTACAGTGATGGAGTGCCAGATATTTGGAAGTAGTGGGAGATCAGATTTTTGGCTGACAATTTCTACTTGATCGTTAATCTGAGATATTTGCAGTTGTAGGTTTTCTATACTTGGATATTCTCTGGAAGCGTTACCAGTGATTATGTAAAAAGCAGCAAGCATTGAAGAAACTAAAATAATTGCAATATTTCTAATGATTGGATTAGTACGATTCATCGTTCACCCATTGGATAATCGTTGTGTTAGCTGAAAGACGCTTTGACTGTATCCCCATATCTTCCAGCATGCTTAACCTGGCTCTTGTGTCCCGAGAATCCTTAACTTCAATTGCAATTTGCTTGTTAGGGAGTAAGTTAATCTCGCCAGAAATATTGCTGCCTGTGAATGCATTAGTTACTTGATAAAGGCTTGATAAGGCTTTTGACTGTGATGGCCAGTTTTCAAGTTTTTGAAGATTAACAGAAGCAAGAGCTTGTTCAGCGATGTGAAGTTCAGTGTTTACTTTGCTGAATTCCTTCATGTGTGATTTATGATGATGAGCTAGGCCTGTATCCACTAAAAGGGCTAGTCCACTCACCAAAGCTACTGCTAGAAAACCTTGTTGCTGAGCTTTCTTTTTGACCAGTACTGCTGCAGCAATACGTTCTTTGTGTGTCAGTAATGGAGAGTCTGGCAATTTAAGGTCAGAAATACTGACGGTGATTTCTTCACCATCAGCAACTGTGATTCCTTCTTGGATCGCAGGTCCTGGTAGACGTTGTAGTTCGTCATGAAACAGTGAGCCTGTATGCAGAAGCCCTTCATGGCTATATAAGTAATAGCCAAAATCTTTGCTTTCAGTCGTAAAGATGTATTGCAAACGCTTGCTGGTATCAATCAACCCAGATGCAATTAATGACTGCCAGAAACCATATACCGGTATTTTCGGATGTGCATCGCGAGTTTCACGCAGAGCTTGCTCTTCGTACCAGACTCTAAGACTGCCTTGCTCTTGACTGGTGTATTTATCGTTTGTCGAACCCCCTAATACGTCACGCATCAGGATGCACGTGCTTCCTTCAATTGAGATTGGAGTATTGACGGATATCATGCGCCCACTTCCTGTGGAGTGATGACAATGAGCAGTTCGCTGTCTTCTTGCTCGAACTTAGCTCCACCCAGAGCTTTGGCAAGTAATTCATTTTTAATTGGTAGTCTTTGAGTGTTTTGCAGAACTCTATTTATGATCAGACCACCAAGATAAATTGGTGTGCCACTGGTTGTAATGACCTGTGTTGCAAGCTCTTGAAGAGCAATATTTGGCGTTTCAAATACTTCACCACCAGAACTGATTGGAGTAAATCCAGTGATTGTGCTCAGTATCGGAACAATATCGACTAGAATTTTGCCGTCATCCAGCATCTTAGGTGTAACAGCGATTTTGATACCTACATTGACACGTGAAAGTGTTGTAGTGATTGCAGTGTCTGACGCTACATTGCCATCTCCGCCAGCAGTTAATGGCAAAAATTCAACACCTGAAACGAATGAGAATTCCTGTGTAGATCCTAAATAGGCTGTATACCCATTTGTTACAGTTAATCGTGGTTGGCTTTGAAGCGTGACACTGCCTTGCTCTCTCAAAGATTCGACAATCGCATTTAATGTCAGATTACCAAATGGGATTGATGCCGCTACTGACCAGTTACCACCGTCTACAATGGACAGTGCTTGTGTAGTTTCACCAGCAAAGGATACGGTTTTGTCTCCATCGCTATTTTGGTAAACGGCATTCCAGTCAACACCATATCCTTCACCTCGGCTAGTTTTAATATCTAAGATGGCACCTGACAGATGTACTTGTCTTTGGCTATCTGTTTCAAGCTTTGAGAAATGTTCATCAAGGCGTCTAATTTGGCTTGGCTTTCCGTACGCTGTGATTTTACCTAGTCTTTTATTACCTACTACCCATGGCGTGTCAAAGTAAGGGTTCATCTCATCATCGAGTGCTTTGCTATAGTTATTCAAAAAAGCTATAGGATCATCGCCTTCTTCAAGTTGTGGCACTAAAGTATTCTGATTGCTCCCATTACTAGTGTTTGAGCTGGACTCACCGTCCTCTATAAGTCCTAGAATTCGTTGGGCATCTGCAATTAATGATGACCATGTATCATCTTCACGTGTCGTGACAATATTGGTACCGCTTGCACTTTGTGTTTGGCCTTGACTGGATTCTCCACCTCCAGCATTCCCACCCATAGCACCAGAACCGCCACCAGATGATCGCTGTGTTGTTGCCGAGAAGCCAGAGCGCGTAATGGCTTCTGGCATATCAGATAGTGCAGCCATATCCCAAGATTGAGTCATGGTTGAGGCCACCTGGAGAATCACGCCATCACTATTTTGGACAACGTCTATTTTGTAATCGGTTGTACCTTCAATTTGACGAATATAGTCAGTAATGCGTGAGTTTTGTGCTCTCACACCTATTTTCATGGCCAGATTTACACCAGAATCGAGCGCCACGATGTTCGCTGTTGTCAGTGCTGAGGGATGTGTTAATGCATCTATCAATGCAATACGTGGCTGATTGATAGTGACGGTTTCATCCAAGATCTGTTTGCGTGATGTGGTGATATTGACGTAGTTGCTAGTTCTGGGTGCTAACTGCTGAGTACGTGGAATGTTTTCAATCTGCGTTGTTTCAACAGGTTTTTCTGGTGGCATAGCACACGCTGTCAGACTGATCATGCCGGCGATAACTAATTTCTTCATTATTTCTTGCCTCCGTGAGTCACGACAATCAGTGGTTTAGGCTTCATATTTCTGTATGCGAGATAGGTCAGCCCTTGTGGCTCAAGAATGTCCTTAAGCGCCTGTGCATAACTGGTTTCACCCGAAAAGCTGATAAGCGTACTTTCGATGCTTTTGTCGATTTGCAGGTCTAAAACCCAGCCAGGAGGGGTTAATGTGCGAATACTGGAAGGTAATGAACGGTCACGAAAAGAAACCTGTATTTCATCATTCAGCTCACGTAGAGGTAGGTCAGCTACCGTCTTTTTCGGCTCAGGAGCTTTAACCTGCTTCTCTGCAAGGCCAGTTGCTACTGCTTTTCTTGGCGGAACAACATATTTGTCTGCTGTGCTCGCAATGTTTTTTGCAGTAGTTGTGTCACCTGCTGGTGATTTTGATGTTTCAGCCTTACCTGCAGAATATTTACTTACCAGCTTGGGCAATATGGTCTTTGGAGGTTCTTGCAATTTTGCTGTGAGTCGGACGCGATTATCAGCGTACTTAGCACTGTCTTCTGTTGGCATTAACACATCAGCGTTAGCACCAGATGCAATTAGTAGTGGCAGTAAAAGCAGTTTTGCTTTCATGATTTCTCCTATGATTACTGGCGGCCTGAAAACTGCCAATTGTCGCAATTAATTTGTTGAGGGCAGCTTATGCACATTGCTTTGTGCTGGGCATTTGAGGGTGTTGCTTTACCATTCATGAGCGCCTGAGTTCTATCGAACTCTTCGATCACTTGTGCTTCGTTAAGAAGGTTTCGTTTGATATATTGGACACCATCAGGCGTAACCACCCTGAAATAGGCATAGTCAGCCATTTTCATGCCTATACGGGTCAAAATGACTCGGTATACCGAAACCTGAACAATGTCTTTGAGGAATACTTGATGCTTATCACGGGTTTTGCTGTCCACCAGCACATGTAGTCCAGACATGACCCTGTATAACTGGTCCAATGTGCCATGCATTTTCCGAGGCACTTCCGTGCGAATGTAGTATTCAGAACGAATTAGCTGACCTTCAGAAAGCTCGGTAGGCATACGTTCTTTTAGAATGAATTTACGACGCTGTTCACGTCTTCTGGCATCAATCCCGTACAGAGACAGGATGAGCAAGCAAACAATAGCGAGATAATAGGCTTCAGCCATGGATGCTCACCTTTTTAACGATCCAGTTGATAATGGGTTTCATGAATTTTCTGACCAAAGGGTAGCGTTTCATCAAACACACAATCGTTGGCGAGAGTTCGTAATAGGCACTGGTAAATATCCGGCCTAAGTAGCTTTTTTGAAGACATCTGTCACGGAACAGTCTTAGCTGCTCTGTCTCTTTGGCAACAGGGCCATAAAGCTCGGTAGCAATGAAACACCGATTATCTCGGTTTGAACCATAGCGTTGTGCTTCAAGGTGATGTCGAAGATGTTCTTCGTCTCCTCTTTCACGTCGCTGTTTTTGAACGTCTGTTTCATGCCGACCATATTGCTCATCGAGCACGAGCTGCTTTTCACAGAAGCTGCGCTGAGCAATCTTGGTTGCTGATAGTAAACCTTTGGCCTTTTTCTTCATGGCTCGCATTAAAAAAGGTTTAAGGCTTTGCCTCAATGAATAACCGGATATTGGTCCGAGCCGGTTATAAAAAAAACCCCCTTTCGGGGGTCTAACAGTTGGTACTACTAGCTATGAAGCTATTTTGCGTTAGGCAGCAAGTAATGTCGTTTCAAGTAGTGAGAAGGTTGCTTCCGCAAGCTCTCCCACGTGCTCAATACATACATGCTTATTACCAAACAGGGCTGACATCATCTTCTCGCGAACGTCGATGCCAATGCCGTATACCTCAATGCCACCTTGTCTCAAGTCATTTACCGTCTTGATACAGTCTTGCATGTCATCAGGAGCACCATCAGTCACCACAAAAAGGATTTTTCGTTCTTCTTTTTGAGCAACCAGGTTATCCCCTGACCAGATCAAAGCAGGAAGCAACGGAGTGCAACCTTCGACTTGAACTTCTGGGTAATACCCAGCTGTTTGATTCATCGTTTGATCTTGTCTTGTCAAAACAGTCACAGCCGTGCCCATTGAACCCGGAAACATTGCTGCACCTACTGACAAGTGAGGTACATTTTTCATTGCAGCAGTTAGTGACAATGTAGATCTTGCAGCCATCGCTATGCCTTCACGCATAGAACCCGACCTATCAAGCAAAACCTGTACTGCCGTATTAACCGCTTTCTTGCGACTGGCCGACTTAAACACCGATAAATTTCCTGATTTTATACGATGTAGTTTTCGGTCATTCAGCCTGCGCCCATTTCGTGAAGTCTTTCGCTTCACTTTGGTCTGGGATTGAACCAATTGGACAAGTCTGGAACGCAATGCAGCTGTTGCTGCTTGAGCTTCATCAAGTGCTTTTTGATGATCGCCAGGTGATGTTAAATCAGTAATGTGAGTTGGTTTCATGCTAACAGCGTGATTTCCACGCTCATTTGCCGCCTCTTGAATCTCATCCTTGATGAGTTGTTCAAATGCATCACTGATATCACCTGGCAAATCCCTTGAGTCACTTTCTGATGTGCCCAGAATGTCTTTCATGGCTTGCACGGCTGCATCAAACGCTTCTTGTGACATATCCCCCGATGAATTGGAGGATTGACCGTTACCGGTGTCACTGTCTGCATCTAATGTGTCGTCGCTGGACGCTGTACTTGCATTTGATGATGAATCATCATTTGCATCGTTATCACCTTGGCTTGATTGCATATCGCTATCATCACCTTGTGCATCATCGTCCCCTTGATCTGAACCTTGATCGGAATCATCGCCATCACCGGTTTGCTGGTCATGGTTCTGATCAGATGTCTGGTCTTGATCTTGTGAATCATCGCCAGCGTGTTGCTGCTGGCTTTGATTACTGTTTTGTGGTGGTGCGGTGCGTTGACTCTCCTCTTCCAGTATTTGGGCAACTTCGCGAGCAAGCTCAACGATTTCACCTTCATTCTTTGTGCCAGAAACCCTGGCTAAAACACTATTAATCCGTGTCATAGCCAGTGGCGTCATATAGCCTTCGAGAAATGTCTGCGCGGTTTGAGCATGGTCATCTAAAGCGGATTGACCAAGTACCCGTGCACGCCCTTTGTGAAGCAAATACCCACATAACGCTCCAGCTGGTGAAGTATCAGTAGTGACTGGCTCAAAGAATCCATTATGGACAAGCTTTTGAACTAGGTTCGCAAGCTTTTTATGTGCCCCCGGATAATCCCGGATAATGCACTTCTCCATTCGAATGTCTTCCATGATCCCGCTCAGTTTTCTCTCTATTGGAGATAACTTGGCGTAATCAATACTGAAGTCGCTGTAACGTATGTGTCCTGCTTCGTGAATGATAAAGCCAAGTCCCAGTATTTCTACACCGGGATCATCCAAGGGCAAAGACGGTAAATAAATAACATTACCGTCTGTCCGAGGATGACCAGCATCCACTTCCACACGAACACCCATGTTGCGCCCCAGTGCCTTTGCGACAATGGGGAGTGATTTAACCAAAGTTGATTGGCTCATAACATACTCCTTTAGAAGCAAAATGCAGCTGGTTGCGCTACAGGTTTAGGATTAGAGGGGATGGTGACTTCAACTTCTGATTGCTTATCAGTTTGCTCATCAACAACTTCTTCGCTGACAATATCTGTCTGCTCTGAAACCACTAATGAATCGTCTTCATCTTCCTCAATTGGATCGAACACATCGTTTTGATGTTGTGGTACCTGGTTAATAAAGTCCGTCATTCTTCTGTACGAACCTAACAGGTTTAATAACCCACAAACTGATGAGAGATCGGCACCTTCAATCGGACCGGTTTTTGGCAACGCATCAAGAACATCATTTACGCGCTTGATGAGAACATTCACCTTACTGCTAATGTAGCTCAGTGTTTTGAGCTTATTCAGCATTGTGCGAATGGGTGAAAGCGCTTTTTGACCGGCTCTATCCTTATTTTCATAAGAAGTAGCCCACGCATCAGCTGCCATTTTTTCGATTTCCGACAACAACTGCCCCAACAACCCGTTTTGCTCTTGTTGAAGGCCATCGTTCATCAGTGCCCCTTGGCCGCCACTTGTGATTTTGTAAGCTTGAAATTCAAACTTGAATCGATTCTCGATTTCACCGCGACTCATCATGGAATTGCGTAGCCATTGTTCCCATGCAGGATGTTCGGCTATCCATTCAGTGTTGGATTGCTCATAGCTATCCAAATACTCGGTGATTAACGCTTCGTGCTCATCTTTCATACTCTGCAATCTGGCCAGTAATGATTCACCGGCTTCGATTGAAGTGCCATAAGCACCAAACGCTTTGAGACAGACCTTTTCACATTCCCGATGAATACGTTTCCCAAGGCTGTTAATGCGCTTCAGCTTCTCAGGATCTGCAATTGCTTTAGTACCGGGGGTGATTAGATCTTCAGGTGGGGTCTTGTCAGGATCAGCATATCGGTTTAGCTCGTCGCGTGTCAGAGTCTTTTTGCCCTGCCAAGTACGGTAGTTGATATGAATCCAAACTGTTTGATCTAGTACTTCCATTAGGTTTCTCCTCTTAAAACAGAAAAAACCCGAATTGGAAATACTAGTCCCCGAATGGGAAATAATATTTCCCGTCCGGGTAGTTGAGACTGGCATTTATTGCGCTGGGCCAGTTCCAGTTCTTGCTCATCAAATTAATGACGAGCGAGAAACCTAGTTACGTGAATGTTATTACTACAAGGCTATGAATGCAAGGCAACTGGTTCACACTTTTACTATCTATCGTCATCGCGCCATTTGCCATAATTATCAATGCGGTCCTGCTTGTTAAGCTATACGCTGTCCGTGCGTGTTGCTGGCGGTGTTGGCAAGTCTGGAACGCTTTCACCTTGTTTTTCCATATCCCAGATCCAGTATTTGCCATACTTCTCTTTCCATCGCTCTTTAGATTGGTGACGTTGTTCAATAGCTGTTTCTGAAGCAAACGTCCGGAAGATGGCCATTGGCAATATTGCATTAGGGTTATCCACCAGCAGGTAGTCTGGAAATACAGAATCTCTGGAGCCGTCATATCGCATTGTTTTAATGAATTTATGCCCTTCCATGACTAGCTTTTCAGTCATTAGCCGGTCTTGTTCACAATAGGTAGGGATCATATGAATGTCAGTTACTAAAAAACCGATATCTTGGATATGCAGAACCTCATCAATATCTCGGCTGACAATCATTAATGTGTAGATCAAGCGTGGATCATTGATATTACCCAGAATTTCGAGAGCAGGGCCATTATTGAGTTTTTTTAGAACGTGCTGAGATCCCCAATATTTCACAGACTCACTTTGATGCCGAAGTGTGATGGCTACTGATTTCTCTTGAACTGATATTTTACGAATACCCCCGACCACCATCATGTACTTAGTGACGGTGCTGGTTTTGGTCATGATGCGTTTAAATGCGTCTTTTCTTCGAGCATCAATGGCGTCTTTTTGGGATTCGTTAAAATGTTCAGGGATATACAACACATCTGCAACGTTAATTCGCTTGGTATTGAGTCTTTGTGCGACATCCAAAAGTCGGGTTCTGGCCACTGCCCAAATGCGTCGATTATGAAAGCCTGGATGCCATCGGTTAAGTTCTGCCTCTTCCCACATCAAAGCAAGCAAGCCTGTCAGAGACATGGCTTCACGTTTAGCAGTAGGTGATTTCGGTCTTGGTGGCACCATTGCGTCGATATCGTTTGCTTCTTTAGGCGATCTATCAACAATCTTATGGGCCAGTGGTGCGAGAATCTTTAATGACAATGTGCCATCATTTTTTGGCTTAATAACATCACTTTCGTAAGTGATCCTGCCGCTGTCTTCCTTTTCCATTTCAAAAGAAGGGCATTCAGGGGAATGTAAAGTGCCAGTACCGGGATTGCGAGCAAGGTAATACCGCGTTCGATGAGCAATATACATCGGTGGTAATTTGTCATTGCACTCACATCTCGGTATGACATCTTTAGCTTTGAAGGTCGCAAGCACTCGTTGCGCTTCGACTTCATTATCAGCAAGCCAGTCACGGGTATAAGCAGTTTCGTGGTCAAAACGAATTCGGATAGGACTCATAAGAAAGCCTTAGTTGGATTGAATCACTAAGCACTCTATAGGGCTATCTTACTGATTTGAATAAATAACCGGATATTGGTCCAAGCCGGTTATCTATTCCAGACCTCATTAAATAAATACATAGTTGCTTAAAGGTATTAGTGAATCTTGAATTCTTTTATTGTTGGTAAACCATTTTGGAATTCACATGAAAATGTGATGCTTAGCTTACCAAAGAAACATAAGCCGTCTACGTTAATGCTTCCATCCTCTTGAAGATGAGCTGATTCGCTATTTAAGTCTGATGCTTTTGGACATTCAGTGCCTGGTTTTGATAATTCAAATTCCTCAGCACAAGCCATATAAGCAAAAAGATTTTCTTTTTGCTGAGATTTTAGCTTCTTAGCATTTTCCTTTCTCTGTCTAGCATTTATCTCGCTATCAGCCAATTCAATTGGTTTTATAACTGCATCGTCTACTCTCGCATAGCCACCGAAGCTATAGCTATCAAAGATACCCTCTACAATTACTTTTTGATCTAAACCTACTTTAAAACGATTAGATTTGGGATAGACATAGAATTTGTGCGAGCCGTATTCAATTTGATCACTGGTATACAAAGTAAATTCATTACCATCAATCGCTTTGACAAAGCCTGTTAGCTGAACAGATTTGTCTTTGCAGGCGTTTTTATAGTGCTTACCTTTGTAGCCACTGCTACCTTTAACGCAGATAGCAATGTCTTCTGTTTTTATTTGTTCTTCAATTTCTTCACTAGAAAACAGGAATATAAGAGCTATAACGACTAAAACGAAAAGATAGAAGATATAAACGTTGGTATTTGTGGGGTACTCCTTTCCACATGCAGGGCATAAATTTCCAGTGGTTTCGGATTGGTGGTCGCAATTCTTACATTTTCTTGATGCCATGAATCTATCCTTAGATAAAAATTTGGCGATAGTACCCCATAATTGCTTTAAAGGGCATTACAAACAAAAAAGCCGCTCCCCGAAGGGAACGGCTCAATTGAATTAAAAACAAATAGCTGTCGGCGTACTGACAGCCTCCTGAGATAAAATCTGAACTGGTTTGGCTATTATGCCAATTGCCTGTGCGACTTCTCGAACATAGCTTCTCGGTAGCTCTAATCCTTCAACAAAGTCAGCCGGTAGGCCTCGCTTGCTTGGCATTAAATCACGATCAGTCTGCCCTTTAGACGCTACGGCTGTAACGCTGCCATCGGGGAGCTTTTTCGATAAACCCACCAGCAGCAAAAGCTGTAGCGAGTAATCGATCTTGCCACCCCCCATGACTTTCCCCCTGATAGGAAGCTTAATCCAGCATCTCTTGCGATTTGCCAGCCTCCCGTTGGAAGCAAGCCATCACACGAAATGATGGCTCCTTTCAGGTTTGCGTCATATTCAGCCGATATCGGCAATATATTAAAGCCAGTGTCGAAGCTGTATTCCACAATGTCATCAACCAGTGATTTCAATGCGGTTTCCACTTCCACCTCGTCCAACTCAGACAAACTCCACGTTGCTTGCTCGATATCCTGAGCTAACGTGACATTGCCTTTGTCGTCGATACGCGCCTTACCAATCAGTGAGTAACCTTCACTCAGCTTTTGGCTTGAACGCTGAATCAGCTCGCTCCTCGCATCCGTGCCAAGGTCTAATTTAAGCACCCTGGTACGCAGCTTGGAGCCGGTCTTACCAAACATAACGGTAAGCTCGTTTGCTGCTGTGACTTTAACGGCCCAGTCTTTTGTCCCTTGACCAGCTGGACTGTCGTTTCGGTAGAGATCATACAAATCAGTCATTGAATGATTTACCTCCATTTCCAGTCGTTGCTTGAGCAGAACCACTTGTCCAGGCATCACCGATGTGCAATTCAGCAACTTCGATAATGGCCGCTCGGGTTGGTCGGTCAGCTACATTAAGTAGTGCCCGGTTCAACGCGTATGCAATAGGTGAATCTTCTATTGCACGGCCAAACCCGTGATAAGCTTTGGTCATATGTCCCCAGCGTAAAAGCGTCCGTGTACTCATGGTCAACGGTATCCGGTTTTCCCCTTCGGTGTGCAGATTGCGAATGTCATTTGCAACATCAACCATCTTTTCGCACAGCTCGTCGGATAAATCCGGTACCACTGATTTCAGAATGCCTACTTCCACTTCTTTTTCCGGGTAGCCCACAGATACTTTCCAGAAACGATCAACAAATGCCAGGTCTTGCTTATTGGCATTACTGTAATCATCACTAGCACCGGCCATGTTCGTATTACCTGTTGCTGCAAAACAAAATGCATCGTCAGGTTTTACGACATGATGACCAGCTGCATCCAGAACCAAAGGACGCCCTGCTAATACTTCGTACAGTCCAGTTAAGACTGCATCATCTGCTCGGTCAATCTCATTGAGCACCAGTATTCCAGGTTCATTTTCTGCACCCATCGCCAGTGGCACAACACCATACATAAATACAGTGTCTCCACCGACGATTTCAGTACGGCCCATCAGAACGTCAAACTCCATGCCTTCATATATCGTTTTTTCATACATCGGTATATTCAGTAATGCACAAAAGTTCACTAAAGCAGCCGATTTACCCGCACCCGTGGGTCCGAACAAATACATGCCGTCTTTATTGACGCCTGCCAGGTTCATGTTCCACCAGACCATCAGATCTCGTAAAACACCTTTGTCAAAACGATAATTAGCTTCAGCGACTGGAACATACTGTGAACCCGGTTCGTACCCAGTAATAAATTGTCCCTTTGCTGCCTCGATGCCAAATGTTAAACCGATATCGTATTGCATTGTTTTCATGTGCTATCTCCAAAATGAAATAACACCACCCCCGAAGGGGTGGTGGTATAAAACCACCCCAAGGGGTGAAACGATTTCTAACTATTCACATAGCCAGATATTTTTTAATTGAGTCGCGATTCGCTTCCGGATCTTCGATCCCTATCACCTTGCAACACGTTGCAAAGCTAAAGGGGCGATTATCATTAACGATTGGCTCGTCCAACCAAGACATTATTTCTCGCCATTGCTCTCCTCCAGGTGGGGAGTCACGCAATAACGTAATGCTTTTGATGTAGAGCTCTTCGTGCAGCCCCTCAGCCAGCTCTGGGGTTAAATTCCACTCTTCTGTGTTGAGGGGAAGGAGATCGAGATCCAATGCTAATTGCATCATTTCTCGTCCTCCTACGCTGCTAACTGCAGAGCAACTTTCGCTCTATCTGGAATCTCCAAATCTTCAGTGCATCCCTCACTGCATAACCGGTTAAAGTCACACATTGAACAAGGACTGTTAAAGGCTCCAAGCGGGCTGCGGTTAAACCGCCCATTGTTGTAGTCGTTAACAAACCACTGACAGGTCTGAATGTATTCCGAGACTCGTTCTGACGGTCTGCGGTCAACGATTTGAGGAGAATGGATAACCGGGTCTTTTTTCTTGTGCAAGCACATGAAACCAACCTGGTCGGCCTGTTCTATCCCTAACGTCTGCGCATGACTATCTACGAGCAGCTGATACGCCGTTAACTGATCGGATTGGCGAACATACAAATCATCATAGGCAACACCGGTTGTTTTGATGTCGATAATGATGACTCTGCCAAGCTGATCCATAGCGATTAAATCCAGATAACCCCGCAATTTAACTTTCGGTGCTAACTGAACTGCGAGTTCGACCTGCAATGCAGGTGAACCATCTGGCATGATAAAAACCATCAGCTCAGACTCCTCCCACGCAGCTGGAAACTTCCCAGCCATCGCAGCACCCATGTCTTTCAGCTTTTGCTCCGACTGTGTAGACGAATACTCAAGTGAAATTGATGACTGCTTTTTCCAATGTCTTAGAAAGACATCTTCAATAGAAGAAATCCGATTCCCCAGCGTTGCTGCCTTTAAGTAATCCATCACGGTGTCATCCACCGCTTTACCGAAAGCAAGGTTTGCTGAAGTAACTTTTGGTCTTATACCCAACTTGTAGTGGTACCAGACCTGCTTCATGCAAGTCTGACCCTTCTGAACTCGGCTAGGACTGAGAATCATTGCTCACTCCTTTGCCACAAAATCCGCTTCTCTTCGAGGAAAGCATGCGAATATTTTTTAGCTCGTTTTTGTTGGGATCTGCTGAAAAGGTTATAGCCCACGACTTTGCGTGCCTTTTCGAGAATGATTACTAACTTGTCACCCGCCCACATGGCGCGAGTAACATGGTCGTCCTTCTGATCTACACGGGATACTTTAAATTCTGCATTTGCACCCGCTTGTTTGATGATCTCTTGCAGGACTTCATCACGTCTCAGCGTCTTAAACTTCATTTGTGCCTCCTTGAATTGAAAATCCTTCGGAATGGCACAGACAAAGCTATCCCTACAGGGCAGTTTGTGTGCCCTGAAGGGTGATTGAGTGCTGATTAAACGGTCAGCAAGCCGCTTTCAATCGACAAATAAATGTCGATCAGAAACCTTTGGTCTGGAGGCACGAAAAAAACGTACAGACGTGCAGACACACAAAAGATTTCTGCGTGAAAAAATTTACTTCAATCGGATTTGCTCTTTCGAGCTGAGAGTACGGCCAGTGGACGTATCTTATTGAGCCTGGCGGGAGCCAAGAATCGCAGGAAGCGATATTTGGATACGAAAATACCAATTTAACAGATGGGTGTCAACGCCTTGGATCACGTTGCTCATTATTTAACCAGCGGACTTTCTTTTCGACTGGCCAACGACCTTATGTGGTTACTGACAGACTTATCCACAGAAAATGTGAATGAAATATGACAGAAAGGTATGACCTTCGCATGGAGGCCAATTCACAACTGCTTGACATCCTCCCCGGCCTAAAGGCCGGAGATTCCTACGGCGCTCATCCCGGCATCGCGCCGCAATGAGTTGCTTCGGTGGGTTCCTGCTGCTGGCGACATTACTGCGTCGCTCACTTCACAGGCGCAACGGGCGTGTCCCGCCCTGAGAATGTTGATCGCACCAACTACATCGGCGTTTTCCTCGAAGCCGCACGCAACACACCGGAACCGGGCTTGTGTGCGTCGGTTCTCTTTGGCGACATGGCCGCAGCACGGACACTTCCGGCTGGTGTTTTGGGGTGGTACGGCAACGAGTTGTCCGCCATTCCAAGCGAGTTTGTAGTCTAACTGGCGGCGGAACTCATACCAGCCTTGATCTAGGATGGCTTTATTCAGGCCGGATTTGGCCTTGACGTTTCTGCCCGGTGTCTCGGTAGTGCCTGATGCTGACTTGGACATATTCCGAACCTGCAAGTCCTCGATACACACCATCGTGTGGTTTTGGCTGATCGTGGTCGTGGCTTTGTGCAGGTAGTCGCGTCGGGCATTGCCGATATGGGCATGGATTTTCTGGACTTTGGCTTTTGCCTTTTTCCAGTTGTTGCTGAACTTCTTTTTTCGGCTCATGGCTCGCTGAGCATTCACCAAGGCTTTTTCTTGGCGTTTGAAACTATTGAGCGGGGCGAAATAGCTGCCGTCGCTCAGTGTGGCAAAACGGGCAATGCCCATATCGATGCCGACAATGGCGGTCGACGGGTGGATAGGCGCTTCGACTTCGCGCTCGGTTTGAATCGACACATACCACTTGCCTTGTTTGCCGGATACGGTGACGTTTTTCACAATACCCAACACTTCCCGGCTGATGCGGTAGCGAACCCAGCCTAGTTTTGGCAGAAAAATCCGGCTGTTGCCTTGGTCGAGCTTGCAACCTTGCGGATAGCGAAAGTTATCCGACTGGCCTTTCTTCTTGAAGCGAGGAAAGTCTGCGCGTTTCTCGAAGAAGTTTTTATAGGCTCGTTCCAGGTCTTTAAGCGTTTGCTGCAAGGGTTGGGAATGGGTTTCAGATAGCCATTGCGTTTCGCTACTCTTGCGCCACTCGGTCAGTTGTTTGCACAAATCGGCATAAGACAACTTCTTTTTGCTTTCTGCGTAGTGCGCTTGTTGCAACGCCAATGCCTTATTGAATACAAAACGGCACGACCCGGCGAAACGGCGCATATTGCGCTGTTGTTCGCCGTCCGGCATTAATTCGTATTTGAAAACTTGAAGTCGTTGCATGATTCAATCATACTCTGGTCTATGGGCAATGACAATGACATTAGGCACGGTAGACACTGTGTTTTTAAGATGCACGTTCATCTGGTCTTTGTGACTAAATACCGCCGTGGTGTATTCACAAAAGCCATTCTGGACGACCTTCAAGAAATCTTCTCCAATGTATGCGCCGACTTTGAAGCGGAGTTGGTGGAATTCGATGGAGAGGACGATCACGTTCACCTGTTGGTGAACTACCCGCCTAAGGTGGCAATATCGAAACTGGTTAATAGCCTGAAAGGCGTATCCAGTCTTCTTATCCGAAAAAAGAACTACCCAAGCATTAAGAAGAAACTGTGGGGCGGGGCCTTGTGGTCGCCAAGCTATTTCGCTGGAAGCTGCGGCGGTGCGCCGATTGAAATCATTCGGCAATACATCGAGCAACAGCAAACACCTCATTAAGTATTCAAAGGACGGCGCTGCCGTCCGCGCTATTCATCCCCGCCCTGAACGACGGGGCTTTTCGCGCAATCCGGTAAAGCGGCTTAATAACACTTAACGATCCAAAACGATAAATACATTTGAACAGCCCGGTTGTGGCTGATGTTAAATGAGGTATCAATGGATAATAACAATAAAAAAGTAGAGCGAAATAAAGGTTGGTTCATCATAATCAAGTTCGGATGGAAACTTTACCAGTACTACCATGAAGGGGTCAGTTCACGAAACGGAAAAAATTGTACGCTAAGCCTTTGGCATCAATGATATCGACACCATTTTTTCCACAATTCATAAAGTTGCGCAGTAATTAGTCGACGACTGGCCCTTGCTAAATAATTTTCATTTCAGCATGAGTTGTGCTTTAAAAATTCAATTCTGCAACTACACTCATTGGGCGAACAGAGCGAGAAATCCGCCGTTAATTCCAATAGCGGGTACGCGAATGAATATCAGCTCTTAGGGGAATATTATGAGACAGATAAGACCATTACGTTTGATCTTTGCAGCTTTATTGTTTGCCACATCACTACCGACTCTCGCGGCGGCCACGACTATAGAGCTGGTGAATGACAGCAATTCAGATGAAACTTTAATCAGATCGAATACGTCTGGAATTGTGACACCTCCAGCGCCAGATCCGTTATTTGCGAACGATACCAGCGTTGTTGTATCAGAAACCCCCGGCACCGTTGATGCAGGTGCTTTCACTTATCAAAGCTGCAGATTTAACTGGTCGGTAATTAAAGTCGGATCTCTATACCAGTTCTCAGATGGAGCTGAGCCTGCATCGGATTGTGAATCACAAGTAATTCTACAAAACTTTATTACTGGTGAGTATTCTGTACGATTTACCGTAGAATAAATTTTTTTAAACTGATCTTACTAAAATTAATTGGGTATTCGGATTAGCTGGTTGATTATCTCTTTGGCGTGCAATCACAGATTACACTTTCCCAACGGAAAAACTGGTTGGCGAGGCCTGGAACAAATGCGTAAGGATTGTGGTACTAGAGAATTCATCGCGCATCCTTCTGTCTACCTCGAACGCTCCCTTAGCGCGAATTTGTCCGATGTGCCACTGACTGCTGACAACACTCGTATGGAGTTTTCAACCTAAACCCGGATTCGATGTTCCCGTAAGTACTGGGTGTGGTAACTATGCATCAGGAAATTTAGCGCTTGACCTTCCCACAATAGGAAGGTTTATCTTTCTGGAATATCATCAGGAGATGCTTGTGGAGAAGACGAATGATGCATACTCAAGACAAATTGAATCCGTCGGCTGTGACGGTGACAAGCTTTCCCATCGAAGGTATGAGTTGCGCTTCCTGCGTCGGGCGCGTGGAGGCTGAACTCAAGAAGGTCGAGGGCGTTGACACTGTTACGGTGAACCTGGTGACCGAACGTGCCGATATCCAGTCCGCTTCGCCACTCGACCGCGGATCACTCATCAACGCTATCGAGAAAGCTGGCTATTCGGTGCCAGCTGAGACCACAGAGCTTTCCATCGAAGGTATGACCTGCGCGTCCTGTGTCGGTCGCGTCGAAAAGGCGCTCAAGGCTGTGCCCGGCGTCACCAGTGCCGTTGTCAACCTTGCGACTGAAAGAGCCACGATCCAGGGCAGCGCCGATGCGACCGCCTTGGTGACGGCTATCGAGAACGCGGGATATGATGCCAGGGTAATCGCGGCTGCTACGGGTAGCCGTCGGGGCGAGACCGATGAGCGCACCGAGAAGAAGGACGCGGAACGCCGTGGACTGACACGTGATTTCACGATTGCAGCGGTGTTGACCGTGCCTGTCTTCATTCTGGAGATGGGCTCACACCTCATTCCTGGCATGCACGACCTGATTGCCTCAACGATCGGCATGGAGACGAATTGGTATCTCCAGTTCGTGTTGACAACCATCGTTCTGTTCGTGCCGGGCATCCGCTTTTACCACAAGGGGTTTCCGGCCCTCGGGCGGCTTGCCCCCGACATGAACTCCCTGGTCGCGGTCGGCACCATGGCAGCCTATGGCTATTCGCTCGTGGCGACCTTCGCGCCGGGGTTCCTGCCCGACGGAGCCGTCAACGTCTACTTTGAGGCCGCCGCTGTTATCGTCACTCTCATCCTGCTCGGCCGGTTGCTGGAGGCTCGCGCCAAGGGACGCACCTCCGAGGCGATCAAGCGTCTTGTCGGGCTTCAGGCCAAAATGGCACGGGTGCGTCGGGACGATAAGTCGATCGAACTGCCGATCGACTCCGTCTTGTCGGGAGATATCGTCGAGGTTCGTCCCGGCGATCGCATTCCGGTGGATGGCGAACTCATCGAAGGCGAAAGCTATGTCGATGAATCGATGATCACGGGAGAACCGATCCCCGTCTCCAAGAAGCACGGCAGCGAGGTCGTGGCCGGAACGGTGAACCAGAAAGGCGCATTCGCCATCCGTGCGACGGCTGTCGGCGGCAACACCGTTCTGTCGCAGATCATCCGCATGGTGGAAGAAGCGCAGGGGTCGAAGCTGCCAATCCAGGCGCTGGTCGACAAGGTGACGATGTATTTCGTGCCTGCGGTGTTTGTGGCAGCGATTCTCACCTTCGGGACATGGATGTGGTTCGGCCCGTCGCCCGCGCTCACTTTCGCGCTGGTCAACGCCGTCGCGGTGCTGATCATCGCCTGCCCTTGCGCCATGGGGCTGGCCACACCGACCTCGATCATGGTCGGCACTGGCCGCGGTGCCGAGCTGGGCGTGCTCTTCCGCAAGGGTGAAGCACTCCAGTTGTTGAAAGATGCCAAGGTCGTTGCCGTTGACAAGACGGGCACGTTGACGGAAGGCAAACCGGCTCTCACCGATCTGGAATTGGCCACCGGATTCGAGCACGTAGACGTGTTGGCTCTGGTCGCGGCCATCGAGGCCAAATCCGAACACCCGATCGCCCGTGCGATCGTGAACGCCGCCGCCGCGGAGAACATCTCACTGCCGGACGTGTCGAACTTCGAATCGGTGACGGGTTTTGGCGTGAAGGCTGAGGCCGGTGGCAAGCGGGTCGAGATAGGTGCTGACCGCTACATGAGCGAACTCGGTCACGACGTGGCGGCGTTCTCCAAGGTCGCCAAACGCCTCGGCGACGAGGGTAAGTCTCCGCTCTATGCTGCGATAGAGGGCAAGCTTGCGGCGATTATCGCCGTTGCCGACCCGATCAAGGAAACGACGCCTGCTGCCATCAAGGCCCTGCACGATCTCGGGCTCAAGGTCGCGATGATCACCGGCGACAACGCCCACACGGCCAAGGCCATCGCGGCGCGACTCGGGATCGACGAGGTGGTGGCGGAAGTGCTACCGGACGGCAAGGTCGACGCGGTGCGCCGCCTTAAGGGAGAGCACGGCAAGGTGGCGTTCGTCGGTGATGGCATCAACGACGCTCCCGCTCTGGCCGAAGCGGATGTAGGTCTTGCCATTGGCACAGGTACGGACATTGCCATTGAAGCGGCTGATGTGGTGCTGATGTCGGGTAACCTGCAAGGTGTGCCAAAGGCGATCGCCTTGTCGAAGGCAACCATCGACAACATCCGACAAAATCTGTTCTGGGCGTTTGCCTACAACACGGCTTTGATTCCGGTCGCGGCAGGTGTGCTCTATCCGGCCTACGACATCCTGCTTTCGCCCGTCTTCGCTGCCGGCGCCATGGCACTGTCGTCGGTGTTTGTACTCGGCAATGCACTGAGATTGCGTCATTTCCGCTCACCCATGGGGACGGACGACAACGACGTGTCGCAGAGACAGGTGGAATTTGCACAAGCGAAATAAGGACAACCGAGCCTGCCACAGTGCAGGCTTGATGTTATCTGGAGAGGCATGGCTATGAATATTGGAAAGGCAGCGGAGGCATCGGGTGTATCGGCGAAGATGATCCGCTACTACGAATCGATCGGCTTGATTCCGGAAGCGTTGCGAACCGAAGCTGGATACAGGGATTACTCGGACAAGGATGTGCAAACCCTGCGCTTCATCCGGCGCGCACGGGATCTCGGGTTTTCGGTGGCGCAGATGAATGAACTGGTTGCGCTCTGGCGCGACCGGGGTCGTGCGAGCGCCGACGTCAAACGTCTTGCGCTTGAGCATGTCGCGGAGCTTGAGCTCAAGGCGCGCGAACTCCAGAAAATGAGCCGTGCACTCAAGCACCTGGCGGAAAACTGCCAGGGCGACGCTCGGCCGGACTGCCCGATTATCAGCGGTCTGGCCGGGGATGGCGTAGTGAAAGGAACGCCTAAGGGTGAGCGAGAACTTAATTCCACGCGCTTCGGGGCTATCGGGATTGAACCCAATTGCACGCAACGTCGCGGGAAAGAGAAGCGCTGACGCGTCTACTTCAGAAGCGGCGTCCTTGCCCTGACCTGAATGATTACCCGGCAAGGTGCTGATTATCGTACCCAGCCTCGCGGATGGCATCACTGATACGCGCCTCATTGACCTGGCTGCGCACGGTGACCTCGGCGTGTTCTATATCTGTAGATACTTCCGCCTGTGGGTCGATACTTTTAATGGCTTTTTCGACGGCGGATGTGCAGTGGCCACAGGTCATGCCGTTAACGTTGAATCGATACATATCGAACTCCTTCACAGAATCAGAGAATTGAGGAACCTGATCGTCCCAGCGACCAATCTAGTCTTTCCAACGCTGGTAAGGTCAACTGCGGAGCCTCAGACTTTGATTTGTCGAGTGCTCTGTGCCGACGGGCTGCCAAATGCACGGCTATTGATAAGACCTGGCCGATGCCGACAGTCTCTCTGTGCAAGGCATGCAAACGCAGCCTTGACCTTCCAACCATTGGAACGATTACCCTTTTGTGAAAAGTCAGCGCAACCGGTGTTCGGTAATCGCACTAAACACAAAGGAGTTAATCGATGTCCACAGAGTCCCCTTCTCACTCAGGCGACCAGAGCGCCCACTCGGTCTGGCCTTGGCATTATTGCTGGATTGATTCTTGGAGGATTTCTGACAGGCCTGCTTGGCTGGCGTTGGGCGTTCTTCATCAATGTACCCATCGGTTTGGCGGTGCTCGCTGGTTCGAGAACACTTGTCGAAGCGGAATTGCACAAGGGACGCCCCGACCTGACGGGAGCGCTTTCCAGCATCATCGGCATGGCAGCACTCGTCTATGGAATTACCCGTGGTGGTGAACATGGCTGGACCGATGGCATTACGCTCATTGCATTCGCCACTACGGCTATCCTGCTGCCGCTGTTCTTGGTTTTACAGTCGCGCAGCAGTGATCCACTTTTGCCGCTCCGCTTGTTCAAGGATCGCAACCGATCCGGTTCGTACCTGGCCATGCTGCTGCTGGGCTTCGGCCCCATGGGCATGATCTATTTGCTGACGCTCTATTTGCAGCACATCCTCAGCTATAGCCCGACCCTGACCGCCATGGCGTTTCTGCCCTTTGGGGTGGGTATCATCATTGGTGCTGTTGTCAGTTCAAAGCTTGTCATGCGCTTTACGCCGCGCGAGGTCGCAGCTCCGGCTGCGCTGGTCGCTAGCGCTGCATTGTTCTGGCTTTCGACCATCGGGCAACAACTCGACTATAGCTGGCACTTCATGCCAGCCGCCTTCCTCACCGCCTTCGGTTTCGTGGGAGCGGTCATTGCGCTGGCATTGACGGCCGTGAAGGGTGTGCAAGCACAGGAGACCGGCATCGCATCGGCGTTGTTCAACGCGTCGCAACAGATTGGTGTTGCGTTGGGGCTGGCTATCCTTTCGAGCATTTCTGTCTCCGTCACGGCCAGTCGGATGCCCGAGGCATTTGCTTCTCTGTATCGCGGTCGGGAAGTCGGCGATGCCGAACTGGTGCAGTCAGCCGGTGATGCGCTGATTCAGGGTTATGGCTTGGGACTTGCGGCGAGCGGGGTTGCTCTTGGCATCGCAGCCATCATCGTGGCCGTACTTGTCAACGCCAGGAAAGGACAGGTTTCCACACTTGGCGATAGTCCCTTGCATTGACCGGTTCTTCTTCCCTTTACGGCGCAGTCTGCCAAACCCGTACTGCGCCACACTGATGATTAATGGGAATCTGTCGCAATAGCTATGGAGCTTCCACCATGAGGAGAACACCGCATGACCGAAATGCCCGACAACATCCTGCACCTGCCTAAGTACCAGGTGCTGGGCTGCAAATCCACCGACGACGAAATGCACTTTCAGGTGGACGTGCCCGATCCCATTGCCTGCGAGGAATGCGGCGTGCAGGGTGAGTTCGTGCGGTTCGGCAAGCGTGATGTTCCCTATCGTGATCTGCCCATCTACGGCAAGCGGGTCACCCTCTGGGTGGTCCGCCGCCGGTACACCTGCCGGGCCTGCAAGACCACCTTCAGGCCCCAGTTACCGGAGATGGTGGACGGCTTCCGCATGACGCTGCGGCTGCATGAATACGTGGAGAAGGAGTCCTTCAACCATCCCTACACCTTCGTGGCGGCACAGACCGGCCTGGACGAGAAGACGGTACGCGACATCTTCAATGCCCGCGCCGAGTTCCTGGGGCGCTGGCACCGCTTCGAGACTCCCCGCATTCTGGGTATCGACGAGCTGTACCTGAACAAGCGTTACCGCTGCATCCTAACCAACATCGAGGAGCGAACCCTGCTCGACCTGCTGGCCACCCGCCGTCGGGATGTGGTGACCAACTACCTGATGAAGCTGAAAGACCGGCGGAAGGTCGAGATCGTCAGCATGGACATGTGGAACCCCTACCGGGCAGCGGTCAAGGCGGTGCTGCCACAGGCCCGTATCGTGGTCGATAAGTTCCATGTGGTGCGCATGGCGAACGATGCCCTGGAAAAGGTCCGCAAGGGCCTCAGAAAGGAGCTGAAACCCTCCCAGAGCCGAACCCTCAAGGGAGACCGGAAACTCCTGCTGAAACGCGCTCACGAAGTATCAGACCGGGAACGCCTCATTATGGAGACCTGGACTGGCGCATTCCCGCAACTGCTGGCCGCCTACGAGCACAAGGAGAGCTTCTACGGCATCTGGAATGCCACCACACGGCCACAGGCAGAAGCCGCCCTGGACGACTGGATAGCCACCATTCCGAAGGGCCAGAAGGAAGTCTGGAGCGATCTGGTCAGGGCTGTAGGCAACTGGCGCGAAGAGATCATGACTTACTTCGAGACGGACATGCCCGTCACCAACGCTTACACGGAGTCCATCAACCGACTGGCGAAGGACAAGAACCGTGAAGGGCGTGGTTACTCCTTCGAGGTGATGCGGGCACGAATGCTGTACACCACGAAGCACAAGAAGAAGCCCCCGACTGCAAAGGTCTCTCCGTTCCACAAGAAAACCATCGGTTACGGACTGCCGGACTTCGCAGAGGAACTCAACTACGGGGTCGATCTATCAACCATCTGAGGGTGGTATCAGGTTGGTGGGGTGAAGATGCCCCATCAACCATTAAATCCGTATACCCAATTAATTCACTGTGTAACGTAGATATACATTGCACAGTGAATTATTTATAAGATATTGTCTTTTCGGCTATTTATTTAGTGAAGTTGGGTACGTATAGCTCTCTGGTGGCGTTTATAGAATCATCCAACCTATTCTCGTAACCACTAAACCAAGACTGTTTTCGTATATCCTCCGCGTTCAGAATTTGACCCTCTGTAATACTTTTTGATCCAAACTTCTCTGCTGCATCCATAGCTTCATATAACAACATTATAAGAGGACTATCTGACATAAAATCCTCTGGTATCTCTCCGTTTTTGATTGACGCACTTTCATATGCTTTTTGAACGCCCGCGCGCTGGTGCGCATATTCAAAAGAGGTCCCTTTTTCCTCATTGCCTACAGCATCTAAAAATTCTATCCCAGCTTTGAACTTAGACGCCATATTCCCAACAAAAGGGTCGGAAAACTGATCCTTTTCGCTCGTCGGACCGCTGTAAAGTCCCATGGCAAGCCCCTGTTGTTGATTCATTTTATTACGAGCTATGGCCTGCTCATCTTTTGTGAACATTTCGCCTTGATTACTTGCAACAGCATAGAGTGCTCGCCTATCAAGCTCACCCAGTAACGAATTTCTGCTTTCTGCAGGTGCGTTATTTGGCGGATATGACTTTCCAATCGACTCCAGGCGCTCATAATTATTATCCATACTAGCGCGTGCATCTATCGCAACCTGGCTAAAATCTTTTCCAGCAGAAAATGTATCACGACCAGGCTCTTTGACACCTAATGCAATATTAGCAGCTGTAAATCCGTCATAGGTCGGCATAAACTGTTCGTAATAGCTAGGGGATTGACCGCCCCTGGACGCCTCTAGTGCTTTCCTGCCAGCATCTGAAATAGTAACGTCGTTATTACTATTTTCAGGACCAGCACTGTCCTTGATAGGTTTCTCTTCGACTCCAGATCCCGTTTTTTCCAAACTAGCGTATTTATTTTGCACTCCAAGTGGCTGGCTGCTTATGGTAGATATCACAACAATGCCTCCACTAAATACATATACGTGATTTGAACGAACCTTTGCATCAAGGTATGCACCCATTTTTTAAGCGTGGCGGACAATGGCCGCTTCTGCGTGCTTTGAAAGCCAAAGTTGGTTGACATCTCACTGATAACCATTCGAGAAAAACGCTGTTGGTTTGCCAATTGCAGTATGCAATTGACGCCCATACTCTAACCCCTTCGGAATACTCCCTACTCTTGTTATCGGGACTTACCGGAATAACTTTAGCTAATCGGTCAGCCTATCCAGCGGATTGCATCCGGCGTTTTGATCATTACCTAGTATAGTAGCACCCTAGGCCCCCATAGACAAAATTCCTGAAATGCGAATAGATGTAGCGGCCCGCAAACATCGAGGCGAACCCACATTATTTGAGAATAGAGCACTCGGCTAGAAGTAGGATTAATCGACTTTTGGATAACTGGATCAGACTGATAAAAGAAAAACCCCCACCGAAATCGGCAGGGGTTTTAATTTTTTCAAGTGAGTAAAGGTAAACCTTTCAGATGTAACAGTGCATTGCGAAACTCTTCAACAGTATTCACAACAGGGCAATCTACACCCTTCACTCTGGCCAATGATTCAAGCTGGCGTCGTTGTGCGGGCTGGACCTTGGTCGGGTCTGCTTTTACACCGCGACTGGTGCTTGTGTCATTTGTCTGTCGTTGTTGGACAGGCGTGGCTGGTTCCGTCTTCTCCGTAGAACTGACGGTCTTAGTCTCGGCAGGTTCAGCAGGCTCTGGCTCGTTGCGAGGTGTTTCTACCGCAACAGGTTGCATGACCACTGTCTGACTTTGACTAGGCGCATCACTTACAGTATCAAAGGCAAGGCCTTGGGAATTCATGTCATTGTCTTCATCTGAATCAAAGACATCGCCACCAAATCCCAAACGAGCGAGTAATCGTTGAAAAGCTGCCGTCTCACCGGATTCGTAATCTTTAAGATTCCAAATTGGTTTGATTGCAGAACTCTCCGCGACCACGTTGCCATCTTTGTCCACTAATTGCGACTTGAAGACAACTTTACGCTCATCCATCAGCTCCTTTATATGCTGCTCAGGAAGCTTCCCTTGTGCTGCCAGTGCAATGCACAGTTCCTTTCGGCCCTGTGCAAAGTCCAGGTAGTCAGTGGAATGAGCCAATACGCGATAGCCTTTATCTGGACCATATACCTTTAAAAACTCAGGTACACGGGCAGAGACTTTCACATACTGATTCGTTTCACCGTTTTGATTTTGGATATGAACTACTTTTGAGTTAGTTGCAGCCATGATGTGCCTCCTTAACCGTAGTAGTCTTCACCGCTACCGTAATCACCCGGATTGTAATCCATATCGTTATGGCCACCAGCTGGTGGTGGCATATCTCCTGCAGATGAGCCTGCATTCGATTTGCTGTCCAACATGGTCATTTCAGATGCGACAATTTCAGTGGTATAAACATCATTACCACCTTTATCTTGCCATTTACGCGTCTGAATACGCCCTTCGATATAGACCTGTGCGCCTTTCTTCAGGTACTGCTGTGCAATTTCACCTAACTTATTACGCAGAATTACCCGATGCCATTCCGTTCTTTCCTGTCGTTCGCCTGTTTGTTTGTCTCTCCAGGACTCAGAGGTTGCAATTCGCAGATTGCAGATACTGCCACCTGTTGGAAATGCACGAGACTCCGGATCAACACCCAGACGACCAACTAAAATCACTTTATTGACTGACATAAACTTCTCCTAAAAAGGGTTTCCTACACTCCCATTGAGGGCAGGACTTGAATTACAGTGTTCAACCTTGGTCAAACACCCATGAGAGCAGTAATTAACGCTACTGCTTAACGTTTCAGCCTGAATAACAAGTATTCAGCGCAGAAACCCTTTTCTTAGTCGCACTGATTAACAATGCATCTAAAAAAAGAGTCGCCGCAAGGGCAACTCTTTAGGACTCTCAGCCAACCTCCAATACATGTGAAAAACTACGTTCATTGGATGACTTATTGCTATTTAACGACACTACATTTACATACGGCATGACATTAATGCGTTTGTCCATGTAGAAGTGAGTTTCATAACGGCTCAACAACACGTAAGCGATATACGCGCTCAAATTGTCGAGTCGATACTCAGTCATGCCTGTCATAGAGGTTTGGGGTTCGAGCAATGCCTTCAGCTTGATGGCAAGTCGTGATAAATCCTTCACCATATCTGCTGAGAGCAAAGCACATAGCCCATCCAATATTTCAGGGTTATGACCTTCCAGCCAGATACTGACAGGACGTTTACGGCCTTCAACCATTGGCTCTGAGATCTTGATGGTGAAAACCGTTTGCGTGTACGGATTTAAGACATCCACACTCCAGATATCTCCCTTATGCTGCTGACGCAGTTCGGGAGTATCCGTCATCATAAAACCACCTCTATACAGAAGTAGTTTTGCAATGGCGCTTACTTGGCCTTTCATCATCTGCTTTTCACCCGTAGGTGGAAAAGCCATTCTGAAACCTGTGCCGGCAACACCCGCCAGCATGTTCAGTTTTTCCTGTACTTTGTCTGGCATCTCTTGCTGAAGGTCGAGTGTTAACACCTTCGCAAACAGCGCCAAATCGTCATTAGTCTTGCCATCGCTTGCCATAAACCAAACTTGAGTTGGCGTATTGTTTTGCTCTGTCAAAAATAGACGACACGGCTCAGCACTCGGAATATCGAATGTCCAAGCATCTTTACCTAAAGCGGGAAAATCTTCGTGATTGCTCATTTGACGCTCCTTTAAAACAAAAAAGGGGCCAAATGACATTATCCGCCCAGGGCCGATATTCATCTGACCCCGAGGGTAGTGTTGTGAGCAGTTTAGATCACAACGATTGAGTGTCGGTTAGTGCCGACGTTCACTTCACAAGCAACATGAAAATTGCTTGAAAAAACCTTATGGCAAAATCATCCCGCAGGAAGGCTTTGCGATAAGGCCTAAACTTTCTTAAAAAACTATTGGGAACTACATTTCAAATGTCTGTCCTCCGTAGAAGACAGACTCTTTTGTGAAATACTTTGAGGAGTATTGATACATCCGTAGACATATCTAATTGAGAGCAGAAAGTTCGTTCTGCTAGCGATTCAGTCTGCAAATAATTACAGACGAGAATGGTTTCATTCTGGAGGAGTGTTTTTCAGTTGTCAAGCAGTAGATATTATTCGCGTCTGCGACTTGGCTCACCTGCTTGAACAACTCTTGGCCACCGGGCATGAATTTGATTATCTTCTAATTCTGGCTCTAGCGTCACGACATACACTCGTCGTTCATTGCTGTTCATTGCTCTTGCCACCAACCCCTGTATAAACTGCCCTTTTTGCAAGTCATACCAATGCCCATGACCTTCAAAGTCTTTCTCCATAAAGCTTAACGCCGGTATTTTTACGGGAATGGGGTGATATTTCTCCCAAATGCCGCCATAGATCGATTCCAGTTTTGCCCAGCCGGTAGCGGGTAGCACTCCCTCCTGATTAAGCCTTCTTCCCCAGGGCAGTAAAACCACTTCACCATTTCTCAGAACGGGCAGGACGGCTTTAGGATTCGCAAAGTACATCCGCATAGTCTCGTTCATGAACTAGCTGATCTGCATCCAACATCTAGTCCAACTTTAACTTAGTAATGCCCGTAGTTTTTGAATCAATTTGTCGGATGGTAGCGGCATCGATTGGTTTGAATATCAAGCGGCATGGAGGTTAAAGACAGTCCCTCGATTTTTGTATTGTGAAATTATTGTTGTCTACTCCACCATATTGCTTACCAGAATAAATGAGCAATATGCCTGACAAAAAAGATGAAAAAACCATAGTTCCATCCATGAACCAATCCCCCGCCATCTATAAATCTTAATTATGATTTCATTAGCTTCTTAGCTAAACTTTGCCACCTACGCCTTTAAACTTTTCAACAAACGCGGCGATCTTCTGAAATACACTTTGCTTCTTGGTGAGGTACTGCGGATTCAGCGGACTCATTTTTGGGAGAATGGTATTCAGCTCAGTTCCATTATCGCTGGCGTACTCGCGTTTGAGTGATGTGGTGATGTAGCGCTTGGCTGCTTCTATGTTCAGGCTCTCCTGGTTTATAAGCTCATCAGCCTCCCGCTGCTGCTCTGCTTGGGCAAAAGCAAAGAAGGCTTCAATTACGCCAGACTTATCACCCAGCTCATCGAGGTTGGTCTGATTGATAAAATCGACCACAAGGCTCTCTTTAGCGCGATTACCAAGACTGGCTCTTATCACCCGTCGCACTTCTTCAACCAGTTCAGCTTTGCTTGTGGTTTTCTTGTTGTGCTCGAAGATGAGTTCCAGAATATAGTCGAGATTAATTTCCTGAGATTTAAGCAGGTCGATCTCAAACACCACGTCATCCCAGTCAATCTTAGACTTGGATTGCTCTTCCCCTGCCTTCTCACGGCGCAGCCAGTCTCGTATATCGTTGTAGGTTGATCGGTAATCCTGGACTTTACGCTCAGCCGGCATTCTGATGGTCTGCAGCGCGGCAAAATCCTCATCATTAAGGTAATGCTCAGCCTTAAATGCTACGACCGCTTGTGGATCGCTTATGTCTACATCTTGCAACGCTTTCAGGCTGGCAAACTCATCATAGTTTTGCAGGATGTTTTCAACGCGCAGATATTCACCAAAGAGTTTGGCAAATTCTTTTTTGTCGGCCTCTTTTTCAATGTTGGCTGGGTCTGGAAACTTCTGCTCCAAGTCATGCACCACATCCATAAAGCCGCGTCGGGCCTCACCGGTGACGGCGTCGGTAAACCCTTCCATGTATTCTGTGTAGCTTTTCTCCAGTACTACGTTTTTGGTGTTGCTATTACCAAATAACGTAATGGCATCCACGGTGGCTTTTTCCAAATCGCGGAATGTGACGATATTGCCAAAGGTCTTGGTCGCATCATAAATGCGGTTAGTGCGCGAGAAGGCTTGCATCAGGCCGTGATAGCGCAGGTTTTTATCAACAAACAAGGTATTAAGTGTCGGCGCATCAAAGCCAGTTAGGAACATGCCCACGACAATCAACAGGTCGATTTCTTTATCCTTAACCCGTTTGGCCAAGTCACGGTAATAGTTTTGAAAGCCATTGCTGTCTACGCTGAAGCTGGTTTTGAAATAAGCGTTATAGTCAGCTATTGCCGCGTTTAAAAACTCTTTGGCGCTGCTGTTCATAGCTGAGACATCAAAGCTCTCATCAGGTATGGCGCCCACCATATTCTGCTCCTCGTTGGCTGCAAACGAGAAGATAGTGGCGATTTTCAGTGGTTTGTCACTGTCCTTCTGGAGCCTGCTTAGAGATTCATAATAGAGCTTTGCCGCTTCAACACTGCTCACCGCAAACATGGCATTAAAGCCCTTGCCACCAGGTTGCAGTCGATGGGTTTTCTGGCGGTAGTTTTTCAGAATGTATTCGGATATTTCACGAATGCGCTCAGGATGTAGCAGTGCTTCTCTATTTTCGGCTGCATTGAGCTTTTGTTCATCCTGCTCGGTTTCAATGGCCTTAAACTTCACGCGGACATCGTTGTAGTCCACCTTGAATTTGAGCACTTTTTCATCTCGGATAGCATCAGTGATGACGTAAGAATGTAATTCCTTGCCAAAGACACTGGCGGTCGTTTCAGAACCGGATGCGTTCTCAGGGAAGATAGGCGTACCAGTAAAACCAAACTGATAATACTTTTTGAATTTCTTTTTTAGATTTTTCTGGGCTTCACCGAACTGACTGCGATGACACTCATCGAATATAAATACGACCTGCTTGTTATATACGGGCAGGTCGCCCTCGCTTTTCATCAGATTGTTCAGTTTCTGAATGGTGGTGACGATGATTTTGTTGTCATCTTTGTCTAAGTTTCGCTTTAAACCTGCAGTGCTGTCAGAGCCATTGACGCTATCAGGTGAAAAGCGCTGGTACTCCTTCATGGTTTGATAATCAAGGTCTTTGCGATCTACAACAAAAAACACCTTCTCAATGAACGCAAGTTCTGTAGCCAGGCGCGCCGCTTTGAAGCTGGTCAGGGTTTTGCCGGAGCCTGTGGTATGCCAGATAAAACCGCCACTTTCAGGCTCACTCCATTTTTTGGCTTCAAACGAGCTGTTTATCTTCCACAAGATCCGCTCAGTGGCCGCGATTTGATACGGACGCATGACAAGCAGCGTATCGCTGGTATCAAATACTGAATAATGCAACAGCACCTTTAGCAGCACGTTTTTCTGGAAGAAAGTGGCGGTGAAGTCTTTGAGGTCCTTAATCAGGCTGTTATCAGATTTTGCCCAATTCATGGTGAAATCGAAGCTGTTTTTGTTGCGCTGGGTGGTGTTGGCGAAATAGCGGGTGTCGGTGCCATTGGAAATCACAAACAGCTGCAGGTACTTATACAGTGAATTATCACTGTTAAAGCTCTCTTTGCTATAACGATGCACCTGATTAAAGGCTTCACGTATCGCCACACCGCGTTTTTTCAGTTCAATCTGTACCAGTGGCAGGCCATTGACCAGAATAGTGACATCGTATCGGTTGGCGTGACTGCCAACTTGCTCGAATTGCTTGATAACCTGCACTTTGTTTCGTGACACATTTTTTTTGTCGAACAAGTAAATGTTTTGAATACGGCCATCATCAAACGTGAAGTCGTGGATGTAGTCATCATGGACTTTGCGGGTTTTGTCGGTAATGCCGTCACTGGGCTTATCGAGATAGGTTTCGACAAAGCGCAACCATTCACCGTTTGAAAAGGTAACGTTGTTGAGCGTTTGAATTTGCTCGCGCACATTGGCCAACATGGACTCAGGATTGGTGAGCTTTGGCAGGTATTCATAGCCCTGATTAACTAAATCCTGAATCAGCTCACGCTCTAAATCACCCTCGCTTTGGTAGCTTTCGACTGCATCCCATTCCCTGGTGTATTTTTCGAGTACGATGAAGTTTTTCGACTCGGCGATGGTTTTATATTCGCTCATGTCTTCCTCAGTTATCCGTTTTTAGCAGAATAAAATGCTCAATCAGCCGAATCATCAGCTCTTTCTGAACCGGTTGGCTTTCCGCCACTAGCAAGGCCAGTGCTACCAGCGTGTTGTCATTAATCAATTCTTCAACAGGCTTGGCTAGCAGATGCTGGTTAATTCGCAAATACCACAAAAACAAAAAAGAACCGCTGCGTTTATTACCGTCAGCTAAAGGGTGATTCTTAATCACAAAGTACAGCAAATGCGCAGCACGACTCGCGACATTAGGGTAAAACAGATCGTCACCAAAACCTTGCTCGATGGTAGCCAGCGCTGAAGCTAGGCCTTCTCCTCGGAGCTGGCCGAAGAGTTCAGTGGCTTCGCCCTTAGCAATTAGCGTTCTCTTGAGCTGACCAATAGCGGCCAATGCGTCATCCAGCATCAGCGCATGCATATCGCCTTGTTTGTTGGATAGTGCTTGCAGACTTTGTTCATCGTACCCCTGCAACAGACTCCAACTGCGCGCATAATCGTTAATGACAGCCAGCACAGCTTCGCCCTCATCACTCACTAACTCTTGGTTTGCAAGGGTACGAGAAAGCAGAGCAATCGCTTGTTCAAACTCAACGCCTCGTTCTTGCAATCGGCGCTGGTTAAGCGTGTAACCTTCAACAAGATGTTGCTTTAACGTGCGTGTAGCCCATTGCCGGAATTGCGTTGCACGCGCTGAGTTCACACGATAACCCACGGAAATAATGGCATCGAGATTGTAGAGCTTGGTTTTGTATTTTTGCCCGTGATCTGCCATATGTTCCAAAATGGAACATGTGTTTTCCTCAGCCAATTCAGCGGCTTTGTAGATGTTGCTTAAATGCTTGGTAATCGCTGGCCGTTTTGTACCAAACAATTCAGCCATTTGCGCCTGTGAAAGCCAAACCGTTTCGTTCTCAAGCGCAACGTTGAGCTCAAGCTTCCCATCATCGGTTTGGTAAATCTCAATATTGCTGGTCAACGGAAACTCCTTTTCCTTGAATGTGATTAAATCGACTAACGATTTGAACTGGTAAGCAATGCTTAGAAATTGCCGTTAGCAACCAGTTTTCTGTGGGGCTAAGCGCCTCAATCGCTCGGTAAGCAAAGTGTAATCGGGTCACTTTACCTGGCGACATCAACATATCAAGCGGCCTGCTCGTCTGGCTTTGGGAAGCTTAACAATAAATCACGGTAATACTCGTACTGCTTTTGCCGCAATTCGATTTCGCGAGGCAAGCCTTCGGTGATGGAGTTAGTAAGCGCATCGAATTTGTCGAGGATGGCGACGATACGGGCTTGTTCAGCGAGTGGCGGAACTGGTATCGGAAAATTTAAAAACATTGGCCTGCGAAGTGAGGTAACGGATGAGCTCACCGATGCCTTTTGTATATATTCATAAAAATATGATCTCAGGCAGTGATATACAAATCTCGGATTCATCATTTCGCTTGGGACAATACGGTACGCTCGCTGGTGTAGCGCATATTTACCTTGAGCATAATGAAAAACCTTTCCTACTCCGGCGCCATCGCCTGCGGTGATGATTGCAGTTTCATCAAAGTCAAATACGTTTAGACTTAGCGGTTCTCGACCGCGAGCATAAAAAATATAATCACCATCCTGAATGGCGTCCTGAGTGTCATGACTGCCTGTACCGATGACGGCAACTTCCCCCAACGTCTTCCACTCCACTTCCCCTTCTTCAAAACTCAACAACTGGTCGCGATAGTAGTTGTATTGTTTTTTTCGCATGCTAAGCTCGGCGGTCAGCTCGGCGGTCAGCTCGGTGAAGGTGTCCAGTATGCGGACGATTTCGGCTTGGATTTCAAGCGATTTTTTGGGGTTTTCTGGACAGGGGATGGGCACAAGTAGAGTCTTGATAATGTCAGCATTCAAATTACTTACAGAGCCGCTATTAATTTTGCTTAGCCAATAATCTTGAACGCTTTTTGAAGCTAAATAATGGTAAAGAAAATCTGAGTTTAACTTATCCCTAAAACCGCTAATTGAAGCCCATCCATCATGAATGGCTCCGGTTATGTTGAGTATGTACGGGCGACCAAAACTCATCGAGTTAGAGATAATAAAATCACCCTTATTCAATACTCTAGATTTTTTAGCGCCTTCCTTGGTGATATTTTGGGCCGTTTTTTGAACATATTTAGAACCAGATTCTGTATCACCAATTTTTATCCACGGAACTCCATCGTCATCGTCAGTGATGAATTGTGCAATTGGTCTAGGAGAAGCCCCTCGTTGAACTATCGCGATTTCCCCCAGCGCCTTCCACTCAACTTCAACCCCGTCCAGCAGCTCTTCCATAATACTCACACTGCTCATCCTTAAGCCTCCTCGCCTTCAATCTCAGCCACAATGGCATCAATATCCATTCGCAGTTGGTCGATTTTTGTGACGGTGGTTCTAAGCTCTGCATTAAGCGTTGTGATGTCGATGACTTCACGGGTGTCTTTGGCTTCGACATAGCTGCTCACCGAAAGATTGTAGTCATTGGCAGCAATGCCTTCATACGGCACCGATTTGGCCAGATGGTCAACATTTTCCTTGCTGTCGAACACGTCCATGATTTTCTGAATGTGCTCATCAGTGAGCGTATTGTTATTGGTCTCTTTCTTAAACAAACCGCTGGCATCAATAAACTGCGTGGTGGTATCACTCTTATGTTTTGAGAGCACCAGAATCGTGACGGCGATGGTAGTGCCATAAAACAGATTTGGCGCCAGAGAGATAACCGTTTCGACATAGTTGTTATCCACCAGATACTTTCTGATTTTCTGCTCGGCACCACCACGATAGAAAATGCCCGGAAAGCAGACAATCGCTGCACGACCTCTGCTGGAGAGATAACTCAGTGCATGTAATACAAACGCAAAGTCTGCCTTAGACTTGGGTGCTAATACGCCAGCTGGGGCAAAGCGTTCATCGTTAATCAGTGTTGGGTCATCAGAACCAATCCATTTCACGCTATAAGGTGGATTAGAGACAATGGCATCAAACGGTTTGTCTTCACCAAAGTGCGGGTCGGTCAGGGTATTGCCCAGCATCATATTGAACTTGTCATAGTTGATGTTGTGCAAAAACATATTCATCCGCGCCAGGTTATACGTGGTGTGGTTGATTTCCTGACCGAAAAAGCCTTCTTCAATGATATGGGCATCAAAGTGTTTTTTGGCCTGCAGTAGCAGTGAGCCAGAACCGGCAGCCGGGTCATAAATCTTGTTAACGCTAGTTTGTTTGTGCATGGCAAGTTGGGCAATGAGCTTTGAAACATGCTGCGGGGTGAAAAACTCACCACCAGATTTACCGGCATTGGCTGCATAGTTTGAGATCAAGAACTCATACGCATCACCAAACAAATCAATCTGACTGCCTTCAAAGTCACCAAAATCTAATGCCGCGACACCCTTGAGGACTGCTGCAAGACGGGTGTTTTTATCTTTAACAGTATTACCCAGACGGTTACTGGTGGTATCAAAATCAGCAAACAGGCCTTTAATGTCCGGCTCGGACGGATAACCATTGGCAGAGGATTCAATCGCAGCAAAGATATTGGCCAAATCAGTATTCAAGCTTTCGTTTGTATTGGCACCTTTGGCGATATTGGCAAACAACTGGCTTGGATAGATGAAATAGCCTTTGGTCTTGATGGCATCGTCTTTGATGTCACCAGTAATGACCTCATCACCCAGCAAGGCATAATGCACGCTGTCATCGCCACCCTCAATGTAGCTGGCAAAGTTTTCGCTGATAAAGCGATAAAACAACGTACCGAGCACATATTGCTTGAAGTCCCAGCCATCCACTGAGCCGCGAACATCATTGGCAATTTGCCAGATTTGTCTTTGGAGGGCGGCGCGTTGTTGGGTGCTTGTCATACTGTTTTCCTGTTGTAATGTAATTAATACGTTATTTTTGTTGTTGTTTAGTCTTTACTTACTCTATTTTCTGTAGCTTGGACTGCTTTATTGCCCAGATATACATTTTCTGAAAATCGGGCATGGACTCTCTACCCTTTTCAATTTCCTCTAAGAGCTGCTCTGGTTGTTGGCGTGCCAGTTCATGTGAAGCTAGACAAAGATACCGGTACCGACCATCTACCTTGTCCATTACTATCCATCCGCCGGTGTTTTCTTTTTCATTCTCGGCTCGTTCTTCCAACGTCCCCGATACTAATTCGTGTGTAAGTGCTGAGATTTGCTCTGGTGATGGTGATTGACCTTCTGTAATGCCATATTTTTCAAATATAGATATTCTTTTTTCATCACTTTGATTGGCCAGGCCTCGTTGAAGGTTTTGAACTATGGACGCTGTATCATGAAAGTGGGCCTTAAATAGCCCATCCAATGACTGCTGTTGGCGGAAAGCTGAAACGCGACGCCTTGCTTCTGAAGGCACATTCTCTATGCTCTCAATGGCATTTAACACGGACAGAAAATCAACTCCCTGCTCCGAAGACTGAGCGAGTGATACTAATTGCATCACCAGATATCCTGAAATAAGCGAATCGCCTAATCCAAGGCGATGAAGATCCAGACAAACGAGCTTTACAAAAGGCATCAGGTCGTCCGTGTTGGAGTCGTATTCAGCTGACATTAACCACTCATTCTCTTTGTCTTGTTTGTCTAAATCTAATTCAGTCTAAATTATATCGAAACGCTTGTCTGAGCTTGTTAGAATGCCCATCCTTAAAATAGCATCAATATCACTAAGAGTATCATTACACATGCGTGACAGAAATTTTCTCCCTAAGGTCGTCTTGGCAAGTCTTTTACTGGTAACCCCTCATTTGCACGCGGCAACATGGGAGTATAAGAGTACTGACGACCCCATGACGGATGAGCCTATTTATGAAGCCGTGATTTTAAGTGACAACCAAGTTGACGTCAGCTTTAATAGAAAAGCGACCCTATCAGTGATAACGCGCTTTCACCCACGAAATGGTTGGAATATTGAATTTACCATTGATAATGATCAGATCTCATGTTTGGGCAGTTGCTCCGTAACAATTCGCTTAGATAATGAGAAGGCGACCAATCACAGTATTGAAAAGGTATTTAACGTGAAAGGATCTGTCTATAGAGTGAGAAACAATGCTGAAAAGGTAGCTGAAGGTATGTTCAGAGCAAAAAAAATATTGGTAGAGCTTGAGATTTTTGAACAAGGCGCACAGTTATTCAGGTTTGAAACAAATACTTTTGACTATGGCCTTTTCCCCCATAAACCCGGTGAAAAAGAAAAGCGATAAAGTAGCTCTTCCAGGATATGAGGCGCAGTTGATTAATATTTTGACCCTCAGTCAACCCCCAGCCTTTAAGAGCAGGGTTTCCCACGCAATGAGATGAAATTATCTATGAACGAAATCTGCGGATCATATTGCTTAAATTATAAGATTCCTGAGCAAGATTCTTGGCATTATTACTGGATGCTGAAGAGCTGTTTGCAACGGCTTCTGCATCAGAATTAATTTTGACAATATTTTCATTCATATTTTCACTAACAGCACTTTGTTCTTCAACTGCTGTGGCAATCATGGTTGCTAAATCGTTCAACTCTCGAATTTTCCCCGTAATCGCTGTCACTGAATCAATAGATTGTTCAACACTTAGACTGCTTTCACTAGCAGTTACTTTAAGCCTGTCAGTGCTCGAAATGGTGCTTGCCATTGCATTATTAAGTTTTTCTATTAGGCTGGCGATTTCATTTGTAGATTCTTGTGTTCTACTGGCAAGGCTTCTGACTTCAGCGGCAACAACAGCAAAGCCGCGACCATACTCACCCGCTCTTGCCGCTTCAATTGCCGCATTGAGCGCAAGTAAATTCGTCTGCTCAGCGACATTAGAAATTACACCAATAACCGGCGTAATGGCCTTTGTGCTAATGTCTAGCTGACTGATCATTTCAACGATTTCGTCAAATGCATTATCCATAGCATTTAAGCCATCTTTGGCTGTAAGTGACAGTGCTGAGGTGTTTTTTGCTAACTCATCTACTTCAGAGGCTTTTGTTGCTGCATTGCTAGCACTTTGCGCTACTTCATAGATGCTGGCTGACATCTCGGTCATTGCAGTTGCAACCTGATCCGTTTGATCTGCTTGGGAGAGCATAGACTTAGTGATCTCTGATTGAGCATCAAAGGTTTGTGATGCTTCACTCTCAACTTTTTGCGATGTATCACTCATCATGCATAAAACAGTTCGTAATTTTGCGTTAAGAATCTTTGAATGCAGGCTCAGTTGACCAATTTCATCATCATTACCGGTGTATATCATTGCCATCAATGGATTGTCGATTTGTGATTTTGCTTCTGCTACTGCAGCATCCAAACGCTTGAAAACAAATGGTGTCATAGCAAAAAAACATAAAGCACCGGCGAACAAACCAGTCATTGCTGCGATCGTCGGTGGTATAAACGCCATACCAAAAAAGCTTATAGCAGCTGTGATAACTAATGCCGATAAACCGGTCAAAGTGACTCGGCCTTTTAACGTCAAACGCTGAAACCAGTTGCCAAGTTTTGGCTTTTTCCCAGCATTTAGTGCATCGTAGACTTGTTGAGCTCGTTGAGTTGTTTTGACGTCGGGCTTTGCTCTGACTGATTCATAGCCAATGACAGTATCGTTTTCAAAGATAGGTGTCACATAAGCATCAACCCAGTAATAAGCTCCTTTTTTAGTACGATTTTTGACCATTCCCATCCAGTGTTTGCCAGACTTGAGGTTACTCCACATGTCTGCAAATGCTGCCGAAGGCATATCTGGATGACGAATAACATTATGATTTTTATGTAGTAGTTCTTCTGATTCAAAGCCACTGACGTTTTGGAAAGCGTTGTTAAAGCTGGTTATAATGCCTTTAAGATCTGTCGTGGAAATCAATTCCTCATCAAAGAGGACTTCTTCATTATGTATAGGCAGATTTTTTTTCATGAACAGAATTCTTTGTTGTTTGTTATAAAATTTTTAGCAATATCCATGCCTTTGAGCATGATTGTTTAGAATTAATGAGCTAATCACTCTTTACAATTCTATTGCGCCCCTCAGCTTTAGCTTGATAAAGAGCAATATCTGCTCTTTTAATAAGCTCATGAGGCATTTCTTTAGTAACTTTTTGTGCTAAGCCAACAGAAACAGTAATTTTGCCAACTTTAGGATGAGAAATTTTTGAAATAGTGTTGCAGCATCGCTCTATCATTATGCTTGCACTTGCTAGGCTGCATTGGTTCATGACGATTACGAATTCCTCCCCACCCCATCTCACCACAAAGTCATTTGAGCGCACGGAATTTATCATGGCTGTAGCGACTAGTTGAATTATTTCATCACCAGTGTCGTGGCCCCATGTATCGTTGACTCTCTTGAAATAATCAATATCGATAATTGCCAGTGAGATAGGGCCGTTATCGCCATTTGAAACAAAAAGGTGTTCAAGTTCTCTTTCGCCTTGCCCTCGGGTAAGAGCACCAGTCAGTGAGTCTTTTCGTGTTTCTTCACGAAAAGCCATTTCTTCCTCGACCCATTTTGTCATATCTTTACTGATGCTGACATAATTATTCACATCACCATTATCGTCCAGAATTGGAGTGATCGTTTGTTCCTGATGATAGAGCTCACCATTTTTATTTTTGTTGATAAAAGTCGCTCGGAATGTTTTGCCCGACAATATCGTATGCCAAAGCTTTTTGTAGAAGTCTTTGGCATGTTCTCCAGATTTGAGTATGGATGGTCTTTGCCCGATCATCTCATCTTTTGAATAACCTGTTAGGCGCAAAAAAGCCTCATTAACAAACTCAATTTTGGCTTTATTATCGGTAATAAATACGGCATCATCTGTAACGTTGAATGCTGAGGTCAGCAACTCATTATATTTATCAGCTAGTTTCTGATTAGAAATGTCTTGCTGTATGGAAAGGTAGTATTCGACCTTTCCGCTACTACCTAATATTGGACTAATCGTCCATTCAACATAATAAGGCTCACCATTCTTTCGGTAGTTAATAGTGGAACCCTGAAAATTTCTACCTGTTTTCAGACATGCTCTCAAATCATCAATAACGACTTTACTGGTTCCGGGACCTTGCAATATTCGTGGATCTTTACCAATCAACTCTTCTAGGGAATAACCCGTTAACTTACAGAATGCCCAGTTTGCGTAGATAATAGGATGATCTCCATGGTCGTTTTGAGATTGCGTAATTAAAACAGCATTGAAAGCTTGTTCAACTGCAGCTTCAAAAAACTTACCTTGATTATCCGCAGGTAGATTACTCAACTAGACCACCTCATTATTTCCACTTTGTAATTAATGATTCAATGTCCTCTGCTTGTAAGGGCTTTGCAAAAAGATAGCCTTGAAATTTTTTACAATTCATTTCCATGAGTTTTTGTTTCTGTGCCTCGGTTTCAACCCCCTCAGCTATAACGCTCATATTAAGACTTTGGCCGAGACGAATGATACTCTCCACGATCGCTTCACTCTCGTTACTAGTTATCAAATCGCTTACAAAAGATTGATCAATTTTTAATTCATCGATTGGCAGCCTTTTTAGATAGGACAATGATGAAAACCCCGTGCCAAAATCATCAAGAGAAATCATGACACCGAGTGCCTTAATTTTTGCCATTTTGTCTATGATGATATTGTAGTCTTCCACAAATATAGACTCAGTCAATTCCAACTTCAGGCGGTTCGGCTGGATGCATGATTCTGTAATTTCACCCTGGATTTTTTCAATAAAATCATGCTGCATGAATTGTTTGAGACTTACATTCACCGATAGTGTCAGATTCTCAAAGTCAGGCTTAGATGACCATATGGCTAATCGTCGGCAGGCAATCTTTATTACCCAGTCGCCTATTTGGTTAATCAGTCCGGTTTTTTCGGCAATGGGAATAAAATCGGCAGGAGAGATAATGCCTTCATCTGGATCTTGCCATCTGATTAGTACCTCTGCTCCAGTAGGCGTATTTTTCTCATTAATTTGCATTTGATAGGTCAGGAAAAGTTGATCTGGAATAGCTTCTCTTAACCTGGCTTCAAGTTTGAATCGATTTTCTACCCTTGACTGCATATTCTCATTGAAAAAAGCGATCTGAGCTGTATCAAGAGTTTTAGATTCGTAAATAGCCATTTCAACTTGTTTCAAGATTTCATTCGATGTTGTGACACGCGGCTGAAAAACGGTAATGCCAACACGAATCTCGGGCCTATACTGAAAATCATTTACTAAAATAGGTTCAGCAGATCTTGTTACCAGCAATTCAGCCAGATGATGAGCGTTGTATGCCGCATCATCAGTATCGTTGCCGATGTTATTTGCCAAAATGGCAAAAACGTCTCCACCATATCTGGCAACAGAAATATGCTGAGATGTCATCGCTAGTCTAGAGCTGAACTCTTCGAGTATGACATCACCAATGTTATGGCCCATTGCTGAGTTAAGCGTTTTAAAATTCTTTAAATCCACAAACATAAGTGCTGCGAACTTACTTGAATGATTTGCAGAGACCATTAACTCCTCAAGCATAGACATCATTGATGACTTGTTAGGGAGGTGAGTCAATGCGTCATAATGAGATAAATGATCGATTTGCCGACGTGCTTGTTTTAAATCGCTGACATCATTGAACGACGCAATGTAGTTTGTGACATTCCCTCTCTCATCTTTAACTACGTTGATACGCAGCCATTCTGGAAACTCTTGACCATTCTTTCTTTTATTCCATATTTCGCCTTGCCAGTAGCCTTTTTCGTGGATATTGCGCCACATTTCTCGGTAAAAGTCGGCAGATTGACGGCCAGATTTCAGAATAGATGGGTCCTGACCAATCACCTCGTTTTGAGAGTAACCTGTGATAGTAGAGAAAGCGCGATTAACTCTGACTATTTTTTTATCAGTGCTGGTTATCATTTTCGCTTCATTTGAGTCAAAAGCGGTTGCTGCAATCCTTAGTTCGTGCTCGGTTTCTTTTTGCTTGGTAATATCTATTACAACACCGCTAAACCGCATGGCCACACCTTTAGAATCCCTCTCGGTAGCTAGTCCTTTAGCCAAAAGCCATTTGGTTTTGTGTCCAGGGCAACTAACACGATGTTCACATTCAAATTTATCTGTTAATCCATCAATGTGATCATTAATAGCTTTTTGAAGTCCTGTTACATCATCGGTATGGACAATATTCAACCAGGTTTCAAGTTTGTTATTGATGCCACCGCATTGTTCTAATAGGCTCGACCAATTACCTGCATAATCGTAGATCTTTTCATTGAGTCGCCAATCCCACACTCCATCACCGGCTCTATCAAGTGCGAAATGCCATCTTTCTTCAATGGCGATTTGTTGTTGCATCGCCTTACTAGAATCGATAAAAAACTTTCGGGTGAGTGCGTACAGAAGCAGTGCCGTTAAAATAACAAAACCCCAACCTTTAATGATGCTTAGCCAATGAAGAGTTTGTTTGTCAAATGGTAAACTGTGAAGAAGTCTGTCAGATAACAGAATCCAGAGTATAGAGACGAACGCGTATATGGCTGCGATTTTGAACGCATTTCTGTTGATGCTGAGATAAGTTTTTTTCAAGGATTAGAACACACATTACGTAAAATTAGTTATTAGATATATCTGCTAGGTGTTTGTTTCAAATGGATGTAAATACTCGACTTTGTTAAAGCCGTTTGAACTGGGTAATGGAAAACATTTAAATGTTGAAACGAAGTAATTACTCGCATTTGAAACCAAACACCTTAACAAATGAGCAATCATGATTCTTCTTGGCTTTCACGCTGACTTATACGCTCATAAGCCACGCGTTCATTAATAATGTCATCCACTATTTTTCGGTGCAAAGCCACAGAAACAGCATCTGGGTTATTGAATCTGCCACCCTGCTTAAATATCAGATCCGCTAGCTCACGCTCACTCATCGCCATGTACTCATCAAGTCTCGCGCCTTGTTCCGTTAAGACTTCAACGGTTTCCGGATGGACACTTCGCATGGTTAGGCTAGCCAGGTTATCAATTAGTATAAGCACGTTAACTGTATCGTCAGAAAGATAACTTGGTTCCAAAAAGCGGAGATCAACCAACCCTTTTAATTCACTATAAAGCACATAAACGTCAAAAAAATCGATATCATCTTCCGCAAAGGTTTTAAGCGTCTCAAGGCGTGCTTTTGCTAACTTGATGATGTTTTGTTCGAGCATGCGTTACCTCCCTGTAATGACTTTTTGGCTCTGTTATAAATATCTGACAATGGGGGGCATTTACTACAGCTTAGTTATACTTCCTATCATCTCATTTTAAAGAGGGGATACCAAGCCTTAAACGGTTTGTTTGGCTAAATTTTAGTTCATTTGGTTTAACTCAAGTATTCAAATAATCTCTGACAGAGTGTATCCGTGAGGCCTGCAACAAAATCAGGGTAGAACCCCAAGGATATTCGTTGTTATCTTCTCGACCTGATGTGGGTTTCAGAGTAGTTTGCTTTTAGGCTCATACATTTAAATTAAGAACTTCTTCAACCAGCCTGTTGAGGCTAATCCCTTTTGACTCTGCAGTAAGAGTAAGACGCTCCTGTAGCAATGGTGAAATACGAACATTGAATCGTCCTGTAAACTGTTTAGTAGGATTGATTCCACGGTAGTTGCAGGCATCAAGGTAAATCTGAAGCGATTTCTCAGCTTCATTCTTTAATGCTTGAATATTGTTAGCATAAAAGTCTGCGCAGCCAGTGAAGCCAATAAACTCTCCGCGAAACATCTCTATTTCAGGATCAAACTTGATTACAGCCTTGTAACCATCGATTTCCATCATATTGTCTTTGCTCATAACTGCAACCCCAGGCTTTTTAACCATTCTAGAATGCTCGCAACAGCCCCCTTATTACTATTCGGACCTGATTGTGGTGTATTCCCCCCTACTTTTTCCAAAAGAATATATTTATACAAGAAATCTTTTTATTTACGTTTATAACTGAGGCCTGTATTACATAGACTCATTCACTTTCACGTTGACTAATATCGCTTTGGCACTCGACAAGTAAAAACGTGTGAAGGATTATTCATTTTTTCTGCTTCCTTAATTTGTCTTCCGGTAAATAACGATGAATATTCAAAAGCGGGCAATATGGCTCTGCCTCTAGTAATGCATCTGAGCGTCTAACACGGACTCTCTGATGCCATTCTTTAGGAAGTGGCACGATAACCGGCAATGGATCGCCTTCATTTGCCGGGTAAAACAGCGGTAAATGGGCTGTTGTTACCGGGATACGCTTGCCTTCAATGAGGATATTGACCTTGGGTTGCGGGGCAGGCGTGTTCACACGCGCCAGAATTTCACCTTCTGGCAGTAACATCAGCTTTGATTGCTCGGCTTCAAGTAATTTACGTTGCTTTTTGTCTGGTGTTTTATTGATTTTTCGTGCAGCCGACTCGATTGCCTGCTCTCGGGAGAGTTTCAGAATCGTTCTTGATTGTGACCAGGTAAAACTGATAGATTCGGGGCGTTTTTCAAGTACGCGAAAGGTGCGACCGGCCATTTTACGATTCAGCCGACGTAAACCGACTTTCTCCAGCAAGTACTTGCTCAAAGGCATACCCTCAAGTGTTGATTCCTTGTCGGTACTGCGAAGAAATCTGGCCAACTCATCACGCAGATCATTTATGGATCGCACCTCCGCCAGCATCTCATACGATACACCCAAGACAGCAGGCATAGAGCTTGTGCTTCCAGCTTGTGCATCGTCTTCCATGTACTCCAACGCTTCGATATACAGTGCCACCGTATTTCTGTCGGCATTCAAATGTGCCCAGAACGGATAGGACGTATCCCCCCGAACAAAGTCAGCGACGGCAAACTGTTGATCGCGAAGTGGCAAATACACCGCTTCAAAGCGTTCTATAAGCTTCATCAACTCCGTTGAATGTTCCATCAGTTACCCTAATTCAGAAGTATTAATAGTTATAATATAACATAGACACATTTAAGCAACCCTAACCCCCTCTCTCGTAGCACACGCCTTTCCAAATTGACCTGCCGATGTGATCGTATCGCGCTCGTCTCTTTAACGGAGGAGCCGTGCAAAGGAATATTCCAACTGCCATGACGACCCGGCGTAGCCGTAAATAAAATAAAATAAGCGATAAATAAAAGGAAAGGAAATCAAAATAGAAAGATTTTCACCGCTCGAAAGATGTGAGCTTTCATGGCGCGGAGTGTCAGGCTGGTTATGGGGTTGCGTGAATGTGAATGTGTTATAATATGACAGTCATAAACACATAAAACGGAGGTTTTTATGACATCGCTTACTCTTGAATCTACTAACCAAACACTGGCCACCGCCGGTATTCGCCTGCGCCTGTCCCAAAAAGGCCTGGCGGTTGTGAGTAAAGTCCCTTTATTTGCGAAAGCGTTGGAGTATTGCACCAATAACGCCAAGGCGCGTGATGATGTGCTGAGTATCATCGGCCACTACAAAGAACAGCCTGATTTAGTCTTTGTTGCAGACAAGCCGCAGGGTCAACCGATGCTCGATGCCGCCCCCGCACAAAATAATATGGATACACCCCCACCCAGACAGCCACGGCCAGTGGCTCAGTCAAAACCCGTCCAGCAATCGACCATCAATCAGCCAGCACCGGCCCGAACAGTGGCGCATCCCAATGCACCTGCAGCAGAACACCAAGAACCTGCTGGTGGTCAGCACCAAGTCGATACTGAAAAACGTAATTTTGTAGGCCATCATGTCTATGGCAGACATTCAGCACTCTATTTTGCCTATGATGAAACCCGTGGCGGGGATGCCACTATTGCCGTTGATGGTGCGATGTCCGTGGCCACTCGCCAGTACAATTGGAATCAAAAATTACGCATTCAGATCACTCGTAGTGATTTACCCAGTGTTGCCGCTGTGATGTTTGGTTTATTACCAAAAGTTGAGCTTACCAACTACGGTGCAGACAATACCAAGCGATTGATGATTGAAAATCAGGGCAAAAACTACTTTGTGAATATGTCTGCCAAAGACCATCATCAAATCGCCGTGCCTATCTCGGCCAGTGACGTTTATGAAATTCGTAGTCTGTTTCTGGCTCAGCTGATGAAAAACCGGCCTGAAATTGGCGTTGAGGGGATTTTAGCGAACCTGAAATGCCATGCCGCCATGCTTAAACAAGCCTGATGCAAAAAAGCCACCTTTCATGTGAAGGGTGGCTTTATCTATCATCTTCTCGGATCGTACTTTGCCTGTTAGATGTTACAAACGGAATGTAAGTCGATCTTGGACAAAGGAGATGTGCCTAAAAGAGAACAATACTGACTGCCAGAATATTGCTTCTATTTTCTCTTTTAAAACCTTTTACTGTTTTAGCCATCTCCAATTTGTTGCTATATCTGACTTTACGGCTTTTCACCACGACATCATAACGGTTACAAAGCGACAACAATACGGTACTACAGAGACAAATACACGGTTTTAGAGCGACAAATAAGCGGCAAACAGCGACAAATTGACTGCTACGTGATACCAAAAAAAATAAAAACCCTTTAAAGTTAGTATTATCAATACTTTACACACGATAGTGCGACAGATTTACGGCGTTATTTTATCGCCTGAAAACGACAAGTTAACGGTACAGTACGACAGAATTACGGTTACCCGTTGTTAAACATAGCAATAGCAAGGTTTTATCTGCCATGAATGACCGTTTCGTAGGTGTGCTTGGCATTTTAATAACGACAAAATTACGGTTCGCCAGGACAGCATTAAAACGACAAATAAACGGTAAATGACGACGTTTTTACGGTTATCTGTACAGATGGCGCTGCTTTACCGGCTTTATTCCTTCATAACGACAGATTTACCGGATTGCGCGAAAAGCCCCGTCGTTCAGGGCGGGGATGAATAGCGCGGACGGCAGCGCCGTCCTTTGAATACTTAATGAGGTGTTTGCTGTTGCTCGATGTATTGCCGAATGATTTCAATCGGCGCACCGCCGCAGCTTCCAGCGAAATAGCTTGGCGACCACAAGGCCCCGCCCCACAGTTTCTTCTTAATGCTTGGGTAGTTCTTTTTTCGGATAAGAAGACTGGATACGCCTTTCAGGCTATTAACCAGTTTCGATATTGCCACCTTAGGCGGGTAGTTCACCAACAGGTGAACGTGATCGTCCTCTCCATCGAATTCCACCAACTCCGCTTCAAAGTCGGCGCATACATTGGAGAAGATTTCTTGAAGGTCGTCCAGAATGGCTTTTGTGAATACACCACGGCGGTATTTAGTCACAAAGACCAGATGAACGTGCATCTTAAAAACACAGTGTCTACCGTGCCTAATGTCATTGTCATTGCCCATAGACCAGAGTATGATTGAATCATGCAACGACTTCAAGTTTTCAAATACGAATTAATGCCGGACGGCGAACAACAGCGCAATATGCGCCGTTTCGCCGGGTCGTGCCGTTTTGTATTCAATAAGGCATTGGCGTTGCAACAAGCGCACTACGCAGAAAGCAAAAAGAAGTTGTCTTATGCCGATTTGTGCAAACAACTGACCGAGTGGCGCAAGAGTAGCGAAACGCAATGGCTATCTGAAACCCATTCCCAACCCTTGCAACAAACGCTTAAAGACCTGGAACGAGCCTATAAAAACTTCTTCGAGAAACGCGCAGACTTTCCTCGCTTCAAGAAGAAAGGCCAGTCGGATAACTTTCGCTATCCGCAAGGTTGCAAGCTCGACCAAGGCAACAGCCGGATTTTTCTGCCAAAACTAGGCTGGGTTCGCTACCGCAACAGCCGGGAAGTGTTGGGTATTGTGAAAAACGTCACCGTATCCGGCAAACAAGGCAAGTGGTATGTGTCGATTCAAACCGAGCGCGAAGTCGAAGCGCCTATCCACCCGTCGACCGCCATTGTCGGCATCGATATGGGCATTGCCCGTTTTGCCACACTGAGCGACGGCAGCTATTTCGCCCCGCTCAATAGTTTCAAACGCCAAGAAAAAGCCTTGGTGAATGCTCAGCGAGCCATGAGCCGAAAAAAGAAGTTCAGCAACAACTGGAAAAAGGCAAAAGCCAAAGTCCAGAAAATCCATGCCCATATCGGCAATGCCCGACGCGACTACCTGCACAAAGCCACGACCACGGTCAGCCAAAACCACGCGATGGTGTGTATCGAGGACTTGCAGGTTCGGAATATGTCCAAGTCAGCATCAGGCACTACCGAGACACCGGGCAGAAACGTCAAGGCCAAATCCGGCCTGAATAAAGCCATCCTAGATCAAGGCTGGTATGAGTTCCGCCGCCAGTTAGACTACAAACTCGCTTGGAATGGCGGACAACTCGTTGCCGTACCACCCCAAAACACCAGCCGGAAGTGTCCGTGCTGCGGCCATGTCGCCAAAGAGAACCGACGCACACAAGCCCGGTTCCGGTGTGTTGCGTGCGGCTTCGAGGAAAACGCCGATGTAGTTGGTGCGATCAACATTCTCAGGGCGGGACACGCCCGTTGCGCCTGTGAAGTGAGCGACGCAGTAATGTCGCCAGCAGCAGGAACCCACCGAAGCAACTCATTGCGGCGCGATGCCGGGATGAGCGCCGTAGGAATCTCCGGCCTTTAGGCCGGGGAGGATGTCAAGGTGTGATGACTCTAATGAAGCCTCGCTAGCTGTGGATGTACGATAGAACGACAGATTTACGGTATGAAATAAAATTCTTCAGGTATATATTTCGAGACACCAACCGGTGATGTCGTTGTATAGGTTTTGAAGATGTCCAATGAAAATAACAGGCTGATCGTTAAATCAAACAAGCTAATTGAAGCCAGTTATAGGCTTACATTGAATGAGCAACGTGTTTTGCTGGCGGGTATCTCACAGATTGATTCTCGCAACAGCCTTGAGGAAAACATGACATTTGAAGTGCATGCTCAGGATATTCAGGACTTAGTAGGTTTAGAGGACAATAAAAATATCTATCGCGCTTTAAAGGCGGCTTCAGAGAAGCTTTATGAGCGAACCGTTTTAATTGATGATCCCGATCCATCTAACCCCGCTATCACGAAACGTAAAACTCGCTGGATCAGTTCAATTGATTACATCCCCGGTGAAGGACGGCTGGTGATGATTTTCTCTGCCGGTATCATCCCCTACCTCTCCAGCCTCACATCCAGCTTCACTAAATATAAATTGACTCATATCGCTCGTTTTGAGAGCGTTTATTCGATTCGGATGTATGAGATGTTTTCGCAGTGGTCTGGTGTTGGGCGATTTGAGATAACACTTGATGAATTTCGAGAACGATTACAGGTGCAAAATCTTTATAAACGCGTCACTGATCTAAAAAAGCGGGTTATCGATCCTGGTGTAAAGGAAATCATTTGGTGCAATCGCATGAAGCGCTCTGACACCATTATCGCTCGGTTTATAACGTCGTTTGCGTCGCGCCATGAGCCCTAGTTTCTGCATCAGCCGAGCAACCCGGTTAACAGAGCAGGTAATACCCCAATCATATAAATCACGCCATACACGCGGGGAACCATAGGTCCGGTCACTGCCGTGATAGCTTTCCTGTATATGGGCTTTAATGATTTGGTTAGCTTGTTCACGACGGCTTGGCTTTCTGACCAGCCAATCATAAAACCCGCTGTGCGACACGCCAATGACCCGGCACATCATTCTCACCGGCCAAATCACTTTGTATTTGGCGATAAAGGCATACTTCACTGCGGGTCTTTTGCGAAGTAGCCCAGCGCTTTTTTTATAATGTCACGCTCTGTTTTTAATTTGGCATTTTCCCGACGAAGCCTGACAAGCTCTTTATTCAGCTCAGCGTCAGCCATATTTTTTGAGTGCTTGGCACGCCATTGGCCGTCTTTATCCAGCGTCGCAGCATGCCAGAGTTGATTCCCAGATCGTCCGCTATTCCCTGAATCGAGCTGTCCTGTTGACTCGCAAGCCTGATGGCCTCTGCTTTAAATTCATCGGTGTATTTTCTGCGTGTTCCCATTTGATTCATCTTCTACTTTTCCTTTCATGTTAAAACATGCTTATGAAAAGTGTCCGTTAAATTGTGGGAAACCCAGTCAGAGCATATTGTGTAGTGAAACTATTCAAATTAAGCTAACTCACCGATTCGATCTTAAGGCGACTATGTTTGAAATCTTAGCTCATCGCACATATAGACATTTATTCGCTGCCCAAGTCATTGCATTAATCGGCACTGGTCTAGCCACAGTGGCTTTAGGACTATTGGCTTTTGATTTAGCCGGAGAAAATGCAGGTTTGGTTCTTGGCACGGCGTTAGCTATTAAGATGATCGCTTATGTTGGCATTGCACCTATCGCAGCAGCATTTGCCGAAAGCCTTCCTCGTCGTAGCATGTTAGTTACGCTGGATATTGTTCGTGCGGGTGTTGCCTTAGCACTGCCATTTGTCTCTCAGATATGGGAAGTCTACGTACTCATCTTTTTGTTACAGGCGGCATCGGCGGCTTTTACGCCTACTTTTCAGGCGACCATACCTGACGTGCTTCCAGAAGAAAAAGATTACACCAAAGCATTGTCTTTATCACGTCTGGCTTACGACCTGGAAAACTTAATCAGTCCAATGTTGGCTGCAGCTCTGCTCACTGTGATTAGTTTTCATGCTCTATTTGCCGGGACTGTTGTGGGATTCATAGCTTCAGCAGTTTTAGTTGCAACGGTGATACTACCAAGGCATCCATCACCAAAGCGCCGTAGTATTTATGACCGAACATTTCGTGGGCTCCGTATTTATTTAGCGACGCCCCGATTACGTGGCCTTCTGGCTGTTAATGCTGCGGTGGCTGCATCTGCATCAATGGTTTTCGTCAACACCGTGGTGATTGTTCAGGCAGAGTTTGGCCTCAAACAAAGCGCTGTAGCATTAGCATTAACCGGTTTTGGTCTTGGCTCAATGTTAGCGGCATTAGTCCTTCCGCGTTTGTTAGATAAGCTGCAGGATCGCAGCGTAATGCTCGGAGGTATCGGATTGATGATCATTGGTATGTTCTTAGGGATATTGGCCGTGAGCCAAGCATCGCTTATGGTGTTGTGGTTTATACTCGGATTAGGCTACTCCACTGCCCAGACACCTTCAGGGCGATTATTGCGTCGCTCTTCTCACCCAGAGGATCGCCCTGCCTTATTTGCTGCCCAGTTCGCTCTGTCGCATGCGTGCTGGTTATTATTCTATCCTTTGGCAGGATGGTTCGGAACGCATTATGGCATGCCCCTAACATTTGCTGTCCTTGGCAGTGCGGGCGCACTATGTATTTTAATAGCTTTAAGGGTCTGGCCTACTAAAGACCCTGAAGTGATTGAGCACGAACACACCACACTGCCAACCGAACATGCACATACCCAAAGCGGCATCACTACCAAGGATGGAGTGCGACACGCACATTTATATGTGATAGATGACTATCACCCAAATTGGCCACATTTAGGCGGGTAAATGTTGATTTGGCCGACCAATATCTGGATCCGGGTTAAATGAACTTAAGACTTGCTGATTTAGCAGTAATAATTAACTGATAACCACAATCCATCACTAATCATTAAAGTCTCTACCGTGCTCTATATCCATCATCCTTATTCCCCCTAAAGCTACTGGGTAGGAACGTGTCAGTGTCATCGACAATGTAAAACTGCCCCACTAACGACAATCAAAAATTGACCCACCTGAGGCAAAATGGCCGTCATTTGTAACGACAGGATGGCGGTTGAAATGCGATGTTAAATCAGGAGTCATTAGTGGAAATACATGTATTACACCGGCAGGGTCACAGTATCCGCGCCATCAGTAGGCAACTCGGGATCGCCAGGAACACAGTCCGTAATTATCTGCGTGACCAAGCCCGTTCACCCAGTTATGGTCCACGCGAAGAAAGACCATCAAAACTGGACCCGTTTAAACCTTATTTACTTGAACGTATTGCGGCAGCAAAACCTTATTGGATCCCCGCCACGGTATTGTTCAGGGAAATCAAAGAGCAAGGCTTTACTGGTCAGGAAGGTATCGTCAAAAACTACATCCGGCAGTTCAAACCAACGTTACAAGAAGATGTGGTTCGGTTTGAAACCCTGCCGGGTCAACAGATGCAGGTCGACTTTACCACTATCCGACGGGGACGCAGCAAACTCAAAGCCTTTGTTGCCACACTCGGTTACAGTCGGGCGAGTTTTGTACGGTTCAGCAGTCATGAGCGTCAAGAGGACTGGCTCACGGGAATAGAAGCCGCCTTGCAGTACTTCGGCGGTGTGCCCAAAGAGATCCTGTTTGATAATGCCAAGTGCATCATGATTGAACGCGATGCATATGGTGATGGTCGCCACCGCTGGAACGACAAGTTGCTGCAGTTAGCAGCAGACTATAGTTTTCGCCTTCGTGCCTGTCGGCCCTACCGGGCGAAAACCAAGGGAAAGGTCGAGCGCTTTAACGGTTATCTGAAAAACAGCTTTATCACACCGCTGGCAGCTACTCTGAAACAAGCGGGACTGGTGCTGGATGTTGATACGGCTAATGGTCAAGTCGGTCCCTGGTTACGAGAGGTAGCACATCAGCGCTGCCATGGCACCACCGGACAGCAGCCGCAAACGCTGTTGATTAAAGAGCAGTTGGCATTGGCTGACTTACCGGCATGCGTGATTAAAGAAAAACACGTTGCTTTCCCATCTCGTCACGCTCTCCCGATTGAGAGTCTGCAGCATCCGCTAAGCACCTACGACCAGTTGCTGGAGATGAGCCGATGAACTTGCAGATGGCACGGATTGAGCGGGCCTGTGAAGAACTCAAACTCAATACGATGGCAGTGGAATGGTCAGCGGTGGCCGATACCGCAGCGGGTAAAGGCGCTACACTAGCCGACTTTTTGGAGCAGCTGCTTAACCTTGAAGTGGATGCCAGAACGCAGCGGACACGTGAGACCTTGCAGAAATTTGCCGGATTGCCAGCAATTAAATCGTTTGAGGACTACGACTTCAACTTTGCCACCGGTGCACCCAAAAAGCAATTGCAGGAACTCAATAGCCTGGCGTTTATCGAACGGGCCGAAAACATTGTTCTGCTCGGTCCGAGTGGTGTCGGCAAAAGCCATCTGGCCATTGCTTATGCTTGCAAAGCGATTCAAAAAGGTATCAAAGTACGCTTTATCACAGCAGCCGACCTGATGTTGCAACTGGCTACTGCGAAGAAGCAGGATCGACTGGAAGGTTATCTGAAACGCAGTGTGCTGGGGCCCAAACTGTTGGTCATTGACGAAATTGGTTATTTGCCCTTCGGGCATGAAGAGGCCACCTTGTTCTTCAATGTGATTGCTAAGCGCTATGAACAAGGCAGCGTGATAGTGACCAGTAATTTACCATTTTCACAATGGGCAACAGCTTTTGCCAATGATCAGGCACTCACAGCAGCATTACTCGACCGGCTTTTACACCACGCACATATTGTGCAGATCTCAGGAAACAGTTATCGATTGAAAGGAAAGAAAACTGCTGGGATAGCCCCAGTAACGTATAAACAAATTAACGAATAGTCGCCAAGGGTGGGTCAATTTTACTTTGTCGGAAAGTGGGTCAAAATTGGATTGTCGTTGACATGTCAGCAAGGGTTAAAGAAGAAAAATATCCTTTAACTGCCCCAAACAAAGTTGCTTTAAACCATTTCCCAATATAAGCTGGCGGGAATTTTTCAATAGTGTTCTTCGTGAAGTCAAACTATCTCACATCCTTTTTGCTGATTGTATGCATGGTATTTTCCAGTACCGCTGCTGCTTTTTTGCATTTGAATGAACACATCCATGACGATACGCATGCACATCATCACTTTACAGAGTTACAACATCAGGATGATTTAGAAGATCAAAATGATGCAGATCATTCCCATCACTCTAATCTTCATATTGTTGGTGATGTAATCGAACATAATCCACTTTTTTTCTGCGTATCTGATTATTCATTAGGTGAAGAGTCATACTCACGCCTATTTTTTCGAACCTATACACCTCCCATACCCCCACCCAACGCCTAAACCCCTAGCTTTTTGATAATTTCTTAACGCCTGACTAGCGCAGGTATTGCTATGGGAATGGAACAATGTATTTACGTAACTTAAAGCGTCAATGGCTGATAACCGTTGTCTCGCTGTTTTGGCTGGCTTATCCAAATGTTTCTGCCGCCATTAATTTATCAACTGCAACACAAAGAACGCTCGAACAGAATCCCCAGTTGCAACTCTATCCTTATCACGTGCGTGCTATTGACGGGCAATTGATTCAGGCAAGCCTGAAACCAAATCCCAGAATGAATATTGATTTAGAAGATGCCTTGGGAACAGGTGACACTAGATTTCTGGCAGGAAGTGAGCTGACGTTATCTTTGAGCCAAGTGCTTGAACTTGGTAACAAGATCGAGAAGCGTATGGATGTTGTGGATCAACAATCTGAAGCTTTGCAACGAGACTATGCCATTAAACGTCTTGATGTAGTCGCCAGTATGATGCGTGATTATTACGACACCTTACGACTTCAATATCTTATTGAGTGGAACGAACAGCGTATAAAGTCTGAAAATGAAGCTTTGCAAGTCATAAAACATCGAGCAAAAGGGGACTGTAAAAAATTCTGTGTAACTGCTTATCATTGACCGAAAGGAGATAAGCAGATGAATAAGAAAGAACTGGAAGCCTTTGCCAAAGAGGCAGCTAAGGGCATCAAAACCGAAAAAGACTTGGCTGAGTTTAGCCAGATGTTGACCAAAATCACCGTTGAAGCGGCCCTGAATGCAGAGCTGGATGAACATCTGGGCTATGAAAAGCATGCTCAGTCAGAATCAGGCAACAGCCGCAATGGCTTGAGTCGCAAGCAGCTCCAGACCGAAGACGGCACGTTTGAGCTGACCACACCCCGTGACCGTGACGGCAGCTTCGAACCCCAGATTGTTGGCAAGCATCAACGGCGTTTCACCTCGATGAGCGATAAAATCCTGAGTTTATATGCCAAGGGCATGACGACTCGGGAAATCCAGGCTACTTTTAAGGAAATGTACAATGCGGATGTTTCGCCGACGCTGATTTCCAAAGTCACCGAGGCGGTGATTGACGAAGTTATCGAATGGCAGTCGAGACCACTTGATGCGGTCTATCCGATTGTTTATCTGGACTGCATCGTGGTCAAAGTCCGTCAGGACAAACAGGTCATCAACAAATCCATCTTCCTGGCACTGGGCGTCAACCTCGAAGGCCATAAAGACCTGTTAGGCCTGTGGATAGCGGAAAACGAAGGTGCCAAGTTCTGGTTGAATGTGCTGACCGAACTGCAAAACCGGGGCGTTAAAGATATTTTAATTGCCTGTGTAGATGGTCTTAAAGGCTTTCCCGATGCCATCAATGCCGTCTATCCCGACACCCGCATTCAACTATGCATCGTTCATATGGTGCGAAACAGCGTCAAGTTTGTGCCCTGGAAGGACTACAAACCCGTGACAGCTGATTTGAAGCAGATTTATCAGTCAGTGACCGAAGAGGAAGCCCTCAAGGCATTGGATGCATTCTCTGAGCGCTGGGACGGCAAATACCCGCAAATCAGCAAAAGCTGGCGTAGCCACTGGCAGAACCTGAACACGCTGTTCGATTATCCCGAGGACATCCGCAAGGCCATTTATACGACTAATGCGATAGAATCGCTCAACAGCGTTATCCGCAAGGCCATCAAGAAACGCAAACTGTTTCCCAGTGATGACTCAGCACGTAAAGTGGTTTATCTGGCTATTCTCGATGCCTCGAAGAAATGGACCATGCCCATCAGAAACTGGAAGGCGGCACTGAACCGATTTATGATTGAGTTTGAAGACCGGTTAACCGGATTAGTCTGAAAATGGCAGTTACACAGAAATCAGGACAGGCTCAGCAAAAGCGGGTGTTGTCGGACAAGCTGATGTAATGCGCATGGAACTTCGATTGGCAAAATCTCAAGCCAAACAAGCGCAATTAACATCTGAACATCTGAATTCCCTCCACGTTTTGTCTGCTAATTGGTTTGATAAGCCTGACTTCGACAAAGTAGAAGGTGTTTTAAGTAGCCTGCCCAAAATTCCCAGTGATGTGGTTATGAAAGCGGCTTTGAAGGAAACACCTGAATATCTCCTAAGCGCTGCTAATTCACGCATTAATGAAGCACGTTTGTCATTAGCGAAAGCCGAAAGCAAAGCGGATGTGACTGTGGGAGCAGGTATCAGACGATTAGAAGCCACTAATGATAATGCGTTAGTTTTCAGTTTTTCTATGCCCTTGCAATGGAATGATCGAAACCAAGGCAATATTGCAAGCGCTCATGCGCAATATGAAGAAACACTCGCAACTCAAGAAATATTAATAAAGCAGTTGGAAATAGCCCTCGGCCGAATCCAAGTTTCTATGAAAAGTAACCTCCATCATCTTGAAAGGTTGCAGTCTGAGTTACAACCCGTCGCAGACTCTTTGTTGAGTGAAGTCAAACGTGGGTATCAACTCGGCCAATATGGCGTTTTGCAATGGGTAGATGCTCAGGATGAGCTTTTCAACTTTGAACGTGAACGTATCGAAGCCCAACACGCCGTACATCTTCAGTTTCTGGAATTAGAGCGCTTAACCGGAAATAACCTAATAAGCGTTATTACGCAAGACGCTGCTATTAAGGAATAAATCATGAAATTCTATTTAATAATCCTCGTTTTTGTATTTCATACACCTTTATTTGCTGCAGGAGGACATGGCCATGGACATGATGACACTACTCATGAAGAACCAGCTGAAGGCCCTCATGGTGGTCGACTGTTAGAAAGTGATGGTTTGAATCTAGAAGTCACTATTTTTGAATCAGGTATCCCCCCTGAAATGCGCATTTATCCATACCACCCAGATGGTACTCCCATCTCACCAGAAAAAATCGCCATGACTGTAACACTCGAGCGGACTGGCGGTCAGCAAGATTTAATCGATTTCAATGCTGAAGGAGAATACTTACTTGGTGATCTTGAAATTATTGAACCTCACTCTTATGGAGTCGAAGTTTCCGCCAATTTAGATGGCAATAATTATCACTGGCATTATGAAAGCTATGAGGGACGTACTGAGATTAACGATAGATTGCTGGATCTCTCTAAAATTGAAACAGAAATAGCTGGTCCACAAACACTCACTATTACTAATAAGGTATATGGGATTGTCACAAAGTCAGAAGACAATATCTTCGATGTGTACGCCCCCTACCCTGGAATTGTTCAAACAGTCTTAGTAAAAACCGGTGATAAAGTCAAAAAGGGCCAACGTTTACTCACCGTACTGAATCAGCAGACTTTACAAACCTACGATGTGAACAGCCCTTCAAATGGGGAAGTCACTTCTCGCCAAGTCAAACCAGGCGTTCATACCGATATAGGAGCTTTATTAGAGATAAGTGATTTATCCAAGGTTTGGATAGAAATGTCGATGTTCCCCAAAGATATTGAGCAGATTACAAAAGGAATGGACGTTCAAATAACTGATCTTCATGGAGAGAAAACTGTTCAAAGCAAGGTAGATTACCTATCACCCCAAATGACCGGGGGCCATATTGCTCGAGCTAGAGCAACTATTCCTAACACCGACGGTTCGTGGCGGCCTGGCATGCATGTCGTAGCTAATGTTGTCGTGGAACGTATCGAAGCCCCACTTGCAGTCAGACGCTCTGCTATTCAAACGTTTCGAGAAATGCCTGTGGTTTTCGGTCAGTTTGGCAATGTATTTGAGGTCAGAATGGTTCAGTTAGGCCGCCAAGATAAACATTATTTTGAAGTAACCGGCGGCCTCAAACCAGGCACTAAATACGTCATCAACAATAGCTATCTTCTTAAGGCAGAAGTCTTGAAAGATGGCGCCAGCCACGACCACTAGGAATAAGATATGATTGATTCGATTATTCGCTTTGCAATAAATCAACGCTGGTTGGTGCTGTTTCTAACCCTTCTAATTGCAGTATATGGTGTCTACAACGTTTTAAAGCTACCCATTGATGCCGTCCCTGACATCACCAATGTACAAGTGCAAATTAACACCGATGTACCAGGTTATTCCCCATTAGAAGCTGAACAGAGGATAACTTACCTTGTTGAGAACGCCATGGCAGGGTTGCCCTCACTCGACTACACACGATCAATTTCTCGTTATGGACTATCTCAGGTAACAGTTGTACTGAAAGATGGAACTGATATTTATTTGGGAAGACAGCAAATAACCGAAAGATTATTGTCAATTCGGAGCGAACTTCCACCGGAAGCTGACCCACAACTGGGACCTGTAGCGAGTGGATTAGGCGAAATATTTACCTATGCAATAAGTGCCGATGAAGATGCTCTAAACGAAAATGGTCAGCCTTATACATCTGAAGATCTTAGAACGATTCAGGATTGGATAATTCGACCGCAGTTGGTCACCGTGCCAGGTGTAACTGAAATTAATAGTGTCGGTGGCTATAAGCGTCAGTATCAAGTTGCACCAGATCCAGTCAAATTACTTGCAAACAAACTTACCTTAGCTGATGTTTCAGCAGCTCTCATGGAGAATAATCAAAGTGTTGGTGCCGGTTACATAGAACGTTATGGTGAACAATGGTTAGTTCGGTCTCCCGGTCAACTTAAGACACTTGATGACATCCGGAATGTGGTTATTGCCAAACGTGATGATATGCCGGTTAAGATTGGTGATGTAGCGGAAGTTATTCATGGCAAAGAACTCCGAACTGGGGCTGCGACACAAAATGGTAAGGAGACAGTTTTAGGCACAGCCTTCATGTTGATTGGTGAGAATAGTCGGATTGTAGCAAAAGCCGTCTCTGAAAAATTAGAAACAATCAATCGAAGTCTGCCAGAAGGTGTGAGAGCTGAAGCGGTATATACAAGAACGACTTTAGTAGAAGAAACCATCGCTACCGTTCAGAAAAACTTATTTGAAGGAGCGCTTTTAGTCATTGTCATACTATTTGCTTTACTCGGAAATTTTCGAGCAGCCTTTATTACTGCACTGGTCATTCCACTCAGTATGTTATTTGCTGTTACTGGAATGGTTAATAATCGCGTTTCAGGGAACCTTATGAGCCTTGGCGCTATTGATTTTGGCCTGATTGTTGATGGTGCAGTCATTGTTGTAGAAAATGCTTTACGAAGACTTGGCCTAGCTCAAAATAGGCTGGGACGGCTACTTACCTTAAAGGAACGTCTTCAAGAGGTCACTGAGAGCACTCGTGAAGTATTTAATCCAGCCGTCTTTGGTATGTTAATTATTATGCTGGTTTATTTACCTTTGTTTGCCTTGGGTGGCGTGGAAGCCAAGATGTTCGAACCCATGGCATTCACCGTTATGGCTGCTTTGATTGGCGCATTATTGTTCTCAGTGACATTTGTTCCTGCGGCAGTGGCTATATTTGTCCGAGGAAATGTTCAACATCGTGAAAACTTATTGATGCGCTCTGCTAGATTTGTTTATAGACCATTTCTCGGACTGGCTATGCGCGCGCCTTTAATGGTGAGTCTTGCAGCGGTTCTTTTCGTCATCTGGACGGCAAGCCTAACCAATCGCATGGGATCGGAATTTCTACCCAAACTGGATGAAGGTGATATTGCTCTGCATGCTTTGAGAATTAGCGGTACTGGTCTTGAACAAGCTGTTGAAATGCAAAATCAACTTGAATCGGTTATTCGTGATTTTGATCAGGTGGAGCGTGTTTTCTCAAAAATTGGCACACCAGATATTGCAACAGATCCTATGCCTCCAAGTGTAGCCGATACCTTTCTTATCATTAAGCCCCGAGCAGAATGGGCTGATCCCACTCAAACCAAAGCTGAATTTCTAACGCAATTACGCGAGGCGGTTGAAGCTGTACCGGGTAATAAGTATGAATTTACCCAACCTATAGAAATGCGTTTTAATGAACTCATTGCAGGCGTCAGGGCTGATGTAGCGGTTAGGATCTATGGCGATGATCTGGAGCAACTCAATACTGTTGGCAAGTCGGCAATTGAGATTATTTCTAATGTGGATGGATCAGCTGACGTTCGTATGGAAGAGATTACCGGTCTGCCTATGCTGTCAATTGAACCTGATCGCGAGCATTTGGCATTACTAGGTCTAAGCATTCAAGATATGCAACAAACTATTCAAACTGCAATAGGCGGTAGTAATGTTGGATTGATTTATGAAGGTGATAGACGTTTCAAGCTGGTAATAAGATTGGCTGATGAGATGAGACAAGACGTCAATTACCTTGAAAAACTTCCAGTTTCATTAAATCACAGTGATGACCCGGATTTATCGTATGTACCGTTGGGTGAGATTGCACAGATTACAGAATACATTGGACCTAATCAGATCAACCGTCAAAATGGTAAGCGCCATGTGCTGGTGTCCGCTAATGTAGTTGATCGCGACTTGGGATCATTTGTTAGTGCAATTGAATCAGCTATTAATGAACAATTAACTATCCCACCAGGTTATTGGATTGACTATGGCGGTACATTTGAACAATTACAATCTGCAACACAAAGATTGTCTATTGTCGTGCCGGTAACGTTAGTTTTAATTCTGGCTCTGTTAATTGGTGCATTTAAATCTTTGAAAGATGCTTTATTAATCTTCACTGGAATACCTTTAGCGTTGACTGGCGGTATATTGTCATTAATCTTTAGAGATATGCCATTTTCAATCTCAGCAGCAGTCGGATTTATTGCGCTATCAGGTATTGCCGTATTAAACGGAATTGTCATGCTGTCATTTATTCGACAACTTCGCGAAACAGGTGAAACATTGTTGAATTCAATAAAGGATGGTGCAATGCAGCGGCTTCGACCTGTTTTGATGACAGCGTTAGTGGCAAGCCTTGGCTTTTTGCCAATGGCTTTAAATACCGGTACTGGGGCTGAAGTACAGCGTCCGCTGGCAACCGTAGTTGTAGGTGGAATCATTTCATCAACTTTGTTGACGTTAGTGGTATTACCAGCGCTTTATCTACTGGCACATCGCTGGAAAGAAAAGCGACTATCACTTTAAAGGAAAGATGTTTCGTACTTAACCACTATTTCTGCCATATGTGCTGTTTTTGAAAGTTGCTATTACAGCAATTGAGGGCATCTAACTCATTTCTAAGGACATGTATGGCATTAATAGTGTTTATGTTAGTTATTTCATTAACTTAGCTGTATCGCTTTATCAAAAAGCGGTAATGTAGCTATAAAAAATAAGTACTAAATTAGTTGCTCAAAGAAGTACTCAATTACTTTTGCAAGCGGATATTGTTATCACCAGAAAGGAAAGACATAGATGACATTTGGAGAAGTGTATGAAAACTTATTCCTAACTAGAACTCTGTTCATTCAAATTTGGATGCTAAGTACGGTCTAAGAAAGACAGGCAAAGTGATTACCCATATCCAGTTTGAATTCAAAGCCAAGCCCGGCGCAATTACTGACAAAATGATTCGTGATGCTGCACGCCCTGGCGAGTCGAGTGAACAAGTGGCTGCTCGGCTGAAAATGGAACAAAAATCTGCAATAGAAAAGCAATCACTCCATCAGCCTCAAGAAAGAGAGGCTTCCTCTTCTCCTGTAAGCGTCGATGAGTATCGTAAACAGGCACTGGCCATAACAGGCAACAAACGAAAAATCCAAACCTCTCAGTAAATTTAGACTCAAACTTGCGTGATCCCAGATCCATGAGAACCTGAAATCAATTTAGATTGAGGGTATTCGATCATGGTCATCAGGCTGTCTGAGGAAGACGCTAAACGACTTGGGCTTATCGCCCAGAGGGACAGTGCGAACGTCAGAAAGAAACTTCCTGCAGGTTTTGGTAAAAAGCGATCAAAGACAAAATCACCTCAACGAGTACTGTTTGAGTGCTGTCAGGTGTACTGGCCAGAATGTGAATGGGAATTAAAAGGTGCAATCCCTGGAAGAAAGTTTCAGATAGATATTGCCTTTCCAGCTCATAAGCTTGCCATCGAACTGGATGGCCACACGGCCCATTCATTTAAAGATAAATTTCAACGTGACCGTGAACGCCAGAATCTACTGACACTCCATGGCTGGCGGATATTACGTTTTACTGCGAAAGATGTCAGTTCAAGACTTACGGAATCTCTGGGTATAATTCAGCAGTGCATAGATAGTTTTCAGAGTTAATCAAGGAGGAAGATATGTATTTGGTCAACGATCATGAAAATATGATATTCGATAGTGAGGACGATCGCTGCTTACTTATCAAAGCGATGGGACCAGATGGGAGAATTCACGCTTTCATTCAGTGTCTCGATGTCGGAAATATCCATAATCGGCTAAAAACTCCACACACTAAGAATTATTGGGGATTTTATAATGCTGATGAGCCAGAAAAGTCTATCTTGGAAATTATGCATCGCGGCGTAAAGTGGCCTGCATTGACTGAATAGCTTCTTATAGATGGCTATGAGAGTCGTCACTTTTACGGGGATCGCAGTAATTTGTACGACTTAGAGCATTGTTACGGGAATATTTAGGTTAATTTTACGACTTTTGTAGTGATCCAGGGCAATAATCTTACCTCTGAATTACATTTTCGTGATTTTAACGACCTTAAAAAATGGCAGATGTCAAGTGCTCGGCGTGAGGGAATATCGGATCAGAAAGCTATGCAGAGCAATGGGCTAGGCTGGATTGATGCTTCTTCTCACGTTGGTCATTTTGTGGGCTAGGAGCCATATGAGAGCGTCGAGATAGCAAGCCCCAGCATGCCATAGCAGGCAGTTACAGAGAGCACAATTCGTTGTCATACTCCATGCAACGTCTGAATGTGCTCTCTTCCACGTCGACCTGCACCATGCTAGATCCCGCAGCCGCTCTAGCTTATGACACACCCGTTTTCCTGCGCTTCAGGCGATTCTGTCTCCCTTTGCCATAGTTTAAATCGAGTAATCACTAAACTTGGTCGTATGAAAACTTGCAGGCGGCCAGTTGCCGAGTCGCTTGATATTCTTCATCAGAGTACTGGCGAATTCGCCCCCGTTCTGAAATCAGGTGCAAGTTCTTCCTTGCGCGTGATCCGATGACATACAGCAGTTTCAGCGCACTTTCTTGGCCGTTCGGGTCATTAAAGTGCGGCACCATGTCTTCTAACAAGGCATAGGCGATCACTGCATCAAATTCCGCCCCCTTCACGCCGTGGATTGTTGAAATAGTTATGCCTGTCCGGCTCTGAAAAACCTTTCTAAACGTCTCGATGTCTCCAATGAATTCGCTGCCCTCACTCTTCAGACGATCAACTCTAGCTTGCGAGCTACCAAAGAACGCAGGCACAGCAAGTAGGTGGTGAGAATAGGCGAGCGCCCTGCAAGAGGCCGCGCCACAACACCAAATTCACGACTGGCGGTGATTTGCGAAGCACCTGCCAGCCCCAGCGCAAAGCCTGCCGACACCAGCGTCATCATTAAGTCTAAAGAAGCAACCTGTTCAGCCACCAGCGGCTCTGCATCCACAGTGCGTAACACGCGGGCGATCTGACGCACATGACCTTCGCATACGACCGGATCACACATCACCAGCGGATAGCGTAGCACCTCGTCCAGAGGAATGCGCTTGTGACTCAGGATAGGATGCCGTTCGGGCACCGCGACCATCAATGGCTCGGACCAGACAGGCTCGGCGAGGATGTTATCGCCCACATCGTCAGACTGCGCAAAGCCCACGTCGTAAAGATCATCAACCAATCCCTTGATCTGTTGCGACAGCGGCACCTCGAACAAACGAATATCGACCTCTGGTTCATGCAAACGGCACTGTGCCAACAAAGCGGGCAATCGCGACGGCGTAATACCATCGGACAAGGCAATGCGTAACTGACCGTGGAAACCACTGGCCGCAGCCCTTACGCTGTCACGCGCTTGCTCAAGTGCAGCGAACACGCGAGGAACATGTTCAAGAAACAGCGTGCCCGCTCGGGTCAACCGCGTGCTGCGCGTAGTACGCGCAAACAGCGACACGCCCAGTTCTTCTTCCAGTTCCTTGATGGCCCGTGACAGCGGCGACTGCTCGATATGCAGCCGCTCGGCAGCGCGGGCGAAATGGAGTTCTTCTGCAACTGCAATGAAACACCGTAAATGACGTAGCTCCATGAGGCCCCTTCATCACTCGTGCATGAGATGCACGAAGTCCCTGGTTGGTTGTTGTCCACCTGTTGGCCTCCAAGTGTTGTCATCCATGAGGGCTGAGGGTGCCGAGTACCGCTACGCTTACCAGAATCAGGAGCGCGATCGTTGCCTCATTGGTCACACTCAGTCGCAGGTGCTGTGCAGAGTGCGAAGGGACGCCGGTATGGATGTCACGTTCGAGCCGGGGCACCAACCACCAGCGATGCAAGGCGGCGAGGCCCAGCATCGCAGCGAACAGCGCCAGCTTGAGCAGCATCAGGTTGCCGTGCCGGCTGTGGAACAGCGGTGCGATGGACCAGCCGACCAGATCCCCGTAGTGAAAGATGCCGGTCACCACCAGGACGCCGACGAAGACCGTGCCCGGCCGCGAAAAGGTGTGCAGTGCCCGCCACAGCATGTGCAAGCCCTCACCCGCGGCGGGCTTGCCGTGACGAACGAACAAAATCAGCAAGGCGAAGATGGCCCCGATCCAGCCGCCGGCAGCGAGCAGGTGCGCCATACCAGCCACCAGCCGCACCGTACCACTCACACCCTCGCCACTGGCAGCATGTCCATTCCACGCCAGGCTGACCAGCGCCACGCCGGCCAGTAGGGTCACTCGCCGAATGGGGAATGGGCGCTCGGCGCGCTGCGACTGCCAGCCGAGTACAGCAAGCAGCAGAACCAGCAGGAATGCTCGCGTCAGCCCGGCGCGCCCAGCGGGGGTGTCGAACAGATACCAGGCCAAGTCGTCCCGCGCCAGATCGGAAACCGCGACCCCCATGATGCCAGCCGTGCTGCGCACAATCTCAATGCCCGCCAGCGCCAAGCCGAGCACCCCACAGATCAGGAGCCCCTGGGTCAAGGCCCATCTGGGCAGGGGTGGGTGCTTATCGCCGCTGGTCGTTGAGGCGGCCGGACCGTACCACGCGAATAGCGGCAATCCGAACAGCAGCATCAAGTCTAGGTACTGCATGAACCGAAGCGTGTAGTCGGGAAGACTGGACATGATGTTGGCGCCCGCTCATTTGATGGTGAAGCTGTATTCGCCAGTCATCGGATGGTTGTCATCACCGACGGCGCGCCATTGCACCTGGTAGACGCCTACTCCGAGGGGGTTATGCAACGTAGCGCGCAGCGTCTTGCCGTCGTTGATGAGTTCAACGTCGATGTGCTCGACTTTCTCCGCGGCCCCACCGTCCTTTATGACGCTCAGCTCCAAGCGCGAGGCGCGAAGTACAAGCTGTTCACTGAAGACGAGATCGATCTGCTGCGGTGTCGTGACAACAGCATCGGCCGTCGGTATGGATTTGACGAGGGAGATATGGGCCTGAGCGACCGATGTGATCAGTAAGCCGGTCGCAAGACAGGCACCAACAATCAGAGAGCGAAATTGAGTAGTACGGTTCATGTGCATTACACCTCTTCTTATGTTTTAGAATTTTGGCTGCAGCAACTTCGGCCGCCGCCTCCTGTTGATTGGCTGGACAGGGTGTCGCCGCGTGCCAGACGCGCGGGATACCCGGCCCGTTGCAACGTCGACAGCAGCAGATCGTTGCCGTGATCGAAGTTGCCTCGAACTCGAACGCGGCCGGTGGCCAAATGCACTTCCACGGCATCGACTCCCGGCAGCTCTTTCAGCGCATCGGTGACTTTCGCGATACATGAGCCGCAGCTCATACCCTGCACGTCGAGATCCACTGTGTTCATGACTGCGTTCTCCTCTTGATCCCGAAGGTCACCGGGACATTGGCCGTTTCATCGCATCGATCAGCGATAGGCTTGATAGACGCTGGTGCTGCTATCGACATGGATCAGCAGAACGTCGTAGGGGTCTTTGCGGTCGCCATAGAGCGGGCCGTCCATGCCAGGTGACCCGATCGGCATTCCGGGCACGGTCAGGCCGATGGCCTCGGGTTTTTCTTTCAGGAGACGCTTGATATCGGCAGCCGGTACATGGCCTTCGATGGCATAGCCGCCGATTCTGGCGGTATGACAGGAGCCAAACTGTCTTGCGATGCCAAACTGTTCCCGTATAGCGGTGTTGCCGATATCGAAAGTGCGGACTTGGATGCCGGCTTCTTCAAGATGCTGGATCCATTCGTTGCAGCAACCGCAGTCGGGGTCTTTCCAAACTTCAGCGACCAACTCCGATGCGGTTGCCGTGCCAGCGCTGATCACGGAAAGCAAAAATAAACCTGCCAACCAGGAACGACCTTTAATATTGGAATGCATCATATTTGCCTCGGTAATTCTTTAACTATCGACACAGAGAGCTTATGGTGTTCAATCATGATTCAGTCCCCTGAATGCCGCACATTCTTTTATTCCGATGATAGGCGGCGCCGCTGTCACGCGGATGACTCTATCGTTACATTCATGTAATCCTCGTGTCATATATCCGATTTTATTGACCAGATTTACCTCGACAGTTGAGAGCGTGGCAGGTAGAGATCTCGGCCATCAAAAAACGACGGAGCCAGCCGATCTAGAAAATGACAATCAATTACATGTTATCGACGGCCTCGTCGTCCCATGCTTCTTCCAAAGGGTTCCTGTTAGGTGCGCAGACTTCTGGCTTCTTCATCCTGTAGTGGGTTAAAGTGGTGCTGAAAAGAAGTAAATGTATGCAGTCATGAGGCTATACGCACGCGTATACGGAATTTGGCACATACCTCGAGAGGATTAGTTGTTATGAGGCAGAATCAATCAGAACATCCACACCACGTGGATCCGTCGCACACAGATGCGCCGCTCTCAGATCCCGTGTGCGGCATGCGAGTTACAGAGAATTCATCCCATCACATGGAGCATGAGGGTAAGTCTTTCTATTTTTGCAGCACCAAGTGTTTGGGTAGATTCCGTGATGACCCGGAAAAGTACCTCGATCCCTCCAAGTCGGAGGAACATACAACGCCGCATGAGCCCGGCACGACGTACACTTGCCCTATGCATCCGGAGATCCTGCAAGATCACCCGGGAACCTGTCCAAAGTGTGGCATGGCTCTTGAGCCATTGATGCCCAGTCTGGATGATGATAACAATCCAGAGTTGAAAGATTTTTCACGCAGGTTCTGGTGGACGCTGCCGTTTACTGTCATCGTGACAATACTTGCTATGTTCGGCCCGCAGCTTGGCTGGTTCAGCATGGGCGTGCAAACATGGATCGAACTCGTTCTTTCAATACCTGTAGTGTTGTGGGCAGGGCAGCCATTTTTTGTACGGGGCTGGCAATCAATAGTGAACCGCAGCCCGAACATGTGGACGCTGATAGGCCTTGGTACTGGAGCGGCGTTTATCTATAGCACTGTCGCAACGATAGCACCGGGCATATTCCCCGAAACTTTCATGTCGATGGGCCGCGTTTCAGTCTATTTTGAAGCAGCAGTTGTCATCATTTCGCTGACATTGTTGGGTCAGATGCTTGAGTTGAGGGCACGCTCGCAAACATCAGCTGCCATCAAGTCCTTGCTCGGTCTGGCGCCTAAGACAGCACGGCGGATCAACAAGGATGGCACTGAGGAAGATGTGCCTTTGAATCACGTACATGAAGGTGATCGCTTGCGCGTTCGCCCTGGTGAAAAAGTCCCGGTTGACGGCACGGTAGAGGAAGGTAATAGCTCATTGGATGAGTCGATGCTGACCGGAGAGCCACTCCCCGTAAGCAAGCGACCCGGAGACAAGGTGATTGGCGCGACGATGAATACTTCAGGCGCGCTTGTGATTCGGGCAGAGAAAGTGGGTTCTGCCACAGTGCTCTCTCAGATTGTGCAGCTCGTAGCGCAGGCGCAGCGTTCGCGCGCTCCCATGCAGCGCATGGCTGACTTGGTTGCCGGTTACTTCGTTATGGCTGTAGTGGTCATCGCCATAACAACTCTGTTCGTTTGGGGGTTCTTCGGTCCGCAACCGAGCTGGGTGTACGGTTTGATAAATGCTGTTGCGGTGCTGATTATCGCTTGCCCGTGTGCGTTGGGGCTGGCCACACCCATGTCCATCATGGTGGCAACCGGCAAAGCCGCTACGCAAGGCGTGCTGTTTCGCGATGCCGCCGCGATTGAGAACTTCCGCAAAGTCGATACTCTGATTGTTGATAAAACCGGCACATTGACTGAAGGACGTCCGGCTTTTGAACAAGCAATTCCGGCAGGTGACATAACTGCCGATGAAGTACTACGTCTTGCAGCGAGCCTCGATCAAGGCAGTGAACATCCACTTGCCGACGCTATTGTGAACGCGGCGCGCGAGCGCGGCCTCACACTCAGTGCAGTCGACGATTTTGAATCAGGTAGCGGCATCGGCGTTCGTGGCCAAGTCGATAGTAAGTCGCTGGTCCTGGGCAATACTGCTCTGATGCAGCAAGACGGGATTGATGTTACCCACCTGACAAACATCGCCGACTCATTGCGCGAAAAAGGTGCGAGTGTCATGTATCTCGCCTCGGATGGCCAACTTGCAGGCCTGTTGGCTGTCTCCGACCCGATCAAACAGAGCACGCTGGAAGCAGTGCGAGATCTCCAGCAAGCGGGGATTCGTATCATCATGGCAACCGGCGATGGTATTGCAACGGCTAACGCTGTTGCCAAGGAATTGGGAATCGACGAAGTGCACGGCGAAGTCAAACCTGCTGACAAGCTTGACCTCGTCACACAGCTTCAAGCTGAAGGTTGTATTGTAGCTATGGCTGGGGACGGGATTAACGATGCCCCGGCTCTCGCAAAGGCTAACGTAGGTATCGCCATGGGGACGGGTACAGACGTTGCCATGAACAGCGCTCAGGTAACCCTGGTCAAAGGCGACTTGCGTGGAATCTCCACCGCACGGCACCTTTCCGATAGTACCGTCGCTAATATGAAGCAAAATCTGGGTTTCGCGTTTATCTACAATGCGCTTGGCGTCCCGATCGCAGCCGGTGTGTTGTATCCCCTCACGGGTATTCTGCTCTCACCCATGTTCGCCGCACTCGCAATGAGTCTCAGCTCGGCATCGGTGGTTTTCAACGCTCTCCGGCTTCGTGGCTCACGCGATTGAATGGGGCGATAACCCACGGAATGATGCTCTGATAACACAAGCTGCTGAAGAACAGATGTTTCAGCAGCTTGTGCCCCCTCATCCACCATCCGTTGATTAACGAGGCCTTAATCGATGCTGTTTCACCAGCGTATAGAATACCGGGATGACAATGAGTGTGAGGATAGTGGAAGAAATCATCCCCACCCACCATCGGAGCTGCAATACGCCTCATTACCTCCGATCCGGTATCCTGTTTCGTGGTTTTCTGCTCATCATGGCAAGATGACTGCATGCCCTTCATCATGAAGAACATCATCAGAGAGCAAAGCAGAAAGAACAGTGCCGGCGTCAAGGCCATGAGCGATTGGCGCGCAGCAGGAAATGTGGTGTAGACAACCGCAACCAGAACGGCGAGCCCGAGCCCGGCTCTTAACATCATCTTGATATCGCATTTCAT
>NZ_CM166511.1:2880000-3040867 GCF_056863975.1 Methylophaga sp. F7 | reverse complement strand
AGCAACTCCTTGACTAATATAAAGGTTTACAGAAAACAGACTAATAACTGCAGGCTTTTTTCGTGATAGTATAGCGCGACAGACAGGGCATCTAAAGTTATCTGCATGCGGGGCTTTTGGCAAGTAAAATAATGTTGCATGGTCGGATGAATGCGGTTTGACTTGTTATGCCTGCAAACTCTATAATCCCATGTCTTTTGCCCCGGCTGTTTCCGTTCGAGAGACGCTTACCGGCTGCAAAACCATTGTTATTCCTGGAGTTGGTGAAATGAAAAGAACTTTTCAGCCTAGTAATCTGAAGCGCAAGCGCACTCATGGTTTCCGCGCACGTATGAAAACTGTCGGCGGCCGTCGTGTTATTAATGCCCGTAGAGCCAAAGGCCGCGCAAAACTTTCTGTTTAATTCTCTCTGTTCTCAGAGGGTGCATGACTTGGCCACTTTCAGCCGAGCCATGAAAATGAATAGCCCGGGAGATTTTACCCGGGTTTTTCGTCAGGGTAAGCGCACTGGTGGCGGTGGTCTGACGATTCTAAGCGTTGAAAACTCTGTCGGGCATCCCCGACTGGGACTGGCTATCGCAAAGAAGCATCTTAAACTGGCCAGTCAACGTAATCGGGTAAAGCGAATCATCCGGGAATCTTTCCGGCAGCATCAATCAGCTTTATCCAATATCGATATTGTGGTGTTATCACGTCCTGATATTAGTCAGCGGGATTCGTCGCAATTATGGGCAGCATTGGAGCGACATTGGTTAACCGTGGTGGCACAATGGCAAACATCCTAATCGCTTTTGTTCGCGCGTATCGCTTTTTATTAAGCCCGTTCATGGGCATGCACTGTCGCTTTCAACCTACTTGCTCCCAATATATGATTGAGGCCATTCAAACGCATGGCTCGCTTCGTGGTGTGTGGCTCGGTTTACGCCGAATCTCATGCTGTCATCCTTGGCACGCCGGCGGCGTGGATCCTGTTCCTGAACTAAAGACAAAAAAACACAATGGATAACCTCAGAACTCTGTTTATTTTTGGCCTGTTAATTGTTTCTCTGTTGTTGTGGGAAGCCTGGCAAAATGACTATGTGCGCCCGCAACAGGTTGCAACGCAAAATAACGCAGACCAGCCTGTTTCAGAAAACGCCCAGTCGCAGGATGATTTACCCGAGTTACCAACAGATACTGCAGATGGCTTGCCTGCAATGCCGGAAAGCGAACAAGCCACAGCGACTTCAGCTAATCAGCTCCGTGTAAAAACCGATGTAATTGAAGCGACAATTGATTTACGTGGGGCGGATATCCGTGAACTGGCATTATTACAATATCCTGTTGATGTAGATTTGCCTGATGAGCCAGTACAGCTTTTAAATGACAGTCGTAAGAATTTCTTTGTTACTCAATCAGGTTTACGAGCCGAAGGCTCGGCACCGACACATTATGAAACCTATACTGCGGAAAAATCCGAATATGTTATGGGGGAGAATGAAAATAGTCTGAGCGTTCCGATGCGTTGGGAATCTGATAACGGGCTGACCGTGATTAAAACCTATACTTTTACCCGTGACAGTTACCTGGTAGATGTCACTTATCAGATAGAAAACCAGTCTGGCGAACGTTTTGCTGCTTATCCCTATGCACAATTTAATCGTAATCAACCTGAAGATGATAGTTTCATGATCTATACCTATACGGGTGCTGTTTTTTCCAGTCCGGGTAATGAATACGAAAAAGTGGATTTTGGTGAACTGGAAAAAAATGATTTTCGTCGTGATGTGAATGGTGGCTGGGCGGCGATGATTCAACATTATTTCGTGGCAGCCTTAATTCCTGCTGAACCATTACAGGAAATCAGTCTTTACGGTAAAGCGATAAACAACACTAATTATACGGCCGGTATCCGTTTTCCTGCGGTAGTCGCCGAAAATGGTGAGCAAGCTCAGGCCTCTTATCAGATTTACCTTGGTCCGAAAGAACATCAACGTCTTGAGCCAATTGCAGATAATCTGGATTTGACCGTTGATTACGGTATTCTGACCATTATTTCCAAGCCGTTATTTATCGTCATGGAATGGCTACATAAATTAACGGGCAACTGGGGCTGGTCCATTGTATTACTGACCATTCTGATCAAACTGGCGTTTTATAAACTGTCAGCAGCCAGTTACCGTTCGATGGCGTCAATGCGTAAATTGACACCCAAGCTGGCCACACTGAAAGAACGCTACGGTGATGATAAGCAAAAATTCAATCAGGCAATGATGGATTTGTATCGCACCGAGAAAATTAATCCGCTGGGTGGTTGTTTGCCGATTCTGGTGCAGATGCCGGTCTTTTTGGCTTTCTATTGGGTCTTAGTGGAAAGTATTGAACTGCGTCAAGCCGATTTCATCCTGTGGATTAATGATTTGACGGCAATGGATCCCTATTTTGTCTTACCAGTGCTGTTTGGTTTATCGATGTGGTTCCAGCAAAAGCTGAATCCGATGCCTCAGGATCCGGCGCAGGCGATGATGATGAAGATCTTTCCGATTGTCTTTACCGTCTTTTTTGCTTTCTTCCCGGCAGGTCTGGTGCTTTACTGGGTGGTCAACAACCTTCTATCAATAGCTCAGCAGTGGTATATCACTCGTAAAATGGGTGCGTTGTAACCCTTTCAGCAGGATAAGCAGAACTCCACTGTTTACAGCTGAGTAAACAGAGTTATTTATGACAGAGCATTACACCGACACTATCGTAGCCATTGCCACTGCGCCCGGCCGCGGTGGTGTCGGTGTTGTGCGTTTATCCGGCCCTGAAAGTGCTCAGATAGCCGAGCAAATCTGCGGCAAACTGGCACAAACCCGTCAGGCAAAATTCACCCACTTTCGAGCAGCCGATAAAGAAATTATCGACAGTGGCATTGCGTTGTATTTTGCCGGACCCGCCTCGTTTACCGGTGAAGATGTCATCGAGTTGCAGGGGCATGGCAGTCCATTGGTGATGGCTAGACTATGTCAGCGAGCAGTTGAACTGGGTGCCAGAATGGCTAGGCCCGGAGAGTTTTCTGAACGCGCATTTCTCAATGGCAAGATGGATCTGGCACAGGCTGAAGCCGTTGCAGATTTAATTGAAAGCTCAACCGAACTGGCTGCTCGTAGTGCAATGCGTTCGTTGCAGGGGGAATTTTCCAAAAAGGTTAATGACTTCTTGCAAGAACTGACCTATTTAAGAATGTTTGTTGAAGCCTCCATTGATTTTGCCGATGAAGAAATCGATTTCCTCGGTGAAGCTCAGGTGGATAAACAATTACAGCAACTACTGGCAACCCTGGCAGGTATTCAAGGCAGTGCCCGACAAGGCCGCTTATTACGCGAGGGCATCAGTGTGGTGTTGGCCGGACAGCCCAATGCTGGCAAATCCAGTCTGCATAATCGGCTGGCGGGCCATGATGCAGCTATTGTGACTGAAGTAGCCGGTACAACTCGTGATGTATTACGAGAGCAAATTCATTTGGGCGGTTTGCCACTGCGTATTTCCGATACTGCCGGCCTGCATGATGCCACCAGTGATATCGTTGAGCTTGAAGGTATCCGCAGAACGCAGAACGAATTGGCACAAGCTGATCATATTCTGCTATTAATTGATGATAAGCTTGGCATGACGGAACAGGATACAAAAATCCTTTCTGCTTTACCGAGCGATAAATCATTTACCTTGATTCGAAATAAGATCGACCAAAGCGGCCATGCTGCTGAAATAACGAATGAAAATGGCATATCAGTGATCTATCTATCCGCAAAAAGTGGCGAAGGGATGGATTTGCTGACACATCATTTATGCGAGGTAGTAGGTTTTCATCCGGAAGAAGAAGGGGTGTTTATGGCGCGTCGTCGACATCTGGATGCTTTGCAGCGCGCTCAACAAGCCATTGAAGCAGGCTATGACTGTCTGACAGGTATGGGCGCGGGTGAATTACTCGCGGAAGAACTGCGTATTGCTCAGTCTGCTCTGGGAGAGATTACCGGGACATTCACGACTGAAGACTTACTAGACCGCATCTTCTCCAGTTTTTGTATTGGTAAATGATCTTTTTGCAGGCATGTCATGTTCCCAAATCAAGACACCCAAATCAGTGATTTGCATGAAGTACGGCATCAACATATCCTCAAATTAGTTCAGCAAAGCGGGGTCAAACAGCTTTTGGACTTAGGCTGTGGCTCAGGTACTTTTCTGTGGCAGCTGTTAAATGAAACGCAGATTGAGCAGGTTATTGGTGTTGAACAATCCAGCTTATCTATTCTGCAGGCGCGTGAAAAACTGGCAGCATACCTTCAGCAAACTCCATCCAGAATAAGGTTAATTAACGCATCATATGCTGAACCGCATCCAGAGCTTTATGGTTTTCCGCTGGCAGTGATGATTGAGACCATTGAGCATATTGAGCCGAGACTGTTATCCAAGGTTGAACAAAATGTTTTTGCAGTGATGCGTCCAAAACAAATCATACTGACAACACCTAACTACGAATACAATCCGCTATACGGGCTATATCCCGGACAGTTTCGGGATCCGGATCATCAGTTTGAATGGACTCGGCAGAAATTTCAGCAATGGGCCAGAGGCGTTGCTGCCCGTCATAATTATGAAGTACATTTTTCAGGAATTGGGCAGGCAGATCTGCAATTAGGTTCACCCACCCAGATGGCAGTATTTCACTAGGGCTTGTTGATCTTTCATCTCACAATAGAGGCGGAGATGAAACCTAGGTCTGAAACTCAACTGTCATGGAATTGCCACTCAAATGCCATAGTCTGAGAAGCATGATATCGTCTTGCGTTACAATGTTTAACCATTCCCTTAGGCAAACCCAAACTAAATAGGAGCCAGCATGCTACGCCTATACAAAATTGCTCATGGCTTAATTAAGGAAATCAAAGTTGAAGGCGAGGTATTGGGGCATCATTTAAAAGAAGCCGACTGGATTGATGCGTTGGAGCCCGATGATGATGAACGCGCATTACTCGCGACTTTGTTCAGCGATGAAGTACCCGATGTCGATGATGTAGAAGAAATTGAGGCCTCGGCTCGGTGCTTTACCGATCAGGATGGTCTGCATGTGCATTCATTATTTCTGGGTTACTCAGAAGGGCGACATCACACGGTTTCGGTCGCGTTTATTTTGCAGCCGGATAGACTTATTGCCATTCGTGATGGTGAATTAAGTGATTTTCGATTATTACGAATGCGAGCTCGCCGTGGGCAGGTGAGTTGTGAGACACCAACGGATTTACTGATCACCCTGTTGGAACAAAAAGTCGAAAATCATGCCGATAATCTCGAAGATATCCATCGCCAGCTAGAACGGGTCAGCCATCTGGTTTTAGAAGATGAAAGTGCTGATCTGGAAGATGCCATCAGTCAGTTAGCGCGTTTGGAAGACAGTAACGGAAAGATCCGTTTATGTTTAATGGATACCCAACGTGATATTTCTTTTTTGTTGCGTCACTTACGAGAGCCGGGTGCATCACGGGAAACCTTATATGAGATATTGCGAGATTTGGAGACATTGATGTCGCATACGACATTTTTATTCGATAAGATAAATTTCTTGATGGATTCCACTCAGGGGTTTATCAATATCCAACAGGCACAGATCATTAAAACGTTCTCGATTGCCGCGGTGGTGTTTCTACCACCAACATTGATTGCCAGCATTTATGGAATGAACTTTAAATATATGCCGGAGCTGGATTGGAGCTTCGGTTATCCATTTGCTATTGGTCTGATGGTGGCAGCAGGCATGGCGCCCTACCTTTATTTCAAACGTAAAGGCTGGTTGTAAAATCTTCATAGGAGTAACACAGATGAGTCGACATTTTGATAAAGCAGAAGGTTTGAGTGAAACGCATGATCCGGCCACACATGATTATGTGTTTAACCAAACAATGTTCCGCATTAAGGATCCAAAACGTACCCTGAAGTTTTATTCTGAAGTGATGGGTATGACACTTATCAAACGTTTTGATTTTCCGGAAATGCAGTTCACCTTATATTTCATGGCGGCTATTTCACCGGAGCAGCGGCAGGATTGGTCGGACGATAATGATGAGCGCATCAAACAAACCTTTGCCCGTCCAGCTATGCTTGAATTAACCCATAACTGGGGAGATGAAGACAAAGATGAGGTGGCTTATCATAACGGTAATAGTGAACCACGGGGCTTTGGTCATATTGGCTTTGCCGTTCCCGACATTGATGCTGCCTGCGCGCGCTTTGAGGAGTTTGGCGTTCCATTTGTCAAACGCCCTAATGATGGCAAGATGAAAGGTATCGCGTTTATTCAGGATCCAGATGGCTACTGGATAGAAATATTTACTCCTGATCGTCAGCCGAATTTGCTGAAAGATCACCTTGCTTAAGTTCTTCAGTTTTAGTTGAGCCGCTTCCAAGTGGTGGGCTGGCAAAAACCTGGATTCTATCAGGCAGCTTTTTAGCCTCGTACATTGCCTCATCGGCATATCGCACCAGTTGCATGGCATTACTGCCATGCAACGGATATACCGCGATACCAATACTGACGCCGATATGCAGGATTTTGCCGTCCACTTCATATGGCAGTCTCAGACACTCGCAGATTTTTTCGGAGGTCTGCTGAGCATTGGCAACATGATGAATATTTTGCAGTAAAACGACAAATTCATCACCGCCAATACGTCCGACAATATCTGCCCCACGTAAACATTGTCGAATACGGTTGGCAACCTGTTGCAGTAGTAAATCACCGATAGCGTGTCCATGCCTATCATTGACCGGCTTAAATTTATCCAAATCCAGAAATAATACTGCGAGGGCCTGTTTCTCACGCTCACTTAATACAATGGCTTGATTTAGATGCTCGGTAAAGCTGGCACGATTGGGGAGGCCGGTCAGGGTGTCGTGATGCGCCATATGCGACATACGCTGCATCATCAGTTTATGTTCAGAGATATCTCTGGCAATTCCGGTAAAGGAATCCACCTCGCCATTATTATCAAATAACGGTGCGGTATTACTGCGATGCCAGCACCAATGCCCATTAAAATGTTTTATCCGGTACTCAATACCACTGTGTTTCTGTCGACTGAGACGTACTTGCTGCAAAAAATTGTGGCAGGCCGAGACATCATCGGGATGAACAAATTGATCAAAATGTCGACCGATAACGTCACTAATTGGATGACCAAGGATTTCGGTCCAATTGGGTGATACATAGGTAAGCAGGCCATCCAGCGACAATGAATAGATAATGTCATTGGCATTTTCAACAAAGGCCCTGAACTTTGACTCGCTTTCGTTCAGAGCTGTCTCGTAGCTTTTACGTTGCGTAATGTCATTACCATAGCCGGTCCAGACAATAGTGCCATCAGCTTCACGTATGGGAGTGTCATAGGCTTCAATCCAGATGGTATGGCCATTTTTAAGGACCATGCGAAATTCACTATGCCAGGCACTGGCGGTTTCAGCAGATTGAATGCTTTCATTGATGACCCGTTGATAATCATCCGGGTGAATCATTTTCAATAATACAGAGGCATCTTCAGCAACCTGTTGCTGGGTTACACCAAATAAAGCTTCTAATCGGGAGCTGGTGTAGGTGTATTGGAATTTACCGTCAGGGGTTAAACAAAGCTGATAAATAAAGCCGGGTAGATAAGATGAAACAGCACGTAAATGATTGAGCAACTCATTATCTGTTGAAGTGGACCGGCTCTGTTTGCCGTCGGGCGGGGAGTGCATCATGCCTAGTTAACACCATTTATTTTTTATTTAATAATAGGCTGATGCATTTACCCATTCAAGTATTTATGTGGCATAGCGCACAGAGGTTCAGTATTTCCAGGTTGCAGGAGGCTCACTTTTCAAATGATCTATAAATACTCTGGTGCGCCTTGATAAATGTCCATAGGGATACATTAACCAGATCGGCAAACTGGGACCATGCCAGTCCTCCAGGCAACGTTGCAATTTGACGGTGTGCTGACTTATGCTCAATTCAGCTAACCAGTTCGGATAAAGTCCCAACCCTTTACCTCTAGCAATGGCATCAGCCTGCATGATGAATTGATCGGCTGAGATCTGGGATTGCTGTGGGGGTAATTGAAATGGTTTTTTATGAGGATGTTTTAATAGAATATTCTGTGTCGAGTGCTCCAGAGTATCAACCCATTTATGTTCAGTCAGTTGATGCGGGTGAAGGATTTCTCCTGCCTGTTGCAGATATTCCGGGCTGGCATAAATACCCTGTGAAAGCTGACCCAGACATTCATGGCGAAGCCCATTCTCTGTTACGGGGCCCAGCCACAAAATGACTGATTCACCAACGGTGGCCTGAGGCAGGTTGAATCCGGTACGCATTTTAAGATGCAATTTTGGATGCTGCGTCATCAGCATTTCTACTTTCTCGCTAAGCCAGCGGCAGCTGAAAGCATTATGAAAGGTGAAATCAAGCGTGCCACTTACCTCAAGTTGCAGAGCATCCAGTGCTAACTGACTTTGCTGGGCAAGATCGATAAATTGCTGACAATACTCGGCAAATATCTGGCCTGCCTGAGTTGGGATAAGTCGATTGGATTCCCGTCGAAGTAATTGCTGACCAACACGTTGTTCCAGTTGGCTGATACGTCTGCTTAACGTGGATTTAGGAATAGCCAGTTGTTCTGCGGTAAACGTTAAACTGCCAGACCGAATGATTTCAACAAAGGCTGTCACCGCTCTCATATCTGGCAAAACTGCACGATCATTCATATGTAAGCCTGTTCAGGTTTATGCAACGTTATGTTTATGATTCAATACTTTTCATTACAAATAATAAGCATTATCATTTGCATTAAAGGTTTGGATTGTAATTGATTAAGTGAATGATCGCCAGGGATTGTATATTTTCATCTTCGAATAAGTCCCAGGCTGATGCGAAATTCACTTGGTTTAAGCATAAAGGGAGCTTGGTTAAGAAAGCATTAACAATAGGGTCTGCTGATCTGTTATAGCTGTCTCTGAAAGATAAACAGACCCTAGGCGCCTTATCTGAAGGTTTGAATGGTTCCCCAATTTATTGTTTGTTTGCCCTTTCCCGATGTTACTGCAAAGTGCATCGGGTTTTTTTTGTCTCTAAATCGTTGTGGATTTTTTATTCATCTCGTTTTCATACTTTTCGTTAAGTTAATGAAAACCTAAAGCAGTGATGAAAAAGAAAGCACAACTAATTTCATCAGCTGGGTGTTTTCAGGTCATTATTATGGATTTCACCTTTGTCATTGAGCATATCGTCATGCTCCTGCATTTTCCATGGCAAAATGCCTGGCGATATATGAATGAAATGCATGTATTTCTCGAATTGATTTAGAATGTCATCAATGACTTCCTGCTGATCAAAGTTAAACACATCATAGGCCGCGCCACCCTCCGCATAAAGACTTCTGCACGGTAATAGCGCTTGTCACCATCTTCACTTCTTGCCATTTGTGGATAAGCAAAGGTGGGCATGGCATAGCCACGCATACGAATTTCATAGATGAAATCCAGTTCTTCTTCTCGAACCACTTCTATATACGCGCGATGCTGGGTGTCATCAAAAAATACAATAACCGGCCAACCTTTCTCTTGCAAAACCGTTTCAACTTTCTGCATGGCCGGATGAGCCGTCGTTTTGATAAATTCTGCCACTTGTTGATAATCCGGATAGTGAATCAACCCTGCCAAACGTTTCTTCCAGTTACCCGGCCGGTGTTGCGAGCTATGCATGAAGGCTGACAAACTGGCTTCACGATGACCTTCAATCGCTAAAGCACGCCACATTCCAATCGCTGCCAGCACCATAATGATGGCAAACGGCAGGGCACTGGTAATACTCATGGTTTGCAAGGCACTTAAGCCACCGGCAATTAGCAGTGCAGCCGCCACCAGACCTTCCAGAGATGCCCAGAAAACCCGTTGCCATACTGGCGTGTTACTGGCGCCACCAGACGCTAAGGAGTCAATGACCAGCGACCCTGAGTCGGAAGAAGTAACAAAGAACGTCATAATCAGAATAACGGTAATAAATGACACTATTGATGTTAGAGGTAATCGTTCATATAGCTTGAACAAGGCAATCGCAGTGTCATTCTGCACTTCCGTAATGAGTGCGGTATACCCCTGATTCATAATCATATTGAGGGCCGTATCCCCAAAAATGGAAAACCAGATAAAGGTAAAAATGGTCGGCACCAGCAGCACGCCAAAGACGAACTGCCGAATGGTGCGACCTCGGCTTATTTTGGCAATAAACAGTCCGACAAACGGTGCCCAGGCAATGGTCCAGCCAAAGATAAATAAAGTCCAGTTACCTATCCAGTCACTCCGGGTATAAGCCTGCAGATTGAAGGTCCGCTCAACAATATTGTTCAGGTAACTGCCAGTGTTTTGTAAAAATGTTTCCAGAATGAAAATACTCGGTCCAGCCAGAAACACAAACAGCATTAATGCAACGGCCAGAACCATGTTGAGAATGGATAACCTTTTAACACCTTTATCAAGTCCAGCCACCACGGATAGAATAGCCAGTAAAGTGATACCGGTTATGGTCACAACCTGAACAAAGGTACTGACCGGGATGCTGGGCCATAAATAATTCATACCAGCATTGATCTGGGCAACGGACAGGCCAAGCGTTGTAGCAATGCCGAATAGGGTCCCTAAGATAGCAATAACATCCACAGTATGGCCGATTGGACCATAGATTCGCTCGCCGATAAGCGGGTAAAGGGCAGAGCGCATTGATAACGGCAAGCCATGGCGAAAGGCAAAATAAGCTAAAACCAGACCGGTTAGACCGTATATGGCCCAGATATGAAAGCCCCAATGGAAAAAGGCAATTTGCATGGCTTGTTTAGCCGCATCAACCGTTTCGGGGGCTCCTTGAGGTGGCGAGGCATAATGCAATACCGGTTCGGCCACCCCGAAGAATAACAAAGCAATCCCGTAGCCAGCTGAAAACAACATCGCAAACCATGCAGGAAAGCTGTATTGCGGTTCGGCATGATCGGGGCCTAATTTGGTTTTTCCCCAACTTGAAATGGCCACGGTTACGATAAAAACAAGAAAGAAAGCCACTGCCAGCATGTAAAACCAGCCAAAGGTTTTGGTCAGATAACTGAGTGTCGCAGCAAAGGCTTCGCCCGCTAATTCTGGATTGCTGATTGTGCCTATTACTAACAGTAACGTAATAATAACGGCAGGAAAAAACACAGGAACCAGAATAGTAGAGGGGATCTTTGAATCAGCTTGCATGCTCAAACTCCGATTTTGATTCGAATGAATCATTAGCGTCATGCAATATTAACGTGAATGGTTTGACCAGATGCTGACAATGCGAAGTGAGAGATAGACGCTTACATCATCGGCATATTGCATGCCGGGTGGTGTTGGGGAAAATCACCGTACAAACCGAATACAGTTTGTACGGTGAAGTATTCGTCTAGCCTTTAGGACCGAGAAAGAACCAAATAATAAATCCTATTACCGGGAAGAACAGTAATATCAAAATCCATAACACTTTGGCTAAGGTACCGGCACCACTTTTCGCTACTTTGAGAATGGCCCAGATAACAATAATCAGCCAGATTAAACCTAATATGCCACCGACTTCTAGATCCATTTTGTCGCTCCTTTGCTAGTTCAGATAAAAATTTAATTCCGTCTTAGCATAACGATAAATCAATTGTTAAACCAACTCTTTTCATGGCGTTGCCGGTTCAATCACCTCGCCGGAGTATGCTTTTAGGCCTCCACCCAATGCTTTATAAAGTGTTAACTGGTTACGTAAACGTGCCAGCCGGGTATCAATTTGAGCTAACTGGGCATCAATATGACTGCGCTGCGCATCCAGAACTTCCAGATAGCTGTCCACCCCGGCATCGTAACGGATTTGAGCTAATTCCAGGCTGCGATTGGTTGCTTTGGTTAAATCCTGTTGAGCATCCAGCTGGGCATCCAGGGTTTCTCTTGCCTGCATTTCATCAAGCACCTCTTTGAATGCCCGCTGAATGGTTTCCTGATAGCGGGCAATATTGATGTCTTTTTCTAACTCAGCGACATCCAGGTTTGCATCATTCACACCCCAATCAAGTAAAGGAACTGATAGCTGTGGAGAAATCTGCCACAAACGATTACCGCTATCACTCAGATCAGAAGGGGTTGAGCCACCAATACCAATGGCGGTTGTCAAACTGATACGTGGAAAAAAGCTGCTCTTGCAGCACCAATATTGGCATTGGCAGCTTTAATCTGATGTTCGGCCTGCATCACATCCGGTCTGGCCAACAACACTTCAGAAGACAGATTCACCGGTAAGTCCTGCAATAACGGATCATCATCTTCCCAATCAGCCTGCCAATGCTGACGATCCAGTCTTTGTCCAACTAACAACTCCAGCGCGGTAAAGTTTTGATTGGCTTGCTGCTGAAAACTCGACTCGGCAATACGCGCTTCATGTAATGCTGTTTCAGCTTGTCTTAACGCAAGTTCTGATGCCAGACCAGACTCAAAGCGTTTGTTGATCAGTTCATAACTTTCTTCCCGGGCTTCGCGTGTGGAGCTGGAAAATTCCAGCTGGGCAACGGTGGCCTGCCAGCTGAACCAGGCATCGGCCACTTCAGAAACTAATGTCAGCTGAATACTTCTACGGCTGGCCTCACTGGCAAGAAACTGTTCCAGAGCGGCTTGCTGCAAACTGTCAATCCGACCAAAAAAGTCGATTTCCCAGGCCGAGATTCCAACACCAATCTGGTATTCCTCATAAATTCCACCGCCACCAACAGTCTGGGTGCCGGAGCTAACGCCTTCAGGTACGCGTTGACGAGTGGCGCTTGCAGTGCCATCGACTGCTGGCAAAAGTTCGGCACGTTGGATTTTGTACTGTGCACGCAATTGCTCTACCTGCAACACCGTGGCCCGAAGGTTACGGTTATTTTCCAGTGATAATGCAATCAGTTGTTGCAGCTGCTCGTCTTGGTAAAATTCCTGCCAGCCTGTATCAGCAGCTAACGAGGCATTAACGACAGCGTCACTGTCTTCCAGCATCACTGGATTCGCAGGACGTTGATAATCGGGAATCATCGAGCAGGCGCTGAGCACTGCTGATAATGTCATTACAGAAATCAGTTTCAATTTGGCATTCATGCCGATTCTCCTTGAGAAACCTGCTGTTTAGCAGGTGTTTTACCAGTAATTTTTTGTGCCAATGTAAAGATCACTACAAAGAACACAGGAATAAAAAATATTGCCAGGCTTGTTGCTGCCAGCATGCCGCCAAATACGCCGGTACCAATCGCATTTTGTGCACCACTGCCTGCACCGCTTGCTAACATCAGCGGAGTCACCCCCAGCATGAAAGTAAGTGCTGTCATGGCAATTGGGCGCAGACGCATTCTGATGGCTTCCAGTGTCGCCTCCGATAGCGACTTACCCTCTTCATAAAGGGATTTAGCAAATTCGACGATTAAAATGGCATTTCGAGCCGATAAACCTATGGTGGTTAATAGGCCAACCTGAAAGTAGATGTCATTGGACATTCCTCTGCTTAAGGCAAACAGCACAGCTCCAAGTACACCCAGCGGAACCACCAGCATGACAGAGAAAGGTACCGACCAGCTTTCATATAAAGCGGCTAAAAACAGAAATACCACCAGAATCGATAACGCATATAAAAGTGGTGCCTGGGCCCCGGATGCACGTTCCTGTAAAGACAGGGCTGTCCATTCATAGCCAAAGCCCTCAGGTAATTGATCAACTAGTTCTTCCATGGCTTGCATGGCTTCACCTGAGCTTAATCCTGCGGCGGCTTGTCCCTGAATGTTCATCGCAGGAACACCATTGTAGCGTTCAAGGCGTGGTGACCCGTATATCCATCGCGAATCACTGATGGCTGATAAAGGCACCATCTCTCCACTAATATTACGCACATACCAGTCTCCTACATCTTCGGGCATCATGCGAAACGGGGCATCACCCTGTACATAGACTCTTTTGACACGACCTTTGTCAATAAAATCATTTACATAAGTGGACCCCCACGCTGTTCCAAAAGTGCTATTGATATCATCCAGCGAGACACCAAAAGCCATGGCTTTTTGATGATTAATATCAATTTTGAATTGGGGGCGATCCTGCAAACCGCTGTGCCTCACCTGATTTAAACGTGGATCCTGATTAGCTTGCATTAACAGAGTGTCTCGGGCTTTGACCAGTTCTTCATGACCCATGCCACCTAAATCCTGCAACATCATATTAAAGCCACTGGCATTACCCAGCTCACGGATGGGAGGAGGGGCAATAGCAAAAGCCACCGCATCCTTAAACTGACTGAAATAGCCCGAAGCACGATTGGCAATTGCCTGAGCACTTTGTTCTGGCGCTGTGCGCTGATCCCAACTTTTTAAATTAACAAAAATCAGACCACTATTCTGCCCGCGACCACTAAAGCTATAGCCGATAACAGAAAACACTGATTCGACGTTATCACCTTCCTGTTCAAGGTAATAATCTTCAATGCGATTCATCACTTCAATAGAACGCTGTTTCGAGGCGTTGACCGGTAACTGCATTTCAGTAAATAAAATGCCCTGATCTTCATCTGGGAAAAAGGACGAAGGCAACTGGGTAAATAAGTAGGCCAGACCTGCCACAATCAATAGGTAAATCAGCATGACGCGTGCAGAACGTTTGATCAGATAGCCAACGGCACTCTGAGTTCCCTTGCTGGTTTTTTCAAAGCTGCGATTAAACCAGCCAAAAAAGCCACGTTTTTTGGCTGGGTCGTGTTTAGCATCTTTTAATAATGAAGCACATAGAGCTGGGGTGAGCGTTAACGCGATCAAAAGTGATAAAGCCATTGCCGCAACAACGGTAATGGAAAATTGCCGATAAATGACCCCGGTTGAACCCGGGAAAAAAGCCATTGGAATAAACACGGCAGAAACCGTTAACACAATACCGACCAAAGCTCCGGTAATCTGATCCATGGACTTACGCGTGGCTTCTTTGGGTGATAATCCATCTTCATGAATAACACGTTCGACGTTTTCCACCACCACGATGGCATCATCGACCAACAGCCCGATGGCCAGCACCATGGCAAACATGGTCAGCATATTAATGGAAAAGCCAAACGCGAAAAGGATGCCAAACGTTCCCAAAATAACCACTGGTACGGCAACCGCCGGGATCAGCGTGGCCCGAAAATTCTGTAAGAACAGATACATGACCAGGAATACCAGAATCATGGCTTCAACCAGAGTCTTGACTACCCCTTCAATGGATATTTTGACAAAAGGGGTGGTGTCATAAGGGTATGTGACTTCCAGGCCTTCAGGGAAAAACGGTTCAAGTTCCGATATTCGGTCACGGATCATTTGAGAGGTTTCCAGCGCATTTGCACCCGACGCTAGTGTAATGCCCAGACCAGCAGCCGATTGTTTGTTGTATTCGGTTTCAAATTGAAAGTTTTCACCACCCAGTGACACATTGGCTACGTCTTTAATGCGGATTTCCGATCCATCCTGGTTGACCCGTAGCAGGATATTTTCAAATTCACTAACCGTTTCCATCCGGGTTTCAACCACGATGCTGGCGGCAATCTGCTGTCCTTCAACGGCTGGTGTTCCACCAATCTCACCCGCTGCAATCTGGACGTTCTGCTCGCGAATCGCGTTAACGACATCTTCTGTGGTTAATTTATAGTTGGCCAGATTGTTGGCATTTAGCCAGATCCGCATCGCATATTGCGAACCGAACAAATTAATTTGCCCAACTCCATTTACCCGGCTGACAGGGTCCTGAATATTGGCCGCCACATAGTCGGCAATATCATAGCGATCCATTTTTCCATTATTGGAAACAAAGCCCAATACCATTAAAAAACCGGTACTGGATTTAGTGATCCGAATCCCTTGCTGCTGAACATCCTGAGGCAATAAAGGCATGGCCGCCTGCAGTTTATTTTGCACTTGAACCTGAGCAATATCCGGATCAGTATCTGCCTGGAAAGTGACCGTAATCTGGCCAACACCACTGGAATCACTGGTGGAGTTGATATATTGCAGATCATCCAGTCCCGTCAGGTTTTGCTCGATTACCTGAATTACTGAATCTTCGACTACTTTGGCTGAGGCGCCAGGGTAGGCGGTACGGATTTCAATCGCTGTTGGGGCTATGCCGGGATATTGTGCTATCGGCAGCTGAAAAATCGACAGCAAGCCAGCCAGCATGATTAATATCGCAATAACCCATGCAAATATCGGATGATCAATAAAAAAGCGGGCCATGATTACTCCTGAGCTTGCTGGAGGGAGTTTTCAGTATCAATCTCAATCTCCACGGCTGAATCGACAGCAATTTTTTGCAAACCTTCCACAACTACTTTTTCTCCACCGGAGAGCCCGTCAGAGACCAGCCATTTATGACCAATGGAGTGTCTGACTGCTATTGGCCGTTGTTCAACAATATTGTCATCGTTTACCAACATTACGCTTGCGGTTCCCTCGCGAGAAAACATCACGGCTTTGTGGGGAACCAAAATGGCGTCAGGCATGGTTCCTTCATTGATTTCAGTTTTCACATACATGCCTGGTAACAGCAGGCCATCCGGATTGGGGAATTTAGCCCTCATCACCAGACTGCCAGTATCTTCATTAACATTAACTTCAGAGAATTGCAGTTCACCTTGATGTTGATAGGTTGAGCCATCTTCCAGCGTTAATTTAACTTGCGCGGTATCTTCTTCTGAAACTCTCCCGGAGAGTAATTGCCGGCGTAAACGAAGCACCTCTTTTGATGCCTGCGATATATCGACATAAATCGGGTCGGTCTGCGTGATGGTGGTTAAAGGTGATTCCTGTTGGGCCGTGACCAGGGCACCTTCGGTCATAGTCGACCGACCGATGCGACCATCTATAGGAGCATTTACCTTGGTATACCGTAAATTTATTTCAGCAGTTTGAATATTCGCCTGCGCCACGGAAACTTCTGCCTGTGCCTGTAAATACGCTGCCTGGGCATCATCATAATCTTGCTGACTGATGGCTTTGTTATCAATCAGTCCTCTAAATCGTTCTGCACGGGCTTTAGTTGATTGAATATTGGCACGGGCTCGGGCCAGTTCTGCTTTAGCCATTTGTAAAGCGGCTTGAAAAGGGGCTTCATCGATTTGATACAACTGTTGACCGGCTTTAACGTCAGCGCCTTCTTCAAACAGTCGGTTTTGAATAATGCCATTTACCTGGGGTCTGACTTCAGCCTGACGGAAAGCTACCGTTCTTGCCGGTAATTCCGTTTTGATCGTGACCGTTTGTGGAATCAGGCTCACCACATCCACTTTCGGAGCAGCTTGCTGTGTATTTTGCTGAGTATCTTGAGAGTCGGAGGATTGGCATGCTGCCATATTGAGCGTCAATAAACTTATCAGCATCAATTTTTTAACAGATAAAAAATGGCGTGGCATTTACTACTCCTGATTGTCTTGTCCGTCAGTATCATCATTCTGTGAAGGTGAGCAGGCGATCGCATCCCAGCTGGCATCAATAATATTAGTCAGGGCATCGTTATCAACTTTGATAACGTCGATTAAATGTTGGCGGGCGAGAAACAGATAGGGTTCAAAACTCAGACTGATCAGAATATCGTCGGATAAGTTTTTAATTTGTTGTGTTGCCCGTCCCTTTTCAAACAAATCCTTAAGCGGTTGCAGCCCATCCCAGGCATGACTACGCTGGCTACGTAAAATATCCGGCGGCAGATGATCAAATTGTGCCTTGCTGTGCGTGATGCAGGGATTTTCGATGCAAAAGCGCCAGAGATTGCAGCACATTCTTCGATATTGTTGTTTGAGTGGTTGCTGCTGATCATGGCCCTCCAGTGTTGCTTTGATAAAGTCATCAATTATGTGGGTATTGAGCTCACGGATCAGTTCATCCCGATCTTTGAAATAAAGATAAATGGTGCCAGTGGCAACACCAGCCTCTTCGGCAAGTTGTTTAATCGAAAAACCATGAAAACCGTAGTTGGAGAGCAACTTTAAGGTGGCACAGAAAATAGCTTCACGTTTATCGGCAGTGCTTTTGGCTGGAGACATAGTTGACTTATTATGAATGAACGTTCATTCATAATATACATGCACTAGGTTAAGGTAAAGTTAAAAAAACGGAAAAAATTATTTTGAATGTTCACTTGCTGTTATGCTTCATAGCCGCCAGCATTGGTGGATATGAAAGATAAACAAGCACCTGAACTTATTTTGTCAATCGATTGTATATCGGCTGTAAAAGTTGCTTTTCTCCATCCAGGACTAATGCATGTTCAGCACGCTGTTGGATAAGTTTGAGATGACGAGAAACTTCTGATCCAAAAACGGCGGGTGAATTATCAGCTAATGCTGCAAGCACTATCTGTAAACGAAGTTGAACTTCGATCATTCCGGCGCCATCTCGACCGATGGGCAAAAATATATCATCAAACAAATCCCCAAGGTTCAGTTCAGGAATCCAGACATTTGGATAAAGCAGTTTGTCTTCAATTTCATCAATTTTATAGTCTTTCCAATGAATCAGAATACGAATGGATCGGTTCAGAATATCAATTGCAGTACCGTGATCATTGACTGCTGGTGAGAGCGCCCGAGAAGCTATTTCGGCTAATACCATTAGACCAAATCTGGGATCCTGAGAAAAAGATCGTTCATCGCCCAAGGTTATTGATGCAACTATTGCCGACTTGGCCTCTTCAGAGTACTTACCTTTAAACCAGGCTTTGGGTTTAGCTGGATGCACAAATTCACCTGGAAGAACCATCACACCAATTTCGGCATCATGATATTTGGCACATTGCTGAAGAGCCCCAACATCAATATGTCTTACATAACCGATAATATCGCAAAATATCGTGGTGGTATCCTCTGGAATTTTATCTTTGTTTTCAAGTCTGCGTCCACCTAACGTCGGATGTTCAACTCTTTGCCGAATAGTCTCCAATGCCGATTTTTCTACTCTACCAGAGGTTTCCCCAAGACGGCCTAATTGCGACAAATGCTCTATCCAGCGCAATATGGTCACCACTATTAGGATAATGACACCAATCGTAACGGAAAACAGAATCAGCCTGCCATTATCATTATATATGTCCGTACTTAAGGCGATAATTCCAACCAAACTGAAAAGGAAGGAACCAATGAATGTTGCCAGTACATTTTGTGTCGTGGTGTCTTGTTGAACCAGTTTAGTGGCTCGGGGAGTCGCACCATTACTGGCTGCAGAATAAGCTGCCACCATAACGCTTAGGGAAAAGGTGGTTACCGCCAACATGCTGGAAGCGAGAATATTCAGGATCTGACCAACTGCATCGGCACCAATATTAAGTGGCAGAGGGCTATTGATAATACTCTGGGCAGGAATGGCGATCAGCGCTGTCACGACAGCAAGCACAGCAAACAAAGCAGCACGAATCCATAAGGTTCGGGTCAGTTGAGACAGCAACCATCGCCACTTGGATATCATCGTAGTGCTTCCCTTATCTCGTGCGAATAAATTATGCCAGTCAAATTAAGGGCAATAAAAAACCGCTATATCATCTACCAATATAGCGGTTTAATGGTGCTCTTTGGAAGGCAGATTATGGAGAAAATGATGATCCGCAACCACATGTAGTGGTCGCATTTGGATTACGAATCACAAATTGCGAACCTTCAACACCATCAGTGTAATCAATTTCCGCGCCTACAAGGTATTGATAGCTGGCCGGATCAATAAGCAAAGTCACACCGGATTTTTCGACTTCGGTATCACCTTCACTGACTTCTTCTTCAAATGTAAAACCATATTGAAACCCGGAGCAACCACCGCCAGTGATAAATACGCGCAGTTTTAATTGATCATTACCTTCTTCGGCAATGAGTTCGCTGACTTTTGACGCAGCCGAATCGGTGAATAGAACTGGACTTGGCATTTCGCTCGTCATGATTTACTCCGTTGATATCTAAGATTGTTCATTTATTATCCAATTCTGACTAAAATAGTCAAGTATTAGGGTCTCTTTATCTTTAAGCGCTACCAATTATTGAGGCCGTTTTTCAGTCAAAACAGAAGCGGCTCTAGAATATCAACAGCCCCTAGGTCTGTTGTTCAAGATTTAAATTGGGATCAGTTTGGGAATGTTCAAGGCTCAAGTCGGTTTCTTCCGCTTCGCCGACATGAATCAATTGTCCGTTGACTTCACTGCCAACTGCCACTTCCAGCAACTTATAAAAAACATTGCCATTGATACGTGCTTTATTAGCCAGTTCAATTTGTTCAACTGCATATAAATTGCCTTTGACATCACCATTGATAATTTGAAATGGCACCCGGACTTCGCCTTCTATGCGGCCTTTTTCACTCAGCGTTAATAATGCGGGCTCACCTTCATCAGCAGTAATATTACCAGTGATTACACCATCTATTCGTAAGCCACCGCTAAAGTGAATATCGCCTTTAAAATGGGTGTTCTCACCAATTAATGTGTCAATACGGGCGGCCTTACGCCGTTTATTTTTTTGCTGCTGAACATGAATTACCTCATTGCCCGACGGGTGTTTCTGTTTGCCAATCAAAGCTGCGTGAAATTAGTATTTTGTCTTTCTGGCGCAAACTGACGCTGATTTGTTCAGGATCTGACAATTCACCAAGGTTGAAGACACCCTCAATAACCTGAACATGACGCAGATTAAGTGGATGCTCGGTGATGTTGAGATCGATCGCTTTGGCTTCGTCGCCTTCACCTTCAGTATTTTGCAATCGGATAATCACCTCACCGGTAATCGGTTCGCTGATATTTTTACCCTGGGTAATGACCAGCCGATAGCGAACCTGATCTGAGTTCTCGGTTTCTGGCCGTAACTGCAAATCGCGGATTTGCAGTTCACTGGTACTGTTACCCTGGGTAATATTTTGATAAAAAAGCAATTCTTTATTTAACTCAATTACTTTCTTTTGCAGTTGTTGCAATCGATTCTGTAATTGCTGGGCTGTTGCCTGATGCATGGCCTGAACTTGTTCCTGGTTTTGCAGCAGCTCCGACTGTTGTATCAGCTCGGTTTTCATTGCAGCAATCTGTTCCTTCATTTGCTGATTTTGCTCGATCAGCTGGGCTGTATTGCCGCTGTCACGATTAAACCAGTACCACTGGAGAAGTCCACTGATAACGATAGCTATTATTAACCAGACAACAAAGCGCAGCGGGCGCTTTGGTTTTATAACGTAACTATCGAGAGGTGAGCTCATCAGGGTAGAGTTGCTATGTGGTTAATGCCAAGACGCTCATCAAGACCGAACATGATATTCATATTTTGTATCGCCTGTCCTGATGCGCCTTTAACCAGATTATCAATAACTGATAACACCACAACAGTATCAGCATTTTCAGGTTGATGTACGGCTATTCTGCAAACATTGGCACCGCGTACACTCCTGGTTTCAGGATGAGAACCTGCGGGCATTACATCAACAAAGGGTTCATCAGCAAAACGTTGCTCAAATAAGCTTTGTAGATCAGTTGATTTGAGTAGCTGGCTATACAAAGTGGCATGGATACCACGAATCATCGGTGTGAGATGAGGTACAAACGTCAGACCCACTTCAGTGCCATGAATCTGATTCAGACCCTGACGTATTTCAGGTAAATGACGATGACCGGCAACGGCATAGGCCTTCATATTCTCGCTGGCTTCAGTCAGCATAGTGCCAAAACTGGCTTTGCGTCCGGCACCGCTGACACCTGATTTCGCATCAGCAATCAAATGTTGTGGATCAATCAGGCCTGCTTCCAGTAAAGGCATATAGCCTAACTGCACAGCAGTCGGATAACACCCGGCAACAGCCACTAACTGTGCTTCGCGAATGGCTTCACGATTGAGCTCTGGCAATCCATAGACGGCCAGTTCTGCTAAATGTGGGCAGGTATGGGGAGTGTTATACCATTTCTCCCACAACGGGATATCCTTCAGTCGAAAGTCAGCTGATAAATCAATCACTCTAACGCCACGATCGATTAACGATGGCACACTGGCCATAGCAACGGTATGAGGGGTGGCAAAGAAAACCACATCACAGGCTGCTAATGCATCGTCATCAGGAACGGTAAAGCACAAATCAACATGGCCGCGAAGGTTAGGATACAAATCACTCACCGGCATACCCGCTTCGCTGCGTGAAGTGATGATCTCCAAAGAGACCTCGGGATGAATGGCTAATAAACGAAGCAGTTCAACACCGGTATATCCCGTGCCACCAACAATTCCTACTTTAATCATACGTATTCTTTGTAATGAGTCAGGTTCCACATCATAAAAGAGCTGCGGCGAAATCTAAAGCTTTACCTGATTAAACTGCTGCTCTAATTCGTATTTGCGGTTCAGGAAAAACAGACTCGAATAAGGTGCCTTAGGCACAAACTGTAATTTATCAATGAAATAAATCGCAGGTTTATGACCCGTATAGTGTTGAAATAATTCAGCCAGAAGCGGAATGAGCTGCGGATCACCGAGATCGGTTTTAACGGTTTGTGACTTCAGGCTTAATGCCAGTTGAGCACCGGTAATCTGCCAAATAACCGAGAACGTTGCTGACTCTGGTCTTGAGGGTTGGATCGGGTTTATTTGCCAACGCTGTTGCTGTCTTAAAAGTTGATAACAATCGCATTGCACTACCGCATCACCCACGCTATTACGAATAAACAGTTTCAACTGGGCAAGGATCTGCGCTTCCGTTAATGATGGATAGCTAAATTGCTGCAGACGTCCGAGTTCATCAATGACATAGATCTCTGTGGTTTCTGTCAGGCGATAGGCAAACAAACTTACTGTCTGCGGTTGTTGATATAGCAGCATCGAATTGAGCAGATTGTCACTATCAAGGTAGCTATCCACGCGGGTCGGCAGGTAATGTTTTTGTTCCTCTGCAAGAGCATGCTTGAGGTCTTTTTCTGCTGCAAACTGTTTTATTTGCAGTTGATCATCTTGCCATTGCAGCTGAGATAGATGGTCTCCCAGCAACATCAGGTAACGTCCTTGCCTTGAATGATATTGATAATGGGTCAATACGGCGTCAAATAATTGCTGCAAACGGGTATTAATCGCCTGACCAAAAAAGCCGGTGGCGCACCAGCATGAAATATGGCTGCTCAGTTGTGCGGTTGGCTGCCATTTAAGTACCTGACTGAGTGCTTTAGTGACCACATTATCGCCATCAAAACGGTAGTGATGCCATTGTCCCCAACTGGTATAGATCAACAGATCCAGACTGCTGACAAGATTCTGTCTGTTTGAGGTATAACTTAAGGGATCATTGTTCAGACTGGCCATCTGTATCGGACCACTTTGCTGGATATCATTACCGGTCGTTTGCAGATTGGCAAACAGCATTAAACGCTCCGCTTTAGCCGGTTGCAGGAATACTTCCTTACTCACGACGCTCTGATGCAACGGTAATGATGATTTCAACAAGTTTTGGGTCAGTTCAAGTACCAGATTAATGTTTATCTGCTGCTTTTGATCTGCCACTCTTAACCAGCTACGTGTGGTCAGAATGTGATTGCGAATGGCCCACACCAGAAGATATGTCAGCGATTTATGCTGTTTCAGGCCAATCTGTTTCGCGTCATTAAGCGGTATTGAGCTGAGTTTCCATTCCATTTGATCAGTGAACCGGTAAAGGTAAAGTTGCTCCGGCCCATCTGTCATTTGTAGCGCAACTGGTAACTGTTCAATAATTGACTCAGTAGTATCCAGCGATAGCGCGAGTGCTTGTTCCAGCACATTGAGCTGACTCGCATCGCTGCCCGGATGCTGTCTGGCAAACTGCTGCAGATCTGAGGCAAATCCATTTAGTTTTTGGCTAAGACTCGACCACCATTGATGACGTTGGGGATAATCCCAGTTCGAACGGCTATCTTCTTTTTTTAACGTTTCGGCCGACCAGTTCCAGTCTTTATAAATGCTTTGCAGGCTATGGCGGCGCCAGGCAAACTGGGGATGTTTTACCTGTTGGGATAAGCGTTCTCCACACAAAACATAAAAAGCCTGCCTTGCTAGTTGTTTCTCATCATTCGCTGCATTTCTTTCTATTTCGGTCAGTTTGAGACTGGCAGGTTCTACTTGCAGACTATCGGTTTCGCCATGTTCGACCTTTTCTTTATAGCGGTCAGACAAATGCACAATCTCAGGAAATAATTTCAATTGAGACTGTATAAAGATTAAATCCAGTAATGCTGTTACATCGCCATCTATAGCTTTGCTAAACATCTGGCAGGCCTGATTAAACAGGTGCTCAGGATGGGGGTAGCGATCAAAACCAAAATTCAGCAAACTGATTTGGGTTAAGCCTCTTTGCGACAATAACCTTTCAGCAATTTGCAAATATGTCTGATGTTCTTCACTGGTAATTAACCACCAAAGCGGGGCGCTGCCGGCAATACACAGACCCTGTAAATAAAATGCTTCTCTTTCGGCACTTGAAATAGTCTCGTTTTGGCACTGTGTTTCATCCAGTAATCGAAATCGCAACTCAATGCCCAGCGTTGCCGCCCACTGAACAATACCTTCAACTTTGTTTTGCAAAATAGCCAGTTGATCAGGTTTTAAGGTGGCATGATGCACCAGCCATAGATCAAAGCTGGCAGGGTCAGGATAGCGGATTTGTCCTGCGGGATTAAGCAAATAGATACCGCGTAATGCATAACGTCTTAATGCTTTGCGGCGATGACTGAAATTTCGATTCAGATTGATAGCACTGTTGAGCGCTTCGCTATCAGGTTGATAATCCATAATGCCAGCCGGGCAGTCATCACTGACATACCCCGGCAGCAGTTTATGGTTGATATGAAATAATAATGGCAACAGGCGATAGAACATCGCCTGTTTGTGTGGTGCCAGCTCTATTAAACGGCTGATTCGGGCGCGGTTATGTGCCTGAAATACACGTAGAGCCTGGGCGCGATCCACAAGTCACTCAAACTTAGTGGCGGAAATGCCGCATGCCGGTAAAGACCATTGCAATACCATGCTCATCCGCTGCAGCAATGACTTCGTCATCGCGCATCGAACCACCCGGTTGGATTACCGCACTGATACCTGCTTCGGCAGCCGCATCAAGACCATCACGGAACGGGAAGAAGGCATCGGATGCCATTACTGCGCCCGGAACAGTCAAGCCTGCATCATTGGCTTTAATTCCAGCAATGCGACTGCTGACCACACGGCTCATCTGGCCGGCGCCAATTCCAACCGTCTGCTGATTTTTGGCATAGACAATCGCATTAGATTTCACAAATTTGGCTACACGCCAGGCAAATAGCAGATCAGCCAGTTGTTCTTGGGTAGGCTGCAGTTTAGTGACAACGTTTAATTCGGCTTCGCTGACAATCTGGATATCACGGTCCTGCACCAGTAACCCACCTGTCACACGTTTGAAATCAAAATCAGTGGCAGGAGTCGTCGGGAAATCACCACTGCACAGCAAACGCACATTGGCTTTGCCAGCGACAACGGCTTTGGCGGCATCACTGATTTTCGGTGCGATAATCACTTCAACAAACTGACGGTCAATAATGGCTTGTGCGGTTTTTCCATCCAGTTCACGGTTAAAGGCGATAATGCCGCCAAAAGCCGAAGTCGGATCGGTTTGATAGGCCAGATCATAGGCTGTCAGCAAATCATCTGCTGTGGCGACACCACAGGGATTGGCATGTTTAACAATGACACAGGCCGGTTTATCGTTAAAGACTTTGACACATTCCAGCGCGGCATCAGTATCGGCGATGTTGTTATAGGACAATTCCTTGCCCTGTAACTGGTTAGCAGCACCGATTGAACCGGTTTCAGCTTGCTTCTCCACATAAAAAGCAGCTTTTTGATGTGGATTTTCCCCATAACGCATCGCTTGTTTGAGGTGGAACTGACTGTTAAAGGTGCGTGGGAATGCGGCTTTGCTTTTATCAGCCTGAATGGTGCCAAGATAATTGGCAATCGCACCATCGTAGTGTGCTGTATGTTCAAAGGTTTTCAGTGCCAGATCAAAACGGGTGTGATCATCCGTTCCACCCTGCGATTGAATCTGTTCAATGACTCGCGAGTAATCAGCCGGATCGACAACAACCGTCACATCAGCATGATTTTTTGCTGCTGCACGCAACATGGTCGGGCCGCCAATATCAATATTTTCTATAGCGTCTTCCAGCGGGCAGTCTTCACGCGCCACGGTGGCTTCAAACGGATATAAATTTACGACTACCAAATCAATTGGAGCGATGTCATGTTGCTGCATGATGTCGTCATCCTTGCCCCGACGACCCAGCAGGCCACCATGAATTTTCGGATGCAGGGTTTTAATGCGGCCATCCATCATTTCCGGAAAACCGGTGTGCTCGGAGACTTCTTTGACGTTCAGGCCGGCTTCGCTAAGTAATTTAGCCGTACCGCCGGTGGAGAGTAGTTCAACGTTCAGATCTTGCAGTTGTTTGGCAAATTCAACAATGCCGGTTTTGTCAGAAACACTCAACAGTGCGCGTTTAATCGAGTTCATCAGGATTCCAGATTGGGATTCAGGCTTGTTTACAAGCCGTATTGCTTGAGTTTTTTCGTAGCGTGCCGCGGTTAATGCCCAGAATTTCAGCAGCGCGACTTTGATTGCCTTGGGTATGGGCCAAGGCGGCTTGTAACAGAGGTACTTCAACCTCGGTCATCAGCATTTCATATAAATTAGCAGGGGAGTGGCCGTCCAGTTGTTCAAAGTAGGTTTTCAGTGCATTGGTGACACATTGATTTAAGGGCGCGTGTTGTTGTTCCGCGGTTACGCCCAGATCAATACAGTCAGCAAATTCGTCGTTCAATGCTTTATTCATGCGGCCAGTGAATCCTTGTCAGCGAGTTGCGCAAAAAATGCATCTGTAAAAGCCAGCTGTTGTTCAGCTTTCTCCAGTGTATTCATTTGTTGGCGAAAGGCATTGCCATTGCGTAACCCTTTGCTGTACCAAGCAATATGCTTGCGTGCCATGCGCACACCGGAATATTCACCATAGAAATCGTACAGCGTGTTGAGGTGACAAATCAAGATTTGTTGCACTTCTGTTACAGAGGGTTCGGCCAAATTCTCACCGGTTTGCAGAAAATGATTTATTTGCTGGAATATCCAAGGGTTGCCTTGGGCAGCCCGACCAATCATCAAACCATCAGCACCGGTTTGCTGTAAAACCAACAAGGCTTTTTCTGGCGTTTCGATGTCACCATTGGCAATGACAGGAATAGCGATACGGGATTTGATTTCAGCAATGGTGTCGTATTCGGCATCACCTTTATAGGCATCGGCACGGGTTCGGCCATGTACTGCCAGAGCCTGAATTCCAGCATCTTCGGCAATTCGGGCAATCCTAACGCCATTACGATTATCACGATCCCAACCGGTACGGATTTTTAATGTCACCGGAACTTCAACGGCATTCACGACAGCTTCCAGAATCTCGCCGACCAGCTTTTCATGTTGCAGCAATGCTGAACCGGCCATCACATTACAGACTTTTTTCGCCGGGCAACCCATATTGATGTCAATAATATGTGCGCCTTCCGCCACATTATGACGTGCAGCTTCAGCCATCATCTGTGGATCAGCGCCGGCAATCTGTACACTGCGCGGTTCTGGTTCACCTTCATGATTGGCCCGTAACAGTGATTTTTTACTGGCCCATAACGCTTTATTGGCAGTGATCATTTCTGAAACCGCCATTCCTGCGCCGAGTTTTCGACACAATTGGCGAAAAGGACGATCGGTGACCCCGGCCATCGGTGCCAGAAACAGATTATTTGGCAAGGTATAAGGACCGATAGATAGCGCTTTATCAGCCATGACGAACTCCGCTTAAACGCACCCATTCTTCCAGCACAACCGCGTTATCCATCTCAAACTCTGCCTGGTAATGCTGGCTAACGGTATCGGCCTGCACATCCAAAATCCCCGATAGCACCAGTTGTGTGTCAGGTCGGGTTAATTCTACAAAGCGTGGCATCAGTTCCATTAAAGGACCCGCCAGAATATTGGCTAGCAGTAAATCACATTCAACCGTTGGGCAATGCTGTGGCAGGTAGGTCTCGATGATCACACCATTACGTTGTGCGTTGGCCTGAGTTGCTTCCAATGCCTGTGGATCAGTGTCAACACCAATCACTTTATTGGCGCCTAACAAGGCGGCGGCTATAGCTAGGATGCCACTGCCACAACCATAATCAATTACGGTTTTACCGGTTAAATCGGCTTTATCCAGCCATTGCAGACATAAAGCTGTTGTTGGATGTGTTCCCGTACCGAAGGCCAGCCCCGGATCCAGTAGAATATTGACGGCGTTGGGCTGTGGCGGTTCATGCCAGCTGGGCACGATCCATAATTTCTCACCGAAACAGATGGGTTTGAAATTTTCCATCCATTCGCGTTCCCAGTCTTTATCTTCAACGGCTTCAATACGATGGTCAGGCAACTCGCCAATCTGGGAGCGAAGGGCAGTCAGCAGTGCTTCTGTGTCTGTCTCGGCATCAAATAGGGCAATGACCGACGTCGCAGACCATAAAGGCGTTTCACCAATAGTTGGTTCGTAGATAGGCTGATCAGCGTTATCCTGAAAGGTAACAGCGGCTGCACCGCATTCAGACAGAGCATCGGATAATGACTCTGCCTGCTGCGGTGAGCTGGTAAAAATAAGTTGGATCCAGGCCATAACGAACGGACTTAAAGTCCGAGTTTCTTTTCAAGGTAGTGGATATTGGTACCACCGGTCTGGAAATGCGTGTCATCCATAATGTCACGTTGCAGTTCAACGTTAGTTTTAATGCCTTCAATACCAATTTCTTTCAATGCAGTACGCATCCGCGCAATGGCTGATTCACGGGTATTACCATAGGCAATGAGTTTGCCAATCAACGAGTCATAATTAGGTGGAACCTTATAGCCACTGTACAGATGTGAATCCATACGAATACCGGCACCGCCCGGAGCATGATAATGGGTGACCAGACCAGGACTTGGCATAAAAGTACGTGGATCTTCAGCGTTAATTCGGCATTCAATGGCATGACCACGGATGATGATGTCTTCCTGGCTGAACGATAATGGCATGCCAGAAGCAATACGAATCTGTTCGGCAACCAAATCAATACCGGTGACCCGTTCAGTGACTGGATGCTCTACCTGGATGCGGGTGTTCATCTCGATGAAATAGAACTCACCGTCCTGATAAAGAAATTCAAAGGTACCCGCACCGCGATAGCCAATGCGGACACAGGCATCGGCACAGACTTTACCCATGCGAGCACGCATTTCAGGGGTAATACCCGGAGCCGGTGCTTCTTCGACTACTTTCTGATGACGACGCTGCATTGAGCAGTCCCGTTCACCTAAATGCACTGCATTGCCATGCTCATCGGCCAGCACCTGAAACTCGATATGACGTGGGTTTTCCAGGAATTTCTCCATGTAAACCATATCATTACTGAAAGCAGATTTTGCTTCACTCTTGGTCAGGGAAATAGCATTGAGAAGATGCGCTTCACTATGCACTTCACGCATACCACGTCCACCACCGCCGCCAGCGGCTTTGATGATAATCGGATAACCAATTTCACGTGCCAGACGCAGATTGGTCTGGTCATCGTTACCCAGCGGGCCGTCTGAACCGGGAACACAAGGTACGCCAGCTGCTTTCATCGCTTTGATGGCTTCAACCTTGTCACCCATCATCCGAATGGTCTCAGAACGCGGACCGATAAAGATAAAGCCGCTTTGTTCAACACGCTCAGCAAAGTCTGCATTTTCAGACAGGAAGCCATATCCGGGATGGATAGCCGTTGCATCGGTAATCTCGGCGGCACTGATCAACGCGGGGACATTCAGGTAGCTGAGGTTTGATGCCGCTGGACCAATGCAGACACTTTCATCAGCCAGTAATACATGTTTCAAATCACGATCCACATCTGAGTGAACAGCAACTGTTTTAATGCCTAATTCCCAGCATGCTCTGAGAATACGCAAAGCAATCTCGCCACGATTAGCGATGACAATTTTATCAATCATGTTGTTTTATCCGCAGTTTTTGGTTTGCTATAACAGCCGAAGCTGGCAGCAAAATTATTCGATAACGATTAATGGTTCGTCATACTCAACCGGGTGACCATCTTCAACCAGGATGGCTTTAACAATACCGCTGCGATCCGCTTCAATCTGATTGAACATTTTCATCGCTTCAATAATGCAAATCACATCGCCAGTTGATACCTGCTGTCCTACTTCCACGAAAGCTGCCGCATCGGGTGATGGAGAACCGTAAAATGTACCAACCATGGGTGAGCGCACAGCATTGGCTTCGTTAGAGGATTTTGTTGCCGCTGCAGCCGTCGCGTTGGTTGCGGCTTCACTGGCAAATGACGGTGTGCTCTGTGCAGCAGGTGCGGGTTGTGGTGCCGCAAAATATTGTTGTTGTGGATAAGCGGAACTGGCGCGGCTGATACGAACAGATTCTTCACCTTCAGAAATTTCGATTTCAGCAACATCCGATTCCTGAATCAAATCAATCAATTTTTTTATTTTACGAATATCCATGATTTAGCCTTAAGGGTTGAGTTGTTTAGTGGCAGCTTGTAATGCCAATTCATATCCCTGAGCACCGAGACCACAAATCACACCAACAGCCAAATCTGAAAAGAAGGACTGTTGCCGGAATGCTTCACGACGATGCACATTGGAAAGATGTATTTCTATAAAAGGTATTGCGACCGCAGCTAATGCATCACGAATGGCTACGCTGGTGTGAGTAAAAGCTGCGGGATTAATTAAAATAAAATCATATTGCTGACGTGCTGATTGTATAGCCGAGACCAATTCATGTTCGGCATTGCTTTGCAGTGAATCAAGTTGATGGCCATCAGCCTGAGCTAACTCAGCCAGGCGGGTATTGATATCGTCTAACGTAGTGGCACCATAAATTTCAGGCTCTCGCTGACCCAACAAATTCAGATTGGGGCCATGCAATACTAGAAATTTCGCCATAATAACAACACACCAACACTGGAAATATAAGCCGAGATTTTGCACCAGCTAACGCTTTATTGTCCAGCTTTTTAACTAAAAATCCGGCTTTTTGTCGCTAATTTCGTCGAAATAGAGAAGTTCTTGCAGTTTTAATTATCTGGACTGAAAATCCGCCAGATGAGCGTTCAACTGGGCGGCTGAGACGTGTCCGACCAGACGATGTTCAGCCGATTCCTTTGCATTTTCGTCAAAAAACAACATGCTGGGTGGACCAAATACCCGCAATGATTTTAACAATGTTTGATGCGCATCCGTATTGTCTGTGAGATCCACTTTCAGCAAAGTAAAATTCTGCAACGTGTTGATGACGTCTGCATCACGGAAAGTCGTTTGTTCCATGTTTTTGCAATCGGTACACCAGTCGGCATAAAAATCGAGCATCACCGGCTTATTACTTTGCTCCAGCTGAGACTGCAGTTCTTCCAGTGAGTTGACATAGGTAAATTGCAGAGCGGGTTGGGGGGCTGTTGTGCCGGGCGAAAGGCTTAATTTATGCAAAGGCTGCAAAATGGATTGTCCGCCGCTGGCACTGCCAATGAGCATTAATGCACCCGTGATAAGTGATAACAGTCCCAGACCTTTCCAGAATTTTTGCCAGCCAGTTGCTTCAATCGGCAGATTGTTGAGGGCACCCAGATACACGGCAGTCATCACCAGCAGGGCGCCACTCATAAACAGAATGGCCCAACCCGGCAGAATGCGATCCAGCATCCATATCGCCAAAGCGAGCAGCATCACACCGAAAAAAGCCTTGATATTTTCCATCCAGCGTCCGGCTTTGGGCAGCAGGGTTCCGGCTGAGGTGCCAATAATCAGTAATGGAATTCCCATGCCGATACTCATCGCAAATAATGCTGCCCCCCTAGCACTGGGTCAGCGTGCTGACTGATAAATAACAAGGCACCTGCTAATGGTGGAGCCAGGCAGGGCCCGACAATTAATCCTGATAGCAGCCCCATCAATGCCACGCCGGCTAGTGTACCGCCCTGCTGACGGTGGCTGAGTTGATGCAACCGTTGTTGCAGAGCATGTGGCAACTGCAATTCATAAAAGCCAAACATCGATAACGCCAGTAATAGCAAAATGCCAACAAAGCCTGATATTACCCACGGATTTTGCAACATGGCTTGGAGATTGCCGCCGAGTAAACCAGTCAATACACCAGCGACTGTATAAGTGACAGACATGGCCAGTACATAAGTAAGTGACAGAATAAACGCCCGGCGGGTCGTAATATGCTCACCCTGGCCGACAATAATGCCGGACAAAATCGGAATCATCGGGAAAACGCAGGGGGTAAAGGCCAGTAATAAGCCGAGCCCCAAAAAACCAAACAGAATTTGCAACAGATTGTCATTTTGCAGACGCTGTGAAATTTCATCCTGCTGACTTACCGGCGTTGAAGATAGTAGTGAGGCCGGGGCCGGGGTTTGTGTCTCAGTGGTTGCAGTCTTGCTTACTACGGTTGTTGCCGGTAACTCCAGATCGAAGGTTTTGCGTGTAGGGGGGTAACAGATGCCAAACGTTTCAGAGCAGCCCTGATAATGGGCCGTTAATGTGATGCTGGTCGGTTCGGACTGAGTACGTATCAGCGGCAGCTTGATCTGCACATCGCTTATATACACCTCGGATAAACCAAAATATGCATCATTTTTCATATGCCCGCTGGGCAAAGTAAATTCACCCAACTGTACAGAGTCATCCCCGATTATTTCGAAGCGAATTTTATTCTGATACAGATAATTTCCTTCCATTATCTGCCAGCCTGCCAATATCGTTTCGGGATCAGTTACTACCGCTTCAAAGTCAAAGGCTTCATCAACTTCAGGAGGAGAGTCTGCACTGTCGAAACCAAATTTCTCCAACAGGCTCGGGCGCGCCTGTGCGGAAAAACTGCTGAGCAGCATGAGCAGGATTAAAAATTGTTTCATTACATTATCGCCACTGATTCATTACATTTAGAGACCATTCTAGCAGTCGAACGTTACACGGGTGAGTGCAACAGGATGTCATGTTGTCTTTAAACTGTAATAATTGGCTTCTTTTTGGCGAAACACAGGTGTCTTGTGGAAATCAAAACCATTCATAAACTTGAAAAACAGGCCTACAAAAAAAGCCATGCCGAATTAGCCCGAATAGGCTTCGCCCTATTTTTCCTCGCTGGCATTCTTGCTTACAGTTTTGCTACCTCCGGTGGTGTTCCCAATAACCTGTTTCTAGCCATTGCCGCCGTGTTCGGTGGTTATATGGCGATGAATATCGGTGCCAACGATGTAGCCAATAACGTTGGTCCGGCGGTCGGCTCCAAGGCGCTGACCATGGGCGGCGCAATTATGATCGCAATGATTTTTGAGGCAGCCGGTGCCTTTATCGCCGGTGGCGAAGTGGTGTCGACTATTAAAGGCGGCATTATTGATATCAAGCAATTTGGTACCGATACCGAAACCTTTGTCTGGGCCATGATGGCTGCATTATTAGCAGCGGCTTTATGGCTTAATCTGGCAACCGTCGCCGGAGCGCCTGTATCAACTACTCACTCAATAGTGGGGGGTAATGGGCGGTGGTATGGCTGCAGCCGGTTTCAATATTGTTGATTGGAACACCATGGGCGCCATTGTCAGTTCCTGGATTATTTCGCCATTGATGGGAGGCATTATTGCGGCCTCTTTTTTATTGGCTATCAAAAAAACCATCATTTTTCGCGACGACAAAATTCAGGCTTCCTATCGCTGGGTACCGATTTATGTTTCGGTGATGGCCTGGGCTTTTTCCACTTATCTGGTGCTCAAAGGGCTTAAGCAAGTATGGGGTCAATTTATAAATACGCTGAATGGACTGCCAATTGTCGATTTAGCTCCGCAAGCCAAGCCCAGTTTTTTGGTTGCTGCATTGATTGGTTTGTTGATTGGGATGCTGGTGTTCTGGATCGTTAAAAAGTCTCTGGCCAGTAACCTGCAATACATGAAAAATGATCGTGCCAGTGTCAATGCACAATTCACTATTCCATTAATCTTCGCAGCGGCCTTGTTAAGTTTTGCCCATGGTGCGAATGACGTGGCAAATGCCATCGGTCCTCTGGCCGCAATAAATGACGCTATTATGTCAGGTGGTATCACCGATAAAGCTGGTATTCCGCTTTGGGTCATGGCTGTGGGGGCGCTAGGTATTGCTATTGGTTTGGGCCTGTATGGTCCAAGACTGATTCGTACCGTAGGCGGTGAAATTACCGAGCTGGATCAGATGCGAGCCTATTCAATCGCTATGGCTGCTGCTTTGACCGTCATCATTGCCAGTCAGCTCGGTTTGCCGGTCAGTACAACGCATATTGCGATTGGTGGGGTATTCGGGGTTGGATTCCTGCGTGAATGGCTGGATGAATCAAATAAAATCGAACGCCAGATTGATCGCGAAAAAGCCGAAATCAAAGATGATAAAAAGATGCTCAATGCACTACGCGGGGAATTGAAAAAGCTGGAGAAAAAACCCTCCAAAACCGTGGATGAATATCAACGTATTACCGAGCTTTATCGGCTGATTGAAGAGGAAGAGTCCGCGCTGAAAAAAGCCAAAAAAGTCCTCAAAAAAGAAAAGAAAAACCTGTTCGTTAAACGCGATATGGTGAAAAAGATTGTCACAGCTTGGGTGGTAACCGTTCCAGCAGCGGCAACCTTGTCAGCCTGCATCTTCTTTATGATAAAAGGCATCATGCTGTAATCAAATCTTCATTAAACTGACATATTATTTTCAGCTTATTTGTCAGGATGATTTGAACATGCTGAATAAACTTAAAGCATTGCCCATTGCGATTCAGCAATATCTGGTAGTGACTTTCAGCTACTGGGCGTTTACCGTGTCCGACGGTGCATTACGCATGTTGGTTGTATTGTTTTTCCATCAACTGGGTTACAGCCCGCTTGAAGTGGCAATGCTGTTTGTTCTGTATGAGTTCTTCGGCATAGTGACAAACCTGGTCGGTGGCTGGCTGGCCGCCAGATTAGGGTTAAACGTCACTATGCATCTGGGCTTGTTATTACAGGTCATTGCATTGGCAATGCTGCTGGTGGATCCGCAGTGGCTCACCGTGGCTTATGTCATGGTCGCGCAGGCGCTCTCCGGTATTGCCAAAGATTTGAATAAAATGAGCGCCAAATCCAGTATCAAAATGCTGGTGGCTGATAATGCGCAATCAACCTTATTTAAATGGATATCCATCCTTACCGGCTCCAAAAATGCCCTGAAAGGGGTTGGCTTCTTTGTCGGTGCGGCCCTGCTTTCCTGGATCGGTTTTCGTGGCGCCATACTGGCTATGGCGGTTGTGCTTCTGGTAGTGTTGATTTTCAGCATCGTCATGTTGCAACGCGACTTGGGTAAAGCCAAAAACAAACCAAAATTCAGTGATATCTGGTCAAAAAGTCCGCCGGTTAATCATTTATCGTTGGCACGGTTCTTTTTGTTTGGTTCTCGAGATATCTGGTTTGTGGTGGCCTTGCCGGTGTTTTTGCATGCCCAATTACAGTGGTCACCTATTTATGTCGGTGGCTTGCTGGCGGCTTGGGTAATTGCTTACGGTATTGTGCAAGCGCTTGCGCCTAAACTGACTGGCTTTTCCAGGCAAAACGCTCCTGATGGCTATCATGTCTGGCTATGGTCCTTACCCCTCTTTGTGTTGCCGTTATTGATTGCCGCCTCGGTATATTTTGAATGGGCTGTCATACCGGCTTTAACTGTCGGCTTGTTAATTTATGGCGCTATCTTTGCGATCAATTCTGCAATCCATTCCTATCTTATCGTGTCATATGCTGATGCGGCTGGGGTGTCGCTGGATGTCGGTTTTTATTACATGGCTAATGCGGCTGGAAGATTGTTTGGTACATTATTATCTGGCTGGGTCTATCAGGTTTCCGGGTTAGCAGCATGTCTGGTCATTTCTGCCTTAATGATTCTGTCCGCCAGTTTTATTTCAAAAATGTTACCGCGCAAAGACCAGACTGTATAAAGCTTTCAGCGTTGTTATCAAATTGTCATATTTAGCCGTTAAGCTTTACTCTTAGAAAAATAGTTCAGGAAAAAATCGGATATGAGCATATCAGTATTACTGGTTGAAGATGACGCCGCCATTCGTGACATGATTAATTTCAGTCTGCGTCAGGCGGGATTTACCTGCGAAGCAGTCAAGGATGGCGAAACGGGTCTGGATTGGTTAAAAAATCAACAGCCAGACATGATTTTGCTGGATTGGATGTTACCTGGAATTGATGGCATCGAGTTTATCCGCCGTCTGCGTGCCAATGAGTTTTTAGCATCCATTCCCGTGATCATGCTTACCGCTAAGGGTGAAAGTGAAGATATGGTGAAAGGTCTGAGCGTCGGTGCTGATGACTATATAAATAAACCGTTTTCCCCACCTGAATTAATTGCACGAATTAAAGCGGTTTTACGTCGTTGTCGTCCGATGGAAGATGACGAAGCACAGAAACTGCAGATGGGTGAACTGGTCATGGATACCAAAAGTCACCGGGTATCGGTGAATGGTGAACGCATTGAATTGGGACCGACCGAATTCCGTTTACTACACTTTTTTATGAAAAACCCAGAACGCGCTTATAACCGTTCCCAGCTGCTGGATTTTGTCTGGGGCGATACCGTATATATAGAGGAGCGCACAGTGGATGTGCATATTCGTCGTCTGCGTAAGGCGCTGGAACCCAGCGGCCATGACAACCTGGTACAAACCGTTCGCGGTGTCGGTTACCGTTTTTCTGCTGAATAGCAGGATCGTCTGATGCAATGGGATTATTGGCGTTTACTGACGGTGCTCAGCCTGGCCGGTTTTATTGGATTGGTCTTAGGTCATATGTTGGCCTTCATGTTTGTTGCCGCGCTTATATACATCTTCTGGATGCAGAGTAAATGGAACCAGTTGCAGGCATGGCTGGATAAACCTAAGAAAAACAGTTCTCCGCAAGCCGAAGGGGTTATTGATGACGTGTGTCGGCAGATAGAACAGATGCGCGCACAAAACAGCAACCGTAAAAAAAGCTCACCGGTTATTTAAAACGTTTCCAATCGGCCACTGCGGCTTTACCTGATGCGGTGGTGGTAATGGGCGAGTTTGGCCAGGTCAGTTGGGCCAATACCTCAGCCATGACGTTATTGGGAATCAACTGGCCGCATGACAATGGCGTCAGAGTCAATAATCTGGTTCGCGACCCGGCATTCCAAAAATTACTGGAACTTGATGGTGATGCCGAGGAATCGGTTATAGCCGTTTCACCGATGAATGATCGCATTCAGCTTGAATTCAAAGTCGTTCGGTATGCCAGCAAGGACAGGTTGCTGATCGCCAGAGATATCACCCAGACACAGAAACTGCAGCGTATGCGGCGTGATTTTGTGGCCAATGTATCGCATGAATTGCGTACACCATTGACGGTTTTACGGGGGTATCTGGAAACCTTGACCACGGAAAGTGATCAAGAGCTCTGGCAACAGGCATTACCGGTAATGCAGCAACAAAGCCAGCGAATGCATCTGATGATCAAGGATCTGCTGGCGTTATCCCAATTGGAAACCGGTGAAAAGCCGCTGCAACACCGACCTACAGATATCTGCAAGTTGCTGCATAGCGTTGTTGAGGATGCCAAGCGATTGGAACATTTTCATCAGCATCAGATCAACCTGCACTGCCTGAGCGAAAAATGGTTGAAGGCAGATGCTGATGAACTTCGCAGTGCAATCTCCAATCTGGTGTTTAACGCGGTCAAATATACCCCAGCAGAAACCCAGATCGATGTCAGATGGGATATCGAAGGTGAGTTTGCTGTTATTGAGGTAAAAGATACCGGTGAAGGTATCGCCCAACATCATCTCGACCGCTTAACAGAACGCTTTTATCGTGTTGATAGTGGTCGTGCCAGGGAAACCGGTGGTACAGGACTGGGGCTGGCTATCGTCAAGCATGTGTTGCAACGACACAAAGCTGAGCTGATGATTCAGAGCGTTATTGGTGAAGGATCAAATTTTAAGTGCTGTTTTCCCGCCAAAAGTGTGATGGATAAAATAGACATTTAGCCTTACTGACTACTGTTTTCGGTCATGTCACAGTATTGTCATATTTCTTTCATATCCTTGTCACAGTTAATCGCGATACTGCTCGGGTGCTCAACGCGGTAAGCGTTGGAACTTATTTTTAACCCAAGGAGTTAATGACTCATGTTCAAGAAAAAATTTGCTTTATACGGCGCCGCTTTGGCAATGACGTTTTCCGCTGCCAGCTTTGCAGACGTCGATCCAAACCTGCCAGAGTATGAAAAAACAAGCGGTGTTTCAGGTAGCTTATCAAGCGTCGGTTCTGACACATTAGCTAACTTGATGACCTTGTGGGCAGAAGAGTTCAAACGTGAATATCCTAATGTCAGCATCCAGATTCAAGCGGCTGGTTCTTCAACTGCGCCTCCTGCGTTAACTGAAGGTACATCAAACGTTGGGCCGATGAGCCGTGAGATGAAAGACAGCGAAATCAAAGAATTTGAAAACAAATACGGTTACAAACCAACAGCTATCCCTGTTGCTATCGATGCCCTGGCTGTTTATGTGCACAAAGACAACCCAATTGAAGGCATGACTATCCCTCAAGTTGATGCGGCTTTCTCAGCAACACGTAAGTGTGGTTATTCAGAAGACATCACTGACTGGTCACAATTAGGTGTTGAAGGTCTGGGTTCAATCCAGTTATACGGTCGTAACTCAGTATCAGGTACTTACGGTTACTTTAAAGATAACGCTTTGTGCAAAGGTGACTACAAAAACACTGTAAATGAGCAACCAGGTTCAGCTTCAGTTGTTCAAGGTGTGACTAAATCAACCAATGGTCTGGGCTATTCCGGTATCGGTTACAAAACATCAGGCGTAAAACTGGTTCCGTTAGCAAAAGAAGCTGGCCAACCTTTCATTGAAGCAAGTGGTGAAAATGCTGCTGATGGTTCTTATCCAATGTCACGTTTCCTGTGGGTTTATGTGAACAAAGCACCAAACAAACCTATGTCACCAATTGATCGTGAATTCATGAAAATGATTCTGTCTAAAGTGGGTCAAGAAGTGGTTGTTAAAGATGGCTATGTACCACTGCCAGCTAAAACAGTTGCAAAATATATGGAAATGCTGAAGTAATATTGCGAATTAAAATCACCCCGCACATTGCAGGATGTGCGGGGTTTTTTTATCTAATAGCGTTAATCAATTTGTCTGCAGATTGATTAGCAGTATTAAAATTAAGCAATCATCATGTTGCGTGCGTATTTCTTAAGTGGAAAGCAAATCAGATTATGGCTGAGCAAACTATTGAAAACAGCGTTATAGCTGCTGCTAATTCAAAAACGGCCCGCCGTCGGCGAAATTGGCGCGAGTTTAAAGATAAATTAGCGCGGGTCGTTGTAACAGGTGGTGGCATCATGGTGATTGTCGCCATCGTGCTGATCTTCTTTTATCTGTTATATGTGGTCATTCCACTATTCAATAGCGCCGATCTGCGAACCGAACAACAATTTAAACAAGAGCCAATCAATAATGTTCATCTGACCCTGGATGAATATAATGAAGTGGTTTTGTCGCTGGACGATAAGGCAAATTTACGCTTTTTTAATGCGCATAATGGCAATGAAATAGCCACTTACGACTTACCCATTCCGCCAGCAAATACCATCAGCAGTTTCTCTGCAGGCACGGCCTCTACCGGAGTGTTTGCTTATGGACTGGACAATGGTCAGGCGATAGTCTTTCAGGAAGCCTACAAAATCAGTTATCCGCAGGGAACACAGCGACTGATTACACCAGAGATCCAGTATCCCATTGGTGAAAACCTGGTTGAAGTGGACCCACAAGGACAGCCGCTGCAGATGCTGACGGTTCAAAGCTATGATGATCTCACCACCTTGGTGGCACTCACTGCTGATAATCGACTGGTTATGTCGCGGATTACCAAGGATGTGAACTTTCTTGATGAAACCGACTTTACATTGGACAGCGAAAACCGCGAAATCCTATTGGATAGTAATGCTCCGGTGTCGAAGATTCGGCTAGATATCGATCAGCGTGAGTTATATGTCATTCACAATAATGGTGATATTGCCTATTACGACGTACAGAACATAGACGATGTCAGAATGCTGCAGCGGGTCAGCGCAGTACCTGAGGATGTTGAAATTACAGCAGCAGAATTCCTGACTGGCGGTATTTCAATATTAATAGGACGCAGTGACGGACAGATTGACCAGTGGTTTCCTGTGCGTGATGCTGACAATAATTACTCCATTGAGCGGGTCAGAAGCTTCTCTGAACAAACAGCACCTATCCGCAGCATCCTGGCTGAACAAGCTCGTAAAGGCTTTGTTGCGTTGGATGATACCGGTGATATCGGTATTTATCACACTACAGCAGAGAGAAATCTGTTAGTTGAGAACATTCTGGACGACGCCAATGCCAAAATGGCCCTGTCACCCCGGGCAAATGGCCTGATAACGGTTGCAATGAATGGTGAAACGCAGTTTCATGAAATTGAAAATGAACACCCTGAAGTTTCCTGGCATTCTTTATGGGAAAAAGTCTGGTATGAAAGTCGTAGCGAACCTGAGTATCTTTGGCAGTCTTCGTCTTCCAGCAATGACTTTGAACCGAAACTCAGTCTTACCCCATTAACGTTTGGCACCATTAAAGCGGCATTTTACGCCATGATGGTCGCAGTACCGCTGGCCATTATGGGAGCGATTTTTACGGCCTATTTTATGTCGCCACGGATGCGTAATCTGGTCAAGCCGACCATTGAAATCATGGAAGCTTTACCAACCGTTATTCTAGGGTTTCTGGCCGGTTTATGGTTGGCCCCGCTGGTGGAAAACAACCTGCCTGGTGTTTTCAGTATTCTGATCCTCACTCCCATTATGGTGTTGCTCACAGCCTGGCTATGGACCAAATTACCTAAATCATTGCGCCAGCGAATTCCAGATGGTTGGGAGGCGGCGATTTTAATTCCAGTCGTTATTTTGGTCGGTATTGTTTCGATGAAATTAAGTCTGCCATTGGAAAACCTGTTATTTGATGGTGATATGCCAGGTTGGCTGGAATCAACCGGTATCGGGTATGACCAGCGTAACTCGTTAGTCGTCGGTATGGTAATGGGCTTTGCTGTTATCCCAACCATTTTCTCGATCACCGAAGATGCCATTTTCAGTGTGCCCAAACAATTGACCATCGGCTCACTAGCTTTGGGTGCAACACCTTGGCAAACCTTAACAAAAGTGGTGTTACTCACCGCCAGTCCGGCGATTTTTTCGGCCGTTATGATCGGTCTGGGGCGTGCGGTAGGTGAAACGATGATTGTATTGATGGCGACTGGTAATACGCCAATTATGGACTTCAATATTTTTGAGGGATTCAGAGCCTTATCAGCCAATATCGCGGTAGAAATGCCTGAAGCAGCAGTCAACAGTACCCATTATCGTGTGCTGTTCCTTGCAGCGCTGGTGCTGTTCTCAGCGACCTTTGTGTTTAATACCCTTGCAGAGTTGGTTCGCCAGCGTCTGCGTAAGAAATATAGCAGCCTTTAAACAGAGATCAGCATGTCTAATTCAACATTTAAATCCTGGTATCAAAGTGGTAGTCCGTGGGTCTGGCTGAATGCCGGTGCGGTTTCCATCAGTCTGATCGCGGTTATTGGTCTGGTCTTATTGATAGCGGTTCGTGGCCTGAGTCATTTCTGGCCAGCAGATATTATGTCGGTGGAATATAACGAGCCTGGTTTGGAGCCGACGGTTTTAATCGGTGAAAGAGTAGATCATGAAGTGGTTCCTGCCGAAAGAGTACCTTCTGATTACCAGCTAAAAGAAGGTCAGATTAGTGTTGAGCGTTACCTGCTGAAAATCGGTAATCGCGACCAGTTCGGCCTGGATTTCCGCTGGATCAACAAAGACTGGATGGGGGAGGTCAGCTACCCGCAAGATATCCTGTCTATTGAACGTCGTGAATGGGGGCATTTCTATGGTTATCTGCTGTCCGTGCAGCAACAGGGCGAAACGGTAGCCGATGGTGAACAGGCCTGGCCAGAGTTTCAGCAACGGCTGGACCGTAGCAATAACCTGGTTGCTGAAATCAAATATATTGAAAAGATCGAAATCGGCAAAATAAATCAGGCACTTGAATCTTTGCGTCTGGATGAGCGGCGTCTGGAGCTGGATAACGTACCTGAAGATAATGCTGCCTATGCCGAGATTGAAGCTGCAAGAGCGGTACAAAATGAAAAATACGCAACATTACAAACCCGTCTCAGCGAGTTAAGCCAGGCTTTGATACGTGATCAGGTGGTCATGCAAATGTCCAATGGCGATGAAGTGGTCATTCCAATGGCGAAAATCGTCGATGTTGTGAAGCCGAACGACATGAATCGTTTCGAAAAACTGCAGCACTATTTTCATGAAGTATGGAAGTTTATTTCCGGCGAGCCACGCGAAGCCAATACTGAAGGCGGGATTTTCCCGGCGATTTTCGGCACCGTGATGATGGTATTGATTATGTCTGTAATCGTCACGCCTTTTGGTGTCATTGCCGCAATTTACTTGAAAGAGTATGCAAAACAGGGTTTTATAACCCGAACGATTCGTATCGCGGTCAATAACCTGGCCGGTGTTCCATCAATCGTATACGGTGTATTTGGTCTGGGATTCTTTGTCTATTTCCTTGGTGGCAATATTGATGAAATATTCTTCCAGGCTAAATTACCTTCCCCAACCTTTGGTCAACCCGGTTTGATGTGGGCGTCGCTAACCCTGGCTATTCTCACCGTGCCGGTGGTTATCGTGGCAACCGAAGAAGGTCTGTCACGTATTCCACGAGCGATGCGTGAAGGCAGTCTTGCTTTGGGTGCCACTAAAGCAGAAACCTTATGGCGTACAGTTATTCCAATGGCGGCTCCGGCTATGATGACGGGGTTAATCCTGGCGGTCGCCCGAGCTGCGGGTGAGGTTGCTCCGCTGATGATGGTGGGTGTGGTGAAACTGGCACCAGCGTTGGCGGTAGATTCTGTTGCGCCTTATCTGCATCTGGATCGTCAGTTTATGCATCTGGGCTTCCATATTTATGACGTGGGTTTTCAGAGCCCGAACGTTGAAGCAGCACGTCCACTGGTATATGCCACAGCATTTCTGTTGTTGCTGATAATTGTAGTGTTGAATTTAACGGCGATTAGTATCCGTAATCGTCTGCGTGAAAACTTTAAAGCGAGTGATAACTAATGGAAGCAGTCAATCAACAAAAAAACGCGGCGCGTGGCATTGATATCGAATCAATGAATCGTGGCCCGAAACTGAATATGGCTGATGAAACTGCCTGTATTGAAATTAAAAATTTCAATCTGTTTTATGGCGACGCTCAGGCATTAAAAGATATCAACCTGACCATTCCGCGTCATAGAGTAACGGCTTTTATTGGTCCAAGTGGTTGCGGTAAATCAACTTTCCTTAGATGTTTCAATCGAATGAATGATTTGATTGATAACGTCAATATTCAGGGACAATTACTGCTGGATGGCGAAGAACTGAACTCGCCGGCAGTCAACGTATCTGATTTGCGTCGTAAAGTTGGCATGGTATTCCAGAAGCCGAATCCATTTCCAAAAACAATTTATGAAAATGTTGCCTATGGCCTGCGTTTGCAAGGTGTGAACGATCGCCAGACGCTGGATAAGGTCGTGGAAAAATCGCTGAAAGGCGCTGCATTGTGGGATGAAGTAAAGGATCGATTGCAATCCTCAGCAATGGGGCTGTCCGGCGGTCAACAGCAAAGACTGGTGATTGCCCGTGCCATTGCTATTGAACCGGAAGTATTATTGCTTGATGAACCGGCCTCAGCTCTGGATCCTTTATCTACGCTTAAAATCGAAGAACTAATTTACGAGCTGAAAGAAAAATACACCATCGTCATCGTCACACATAACATGCAACAGGCGGCGAGGGTCTCAGATTACACCGCGTTTATGTATATGGGTGAATTAATCGAATTTGGTGCCACGGATGAGTTATTTACCAATCCAGGCAAAAAACAAACGGAAGACTATATTACCGGCCGTTACGGCTAGGCTGCAGGTTCAGGAGATCCTTTATGGCTACAAATCAATCACAACATATTTCGCAACAGTTCGAAAAAGAGCTTCAAGATATCCGCAGCCGCGTTTTAGCCATGGGTGGTATGGTCGAAAAACAGGTTTCGGAGGCAATGGAAGCTTTGATTACGGGGGATGCCGATCTGGCTCGTCAGGTAATCAGTGGCGATGAAGACGTTAATAAACTGGATGTCAGCATTGATGAAGAATGTATTCAGATCATTGCACTGCGCCAGCCCACTGCCAGTGACTTGCGTCTGGTGACCGGTATTCTGAAAACCATTACCGATCTGGAACGCATTGGCGACGAAGCAGCACGCATTGCCAGAATGGCACTAAATCTTGCTGAAAAAGATCGGCCGAAAAAGAATTATCGTGAACTGCACGCCTTGGGCCAGCATGTGTCGGGAATGCTACATAACACTCTGGATGCCTTCGCTCGATTTGATGTGGATGCTGCCTTGCAGGTAGCACATGAAGATCGTCAGGTTGATGCTGAATACGAAAGCATTATGCGTCAGTTGATGACATATATGATGGAAGATCCCCGTACTATCAGCAGAGTGATCGACATGATGTGGTCAGCGCGTTCGCTGGAACGGATTGGGGATCATTCACGTAATGTTTCTGAACACATTATCTATCTGGTCGAAGGCAAGGATGTCAGACATTTATCCGTCGAAAAAATGGAAAAAGTAATTAAAGGCGGCGAATAATTTCTCTCGGTGCGATTTAGGCCCGTTTCCATTATGGAAGCGGGCTTTTTTTGAGTATAAAACGCAAAGTTCATAGCATCGATGGCCTTAGTCAGGCAAAATGCCATCACCTTCGTATAAGCAAGCTGAGTTTATGGAAACACCCGAAGATTATGATGTACTTGCCGCTGTAGATCTTGGTTCTAACAGCTTTCATATGATTATTGCCCGCCTGAGGGATGGACATTTCCAGATCATGGATCGACTGCGTGAAATGGTGCAGTTGCGTGCCGGGTTAAATAAGCAGAATGTCCTCTCTGATGAGGCCCAGACACGTGCCATTGCCTGTTTGGAGCGATTTGGTGAGCGTATTCGCCATTTACCGGCAGGCAAGGTGAGGGTCGTTGGCACCAATACTTTACGCATCGCTGAAAACAGTCGTGAATTTCTCCGCAAAGCCCGTCAGGCCTTGGGACATCCTATTGAGATCGTCACTGGTGAAGAAGAAGCCCGACTGATTTACATGGGCGTTTCCCGCTCACTGGCATTTGATAACACCCGTCGCCTGGTCATGGATATTGGTGGGGGCAGTACCGAATTTATCATTGGCGAGGGCCTGGAAGGGCTACGTCGCGAAAGTCTGGAAATGGGCTGTGTCAGTTTCAGTCAACGGTTTTTCAATGATGGCAACGTCAGTCAATTACGTATGCAGGCGGCGTTACTCACCGCAGCAATCAAATTACGTTCTATTCAACGGCCTTATCAAAACCTTGGCTGGGTTGAGGCGGTAGGTGCTTCTGGAACCATTCGCACTGTGGCCAGTATTGTCACGGCACAGAATTGGAGTGAGAACGGTGTTATCACGAATGAAGCGCTGGATAAAATCATTGCTCACATGGTGGAAGCAGGTCATCAGGATAAGTTTCAACTGGAAGGTTTGAGTCCTGAAAGGGCCAATGTGCTGGCCGGTGGTGTCGCGGTTTTGAAAGCCTCATTTGATCGGTTAAAAATTGATCGCATGATCGTTTCGGATGGGGCATTACGTGAAGGTTTGCTTTACGATCTGCAAGGTCGTATTCAACATGACGATGAACGTGATCGCACCGTAAACTCCCTGGCACGACGTTACCATGTAGATGAAGCCCATGCCGAGCGCGTCAGTAAAATGGCCACCGAATTATATGAGCAAGTGGCTGCTGAGTGGCAAATTAATACCGAAGAACAGTTACACCGTTTGCAATGGGCGGCCAAACTCCATGAAGTTGGACTGGAAATTTCGCATTACCAATATCATAAGCATTCATCTTATTTAGTAGCACACTCAGATTTACCGGGTTTTTCCAGAGAAGAACAGCAGGCACTCGCAGCGATGGTACGAGGCCAGCGACGGAGTTTTCCACGTAAACATATCAAGCAGTTATCGGATGATATGCAACAGGCTACGTTGCGATTAACGATTCTGCTACGTTTATCACTGGTATTTAATCGTGGTCGTAGTGAAAAAACCGATACCCATGTTGGCCTTAGTCTGCATCGTAATACATTAATATTGACCTTGCCTTCTGGCTGGCTGGAAGAACATCCATTGACTGAAGCCGATCTATTGCAGGAAAGACAGGAGCTCAAGGAAATTGATATCCGCCTGAAAATTCGGGATTAAAATGGAATTTCGCCTCACAGCAACAGTCAATTATTTACAAGTGAGGGCAGAGTTATGTGGCAATCTCTATCGATAATGGTGTCAGTGGTGATGTTGGCGTCACCGCTTTATGCTGAAGAAATGCGTTATCAGAGCGAGACAGGTGATCGCTTTACCATCAGTCAAACTCCGGATGGCAAGCACTGGGGCACGTTAATCATCAGCGACAGACACACCGCCAGTTTTTCCCATAATGAACTGATTCTGCTGCAAATTGATGATCAAACGCCCATCTCACTTGAACATGGAAACCTCAGCTGTGGCTCACCAGCTAAAGCAGAGCAAACTGTGTTCTATGATTTTTCAGAATCCGCCAGTGATTTACTGACAAAGGTTGATCCCCAGCCTTTGCCGAAGGGTTTTCAACAGGTCAGACAACGTGATGTGTTTACTTCAATCATGGCAGACCGCCGGGCTGAAACCGTTGATTTTCTGTTAAGCGATGTCGCGCTTAATGCTCAGCAATTGCGCTCTGCAGCGACACTGAAATTCCGGTTTGTTACCGATGATGGCCAGCGTCGCCAGGCTACTTTCCAACTGCACTAATCCTTTTGACTGGTTCTAGGTCTAGGGTCTGAAAGTTCAACAGACCCTAGCCTTAGCCCCAGAGCCAATGGAGTGAGCCTATTTGGCTTTTTTGGGCTTGACTTCGCCGATGGCACCATCAGCACGGGCTTTAAGGTAGGCATAAATTTGATCCATGCCTTCCATCACTTTTGGGTTACTTTCCCAAGCTGGCATCATGCCGATCTGTCCCATCTTGCCATGGGTTACCGTAGCAATGAATTCCTCCTTGGTGATGACGTTTAAACTATCCGCCAGATTTGGCCCTACCATTCCTTGTCCAACTGTGCCGTGACAGCGGGCGCACCAGTTGCGGTAGAGCTTATAACCATTATAGGTTTCACTATCCAAGAACTGTCCATCCGTGACGGTATACGGTTTATCTTCGGCAAAGCTAAGCGAGCTGAAAGCTAACACACCTGCCATCAGAATAAAAAAGCTGTGTTTTTTAACGTTTTGCATCGTGATTCTCCTTAGAAACAACCGATTACCAGGACATCGACAGTGTGACGTAAGCATTTCGGCCTACTCCCGGTATGCGATCACCAATGGCAATATCCGGATTGACTACCCGGTTATAGCCCCCCAAATGATCGTCATATCGACGATCAAAAACATTATTCACCCCAGCATAAACAGTAAGTTGCTGGGTAAACCGGTATTCGCCGGTGAGATTAATTAAACTGTAACCACTGGTTTTAGCTTCCTCATTTTCTGCTGACACTTTTGATTGGGCGGCGACATTGACCAGTTCCACCCCAAGCTGCCAATCAAGTTCAACGTAGCTGAGCTGTGTGCGGGCCGTTAATGGTGCAATACGATAGAGGTTATCGCTGGTATCACGGCGTTCACCACGAACATAGCTTATTGTTCCATCCAGCTGCAAGTGATCATTCAAGGCGGCAAACCAACTGGTATCCACACCATAAAGCTGAGCATCCACGTTGCTGAACTGCAATGGTGTGCTATCACCCATCATGGTGCTGGCGGCAATCGCCAGCGGATCGGTGGCAGCGACACCTTGAATATAATCATTGATATGGTGGTAAAAAATTCGTGGTGACAACGCAAAATCGGGCTGATGCCAGTCCAGCCCCAGTTCAAATTGATAAGCGGTTTCTGAATCCAGATTAATATCACCCAGATAATTGTTGCCATCTGCCAGACCCGATGTGGATTGAAACGGTCCCCACAAATAACGTTCTTGATAACTAGGCGCACGCTGTTTGCGGGCCACACCCATTTGTAAATCAAGATCACTGGATAATTTACGGGTCAGGTTAATTGCCAGATCCACAAGATGTTCAGTCTGGTCACGATCCGCATCATTAAAGCGTTGCTGTAAGGCCAGCATGGCGCCCATTGGGCCATTCGCTGTCACAGCATCAGCATCCATATCGACCAGGCTGTAACGCACACCAGCCTGCATACGCCAGGCATCATTCAACTGACCATCCCACTCGGCAAAAAGGCTATAGCGATCGCGCTCTATATTATTGAAATTCTCGACCAGAAAAGCCGGGTTATTGGGGTTAAAGATAGTGGCATTATGCGTAGCATTATCGGCATCAAAACCAAACATCCAGTCATCTTGCTGATAATGCAATTGATAGCCGTGGGAGATTACATCGGCATAGGTTTGCCTGTATTGCATCGGACTAACCGGCGCCTGTCGCAGACTGAAGTTATTCATCAGATGATCGGCATCCTGATAATTCAACCGGGCGGAGACGAGACCACCATTGGTTAATTGCTGACTGATTTCGGCTTTATAACGCTCACCGCGGGCAAACAGAATGTCCATTGGCAATGCAGGCGTCCCGGTGTTGCCAGTATCATGGTGTTCGGCATCCAATGACATTTCCAACTCATCCGTTTGATAGCCATAGCCCAGAGCAAAACTGTCACGTTCATGCTGACTGGGTAGAATCTTACCGCCATCAAAGCGTTGATCATCGCCTTTGTCGCGGGTTAAGCCTAATTGAAGACGATGATTCTGGTTTGCCAATCCACCCAGAAAACCTAATTGGTAACTATCATTATTGTGCGCATAGCCCGAAGTCGCCTGACCATGAAATTCAACTTCATCACTGTTGGTAAAACTAATCTGTTTTTTACTGGCCTGAATGGTGCTGCCAATGGTTTCAATACCGGAGCTTACCGGCGCAATCCCACGGTACAAAGTGAGATTGTCGAGTTGTGATGCAGCAATATAGCTGAGTGGCGAATCCATACTGTTTGGCCCCGCCTGACTAATGCGTACACCATCAACCAGCGTATTTACCCGGTCACCAAATAAACCACGATATTGTGCGATACTGGTCAGCGGTCCATTGCGATTTACGTTGGCTCCCGGCAGTTTCTTCAGCCATTCAGCACTGTCACTACTGGCCTCAGCATGAGCAGGTAATTCCAAAGGAGTGCCTTCTCCGGCAGTACCTTGAACCGACATTTCCGGTAAGCTGAAATGCTCTGCCATCGCTGGCGGATTTAACGCCAGCAATAACGATGAGACTAAAATTGTTTTTTTGAACATAATCCTCTCCAAGCTGTTTAAAACTATTTTAGAAAAGGCTAATGGATGGGAAATGGGTTATTTGCAGAATCACTATGGCAAATCACACAATTATTACAGGGTTAAAATGTTAATCTGTCCGCAAGATGATTTTCAGGCCATATAAATGGATGCGCTCACAACTTCTTTAGTTACTGCTTTTCTGCTGGGCTTGTTCAGTTCGGCGCATTGCATTGCCATGTGTGGTTCGGTGATTGGCGCATTAACATTGACCTTGCCCGCCCATATTCGCGAGCAGCCACGCAAAATGCTGCCATTTGTTTTGAACTACAATATCGGTCGTATCCTGAGTTATTCCATTGCGGGTGGACTGGTCGGTCTACTTGCCTCTCCTCTGGCGCAAATCAATGGTTTGCCCTTTTTACGTTATCTGTCGGTTTTGGTGATGATTGGCATGGGCCTGTATCTGGCTGGCTGGTTTCCCAAATTTGCCCACGCGGAGAAAATCGGCGCGCCCATCTGGCGCAAGCTGCAACCCATTGGTCAGAAACTGTTACCAGTTCGCAGTCTGAAACAAGCCTTTTTATTAGGTGCGGTTTGGGGCTGGTTGCCGTGTGGTCTGGTTTACGCCGGGCTTGCCGTTGCTGCCACTACGGGTGATGTTGTGTATGCCGCATCAGTGATGCTGGCGTTTGGATTAGGTACTTTACCGGCGGTGATGGGGGCAGGTATGTTTGCTGGCATGCTGGCGTCATTGGCGCGTAATCAACTGTTTCGCAAACTGGCCGGTGCCACGATTATTCTGATGGCGCTATTGGTTTTACTCTGGCCACAGGGCGAACATCATCATGGGACGATGGAGATGAATCCGGTCACTGATTCAGTAAAAGATGATTCGTCTGACGTACATCAGCATTAAGGTGAGTATGCCCACATGACGACAGAAATGATCGGCCACTCTCCGCAAATCACGCATATTCAGCGTGTATTGCCAATGATTGCATTAAGTGATGCCAGCGTATTGATATGTGGTGCGACCGGAACCGGTAAAGAGCTGGTCGCACAACGATTGCACCAGTTAAGTCGCCGTGCTGATAAACCGATGGTTACTATTAATTGTGCCGCATTACCGGTGCATGATGCCGAAGTGGATTTATTTGGCCGGGCCAATGCGGATGGTGAGGTGATAGAACCGGGTCGCTTATTGGCGGCGCAGGGCAGTTCAGTGTTTCTCGATGAAGTTGATGCTTTGCCATTAACGGTGCAGGCAAAAGTACTGCGATTTCTCGAAGCCGGTGAATGCCAGCTGGCCGGCAGTCATAAGCTGCATCTTATTGATGCACGTATTCTGGCCGCTACCAGTGTGGATTTACCTGCCGAAGTCAAAGCCGGACGGTTCCGCGCAGATCTCTATTATCGTCTGCAGGTTGTGCCACTGGAATTACCACCGTTGAATCATCGCAGTGAAGATATTCCATTGTTATTAACTTATTTCGCCAAACAGTTTGCGGGCAACAATGCACCGTTGCGGTTTTCCAAAGAAGTGATTCAACAATTGCAGCGATATAATTGGCCCGGTAATGTGCGTGAATTATCGAACTTCTGCCAGCGCCTCAGTTTGTTACAACCGGGAAGCATGCTGCAACTCACCGATTTGCCCCCTGAAATGCTGCAAAATTCCGCCGTCACGCCTCAGCAGTTCTCTATTCCACCAACCGGAATTGATTTGGCACAAATTGAACTTGATTTGATTGAACAGGCATTGGAAATGGCCGCTGGTAACCGCTCCAAAGCCGCAAGACTATTAGGCATTACACGCGATACCTTGCTATATCGTATGCAAAAATATGGCCTCTCAGACGACGCAAAATAAACTTTAGAGGTTGAATGTTTTTAAAAAGGGTTTTGATCCGACAAACTAACCCGCAGTCAGTGCGAAAAAAGCGCTTATGGTTTACAGTAGCGGCACGGCAATAAACGAGTAATCAAGCATGAAACAATATCTCGATTTACTTCGCGATGTGATGGAAAACGGAACTGACAAAGGTGACCGAACCGGTACTGGTACCCGCTCAGTATTTGGTCGGCAGGTGCGCTATGATTTGGCGGAAGGTTTTCCGTTACTGACCACAAAAAAACTGCATATTCGCAGCATTCTGCACGAACTTCTGTGGTTTCTCAGTGGCGAAACCAATATTCGTTATCTCAAAGAGAACGGCGTATCGATTTGGGATGAATGGGCCACTCCAGAGGGTGAACTTGGGCCGGTATATGGCGCACAATGGCGTAACTGGCAAGGTGCTGATGGTAAAACCTATGATCAGATTCTGGCATTAGTTGAGGGGCTGAAAAGTAACCCTGATAGCCGTCGGCATATTATCAACGGCTGGAATGTCGCCCTGTTACCGGACGAAAAACAAAAGCCCTGGGAAAATGCCGCAGCAGGCCGAATGGCGTTGCCACCATGCCATGTTCTTTACCAGTTTTATGTCGCCAACGGCAAACTCAGCGCGTCGCTGTATATCCGCTCCAACGATTTGTTTCTTGGCAATCCTTATAACACGGCTTCATTAGCCTTTCTAACGCATATGCTGGCTCAGCAATGCGATTTAGATGTTGGCGAAATCGTGCTGAGTATTGGCGATGCACATATCTACAGCAATCACTTCGATCAGGTCGAAACGCAGCTACAACGTACTCCAGGTCCGTTGCCAAAACTGAAAATTCATCGAAAACCGGCCTCTATTCTGGATTACCGTTTTGAGGATTTTGAAATAGTTGATTATGTGGCACAGCCACATATTAAAGCGCCCATAGCGGTCTGAGATGGAAAAACTGACAAAACCACTCTATATCGTCTGGCAGGATGCGTTTCAGCAAGGCGAGCCGATCATTGATGAACAGCATCGTGGAGCGGTGGCGATAATCAATTCACTGCATTATTTTATTCAGCAGGGCTATGGGTTGCGAGATCTGATGCCTACCGTCAATGTATTGAAAAGCTATCTGAATTTTCATTTCAAAACTGAAGAAGGTATTTTGCACGCCTTGGAAAGCCCTTTGCTTAAGCAATATCGGCTGGATGAAGCAAAAATAATGGATGAGTTTGATATTCAATGCCGTCTGGGCTTGAGAGATAACGAACCGCAGATATTGCTGCTATTTCTCAAAGACTGGTGGCAGAACCATCTGAAGCTTCATAAAAAAATCACGCCATTTTTACAGAAATGGGAAGGTGATTACTGTCGTACAAGCTGATTTAGTACACTTTAACGTAGTTAATATTAATTTAAGTAAACAAGCTTAAGCTACGGGTAAATTGATAAATGTAAGGAACATAATAATGGCACAATCAACCTTAAAAGCTTATCCGGTATGGGATGGAGGCGTTCGTTTATTTCACTGGATAAATGTGCTGGCGATTCTGGGATTACTGGCAATTGGTTTAGTGTTGATGTTCAGTAAGGATTTGGGCGTTACTGATGATGGCAAAATCCTACTTAAAGCCACTCATATCTGGGTGGGTTATGTGTTTGTGATCAACTTACTGGCCCGATTTGTCTGGGCTTTTTTGGGTAACCGTTTCGCCCGTTGGAAAGCCTTTTTACCGTTTGGCAAAGTGTATAAAGCGCAATTCCAGGCTTATATGCAAGGTCGTAAAATTGGACAAAATGTGCATTTTCTCGGGCACAATCCATTAGGTCGCTGGAGCATTTTAGTGATGTTTCTGTTGATGATAGGCCAAGGCATCACCGGCCTGATGTTAGCAAGTACTGACTTATACATGGCCCCATTTGGTTCTCAAATGAAAGCCTGGGTCGCGGAGGATGAAGCGGCTATCGCGATTGTTCAGCCCTATGAAAAACAGGGTGTCGACCCCATCGCCTATCAGGAAATGCGCGATTTTCGGAAACCTTTTCGCACGCTGCATACCTATCTGTTTTATCTATTGATGTTGTCGATCGTGATTCATATCGCCGCGGTTATCGTGGAAGAAAAACGCAGACGTAATGGCCTGACCTCAGCGATGATTACCGGTGAGAAAGTCTTTAAAGAAAAACCCTTTGATGCGGATTAACTAAATCGTTAAGCCTTATGGCGACTGTTCACCAGTCGCCGGGCCCGGCGCTTTTGTGACCAACGGATCAAACCGGTCACAAATAATATCAGCGGTAAAAGGCCAGCAATAAACACCAGAATCCGGCCGGTCATGCCAAATACTTCACCGTTATGCAATGGATGTAACCAGTGCATTAATACATCGCCACCAGTGTCTTTTTTAGTATCACGACGCCCTAAAATCTCTCCACTAATTGGATCAATCCAGACCTGAGTTCGTGGAAAACGTCGACTGGGTTCTCCTTCTTGGTAAAACGCAATGCGCCAGGCTTTTTGGTTATTCAAACCCGGTGTTTCAACCCAACGTAATTCCGCGTCAGGAAACCGGTTTTTGGCAATCTCAACAGCCTGATCCGCCGTAATTCGATCTGCACTTTCGCCATGGTCTAAGGCAATCTTCGGTGCACTGGTTAACTGTGAAAAAGGCTTCACCAATATGGCCGTCTCATCAGGTAAGGCGAGTGCTGCACCGGTCAGACTTAAAATCAGCAAAAATACTAACCCATAACTACCCGACAACACATGCAGATCGTAATTGAGTCGAGCTTTGCCAGAGCGAAGCTGCGGTTTTAATGCGTGTTTCAAGCCAACCCAACCCGGCCACCAAAGCCAAATCCCCGAAATAAACGAGATCAAAGAAATCAGCCCGATAATGCCGATAATGATTTTGCCGGGTTTTTCCAGCAGCAGACTGTAATGCAAATCGTAAATCCAGGTCATTGCATAATCCCCCCACAAACGGGAGCTGGTGACTTCCAATGTGACGGGATCCACGGTCAGCATTAACGGCGCAAAGTTTTTCCCAATGGACTCAACCGGTGTGTAATAACGCGCCATAATTGGCCAGTCTGTATGCATTGGCTGTTCAATACGCCAGGGATCGGTTCGAGTGGGATGTGCCTGTTGCAGAGCATCCAAAATTTCCTGTTGGGCCGGCATTTCGTAAGGAACGCTAGTAGGTTCCATTTGCGGATTGAGGATTTGATCGATGTTCAGATAAAACACCAGAATACTGCCGGTCAGCCCAAGCAATACCAGCAAGGCGCCGATACTTAAACCGAGATATAAATGAATGCTCAGCCAGAGTCGGCGGGCGTTTTTCATGTTGGGCTTTTATCCGAATGACGTAGCTGATTTGCTGCCAAATATTGACAGCGAATCAACGAAAAAAGTTATGGGCTAGGGCTTGTTGATCTTTCATCTCCGCCTCTGTTGTGAACTGAAAAAGTGTCAATCAAGGCACGAGGAGCGCCTTTTGTGAGATACATCCATGTATCTCACCCCATTGGGGCTTACGCTCAAAAACGCTCCCGGCGTTTTTGTAGTTATTCTAAATAAGTGACGAGTAACGCAGACCGGCGCGCGCCTCCCTGGCGCGCCGGCATACAGTCCATCCGTGGACATAAGTGGCACTTTTTCAGTCACAACCCGAAGGGCTGGGACTATTTTTGCGGCCGCCTGCGTTGTCAATCACTTATGTAGGATGACTACACTGCGTGATTTCCGCCTTGTCGGACACAAAAATAGTCGCCAGCAGTGGTGGAGATGAAAGATCAACAAGCCCTAAAAGTCTACCTGAACCGAGCCATACACCGCACGACCATCGCCGGGGGAGTGCATGCTTTCGGTATTTAACCAAACGTATTCATAATCGCGATCAAATACATTTTTGAGTTCCATTGCCAGTTTTACTTTGCTGGTGAGCGCATAACTGGCCGAAGCATTGACCAACACATACTGACCAAATTTTCGAGTGTCATTGTCCACGGTCAGATAGTACTCATCTTGTGCACTGACCCAGCTGGAAAGTTTCAATTTTGGATTCGCCTGATAATCGATACCTGCATCAAGTAAATAATTGGGCACGTGATCAATTTCGTTACCTTTGGACGTTGGGTTATCTGAGCCAGCTTTAAGTATTTCCGAATCCTGAAATGCAGCGGCAAACCATAACCCTAATTTTTCGGTGGCTTGTGCATTAAATTGAATATCGACACCACGCCGTTCGGTTTTACCAATATTTTCACTGTCATTATTGGCATCACCTAACTTTGTTTTGAACTCTCCCGAAGCAACCTGCTCCCAGAGTGCAACACGACCATTTAACCAATCGGTGGGGGTAAATTTCAGCCCAATCTCCCAGCCTTCGTTAATAGACGCATCCAAATCTTCGGAGAAAACATTTTTCTGGTAGCTGGCGGCACCTGAAGCTACTTGAAAGGTTTTACCCCAATTACCATAAACCGCATAACGGTCGGTCAGCGAATACACCGCACTGAATTTTGGCTGGCTGATATTGCCATAATCATTGATATCACGATGTACACCGGCATCGTTCAAGCTGCCGCGAACCGTATCGACGCGATAAGCTGGTACCAGTTTTAACTTTTCAGTCGGTTTGTAAATGGCCTGAACAAAGCCGCCGTAGATATCAAAGTCAAAGTTTTGATCACGTGTCTGTGAGGTCCGATTTCGAAAATCATCCACAATATAACGGCGGCTTTCATTGTCTTGAAACTCTGCGCTCAATCCACCCATCAAGGCAAACTCATGCGCCCAGCTCACTTCAGGTCGCCAGGTTAACGTACTTAAAGCGCCTTTATGATCTTCCTGGGTGATGCGTTCATTATGATTACCACCTGCAGCAAAAGTCACATAGCGATATTCATCAAGTTGATTCAAATAGGCTTTGGTATTCCAGAATAAGTTATCGCTGAGATCAACATCCAGATGTGTACTGAATTGATTCATCGAGCGATCTCCGCCATCAGGCGCATTATGAGGACGAGATTGTTCTGGATCATCGCGGGCTTCAAAACGGGTTAAATAACCTGCTTCTTCCGCATCGGCCTGACCATGACGGGCGCTAAAACCAATCTGAGCACGGCCACTTTCCGGTGTATAAAACCACTTACCTGAAAACGTGCTTTTTTCGATATCACTATGATCGCGGTAACGATTTGAATCTAAATAACTGACGGCATAGTTTTGTGAAAAACCGTTGCTTTCGAGGCCACTTACAAATTGCACATGACGCGTATCAAAGCTGCCGTAGCTGGCACGCGCCTTATTATAATTACCGCCTTGTTGGGTCAGTATGTCGGCGTTACCGGCAATATTATGTAATCCGTATCGTGGATCATTGGTGCCGCGAACAACTTCAATACTTTCAATCTCAAGTGGCGTCAGTAATTCAAGATAAGGCATGTTTCCTGAATTCTGGTTACTCGGAACGCCATCAATCAGCAATTTAACGGCATTAATTTCGCCTTCACCATTAAAACCGCGAAAGGATATTTTGCCGGACTCATTCCCCATCCCATATTGTGTGAGCATCACGCCGGGCATTTGATCAAACAACTGCCAGGTGTAATTCACATTTTGATCTTCTATGCGATCCTGGCTTAATACATCCACCGAAGTAGAGAGGTTACGTGAAGTCAGCGGGCCGATATTGTCTGAAGACACAACCATACTTCCCAGACTCAAGCTGGCATCATCCAGCAAATTGGGCGTTTCGGCATATACGCCATTGGCATAAATGACAGCTAGAGCAATGCTAAGAGGTTTGAGCGTTTTGCTTATCGTCATAATGTGGGTCACGTCTTATAAATGGTTAGGTTTTAAAAAACCAAAAGCATAACGATCTGATTGCCAACAAAAATGGGTGATATGCATTAATGGTGTGGCAAAAGCCACAAAAGGGGCTTAACAATGCCCCAATTCAGCCAATGATGTAGTTTCAGCATCACCAACAATAATATGATCCAGCACCCGAATATCCACCAGCTCCAAAGCACTGCGTAACCGTTTGGTGATCTGAATATCCGACTGACTCGGTTCAGCCACACCGGAAGGGTGGTTATGAGCAAAAATCACTGCCGCCGCATTGTGCTTCAATGCCTGCTTCACCACCTCACGCGGATACACACTGGCACCATCAATCGTGCCCCGAAATAACGGTTCAAAACTGATTAACCGATGCCGGGTATCGAGAAACAGACAAGCAAATACTTCATGGGGAAAATGTCGTAACTGACGTTGCAGATAGAGTCGGGTAGTGACTGCATCCGTAAACGCATTGCCTCGTGTCAGAGTTGACTCCAGATGCCGACGACTCATCTCCAGCACTGCTTGCAACTGCACAAACTTCGCTGTGCCCAAACCATGCTGCTGACAAAAGCTATGATGATCTGCTTCAAACAAAGCCCGTAAACCGCCAAAGTCCGAAAGAAGGTTTCGAGCTAAATCAACAGCCGAAATTCCGGTCACACCTGTTCGAAGAAAAATAGCCAGCAACTCGGCATCCGATAAGGCTGCAGCCCCTGATTGAAGCAGTTTTTCACGCGGCCGTTCATCTGCCGGCCAATCCTTTATTGCCATGATTCGCTCCCTGCGATTTTAGATTTTAATGAAGCTTAAATTTAACGATGGTGAATCATAAATACAAAACGAGATTGATGAATCTGTGAACTGGTACGAGTAGTTTTTTAGATGGAAATAAAACAATCCATCAGCGTTGATGCAACATTGAATAATTGTGAATGATTCATGATTAATTTTTTCGGTTATAGTTAACCAAATATAAGAGATTAAATTTCAATCACTTAAAAAAGACAGATTGAATTGAAAAATAATTATGAGGTAGCAGAACTGATTAAACGTTTCTTACTATAACGAGAGGAGGTTCGATGAGAGGGCAATGGCTGGGAAATTATTCCGGAAGCACTACCGGAAAGATAATGATCAACATCGATGAAGTAAATGATCATTTTGAAGGCGTTGCCTATCTACACCCTGACCCAAAAGATCTTCCTGGAACCGTTGCATTTTTTTCAACAGAAGATAGGGGGTTAGAGCACAAGGTAACTGCCTATGCTGCGCCAATTGACCCTAGAACTGGATTCCAAACATCTTGGGATCAGATAAAAGCACTTTATCCTGAGGGAGTCGTGCATTCCCAAGAAGCGGAGACCCTGATAAAGCAGTCGGGTAATTCTCTAACTGTGGGTGGCACAACAGATATAGGAGTGACGTTCTCGGGGGATTTAACTCGGCCAGATCAAAAGGCTGGCTCTAAGATTTCTGGTCAGGTGATGTCGTGGGTAGAGTTCAAGGAGCATGTCTCAAAAATAGCTGGGGCGGGGTACCTTTTTCGAGGTCAGAAAGAGCCATGGAGATTATGTACCTCTTTCCACCGACGTGAACGCTATCGAATAAGTGAGTTTATATCCAAAGATGTAAAACAACTATATCAACGCCTTAGCGCTATTACATCTCATTTTTTTGACCTTACGGTTCCGGAGCAGAATGGTGCTTTTTTTAATTTACTCCAGCATCATGGATACCCAACCCCCCTATTAGATTGGTCTCACTCTCCCTATGTCGCAGCATTCTTTGCCTTTCGAGACCGCCCCATTGGTTATTCTGGTGATGAATCCGTAAGAATTTATCTGTTTAATAATCGAGAATGGCAATATCGTTACAGGCAGATTGATAACCTAGATCCTGCATTCCCACATCTGTCGGTGTCAGAATTTATTGCTATCGATAACCCAAGACTTGTGCCTCAACAAGCTGCGACTACCGCCACAAATCTTTATGACATAGAAGCTTATCTACTTGAAAAAGAAGAAGAATGTGGAGTAAGTTTTCTTCAAGCAGTTGACATACCAGCTCGTGAGCGAGACGCAGTGATGACAGATTTACGTTTTATGGGAATTACAGCGGGGTCTATGTTTCCTAGTATTGACGGGGTCTGCGAAGAGCTCCGAGAGCGTAACTTTGATCGGTAAAAGAATATCAAGGGGGCCAGCCAACTTGATTTTCTGCCAGCTTAAACGTGAATTAGAGTTTTTATCTTTTAATCCTTACTCTCTGAACCTAAAGATTCGAAGGGCTTATTATGAGAAAAACAGTGTGTTATTTATCTTCGATGGTAATTGCCTTTCTTACTTTTTATCTATGGGCTTGCACTCAAACTTCCGATCTACCGCATTTCAGTGAAAATGAACCTTATTCAAGTGTTCGATTGAAAATGTTGGAAGCAGGCTGGGAGCCCTTTCATTCCGACGATGCAGAAACCTGTACCGAAGGTGACTTACGCTGCGAGGGTCGCCCAGAGATGCAGGTTTGTGCCGGCACGGGAATGGCAAATTGTAAATTTTTATGGAAAAAAGAAGAAACAATCACAGCAATTTGCACTGTCGGTGAGGTTGCTGTTTTCGATAGTTTTTGCGATTACACAAGTATTAATTAGATTTTTATCTTTGGATTAATACGCAGATCTGACATCTTCAACCTACTCACGATCTAGGTTAACGCCTGATTAGCCTAACTCATTAAAATCATTATTCACCTAGACCGTAAAAAGCATATAGAGGAACCTGCTTTGTTAGATCCGGTCCTCTAACTATCTCCATCAATTCGACGGATAAACGCATATCAAGTTTTCAGCCAACTTGATTTGAAAGTGACAGAGTCTAAATCCCTGCCAATCTAATCCGATGTCAACAAAAAAGGAGCGCTATGCCAAAAGATGACGTCACTCCGCATTCTGCACAAACATCGTCAGATGATAAACGTGGGCGACAAGCCAGCAAGCCGCCTGAAATCTCCTGGCGAGGCTGGTGGGATATCGGTCGACGAGTCATTGGCAATGTGAATCGACATGATATTTCATTGCTGGCAGCCGGTGTGGCGTTATTTATGATGTTGTCCATCTTCCCGGCACTGAATGTAGGGGTTTCACTTTTTGGGCTTTTTGCATCTCCAGAAAATATCATTTCTCAAGTGGAGCCTTTTCGGCAGCTGTTGCCCGAACAAGCATTCAGTATCTTTACCGATCAGCTTACCGAGCTTACGAATACCGCTGGAGCGGCCTTTAATGTAACGCTGGTCTTATCTCTGTTGGTCTGGCTGTGGGTGGCGCGTAAGGGCGCTATGGCGGTCATTAAGGCTTGCAATATTATTTATAAAGAACAGGAAAAGCGCCCTTTTTGGAGCCTGCTGCTGGTGTCGCTTTTATTTACGGTGGTAAGTATTTTCAGTGTGGTGATGTTAGCGTTGCTCGCCATTTTGGTGCCCATCGTCCTTGGCGTGATCCCCTTGGGCGAAACGTTAGAATCCCTTTTGAGAACATTGCGTTGGCCAATTCTGGCGATGTTATTCATTCTGGTACTTGAGTGCGTTTACCGTTTCGCCCCCAATAGAAAAAATCCGAAGTGGCGTTGGGTCAGTGTCGGTGCGGTCATTGCGACTTTACTATGGCTTTTGGCTTCTTTCGGTTTCACAGCCTATGTGCAAAATTTTTCTAATTACAATGAAACCTACGGTGCGATTGGCAGTGTGATCGTTCTGATCTTCTGGTTTTATATTAGTGCCTTTGTCGTGCTGCTGGGGGCCGAAATAAACGCCGAGATGGAACATCAAACAGAAGTCGACTCAACGGTCGGGGAAGACAAGCCAATGGGCAAACGCGGTGCATATGTAGCAGACACGGTCGGAGCAGAACCATCAGAAAAGCAGCAATAAACGACAAAATAGGAGCGGTTTGTTCCTTATCCTTCAACAGCCTTCAGGCAACTTGCTCATTATTCCGAAATTTTGCATCAGAGTGAAAACGCACGATCATTTGAGAATAAATCAGCCTTTCGTTGAGTCATTACGCTATCACCAAATTATTCTGTGAATCATTATTTGAGATTGTAATCTGGCCTAACAGACCGTTATCGGCCTATTCCAATAGCAATAGAAAAAGTATTCGTAAAGCTGCCAAACGAACCTTTGCATGAGGTAACGATTTAGCTCGGACGACCATTTAAGGATCTTGAATATCCCGATGAATTTCAGGTACAGCAGATTTGAATTTGCAAAGAGTTCAGGACTTATTTTTCTTATCTTCTTTTAATGCTTGTTGAACCGAGGTGACCGGAAAAAATAAACGCAGCGGTTTTTCCTTAATCTGTTCCCATAGGCTGCTTAGCAAGACTGGAAAACGACTTATTTGTGTGCCGCGGGATCGTAATGCGACCATTAAGGCGAGTGAAAAGCTGACCCAGAGATTAACAAAACCTATCAATAATACGTAAAACAAATGGATTAAAAATTCCACTAAGCCCATCTGGGTGCTCAAAGCGCTGTAGCCTAAATTGGCAGATGAAAAAGCCACATGACGTATATCCAGTGGCAAGTCCAGCAAATAGCCTATATAGCCCGTCGTCCCCAGCAATACCCCAAAAAAGAAATTACCAGCTAGCGAGCCGTAATTGTCGTGCATATACTTTGCGAATTTATCCCGGCGTTGTTCTTTTAACCATTGTAATAATCGATGTTGCTGAAGGCGCATTTCTAACTCGAGGTAATCCGCTCGATTATCAAAATATCCGGCAATAATCCCTGAGCAAAACAACCACAAACCTGCAATTGCAGCATAAAACAGGGCGAGACCCTCGAAGGGGGCAATCGCATGCAGCTGGTAACTGACAGTCGAGGCATCTAGTAAAGGACTATCGGTGAACATAAAGAAACTGAATGCAATCACTGCCGCCAGCAAAATGGCTGTTGAAAGATTGCCCCAAACGGCTGCCCACTGAGAACGATTTACGTCAATCAATAAGCTGGCTAATTTGCGATGAGCAGCCCGTCCATTTTCACCTTGTTCAACTTCACTGGCAAAACTGGCTGCTGTCATGGCAGGTTGTTTGGTGGCAATGGTGAAATGTAACAGATGGATAAGGACAAACCCGAGACCATAGTTCAGGCTGGTGAGCACTGTTTCTTTTAATGGACTGAAGCCCATGTTCACGATACTGATTTTTAACAAAGCCATTAACGCAATAATAAAACCCGCACCGGCCGCTGATCGGAAAAGCGCATAAAAGGAGCTTTTACCACGGCTGATGTAATGTTCGCCATGATCACTTTTGTTCTCAGTAATACTGCGGGAGAGCATGGCAAGACTGTTGCGCATCAAGGCGTAGAGGCTGTTCTTGTCAATGGCCGAAACAATCAATGATTGCCAGAGCGCCAGACTTTTACGTTCTACTTCTATTGTTTCTGTGGTGGTTAAAATGGACATAATTTGTTCAATACGCCCCAGCGTCTGTTCAAGACGTTCTAGCAAATGTGCCACCGAGACTGAAGATCCTGCTGCCCCGGCGCCTTTGCGTCTCAAGCGTGAGACCTGTTCGCGACATTGATCCAGCATTACCCAAATATGTTCGGGATCATAGGCCGGAAGTTCAGGTTCCTGAATACGGTCGAACTCCGTTTGTGTAAACAGGCGTAGTTCACGTTGCAGACCAATAAAGGCAGAGTCAATATCGATCAGTCGCCGATCCATTCGAATCAATTCAGGTTCAAGTTCTTCGGCTGCAACCCAGATACCCAGCATTTCAACTGCATAAAGACATTGTTGGCGAAAATGTTTGACGGCGGTATTCAATGTCTCAGGTGTCGTGTGATCAACAAGGATTTGATACAGACGCAGCCATTGATCGTTGGTAATAGTGTCTAGCCATTTTTTATCTGATTGACGGTGAAACAGGAGAGTCAACACCCCTCTTGAGCTTTCGCGATCAATGGGGGGCGGATTAACTTTGTCATAAAGACGGGTCATGAACTCATTAAATACACCCCGCCGGGCAAAAATTCCTAAACTCACCAAAGCCGGATACAGGTTTAATTCAATTAGCCAGCTATGAAACTGCTGACCAAATTCTGCTCTCAGTTCTGGATTCGCTTCGATCATCTCCATAATGTCATCCAGTCGCTTTGATGCGTTTTCTGGATCGGTCTCTCTTAGCTGTTCGATGATGTCGATCAAAGCATCTAACAGTGGAGCCTCTTGTTTTAGGTCATGCATGAGACGTTCAGCGTTGAAATTGCTTGCCATTAAAATCGTTACTCGTTGAAAGAGGGAATTAAGTCATTACAGCTTAACAAAACCAGCATGATTTAACTGTTCTGTTCATATGAAGAAAAATTCATATCGAGAGATAAGAGAGGGGACAAAGTGTTATTGGTCGAGCTGGCATAAGCCAGAGCTAATGTGCTGGATGAAAGCTCCAAAGAGCCAGAGAAAATTGATATTTGCTTCTGACTCTTTGGTTCACTGGATAATATACAGCCCCAACTTTTCCTGTTCTGCCTGAATAATCTCTTTCGATAAAGGAAGGTAATGCAATGGAGCTGCTAATGATTGGCCTTCATTCAGCGTCCATTTTATAAAATCTCTTACATCACTGCCGATGCCAGGGGTTTCATATTTTTTCCGTATTAATGCCCAGGTATATGCGACGATTGGGTAGGCCGATTCTCCCTCAGGATCAGTAATGGATGAAACGACTTGCTCTGCTTCTGAATAAAATTCATCGACGAGTCCTATGTCGCCCGTCTCGTTATTGGGCAGAACAAATTTTCCGCTTTTGTTTTCCAAACTTGCGACTTTTAAGCCAAGGCGCTGAGCAAAGCCGAATTCAACGTAGCCGATGCTATTATTGGTAATTGCCAGGCGTTGGGAGACTCCTTCGTTACCTTTTGCTTCCATTGTTTTTCCGGGCCAGTCCAGTTTTTTTGTTGCTCCAAATATTGTTTTCCAGGCTGGGCTAACCGTCGACAGATGATTGGTAAACGCAAAGGTTGTACCACTGTTATCGGAGCGTGCAATGACCTGTATAGCGCTGTCAGGTAAATTGATATCAGGGTTTACTTCAAGTATTCGTGGATCATTCCAGCGGGTGATTTCACCAAGAAAGATATCTGTATACACATCTCTTGGAAGTTTGAGTGTGTCAGTTAGACCCTCTACGTTATAAGCAATACTGATCATGCCGGATGTGACGACGATTTCTTCAAAATTCTCATTTAAGCGAGCTGCTTCCTTTTCATTAATTGGCGCATCGGTTGTCCCGATATCTGCATCACCCGTTATAAACTGCTCAATACCTGCGCCACTGCCTATCGAATGGTAGCTAAACTTTGTGCCCTGCTCATAGGTCTGCAACACTTTTTCAAAGAATGGGGAGGCGAAGGTCGAGCCTGCAATGATTATTTCAGAACGGTTGTCATTAATCTCTGATATTTCAGCGGGATCATTGTTGGAGTCGCAGGCGGTAAGGCTTAATGACACTAGCGTAACTGCAAAATAGATAATGGATGTAATCAAACGATTCATTGTATTTCCCTTTAACATCAATAGGTTCATGCTGTTTATCTGGTTCAGCTAACGTTTAGCATGTACTGGGAAGATACATATGTATTATTACATATATATGTAAATCCATATGTTTTAGAGCGCTGATATATCCTGATGCGCTCAAATACATAGCAAATCCACGATTTGCTTATCGTTATGAGTCAGAGAGATGTATTGAGATACGAGGGTGTTTGGGGAATGCCTAAGCTAATTGCCTATTGAAAATTCATCAAATAACTGAACTTCCGATGCTGGATCCGCGGTATCGAAAACATAGCTTTTCACCGTGCCGGTGCCTGTATCCAGAATCGAGAACGTGGTGAGTTGGTTACTGGAAACAAATGGTAAGGCTGGAAGTGTCTTATCTATTAAGCTCATTGGGCTGAAAAGGCTGGGTTGGATCATTTGTCGTCCATGAGGATCGCCATTGGCAGCGTAATTCGCCGGATCCCAACGTGAGTTTTCTGAATTCAACTCTATCCAGAAGTTGGCTTTGCTGTTGCGATTGTTTTGTTGATATGTGTCGGTTGGATCATTGTAATAAGCCCCTAGTGTATTCCCGACATTGGAGGTTTCCAGATAATGCATATTGCCGACTTTTGTGCGGTTCCATAGATGTGAGTGACCGATTTGCACCAGATCAACCTGGTGTTTAAGCAATAATGGTTCAATATCTCTAAGCCAAATATCGTCTTTAAGTAGATATTGATAACGTATTTCACGGATGTTGGGCAGCTTAGGCAATACGGTGTTTTGCCAATCTTGCGGGCTGATGGGAAAAGTTAGCTCGGTCAGTGTGTCGATATTGTTTTCATCTGTTTCTACCAGTTGCATCAGTGGATTGGCCAGCACCGGTACAACATTATCGCCCAGTCCAAATACCCCTTGATGAGCGAGTACCACTTTGTATTTTGCCTCTTTAAATGCATCAGAATGCAACACACTTTCAAGCCATTGGTATTGCTCTGACTGGGTATCAAAACGCTCGAACATAAATTCGCCAAAGCCCCATGCATCAGGAGTTTGCAACTCGGATAAGGCTTCTACAAACTTGCTGCGATGCTGACCGCTTACATTCCATGATCGCCAGATCCGTGAAACATTCATCGAAATCAGAAAAACGTCCCCAAACGCCATGGCGTAATATTCTTTACCACCGGGACTGTCGTCCGGAAAGGTAAAAACATCCAGATAAGTTTGCTGATTATGCGAATTATCCTGAATCCATTGTGCTTTGCGTTGAGGATCATTGTCGGGATTGATTTGCTCTTTAAGCTGCCCATAAGCGATTTCGGCATACCAGCGCGGTTGAGGATCATTAAAGCTATTGTTCATTAGGTGATCAGATTGCTGAGGGAGAAAACGCCCCATCACTTCATGATTACCGATAGCAGCAAATAGTGGGACGTGTTGCAAAATTTCACCGCCGTTATAGACCGCCTCGGGTTTGAGTTGTTGATAGCGTCCCTGCAGCGTCGGGAAAAAGGGTGGTGCATCGTCTTCGAGTTGATCAAACCATTCTGATGCACGATCGGGAATATTGACCAGATCACCGGCAAAGAAAACCGCATCGGGTAGACCGATGGTTTCCACCACTTTCTGATAGTTAGCCGGAGAGTTGGTTTTTGATTGCAGATCCGAGGTGAGTAGAATTTTCAGTGACGTATTTTTTTCTGGCAACGGCGCGAGGCTATAGCTGTCACTGAGAAGAACCTGTCCCTCATCGGTTATGCTTTTCACCTGATAATTCAGCCGCACACCGGCCCTGAGTGACGTTGCCGTCGCTTCATGGCGGTAGACCTTTCTCAGTGTAAGAGTTTGATAATCCCTGCCAGGTTGGGATGAATCTGCATCCTCAAACATGCTGGTCATCTTGGTGGTTGTGGCATCAGCAATCAGTCCATCACCATAGTGCAGTTGATGGCTTTGCCCTGCAAAGTTGGTAAACCAGACCACATTGACTGAATCTGCCGTGGGCAGTTGTAGAAAGGGATCGCTCAGAAAATCGCTATTTTCTTCGATGCTTTCCGGTACTTTTTTGACCACTGCTACTCCTGACGCATGAAATCCTGATAAAAAAACGAAACCCGTGATGATAAGACACAATTGCATTAACTTTGTCGTCAACATCCTGCGCGCTCTCAGATAGAGTGTAAGTGAATTTTTCTATCGAGTATCGTTAAAGCTTGTTACCAAAGGATGATCAGGAGTTGATTTGGCTAAAATTTTTTGTAATGACTATTTAAACCATTGAAATATCGAATGTGATTTTTGAACAGCGCACAGCCATCAAGTATTCTTTCTCAACAAAACAAGCGTCATGGCGACGCAGTGCAGATGGATTTGAAATGGATAGATATGCCAAGTTAAAGGGAGCGTTGCTAAATGAAATTGTTTATTGCTGACAAGCCTACTCACCGTCGGCACTTGGGATTATGGTTGCTAACTTTGTTGATTGTTGTGTTGGTGGGCATGGGCTTTTACCACGTCTACAAACCGCTACCTCCCGGATTGGATATTTTTGCGTCCGAGCGCTCAGCCACCGATGTGCAGTTTTTGGCGGACAGAACGTTTACCAATATGGATGGAGAGCGCCATACCGAGCAACAGATATTCGATGCTGTTTTTGAGATGATTACCGGTGCCCGCCGGTTTGTGCTGGTGGATATGTTTTTATTCAACGATTTTCAGGGCCAGCTGGCGGAGACGCACCGCCCTCTATCTGACGAACTGACAGATGCTCTGATTGCCCAGAAAAGGCGCTACCCGACGCTTGATATACAGGTTATTTCCGATCCACTGAATACTCTTTATGGTGGACGCCCTTCACCACATTTTGCTCAACTTGAAGCGGCAGGTATTTCTGTCACATTGACCGATTTGACTCGCTTACGCGATAGCAACCCGGCATATTCTGCCTTCTGGCGTCTGTTTATTCAGCCCTTTGGCAATGATGAAGGGGAACTGTTGCCCAATCCTTTTGGGGAGGGACGGGTTTCGCTGCGGAGTTATCTTGCCATGCTCAACTTCAAAGCCAACCATCGCAAACTGATCATTGCCGATGATGGGACGCAACTTTCAGCATTGGTTACTTCTGCTAATCCTCATGATGGTAGTAGTGCTCACGGTAATGTGGCGTTGCGGTTTAATGGGCACGCAGCCTGGGATTTGTTTGAAAGCGAAGCAGCGGTACTGGAATTTTCGGATGCCCCCGTTCCAATACCTGAAGTAGCACAGATATCAGAGGCAAGCAGTAACGGTCTTACCGTTCAGGTGGTCACCGAACGCTCTGTTGAGCGAGCCTCAATCGATATGATTGATGGAGCCGGGCCTGGCGATAAGTTGGATATGGCGATGTTCTATCTGTCTGACCGCGACATAGTAACCGCACTGAAGCGGGCGGCAGAGCGCGGCGTGAGTATGCGGGTTCTGCTGGATCCCAACAAAGATGCATTTGGTCGGAAGAAAAATGGTGTACCGAATCGACCCGTGGCCCATGAACTAGTCGATGCGGGCATCACGGTACGCTGGTGTGATACGCATGGCGAGCAGTGCCATGCCAAATGGTTGATGCATCGAGGGTCTGATGACCAAAGTGCAATGATGCTTGGCTCAACCAATTTAACCCGTCGCAATCTGCATAACCTCAATCTTGAAACCAGTGTGATCCTACGAGGATCTGCTGGGGCTGAACCTTTGCAGCGCGGCCAGGATTGGTTTGAAGAGCGCTGGAATAACAGGAATCAGCGAAATTACAGCGTAGTTTATACCCAGTATGCCGATGAACGAATCTGGCCTCGTATGCTTTATCGCATTATGGAAGCCACCGGCATCAGCACTTTTTAAGTTCCTTTCTGGAAAAAGCAAACTAAATCGGCTTTTTTTAAATGGACTTGCATTTGCTAACACCAAATCAAAGTGAGTAAATCAGACTAGGGTTTCTCTTTACGCCATATATTGCAGCACTCCGCGGGCTTTCGGAGAGAGTGTAGAGCAGTTTTTCTAACGGATATTTAAGCGTATTGCCAAAAAAATTAAAGAAAAATTTTGATCAGTTGTAAGTTGAAAACGCAGGCAAATTTACATCCTTAAAAAAACCACCGCTAAACCGGAGGATAATGATAGTAACATCGGTATCAGTACACGTGTGCCCAATCCAACGGTTCCGATGCCAAGAGCCAGACTTGCTTTGAAAAGATTGTTAACCATAGCGGCGATAATAATTGCTAACACTGCAGTAGCCGCCATTAAATCCTCACGTGCCATGCGGGTCAGGGATAAGGTAATAGCATCCACATCTGTCAGTCCGGAAATAGCAGCCAGTAGAAAGACTCCTGCATCACCCATCACATTTTTCAACCATTCGCCGAGCAATAAAATCACTACCAGTAATAAACCAAAAAGCAGAGCAGAGCGTAGTTCCAGTGGATTCTGCCCTTGAGGCTGACTTACGTTAACTGAGCCGGAGTGTTGCCACCATATCAGTGCAGCTGAGCCATAAAGAAGGCCTCCCATTACGATGACAGGTATCAGCAACTCTTTCAGCAACGGTGGATAAATCAGTGCAGCATAAAGCAGAATGCGTGGGAACATAGTGCCGCATGCAATGAGGATTCCTGCGGCCAGGAGCGGGCTTAGCTGACGTGAGTTTGACTGTCTTGAAAGGCGTGAAAAATGTAAAGTTAGCGCAGTTGATGAGCTGAGACCTGCAAACAGGCTGGTAAACATGATACCGCGTGTCGAACCACCGAAACGCATAGCAAAATAACCGATGAAACCAATTGCAGCGATGAGCACCACCATCCACCAGATTTCTCTGGGATTGAGTACATCGCCCGGCCCAAACCCTTCGTTTGGCAATAACGGCAGCACCACCACGGAAATCAGCAGAAGTTTCAGTCCTGCGTCCAGTTCATTGGCTTCCAATGTTTTCAGAAAACGATGAATAGATTCTTTGTTATCTAGAATCGTTGCAGTCACAACTGCAGCGGCAGCTGCGATCACAGGTTGTCCGGCAACTACCAGCGCACCAAAGCAAAATGTCAGTACCTGACCCACCCAACTGGTAATACTGAAATCTTGCTGCTGTCGGTTTTGCATCAAAAACCCGGCAAGTCCGGCCAATGCAACCATAACCAACAATATTGCGGGTACCCAGTTACCCAATTCGCGGCCGAGTTGAACTGACAGGCCACCAAGCAAACCAAGGAGCGCGTGCGTGCGAATTCCTGCAACGCGTTGTCCTGCTGCTTTATCACGGGCGAGCCAACCACGTTGTAATCCGATTAAGGCACCCAGAGCTAGAGCAATACCGAGAGCAAAAAGGTCCTGGCTGACTGCGCCGAGAAAATCACTCAGTTGGTACATTAAAATAATTCCTGATTAATGACTGACAAGCATTATAAGCATCAGCTGGTACTCTTTAGTAAGCATTGTAATAATAATTAACAGTAATTAAAGATCAACGAATCCAAATAAAATCATGGGAATGCAATGCTTAAATTAAGATCCGTAAAATTGATTTACCGAAGATAACTTGTCAGTATAAATCCACAACTTACTTTGTTTCGCTTATTAAGCTAAAGCCTGAGCAACCAAAAGGAGATGTTATGGATATCGACTTTACCGGTGAATATTTGGTTAATGATCAAGATGTGACGTTTTATGCCATAGTCAATAATCAGACGGTGGCATGTATTGTTTCTACAGCGGCCCTTGATGAGTTGGCTGACCCGGATGATGAGATGGATGCTGAAACCGTGTTTCTGGAGCATCAATATAAATTTGAAGAGATTGCTGAGGGATTGATCCTCAACCATAAAGTAGTTGATGGCGAACTACATATTGATCGGGGTGAGTTGTAATTATTCTGTTTAAGGTTCACTGGCTCCGGGATTATTCGTTTTGAAAAAATCTGCCAATTGCCAAGAAGATGATGCGTTTGCATTGCTGAATGAGGTTCGGGGTTGTCGGATTTGTGCTGAGAAGTTGCCGGTTGAGCCACGACCCGTTTTGCAATTTCATCCTGCTGCACGAATTCTGATTGCCGGGCAGGCCCCAGGCCGAAAAGTACATGAAAGCGGAATTCCGTTTGATGATGCCAGCGGTGATAGATTGCGAGCCTGGCTTGGCATATCACGCGATGTTTTCTACGACGAACAGCAGGTTGCTATTCTGCCCATGGGATTTTGCTATCCGGGGACGGGTAAGTCAGGTGATTTACCACCCCGACCGGAATGTGCTCCGACGTGGCGTGACGACTTGCTGTCCAAATTGGAAAATATTCAATTGACCTTGGTGGTTGGCCAATATGCTCAGGCTTATCATTTTGCTGATAATAAGGCCTCACTCACCGAAAAAGTCTTAGCATGGCATGAACTATGGCCACACGTTGGGCCTTTGCCACATCCAAGTCCGCGCAATAATCGCTGGTTGAAAAACAATCCATGGTTTGAACAAACGTTATTACCGGATTTACGTCATCGGGTGGCCGAAGTTTTATCCTACTCGCAAGAGGCTACATAAGCTGGTCGTGGGGGAAATGCAAAACGACATAATTGAATGTTATATATAGTCGAGAATCGACGATTTTATATATGAATTTGCAGATTTCTGCATGCTCCGGTTCTATTTAAGAGGTAAAGATGATGAAATCGCTACCAGACAATGTTGTTGCATATAAACGCACGCCGGAATTTGATGAGAGCTCTATCCCCACCGGTTTACTGAACAATCACCAAACCAAGGAGGGCGTATGGGGAAAGATTGTGGTTGTAAGTGGAAAATTGCTTTATACCATTCAGGATCCATTCGAAGAAATCCTGTTGGATTCAGATAAATATGGTGTGGTGGAGCCCGCTGTTTTGCATCAGGTAAAACCGATTGGGCATGTCGATTTTTTTGTCGAGTTTTACCAGTAATGAGTATTACAAGTCCCTTTAACCAAAATTATTGTCGGCAAGATCGCATAACAGCGGATAATTGGTTGGTACTAGGGTTTATTAATTGGAGACAACAAAATGAAAATACTGGCATTAGTGGTAAGTCTGTCAGCTGCATTAGTCCTCACCGGCTGTGCAGTGAAAACTTCCGGTGTTAAAAAAGTTGGCCCTGATACCTATACGGTTTCAGCTGACCATCTGAATGCCTCCACGGCAAAAGCTTCTGTTCTTGAACAAGCTGGTGAGTATTGCGTCAGTCAGGGAAAAGAGCTACTGGTCACTAAAACCCTGAAACGGCAAAAGGTGAAATATTTTTATGATGTAACTTTCCTGTGTCTGGATGAAGGTGACCCACGGTTGGTAAGTCCGGAATACGAAACTACGGTTGAGCCGAGATAATCACGGCTATTCGTCATTAACAAATCCGGCAGATCGAATCGTTCTGTCGGGTTTGGTATGAAAGAGGTTAGATAGCAATCAGCCTCATTTTGCTCTATGGTTAACACAATGAAGTGATGTATTTGCCTCCGCATTTCTTGCGTCCATTTTCCCTCGCTTGATATACCCTGTTTTGCTTAAGCGTCGTTGATAAACCGCAAAAACTTTTCCGATACTTTAGCGCTGAATGTACTGACCGTGACGTGGTTATTTACAGCTCAATAAACTTTTAATGGAGAACTAGAATGATCGTAACGTTTAGCACCAAGGCTTACGCCGATATCACCATGTTTGGTGATGTGGCCAAAGATATGTTGAAGATTATGGGGCATAGCGGCACCATTCCAGGCGCCTTTCAGCCGCAGGACTTACCATCGGCTTTATCAAAACTGCAAACAGCGGTTGATTCCAGTAAAGCAGCTGAGCAGGATCCTCAAGATGGTGAATTTAAACCGGGCCTGTCACAAAGAGCATTACCGTTAATTAATCTGTTAAACGCAGCAATTGATGCCAATGCCGATGTTATGTGGGAAGGTAAATAAAACTATTCACAATTTTCTGGATTAACGCACCTTAACCTGTCAGAACGGACGAAACGAATAAGATCAATAGGCCCTGATATTTTGTGCGGTATGATTAACCTTTATTCGATATAACGATTGGCTTTAAATCAGCCAGCAGACGGGGAGTCATATCGTGGAACCGGCTTATTTTATTTATGCTTTTGCAGGTGGATTGCTGGCGATGATTTTACGCCTGCCACCACTGGCAGGATTTCTTGCCGCCGGTTTTTTACTCAACTATTCGGGTTATGAGCTAACACCAACGCTTGAGGCCATCGCCAGTCTTGGTGTGACCTTATTATTGTTTACCATTGGACTTAAGCTCAATATTCGCACCTTATTGCAATCTGAAGTATGGGGAGTGGCAAGCTTACATATCACCCTCTCAAGTCTTTTATTTGTAGGAATCCTCGGCTTACTCAAGTTCGGTGGTATTTTGCTGATGCAATCTACCGACTGGACAGCGATAGTGATTCTGGCCTTTGCCTTGTCATTTTCCAGTACGGTGTTTGCCGTTAAAGTCCTCGAAGAGCGCAGTGAAACCCAATCGTTTTATGGCCGCGTAGCGATTGGTATTCTGATCATGCAGGATATTTTTGCAGTGATTTTTCTCTCTGCCACTACGGGCACGATGCCGTCAGTTTGGGCTTTAGGTCTGTTTTTACTGATTCCGGCTGCCCCTTTTTTACGGCAATTACTGGATCGCCTTGGACATGGCGAAATGCAGGTATTGTTCGGCTTTGTGCTGGCACTGGTGGTAGGTTATAAGCTGTTTGAAATGGTGGGCTTAAAAGGTGATTTGGGTGCATTGATTATGGGTGTTTTGCTGGCACCGCATAAAACATCAGCCAATCTGGCGCGTTCTTTATTCAATATTAAAGAGTTGTTTCTGGTCGGCTTTTTTCTGTCGATTGGTCTGACCGCTTTACCGAGTTGGGAGCATGTTGGGCTGGCGCTGCTGTTATTAGTGCTGTTGCCGTTGAAAACCTTGTTGTTTGTGCTCATGTTCCCACGGTTCCGGTTACGTATCCGTACCTCGGTGTTAACCTCACTCACCCTGACCAATTATTCGGAGTTTGGTCTGATTGTGGCTGCATTGGCGATGTCTGAGGGCTGGCTCAGCAATGATTGGATGGTGATACTTTCTCTATCTGTTGCCATGAGCTTTGTAGTGTCAGCCATTTTGAACAACTACAACGAGCGGATATATCAGCTAAGCAAGTGCCGATTAACAGAGGTGCCGACAGACCAGTTACATTCGCATGATAAACCAATTGAATTGAATTCAACTCAGGTAGTTATTTTGGGAATGGGCAAGATCGGTCGTGGGGCGTATCAGCGTTTGCAGCAAAAATACGGCTTAAAAGTACTCGGTGTTGATAATGATCAAAATAAAATCAGTCGTTTAAATGAGCGATTCAGGATCGTAGAAGGCGATGCTGTTGACTCCGACTTTTGGAATAAATTGCTGATGAGCGATCAGATACAACTGGTGGTACTGGCCATGCCGCATCATGCCGGTAATGTGTATGCGCTTAAACAACTGAGAGGACGTGACTTTAAAGGCCATGTTGCAGCCATTGTGGAATATCCCGATGAAGTTGAGCGTCTGAAGAATCTCGGTGCTGATGAAGTATTTGAAGTCTATGAAGGCGCAGGTTTATCGCTGGCGGATCAGGCAATGCAGAGGATTGAGTTTAAAGACTAATTTGGACTTGTGGGCTGCTTAAAAGCAGCCCTGCCATTTTAAAAATTTTTCTCTATTTCCAATTTGACCGTTTGGCTTGCTGGAGTTTTTCATAGCCTGCCAATAACGCATTATGTCGTTCAAACCCTTCCAGGCTGAGGCCGGGGCAATGCAGATTGTGGAATAGTTTTTCACCTTCGACGATTTGAATGCCATCATCGACATTTTGCTGACCATACATTAATGCCAGGCCTTTGGTGTATTCAGCGTAATCACGTTCATCATCCCATTTGATTTCCAGCAGTGCTTTCAGACAACGGTAAAATAAAATATTCTGCTCGCTGCCCTGATCCAAAGCCAGACACCAGTCAATCCAGTCAATTGCTTCTTCATCTTCCAATGCCAGATAGAGCATGGCTTTGAGTTCGCCAAGACGAATATCTGCCCATAAAGTGCCGGGATCTGCGGCCAGCCCGATAAACGGTGCGACGGGAGTTTGATCGTTATAACCGCCTTCATCCAGGCGATCCAGAATATCCTGCCATTGTTCCGGGTCACCATCTTTCAGAGTCAGGAAATCCTCGCGGAATAATGCGCCTTCATTATTGTTTTCCCACACCAGTTCATCAACGGGATAAATATCCGACATGCCCGGCACCAGAATCCGGCAGGCGTAAACATCAAGGTGACTGTAATCGGCAATGTAGATATCAAATCCAAGTTGATGGATTTTATCGGTCAGGAATTTGAATTCGTCAGCGGTGGCATCATCATAATCCCAGTCGAAGAAATCATAGTCCGGTGTTTCACGGAAAAAGTCGTTAGAGATATAACCGCTGGAATCGATAAAGTGCATTTCCAGATTGGCGGGGGAAGCGACTTCATCGAGATCAAATGTTGGTGGGTGGAAAACATCCAGCTGATCCAGACCGCGTCCCTGTAATAGCTCTGTGACAGTCCGTTCCAGCGCCACTTCAAAACTTGGATGTGCCCCAAACGAGGCAAATACTGACCCGTCTTTAGGATTAATCAGTGTGACGGACATTACCGGAAATTGACCGTCCAGAGAGGCATCGGCCACTTTTAAGTGATAGCCATGATCACGCAGTTCCTGTAATGCCTGTTGGATTTTTGGATAACGGTTTAATACTTCATCCGGTACTTCGGGCAGACAGATACCTTCAGCAATAATTTTGTTTTTCACATAGCGTTCAAAGACTTCGGATAAGCCTTGAACCCGGGCTTCATTCTGGGTATTACCGGCCGACATACCATTGCTGACGTAAATATTGCCGATAAGGTTGACTGGAATATAACGAACTTCGCCATCACCAAGGCGTTGATAAGGCACTGCACAGATACCGCGTTCGCCATCGCCGGAATTGGTATCAAACAACATGTCCGGGGTCAGTTCATTTTCCGGATCAAAATATTTCCACAGGCTTTCATCCATCAAGCCTTCGGGCATTTCATCACCATCCATGTCAAACCAGCGTTCGTTGGGATAATGCACAAATTCACTATTGCTGTGATGTTCGCCCAGATAGAAGTCGGCAAAGAAATAATTGCAGCTGAGCCGTTCGAAATATTCACCCAACGCACTGGCAAGACAGGCTTTTTCGCTACTGCCTTTGCCATTGGTAAACATCAAAGGACAGGTTTTATCACGGATATGGACTGAATAAACATTGCTGACCGGGTTAAGCCAGGATGCTTCTTCGATATCAAAACCAAACGACTTTAGTTTGGCCTGCATGGTGGCGATACTGGTTTCCAGATCGCTGTCTTTGCCTTTGATAAATGTTTTCTCAGTCATGGTGGATTCTCACTTGGATAAAAAAGCCCCCAATAACGGGGGCTCTTTCAATTAGCCGATTTAGAATCACATCTTAACAGTTCGGCAGATTTAGATTCTGACTAGTTGTCTGGAGGTCAAACGTATAAAACGAATCGTTTTATTTGCGACCCAAAGCCAAAAAGCCACCAACGACTACCGCAACTGCGCCACCGATGATGTACCACATGGTTTCATCAGTAAAACGCCCAGTGAACGTTTCGGTCACTTGATCGCCCAATGATTGTGAGGCATTAAAACCAAATACCAACAAGATAATGCCGATAACTACTAAAATTATGCCTAAAAGCTTTTGACCACCCATGTTCTCTCTCCGGTTAGCGATTTATTTTTTTAAGTTCTCCATGGGTGTTCTGGTAAGTCACAAACGCCGATTGTTTCAACGCCTGCACGTGCAACCAGATCATCATTTTCAACCGAGCTGCCACTTACCCCAATCGCACCTGACATAAAGCCTTCATCATCAACGATTGGCACACCGCCTGGAAAAGTAATCATGCCATCATTTGAATGTTCGATGCCATATAAAGGCTGACCCGGTTGAGATAATTGACCGATTTCACCACTGGGCATACCAAAATACACTGCCGTACGGGCTTTTTTGATAGCAATATCAATACTGCCAACCCAGGCATCATCCATACGATAGAATGCTTTCAACGCGCCACCAGAGTCAACTACAGCAATACACATACGGGTGTCAGTTGATTCAGCTTTTTTGAGGGCGCCATCAATCGCTTTTTTAGCCGCTTCTGAAGTAACGTGCATGGTTATCTCCTTAATTGAGTTGCTGGATCAGAAACTGTTGAAAAAGTATTTTTTCAACAACTATATTTCATGGAGAAAATAGGACCCAGACAGGGTTTAAGATTTATATTGAAATCTTAATTTTAATAAATGCCTTTCTACTGTAAGTGGCCTCGATATAAACGCAATAACATAAGTCAAAACCCTTGATAACTATTGATTACAGGAAAAGTCTATGAAAGCAGTTTTTTTACTAGTGATGATATTAACGAGTGTATTTATTAATCAGGCAATTGCAGAAGATCGGCGTTTAATCCAGCAACAACTTGATGAAGCTTGTGAAACGGCAAGGTTGGAAAAGTTGGCGCCTATCCGGGAAAAATATGCAGCAGAGTGCGTTGCTGAGTGGGATCGCAGCCAGCAATATTGTGATCGTTTCTATAGCGATTATGGTAATAAGGGGGGCGACCAGCCGGTATTGTTTTATGATTTACCGGAATGCGAGAAAGCCTGGAATTACCAGCAACGATATCGCAGTGCAGATTAAAGCCAGCTTAATGGAACACCTTGTATAACGAATTGGTTAAACAGTTTTGTATGACAGCCTGTAAAATTTAGCGCAATTTATTTGTTCAGGGAATCAGAGTGGAGCAACGCGGTAAGGAACATTTTATTGGGCTGGAATGGCTGCGGTTTTTGCTCGGTTTATATATCGTTGTTTTTCACACGTTACATACTTATAAACTCAAAGAAAAAGCCCCCTGGTTGATGGATATGGTTGGTGTGGGTTTTTTTGCCACCAGCAGTTTTTTTGTATTGTCCGGATTTCTTTTAGCGCATGTTTATTGCCGAAACGGTGAACTCCGCGAAGCAGCGACCAGCTTTTGGGCAAAGCGCTTTTCTAACTTATATCCGCTACATGTTTTTTCATTGCTGCTCACGTTTTCGGTACTGAGCATTATCAATTATCTGGGCCTTCCTCCAGATGATGTGAAAGCCACAGTAAGGTTTGTGGTGTATGACACAAATGTGGATTTGGGTGAAGCAGGGCGGGCATCAATTGAACATTACATGAGTAATAGTGAGTTACTAATTAATTCGTTATTGCAGATATTCATGTTGCAGGCCTGGAACCCTTATTATCTGACGTTTAACGCGCCATTATGGTCAATTTCGACGTTGTTTTTCTTTTATCTGACCTTTCCTTTTGCTGCGCCGTATCTGATGCGGGTAAAACATAAAATTCTGTGGCTTTCAGCATTGATGCTGATTTACCTTATTCCACCTCTATTGGTTATTTGGAATGGCGATTACGGGATGCCATTTACCGGCATGTTGCATCGCATGCCGATTATTCGTATTCCAGAGTTTTTTGCTGGCATTCTCTGCTATGCCTTGTTTCGTCAGCTGCGAGATAGTGGGCGTGATCCACAATTCATGATGCGAATCCTGATGGGGTTGTTTGTCATGCTGTGTTTTCTCGGCGCGATATGGCTGCTTAGAGGCGAACGTTACTGGTATTTCCTTCTGCATAACGGTTTGTTATTGCCGGCACAGCTGATGCTGATTTATCTGTGCGCTTTAGCAGGAACGCCACGCAATGAATGGTTTAACAACTGGTCACGTCGGCTGGGTGCAGCATCATTGCCATTGTTTGTATTGCATGTGCCTGCCTTTGTATTATTTTCCCGATCAGAAAAAATACTTAATGTACTGTCGATTGAGTGCTTGCAGAACTGGAACAGCTGCGCGGTTCAGGCAAGCGAACAAAGCTTGTCGATTTGGTTTTATCCATTGTTCCTGCTGCTGACCGTTATCTTGTGTATCTGGTCAATGGAGCACGCGGTGGTGCCTACCCGTAAGTGGATATTAAAACGGTTGCCATTTACGGCAATCAAGCAATCCTGATTTTTTATGTGCCAATGGCGGCCTGATTCTATGTATAAGCAAAATTCATTTTCAGTCACAACAGAGGCAGTTATGAAAGATCAACAGACCCTAACAAATCGCTCAGGACGTTCATCCACATTTTTCAGTCGGTTTGTTGCCATCAGCTTATTGATGATCTCAAGCAGTCTTTATGCCTTTTCGCTCGACGATGTCGCTGAAAAAGCTCAGGCACTGGTCAAACAGGACTATGTCAAACCACAAAGCAATCTGCCCGCAGAGTTCAGTCAGATGCAGTTTGCCGATTACATGAAAATCCAGCCAAGAGCAGAGCAATTTCATTGGAACGAACAGCAAACGCCATTCCGACTGGCGTTTTATCATCAAGGAATGCACTTTAAAGTGCCGGTAAAGATTAATGAGATCCTACCTAATGGCATGACGGAAATTAACTATGATCCGGAAAATTTCTCTTTTGGTGATTTAACTTTTGAAAAAGCCACCACGGCGAATCTGGGGTATGCCGGTTTTCGTGTTTTATATCCCATCAATAAAGCGGATAAATACGATGAAATCATGAGTGTGTTGGGCGCGAGTTATTTCAGGGTGATTGGTGAGGATCAGGTTTATGGGCTCTCGGGGCGAGGGATGAATATTGATACTGTGGTTGCTGATGATATTGCAGAAGAGTTTCCGGAATTTCGTGAATTCTGGATTCAGCGTCCCCAACCCGGTGAAGAGAATCTGGTGATTTATGCATTGCTGGATTCGCCTAGCGCGACGGGAGCTTATCGTTTTGATTTACAACCAGGCACCGATACCGTGCTGGATGTCGAAGCAAAAGTGTATTTGCGTAAAGACGTTCATGAGCTAGGTCTAGCGACACTTACCAGTATGTTTTTATATGATGGCCGACAACCACCGAGCCAGCATAATTTCCGCCCACAAATTCATGATTCGAACGGGTTAGCCATTCATGCTGGAAACGGGGAAAGGATTTGGCGTCCGCTGAATAACCCGGATGGGGTGTCTGTGAGTACTTGGCAGGTCGAAAACCCGAAAGGCTTTGGTTTGTTGCAGCGCGGCCGTGAGTTTTCGCGCTTTCAGGAATTGGATGATTTATACCATTTACGACCAAGTGCCTGGATTGAAACCAAAAGTGCCTGGGGTAAAGGTCGCATCAAATTGATTGAATATCGCACAGCAGATGAGACTAATGACAATATCGGGACTTTCTGGATTCCGGATACTCTTCCGCCGCTGGGGGAGCCGCTAGAAATGTCTTATCGGATCCATTGGACGCTGGATGAGCCGTCATTGGCAGACCCCAATATTGCCTGGGTGTCACAAACATTACGTTCTGCAGGTGAAGACAAACAAGCCAATCTGATTCGTGATTTGGATGAAACCATATTATTGCAAGTGGATTTTGAAGGACCGGTATTGACAGAGCGGGGTGAGCATCAAGTACCAGCAACACAAATCAGTATCAGTGAGCATGCCGAAATTTTAAGCAGCCACTTACGTTATAACCCAGCCACCAAAGGCTGGCGTTTAATGATGCGTACGCAGATTCATGATCCAAATAAAGTGGTAGAAATGCGTGCCGCGCTGGTCGATGAACATCAGCAACCCTTATCCGAAACATGGAGCTATCAGATTCCTGTTGGCTATGCTGTAACCCGCTGAAAAAATTACTAGAAGGCTCAGCCCAGCATAGACAAGTGATTTGTTTTACGGTGACTAATTTTGCGCTAACAAAAACAATCACTTGTCTGTACTCTAAGGCGTAAAAAGCGTATGCTGTGCGCCCTTTATCACTGACTGATTTTATGGCCGGAAAACTTTTTATCAGAACCTTTGGCTGCCAGATGAACGAGTACGACTCGAACAAGATGGCCGAGGTGCTTGCTGCGTCACATCAATTGGAAACAACCGATATCGCTGAAGATGCCGATGTGTTGTTGCTTAATACCTGTTCGATTCGTGAAAAAGCTCAGGAAAAGGTTTTTCATCAACTGGGTCGCTGGAAGCGCTGGAAAGATAAAAAACCACATCTGGTGATTGGGGTTGGCGGTTGTGTGGCCAGTCAGGAAGGTGAGGCGATTCGTAAACGTGCGCCTTATGTCGATCTGATTTTTGGACCACAAACTCTGCATCGACTGCCCACCATGTTGGACGATGTCAGAAAAAATAATAAACCGGAAATTGATATTTCGTTTCCGGAAATCGAAAAGTTCGATAATTTGCCTGCGCCAAAAGCCGATGGCCCAACAGCATTTGTTTCCATCATGGAAGGTTGCAGCAAGTACTGCACATTCTGTGTTGTGCCGTATACCCGGGGTGAAGAAGTCAGTCGTCCAGTGGGTGCTGTGTTACGAGAGATTCGACAACTGGCCGCCCAGGGCGTGCGTGAAGTCAATCTGTTAGGACAAAACGTTAATGCCTATCGCGGTATTATTGAAGATGATGAAACCGCTGATCTGGCGTTATTGATTCACTATGTCGCAGCAATTGAAGGTATTGAGCGAATTCGCTTTACTACCTCGCATCCGGTGGAATTTTCCGATTCATTGATCGAAGCGTTTGCCGAAATTCCGGAATTGGTCAACCACCTGCATTTACCGGTGCAGTCCGGCTCAGATCGAATTCTGGCGATGATGAAACGCGGCCATACTGTCGCGCAATATATTGAAAAAATTGAACGGGTCAAAAAAATCCGTCCGAATCTGAGTATGTCGAGCGATTTTATTGTCGGATTTCCTAATGAAACCGAAGAAGATTTCAACGCGACGATGGCGTTGATTAATCAGATAGGTTTTGATCACTCTTTTAGCTTTATATACAGCGCGCGTCCTGGTACACCAGCAGCGATGTTTAATGATTCAGTTTCTGATGAAGAGAAAAAACAGCGTCTGCAAATTATGCAGGATCGTTTACGTGAGCTTGAAAATGCTGTGAGTGAATCGATGCTTGGTACGGTGCAACGTGTCTTGGTAGAGCGTGCTGCACATCGCGATGCCGGTGAAATCGCCGGCAGAACTGAAAATAATCGGGTCGTCAATTTCCCCGGTGATATTGCGCTGGTGGGCAAGTTTGTCGATGTGCGTGTCACAGAGGCACACACCAACTCCTTGCGAGGAGAACTTCTTGCTGATAGCGTTATCCTCTAACTCCTTTTTGGAATCTAATTTGTGGTCACTCCAGCTGTTACAGTTGACACGATAAGCTTTGAATTAAGTCCTGCGGATAATCCCCGCCTAGCCAACCTATGTGGTCATCTGGATGAACATATCCGGATGATGGAACGTGGATTCGGTGTGGAAATCAATAACCGTGGTGGCAAGTTCCAGATCATCGGTAAGCCGGATATTCTGGCTGAAGTACAGGATGTGATACATGCCTTGTATGCTGACACCGCCCAATCTGTTCTGGAACCGGAACAGGTACATCTGGCGATTCGTGAATCGGGTGGTACTGAAACCACCGGGTTTGAAGAAGAAAAAGAAGTTACCATCAAAACCAAACGCGGCCTGATTAAGGCGCGGGGTGAAAATCAACAAGCCTATTTGCGCCGTGTAATGACCCATGACATCAACTTTGGTGTTGGACCTGCCGGTACCGGTAAAACCTATCTGGCGGTTGCCTGTGCGGTAGAAGCGCTGGAACGCGACTTTGCCAGACGTATTGTACTGGTCAGACCGGCGGTTGAAGCCGGTGAAAGACTTGGTTTCCTGCCAGGTGATCTGGCCCAGAAAGTGGATCCGTATTTACGGCCTTTATTTGATGCGCTCTATGAAATGCTCGGTTTTGAACGTGTTGCCAAACTGATTGAACGCAATGTGATCGAAGTAGCCCCACTGGCATATATGCGTGGCCGTACTTTGAATGAATCGTTTATTATTCTGGATGAAGCACAAAACACCACGGTTGAGCAGATGAAAATGTTTCTGACCCGTCTGGGATATAACTCGACAGCGGTGATCACCGGCGATATTACCCAGGTGGATTTGCCGGGTTCCACCCGTTCAGGTCTCCGTCATGCCATAGAAGTCTTAAAAGATATTGAAGGCATTGGCTTTACTTTTTTCCAGGCAAAAGACGTGGTGCGTCATTCCTTGGTGCAGAAAGTTATTCTGGCTTACGAAAAGGCTGAAACAAAGTCGTGAACGTCATTATCGATTTGCAGCAGGCAACTGATGCAGATGTGCCATCTGAACAACAATTTCAACTCTGGGCCAGTGCTGCGCTGGCGGAAGTCAACGAAGACTGTGAATTAAGCATTCGCCTGGTCGATGAAACCGAAAGTGCCGAATTGAATAATGATTATCGCGGCAAAAACTATCCGACCAATGTTTTATCATTTCCCTTTGAGTCACCTGTGCCGCTAGAACCTATGTTGTTAGGTGATCTGGTGCTGTGTGTTCCGGTAGTAGAGCGTGAAGCTGCCGAGCAAGAGAAAACCATAAATGATCATTGGGCACATTTAATTGTGCATGGCTGTTTGCATTTACTTGGCTATGATCATATTGAAGACGATGAGGCAGAATTAATGGAATCGTTGGAAATTAAAATTTTACACAAGCTTGATATTAACAATCCTTATACAGAGCAGAGGGTTACATCATGAGTGAGGGACGACCGAGTCGCTCAGACAGTCCAGTTTCCTGGGTGCGAAAATTAAGTAATCTGTTCCTGGAACCTAAAGACCAGGAACAGTTGATTGAATTACTACGCAATGCTTCTGAACGGCATATTCTCGATGCCGAAGCTTTGTCGATTGTCGAGGGCGCTTTGAGCGTCTCACAGATGCAAGCTCGCGACATTATGATTCCGCGTTCCCAGGTGGTGATGGTTTCTCGAGATGCGCCACCGGAAGAAACACTTAAGCTGGTCACGGAAACATCGCATTCACGGTTTCCAGTGATTGATGATGATCGTGATGATGTTATCGGGATTCTGCTCGCCAAGGATTTGCTGGCGGCAGTGGTCAGCTCTGGTGAGTTTAATTTTGATCTGCGTGAATTGTTACGTCCAGCGGTGTTTATCCCTGAAAGTAAGCGTTTAAATGTTCTGCTGCGTGAATTTCGTGCCCGTCGTAATCATATGGCAATCGTTGTGGATGAGTATGGCGGTGTTGCCGGCATGATCACCATCGAAAATGTGCTTGAACAAATTGTTGGTGAAATTGAAGACGAGCATGATGTGGATGATGATGCGCCGATTCTGCAACGTGATGACAATACCTTCACTGTCAAAGCATTGACCCCGGTAGAAGACTTTAACGAGTATTTTGAAACCGAGTGGAGTGACGATGATTTTGATACGGTTGGCGGCCATGTAGTGAATCAATTTGGTCATCTGCCCGGCCGGGGAGAGCAAGTCACAATTGGTGCACTGGAATTCACCGTGTTACGTGCAGATAAACGTCGAGTTCATTTGTTACGGATGGTGAAGTTACCCGAAGAAACTGAAAGCGAAAGCGAAACAGAATAATGACAACTTCCAGGCAGATGGCTTGGCAAGGCGCATTTGGCAGTTGGGCAGCATTATTGGCCGGTGCCATCCTGCCACTGAGTCTAGCCCCTTTTCACTATTACCCATTGGCGGTGTTGAGCCTGCTCGCGCTGTTTCTCAGTTGGCAAGGAGTCAGTCCTCGTCAGGCGTTGTGGCGAGGCACGCTGTTTGGTACCGGTATGTTCGGTGTAGGTGTTTCCTGGGTTTTTGTGGCTATCCATGTTTTTGGACAGGCCAGCATACTGCTTGCAGGTTTGCTGACTGCATTGTTTGTGGTTGCTCTGGGTTTCATGATCGGCGTATTGGGGTGGGGTTTAAAACGCCTGACCGGTCCAGCATTATCCAGTAAAGATTTCCTGATATTACTGCCCAGCAGCTGGCTTTTGTTTGAGTGGTTTAAAGCCTGGTTTCTGACAGGATTTCCCTGGCTGGAAGTGGGTACCGGACAAATTGAAGGCCCACTTGCCGGTTTTATTCCGTTAATCAGTGTTCACGGTGCCTCCTGGCTGGTGGCATTGACCGCCGGTAGTCTGGCAATAGTGATTTACCAGCGTAAATGGATATTTCTCATTTTGCCCGCAGTGATTTGGGGCAGTGCTTTTTCCCTGCAATCGGTTGAATGGACCAAACCCATTGGTGAACCGGTTAAAGCAGCCTTGATTCAAGGCAATGTGCCGCAGGACATTAAATGGGATCCCCAGCAGTTACGTAATACATTGCAGTTATATGCTGATCTGAGTCGAGAGAATTGGGATGCAGAGGTAATTGTCTGGCCTGAAAATGCAGCAACAGCGTTTTATCACCAAATAGATGAAGGTTATCTCGAACCATTAGGTCGCGAAGCACGTTCGCAGAATACCGATATTATTCTCGGGCTGCCGGTGTTGGATGAAAATGGTGAAGATTATTACAACAGTATGGTCAGTCTGACCGAAACACCGGTGTTTTATCACAAGCGTCACTTGGTTCCATTTGGTGATTACGTTCCTTTTGAAACCCTGCGTGGATTGATCAAATTCTTTGATTTACCGATGTCAGCGTTTGTACCGGGCGGTTCCGAGCAACCGCAAATGGTGTTGGCAGGCTATCCAGTCGGGGTGTCTATCTGCTATGAAGATGCCTTTTCATCTGAAGTTCGTGAAACTGTACCGGCGGCAACCATGTTGATTAACGCCACCAATAATGCCTGGTATGGTGATTCTTTCGCACCGCACCAGCATTTACAGATCTCACGAAGCCGGGGCTTGGAGACCGGGCGGCCGATTTTGCGGGTCACAACTAACGGGATTTCAGCGTTTATTGATTATAAGGGCGTTATTAAGCAACAGAGTCCTCAATTTGAACTAGCTGTACTGAAAGGTGACATTCAACCCAGAGAGGGAGTCACTCCCTACGTGCGTTTCGGGCAATGGCCATTATGGATTTTAACTTTGCTGATGCTGACTTTGTGGGCGTATTATCAGTATTTTTATCGGCGTAAAGAGTCTTAATCTTCCATGCAATTAATGACTATCCAGCGCATTCTGGGCATTTTACTGAGCCTGTTCAGTATCACTATGCTGCCACCTGTGCTGGTTTCATGGTGGTTTAACGACGGCGCTGCTACCGCCTTTCTGACAGCGTTCGTGATTCTGGTCAGTACTGGTTTGCTGTTATGGTTACCTGCGAGAAAACACCGTAAAGAGTTGAAGATCCGCGATGGATTTATCGTGGTGGTAATGTTCTGGATTGCTTTGGGTTTTTCTGGGGCATTACCGTTTTATCTGACCGAATCACCCGCGATGAGTATTACCGATGCGGTGTTTGAGTCCATGTCGGGTTTAACCACCACCGGGGCGACGGTTCTGGTTGGTCTGGATACGCTGCCAGAAGCCGTATTGTTTTATCGTCAGTTTCTGCAGTGGTTGGGGGGGATGGGGATCGTGGTATTGGCCGTTGCTATCCTGCCATTATTAGGCGTCGGTGGCATGCAGCTGTATCGTGCAGAAACACCTGGTCCGATGAAAGACGCCAAATTAACTCCACGTATTACCGAAACGGCTAAAGCACTCTGGTATATCTATTTGAGCCTGACGATCGCTTGTGCCATCGCCTATTACTGGGCAGGTATGTCATGGTTTGATGCCATTGGCCACAGTTTTTCTACCGTCGCCATAGGCGGTTTTTCCACCCACGATGCCAGCATGGGGTTTTTTAACAGCGCGACGATTGAAATGATCGCGGTGGCTTTCATGCTGGTTTCAGCGATGAATTTTTCATTACATTTTCTCGCCTGGCGCCATCGCACTCTGATGCATTATCTGCGAGACTCAGAGTTAAAAGTATTTTTAAGCATCATGTTCGTTATCTCGCTTATAACGGCAACTTATCTGTATTTCACCGGCACCTTTGATGATGGTTGGACCGCTGCTCATCATGGTATTTTCCAAGCGGTTTCCATCGGTACCACCACTGGTTTTACCACTACCGATTATTATTTGTGGCCAGGTTTTCTGCCAATTTTATTATTGATGACCAGCTATATCGGTGGCTGTGCTTTTTCCACAGGTGGCGGTATTAAGGTGATTCGCGCGATGCTGCTGTTTAAACAGGGATATCGTGAAGTGTTAAGGTTGATTCATCCTAACGCTGTATTTGCCATTAAAGTGAACGGTAAAGCGCTACCCCCAAAGTTGTTGGTGCGGTCTGGGGCTTCTTTGCCTTGTATGTTTTCTGTTTCAGCATCATGCATCTTTTATTGATGGCCACTGGCCTTGATGTGGTGACGTCGTTTTCTGCTGTAACCGCTTGTTTGAATAATCTTGGGCCGGGACTGGGGGATGTCGGGGCAAATTTTGGACAGATTAATGCCCCATCAAAGTGGATATTATGCGTTGCCATGTTATTAGGTCGTCTTGAAATCTTCACCTTGTTAGTCGTGTTAACCCCGGCATTCTGGCGTCGATAATGTCTGATAGTCAGCAAAAATGGGATCAGCGCTATCAAACAGAGATTGCTGTTTATCCTGAGCCTGCTCTGGTGCTTACTCAAAATCAGCATTTACTGCCTGAGCAGGGAATAGCGCTGGATTTGGCGTGTGGTTTAGGTGCCAATGCCTTGTTGATGGCCGGTCTGGGGTTACAGACTCACGCATGGGATATCAGTTCTGAAGCTTTGGCGAAACTGAATGTAGAGGTTCAACAGCGACAGTTACAGGTTATTACTGAGCAGCGGGATGTGAGTGTGGCAGCGCCTGACAATTCGAGCTTTGATGTCATTGTCGTCAGTCAGTTTCTGGATCGCAAACTTTGCCCGAAACTTATCAATGCGTTAAAGCCCGGCGGCTTACTTTTTTATCAAACCTTCTGTCGCGATAAGGTAGATGGTTCCGGTCCGCAGAATCCCGAATTTTTACTGGCAGATAATGAACTATTAAATTTATTTACGAGTCTGAAATTGAGAGTTTATCGAGAAGAGTCGACACTTGGAGATACTTCCATGGGGTGGCGAAACATGGCGATGCTGGTGGGGCAAAAGTCATAATAAAAATAAATACTTAATAGGACTTGCTGAAAAGTCGCCGGATCAGTAGAATTACGCGGTTCAGAAAGGGCAAACATAAAAATCGTGTTTGTCGGGCAAACATCATTATTGGCGAGAACAGATATGAAAGCGGATATCCATCCAGATTATAGCGAAATCAATGTTACCTGTAGCTGTGGTAACAGTTTCAAAACCCGTTCAACACGCGGCAATGACCTGACGCTGGATGTATGCTCAGAATGTCATCCGTTCTACACCGGCAAACAGAAAATGCTGGATAGTGCTGGTCGTGTTGATAAATTCCGTCAAAAATACGGAAAATAATCTTGCGGGCTTAAGCCGAAGATACTAATGAACATCATCAACATTACATACAAAAGCCTCTGTCGATTGACAGGGGCTTTGTTATTTCTGGGCCTTTTATCCGGCTGTGCGCAAAATCCCGTGACAGGTGGCCAGGATTTTGTGATGATCAGCGAAAGTAAAGAGCTTGAGATGGGCCGAACCTACCATCCTCAGATCATTGAACAATATGGTCGTTATGAAGATGAAGCGTTGCAGAGATATGTTCAGGATGTCGGACAAAGACTCGCTGCAGTCAGTCATCGGGATGATTTGGTTTATCGCTTTACTGTTTTAGATTCACCGGTTATCAATGCGTTTGCATTACCTGGTGGGTATATCTATATCACTCGGGGAATGATGGCCTATCTGAACTCCGAAGCTGAGCTTGCAGCCGTTCTCGGGCATGAGATTGGTCATGTAACTGCTCGCCATGGCGTGCGCCAGCAAAGTGCAGCCCAGGCAGCAAGTTTAGGATACACACTGGGAGCAATACTGCTTCCGGGGTTACGCACGGCAGGTGCCCAGGATCTGTTTAATGTGTTTGGTGGTGCTTTACTTAGTGGTTATGGTCGCGAACACGAATTAGAGTCTGACAGGCTTGGTGCCGAATACCTGGCCCGTTCTGGCTATCCTTCAGAGGCCATGATAGAAGTTATTGGTGTATTAAAAGATCAGGCAACTTTTGCCGAAGCCGAGGCTAAAAAACAAGGCCAGGATTATCAGGGTTACCACGGTCTGTTTGCTTCTCACCCAGATAATGACACTCGGCTGCAGGAAGTTGTTAAGGCGGCTGATAAATACAAAACCACTGTTCGAGAAGATGAAGGTACTGAGCGCTATCTGCAGCGTATCGATGGCATGGTGTTTGGAGACAGTGAATCTCAGGGTATTCGCTCTGGTCGAAATTTCTATCATAGTGAAATGCAGTTTGCATTGAGTTTTCCGCAGAATTGGCATATTCAGAACAACCCTTCCAGTCTTCGTGCAACCGCGCCGCAAGGGGCCGCTATTATTGAGATGGGAGCTTCCGATCTTAATCGTAAACAGACCCCCGCTGAGTTTATTAGGGAAAGGTTGAATATTAAAGATTTGAAAAATGGGGAGCCGCTCTCCACTAATGGCTTACAGGGTTATACTGGTTTGACCGTAGCTGAGGGCAAGCCTGTTCGAGTGGCGGTCATATATTTACGAGAGCAAGCGTTTATTTTTATTGCGACCACCAAATCGTCAGGAGATTTCAATAAATTTGATCCGGCGTTTCGTGAGACGGTGATGAGCTTCCATGCTATGCGTCAGGATGAACAGCAATTCGCTGAAGCACAGCGTATCGATGTGGTCAAAGTCGATAGTAACGATAGTTATTCCAGCTGGGCGGCCAAAACACGAATCAGTAATAGTCCGATACAGCAATTGCGGCTATTGAACGGCGATTATCCAAATGGTGAACTGAAGCCAGGACAATTGGCCAAGCGTGTTCGTTAACTGAGAATTGCAGTGTGCTGATTGACGTTCAGCATCCAATTAAGTATCTCCCCAATTGCAATTTGAACCACCTATCCTAAATAGGGTGGCATCACTGTTGCCAATTTATTGAGCTGTCATTCTGCCGGCAGTTTATAGCGAGATAGTGTTTTCCATTTGCCATAGTTTGTTAGCTTTTCATAGCCACTACCCGTTATTTCCCCTACGACCTTAGAAATGACTTATATAGAAACTACAGCGACATATCCACCTTGTTGAACAAAATGAGTCACCACATCAATACTGGCGACTAGTTTCGTGTCTGCCAAAGCGCAAATTGAGTGGGATACATGCATATATCCCACAACCACTCTTGTCCTACATTGATTGATGCTTTTTCAGCCCACAACAGAAGTGGCTAAGAAAGATCAACAGAACCTAGAACAGCTCTATCAGAGAGTCATCCTGTTCAGTGGATGTGGCACCACTGCCACCACGCATTGCCGGAACATTATCTTTACGGAAGGTTTCGTAGATTGCTTCGGTATCGCCGGGACGTGCCAGTAATCCAGTTTCAGGGTCGATGCGAACAGTGACCATATCAACAGGTTGTTCAAAGTTTTGCTCGGGCACATCTTCAAGTGCAACTCGCATAAAATCAATCCACATTGGCAAAGCTGCACGCCCGCCTGTTTCATAGCGGCCTAAAGTGCGGGGATTATCAAATCCAACCCAGCTTATGGCAACCAGATCGGGATTAAAGCCATTGAACCAAGCATCCAGTTGATCATTGGTTGTACCGGTTTTACCAGCCAGGTCACCGCGATTTAAACTTAATGCCTGACGACCTGTACCAAATTTCACTACATCACGCAGCATGCTATTCATTATGTAAGCATTTTGCGGAGTAATGACCTGTTTTGCTGGATAAAAGCCTAACAGTTCAGCTTGCATCAGGGCTTCTTCTTCACTGATATCAGCTGCGGGTATGGCACAGCTGTCGCAGACTTTCTTGGGTTTGGTCTGCATCAGGATTTCACCAGCAGTATTTTCAACCCGGGAAATAATATAGGGATCTATCAGATGACCACCATTTGCCAAAGTAGCATAAGCTCTTGCCATATCAATTGGTGCTGCATTACCACTTCCCAGTGCAATAGATAGATTAGGTGGAACCTGTTCAGGCTGAAACCCGAAACGTTGTACATAATCTACCGTATAGGCAATGCCGATATCTCTTAACAACCTTATTGATACCAGGTTTCTTGAATGAGTAAGTGCTTCTCTCAGACGAGTTGGGCCAAAAAATCGACCACTGTAATTTTCCGGACGCCAGACATTTTCCAAACCGGGGTCATCAAATACCACCGGCGCATCGTTGATCACGGTAGCCGCAGTATAGCCTTTTTCCAGCGCAGCAGAGTATACAAATGGTTTAAAGCCAGAACCCGGTTGACGTTTTGATTGCACTACCCGGTTAAACTTATTCTGAAAGAAATCAAATCCGCCCTGTAGAGAGGTGATTGCTCCATCTTCAGAAGCAAGAGAAATCAGGGCTCCCTGGACTTCCGGTATCTGTGTCAGCTGCCATGAATCCTCTTCCAGCTCACGCAGATAGATGATATCGCCAACCGTCAATACGTCGTCGATAGTCTGTGGTTTTTTGCCCATGCTGTTAGCACTGAGTTGTGGCTGAGCCCAACTCACTGCGGCAAACGGTAACTCGATTTGGCCCAAGCGTTTTACAAAAACCTGGGCAATATTATCTTCTATACTTAATACCAATGCTGGACTGATGGCTCCAATAATTGAATAATCCTTCAGGAACAGTTCTGAAGCTGCCAGATCCGGTAATTCGCTTAACTCAACCTTGGCAGCCGGGCCGCGATATCCATGCCGTTTGTCATAAGCCAGTAATGCATCCTGCAGAGCTTTAGTGGCAGCCTGCTGATGTTTGGCTTTAATCGTCGTAAAGACCCTAGTACCGTTTTCATAAATTTCTTCGCCAAACTCCTCGATCAGATAGGTGCGAACCATCTCTGAAACATACGGTGCATAGACTTCTATTTCACGTCCATGATAGCGGGCACTTACTTCTTCATTTATTGCTTCTTGATATTCGGCCTGAGAAATAAACCCTACATCAAGCATTCTACTGAGCACGTAATTACGACGATCCAGCGCTCTTTGTGGGGAGGTAATCGGGTTAGTCGTCGAGGGCGCTTTAGGAAGACCGGCTATCATTGCCATTTGACCAAGCGTTAACTCATCAAGCGTTTTCCCGTAGTACACTTCAGCCGCTGCTCCAACACCATAAGAGCGGTGACCAAGAAATATTTTATTCAGATATAAGGTGAGAATTTCTTCTTTGGATAACGTGTTTTCAATTTCCAGTGATAGAAAAATTTCATTGATTTTGCGCAAATAGGTTTTTTCATTGCTTAGGAAAAAATTCCGGGCAACCTGCATGGTAATGGTGCTGCCCCCTGTGATTTTTCACCAGTGAGTGCCAGTGAATAGGCTGCTCGAAGCAAGCCTTGATAATCCACTCCCGGATGTTCAAAAAACCGGTCATCTTCCGCGGCCAGGAAAGCTTCTATGAGTTGAGTGGGGAAGTCCTCATAAGCGACCGGAATGCGGCGCTTTTCGCCAAACTCGGCCATCAAAAGACCTTCTTCACTAAAAATACGTAAAGGAATCTGCAACTGAATCGTGCGCAACGATTCCGTGCTAGGCAGCTTGGGTGACAGAAATAGATAGACTACAGCGATAAACAGTAGACCAGCTATCAAAAAGGTAAAGGCCCATTTAAAAAGGCGTGACACAAGTCGCGACATTGGATTATTTCGTTCGCAAAAAATAAAACCGTAGAGTATATATAAACATCCTAATAAAGCCAGTTAATGACTTTTTGGGAAGATGTCACAGTTTTAGTTGTTGACATCCTAGTAATTGTTAATAAACTACTTTAACTTACAAGTGTAAGTGTACTGCACACATCATTTCGATGGAATTGGGGCGATGCATGTTTGGACGTAAGAAATCCCCTTTACTAGGGATAGACATCAGTTCTTCGGTTGTGAAGCTGCTAGAACTAAATAAACGCGGTGATCGTTATACCGTCGAATCCTACGCAGTGGAACCGCTTCCTGTAAATGCTGTGGTAGAAGGTCGTATTGAAAACAGTGACGAAGTTGCCGGTGCGATACGACGTGCTATAAAGCGTTCAGGCACGAAGTCCCGAGAGGCTGCAGTTGCGGTTTCGGCAAATTCTGCTATCACCAAAGTTGTTTCCTTTCCATCCTCCATTTCAGAACGCGACATGGAAGAAAACGTGATGCTGGAAGCTGAAAACTATATTCCCTATCCACTGGATGAAGTGCGTCTGGATTTTGAAATATTGGGTCCTTCTGCAGCCGATGCTGATGCAGTAGATGTATTGTTAGCCGCTTCGCGTCGTGAAAATGTTGATGCTCGCACCAATGTGCTGGAAAAAGCTGGTCTCAAACCCCGGCTGGTCGATGTTGAAGCCTATACTGTTGAAAATGCCTTTTCTCTTATCGCCAGACAATTACCCAATCAGGGTAATGGATTAACGGTTGCTGTTGCCGATGTCGGTGCAAACGTTACTACCTTGCACGTGCTGGTCAATGGCAAAATTGTATTTACCCGCGAACAAACTTTTGGCGGCCGGATGCTTACCGAAGATATTGAGCGTTATTATGGAATGTCTTATCAGGAAGCGGGCCGTGCCAAAAAAGATGGCAGCCTGCCGGATGACTACGCGCCAAAAGTACTTGAGCCTTTCAAACGTTCCATGGCTGTAACCATCACTCGAGCCCTGCAGTTTTTCTTTTCAGCTTCAAGCCAGTACCAATCAATTGATCATATTATTCTGGCAGGAGGCTGCGCCTCTATTGAAGGTGTCGATAAAATTGTTGAGTCAGAAACAGGCACCTCGACGTCAGTAGCCAACCCTTTCACTGATATGGGGCTGGGTACCCGGGTCAAGGTGCAGGCATTGAGTAATGATGCGCCCTCGATGATGATAGCGTGTGGGCTGGCCATGAGGAGTTTTGACTAATGGCACATATCAACCTTCTCCCCTGGCGCGAAGAAAAACGCCAAGAAAGACAGCAGCAGTTCTTTATTGCGATGGGGCTGACATTAGCTCTCGCCATTATCATTTTTGCTATTTTCAATAGCCATATGAACAGTTTGCTGGATAAACAGAATCAGCGTAATGCTTATTTGCAAAAAGAAATTGCCATTTTGGATACGCAGATTAAAGAAATCCAGGATTTAGAAAAACAACGTGATCGTTTGCTGGCCAGAATGCGGGTTATTCAGGATTTGCAGCAGAGCCGTCCTAAAGTTGTAAAAGTATTTGATTCTATTGTGAGAACTGTACCAGAAGGTATTCATCTTCAAGTTTTAAGCCGCGAGGGCGATAAACTGATTGTGCAGGGCGTGGCACAGACTAATGCCAGAGTATCCGTATTTATGAATCAACTCGATAATGATCCAGAGTTCACCGAATCAACACTTCGCGTTATTCAGCGTACATCCTCCCGTGATGATGCAATTCGTCAATTCACTCTGGAAGTGACTGAATCCAAACCTGAAACGGATGAGGAGCTATAGTCGTGGATATCCCTTCAGTTAATGATATTGATTTCAATGAAAGTGGCGAATGGCCTCTGATTGGAAAAATCATTGCCGGATTGCTGATTTTTGCAGTGATTTGGGGCGCTGGTTATTACTTTATAATCAAAGATAAGCGCGTCGAATTGGCGCAACTTGAACAAACAGAAACAGAACTGCGCACAAGCTTTGAGATAAAACAAAGCAAAGCCGTTAATCTTGAAGCATATAAAGAACAGATGAAAGAAATGGAATTGTCATTTGCTTCCATGTTGCAGCAGTTACCCCGGAAAAGTGAAGTGGCTGATCTGCTGGTAGATATTTCCAGAACCGGTTTGGTAAATGGGCTTGAATTTGAACTATTCAAACCGGAAGAAGAACGGCCAATTGATTTTTACATTGAATTGCCGATCACCATGCGTGTAACTGGCACGTACCATCAATTTGCTGAATTTATTAGTGGGATAGCGGCCTTACCCCGTATTGTGACACTGCATAATTTCAAAATGGGTCCATTGACCAGCGATGGGAATATGACCATGGATATTACGGCCAAGACCTATCGTTACTTTGACGAGCAGGGTAATTAATGATGAACATATCCATAGTTATCCATTCATTGATTCAGAAGCTTCTTCTGCTTTCCATGGCATTTATGCTCGTGGCCTGTTCACAACCAAAAGACGATCTGCAAGCCTATGTTGCCGAAGTAAAAGCACGTCAAGTAGTTGATATTCCTCCCATTCCAGTGATGAAGCCTTACGAAAAATTCAGTTATGCTGCTGCTGAGTTACGTGATCCATTTGTTCCAACCGTCATTGATGTTCCCGAACCGGAACCGGAGCAAGTGGTTGATAACGGCATTCAACCTAATGAAAACCGGATGAAGGAAATTCTGGAAAATTATTCGCTGGCTGATTTGCAATATGTCGGCACCCTGGAACAAGACAGTTTATGGGCATTAATACGGGCTCCAGACAGTACGATACATCGTGTGCAAATTGGTAACTATATGGGTATGAACCATGGCCAGATTGTTGCGATCAGTGAAACACAACTGACATTAAAAGAGATCGTTCCTGAAGGAAACGGCTATAACGAGCGTGAGACGACAGTACCCGTCGTAGAGATAAATTAAGGGCCAAACAATGATGAGTATATACGGAATGAAAATCACTCGGCGTCAAGCCTTCACCAACATCGACAAGAATTTTATGGAGCGGTGGCGGTCGAGTCTGGGTTTGCTTTCATTATTGTTCGTCAGCAGTCTTGTTTCAGCAAATGAACTGCAATCCTTGGATTATTCAGCGTTATCGGGTAACAAAGGTGTTGTCACATTAACTTTTTCCGAAGCGGTTGAAAAACCAGAAAGCTTTGCTACCGATGAGCCCGCACGGATCGTTCTGGATTTCCATGGTGTAAGCAATAAACTGAATGAAACCACCCAGCAGATAAATAATGGTCAGACCCGAAGTATTGCTACCGTAGAAGCAGGTGACCGTACCCGGATGGTTATTAATTTGCTTCGAAAATTACCTTATGAAATTGAAGTTGAAGGGAAGATCGTCAAAGTTTTCCTTAATGAAAACAATGGGCAGATTGCAAAAGCACCACTTCCAAATACAACTCCGTTAGCTGCTCCAGATATTAATTCGGTGACGGATATCGATTTCAGACGCGGCGAACAAGGCGAAGGCAGATTAATATTGCAGTTAAAAAATGAAAATACTGCTATGGATATTCGTCGTGAAAGTGGAGACTTGATTGTAGATTTGCCTGGGGTTGACTTGCCCGACCAATTGAAACGCAAACTGGATGTAATGGATTTTGCGACCCCGGTGAATTTGATTGAAAGTATGCAAACACGCGATGGGTCCAGGTTGGTGCTTACAACTACTGGCAAGTTTGAACATCTGGCTTACCAATCTGGCGATAAGCTGGTTGTTGAGGTAAAACCAGTTGCAGAACGAACTACAGCTGAGACCACTGAAAATGAATTTGGCTTTGAAGGTGAGAAGCTGTCGCTGAATTTCCAGAATATTGAAGTTCGTGCCGTTTTACAGTTACTGGCTGATTTTAACGGTATGAATCTGGTGACCAGCGACACAGTGACCGGCAACTTAACCCTGCGTTTGAAAAATGTACCTTGGGATCAGGCATTGGATATTATTTTGAAAACCAAGGGTCTGGGTATGCGTCAGAATGGTAATGTCATGCTGATTGCCCCAGCAGCAGAAATTGCCGCTCGCGAAAAACAGGAGCTTGAGGCCAGACGTCAATTGGTCGAGCTGGAACCACTCTATTCCGAGATATTTGAAGTCAACTTTGCAAAAGCCACGGATATGGCTGAGATTTTAACGACAACTCAAGGTCAAACTACAGCCGGGAGCAGTGCTGGGGGATTTCTTTCAGATCGTGGCAGCGTAGTAGTTGACCAACGGACCAACTCTTTACTGCTTCGTGATACTGCTAGAAATCTTGCCGATGTTCGCAAATTAATTGAAAAACTGGATATTCCGGTACGTCAGGTGTTAATTGAATCGCGGATTGTTATTGCCAACAATGACTTTACTAAGGAGCTGGGGGTGCGTTTTGGCACCTCAGCTGAAAGTGGCACCTTGGGAGCAGGCACATCCGGTTCTCTGGAAGGTTTGCAGGTTCCGGCGAATAATCTGGATGCGGTGGTTCCCACAAACCAGGCTGGATTACGTGGTCAGGATTTAAATGTGAACTTACCGGTTGCCAATCCGGCAGGGACTATTGCTTTGGCGTTGGCTAAACTGCCTTTGGGAGCGGTACTGGAGTTGGAGCTTTCTGCGATGCAGGAGGAAGGCAAAGGTGAGATTATTTCAACACCACGTGTCATCACTTCAAACCAAAAACAGGCTACCATTGAGCAAGGTACCGAAATTCCTTATCAGGAAGCTTCATCAAGTGGTGCAACCTCGGTTTCATTCAAAGAGGCACTGTTAAAACTGGATGTGACTCCGCAGATTACGCCGGATGATCGCATTGTGATGGATCTGGAAGTGAATAAAGACGAAGTAGGTGCTATTTTCCTCGGCGTTCCTAGTATTGATACCAGAAGCGTTCGCACGCAGGTATTGGTGGATAATGGCGAAACTGTGGTGTTGGGGGGTATTTATGAACAAACCTCTAGAACAGAATCGACACGTGTACCATTCTTTGGTGATTTGCCTTATGTGGGCTTTCTCTTCAAAACCAATACGAATGAAGATCGCCAGCGTGAGTTACTGGTATTTGTGACACCAAAAATTATTAAGGAAGGTATGGATTATTAATTCCTGCTTTTTCAGTTAATATAAAAAACCGGATCTACTATGATCCGGTTTTTTTTCACGATAAACAGTTGAGTCATTAGCCACGTGATTTCAGGTAATATATTTCTGGTGGGGCCAATGGGGTCTGGAAAGTCTACCATTGGTCGACAGCTTGCCAAAAAGCTGCATCGCAAGTTTTTTGATAGTGATCGTGAGATTGAAAAGCGCACCGGTGTATCCATCTCCTGGATTTTCGAGATGGAAGGTGAAGAGGGCTTCAGAGAGCGCGAGCAAAAAGTGATTGATGAGCTTAGCGCAATGGAGAATATTGTAATGGCCACTGGTGGCGGTGCTGTTCTGGCGGAGGCAAATCGGCGCAATCTGAAACGTGGCAAGGTTGTCTATCTGGCGGCCACAGCCGAACAACTTTACCGCCGCACATCACGTGATACCAGCCGTCCTTTACTGCAGGTAGGGGATCGTCGTCAGCAAATAAAACAACTAATGGCACAGCGGGATCCTTTATATCGGGAAGTGGCTGATGTGGTGTTACAAACGGGTGATCAGTCTGTCACTCGAACCGTGAACGCAGTGATAAAACAACTGCAACAATTAAAAACAAAAGAAACCTGAATATGATGAAAACGCTTCAAGTTGCACTCGGTGATCGCAGTTATCCCATCCATATTGGTGAAAATCTGCTATCGGAAAGTGATTTATTTACCGCCCATATCCGGGGAAAGGAAGTGTTGATTGTTACCAATGAAACGGTGGCACCTCTATACCTGGATACCGTAAAAACAGCGTTAAAAGACTATCGGCTGGAAAGTGTTATTTTGCCAGATGGTGAACAATATAAAACGCTGGACACCATGCAGCTGATTTTTGATCGTTTACTGGAAGCCAGATTGTCTCGTCAGGTAACCATTATTGCGCTGGGTGGTGGTGTTATAGGCGATATGGCAGGATTTGCTGCAGCCTGTTATCAGCGGGGGGTGCCCTTTATCCAGGTTCCCACCACCTTATTATCACAGGTCGACTCTTCAGTCGGCGGCAAAACCGCGGTCAATCATCCGTTAGGCAAAAATATGATTGGTGCGTTTTACCAGCCGCAATGTGTACTGGCAGATACTGCCACGTTAAAAACGTTGGATGATCGTCAGTTTTCTTCGGGACTGGCAGAAGTCATTAAATATGGGTTGATTAATGACGCTGAATTTTTTGACTGGCTTGAACAGAATATGTCGCTGCTGGTTTCGCGTGATCCTGAGGCACTGGCACAAGCGATTGCCCGATCCTGTCAGGATAAGGCAACCATTGTGGCAGATGATGAGCGTGAACAGGGTGTCAGAGCTTTGTTAAACCTTGGTCATACATTCGGTCATGCCATTGAGACTGGTTGTGGCTACGGGAATTGTCTGCATGGTGAGGCGATTGCAATAGGTATGGTGATGGCAGCCGACTTGTCGCAACGTATGGGATGGCTTAGCACGGAAAAAGTTACCCGTATCAGCGACATTATGAAAGCCGCTAATCTGCCTGTTACTGTTCCGGGCAAGTTAAGTTCTGCAGATTTTATGAACCTGATGGCGGTAGATAAAAAGGTTCAGGATGGACTGATTCGTCTGGTGTTGTTAAAAGATATCGGTCAGGCCATTATTTCCGATGACTACGATGGTGACGCTCTGGCTGAAACCCTGGCGAAATTTACTGCTGGAAATTGAGTAATGCAATGACTGCAGCGGCAGCTGAACCAAAATATATTTCAAGATTAGCGCTTCAGTCGAATCCATTCAGTGCTGAGGTGACAGAAGCCGGACTGTATATGGGGCCGGAAATTAAGCAGCGTCTGGACCTGGTTCTGCATCTGCTGCGGGCCAGTGACAAAATTCCTTTGCTGTATGGCAGCAACGGTCTGGGTAAAACCACTACTTTAAAAGCCTTAATGAATCGGGGGGCGATGATTTGCGTTTTTGTCTGATTCAGGCAGAACCCTCATTAACCATTCAGTTTATGGTCAGCAGCTGTTTACAGGTTTTTGGTGCGCCTCAGGAGAGTACGCTGGGCAGTAACAACCTTCAGCTATTACAACAGCGATTACAACAACTGCAGACTTTGCAGATTCGTCCGGTGTTATTGATTGATGATATCAGTAAGCTTGCCGAGCCATTACTCCAGCAATTAAAAACCTGGTTTGACTGGCAACATGAAGGCAACTATCTATGGCGGGCGGTAGTAACTGATGTTACGGCTGATGTCATGGCTTCTCAAAATGAGCGCATTCAACCCTTACTGCTGGGGCCAATTCCACAACAGGAAACCGCTGCTTATTTATTGCAGCGGTTACAGGGTGTTGGTTTCAACGGTGACAGCCCATTTGATAACAAAGCATTAATACGTTTTCATCGACAGTCTTCAGGTGTTCCGGCAGCATTGAATCATCTTGCCCATAAATTTTTACTGGGACAGGGCAAACCGGTGCAGCTGCCTTTCAGCTTCAAGTTTCCTGCTGTTTCTTTGCGCTGGAATAAATGGTTTGGACTGGTTCCGCTGGGTGTTTTATTTGCATTGGTTTTGTTTTACCAGCAGCAGATAAATGACTTGTTTGTTGCTGATAAAAGCACGATTGAAGACGATGTGCTAAATACGGATGCTTTAACCGAAAACTTGCCCATGGTCGTTGTGGATGAGCCAGAAGAACTTACCAGTGTTGCAGAAGCCGATCGCCAGGAATTAGTCGAATTACTCGAAGAGTTGGAGCAGACAGATATAGAAGCTGAACCGACGACTGACTCTGATGTTGAAGCAGCAATCGAAACCATTTCCCCGACCGATGAAGTAGAGCCTGAACCTGAACAGGAAGTCGCTGCAGACGTTTTACTTGATCCTGTAGAAATAATTGAACAACCCTCTCAGACTGCTGATTCAGAGGAATCTATTGCTGACGTTGACACGGTGAATGATGATTCAAGTTCTGAAACAGAAAAAGTGACTTCTGAAACAGCAGATGAACAAGAGGTTGAGCCACCTTCACCGCCTGAACAAATTAACCCTCCAGTCGAATTAATTCCCGAACCCGCTACCACCACGGAGAAAGCTGATACAGCATTTTCTGATCTGGTTGATACGACTCTAAAGGATAAAGAGTGGATTATGCAGCAATCCGCTACTGATTTTACCTTTCAATTAATGGGTACATGGGATAGGGCTGAAGTGGACAGCTTTGTGGAAAAAAATGAACTGACAGGTAATGTTGCAGTTTTTGAAAGTATCCGCAATGGTGAAGTCTGGTATGCCGTGATCTACGGGGTCTATCCTTCAAAACAGGTAGCAATGCGTGATAGTCAACAATGGTCCTCTCCGTTAAATAAAATATCGCCTTGGCTAAGACGCTATGACGGCGTTCAAAAACAGATTATAGATAAGGCGCCAGATCGCTAATCAGTGTGTCACTACGGGTGCCAGGTCCGGCAAAGACTGCCCTATAGACTTTCTTTCCAGCAATTTCCGTAAGTGAAAAAATACCTTTTTTAAGCAAATCGGAAAGGTCTTTTTGTGTTGGTGGATTAAAACAGACAATGCCAGTGGGAGACTCCTCTACCTGCCATCCTGGCTGCTCATTGAGAAAACCTGCAAAATTTCTGGCCTGGTCGAGTTGAAAGTCGATTTGATCCCCAAGGCCTGTTTTTCCAAGTGTTTTGATGGTCAGCCATAAAGGCAGTAACAGTTCTGCTCCATAGGAACCCGGTAATGTGTCACGTGGGTTTTGTGTCAGGTATTGGGTTGGCGAGGCCGTGGCTTTGATTGGTTGCTGATACATCAATAACCCGCAGGGACGGGGCTGCCCCAGACTTTTGTGCGGATCAAAACAGACTGAGTCTGCTTGACCGAGCTGTTTGTCGGTCAGTGGACTGGTGTTGATCAAACTTAAAAAACCACCCCAGGCTGCATCGATATGCAGCCAACACGGACTATACTCAATGAGCGCTTTAATCGCGTTGATATCATCGATCTGTCCGCTACTGGTAGTGCCTGCTGTGGCAACAATGGCCATTGGAGTCAACTCGTTACAGGCAAACGCAAGTGCTGAAATATCCATCTGCTGGGAATCATTGGTGGGTATCAATTGTAATTCCAGACCCAGAATGTCACACGCCTTGAAAATGGAATAGTGAGATTGATCGCTGGCATATACCCGGTTTGAATGGCCACCGAATTTTTTTCGAGCCTGCCATAACGCATCAAGGTTGCCATAGCTGCCACCATGCGTCGCATGCCCGTGTTGTTGACCAAATAAAGGACAGAAAAAATCAAAGATATCTTTTTCAATGATTGCAAGTTCTGGATAAAGCTCTGATGAGAGCAGATTACCTTGATGCAAAGCCGCCACAAGCTTTCCCAGTGCGGCTAATTCATTTACTGCAGGCGTCATATGACCTGCCCAGTTTGCTTGTCTGTGACGCTGTCCTGCAAGGAGTAAGGTATCTATTTGTTGGGAAAGCTGTTGAAGCGTTTTAGCATCGATGTCGAATTGTTGCAGAGACTGATTAATTAACGCTGACAGCGTGGTGGATAGTTGACTTAAAGCAATGCTCATCTGAGCTTAATTCCATGCTCAGGAAAGTTATCCAGGGCTTGATAATGGATCAATTGAGTTGAAATTGGTCTTTGTTGGAACAGTGCAGTAAAACCCTGATCAATAATGCCTTTTTTACTTAACTCGTTGAGATCTCCACTCTCTGCGGAAACACGTTTGATTAGACTCAAGCTGCTTTGTGGAAATTGCTGTGTAAACCACAAAGCCAGACTGTCGGAAGTGATCTGCCAGTTTTGGGTAATTTCTTTGACTTGCAGTAATTGATCATCTGGCAACCAGATAGCCAGTTGGCAATGGCTGGAAACTTCTGCTGGCGTTTTTACAAGGACAGCGGAGGGTAACAAGGCCTGAAGCATCAACCCATATTGTGCCATGGCAAGGATCGCCATATGGTGAGCATGTTGATCATCAAATTTATGCAGTTGCTGCGCCTGACGCACCATATCAGCAAAAGGACCACCGCCCGGAACAATTACCACAGACTCATTAAGCGCCGTTTGTTCCAGCAATGTTAACCAGGATTTGAGTTCAGCAGTGTGATATAGGCTACCACCCAGTTTAACGACATACATTTAACGTAATGACTCCACCAGACCCAGCATTGCCGCGGCTTTATCAGCCACTTCCTGATATTCGGCTTCCAGTTCGGAATCCGCCACAATACCGCCACCAGCCCAGAAACGCAGACGATTATCACTGAATACCAATGTACGAATCGTAATATTGCTGTCCATATTGCCGTCAAAGCCAATAAAAGCAATGCTGCCACAATAGACCCCACGGCGTTGCGGTTCGAGTTCTTCGATGATTTCCATCGAGCGCAGTTTGGGTGCACCGGTAATGGATCCCCCAGGAAAACAGGCTCTTAATAAGCTGACAGCATCCTGATCTTCAGCCAGTGTCCCGGTAATAGTGCTGACCAGGTGATGTACGGTAGCAAAAGACTCGAGCGCAAAAGGAGATGGCACGGATATGGAACCTGGTGCACAGACTTTCCCCAGATCATTGCGTAGCAAATCAACAATCATCACATTTTCAGCGCGATCCTTGAGGCTGTCCTGTAATTGCCGGGCGAGCATGCGGTCGCGCTCTGCATTGTGCAAATCCCGTGGACGTGTGCCTTTAATGGGTTTGGTTTCCACCAGATTGTTTTTGACCCGTAATAATCTCTCTGGTGATGAACTTAATACGGCTGCCTGAGGCGTTGCTAAAAAGGCTGAAAAAGGTGCGGCATTCTGTTTTCGTAACTGCTGATAGGCAATCCAGGGATCCCCTTCAGCATTTACTTCGTAACGTTTGGCCAGATTGACCTGGTAACAGTCCCCATCGGTAATATAGTTTTTTATTTTTTCAAAGGCCGTTTGATAGGCCTGTTGATCCATGTTGCAATGTAATTCACCGGTTACTTTAAAGCTTGCGGAGTCAGGGATTGGCATTTGGTGTAGTCGGCTGAGTAAATCTGACCATTGCTGATGAGTGAATGGGTCAACACCATAACTGACTAACCAGCAGCGCTGTTGCTGATGATCATTAATCACTGCCCAGTCATAAATGCCAACAGCCATTTCCGGTATTTGTTCCGAATCTACCGCCAGACTTGGCAGGCTTTCAATTCTGCGGCCCAGATCATAACTGAAATACCCAATGGCACCCCCACAGAAGGGCAGTTCGGTTGACTGCTGAGCATATTTTTTCAGCACAGTCTGCAACAACAAAAAGGGATCGTCCGCCGAATTCAGGCTATTTGCAGTTCGATAGTCAATAGTTGTTGTTTGACCGGTGGTCTGCAGCGTAATAAAGGGATCTGCCGCGATGATATCGAAGCGGGCATTATCGCCTTCGGTAATGGCACTATCCAGGAAAACCGCCCACGGCAAATCACGAATAGCAGCAAACAGTGTGGCACTGTCTATTTGATAGGGAAGCTCGGCACATAAAGGCGGCAATTGAGAATTCATCACAGTATTTTACGTGAACTGCCTCTGGGCTAGAAGGGCGAGTGCGCTGGCTGGTGCGTATGACGCAGCGGTTGCATGCGAGCCAAGCAGGCTATCAAAATCAACATATGGACGCTGTAAACGCTTAGCAATCTGGCTGACGATAAATCGTCCAGCACCTGCGCCAATCACCGGTGCTTGCATATCAAGATCACTATGAGCGGATAATACCTGTAAGCAGGCATTATGGATCTGCTGGATTTGCTGTTCAGAAAACCATATTGCGACATTCTGCCAGTCTTCTGCTGTAAACAAATTGGCATCGGTTCCCAGCATTCGAGCTAATCTGCGTTGGCAGTTTTCGGTTTGCCAATCATTGCCATCCGCACTGCTATCATTAATCTGTGTAGCACTGATTTTATCCAGCAGCCGCCAGCAATCCCCAGTAGTCGCAAATAATTCAGCCGTGATAGTTTGCCACTCTCCACGAAACGGCAGCTTCTGCCCGATAGCCATCAAGGGGGTACGGATAACACCTGTATACAGTAACTCACCACTTTTTAGCCGGCCTTGATCATCATATGCGGTTAATTGTGGCTGAGATTGATTAAGTGTAATAATGTCGGTGGTTGTGCTTCCACAATCAATTAAAAGTCCTGCTGGATAATTTGTAGCGGCTAACTGGGCACTGGCCAGCCAATTCATCGAAGCTACTTTATCCCAGTGAGTGCGGGCTTGTTCCTGACTTAACCAGCCATTGCTGCTGAATACCGAAACCCGATCAGTTGGAAAATATTCAGCTATACAGGCCAGAATTTCCGATACACCGGAAGCTCGGTCAGCAAAGCAATCTGCCAGTTCGCCGGTCATGGTAACAAGTTGTTGATCCAATTCATTGTTCAGCGTATCAACTGCCAGACGAATAGCCTTGCGCAGCGCTTCTTTGCCCCGCCAAAGTGGGCTGGGCAGTTCAAGCGCCTGTAATAATTCGCCCTGATTATTACAGCGAACTACTTTCAAGTGTGCTCCACCAATATCCCAGCCGGTGAAACAGCCTTTTTCTTGTCTATGCATAATATGCTTCTTGTTGCTGCAAACGTTGTAGATGCTGCCATAACGGCAGGGCAGGGTTACGCTGTTTATTGGCTGCCAGGTTGACATAGGCTGTTGTCAATCGGGGGTTAATATCTACCACCACTGGCCCTTGCTTAGTTAATATAAAATCGATACCAACGTAGCCGGATAATCCTGCAATCGCCTGATCAATCAAAGTGGCAAGCTGCATTGCCTGCTGGTCAGTAAATTGCTGTGTCGCAATAGTGTTTACCTGACACCCATGAAAGACAAATTGTTGTGCCTGTTGTTCGATTAATTGCTGATTAATTGACAGTAACTCGATGTTATTTTGTCCCACATACAAACTAATGCTCAAGGCCGGGCCATCAAGGTAAGGTTGCACAATCAGTTTGTTTCGTACCTCTTTAGGCAGACCTATCAGGTATTGTCGAGTTTGTTGTATCGATTCAAATTTGAGAGTATCAAGACAACCGGCACCGTCCTGAGGTTTGACGACATAAGGCTGGTCGAGCAAGCACTGGTCTAATAAACCATCGGCAGCTGATAAAGTCACTGGTGTAGCAATGCCTTTTTTCAGCAGTTGCTCAGAACATTGAATTTTGTCCGTACAAAAGCTGGTTGCCTCAATTGAGCACCCCAGATAGAGATTGTTCGCAGCGATAACCTGCTGTTGCAGGGACAATAAAATATTATCGGTTTCGGGAGCAATCAGTAAAAAAAACGAAAGGTTTTTTAAACAATACTGCCAATTTTGATCAAATTCCTGGCGACTAGCGCAAGTTTTTATCGTGATACTGGAGGTCTTCATCCAGTCAGACTCACTAAGTCGCTTATCTCTAAGGATAGTGATATGAATCTGACCCAGCCGGAGAAGATCCTGCACAATGGAAGAAAGCATCATTTCGCCTTCATGTGAGAGCGATGGGGGTAACTGCTCGTCACACAATGCGCCACTGGTGATATGCTCGTAGACGACTAAGTTCATTTTTCTAAGGTTACTTAAAGAAGTGTTGATTATACCGGTCATTGATCTGATGGGGGGAAGGTCGTACATGCACAAGGTGGAAGGCGTGATCACTATCAGCCGCTTAAATCGCAATTAACCTCCAGTGTCTATCCAAATGCGGTGATTAAACAGTTACTGACATGGTATGCGTTTACCGATATTTATATTGCGGATCTGGATGCAATCGAAATTGGAAAAATCGATAAAGCGTTTTATTTGCAACTGCACCGGCTATTTCCACAATTAACCATCTGGCTGGATGCGGGCATCCGTACTCTGAATGATTGGCAGTTCTGGTGTGATATACCAAATATTAAGCCGGTATTAGGGAGTGAGACTCTGCAGGATCTTCAATTGTTAACCACGTTGCAACCTAAGGAATTTATATTATCGCTGGATTTTCGGCAGGGACGGTTATTGGGTCAACATGATTTGTTAACGCGTGTAGATTTATGGCCTGAAACTATTATCGTGATGAGTCTGGATACAGTGGGGATGGATAGGGGGCCAGATGAAAAGTTACTGAATAAAATTCAAATGATTAAGCCTGGTGCGCAATTAATTGCGGCGGGTGGTGTGCGTGGGGAAGAAGATTTAATGAATTTGGCAAAAAACCAAATCAAAGGGGCTTTGATTGCCAGTGCTTTGCACAAAGGCAGGCTTGGCGTCGATACAGTACGCCAGATAATGAACTGAAAATGCCGCCCCGAAGGGCGGCATTGACATCAGTCTAAAACTTACTTAGCACCAAATGGGTGTTCAGAAGCTTTGTATTGTGCAACAACGTCAGCCGCTTTAGGCTCACGAGCTACTGCACGTTTGATAGCTTCTTTAGTTGCGCGGTAGTTCCAGTCCTGGATTTTTTCATCACTGTCAGCAGTTGGTGAGATAAATACACCAACGCAAATGAAGCAATCATCAGCTTCACTGAGAGGGATAGTGCCATCTTCAACACACTCAGCAACCGCAACAGAAACTCCACGTTGTGCAGGGCCAAACATTTGCACAGCTTGTTTCATGTTTTTGATGGTTACTTTGTTGAACATAACGGTAGCTGGTTTGACCATCAGGTTAGGTGCAACCACAGCCAACAGGCCGTTAACACCTTGTTTCTGGTCGGTCATAGTGCGGCAGAAAGCATCTTCTGCTGCTGAACCACGTGGGCCCATTAATAAATCAATGTGAGCAACGTTGTCTAAGTCACCATCTTCAATGACTAAGGATTCACCTACAAGTACGCGATCGATAACTGGCATGTTATATTTTCCTGTTCCAAAAAAATTGTCAAAAAGGCTCATTTTTTCCTCAACCTTTTTATGTGAGATTGAGGTTTATACGTAATAAAGGAACGTATCACCTGCTCAGTGCCGCCCGCTATAAGCATCGTGCTACTGAAATTCGGTTTGAATCAAACGCCTGCTCGAACGCAAATAGCAGCAATGCTGCTGCGGTCATATCTGCGGAGGTTCCGGGATTTATGGCGTGACTCTTTAATTCTTGATCCCAGACGGTCAACTCGGCTGTTGATTTGCTTAAGGGTCTATTTTTATTCATTTTTAAAATAAATAACTGTGCCTTCTGTGCCACTGTCTGGGCGATATGCCGGGATTGCTTTCTGATAATTAGCGTATCCGGCACACGTGCTAGTAAGTAAAGATACGCGATTGTGGAGGCCCATTCAACCTTTTCCCCACATTTCAACGCTTCTGTCAATTGTTTATAGCCGATATCCCATACTTGCTGGTAGTTATTTACATATTGCAAGGCGATTGTGTCTCGATTTTGCGCTAATTCCATCGCTTTTCGCAGGGTGACTTTTGGCTGTTGATGTATGTCTTCTTCAGCTTGCTGACCCATTCCGCCCGCATCAGCCAACCGAATCGCTTCATAACACAGACGGGCATCTTCAATGGTTAAAGCCGCTAGGGTTTTTTCAAGCTCTGAAGATAGTTGATCAAAGCTGGAACATCGCTGAATTGCATCACATAACGGGGCAAATAATAATACGATACCAAGGTTGGTATTACAGTCGACGACTTTACGGGTAGCTTTAATGGACTGCAAAATCCGTTCGCCAACCTTTAGATTGGGTTGCGCCATTACCGGCGCAATTGCTGCAGCACTGGAGAGAAAGTCCTGCACAGCCATATTATGTCCGTCACTCCAGACATTTACATTGCCGGGTTTTGGAGCGTTGACTTCCTGCTCACAGGCCCAACGGACACTGTCAGCAATCTGTTGTTCAGCTAGCATGTTCGGGGAGAGATACCTGTCTGGTTTGCTGAATATGAGAAGCAACCATTGTTGCAAGTCGAGCAGCAATATCAATACCTGTTGCCTGATATAAGCCTTTCCAGGCGGGTACGCTATTGACTTCCAATACACTGAATTGGCCTTGCGGATCCTGAATCAGATCGACGCCGGCATAAGGTGCTTCCACCGCAGCCGTCGCTCTGATAGCAAGTTGTGCCATTTCATGGGTCACTGTACTGGCAAAACAGCTGGCACCTTGAGCAAAGTTGGTTATCCAGTGATTCGAGCGACGAGTCATGGCCGCAATGACTTCTCCATTGACCACCATCAAGCGCCAGTCCTGCCAGCAACCGATTTGAGCCGGTGCCACATAATGCTGAAGATAATAAGCCTCACCAACTACTGAGAGATTATCCAGTTGTGCTAACGCATCAAGCCGTTGAATACCTTTACCCTGACAACCAAATAACGGTTTAACGACCAGGCTGAACCCTTTGGCGAATTCTTCGCGGGCAATTTGCAATGCCTGTTCGCGGCTTTCGCAAGCCCAGGTATGTGGAGAAGGGATATTCGCCAGATGGAGTCTTAATGACGTACGCGCTTTATCGACGGTGAGTTCAATAGCATGGGCGGGATTCAAAACTGGCACACCTAATTCGGCAAGGGTATGCAATACGTCCATGCGTAAGGTGATTTGTTCGAGGCTTCCGGGAGCGATCCCTCTGACCAGCACGGCATCAGGCAATGTTGTTTCAAACTGAGGAATCACCATGCCTGTTGGACTGCGGGTATCGATCCGGCATTCCGCCAGATCGATAAGCACCGTTTCAATATTTAAGTCAGCCAGTGCTTCAGTCAGCTGAGCACTATGCCACCCGTGAGTATCATTAAAAACAGCAACGCGGGCGCTAGGCATAGTCAATCATTAAAGTCCGAAAGATTGCTTCAATAAGTCAGCATTCAATTCACCAGCAGTGAAGCTTTTCCCGGTTTGGGTGCTGGTGATAATGACTTTTGCCGGACTGAAAAGCATCGGATCAATTTTGAAAAAGTCATATTCGTACGATTTGAAAATCTGACCGAACGGACGGCCGTAATCAGACGATGTATTGCTGGGCATTTTCTTGGCAAGATCTTGTGCTTCATCATTGGTGCTGTCCACAAAAAGATGCACGGTACCGCCATACAGAATAGCGTCGTTGGTACGGCCCATGCCGGTCATAAAATCACCACCGGGTGGTGCGACAGGCGTGGTTCCAAAACCATCCACAATTTTATCCATCGGGAAGTGCAGGGTATGAGCTTTATGCATGGCCACTTCCAGTACACGAATGGCAATTTGCATTACCCCTGCCAGACTGGTGGTTGGGGTCAGAATTAACGTTAGATTTTCAGGTTTGATACCACAGTTATCAGCAACTTTATCGGCGATTTCGACGGGTGGCATGCTATCTACTTCCAGCACGATAACCGTTGAATCTGCTTTATCCTGATAGCCAAATTCCTTGAATAACTCTTCACGGGCAGCAAGTGCACGACCTGGCCCGGAGCCCAGGGCGAAAAATTTCACATCCTCACTTTTATGAGAAAGACTCCAACCCGCATATTGACTGCCAAGACAACTTAATACCGGCGTTTTTGCATGAACATTCACTGACCATGGCCAATCGCTAAAACCGCTGGTACTGCCGAGAGTTGCGGTACCCAGTCCACCCATGCAGATTTCACCAATCAGTCGACCCGCTTCCAGACCACCGGTGGCATTGATACCTGCATCAACGACGCGTGTACCATTGGATAAATGACTGATTTCCAATTGCAGGGCTTGAGCATTGTCGATTAATTTATCAACCAGTGGCTTACTGGCGGCGTTAACACTGGTCCAGTTGGCGGAGATTTGACTGCTCATGAAAAGATCCTGTCTGATAAAAAATGAAAATAGTATACGTTATGCATTGGGCGCTGTAATGATCAGCTAACTTTTCCATCGGTGTTTTTACAAAATGGTTTAAGTACCTGTTCGATTATTCTGCATCGCTGTTCTGCCATGGCCGAGGCAATAGCTGGACCCTGCAATCCCTCATTAACAAAAGGTGCTGCGCTTACCTCTGATGCAGCTTCAAAACAGGCCTGAAAAGCGACTTTTTCGGGAAAATCAGTGTTTTCGTAACCAGGACGTCCTCGAAAGTCGGCCTCACAAGCCAAGAGATATTGTGAAAATCGTTGCGGTTTGCGAAACGCATCAAGCCCTTCTATTACGTTTAATACTTCACGCGCTGATAATTCAAAAAGTAAATGGCAATGTGTGTGAAATTCAGCGACTTTTAGTGCCAGACTGCTGATCTCACGTGGTACGCGTAAACGTTCACATAACGTATGGGTTAATGCGATACTGCGTTGTTCGTGCCCTTTATGACTTGGCAAAATGTCTGCAGGGGTCGTTCCTTTGCCCAGATCATGACATAACACGGCAAAACGCACGGCCAGATCATCAGTTAGTCTGGCGGCTTGATCCAGCACCAGCATCACATGCACACCGGTATCCACTTCGGGATGCCATTGAGAAATCTGTGGAACACCAAACAGCCGATCAATTTCTGGAAACAGTGTTTTTAATGCGCCGACTTCTTTTAAGCTGAAAAAAAATAAAGAGGGTTGGCTGCTTAATAGCGCTTTTTCCAACTCCTGCCATACGCGCTCAGCGACCAGATGTTCCAGTTCACCATTGGCTATCATCTGATGAATTAATTGTTTGGTCTCATCGGCTGCATGAAAACCGAAGCGGGCAGCAAACCTTGCCATGCGTAATACCCTGACCGGATCTTCAACAAAGGCATTTGATACATGGCGTAAAGTCTTGTTATGCAGATCGGTTTGTCCATCAAATGGATCGATGACATTGCCATCGTCATCTTCAGCCATTGCGTTGATAGTCAGATCCCGACGTGCCAGATCTTCTTCTAAAGTAACCTCTGGTGAAGCGTGAATTTCGAAACCATGATAGCCCGGCGCCGTTTTCCGTTCCGTACGGGCAAGCGCGTATTCTTCGTGGGTTTGGGGATGCAGAAAGACGGGGAAGTCTTTGCCCACAGGGCGAAATCCCTGAGCCAGCATTTCCTCTACAGTGCTGCCCACAACAACCCAGTCTTTATCTTTTACCGGCCGTCCCAGTAAGCGATCCCGAACACAGCCACCTACTTTATATATTCGCATGACGCTATATTAAGGGTTTTTGGGGCGTACTGCTGGCATGCGTTCCGACATTCGCTTGATAGCCTGTTTTCTTTGAAAGTCATAGGTAGCAGCATAACTGAACACCGAGCGAACATAGCGACGGGTTTCGGTAAATGGAATGTTCTCTACCCAGATATCGGCAGGCATGGTTTGTTCCGGTAGCCAGCGTGAAACACGATGAGGTCCGGCATTATAAGCTGCGGTGGCCAGTATTGGATTGTTTTGAAATTGATCCTGCATCCGGCGGATATAAAAGCTTCCTATCTCGATATTACGCGGCGGATGATAAAGCTCAGAATCCTGCTTTAAAGGCTTATTCAGCCAGCGTCCAACCTGTTTACCAGTAGCGGGCATGACCTGCATCAACCCCATTGCGCCAGCATGTGAGCGCGCTCTGGAATTAAAAGCACTTTCCTGCCGGGCAATGGCAAGTAACCACGAAGCATCTACTCCTACATCAGCACTGGCCTGCCGCATTTCAGTGTCGTAAAGCACCGGAAAACGTAAATCCAATGCATCCCAGTAGCGTGCAGTGCCTAACAAGGCAATGGTTTGATTGTGCCAGCCCCACTTATGGGTTTCCGTGGCAACAATCTGCAGTTCCCGTGGAGTCAATGTTTGTTGCAGAAAATAGGCTTCACGTCGGGCATCAAGTAACTCATCCTGCAGATAGAACTCACGCATGCGTTGTACGCTGTCCATGGAGAGAATCGACTCGCTGTATTGGGGCTCAGCGATAATAGGATGATGATTCATTGCATAGTCAGCATCAACTTTATCTGCTGCCAGAAAGGCATAAAAATCACGCTCATCCACCAATGTGCGCCATATTGCTTCGGCTTCAGTACGTTGGCCCTGTTCTGCCAGACTTCTGGCAAGCCAATATTGCCAGCGTGTTTCCTGACGTGTTTGTTCATCCAGGCTGGCGATAGCTTTTTGTACTTCAGGCCAGTTTTGTTGCCATAAGGCTGCACGGACACGCCATGGATGATTTGGGGTGTCACCATAATAATAAAGTGCTTTATCGTCACGATCCAACGCGGCCCAAAGTCCAATGCTGCCCTGAACATCATGGCGTTCATCAGTAGAAAACTGATAACTGTTTTCCAGACGTGTCCAGTGATAGTGGGCTTTAGCGGGATCATTTCTGGCTAAACGTTTCAGGCCATAAACAATAATTTCTCTGGCCATAGCAACATCCTGTGCCAGAGAGACTCCCTGAGCAGGTGCCTGGGCCGGTAACTGAGACAGCAAGCTGACAGGGTTTGTATGAATATCTTCCCAGCGTTTTGTCCAGGCCTGGGCGGTTGCACTCTGTTTTACCGTTTTGGCAAGATAGTTAGCCAGAGCAAATTGCTGGTTGCGTAATGCCAGTAGCAGCCGTTGCCAGCGTAATTCATCCGTTAACCAACCACGCTGTTCTGCATGATGAAAAACGGCATCACATGCCTTGTCCTGCGAGGCGGCAACCAACCAGAGTTTTTCGAATGCTTCAGCAGCGGCCTGTTGTTGATTGGTAGCGATTAATGCCCGGGCATAATGACATTCACGTGCTGCTGACTGAGGCGCTTGATAAAACTCCAGATACTGATGCCATTGTTGACTGTCTGCCAGTTTGTCCAGCCAGGCGCCGCGCAGGCGCGCCTTGAAAAAGCTGTCTTCACGAGTTTGCAGAAAGCGTTTGATGTTTGCTGCTTCGGTATCGTTTATCCGATGTTGCAGATATAAATAGTCCAGATATTCCTGCAACGGATAACCTTCCAGTTGATCCTGGAGTTGACGAAACTGAGTCAGCTGATGTGTTTGCAGCGCTTTTTTGGCTTGCTGATAAAGCTTGCGCTGTTGATTGATGTCAGATGCTGCAGTCACTGCCTGAATAGGCAAAAAAACGGCAAGCATCAGCAATATTGCAATGCGAATTTGATTTTTCATGCCGGTATCTTAAAGCAAATTGTCAGAGATTGTATTACCCGACAAGCTGTTTTGCAGATGAGTTTCAATATTGTCTAGTTTTGGAATAAAAGCGACATTGGATCCGATCTTAATCTGGCAGTGAAGCCAGTCCGAATCGACAATATCATGCGTGGGTTGCAGAGCAGTTTCATTAATGGTGATAAGTTGAGGCGCGCCACAGCAGGCAACTGCATAATGTTTGATTTTAGCGTCGCTGTTGATGCCGTTGATCACGCATAGTTTATTGATTTGGCGGTTGTTTTGTTGGCCACTTCCAATCAGCGTTTCCAAATCAATCACTTCTAATGGCAGATCACGCCAGAAAAACTGTCCGATACACCAGGATGAGTTGATATCACTATCAGTCAGACGCGGCAGCGGAATAACTTCGGCAATCGTTGGGTTCGGTAACAATAAATAATGCTGCCGTAATGGAATCAACATGCAATGAATAAAATCTTTTTCTTTCTGCATAATTGCCTTTTGTGAGTTTTTCTCAACGCTTTTCGTTAGGATATTTATAGGCGAGTTGCTGTTTCATCGAAATAATCAACTCATCATCCTGATAGGGCTTACCAAGGTAGGCATTCACTCCAATGCTCATCGCGCGTTGACGGTGTTTATCCCCGGTACGAGAAGTGATCATAATGATTGGCAAGTGTTTGAATTGCGAATCGTTACGAATAATCGAGGCGAATTCAAAGCCATCCATTCGAGGCATTTCCACATCGAGCAACACGATATCGGGTGTTTGTTCGTATAATCGGGCCAGTGCATCAACACCGTCTTTCGCTGTCACCACGTCAAAGCCAAGACGGGTTAACAGGCCTTCCGTTGCTTTACGCATGGTAATTGAATCATCCACAATCATTGCCAGTGGATTACGATTTTCTTCGATTTGCTTAAAGCTCTCACTGGCCTGCTGCAGGTTAGTTGTACCTGAGGGGGCCTGGTAATCCTCGATTAGTGTTGGAATGTCCAGGATAAAAATAACCCGACCGTCCCCCAGGATAGTTGCGCCGTTGATCGCACTGATTTGTCCGAGCTGCTGTCCGACTGATTTGATAACGATTTCCCGATTGCTATCAATACTGTCAATGGCCAGGGCAATTTTGATATCACCGCTACGGAATAACAGTAACGGCATTTGGTGCGACAGATTTTCCAGCAGGTTTAAAGGCTGACCAAGCAGGTTTCCGAGTGGAATAAAGTCATAATGTTCGCCATGGAAAGTATAGGTAGGCTTCTGCTGAGCCATCAATTCGCCAATACGCTGTATGCTGATACGCTCACCGGCGTTGACAGCTGATAGTGGCACAGCAAACTGCTGTTGATTAACCGAAATCAACAATGCCTGCATAACCGACAAAGTTAATGGCAGCCGCAGGTGAAACTGAGTGCCTTTACCAGGTTGTGAACTGATTGATAAACGACCTTTCAGTGCCCGAATTTCGTTACTGACAACATCCATACCGACGCCACGACCGGCTAATTGAGAGATAGTGTCGGCAGTACTGAACCCCGATGTCAGAATCAACTGGATCAGTGTCTGTTCATTAGGAATGTTATTTGGATCAATCAGGTTCTGTGCGATAGCGCGCTGTTTGATTTTTTCAATATTCAGCCCCTGACCATCATCAGCTATGGTGATGACGACCTCCGAGCCTTCACGTTGCATGTCGATCTGTAACCGACCCGATTGCTGTTTTCCTTGTTGTGAACGTTCGTCGGCAGTTTCCAGCCCATGAGCGATAGCATTGCGAAGAATATGTTCTATCGGTGCCACCAGCCGATCCAGGATAGTACGGTCCAGTTCCAAATCTGCGCCACTGACCAGTAATTGGGACTGTTTATTTAATTCACTATTGGTTTGACGGACTATCCGTTCCAGACGCGGCACTATCGAATTAAATGGCAGCAGACGGGTATGCATCAAACCCTGCTGTAAATCAGTATTCAGCCGGGATTGTTGCAGTAGCAAAATATCGGTTTCACGCATCAGGTTACCCATTGAACGACTGATATTATTCAAGTCGTTAACGGTTTCGGTCAGGCTGCGTGATAACTGCTGGATAGTCGAAAACCGATCCAGTTCCAATGGATCAAATTCAGTGTTGGTATCCTGAACCGTGTCTTCATAGCGATACAGGATCTGGGTTTCGGTTTCTATTTCCAGTTTGCGTAATTGCTCTTGTAAGCGGGAAACGGTTTCTTCCATTTCCTCAAGCTGCTGATGCATGACACCATGCTGCTGGGTTACCTGATCGCGGGTGATGCTGACTTCACCGGCAAAATTGCTCAAATAATCCAACAGGTCAGCTCGTACCCTGATTTTTTCCGAGCTTTGTGAGCTGCTGGATTTAGCGGTATCAGCTGGAGCCTTATTAAAGCTGCTGGTTTCGGGGGAAGTTGCTCAACAGTCGAAGCTGATTGCGGCAACGTATCCCTATTATCAATATCTGCCGGTACATATCCCGAATACTGTTGAATTTCCTGCAGTAAATCATTGGCTGCGGGAATGTCAGACCGGCTCGCCAGCTGTTCCTGCATTTCGGTCAGCCGATCCTGGCAGCGTTGCAGCAAACTGAAAAAACCATCGTCCGGCGTTTCCTGCTGGTCGGTAACGGACAGCACCAATGTTTCAATCTGATGAGTTAAATCCGCCATAGCCATGGTTGCAGTCAGTCTTGCACCACCTTTTAGGGTGTGCAAATCACGTTGCAACTGCATAGGGCCTGCTGGATTTTCCGGCTCAGATTGCCATTGTTTAATAGCACGATCGGTTGATACTAATAATTCAGCAGCCTCTTCGGTAAACGCTTCCAGAATTTCCGGATCGACCTCAACCGTGGAAACACTGTCAAAAGCTGTCAAAGTGGCACGAATCTGTTCACGGAAGAGGGTGAAATCGGCTGGTGTCTTATGCTGTATCAGCGCCTCAATCTGATCATTAACAATTTCCAACGCTTCATCAAGCAGGGCTTTTAAATTCTCGCTTCGGCTTTGAGGATGCGAGATAAGGCGTTGCATTAACTGATAAAGGGCTGCCAGTTGAGGCAGTACGCTATTTTCGGCATTTTCTGCGAGCGTATTTAATGTCTGTTGTAACGCTAGGGGAGGCTCGCTATCCGTTTGCTGCCATGCAGCAAGTTGCTGGCTGTACTCATTAAGGAGGGCATCAGTCTCTTCAAGGAAGCTGACCAACTGTTCCGGGTCCAGTCGCGCAGTGTGACTTTGTTCTGACTTTTGCGGACAAAGTTCAAAAATTCGCCGATCCAGCAAGCGAATATCCGGCTCATCTTCCCCTGTTTTTACAGCCTGCAACAACTGACTCAATTCCATGACGATGTCATTCAATTCGCTGATTGATTCTTCAGTGAACGTTTGTTGCTGGTGGTAAAGATTACGGAAAGTCTGGTCGAGCTGGGTGGCAATGATGGCGACGGGTTTGACACCGGCAATATTGGCACAGCCTTTGAGAGAATGCGCTGCACTGAGCATGGATTTATTAATGACTTTGCCGACTTGTAAAACAGCTGTTTCAGCAAATAGGTTTTGCAGGTGCTGTTCTGCTTCCTGATAGAAAATGTCTCGTAAAGCTTTGTCTTCGTCCTCTTCATCTGCACTATCCAACACACTTTCCTGTTCAGTGAGTTGTTTGGCCAGTATGGTTAATGCTGCTGCAGATTCAGTGAAATCAGATTGTGCCTGGGTGAATAAATGTAAACACTCGTTAACTTCCGGAACGGCTTCCATGACTAACGCCATGATTTCATCCGAAACAGGTAAAGCATCTTCTAAAATCTGATTTAATAAATGTTCTACTGCTTGTGCCATATCGGCAATGGTAGTTGCACCAGCCATCCGCCCGCTGCCTTTTAGGGTATGAAAATGACGGCGGATGGTTGGCAGATCGCCATTTTCCGGAGTTTCACTCCAAATAGGCAGTAGTTGCTGCAAATCGTCTAAAACTTCATTGGCCTCTTCAACAAAAACTTCAGCGATTTCAGGATTAATATGCTCTTCAAATTGCCAATTCCCGGAGATATAGTTATTGCTACTTTCGGAGGAGTCGGCAGCTTCAGCAGAAAAAGATGTTGGTTCTTCAAAAGCAATTGATTTGGCGGCCTCGGATTCTTCCTGATCAAAGTGGATGTCCGTTAACTGATAATCCTCTAACTCCAATGGTTCATCTGCAGGGACATCCTCGCTGAGGTCTACAACAGACGGCTTGAAATCTTCGAACTGCAAAGTTTCAGTATCAGTTTCCCTGTCGTCAAGCGCTTTGATATATAAATCGACAGAACTCAATTTCAGAGGTTCAGCTTTTTCAGCGGGGGCTTCACTGGAATTTTCAGCAGAAAAATTAATCTCAGGCAGCTCTAACGCTTCAACTTGTTCTTCTGAGTAGCTGATGTCTTGCGCTGCAAAAGATTCCTGATCCGGTGGAGCGATGCTGAGCTGAGAGGCGTCAATATCTGCTGTGTTATCTTCGAGCGCTTTGATATACAAATCAACCGAGCTTAACTTCTCATTTTCAGCACTAGCATCATCCTCACTGGACTTATCGGCAGAAAAATTAATCTCGGATAGCTGCAATTCATCAGTTTGTTCAATGCTTTGCCCAAAATTTTGCAACGTCCTAAGAGCTGTTTGCAGAATATTTTCATCGGCCTGACCGGTTCGGTGCAGATTTTCCAGATAGATTTCTGCCGACGCTAATATTTCGGCCATATCCTGTTGAGCTTTGGGAGTATTAATCGATAAAGCATCATCATTGAACTTAGTTGCCAATGATGAAAACAGCTGTGATGCTTTACCGATATCCAGGACATCGAGACTGCCGGCCAGCATGTTTAGGCTATTTGCCAGGTTTTGCTGAGTTGTTTCATCATTGTCCGCCTGATGATTTGATTGAAGAATCAATAGTTCTTTAACACTGGCCAACTCATTAAGGCACTCGGTTAATACGGTTTTTTGTAACTGACGATGAATCGCGTCTGTGGCATCGGTTTTTCTGAGTAAGGCTTCGATTTGCAATAAGTCATCAGCCAGACTGGTCAGTTGATCGTGATAGGACTTATCAGTCGCCAGGCATTTCTGCAGTGCTGTATGTTGTTTATGTAAAAAATCACTTTGCGTCTGATGTTGTAAAAGTGTCAGCGTATCCGCCATGCTCAGTAGTTGCAGACTAATATCGTTTACAGCCTCATCGGCCTGGTCTTCGGCCGTATCAAACTGACTGATACGCTCTTTCAGTTCTTCAAGTTGCTCGAGCAGAGCATTTTGCGCTTCCTGTAATGCTGCGTCACTGTGACCAATTAATTGTGAAGCCTGATCGTAGAAGGTCAGCCCAAAATGCGCTTTTACTCCGGTAACTAAAGGGCCATAGCTGCTTGAGCGGGCAACCAGTAACAGTAACTGTTTCAGCAGGGTTTCAGGATAACCGGCCAGTAATGAATTCTCATCACCTTCACAGACCAGTCGAATTGGCGAAGCCATTTTGCCAATAAGTTGTTTGGCGCTGGAATCATCGCGGATGCCTCGGTGTGCAAGACCTTCGAGCAGAGCCTCAGCGACCCACCAGAACAGCGCGGTTTTTTCCTGCAAACATTGCAGCCGTAAATGTCGCAGAATGCCCCGCATCTTACGCAGACTTTTATCGTCCTGTTCGCGCATCCAGGTCAACAGCAAGTGTTGAAATACGTGCGCTATTTTATGTCTTTCCAGCTCTAGTGGGGGAGCGGTGTGAGCCGGGTTAGGGGCAATACTGTCCGGAAGGCTGATGGATAAATCCGGGGCAAACACATCGGTTTCAGCAATAGCGGGTTTATCTCTCAATAGTCTTAATTCATTTATTGAGTCCAGCAGACACAAAGCATTGTCTGGAAACTTCTCATTCACTTTCTGTAAATACGTCGGCAACAGAATCAAGCCACGGGTTAACGTTTCCAATGCTGAATTTTGTTTATCATCCGGGAATGAACGCATATAACCCGCAATGGACTGCATTTCAGCCGCAAGCATCTGTGCGCCGTCCAGATTGAGCATTTCCAGCGTACCGTTCACCTGATAAAGATGCTCTACACAACGGCTCAGCGATTCTGACTGTTGCGGATCATCAATATAGGTCTGAACCGATTGTAATGACGCAGCGAGAGACTTCTGCAATTCATCCTGCAGCCATGTCAGAGCATTGTAGTTGCCTCTGGATTGGGTCATAGTCGCTTCTCCACCAGCTCAGGCTGCATCAGGGTAATTTGAAACCAGAGACTGACTTACGCAGTTCATTTGTCAGTTCAAGCAGTCTGCCGATCGCCGCCGCACTCTCATTGGTACCGGTTGACGTCTGCATGGTGATTTCCTGAATCACACTCATATTTTCTGAAGTCCCAATCGCTGCTGTAGCCTGTTGTTTTGCATTGCTGGAAATATTGTTAATCAGTTCGGCTAATTGCTGAGAAACGGTTTCAATTTGTTCCAGCGAGGCACCGGCATCCTGCGACAGGCGTGCTCCGGAAACCACTTCAGCGGTACTTTGTTCCATGGAACTGATGGCTTCACTGGTGTCACTTTGAATGGTACGTACCAGCGCATCAATCTGGCGAGTGGCACTGCCTGAACGTTCCGCCAGTCGCTGAACCTCATCGGCAACTACCGCAAAACCACGACCGGCTTCACCGGCCATAGCGGCTTGAATCGCCGCATTCAAGGACAGAATATTGGTTTGTTCTGCGATGTCATTGATTAGTTCAACGATTTCACCGATTTGCTGCGAACTTTCTCCCAGACGTTTCATCCGCTTGGATGTTTCCTGAATCTGTTCGCGAATGGTGTCCATTCCATGAATAGCCTTTTTCACCGCACCATTACCTTGTACGGCAAGACTTACCGATTGTTTCGCAACTTCAGAAGACTGTGTGGCGTTTTCAGACACCAGTTCGATAGAAGCTGCCATTTGGGTAATGGCCGAGCTGACTTCGGAAATCTGTTGCGCCTGATGTTCACTGGCATCGGTAAGATGTAAGGCCGTAGCCTGGGTTTCCTGTGCTGCAGAAGCAACCTGTAAGGTAGTTGAGTTGATTTGGGCTACCAGGCTGCGTAATGCATCGATAGTGTAGTTCACGGAATCGGCTATCGCACCGGTAATGTCTTCCGTGACGGTCGCGGTGACGGTCAGATCACCATCGGCCAGATCGCCCATTTCATCCAGCAGGCGCAAAATCGCATCCTGGTTATGGCGGTTCTGTAACTCCATTTCATCCATGGATTGTTTGATTTTACGCAATGGTTGATACGCCACCATCAACGCGAATATCACCGCCAAAATGACGCTAAGACCACTGACTGCAGCTGTTACCAGTGGATCGGGATAAACCAGAACATATTGTCCGGACACCATTAACCAGATACCGGCGAGCGTCAAGCCACTGAAAAGAATTATCAAGATAAGGTAAAACAGATTTTTGCCGCTAAGCAGCGAAGAAAAAAACAGTTTACTGGTGGCATTCATAGGGCATGTCCTGAAATAAAATCGTTAAGCGGCTGCATTCAAAAATTTTGGGTCTTCAGCCAGTTTAAGCAGGCTGAATACGTGCCAATAGGTTTCTTGCTGGTAAAGTCGACCCTGCAGATACGGTTTAAGATGTAAGTGCTGTCTTGCATCTGCCGGTTCAGGTTGGCGTTGGAAATGTTTTAGACCGAAAACCTCATCCACTATCAATCCAGTGAAAAACTCAGGATGGTTCAAAACAATAACGCGTTTGCGTTTATCCGGTGGGCTAGAGCTACCATGCAAAAACAGGTTCAAATCGATTAGCGGTAAAAGATCGCCACGCAGGCTGGTTATGCCAACGACCCAGGGCTGTGATTTAGGAACAGGGGTAATCTGTAGTGGTAGCGGGAAAACTTCTCGGGACTGGCTGAGGGGAATAAGCAGATGTAAATTTTCCAGACGGAAGCCGATAGCTGTCCAGGCGCCCTCCATATTATCCTGCTGCGATAAGCCCGCCATACGCTGTTGACTGCGTCGCTCAATATCCTTAAGGGTGGCAATGATATCTGCCGGGTTGTCCATCGTGGTCATGCTGAGATTTCCACTAATTCGTTAATCTGTACTATCAGGTCATTCTCGGCGACGGGTTTTCCAAGATAGCCCCGGGCGCCTTGTCGCATGCCCCACATACGATCAGTTTCCTGATGTTTGGAGGACACAATAACAATTGGAATATGCGATGTGGCGGCGTCTTTCGTTAATCTGCGAGTCGCCTGGAAACCATTTAAACCGGGCATAACCACATCCATCAAAATTAATTGAGGCATTTGAGATTGCGCCATTGCAACTGCCTGCTCACCATCTGTGGCCACAATCACTTCATGACCATTTTTTTCCAACATTTTCTGTAACACATACACTTCAGTTGGCGAGTCATCGGCTATTAAGATTAAAGCCATATAAACCTAAGCGTCCTTGTTTTTGTCGAACAAATGCGTCCGTATCGCATCCAGTAAATCATCGCGGGTAAAAGGTTTTGTCAGATACTGTTCTGCGCCAACAACCCGCCCCTTTGCGCGGTCAAACAATCCATCCTTGCTGGATAGCATTACCACCGGAATATCGCGGTATTTAGGATTGTTTTTCACTAAGGCACAGGTTTGATAGCCATCCAGACGCGGCATCATGATATCGATAAAGATGATATCGGGATGCTGCCCACTGATTATAGGCAACGCCTCAAAACCATTGTCCGCGGTAAGAACCTCACAACCTGCTTTCTGCAGCAGGGATTCGGCACTGCGGCGAATCGTTTTGCTGTCATCGATGACCATCACCTTAAGGCCTGAAAATTCTGATAAAGTCTCACTCACGGTCATTTGTACCTACAGCCTGAAACATTCGATTAAAATCAGCCTTGAAGATAACCCATTTTTGATCGTCAGGCTAGTGACTACTTTCGATGTTAAGGTCTGTTATTCCCTCATTTATAAACGCATGGCAGAGTATGTATGACTTGAAATATCCGATCTGTGTCCCATATCACAGTAACTAGGCTCTGTTAATCTTTCATTGACACCACTGTCGGCGATGAGAGATAAACAGACTCTAACCCCGTCATCCTCATTTTTATTGATTCAGAGAGTTCATCATGACATCAGCCGTACCGCACCTTACTACTGCCCTGAACGGGCCTTTACTGGAACTGGAAGCGCATTTACTGGAGCGGCAGGCCGATGTCGAGTGCTGGTTGCGAGAGCAATGGCTAAAAACGCCGGCGCCTTTTTATGCTTCGGTAGATTTGCGAAACTCCGGTTTTAAACTGGCGCCCGTTGATACCAATTTATTTCCTGCAGGCTTTAATAACCTGAATCCTTCTTTTATGCCGCTATGTGTGCAGGCTGCACAGGCAGCTGTTGAAAGACTTTGTCCCAAAGCCCGGCGGGTATTGATTATTGCGGAAAACCACACACGAAATCTTTTTTATCTTGAAAGTGTAGAAACCTTAAGGGATATTTTCGAAAAAGCCGGTCTGGAAGCACGTATTGCCAGTTTGCGCGATGATATTAAGGAACCGATAACGGTTGAGCTTCCTTCGGGCAAAATCTGTGAAATTTCACCATTAGAGCGTCAGGGTAATCGAGTTGCCATTGGCGATTTCTCTCCCTGTCTGGTGTTAATGAATAATGATATGTCAGGCGGGCAACCAGCGATTCTGGAAAATCTGGAACAGGAGCTGGCACCACCATTGAAAGCCGGCTGGTCAACCCGTAAAAAGTCAGATCATTTTACCCACTATGCGATGGTGGCCCATGCATTTGCTGAACAGATTGGCATTGATCCATGGCTGGTTTCACCACTGAGTCTGCAATGTGGTGAAGTCAATTTCATGGAACGTAATGGCATGGAATGTCTGGCACGTAACGTCAATACACTGCTAACCGCTATACAGAACAAATACGATCAATACGGCATAGACAGAGAGCCGTTTGTGGTTCTTAAGGCCGATTCAGGTACCTATGGAATGGGCATTATGATGGTGAAAAGTGCAGACGAATTATTGAACCTGAACCGTAAACAGCGTACCAAGATGTCCTCAGCCAAAGAGGGGCTGGTGGTGGATAACGTGTTGATTCAGGAAGGAGTCTATACTTTCGAAACGCTGGGAGAGGATGAAGCGGTTGCTGAGCCGGTAATTTATATGATGGATCACTTTGTTATCGGCGGATTTTATCGTGTGCACACCGGGCGAGGCGTGGATGAGAACCTCAATGCTCCAGGTATGCATTTCGAACCGTTGGCGTTTGCCCAATCCTGTATTACACCGGATAAATTTGATAAACCTGATGCAGAACCTAATCGCTTTTATGCTTACGGTGTGATTGCCCGGCTGGCCCTGCTCGCCGCTGCAAGAGAACTGGCATAGGCGTTATGCCAATGCCAGTTTAGTCTCAGGAGTTATGTTCGCTTAAATAGGCGATAGTCATAGTCTGGTTATGCAACAGGCTGTGACTATCATCTTCTCCGGAGCAGATTTCGCCATTAGAGTAAAAACCGGTAATGCCAGTTTGCATCCCCAGCAGACGCTGCACCGCATAGACTTCATCTGAAACCTGATCTTCCATCACCAATTTGCGTCCAACACAACTGACACAGATGGCTAATGCCTTATCGTTAATATCCACTTTCTTCAATAAAATCTGTCTCGCGGCCTCACTGGCACCAGCAACCAGTTGATCGTGATCAGATTTGAGAAAACGGACGGTTGAGCCTTCAGCAATGTTGCCGGCAAAAGTCATGCTGTTCTCTTTTTCGTTAATCGACAGCAATGTTCGAATCACATTGACGTTTTTATCATCCATGATGGCAAACGGAAAATTCAGACCCGAAGAGGGCAATTCGCTGGCGTAGTAGCCGATATACATTTTGTAAAGTGGCAAGGCGGGTTTATTGTCCATTTCATAAACCACATTTTTGATGGCTTTGGTAATGCGTCGAGGTGGCCCATAAGGTTTCCAGCCTCCCAGTGCTCCACTGGTTACAATGGCATCTTTACCGTATATGCCGACGGCAATCACAATGCGATCCTTGATTTGATCATTATTCAGTAAAAGGGTCTTGGTAAATTTGGCATCGTCGCCAGCCAGTCCGCCGGTAATCGGGGTATTAGGGAGTACTTCCTGCAGACCTTCCACCAGTTCCGAGCCGTTTACGTTCAGACCGTCACTGAGGACAAACACGCCTTTCAAATCTGGCGCGACTAATTCGTTGGCTATCTGCGCACCTAATGCATGTGATTGCTCCATGCTGTTCACCGGTTTACAGATAAAGCGTAGCTCGCTTTTCTGCCATTGCATGGCTGTGATGTGCACGCTGTCATCGAACACGCCGTCACCGGTAATTTCACCGGAGGTGGTGCAGCCGATAATCTGCGCTTTGGGATAGCGTTTCTGTAATTGACTGGCGAAGTTACGTTCGCTAAAACGGTTAACCGAGCCGAAGACCAGGACCCAGTTTGCATCACTCAACGCCGATGTTGAGGAGAGTTTGTTCAAACCGGTTTTGGTAGGTAAATGTTCCTGTACAAACTTCATTTTAGTAGGCCCAACATCCTGAATTTTAAATGAATCATTAGCATCCTTGTTATGCGTGTTCAAAAAACATCAGCCGATACTACATCAGATTGTCGAATACTGGGAGTAGCTTAATCCAAAATGTGAACTGATTTGCACAAATCTGGCACATAAAAAGCCCTGAGCACCTATCCTGCGTCAGGGCTTTCGAGTTCATTGTAAAAAGCTTAACCAGCCAATTTTTGTTTGAGGATCTCGTTGACCTGAGCGGGATTGGCTTTGCCTTTTGAGGCTTTCATCACCTGTCCTACAAAAAAGCCGAATAACTGCTCTTTACCGTCACGATATTGCTGTAACTGTTCCGGATTAGCAGCAATCACTTCATCAATCATCGCTTCGATGGCACCAATATCGGTGACCTGCTTCAGACCTTTGGATTCGATGACCGCATCGGCGTCAGCGCCTTCCCCATTCCAGATGGCTTCAAATACTTGTTTGGCAATTTTGCCAGAGATGGTGTTGTCCTGAATACGTAATAAAACGCTGCCAAGCTGTTCAGCAGATACTGGAGATTCGGTGACTTCCAGACCAGCTTTATTCAGCGCGCCGGACAGAGTACCGGTTACCCAGTTGGCGCATTGTTTAGGATCTTTATTTCCTGTCGCCGCCAGCACCGCTTCAAAATAATCGGCCAGTTCACGACTGCTGGTCAGCACGCTGGCGTCATATTTGGATAAGCCCATTTCACTGATCAGACGATCACGTTTTTCATTTGGCAATTCGGGCAACGTAGCACGGACCTGTTCCAGCAGTCCTTCATCAAGTACCACAGGTAATAAGTCCGGATCTGGGAAGTAACGGTAGTCGTTAGCTTCTTCTTTGCTGCGCATGGAGCGGGTTTCATTTTTATCGGCGTCATACAGACGGGTTTCCTGAACGACTGTACCACCAGATTCGATCACATCAATCTGCCGCTCAATTTCGATATTGATAGCGCGCTCAACATTGCGGAATGAATTAATGTTTTTCAGTTCAGCGCGGGTGCCGAATTTTTCCTGACCTTTGGGGCGAATGGATACGTTGGCATCACAACGGAAAGAACCTTCCTGCATATTGCCGTCACAGATTTCCAGATAACGCACCAGAGAATGAATTTTTCTCATATAGGCCACAGCTTCTTTAGCGCTGCGCATATCCGGCTCGGAAACAATTTCCAGTAATGGTGTACCAGCACGATTCAAATCGATACCGGTCTGACCATGAAAATCCTCGTGCAGGGACTTACCGGCATCTTCTTCAAGGTGGGCGCGGGTAATGCCGACAATTTTCTCGCTGCCGTCTTCCATTTCAATGCTGATTTGACCTTTGCCAACGATTGGCAATTCAAACTGGCTGATTTGGTAGCCTTTAGGTAAATCAGGATAAAAATAGTTTTTGCGGGCAAAAACTGAGCGGTCAGCAATTTCAGCATCAACGGCAAGGCCGAATTTAACGGCCATGCGCACTGCTTCTTTGTTTAATACCGGCAATACACCCGGTAAACCCAGATCAACGGCACACGCCTGAGTGTTTGGCGCCGCGCCGTAAGCAGTCGCTGCTCCGGAGAAAATTTTTGATTTGGTTGCAAGCTGGGCGTGGATCTCTAACCCGATAACAACTTCCCATTCCATAATTGACGGCCTGAATTTAAGTGATTAAAACCCCGAATTGTAGCAATTATTCACGCAGACTGAGGATTTTCCAGTCACGTTGTCGCGCAACTTCGGCCAGTTTGTCGTCAGGATCCACGGCGATTGGTGTATCGACCTGCTCCAGCAACGGCAGATCATTATGCGAATCGCTATAAAAATAACTTCCTGCAAGATCCTGCTGATGTTCATCCAACCAATGTTGCAGACGTTCTACCTTACCGTGCTGGAATGACGGTACGCCGAAAACTTTTCCGGTATAGCGTCCATCCAGCATTTCAGGATCAGTCGCAATCAGATTGTCGATTTTCAATAGTTCTGCAATAGGTGTCGTTAAAAAACTATTGGTTGCGGTGATGATTAACAACGTATCGCCTTGCTGGCGGTGTTGTTCAATCAACTCAAGGCCTTTTGGCAGAATAATCGGCAGGATTTTCTGTTGCAGATAATCTGCACGCCATGCCAACAGATCTTTCATGCTGTTTTTAGCCAGAGGCTCAAACACAAATTGCAGGAAAGCATTTATATCGAGTTGCCCCGACTGATAGTCGTTATAAAAGGCTAGATTGGTGTCGTGATAACTCTGCGGATCCACTATGGCATTTTCCGCCAAATAGCGCCCCCACAAATAATCACTGTCACCGCCGAGTAAGGTATTGTCTAAATCAAATATTGCTAAAGCCATTGTAACTGGTCATGTCCCGATAAAATGAGCGCCTATTGTAAGACAAAATGCGTTGCATCCTCATGTCTCATTCACTAATCTAAACCTATTAAATAAATTATTGTGCCGGCGGCCATTGCTTACCGTTGCCCCGGTGAGAGATTGAACCGTGATAGACAAAGATGGCTTCAGAGCCAATGTGGGGATAATCCTCTGCAATGATCTCAACCAGGTGTTGTGGGCGCAACGTGCTCAGCATGACTCATGGCAGTTTCCCCAGGGCGGCATAAAAATCAACGAGACACCGGAACAGGCTGCTTTCCGTGAACTTACGGAAGAGATTGGTCTGGGCCGTGAGCATGTTGAGTTGATTGCAACCACGCGGGGCTGGCTGCGTTATCGGCTACCGAAGCGTTATCTGCGCTACGGTAACAAGCCTTTATGTATCGGACAGAAGCAACGCTGGTTTCTGATGCGCTTTACCGGTGATGAAACCGATGTGCGGCTGGATCTGCATGAAAAACCAGAGTTTGATGACTGGCGCTGGGTAGATTACTGGACTCCGGTTGAGGAAATTGTGTTTTTTAAACGCCGAGTATATGAAAAAGCCCTGCATGAATTCGCGCCGCTGTTATTTCCAGAGTATCGCAAACGCGCCGGCAACCGCGATTGATCATCTGGCTAAACCAGTTGTTTACGAAAGACACTGGAATTCCGCTGATAGTTATACAGAGCCTGTTTTTGCATCGGTAAATCACTGATTGCAGACGGCTGAAAGCCATGCTCGATAAACCAGTGTGCTGTTTGTGTGGTGAGTACATACAACGTGTCCCAACCGGCGGCTTTGGCTTGTTTTTCCAGAATATTTAATAACTGTTTGCCGCGACCCTGATGGCGGTAATCAGATGATATTGCCATACAGGCCAGTTCAGCCGCATTGTTTTCCGGGTAGGGGTATAACGCCGCACAGGCAACGACAGTGCCGTCGCGCTCCATCACGGTGAAATGGTCAATTTCCCGTTCCAGCAATTCCCGTGAGCGTTTGACTAATACACCGCTTTGTTCAAGCGGTTGCATAAGTTCCAGAATACCGCCAACGTCATCAATATTTGCCTGACGGGTCGTTTCAAAAGACGTCGCACTGATCAATGTGCCAACCCCGTCCCGGCTGAACAATTCCTGCAACAAAGCCCCATCAACAGAACGATCCAGTAAATGGACCCTGCTAACACCAGCTTTACAGGCGGTAACGGCAGCATTAAGCGAAGGATGCTCATAATCCCTGGCTTGTTGGATGGTTATTTCGCGCGGTAAATTTTCATTACTCTGACCAATAAAAATAAGTTTGTCAGCCTGTAACCGGGTAGCCACTGCGGTTGCGATTGATTCCGCTGATAAGTTAAAGATCTCACCGGTTAATGAATATCCCAAAGGCGGTAGCAATACCAGATTGCCACTGGTCAATTGCTGTTGAATACCTTCGGCATCAATTCTTCTGACTTCACCGGTATGTCCCAGATCAATCCCATCAATAATGCCAGCAGGTCTCGCGGTAACCAGATTTCCACTGACACAGCGAATCCGTGAATCAGCCATTGGGGTATGTGGCAGACCAAAAGAAAGTTTTGATTCAATGGCAATACGCAAGTCACCCACTACGGCCCGGGCAATTTGCAAGCTGGCATCATCAGTAATTCTTAAGCCTTGATGATATTTCACTGCTACACCAAGCTTTTCACATTTCGCTTCAATTTGTGGCCGGGCACCGAATACCAAAACCAGTCGGATATCCAGACTATTGAGAATGGCCAGATCATGAATCAGATGATCAAAATTATCGGCTGCGACCGTTTCGCCATCAAAAGCGATAACAAAAGTCGCGCCACTGTGGGCATGAATATAGGGCGCAGCCGCTCTGAACCACGAGGTTGTGGTCGCGAAATGGGCGTCAGCAGGTTGTTGTGATGATGAATTCATAGTGTCTTTTTATCGTAGTCTCACCACGCTTGCCAAGTTGCGTGTAAAATCTCGTGGTTAAACTGATGTAGTTCCGCTGTGGCAGAGCGTCCGTCAGTCTCAATTTCAGTTGGAGAGTATTAATGCCTGAATATCGTTCAAAAACTTCTACTGCTGGCCGTAATATGGCGGGCGCCCGTGCTTTATGGCGAGCTACGGGCATGAAGGATGATGATTTCAGCAAGCCTATTATAGCGATTGCGAACTCATTCACACAGTTTGTTCCGGGTCATGTGCATCTGAAAGATCTGGGGCAGTTAGTCGCGCGTGAAATCGAACGGGTCGGCGGTGTTGCGAAAGAATTCAACACCATTGCGGTCGATGACGGTATCGCCATGGGGCATAGTGGCATGCTTTACAGTCTGCCCTCGCGTGAAATAATCGCCGACTCTGTTGAATATATGGTTAACGCGCATTGTGCTGATGCGCTGGTGTGTATCTCCAACTGCGACAAGATTACTCCCGGCATGCTGATGGCAGCATTACGCTTGAACATTCCGGTAGTGTTTGTTTCCGGTGGCCCGATGGAAGCCGGTAAAACCAAATTGGCCGGGCAGGATGTCAAGCTTGATCTGGTCGATGCCATGGTGCAGGCGGCAGATGACAATGTCAGTGATGAAGATGTTGCTCAGGTAGAACGCAGTGCATGTCCAACCTGTGGTTCGTGCTCGGGTATGTTTACAGCCAACTCAATGAACTGTTTGACAGAAGCGCTTGGTTTGTCATTGCCGGGAAACGGTTCCTTACTGGCGACACATGCGGATCGCCGCGAACTGTTTCTGGAAGCAGGTCGTCGTATCGTCGATCTGGCAAAACGTTATTACGAAAATGATGAAGAAGATGTCTTACCCCGGGCGATTGCCAGCAAAGCGGCATTCGAAAATGCGATTGCTTTAGATATCGCGATGGGCGGATCAACCAACACCGTTCTACATTTACTGGCTGCTGCGCATGAGGGTGAAGTGGATTTCACCATGGCGGATATCGATCGGATGTCCCGCAAGATCCCGAATCTTTGCAAGGTAGCCCCGGCTACCAATAAATATCATATGGAAGACGTGCATCGTGCCGGTGGTGTTATTGGCATTTTGTCTGAACTGGCTGCTGGTGGATTGTTACATACCGAAGTACCAACAGTGCACAGCAAAACGATGGCCGAAGGGCTGGCTTTGTGGGATGTAGCACGCAGTGATCACCAGCCTGCGCAATTACGTTATCTGGCCGGTCCTGCCGGAATACCAACGCAGACCGCATTTAGTCAGGACTGCCGCTGGCCTTCTCTGGATCTGGATCGTGAAGAGGGCTGTATACGCGATGTTGAGCATGCCTACAGCAAAGACGGTGGCTTAGCAGTGTTGTTTGGCAATCTGGCCGAAGAGGGATGTATCGTCAAAACTGCTGGTGTGGATGAGTCGATACTGAAATTCTCTGGTCCGGCGCGTATTTTTGAATCGCAGGATCATGCAGTGACCGCCATTCTGACTGAACAGGTTCAGGCTGGTGATGTTGTGCTGATTCGCTATGAAGGGCCGAAAGGCGGACCGGGTATGCAGGAAATGCTTTACCCGACCAGCTATCTCAAATCCAAAGGACTTGGCAAACTCTGTGCATTGCTGACCGATGGCCGATTCTCCGGTGGTACCTCCGGTTTATCTATTGGCCATGCTTCCCCAGAAGCGGCAGAAGGTGGCAATATTGGTCTGGTCGAAGAGGGCGATATGATTCACATTGATATCCCTAATCGCAGCATCAATGTTGACTTAACCGATGCCCAGCTGGCGGAAAGACGTATCGCGATGGAACAACGTGGTGAGATGGCATGGAAACCGGTTAACCGTGAACGTAAAGTCAGCCTTGCATTGCAGGCCTATGCCGCTTTGACGACCTCTGCTGCCAAAGGCGCGGTACGTGATGTGGAGCAGTTGAAACGCCGCTGAGGATTTAAGATATTAACCACAGAGACACAGAGGGCACAGAGGTTTAAAAAATATATCCGCAGATTACGCAGATTAATTAGCCGTTTTTCTTAATGTTTATTATGTCTTTCAGAGATTAGACAACTGACAAGCAAATCCTTAAAGGGCCGGTTAGAAATAATATTTATGTATCAGCAAGCTAATAGCTTGCTGATACATATTAAGAATCGGCGAAAATCTGCGTAATCTGCGGATAAAATAACCACATACTCCCGAAAGCTTTCTCTGTGCCCTCTGTGCCTCTGTGGTTATTTTGTGGTTTTGATATCAAATCTGCTGGGCATAGAGTTTCTGATAAATGCCGTGTTCATGAATCAGGCTGTCGTGATCGCCATCGGCAATGATTTCACCACCATCAAACACCACAATACGATCGGCTTGCCGAACAGCACTTAAGCGATGAGCAATGATGATGGTGGTGCGGTTTTTCAGATAATCCGCCAAGGCGATATGCAGATGATGCTCGGTATTGCTGTCCAGCGCTGAAGTAGCCTCATCGAGCACCACCACACTGGGATTCATTAATGCCATTCTGGCGACGGCAAGGCGTTGGCGTTGGCCGCCGGAGAGCTTAACGCCGGAACGGCCAACCAGTGTATCCAGTCCTTTTGGCATGGCCTGAATGACATCCTCAATCTGCGCGGTTTTTATCGCCTGCCAGATTGCTGCATCGGGATAATCACGTCCCAGTGTAATGTTTTCCCGCACCGAGTCATTAAACAATGCAGGATGTTGTAATACGGTTGCGACATGCTCGCGGACCCCTTCCAGCCCTATCTCGCTGACCGGCACATCATTGAAATACACCATGCCTTTATCGGCCGGATACAAGCCTAATAACACATTGACCAGCGTGGATTTACCGGCACCACTGGCGCCCACCAGAGCCACTTTTTCACCGGCTTTGATTTCCAGCGAAACACCGCTGAGTACCGGATTATTTTCGTCATAACTGAAATGCAGATTTTCAATGCGGATACTGCTGGCCTGGCCTTCGATAAACGGATTGGTTTTGGCCGGATAAACAACTTCCTGTTTTAACGAAAACAATTTGTTTAGACGAGAAACCGCGGCACCCGCAGCATAAAAGGCATATTGGATATTCAACACTTCCTGTACCGGTCCCATCATGAACCACAGATAGCCAAACACGGCAAACATCTGACCGATACTCAAATCGGAAAACACCACCATCCACATGCTTACCGCGCGAAATATATCAAACCCAAACAGGAATATGACAAAAGAAATACGATTGGCGGCATCGCTTTTCCAAGCATAGTCAGTGGCATGGGTGCGGACTCCGCGAGCCCGATCGATAACTCGCAGAAAATAATGTTTTTCTCGGTTGGCGGCACGGATCTGCTGAATGGCATCTAGCGTTTCAGTCAGGCTCTGCTGAAAAACCTCAACCGCCGTATTTTCATTTTTTTTCAGATTTTTGACGTGTTTCCCCACACGCATGGTGAAATAAATCACCAGGGGATTCATAAACAGAATCAATAAAGCCAGTTGCCAGTGCAGAAACAGCAGGATCACGGCGGTCCCGATAATACTCAGCACTGCAACGATAAACCGGCTTATGGTATTGCCAATAAAATTATCAATCACCTCAATATCGGTGACAAAATGCGAGGATATGCCACCACTGCCACGGGTTTCATATTCACTGATGGCGATTTTTCCCAGCCGTTTGATCAGTTGACGGCGAATTCGAAAGGTAATGCGTTTGGCAATGATGGTGAAATAGCGTGACTGCAATACATTTAAAACCAATGAGGCCAAACGTAATACCAGCGTAAGAATTAACATGGCGCTGATAAAGAGAATTGGACCGTGCAAGTGCTCGGGCGTAAACGAAGAGATAAACGCCACGGCGGTACCGGGTTGGTCCAGTAAGACTTCATCCACCATGATCGGTAACAATAAGGGCACAGGAACTGCACAGAGAGTGGCAAACAGCGCGATCAGGTTGGCTTTAATCAGATGCTTTTTATAACTCAACGCCTGTTTGAGTATGCCTTTAAGCTGATAGCTGGTTTCTGTGCTCATGGATGTTAGTCAATTCAGTTAGGGTCTATAGGCAGCAATTTAACGGTGACTTTACCCTCCTCAGACCAGTATCTGCTGGCCCTGGCTGTTAAAAAACAGCTCCGGTTGATAACCCCATATTTTCATTACTGTTTCAGGTTGAAGCACCTGCAGTGGTGAGCCCTGGGCGACGAGTTCCCCCTGTTTTAAAAGCCACACTTTGTCAGCATAACGACTTGCTTGGTTCACATCATGCAAAATACTGATCACCGCAAAACCATTTTCCTGACAAAGCGATTTTACCAAATTCAATAACTGATGTTGCTGTCCAAGATCCTGCGCTGATGTTGGTTCATCCAGTAATAACAATGGAGCCCGTTCTGCCTGCGACAGTTGTAATAATACTCTGGCCAATTGTACCCGTTGTCGTTCCCCGCCTGATAAGCTTGTATAAAGCCTGTCAGCAAATTGCCAGGTATCCGTTGCCTGCATCCACTTTTGAACTGCATAATTAATCTCACGGAGACTCAGGCTAAGGGGAGTGGAACCTATCGCAACGACCTCCTGCGCTTTAAATGGAAAAGATAACTGGCTGGCTTGAGGCAATACACCCAGGTGTTTGGCCAGTAATTCTCTGTTCCAGTGTTCTAAAGAGTTGCCATGCAGATATATCTGGCCTTGACTGGCGGGCCATTCACCACAGATGGCTTTGATTAAACTGGATTTACCAGCTCCATTAGGACCTAACACCGCAATGAACTCGCCAGAAACCAAACTGGCTATTGGCAAATTCAGAATTTGGCGGTGTTCCTGTTGAATAAGCAGATTTTCGATAGTGAGCATAGGCGGGTTATAACGTACTGAGTCGTTTACGTTGCTGGATTAGCAAAAAAGCAAAGAAAGGCGCACCGATTAATGCGGTCACCAAGCCTACCGGTAATTCGGCAGGAGCCAGCAATACTCTGGCACCAATATCTGCCATCAGTAACAATACTGCTCCGGTCAGTGCGGATAATGGCAGTAATAATCGATGATCCGGGCCCATGGTCATGCGAACCAGATGTGGTACCACCAGACTGATAAAACCGATAATGCCGGTGGCTGAGACAGCAATACCTACGCCGATGGCTGTGACCACGATCAATTGCAGCTTTAATTTCTCAACATGGATGCCCAGATGGCGGGCTTCGGCTTCACCTAGCAGAAAGGCATTTAATGCCGGTGCCTGGATTTGGTAAAACACCAATAGGCAGAGACAGGTCATTGCGGATAACCAGATAGATGTACTGTTTGCGCCGTTAAGCGTACCCATACCCCACAAGGTCAGCTCGCGTAAAGCCATATCATTGGCAATATAAGTCATAAAACCAATAATCGCCCCGCTAAAAGCCGCTATGGCAACGCCAGCTAGCAATAGAATCAATACCGAGGTACCACCATTCTGTGATTGTGCCAGCCGATAAACCAGTAAGGTGGTTATCAAACCGCCAAGAAATGCAGCGACCGGAGTCGTCAGATAGCTGAGCGAAGCCGGTAACAACACGATGGCAATGGCCGCGCCAAGTCCTGCCCCGGAAGAGACACCAATAATGCCGGGGTCAGCTAACGGATTACGGAATAGTCCCTGGGTGACGGCACCGCAGAGGGCTAATAAAGCACCAATAAATAGAGCGAGTAGTGTTCTTGGCCAGCGTAACTCCCAGATAATGGCCGTTTGAAAGGCATTTAATTGACTCAGTTCACTGCCGAGAAACTGATCTATTATGCTCAATAAGCTTTGTTTTGCAGGCAAGGTCATTGGACCCAGGATGATTGATAACAAAATACTTGCCAGCAATAACAAGCAAAACATTGGCCAGACACCACGTCGCCAACCCTGCGGTCGGGCTGGTAAATATTTGGCATAGCTCATCTTGCAGAAGGAAAAATTATTTCTGCCAGTTGGTTGGCTTGATTTACGGCGGTGATACTCAAGCCTGCAATCAATTTACTGGCATCTACACTTACTATGCGTTGGGCTTGTCCGGCTGCAGTATTTTTCAACAAAGGATAACGGGCCAGCAATTGTTCCTTTTCCGGAGCACCATTGATGCGTTTACCAACGATGATGACATCAGGGTTTATGGCCAGAATAGACTCCAGCGACACAGTCTGAAAACCATTAAAATTGCTGACATTCTCACCATGAAGCAATGTAATCAGTGCGTTACCAACGGTGTCCCGACCAGCCTGTGATAGACCACGATCATTCAGATCCAGTAAAAAAACCATGTTTAATGCTGAACCGTTCTGTTTGCTGACAATAGCGTTTTCCAGTTGTTGAATATCGTCAATGAGTGCCTGTCCGGTTGCCTCGCGATTAAGTGATTTTGCTAATCGATGAATATTACGACTCAATTCTGCCACGCTCTCCGGACTATCGAGCTGGATAAAGTTGATTTGTGCCTGCTGAATCGCATTTACTGTGGCGGCAGGTCCTGTATGGTCGCTGCCAACAATCAGATCCGGCTGTAGGGATAAGAGCGCTTCGGCCGATAACGTGCGGTGATATCCTAGTATTTGAATATTTTCTCCCTTAAGTAATGGCTCACTGGTGATATCGGTAGCAATAATTTTTGACCCAACCCCAAGGGCCAGCAAAATTTCTGTGGCATTACTATCGACACTGATGATTCTCTCAGCATGAATCGGCTCAGCGATGGCTATTTGAGTACTGAATAACACTAAAACGCCGTAAAATAGCTTTCTAATGGAGCGACGTGAAAATTCAGATTGATTCATACAAATCTCCAAAGGTGTATTCAATTCTTTATATCTGCTGATGATGGGGGAAACCATCATTGTCATTGCAGAAGTTTAACCAGAAATCATTAAATTGTTAAGTTAAATCTAAATAATAATCATTACTATTTACAGAAAGTATTTGTTGTGATAATTTTCTCGGCCATATGCCACTTGTTTTAACGTTGCATAAGCACACTTTTAATCAGGCGCTCTGTTAAAGCGCGTAGTTTCTGCTGAGGAAATGATGAACGCTGAACGTAAAATCTTATCCATCCTGATACAGTCCTTACTTTTACTTACTCCATTGATCTCGGTTGCCCAAACGCCTCTGGAAATGGAAGAAATCAAGATCACTGCAACACGTAATGCAGAGCCGTCAGGCACGCAGAGTCGAAATATCACTGTTATTGATAAAACCGAATTAGATGAACGGCAGGCGACGTCTGTGCCACAAACAGTTGCACATCTGCCGAATGTCACACTGAGCGGTGGACCTAGGGAAGATGTTCAGAATGTGAATATCCGTGGGTTAGGAGATAACCAGGTATTACAGCTGGTGGATGGGGTCAGACAAAACTTTATGTCAGGTCACCGACCAACCTATTTTTTGGATCCGGAATTAATTAAAAGCGTTGAAGTAGTTAAAGGTCCAAGCAGTGCATTATGGGGTTCAGGTGCTTTGGGCGGCGTAATTTCACAAAACACCATTCATGCAGCTGATTTACTGGGAGTAAGTGACTTTGGCGGATTTATCAAACAGGGTTATCACAGCAACAGTGATAAATGGTTGACCACCACGGCGTTGGCAGGACGGATGGATAGTGTCGACTGGCTGTTGTCCGGATTTTACCGTGATGGCAATGAAATAGAGCTGGGCAATGGCGAAAATCTGGAAGGATCTGCCTCTCGAGATAAAGGCGTAATGGCCAAAGTCGACTGGTTTATTGATGATGCACAAACAGCAACATTTAACCTGCGTAGTTCAGAGGTAAACGGAGAGGTTCCTTCTAATGGTGCTGCCGATTTGAGTTCATCAAATTTTATGATTCATCGTGAAAACCAAACTGATCATGCCTCGGTAGATTATCGTCTCAATCCCGATAGTGACTGGCTTAATGCCCAATTGATGCTGTACTGGAACAATACTGATATGCAGGAATACCGCTTATCGGATCGCCGTGCTGATAATACTGAGATTGAAACACTGGGGTTAAATCTGAATAACCGAACAGAGCTGAGTAATATCAGTTTTATTTATGGTGTTGATGGCTATCAGGATAAATTAAGCAGTAACCGTGGCGGACTGGATCGTCCCACTCCACCTGATGCCACAACAGAAGTATGGGGCGCGTTTACTGAAGTGCACATTCCTTTTGCTGAGGCATGGCGGTTGGAAATGGGCGGACGTTATGATGATTTCAGCACTAAGGCTAAAAATTTAAATAATGATCGTAGTGATAATGCACTTTCACCTTCAGTAGCTTTGGTATGGCAAACTACAGATCAGCTGAATCTGACACTTCGTTACGATGAAGCTTTCAGGGCGCCAACCGCTGAGGAGCTTTATACCACCGGAACACATTTTTGCATTACTTCAACTTCTTGTAATACCTTTATTCCAAATGCTGATCTGAAACCAGAAGAATCTCAAAATATCGAATTCATCGCTGACTTTAATACGCAGAATCTCTTTACTCCACAAGATCACTTTGGCATCAATGCGGCATTGTTTTATAACAATATTGATAATTTTATTGAGCAAACAGTTGATAGCCCTGTTTTTTCATCATTACCTTTTCCACCTTTTTTCAGTGTTGATGCCGGGAACACAACTTATAACAATGTTGATGAAGCTCGATTAAAAGGTTTTGAGCTAAAATTTAACTATGGTCTAAATGATTTTAATGCTGCATTGTCATACGGCCAGACCCGTGGTGAAGATAAACAGACTGGTGAGAAACTTAGCGGTATTCCAGCAGATAAATGGGTATTGGATCTGAGTCAGCGCTTTATCAATCGCAGCGTTAAAACGGGGCTGAAGGTCAGCCATATCGAGACTCAGAATCGAACTCCTTCAGAAGATAGTCGAGATTATGACCACTATACCCTGACCGATATTTATGCCACCTGGCAGCCAGCTGCCATATCTGATCTCAAGCTGGATATCAGTGTGAATAATCTGTTTGATCAATATTATCGTGTGGCGTTTCAGGAGCTTTATATGCCGGGACGTGATGTAAGATTGGCAGTACGCTATCAGTTCTAATGCGGAGTAGATTTATGCAACAGGAACAAGCAGCAACACCAGCCTCAATAATGCCGGGACAAAATGCGCAACAGTTATTGGAACAGATCAGTGATTGGGGCTCGATGACAACCATCATTATTCATGGTGGCAGTGTATTCGAATTTACCGGCGCCTTTCCAAAAGCAACCGTGGCAGAAGGTTTCTATAACCTTAAAGCTGACGGTAACGGTTTTCATGGCCATCTTAATCTGCAGAAAATTGAGCGAATCAGCTTTCAGGCCAAACCCCATCGAGGTCGTGAAAGTTATGCCTTTGTGTTTGAGGATGCAAACGATGAAGTCATCTTCAAAGTCTTTCTCGGTCGTGATGAACAGGGCGAATTGATCGCATCACAACGTGAAAAGTTTTTTCAGTTAATGCAGCAATATCAAGGGCCTGTTAATCTTTCTTAGCCACCACTGCTGGAGGCTATTTTTTGTCCGACAAGGCGGTAATGATGCGATGTAGTCATTCTAGATAAGTCATTTCCAACGAAGTAGGGGGAAAATAGCACCCAACCCTTCGGGTTGAGGCTGAAAATGCACCACTCTTTCTTGCTCGTCGTTTATTTAGAGTCACTAAACTTCACTCCTCGCGTCTTGATTGGTGCATCTTCAGTCACAGCAGAGGCGGCTATGAAAGTTCAACAGGCCCTGGGGGCACACAAATGAAAAATAAAGGTTTGGAACAACAGATCAGTGATGAAATCATGATGATGGTCAACAGCCGTAAAACGTTAATGCTGTCGACTCTGGATGAAAATAATCACCCCTATGCATCATATGCTGCTTTTGCACTTGGCAGAGACTGTCTTTATATACTGGTCAGTGATATTGCTGTCCATGGCGTCAATCTGCGAATTCATCCACAAGCGTCAGTGTTAATCATTGAAGATGAAGATTCGGCGATTGAACTGTTTGCCCGTTTGCGTGTGACTTATCAGGTGGAGGCGGAATGGATTCAAGTTGACTCTGATGCCTGGCATGTGGGAATTGCTTTGTTAACCGAGCGTCATGGCCAGCGTATAACGAACTTAAGTCAGCTGAGTGATTTCCGTCTATTCAAACTTAAACCCCGTGGCGGGCGATATGTGAAAGGGTTTGGCAAAGCTTATCAGATTGATAGTGGGACACTGGCGGGAGAGAACCTGCAACATTTACGTGAGGGACATAAAAAGCGTGAAGTAGTCATTAAGTCAGAATAACCCCAAAGCGCCGCAATATTTTGCGGCGCTTTTCTGTTGGTAGTCTAGAAATTACCCCATGAGCTTTTTTTACGCATTCTCAGACTTGGTAAAATCAGTCCGATAATCATCCCGCCAAACAACACAGCAGCACCAATCAAAAACCAGTTCTTTGCATCATTGTCTTTCAGCGTGTTGTTTTCGATGACAATGGATTGAATTTCATGATCGATTTGCTGCAGCCGCTCTTTTAATTGACGATTTTCGTTTTCCAGCGCTACAGCATTTGAGGCCGTACGGCGTAAATCATCCAGTTCTTTACTGAGTCGTTGAGCTGTTTCTTTAAGTGACATGTTCTGGTTATCAGCTTCACTGGTCTGTGAGCTCAACTGTTCAATTTCTTCTTTATAACCGGTAATTTCCAGTTCCAGATTGGCAATGCGCTGTTCTTTGGCCGCCAGCTGGTCACGGGCACTCGGATTGTTGACCAGATAACGCGATAAAACCCAGCCTTCAACCCCATCATTGGTGCGCACCTTCGAATAACCGGAGGGATCATTTTCCAGTACAGCAAGTTCGGTGCCTGACTTAAGCATTTTGCGAATACCGAAATCCAATCCCTGGCCATTGCGCATGGTGATCTCAAGCTCATCTGAAACGTAGCGAGTTGTTTGAGCGGCGCTTATCCCAGGCAAAAGTATCGGAGCGACAACGAACAACAGGCTGATAATAATTTTTTTCACATGCAGATCCGAGTTGAGTTAAAGCGTCATTCTAGCAGAAGCCATATGGCTGATTTCAAGAGCAGATAAGAATCATTATTAAGTTTGATGTGAATTAATGGGTTTGTCATAAAAGCTTGTTAAGTTGAGCGGTGATATAAATGAGGTGGGTTATGGAAAAGTTCAGAATAATGTTTTTGTGCACGGGAAATTCCTGTCGCTCTCAAATGGCCGAAGGCTGGGCCAGATTTCTGGCCGGGGATGAAATTGAAGTTCGTTCAGCCGGTATTGAGTCTCATGGCCAGAATCCTCAGGCAATACAGGTGATGTCTGAAGTAGGTATTGATATTTCACGGCAGGAATCAATACGGGTAAATGGCGAAATGCTGGAATGGGCAGACTTACTGGTCACCTTATGTGAAAATGCTGATGAACAATGTCCTGTTGTCAGCCCCCATACTTTGCGGTTGCATTTACCGCTAACCGATCCGGCAAAATATCGGGGCAGTGAAGCCGAACTACTGAAGGAATTCCGGATTACCCGGGAAAAGATCAAGCAGCGTGTTAATTATGTACTGCAACAATTAAACAAATCGGTAGTGAATGGCCGCTAAATATTAGGCCGTTTTTCATCATCTTATTTGACTTAACCTGCCTCCGCCAATGGCTGGCAATCTGATAGATTCAACTGATAAAGACTGTTGCCCGGCATTTTCTTCGCTTTCGATTTAGCCTTGGTAGCATGCTCTGCAAGATCTGTTTCATCAATCAGATAGTCAAAATCACTAATGGTTACCGCACCGATGGATAAGCTTAACAAAGGATAAAAGACTTGCTGGCCATGGCGATCATAGGCCTGAATGCCTCCTTGTTGCAGATGGGTATCACTATAAAGTTCACTATAGAGTAACGCGAACGCCTCCAGCATCATTTCACAGCGATTGCGCCAGTCATGACTATCAAATATGACGATGAAATCATCGCCACCTACATGACCTAAAAAATCATTTTCATGGTCAATAAACTGACTGAGGATTTTTGCCGTTTTGGTAATGACCTTATCGCCTTTGTTATAGCCATAGGTATCGTTATAGGGCTTGAAATTATCCAAATCGAAATAACATACCGTGGCATGACGTTTTTCCCGGATAGACTGTTGAATGTGCTCATTTAATGGCACATTACCGGGCAGGCCGCTCAGTGGATTGGCATGACGGGCGATGGTTAATTGCAAGTCAGTAATCTGCCGCAATAAATCCATCAAACTACCTACACCACGGTAGAATCCTTGTTCCGAAATGATAAAAACGCTGTGCTGATGAGAAGGTTCCTGACTCGTAATTTGCTGGCTGAGCGACTTTAGCTGCAAAGTCGTCTCAGCAATGATAGGGCGATTATCCATAAATAGATGAATCGGTTTGCGACCATGTAAGTCTCGGCCATAACGACTTGCATACAGGGTCATAAATTCATCGCGCCATACCATGCCAGCAATGGTGTCGTTTTCATGTAATACCGGCAATGCGGCCAGTTTTACGGCATTCTGGAAGCGTTCGCCTACCTGATTTACATCATGATAAGTACGCACCGGGGTTAATTGTGTCAGCAGGCTTCCCACCAGTGAATCTGAACGGGGCACCCCCGAATGAATTTTTTCTCTGGGTTGGCGTTTGGCAAATAATTCAGGCGGTAATTCTCGCTTGGGATTCGGCGTTGGGCGGCCGAAATAATAGCCCTGAGCAAAATGCATATCCATGGACTGTGCAACTAAATACTCTTCCCGGACTTCTACACCTTCTCCAATCACCCTACAGTTACTGCTTTGTGCAATATCGATCATTGATTGCACAAACTGTTTTTTCTGCTGATCTTCATGGATATTCTGCATGAAGTGACGATCCAGTTTGACATAATCCGGCTTTAACTCTGACCATGTACGTAAACCGGAATAACCCGCCCCTAAATCGTCAATGGCAATCGAGAAGCCCATTTCACGATAATGTTCAGTAGCTTCGCGCATCAGCACATAATCATCTATTGGATATTGCTCAGTTAACTCAATGACTACCTGCTCCGCAGGGATGCCGGCTTTTTTCAGGAACTTGGTCGTTAAACCGTGTGGATAGTCGGGCTGTAACAGCGCTGCTGGGATGGTATTAATAAACAGCTTGGCTTTCAGATCCAATTCACCAAATCGGGCAATGGCAACTTCACGACACAATAAATCCAGTTCAGCCAAACGGCCGTGTCGACTGGCTGCATCAAACAGATTAATTGGAGAGTGTAAAACACTATCAGAAGGACCACGGATCAGAGCCTCATAACCATAAATCTGATTGTTTTTTAATGAGACAATCGGTTGAAATATAGGAGTAAGTGCCGCCGTGGCAAGAATATCTTCCAGTGAGGTAAATTGCAGTAATTCTTCTTTTGTCATTGGAATTCAACTCTTAGTAAGCCAGATACAAAAAAGCCCCACCCAAAAGAGTGGGGCAAGTTTGCAGAGGAGATAACTCTCTAGATTCCGCGCCTACCAGAAGGCTTGAGCACGGAATTTCAGAGCAGAAGGTTCTGCATCTGAGCTTGCACCGTTGACTGTCAGGTCAGTAATTTTGTCGTAGTTCAACATAAGGCGAATATTTTTACGTGGGATGTAGTTAATACCCAAGGTGTATTTATCTGCTTCGTCTTCAGTCTGCATGCTACCACCGACCAGGCCTTCTGTTTCGATGTTCTCGAAACGGGCAACTAGCTGCCAAGCACCATATGCTGATTTCGGTGATACGCCTGAATTGTAGCCTTTTTTCCATTTGTAAGATTCACCGGTTAAGAAGTAACCTGCTTCAACAGAATAACCAGTAAAATCTTGGTCAGAATTGACTGAACTTTCTGCAGTGTAATCGACATATTCAGCCAAGGCATGGAAAGGACCATAGATACCTAACACGTCAGCGGTAAAGGCTGAAGAACCATCATAACCCGCTACAGAAGTATCGATTGGACGCTCTGATGTAATGTGACTGACGGCACGTTGACGATAACGGAATGTATCATCACCGTTACCGCGTGTAAGATAACCAGCACCAACTTGCAACATATGCTTTTCATCTTGCATGAAAGGGACAAAAGAACCACGTACAGCCCATGAGTCTGCATCATCAATGTCAGTTTCACCATCTTCAATTTCACCACTGGTGAAAGAAGTCGCTAATAACCAGCGATAGTCTTTATCATTTATTTGAAAGACTGCACCACTTTCACGAGCGGGAGAAATACTTGAATCGGCGTAAAATGGGCGATCAATAAAGCTCATATATTTTGAGCTGGCTTTGGTGTTGTAACCAAATGCAATATGAGATTGACCCAGCTTTACACCCCATTTTGTGCTGTCAGTCAGGCTGTTACCGTAACCTACGTATGCATCTTTGATCGAGGCATCACCACCGGCAAAGTCAGCTTCAAATTTGTAGCTCCAGTCGTAAATATCACCCTCAAAGCCTAAACGTGCACGACGTAATTCTGTTCCACGACCTTCATTGTCGCTAATAGCTGTACCATCATATAAGCCATCGTTATCGACAGAAATGGCATCCCACATCACACGACCGATAGGCTGGAATGACCAGTTACCATCACGATCTGAAACCACCAGTTTTCCATCAGTTTCAATAACCGGCATATTGGCTGTTGCTGTTTCAACTTCTTTTTTCAGCTCTTCTTTATCAGCTTCTGCCATTTCTTTATCAGCTGCTGCTGCATTGGTCAGCAATTTGTAATCATCGTTGCTGATTGTGCCTTTATCACGCAAAACCTGTAAAAGATCCATCATGGCATCATTGTTAGCCTGTGCAGGCAGTGTGGCGGCACCGAACAGTGCGCCGGCGATTAATATTGCAGACGTTTTTAATTTCAAGGGACTATCCTCTTAGTTGATAAAACACGTTCGGTCTGTATCTCCGAGACCTGCACACCTTAAAACCCAAATATTTCAGCGTGATGAAAAAACTGTGACAGTTGTGTGACAACGCAACAAATCGCCAGAAATGTTGTTAAAAAACCACATCAATAATCGACAGATTTGCTTGAAAAGCCCGGATAAGCCCCAACCTTCCTAGTGAGTGCTATCCGTTAAGGAATAAATATGTTCAAGTGGCTATTTTTATTATTTCTGCTGGTTCCAATCGCAGAAATTTACGTATTAATTGAAGTTGGTGAGGTGATTGGCGCTGGCTGGACCATTCTGTTTGTGATTGCGACTGCAGTTTTAGGTGCCTGGTTGGTTAAGTTACAAGGGCTTTCCACCATGCAGCGAGCACAGGAATCAATTCGTCGTGGTGACACTCCGGCTCTGGAGATGCTGGAGGGAATGACCTTATTTATAAGCGGTTTTCTCTTACTGATTCCTGGTTTTGTAACCGATGCGGTGGGCTTTTTATTATTGGTTCCGGCCTTGCGACGAGCTCTATTGCTGAAATTAATTCGTAACAGCAATGTGATATTTCGTCAGCAGTGGTCTGCGCAGAAACGTTATTCGCAAAGTGAGGATATTATTGAGGGTGAGGTAATCAAGGATGACGATCAGCGCAATATTCGTTAATGCTGATAAATCAAGCAATTTACTGCATCTGACAGTTTTTTCAGAAATTTTTTAACTCAGGCACTTGAAGTTTATTCAGCCAGCCCCATTAAAGGGGTTCCTGGAATTTTCTTGGTCATTTTTTGTTACTTTTGGAGGATAAAACTAATGAACCTTCGTCCCCTTCATGATCGTGTGATTGTTCGTCGCATGGAAGAAGAAACTACCTCTGCTGGTGGAATTGTCATTCCTGACAATGCAGCAGAAAAACCATCTCGTGGCGAAATTATCGCAGCGGGTAACGGCAAACCTACCGATTCTGGTGAAGTCCGTCCTCTGGCTGTTAAAGTCGGTGACAAAGTGCTGTTTGGTAAATATGCCGGCACCGAAGTCAAAGTGGAAGGCGAAGAACTGCTGGTAATGCGTGAAGACGATATCGTTGCTGTGATCGAAGCGTAAGCTTCCCGACGATTTCACATCTGGTTACGTTAAACATAGCTATAAAGAGGAATTAAAATGGCTGCTAAAGAAGTCAAATTTGGCGCTGATGCGCGCCAGCTGATGGTCAAAGGCGTTAATACGCTGGCCAACGCGGTAAAAGTGACATTAGGACCTAAAGGTCGCAATGTTATTTTGGATAAAAGCTACGGTGCACCAACTATTACTAAAGATGGTGTTTCAGTTGCTAAAGAAATCGAACTAGAAAACAAATTTGAAAACATGGGCGCACAAATGGTGAAAGAAGTTGCTTCGCAAACTTCTGACGCTGCGGGTGACGGTACTACTACCGCCACCGTACTCGCTCAAGCCATTCTGCGTGAAGGCATGAAATCAGTTACTGCGGGTATGAACCCAATGGATCTGAAACGCGGTATCGACAAAGCCGTTACTGCTGCCGTTGAAGAGCTGAAAAAAATGTCTTCTCCATGTGACGATGATAAAGCCATTGCTCAAGTCGGTACTATCTCTGCCAACTCTGACAAATCAGTCGGCGACATCATTGCTGAAGCAATGAAAAAAGTCGGTAAAGAAGGTGTAATCACGGTTGAAGACGGTCGTGGTTTTGAAAATGAACTCGACGTTGTTGAAGGTATGCAGTTTGACCGTGGTTACCTGTCTCCATACTTCGTTAACGAACAGCAAACTATGTCAGCCAACCTGGATGACCCATACGTTCTGCTGTACGACAAAAAAATCTCTAATATCCGTGAACTGCTACCAACACTGGAAGCGGTTGCCAAATCAAGCCGTCCACTGCTGATCGTTTCAGAAGATGTTGAAGGCGAAGCGTTGGCCACTCTGGTTGTTAACAACATGCGTGGTATCGTTAAAGTCTGTGCGGTTAAAGCGCCAGGTTTTGGTGATCGTCGTAAAGCGATGTTGGAAGATATCGCTGTGTTAACTGGCGGTACCGTGATTTCTGAAGAAGTTGGTCTGAATCTGGAAAAAGTTACTCTGGATGATCTGGGTCAAGCGAAGAAAATCTCTGTCAGCAAAGAAAACACCACTATTATTGATGGTGCAGGCCGTGCGGATGAAATCACTGCACGTGTTGAACAGATTCGTGCACAAATCGCTGATTCATCTTCAGACTACGACAAAGAAAAACTGCAAGAACGCGTGGCTAAGTTAGCTGGTGGTGTTGCGGTAATTCGTGTTGGTGCTGGCTCTGAAATTGAAATGAAAGAGAAAAAAGCCCGTGTTGAAGATGCATTACATGCGACTCGCGCTGCCGTTGAAGAAGGCGTAGTTGCTGGTGGTGGTGTTGCTCTGGTTCGTGCCGAAGTAAGCTTGGGCGAACTGAAAGGTGACAACCTGGATCAGGATGCTGGTATTGCTATCGCACGTCGTGCAATGCAGGAACCTTTACGTCAAATCGTTACCAACTCTGGCGATGAAGCCTCTGTTGTTTTAAATGAAGTCGCTGCAGGTAAAGGTAACTACGGTTACAACGCTGCAAGCGGTGAATATGGCGATATGATTGAAATGGGTATTCTGGATCCAACTAAAGTAACGCGTACGGCATTGCAAAATGCTGGTTCGGTTGCGGGTCTGATGTTGACCACTGAAGCCATGATTGCTGAAATTCCGAAAGAAGAAGCTCCTGCAATGCCTGATATGGGCGGCATGGGCGGCATGATGTAATTCGTTACAGCATAGCTATCAGCACACAAAAAAGCCCTGCCTCGAAAGAGGTGGGGCTTTTTTTGGGCTAATTAAATTGAAAAGAGCTTTTAAGGGTGTAATGTTTTCCAGAAAGGAATCAACATCAGGCTCAATACAAAGGCTATTAACAGTAATACGCCTATAAAGCGAAATGGATGCTGAAAAATGGATTGGAAAAATCCCGGTATTTCGCCATTGGCACGCAGATTTTCATATTGCTGACGCTGATCTATAGCGCGTTTGGCCTGATATTCATCGAGCGTGGCTTTGGCAATAGGCAGTTGTTCATCATTTATCAACCAGATGGCCGCAACACCAAGGCCAAAAAATCCAGCCTGAGTTTCGTAAAAGGCAAAGCCTTTATCGTCCAGCAATTGCCGAACGTCTTCCGCTTCGTCTTCAGGTACATTGTTGAGTCGAAATAATAAAGTCGCCATAGTCGTCCTTGTCTGTCAGCGCGGTTAGAATCTAACCCGATTTGTTACTTCATTCAGCGGCATATTAGGCGTTTTGCAATTGATTGGCAAAATCATGATTTACATCACGATGCTTGGCCTCATCATCTCTTACAACTAACACTACATCGCGCAGCAGCGCATCCTGTGGCAGGTTCCAGTAATCAATGGCAATTTGCGGTGCGGCTACGTTTTCGTATTTGCCTGAATCGATACCTGCTAAATACTCGGTATAGCTGTACACAGCTTCTTCCTCAAGATAACCAACAATTCGATGCGCTACTCGAGATGAGAAAATATATAAAATAAAGAACAAGTTAAAAAACACACCCTGAGCAATGATAATCAACACGCGTTCGAACCAGCTTGGTTTGGCAATATGCACAAAGGTAAGCAGATGCATGCGTTCATTATCAGCTTCTTCCAGCAAGGTACTGATCCAGCCATCATCATTTTGCATCCGGCGCAGTGAACGAAGATGCTGAAGAGCTCCGCCAACCATGCCAGGTACGGCTGCAACCGTTTCCAGTACGACAGCACGATGTCCGTAACGCCCGGAAAAAAGACGTCAGCAAAAAAACGCATAAATTTTACAATTGCCAGCGCCACCCGATCAGAAACGCTTTTTGGGGTGAAATGCGGGGCGTTATATTCATTGCTGTCCATCGTTGTCTCCTTTGACGAGACGAAGGTTATTTAGTCTGAGAAAATACATTTGCCGATGTGAAAATTTCGTGGTTATTACATCGCGATAAGTCATATGTTCTGTTAGTTTAGACACATTTTCAATGACTGTGCATTTTGAAATATCCAATGAGGCAAAAATGACCACAACACAACTTACAGAACGATGGCAATCGATTCTGCAGGATAAGCAAAATCTGCTTGATTCTGCCTCTGAAGTATTAACGGCCAGTGAGTATGTGTTGAATCAGGGCGACAGGCAACCACAGCGTTTGCGTGAGTTGGTCGAAAGTGGTGATTTGGAAACTGTCTATGCAGAAGATGGCTATCAGCAACGCCTGCAAACCCGGCTGGCACAGGTAAATGATGAAGCCACTTTGCAACAACAATTGCGGTTCTTTCGACACCGAGAAATGGTGCGTATTATCTGGCGGGATTTAAGTGGATGGGCCGATCTGGCAGAAACGGTGCGTGAGTTAACGGCATTGGCGGATTGTTGCGTTGAGCAGGCATTAAACAAGCTTTATCAATGGCAAACCGAACTGCTTGGCACCCCGATGGATGAGTTGGCTCAGCCACAGCATTTAATCGTGCTGGGGATGGGCAAAATGGGTGCCGGGGAATTGAACCTGTCTTCTGACATAGATTTGATTTTTACCTATCCTGATGATGGCGAAACACAAGGCGCACGGAAAAGCCTCACCAATGAAGAGTTTTTTACTCGCTTGGGTCGCAAACTGATTCAGGCTCTCGATAATGTGACCGTTGATGGATTTGTGTTTCGGGTAGATATGCGTTTGCGCCCGTTTGGTGAAAGTGGATCATTAGTCGCCAGTTTTGATGCCATGGAGGATTACTACCAGACTCAGGGCCGGGAATGGGAACGCTATGCAATGATCAAGGCAAGACCTGTTACGGGCAGTGAACAGGATAAGAAAGCTATCAGCGAGCTACTACGACCGTTTGTCTATCGACGTTACCTTGATTACGGCATGTTTGATTCACTGCGTGAAATGAAATCCATGATTGCCGGACAGCTTCATTTAAAAGGCATGGAAGACAATATCAAGCTTGGAGCAGGAGGGATCCGCGAAATTGAGTTTATTGGTCAGGTGTTTCAGTTAATTTATGGCGGGCGTGACAAACCTTTGCAGCAAAGACCCATTCTGACGATTCTGGATTTATTGGCTGAGCGAAAATTATTGTCAGATTACGCTGTAACAGCCTTAAAAAATGCGTATGTGTTTCTGCGTCGAACAGAACATCGTATTCAGGCCTGGGCAGATCAACAAACACATTTATTACCCAGTAATAATGAGGCCCGAATTCGTTTAGCAAGGAGTATGGGATTTGAGAGCTGGACTGCTTTTGTTGAAACTCTCAGTGAACATCGGCAGCAGGTGCATGAACATTTCCAACAATTACTGACTGCACCACAGGCCGATGATGAGAGTACCGACAGTATTGCATTGTTAACTTCCAGCGAAGCAGAAATAACGTCTTATCTTGAAACATGGGGATATCACGAACCAGAGCAATCCCAACAGACGATTGAAAAATTGTTGAACCTACATGTCGTGAAAAACCTTAGTCATACCGGTCTCGGACGTCTCAAAAAATTATTGCCATTATTGGTTCAGGCTGCTGCTGGCACTGATGAGCCTGATACTTGCCTGAATCGGATGATTCCGTTATTGGAATCGATTATGCGACGTTCAGCCTATATGTCGCTATTAGTTGAAAATACCCTGGCGTTATCTCAACTGGTCAAACTCTGCGCGGCGAGTCCGTTAATTAGCCATCAGCTAGCACGTTATCCAGTATTACTGGATGAATTGCTGGATCCGCGATCACTTTACGAAGTGCCAGGCCGAGAACAGCAACAAGCCTTATTAAACCAGTTCCTCTCAGCTGCTGAAGACACCGATCTTGAACAGCAAATGAATTTATTGCGGGAGTTTCGGCAAATTGCCACTTTGCATGTTGCTGCAGCAGATGTCACCGAAGTATTACCGTTGATGCGGATCGGTGATCAACTCAGCGAATTGGCAGAAATTTTGTTGGAACGTGTGTTGCAATTGGCTTGGCAATATCTGATCTCGCGTCACGGATTACCGCCCGCTGCGGATAAAGATGATATGACGGAGTGCGGCTTTAGTGTCATTGCCTATGGAAAATTAGGTGGACTGGAGTTGGGGTATGGCTCAGATCTGGATTTAGTTTTTGTATTTGATGATGCGCGGGAGGGAATGACTGATGGTGATAAACCTGTCGATTTGATGGTGTTTTATACACGTTTGGCTCAGCGGATGATCCATTTATTAAATACCGTGACTGCGGGCGGAGTGCTTTATGAAGTAGATATGCGACTGAGACCAAGGGGAAATTCAGGGTTGCTGGTGAGTCCAATTTCAGGCTTTGCTGATTATCAACAGAATGAAGCCTGGACCTGGGAACATCAGGCTCTGGTCAGAGCCAGGTGTGTCGCTGGGGATAAAAATTTAGCTGAAGAATTCAGTAACATTCGCCAGCAAGTTTTGTCCAAATCACGCATTGAATCCGAGCTGGTAAAAGAAGTCAGTGAAATGCGCCATAAAATGCGTCAGCAACTTGATAAGTCGTCCGCAGGAAAATTTGATCTTAAGCAGGGCGTAGGTGGTATCACTGATATTGAATTTATGGTGCAATATGCAGTACTTGCCTGGTCAGCAAGCTTGCCAGATCTGATGGTTTACACCGATAATATCCGAATTTTGGATGCTTTAGTCGCGACAGGCAAGCTCAGTGAACAAGAAGGGACCATGCTTGCAGATGCTTATCGCTATTACCGTAGTGAAGCAAATCATTGTGTCCTTCAGGAGCAACCGACAGTGGTGTCGGAGGCCAAAGTGGCCGATTTTCAGCAACAAGTGAACGCAATTTGGCAACGCTGGTTACGTTAAAACCAGTTTGATATCAATATTAAGTCTCAAAAGTAGGTAATTATGGCAGCAGTAACAATGGCAGATCGTGATGGCGTTATCTGGTTGGATGGCGAATTTGTGCCTTGGCGCGAAGCTAAAGTCCATGTGCTGACGCATACGCTGCACTACGGAATGGGGGTGTTTGAAGGAGTCCGTGCCTATCAAACAGATGCTGGCGCTGCTATTTTTCGCCTGCAGGAGCATACAGACCGGCTCTTCCGTAGCGCCAAGATTCTCGGTATGAACATCCCGTTTGATAAAGCGACTTTAAACGAAGCACAACGTGCTGTGGTTCGAGATAACAATCTGGATTCTGCCTATATTCGTCCGATGTGTTTTTATGGTTCTGAAGGCATGGGTATCCGCGCTGACAATTTAAAAACACATGTGATGGTGGCTGCCTGGAGCTGGGGTTCCTATCTGGGTGAAGAAAACATGACCCGCGGTATTCGCATTAAAACCTCTTCGTTTACCCGTCACCATGTGAATATCACCATGTGTAAAGCCAAAGCCAATGGCAACTACATGAATTCGATGATGGCGTTGCAGGAAGCCGTGAATGATGGTTATGACGAAGCACTTTTATTAGATGCTAACGGCTTTGTTACTGAAGGCAGTGGGGAAAACTTTTTTATGGTGCGTGATGGTGTACTTTATACACCTGAGTTGACCTCTGCACTGGAAGGTATTACCCGCGATACCGTTATGCGTCTGGCGAACGATATTGGTTTGAAAGTCATTGAAAAACGCATTACGCGTGATGAAGTTTATATCTGTGATGAGGCCTTTTTCACCGGCACTGCCGCAGAAGTTACCCCTATTCGTGAGTTGGATAATCGTCCTATTGGCGAGGGCAAACGCGGTCCAATCACTGAACAGTTGCAAAGCATGTATTTCGATCAGGTTTATGGTCGCAGCGAATATTATCGCGACTGGAATACTCTGGTTTAATTCAGGAAAACGAAATATTTAACGTAATAACAAAGAGGTTAGTACCAAATGGCAGGTCATAGTAAATGGGCGAATATCCAGCATAGAAAAGGTGCGCAAGATGCCAAACGCGGCAAACTGTTCACCCGGCTGATTCGTGAAATTACTGTTGCCGCCAGAATGGGCGGTAGTGACCCGGCGACTAATCCACGCTTACGTGCAGCCATCGATAAAGCTTTGGGCAGTAATATGACCAAAGATGTTATTGAACGAGCGTCTAAGCGTGGTGCAGGTGAGCTCGAGGGTGCTGCATACGAAGAGGTACGTTACGAAGGCTACGGGCCAAATGGCATCGCTATTATGGTGGATTGCATGACGGACAATCGTAACCGCACGGTTGCTGAGGTACGCCATGTTTTCAGTAAACGCGGTGGCAATATGGGCACCGATGGCTGCGTGGCTTTCATGTTTAATCAAAAAGGCATTATCAGTCTAGCGCCAGGTCTGGATGAAGACGCGGTCATGGAAGTCGCGCTGGAAGCGGGTGCTGAAGATATTGTCACCAATGATGACGGTTCCATCGATGTGTTTACCACGCCGGATGAGTATGCTGTTGTTAAAGATGCCTTGGATGCCGCTGGCTTTGAGGCGCAATCAGCCGAGGTCACCATGCACCCTGACAATACCGTCAGTCTGGAGTTGGATGATGCACAAAAAGCCATCGCCATGATAGAAGCGTTTGAAGAGCTTGATGATGTGCAACAGGTCTATTCAAATGCAGACTTTTCTGATGAGGTGATGGCGCAGCTGGAGAACTAGCGGCCATCCCCCTATGTCACGCATTCTCGGTGTTGATCCCGGCTCCCGTAAAACCGGTTTTGGCATCATAGAGCTTGACGGTAAACAGATTAAACACGTCATTAATGGCAGACTGCTGGTGGGTGATGGTGAGTTTGCTGATCGTCTGAAACAGATTTTTGATGGACTGACCGATCTGATTCTGCGGTATCAACCTGAAATCATGTCTATCGAGCAGGTGTTTCTGCATAAAAATGCTGATTCAGCTTTGAAACTTGGTCAGGCCCGAGGGGCTGCCATTTGTGCCGCAGTCAATCAACATTTAAAAGTCCATGAATATTCCGCCACACAAATAAAAAAAGCTGTCGTTGGTAATGGACATGCCAAAAAAGAACAGGTCCAGTATATGATGTCGGTCATGTTGCAATTAAAAGAAGCGCCAATGGAAGATGCCGCAGATGCCTTGGCCTGTGCGGTAACCCATGCAAATCATGCAGCACTGGATAGTCTCAGCAATAAACTTCCCGCAGGAATGCGGATCAGTCGTCGTCGAGGAGGACGCTATAGCCGATGATTGGTCGTCTTACCGGAATTATTATCGAAAAACAGCCGCCGGAATTGGTGCTGGATGTAAATGGGGTGGGCTATGAAGTCTCCGCTCCCATGTCTACTTTTGTAAATTTGCCGTCACTTAATGAAAAAGTGAGTTTATATACCCATTTAGTCGTGCGCGAAGACGCTCAATTGTTGTATGGTTTTGCTACTACTCGCGAACGATTATTATTTCGCAGTTTACTTAAGGTAAATGGAGTGGGAGCGAAACTGGCACTGACGATTTTATCGGGTAGCGACGTCGATAGCTTTGCCCGAAGTGTGCAGGAAGGTGATTCCGCAAGTTTGACGCGTTTGCCTGGTGTCGGTAAAAAGACAGCAGATCGTCTTATTATAGAGATGCGCGACAGACTTAAGGAAGTCGGTTCTGCAATGGGGCTTGATGAACAAATTACGACGAATATGCCGAGCAGTAGCGGGGCACGAAAAGAAGCACTGGAAGCTTTGATTGCTTTAGGGTATAAAGCCGCCGAAGCAGACAGAATGATCCGTAGTTTTGATGCCCAGGATATGACTACTGAGCAAATCATCAGACAGGCGTTACAGCGTAATTAACTATGGATGAACGTTTTATTACTCCGCAAACGCTGAATGATGATGACCGGGTGGATCGGGCTATCCGACCCATTAGACTCGAGGACTATATTGGTCAACCGGTGGTGCGCGAGCAGATGGAATTATTTGTTTCAGCGGCCCGGCAACGCAAAGAAGCGTTGGACCATACACTGATATTTGGTCCTCCGGGGCTGGGTAAAACCACATTGGCACATATTATCGCCAATGAAATGGGCGTTAATTTAAGACAAACTTCGGGGCCGGTTTTAGAGCGTCCTGGTGATTTGGCAGCGTTGCTGACGAATCTAGAGCCAAATGATGTATTGTTTGTCGATGAAATTCATCGATTAAGCCCGGTGGTTGAAGAAGTGTTGTATCCGGCAATGGAAGATTACCAGATCGATATCATGATCGGTGAAGGACCGGCAGCTCGTTCAATTAAGCTGGATCTTGAGCCATTTACCCTGGTCGGAGCAACAACCCGCGCTGGTTCACTGACCTCGCCTTTGCGAGACCGATTTGGCATTGTGCAGCGATTGGAATTTTACAATGTCGCTGATTTAAGTACGATTGTGCAGCGTAGCGCACGTATTCTAGGCTTAACGCTGGACGTTAATGGTGCAGGTGAAATTGCTCACCGTTCCAGAGGCACGCCGCGGATAGCCAACCGTTTATTACGACGGGTTCGTGACTACGCAGAAGTGCGGTTTGATGGTATTGTCACAGCAGAAATTGCCAGACAGGCACTGGATTTGCTGGATGTCGATAAATTTGGTTTTGATATGTTGGACCGCAAACTATTGCTGGCCATCATTGAAAAATTTTCCGGTGGCCCGGTAGGATTGGACAATATTGCCGCGGCTATTGGAGAAGAGCGTGGCACGATTGAAGATGTTATTGAACCCTTTTTGATTCAGGAAGGATTTATCATGCGGACACCTCGTGGCAGAATCGCTACCAAACGGGCTTTTTTGCATTTGGGTCTGACACCGGATTTAGATCTGACAGGTGATTAATGCAGTCTTTTGATTGGCCGGTGAGAGTGTATTACGAAGATACGGATAGTGGTGGCGTGGTATATCACGCAAATTATCTGAAGTTTATGGAGCGGGCGCGAACAGAGTGGCTACGCCAGCTCGGTTTTGAACAAAATGTTTTAAAAGACGAACATAATTGTCTGTTTGCAGTCCATTCGATGCAAATTAATTTTCGTCGCCCGGCACGTTTTAATGATGCCTTATTGATTCGATCTGAAATGACACAAACGAGCGGTGCAAGCATGCAGTTTGAGCAATCAGTACTGCGTGACGGTGAACTGTTGTGCGGTGCGTCGGTCCGAGTGGCCTGCCTGGATGCTTTGCGATTTAAACCGTGCCCGATACCTTCTTTTATTTTGACGGAGATGCAATGTGAATGCTGATCTATCCTTGATGTCCCTGATATCTGAAGCCAGTTTACTGGTGCAGATTGTTATGCTTATTTTGCTGCTGATATCAGTTTATTCCTGGACTATTATTTTCAAAAAACGCAGCGAGTTAGCCAATGCCCGGCGAGATGCTGATTTATTTGAAGATAAATTCTGGTCGGGAAATGAATTAAACAGACTCTATGAAGATATTACTGCCAGACCGCACTCCGGTCGGGGTATGGAGGGAATTTTCGAGGCGGGTTTCAAGGAATTTGTCCGTTTAAAAAAATCCTCTACTGACTCAACCTATGTGTTGGAAGGGACTCAGCGAGTAATGCGTATTTCCTTGTCCCGTGAAATGGATGAATTGGAAGTTTCGTTACCCTTTCTGGCGACAGCAGGCTCTACCAGTCCATACATTGGTTTGTTTGGAACGGTCTGGGGTATCATGAATTCATTCCGAGCTTTAGGCGAAGTGCAACAGGCGACACTGGCTATGGTTGCCCCAGGTATTGCCGAGGCTTTGATCGCGACAGCAATGGGCTTGTTTGCAGCGATACCAGCGGTTGTAGCATATAACCGTTATTCACATGAAGTTGAGAGATTGATTAGTCGTTATGACAATTTCGTTGAAGAATTCTCTTCAATTTTGCAACGGCAACAAGGTTAATAACGGAGCCAACTATGGCGCTTTATAAACAACAACGCCAACGTCGCAAGCCTATGGCAGAAATTAATGTCGTACCGTACATCGACGTGATGCTGGTATTGCTGATCATTTTCATGATTACCGCGCCCATGCTAACCCAGGGCGTTCAAGTCGATTTACCCAAGGCCGATGCCAATCCGGTTGAAGCGCCGGAAAACCTTGAACCTTTGGTGATTTCGGTTGATGCTGAAGGTGCTTACTATGCATCTGTAGGTGATAATCAGGATCAAAGTATCGGTGCTCAGGAACTGGTTGCCAGGGTGTCGGCTGTATTACGCCGAAACCCTCAAACACCAGTGATGGTCAAAGGCGATAGTTCAGCAAGTTATGGACAAGTGGTAGGGGCTATGGCTTTATTACAAAAAGCAGGCGTACCGAATGTCGGTTTGATTACTCAAAGACCGGAAACGGAAACACAGTAATTAAGATGAAGCATCCAATTGTGCAAACTCTTCTTGCCGGCGGCACTTCAACAATATTGCATATATTGTTATTTTTACTGCTGATCTTCAGTTTTGATATGCCTACTGATATTCGCCAGTTTGGCCAACCAGAAGTAGAGATCGTACAAGCCACCGTAGTTGACGAAGATTTAGTTCTTGAAGAAATGGCGCGTTTGCAGGAAGCGGAAGAAAAAAACGCGCAGCAGAAGAAGAGCGTCAGCAAAAACTGGATGAGCAACTTGAAAAAACGCAAGATGAGCTGGCTCGTAAAGAGCAAGAATTTCTGGATATGCAGGAACGTGCCAAGCTTGATGCCGAAAAACTAAAACAGGAAGCCGAACTTGAACAACAACGCTTGAAAGAGCTTGAGCAGCAACGTATAGAACAGGAAGAAGCACGTAAACAGGCAGAGTTGGAACGTCAACAAGCAGAACAAGCTAAACAAAAGGCAGAAGCTGAGCGAAAAGCGGCTGAAGAAGCTAAACAACGAGCTGAAGCAGAACGCTTAGCAGCAGAAAAGGCCCGAGAAGAAGCTGTGGCTAAACGCAAAGCGGAAGAGGAAGCCAGACGCAAGGCTGAGGAAGAGGCCAAACGTAAAGCGGAAGAGGAAGCCAAACGTAAAGCAGAAGAGGAAGCCAAGCGTAAAGCAGAAGAAGAGGCTAAACGTAAGGCAGCTGAAGCTGAAGCTAAACGAAAAGCTGCTGAAGCTGAGGCCAAGCGAAAAGCTGAGGCAGAACGCCTGGCCGCAGAAAAATCACGAGCAGAAGCAGAACAAGCATTACAAAGACAATTAGATGCTGAGGCAGAACAGCGCAAGCAGAAACGGATTGCTGGCGTTCTGGATACCTACGGATTGCAGATTCAACAAAGAATTACCCGTTACTGGACTAAACCAGCTAATGCAGAAGCTGGGTTACTTGTTACGCTGGAAGTGAAACTTATTCCGGGTGGTGATATCCGCAGTGTAAGAGTGATAAAAAGCAGTGGTAGTGAAATATTTGATCGTTCTGCAGAAAATGCTGTTTATAAGGCCGCTCCAATGCCAATGCCTTCAGACCCTGATGCAGCACAAAAGATTATCAGTGAAGGCATTGAAATATACTTTAAACCTGAATGAGAGAAGTTAATATGGCCCCGAAATTAATTCGTTCGCTTGCCTTAATGGCGATGTTTTTTATGCCAATTCAGGCATCTGCCGTGTTAAAAGTCGAAATCACCGGAGGTTCAGATAGCGCACTCCCAATCGCTATTGTGCCGTTTGGCGCCGAAGGAATTAAAGCGCCTGAGGATATAACCAGCATTATTCGTAATGATCTCGAGAGTACTGGTCGTTTCGCACCATTAGATAACCAGGATTTGGTTTCTCGACCCACTGAACAATCACAGGTCAATTTTGCAGATTGGCGTTTATTACGTTCCGAAGGGCTTGTTATCGGCAAAATCAGCAGTCAGGATGGCGAGAACTACCAAGTTCAATTCCAATTGTTTGATGTTTACCGTGGTCAGCAATTGGCCGGAAAACGTTACCAGGTGCCTGCATCTGGATTGCGTGCATTAGGCCATCAGATTGCAGATGTTATCTATGAAACATTAACCGGCGAAAAAGGTATTTTTTCAACGCGTCTGGCGTTTGTCACACAAATAACGGCTGGTGATGGTAAAAAACGTTTCGCTTTACAGATATCGGATGCTGATGGAGCAAATCCACGGACTGTATTACAATCTACTCAACCGATTATGTCGCCGTCCTGGGGACATGATGGCAATCAATTAGCCTATGTATCATTTGAGAATGGCAAAACAGAGGTTTTTGTTCAGCAGTTGCAAAGCGGACAACGCAAGTCAGTTGCCTCCTTTGAAGGCATAAATAGCGCACCGGCTTGGTCGCCTGATGGCAAAAAGCTGGCCCTGACTCTGTCGAGAAATGGTAACCCGGAAATTTATGTCATGGAATTAGCCAATGGTGATTTAATACGGGTCACCAATAATGCTCAGGCAATTGATACTGAAGCAGTTTGGTCACGCGATGGCAATGAGATTTATTTTACTTCTGACCGTGGTGGTCGACCACAAATTTACAAAGTTTCAGCAAATGGCGGTAGAGCTGAACGGATAAGTTTTGAAGGAAATTACAATGCTTCACCTGATTTATCACCAGATGGAAGCAAACTGGCCATGGTACATGGTGCCAATGGTGGTTTTTATATTGCTGTACAGGATTTGAAAACCGGCGCAATGCAAGTTTTGACGGATTCAGGAAGAGCTGAATCGCCGAGTTTCGCGCCGAATGGCCAAATGATCCTGTATGCTACTGAGCAAAAAGGTAGCGGTGTTTTAGCTGCTGTCTCTGTTGATGGCCGGATCCATCAACGTTTGAGCGAATCCGGAACTGTTGTGCGTGAACCAGCATGGTCTCCGCTGAAAAAATAATTTATGTCAGGAGTGTTTGTTATGAATCGTTATAAGTTCTCGGCTCTACTTATTGCATTGTTTTTACTCAATGCCTGTAGCGGTAATGCCACAAAAGATGGAACCGATGATGTGTTGGTTGAGGAGCGTAATGGCGCATCAACTTCAGGTGTTACTGGTCAAGGAGCTGATGGTAGCGATCTGGGAGCAGAAGCAAGTGTTATTGTTGGCGAAGATGGTTATTCAGGAAGTGAGTTGAATGACCCATCCAACCCTCTCTCCAATCGGGTAATCTACTTTGATTACGATAGCGCCAGTGTAAGACCACAAGATCAACCTATCGTTGAGGCTCACGCAGCTTATTTGGGTAAAAATCCTAATCTGACTGTCCGTCTTGAAGGTCATACTGATGAGCGGGGCTCGCGTGAATATAATCTCGCATTAGGTGAACGACGTGCTTTATCTATTCGTCAGTTACTGATGTTGCAGGGCGCTAGTGCCCAACAATTTCGTGTGACAAGCTTTGGTGAAGAACGTCCTGCCGTTGATGGTAGTGATGAATCTGCATGGTCACAAAACCGTCGAGTTGAAATAATTTACATTGGTCGTTGATATGCCGTTTAAAAAGCAAAAACAACTTGCAATCGTATTAATGGTGGGCGCTATATTGGCGCCCGCTGTTTCTTGGGCTGAAGAAGAAGCTTTACAGGCTCGCGTGGATAGGTTGGAACGTATTATTCAGGGGCAGGGATTAACCTCCTTGCTCACTCAGGTTGATCAATTGCAGCGTGAGATTCAACGTTTAAATGGTGCTAATGAAGAGCTTAATCACCAAATAGAACAGATTCAAAAACGCCAGCGTGAACAATATTTGGATCTTGATCAACGGATAACAGAAATCCAGCAGCAAGCTTCTGTTTCTCAAGCTCCATCTGTTATCGATTCACCTTCTATGGATAACAATTCAATTGATGAAGAGTTAGCCGATGGTGGTTTGCAGAATACACCCACTGATCAGACAGATGCTGGAGAGAGCGCACCTGTGCCCGTCGCAGTAGAAAGTGGCGAAGCTGCATATCAGTCAGCATTACAGGATCTGCGTGGCGGCCGTTATCAGGAAGCTTTGTCAGCGTTGGGAGCATTCCCCCAAAATTATCCAAATAGTTCATATCTGCCTAATGTCTATTATTGGCAAGGCGAAGCACATTATGTTTTGCGTGAAT
>NZ_CM166511.1:2027500-2875000 GCF_056863975.1 Methylophaga sp. F7 | reverse complement strand
GGTCATCCCGACTTACCAACCCCATGCAAACTCCGAATACCGAGAAGTGCAATCATGGGAGACACACGGCGGGTGATAACGTCCGTCGTGGAAAGGGAAACAACCCAGACCATCAGCTAAGGTCCCAAAATTATGGCTCAGTGGAAAACGAGGTGGGAAGGCACAGACAGCTAGGAGGTTGGCTTAGAAGCAGCCACCCTTTAAAGAAAGCGTAATAGCTCACTAGTCGAGTCGGCCTGCGCGGAAGATGTACCGGGGCTTAAGCCATATACCGAAGCTATGGATGTCGTACTTTGTACGGCATGGTAGAGGAGCGTTGTGTAAGTCTGTGAAGGTGAGTTGAGAAGCTTGCTGGAGATATCACAAGTGCGAATGCTGACATGAGTAACGATAAAGGGGGTGAGAGGCCCCCTCGCCGAAAATCCAAGGTTTCCTGCTCAACGCTAATCGGAGCAGGGTGAGTCGGTCCCTAAGGCGAGGCAGAAATGCGTAGTCGATGGAAAACAGGTTAATATTCCTGTACCGGTTGTTACTGCGATGGGATGACGGAGAAGGTTAGGTTAGCCAACTGTTGGATATGTTGGTTTAAGTGTGTAGGCGTGCTTTATAGGAAAATCCGTAGAGCTAAGCTGAGGCATGATGACGAGTCTCAATGGAGACGAAGTAACTGATACCAGGCTTCCAGGAAAAGTCTCTAAGCTTCAGGTAACAAACGACCGTACCCCAAACCGACACAGGTGGATGGGATGAGAATTCTAAGGCGCTTGAGAGAACTCGGGTGAAGGAACTAGGCAAAATAGCACCGTAACTTCGGGAGAAGGTGTGCCCTTGTTAGGTGAAGCGACTTGCTCGTGGAGCTGAAGAGGGTTGCAGTGAACTGGTGGCTGCGACTGTTTATTAAAAACACAGCACTCTGCAAACACGAAAGTGGACGTATAGGGTGTGACGCCTGCCCGGTGCCGGAAGGTTAATTGATGGGGTTATTCTTCGGAAGAAGCTCTTGATCGAAGCCCCGGTAAACGGCGGCCGTAACTATAACGGTCCTAAGGTAGCGAAATTCCTTGTCGGGTAAGTTCCGACCTGCACGAATGGCGTAACGATGGCCACACTGTCTCCACCCGAGACTCAGTGAAATTGAAATTGCGGTTAAGATGCCGTATACCCGCGGCTAGACGGAAAGACCCCGTGAACCTTTACTACAGCTTTGCACTGAACTTTGAACCTACTTGTGTAGGATAGCTGGGAGACATTGAAGCGAGGACGCCAGTTCTTGTGGAGTCAACCTTGAAATACCAGCCTGGTATGTTTGGAGTTCTAACCTCGGTCCCTTATCGGGACTAGGGACAGTGTATGGTGGGTAGTTTGACTGGGGCGGTCTCCTCCCAAAGAGTAACGGAGGAGCACGAAGGTACACTAAGTATGGTCGGACATCATACGGTTAGTGCAATGGCAAAAGTGTGCTTGACTGCGAGACAGACACGTCGAGCAGGTACGAAAGTAGGTCATAGTGATCCGGTGGTTCTGAATGGAAGGGCCATCGCTCAACGGATAAAAGGTACTCCGGGGATAACAGGCTGATACCGCCCAAGAGTTCACATCGACGGCGGTGTTTGGCACCTCGATGTCGGCTCATCACATCCTGGGGCTGTAGCCGGTCCCAAGGGTATGGCTGTTCGCCATTTAAAGTGGTACGCGAGCTGGGTTTAGAACGTCGTGAGACAGTTCGGTCCCTATCTGCCGTGGGCGTTGGAAATTTGAGAGGAGCTGCTCCTAGTACGAGAGGACCGGAGTGGACGTACCCCTGGTGTTCGGGTTGTCATGCCAATGGCATTGCCCGGTAGCTATGTACGGACGGGATAACCGCTGAAAGCATCTAAGCGGGAAGCCCCCTCAAGATTAGATTTCCCCGAGCTTTAAGCTCCTGAAGGGCCGTAGAAGACCACTACGTTGATAGGTTGGGTGTGGAAGTGCAGTAATGTATGAAGCTAACCAATACTAATTGCCCGTGAGGCTTGACCATATAACCCCAAGTAAGTTGGGTGCGCATAAGCGACAAAACCTTTACTTCCCGAATTAGCTTGCTGATAAAGTAAGCACCAAGTTATGCCTGGCGGCCATAGCGAGTTGGCACCACCTGTTCCCATCCCGAACACAGAAGTGAAACAGCTCAGCGCCGATGATAGTGTGGGAGTTCCCATGTGAAAGTAGGTCACTGCCAGGCTTTAATACAAAAAAGAGCCCATCCAATCGGATGGGCTCTTTTTTTGGCTTGAAGGTTTGCATTATCCTGCCTGAGCATGTGACCCCCCATGTGACATTATCGCCGGGACAAGCCATGTTCCAGACATGGCTTTGCATACGATGTGCATGGATGTACAAGTGTCGCGGATGCAGGATGCACAGAAGCGACCACTCCATCCAGGGAGATAAGCGATAATGGACGCCGCCAGGCGCCCGAAGGGTGAGATGCAGGCATGCATCTCATCACAAAGTAGGTCAGCGATAACCACTTATGCGCTCTAGGTGTCATCGACAATGTAAAACTGCCCCACTAACGACAATCAAAAATTGACCCACCTGAGGCAAAATGGCCGTCATTTGTAACGACAGGATGGCGGTTGAAATGCGATGTTAAATCAGGAGTCATTAGTGGAAATACATGTATTACACCGGCAGGGTCACAGTATCCGCGCCATCAGTAGGCAACTCGGGATCGCCAGGAACACAGTCCGTAATTATCTGCGTGACCAAGCCCGTTCACCCAGTTATGGTCCACGCGAAGAAAGACCATCAAAACTGGACCCGTTTAAACCTTATTTACTTGAACGTATTGCGGCAGCAAAACCTTATTGGATCCCCGCCACGGTATTGTTCAGGGAAATCAAAGAGCAAGGCTTTACTGGTCAGGAAGGTATCGTCAAAAACTACATCCGGCAGTTCAAACCAACGTTACAAGAAGATGTGGTTCGGTTTGAAACCCTGCCGGGTCAACAGATGCAGGTCGACTTTACCACTATCCGACGGGGACGCAGCAAACTCAAAGCCTTTGTTGCCACACTCGGTTACAGTCGGGCGAGTTTTGTACGGTTCAGCAGTCATGAGCGTCAAGAGGACTGGCTCACGGGAATAGAAGCCGCCTTGCAGTACTTCGGCGGTGTGCCCAAAGAGATCCTGTTTGATAATGCCAAGTGCATCATGATTGAACGCGATGCATATGGTGATGGTCGCCACCGCTGGAACGACAAGTTGCTGCAGTTAGCAGCAGACTATAGTTTTCGCCTTCGTGCCTGTCGGCCCTACCGGGCGAAAACCAAGGGAAAGGTCGAGCGCTTTAACGGTTATCTGAAAAACAGCTTTATCACACCGCTGGCAGCTACTCTGAAACAAGCGGGACTGGTGCTGGATGTTGATACGGCTAATGGTCAAGTCGGTCCCTGGTTACGAGAGGTAGCACATCAGCGCTGCCATGGCACCACCGGACAGCAGCCGCAAACGCTGTTGATTAAAGAGCAGTTGGCATTGGCTGACTTACCGGCATGCGTGATTAAAGAAAAACACGTTGCTTTCCCATCTCGTCACGCTCTCCCGATTGAGAGTCTGCAGCATCCGCTAAGCACCTACGACCAGTTGCTGGAGATGAGCCGATGAACTTGCAGATGGCACGGATTGAGCGGGCCTGTGAAGAACTCAAACTCAATACGATGGCAGTGGAATGGTCAGCGGTGGCCGATACCGCAGCGGGTAAAGGCGCTACACTAGCCGACTTTTTGGAGCAGCTGCTTAACCTTGAAGTGGATGCCAGAACGCAGCGGACACGTGAGACCTTGCAGAAATTTGCCGGATTGCCAGCAATTAAATCGTTTGAGGACTACGACTTCAACTTTGCCACCGGTGCACCCAAAAAGCAATTGCAGGAACTCAATAGCCTGGCGTTTATCGAACGGGCCGAAAACATTGTTCTGCTCGGTCCGAGTGGTGTCGGCAAAAGCCATCTGGCCATTGCTTATGCTTGCAAAGCGATTCAAAAAGGTATCAAAGTACGCTTTATCACAGCAGCCGACCTGATGTTGCAACTGGCTACTGCGAAGAAGCAGGATCGACTGGAAGGTTATCTGAAACGCAGTGTGCTGGGGCCCAAACTGTTGGTCATTGACGAAATTGGTTATTTGCCCTTCGGGCATGAAGAGGCCACCTTGTTCTTCAATGTGATTGCTAAGCGCTATGAACAAGGCAGCGTGATAGTGACCAGTAATTTACCATTTTCACAATGGGCAACAGCTTTTGCCAATGATCAGGCACTCACAGCAGCATTACTCGACCGGCTTTTACACCACGCACATATTGTGCAGATCTCAGGAAACAGTTATCGATTGAAAGGAAAGAAAACTGCTGGGATAGCCCCAGTAACGTATAAACAAATTAACGAATAGTCGCCAAGGGTGGGTCAATTTTACTTTGTCGGAAAGTGGGTCAAAATTGGATTGTCGTTGACATCTAGGCACACATTACCTTCCTGTAAATAAACTGCCAGGCTTTAATACAACAGAAAAGGCCACCCCTATCGGAGTGGCCTTTTTTATTATTTAAGGTTTAACAAGTAACCTTCTTGAATGAAGTGATGAAGCAGCAAACTACTTGGTTAAATATCAACAAATTCTGTAGTGGAAACCACTACCTGATCCCGTCCATTATTTTTTGCTTCATAAAGAGCAATATCTGCTGCTTTAATAATGTCAGCTTTTTCGATAAGAGTGTTATGCAGATAAGCCACGCCAAATGATGCTGTGATAGGTGGAAGCGGTTTATTTTGATATAACAGTTCTAATGAGCTAATTTCATGGCATAGCAATTCAGCGCGCTTAATCAGATTGTCCTTGTCGATATCCGGCAGAATAATAATGAATTCTTCGCCACCATAGCGACAAATCACATCACTACTTCGAAAATGAGCTTTGAGAAGGTTGGCATATTCGACAAGTACAAGATCGCCAGCATCATGGCCGTATTCATCATTAAATTTCTTGAAATGATCAATATCAGACAGAATCAGACCGAGTCCATGCTGAGCTCTTGCACATCTATGAATCTCACGTTCAAGACTTTCTTCCATAAAACGACGGTTGAAAAGGTAGGTCAATGGATCACGGACCGATTGGGATTGTAGAGCTTCCTTAAGTTTTAAACTCACCAATGATAATGCAAGATTATCAGCAGTAATTTTTACCAGGCGTTTTCTGGATTCGACATAATAGGTTTTTTCTTCTCCGACTTTATGCTTTGCAGCATTAAATTCGATGTGCAGCATGCCCAACATTTCACCTTGCGCAATAATGGGTTCACAAATATAGGTGCTTATACCATCGCCGACATGTTTACATCGAAGACGGCCATCGTTATCCAGTGTTGTGTGTTCTTTACCTTGGCGAAGCGACCAACAGTCATCTGGCGCAATAACAGGAGCACTTTTAATTTCATCTGTGATTCCCCAGGTTGTCATCGATTCCACCAGGGTTTTCTTATCATTGAATAAATATAGAGCCCCAGTGCAATCGGGGAAAATCTGTTCAGCATAATAGGAAACAATAGGATATGTTTCATCAACTGAACGACAGACCTGAAGATAGGAATTCAGTTGATTGATCAGATTCATCTCATAGTTATATTGTGTTAACTCCTGATGAGATTTTTTAAGTTCGTCTTCGGATAGTTTTTGTTCTGTGATATCAGTTGAGGAGCCGACAAAACCAGAAAAGCGGCCGTGCCCATCAATATAGGGTTCGCCATGATCAATAAAATGTCTGTATTCACCATCTCGCCGGCGTAACCGATATTCCATAGTGAACGGCTTATATGTCTCAAATGCGTCTTTGAAAACCGTCAGGCAATAGTCACGATCATCTGGGTGTAAAGCATTGAACCATGCTTTACCTCCAAGTCTCTCTACCTTTTCCCGTCCAATAAAATTTTTATATTGGTTGTTGGTAAAAATTATATTGCCATGAATATCAGTTAGCCAGAGAGTAACCGGTGCATCTTCAGCCAGTGTTTGAAAGTTAATTTCTTCCAGCGTTATGGCTGGTATTTGGAGATTTTCTTCACTCATACCTGTATCCAACTCCATTGTTGAATTGTTTCCTTGTTTCATAATTCATATCCATTGAAGGTAATAATTAAAGCAAACAGACCCTATATATTCATATTTTGGTGAAAGTATTCACTAATTAATAATTAAGTCATACACCATGGCGAGCGAATTAAATTAAGTCAAGTCAGACTGATAATTCTCTTCTTCAAAACGAGGGGTACATAAGGCAAGAAAAATAAGATCTTTGGAGCAAATATTGGTAATTCGTTGACGGGTATTCGGCGGAATAATGACCACATCTCCGGGTTTTACTGTCTGAGGCACATGATCTCCAATTTCTACAGCGCCACTACCTTCCAGAATGACGTAGCGTTCGGTTGTTTCTCTTAACTGGTGCCACTGAGTGGTTACACCTGGTTCAACCCGGGCTTGAGCAATAGAGAGTTCTGGGTCTTCTGACTGGTTAGACAGCTCATTGATATAACATCCTTCAACAAAATAGTATTCATTGTTGGATTGAAAACGTTGGATATGTGGCTTCATAAGCGTATAGGTGTCCCTGTGAGTAACAAACTGATTTAGTTAATTAGAAACTTCATCACAATAATTGGCATCTTCTATGCAGAATTTTTCGTGTCACCCATTTTGGAGGTGTTCCATGAAAATGTTCATGTTGCTGTTTGTCATGTCATTTACCGTGCAGGCCAATGATATCTCATCCTGGAATCGTCTGATTCTGTCTGGTGGTTCACATATCATGATCGGCTTTGTTCCTCCTGATTTAAAGCAGGCCGAAGTGCTGAATATTTTTATTGAAGGGGATGGTGAACCTGGTGTCGCATTAAGACTAGCGCAGGAGACCGGAGGTAATAGTGTCTATATAGGGCGTCCCTGCCAATATCTCAAAGCTACCCGATTTAATTCCTGTAATCGTGAACTATGGACATCACACCGCTATTCTCAAGCCGTAGTGGATTCGATGGATAAGGCTATTTCTGCATTGAAACAGCAGTATCAATCAAGTCAAATTCGACTTGTAGGCTATTCTGGCGGTGGGGCTATCGCCTCAATTATTGCATCAAAAAGGAGCGATGTTGCACTATTATTGACCGTGGCAGGTAATCTGGATCATAAATGGTGGACTGAGTTTAATAATTCAGCACCACTGTCTGGCTCTTTAAACCCAATTGATTACAGCGCAGCATTAGAGGCTGTACCTCAAGTACATCTGATAGGTGATCATGATTTTGTGGTACCCGGCTCGGTATTAATGTCTTATCTGTCAAAATTTAAAACGCGTGACAAAGTAAAAAGCTATCTGGTGGGAGGAGCGGATCACACTTGCTGTTGGTCAATGGCTGTAGCTGCAGTACTGCCTGAATAAATTCAAATGGCTGATTAGCCTAAGCTGCTCAGCCATTCATCATCTGAACCTTCATTCATCCCTTCGAACAAATAAGTGGATAAGTAGCGTTCTCCAGTGTCAGGAAGCATAGCCAGAATCACCGAACCATCGGCTGCATTCTCAGCGACTTTCATTGCTGCTGCAACGGTGCCACCACAAGATAATCCGCAGAAAATGCCTTCTTCACTGGCTAATCGTAATGCCCAGCTTTTGGACTCTTCATCGGTGACGGGATATAGCTCATCGTAAACATCACGATTCAATACATCTGGAATAAAATCCGGAGTCCACCCCTGAATCTTGTGTGGATGCCAGTCATCCCCAGCCAGCATGGAAGCTGCAGCAGGTTCTGTTGCAACAATTTTGGTATCTGGTCTGGCAAGTTTAATCATTTCTCCTGCCCCGGTTAATGTACCGCCAGTGCCCCAACCCGAGACCCAATAATCGAGTTGTTTACCTGCGAAGTCACGTAGGATTTCAGGGCCGGTAGTATTTCGATGAAAAGCAGGATTGGCAGGATTTTCAAATTGTCGAGCTAGGAACCAGCCATGTTTCTCAGCGAGTTCCTCTGCTTTTTTAACCATGCCAGTGCCTTTTTCAGCTGCCGGAGTAAGGATTACCTTGGCTCCCATAGCTCGCATGATTTTACGACGTTCAACCGAGAAGGTTTCGACCATGGTGGCAACAAAAGGATATCCTTTCGCTGCACAGACCATTGCTAAAGCAATACCTGTATTACCCGAAGTAGCTTCAATAACTGTTTGACCGGGTTTTAATACTCCACGTTTTTCAGCATCATCGATAACTGCAAATGCCAGTCGATCTTTTACAGAAGCCATCGGATTGAAGGCTTCGACCTTAACGTACATTTCGACGTGATTGGGGGCTATGTTGTTTAGACGAACAATAGGGGTATTACCGATTGTGTCGAGTATGCTGTTATAAATCATAAAAACTCAGTCGATTTGATTGGAATAAACCAAGCTTACACTAAATTGCTTATGCAAAAAAATCCTGCAGCAAAATCAGTCGTGAATAGTTTAAAACTGTCGGATAGCGGTTGTTTAAAAGGAAAGTTATCTATCGGTCAGGAAACACTGTTACTGACATGAATATTTTGTTTTGTAGATTGCTTTGCTGGTTGCTTGCTATCAGGATTCGACGTCAGCTCAAGTGCTTTAAGAATATTCTGTCTGGTAATTGATCCGACTAAACGATTTTCTTTAATCACGGGCAAACACTTGTAGGCAGTTTTTAAAAACTTTTCAGCGACCTCAATGATTGATGCTTCAAAATCTATGGTCTCAACCTGATTATGCATATACTCTTCAACTTTTCCCGCTGATTCGCCCTGATAAGCAGCATTAAGCGCCACTTTCATACAGTCTTTTTCAGATAGAAAACCAATCAAATTACCATGTTGATCGATAACGGGAGCACCGGAGATTTTAAATTCAATCAGCTGATGAATTGCACGTAATACATCCATCTCAGGTGTAAATGTGATCTTGGTGCCATTCATATGATCTTTGACTTTGAGTGATGCAAGCATGGGCTACTCCCTGACGCTGTTTAGTTTTGTTGTTGTGCCCGCTTACGGGCTTCACACTCTTCTTTTTCCTGAATCGAGCAGGCCCCGCCACAACTTCCCGACAGCCCAACCTGATTCAATCCACCACAACTGCCTTTTATTGCTGAGCGACCAAATATTACCCCGATGGCCATGGCTGTAACAGCCAGTAGAATAATCACAAATGCGGCAAGAAAAGTATTCATCTTAGCCTCCAAAGTCATCAAGCATGATGTTTTCCGGTTCAACACCCAAATCTTCAAGCATTTTGATCACCGCTGCATTCATCATCGGTGGCCCACACATATAATATTCACAATCTTCCGGTGCAGGATGATCTTTCAGGTAATTTTCGTATATGACGTTGTGAATAAAGCCTGTGTAGCCCGTCCAGTTATCTTCTGGCAAAGCATCGGATAAAGCGACATGCCAGGTAAAGTTGTCATTTTCCGCGGCAAGTTCATCAAAATCTTCGGTATAAAACATTTCACGCAAACTGCGAGCACCATACCAGAAGGTCATTTTACGCTTGGATTTCAGGCGGCGTAACTGATCAAAAATATGCGAACGCATTGGTGCCATGCCGGCACCACCACCAATAAATACCATTTCTCTATCCGTATCTTTGGCAAAAAACTCACCAAATGGACCAGAAATAGTCACTTTGTCACCCGGTTTGAGATCAAAAATGTAGGAAGACATGATGCCCGGTGGAACATCATCGGCATTTGGCGGTGGTGAAGCTATCCGCACATTCAGCATTACAATGCCTTTTTCTTCCGGATAGTTAGCCATAGAGTAGGCTCTAACCACATTTTCTTTTACCACTGACTTGTAACGCCATAAATCAAATCGATCCCAATCCGGGCGGTATTCATCGGCAATGATGAAGTTTTTATATTCAACGGTATGCGGCGGACATTCAATCTGGATAAAGCCACCGGCTCGGAAATTAACGCTTTCACCCTCAGGTAATTCAAGAATCAGTTCTTTAATAAATGTGGCGACATTATCATTGGAACGAACGGTACATTCCCATTTCTTAACACCGAAAACTTCTTCCGGTACCTGAATCCGCATATTCTGCTTAACAGCAACCTGACAAGATAAGCGATCACCCTCTGCGGCTTCACGTTTAGTGATATGCGATTCTTCAGTGGGGAGAATTGAGCCACCACCTTCAAAAATCTTTACTTTGCACTGTGCACAGGTGCCACCGCCACCACAGGCAGAAGAAACAAAAAGATTCGCGTCAGCCAAAGCACCTAAAAGCTTACCGCCGGCCTTGGTTTTTATGGTTTTTTCATCATTAACGATAATTTCGATATCACCCGTTGCCACTAGCTTGGAGCGGGCGCTGAGGATTACGAATACCAGCACCATGATGATAAGTGTGAACAGAACAATGCCTAAGATGATTTCCATTAGAGTTGAATCCCCGAAAATGCCATGAACCCTAACGCCATCAATCCAGCTGTAATAAATGTAATGCCAAGACCTTGTAAACCATCGGGGACATCGGAATATTTAAGTTTTTCTCTGATGCCTGCAATTGCTGTAATCGCCAGAGCCCAACCAAAGCCACTACCTACACCATACACCGCACTTTCAGCCAGATTGTAATCACGTTCAACCATAAACAGCGTACCACCTAAAATGGCGCAGTTGACCGTAATTAATGGCAAGAAAATACCCAGTGCGTTGTAAAGGGCCGGCACGTATTTATCCATTGCCATTTCAATGATTTGCACCATCGCGGCAATAACACCGATATAGCTTATTAGACCCAAAAAGCTTAAATCCACATCCGGTAAGCCAGCCCAGGACAAGGCACCTTCTTTAAGCAGATATTGATAAATCAGATTGTTGGTCGGCACCGTGATGGCCTGAACCAGGACAACGGCGATACCCAGCCCCAAAGCAGTTTCGATTTTTTTAGAAACCGCGAGAAAGGTACACATGCCCAAAAAGAAAGCGAGCGCCAGATTTTCAACAAAAATTGAGCGAATAAACAGACTGAGGTAATGCTCCATTTACAAGACCTCCGTACGGTGTACTTGGTGAATCTGATAATCTGGTGCCTCAACTTGCTGTGGTTTCCAGCTTCGGATAGCCCAAATCATCAGACCGATAATAAAAAAAGCACTTGGCGGTAACAGCATCAACCCATTGGGGACATACCAGCCACCTTCATTCGCTACCGGAATAATGGTGTGGCCAAACAGTTTGCCAGCCCCAAATAATTCACGGAAGAACGCTACGACTAATAAGACCACGCTATAACCCAAGCCATTTCCGAGTCCATCCAGAAAGCTCATACCGGGAGAGTTTTTCATAGCATAAGCTTCGGCACGACCCAAAACGATACAGTTGGTGATAATCAGTCCGACGAACACAGATAACTGCTTGCTGGCTTCATACGCATAAGCTTTGAGAATCTGGTCAACAATAATTACCAATGAGGCAATGACCGTCATTTGAACAATGATACGGATACTTGAAGGGATGTGATGACGAATTGAACTGATGATGGCTCCGGAGAAAGCTGTAACCGACGTAAGCGCAATACACATGATCAGCGCTGCAGTCATATTGGTGGTTACTGCCAGAGCAGAGCAAATTCCTAAAACCTGTAACGTTATCGGATTATTATCAATAATTGGATCAATAACATTATTTTTTGCTTGGCTTGCCATCAGTTAATCCCCTGTTCGGAACGCATACTTTGCAAATAAGGGCCAAATCCATCTTCACCTAACCAGAATGAAATCATATTGGAAACGCCTTTACTGGTCAGTGTGGCACCAGATAATCCATCGACCTTGTATTCTGCCTGTGGTGAATTGTTATCCACATAACCACGGGCAACCCTGAATTCCACATTGCCGTTTTCGTCATATATTTTTTTGCCTTCCCATTTGGCTAACCAGCGCGGGTTTTCTATTTCACCACCTAAGCCGGGCGTTTCTGCATGTTCGTAAAAACGCAACCCTTGAATAGTATTGAAATCACTACCTAAAGAAAGAAATCCGTACATGGTTGACCATAATCCATAGCCATGAATAGGTATAACCAGTTGTTGGATTTTATCGCCATCCCGAAGAATATAAACTGGGGCATATTTAGCTCGTGAACCAATTCCGGCTACATCCTGCTGATTATCTAGACGTACTCCCAAATCTGGAGAACCAGATGCTTTACGCTGATCATAAGTGGCTGGATCAAGATCTGTTTCAGCGTATTGGCCAGTGGCCAAATCGACTAAACGAACCTCAAATTTTTCAAAAGCTGCTTCCATATCCATACCTGGCTCAAACTGATCGGTAACGGCCAGAATATTTTGTCTTATATCGTTTTTTTGATTCACAATCTGGCGGGACTTCAATGAAACCGCAGCTGTTGAAACCAGAACCGAACAAACCAGACAAAGCACAATGGCAATGAATATAGTCTTTTTAGGATCATCGTTTGGCAGCTGCATCAGCTGGCCTAAAAAACCTTTTTTCTGCGTAATTTCTGCCATGATTAGCTTCGCTGTAGTCTTCGTTTAATGTTGGACTGAACGACAAAATAGTCGATTAGTGGGGCAAATATATTGGCAAACAGAATGGCTAACATAATACCCTCTGGGAAGGCAGGATTGACGACACGTATTAGTACCGTCATAAAACCAATTAAAATACCGTAAATCCAGCGTCCTTTATTGGTCATGGCAGCAGACACCGGATCGGTCGCCATGAAAACCATACCAAATGCAAAGCCACCCAGAGACAAATGCCAGTACCAGGGAAGTCCAAACATTGGATTGGTATCGCTGCCAATCATATTGAAAAGCCAGCTAGTGGCCACCATGCCGAGGAATACCCCGAAAATGATACGGAAAGAGGCAATGCGCGTATAAAGCAGGAAAGCTGCACCCAGCAAAATAGCCAGGGTAGAGGTTTCACCTAATGAGCCGGGCATATGACCTATGAATGTCTGTGTCCAGGTGTAGCCTGCTTCGGTGACGGACTCCAAACCACCTAATGCTGCCAAAGCGAGGGGGTCGCTCCTGTATAGCCATCAATAGCTGTCCATACTGCATCCCCGGACATTTGTGCTGGATAGGCAAAATATAGAAATGCACGACCCGTTAATGCCGGATTCAGGAAGTTTTTACCAGTACCACCAAAAACTTCTTTTCCAATTACCACACCAAAAATAATACCCAGCGCAACCTGCCAGAGGGGGTAGAGGGCGGAAGCGTAAGGCTGTAGAGCATTGAAGTCACCAGGAAGCCTTCATTTACTTCATGGTTTCTCACTGCAGCAAAAATAACTTCAAATGTACCACCGGCGATTAGGGTGGTCAGATATATCGGTAAAAAGTAGAGCAGGCCATGGAACATGTTAGAGAACAGGCTATTAGGATCATAACCAATACCAAAGCTGGTCAGGATCCAGCCGCGCCAACCTTCAATTGTCGACATGCCCAGTTGCGCCATGGCACTGTTGGCCTGAAAACCGGTATTCCACAACATCAGCATTAAAACAGGAAAAGTCGCTAGTACGACATAACTCATAACCCGTTTAAGATCGATACCATCACGAACATGTGGCGAGCCCCGGGTAACATCGCCAGGGCTATAGATGAATGTATCGATCATTTCATATACGGCAAAGTACTTCTCGTAAGCTCCGCCTTTTTGGAATGACGGCTCTATCCGGTCTAGGAATCTTCTTAAACGCGCCATGGTTATCCTTCTTTTTCTATTTGTGTAAGGTTGGCTCTCAGCGCAGGACCATAGTCATATTTTCCAGAACAGACGTATGAACATAAGGCCAAGTCTTCTTCATCCAACTCAAGACACCCCAATGCCTGAGCAGAGTCAGTATCTCTGACCAATAAAGCTCTCAGCAGTTGCGTTGGTAAAATATCCATAGGAACAACGGTTTCAAAAACACCCACCGGAACCATGGCGCGTGGACTACCATTCTGTGAAGTGGTGAGCGGTAAATCTTTCTTGCCAAATATTTTGCTGAAAAAAACGTTCAGGGCAGAGTATTTATCGGTGCCACCTGGCCGGATCCATCCAAGTATCTCACGATGTGTCCCCTCTTCGAGAACAGATATCTGGGTATGAAAACGACCAAGAAATGCAGCCCAGTTATTGGCGGTATGACCATTGAATACTGATCCGGAAATCACACGGGAGCGAATATTCTGGACTTCTCCACGAACCAGTTCTTCAGTGTTGGCTCCAAGGCGGGTACGGATGAGCCGTGGCTTATTTACCATTGGTCCTGCCAGTGAAATAATCCGTTCTACCCAAAGGTGACCTGTGGTGAAAAGTTTGCCAATGGCGATGACATCCTGATAACCGATATGCCAAACTGTTTTTTTACTGCTGACAGGTTCAATAAAATGTATGTGAGTACCCACCAGTCCTGCAGGGTGTGGACCTGAGAATGTTGGAGTTTCAAGATTTTTCAGATCTGGAGTGGGTAGAGCTGCCTTCGGTGATTGACAGAGATAAAGTTTACCGCTGGTCAGATGACTCAATACTGTTAGACCGTTACGAAAATCGTCAGCATATTCGTTAATAATCAGGTTGGGATCAGCAGCAAGCGGATTAGTATCAATCGCATTTATAAAGATTGCCTTGGGCTCACTGTCCAGTTCAGGTGTTTTGCTGTAGGGACGAGTACGTAGAGCGGTCCATAATCCAGATTCAACCAGATTCTGTTGAACCTGCTCTCGGCTGAGCGTCGGTAATTCATCCAGTGAGTAGTATTTAAAAGTGACTTCCTCGTCACCTTCAAGCTCAATCACCACTGATTGCAAAGCCCGTTTGGCCCCACGATTAATCGCTTTGATTATGCCAGCGCCGGGAGCCGTATAGGTTACGCCGGGGGTTTTTTTATCGGTGAATATGGCTTCACCCAGTTTAACCCGCTGACCCTCTTCAACCAGCATCGTTGGTTTCATGCCGACGTATTCGAGCCCCAACACAGCAACTGAAGCGACCGGATTAGCCTGGCTAATTTTTTGTTCCGGCGCACCAGCAAGGGGCAATGTCAGCCCTTTCTTAATTGAGAAATGCATATCCCACCTAGTCAGAAGCAGTGCATGAGCACTGTTGGCTTTGAAATTATCAATGCAGGAGTATAGCGGCTTTGCGGTACTTAAGGGAAGCTTACCATGTCAATAATGTGGTTGTTTTTCCGCAGAGGATTTGCTGCTTTTAAGCCAGATAAAGCCGATTAAAAAAGCACCTATCGCAGTTACAGCTGCCAGCATAAAAGTCATTTCCGGTCCCGGAGTCAGCCATAGATAGCCACTCAATAAACTTCCTACTGCGCCACCAGCACCAAAACTCATACTGCTGTACAACGCCTGTCCGCGGCCTTGATTACGACCAGTGAAGTGCTGATGTACCCATGCAATAGAAGCAGCATGAAAAGCACCATAACTGGCAGCGTGTAATGATTGTGCGGCGATAAGCATAACAACCTGGTCAGCATAAAGCGCAATCAGCAACCAGCGAAAAGCTGCCAGTAGCAGACTACCGAGTAATACCTTGCGAATGCCAAAGCGGGGTAGCCAGCGATGCATTACCAGAAAAACCATTAATTCAGCGACTACCCCTAAGGCCCATAATTGACCAATCAAAGTACGGCTATAGCCATGCTGTTCCAGATAAATACTGTAAAACGTGTAGTAAGGCCCATGGCTGACCAGCATTAAAAAGCAGATAGCTAAAAAGGCGCGAACAGCAGGTTGTTTGAGCACCTGTCTGATAGGGATGTGATTGAGACTCAGGTGACGACTGGCAGATTCAGGAACCGTGAGGCTGATCAGCCAGATACCGCTGATGGACAATAACAACGCATAGGGAACGATGCCGGCATCATAACGATCCATTAGCCAACCCAGTAAGACCACAACACAGATAAAACCAATAGAACCCCAAACGCGGATTTTACTGTAATGATGACTATGTTCACCAAGGTGCTGCAGTGTAGTGACTTCAAATTGAGGAAGCGAAGCGTTCCAGAAAAAACTGAAGACCATTAATACAACGGCAATCCAGTAATAACTCTGTGAAATAAAAATGCCTGAGAACGCCACGATACTCAGTAAGCTGGCCAGCCGAACGATTCGCAGACGTTGTCCGCGGTGATCAGCAATCCAGCCCCAGACATTCGGAGCAATGATTCGGATTGCCAATAGAATGGCGGTTAATTCACCGATTTGTCGGGCGCTGAATCCTTCCCATTGCAGATAAAGCCCCCAATAGGGCACCAGAATGCCCAGAGTGGCAAAATAAAATAGATAAAACCCTGACAGCCGCCAGTAGGGTAGTCCGGAAAAAGGCACCAGCGATCAGGTTAGGCTTGTGCCGGGATAATCGGGGTGTCAGTGGTTACATCCATATTCTGGGCCCGATGACGTAACATATGATCCATCAATACCAGTGCCAGCATGGCTTCTGCAATTGGAGTGGCACGAATACCGACACAAGGATCATGACGTCCATGAGTGACGACTTCGATGGCTTCTCCACGTGTGTTGATACTTTTTCCGGGAATTCGCAGACTGGAAGTAGGTTTGAGCGCCATGCTTACCAGCAAATCCTGTCCACTGGAAATACCACCTAATGTTCCGCCAGCATTATTGGTCAGGAAACCTTCCGGTGTCAGTTCGTCCCGATGTTCAGTACCTTTCTGGGTAACCGATTCAAAACCGGCACCAATTTCCACGCCTTTTACCGCATTGATACTCATCATCGCATGGGCGATATCAGCATCCAGACGGTCAAAAATAGGCTCACCCAAACCCGGAGGTACATGGCGTGCAATGACATTAATGCGAGCACCAATGGAGTTGCCTTCCTTACGCAAGGCATCCATATAATCTTCCAGCTCGCTTTCAATATTGGGATCAGGATTGAAAAACAGACTATTTTCGATATGCGCCCAATCCAGCGTTTCAGCTTTAATCGGGCCAAGCTGGCTCAAATAACCCTGAATTTCGATACCATAACGTTGTTTAAGAAATTTTTTGGCAATACCACCAGCGGCAACGCGCATTGCGGTCTCACGTGCTGATGATCGGCCACCGCCACGGTAGTCACGGAAACCGTATTTGTGGTGATAGGCATAATCAGCATGGGCCGGGCGGAATTGCTCGGCAATATTGCCGTAATCCTTTGATCGCTGATCCACGTTTTCAATCAACAAACCAATCGGGGTTCCAGTAGTCTTGCCTTCAAAAATACCGGAAAGAATTTTGACCTGATCAGGTTCACGGCGCTGTGTTTCATGGCGACTTTTACCCGGTTTACGCCGATCCAGATCATTCTGAAGATCGGCTTCGGATAATTCCAGTCCTGGGGGGCAACCATCGACAATACACCCCAGGGCGGTGCCGTGGCTTTCACCAAACGTGGTGACTGTGAAAAGTTTTCCGAAACTGTTGCCTGACATAATCAAAAATCCGAGTTAAACGATAAATAGAGTAGCAAAACCGAGGAAAGCCATAAATCCGACTACATCGGTGACAGTGGTTAACAGAACGCTGCCGGACAATGCGGGATCAATGCCAATACGTTTTAATCCCAGGGGAATCATTACTCCGGCAACGGCAGCAGCCGTCATATTAACAATAATGGCTGCACCAATCATGATTCCCAGTAAAAAATTACCGAACCAGAGGTAGGTTACAAAAGCGATAGCAATTGCCCAAATCACCCCATTGGCCATGCCCACCAGAAATTCTTTGCGTAATAACCAGCGTTGATTTTTATCATTCAACTGGTCCAGAGCCATAGAACGGATGACCAGTGTTAATGTCTGGCTGCCGGCAATACCGCCCATGCTGGCAACTATTGGCATTAATACAGCCAAAGCCACCAGTTTTTCAATGGTGGTATCAAATAGCCCTATAACCCATGCCGCTAAAAATGCAGTCAACAGGTTGATACCAAGCCATACCGAGCGGCGATGAATACTTTTTTTGACCGGGGCAAACGTATCTTCGTCTTCACTTAAGCCGGCCATACTCAGTAAAGAGTGTTCTGCTTCATCCCGAATAACATCCACCACGTCATCGATGGTAATGCGGCCCAGCAGGTGATTATCTTTATCGACGACAGGTGCGGAGATCAGATCATGTTTTTCAAAACGGTGGGCGACATCATGGTCCGACATATTGGCGGGAATAGGATCGACCTGATGTGACATTGCTTCGCGTACAGTAAGTGAACGGCTGCGGCTGACAACCTGTGACAAGCGCAGCGTTCCAAGATATTTATCCTGATGATCAACGACATAAAGACTGTCAGTGTTTTCGGGTAACTCCCCATATTTACGTAAATAACGTAAGACCACTTCCAATGTGATATCCGAGCGCACGGTGACCACATCGGTGTTCATCAAACCACCGGCGGTATCTTCTTCATAAGCCAGAATGGCTTCAATCCGACGTCGACGTTGCGAGTTCATGGCGCGCAACACTTCCTGCATCACATGGCCAGGGAGATCCTGAAGAATATCGACAACATCATCGGTATCCAGATCTTCAGTAGCGCTCAACAGATCAGCAGTATCCATGCCGGTCATCAAACCGGTACGAACATCTTCCCCAATATAGGAAAGTACCTCACCTCGTAATTCGGGATTGATGATTGGCCAGCATACCAGCCGTTCATTGGGGGGAGGGATTCCAGTAAATGAGCGGTTTCAGCAGGGTGCAAGCTGGCTAATAAGCGACGCATTCTGACAAAGCGGCCGCTTTTCAGCGCCTCAGAAAAGGCATTCAGCGAGTGATTGAGACTGCGGTGTTGGTCCAGCTCAGACATATCCGGCTCCAGAGGGCGTCGGTACTTTTAGGGGGAGGTTACGCAGGCTATTTTAGCCTGCTTACCTGGTGCTGAATAGCTTTAAATGATTAGCCTTAGCGAAACAAATAGCAGCTAATGATGAATCGGTGCGTTGATTTGTTCCAATAACATATCGGCTTCAAGTGCATCTGACACTTGCATAATACTCAGCGTGTTATCCGGTAATAAACTCAAATCGGTTTCGTTAATGATTTGCTTTATTTCCAGCAACGCATTGGGATGCATACTGAAGTGTTCCAGTCCCATTGCCAGCAATAGCCGGGCATAGCGGGGATCACCAGCCATTTCACCACACATTGATACTGGAATATTAAATTTCCTACCCGCTTCCAGCGTCATATGAATCAGCCGTAAAACAGCAGGATGTAAAGGGTCGTAGAGATAGTTGACCGTGTCATCAATACGGTCGATAGCCAGAGTATATTGAATCAAATCGTTGGTGCCGATAGATAGAAAATCTACATGACGGGCAAACATTTCTGCGCAGACTGCACTGGCCGGGATTTCGATCATTGCGCCAATTTCTACCTGACGATCATATTCCAGACCTTCCCTATCCAGTTCGATCTTGCATTGTTCCAATAAATTACGTGCCTGTAACAATTCATGCATGGTGGATATCATTGGAAACATGATTTTGATTTTGCCATAGGCCGATGCTCTCAGGATGGCTCTTAACTGGGTGCGGAACATGGCGGGCTGAGTCAGGCAAAGTCGAATAGCACGCAACCCCAGTGCCGGATTAGTGACCACTGTCTGAGTCAGGTGCCGACCACCATCAACGGTCTTATCTGCCCCCAGATCGAAAGTCCGAATGGTGACTGGTTGATTATTCATACCTTCGACAACATCACGATAAGCGGCGAGCTGTTCTTCCTCTTCCGGTGGTGCCAACCGATTCATATAGAGAAATTCGGTCCGATACAGCCCGATGCCCTGCGCCCCGGCATTGGTGATAGTGGAAATATCTTCTGGCAATTCCGCATTGGCCAGCAGCGTAATGGTCTTGCCATCACGGGTACGCGTAGGCTGGGATTTATAGCGACTCAGAGATGAAATATGTTCATCAAACGCAATACGCCGTTGTTGATATTCCTTGAGCGTTCCTTCATCGGCACCGGCAATCATGATGCCAGCTTCACCATCGACGATCAGTGGTTCATTGTCCTGCACATAGCGACGAACAGATTCCACACCGACAATTGCCGGAATACCCAGGCTGCGTGCCAGGATTGTGGTATGCGAAGTGGCGCCACCATGTTCGGTAACAAATGCGGCAATACCCTGATGTTGCATTAAAACGGTATCTGCGGGCGTCAAATCCTCAGCAATGATGATATGACCTTTCAGGCGTCCATCAGCAATTTCGTGATCCGCTACTTCCTGATCGGCGAGAATCCGATGGATACGATTGACCACATGATCAACATCATCCCGTCGTGTCCGCAGATACGGATCATCCATTTCGTTGAATACGTTGATTAATGCATCACGTTGCAATTGCAACGCCCATTCAGCATTGCAGCGACGTTGACGGATCATATCGACCGGAACTTTGGTCAGTGATGAATCGTTGAGCATTAAGATATGCGTATCAATAAACGACGTCACATCAGCCGGCGCGTTGGCAGGGATATGGTTACGAATCGATTTAAGCTGTTGCTTGGCCTGTTCAATCGCATCAAGTAAACGTTCCACTTCCTGTTCAATGGAAAACGCCGGGATCAGATATTCACGAACATCCGGCTGGTTGTGAAACAGAATATGGGCACGACCGATCGCGATACCTCGAGAAACGCCAATGCCTTGTAGCTCAAGCGTCATTGGCCTTCTCCAAAGTAATTGGCAATCAATTCCCCGATAGCGTTTAACGCAGATTCGGCATCATCACCTTCTGCGGTGACCTGAATTTCAGTGCCTTTGGCAGCGGCTAACATCATCACTCCCATAATGCTTTTGCCATTAACCTGACGATTATCCTTTGATACTTGAATATCCGCATGGAACTCAGAAGCAGTGGTGACGAATTTTGCCGCAGCACGGGCATGTAAGCCCAGGCGGTTTATGATGGTAAATGTTTGTTCCTGTTTCATGGACGATACCCTGAGTGATGACAACGTACAATGCCTTCCTGGCCACCACTAACCGCTTTGTGTTCAAGTTCATCAAGGCTTAGGGTTGGATAGTTTAAAACACGGATTAGCATGGGGAGATTGAGCCCTGAAACAATTCGGATATCTTCACGATCGGAGACTGCGCAAGCAATATTGCTGGGAGTAGAGCCAAACATATCTGTCAAAATCAAAATTCCATTACCCTGATCCAGTCCAATCAATTCACCATCCAGCTGTTTGCGTATGGCGTCTGGATTATCTTTGACTTCGATAGAGATAACTTTAGTGGGCAACGGGCAGCAGGAAAGCATTTGTCTGGCCGTGTTTATCAACTCGGTGCCGATATGATTGTGCGATACGATTAAAATACCTACGGTCATCTTGGTTCTCTTGGTCACCAGCGAAAGTCAGACTGGAAGGGCAGTTTACCGCCAATGAATGTAATGTATATGAGCGTTTTAGGCAAATATTGCTGCTTAAAATGCCATTTTATCAAGCTGCCAAAGCTGCATTTTTTCATGGTTGCCTTTATGTGACGCCTGCATTGTCAGCCAGCTATCAATTCGGGTTTTAAATGAGGCTGGATTTTCAACAGATAATGTCAATACAACTAAAGCTTTACCAAGAATGTCTTTGTGTTGTGTCGGAGTGTTAACACTGGCTTTAGGGTGATGGACTCGTTTCAGTTCAATGCACAAATCTGCAATGGTGCTGGCATGCCAGCTAGCTTCACCACAGACTTTGCGGATATCCATCAGTCCTAATTCACGGGTATGCAGTAAACCGGAAAGCAGTTTGGGGCAATGTGCTATAAGATCTTCATTTTTCAGGGAAAAATCCACCACATCATCGGCAATTAGTATTGCGCCATGATGAATTAATTCGAGTGCCAGACTACTTTTTCCAGCACCAGCTTCACCAAAAATAAAGATGCCTTTATCCCGATAATGAATCATCACACCATGATGACTATCCATGGCTGCTGGCAAAGACATAACAGATTATTCTTCGTCGATGGAAAGCAATAATTCAAAAATGGCTTCAGCACTGGAAGCCTGTCGAATACGGCTACAGATTTCTTCATCTCTAAACAATGTCACCAGACGTGACAAATGTTGTAAATGATGTTCGGTATCATCCTCCGGCACCAATAAACCAAAGGCGATATCAATCGGTTTACCATCAGCCGCTTCAAATTCGACCGGCGTTTCCAGTGTCAGCATTGCGGCCACGGTGTGGGTAAGATCCGGGACACGGGCGTGGGGAATTGCCACGCCCTTGCCTAATCCGGTACTGCCCAAACGTTCACGTTCGAGTAGAACTTGAAAGATTTTTTCAGCAGTCGCTGCACTCGTATTGGCTGCCAGCATACGACTGAGATTTTCGATCACCCGTTTTTTGCTGGTAGCTTCATCGTGGAAACTGATGTTGTCCGCATTTACGAGCAGTGCAGCGATAAGCATGAAATTTCCCGCTCCTTAACTAGCGTTATGTTTTTGAATGACACCATCAGCTTGATGGTGGTTAGTAATTTTATCTTTGTGCTTGATGATTTGTCGATCCAGTTTTGCAACCAGATTTTCAATAGCGGAATACATATTTTCCTGCTCGTCAGAAGCAAATAAGTCGGCGCCACTGGCATGAACAGTTGCTTCAGCTTTTTGCCGAAGTTTCTCGACAGATAACACTACATGCACGTTAGTCATGTGATCAAAATGACGAGTCAGTTTCTCGAATTTTTTATTGACGTGGTCCCGAAGGCTGTCAGTGATATCTATATGTTGTCCGCTTAGATTTAATTGCATAATGCATCACTCCTGTTGGTGGACTAAAACTGGTATTACACCAGTCGCTTACGCTCATTTGAGGGCGCTATCGCTAATGTTTCGCGGTACTTTGCAATAGTACGACGAGCGACATTAATACCCTGTTCTCCCAGAATATCAGCAATTTTGCTGTCACTCAGGGGTTTTCTCGGATTTTCCGCGGCGACCAGTTTTTTGATGATCGCCCGAATGGCTGTTGCAGAACATTCTCCACCACTTTCAGTACCGACATGGCTGGAGAAAAAGAATTTAAGTTCAAAAATTCCCCGTGGCGTGTGCAGATATTTGCGAGTCGTTACGCGGGAGATGGTGGATTCATGCATTTCCACGGTTTCGGCGATATCTGCCAATACTAAAGGTTTCATGGCCTCTTCGCCGTGATCAAGAAAGTCACGTTGACGTTCCACAATTGCTTGGGTGACTTTAAGTAATGTCTCATTACGGCTTTGTAAACTTTTCAGAAACCAACGTGCTTCCTGCAAATTATTTTTCAGATAAGTGTTCTCTTCACTACTATCGGCCCGGTTAATTAACGAGGCGTAATGTTCGGCAATCTGCAGTTTAGGTGCGTTGTCAGGATTGAGCGACAATTGCCATTTGCCGTGAACTTTTATCGCATAAACATCCGGTACGATATATTCAGTTTTGTCAGTTTGGATACTACTGCCGGGGCGCGGGTTAAGCAACTGAATTGAGCGAACCAGATCGGTTAATTCATCATCGCTGACTTTCAAAGCACGTTTGATCAGGGCGTAATCACGTTTAGCCAATGTATCCAGATGTTTGTCTATCAGTTCTGTAAGCAACTCAACATGCTTTAAAGCGACAGTCGATTCGTATAATCGTAATTGGATCAGTAAACACTCACGCAAGTCCCGAGCACCAACACCGACGGGATCAAAATGATGAATCCGGTGCAATACCGTTTCAATTTCATCAAGTTCTACTTCAGCAAATTCTTCGCCAAGGCTTTGCTGAATTTCTTCCAATGTGGTTTTCAGGTAGCCATCGTCTTCAATGGAGTCAATGATAGTGGTGGCAATTGCCTGTTCAGTTTCACTAAATGGAGTGAGGCGCATTTGCCAGAGTAGATGCTGTTGCAGGCTGTCACTGCTTTCGTCCTGATTATCCCGCTCAAAATCACTGTCTCCGGATGGGCCGGAACTCGTCATGCTCTGGGAATTATCGTAGGTATCTTCCCATTTGCTATCGACTGGCAGATCTTCGGGAATATCAGTATTTTCCAGTTCGCTGATTTCGCGGCTACCGGTATCTTCATCACGACGGACAGAGCTTGGTTCGTCGTAGTCGTATTCTTCCTCAACCTCCAGAAGGGGATTGGTTTCCAGTGCTTCCTGAATTTCTGTCTGCAACTCCAAGGATGATAATTGCAACAAACGGATCGCTTGCTGCAACTGTGGAGTCATCGACAGGCTTTGACCAATGCGTAGCTGTAATGAGGGTTTCACTTAATGTTTTGATTTAATGTTGTGACCATGAGTTTATGTTACCGCAATCGTCGCGCCGTTGCCTATACGTCTTTCTAAAATAAAAATCACAACAGGGTAACTGCAGTGGCTTTAAAACTAATCCATAGTGAATCGCCCAGAGAAAGCCCTAGTGAAGATAAAGCCTGGTGACTGATAATCACTTCAAATTTGTCACCACAATCAACTGTCAGGCGCACCGCTTTGCCCGCTTCGCTGATGCTGGTAAGTCGTCCGGGTAACTGGTTACGGGCGCTGCTATCCGAATGAGCATGGGTACTAATCGTTATCGCCAGCGGATCGATTGCAATATGTCGGGCAGAAAGAGAGCCTTCCGCGGCAAAGATTTTCAGTGTTTTGGTATGAAAGATTTCGCCATCATAATGACCATGGAACAGGTTCAGCAGGGGAGCCGAAACCGGTTTGCCCTTAAGCAGTTGTATTGTATGAGGTGTGATAGCGGAAGCCTGCAGACGGTCATGGGTTGAAAACAGTACTGTGCGCTTAGCATCGTTAGTCAACATGGTGATCACATCTTCCAGCTGGCGCTGGTGAAAGCTGTCCAGATTGGCAAATGGTTCGTCTAGCAACAGGATATCCGGTTTAAATGCCAGCACCCTGGCAATCGCAACACGCCGTTGTTCTCCACCCGACAGAGTGCTGGCGGTCTGATCAGCCAACTGGATCAAGTTGACGGTTTCCAATGCCTGTTGCAGTTGAGATGTATGTCGGGCTTTATCAACTTTTTGTAACTTCAGCGCCAGGCGAATATTGTCTTTTACCGTGCCGGGTAGCATATAGGGATGTTGGGGGACCAGCCCGATTTTCTGACGTTGTTTGGCTTGTGAATCAGTGATTTTATCGCCCAATACGCTGATATCACCTGAATCGGGCTTTTGTAATAAAGCCAATAAGTGAAACAAGGTGGATTTCCCCGCGCCATTTTCACCTAGTACAGCCATGCATTCATTGGCGGGGATATTGAGTTGCTCAATATCCAGGGCCAGCTCACCGTTATAACGAACTTTAATGTTGTCTAGTTGAAAGGCGTAGTTCATGTCAGTCGCCGGTTAATCCAGGACAAAGCGAAATTCAGGATAAAAGCGATCATTAGCAACACTATGCCGAGCGCCAATGCCAGTTCAAATTCGCCTTTACTGGTTTCCAGTGCGATGGCGGTAGTCATCGTACGAGTATAGCCTTCAATATTCCCCCCAGCATCATTGCAGCACCAACTTCACCAATGGCGCGTCCAAAGCCTGTAAGAATAGCTACCAGCACCGCCAGTCTAACGGCTTTTAATACCTGAAAGCATTGTTGCCATTTATCTGCACCGAGACTTTTCAAGGTCAAAATAAGTCGGGGATCAGCGGTGTTGACGGTCACCAGAGTCAGATTCATCATGATGGGAAATATCAGGATGCTCTGCGCAATAATCATGGCGGATTGGGTATAAAGCAATCCCAATTCCCCTAATGGTCCCATTCGACTGAATAGCCCATAGAGTAATAACCCAATCACCACGGTAGGCATGGCCATTAAAGTATTGAGGATATGTTGCAGTGTCGTTTTACCGGAAAACTCCGTTAATGCCGTAAACACTCCCGCAGGGATCGCCAGTAAAGCGGCAATGAAAGCAGCAGCAACGGAAATACTGACCGATGTCTGAATAATCTCCCAGACAGTAGCATCAAAAGCTATCAGCAGTTTAAGCGCTGCGGTAAAAGATGTACCAAAAAAGTCCATGGCTAATGAAGCCTAATAATCAGCGAACCAATCCCAGTCGTTCGCAAACGGTTAATACAGGCTGTGTTTTATTCATTGAATAAAAGTGTAAGCCGGGTACGTCCAGTTTAATCAGTTTTTCAGTAAATTCAGTCAGGTAATCGGTAGTAAATGCCTGCATCGAGACACTGTCATCATAAAACTCTTCCAGACGTTTTTTTAGCCAACGAGGAATTTCTGCACCACAGGCTGCAGAGAACCGCGCGAGTTGAGTGTAATTATTGATGGGCATAATGCCGGGAATTATCGGAATATCAATGCCTTTTTTCTGGCAGCGTTCTACAAAATACAGATAAGAATCAATGTTGAAAAAATACTGTGTAATGGCGCTGTCAGCACCGGCATCAACTTTACGTTTGAAATTTTCCAGATCGACACCAGCATCCTGTGCCTGAGGATGTACTTCGGGGTAAGCTGCAACTTCAATAGTGAAATGATCGCCGGTTTCTTTGCGAATAAATTGCACCAGTTCATTGGCATAACGAAAATCACCCGGATCACGCATGCCAGAGGGTAAATCACCTCTTAATGCCACCACGCGGGAAATTCCATTATCGATATAGGTTTGCAGGATAGTACGGATGCGTTCTTTTGATGATCCCACACAGGATAAATGCGGAGCTGCATCAATTCCGGTCTCTGCTGCGCGTTGTTGTATAGCGATAACCGCTTCAAGCGTATTATCCTGAGTCGATCCCCCTGCACCAAAAGTCACGGAGTAAAATTCAGGTTTTAATACAGCTAATCGCTCTTGCACCAATAAAAGATTTTGTGCACCTTTTTCCGTTTTTGGCGGAAAAAATTCACAGCTGATAACAGGTTGTTTGGACATGATGCTTACTTTAGGTAAAAGAAAAAGGGCTAACACTTAGGTTAGCCCTGCTTAACTTAGTAACGGTAGTGTTCAGGTTTATAGGGGCCTTGTTGCTCAAGCCCTAAATATTTGGCCTGTTCAGCATTTAATTCGGTCAGATTAGCACCGATTCGGCCTAAATGCAGCCGGGCCACTTTCTCGTCCAGACGTTTTGGCAAGACATACACTTTATTCTCGTAGTTGGCACTGTTATGCCATAACTCGATTTGCGCCATGACCTGATTAGTGAAAGACGCTGACATTACAAAGCTTGGATGACCGGTTGCACAGCCCAGATTGACCAGACGACCTTCAGCCAACAGGATAATACGCTTACCGTCAGGGAAAATAACGTGGTCAACCTGAGGCTTAATGTTTTCCCACTCGTAGTTACGTAGTGAAGCCACATCAATTTCGTTATCAAAGTGACCGATGTTACAAACGATAGCTTCGTTACGCATCGCTGCCATATGATCATGATTAATGACATTGATATTACCGGTAGCCGTCACAAAGATATCGGCCTTATCAGCGACTTCATCCATGGTGACAATACGGTAACCTTCCATTGCTGCCTGTAGGGCACAAATTGGATCGATTTCAGTAATCATCACGGTAGCGCCCATGCCACGGAAAGCTTGTGCACAACCTTTACCGACATCGCCGTAACCTAACACCACGCAGATTTTGCCAGCAACCATCACATCGGTTGCACGCTTGATACCGTCAAGCAGTGATTCACGGCAACCATACAGATTGTCGAATTTTGATTTGGTGACTGAGTCGTTAACGTTGATCGCCGGGACTTTTAAGGCACCTGCTTTCATCATTTCATACAAACGATGTACGCCGGTGGTGGTTTCTTCCGACAAACCTTTAACATCGTCGAGTAATTCCGGATAGTCTTCATGCATCATCGTGGTCAAATCACCACCATCATCCAGAATCATATTCGGGCGCCAGCCATCAGTGCCAATGATGGTTTGACGAATACACCAGATAGCTTCTTCTTCGGTTTCACCTTTCCAGGCAAAGACCGGGATGCCCTGATCGGCAATCGCCGCTGCAGCGTGATCCTGTGTTGAAAAGATATTGCAAGAAGACCAGCGCACTTCAGCACCTAATTCAACCAGTGTTTCAATCAACACGGCAGTTTGTATCGTCATATGCAGACAACCTGCAATACGCGCACCTTTCAGCGGATGCTGGCCAGCATATTCTTCACGTAAGGCCATCAATCCAGGCATTTCGCTTTCAGCGATTTTGATTTCCTGATGGCCCCATTTCGCCAGACTGATGTCGGCAACTTTGTAATCTGGTTTTAAGTTTTCTACTGCTGATTGCATGATAATTTCCTGTGTTAGTTGATTTTTGCTGCTTCACGTAAGACGGGAGCGAGGTCAGTTCGTTCCCAACTGAAGTCAGCGTCTTCACGTCCAAAATGACCATATGCGGCAGTTTGCTGATAAATGGGACGTACTAAATCCAACATTTTGATAAGGCCAACCGGGCGCAAATCAAAATGTTCACGAACTAATTCGACAAGTTTATCTTCAGCAATTTTGCCTGTACCAAATGTATCCACGCTAATGGAGGTAGGTTCTGCAACGCCGATGGCATACGAAACCTGAATTTCGCAACGATCAGCAAGTCCGGCGGCAACAATGTTTTTCGCTACATAGCGACCCGCATATGCTGCACTACGATCGACTTTTGAAGGATCCTTGCCGGAGAATGCACCACCACCATGGCGGGCCATGCCACCGTATGTGTCGACGATAATTTTGCGACCGGTCAGGCCGCAATCACCCACAGGACCACCAATAATAAATTGGCCGGTGGGATTAATATGGTAACGAGTATTTTTTGTTAGCCATTCAGCTGGAAGCGTTTGTTTGATAATGAGTTCCATCACCGCTTCTTTCAGATCAGCTTGGCTGATTTCAGGGTTATGCTGGGTTGATAGGACCACTGCATCAATACCCACCGGTACGCCATTTTCATAGGCAAATGTCACCTGACTTTTGGCATCAGGGCGTAACCACGGTAATTCACCGCTTTTACGTACTTGGGCCTGACGTTTGACCAGACGATGTGCATAAGTGATAGGAGCTGGCATAAGCACTTCAGTTTCATTGCTGGCATAGCCAAACATCAAGCCTTGATCACCGGCACCTTGATCTTCTTCTGTTTCACGATCCACACCCATGGCGATGTCACCGGATTGTTTACCGATAACTGACATGACCCCGCAGGTCTGTCCATCAAAACCGACCTCGGAGCTGTTGTAACCAATATCCGTGATGGTTTTACGAACAATGTCTTCCAAGTCTACCCAGGCGCTGGTTGAGATTTCGCCAGCCACAATCGCTACACCGGTTTTAATCAGAGTTTCGCAGGCAACACGAGCGTGGGGATCTTTGGACAGGATTGCATCTAAAACAGCGTCGGAAATTTGGTCTGCTACTTTATCTGGATGACCTTCTGAAACAGATTCAGAGGTAAAAAGATAAGCATTACTCATAGACAACTTCCTCATTAAAATTCAAATAAGGTAATGATAGTTTAACTATGGGTAAAGTTCGGATGAAACGCCCATTACTACCAGTGACCCGTAATAATGAACGCCGTTTGGAATGTAAAATTGAATAAGCCTAGCAGAGGGTTCTCTGTCGCAGCGTTCCTTATCCAATGTGGCATATATTAATTCATAATGAAAAAATTACCAAGTTAAGCCTTTCTTAAAGGCTTTGTTGATATTTCATAGCCCCAAGCCGTAGTGGCTATGAAATATCAAGGACCCTAGATAACGAGCTGATGTCCATGCTGTTTCAACCAACGGCGATGTTCACGGAAATTGGGGTCAAATTGTTCAACCAAATCCCAAAAGGCCTTTGAATGGTTATGCTGACGTAGATGACATAATTCATGAATGATGACGTAATCATTTATCGACTGTGTGGCCTGAACTAATTGCCAGTTAAGCTGGATATCTCCTCTCATAGTACAACTGCCCCAGCGAGCTTTATAGCTTTTAATCTGAACCTGATTGGGTCGCAGGCTAGTTTGCTCAGCAAGCTGTTTTACTCGTTCAGGCAGTAACGATTCTGCTTGACGTCTGTACCATCTTGTTAACGCCTGTCTTATTTGCAAGGCTGTGACATTGGGCGGTGCCATAATCACCATTTTCTGTTGATCAAGCAGGACATGCAGTCGCTGGCGTTGTGGCTCCTGAATAATATGTAATGGATATTGCTCGCCCATAAAAGGTTGTAACTCACCTTCAATAAATTGTCGTTTGGGTGGACGCTGCTGGAAATTTTTTAATTTATCCTCGATCCATTGCTGTTTGCGCATCACAAATTGTTTTGCCAACCATAACGGCATTAATTTGGGTAAGTGCACCGTTACGTTGCCATCCTGAATTTTGATCGCAATGGTCTTTCTGCGTGCGCTTCGGACAACGGCAACGGAGTGATCGTTAATCTTGATGGTGCTCATCGACTGACTTAAATAACGTATTAAATGGGCATTTTAACGGCTGATTTGCGAAAATGTCGGATTAAACAGGTTTTATTATGACTTTGACAGCCAATATTAAATTCGCCCATCGCTTATCACTGGCACCGATGCTGGATTGGACCGATCGGGATTTCCGTTATTTGTGCCGAATCATTTCCAAGCATACTTTGCTATATACCGAAATGATCACCACAGGCGCATTGCTCCACGGCGATCATCAACGCTTTCTGGCCCATGATGAAAATGAATATCCAATGGCATTGCAGTTGGGTGGCAGTGACCCTGCAGAATTAGCAAAATGTGCCACCTTAGGTGCCCAGGCTGGTTATCAGGAAATTAACCTGAATGTCGGTTGCCCCAGTGATCGTGTACAGAATGGTCGTTTCGGTGCCTGTTTAATGGCCGAACCCCGGTTAGTGGCTGAATGTGTGGTTGCGATGAAGCAGGCAACTGATATTCCCATCACGGTCAAAACCCGATTAGGGATTGATGAGCATGACGGTTATGAATTTGTCAGAGAATTTGTCGGCGCAATTTATCAGGTTGAAGTCGATGCAGTGATTCTTCATGCCCGTAAAGCATGGTTAAAAGGTTTAAGCCCGAAGGAAAATCGGGATATCCCTCCACTTGAGTATTCAAAGGTGTATCAAATCAAGCAGGAGTTTCCTGATTTGCATCTGGATATCAATGGCGGCATACACACGCTGGACGAGGCTGAAAACCATCTGCAAAGAGTAGATGGAGTAATGATGGGGCGGGCACTTTATCACCAGCCATATCTATTGGCTGAAGCGGATAAACGAATTTTTAATGATGATCGGTCAATCCCTAGTCAGCATGAAATAGTCGAATTGATGCTGCCTTATATTGAAATGCGTATGAAAGAGGGGAGACCCTTGAAGTCCATTACCCGCCATATGTTGGGTTTGTTTCAAGGCTTGCCAGGGGCTCGTCGCTGGCGGCGGCACTTAAGTGAAAATGCGCATTTACCCGGCGCCGGGATTGAAGTGGTCCGCGATGCGATTAAATTAGTAGGCTGAGACTAAAAGTAACCACAGAGACACAGAGGCTTTTGGTTGTTATATCCGCAGATTACGCAGATTTTCGCAGATGTTTTATGAATGCTTTAACAAGTCGGTTTGAAAGAAGCTAGCCCTCAGAGTTCTTTTGTGATGCATTACTGCATCAACCTGAAAACCATTTATTTAATCTGCGTGCATCTGCGTAATCTGCGGATTATTTTTTAAATGCCTTAAAACACCACTTAAACGTCAGTCACCATAAGCCACAAGCTATTTATAAAACTCTGTGCCCTCTGTGTCTCTGTGGTTAATGCTCTTCAATTCCTTAAGCCAGTACCTTTATGCAGCAGATAAAGCGCATAGCTTGTCAGTGCAGCGATAAAGGCCAGGATGATGGCAAAAGCAGCGGCTACCGGAATATCCGAAACACCTAAAATGCCATAACGGAATGCATTGACCATGTATAAAACCGGATTCAGCATGGAAACGTTTTGCCAGAACTCGGGCAGTAGTGATATCGAATAAAATACGCCACCCAGATAAGTCAGCGGGGTGAGGATAAAGGTTGGAATGATTGAGACTTCATCAAAGCTGCGGGCGTATAAGGCGTTAATAAATCCGCCTAATGCAAACATGACGGCACTGAGAAAGACCATGCTAATGGTAATACCGATATGTTGAACGGTAAGTTTGGTAAATATCAGTGAAACCAATGTCACAATGAGTCCAACAAACAGGCCGCGGGCTGCTCCACCGACAACATATCCTGCGAGGATAATATAGTTGGGAACGGGAGAAACCATCAGCTCTTCAATATGATTTTGAAACTTGGCACTGAAAAAAGACGAAGCGACATTGGAATAGGCATTGTTGATAATCGCCATCATGATGATGCCGGGGGCGATATATTCCATATAACTGAAACCCTCCATCTCACCAATTCGGCTACCAATCAGATTACCGAAAATAATGAAATATAACGTCATGGTTATCGCTGGTGGTAACAGCGTTTGAGCCCAAATCCGCAGGAATCGCCTGATTTCCCGGGTGACGATGGTTGAAAAGGCAATCCAGTGATGCTGGCGGCGGTTATTCATTCAACAGACTCCGGACGTTCAACCAGGGTTAAAAATAATTCTTCGAGACGATTCACCTTGTTTTTCATACTGCCTACTTTTATGCCGCGTTCGGTTAACACCGTGAATAAATCATTCAGGCCCTCCTGGCGCTGAAGTTCGACCTCTATAGTTGTTGGATCTACCTGATGATATTCAATCCCCTGTAGCAAACTGCTGTCAGTCAGAGGTTCCAGCAGATCCAGTACAAAAGTTTCTTTATCCAGGCGATTTAATAACGATTTCATATCAGTATTTTCAACGATACGGCCCTTGTCGATGATGGCAATATTGCGACACAGATTTTCCGCTTCTTCAAGATAGTGCGTCGTCAGGATGATAGTGGTGCCACGTTGATTGATTTCACGTAAAAACACCCACATTGAGCGCCGCAGCTCAATATCCACACCCGCTGTCGGCTCATCCAATATAAGCAGGCGTGGATTGTGTACCAGCGCCCGGGCAATCATCAATCGGCGCTTCATACCTCCAGATAATGATCTTGAAGGCGTATGACGTTTTTCCCAAAGTCCTAATTGTTTCAGCAAGACATCGGCTCGCGGTTCGGCCTCTTTTGCCGGAACGCCATAATAACCGGCCTGCGTCACAAGAATGTGTTTAACCTGCTCAAAACCATTAAAATTAAATTCCTGCGGCACCAACCCGATATAACTTTTAGCCAACTCGGTTTGACTGTCCAGATCGGCATCAAAGATGGTTACCGAGCCACTGGTTTTTGTGACTAACGACGTTAGAATGCTGATGGTAGTGGATTTGCCAGCGCCATTTGGCCCTAACAGTGCAAAAAAATCACCTTCTTCAACCGTCAGATTGATATCTTTGAGTGCTTCCAAGCCATTGCGATAGGTTTTATTCAGATGTTCAATAGTAAGCGCTTTCACCGGAATCGCCTTAAGCAGATTTAAACGTACTAGATTATCATGTCACTCATGTCTGATCATATTTACCCGGAACCGGTTCCAGTTTCTCCCCCTGCCTCTGAAGCTGAACTGATGCATCGTTGCCAACAAATAGCTGGCAAAACGGTGGGTCAGCTTGCACAGCAATCCGGCCTGACGGTTCCTGTAGATTTGCGCCGTCATAAAGGTTGGTTAGGGAATCTACTGGAGCGCATTCTGGGCGCCGATGCCGGTAATCAAGCGGAACCGGATTTTGTTGCTTTGGGTATTGAATTAAAAACCATTCCATTGAATACCCGCGGTGAGCCAAAAGAATCGACATATGTCTGCACGGTGACTCCCAAAGCTCTGTCTGAAACGCATTGGCAGACATCATGGTTACGTCGTAAACTGAGCAAGGTTTTGTGGTTGCCGGTTGAAGCCGATAACGCTATAGCATTAGCGGATCGATTTATTGGACAGGCGATTTTATGGCAGCCTTCAGAACAGCAGGAAACAGTGCTGCAGCAGGACTGGGAAGAGTTGATGGAAATAATGATAGCTGAAGGTGCCGTGACAGCGAAACTGGGACGTTTTTTACAGATAAGGCCCAAAGCAGCCAATAGTCGGGTAATTACCCGGCAGATAGGGCATGACGGCGAGGAAGAATGGTATCATCCTTGTGGTTTTTACCTTCGGACAAGTTTTACGCAACAAATTCTGTCAGGGAAAGCTTGCTGTTAATGTTCAGCAACAGGCAGAATGCACATTAGAATAAAGGATTGGCATAGTGCAAAAACTCAATGCATTAGTAGTAGACGCATCTACTGAATTTCGTAATAAGGCTCGTGCACTATTATCGGCTGCCGGGTTTGAAGTGGACCACGCAGAGACTGGGAATCAAGGTCTTGAACATGCTCAGCAGACACGATATCGATTAGTTTGTTGCAGTGATGATCTGTCGGATATCGCTGGAAGCGAGTTCTGCGGTCAATTACGAGCAATCAACGGCTATGATTATGCTGCTGTGCTGGTGATGACAGAAACGGATAACGCCCGAACCCTCAAGCAGGCATTGCTGGCCGGTGCCACCGACATTTTCAGCAAGCATGACGAATCCGAATTAGGTATTTATGTGCAACGCCTGGCTCAGCGCGAAACCCGCCAGTTATCCGGCCGAGTACTGTTTATCGAAGATTCCCGGGTTTTACAGACCATCATTATCGATTTATTAACCGATATGGGGCTGGATGTTGATGCTTATACCTTTGCAGAAGAAGCATGGGAGGCCTTCAGTGGCGGCGATTATGATCTGGTGATTACCGATATCATGCTGGAAGGCAGTATGAGCGGAATTACGCTGGTGAGAAAGATCCGTCGTTTGCGTGAAGACTATGGCAATGTACCCATCATCGCGACTTCCGGCTTTGATAATGTGTCACGCAAAATTGAGTTATTTCATCTCGGCGTAAATGATTTTGTTTCTAAACCGATTGTCCGTGAAGAACTGCGTCAACGGGTGTTTAATCACATTACCAGCTATCAGAATTTCCGAGAACTGCGGGCACAGCAAAACTCACTATGCAGTCTGGCAATGCTGGATGAGCTGACGCAATTATTTAACCGTCATGCACTACGTGAATTTGCCGGTAAATATTTAAGTGAGGCCTATCGATTCAAACGTGACCTGGCGATGGCGGTTATCGATTTAGATCATTTTCGATCCATCAACGAACAATATGGTTTTGTCCGTGGCGACAATCTGCTGGCGGAATTGGGTAACTGGCTCAAACGCCACGTTCGTGATGTTGATATGATTGCCCGCTGGTCCGGTGAAGAGTTTGTACTGCTTTTACCAGGCTGTGACAATCAGACTGCGGCACTGTTGATGCAACGTATGCAGAAACGGCTGACGCGATTTAAGCCGGCTGGAATCGGTATTACAATCAGTGTTGGTGTGGCAACGCTTCGACAGGATAAACAGGACACGCTTAACAGCCTGTTTGAAATGGCTGATCGGGCAATGTATCAGGCTAAAATGGCGGGCCGTAATTGTGTAAGGATTTTTGAGTCAGAGTCTGAAAGTCCGGTTAGCGAAACTCAGGAATAAGCGGCTGCAAACTCAGCACATTGTGCTTGGGTCAGCATAAAGATCCCATGTCCACCTTGCTCCAGATCCAGCCATAAAAAATGTGTTTCAGGCCATCTTTCATCCACTGCGAGATCGCTATTGCCTACTTCAACAAACAATAATCCCTGTGGCGTAAGAAACGTCGCTGCGCCAGTAATGATCTGTTCTACCAGAGCAAGACCATTATCATCAGCCTGCAGCGCATGGACCGGTTCATGATGATATTCCGCTGGTAAGCTGGACATCTCAAGATCCCCCACGTACGGGGGATTACTGATAATCAAATCATATTGGCGAGATTGATTTAATTCCGTCCATAGATCTGATTTTATAAGCGACAGCTCATCTCCGAGCAAATGTTTGTTTTTATTAATCTGGGCGACGCTCAACGCTTCATCACTGATATCAACAGCATCAACTTCAGCACCTTCAAACGTCATGGCCAGTGCAATTGCGATGCAGGCACTGCCAGTACACATATCCAGAATACGTTCGACCGAATCTGCATCCTGTAACCAGGGAGCAAATTGGCTATCAATTAATTCGGCAAAAGGAGAACGTGGAATGAGTACACGTTCATCGACATAAAAAGGCAGGCCAGCAAACCAGGCTTCATGCGTCAGATAGGGAACAGGTACCCGTTCTTCAATTCGCCGTTTGACCAAATGCAATAAAGCCTGTTTTTCAGCACTACACAGCCTTGCATCGAGAAACAATTCCGGTAATTCAGTTACCGGAAGTTTCAGGCTATGCAGAATCAGTTGTGTGGCTTCATTAAACGCGTCGTTATTGCCATGACCAAAAAATAATCTGGCTTCTTCAAATCGTGAGGTGGTCCATCGCAGAAAATCGCGCAAGGTACTGAGTTCAGCCTCAGCGGCTTGATAATTGGTCGCCATTAATGCGTAGTAATATCTACAAAGTGGCCTGCAATCGCTGCGGCTGCCGCCATTGCCGGACTCACCAGGTGTGTACGACCACCTTGCCCCTGACGTCCCTCAAAGTTGCGATTGGATGTAGAGGCACAATGTTCACCTGCTTCCAGACGATCTGCATTCATTGCCAGACACATCGAGCAACCTGGATCACGCCATTCAAAGCCTGCTTCTACAAAGATTTTATCCAGACCTTCCTGTTCAGCCTGTTGTTTCACTAATCCCGATCCCGGAACAACCATCGCTTGCTTTACAGTAGCGGAGACTTTTCCGCCTTTAATTGCAGCAGCAGCTTCGCGTAAATCTTCAATACGTGAGTTGGTGCAGGAACCGATAAATACTCTGTCCAGACGAATTTCCTGAACTGGCTGATTCGCATTCAAGCCCATGTATTTCAGTGCTTTCAGCATGCCATTGCGTTTCACAGCATCACTTTCTGCAGCGGGATCTGGAATATTGGCATCAACGGGAACCACCATTTCTGGGGAGGTGCCCCAGGTAACCTGAGGTTTGATTTGGTTGGCATCCAGTACCACGACCTTATCAAAATGCGCATCAGCATCACTGTGTAAGTCACGCCAGGCTGCCATGGCTTTATCCCAGTTTTCCCCCTTAGGCGCAAAAGGGCGATCTTTCAGATAATTAATTGTTGTGTCATCCACAGCGATCATTCCAGCACGGGCACCTGCTTCAATCGTCATGTTGCAAACAGTCATTCGTCCTTCCATGGATAAATCCTGAATGGCTTCACCGGCAAATTCAATGGCGTAGCCGGTACCACCAGCGGTACCAATTTTACCGATAATGGCCAGAACGATATCTTTGGCCGTAATACCTGGGTTTACATGTCCTTCGACTTTTACCAGCATGTTCTTGGATTTGCGTTGAATCAGGCATTGCGTTGCCATTACGTGCTCAACTTCCGATGTACCAATACCAAAAGCTAATGCACCAAAAGCACCATGCGTAGAGGTATGCGAGTCACCACAAACTACCGTCATACCGGGCAGGGTAGCGCCCTGTTCCGGACCGACAACATGCACAATGCCCTGACGTAAATCATTCAGGCCAAACTCAGTAATACCAAATTGTGCGCAATTTTGATCCAGCGTTTCAACCTGTAACCGTGAAATTGGATCGGCAATACCTTGTTCACGATGGCTGGTTGGTACATTGTGATCCGGCGTTGCCAAAATTGAATTCAAACGATATGGAATACGGCCAGCCAGGCGCAAGCCTTCAAAAGCCTGCGGAGAGGTGACTTCGTGAACCAGATGACGATCAATATAAATCAGTGCAGTACCATCCTGTTCGCTGCGGATAACATGTTGATCCCATAATTTGTCATAAAGTGTTTTGGCGGACATAACTCTCAGAACCGATTTAATTTAAATAGCCAGATATTATACCGTTTTGAGGGACGAGAACGACAGACATAAAAAAACGGGCAACCCGAAGATTGCCCGTTTTTTATTTTTTGCTAAGGAAAGTGGTTATTCCATATTAGCGTGTCTATATTTCATTTCTTCTTCTGGAATACCTTTCTCATGAATTAAATGAGAAACGATGGCTTCCAGGAAAATCAAAGTAGACAATTCAAACATGGTTCCCATTGGCATGCCCTTTGTTGGGGCAAAGCTATTATCAGTACCAATCTGAATTGTTTTATCTGCGATATCACCAATCGTTGAACTGGATTTTGAACAAATCAAAACCACTTTAGCATTCTCAGATTTAGCTTTATTAGCAAATGAAACCAGCTGTGTTGTTTCACCAGAACCCGAAATAACGATTAACAAATCGCCTTCACGGATACTTGGTGTACTGATTTCACCTTGAACATAGACGGTATAACCACTATGCATCAATCTCATACCCAGAAAGTTGCCTACCAGTCTTGAACGACCTGCGCCTGTGATGAAGATGCGCTTGGCATCATCACACATAGCAACAAATTCGGCTTCAAGTGAACTGTCAGTTGCCTTCAGAATATCAGTGATTTTGTTTACAACTAGATCACGATGCATTGTCATTTTACTAATCCTTATGCTGCGTCAACCAATGCACGCAGTTCTTTAGCAGATTCTGCTGGAGAAGGTGCGCCATAGATTGCAGCACCAACAACAACGATATCAGCACCAGCACGAACTGTGCTTTGGATGGTGTCTTTGTTGATACCACCAGCAACAGAAACTTTAACATTCAGACCCAGACCAGCGATGGTTTTCAGATCTTCGAATGGAGTTTGACCAGCAGCTTGAGCGTCCAGACCAGTGTGAACACCGATGATGTGCGCGCCGTTAGCAGCAGCTTGTTTTGCAACAGCAGATTTGTCTTCAACACCGATCAAATCGATTTGAGCTTCTGCATTGTTAGCGTTTGCAGCTTTGATAACACCTTTCATGGTCGCTTCATCAGAAGCACCCAATACAGTAGTGATATCACCACCAGCTTCAAAGAAAGGAGTTGCTTCGTATTCACCAGCATCCATAGTTTTCAGGTCAACCAGAATTTTCTTGTCTGGATGAGCAGCTTTCAGAGCTTTAACTAATTTCAGACCGTTGTACTTGATGCAAGGTGTACCGATTTCCAGAATATCGACGTAAGGTGCGACTTGTTCAGCCAGCGCCATAGTTGCGTCAAAATCCAATGAATCCAGAGCCATTTGAATTTCAGCCATGTGTATTTACTCCTAAAAATTTTAATAAAAATTATTGCCACGTTTCGCAGTGCGAGCGGGACTATAGTTCAGAATTTGGCGATAAGTCAATTGAGCCAAAATCTGTTGAATCAGGTTGCGGATAATCCGCAACCTGATTGCAGATTGCTAATCAATAATTAGCTTTCCAGATTTGCCAGACGTGTAGCCAGCAGTTCTTCCAGTGATTCCAGTGCTTTGGCAAAACCATCAATACCTTCTGACAGTTTTTCTGCCGCCATGCGGTTTTCAGCATGCATGGCATCGAAAGTGGCTTTGTCCAAATTCAGTTTTGCAACATCAGATTTAGCTGCGACTTCTGGAGACAGTTTACGCTCCAGAGTGCCTTCTGTGTTTTGTAATTCATCCAGCAGAGCTGGTGAAATGGTCAGCAAGTCAACACCCGCCAATTCAGTGATTTCACCAACGTTACGGAAACTTGCACCCATAACTTCAGTGTTATAACCAAATTTTTTGTAGTAGCTGTAAATTTCTGTGACTGACAGTACACCTGGATCTTCGTTTGAAGGATATGAATCACGACCAGTATCTTTTTTATACCAGTCAAGGATACGTCCAACAAATGGAGAAATCAGCGTAATACCATTTTCAGCACAGGCTACGGCTTGGTGCAGACCAAACAGCAGAGTCAGGTTACAGTGAATACCTTCTTTTTCCAAAACGGCTGCAGCCTGAATGCCTTCCCATGTTGAAGCAATTTTGATCAGAATGCGATCACGTGAAACACCTGCCGCTTCGTATTGTGCAATCAGATCACGACCCTTAGCGATAGTGGCTTCAGTGTCATAAGAAAGACGGGCATCTACTTCAGTAGAAACACGACCTGGGATGATTTCCAGAATTTTCAGACCAAAAGATACGGCCAGACGGTCAAAAGCCAAAGAGACAACTTCAGATGCAGGTGCATCAGCGCCAAGTGATTGACGTGCTGCTTTTAATGTATCGTCAACGATGCCTTGGTACTGAGGCATTTGCGCTGCAGCTGTAATCAGTGATGGGTTGGTTGTTGCATCGCGTGGAGTGTATTTTTCAATTGCTTGAATATCACCCGTATCAGCAACAACGACGGTCATTTGCTTTAATTGATCAAGTAAATTCGCCATTTTCTTACCTTCTTGAGTTAGTTTGTAGAGCTGTTGAGCTTAAAATTTTTTAATATCACGACGACCATAGCCGGTTTAATACCGATTATTTTCCCACCATCAATTAGGTGGCGGGTAAGTTATTCGTAATAAAGGCTAATTAAGCTTTGCTGCGAATATAACGCTCAACACCGGTTAATGGAGCGGCATTAGCTTTGCTGCGAATGTATCTTTCAACACCTGTCATCGGTTTATTTGCTGACAGTTTGTTGCGAATATATTTTTCAACGCCAGTTAATTTTGAACCGCTTTGTGATTGGTTGCGGATGTAGCGTTCTACACCTGTTAAACCATCATTTGTATTTTTCGGTGCTGCTGCAGTTTTTGATTCCGGTTTACAACAACTGTCATTGTCAGACGAAAACAAGCCTTTAAAAAAGCTGCAGATTGAAGCAAAAAATCCTTTATCACTCATGAGTATACCCCTGTTACATTTTTAACCCCATCTGCCCAACATGATGAGGTTGGTGCAACGGGTAAATTACTATTTTAGATTCTGTGTGGCAAGCCAGCAGGATTGCAGACTACGGATTATAATCACGCTCTGCTGTTTTTGACCAATTTATCTGCATGGTCAATAAGTTATACCGGCAGAACTTGCAACATTAAATCCGGATGAGTCAGCTAAGCGTAAAAAAACGAGTGGCACAGGGCCACTCGTTTTTATTTATGCTACTGTTAGTTCTGCTTACGCAGCATCAACCAATGCGCGCAGTTCTTTAGCAGAATCTGCTGGAGAAGGTGCGCCGTAGATAGCAGCACCAACGACAACGATAGTTGCGCCAGCTTGGATTGTTTTCTGGATGGTGTCTTTGTTCAGACCACCAGCAACAGAAATACGTACACCCAGATTCAATGAAGCGATTGCTTGCAGATCAGCAAATGGTGTTTGACCAGCTGCTTGCGCATCCAAACCAGTGTGAACACCGATGATTTGCGCACCGTTTTTAGCGGCTTCAGTTGCAACAGCTTTTTTGTCTTTAACGCTGATCAAGTCAATTTGGGCTTCTGCATTGTTAGCATTGGCTGCTTTGATTACGCCGCCCATAGTTGCTTTATCAGATACACCAAGAACAGTACAGATATCTGCGCCTGCTTCGTAGAATGGAGTTGATTCATATTCACCAGCATCCATTGTTTTCAGGTCAACCAGAATCAGGTTGTTAGGGAATTTGGTTTTCAGGGCAGTGACGATTTCCAAGCCATTGTATTTAATGCAAGGTGTACCGACTTCAAGAATGTCGACATAAGGTGCAACTTGTTCTGCCAATGCGAGAGTTTGATCGAAGTCCAGAGAATCCAGAGCCATTTGGATAAGTGCTTTTGCCATGCTGACATGCTCCTAATAATTGATTTAATTTGTAGTTTTACGTTGAAAATACGCTCGCAGACTATAAAGCACAAGGTTCATTTATGTCAATTTTTCCGGGTTTTTAACGATTTTCGCGTTCGTTTATAACTGGACAGCCTATTTTGTTCTGTGCGACGCTTTTTCAAGTTTCATTTCAATTACATTATTTGATAAGCAGGTAATCATGCAAACAATCAACGACCTGGGTGCATTCATCATCGATATGGATGGTGTCTTATGGCAGGGTAGTAAACCGTTGCCAGGATTAACAGAGTTTTTTTCTACATTGCGCGCCAAAAAAATTCCATTTGTACTTGCGACAAATAATGCCAGTTTGACGCAACAGCAATATCTAAAAAAACTCGCGGACATGGGGGTTGAGGTATCAGCCAACGAGATTCTCACCTCCAGTATGGCGACTGCCCGCTATCTGGTGGATACATTGCCTGCAGCGAAACGGAGAGTATTTGTCATTGGTGAGTCCGGTCTTATCGAACCTTTGCAACAGCAGGGGTTTACCGTGACCTCAACCTATTATCCTGCTGATCCTGATGCAGAAACAGATGATATCTGGGCGGATATTGTGGTTTCTGGTCTGGATAGACAACTTAACTGGAACAAATTGGCCACAGCAACCTTAAATCTCCGGGCTGGTGCAGAATTCTATGCGACTAATGCCGATACGACCTTACCCACTGAATTGGGTGAAGTGATGGGGAATGGTGGTGTGCTGGCTGCATTAACCGCTGTGACGGGGATTGAGCCCATTGTCATTGGTAAACCTGAACCTATTTTGTATCAACAGGCTTTTGAGATTCTGGGTACTGATAAACATAATACAATCGCCATCGGTGACAGGTTGAACACAGATATTTTAGGGGCCGTAAATGCCGGTATGCGCAGCATTATGGTGTTAACTGGCGTGTCATCTGAAGCTGATCTGGCGGAGATTGATTACAAACCTGATTGGATTTTCCAGGATATTCAGGAAATAACAGCGTTATTAAAACAGCTCTAAAGAAAGGGGAGTGAGAGAATGAAAAAAATAATTAATCACGTTGATAATCTGCTTGATGAGAGTCTGAATGGCTTCGTCAAGGCTCATCAAGATATTGTTTCACTGCAACAGCAACCTGCCTTTGTGCGGCGTGCAAGCATTTCAACAGAACCAAAAGTTGCACTTATCTCTGGTGGTGGTTCGGGGCATGAGCCACTGCATACCGGACTGGTAGGTAAAGGCATGCTGGATGCCGCCTGCCCCGGACAAATCTTTACCTCGCCGACACCGGATCAAATGTTAGCAGCGGCAGAATCAGTTGAAAATGGCGCTGGCGTGTTGTTTATCGTTAAAAATTACGCTGGCGATGTGATGAACTTTGAAATTGCTGCTGAAATGCTGGAATGTCAGCACGAAACAATATTAGTTAAAGATGATGTTTCGTTACCTGAAGCACATAGCACGGGTCGTCGCGGGGTCGCAGGAACATTGATTGTTGAGAAAATGGTCGGTGCTGCGGCTGAGCAAGGTAAAGATCTAAACCAGTGTAAAAATCTTGGCGATCGTGTCGCCAGTAACACCGCATCAATGGGCTTTGCTTTAACCAGCTGTACCGTTCCTGCCGCGGGCCGTCCGACATTTGAACTCAGTGAAAACGAAATTGAAATGGGCGTGGGTATTCACGGCGAAAGAGGGCGCGAACCGATGACCATGAGCTCCGCCGAAGAGTTGGTGCAACATGTTACTGCGGCTATTGATAAAGAATTAAATCCTCAATCAGGACAGCAGGTTCTTCTGCACGTAAATGGGTTTGGTGCGACGCCATTGATGGAGCTTTATCTGGTGTTCGATCTGGCCGCTAAATTCTGGGAAGAAAAGGGTGTTGAAATCAAACGCTCGTTAGTGGGTAACTACACAACCTCACTCGATATGGCTGGTTGCTCAGTGACATTGACCTTACTGGATGAAGAAATGACTGCCTTATGGGATGCCCCCGTGCATACCGCAGCACTTCGTTGGGGCTGTTAGTTTTTATTAATCGACATGGATGTCGCTGTGGTTTGAGCTTTTATTCTTGATCCGCAGATTACGCAGATGGACGCAGATTATGCAAAAGGATATGCAAACATACGAAATTATTGGTGCGGCAATGAGAGTACATAAGTCACTTGGCCCAGGTTTTCTCGAACCTGTATATCAAGAAGCACTGGAGATTGAGTTTCAGGGAAGAAGCATTCCCTATGAACGAGAAAAATGTCTACCAATAATCTACAACGAGAGACCACTTAAAACATTTTATAAAGCTGATTTTGTATGTTTGGGGCTATTATCGTTGAATTAAAAGCATTGCAAAAATTATCAGGGCATGAAGAAGCTCAAGTCATCAACTATCTAAAAGCCTCGCAATTAAACAAGGCATTACTATTGAATTTTGGTGCAAGAAGTTTGCAGTACCAAAGGTTGGTCTTGAATCTGCGCTCATCTGCGTAATCTGCGGATAAATATCTACTAATTGACTCGAGGTTAATGATTTTCAATAATCACATCAGCAATAGCACACAACATTAGCTGACTGGTACGAGCTCCGGCATCGATATGTCCTCGGGCACGTTCACCGAGAAATGAGGCTCGTCCTTTGGTGGCAAGCAGATCCTTAGTCGATTCCATTCCTTGAACCGCAGCTTTTTTCATATTTTCTAATACATTTTTTAGCTCAGCATCTTGGTCACTGTTTTGTTGCAGAATGGTTGAGGCAGGAATTAATGCATCCAGCATGGTTTTTTCACCAATGTCTGCTTTACCCCGAGCTTTGATGGATTCAACCCCAGCGGTAAATATTTCAGCCATACTCGTTAAATCTAAGGTTTTATCTTTCGCCGTTTTGCCCATCGTCACAAACATTGAGCCAAATAAAGACCCCGATGCGCCGCCCATAGTAGACATTAAGGTCATACCAATCTTGCTCAACGCGGCCGAAAACTCGAGTTGCTCCAACTCTTCACTGTTTTTTAACAGAGCCTCAATTCCACGCTGCAGATTAATCAGATGATCTCCATCGCCAATCGCCTGATCCAATTGAGCAATTTCGTCAGCATGTGCATCTATGGTGTTTTTGCTAGCATGGATGAAGGGTAAAAGAGAAATATTGCCGTGGGACATAAATACCTCAAAACGTAATTACAACAGCCCTCTACTTTAGCGTAAATAATCTGCAGTTTTTCAGGAAAACGTGAAATTGAATGCAAAAAAAGCCCCAACCCGAAGGTTGAGGCTTTTTATCAGTTTTAAACTAAACCCGTGGGTTTAGAAAATAACTTTTTACCAGCTGATGAAACCACCGATAGCCAAAACATCAACTTCATCTTCATCAGATTGAATGTGATATTCAGTTTCCATGCGTGAGTATTCAGCAACCAGTTTCAGGTTAGCTGTAACGTCATGGTAGATACCGATTGTAGCCATTTTGTTGGCATCTAAATCTGCGAAACCACCGGTAGCAGCATTGCTGCTGTCACGGTCAAGAGTAGATTCACCGTAAGAACCAGCTACAAATGTTTGGCCACCAAAACGGTAACCTAACTGTGCATAGTAACCATCGCCATCGCGTTCGTCACCATCAACACCAAATGCACCCAGACCCAGACCACCAATACCTTGGCCTTTACCATCATACCAAGCAGCAACAGCTTCAAAACCACCCAGGATTAACTGACCACCAACGGTATAAGCATTAGTTTTAGCGCTATCGATATTGTTATAGCTAACTTTTTGAGTCATGCCATCTAACCACAATTTAGCTGAACCGCCATCAAATGCAGTACCGTAGCTTAAAGAAGCTTCATAACGTGCATCTTTCTCATAACCAGTCGCATCACGAGCTTCTAAAAAGTCATCGCCATCAGCAACAGCTAAAGCAAGTTTGAAACCAGCCATATCGACTGAAGTCCAGCGAATTTGTGAACGCCAGTTAGCATATTCATAACCCCAACCAATACGACCTAAAGAGGTAGTACCTGTGTTTTGGTCACCAGAAGAAATAACGCTGGTTGCACCAACACCGTATAAGGTTTGATCTAACAAGATGTTGTTAGCTGCATAAAGACCTAAGCCTTTACCAATCATGATTTGACCAAAAGCACCGTCTACTGTCGCAAACGCTTCACGTTGCTCCATGCTGCCTGCGCTGCCGCCATCGACGCTAGTGAAATAGCTGCCGTTATTTGTAGATGGAGAGATAGAGACGCGAGCTGCTACTGTCAAACCATTAATTTCAGGGGCTTTAACGTTAAAGCCAAAGAACGTTGGTAATAAGCCGTTCGCTACGCCTTGGTTGTTTTGGTCGTAACCGCCGTTAGCGCTGTCTTGATCTGAAGCGATAAAGAATTGGTTGATGTTACCGTCAACGCTGAATTCATATCCGTTTTCGCCGCCAACAACGATTGTCGCGTTAGCTGCGCCGGCTGCTGCGAATGCCGCTGCGCCGATTAATGTAGCAAGTGTAGTTTTTTTCATGTCTGTTCACCTTCTAGTTGTTAACAGATTACTTTAAGTTTCTCTCGTAACCGGAATGTTTCGCGGTTAAGAGTGTATTTTCCACATCTACAAAACCTTTGCAACACTTTTACAACAAAAAAATGTGAATTTGGTCATTTAGATACGAATGTGTGTGTTTTTTACAACAACTTAGGTTTTTCTATCTATATATGTAGGGCAAAATTAAATTAACCACAGAGGCACAGAGGACACAGAAATTAAGTTTTTATGGATAAAGCCGCTGGACCTTGGAATAGCCGTGGGAAAAATGTCATCCGCAGATTTCGCAGATGAACGCAGATTAAACTTTGAAAACTTAATTGATATGCACTTTGGCCTATCAACAGACTATAGCTCGATTTTGATTAATTTAGCGCTGTAGAAAATATTTATACTGCGCCAATTATTTAACTAGAGCTTCGTGGTTTCTGTTTGTCCATGGTTAATATTCATGTCCAAACATAGAAGCTGCATAACAACTTCCATGAAAGCATCTTTAAATACCATCTGCGAAAATCTGCGTAATCTGCGGATAAATTTCTATTAAAACTCCGTGCCCTCTGTGTCTCTGTGGTTAATCATCAAAGAAGATATAGATGTCAGAATTAAAGGCAATAAAAAAGCCCGGGTTGCAATGCAAACCGGGCTTTGAATTCGATGGTGGCTCGACCTGGAATCGAACCAGGGACACAGGGATTTTCAATCCCTTGCTCTACCAACTGAGCTATCGAGCCAACAAGGTGCGGTATTAAACCTGCACGCGTGCTTGCTGTCAAGTCATGTTCAGTATCCTGGGAAGTTCTCCTTGTGGCATTTAGACAGCCATGCTGTAATGGCGGGCAGTTTTGCATCGGGGCAGCAAATAAAAATGAATTCCAGTCAGCGTGTTTTATTGTGGATCGTCAGTGTTTTAGCGATAGTTGCAGCACTTTATTTTTTTCGCCATTATTGGATTCACTTGCCCCAGCAGATAAACATCTTGTAGACGCTGATGATGACGATGACGGTGATGACGAGAAGCAGAATCATCAGTTTGCGCTGTCAGTTGAGTTAACCGAAGCTGCACAAAAAATGGCGTCCATTGAAAGTCAGACATTGATGGAAAGTTTCTATACCCCCGAAATACGAGCTATGGCAGTGGTTATACCGACTCGGGAGCTGCAATTAGCCCACTCGCGCTGTTCTGAGGCAAAAATGAACCTTCGTATGGCTAAGGTTAATGAACAGGGGATGAGCAAAGAGTTATCGCGTTTAAAAACACTTCAGCAAGCGACCGGTAGTGTGGCATCAAAAGAGGTGGACTTTGCGCAAACCAATTTATCGATTGCTCAGGCGCAAGCTGAGTTAAAACAGCAATTAGTAGAAAACTGTCACGCTGAAGTACGCCAACAATGGCCTCAACCCGTTGCCGACTGGGTTATTAACGGTGGGGAACAATTCGAACTGCTGATGTCGCGGGAACAGTCGATTCTTAAAGTCACTTTGCCTCCCAAACAAAGCCTGAATCCAAACGTTGATACTGTGCGGTGGCAACAACCCCATCAACAAAATGATGTTGGTGAGGCGCAACGGCTTGCCGCTGCCATCAGTGTCGATCCGGTGTTAAGTGGCGAGACCTGGTTTTTTCTGAACAAATCATCCTCTTTGCAGGAAGGTGCAAAGTTACATGTGTGGGTGCCTACTGAGCAGGGTGCATTTTCAGCGGTGCTGATTCCGTATCAGTCAGTGGTCTGGTACGCGGGCCAGCCATGGGCCTATTTGCGCATGGATGAGCAGCGTTTTCAGCGTATTTCGTTGCTTAATGGTCATGACTCGGTGGAAGGTATTTATCTGCAACAGGGATTCCATCCGGGCGATGCCGTTGTGACCTCAGGTGCTCAGACATTGTTATCAGAAGAGTTCAAATGGCAAATTCATGATGAAGACGATGATGATGACTAGCCAAATCATCAGCACCCCCTCATTCGATAATTAACAGGAACACGGATGCTTTCTCATTTGGTTGCTTTTTCGGTTCGTGCCCGCGGTGTGGTACTGGCATTAGCGTTATTAATGTTGGGCTATGGTTCCTATCAGCTCTACAAAGCCAGTCTGGATGTGTTTCCAGAGTTTGCTCCAAAGCAGGTCATTATTCAGACCGAAGCGTCTGGATTTACTGCCGAGCAGGTGGAAACCCTGGTGACCCAACCAATTGAAAACGCACTGGGTGGTCTTCCGGATGTCATGTTTGTACGTTCAGCTTCGACGCCCGGATTGTCCGTTGTAATCATTACCTTTGAAGATCGAAGCGATATTTATCTTAATCGCCAGTTGGTCTCTGAACGGTTGATGCCTGCACAGGGACAATTACCGCAGGGCGTTGGTCCCGCTTTAATGGTGCCCCTGGAATCTTCTTCCGGCACCATCATGACCATCGGGTTGACCTCTGATCAGCAGAGCCTGATGAGACTGCGGGAAATGGTGGACTGGACATTAACGCCCAGATTGCTTGCCGTTGATGGTGTAGCTGATATCAATGTGTTCGGTGGTGCAGAGAAACAAATGCAAATCCAGCTCGATCCTCAAAAACTGGCTTTATACCAGTTGTCCCCCATGGATATCGTTACAGCCGCTCGTGAAGCTACGGTATTGCAAGGCAGCGGATTTATTGAAAACAGCAATCAGCGCATGATGCTGCAAGTGGTCGGTTTTCCGGTGAGCGCTGACACAATGGCGAAAGTAGTGATTCGCCAGCAGGGTCAGTCTGTGCTGCATCTCGGTGATGTGGCAACCATAGAATATGGTCCTGCACCCGCTATCGGTGGCGCCGCAATCAGTGGTGAGCCTGGCATAGTATTGATGGTGATCGGTCAATATAAAGCCAATACTCTGGCAGTAACCCAAGGCATTGAAACTGCGTTGAATGAGTTTCGTGATGGGTTTGAAGTTGATGGTATTGAGTTACACGCCGATTTATTCCGCCCGGCCAATTATATTCAAACCTCGCTGGCGAACATCCAACATCATCTGCTGGTTGGTGGTGGTCTAGTGCTTTTAGTGCTGTTTTTATTCCTGTTCAATTTACGCACGGCGATTATTTCGATGACCGCCATACCACTATCATTATTTGCCGCGTTGATAGTGCTGCTGGAGTTCGGGGTTAACATCAATATTATGGTGCTGGGCGGTTTGGCTATCGCGCTAGGTGAGGTGGTTGATGATGCGATTATTGATACCGAGAATATTTTCCGTCGTTTACGTGAAAATGCCGCATTAAAAGAACCCCGTCCGGTTATTCAGATTGTTTATGAAGCATCGATGGAAGTTCGTGGTTCGGTTGTTTATGCCAGCTTAATTGTGATGCTGGTGTTTGTGCCTTTATTAACTCTGGGCGGAGTGGCTGGAAGAATGTTTGAGCCATTAGGTGAGGCTTATATTCTGGCGATTCTGGCTTCGTTGTTTGTGGCGTTGACGGTCACACCGGCGTTATGTCATACGTTACTCAGTCGGATTGGGGTTACCCGAACCTCTGAGCCACCACTGATCCACTGGCTGCAAATCCTCTATGGGCGCGTTTTAAAAGTAACCTGTCAATTCCCCAAACTGATGATAATCAGCGTATTGGTGTTGTGTATCGCTGGAGCCAGTCTGCTGCCATATTTCGGTGGACGTTTCCTGCCAGAGCTGCGTGAGGGGCATTACATTATTCACACGGCTAGTGTGCCCGGTACCTCGCTGGAGGAATCCTTGCGAATTGGAGGGTTGATTGAACAGCAGGTAGCGGCAATACCTGGGGTGCGAGCCACATCACAATGGGCCGGTCGTGCAGAGCGTGGCGCTGATACATTTGGCACCCATTACAGTGAATATGAGGTGGACCTGGAGCCACTTTCGGGCCCTGAGCAACAAGTTGTTCTGGATGAAATTCGTGAAATTCTGGAAGCGTTCCCGGGCATCAGTTCTGAGGTGAACACGTTCCTGACCGAGCGGATTGATGAAACCATTTCAGGTTATACCTCGCCGGTCGTAGTCAATATCTATGGTTATGATTTGGATGCACTTGATTATAAAGCGCGCGAAGTGGCTGAGGTGATGGCCGATATCGAGGGAGCCACAGATATACAGCTACGCGCTCCGCCGGGTGAACCCCAACTGCAATTACGCATTAAACTCGAAGAATTACCCCAATGGGGCCTGCAGCCGGCGACGGTGATGCAGAATATCAAAGCGGCATTTGATGGTATTCAGGTTGGACAGATATCCGAGGGGAACCGTTTGTTTGATATTCGTGTGGTGTTGCCACCCGACCTGCGTGAACAACCGCATCAAATTCTGAGTATGCCATTACGTACTCTAGATAACAGGATGTTGACACTGGGAGATGTCGTTGAGTTACAGCAGGTTTCCGGCAGACATGCGATTCTGCATCACGGTGCTCAGCGATTGCAAACTATTACCTGTAATGTCACCGGACGCGATTTGCGTTCATTTTTTCAGGAACTGCAACAACGGATCCATGAGGATGTGCAGTTCGATGCTGATACTTACCCCGAGTTTACCGGCACTGCTGTGGCTGAAGCCGAGTCACGTAAGGATCTGATGATTCATTCCATTCTGGTTGGACTTATCGTGCTCATTTTATTGTATATGGCACTGCGCAGCGTGCGTAACACGTGGCTTGTGTTACTGAATTTACCCTTCTCGTTATTGGGTGGTGTGGTGGCAGCGTGGTTAACCGGAGGCGTGCTATCTATTGGTTCGCTGGTGGGGTTTGTCACGCTGTTTGGTATTACCCTGCGAAATGCCATTATGCTGGTCTCACATTATCAGCATCTGATTGAACATGAGGGTAAGGCCTGGGTGATGGAAACGGCTATTCAGGGAGCGCTGGAGCGTCTGCCATCGATTTTAATTACTGCATTGGTCACTGCGTTGGCGATGTTGCCAATAGCAATTAACGCTGACAGCCCGGGTCGTGAAATTATGGGGCCAATGGCGGCCATTATTATCGGCGGGCTGATTTCGTCGACATTGCTGACTTTACTGGTATTACCCAGTGTGATGTTGCGTTATGGCGAGTTTAACAAGCAACGACTCACTCAAACGGAAACCACCATGCAAAGGCAATGATGCCAAGAACAATCAGGATCAAAATAATTTCAACAATCATCAGCGACCGATAGCGAAAGTTTCTGTTGTATTGTTGCGTTGCTCAGCAAAGAATTGGTAAATCTGTTTTATTTCATCACTGGAAAAGCGGATTAAAATCAGTTCCTGTCCGGGACGGATCAGGTCGGGATCATAGCCCATGGTGTGAGTATTGAAGTTATAAACGTAACTGGTCGATACTTTATCATGCAGAATCTTGCCTAAAAATGAACTTAGCCCGGTGGGTAATGGTTCATCTGCATCCGCTGGAATCAGCACACTGACTTTTTGCTCTGAGCCATCTCGTTGCAGGCGGATTCCCTGTCGAAAATTGCGAATCAAACCAGTCTGAATAATGCCCCAGAGACCTTGAATATCCTCTTCCGTTACCCGGTGCAGATAAAACAGGCTGTCCTGCATTTCTTCTGAATCACTATCAATTAACTCGGCGATATCCAGTTTTTGTACACCCCGACTGATGGTGACAGAAATTTCCTGATTCTCTGGAATACCTGACTCGGCCAGCTCGCCTGCTTTAAGCTGTTTGACCTGTTTCTGCTTGCGGATTTGAGTCACAGGCGCCTGTTGATCAATATCTTCACGTTTTAACAACTCCACCAATGGGGCGGTAATTGTCTCGCCTTGTTCAGTCACAATGGTAATCGGCGCGATATGATCCTCTTCCTGAGTTTCCAATTCCTGCAAGGTGGTCTTTTCACGGGTTTCTTCGGTATAGCGAATGGTCACCGGAGTATCATCGCTAAGCGATGTGTCATCCATCAGACTTTTTAATGTGGTGACGCGTTGTTCAAGTTCTGGCAAGGCAATAATGCTGTCCGGGCGGACAAACATATCGTTATATTCATTAATAATAATCGTATCTGTATCAGAATTCGCCAGATTATCCACAAACGCTTCTGCTTCCTGTTCACGAATGGTTTCACTATCCGGCACTTCATCAGCGGAGCGAATAATTTCCAGCGGTAATTCTGGTTCGATTACTTCTATCGGCGGGTCGACTGTTAATTCACTGCGGTTTGGCGGCGCGTCACTCCATAACAAATAGCCAAACAGTAATAACACGATAACAGCGAGTATCGCCGCGATGATTGTGGAACCTGTACGGGCTCGATCCATTTGAAAACCGCCTCAGTGCATGTTTAATCAGTCCGAGAATAAGCTACCAAGTGTCGCCAGATCAAGTTCTCGACACCATGGCTTTTCAATACATTCCGACAGAGTGACCGATTTCAGCCATTCCTCTGCCTGCTGGGGCAGAATCGTATCTGAGGTTTGCAATAACTCAGAAAGATAAAGACCAAGACTCTCTGCATCAATATTATCTTTAGTGACAGCTGTGATGACTGCATACACCACTGACTTCAGATCCAGCTGTGCCAGTGCAATGGGGATTTTTTTGATGATTACAGCATTTTCCATCGGTTGTAACTCAAAGCCGAATGAGTTTAGTAATGTCTGTTGTTTTTCAACACTGTTTAACTGGGCGTCACTGCACGGCTGGCTGAGCGGCACCAGAATCGGCCGGCTTTTCAAGGGCAACTGTTTTAGAAGCTTGCCGAATTGTTGCCGGCGCGAACTGGAGAGGGCTTTTGGAAGATCAATCAGATAATGCTGTTGCTGAAAATGTATCCAGACATATCGTTGGTGCAAAATCTGCATTAACTGAATAGCATTATTTGAGTCAGTCTGGTTAATGGATAGCGGCCTATGGACAGCATACTCTGGAGGAGCTGTGGCAAGGTCATGTCTTTGATAGAGCGAAGCCTTTTCTGCAATTCGTGGCATATTTGTCGTAGAGGGACTTTGAACAGGGCCAGTAATTATTTGTTGCTGTAACTGATCTTTTACCGCTCGATGGATCAATCCATGAATCAGCCGGGTTTCCCGAAAGCGAACCTCATGTTTGGTTGGATGTACATTCACATCCACCCGATCCAGTGGAATGGTCATATAAAGAACATAGGCTGGATGACGGCCAGCCGGAATCAAATCGGCATAGGCCTGACGCACTATCTGACTGATCAGACGATCCCGTATTACCCGGCCATTAATAAAAAAGTATTGTTGATCAGCCTGAGGACGATGCGCCTCCACATGCCCCAACCAGCCTTTTATCGTAATGATATCAAACGCTTGATCAATCGCTATGGCCTGCTTTACAAATGCTTGACCACAGATTTTGCCAATTCTTGCCAATTGCTGAGACTCAGACTGGGCAATGGGCAGGTTGAGCTTTTGCTGGCCATTTAATTGACACTGAAAGCGCACATCGAAGCGGCTTAATGCCAGTCGCTGCATGGTGGTAAGGATTTGTTGCTGTTCGGTACGCGCACTGCGCAGAAACCGGCGGCGGGCTGGCAGATTAAAAAACAAATCTCGCACGGCCACAGTGGTGCCTTCTGGGTGGACAACGGGCTCTGGTTCATCTTCCTCATGATGAATCTGCCAGCCACATTCACTGTTCTGCTGCCGGGAAATCAAACTCAAATTGGAGACCGAGCTGATACTGGGTAAGGCTTCACCACGGAATCCCAGACTGGATATCTGGCTCAGCTGATCACTGGAGGAAATTTTGCTGGTGGCATGCCGGCTTAGCGCCAGACAGAGATCTTCAGGATGAATACCTGAACCATTATCCCGAACCTGAATCAGCTGACTGCCTGAACCTTCAATGGTCACATCAATTTCTGTTGCTGATGCATCCAGACTGTTTTCCACTAGTTCCTTGATGACAGATGCCGGGCGTTCGATAACTTCGCCAGCCGCAATTTGGTTGGCAAGTTGTAGGGGCAGTGCAAGGATACGTTTCGGCGTCAGCATCGATACAGTTTAACAGCTGCGAACAGCAAATCCGCAGTCAAAATCACTCAAGGAATTTTTAAAACGTCACCGACCATCAGTTTGCTGGTTTGCAGATTATTGGTGGATTTCAATTCAGACATATTGACCCGATAGCGTTGTGCAATGGTGCTTAAGGTATCCCCGCTGCTAACAATATGTTGTTGCGGTTTAACCTGCTGGGTTATCGGGTTTCTCTGGAAATAACTACGAATACCAGCCAGCATTGCCTGCGCCAGTTTGTTCTGATGATTGACATCATTAAGCTTGCGCTCTTCTTCCGGGTTGGAAATAAACGCTGTTTCTACCAGTACCGAGGGAATGTCTGGTGATTTGAGTACTACGAAAGCGGCTGATTCAACCTGTTTTTTATGTACCGGGCCAACGCGTTTCAATCCCCCCAGAACACTGTTACCCACTTCAAGACTGGCTTCAAGACTGGCGGTCTGTGATAAATCGAGTAATACCGAGGCCAGCAGGTCGTCTTTATCCTCCAGACTAATACCACCAGCCAGATCAGCAGCATTCTCACGGTCTGCCAGAATCTGAGCCGCCTCACTACTCGCTCCGCGTTGCGATAGCACATAGACCGAAGAGCCTTTGGCGCTGCTACGTTGGAAGGCATCAGCATGGATGGAAATAAACATATCCGCACCATTTTGTTTGGCTCGCTGAATACGTTGTCTCAGGGTAATGAACTCATCGCGTTCACGTGTCATAAAGGCACGCATTCCCGGTTCGTTATCCACCAGCTTTGCCAGCCGACGGGAAATAGCGAGTACCACATCTTTTTCACGTGTACCTTTTCTGCCAATCGCCCCCGGATCACGGCCCCCATGTCCCGGATCGATTGCTATCACGATATCGCGACGGGGTAGCATCGGTCTATTGCGTACCGTGGTCGTAGTGGCTGTTTGCTGCGGTGGTGGGGTGTAATCAACTTTTGTAATTTGAGTGGAAGCTTTTTCTTCCTCTTTAACAGCCGCTTTTTCTGGTGATTTTGATGATTTGTTAGTGGCCAGAGCCGTGGCTGGTCCATGTTTTAAATCGACCAGAAGACGATGCGAGTATTCACCTTCAGGCGCCAGAGTCTGAATCTCATAGTCCGTTTGCTGTTTAAGATCGAAAACCAGGCGATATGTTTCTTGATCATGCTGGGCATGACGGATTTTTTCGACTACTGCACTGTTAAATGTCGGGGCAATTAATTTTTTGTTTACCTTTGCGGCTTTAAGATCAACAACTAACCGATGCGGATTTGTCAGTGTAAAGCTGGAATATTCCAGTGCTGTATCAAGATCCAGTACCACCCGGGTCAGGTTGGTATTTTGGGATATACGGATATTCTCAACCGAGGCGGCAAGCGCATCGACTGTAAACATCAATAATATCAATCCCAATAACAAACGAGACATAGCAAGTTCCAACAAATTACACAGTGCTAGTTTGTGATTGAAGTAATAAAAAATCAAGACTTTTTTCTATATTTTTAATGAGATAGCGAATAAAGCTGAATTAGTTGTGAAGTTTGTCGCAGATATCAGAAGCAACTTCGGAATAAGCCCTAAAAATAACTTCACGGCCGGAAGTCTGATATTTCAAAGAGATAAGCAGGTCGGGCTCAGGTAAAACGCCTGTGCCTTGTTCCGGCCATTCGATTAACGAGAGGGCGTTGGCAGAAAAATAATCTTCTATACCCAGATAGAGCAGTTCTTCCGGATCAGCGAGACGGTATAAGTCAAAATGGTAAATATCCCGCGCATTGAGCTGATAATGCTCGACCAGAGTGTAAGTCGGGCTTTTAACTTTACCTGAATGGCCAAGAGCTTTGAGCAATCCCCGAACAAAAGTCGTTTTCCCCGCTCCAAGGTCACCTTTGAGGTGGATGCAGAATGCTGAATCAGGCAGCAAGGCCGCCAGTTTAGCCGCTAATTCCAGAGTAGCATGTTCGTCTTTGAGCCAGAACATTAATAGATAAGATTTGCTAGTCGACGCAGATGTGGCATCAAATCCATGGCCAGTGTGCCGCGTTCACCATCAAGTTCGGCTGCTTTATCCGCCGCCATGCCGTGAAGCGTGACGCCCACACAGGCGGCATCCATGATTGGAAAATGCTGCGCCAGCAGTCCCCCAATGACCCCGGCCAGTACATCACCCATACCACCACTGCCCATTCCGGGATTACCCCATGTGGAAAGACGGGTCGGTGCTTCACCGTTGGAAATCAGTGTTCCTGATCCTTTCAGAACTACCACGCCACCATAACGTCTTTGCAGTTCATAAACTGCAGCAAAACGATCTGCCTGGATTTCTTCTGAGCTACAACCCAATAAACGGGCTGCTTCACCAGGATGCGGGGTGAGCACCCAGTTATCATGATGTTGTGGGTTTTTACTCAGCAGATTTAGCGCATCTGCATCAACGACCATCGGCAGGTTGGTTTCAATGGCTTTCTGGAATAACGCAATGGCCCATTCACTCTGGCCAAGACCAGGGCCAACTGAAAGTGCATTTGCAGGACGCAGCAATTCCTCAAGCTCACTGGCACTTTCAACGCCATAACACATCAATTCAGGTCGGGCCAGATTCAGGATGGGACCGTGTGCACTTCGGGTTGCAATACTGGTTAAACCGGAACCTACGCGCGCTCCTGCCTCAGCTGCAACGCGTGCTGCGCCAGGCATACCATGATCGCCGCCAATGATAAACAAATGGCCATATAAACCTTTATGACCTGTACGCTCGCGAGGGGCTAGTCCTGCCGCATCGTTTTCCAGACTGACCCGACGCGCAATGGGGGTAAAAGCTTTATAGATGGCAGAAGGGACTTTTAATGAATCAAAGCAGACCTGGCCACAGTAATTGGGGCCTTCGCCGGTAAATAACCCTTTGTTCAAACCTAGAAAGCTTAATGTGATTGTGGCATGGACGGCGGTTCCTAATGCGCGGCCGGTGTTAGCATGAAGACCGGAAGGAATGTCCAGCGCTAAAACCGGTATTCGTTTTGTATGTTCATTGATAGCGTTAACCGCTAAGGCATGGTAACCACTTACTTCACGACTGAGCCCTATACCCAGAAGCGCATCAACAATAACGTCTGTGGTGGGTAATTTATCTTCAAACCGATGAATTTCAACACCGCTGGCAAGAATTGCTTCACGGGCTGCAAAGGTTTCCTCGCTCATTTCTTTTTCATCGCCCACCTGAAAAATGCTGACGCGATACTCTTCCGCGATTGCCTGTCTGGCCAGTTCGAAGCCATCCCCACCATTATTTCCAGTACCGCAAACCACTAATATACGTTCAGCTTGGGGCCAATGACATTTAATACAATCCAGCGCAGCCCCGCCTGCACGTGCCATTAATGTTGCTGACGAAATATTATGTTGCCCTGTGACAATACGTTCCAGTTCACGGGTCTGTTCTGCAGTGTAAAGTTCATGTGGCAAGGTCGACATAAAATAATATCCCGATGAAAAAATTCAGTTCTTTATAATAGCCCGCATGGCCGATTCAAATACAGTGCAGTTATCCCGAACGCTTTTAAAAGATATGCAGATCTGGGCGCGTTCACTGGGCTTTCAGCAGCTTGGGGTCAGTGATATTGACCTTTCTGCAGCTGAAGATCAATTGCAACAATGGTTAGCGCGCGGTTTTCATGGTGAGATGGAGTTTATGCAACGCCATGGCAGTTTGCGAACCCATCCCGAAGAGTTAATGCCCGGAACTATTCGCGTAATAACCGCCAGAATGGACTACTGGCCTGAAACCGCTTCCGATGCATGGCAAGTGATGGGCGAGAGTGAATTGGGTTTTATCTCCCGTTATGCGCTGGGTCGGGATTATCACAAATTGATACGTAAGCGTTTACTTCGGCTTTCGAAACGAATTGAGGAGGCCGTTGGTGTAATGGGATATCGGGTTTTTACCGATAGCGCACCCGTGATGGAAAAAGCCCTGGCACAAAAATCCGGACTGGGCTGGATTGGCAAACATACCAATGTGTTAAACCGGCAAAACGGTTCATATTTCTTTTTGGGTGAAATTTATACTGATCTGCCTTTACCACTGACAGAGCCTGTATCTGATCATTGTGGTTCCTGCACGGCCTGTATCGATATCTGCCCGACTCAGGCGATTGTCGCACCTTACGAACTGGATGCCCGGCGTTGTATTTCGTATCTGACCATTGAGCTTCGCGGCAGTATCCCTGTCGAATTCCGACCTATGATGGGCAATAGGATATATGGCTGTGATGACTGCCAGTTGGTATGTCCCTGGAACAAATTTGCTCAGATGACAACAGAATCGGCTTATTTGCCACGCGAAGGTCTTGATGCCCCTCAGCTGGTGGATTTATTTGCCTGGACCGAATCTGAATTTCTGCAACGCCTTGAAGGTAGCCCAATACGCCGCATTGGTTATGAATGTTGGTTGCGGAATATTGCTATTGCTCTGGGGAATGCCAAAACTTCAAAAACAGTTTTGGCGGTATTAAAGGACCGGCTTGAACATCCCTCAGAACTTGTACGTGAACATGTACAGTGGGCTTTGGAACAACACAATACCCCGTCATAAAGCTGTCATTAACACCCTATAGAGTCTCGTGCCTGTATGTCTATTTATACTGGAGCAGGTGTGAGATTAAGTGTGGTATCAAGATGGCTGGCAATATTTATGGCTGCTGGATTAATGATAGGAGTGCTGGCGGGTATTTGGGGTTGGCAACAATTAGATAAGCCCTATCAGATCGCCCAGCAGTTCCAGCAATTTAAATCCCGGTTTGATATTGAGGTTCGGGTGTTGTTGGCCCGTTATCTGGCTTCCGGTGATGCTGACCTGCTGCAACAGGCGGAAACACAGCTTGTTGAATTATCTACCGTAGAACAGACCTGGCTCACTGAACAGGATAATCAGACGATTCAATCTGCCATTGCCTTGCTTCAGGAAAAAGTACTTGAAGTGCGTGAGGCTGGAAAACTGGCTGGTAATCCACAAGCGCTGCTGATTCAGAATGAACGTGAACGAGATGGTGAAATTGGCCTTTTGATCGACTACGCTCAAAATAGAGAAGCGCAGGGGCATCCCTATCAGCAATCCTTTACAGCACTACTGGCAGAATTAAGTCGTCAGCTGAATGATATTGGTCGCCTGCGGCAGCGTTATATCGAATTGCAAACCAGCGAGATTCAAACAGCATTAGTTTCTGCGAACAATGCGTTTATCGATAAGTTGGAACAATTAAATACTCTGCCAAAATTTGGTGTTTATTCAGAAGTGAATACCGAAGCATTAATTCCCCAGGAGCCGGAAGAACTTGGGCAACGTGGCATTGACTCATTATTCTCATTGAGCAGACGCTATGAAAAAGAATTAAGCAATACATTAGAGTTTGATCAGCAGCTACAACAAAAACGCACGGCCTTAGGTGGCGAGATTTCTACATTTGCCGATAAGCTGGATCAGTTTCAGTTAAAAATAGAAGACATCAAACAGTCTATCAGTCAGCAGGTACAGTGGATCATGATGGGGGTTGTTACCATTATTATCCTGACTATTTTGCTGTTCTATTTTTTACAGAAACGAATCATCCGTTTTCTAATTCAGTTAGAGCATTATTTCAGCCAGATGATTAAAGGTAACTTTCAACAGACGCTGGTTTCACAGCTACCGTTTGTCGAATCACGATCCGTTGAGCAATCGGCCCTGCAGCTACAAAGTTATTTTGCTCAGTTGATTGATAAGCTGAATCAGCAATCTCAAAATGTATTGGCTGCCAGTACTGATTTACAAACTGCCTCAATGCAGGCGGTATCGGTCAATCAACAACAGATTGCCGCCACCGAGGAAGTTTCGGCTGCGGTCACCGAGTTATCGTATTCCTTTAAAGAGGTTGCCCAAAGTGCCTCAAATGCGGCTGAATCAACAGAACAGGCTACTCAGGCAACTCAGCAGGCCAGTCAACAATTAACCAGTGCTGCCAATGCCAGTCATCAACTCGCTGAGGATTTGTTAGCATTTGAGAGCACGATGAATACATTGGAACAACGTGGCAAGGATATCAGTCAGGTGCTGGTGGTGATTCAAAGTGTGGCTGAGCAAACAAATCTGTTGGCCCTGAATGCGGCAATTGAGGCCGCAAGAGCCGGTGAACATGGCAGAGGTTTCAGTGTGGTAGCCGATGAAGTTCGACAATTGGCGACCCGCACTAAACAATCAACGGAAGAAATTCAGGCCATTATTGTCGATCTGCTGAACAGCAGCGGTGAAGCTGCTGCAACGGTTCGATCCCAGAGTCAGTTTGCTGAACAATGTGCTGAACAAGGTTTTAAAGCTAAAACAGCGATGACTCCGGTAATAAACGCGGTGCAGAATATTCATCAGGTCAATGCTTCCATCGCTACAGCAACCCAGCAACAGACAGCGGTAGTGGATGATATCGCCAGAAGTACCGAACAGATCAAACAGCGCTCAGAGACCGTGAATCAGCAAATAACTGAAATTGAACAGGCTGGGCACAGTCTCAATCAAGTCAGCCAGAGTTTGAATAAACTGGTGGGGCAACTAAAACAATAAACCGAGTGATAATTTGTAGTTGGAATTTTTATGAACAACCATTTTGATCCACTCCTGCAAAAGCAGTTGAGTCGACGCTCAGTGCTGCAATTCAGTTTAGGTGCGATGCTGGCATCTGCAATGCCATTATCCTCGGCCGCTACAATGCTTCGCAATCAAGCTCAATTGCTTGGCTTTACACCGATTCCGACCGCTGATTTACTCGATGAAGTGGTGGTGCCGGAAGGCTACCGGGCTGAAGTGTTTTACCGCTGGGGGGATCCTATTTCGGATGGTCCGGCATTTAACATGGATGCCAGCAACAGTGCCGCTGATCAAATGCAACAGGCCGGTATGCACCATGATGCCTTGCAGTATTTTCCACTGCCTACAGGTTCAGAGAATAATGATCATGGCCTGTTGGTAATGAATCATGAATATCTGGATCTGGATGTCATTCATACCGATGGCAGCCATAAGCATTCACCGGAAACCTACACTGCCGACAAAGTCGCCAAAGAGCAAAATGCTCATGGTGTATCGCTGATTGAAGTCAGACAGGAAAATGGTGAGTGGCAAATTGTCCGTCCATCGACCTATGCCCGCCGTTTAACGGCTAACACACCAATGCAGATCAGCGGCCCGGCTGCAGGACATGAGTTGATGAAAACCCAAGCTGATCCAGAAGGCAAAAACGTGCTGGGGACTTTAAATAACTGCGCCAATGGTAAAACTCCCTGGGGAACGTATCTGACCTGCGAAGAGAATTTTCATTATTACTTTGTCGCTGATCCCAAACACTCAAGAGATGCGGAAACCGAACGCCGCTGGCAACGCTATAAGCTGGGGTTCAGTTATTACGGCTGGCAGCAGTTTGACGCGCGGTTTGATTTGGATAAAGAGCCTAATGAAGCCAATCGCTTTGGCTGGGTGGTTGAATTTGATCCATATAACCCACAAAGCATTCCGGTAAAACGGACCGCGCTGGGACGTTTTGCCCATGAAAATGTGGCGCACAAAATAGGCAGGGACGGCCGTTTGGCATTTTATTCAGGTGATGATTCCAAATTTGAATACATCTATAAATTTATTACCCGCGATGCCTGGGATGGCAGTCTGGGCGCACATCATGGTCGGTTGCTGGATGATGGCATTCTCTATGTAGCACGCTTTGAAGAGGATGGCAGCGCCCGTTGGTTGCCGCTGCTGTTTGGTGAAAATGGGTTAACGACGGAAAACGGGTTTGTCGATCAGGCCGATGTTTTGGTTCATGCCCGTGCAGCAGCAGATATCGTTGGCGCCACCAAAATGGACCGCCCGGAATGGATCACGGTGCATCCGCATAACGATGAGGTGTTTGTCTCACTGACCAATAACAGTGATCGGGGCCAACAAGATAATGTCGGTAAAGATGCCGCTAATCCGCGTAACCAGAACCTTTTCGGTCATATCATTAAATTCAGTGAAGCCGACGCCACTGCCACTGAGTTTAGTTGGCAGGTTTTTGTTTTTGCTGGCGAAGGAAAGGGTGAGCAGTTCGCCAATCCCGATGGCTTATATATAGATGATCGCGGTGTGTTGTGGATTCAAACTGATGTCAGTTCCAGCGTGATGAATGACGGGCAGTTTAAAGAGTTTGGCAATAACCAGATGCTGGCAGCTGATCCGGCAACCGGCGACATCCGCCGTTTTCTCACCGGCCCAGTCGGTTGTGAAGTCACTGGCGTGATCATGACGCCGGATATGAAAACCATGTGGGTGAATATTCAGCACCCGGGTGAAATGTTAGATGTTCTGCAAAGACGTGGCATCAATAAGTCCCCCCAAAACCCTAACGCGGCCAGTAACTGGCCCGATCATCATCCAAATGGCCGTCCTCGTTCCGCCACGGTGCTTATTAGTAAAGAGGATGGTGGGGTGATTGGGACGTGATGCCGAGTCATTAACCACAGAGACACAGAGATTTATATAGTCGTTAATCCGCAGATTTCGCAGATGGACGCAGATTATTTGAGAAGTAATATGGATATTACCGTGCCTTACAAACCATAAATGTTGATGGATAAATTTTTTTCGTAGGTTGGCGCTTAGTCTGCGAAGCCCAACACTATATTTATGTCGGGTTACGCTTGGCTAACCTGAACTGCTTCATTTATCAACCTCTGTGCCCTCCGTGTCTCTGTGGTTAATTCAAAAAAATCTGCGTCCATCTGCGTAATCTGCGGATCAAATAATATTAGTTTTGATTGGGTTTGCGAAACCCAAGATTTATTCTGAAAAATACAACGGATTAGCTGTTAGTCTTGGCTGAGACTAAGTTTTGATTACTATTGCAGGTAGTTCATCGCCATTTGAGGCCCTAAATGTTTTCATCCTTGACGTTCAACGTGATCGCTTTTGGTATCGCTGCTCTGATCATCATTCTCGCTGGCAGTCGGTTGGCAAAACTGGCAGATGAACTGGCTGATCGGACTGGCATGGGGGAAGCACTGTTTGGAGTGTTACTGCTGGCGGGAGTGACTTCGCTACCGGACTTTGCTGCGACATTAAGTGCCGCAATGGATTCACGCCCCGATCTGGCCATGAGTAATGTTATGGGTAGCATGGCGGTGAATCTGGTGTTTCTTGGTATTGCGGACATCGTATATCGCAAAGCCAATCTGGAGCATGCAGCCGCTTCCCCTGTGAACCTGATACTCGCAGGCTTGTTGATTGTATTACTGACACTGCCATTACTGGCGACCGTCTCGCCCTCAGTTTCCTTTTGGGGTGTACATCCGGTTACGCCAGTGATCGTTTTTAGCTATCTATTTGGATTGCGCTTGGTTCACCGCGCGCAATCACGACCAATGTGGTTTCCACGGCCAACACAACAGACAGTTCCGGATAAACCCCAAAAACAACATCATGGTAGCCTGGCGGCAACATGGCTTGGTTTTATTGCACTGGCTTTCGTGACCTGCATCGCGGGTTGGATGGTAATGGAATCAGCCAAAGGTATTGCCGATCACACCGGCCTTTCGGACACTCTGGTGGGGGGCTGTTTACTGCCCTGGCGACTTCTACACCCGAATTGGTGACCACTATAGCCGCGATACGTTATGGCGCGCTGACCCTGGCAGTTAGTAATATCTTCGGTACCAACTGTTTTAATATTCTTGTAGTAGCCGCAGCCGATGCGGGCTATCCGCATAATTCCATCTATCACGATATGTCACCCGTCCAGATGACATGGGGATTGGTCAGTATCCTGATGACTGCCATTTTGTTGCTGGGCATGGTGCGGCGCGAGACATACGGCATTGGCCGAATTGGTTTCGAAAGTGCCTTAATTCTCTCCGTTTACGTCATCGCCTTGGGCATTATTTTGTTAAATGGCTGAGACCTTTCAGATTATTAACCACAGAGGCACGAAGCGCACAGAGGTTTATATGGATATTTATCCGCAGATTACGCAGATTAATTTAGAGGCAATGGTGTGATTTAACCATGCCCCCTAAACACCAATATTGGTAATGTAAAAACTTCGTAGGTTAGCGCTGAGGCACGAAGCCCAAAAATCACGTTTGCTTTGTCGGGTTACACTGCGCTAAACCAACCTACATTATTTATTCATATTTATGCCCTCCGTGCCTTGGTGGTTAATCCAAAAAATCTGCGTCCATCTATGTAATCTGCGGATCGAACTCATTAAATTGCTAGTCATTTAATAATGTGAAATATTATTTTTTCAACGTTTCAATGCACCATGCATTATGGAAAGACAGAACGGAGAAAACAGAAAGTAGTTTTGTTTTCTTAAATAAATAGAACAGGGCGCGAAGGTCCTGATAAAGCAAAATCTAGGGAGGGAAAAAATGTCTTCTTCATTAATGATCGGCCCCTTACTCGGTGTCGAGTCGGACACTGATTACACAGTGTGTTTTTTGACCGATAAAACGGTGAGCTCCGCTACGGTGATCATGGATGACATTTCTGTTCAGGCAACGCAAATTCAGACAACACCAAAAGGCTACTTCTGGCGAGTTGAAGCAGAAATACCAGCAAACAGTTCAGGTAAGTTTGTCAGCTACACTATTAATCTGAATAACAACAAAGCCAATGACAAGCATGGTCGTGACCGCTGGACGTTTTATGTGCCAGGTTTAGATGAAAAGCCGATATTTGCTTATACCTCCTGTAATGGTTTTTCCAGTGCAGATATTCTCACCAAAACCGAAAACCCATACGCCTTATGGGAGGACATGCAGCGCAAGCATTATCAACAACCCTTTTCCATACTAATGATGGGCGGTGATCAACTCTATGCGGATGAAATATGGTCGGCTGTCCCGGAATTAGAGAAATGGTTACAACTCACTAAAGTAGAAAAAACGTCGCGTACCTTTAACGCCACAATGCGCGATCAGGTCAATCGTTTTTATGAAAAACTCTATTGCCAACGATGGGATAACCCGTCCATGTCATTGATGATGGCATCAATACCGACGGTGATGATGTGGGATGACCACGATATATTTGATGGGTGGGGCAGCTATCCAGAGGAAATGCAGCAATGCGATGTCTATCAGGGTGTTTATGATATTGCTAAACGCTATTTTGAATTATTCCAAATCCGTAGCAGCAAAAATATCAGTTTGCTGGATAATCAGGCAAAACATTATGCTTTTGCTTTTTTATTCCGGGACTATCATATCCTGGCACTCGACAACCGAGCCGAGCGCACGCTTGAACAGGTAATGAGTTTCAGCCAGTGGCAGATGGTTAATGATTATCTTGATAATAAGGTGAACAATGGCGACCTGTTAGTCATGTCAGCTGTACCGGTTGTGTATCGTGACTTTTCATTTACCGAAGCCAGTTTTGATGTCACCCCCTGGGAAGAAGAACTGACTGATGATTTGAAAGATCACTGGCGTTCCAAAGAGCATCAGGGAGAGCGTGCTCGTTTAATTATGCGTTTGCTGCAAAATGCTGAAAAACGCTACAACATTAAATCACAGCATCAGAAAACGGTGATTCTGTCTGGTGATGTGCATCTGGGATGTCTTGGGGTGATTAATGATTCACGCAAACACGATCGACCACTGAAAATTCATCAGGTTGTTTCCTCTGGCATATTGCATCCGTCTCCAAGTCGCATTGCCTGGTTGGGTATTATGGCCGTGACCAATGATCGAGATGAGTTTCTCAATGAAGACGAAACCATCAAAATCTCCATGTTGAAACCCTTTGGCTCCGACCAATATATCCGAGCACGAAATTATTTGACCCTTGAAGAAGGCACCGATGACAAACTTTGGGTTAACTGGATATGTGATCAAAGTACCCAAAAACCGAGTTATCCACTCGAATAAGCGATTTCTAAAAATCCACTGGAAACCAAATTGATTAATATCTTTTTCCTCTCTAAATTTAATAACCGTAGCAAAACGTACGGATTGACGAACGTACATTAAGGCGTACAATTTCCATAGTTTTAAAAATTAGTTGAGGTTTATCATGAGCGGAATTACTGCCACTGAAGCACGAAGTAATCTTTATCGGCTTATTGATGAAACGGCCGAGTCTCATCAGCCGGTGGTGATTATGGGCAAGCGTAATAAGGCTGTGTTGATTTCGGAAGAAGACTGGAACGCTATTCAGGAGACATTATTTTTATTGTCTGTTCCTGGGATGCGCGAGTCGATTCGTGAGGGTATGGATACGCCTGTTGAAGAATGTGATAAGGAGCTTGAGTGGTGACATGGAAGTTGGTTTACACCAAGCAAGCACAAAAAGATGCAAAAAAATTGGCCTCAAGTGGGCTTAAACCAAAAGCCCAGGAACTGCTGACGTTAGTCTCAGAAGATCCTTATCGAAAACCACCGCCATTTGAAAAGCTGGTTGGTGATCTTTCCGGAGCCTATTCACGCAGGATTAACATTCAACATCGTCTGGTTTATCAGGTCCTGGAAAACGAGGGTGTAATAAAAGTTCTCCGGCTTTGGAGTCATTATGAATAATGGTTTGAATGGTCTCTAACATCTAATCTTTCGGCAAATCCTTAAACGCGGCAATGGCATCTTTTCTGGCCTGTTTATAATCCACTACCGGTTGTGGGTAACCGTATTGTTCGCGTAAATCTGCTGGTGGATTATGCAGTTGCTTGATTGGTACGTCTTTTAACTCCGGTACAAAGCGTTTGATAAATAATCCTTGTGGATCGTAACGTTCGGATTGCAGGGTGGGGTTAAAGACCCGAAAGTATGGCGCTGAATCGACGCCAGTTGATGCACTCCATTGCCAGCCGCCGTTATTGGCGGCGAATTCACCATCAATTAATGTCTGCAGAAAATACTGTTCCCCACGTCGCCAGTCGAGTAACAGCAGTTTGCTGAGAAAGCTGGCGGTAATCATTCTGAGACGATTATGCATCCAGCCTGTTTGGTTGAGTTGACGCATGGCGGCATCGACAATCGGAAAGCCGGTTTTGCCTTCGCACCAGGCTTTGAAACCGGCTTCATCATCGCGCCAGATAACTTTTTCAGTTTCTGGTTTGAATGCTTTACCCATGCTGATGCGTGGAAAATACAGCAATAATTGTTTGTAAAAATCCCGCCAGGCGAGTTCGCGAAGCCAGTCATCATGACGCCAGTCACGATTGGCTTCACCGCAATAAAACTGAATGGTCGCCAGTAATCTTCTGGGACCTAACTGGCCGTTGGCCAGATATGGTGACAGCGTGCTGGTGGCCGGTTTGCTGGGAAAATCACGTTGACTTTTATAATCATCCAGTTTGATTTCACAAAATGCCGAAAGCCGTTCCAACGCTTTTTGTTCATTGCCGGGCCATAAATCATCACGAAATTCTCCGGCCCAATCACATTTCAATAGCTCTGGTTTTAAGGCTTTACCCTGTGGTTTTGGCTTTGCATAAGGTGCTTGCTGAATATCTTCGAGGATTTGCAACCAGCGACGGTAATAAGGCGTGAACACTTTAAAAGGGTCATCCTGCTGGGTTTTTACCGGTAAGGCGACCAATAGGTCTTCGGCGAGCAGATGCACCTTGAAATTGGCTTTGCTTAATACATCTTTAACAGATTGATCGCGACGTTGCTCATCCAACGGTGTTTCGGCCTGAAACCAGATATCACTGATGTTTTGTTGCTTACAGAGTTTGAGTATTTCAGCAGGTACATCGGCAAAATAATCGACTTCGAGTAAATGAAACGGTATTCCAAGCTGGGCAAGTCGATCAGCGATATCCTGTAATACCGCTGCGCGAAGCCCTAATCTTGCCGGGGATTCATCATGTTGCTGCCATTGTTCGGGTGTGGCGCAGAATACTACCTGGATTGGCCCTTGTTCGGCTGCTAATGCCAATGCGGGATGATCATCGAGGCGTAAATCATTGCGTAACCAGACCAGTTGCGTTGCTTGCATGGAGTTTCCTTACGGTAAATTTCTGAACAGGTATTCAGCATGCTGGCTGATGGCCTGTTGTTCATCTTGAGATTTGTTGTGCCAGTTTTTGACCTGCATACCGAGACGAGGGTTTTTACTCAACAGTTCCTGATGCCGGTCTACAAAAAGCCAGTACAGCGTGGTAAATGGACATGCGGTTTCGCCACTGGCCTGTTTTGGATTAAATGGGCAGGACTGGCAATAATTGGACATGCGGTTAATATAGGCGCCGCTGGCAATATACGGTTTGGAGCCGACAATGCCGCCATCGGCGTATTGACTCATACCCAATGTATTCGGGATCTCCACCCAGGCAACGGCATCGACATACATCGCCAGATACCACTCATGAATAGCCTTGGGTTTAACACCCCATAACAAGGCAAACAAACCGGTGACCATCAGTCGTTGAATATGATGGCCGTATCCATGATCCAGCACCTGTTTGACACTGTGATGCAGGCAAGTCATTTCGGTTTCAGCATTCCAGTATAACGCTGGCAGCTTGCGTCGGGCATTCAGAGCATTCATCTGCAACCAGTCATCACGATAGCTCCAGTAAAGCCCCCGCACATATTCACGCCAGCCGAGAATTTGCCGGATAAAACCTTCTACCGCATTTAAAGGTGCTTTATTGTCGGTGTAAGCTTTTTCAGCCGCTGCAATCACCTCTGCGGGGGAGAGTAGTTTGAGATTCAGACAGGTCGATAAGCGTGAGTGATAAAGCCAGGGTTCGTCAGTCCACATCGCATCCTGATAATCGCCGAAATGTGGCAGTCGATGCTGGATAAAATCATTTAATGCTGCCAAAGATTGTTCACGGCTGACCGGCCAGTTAAAGGTTTCAATATTGCCGTAGAGATCCGGCAGAAATTTTTCAACATCGGTTATGACTTGTTTAGTGATGTCATTCGCTTCAAACAATAAAGGCTCAGGCAATTTGGATGGACCTTTTTTGCCAAAGCTTTTGCGGTTGTCCTTATCAAAATTCCATTGACCGCCAAGCGGCTGGTCATCTTCCATCAGGATTTGTCGGCTTTTACGCAGTTGGCGATACCAGAATTCCATTCGCGGTTGTTTGCGATCGGCAAGCCAGGCTTTGAATTCACCTTTTTCACTGATGAAATGCTGATCGGCCAGCCATTCAATCTCAATATCAACATCATTGGCGCACTGCTGTATTTCATTCATAACCCGGACATCACCAGGCAATACGCAACGGATTTTTTTAAATGAATCGTGTTTTAACGTGGCAGATAAAGCGTCTGGGAAACTGGATTTTTTGTCACTCAAAGTCCAGTAAATCAGCGGATAGTTATCGGTTTTGAGTTTTTCAGAAAAGTGCCGCATCGCCGATAAAAATAAAACAGTGCGCTGTTTACTTGATAAATACTCTGTGGACTCAGCTGACATTTCAGCCATCCACAGTCGATCATGCTGAGGATCAAAGTTATCGAATAATTGACTCTCTGCATCAAGTTGATCACCAAGGATCAGATTGAGATAACGCAGCCTAGACATTTAATGTCGACATTGCTGCCAGCCACAAAAAAAACGCAGCGCCATAAGATAGATGAGCACGCAGACGCATCAACTCGGCAGAGTAGATTTCATGGAGTTGCTGCCGTTCGTATAAGTGCAAGCCAATAAATGATAATGCAGCCAGCCATAACCAGTAATGTGTTGGAGATAACAACCAGCACCAGGCCCATAACATGGTGGAGATGCTGACTATCAGCACATGACGGGGAAGCTTTTCAACGCTGCTGACATACCAGATTAGACCACCCAGAAAACTGAAAATAAGTGCCGCATAACTCAACAACCAGTCGATAGCATATAAATAGCCCAGCCAGCTCATAACTGCCAATCCTAAGAAAGGCAGCAGTCCGGCATAGCCTAAAATTCTATGACTTTTAGTGATCATGAAGCCTCCTGTGCAGGTAAACGTAATGTCTCAATCAATAATTGTTTAGGGCGAAGTTTTAATAGAAAGCGTAGCTGGATTTTGTAGGCATCCAGATCAAAATATTGGGGTTCAGCATATCGCTGTTGCAGCTTTTCATAAGCATCATGATGATTTTTAATGGTGCCAAGATAAAGCCATTGATCGACCAGATGAAAATGCGCCGCCTCGTAATCGCCATCTGCCGGCAGTTCAGTAATTACAATGGGCCCTGACCATGGCCAGGCTTGATTTTTAATACCGGATAATGCAGTTTGCAATCGCAGGTTGTACCGTATTGCCGGTTCTTCGCCACAGCAGCCACCCAGACATTTTTTTAACTGATAACCAAAACAGCCGTTTTTAGTTTTTTCCATGCCGCAAAGTTTTTGACACAGCTGATGTTCATTAATCAGATCGAGTAGTTTTTTTCCGCTTGTTTTTGGCTACGGAATAATCCATAACGTTGACTGATATCCGGCGGCTGATGCAAGTCAGCCATTTCAATTGTGGTGCGGTGGTATCCCTTCTCATCAACGGTTAAAGCGATTTGATAAAGTCGCTTGGCTTTGGTTTGACGCCGGTTGTAGCGCGGTGTTTTGCTTTTGATTAATTGGTTTTCCAGCAGCTGGGCACCAAAATCGGAAGGCGTTTCGATAAAATCGATATGCTGTAGTTGTTGCTGCATTTCCGAGTTGCGTAGTTTGCCATTCTGTACAAAATGACTGAGCACACGTTGTTTGATATTGACCGATTTGCCGATATAAAGCAGCGAGCCTTGCTCATCAAAAAACTGATAAATCCCAGGGCGTTCTGGCAGTTTATTAATTTCAGCACTATCCAGATGACTGGGCAATCGGGTTTGTTGTGATAATTGTTTACAGGCTTGCTGGAGAGTGAATTCATCAAAATCGCGTTGAGTCTGCTGGAATAACTCAAGAATGACCTGGGCATCATCCATCGCCCGATGCCGTTGATTAATGGTCAGGCCCAGCCGGGCAACAATCGCATCAATTCCATGACGGCGGTGCTCAGGGTATAACAAACGACTGATTTTGACCGAACATAGCGTTTTGGCAGAAAAGTTTATACCAATGCGACGAAACGATTCGCGGATAAAACCATAATCAAAGCGCACATGATGGGCAACAAATACTTTGTCGGCTAGACGTTGCTGCAATTCTTCAGCAATGTCGACAAAGGAAGGTTGGTTTGCCACCATTGAATCGGTAATGCCGGTTAATTTGCTGATCCATGGGGGAATGCTGATACCCGGATTAATCAATGTCTGCCACCGGTCTGTTTCAACGCCATCGGTGATTTCGATTAAAGCAATCTCGGTGAGACGATCACGAATGGCATTACCACCCGTGGTCTCACAATCGAGTAATACCATTTTTTCCGGGAACCCCACTAAGGGCTTCATATGCGATTGACCTGCTTACGCTGACGACGGCACCGCTCTGAACAGTAAAGCACCTGCTCCCAGCACTCACGCCATTTTTTTCGCCAACTGAATGGTCGGTTGCAGATCAGGCACTGCTTTGACGGTAAGTTTGGTTTAAGGTGCGCCATTACAATCACAATTTAATTGAGTGTAATGATCATCCTGCGGTTGTCGTGAAATTACCGTGAATTGTAGTTACTACAAATGGTGACTTTACTCAGGCACTTTAATCATATGCTCGCGATAGTGCTGCAGTTCGCGGATGGAATCTTTAATATCGTCCATCGCCAGATGTGATGATTTTTTCTTGAAAGATTTTTCGACTTTGGGTGCCCAGCGCCGCGCAATTTCCTTGAAGCTGCTGACATCAAGATTACGATAATGAAAATAGGCTTCCAGTTCCGGCATCAACCGCGCCATAAAGCGACGATCCTGACAAATACTGTTGCCACACATAGGAGAAATGCCTGCAGGGACGTGCTTTTTCAAAAAATCCAGAGTTTCCTGTTCGGCTTGTTCGACGGTGACAATGCTGTTACGAACGCGTTCAGCCAGACCAGAGCCGCCATGCTGTTTGGTATTCCATTCATCCATACCCGCCAGAATAGCGTCCGATTGATGAATCGCAATGATCGGGCCTTCTGCCAAAATATTCAGGTCGCTGTCAGTGACAATTGTGGCGATTTCGATAATATAGTCGTTATTGGTATCGAGACCGGTCATTTCCAGGTCAATCCAGATCAGGTTATGTTTGCTTTTGGCCATGAGCTCCGTCTTTTTATTACTACAGATTTAGGTGAACTATGTTGCCATTGATTGTATCAAAGGCTAATGTACACGACACCTTATACGATTCTAACTGGTTTAAAAAATTATGAATGAATTTAGCTGGATATTTTTAATTGCCCTCGCCCTGATGACGGGGATTGAGATCTGGTTGTCATTGCGTCAACGTCGCCATGTGCTGGCGAATCGCGATGAAGTGCCTGCCGCATTTCGTGAGCAGATTGGTCTGGCCGCACATCAGAAAGCAGCTGATTACACTGCCGCAAAAGGGGCTCAAATGCGCCGCGAGAGTCTGTTTGGGGCGGTCGTGTTAATTCTCTGGACCCTGGGCGGTGGTTTGGCAATGTTGTCCGGTGCCTGGGAAGGTTTTGGCTGGTCAGCTATGACAACCGGGGTGGTTTTGATTCTGAGTTTTCTGGTGATTGGGGCACTGCTGGAATTACCGTTGTCCTGGTATCGCACTTTTGTAATGGAAGAAAAATTTGGCTTTAACCGAAATACACCCGCCTTATTTCTAGGTGACTTTGGCAAGCAAATGTTGCTGATGTTGGTGCTCGGCGCACCGATTGCCTGGGTGACCTTGTGGTTGATGAACAGCACAGGTGAATTCTGGTGGTTATATTTATGGGCAGCCTGGATGGTTTTTGCTGTGGTGATGATGTGGGCTTATCCGGCATTTATCGCACCGCTATTTAATAAATTTACGCCCCTGGATGATGCCAACCTGAAACAGAAGGTCGAAAGTTTATTACAGCGCTGTGGTTTCAAGAGTCAGGGAATTTATGTGATGGATGGTTCACGCCGCAGTGGACACGGCAATGCCTATTTCACTGGCTTGGGTAATAACAAACGCATCGTATTTTTTGATACATTGCTTAATACCTTGAATGAAGATCAGATTGAAGCGGTTCTGGCACATGAATTAGGTCATTTCCGTCGCAAGCATGTCGTCAAGAATATGCTGATGATGGCCGTTATGAGTCTGGTTGGACTGGCAATATTAGGCTGGGCATCAACACAGACCTGGTTTTACACCGGTCTGGGTGTAGAGACCCAAAATAATGCGATTGCACTGATTCTGTTTATGCTGGTGATCCCGGTATTCAGCTTCTTTCTGCATCCATTAATGACATCGATGTCACGCAAATACGAGTTTGAAGCAGATGCCTATGCGGCTTCGGTTTCCAATGCCGACGATTTGATAACTGCGCTGGTGGCTTTGTATAAAGAAAATGCCAGTACACTGACACCGGATCCTTTAGTGTCGGCTATCTATGACTCGCATCCTCCAGCTTCATTACGCATTGCTGCCTTGCAAACACGGGCAGTTGTCTGAGCGATGCATTATTTAGTGATTATGGTTTTCCTCAGTGTCAGCGCGACAGCGCTGGCACAGGGAAAACAATTGCACGATGCCAATTGCATGCAATGTCATGCTTCACTGACCGATGGAAAAGCTAATTCGCTATACACACGTGATAAACGAGGAGTTAAAAGCCTGGAAGGTCTGAATAAGCGCGTCGCTAATTGTGCGATTGCCGCTGACGTTAACTGGACACCTGATCAGCAAAAACAGGTGGTCGAGTATCTCAATAGCGAGTTTTACAAGTTCTGATTAACGTAACGTAATGCAATTTCGACCAGCTGCTTTTGATTCATATAAAGCAACATCGGCCCGTTCAATAATATTCAATGAAGTATCGCCTGGCTGATACTGACTCAGTCCAACCGAAACCGTTACCGTTCCGATGGTTTCTTCACTGTCTTTTTTCTTCAGATTACTCCCCGCCAGCTGCTGACGGATAGTATCTGCCATTTGCACGGCAACGTTTGATGGAGTGTTAATAAAAATCAATGCCATTTCTTCCCCACCAAAACGGGCTGCAATATTTGGTTGATGCTCACATTGTTTTTTCAGCAGACTGGCAAAAAATTGCAAGACGCGATCCCCCAGTAAATGACCAAATCTGTCATTTACCTGTTTAAAGTGATCGAGATCAAACAGGGCTAATGTGAACACGTTTTTACCATGATGGCACAATTCGGCAAGTTCTTTATTGAGGCCGCTGCGATTTAACAAGCCTGTTAAACCATCGGTTTTAGCTTCCTGTTTTACGGCTTCCAATTCAGATCTGAGTTTCAGAATTTCCTGTGTGGTTTCGGCCAGTTCCTGCTTGAGTTCGCTACCGGACTGTCCAAGTCGACGAGTATTTTCCAGTATTTCTGACAACACACCCTTGATTGCTGAAATATCCTCGGATTGTTCCAGTTTGGTTTGCTGAACAGCTAAATCTTCTGAAAAGTCATCTGCAGCCAGTTCAACCTTATTGATTTGATTCATCGTGTTGTCGACGACCAGTCTAAGGCCATTATTTGTTGCTTCAAGCCTTTCCGGCATGCCCATTAATACGTATTTTTCATAAAGCTGCTGGGTGATTTCCGCTGTGATTTTCTGCTTCTGCTGTAATCGACGGTCAATCGCTTGTTTTAATGCCTGATTGGTGCCTGAGACATATTCGTACCAGACGGCATAATTTACCGGATTAATAGGGGTCTGATGTTGATTTATAAAGGGTAATGCTCGGCGCAGATTTTCGGAGGCCTGATGAAAAGGTTCAGTGTAAACGGGCGGGAATGATGATTGCGTTGACACAAAATATCCTTCTTAGTGAGTTTTTATCAGACAAATTTGCGTTTTAATTTAATGAGAATTGGGATAATCAATAGTACAGCTAACCAAGGTAAATATTGTAAAAATAATGCACTGGGTGTATCTGCTTTGGCCACCAGATATGTCAGGATTAAAAAACTTATCATCGCCAGATTCTGCACCCAATTATTCGCAGCCAGCACACTGCCTAATTGGGTAATGTCAGCATGCATTTGAATTAATGCATTGAGTGGAATAATAAACAAACCACCAAAAAAACCAAAGCTAATTATTGCTAAAGCGAATGGAATGACAGCATTAAGGTAGGGGATTACAAACAGCATGCTGATTAATCCAATGGCCCCTACCAAAATAACAGGGAAATGAATTTGTTGACGACAAAGCTTTCCGGCCAGAAGAGAACCGCTGATGATGCCCAGACCCGAGCAGGCTAATAAACCCTGAATGATGATCGTATTGTCTTCATTCAGCACGATTTTGGCAAAAGCTGGAAAGACTGCCAGCATGGTTTGAGATAATGCCCAGAATAATGATAAACCCAATATCGAAAACCAGATTATCGGTTTGGTAGTCACCAGTTTTACATTGGTTTTTAGTTGTTTACCTTGGGTATATGCTGCCCAGTTAAAACGATGCTCTTTCTGGCTGGGAAGCAATACTGGCAGACGCCATGCAAGCCATAATTCTAATAATGACAATCCCACTAAACACCAGCCTAATGGGGCAATCAGTCGAATAATATCGGCTTCGTTTTGATAAACCTGATCGCTTAACAGGCTTTCAAACAAGATGGTAAAGACAAATATCCCACTTAAAATTGCCACGATGGTAGTGGCTTGCAGAAAACCATTGGCAGGGGCAATTTCAGTTTTACCGGCCAGCTCGCGGATATAGCCATATTTAGCGGGAGAGTAGATCGCACTTTGTGCAGCTAAAACAAAGGTTAAAGCAAAGGCAAAAATGAACCAGCCTTGATAATAGGAGAGTGTAATCAACAAGGTAACGATGACGGCAGAGAAAGCCGACCAGCGCATAATACCGGGTTTGGCAAATCTATCTGAAAGATAACCTGCCGGGGTAAACAATAAAATAAAGGGTAATAAAATTAACGCATTAACAACGGCTGTCAGGCCGACTTGCGCTGCATCATCATAAATTTTGAAGATGGTATTTTGCACGATAATTTTGTGGCCCAGATCCACCATGGCATTGATAAACGCCACAGCAAGAAAAGGTCCTAAAGCCGATAGGCGTAAAGTCATCTTTGGTTTAACTTTCGCCCTTTAACCTGACGGCTAAAACGTCACACCCAGCATGATGCAGTACAGCATTGGCGGTGGAACCCAGTAGCATTTTAATGCCTTTACGACCGTGAGAGCCCACGACGATCAAATCAACATTGTTTTCTTCGGCAATACGCACAATGTCGCGACCTGGACTGCCAAATTCTATCCATTGATTGTTTGGCTCAATATCAAATTTTTGCCCTAAAGCGGTTAGTTGTTTTTTGCCTGCATCGAGTAAAGCCTCACGCATATCAGCATCAACACTAATCATTGGCTCATAAGCAAAATCTGTAAGTGGAAAATCCTCTACGATATGACATAAACTCAAACGTGTATTGTTAGCCGATGCTAATGCTTTAGCTCGGTGAATCACCATATCCGTATGGTTGGAAAAATCCGCTGCAATCAGAATATGTTGATAAAGCGCCATTGGTATTTCTCCTAAGGATAGATAAGGCAGGGAGGCCCTGCCTTATGAGTTTTTATTTTTCACTTTCCAGAAAACGTTCAGCATCCAGCGCTGCCATACAACCAGCTCCTGCTGAGGTAATCGCCTGACGGTAAATCGGATCAGACACATCACCCGCAGCAAATACACCAGGAATACTGGTTTGGGTACCTTTCTTGAGGATAATGTAGTCATGCTGCATTTCCAGCTGACCTTTAAACATCGACGTATTAGGTTGATGGCCGATGGCGATAAAGACACCTTGAACGGCAATTTCCTGAGTATTATCCGTTTCTGTACTCTTTACACGAATACCTGTAACGCCAGCATCATCACCCAGAACTTCATCAAGAGTATGATTCCAGAGAATTTCCACATTTCCGGTTTCGGCTTTTTTCAGTAACTGATTACTGAGAATTTTCTCACTACGGAAGCTATCACGGCGATGAATTACGGTAACTTTGGAAGCGATATTAGATAAATATAATGCTTCTTCTACGGCTGTGTTACCGCCACCGATGACGGCAACAGGTTGATTCTTATAGAAGAAACCATCGCAGGTGGCACAGGCTGAAACCCCACGCCCCTTAAAAGCTTCTTCAGAATCCATGCCCAGATATTTTGCTGATGCACCGGTAGCAATGATTAAGGCATCAGCTGTGTACTCTCCGGCATCGCCGGTTAATTTGAACGGCCGCTGGGTTAAATCCGCAGTATGGATATGATCAAAGATAATGTCGGTACCAAAACGTTCTGCATGTTTTTGCATACGCTGCATTAATTCCGGACCTTGCACACCATCGGCATCACCAGGCCAGTTATCGACATCGGTGGTGGTGGTTAACTGACCACCTTGTTCAATACCAGTAATTAAAACAGGTTCCAAAGCAGCACGAGCAGCATAAACCGCGGCCGTATAGCCCGCCGGACCAGAGCCTAAAATCAGTAGTCGGCAGTGTTTGCTGTCCGCCATAAGAGTGTCTCCCAGTATCGAATAAAAAACGAATCGATTAGAGTACCCATTGCTTTGCTTTTGGACAAGCATCAGCTGTTAAAACCTGTGTTAGAATTTGCGCTTAATCAATTGGCTTCATTGGAATTATCACATTGGCACAAGCGACAAAGGCAAACGACAAAAATAAACCGGATGCCACCGCTGGCGCAGTCGGATTCAGACTTCGGGAAGCTGCACTGATTCTGGCGCTGGCACTGGCGGCTTATTTACTTCTGTCTTTATTAACCTACGAACCGACGGATCCTGGGTGGTCAACTACCGGTACTGATGATCTGATCGCGAACCGGGGCGGTATTGTCGGAGCCTGGTTGGCAGATGCTTTGTTGTACGGCTTTGGTTTCCCAGCTTATCTTGCGCCATTTATGGTGGGTTTCAGTGGCTGGCTTTTATTCAGTTGGGGCAAACGTGCCGATGGCGACGATGCGTTACATTTCTGGGTATTGAAATCAGTTGGATTAGTGATGGCCCTGGCTGCAGCCAGTGGCTTGTCTTCCTTGAGTTTAATGGACTATGCCGATTTGTTGCCATTAGGTGCTGGTGGGGTGCTGGGTGAAGTCGTCGGTCATGGATTTGAATCGGTTTTTGGTGCTTCCGGAACCAGTTTATTGCTATTGGCGCTGCTATTGACCGGGGTAACGTTGTTTACCGGTTTATCCTGGCTGATGGTTATTGATCGTCTCGGTGCGATAGCCATGGTGGTGTTAATTCATGTAGCTCGCTGGAGTCGTGAGCTAAAGGAAAATTTGCAGGTTAGACGCACCCGTCAGCAACGCGAAGAAACGTTTATTGCTCAGAAAGAGAAAATGCAGCACAAGGCCAAAGTCCGAGTTGAGCCAAAGTTGCAGGTAAAAGAACCCAGCAAACGCGAAGAAAAGGAACGTCAGCAACCTTTATTTGAGACACCTGACGCACCAGGTATGCCGACTCTGTCGTTACTGGATATGCCAAAAGCTGTTACAGCGGGTTACAGCGAAGATGTATTACAAGCGCTATCACGGCTGGTGGAGTTGAAGTTAAAAGACTTCGGCGTGGAAGTGCAGGTGGTCGAAGTTCAGCCCGGTCCGGTAGTCACCCGCTTTGAATTACAGCCTGCAGCTGGTATCAAGGTCAGTCGCATCAGCGGTCTGGCTAAAGATTTGGCCAGAGCCTTATCGATAACCAGTGTGCGTATTGTTGAGATTATTCCGGGTAAACCCTATGTTGGTTTAGAAATTCCCAACGAAATACGTGAAGTAGTTCGGTTACGTGAAATTCTCGCCTGTAGTGATTATGAAAACAGTAAATCACCGTTGGTTATGGCCTTGGGTAAAGATATTGCCGGCCGGCCAGTGGTGGCAAACCTTGAAAAAATGCCGCATTTACTGGTGGCGGGCACAACGGGGTCAGGTAAGTCTGTTGCAGTAAATGCCATGATTTTAAGTCTGCTGTATAAAGCCACTCCGAAAGAGGTCCGGCTAATTATGGTAGACCCCAAAATGCTGGAATTATCAATTTATGAAGATATTCCACATTTATTGACGCCGGTCGTCACCGACATGAAAGAAGCCGCCAATGCATTGCGCTGGTGTGTTGCCGAAATGGAACGACGTTATCCGCTGATGGCGGCATTAGGCGTGCGAAATATCGCTGGGTTTAATAAAAAAGTACAGGATGCGATTGATAGTGGTGAACCCATTCCGGATCCAATGGCTGAAGTGTTACCCGGGGAACCGATTCCAACACTGGAAACTTTGCCATTTATCGTGGTGATTATCGACGAACTGGCCGATATGATGATGGTGGTCGGCAAGCAAGTCGAAGAACTGATCGCCCGGCTGGCCCAGAAAGCTCGTGCTGCCGGTATTCATTTGATTCTGGCAACCCAAAGACCATCGGTCGATGTCATTACCGGTTTGATTAAGGCCAATATACCCACACGAATGGCGTTTCAGGTGTCGTCGCGAATTGATTCACGCACTATCCTTGATCAGATGGGAGCAGAGCAGCTATTAGGGCAGGGCGATATGTTATATCTGCCTCCAGGCAGTGGATTGCCAGAACGGGTGCATGGCGCCTTTGTCGATGATCATGAAGTGCATGCTGTGGTGAATTTCCTGAAAACCCAGGGCGGCCCAAATTATCTGGAAGAAATTACTCAGGATAATGCGGATGATGATAGCGAGGGGGGCAGCGGCATCGGTGATGCCAGTGATGGAGAATCTGATCCCCTCTATGATCAAGCGGTGCAGATTGTGACGGAAAGCCGCCGCGCTTCTGTTTCCGGAGTGCAGCGTCGCCTGAAAATCGGCTATAACCGCGCGGCTCGCATTGTAGAAGCGATGGAAGCTGCAGGTGTGGTTTCAGCAATGCAAACCAATGGTAGCCGTGAAGTATTAGCACCCCCTCCGCGTAATTAATGCAATTAGTTAGTAACAGTTGATGTCTTAGTTGTTCCTGAAATGATTTGGAGTAAAGAAATGATAAAACGCTGTGCAATACAGTGGTTGATGCTTGGATGGTTAGTTCTGCCATCATTGGCATTTGCAGAATCGGCTGTTGATAGGCTCAATACATTTGTTCAGGAGGTCTCTCAGTTGGAAGCGGATTTCCAGCAAACTGTAATTGATACGGATGGACAGGTGGTTGAAGAAGCAACCGGTCAGTTTCTGTTATCCAGGCCCGGTAAATTCCGTTGGGATTATGAAACGCCTTTCCCGCAACAAATCGTGGCGGATGGCGAGCGTATCTGGTTTTACGATGTCGATTTGGAACAAATCACAGTCAAGTTACAGGATGAAGCCTTAGCCGAAACGCCAGCAGGTTTATTATCCGGCAATACCTTGCCAGAAGCGGAATACGATATTCAGGAACTGGAATCGGAAGACGATCTGCAATGGGTTCGACTGGTGCCAAAAGCGGATGACAACAATTACCAGACAGTCGCTTTGGCTTTTGATGAAAAGGGTATTCGTGAAATGCTGATGGTAGACAGTTTTGATCAGCGCACCCGACTGGTGTTTAAAAATCTAAAGATTAATCCTGATTTACCAGCATCAAGATTCGAATTCAAAGCGCCATCGGGTGTTGATGTGGTGGGCGACGTTCCCTAATGAGTCTGTTTGATAATCTGCATCCACAGGTCGGCCGTCCATTGGCTGATCGGATGCGGCCGCAGTCGCTGGATGAATATATCGGTCAGCAACATTTACTGGCCGAGGGGAAGCCCTTAAGACAGGCCATCGCCACAGGCCAGCCGCATTCAATGATCTTCTGGGGCCCTCCAGGAACTGGTAAGACAACGCTGGCACGATTGATCGCCGGTTATTGTGATGCGGAATTTATCAGTATTTCGGCGGTATTGGCCGGGGTTAAAGAAGTTCGTGAAGCTGTTGCCAGAGCCAAACAGTTGCAACAGGAACGTGGTCGACGCACCATGTTGTTTGTCGATGAGGTGCATCGGTTTAACAAGTCACAGCAGGATGCTTTTCTTCCTTATGTTGAGGACGGCACCTTTACCTTTATCGGTGCCACCACTGAAAACCCGTCATTCGAATTAAATAACGCATTGTTATCGCGGGCACGCGTCTACGTACTCAAATCGCTGGAAATTAATGATTTAAAACTGATCATTGAGCGGGCTATGCAGGATGGTATCCGTGGACTTGCTGGCCGTGATATCGCGATGAGCGATAAGTTACGTGAACAGTTGGCGCAAGCAGCCGATGGGGATGGCCGAAGGGTGCTGAACCTGTTGGAAATCGCCATTGATTTAGCAGACAGTAAACAGCAAACCGAAGTCGATGAGACTGATCTGGCCGAAGTATTATCAGGCACCTTACGGCGATTTGATAAAGGCGGAGAAGCTTTTTACGATCAGATATCGGCATTACATAAATCGGTCCGTGGCTCTTCACCTGATGGAGCTTTGTATTGGTTATGTCGGATGCTGGATGGTGGTTGTGATCCGGTTTATTTGATGCGGCGTATTGTGCGGATGGCGGTTGAGGATATCGGTAATGCTGATCCGCGGGGCTTGCGTATTGCGCTGGATGCCTGGGAAAGCTTTGATAAACTGGGTCGTCCTGAAGGCGAACTGGCGATTGCTCAAGCGGTGGTCTATCTGGCAAGTGCACCAAAAAGTAATGCTGTATATACCGCTTTTAAAGCGGCGATGCAGGATGCCAGGAACTTTGGTTCAGCCGAAGTGCCTTTGCATTTGCGTAATGCCCCGACCAAGCTAATGAAAGAGCTGGATTACGGTAAGGAATACCGTTACGCCCATGATGAGCCGGATGCATATGCGGCGGGAGAAAACTATTTTCCGGAAACGATGCCGCAGCGACACTATTATCAGCCGGTCAACCGTGGTCTGGAAATCAAAATTGCCGAAAAGCTGGCGCATTTGAGAGAATTGGATAAACAACGACGCTAACGGCAATCAACCAGTATAAATATCGTAACGGGTATTTTTACTTTCAATGCTGACGTGTGGTTTTTGATCTGCGAAAAATTCAGCACCTTTTGGTCGTTTAACGGTTACCCGTTTTAACGCAACTTTACGTGCAATATTGAGTAACTCGGCACTATTACTATCGGGGCCGACCAGCTGATGTAAAAGCTGCATTTCCTTTTTGACCAGAGCCGATTTTTCTCGTGCTGGATACATCGGATCCAGATAAACCACATCCGGTCTTTCTGCTTCGTTGAGGCTGGCTAAATACTTCGTAGCATCGCTTTGGTGTAACTGCATGCGCGAGATAATTTGTGCCGTCTCTGCATCCGTCTGTGCTCGTTGCATCGCATCGGCCAATAGGGCTGCTACAAGTGGTTGCTGTTCAATCATCGTCACCTGACAACCGAGGCTGGCAAATACAAAAGCATCCCTGCCAAAACCGGCAGTTGCATCGATGATAATTGGATTCGCGCCGTTTTTAAGGCCTACAGCTTTTGCCAGTGGCTGACCCCTACCACCACCAAATTGACGTCGGTGCTGATTTTTACCGCTAACAAAATCGATAAAAACCGGCCCCCCAGCTGAGGATAACGAATTTCCAGTCGGTTAGGCGTTAAAATCAGCTGGGCTTTTTCTGCATCAGGCAACATTAATTCAAGATTAAGTTGCTCAGCCAGTAAGGCCGCTATATTGCTTAACGTGGCGTCAGTTACAGCCAGGGAAGTTATCTGAATTGTCACAACAGATTATTGACTGATAATAAAATCACCAAAAGCACGGCTGCCTTTTCCAGTTTTAACATCAGTAATACGTTTGCCCGTAGTCGTGTCAATGATGGATACACTGTCACTACCCCAGTTGGAAACGTAGAGATGTTTACCATTGGCCGTTATATCAATACCTTCCGGACTGTCTTCTACATCAATGGTATTAATATTCTTCTGTGTAGCAATGTCTATCACGGATACGCTGTTTTCATCCTGATTGGTCACATAGAGAAACTTGCCATCAGGGCTAGCCACCGCACAATAGGGCCATTCACCAACCTCGATTGTGGACGTTGCTGTCAAGTTATCAGTATCAATCATCGTCACACTGTTATCTTGAACATTTACGCTGAAAAGCCGTTGTCCGTCCGTCGTTAATGCAAGACCAAACGGGGATTTGCCAACATTTACGGTTTCCAGAACCTGTTCAGTAATAGTGTCGATGATGCTGACAGTATTGTCATCACGGTTAGCAACATATAATCGGTTACGTGATTCATCGAGGATAATACCTGCAGGTGATTTCCCTACGTTGATACGATGACGGATTTGTTGTTCATCGACGTCGACGATACTGATTTTATGTTCGTACCAGTCAGCAACATAAGCAATGCTGCCATCATGGTTAGTGGCGATACCGACCGGTCCCTGACCGACTGGAATCTGGCTGATTTCAGTTAATTTACGTGCATCAATAACGGAAATATTCTGGCTGTCAGGATTGGTAATCAGTACTCGATTTCCGTTCTGACTTAATGCCACTCCCGCCGGCGCCTTGCCGGCCTTAATCGTGGTGACTACTTGCCGCTCATTTATATCAATCACCGTTATGTCATCACTGAGCTGATTGGTGATAAAGGCATAGTCAGTTTTTTCTGCACAGGCGCTTAACGAAATCGTTGCAAACATAAAAAAAGCGACCCGATTAAGGGCCGCTTTCAGAAAAGCATTTTTGTCGTTCGAAAAAAGCATTATTTTTCCATAATGTTTTTCAGGTTTTCCAAACCGCTTTTATACACAGCAGTTACAGCTTCAACCGCTTCAGCATCAGACTGACCTTCTGGTACTGGTGGGTTATCCATGAAAGAACGATAGAATTTACCGCGCCATCTTACTTCAGTTCCACCATCTACTTCATTAACATACATCCATGATTTGTAGGTAGAAACGGGCAAGGTGTAATAAGGTGTATCTTGACTGTTAAACGTAATGGTTTTAACGACGCTCATATCAGTGATCTTGTAAATCAAGGTCATTTTTTCGTCGTTAATTTTATCCAGCTCTTCGGTAATAGTCGGGTTGCCTTCGCTTTTCAATGTTAAAACACGAACCTTATCGTCCTTCATTTCAACACTTTCAACTGCTGGATGCCATTTATCAATGGCGCTAAAATCTTTGAGCATGCTCCAGACTTTTTCAGGTGAAGCATTAATCACTATTTTCTCATCAACTTCCTGACGAGTAGGGCCGTGCGCTGTGGCTACCAAAGGTAAGGCGATAACTGCGGCTGCAACGATTTGCAAAAATTTCTTCATTCTTAAATTTCTCCGTTTGATCGGTGGTTTACCAAAATATCTGCAGGAACTTTGAGTCAATACCCATGGAACTAGTTCCTCAAACTTAACATGGCGACAACACTTTAGCCGATACAGAATGGTTTTTCCACACAGCGATTTGACTTACCAACAGCGATTCAAGAAAATTACCGATCTTTATATCTAATATCGGCAGTAAAAAATGGCGCCACTGATAAAAATCAGGGATTTGTATTTTAACCGTGGAGACAAAGTTATCTTCAGCGGTGTGGATATTGATATCTACCAAGGTAAGGTAACCGCTATCATGGGGCCGAGTGGTACAGGTAAAACCACGCTGCTTAAACTGATTGGCGGTCAGCTTAAACCGGATCGCGGTACTGTTGAAGTTGATGGCCAAAATGTCCACAAGCTTTCTCATTCCAAGCTCTATGAATTGCGCAAGCGCATGGGAATGTTGTTTCAAAGTGGTGCCTTGCTGACCGATCTCAATGTTTTTGAAAATGTTGCTTTTCCATTACGTGAACATTCCAGGTTGCCCGAATCAATGATTCGTGATTTGGTATTGATGAAACTCCAGGCCGTGGGCTTAAGAAATGCCCGGGAAATGATGCCTGCTGAGTTATCTGGCGGTATGGCGCGCCGAGTTGCTCTGGCACGGGCCGTCACACTAGACCCAATGATGATTATGTACGATGAGCCATTTACCGGACAGGATCCCATTTCAATGGGTACACTGGTGAATCTAATACGCCGCATCAACGATGCAATGGGACTGACCAGTATTATCGTGTCACATGATGTCGCTGAAACCACCAAGATCGCTGATGAAATTTATCTGTTGTCCGGCGGAAAGGTCATTGAGAAAGGTAATCCCGAAACGCTGAAAACTTCTGGCTCGGAATGGGTGAAGCAATTTTTACAGGGTTTACCAGATGGACCTGTTCCGTTTCATTACCCGGGTAATGACTTTAAAAATGATCTGTTGAATTCAAAGGAAACACAATGATCGAGCTGCTGCGCAGCCTTGGTCGCTGGGGACTAGATACCTTTCAGCGACTTGGACGGGGCCATTTGTTCTTAGTGCAGATGCTGGCAGGGATTCCAAGCTCGGTATTCCGCTTTTCACTGGTTGTTCAGCAATTATTTTATGTCGGTGTTTTATCAATACTCATCATACTGATATCCGGCTTATTTGTGGGCATGGTTCTTGGTCTTCAGGGCTATAATACGCTGGTAGATTTTGGTGCTGAAGAATCTTTAGGTGTGCTTGTTTCATTATCATTAGTCAGAGAGCTTGGCCCGGTTGTCAGTGCGTTACTGTTTGCCGGTCGAGCTGGCTCGGCCCTGACGGCTGAAATTGGTTTGATGAAAAGTACAGAACAGTTATCAGGTATGGAAATGATGGCTGTTGACCCGATGCGCCGTATCGTTGCTCCAAGATTTTTAGCGGGTCTTATATCCATGCCATTACTGGCAGCTATATTCAGTGCTGTAGGAATATTTGGCGCTTTTTTAGTTGGACATGGCCTGCTCGGTGTCGATGATGGTGCTTTCTGGTCACAGATGCAGGCTAAAACTGACTGGTATGAAGATATACTGAACGGGGTAATAAAAAGTATTGTCTTTGGTTTTGTCGTGACATGGATTGCTCTGTTTGAAGGTTATGATGCCTCACCAACTTCGGAAGGTGTGGGGCGCGCCACAACGCGGACAGTTGTCCATTCCGCTTTCGCTATTCTCGGCCTGGACTTTGTTCTGACTGCGTTGATGTTTGGAGATGTGTAAATGAATTCGAAAAGAAGTACCGAAATTATGGTCGGCTTGTTTGTCGCAGCTGGCATGGCAGCCTTATTTGTGTTGGCGATGAAGGTCAGTAATCTTGGTGATATTACGGATGAAAAAGGCTATGAAGTCGTCGCCAATTTTCAGAATATTGGTGGATTGAAACCACGCTCTCCAGTGACGATGGCAGGCGTAAGAGTTGGTCGTGTAACATCAATATCTCTGGATCCTGACACCTATGATGCAAAAGTCACCATTAATATCTATCCACAATATGACAACATTCCGATAGATACCTCTGCCAGCATCTTTACTGCAGGTTTGCTGGGAGAGCAATACATCAGTTTGTCACCAGGTGCGGATGATTTCTTCCTGGAAGACGGTGATGTGATTGATTTGACTCAACCAGCGGTGGTATTGGAGCAGGTAATTGGACAATTCTTGTACAGTACAGCGGAAGGTGAATAAGATGATTAAATTTAAACAGGTGTCTCTCCAGTTAATGTCAGCATTTTTGCTGGGCATGCTGGCGTTCAGCGCATCCGCTCAGGCGATGCCGGAGCCACAGGCTTTAGTGAAAGAAGCCTCAGACAACATGCTGAAAGCTCTGAAGGATAATGAAGCTGAACTGGAAACCAATCCGCAGAAAATCTATACGCTGGTACAGGATATCCTGTTTCCACATTTCGATTTCGAGCGTATGGCCAAATTGGCATTAGGTCAGAAGCTGGCGTGATGCTTCAGCTGAACAACAGGCCCAATTTGTCGAAGAATTCCGTTTGTTACTGGTCAGAACCTACGCTACGGCAATGCTGGAATACACTAACGAAGAAATTCGCTTTCTGCCTTTTCGCGATGACTTGAAAAAGGGGCGGGTAGATGTACCAATGGAAGTGGTACAACCAAACGGTCCATCTGTTCCGATGGCATTATCACTTTATAAAAACAAGAACGATGAATGGAAAGTTTATGATGTCAAAATTGAAGGCATCAGTCTGGTGACGAATTACCGTTCATCATTTAACCGTGATATTAGAACCAGCGGAATGGATGCCTTGATTGAAAATCTTGCTAAACGCAATGATAAAGCCAGATGATGAAGCTCATTTTTGACGATGCTACCAAACGTATCCTGGTTTCCGGTGAGTTGACTTTTGATACCGCTGCCAGCGGTATCGATATGACGGATCAATTGTTTGCCGAAGTGGATCCGCTTGATGTTGATTTAAGTGAAGTCAGTCGTAGTGACAGTGCCGGCCTGGCTTTACTGATCGAATGGATGCGTCAGGCTGAAAAATTAGACAAGCCGATTCGTTATTTTAATATGCCGGCACAGATGCTGGCGATGGCAGAAGCAAGCGGATTGGAAGAACTTCTTCCTCTGCAATAACTATAATTTAAGTGGTGAAACATGAAAGCAGCAGATATCAAAGCAATGATTGAAGCAGGCTTACCTGATGCTGATGTTGAAGTGTTTGGTGAAGATGGCCAGCATTTTGATGCCCGGGTTTTTAGTCCGTCATTTTCTGGAAAAAGCCTGATAGAACAACACCGTATGGTCAAAGCAACTTTGGGTGACAGCTTCAGTAGTGGTGCTGTACACGCATTGTCACTGAAAACGGGTGTCTCTCGCTAATCCATTCCCTTATTCTTCCAGAGCAAATTCATGGACAAATTAATCATTAAAGGTGGTGTCGCGCTGGATGGCGAGATCCGTATTTCCGGTGCCAAAAATGCTGCGTTGCCGATTCTGATGGGCGCGTTGTTAGCTGATTCGCCAGTACGTATAGGCAATGTGCCACATTTACATGACATTACAACCACACTTGAGTTGTTAGGCCGTATGGGGGTAACACTCACCGTTGATGAACGTTCGGGAGTGTTAATTGACCCTTCGACGCTGACGATTACCGAAGCTGCTTATGACTTGGTCAAAACCATGCGGGCATCGATTCTGGTGCTGGGACCTTTACTGGCCCGTTTCGGTAAAGCGGATGTCTCTTTGCCGGGTGGTTGTGCGATTGGTTCGCGTCCTGTGGATTTGCATTTGCGTGGTCTGGAGCAAATGGGCGCAGAAATTAAAGTAGAAAACGGTTATATCCGAGCCACCAGTGGTCAAGGTCTCAAGGGTGCCCATATCTTTATGGATCAGGTCACGGTAACCGGTACTGAAAACCTGATGATGGCGGCAACGCTGGCAAAAGGTACAACCATAATTGAAAATGCGGCGCGAGAACCTGAAGTAGTTGACTTGGCCAAATACTTGAACCAAATGGGCGCGAAAATTACCGGTGCCGGTTCGACAACGATTCAGATTGAAGGGGTCGAAAAACTCAACGGTACTCATTATGCGATTCTTCCGGATCGTATTGAAACAGGTACTTATCTGGTGGCGGCAGCAATTACCCGTGGTCGTGTCAAACTGAAGGATACCGATGCCAATCAGTTGGAAGCGGTTTTGCTCAAGCTGGAAGAAGCTGGAGCAAAAATTGAAATTGGTGAGGATTGGATCACGTTGGATATGGAAGGCAGACGTCCTAAAGCAGTCAATATCCGAACCGCACCTTATCCAGCCTTCCCAACGGATATGCAGGCTCAGTTCACTGCGTTGAACAGTATTGCTGATGGGCAGGCCACTATTGTCGAAACCGTTTTTGAAAATCGCTTTATGCATGTGCAGGAAATGCAGCGTATGGGCGCAAATCTGCAAATTGAAGGCAACACAGTGGTATGCAAGGGACAGGAAAAGCTCACTGCAGCCCCGGTGATGGCAACTGATTTGCGGGCATCAGCCTGTCTGGTGTTGGCAGCTCTGGTGGCTGAAGGAGAAACCCAGGTCGAGCGAATTTATCACATTGATCGTGGTTATGAATGTATAGAAGAAAAACTGCAGCAATTAGGTGCTCGCATCCGCCGTATCCCAACCCAGGCAAGGGTGGCCTCTAATGGCTGAAATGATAACGCTGGCTCTGTCCAAGGGACGTATCTTTGAGGAAACCCTACCGCTTTTAAAGGCGGCTGGTATTGAGCCACTGGATGACCCTGAAAAAAGCCGTAAGCTGATTCTGGAAACCAATCTACCGGATGTCCGACTTATCATTGTGCGTGCCTCAGATGTTCCTACTTATGTTGAATATGGTGGTGCTGATCTGGGCGTGGCAGGTAAAGATGTCTTGATGGAACATCCGGAAGCCGAGCTTTACGAGCCGGTTGATTTGAATATCGCTCGCTGCAAACTGATGACGGCCGGTAAAAAAGATGCTGAAGAGCCACAGGGCCGTTTAAAAGTGGCAACCAAGTTTGTGGAAAGCACCAAGCGTTTTTATGCCGAGCAGGGCCAGCAAGTAGAGATTATCAAGCTTTATGGCTCCATGGAACTGGCACCGCTTGTGGGTATGGCGGATCGGATTGTCGATGTGGTGGATACGGGTAATACATTACGAGCTAATGGTTTGATACCAATGGAACATATCGCGGATATTAGTTCGCGATTGGTGGTCAATAAGGCATCCATGAAAACCAAACATGCGCGTATCCAGCAATTTATTGAGCAGATCCGCAAAGCAGTAAAAGAGCAGGCAAATGATTGAAATAAGTGAATTGAATTTCCAGCAGGCTGATTTCTGGCCAATGCTTTCCGAGTTGTTGGCCTGGGAAGGTGTTTCTGATGCGGCAATAGCCGACACAGTTAGAAATATTCTGGCAGATGTTAAACAGCGTGGTGATCAGGCAGTAGTTGAATACAGCCAACGATTTGATCGGGTTAAAGCCACTGCTATGGCGGAACTGGAAATTCCATTGGAACGGGCTGCAGCGGCATTGGAATCTATCCCTGCTGCACAACGTCAGGCGTTGGAAAAAGCTGCAGAACGTGTACGTCAGTACCATGAACACCAGAAACAGGAATCCTGGCATTACGTAGAGGCTGATGGCACCTTATTAGGTCAACAAGTCACGCCATTGGATCGGGCTGGGCTGTATGTGCCTGGTGGTAAAGCTGCCTATCCTTCATCTGTGTTGATGAATGCTATTCCAGCCAAAGTCGCAGGGGTTCAGGAATTAATCATGGTGGTGCCTACACCGGATGATGAAGTAAATGATCTGGTGTTAGCGGCTGCAGCGATTGCTGGTGTTGATCGCATTTTTGCAATTGGTGGTGCGCAGGCTGTTGCGGCATTGGCTTATGGCACAGAAACGATTCCGCAGGTCGATAAAATTGTCGGCCCGGGTAATATCTTTGTGGCGACAGCAAAAGGCATGGTGTTCGGTACTGTTGGCATCGATATGATTGCCGGACCATCAGAAATTCTGGTGATTTGTGATGGCAAGACCGATCCTGACTGGATTGCCATGGATCTGTTTTCTCAAGCTGAACATGACGAAGATGCTCAATCGATACTGATTTCTCCTGATGCAGCGTTTCTACAGAAGGTGAAAGAATCCATTGCACGTTTGCTACCTACCATGGAACGCAAGGCCATTATTGAAACGTCACTGAATAATCGTGGTGCAATGATTCTGGTCGAGGATATGCAGCAGGCGATAGAAGTCTGCAATTATATTGCGCCAGAACATTTGGAATTGTCTGTTGATGAACCGATGGAAATGGCCAAAAAAATACGTCATGCCGGTGCAATTTTTATGGGACGTTATACGCCTGAAGCATTAGGTGATTACTGTGCCGGACCAAACCATGTATTGCCGACATCCCGAACTGCCCGTTTCAGTTCTCCCCTGGGCGTCTATGACTTTCAAAAACGTTCCAGCCTGATTCAGGTCTCACCACAAGGCGCTCAAAGCCTGGGGCAAGTTGCATCGGTGCTGGCGCGCGGTGAAAGTCTGACAGCACATGCTCGCAGTGCTGAGTATCGGTTACAGGAAAAATAATGAGCCGTTTCTGGAGTGATTTTGTTCATTCATTAGAACCTTATGTGCCGGGTGAACAACCGCGCGGCCATAATCTGGTTAAGCTCAATACCAATGAAAACCCGTTTGGTCCTTCACCCAAAGTACTGGAAGCCATTCGCATGGCTACAACCGAGCGTTTACGTTTGTATCCTGTTCCTGATGGTGGCCCGTTAAAACAGGCAATTGCTGATTACCATAAGGTGCCAGCTGAAAGTGTGTTTGTTGGCAATGGTTCGGATGAAGTCTTGGCACATGTGTTTAATGCTTTTTTCAAGCATGGAAAGCCGATTTTATTTCCGGATATCACTTATAGTTTCTATCCGGTGTATTGTCAGTTATATGAGATTGATTCGGAGTTAGTGCCGTTGAATGCTGACTTTGCAATCGATATCACTGATTATGAACGAGATAACGGCGGTATTATACTGCCCAATCCCAATGCCCCGACCGGCTGTTTATTATCACTGGACGATATTCGTCGGCTGGTGGAAATGAACCGCGACACGGTGGTGGTCATTGATGAGGCGTACATCGATTTTGGTGGAGAAACAGCTATTCCGCTAACTCAGCGTTTCCCTAATCTGCTGGTCACACAAACTCTATCTAAGTCACGTTCCTTGGCAGGTATGCGTATTGGCTTTGCGGTAGGTCATCCAGAGTTGATTGAAGCACTGGTTAGGATAAAGGATAGCTTTAATTCCTATCCGCTAGATAGTCTGGCGATTGCAGCGGGCGTTGCAGCCTATCAGGATGAAACCTACTTTAAACAATGTCAGCAACAGGTTATTACCGAGCGAGAGTGGCTAACCCAGTCTATGACAGAATTGGGTTTTGAGGTTTTGCCTTCGGCAGCGAATTTTGTGTTTGCCAGACATCCACAACACGATGCTGCAACAGTAGCGGCGGGCTTGCGGGAAAAAGGGGTGATTGTTCGTCACTTTAACAAGCCGAGAATTGATCAGTTTTTACGGATCAGTATTGGCAATCACACTGAAAATCAATTATTGATGAGCCAACTGGATTTGCTGGTTTAATCTTCTGCCGCGGTTCCCAACAGTTCACCCAGGCGCTGACGATCCAGTTCATATTGCATATTAAGCGTATCAATTTCAGTTTGTAACTGTTGAATGCTGGACTGATTATTATCAAGTTCCTGTTGCGCAGCTTGCAGGCGACTTTGCAGATTGGCACTGAGACCAATACCACTTAATTCATTATTGGCAGCTTGCTGTTGCACCTGCTGTAATCGTTGCTGTAAACCCTTACGCTTCTTTTTTAATATTTCAATACGTTTTTCTCGGTATTGCAGGTCTTTGTTACGTTCATTAAGCAAATCCTGTTCGGATTGATAGGCAGAAAGCAGGTTATGATCATAAATAGCCTGTTTACGCCGTTTTTCGGCTTCTATTCTGGCGGCTTCTTCAGCCTGTTTTTGTTGCTCGAGCTCCAGTTTTTTCTGTATTTCCCGCTCAGCTATTTCCGCTTCAGTCGGTGCAGGGGGAACCCGTTCAATCACCCGCATCGTTTTCTCATCCAGAATATCGTAACCTTGTTGAGCAACTTCTGCCGGTAACGTTTTGCTTATTGTGGGGATACCGTTTTCGTCAGTAAAACGGTACAGTTGAGCCGCTGATACGGTTGTGGCAATTAATAATGTTGCGCTGAGCATCGAAGCCGCTACAAAGCGTATTGAAATCATTATGTTTTCCCAGAGAGCCTTATTAAATTGAGCTTTATTGAACATTTTATTCTGTTTGTCATTTCTTTGCTGGCAAATACTTTTTCGGCATTAAGTGGTGGCGGTGCAGGATTAATCCAGTTCCCGGTTTTGATATTCCTTGGCTTGACCTTTTCTGTGGCTTTAGCCACCCATAAAGTGGCCAGTGTAGCGTTAGGGGTAGGCGCAGCGTTGCGTTACATCTCTACCAGCCGACTTGAACGTCAGTTTGTGATATTGCTCTTGGTGGCCGGCCTGCCGGGGGTAGTGATCGGCGGCAGTGTGATATTAATGGTACCAGATCGAATCGCAGAGATTGCCCTGGGCGTATTAACCGGATCATTAGGCATATATTCTTTATTTAAACCGGCTTTAGGTCAGTTATATACGCCGTTAAATCGTGAGCGCCATGGTTACCTGATTGGTGCAGTTGTATTGTTTTTTCTGGGCATTCTCAATGGCTCGCTCACTTCGGGAACCGGGCTGTTTGTGACCATATGGCTGATATTATGGTTTGGCATGGATTACCAGCGGGCCGTTGCTTACACGCTGATTCTGGTTGGATTATTTTGGAATGGTGCAGGCGCGATTACATTGGGTATTCTAGGCGAAATACAATGGGACTGGCTTCCTGCGTTACTGTTAGGATCGTTATTGGGTGGTTATCTGGGATCCCATTTGGCGTTGCGTTGGGGCAACCGCTGGATAAAACGCAGCTTTGAAATTGTGACCTTATTAATTGCTATCAGATTAATTTGGGGGCCTTAGGGTCTGTTGATCTTTCATAGCCACAACAGAGGCGGCTATGAAAGATCAACAGACCCTAGACCCCATATCGTTCCCGATAGGCTTTTACCGCAGCTAAATGTTGTTGCAAGTCGGGATGATCCTGCAGATAGCTGAGTAAGTCATTGAGACAGATAATACTGACGACGGGGATCTTATGCGTTTGCTCTACCTGTTGAATAGCGGATAATTCGCCCTGACCACGTTCCTGACGATCGAGTGCAATAATGACACCTGCTGGTTCAGCGCCTGCTGCGCGAATGATATCGACAGATTCTCCTACGGAGGTCCCGGCGGAAATTACATCATCAATTATTAGTACCTTACCATTAAGAGCGGCGCCGACCAGCTGTCCGCCTTCACCATGATCTTTTTTCTCTTTGCGGTTAAATACATAAGGTACATCGCGATCATGCTGGTCGGCCAGTGCGATAACTGCAGTGGATGCTAATGGGATACCTTTATAGGCTGGGCCAAACAACACATCAAAATCAAGCGCGGATTCGGTTATCGCCTGTGCGTAAAAGCGTCCCAGCCGAGCCAGTGTTGCACCGCTGTTAAACAAGCCACTGTTAAAAAAATAAGGGCTGATGCGTCCGGATTTGAGGGTAAATTCACCAAAGCGTAAAACGCCGGTTGCTAAGGCGAATTCGATAAAGTCGCGTTGATAATCTTTCATGAGTTTCCGTTATGAATCAAATAAACAGCTATCTGGCCGAACAGGTTAGGTAATAAGCGAATACCAAGCGTATCTTTATGTTCGTGATTAACGACACTGCGGCTCACCACACTAAAACCATATTGGTCACAGAGCTTTTCAAAATCTTTCAACGTACATAAATGAATATTGGGTGTATCAAACCAGGCATTTGGCAGGTTTTTGGATACCGGCATTTTACCTCGTAACCCTAGTTGAAAACGGCATTGCCAATGTCCGAAATTAGGAAAACCGATAATTCCCTGCTTGCCAACCCGCATGATTTCTCTCAGTAAAAAGTCGGGACGTTTAACGGCCTGAAGGGTTTGTGACAAAATAACAAAATCAAAGCTCTGATCACCGAACTGACTGAGACCTTCATCCAAGTCTGCTTGTATAACGTTGACACCACCGGCAATACATTCGGAAAATTTGCTGTTATCTATTTCCAGCCCATAACCGGTAACATTGCGTTGCTGCAGATGTTTTAACAAAGATCCATTGCCGCAACCCAGATCGAGCACGTGGGCATTGTCTGGGATCCAGTCACTGATAATTTGTAAATCAACCCGTAAAGTCATCAGCTATTCACCTCTTTTGCAACTTGCTGCATATAGCTGGCAAAGATTTCCATATAGCGGGGGATCGGCATTAAAAAAGCATCATGACCCTGCGTGGCTTCAATTTCGGCATAACTTACTGACTTGCCAGCACTGAGCAGGGCATCAACAATTTCCAGAGAGCGTAAAGGTGAAAACCGCCAATCACTGGTAAACGAAATAATCAACGATTTGGCCTGAATGGCTTTGACTGCTTGAGTCAGATCGTCATCAAACTCCTTGGCCGGATCAAAATAATCCAGTGCTTTGGTCATTAATAAATAAGTATTGGCATCAAAGCGTTCTACAAAGCTGGAGCTTTGATAACGTAAATAACTCTCGATCTGGAACTCAACATCATAGCCATACTGAATTTTGCCACTGCGCAGTTCACGACCGAATTTTTCGCCCATGGCTTCATCGGAAAGATAGGTGATATGGCCCAACATTCTGGCCAGTCCCAGCCCCTGTCGTGGAACAGTATCGAATTCCTGATAGCGGCCCTCATGAAATTCAGGATCAGACTTAATGGCAGTTCGGGCCACTTCATTAAACGCAATATTCTGTGCAGATAACTTTGGCGCTGCGGCGATGACCAGTGCATGACCGACCCTCTCGGGCAACGTAATTGCCCAATCCAGGGCTTGCATACCACCCAGACTTCCGCCCACCACCGCAGCCCATTTATGAATACCTAATGAGTCTGCCAGGATCGCCTGACTTTTTACCCAGTCAGCTACCGTCACAATGGGAAAGTCCGGACCATATAATTTGCCGGTTTCAGGATTAATAGTATTAGGACCTGTGGAACCTTTACAACCGCCAAGATTATTCGGACAAACGACAAAAAAATGATTGGTATCAATGGCTTTTCCTGGACCTATCGCCGTATCCCACCAGCCGGGTTTACGTTCTTCCAGAGAATTAAACCCTGCAGCATGATGATCGCCAGACAAAGCGTGGCAGATAAGAACAGCGTTGCTCTTATCGGCATTTAATGTGCCGTAGGTTTCATAAATCAAATCGAACTGTGGCAGCATCCGCCCACAATCCAGCGCCAGCGGCGTATCAATATGCAAATGTGAAGGTGTTACCAATCCGACTGAGTCAGCTGGCAGGGAGTCCGACATAATGTACTGTGTCCTATAAAATTAATACTGGGGGTACGCTGAACCGAGCAGTAAAGGCATCACCAGCATCGACAGAACCTGCAGCCCTAATATGACGACTAATGGCGATAAATCAATGCCACCCATTAACGGCATTCTTTTACGTACTGGATCCAGCAAAGGGGCATTTATTGCCTGAATCAGACTGGCGACCGGATTATATCCTTGAGGAGCCAGCCAGCTAAGCAGTACTTCGATAATAATCGTCACTGTAAACAGGCTGATAAACAGGGAAAATAATTCTGCAGCCGTCAGTAGAACCAGGCCAATAAGGGCGGGCCATGCCCCAGCCAGACTCAGTAGCAACGTCAGTTTGACTAAAGTGACCAGAATCAATAGCAGCAAAACGGCAGAATCAAATTTTCGAGTGCTAGGCATAAAACTGCGTAACGGAGCACAAAGTGGCTCGGTAATTCGGATAATGGTCTGAATCAAAGGATGGGTAAATGAAGTCCTTATCAGCGGTAACAATAACCGTATGGCAACGATATACATATAAAGCTGAAAAAGTGTTTCAATCAGAAACATCAATGGATTTGAAAAATAGCTATTAGGCATGGTCTTGTCCCAGTTCATTGGCCAGCTCTCTTGCGCGCAAAGCCGCCGCCACTAATGCGTTTTCAAATAAGCCATGTAAACCACCATCTTCCAGTTCATGAATAGCTCTTTCAGTCGTGCCGCCGGGAGAGGTGACCTGTTTACGCAAAGTGCTGGCAGATTCGCCACTTTCAAGGGCCATTTTAGCGGCTCCGAATGCGGTTTCCAAACATAACAGTCGCGCGGTTTCCTGGGGTAAGCCAAGTTCAATAGCCGCATTTTCCATCGCTTCCATCACCAGAAAGAAATAGGCCGGGCCGCTGCCGGAAACGGCAGTAACAGCATCCATGTGTTTTTCTTCTTTCAGCCAGATTGCCAAACCACAGGCACGCAAGATGGATTCCGCCAATTCATGCTGCTGGTGGCTAACATATTCATTTGCAAACAGCGCGGTAGCGCCGGCTTCCACCAACGCTGGCGTATTGGGCATTGCACGCACAATCGCAGCCTGTGGTTTATCCAGCCAACGGCTAATATCTTCAATACGGATGCCGGCGGCAATTGAAATCAGTAATTGCTTTTCTTGCCAGGAAGAATGAAGCGCTTTAACAACCTCTTGCAGTTGCTGAGGTTTGACAGCAATAATAATGACATCAGCACCTTCGATAGCATGTTGGTTGCTGGTAAACGTCTGCACAGGATATTGACGGTTAAGTGACTCAAGTGTTGCGGCATTTTTATCAGCAACGTGGATATCTTCAGCTGACATGCCATTGGCGATTAAGCCACCAATTAAACTGCGCGCCATATTTCCACCGCCGATAAAGGCGAGCTTGCAAGGTATCATTTAAACTTTCTCCATTGGGACGGACTCTTCAACACTGTAGTGTACTGGTTATTGTTTATTGGGTGTATGTCTCTCACCAAACAGCGCCGTCCCAATCCGGACCATGGTGCTGCCTTGCGAGATAGCTGGCTGCATATCAGCTGACATCCCCATTGATAAAGTATCAACGGTAGCGTGGTTGGTTTTAAGTTGAGAAAAAAGTTGCTGCGCCCGGGCAAAGGCATCGAGCTGTTGTTCAACCGTTTCTGCAATTGCCGGAATGATCATTAAACCCCGCAACCGAATATTTTTCAGTTGGCTTACTGCAGCAGCGAGTTCCATTAAACCGTCGGCATGAACACCTGCCTTGCTGGCTTCATCATCAATATTGACTTGCAGACAAATATTCAAAGGCGGTTTTTCAGTAGGTCGCTGGTCAGATAACCGTTGCGCAATTTTAAGCCTGTCCACACTCTCGACCCAATCAAAGTTGGCAGCAATGTCACGGGTTTTGTTGGATTGAACTGGGCCGATAAAATGCCATTCCAGTTGTAAATCTGCTAATTCTGCGATTTTTTGTAAGGCTTCCTGCAGGTAGTTTTCACCAAAGCGTATCTGTCCTGCTTCAGCTAGCTCACGTAGCCGGGATGCCGGCCAGGTTTTGCTTACAGCAAGCAATTTCACTGAGCCTGGGGAGCGATTAGCCTGTTGTTCTGCCAATTTGATGAAGTTCATCACAGATTGCAGACGTGTTTTTGAATTTGTCATGTTGCAAGCCAGTCTGGAGCGCGCTACCTTTAACAGTATTCGCTATGTTGTCATCGACATGTAGCCATCATTATCGAATTAAGGAATGTGCATGGATATTACTGAATTGCTGACCTTTAGTGCAAAAAACAATGCATCCGATTTGCACATCTCTTCTGGTGAGCCGCCAATGATTCGGGTTGATGGCGATATAAAACGCATCAATTTGCCTGCTATGGAACACAAAGAAGTGCATGCCATGATATATGACATCATGAATGACCGTCAGCGTAAGGATTTTGAAGAGTTTCTGGAGGCAGACTTTTCGTTTGAGATTCCCAATCTGGCGCGTTTCCGGGTCAATGTGTTTAATCAGAACCGGGGGCAGCCGCGGTTTTCCGGACCATACCTTCAACGGTGCTGACACTGGAAGAATTGGGTGCCCCCGAGATTTTCAAACAGATTTCCGACAATAATCGCGGTATTGTGCTGGTCACTGGACCGACTGGTTCCGGTAAGTCGACCACGTTGGCTGCAATGATTAATTATCGTAATGAAAAAGATAACGAACATATACTAACCATTGAAGACCCGATTGAATTTGTACACCGCAGTAAGAAATGTCTAATCAATCAACGTGAAGTGCATCGTGACACCCATGGCTTCAGTGAGGCATTACGCAGTGCTTTGCGGGAAGATCCTGACATAATTCTGGTCGGGGAATTACGTGATCTGGAAACCATTCGTCTGGCACTGACTGCCGCGGAAACCGGTCACCTGGTATTTGGCACCCTGCATACCTCATCAGCGGCAAAAACCATAGACCGTATTATTGATGTGTTTCCGGCGGCGGAAAAGGATATGGTACGTTCCATGTTGTCAGAATCCTTACGTGCGGTTATTTCCCAGACGCTATTGAAGAAAGTCGGAGGGGGGCGCATTGCGGCACATGAAATTATGATTGGTACGCCGGCTATCCGTAATCTGATTCGTGAAGATAAAGTCCCGCAAATGTATTCTTCAATTCAAACAGGTGGTGCCTTAGGAATGCAGACATTGGATCAGTGTTTACAGGATTTGGTACGTCGTCAGCAAATTACCAAGCATGAAGCATTACCCCGTGCCGTGAACAAGGATCTGTTCCGTTAGGAGATCATGATGGAAATAGTCACTATTCTTAAAGCTGCGGTAAAACACGAAGCCTCAGATATTTTTATTACTTCAGGCCGTCCAGCCACCTTGAAAGTAAATGGCCGTATGGCAACACTTTCGCAGGAACCTTTAACTGAAGAAGAAGCCCGTGAATTGGTATTGAGCACCATGAACGATGAACAAAAACGTACTTTTGAACGCGATAAGGAATGTAATTACGCTATCGATACCAAAGGTGCCGGCCGTTTTCGAGTCAGTGCACTGTATCAGCGCAGTCGAATCGCTATGGTCTTGCGTCTGGTAAAAGGGGAAATCCCCACCATTGAAGAACTTCATGTTCCTGAAATCATTAAAGAACTTGCAATGACCAAGCGTGGCCTGGTGATGTTTGTGGGGGCCACCGGAAGTGGTAAGTCAACCACACTGGCGGCGATGATTGGTTATCGTAATCAAAACAGTACCGGTCACATTTTAACGATTGAAGACCCGATTGAATTTGATCATAAACACGCAGGATGTGTCGTCACGCAGCGAGAAGTGGGGGTGGATACCGACTCCTACGAAGTGGCATTGAAAAATTCATTGCGACAGGCTCCAGATGTCATTATGATTGGTGAAATCAGAAGTCGTGATACTATGGATTACGGTATTTCATTTGCTGAAACCGGTCACCTGTGTTTATCAACCCTTCACGCCAATAATGCCAATCAGGCGATGGAAAGGGTTATTAACTTTTTTCCGGAAGACCGGCACCAGCAATTATTTCTTGATTTGTCTCTCAACCTTAAAGCTGTTGTGGCACAACGGCTGATTCCAAAAAAAGATGGTTCAGGACGGGCGGTGGCAGTTGAAGTCCTGCTCAATACGCCATTAATTGGAGATTTGCTCGAAAAGGGTAAGGTTGCGGAAATCAAGGATGTTATGAAACGTTCTCGGGAATTGGGGATGCAAACGTTCGATCAGTCTTTATATGATTTGTATAAAGCTGGAGAAATCTCATATGAAGACGCATTGCGAAATGCTGATTCAAGTAATGAAGTAAGGTTGATGATCAAGTTAGGCTCGGAAACTGGTGAACTCCCTGTGGACGCTGGTGCCCAAGCTTTATCCCTAGAAATGGAAAGCGACCCAATGGATAGCCGCTTTTAATTTTCAGGGACATAACTAAGATTAAATATGCCTTTTTTTTAATATGTTACACTCCAAATGTAAATCGTATTATTATGATATCTGAATCTGAACACATGGATTAACCACCGTGTCAGCCAAGATATCAAGAAACGATTACCAACTAAGCAATAAATCTAAAGGAACTAAAACTATGAATATTACAGTTAAATTAACGGCAGCATTGCTGACGATTGGTTTGCTGGCTGGTTGTGCAGGTCCAAACCAGCGTGCGTATCAAGATTATACTTTGTGTTCTGCTCTTGGCGGTGCCGTTGGTGGCGCAGCAGTCGGTGCAGCGGCAAGTGGTGGCTCTGGTGCTGTAGGTGGCGCTGCAGTCGGTGCAATGTTGGCATTATTACTTTGCCCAACTGATGAAGCCCAGGCAGAAGAAGTAGCAGCAGAAAAAATGATGTGTGAGCATGAGCCAGTTCCAGGTGCATTGCTTGATGCCAATGGTTGTGCAATGGATTCAGACAATGATGGTGTTGTCGATGGTATCGATATGTGTGCTAACACACCAGCTGGTGTAACAGTTGATGATGTTGGTTGCCCAATTGATTCAGACAGAGATGGTGTAGCGGATTACAAAGATCTTTGCCCAAATACGCCAGAAGGTGTAATCGTTGACCAAGATGGATGTCCAATCGCCGGTGAAACCATTCTGTCATTGAATGACGTTCACTTTGAATTTGATAAAGCAACACTAACTCCTGAAGCTCAATCAACTCTTGATGAAGCAGTAGATGCTTTGTTGAACAGTGATGAAGTGGTTGAAGTACGTGTTGAAGGTCATACAGATAGTATTGGTACTGAAGCATATAACCAAAACTTATCACAACGTCGTGCAGAGTCAGTGGTTGACTATCTCACGTCAAAAGGTGTTAATGGCAACAACCTGATTCCAGTTGGTATGGGTGAAAATCATCCAATCGCTAACAATGAAACTGATGCAGGTCGTGCTCTTAACCGTCGTGTTGATTTTGTTGTTAACCCATAATAACTAGAACTTTAGTTGAAATGAAAAAGGCCCTTAACCGGGCCTTTTTTGTGTCTGCTGTTTTGAGTGAAGTGGTAAAGAAGGTACTTTGAGTTGCAACTAAATGATTCGTTTTAAAACGCTGAAGCGTTGAAAATTTTACATTTCACCATGTTATTTCTACCACGGTTTAGTGCATCTTTATTTTTAAAATTTCCAGATTTAATATGGAAAACAGATACATATCATCTTGGCATGATTTCTGTAATATTCCTTGTGACTGATATTTTTGCTGAAACTGCATTGAGCTTTATTGCAATTATTTAAAGTTTATTTCAGCAAAAGCCTTTGGTAATAAATAAAGAGCAACAAGCCCTAGGTATCAGATTTTTTAGAGCAACAAGGAGAAAAAAATGAATACAGATATTGCAGAAGGTAAATGGACTCAAGTTAAAGGTAAGCTTCGTGAAAGCTGGGGTGACTTAACTGATGATGAAATTGAACAAACAAAAGGTAATGCCCAGCAATTGGTTGGTCTCCTGCAGGAGCGATATGGCCTGGCAAAAGATCAGGCAGAAAAGGAAGTTGAAGCGCTTACCAAATAGAACGCTTTTTGCTGGATTCCACTAGCTCCAAAGACGCCGAAAGGCGTCTTTTTTGTTAAACATGAATATTTTCCTGATAAAGCTTGTAATTTATTCATGATTATTAAAGTATTTAAAGTGGGAGAGTTGAGTAACCCCATGAATTTATTTGGTTTATATACTTGGCATGGTTATAGCACCTGTTTAGTGAGTGACATTAAATCAATTAGGAGATAAATGATGAAAATTAAAATGAACCATTTAGCAATTTTGACCGCAGCTACCTTAGTTACTACCCCTGTGCTAGCAAATGACTGGCAAGGTGAGGCTAATGATGCTTGGCTGGATGGCAAATTAGAAACATCATTATTGCTGAACACCGAACTGAATAATTTTAAAATTGATACGGATATTGAAAGTGGGGTTGCAGTTTTAAGTGGTGAAGTGAACAACCAGACGCAAAAAGAGCTGGCTGGTGAAATTGCAAAAAATATTGAAGGTATCTCTGAGGTTAAAAATAACCTGACGGTAGATAAAAACTATCGTAATGAAGATAACAACGATGATAAATCTTTTAGCCGTGCATGGCATGATATGACTGTAACTGCCGGACTTAAGATGGAGCTTGCTGCTCATGATGAGCTTGAAGCCACTGCCATTGAAGTCTCAACCGACAATGGCGTTGTCACATTGAAAGGTAACGTGAAAAATGAGGCCGAAAAAGATCTGGCGGTCGAAATGGCGAAAGGTTATGACAAGGTTGTTGAAGTCAAAGATGAACTCGTTGTAACAAACTGAATGTCACATGTTGAATAACAGAGATCAGCAACTTATTCAGGAGTTGAAGAGTATCTGTGCAGATGGACGCAACTTCTACGATATGACCGCAAGGAAAGTGGTCAGCAGTGAAATAAGAATGTTGTTGCGTGAAATGGCTCTGGTACGGGCTGAAATTGTTGACGATATTAACAAGCGTTTTGCCGGGCTCAAGGATACTCAGCCTTCCAATAGTGAGTTAGCGTTAACAATGCGGGCAATCTACAAAGTTGCATATGGAACATGTGAGGATGTAATTGATAAAGATTGTCTTGCTGATTTGGAATCAATGGAAATGCATTCATTGGAAATTTTTAAAATTTATGTAAGAAGAATGCACGATCGGCAAATGTCATCTTATCTTGCAGGCCATCTGGCGAATATACAATTAAGTCAGGATCGTTTGCTAAGATTAAAAAGTGATAAACGACATCATCGCCGCATAGGTTGACTAATCAGCTATTCCATAAAAGAGGTTGAAACATTAAGTTTCAACCTCTTTATCTATGTTAAGAAATCTATAAAATCCGCATGTTAGACTCGAATTTAATTATTATTTAAAAACGGGTCTTATGCCAAAATTACTGTTAATCACAACTGATGAAATCTTATCAGCGAAATTGAGCAAACTGCTTTCTGCCTGTAACTTTAGTTTAGTTCAGGTTGCAGACTTGAGTGAGCAAGATTATCAAGCAGATTTGGTTATCTATGCCCCCCAAAAAGCCACTGAGTCTGACTATAAATTATTCGAAACACATCCTTTGCAAACTACTGCTGACTGGATTTTATTAAGTGACGGTTTACCCAATAAATGGTTGGACTTAATGATGAGTAAAGGGGGGCTTATCATTTTCGACAGATGAGCGACTTCACCCCCTCATTGAAGTGGCCCAGGAATTTGCTACAGAATTCAAACAGCTGAAAAAAAACCGTCAGACTGCCACACTTACCTCCACACTTGATCAATATGGCTCGCTTCTGGGCTCCTCTGCTGCTATGCATAAGCTTTATCGTTTGATACGACGTGTCAGCCAGACAGATGCCAGTGTATTTCTGATAGGCGAAAGTGGCTGTGGTAAAGAAGTTGCTGCCAGAACAATTCATGAACAAAGTGAAAGAGCTAACGAACCGATGGTTTCAGTCAATTGTGCGGCGTTGGCTGCAGATCTTATTGAAAGCGAATTATTTGGTCATGAGAAAGGTGCGTTTACCGGGGCAGTAAACCAACATATCGGCTTTTTTGAACAAGGCGGCAACGGCACGTTATTACTGGATGAAATCACTGAGATGCCTCTGGCATTACAAAGTAAACTGCTGAGAGTATTGGAAAGTGGTGAGTTTCGTCGAGTAGGAAGTGATGTGGTGCGGCAATCCAAAGTAAGGATTATTGCCGCGACCAATCGTGAACCAGAAGAAGCGATTGAAGCCGGTTTTCTGCGTGAGGATCTCTATTTTCGTCTGGCACATTTTCCCATCAAACTTCCTCCGTTACGGCAGCGGGACAATGATGTCATTGAGCTGGCCAAACATTTCCTCGCTTACCGAAATGAAGCGACAAATTCAGGCAAAGTATTTTCCGATGATGTACTGGATATTTTTGCTCAATATAGTTGGCCGGGAAATGTCAGAGAGCTTAAACATTGTGTTGAACGGGCGCATATATTGGCAGAAGATGTAATAACCGTTGATGATCTACCTGATTTTGGCAACGGCCACTCTGCAATAGAAAATGATATCGGGCCCGGTACTTCGATTAAAGATGCTGAAAAAAGCCTGATTCTGTCGACATTAGAAGCCTGTCAGCAAAATAAAACCAAGGCAGCCAAGCAGCTTGGCATTACCGTTAAGACTTTATATAACAAACTTGATCAATATGGCCAATTAGAACCCAATATTCATGCAGGGGCTGAATCAAACTGATAACGCGTGGCCAGAGAAGAGAGTTAAGTAAAAATTGGTGCGCCTGACAGGAATTGAACCTGTGACCTTCGGCTTCGGAATGCAAAAAAATACCTCCAGATATTTCAACAAAAAATGACATTGAAATACAGCTATAGATATTAAATGTATGTAAGTATATGTTTTTAAATTAGTTTTAAATCTACCATTTTACGACAAATAAGACCATTTAATGGTTAGGTCTAACAGCTATTGATTCAACGAAATCCATGAATGTCGGAAAGTTTGTCACGCTCTATTTTCAAAATAACGACCTTTAGCCAACTTTTGCAATGTCAGATTTATATGGATTTCCCAAAAATGTCTAAGTATTTTTTCAACCTTTTCCACTAGGGTGTTTGCGAAAACCTTCAATCTTGTTTTTGGATATTGGATCGGAAGCAGACCAAAGTTAAAGGAGTTATAATCAGTATGAGTTAGTTTGAATACTTGCATACTGATGTCTCATAAGGAGGTGAAAAATGCTGATTGCTTTGATGATTTTGTTAGTTGGTTTAGCTTTGTATTGGCCAATCAAGATCCATGCTCGCAATAGTGGTCAGACTTTGCTTAAAAGCGCTATCACCGATCCCGCCTCGATTGGTCTCGCTGGATTTGTATTGGCCGGGGCAGCTATCATGTTAACCGCTCCATTCTGGCCGTCCTTTGAGCTGCACAGATCAGGACTCTTGATGTTTACATTGGGCTGCGGCTTCAGCTTTCTATTCTCATTCGCTGTTATTTATGACGATATACAGGACAGGAAACAAGAAAAGCGTCCTTACCGTTCGATGTATAAACGCCTCCAGACAATGCGAAAAAGCAAACAGCTCTAGTTTGTGTATTCCAAATATGGAAGCCTAACTCTACTCCAACAACTTTACAGGCCAGCACCAGAACGAAACTTGGTGTTTGACTTGCGCGATCGAAGACGGGTTCTACCCCGATTTTGGGGACACTTCAAAGAAGCCTGATAATGGGCAAAAGGAGTGTTTATGTCGAAGAGAAGAAAGTTAATCTGTTCATATGAATACCTCTCAATATGCAAAATGGTTAAATGTTCGAATGATGTCGTTCTCCGAGATATTCAAGATTTAGTTAATTGAAAAATATTTCTTCTGAACTCGGGAGGTAGTCGGAGTAGAAATGATCTGCTCCCCACTTTCTAATCCATAAAGAACTTAGTAATGTTCATCACTGAAAAGGAAGATGAGCATGAAAAAATGATTTACAGAAGAGCAAATCATTCAGATTTTGAAAGTGGCAGAAGCGGGGCTCTCCGTGAAGGAGTTATGTCGGAAATACGCTATTTCCGATGCGACGTTCTACACCTAGCAAAAAAATACGCTGGTCTGGCAGTCTCCGAGGCCCGTCGTCTCAAAGGCCTTGAACAAGAAAACGCCCAGCTCAAAAAATTACTTGCCGAATCCATGCTGGACAATGAAGCCCTCAAGGTGGCGTTGAACCGAAAGTACTGACCGTCAGGAATAAGCGGGAGGCGGTGCGCGCGATGCTGTCACAAACAGCTATTTCTGAGCGAAGAGCCTGTTCCCTAGTCGGTCTGAACCGCGCCACCATGCGATACCAAAGCCAGTCAACACAAGAAACTGACTTGGTACAACGTATTAAAGCGATTGCCTTTGAAGGTTATCGGCGAGTGTATCAGCTATTACGTCGAGAGGGACGCCATGTGAACCACAAGAAAGTTTATCGGTTGTATCGAGAAGCTGGATTGGCGGTACGTAAACGAAAACGACGCAAAGGTCTCATGGTGGGGCGTCAGCCTTTATTGCTACCAGACAGCCCCAACCATACCTGGTCGATGGATTTTGTGATGGACTCACTCGCCCATGGTCGGCGCATGAAGTGCTTGACCATCGTTGATGACTTTAGCAAAGAATGTCTAGATATACCGATTGCACATGGAATATCCGGTGAACAGGTCGCACGAACACTGAACACTATTGCTGCCTTTAGAGGCTATCCGGTGGCATTAATAACTGATCAGGGACCAGAATTTACCGGAAAAGCGCTTGACCAGTGGGCATATGAAAATGGTGTTGAATTGAAGCTAATACAACCAGGAAAGCCATGCAAAATGGTTATATCGAGAGTTTCAACGGTAAGTTTCGGGATGAATGTTTAAATAAGCACTGGTTTAGTGATCTGGCCCATGCCAGAGAGCTGATCAATCAATGGCGAATTGACTACAATGAAAACCGGCCACATTCGTCACTTGGCTATCAAACGTCATTGGAGTTTGCTACAGCCCCTTCGCCAAATTGATTGAAAACCACGGGTATTACTTAGCTGAAGTTGGATTAGGTGTTGGAGGTGCTCACAAGTCTATAGTGAGCAATTGGTGATAGGCCTTTGATCTCCAAACAGCAAAATCGACAATATGTTGTGTTACCTTATGGACTACTTTCTTCCTGACAACAGACTATCAATGCCTCATGCAATAAAACAAACCCTGCTGGTATTCATGTTGTTGCTGGGGATGACAATCCTCTGGCGATTCCTAGCTGATGCTGGCTATTTAAATGAAGCTGCATTGCTGAACCACACCGCATATATAAGACAGTTTGAGTATTCCCTGTGGAGTTTGATTGGTATCACTTTATTGTATGTGGCATTGCTGGCGATTATGTTTCCACTGACCATTCTGGTGGTCACAACCGGAATGCTTTTTAGTACGGAATGGGCAATATTCTGTGCCACATTGGCTACATTAAGCTCTTCAGCAACAGGCTATATTGTTGGACATTGGGTTGGGCGTGAAACCATCGAAAAACATGGTGGCGAAATGGTTCGTAGAGCAGAAAAGTATATCCAGCAAAATAGTTTCAATAGTATGGTATTGATTAATCTCTTGCCCGTTGCCCCATTTACCATGACCAACATGCTCGCCGGTGCTTTCCGGCTCGATTTTCCCCGCTACATGCTAGGCTCAGCAGTGGGCATTATCCCCGGTTTGATATTAGTGATTGCATTTGGTGGGCAGTTGAGCAAGCTGATCGTTGCAAATGAAAACGGATTACCTTGGTCAGCCATCCTAATCGCGATTTCACTGGTTATTGTATTGGTTGGATTGCTAGTTTATTTGCACAAGCGCTTTAATAGATAACCAAAAACAAACGGCTATCAAGAAGATGATCGATGATAGGTTGCTAAGACTTCACCATAAAATTTATCAATATTCTGGGCAAAAATGTCACAGTCGTGTTGGCGTGCAAATTCGATAGCTTGTTTTGAAAGTTTTTCTCGTAAAACGTTATCTTCGATGAGTAATTTAAGTTTGCTATTCCACAGTTCAATATCATCTAGCGTTTTAAAACCTGTTTGCCCCTCAACTATTGCATCATCAATTCCACTTGAACGAATGGCAACAACCGGTAGACCGGCTGACATAGCCTCTAAAATCACCATGCCTTGTGTTTCAGACTTTGAAGCAAAGACGAAGATGTCTGCCATTTGATAATAGCCAGGGATATTTTCAGGTGAAACAGCGCCAACAAGCTGGATGCTTTTTTGCAGACCTGTCTCGGTAATTCGGTTTTCGAGATAGTGACGATCATCGCCTTCCCCAACAATTACCAATTCAACGTGATTTTGAGTTTGTTGATCCAGGCTGGCAATTGCATCAATAAGAAACTTCACATTTTTTTCTTTGCCAAGACGTGAAACGCTTACAAGCACCAGTTGTTTTTGTTCAATGCCGAGTTGTTTTTTTAATGCTACCGGTGTCAGCCTATGTGGACTATTAAAGCGCATAAAATCAACGCCACTTGGTTGCACACAAATACGGCTTTTCACCCCGACTAGACGCAAATACTCCTCGGTGGAATAGGTGGGCACAACGACACCATCACATTTATTACAGAAGCGACGAATGATTAAGTGGGAGATAACATTTCGGAATAACGCACCTGGTAATGGAACATAATGCGCATACATTTCGAGCCTGGTATGGTACGTGTAAATAATTGGACACTTATAGCGTTTAGCGAACCATAAACCCACTGAGCCAAGCCAGAAAGGGTGGGGTTCTACCCTGATTTTGCGGACACTTCAAAGAAGCCTGATAATGGGCAAAAGGAGTGTTTATGTCAAAGAGAAGAAAATACAGTCCCGAGTTCAAACATGGTGCTGTTGAACAAACCCGGCAGCCCGGTGTTAGCTGTGCTCAGATTGCTCAAGAACTGGGCCTTGCCCCAAATCTGCTAACAAGGTGGCGACGTGAAGCAGATCAGAATGGCCCACAGGCCTTTACTGGCACGGGTAGCCCTCGCGATGAAGAAGTCGCCCGCCTGAAACGTGAACTGGCGCGGGTGAAGAAGGAGCGGGATTTTTTACGCGAAGCGGCGACGTTCTTTGCCAGGGAGTCGTCCTGAAATATCAGGCGATCCAACGTTGTCGCGTCGAGTTTCCCGTGCGCTTAATGTGTCGTTGTCTGGAAGTTTCCGCTAGTGGTTATTACGGCTGGGAATCACGTTTACCGAGCGAACGAAAGATTGATAACAATCGATTGCTGAAGCGCATTCGTGAACTTCACGCAGATAGTGGCGGTATTTTGGGTGCACCGCGCATGCATGAAGATCTGACGATTGAAGGTGAAACAGCCAGCAAAAACCGGATAGCACGTTTAATGTCGGTTGCCGGACTGCAAGGGTGGCCGAGAAAGAAGAAGCGTGGACAGAAGAAACCGCCCTTATTAACGCCACCTGGGGTAAGTAATTTATTGGAGCGGGACTTCATGGCCCTGGAACCAGAGACCAAGTGGGTCACCGACATCACAGAGTTCAAAACAGGTGAAGGCAAGCTGTATTTGTGCGTTGTTCTCGATTTGTTCAGCAAACTCGTCATTGGCTGGTCAATGCATCATCGACAAGATCGACAAATGGTATTACGCGCTGTCGAAATGGCCGTGTGGCAGCGTCAGGGAAGTGAGCCTGTGATTTTACATTCTGATCGAGGCAGCCAATTCAGAAGCGGCGATTACCAGCGATTGCTTAGTAAAAACACATTGATGAGTTCCATGAGCGCGGTCGGTCATTGTGGCGATAATGCGGCCTGTGAAGGCTTTTTTGGTGTTCTCAAAAGAGAACGGACAAACCGAATGCGTTACCCAACCTTGGATTCTGCCAAAGCGGATTTATTTGACTATATTGAGCGATTCCATAATCCTCGAATGAGAAGAAGGGTTGCTCAGCGAGATGTGATGTTTGCGAGTGTTTTAAAACCGTCCGTGGAATCGGGGTAGAACCCGTGATGCACATGCACCAGATCAGGTTGCTGCTGCTTAAAGGTTTTTCTGATTTTCTGTTGGAAGGGATTGGTTAGTCTGAATTCACCCTTGCTGCCAAAAGCAAACAATGTTTTCACGCGAGTGCATGATGAATTCGATTGCTTCTCGCCAGTGTAGTCTGGAGCGATGATATGAACGTTATGCCCTCTATTGCGTAATCCGTTAGCCAATCGGTCGATAGAAATAGTGACGCCAGAGATAAACGGAAAGAAATTATTGGTAAAAAAAGCAATGCGTTTAGGTTTATCTCTATAGTTTGAATCATCAATCGTGAAGTGGGTATAAAAGTCACGATCTTCGTAGATGACCTCTCTTAACTTAAGCCCGATAAGCACTAAAACACTAATAACCACCAAAAAACGTGCGAAGCTGACATAAAAAAAAGTATAGATGGCCGACCAGATACTCGTTATTGTTCGGTGCCAAGAAGACTGACTAATACGAGGTATTACTGGGCTTACGCTGACTTCATCAGCTGACACATTAACTTCCACGAAATGATGATAACTATTTTTGTCATCAACAATGACACCCCCAGCACCGCCAGTTGTAATATAACGAACACCATCAATAGTTTGGTTCGCATACAATGCAAGGTTCGCAGAAAACACTAAGTCCACATGGTGCTTTCGGAGCAATGTATGAAGCTTCTGTGCTATTTCTTCATCATTAAAATAATTATCTTCGGTAAATGCCGGCGTGTTATCCAGTTTTGGATGAATGGGTAATCCCAAGAAGACAAATCGATTGTGCGCTGCAGACTGAGTCAGCTCTTGATTTAGCCACTCTAGTTGCCATGCATAGGGCGTACTGCCGGTATTGTCGAGAAAAATAAACTGATTGTTATTAATCTTAAATGAAAAGAAAGGCGGGCCAAAATGCTCGAAGAAACGAAAATCACCAAAATCACTGTCTTCATTTTCACCATAAGTCAGCAACCAAGGCATATGCAGCTCTTCGAGCATTTTAATAAGTGAACGATAGTTCTGTTCTGCACCATCACTCACAGCATTACCCGCTGAAATTAGAAATGCTGCGTTAGAATTGTTCAACCTCGGTATAAATTGCTTTTGAAAGATACTGGAAGAGTTATTGATATTGCCAACCACAACAAACTGAAATTCCGTTTTCTCTCTTAGGACTTGTTGTATGGCCTGAATTTTTGATAAGTGCAAGGAAGCATAGTGAGTTTCAGCAAGGTTCAAATACACCTGATAGCCGATAAGTAAAGCGATCAAAGCAGTATTTAAGATATAAAAAATCTTTAGCTTGGTTTTTCTAAGCATTTAATTACGTCAGGATTTGGGTATTTGAATATCGTAGCGATCTGATTACAGAATACCAGTATGAAATGTAAATGCCTTGAATTGATTTTGTTTGAGCATCCATTAACGTTCAAAATCTCAGAATCTAAAACGTTGAACTACAGATAGCGATTTTCGACACTAATAATGCGGTTTAGCAGACATTTCTAGAATGATAAAAAGCAATTATTAAAGTCATGGCAGCTACGACTAGATAATGGAAGACCAGGTTTATATTTTCTTGATATTTCTTCGATGAAAAACTTATCTTTAGTAAGGCATACTGGGAAGATAAATAAGTATCTTGGCTTAATTTATCAAATGAGCATTGACTTATTCCCTGTAAATACACGCCTAGAGCGAGCAACAATGACGTTTTTTTTCTAATTATTGGCAGTAAAATCATTAAGCCATGAATATCCCCTCTCTTGCTATATTAATTGTGGAAGACCAAGTTGCACTTGCTGAGAATCTATTCGAGTTTTTTGAGGATACTCACTATGAACTCGATTTTGCAGCTGATGGATTAACAGCGCTGCACTTGTTAGCAACTAATGATTATGATGTGATTGTGTTAGACATCATGTTGCCCGGCCTGTCCGGCTATGAGATATGTCGGCGAGTTCGTCAAGATTTAAAGAAAAACACCCCCATTATTATGGTAACCGCGAAAGGCACTCTGCCCGATAAAGAAGAAGGGTTTGGAGTCGGTGCTGACGATTACCTGGTTAAACCATTTGATCTAAGAGAATTGCAGCTTCGAATTGAAGCGCTTTCCCGGCGGCAGTTTGCAAATGATTCTGTGAAAAAGGTTGGAAGTCTCAGCTTTGATCCGGGGCGACTCATGTTGCGTTATGGTGACATCGCGAGCGTCGAATTGAGTGGGATCGCCGCTAAAATCATTGAATCTTTGTTTGACGCTTATCCCAAATATTTATCCCATGAAGTTTTGTGTGAGCAGATTTGGGGTAGTCCTGATATAGAAACACAAACATTACGAACCCACATATACAACTTAAGGCAAATACTTCAAAAGTCACTTGGCTTTAATTTTGTAAAAACTATGCATGGACGGGGTTATCGTCTGCAAACTCCAGAAGAGTCAGGTAACACCGAGTGAGCTTGTCTTTAGCAACGCGCATATACCGGACGATTTTTGCGGTCAGTTTCCTAACAATCGTGCTCTCGCTTGTCATTATCGAATTCATATACGAGGACATGGAGTATACGATTTTAGAATTTGAACTGAGTAATGAGTTTGATTTCTATAGTCGAAAAATTAATAACCCCGATTTTCAAACTTGGCAAACAGCTAATATTTCAGTGGCATTTGTCGGTGAAAAAGCTCCAAATCCTTCACAGTTACCAAAACATTTTCAGGGTATCAAAGCTCCCGCATCCGAAGAAATAGAATTCAAAGATCAACATTTTTTAGTTTTGGCAAAACAGATTGACTCTCCCAGTGGAACTATATTTATCTCCCAAGATATTACAGCCATGGAAGAGCGTGAAATTCTTTTCCAGCTTGCCATGCTGGGCTTAGTTCTATTAATGACTTTTATTGGCTTTGTTTTATCTCGTCTGGGTGCAAGAAAACTGGTCAAACCGCTACAAAAACTTACGCATGCCATACAGAAAACGACACCTGGCAAAAGCATGCAGCGACTGGAAAATGACTATGTCGAGCATGAATACAACAATATTGCCAATGCGTTTAACCGCTTTTTAGACGCGATGGAGGAGTTTGTACAGCGTGAAAATATGTTCATCAAAACTGCTAGCCATGAATTGCGCACCCCAATAGCAATCTTATCTGGTGCTCTTGATGTGATTGATAAGCGGCAACAATTATCAGCAGCTGATAAACAGACGATGAGGCGCATTCGACAAACTGTTAATCACATGCAGATCGAGGTTAATACGCTATTAGCCTTGCTACGCAATGAACAGCCCGTAAAGGATTCTAAAATTTCCTTAAGTGTTCTAATTCAGGATGCCGTGGAAGAAATAAAGAATGAAATGCCAATGGCGTCAGAGCGGCTAAATTACGTTTCATCAATCTACGATCAACAGATTGTCCTTACCAATCACTCCTTAATGAGAATGCTACTCCGCAACCTCTTGCACAATGCGATTCAACATACTCAGGATGAGGTACGTATTCAGTCAGGTGACTGCGTTATCCACGTTACAGATTTTGGCAGTGGTTTGCCGATAGATATTCACCAACGCATAACTAATCGTTCCGTTGGGCAGCAATTACTTTTTCAAGAAACCCGCTTTGGCCTTTTAATCGCACAAATGATCAGTGAAAAACTGAACATGAAATTAAGCGTGGCTCAATCTGATTCAGGCGGCACAACCTTTGAGATTCATTTCACACCGAGTATTTAATTTCTATGACTGCAGCAATTCAAAAACATACAGGCCTGAAACGGTTGTTATTTGCGACCTACTATTCGCTGAGGGGGTTATGTTTGTGCGCACGATACGAGTCTGCATTCAGACAAGAGCTGGTGCTTTTTCTAGTGCTGCTCCCCTTTGTTTTTATTATCGACTTTACTGCTATCGAACGTCTGGCATTGATAGGCGTGATAGTAGCCGTGATGGCAGTGGAAGCCCTTAACTCTGCCATAGAATGCACACTGGATAGATTCAGTACCGAATTACATCCCTTGACTGGACGCGCTAAAGACTATGGCTCTCTTGCCGTGTTGTTGACGCTATTGATCGCTGTGGCCACTTGGTTAGTGCTTTTATGGCCAAAATTTACTTAAACAACTGAAATGACATTATCAATGAAACATAACTACATGTCTTGGCTTGGACCTTATCAAATTCTATTGAAACTTTTATTAGTAGGGCTAGCCATTTTGTCATTATCCCGTTTGGGATTAGCTATTTGGCAATGGGATAGAGTCACATCTGCAGTTAATTTACCGCTATTTTTTATTCAGGGTGTACGCGCTGACCTCATCATGTTGGGTATGTTAATTGCGCCGTTAGCATTACTGATGCCGTTATTAGTAAATAAATATACTTGGCGGTTTTGGCAAAAACTAGTCTGGGTTTGGGGCACGTTTATAGTCATTTTAGTGGTGTTTATGGAAACCGCCACACCTGCTTTTATTATGCAGTATGACCTGCGACCCAATAGATTATTTGTGGAGTATCTACAATATCCAAAAGAAGTATTTTCCACGCTTTGGGAAGGCTTTAGAGTCCCACTTATACTTGGCGTTTCACTGACCATTATTGCAGGCATTCTCTTCAGCACGATGTTAAAGAAATGGTTGTCGCAGTATCGACTTGACTGGCCGGTATGGAAATTATGGTTAACTTGGCCACTGTTGGTGTTGCTTCTGGTGGTGATGATTCGTTCAACAATGGCGCACCGACCTGCAAATCCAGCGATTTTTGCAATAACCTCCGATGCCATGGTGAACAGTCTTATCATCAACTCCAGTTGGTCAGTGTATTTTGCAATCTACAACATGCAGCATGAGGCTGAAGCAGGCGAAGTGTATGGTTCGCTGACCGATGATGAAATCATGGCAGAAATGGACCAGAACTATCCTTGGTTAAATGCGGATCCGGATGCACCATTTCCAACTTTAAATAAACGTGAATCATCGATAACGCGCGATAAACCGCTTAACCTTGTGATAATCCTTGAAGAAAGTATGGGAGCTACATTTGTTAAATCGTTGGGCGGTGAACATGCGGTAACCCCAGAGCTTGAAAAGTTAAAAGATAAAGGGTGGTGGTTTGAGCAGCTTTATGCAACCGGAACACGCTCTGTACGCGGTATTGAAGCGACAATAAGTGGTTTTTTGCCAACTCCTGCGAGAAGTGTCGTCAAGCTTTCACTTTCTCAACAAAACTTTTTTACCATCGCCGATTTATTGAATCATAAAGGTTACTTTACCGAGTTTATTTATGGGGGAGAATCGCATTTCGACAATATGGCGTCGTTCTTTATCGGTAATGGCTTTGAGTCGGTTATTGATCAAGATAATTACCAAAATCCAGTATTCAAAGGGAGTTGGGGTGTTTCGGACGAAGATTTATTAAACAAAGCGCATAATCGCATCTCTGAAATGCATCAAAAAGGACAGCCTTATTTTAGTTTGGTATTTACATCTAGTAACCATTCTCCCTACGAGTTTCCAGATGGGCGAATAGATCTGGAAGGTTCGGAAAAGCAAACGGATTTGAATGCGGTTAAATATGCTGATTACGCTTTAGGCGAGTTTTTTGATAAGGCTATGCAAAGTGATTATTGGCAAAACACACTGTTTCTGGTCATTGCTGATCATGATCTTAATGTTTACGGTGATGCTTTGGTACCTATTGAAAGATTCCAGATACCGGGCCTTATCCTAGGAGCCGATATTAAACCAAAGAGAATTAAGACAGTGGCAAGTCAGATTGATATGGCCCCGACCTTATTGTCGCTGATGGGCATTTCAGCTGAAACGCCGATGATCGGACGTGATTTGAGCCGCCCAGAAGAGCATCAATCCACGGGACGAGCTCTTATGCAGTTTGCTGATTATTTTGCATTGATGCAGGGAGAAAAAGTGACCATTTTAAGACCTCAAAAACAAGCGTTAGAAGGTCATTATTCACCCGATACACGACAACTAGAAATTCTTGGCCCAGCCGAAGAGGAAGATGCACACGAAGCTTTAGCACATGTTTTGCTACCATCATGGCTCTATCGGCAACAGCGTTACGATATGCCGCTTGGTCACCCGGCTTATAGATAGTAGGTGCTTAATAGGTAAGCTTTATCAAAATCCAAGCGATTCCTATCTCTTCGTTACCACAGTCTTCTCTATTTAATGAGTAAAAAGTAAATCACAGCAGCCAGAAATACGCGGTAGATAACATAAGGCCACATACCAAAATAATTGAGCCATTTAAGAAAAAGATGGATAGCGGTCAGTGCTGTGATAAATGCCGTAATGGCACCGATGGCAAAAGAAAGCCAATTGAGTGATATGTCACTCATAGCCACATCCAAAAGCTTTGCTGAAGCAGCAAGTGCTGTAATTGGGATGGCTAATAAGAATGAAAAGCGAGAAGCTGCTTCGCGATTAAGTCCTAGAAGCAACCCAGCAGTTATAGTTGCACCAGAACGTGAAGTTCCAGGGATCAATGAAATAGCTTGAGCCAAACCTATCAATAATGCATCTTTCCAGTCCAGAGTATCAATCTGACGATTTCGTTTAGGACGCCAGTCAGCCCACCCCAGAAGTAAACCAAAAAATAATGTTGTGAAACAAATAAGCTCAATGGAGCGAAGTTGATTATCGATAAGATCCAGAAGCAAAAGTCCGGCAACAGCCGCTGGCAATGTTCCTATTAGTAAGAATAATCCTAATCTTCCCTGGCCAATAAACTGTCTATGTTTGGCTGAGTTTAAACTATCTTGGGCTATCATCTTTATATCTCGGTAGAAATACAGCATTACTGCTAGTAAGGTGCCGAGGTGGACTGCAAGATCAAAAGCAACTCCCTGATCTGACCATCCCATAACTATAGGGGCCAATATTAAATGCGCGGAACTCGAAATAGGTAGAAATTCGGTTATACCCTGAATGATGCCTAACAAGATGGTATGTAAAGTATTCAAAGATCTGTCCTAAAATTATTTCGCCAGATAGATTATTAATATATGAAGTTGAAAATCTTTGAATTAATAAAGCCGTTTCGTATTGTAATGCAGCTAATGGAATAGATCTCAGTAAACCTATCGAAATTTCCGGCAGTCATGACAAAAACAGAACCAAACAGGACATTACTAAGCAGAGATTGGACTAGATGATAGGGGCAGGTCAGAAAATATCGAATAACTACTGATATCCATATATATATCCTAACTAATTTGTTGTCGATTCATATCCAGAAATCTTTTAGCCTTTGCGATTAAATTGATGACGCTTTTGATATTTTTCAAGCCGTTTTTTGAATGGCTCAATATAGTATGTGTTGCGCCGCTTTTGATGTTCTTTCCACTCGACCCAAAAAGCATATAATCCCATCAGTCCAAATCCGATGCATATCATTGCTAGGCCATAGACAAAATGCGTTTTAACATTTGGTACTAATGGCACAAAGATCGCCATAAAAACTCCTAGAGCAAGCATCAACCAAGCGGGGTGTGAATAGTTAAAAAATTTCATGTATCGATTGTTCGTTCTAAAATTAAGCTCTGCCGTGAATGACTTTCAGAGTTTATGTTTTTCTATTCTTGTGAGTTTTTCGTTCATATTTAGTTACCTTGCCTTGCTCTAATTCTGTCGTGCTAGCCAATGCATCCTTGATGAACTCAAAATTTAGTTCTGGATTATCTTCAGCAATTCTGCCAATACGGGCCCAGCGTTCGATTTGCTCAGCAAGACTCAGCTTGTTTATTTCTGCTCGAGTTTGAACGTCTTTAAGAAAGTCTCGATTCATATGGAGTGTTCCAGTAATTTGTTGCTTTTTTTTGCGTTCATCATCCACTTGACTAGCATGTCTGCCCAGCAAAATAAAAAACAGCAATATTAAAATGCCTCCAAAAAGAAAAGGGAAGTTGATTAATTGCATTAGTGTCATTTCTAAATACCTCTAGGCTGGGTTACTGAGTGGTTGTTCTAGGTCCTGCACTATCCGAGGTAGTTAAGAGGCCGAATATCCATAATACAATCGCATTTGAAATGGCAATGAAATGTATGGCGGAAAGATGGTTCATTACTGCTGCTTCTATGATGATAGCAATAATCGAAATCAAGCCTACTTTCCGAGCAAACCCTTGAACAGTTTTTAGCTTAAAGTTCAGGCCCTTTTGTTTTTGGTAGTAATCGATAGCACATAAAATGACTACTACGAAACATATGGCGCCAGAGATAATTGTGAGACTCATGGTTTATTTCCTATATTAGTAATTTCCTATCTTTGTTATTAGCTGTCGCTCTGTTCAAAGCAATAGTGATTGAAAAATACCACGGGTCACAGATCACGCAAGTTGATAATCTGAATTTTTTCTATGTGATTGATTTTATTGATGTCTACGTGAGAGTCCATCTTGGACTGCGCAAAATTATTGATATCAAGTTATTGATTTATCAAAGTTGGGTCTTACTATTTGATTTTATGTCTTATGTTGAAGTAAATAGTTGATTTGATGGGTAATATAAGTGTATGTCATGAGACAGCCGAAGTGCTCTCTCTCCCCATGTGGAGAATAGAAAAAGAACCGCTATTAGGCGGTTCCTTTTTGCCCCAATTTATAAATAATTCATACATAAAGATCATCTTCAAGGTTTAGCTGATAGCTGTATCTAATATTCAATAGGCTATTAGGGCTACTAATAGCTGAGTATAAAAAATTTCTTTTCTCAGATAACTTTTCTGTTTGAAGATAATTTTAACCATGAATCTATAAGATGATTTAGTATTTTAGTTATTAAAACAGCTTCCAAATTTTTCGATTTAAACCAACTTGTGACCCAGTTACTTGTAGCATGTATTTTCTGAGATAAGATTCCTTGATAGTCCATGGATTTGTGGGCTTGATAAGACGAAAAATTAAGGAAGGTTGAGTGATTAAAAAATTAGAAAAAAGTGCTTTAGTAGCAATTATCCTATCATCGGCCACGGCCTGTTCAAGCCCAATGGATGCCAATAAAGATAACTTCAAAGCAGCAATAAATGATTATTACGAGGTAAAGAAAGAGTGTGTAGATATCGGAAAGCTTCCAGTTACAACACCTGAGTCAAAGAATCCCACAGTATTGGATGAGTTTGAAAAACTTGGGTTTTTAAAAGTTGAAAAAACGAAGATCAAGAATGAATCACTTGAGGCACTGTTACTTGGTGAGGGGCCCAAGCAAGTGTCAGCTTTGAAATACACTCTGACCCCAGAGGGTGAAAGCAACGCTAGTATTAGTTCTGGTGATAAGGTTAGCTTCTGTTATGCTCAAAATGAAGTAGAGGATGTTATTGATTTTACAAATCCTGAATCGCCACTAATTTACTAGATACCTTTCAGCCATTTAATATGGCAACCAGAGAGGTACAAATGAGTAGTAAACGTTATCCAGAAGAATTCAAGATCGAAGCAGTCCGTCAGGTAACCGATCGTGGTTACAGTGTTTCCGATGTCGCTGGCCGATTGGATGTCACAACGCATAGTTTGTATGCCTGGCTGAAGAAGTATGGTCCAGATGCCAACAAGCATCGGACCAAGGCAGAAGAACAAGCCGAAATTAACCGGCTCAAGAAAGAATTGAAACGCGTCACTGAGGAGCGTGACATTCTAAAAAAGCGGCGGCGTACTTCGCAAGTCACCCCGAGTGAGGTACGCCTTTATTAAGGCGAATAGCCTGCTTTGGCCGGTCAGACGGCTCTGTTTTCTGCTGGACGTCCATCCGAGCGGCTATTATCAATGGCTCAAAGCGCCGCAGTCCAAGCGCCAGCAAAAAGATCAGCGACTCACAGGCCTAATCAAACAATTCTGGCTTGAGTCTGGTGCGGTTTATGGCTATCGCAAGATTCACAGTGATATTCGTGAATATGGTGAACGCTGCGGTATCAACCGGGTACATCGCTTAATGCGCCTTTCGGGGATCAAAGCTCAAGTCGGTTATCGCCGGCCCAGACAACCGGGTGGTGAATCCCATGTTGTGACACCCAATAAACTACAACGTCAGTTTAATGTGACTCAGCCCAACACTGCGTGGGTCACCGATATTACGCATATCCGAACCCATGAGGGCTGGTTATATCTGGCCGTTGTGGTGGATTTATATTCCAGAAAAGTGGTTGGCTGGTCAATGCAGTCCCGGATCACCAAAGAACTGGTATTGGATGCATTGTTAATGGCTGTTTGGCGGCGTAATCCGTCTACAACCGTCATGGTGCATTCTGATCAGGGCAGCCAGTACACCAGTCACGATTGGAGCGCATTTCTTAAAACGCATGGCCTTGAAGGCAGTATGAGCCGACGAGGTAATTGTCATGATAATGCCGTTGCTGAGAGCTTTTTTCAGTTGCTCAAGCGGGAGCGTGTCCGGCGGAAAATCTACGCAAGTCGAGATGAAGCCAGACAGGATGTATTCGATTACATTGAAATGTTTTACAACACCAAACGGCGGCATGGTTTCAATAATCAGTTGTCACCGGTAGAGTTTGAGAATCGATTTTCGAAGCGGCTGATTAGTGTCTAAAGAATTAGTGGCGATTCATCCTACAGAAAGTGAGGGCTATGTTATTTCTCGGGTGTCCTATACATATAAGTTTGGTGATATTGCTGATTGGGCAAAAACTTCAGAGTTTTTCCAGGAAAAGCACTTACGATTGAGACAGGCTATTAATAAATCAGATGAGATAATTTCTGGCTCTGCTGTGTTAGTTCAAATGAGCGACAAGTGGAAGCATGGCAACTTGGTTCGATAAACACTCTATCAGTCCCCATCCGATATAGTATGGGTGGGGGCTTAATTCTCCTTTATGAATACGTATGACACACCAAAACCCTAATTGAAGAGGTAAGAAGTTGTATGGTAAGGCGAGAAAACAATGAAAAACCATCATACTCTATCGATAAGTTGGAGCAGGCTGATGAATCTCGCAATCACGATTTATGGTTCCGTGAACAAGTAACTATTGGTCTAATTCAGGCCAATTCTCCAAAAGCCATCTGGTTAACGTCAGAAGCAGTTCGAGCCAGAATGAAACAAAGGGCTAAGGCACTAGCCAAATAAATAATGATTTGAATTGCTAATGTTGGCGACTGGCGAATACTTAGTTTTCCATATCCTAAAACGCCTTAAGATTGATCCAGAAATTAATAAGCCAGCAAAAAGCTATACAGCCAATTAGTTAAACGTTGAATAAAAGAGGTTCTGTATTTATAACATTCCCTAAAGAAAAGGGGGAAACCCTCTCGAACTTTTGCCTATCGAGCATTATTTAGCAGTGAAATATTTTTTTCTAACGTTGTAAAATTGGAGTCCAATAAGTTTTGGGGAAAATCCTTTGGGAGCCCCTGCAGTGTATGTTCGATAGCTTTATCTTTGTCTTTACAAAGTTGATCGAAAATTTCAGCAATCGATTGACGTGAAAGCCCTGCTTCAACGCCAGTCTCGATGATATGCCGAACAGCAATTTCTTTAATTTTGTAGTGTCTGGATTTACCAAAACTCATACTGAGCTTGTAATTCTTATGAGCTACTTGCTTGGCATCGACTGATGGCTGTAGTGTTAGGACATCGTAAAGCGGTGTCATTCTATATCTTCCGCCAGGCATTAAAGACAAACTAAAGTTTTTACCATGGCCATCTGTGGCACCAATAGCCCAAAATAAAATTGTGGACATGAAAAAGTCCATCCGGTCTTGCGTTGGCTCATCACTGCCACGAAATAAGTCCATTATTTCTACAATACCTGGACCTCCTTCACTTTGATATTTTCTCGTGGGTGGGATGGAGAGTGCTTGGCAACAATCTTCCTGTGGCAATCGGATCAGCCTGCCATCCGCAGTCCACCTCCTATCAAATCGTTCAATCACCAAGGCCCTACGACTTCCAAAAGCAATGATCTCTGTATTAGCTGTTCTTAGACCAAAGTTTTTTAGGAGTTTTAAACACAGAAATTCATTCTCAACACTGTGGGTGAGATCCATACCATTCGACAGTTTGCCTATTTGTGGCTTGAGTATGTGTGTTGTTGGAGTTGTGCCTGTGGGTTTACTCCACTCTCCATTATGAAAGAGCAAAGCGGTCTTCTCTTGGGCTCCAGCAATGGATATTCGAAAGTCATTTTCTTTTTGTAGCCCGAGTGGTACCTCTTCTAACTCGCCCAGTAAGACTTCAATTTCATGCTCTGATAAAACAGTACCCTCAAGCTGGTTACTTGTTTCTTGAGAACTCCCTTGGGGAAGGAACTGTAATGCTCCAATACAATCTCTGCCAATCACTGACAACAGACTGAAAGCATCAGTGCCATCTGCACCAACACGTTCTGCAAGCCTTTTTCTAACACCGTCATTATCGGGTAAAAGGTTCTCGAAGACGGGTATTACCCGAGCACCGATGAAGCGATCTTTCCTGAGAGGTAAGGATAAAGAAACAGGAAAAGCATGTTCCCAATCTAACCAACGTTGATCATATATAAACGATATTGCGCCTGTGCTTTCACGAATAAGCTGTCCGACGATTCGGTTACTTATCCATACATCAAGCGGGATATAGTGTTGACGACGGCCCATGCTACAAGATTTCCTCTAGCTGGCTGATATTACCCTTACTGCGTTCTTGTATATGAATTTCCAGATCCAAAGCGGCAAATAAATCAAAAACAGTGTCCAGCTTCGTGCTCGAGACACCATTCTCAATTTTTGAAATTGTTTCCTGCCATATACCGCTTTTTGAGGCTAACTCACTTTGAGTTAAGGCTTTCGCTTTACGAGCGTGCCTGATGGCATTACCTAAATCTTTAGGCGATCTGACCAGTATCTTCATCTTAACCTCATTACAAGTAAATATGACCTTTAGATCATAAATGTCGTATATGACTTAAAAGTCATAATTTATTTTTATGGTCTTTGTATCATAAATCCAATATATGGTCTATAGGTCATAATAAACTTATTACGACTGAAGAAAGTTTTTAGGTAATTATCCGAAAGTATAGTCAAAAGACTACGGAAATTAGCATAATCATAAAGGCCTATGAAAAGAATAATGGGAGGTACCCACCATGATTAGGAGCTCTGATGATATGGACCCAAAAAGCCCAGATGTTTCATTTCCATTAGACAGAATAACCTTATTTGATCTCGTCTGGTCCATGCCAATGACTGCATTGGCAGAAAAATGTGGAGTTTCTTCAAGTTATTTGGCGAGAGTTTGCACTCAAATGAGTGTGCCTAGACCAGAACGGGGTTATTGGGCAAAGTTAGCCGTAAGTAAAAAGGTAACTAAGCCTTCTCTTCCAGAACCTGGGCCTGAGGATATGCTTGAATGGAGCAAAGGTGAGGGTATAACCCCGAGCTCAAATCGCAGGATAAGAAGACCTGATATAACTCAGTACCCGAGAACTATAAGACGTGCAAGAGGCTCATGGCATCCTCTTGTTAGGGACGTCAAAGAGCTGTTTTTGAAGGGGAGAGAGACTGAGAATGGTTATCTAAAACCCAATAAAAAAATATTACCGGACTTGCTTGTATCATCAGAATGTCTTGAGAAACTGCTAAAACTAGCAAATAACGTGTATTGGTCTTTTGAAGAAAAAGGTCATAAAGTCACCTTTGAGCCAAAACATTCGAATTTTATAAGACCAAGTTCAGAAAGTTACATCGAACCCAAAGCTTCAAATGGTTATACAACCTATTGGTCACCCTATAGATCAACATTGGTTTATGTGGATGATGTTGCCATTGGCCTAATACTTATAGAGGAAAGTGAATCGGTAGAGTGCCATTATGATTCATCTATCAATCAATATATTCGAGTACATAAAAATCAGGAAAACTCATATCGGTTTTCTTGGACGACAAACCGAAGAATCCCTACAGGAAAATTTGCGGTAATTGCGTATTCGCCATACCCGGGCACAAAGTGGGAAAAGCTTTGGCATATACCAGGTATAAAAGGAAGCAAGGAGATTATTGAAAATATTACTAGTGAAGCAATTGCATCAGCACCAACAATTTCGACATTACACGAGGAAGCAATTGAGCTGGCAGAGAAGCGGAGACGTGAATGGGAGATTAAACAACAGGAATACAAACAAGCTGAGCGTGAACGCCTTCGTCTCAAAGCAATTGAAGATAGCAAATTGCAACTGAAAGATATTATCGATAAGTGGGGTGAAGTAGAGCGTATCAGAGGTTTTTTTGATCAGGCTGAGCGCGTGGTTTCAGGGCTTGATGTTACTCAAAGAAATGAGCTGATGATTCGAATAGATGCAGCCCGCCAGATGATTGGTGAGAATAATGCTTTGAATGCACTAAAAAGCTGGAGAACGCCTGAAGAGCGGATGGATGAGTTAAAAACAACTCGTTCATCTTGGCTTTATGATGGTTAATAAAAGAAGTCGATGCCTTTCATAAGGTAATTATGAAAAAACTCCATGTTCAATCCGGCCAAGCAAGTCGAGTACTTCTTGTTGTCCCTCATAGGTTTCAATGAACTTTAACGGTATTTGATTATTTAAAGCAGATCTCGGCGTTTGAAGCCAGTGTAATGCATCTCGCTCATTACCAAGAACTTCTACTGCTCTAGCAAGTAGTTTCTGATCTATTTTTGACATTAATATCTTTAACTACAACGTTTAATATTTGTTCCAAGCAGAGTTTTAACGATAAATCTGATTGTCCCGGTCGAATAAAGTCTATCTTTAAAAGAATAATTGAGAAAGTATCTTTGTTGATAATATCTGATTTAAAGGAATGCATCAGATATAAGAATTCAAACATTCGTAATGGATGTATAGCTCAACTAAATCTGGATCATTTGTAATCCCCCCAATAAATAATTGAGTTCAAAAGTAGAATTTTCTCGTAAACTAAAGCGCAGGAGATTCTGCATGAAGACATCAAAATTTACAGATAGCCAGATCATGGCGATCCTCAAACAAAACGAAGCAGGGATAAGTGTTCAAGATCTTTGTCGAGAGCACAGCATCAGTAGTGCCACCTTTTACAAATGGCGAGCGAAGTATGGCGGCATGGACACCGCAATGATAAAGCGCCTCAAAGAGCTTGAAGATGAAAATCGCCGTTTGAAGAAAATGTATGCTGAGGAATGCTTGAAATCGCAGATCCGCCAGGAGGCACTTGAGGGAAAGTGGTAAAGCCATCTCTGCGTAAAGAGATGGCGCAGCAGGTCGTCGCCAAACTCGGCCTTAGTATTCGCCTTGCCTGTGAGATCTTCGGGATCAGTGAAACCTGTTATCGCCACCAAGCCAAGCTATCCAACGAAAATGCCGTTATTGCTGATTGGCTATTACGTTTAACCACTGCTAATAAACGCTGGGGCTTTGGTTTGTGTTTCGATCATTTACGTAATGTTAAAAAATTTAGCTGGAACCATAAACGTGTTTATCGCTTATACCGTGAGTTAGAACTGAACTTACGCATTAAGCCCCGGCGGCGGATTAAACGGGATAAACCTGATGCACTGAGCGTTCCGACTGGCATGAACCAGGTATGGTCGATGGATTTTATGTCTGACGCACTGGATAACGGTCGTAAGTTTCGTACATTCAACGTCATTGATGACTATAACCGCGAAGGCTTGTGTATTGATGTGGACTTTTCTATGCCGAGCCAGCGAGTTATTCGGTCATTAGAACAGGTCATGGAGTGGCGTGGTAAGCCTGCTGCAATACGATGTGATAATGGTCCGGAAAACATCAGTCAGGTGCTGATTGATTGGGCAAATAACCAGAAGATCACCCTGATGTATATCCAGCCGGGTAAGCCAACACAGAATGCTTACGTCGAACGCTTTAACCGAACCGTACGTCACGAATGGCTTGAATTACATTTATTTGAGTCTGTTGAACAGGCACAGCTGCTCGCCACACAATGGCTTTGGACATACAATAATGAACGGCCAAACTCAGCAATTGGTCGCGTACCGCCAAGGTATTTGCTGAGTCCAGCTTAACCCTCTACTTTTAATTGCGGTTATTAATGGGGGGATTACAGTAGAAGTTTCTTAATTATTGAAGTGCAAAACTACGTTGGCACCCATTGCCAAATTCTCCACCGAAGTAACAATCTCGGCTATGGTCGGATCTTTACACCTTTCGAATTTAATCGTATTCGCCACCTTTTCTGGGAGCTTGGCAATGATGATCAGGGTATTGGCCGAGCAGTAGACGATTTATCAGTAAATAGCCTCACAGCAACATTGAAGAAAATGTCATCCCATACGCAAATCGCAAGTGATCCTTCTAAAATAAAGAAACTCATATATGGCACTGGAGATTTTTTGGATCCAGAAGCCATTAGATATGCATTGTTTCCATTGCTTAAACCTGATGATGCCAGTATTGAATCGTTAAGGGCGCTTGTTTTACTCCTTTTTGAAATGAATGCCGGCAACAAAACAGTCACTACTGCAATTGCTAATATCATGGAAGCCGGTAAGAAGCGTGATGAAGATGTACTGGACTTTAATATCGATGCTTTTTTTACTAAGCATGATGAACTGAAAAAAGAAGAGGCTAGACTTACTCGTATCAAGAATGCCCAGCCAGCCTTTCAATCGCTCAAAGCAAGTTATAGCCGCTATATGCAGCTGCAAGATCTCGAAGCGAGATACCAATCTTTTGAAAAGGCTGTAAGTGAGGCGGAAAGCAGGCTGGCGAGCGAAAGACAGTCAAATGATAAAGTTTACGAAAGTTGCAAACAAACTAAACTGTCAGCAGATATTTACAGGCAAGAATTAGCTGATAAGCGAACAGGATTAAAAGAGCTTCTGCGTGCAGACAAAGCATTGCAAATAGATAGCACTAGAGCGCTTAAAACATATGAGCAGATCCGACTAGAATTTCCGGATGATATTTCTGATTCAGATATTTTGGATAATTTGATTGCTGACAAGCAGGACAAAACAGAAGATATTGAGGCGCTACTTAATTCAGAAAAAAATATACAACGACGACAACACTTAGAAAAAAAACTTAGCGAAAAGCGAGCCCAGTACGAAAGATTGATACTTTCAAAGGAAAATGGTGCTTTTCGCATCTCTGAGCAGATTAATTCTCAGGTTCAAAGTGTATTAGCTGCAGTGAATAAAGGATTGATTCTAGCTAATCCTAATAGAGCTTTAACGACGGATGAAATTGACAAACTTACCCAGTTCTCCTCGTTATTCACTGAAAGTAATGAGACTTATCAATTTTTCGATAGAAATTTCCAAAAGCAAAATGCTGCTGTTGATATAGACGAGCAAAGAGATATTTCAGAACTAAAAGCAGAAATTGTTTCGTATGAAAAGTCACTTAAGTCTATAACTGTAATAGCCCCATTTTAAAACGGACACTCAATTATTAAGCGATAGGCTTAGACCTATCTTTAAGGAGTGTCTATGGAACGTATTGAAATTTTTACTGGCGAACAGCGTCGTCGTCGCTATACTCCGCAGGAGAAAGCCAAATTTGTTGCCATGAGTATGCAGCCAGGGTATTCGGTGTCACTGGTGGCCAGACAAAACGGCATCACCCCAAGTTTATTGTTTAAGTGGAAGAAACTCATGCAAGACGGTGGCATGTCGGCAATTCAATCTGGTGATGAAGTGGTCAGCTCAGCTGAGCACAAAGCGTTGCAGAAAAAAGTGAAGCAACTTGAGCAACTGCTTGGCCGCAAAACCATGGAAACGGAAATTCTGAAAGAGGCGCTGGAGATAGCTCAGTCAAAAAAGTTACTATCGCGCATGCCATTGTTGCCACCGGACGATTCCCTCTCATCCGAGTCGTAAGTGCACTGGGTGTGTCGCGCTCTAATCTTTACCAACGGATTAATGGGCGACAAGCCGGCCGTCCGACACGTTACAGCAAATCAGACGATGCCTTGCTGTTGCCACTGATTGAGAATTTGTGTGACAAACGTGCAACCAATGGCTATCGACGTATTACGGCGCACTTAAATCGCCAGTTAAAATCGGGAGAGCATGCATTTGTGAAAGTGAATCCAAAGCGGATTTACCGCATCATGCGACTGAATAATTTGCTGTTAGCGAAGCATACTGGTCGTGTTGGTGATAATCGAGCGCATGAAGGCAAGGTTATTACCCTTCACTCCAACACACGTTGGTGCTCAGATGGTTTTGAGATCGGCTGTTGGAATAAAGAAAAAGTCCGAGTGGTGTTTAGTCTCGACTGCTGCGACCGTGAAGTCATGAGTTATGTTGCCACCACCACTGGCATTAACGCTTTGATGGTGCAGGACGTATTGGTCGAAAGTATTGAAAAGCGGTTTGGTGATGTTCAAGAGCTACCTCGCCAGGTTGAGTGGCTGACCGATAATGGGAGTTGCTATATTGTCATCGACAATGTAAAACTGCCCCACTAACGACAATCAAAAATTGACCCACCTGAGGCAAAATGGCCGTCATTTGTAACGACAGGATGGCGGTTGAAATGCGATGTTAAATCAGGAGTCATTAGTGGAAATACATGTATTACACCGGCAGGGTCACAGTATCCGCGCCATCAGTAGGCAACTCGGGATCGCCAGGAACACAGTCCGTAATTATCTGCGTGACCAAGCCCGTTCACCCAGTTATGGTCCACGCGAAGAAAGACCATCAAAACTGGACCCGTTTAAACCTTATTTACTTGAACGTATTGCGGCAGCAAAACCTTATTGGATCCCCGCCACGGTATTGTTCAGGGAAATCAAAGAGCAAGGCTTTACTGGTCAGGAAGGTATCGTCAAAAACTACATCCGGCAGTTCAAACCAACGTTACAAGAAGATGTGGTTCGGTTTGAAACCCTGCCGGGTCAACAGATGCAGGTCGACTTTACCACTATCCGACGGGGACGCAGCAAACTCAAAGCCTTTGTTGCCACACTCGGTTACAGTCGGGCGAGTTTTGTACGGTTCAGCAGTCATGAGCGTCAAGAGGACTGGCTCACGGGAATAGAAGCCGCCTTGCAGTACTTCGGCGGTGTGCCCAAAGAGATCCTGTTTGATAATGCCAAGTGCATCATGATTGAACGCGATGCATATGGTGATGGTCGCCACCGCTGGAACGACAAGTTGCTGCAGTTAGCAGCAGACTATAGTTTTCGCCTTCGTGCCTGTCGGCCCTACCGGGCGAAAACCAAGGGAAAGGTCGAGCGCTTTAACGGTTATCTGAAAAACAGCTTTATCACACCGCTGGCAGCTACTCTGAAACAAGCGGGACTGGTGCTGGATGTTGATACGGCTAATGGTCAAGTCGGTCCCTGGTTACGAGAGGTAGCACATCAGCGCTGCCATGGCACCACCGGACAGCAGCCGCAAACGCTGTTGATTAAAGAGCAGTTGGCATTGGCTGACTTACCGGCATGCGTGATTAAAGAAAAACACGTTGCTTTCCCATCTCGTCACGCTCTCCCGATTGAGAGTCTGCAGCATCCGCTAAGCACCTACGACCAGTTGCTGGAGATGAGCCGATGAACTTGCAGATGGCACGGATTGAGCGGGCCTGTGAAGAACTCAAACTCAATACGATGGCAGTGGAATGGTCAGCGGTGGCCGATACCGCAGCGGGTAAAGGCGCTACACTAGCCGACTTTTTGGAGCAGCTGCTTAACCTTGAAGTGGATGCCAGAACGCAGCGGACACGTGAGACCTTGCAGAAATTTGCCGGATTGCCAGCAATTAAATCGTTTGAGGACTACGACTTCAACTTTGCCACCGGTGCACCCAAAAAGCAATTGCAGGAACTCAATAGCCTGGCGTTTATCGAACGGGCCGAAAACATTGTTCTGCTCGGTCCGAGTGGTGTCGGCAAAAGCCATCTGGCCATTGCTTATGCTTGCAAAGCGATTCAAAAAGGTATCAAAGTACGCTTTATCACAGCAGCCGACCTGATGTTGCAACTGGCTACTGCGAAGAAGCAGGATCGACTGGAAGGTTATCTGAAACGCAGTGTGCTGGGGCCCAAACTGTTGGTCATTGACGAAATTGGTTATTTGCCCTTCGGGCATGAAGAGGCCACCTTGTTCTTCAATGTGATTGCTAAGCGCTATGAACAAGGCAGCGTGATAGTGACCAGTAATTTACCATTTTCACAATGGGCAACAGCTTTTGCCAATGATCAGGCACTCACAGCAGCATTACTCGACCGGCTTTTACACCACGCACATATTGTGCAGATCTCAGGAAACAGTTATCGATTGAAAGGAAAGAAAACTGCTGGGATAGCCCCAGTAACGTATAAACAAATTAACGAATAGTCGCCAAGGGTGGGTCAATTTTACTTTGTCGGAAAGTGGGTCAAAATTGGATTGTCGTTGACATATTGCCGATGACACTCGGCAGTTCGCGAAATCACTGGGCTTTAAGGTATGCACAACCCCCGTGAGAAGCCCTGAGAGCAACGGCATGGCTGAGGCGTTTGTGAAGACCTTCAAACGTGATTACGTGTATTTGAATGACCGACCAGATGCGGCAACCGTCATGGCGCAGTTGTCTGATTGGTTTGAGGACTACAACAATTATCATCCGCATAGCGGATTGAAAATGATGTCACCGAGGGAGTATCGAGCTCTTAAAGTGGCAAGCTAGGTGTGTCCGTTTTAGTGGGGGCAACTACAATAACGGTCGAAAACGACCAAAATCCTCTGCTTAAGAAAAAGCAGCTTCAAGATCTTCAAAAACAGCTTGAGAAAACCATTGCCGATCTCGAAGTTGTTCAACACATTGGCTTTCATCGCAAACAAATGTCCGATGTTTCTAAACGAGTTGAGCAAAACACAAAGCTTTTACAAGAGACTGAGCAAGATCTGGAAAAAGCGAACACGGAATTTAATAATGCTCTCTCCAAACTGAATGATGCCAAACAAGACAGCGAAAAAATCAAATCAAAAAGTAGTAATCTGATTCTAATCAAGGGCAGATTGAAGACATTAGCAAATCGCTACCCACGACTACTTGAGGGGGAGGCGCTACCTAATGAACTGATAGAGATAAGCATAGACTTGGTGAATGTCTTTGAGGAGCAACTACAATTATTTGATAAATTAAAAGTAGAAGTTCTATCGACTTTAAAGGATATGCATCATGAGAGGCTCTTTAGCTTTAGAGAGATTTTAGAAACTCCGGATGACGGTATTATCATGAGGGCTGTACAAGAGCTCTCCCGCGTTTTCGATGAGCTGCCCGAGCAGGAAGCTTTCCTGAGAGCTCGGATCCATGAGCATAATGAGTCTGTTGCAAGTTATACCAAAATCCTTCGGGACACCTCGGATTATATAGCCCGCTTTGAAAACAGTTTAAATCGCAGCTTTGCGAGCGTTCAAATAAATGATCTTGAAAAAGTTGAAGTCAACATTTCAGTGCATCCCAAATTCAGAAATCTGATTGGAGAAATAGTAAAGCTTAATATTCATGGTGAACAATTACCATCGGAGCAGTTTTACGACAGGCTACGTGTGTTTGTTGATGAATTTTTTCGTGATGAAGAGTCACGCCTCACGATGGATAAAATTCTCACAGCTTTGAGTTACAAAACACAAAAACGCAATGAATCTTCCATGCAAGCCAAAGAGCAGTCTACCTCAACCACCGAGCTCATCAATTTTCAATTGGTTCAGGTATTGCTCGATAGAATGACCGTGAATGGGATGCGTGTGCAGATGCCATTGGTTTATGACGAGATAGCTAATGTGAATTTGGATCAGTTCGATTGGTTATTACCACACCTTGAAGATAACGGATTCAGCCTTTTTTCTGCTTCTACATATAGTGCGAGCAGTGAGCTTATTCATAAAGTTGGGCGATTTATTGAAATTGGTAGTACCAGGACTGGTCGTCCATACCACCAAGGCCGCGATATCGTATGTTGGAACAGCGAGGAAGGTTTTGAACATGCGGAAGCTTCTTATCTCACAGGGTTGGAACTAGCTGAGCAGACAGACTGGCTAGAAGATGACTAAACGTTTTAATACCATTGAAACACTTAGGGTGATGTTGGCTCACCCAGACATAATGTTTGACTCCATTCAAACAATGGATGATCTGAATAGTCGCTTTATTAGAGAGACAGACTTTATAAGGCGCATTAGAGACTACATGACGAATCTGTCTGATGAGGATCGTAAACGCGTTCAGGTGGCATTTAAGACGAATAACCTGTTACGAAATCAAGTTATTGCCGATATTGCGAAACATGATGGAGAGCGGCTTCTGGTGTTTCAAGATGAAGTTCTCAACCTCTTTCGGTTATGTGAAGCATCACTTCATCAGGAATTAACCGACTCAAGGTTAAAGAGTCATCTGGATAGCCTAAGATCAGTGTGTATCCGACTTGAGTCGGCAAGCTTTAGTGACTTGGATCCTGACTACACTGAGCAACGTGATGATCTGCTCAAACAACTTAGTGACCTGCTAGGGGTACTCAGAAAAAACGTTTCTTCCATAGAAAGTCTCAATCAACAATTGGAGAAAATTTCGGCCAAGGCCAGTTACAACGAACAACATTTTGCCCGTTTTAGGCAGGAGATGTTCAATAACATCAGTCAAGTATATGAACGTCATATTAAACCCGTGCTCGCATTCTTAAATGATAAAGCCAGGTTAAGTGATGGACCAAACCTTTTCAAAGTTTTGCACGAAGTCCAATCTCTTTTTGAGCGACGAAATCATCCCAACATTGCGGATCAGATTTTTTTGTTTTCAATGAGTTTTACTAGTGTATATAAACCAATGAGCCGTATCTCGGCTGAAGTCGAGCGTTTTTTGAGAAAGACTCGCCAAGGCATATTGGAATCAAATGCAATGGAAAGTTCTTATCAATTATTACTGTCTAAATATGAAGAAACGACAACCAGTAATATGCGAAAAAAGTTTATCGCCAAGTCCTATGCTCAAGAGTCAGGTTATGTCGTTGGACTGAAGAGAAGACCCCGGCCACAGACATACCGCTTTAGCGACTCGAAATCCTATCTAGATAATTTCTTCAGTGAAATTGAACTTCGTTTAGATGATATGACCAGATTAAAAAGTATTTTGCCAGAATCGGGGCTCTACCAGAGAGAAGGAAATGCGGATGAGCGGATGAGGAGGGCTAAGCTATTATTTCAATTTATTGATGGTATGCGATTTCGTCCAACACAAGATCTATTGGCAGCGATGCATCAAAGATTAATCAGCGGGTTTGGCGAGTATGAAATTCATGACTTGCTTTCATCTCTGATCAGAATCAGCCAACGCTTTCAGGGAAAAGATAGTGAATTAATTATCAATACAACTAATCGCAGGCGATACCTTCAACTTGATGATAAAGCCTTTTACTATCGTGTCAGAATGTTGAGTAGGACAATCCAACATGAATGAGTTACAGACAGAATTTGACGCTGTGAGAGCATCAGATAGTCAACAGATATACAAAGCACTTACGGCAGGCAAAATAATCTCTAAATATTTCTATGATGACCTCAAGGCGGAAATAAAACAAAGCCCGTTATTTACGGTTATTTTTAATCATCTTGGACATTTCAAAAAACTCTATCAACATATCGGATTTGAACTCGTATTTGATCCCGATGGTGATTTTTTCTACGTCAGAGATTATGACGAAGGTGAGACAGAAGAGGCTGATGAAAATGCTTTTAGAGTCCAAGTTGCACTATTAATAATTGGCAGATTTTACTCCCGTTCGGGACGAGATCTGGAAGGACTCATTCGACCAGACATGGGATTGGATGAAACAGACTTTCGTATCTTGTCTGATACAGAGGAATATATAGATATTTTGCAGGCTTCAAGATTGCCCTCTGATTGGATAAAAGTGATGGATTTTCTGCTCGAACGAAGTTTTGCTCATCGGTTGGGAGAGCAGCGATATATCCTTAATCCCGCTGCATTGAGCTTTTTGAGTAGACTTGTTACCAATTACAACCAACAAGTTGAAATACATGAAGATTTTGAGAAGGTGTCTATTTGAAGCTGGAATTTGTCAACGATACTGGGGGCTGTCCATTAAATGGCTGAAGGTATCTAGTAAATTAGTGGCGATTCATTTTGCAATTGCTCTTGTCTACTTATTGGGATTAGAGCTTAGCCAAATTCTCAGCACGAGATGGGGAGCCGTTGGCTTTATTGATCTTCAAGGGAGGTTAATAAAGTCATTACCGGATTTACCCAGAGTATTTCGTTCAGAACAGAGTTCAGAGCTCTCCTTATGTTATCTACCACTTCCTCGCTTAGTGAGCTCTTGGATTAAACAGCATTCACTGCAATTAGCTGGCAGTGATTCACTTCTCGCTGCAACAGGTCAAACCGAAAGTGGTTTTGTTTCCAAACTTCATAGTTTGCTGAATAGCTGGCGCCGATATGGACATTATCGTTTTAAATTGCCCAAACTGGCTGCTGCACTCTCAGCAGAATTGACCTATCAAACAAGAGATCCACTGGTCATAACCACTTTAGCAGGTGATCTAAAAACCGAACCCCCAGTTTTGATGTATTACCGTGTGTTGAAAGGTGATGAATTGAGTCAAGTCTATCAAAAGACGACAGACACCTTGCTCAATATTCCAGAAGATTTGCTCGGTTTCGATTTTGGATCAAGCACTGAGCTTCCTGGAAATGTTAAGGGGCTAGTTGATGGCATTACAGCTAAACTCAAAAGCAAATTGAACCGATATCCTGCCGACATTATTCAAACACACAACGCTTTCATGTATTTCACGCTGACAATGATGCTGTTTGCAACTGGTCACCGTCCTGTTCGTGATCCGTTTTGCTGGTGGGATGAGCTTGATATCAATTACGAAGGGGGTCTCATCAGCGATAAGGTCGTGTCATTAAGGCATGAATATCGATATCAGATTATTCCCAAAATCGCCCAGGCACAGCTTAGAACTTACCGTCGTCATTTAAGGCAATTAGGAGCGCGACTATATAGAGATAAGTCCCTAAAAAGACAACTGCTCGGCGTGGCAATCCTGAACTGCCTGGAAGGAAGCTCAAAAAATCTGCCAGTTTTTTTTGAGATTGATGAATTAGGAGTGAAGTACTTTTCTGTTACTCAGAAAAGTTTGCAGACTTATTGGCAACAATTTGCTGAGCTTCCGACAAATGCCGGACGTTCTGTGATGTGCCAACTTCTTGTTGATAATGGGGTGCCATCTGGCATCGTTGAGCTATATCTTGGACATATCCATGGATTGTCGCATCGACATGGTCAACGAGCTGGACATGCGCCAGCCATTGATTTTGCGATCCTCGCTAGAGAGATCGAGCAGGCGATGAAAAAGCTGGGCTGGAAACATTTGAGTCCATTCAAGCAAAATCGTGATCGGATCCGACTGCCGAAAAAATTCAAACATTCCCTGATTAAGAGTCAGTCGACAAAAGCCCTGGGGCCCGAAAAACGTCGTTTCAAAAGATTGCAAAATCAGATTCAGATAAAGCAAATAATGGTCAGCGCCATTATCGATATTTTCAATAAGACTAACAACAGGTATTTCCCAAAAGAGCAGGTCAATCAATTCTTCGATCGTGTAAAGACAGATTGTCATCATGCTGGCTTCAGTATTCAGTATGGTACAAACATGGCATCACATTGGTTGGTCAATGAAAGTAGAAGAGGAGCGACAATCGAAGACTTTCATCCTGCTATTACCATAGCTGCAGAATCATCGGTTATAAGTCAGAAAATTTTCCAAGATTGGCAAAAATCTAAAAAACTTCAGATCTCATTGTTAACAGAATTTTCTGCCCGACAGAAACCAGATAGTGTTGAGCAGTCTCTGGCTGAGCTTGTTGTAACCGCTACTGTCTTTGGTGGTCTGGCTAAACCAGAAGCTCTTCAAATGCTTCCAGAACATATATCCACAGATATGTTTCGAGTTGGTGTGAAGGGAGGCATTATCGAATGTAAAGAATATAGGTGGCTTCCAGACTCGTTGACCCTGTCACGCATTATTTACATTCGAAATAATTATTGCGCAGAGCAAGTATTAAAGGGCATTGAAGGGCTACAAAGGCAGCTCGTTCTATACCTTAAAAAGCATGCTTTAAAGTGTAATCAAGACAATGTATTTAGACGAATTTCCGAATTGGCTCAGGCCTTGAATACTTGGCATTTACCGGGTGCATTTCATAATTATTGGATGCCTAAATCTGAGGGCAGACATTTGCCTTTGCACCGGTTGACTACTTTACTAGAAGATAAACCATATCTGCCTAAGAACATTATTGAAAATGTTTTCGAAGATGAGGCCGTAGATTGGCTTCCTACATTGAGCCAGATAAATTCAAAATACCTGACTGCAACGCAGTGCTGGCGAGACATCAAGCACATATTTAAACAAGTTGAACTAACTCAGCCTGTTGGTACAGAAAAAAGGAATAGTGGGCTTAAAGCGAAACTGGAAAAGCAGTTAAAAAAATACTCTGAGCGGGATGAAGTGAGTGTAACGGGTAAAATCTTGATTGCCTGGTTGGTGGCTCGTTGTCATTCTGGTTTTATGAAAGAGAACTTGTCATTTCCAACCATTCAGCGCTATGCCTCTGAAATTTTTCATCTAGTACTGACACTTGCTGGCGGTGATATACGGTCATTTGATGAAGATGATTTCGAGGAACTGTATTGGGAGTGCATAGAATTTGGCGGTGGTGATAGGCAGTATCGTCTTGGACGTTTGTATGACTTCCATCATTTTTTACAGATACATCTCGCGTTACCTAACATCAACTGGTCAGGGCTTTTTGCGTACGCTGGGCTTAATTCGGTTGAATCTTCAGTTGATGCAAATATTCTCACAATCAAAGAGTATGACGAGGCCATTCAGACTATAAATAATGATGCCAGTTTAGCGGCTTGGTTAAAAGCACGTTACATAATGACCCTGATGCTAGGGTATCGTTTTGGATTGCGGTTTGGTGAGGTGTTAAAGCTTAGACATATTGATGTTCAGCGTGATGAAAATAAAATTTTCCTACAAATTCGAGGGTCAGTGTATGGCGATCTAAAAACTCGTTCAGCGACCAGACAAATACCGCTCATTGGAAAGTTAAGTGAGCAGGAAGATAAGGTCTGGAAGATAGTGACCTTGGAAACAGAGAGGTGGATTCAACAGGATCACCAGACACTATTATTATTTGATGGCGAATCAGCCAGGACGTCGATAGATAAACAGCAAGCTCGGGAATATTTAAACAAACTATTGAAATATGTCAGTAGTGATAAAAGTACGCGCTTTCATCATCTGAGGCATAGTTTTGCCAATCGTCTGGTGGCATACGCTTACAATCTGCAAGATCCGCTTTGGAACCAGGTTTCACGCCGGTTGATCGGACGGTTTGGCCCGAAGCATCTGCCATTATTGTGGTCATCAAATGATGAAGCAACTATCAAACTTCAGGCAATTGCGGATGTAATGGGACATGCCTCTATTCGCACCACAATGTCTAGCTATTTCCATTTTCCAGAGATTTTGGGGCGAGCACTTCATAACCAATTTGAGCTGAATTTGTCGCCTAAAATCATCGCTTACATGTTAGGGCAGAGTGAGTCTACGCTGCAAAAGCGTCAGTGAACGTTATAAAAGCAGAAACGATATGCAGGCTTACTTTGCCGGCGAACCGATCAAAATTTTTTTCCCATTGTTAACGACGCAGCTTCAACCAGCCACCCATGAAGGCGATGCGTGGCGTTATACCTTTTCACAGAAGAGTGAGCCAGTAACTATTCAAATGATTAATAGGGTTTTGGTACAAAATGCCAGAATGCAACACGTTAGTGAATTACATTCAAATAATTTCTCATCTGAGTTCAGAGAAAAAGTATTACACCAAGCAGCAATAATTCAGCACAAAACGCGGTTTGGATTTTACCAAGTGGGACTTGAAGATCCTGATGCCATCAGAGGCGATGAGTCTGTGGGAAGTAGTAAATTCCAAGAGAACCTTCTTGAAACAAAAAGGATGCACACACTGCTGTTTTTGCTGGATAAGATAATGACTGAAGTAGCTGCAATTGATGTTAAAGGTTTTCAGGACTTAGCGACATGGCATGTTGACAAGCAATATAGTAAGAGTTGGCGTTTTATGACCCTGTCATCATTGAATGCGTTTATAGAGCTGCTGGCATTTCTGCCACTGAATGATGCAAAATTCAAATTAATGTTGCCGGCAGCATTCGCGCTTTCTGATGACTTAAATGCCAAGCTACGAAATCACCCTCTGAGATTTGAGGTTGCATCTGATGAGCAGCTGAAAAAAGATGCGTTAATTAAGGTGGTTGCTCTACCTGCAAATTGGAAGACTTTTCAAACGGTCAATCGAGTACTGTTATGTCTAATGGTATGGTTGTATTTTAAATGTGACACGGCGATCTAAGCGGTTTTTTGTTGGGTTATCGAGAAGTCGATGAATTCATAATCATTTGGCTCTTCACTGCCACCAATAAGTTTATTGCGAGGTCTGACAGTGACAGTTATGAGGTTAAAAGCCTTAAAGGCATCCAGAAGGTTATTTCGCGCCTCGATTGAAAGGGATGAGGTCGTAATTTTATGGACGAGACGCATACCATTTTCTTGTAGTCTGAATAATTTTTCGTTATCTGAAAAATCCACCATGCGACCGGTCAGAGTTAGCTGTTTTTCACAGGTTTGAAGTCTATGGTTTTGAATGCGTTTGAGATGCATATCTAATGTTTTTCCACTCGGTAAAACAAAGGTTACTGGCTCCATTTTGATATTGGTGCGTCGCAATTTGTTAACCAGCTCTGCGCACAACACACTCTTTGTTTGAATCCCATTCTGGGAAGGTTTTGAGCTTACACAGACAAGTTCTGGAAAGTCAGAATTTTTTTGATGAATTTCATCAATGACTTTTGCCGCCTCAACAAGTACCCCTTCAAAAAAGTCAGAGATACTTTCATTGCTTTCGTCAAAAGCAAAGCTTTGTTGCTGATTATTTTGGGCGAACTCAAGTTCGAGGACCAAATCATCTAAAGTTGTGTATTTCTCAGTATGTATCAGCGTATTGGGTATCAGTTTATGGCTGAATTGTTCGTTCAGATGTCGACTAAATGTTTTGCCGATAGCTGATAACAATCGTTCAGAATCACTGGAGCAGTTTTTCAATCGCTCAGAGAGCAAAACACTGTTGGTGATCTCACCAAATAGTTTGATACCTAGCGACCATGTTTGTTGGGACATTGTTTCCTCCATATACATAGTCCCAATCTAGCAGCTCGAAACAGTCACGCAAGACCAAAACTGTGATTTCGTTCTGGTTTTTGAACAAACACTTCGAAGCTTTTGGTGTTTAGGCTTTCATGTGCAAGTTTGCAATTTGGGGGGCTAGGGAATGGTTGTTATGGAGACAATATTCATTATTTTACACTGTATAAAGCTCAAAGCAGACACGCCGCCTCATGGACGACGTGTTGATCACTTGGGGTGATAATTACTAGTAAATGATATTTTGTACTTCGCGTAATCTATCAAGTAGCTTATCGCTCAGTCGTTCGACTTGACGAATAAACAAATCTTCTTCGTCCATTTCTGTTAAGCGGTTTGCAAGCCAAGTTTTTATGGCCTCATGGTTACAGTATTCGTCACCACGTCCGATAGCAGATACCAGCTGATTTTTGCCTGGTTCGATGCGGCAAATAATGCATAGTAAATAAGAAGCTTGGCACAATTTATCGGTATGGCTGTAAGTTGAAAATGGAATGAAAGTCAATTCTTCAGTCACGGTGAAACTCCTTATTTGGTTGAAGCGATTTGCATGTGATTCTTCAGTAGGCGTTCAAATGCACTGCCATCTTGACGAGTAAGGTTGGGCACGTACCTGGAATAAACCCTAAATAACATCTCAGTTGTAGTGTGCCCCATTTGACGGGCTATCCACTCAGGTGCTTCGCCTGCAGCTAACCATAGTGTTGCTGCTGTATGACGAGTCTGATACGGACGTCGGGCAGTAAGACCTAAATGACGGAGTAGCGGCTGCCAAACACGGTTACAGACGTTATTCGAGTTGAGCGGGGAGCCTTCACGCGTACAAAAAACAAAATCGAATTGTTTGGTCACTTTATGATGTTCTTTTAACGCGTCATACACAATTTGGGACATATCAATCGTTCTGAATGAGCCATCATTTTTAGTATAAGTCAGCCCTCCTCGAACTAATGCCTGTCGCACTAGGATTTGCCTACGCTCAAAATCAATAAACTTCCACTGTAGTCCATGTATTTCACTAGTACGCATACCGGTAAAAAACCGGACAATGTAATAATTTCGAAAATCAGACCGAACGGTGTTAATGATTTTCTGCACTTCTTCGATAGCAAAAGGTAAAACATCCGTTTTAGGAACTCTTAATGATTTTATTCCGTGGTAGGGCGAACTAAAGTCATAGCGGTTGGCCGCTTCATTTAATATCATTCGCAGTGGCAAAATAATATGGTTTATACGACTGGCTGATAGCGGCTTACCACTTTGCTTTTTTGTGACTTTAGTGAGATCTGATCGAAAAGCGAGTATTTCAGCTTTAGTGATGCGGCCAACCTCTTTATCTCCAAAACTGGGATAAATGTATTTTCTCAGATTAAGTTCAACGCCTTCTTTATGTGATAGGCGCCATTGAGCTTGCATTTCGTTTACCCAAACTTCGGCGAAATCCTTAAATAAGGGAGTGTCGATGAACGCTTTTTTACCAAGCTGTTTCAGTTCATGTAGCTCTTGAGCTCGTGGGCTATCAGGGAAGTAGTCCCAATACTGAAATGAGCCGAGCGTGATTTCAGCCTCAATCTTGTTAAGGACAATTTTCATTCGCTTACGGTTGGCGGGTGTGTCATCGAGTTTGGTTTGTTCACGGCAGCGTTTTCCTTGATATTGAAAGTCGAAAAAAAGTTTCCCAGTATCTTTTCTAGCTCGAACATTACCCATTGCAGTAGCCCCCAGAGGCCATAGGCAATAACGCACCATTTCCTTTTGACACTTTCCCGATATCTCGCTCGACGGCTTCCCATAAATAAAGTGTTTTCCGGCCTCCAAATGGGCGTATGTAGTGGATCCCTTCTAGTAAGACGGAGTCTTTTAGTTGATCCCGAATTGTTCGAGGTGTGTATTTGATTCTTTGCGCAAGTTCTTCAGTCGTTAAGTAGGTTTCTGACACCGCTAAATCTCCATATGGTTATCAAATGATGCTCAAACGCATCACTAGATACAAATATACATCATAAAAAGATCGGTGCAAGCATCAATTGCAACATTTAGTTATCATCGGATTATTAAAAGCTTCGGATAAATCTCAGATGCTACGTTTTAAAATTAAAGAACAGATTGCTAATAAAGAGTTTGCTGAAGGGCGTCGGATCACGATTGGTGAGGTTGCCGAGGCGGCTGGTATTCATCGAATGACACTTTCTAAAATGATAAATCAGCGAGGTTACAACACCGGAACTGAAAATCTCGATAGGTTATGTAAATTTTTTGATTGTGATATTGAGGAGCTTGTTGAGTATGTACCAAAAATTACGGACACTTAACTTACGATGTCTTTCAAGGATTGAATTTTGAATAAGTTTAATGAAGACACTAGAGTAAAAATCCCGACGCTCCTCCATCTGACTCGGCTTGGGTATCAGTACATCTCTCTCAGGGAGCACAGTTGGGATATAGATACCAACATATTCCCAGTGCTTTTCAAGCAAGCAATATCCAAGATTAATCCTGGTATTGAGCCTGACGATATCAGCCGTTTGTTTGAAGATTCTAAATTGCTTTTAGATAACGAAGATTTGGGAAGAGCATTTTTTGAGCGCCTGACGGAACGATCCAATACCAAACTGATAGATTTTGAGAACTTCAATAACAACACTTTTCATGTCGTCACTGAACTGACTTGCCAAAATGGCGACGAAGAATTCCGTCCAGATATCACTATACTGATCAATGGAATGCCGCTTGTCTTCATTGAAGTGAAAAAGCCGAATAATCGTGAGGGTGTATTAGCCGAACGTGACCGAATAAATAAACGCTTTCAGAACCCTAAATTCAAACGTTTTGCCAATATCACACAATTCATGATCTTCTCCAACAATATGGAGTACGACGATGGCGATCCAGAACCAGTTCAGGGCGCATTCTATGCCAGCAGCTCTTACAAAAAGCCTTTATTTAATTACTTTCGTGAAGAGGAAGTGCTTAATTTTACTGCACTGCTAAAGCCATTATCGGATGATGATGAAATCAGAGTACTTAAAGACAACAACCTAGAAGTTATCCGAAGTAACCCTGAGTTTGTGGTCAATAAAGATCCTAACAGGCCAACTAACCGGATCTGTACTTCACTGCTCAGCAAGGACCGTTTAGCGTTTCTTCTTCGTTATGCATTGACCTATGTGACGGAGACAGAGGGTCTTCAAAAGCACATCATGCGTTATCCCCAGTTGTTTGCGACCAAAGCCATTGAAAGCAAGCTTAATGAAGGTGTCAAAAAGGGCATCATTTGGCACACTCAAGGCAGTGGAAAAACAGCACTCGCTTTTTATAATGTGCAATTTTTGACTGATTATTTTCAAAAGCAGAAGATCATTCCTAAGTTCTATTTCATCGTGGATCGCTTAGATTTGTTACAACAGGCACAGCTAGAGTTTACGGCTCGTGGCTTAAAGGTGCACACCATAAACTCACGCGACGCATTTAGTCGCGACATTAAAGTATCGCAGGTCATTCATAACCATTCAGGCAAGCCTGAAATCACCGTGGTTAATATTCAGAAGTTTAAAGATGATCCAGATGTAGTTTCGACTAAAGACTATAATGTCGCCATCCAGCGTGTGTATTTTTTGGATGAAGTCCATCGCAGTTACAATCCTAAAGGCAGTTTCCTAGCTAACTTGAGTCAGTCAGATAGCAATGCCATCAAAATTGGCCTGACGGGAACACCGTTGCTAGGCACAGACTATAATTCCCGGCTGCTGTTTGGTGATTACATCCACAAATACTATTACAACGCATCAATTGCCGATGGTTACACCTTACGACTCATTCGTGAAGAAATTGCCACCAATTACAAATTGACTCTCCAAAAGGCACTGGAGGATGTTGAAGTCCAAATGGGCGATGTAGATCGTAAACTTATTTATGCTCACCCCAATTTTGTCAGACCGATGCTGGAATACATCACTAACGACTTTGAAAATAGCCGTGGTGCAATGAGAGATGCAACTATTGGTGGCATGGTTATCTGCGATAGCTCAGAACAAGCCAGAGAAATGTACAAACAATTTGTAGAGAACCATTCCAGTAATGCAGATTTAACACAAGCAAACGACAGCATTTATGAGCTACCTGATGTTGCTGAAGATAAGTCTAGATACAGAGCCGTAAGGAAAAACAACAATAAGGTGAAAAGTGCTGCGCTGATCCTGCATGACATTGGCACGAAAGAAGAACGTAAAAACTGGGTCAAAACTTTTAAAGCTGGAAAAATCGATTTTCTGTTTGTCTATAATATGTTGCTGACTGGATTTGACGCTCCCCGCTTAAAGAAAATTTATCTCGGGCGAATTATTCGCAAACACAATTTGTTGCAAGCCTTAACGCGGGTAAATCGTACCTATAGAGACTTTCGATATGGCTATGTAGTCGATTTTGCTGATATTCGTAAAGAGTTTGAGGCCACCAATCAAGCCTATTTCGATGAGTTGCAATCAGAGCTTGGCGATGAAATGGAGCACTACTCCAACTTGTTTAAATCACAAGATGAGATTCAGCAAGAAATTGATCATATCAAGGATGTCCTATTTCGCTTCAATATTGAAAATGCAGAGATTTTTACCGATCAGATAAGCCAGATTCAAGACAGAGAAACCATTCTGGCCCTGAAAAAGGCACTTGGAGATGCAAAGAGTCTTTATAACCTCATCCGTCTTCAGAGCGAGTACAGCCTGCTTAATGAACTGGATTTTGCCAAGCTCAATATCTTATATAGAGAGACCAGTAACCATCTGGACTTGTTAAATTTAAAGCATAATTTGGAGCAGGGAACCGATACGTCTAATCTGCTTAACCAGGCATTAGAAGATGTGATATTTAAATTCGTCAAAATAGGCGAAGAAGAGCTGGTGCTGGCTGACAAATTGAAAAATACTTTGCGGCAAACGCGTGAAGCACTGGCCGACAACTTTGATCAACAAGATCCTAAATTCATCAGCTTGAAAGAAGAGCTGGAGCGACTATTTAAGAAAAAGAATCTCAGCGAAGTCACTCAGGATGAAATGATGGCCAATATTGATGCGCTCAACAAAATCCATGTACGCGTTAAAGAGCTGAATCGTCAGAATAATCAGCTGCGTCAGAAGTATCATGGCGATGTTAAATACACCCGTATTCACAAGCGTCTGCAAGAACGTGGTGGCCTTACAGATTCAGAACGCAAAATTTTTGAAGCGCTTACCGGTATCAAACAAGATGCTGATGAGCAAGTGCTCAATAACAGTCAGATATTGGATAACGAAGGCTACTTTGAACGCCAGATGATGCCTTTGGTTATCAAACGTTTTAAAGGTGAGCAAAATATTCAGCTTAATGCTGACGCCTCACGTTATATCAATCATCTGGTCGTTGCCGAATATATGAAAGAGTTTAATACAGGAAGCAGAACGTGGTAGAGCAAGAATTTAAAGACAAAACCAAAGCACTGATCGACAGTTTAAAAAGTATTTGTGCCAACTATGGTTTGGGAAATGATGGCAATGAATTCAAAATTATCACGCAAGTCTTTCTATATAAGTTTCTGAACGACAAATTCGCCTATGAAGCGAAAAAGATAGACACCACGGTCGCCAGCGCTGAAAAGTGGGAAGAAGCATTGGTTGTGATGAGCGAAGACGATCTGGAGATGCTGCAACTGCAAATGGGCGGCGACACTGCACGCTTAAAGCCGCATCACTTTATTAGCTACTTATTTGGGCAGCAAAACAAAGCCGATTTTGCCAAGCTTTTTGACGATACGCTGATCGATATTGCCATCACTAATAACGAAGTATTTGCGGTAAAAACGGATGGCGGTGCCAAAGTGGTGCTGTTTGATCGGCTCAGTCAATATATTGCTGATGATTCCAAACGCGATGCTTTTTGCCGCGCCATTATCAACAAATTAGTCGAGTTCAGCTTTGAGCGTATCTTCACCCAAAAATTCGACTTCTACGCCACGCTATTTGAATATCTGATCAAAGACTACAACAGCAATTCCGGCGGCAAATATGCCGAATATTTTACGCCTCATGCTGTTGCACGAATCATGGCAGAAATTCTGGTGCCTCAAGACCAACGAGGCAAAGTTAAAAATGTCAGTTGTTACGATCCTTCAGCGGGGTCGGGTACGCTGCTAATGAACGTTGCTCACGCTATCGGTGAAAATCGTTGCAGTATTTATACGCAAGATATTTCACAAAAATCTTCCAACTTGCTGCGTTTAAATTTAATCCTCAACAATCTGGTGCATTCCATACCCAATGTAATTCAGGGCAATACCGTTTCGCATCCTTATCATAAAGACGGCAAAGATCTGAAACGCTTTGACTATATCGTCTCTAATCCACCTTTTAAGTTGGACTTCAGTGATTTTCGCGATGAGCTGGATAGCAAAGAAAACAAAGATCGTTTCTTTGCCGGCATCCCCAAAGCACCAGCAAAAGCCAAAGACAAAATGGCGATTTACCAATTGTTTTTGCAACACATTATTCATTCTTTAAAACCCGGCGGTAAAGCGGCCGTGGTCGTGCCTACTGGCTTTATCACAGCACAGTCAGGTATTGATAAAGGAATTCGAAAATATTTGGTCGAGCACAGAATGTTGGCTGGTGTTGTCTCAATGCCATCCAATATCTTCGCCACCACTGGCACCAATGTTTCTATTCTGTTTATCGATGACAGCAACAAAGACAAAGTCGTACTGATCGATGCTTCTAATTTGGGTCAAAAAGTCAAAGAGGGTAAAAACCAGAAAACTGTGCTTAGCCATGATGAAGAGCAACGCATTATTGATACTTTTAACGCCAAAATGGTAGTGGAAGATTTTTCGGTCTCAGTCAGTTATGAAGAAATTCAAGCGAAAAATTATTCTTTAAGTGCCGGTCAGTATTTCGATGTCAAAATTGAATATATCGATATTACGCCTGAGCAGTTTGCTGAAAAAATGCAGGGTTTCACAAGCAACTTGAATGTTTTATTTGAACAGTCTCGTGATCTTGAAGTAGAGATTAAGAGACAGTTAGCGGGCTTGAAGTATGTTGAGTAATGAATGGAAGTACATTGCGGGTGATGAGTTTTGCCTGAAGGTTACCGATGGTACTCATGACTCGCCAAAACAATCTGACAATGGAAAACCGCTAATTACCTCGAAACACATCAAAAAGGATGAGATTGATTTTGATACTGCTTACTTAATAAGCGAGCATGACTTTAACGAAATCAACAAGCGAAGCAAAGTCGATCAGTGGGATGTGATTATTAGCATGATTGGAGCCTATTGCGGTTTCTGCTTCATAGAGAGCAATGAAGAAATTGACTACGCTGTAAAAAACGTCGGGTTATTTAAAGCTGGTTCTGAAGCTAATGCCAAATGGCTTTATTACTATTTAATTTCTCCTATAGGAAAAGCCCATCTTGATGCCGTCAAAAGCGGATCAACTCAACCATATATAGCGCTTGGTGCCCTTAGAAGCCTTCCAATTCTCGTCCCTAAGAAAGACGAGGTTAAGAAAGAAATTGTGAGGGTTTTAGATGCCATCGACACGAAAATACGAGTGAACAACCGCATCAACGCCGAACTGGAAGCCATGGCCAAAACCTTGTACGACTACTGGTTTGTACAGTTCGACTTCCCCAACGCCTACGGTAAACCCTACAAAACCGCTGGCGGTAATATGGTTTATAACCCAATCCTGAAGCGGGAAATCCCGGAGAGTTGGAGTGATGGAACGCTAGAAGATCTTGGCCAGATAGTTGGCGGTAGCACACCATCAACTCAAAAACGAGAAAACTTCACATCAGAAGGCATGCCATGGATTACTCCTAATGACCTTTCAAATAACCAAGGGAATAAATTTATTTCTCGTGGCGCTCAAGATGTATCAACCGAAGGAATCAAGAATGCATCATTGAAAAAGTATCCTGCAGGAACGGTTCTACTTAGTTCACGAGCCCCTATTGGATACATGGCCATAGCAAGAAATGAAGTTACTACAAATCAGGGCTTTAAGTCATTTGTACCGTTAAAAGGCTATTCAACAGAATTCATTTATTACACTGTTAAAGATTCGATTAAGGCCATCTCTCAGTATGCATCAGGTTCTACTTTTAAAGAGATTTCTGGAGGCACATTAAAGACAGTTAAAGTTGTTTTACCAAATGCGAAGGTCCCGGAAGCTTTTACAAATCGTGTTCAGCCAATTTTTTTCAGACAGATGTTAGTCGAGAAAGAAAACGAACAATTAAAGCAGCTTCGAGATTGGCTCCTCCCATTGTTAATGAACGGACAGGTAACCGTCTCAGCGCCTGTCGAAGAGCCCTCACGCGAGGTAAAATATGGCTAAAGAACTCACCGCATCATCACATGATCGCCAGAATATTCTTAATAACCGTTATGCCTTGCAACAGGCGGAGCAGTATTTAGATTTGGGTGGGGTGCATTTTCAAGGTGAAACGATGTTCACCAAGCAACAGTTAATGGCGTTGTATGAGATTAGCGAAAGCACCATTGAAAAATATCTGCTTAACTACGCGGATGAACTTAAGGCAAACGGCTATATTGTTTTAAGAGGGAAAATATTAAAGGATTTCAAAGAATTGGTGGATGGTACCGTAATCAATTACGGTACCAAAACTAGCATCCTTGGGATATTCACTTTTCGAGCCGTCTTGAACCTCGGGATGTTGCTCACCGAAAGTGAGCCTGCTCGTCAATTACGTTCTCGGCTGCTAGATATTGTATTGGATGTAATGGCCGAACGTGCTGGTGGACATACCAAATTTATTAATCAGCGCGATGAAAACTATCTGCTGGCTGCATTTCAAGAAGACAATTACCGCAAGCAATTTACCGATGCCTTGGATAAGTATGTGGAGGGAAACCACTGGAAATATCCCCGTTTTACAAATCTTATTTACCAAAGTATTTTCCATGAAAACGCAGCCGAATATAAAAAGATTTTGAATTTAGCAGTGAAAACCAATATTCGCGAAACCCTCTATTCAGAAGTGCTCAACCTTATTGCAAGTTTCGAATCGGGCATTGCTCATGAGCTGGAACAATCCAGTCAGGCAAAAGGACGCAAACTTACTCAGAAAGAAGCTGAGAGTCTGTTTTCCAGCTTCGAACAGCATCCACTTTTTAAACCACTAATTTTGGATGCACGAACCAAAATGGCCAGCAGAGACTTGTGTTTTCGCGATGCTTTGCATGAAAAGCTGGAGGCCTACATTCAAACCGTATCAGAGGCGGACTTCGATCGCTTTTTAGGGGAAAAGAGTCGTTCATTGGAAGAGCAACTGAGTGACCCGGAAACACTGGCAGTACTCAAGCGCCTCAAAGATCGCTAACGGGATATTGCTTAGATGAATGATTCAGGCTCTCGCTATTTTTATTTCGATGTGGCCCATGCCATTGCGGTTCATGATTGGATCATTGAACACTCTGGTGGCTTAGCAGGTACCAAAGATATTGGCCAACTGCAAAGCCCTTTGCAACATATCCAGAACGACTGGTATTACCCGGAGATGGAAGACAAGCTCACCCACTTGGTGTTCTCCATCAATAAGCACCATGCGTTTAACGATGGCAACAAGCGCTCGTCACTGGTTCTGGGGGCCTACTTTCTTGAGCTGAACGGTTTTGACTACGTGGTGAAACGTTTTGTTAAGGATATGGAGAACATTGCCGTTTGGGTGGCCGATAACGTGATAGACAAAGACCTGCTTTATCAGATTATAAGCTCTGTACTTTACGAAGATGTTTATTCAGAAGAGTTAAAACTGTCAATTTTGGAGGTCATCCATAACGCTGAGCAAATGAAGCAGGAAAAATAAGGCGTCAGATGCAAATATTAGTTCAACTGATGGGATTTACTTACAAATGAAGACTTTCTAATTGGGTTTTACAAAACCACTGACACAAAAGGCTAATGGTCATATATTTAAACCGTACGAATTTGCTAAGCGACTCATTGTCACGGAGTTGGCACGGATTTGTCACGGGCTAATTTTTAAGTCAGTGACAATTTCTAACTAAGACTCAAAAAATCAAAATGGTGCGCCCGACAGGAATTGAACCTGTGACCCTCGGTTTCGGAAACCGATACTCTATCCAACTGAGCTACGGGCGCATGAGAAAAATTTTAAATTGTTTTGAACCCCAGCCTTCGTGCCTTAAATAGTGATGAGTGGCGGCTTCGGAAACCGACACTCTATCCAACTGAGCTACAGGCGCTTTGTGTGATTGCTGACAGCGCGAATTATACGGACTTTGCTTGTCTTAAACCACAGGAAAAATAGAAACCCACTGCCAATACACCTATATGGTTAATGACAGTGGGGTTTTTCTATCCGGTATCAGCTATCTGGATGTGGCGCAATTTTTTCCAGCTTCCAGATACCCTGATTGTATTCTTCCATGGTTCTGTCAGTTGAAAATTTACCGCTGTTAGCTGCATTGATAATACTCATAGCTGTCCAGCGCTCTTTATCCAGATAAGCCTGTCCGGCCTGTTTCTGAGCATCTATATAACTGCGGAAATCTGCTACGGTCATCCAGGGGTCATTTGAACTGGTAAAGGCATTAATAATGTTATCGAAGCAGCCCGGCTCAAACTGATTGAAATGGCCGCCGGTTAATAAGTCCACCACGCGTTTCAAATCAGCATCATTCTCAATAATAGACTGTGGATTATAATGCCCTCGATTTTCTGCAACTTCTTCTTCAGATAAACCAAACAGGAAAAAGTTATCATCACCAACTTCTTCGCGAATTTCGATATTTGCCCCATCCAGCGTACCAATGGTAATAGCACCATTCATCATAAATTTCATATTGCCGGTACCGGAAGCCTCTTTACCGGCTGTAGAAATCTGTTCCGATAAATCTGCTGCGGGGCAGATAACTTCCATTACAGAAACCTGATAGTTGGGGAAAAAAACAACTTTCAGCCAATCGCCCACATCTGGATCATTGTTTACAACATCAGCAACATTATTAATCAGCTTGATGATTTGTTTTGCCATGACATAACCTGGGGCTGCCTTACCACCAAATAAAACACAGCGTTTGGGTAATCCATCAGTTTTACCGCGTTTAATCTGATCGTAAAGATGAATGACATGCAAAACATTTAATAGTTGGCGTTTATATTCATGAATGCGTTTCACCTGAATATCAAACATGGCTTCCGGGTTAAACACCACGCCACATTGTTTTTCGACTAATGCCGCTAAACGTTTTTTATTCTCATATTTGGCTTCGTGCCAGGCTTTCTGAAAATCTTTGTCATGCGCCAGTGGAGCGAGGTTTTCCAGCTCAGTAAGGCGGGTAATCCATTTATCCCCAATGGTTTCGCTAATCAGTTGACTTAACACCGGATTACACCAGGCCATCCAGCGGCGTTGGGTCACACCGTTAGTTTTGTTGTTAAATTTGTCCGGCCATAACTGATAGAAGTCTGCAAACAAGCCTTTTTTCAGTAATTCAGAATGTAAGGCTGCAACACCATTGACGGAAAAACTGCCGATAATGGCCAAATGAGCCATTCGGACCTGTTGCTGGGCACCTTCTTCAATAATAGACATACGTGCCAGCCGCTCTTTATCGCCAGGCCAATGATTAGCCACTTCCCTGAGGAATCGGGCATTGATTTCGTAAATTATTTCCAGAATGCGAGGCAGTAGACGACCAAACAGGTTTGCCGGCCATCGTTCCAGTGCTTCGGGTAACAAAGTATGGTTGGTGTAGGCCATAGTTTTGGTAGTGATTTGCCAGGCTTTATCCCAGCCTAATTGATGTTCATCCATAAGCAGGCGCATCAGTTCTGCAACGGCAACAGTAGGATGAGTATCGTTCAGTTGAAAGACGTTTTTATCGGCAAAATTTTCAAAGTTGCCATCATGAGTCGTCACCCAGTAATCCAGAATATCCTGCAGACTGGCTGAGGCCAGGAAATACTGTTGGCGTAAACGTAACTCTTTACCATTTTCACTGGCATCGTTTGGGTACAAAACCATGCTGATATTTTCAGCTTCATTTTTCGCTGCAACCGCTTCTGTATACGAACCGGCATTAAAATCTTCTAGGTTAAACTCATCGGTAGCCGCTGCTTTCCACAACCGCAAACGATTGACGGTGCCATTCTGATAGCCGGGAATAGGTAAGTCATATGGAACAGCCAGTACATCATTGGTATCAACCCACTGAATTTCCATTTGACCACTACTGTTACGATGTAACTCGGTATGTCCACCAAATTTGACACGTTGAGTGTATTCAGGCCGTTCCAATTCCCATGGATTACCATCACGCAACCAGTGATCCGGCATTTCCTGTTGGCGGCCATTTTCAATTTTTTGTTGGAACATGCCGTATTCATAACGCAAGCCATATCCCGTAACCGGTAGTTGCAGGGTGGCACAGCTATCAATAAAACATGCAGCCAGACGACCTAGCCCCCCATTACCCAAACCGGCATCATGTTCAAATTCGGCAAGTTCTTCATATTCGAGTCCCAGATTGACCAGCGCTTTTTTCAACGGTTCTTCAATGCCAAGGTTTAAAGCGGCATTGCCGGTGGCGCGGCCCATTAAAAATTCCATGGACAGGTAATAAGCCTGTTTGCAGCGCGAATCGGCATAGGTGTGTTTGGTATTTTTCATTCTTTCAAACAGCCGGTCACGCAGTGTATGGGCCATAGCTGCATACAGGTAATGACCTGAAGCACAGCCCTTGTCCTGACCAAGGTAAATACCGAAATAGCGTTTGAAATCCTCAGTTAATGCAAGCGTATTCATCCCCAGTTTTGATGTCTGATAAAGTTCAGGCAGCGGGGTGGTAATCGGAGTATATCTTGGCGTCATAGCGGAATCCTTGAATGGGCATCGTTATGGAAAAAATCGGGGATAGGGAACCAGCTCTGGCAACATTGCCATTAAGCGGCAGGTTCAGCATTGAACTGGAAATGTTATGTTAGCACTGCATGTCCCAATGCCGTAAACGTTAGCAGAGAGTGATGACATCTGCCATCACCTGAAGCATAAATTTTCAGCGAACAGAAAGAAAAATATTCTATTGCTGTTCGGCGGTCGATAATTCAAACCAATTATCAAGTACCTGAATCGCTTCATCACGTCCCTGATGATTTAAAGAAGAGAATAATTGTACCGATGCTTCCAACCCAGCATCTTTTAATTCTTTACGAACCTGTTGCAGGGCATTACCCCCAGCACCGCGTCCCAATTTATCCGACTTGGTGAGTAAAATATGAATCGGCAGTTCAGCCTGTTTTGCCCAGTCCAGCATTTGTAGGTCAAAGTTTTTTAATGGATGTCGAATATCCATCATCAGCATTAATCCGCGCAACGATTGGCGCGTTTCCAGATATTTGCTCAGGGTGGCTTGCCATTTAAGCTTCATCTTTTCCGGGACTTTGGCATAACCATAACCGGGAAGATCTACCATGGCTCTTTCATCGTCCAGATGAAAAAAATTGATCATTTGTGTTCTTCCTGGTGTCTTACTTATTCGCGCCAGAGCTTTGATTCCTGTGATGGTGTTGATTGCGCTGGATTTTCCGGCATTTGAGCGGCCCGCAAAAGCTACTTCGAAACCTGAGTCAGGTGGCAGTTGAGACAATTGTGTGGCGCTGACAGTATAATGTGCGCTTCGGTATAACTCTGACATGTCAGTCTTTCCAGGTGCAAAAAAGTGCCAATAAGAGTAGCATACCGAAAGTTTTGTATCCGAAAGTTAGTAGCCAGGAACGACAATGAAAAAATTTATTTTTGCAGTGGTGTTTGGGGTGGGTGTATCGAGTTCACCACTTGTTTTTGCCACAGGAGACATTTCCGCTGGCAAAACAAAATCAGCTGTGTGCGCTGCCTGTCATGGTGCTGATGGTAACAGTCCTTCTGATATGTACCCAAAACTGGCTGGACAACATGCCAGTTACCTCTACAAACAGCTAGTCGAATTCAAAAGTGGTAAACGTAAAAACGCCATAATGGCGCCGATGGTGGCCAACCTGTCGGAACAGGATATGGCTGATTTGGCGGCTTATTTTGCCAGCAAAGAAACTGCGCCGGGCGCCGTGAGCGAAGACTTGCTGGAACTGGGAAAACAGATTTATCGTGGCGGCAATAGCGAATCCGGGGTGCCTGCCTGCATGGCATGCCATGGTCCCAATGGCAGTGGTATGCCCGCGGCGAAATGGCCGAAACTATCTGCTCAATATCGTGCCTATACAGAATCGCAATTACACGCTTTTGCAAATGGTGAACGTCATAACGATCCTAATGGAATGATGCGTGATATTGCTTCCAAGTTGACTGAGGAAGAAATTAAAGCGGTTTCCGCTTATGTATCCGGTCTGCATTAATTGCTGATAAGCTCCGGTGACAATGATTCTGATTGCACCGGAGTAACTCATCGGCTCATGTTTGAGCAATTTCATGTCTGAAGTTACCCCGAAAGATAACTCCCACAACAGCTACTCTCGCCGATTATTTTTATTTCTTGGCTCTATGGAGTTGGCAATTACGTTATTGCTGACACTTGCCATTGCCTCTGTTATCGGCACTGTTCTACAGCAAAACCAGCCCTATGCTGATTATGTCATTAAATTTGGTCCTTTCTGGTTTGAAGTATTTGAACAGCTTGGGCTTTATGATGTTTACAGTTCTATCTGGTTTATCGCCATACTTGCATTGCTTGTCATTTCCACATCGGTTTGTGTAATTCGTCATTTTCCGGCGATGGCTAAAGAAATGTGGCAGTTACGCACTAATGTGCAGAAAAAATCCTTAAAAGCTATGCATCACAGTGCTCAGTGGCAATCAAATGCAACCATGCCTTCAGTAGCAAATGATTTGCAGCAGGAATTCAAAAAACTGGGGTTCCGCAGTAGACAAACGGTTAAACAAGATGATGCTGTATTAATTTCTGCAATGCGTGGCGGTATGAACCGTCTCGGCTACCTGTTTACCCATATTGCCATTGTGGTGATCTGTGTTGGTGGTCTGTTTGATAGCAACATGCCATTAAAATTTGCCGAATGGCGCGGTGAAATCAAAATTGAGACCCGCGATCTTTCGATCCGTGAAATACCTGCAGAAAGTCGTCTTGCAGTTGGTAGTCAGGGTTTTAGGGGGAGTGTAAGTATCCCGGAAGGCAAGGCGGCAGAAGTAGTTTTTTTACCGGTTCGTGACGGTTATTTGTTGCAAGCCCTGCCTTTTCGTATTGAAGTAAAAGATTTCCGAATCGAACATTATCCCAATGGTCAGCCAAAATCTTTTGAATCGGATTTAGTGATTCACGACGATCAACTGGCGGAACCCTTTGAATCTACTATTGCGGTAAACCACCCATTAATTTATCGAGGCCACTCGATCTATCAATCCAGTTTCAGTGACGGTGGTTCTTCGCTTAGTATCGATGCATGGCCTCTTGATAGCCGTGCCGGGACTGAGCCTGTTTCTATCCAAACCAAAGTATTTGAAAATCGTCAAATGCTGTGGGGAGAAGAAACCATGCAGCTGGAAATGACCAGTTTCCGGCCGTTTAATATCAACCCTGATCCGACAGAAGAAGATGAGCGAAATTTACGTGATTTTGGTCCGAATTTTACGTTTAAGTTACGTACAGAGACTGGTGAAGCCAGAGAATACGAAAACTATATGTTTCCGGTTGAGCGTGATGGTCGCGAATACTATTTAAGTGGTGTTCGTAACAGTCCTGCAGAATCCTTTGCCTACCTCTATTTACCTGTAGATGAAGATGGAAGCTTGCAGCAGTTCTTGAATTATTCAGCGTTATTACGTGATGAAGAGCTGGTATCAGATATTGCCAATTCGATGATGAAAGAAGCGTTGGCAATGTTGCCAGAACGTGATGAAGCTCTTGAAGCCAGTTTGCAGCAAACCCTCGAAACATTGATCACCATGTTTGTCAGGGGTGGTTTTGATGAGGTCAGGGATTTCATTGATAACAATCTTCCTGACGCCGAGCGTGACAATCTGGCGCCTGCTTATCTGGGCATGTTACGGGAGATGCTGGCGCGGATTTATTTCAGCATGGATGGCATTACTCCGCAAACTGTGACCAACGACCAGTTACTGTTTTTACAGGATAGTGTGGATACAATTGGCACCTTATCACGTTACGGTTCGCCGGTCTTTTTGCAGCTGACTGATTTTGAACATGTTCAATCGACCGGCCTGCAAATTGCCAAAGCCCCAGGAAAGAATGTGGTGTATTTCGGTTGTGCGCTATTGATAATCGGTGTGTTTTTACTGTTCTATCTTCCACAGAGACGCTTATGGGCATGGGTGGAAGAGGGTGCTGAACACACGGAAATTATATTGGCAGGTTCGACAAATCGAAATGCCCGCGAGTTTAATACATTTTTCAATGAGCAACAAACTGTTTTAGCAACTAAAACCGGGAACTCCAACCTGGAGCCAGGTTCTTAATGAAAGCGTTAAAGAGTATGAGAAACCTATGACAACGAATACTGAAATCATGACAAAACCTGCTGCCCATACCTGGTGGTGGTATGCACTTTTATTACTGGCAACCATTGGTATTTTGTCTGTTTATCATGAAGTGCTGGACGTATATGAGGTCTCAATCCTGATGTTTACGGCTATTAGCATGGGCTTTGTCGGCAATCATTGGCCCGGCTTCCGCGGTCACGCTATCGCTGTTGCTATGCTCAGTCTAATTGCCTTGCAGTTATACGGTACCAATCTGGAGGCTGCTGAAACTAACGGATTGCTCAAATACATGCTGGCCAGCCAGTCAGCCATTATGTGGATGAGTGTATTTTTTATCGCCGCCACATTTACCTATTTTGGTGGGTTGATTTTCAGATCTGACTATACCGAAAAAGTTGGTAGCGTATTTACCTGGATTGCGACGACCTTTGGGATGACAGGGCTGATGGTTCGCTGGCGTGAAACGCATATGATGGGTGCTGATATTGGCTACATTCCTGTCAGCAATCTTTACGAAGTCTTTATTCTGTTTGCTGTCGTAACGGCTTTACTGTATCTGTTCTACGAACGTCGGTATCAAGTGCGTAGTCTGGGTGGATTCGTCTTGCTGGTTATCTCTGCTGCTGTGATATTTCAGCTTTGGTATGCATTTGAACGCAATGCCCACGAAATTCAGCCATTAGTCCCGGCATTACAAAGTTACTGGATGAAAATTCATGTACCAGCCAATTTTATAGGATACGGTGCGTTTGCTATGGCGGCCATGATTGGCATCGCTTATTTATTGGTCAGCTGGCGTAGTGAAAAAATCCGGACAGTGGGTTGGTCAAAGCCATGCCGCCACTGACAATGATGGATGATCTGATGTATAAAAGCATTGCCCTGGGCTTTGCCTTTTTTACGGTGGCGACGATTCTAGGGGCTTTGTGGGCTGCTGAAGCGTGGGGCGGTTACTGGTCTTGGGATCCGAAAGAGACCTGGGCTTTGATTGTCTGGCTAAACTACGCAGCCTGGTTGCATATGCGCATGACAAAAGGATGGAATGGTAAACCAATGGCCTGGTGGGCAATTGTTGGATTGTTCGTGACCTTATTTGCCTTTCTGGGTGTCAATATGTTTCTGTCTGGCCTTCATTCTTATGGCAGTTTGTAATTAAAAAATTTAAGGATATTGAAATGACGAGATCAATTCGTGCTTTGTTACTCACCACAGCGGCATTATTAATGCCTTTTTCTGTGTCAGCTGATTCAACAAGCTACAAAGAGGGTGAACACTATAAGCCTACCACTGAGCGTATGGCGAAAAATACCTCAAATGAACACATTGAAGTCATTGAGTTGTTCTCGTACTCCTGTCCACATTGTTTTAATTTGGACTCACAAATCATGCAATGGAAAGAAACCTTGCCTGAAAATGTGAAATTTACTCAGGTACCGGCTATTTTCCGTGACAGTTGGTTGCAGTTAGCAAGAGTGTTTTATGCTGCACAAATAACGGGTGATTCTGAAAAGTTGCATAAAGCATTATTTAATGCGATTCATATTGATAAGCGTCGTCTCGATACTGAAGATCGTTTGCTCGATTTTGTTGAAGAGCAGGGGATTGATCGTGAGAAATTCGTTGAAACGATGAATTCGTTTACTGTCAAAACCAACGTAAAAAAAGCACTGATCATCAGCCAAACATCTGGCGTTCAGGGTGTTCCAGTTATTATCGTTGATGGACGTTATTTTACTGACGCACCGCTGGCAGGTGGGATGACTGAAATGCTTAATGTGGTTGAGTATTTGATTGAAAAAGTTGAAGCAGAAAAATAAAGCGAGTTTTGTTAGAGCAGGTAAGGCCGGTTAGCGAAAGCAACCGGCCTTTTTTATAATGCTGCTGGAAGTGTTTCATTAATTTCAGCGGGTGGGGTGGAAGCATTTTGATTGACTTCATCATGGTGCAACATAATATCGTAATAACGTCGGATATTACCGACGTAACGCACCGGCTCGGCGCCACGTGCATATCCATGACGTGTTTGGCTGAACCACTTCTGTTTGGCAAGTAAAGGCAGGTTTTCGCGAACATCAGCCCAGCGGTCAGGATTGCCGCCATTTTTTTCCGTCAAGACTCTTGCGTCTTCCAAATGCCCCATACCAATATTATAAGCAGCTAACGCTAACCAGGTACGATCCGGCTCAGCGATCCGCTCCGGTAAACGGGTTTTCATAATAGTCAGATAAGCTGTGCCGGCAAAGATACTCTGCACAGGATCTTCCCGCTCGCTGACGCCCATTTCATTTGCAGTGGCTTGAGTCAGCATCATCAAGCCACGTACGCCAGTACTGGAAACGGCATCTGGATTCCAGTGTGATTCCTGATAGGCAACTGCTGCGAGAAAGCGCCAATCATAACCATAGGCTAATGCAGCAGCTTTAAAAGTGGATTCATATTGAGGGAGATGCGTCTGAATACGACGGTGAATGGCACGCGAATCGACATAATCGAAACGACGGATATGACCGAAATACTTTTCAATTAATTGATCCAGATAGCCCGAACTTTCTATTTCTTCAAAAAAAGCATTTACCGCAAGTTGTAAACTCATATCATCATTGCGACGCATACCCCAGGCTAATGGCTGGGGATCCGATATATCAAAAGCCACTCTTAGTTCGGGATAAAGACTATGGCTGGCAGCCATCTCATTAGAGTCAACGATGGTGTAATCAATAAGTTCGAGCTGAACCAGCTCAAGTAACCCGCTGGTGTCTATCGTCTGGTTTTCGGTCCAAGACAACAATGGTATTTCCTGTTGAAGATTAGCAAGCTGTTCAGCATGGCTGCTATTAGCAACAATTTCTAACTGACCGGTGCTGATTTCGGTGATATCTCGCGGTTTCTGGCTGCCATGACGGTAAATAAGCTGTTGAGTGACTTCATGATAAATTGGGCCAAACCGTAATCTGTTTTGCCGGGCCCGGGTTATTGTTAAGCCCGCAGCAGCAATATCTGCCTGACCGTTTTCAATCATATCGAGGGTTTTGCTGAGGTTATCGGGAACGGTCACTTTGAGATCAACACCGAGAAAATCGGCAAACCGTTGCGCCAGTTCAAACTCAAATCCCGCCAGTTCACCACCATTATTATAATAACTGGTCAAACCATAGCGACTCACCACACGAAGTTCACCACGCTCCAGGATTTGCTCCAGTTGATTACTGGAGGAGTTGCAAGCGTTTAATACGCAGAGCATGCAAAGGAGAAAAATTAGCTTTTTCAAAACTTCACTCTGACAGTAGGGCATGAAATTATCCTACATAAGGAAGGCTTTGCACATCAAATTTCCCAAAACTTACAATTAATGAACAGGAAAATGTGATGTCTATCGCTTCCCGCGAAAGAAATCCTTCAGCAGCTTACTGCTTTCTTCAGCTAACACACCATGTTCATATTGAACACGATGGTTTAACTGACTGGTATTAAAAATATCCATACAACTGCCCGCTGCACCGGTTTTCGGTTCAGTAGCAGCGAAAACTACTCGCTCAATTCTGGCATGAACAATCGCACCAGCACACATGATGCAGGGCTCCAGCGTGATATACATTGTGGAACCGGGGAGTCTATAGTTCTGTTGGTTGAGACAGGCTGCACGTAAAGCAACAATCTCGGCATGCGCCGTGGGATCCAGTTGGCTGATAGGTTGATTCCACCCGGTACCAATGAGTTCATCCTGATGGACGATAATCGCACCAACCGGTACCTCGCCATGTTGTTCTGCCTGATGCGCCAGTAATAATGCCTGACGCATCCAATACTCATCGTTGAACATGACTGATATGAACATCAATGAGGTTGAGTAAGCGCTGGCTGGCACCTTTACTTTGTTCAATCAGGTGTTTACCCGCATCTCCCATTTCAGCGCGACGTTGAGGATCTTTTAATAACGCAATGACGGAATCCGCTAATTGTTCAGTGTTTTTTACCTCAATAGCCGCATGATGTTCGAGAAACTGTCTGGTTATTTCAAGAAAGTTAAAATAATGAGGGCCGGTGATAACGGGGCGGGAAAGCGCAGCCGGTTCTAATATATTGTGACCGCCATGATTCACCAGGCTACCCCCAACAAAAGCAACATCTGCTGTACCATAAAAAACGGATAATTCGCCCATGCTATCAACCACCAGCGCTTGAACCTGGCTACTACAAGGCTTGCCATCACTTCTGCGCAGTGTATTTAAACCAGAACGACGGCACAGTGCTGTCACCCGATCAAAGCGTTCAGGATGACGTGGAACGATGATTAATAATAAATCACGAAACTGGCCACGGATTTTGCGGGCTGCATCCAGTATTAGCTCTTCTTCGCCCTCATGGGTGCTGGCGGCAATAAATACGGATCGATTTCCCCATAATGCTCGTATTGACTCTGCACGCTCGATAACACTGGCCGGTAAACTGATTTCATATTTCAGGTTTCCCACGGCGTGGACTTTGTCTTTATGTGCACCCAGTTGAACAAAACGATCGCGGTCACTATGGGATTGTGCGGCAATGAGCGGAATGCTTTGTAACATCTGCCGTGTTAACTTGGCGACTTTCAAATATCCCCGGGCACTGCGGGCGGATAGTCTTGCGTTGGCGACTGTGAGGGGAATTGAGCGTTCAGCACAAATCAGAATCAGATTAGGCCAGAGTTCAGTTTCCATAATAATGCCGAACTGAGGCTGCATTGCGTCAAGAAAACGTCTGATAGCGAACGGTAAATCATATGGCAGATATACGTGCAGTACATTTTCTGCAAACAGGCTTTTTACCCTGGCACTACCGGTGGGGGTCATTGTAGTGATAAGAACCTGATGGTCAGGGTAACGGTCCTGTAATCCTTTAATAAGGGGCCGACAAGCCTCGACTTCCCCTACAGATACCGCATGCACCCAGATAAGATTTTGCTCGGATGCGCGGGAAGGTATATGTCCAAACCGTTCATTCCAGCGTTTAAAATAAGCTGGTGCCTTAAATCCACGCCAGATCAATCTGATCAATATGAAAGGCAGAGCAAGATAGAATAGGGTTGAATACAAAACTTTCAAATTGGACTCACTGCAGGCAGTTTTTTAAGCTTAAATTGAGTTGGGATGATAGCATAGACACTGTTTTGTATTGTTATCGAACAGATGAAAATTCTCAGTAAAAAATTCCTTCACCCGCGCTTTTGGCCAAATTGGCTTGGCCTGCTTCTTATGCGTATCTCAATTTACTTGCCAAAATCCTGGCAATTATTCGCGGGTCATAGTCTGGGCCGCTTAATGCGATTGTTTATGAAGGATCGCGAGCGTGTTGCCAGGCGAAACCTTGAATTATGCTTCCCGGAAATGAGTCAGCAAAAACGTAAAGAATTGCTCAGTGAAAATATGTTGACGATGGGCATGATGCCGATCGAGACCGCCATCAGTTGGTGGGCCAGTGACAAAAGCCTGGAAAAACGGGTGGAATATCATGGTCTCGAACATATTCACAATGCTCTGGCTAAAGGGAAAGGGGTGCTGTTACTGACCGGCCATTTTACCAGCATGGAATTGGGCGGACGGCTGATCATGTTGAAACAGCCGTGCTATGTGATGTTTCGTGAACTTAAAAGTCCGTTATTTAATGCAGTGATGCTACATCAGCGACAACGTCACAGTGAAGGGACAATTTTACAAGCAGATATGCGCGGTATGTTGAGAGCATTAAAAAAGAATAAGGTTGTATGGTATGCGCCTGATCAGGATTTTGGTCGAAGAACCAGTGTTTTTGCCAAATTTTTTGGTATAAAAGCCGCCACTATTCCAGCAACAGCTAGACTCGCCAAAATGAGTGGTGCAGCCGTTGTGCCTTATGTACCAAGACGCTTACCCAATGGAAATTATTCGATTGATATTGGACCCGCCTGGGAAAACTACCCAATAGGCGATGAACTGGCTGATGCGCAACGAGTAAATGACTGGGTAGAGGCCGAAATAAAAAAATCGCCGACGCAATATCTGTGGGTGCATCGACGATTTAAAACTCAGCCAGAAGGCAAGGGCCTATTTTACAAAAAAAACTAGCGATTAAACGGAGAAAAACTGTAGCTCAGCATTAATGATTCGGAGCCGGGATTGTTTTTTGCCAAGTCCGCATTCGACATATGATAGAGCGTTAACGCCAGCCGTGAAGATGAGCTAATACGATAACCGAGCTCTATTCCCGTACGAAATAAAAAACCGCTTCCCAAATCCTGACCATCGCCATCTTCATAGCCGACCACGGCAAGTTGTGGGGTTAAGACCCATTTTTCTCCAAGATTAATGTCATATCGACCGCCTGCATGGGCCCAATAGCCTCCATCCGAGTTGCCGCTGAGACCAATTGCTGGAATGACATTAAAGAACGTTTCCTGTGTGGCAAACCGATACTCAATACCCAGTTCCAATGAATTGTTGCTTTCGAAAACTTCAAAACTTCCTGCAGACATCGCGATTGCTGGAGATTCCGCCTGAACGCTCACACAGCCTAGTAATCCGATGATTCCGATAATGCTCTTTCTTATCATAAATTATTGCCCTTTTAGATCATCAAAATCAGTTTATTAGATAACATGATTCATCCAGTTTGAGAAGTTAAATGCAAAAAAAACCACCCGAAGGTGGTTTTTTTGTCCAATCAACGTTGAATTAACGTTTAGAGAACTGTGGTTTCTTACGAGCTTTATGTAAACCGATTTTCTTACGTTCAACGGCACGCGCATCACGAGTGATGAATCCGGCGCTACGTAAATCAGTTTTCAATTCGCTGTTATATTCGACTAATGCGCGGCTGATACCGTGACGAATCGCACCAGCTTGACCGTTGTTACCACCACCACGAACGGTGATATTAAGGTCAACTTTGTCGGTCATTTCAACCAGTTCAAGTGGTTGGCGTACCACCATGCGAGATGTTTCGCGACCGAAGTAATCTTCAAGGGTGCGGGTGTTGATGGTAATGTTGCCGCTGCCTGGCTTCATGAATACACGAGCGGTTGAGCTTTTGCGGCGGCCTGTTGCGTAGTAAGAATCTGCCATGACGTTATCCGATTAAATTTCCAGCATTTTAGGTTGTTGAGCTGCGTGTGGATGTTCAGTACCAGCATACACTTTCAGTTTGCTGAACATAGCACGGCCCAGAGGATTTTTAGGCAACATGCCTTTCACTGCCGTCTGGATGACACGCTCAGGTGCTTTATCCAGTTGTTTTTCCAGCGAGATAGATTTGATACCACCAATGTGACCAGTGTGGTGATAATAGATTTTATCTTTCATCTTGTTGCCGGAAACACGCAGTTTTTCAGCGTTTACAACAACAATGTAATCGCCTGTATCAACGTGAGGTGTATAAATAGCTTTGTGTTTGCCGCGCAGACGGCGAGCGATTTCTGTTGCCATACGGCCCAGAGTTTTGCCATCGGCATCAATTACGAACCAGTCGCGACGAACTTCTGCTGGTTTTGCACTTAAGGTTTTCATTCCGCGGGGTGCTCCTGAAAATATACGCATGCGGTCAAATAAAGAGGGAGAATGTTACGGATTCAAGCAAAGTCTGTCAACTGCAATTAACTAAATATAAATAGCAAAAAGCCACCCAGTACTAAGCGGTAAATGACAAAAGGCCACATGCCTATCCGTTCGAGTAGTTTAAGAAACAAAAAGATACAGATGTAAGCACTGATGGCCGAGAAAACCGCGCCAGCAGTTAGGGCAAACCAGTCCGTTGCTTGATCAGCTTTGATCAGTTTAACTGTTTCCAGGCCCCCTGCCAAAAAAATAACCGGAATAGATAATAAAAATGAGAAGCGGGCAGCAGCTTCACGCGTTAATCCCAGCATCAATGCTGCGGTCATGGTGATGCCTGAGCGGGATGTGCCCGGTATTAGCGCCAAGGCCTGGGAGAAGCCAATAATAAAAATGTCTTTCCAGTTCATTTGATCTTCTTGGCGGTTTCGCTTGCCTTTCCAGTCTGCCCAACCTAGTAACAGTCCGAATAAAATTGTTGTTGCGGCAATAACCAGCGGACTACGTAAGAATAACTCGATGAAATCATCCAAAAATAATCCGGCCAGTCCAACCGGAATGGTACCGATAATGACGGCCCAGGCTAATTTACTTTCACCTACAGTTTGTTTTTGTTGCAGAGAGCGAAACCAGTCAAAGACAAGTTGTCTGATGGTTGTTCGAAAATAAAAAATAACCGCTGTCAGTGTGCCCACATGTACTGCGACATCAAATGCAAGCCCCTGATCTTCCCAGCCGGCAATAATGGGTAACAGAATCAGATGAGCAGAGCTCGAAATGGGTAAAAACTCGGTCAGGCCTTGGAGTAGGGCAAGTGCAATAATTTGTATAATTTCCATATTTTTCTCATGACATAGCCATCGCTGGCAAAAGGCTCATTATTAATGGGTCTTATAATAGCTGGCTTCGTGTTAAAATTCTCGATTGAATATTACTTCTCAATCAGGATTAGCTGACCCATTATGTCAACTCGTATAAGAGAAATTCCATATAACTACACTTCTTTCTCAGATCGTGAAATTGTCATCCGCTATCTGGGCGAACCGATGTGGGAAATTCTGCAACAGTTACGTGAACAACGCAAAACTGGGCGCAGCGCAAAAATGCTGTTTGAAGTTTTGGGTGACATGTGGGTTATCACCCGCAATCCTTATATACAGGATGATTTGATTGAAAATCGCAAACGCTGGGACTCGCTGCGCCATGCTTTGCATCATCGTCTGGATCAAATCCGTGAACGTGCTACAGAAAATGATAATCAACTGGCACTTCAGCTTGAGCAAGCAGCTCGCAAGGCAGTAGAAAAGTTTGAGCGTGAACTGCTGGCAACGGCGGATCGTCGCAAAGTGGTTATGCGTCGTCTTAGCCGTGTGACCAAAAAACACAATATCTGCTTTGATGGATTATCGCGTGTGTCACATGTGACAGATGCCACTGACTGGCGTGTTGAATATCCGCTGGCCGTTATCAAACCGGACACCGAAGAAGAAATGGCCGCTATTATTGCTGCCAGTATTGAGTTGGGTTTAACTGTCATTCCTCGTGGTGGTGGTACCGGCTATACCGGTGGGGCGATTCCTTTGACTGCGGATAGTGTCGTTATCAATACCGAAAAACTGGAAGGCTTAGGGACTGTTGTTTATCGCAAGCTTCCTGGACGTGATGATGAAGTTGCTACTGTGCGTGCCGAAGCCGGTGTTGTGACCCGTCGATTGTCTGACCTTGCCGGTAAAAATGGTTTGGTCTTTGCTGTGGATCCGACGTCTCAGGATGCCTCGACTATCGGCGGTAATGTGGCGATGAATGCCGGTGGTAAAAAAGCCGTTATGTGGGGAACTGCACTGGATAATCTGGTTTCCTGGAGAATGGTGACGCCCGATGCGACCTGGATGGAAGTGGAACGCCTAAACCACAACATGGGTAAAATCCACGATATTGAGATGGCGACTTTCAGAATCAGTCGTTATAAACCAGATGGCAAAACATTGTTGGAAGCGCCTGAAGAGATTGCTATACCTGCACAGCAGTTACGCAAGTTGGGCTTGGGTAAAGATGTAACCAACAAGTTTTTGGGTGGCTTACCTGGCATTCAGAAAGAAGGTTGCGACGGCTTGATTACCTCGGCGGTGTTTGTCCTTCACCGTATGCCACAATTTATTCGAACTGTTTGTCTCGAATTCTTTGGTAACGATTTGACCAAAGCTGTACCGGCGATTGTGGAAACCAAAAACTTCCTTGATAACAACAAAAAAGTGCTGCTCGCAGGTATGGAGCATCTGGACGAACGCTACGTTAAAGCAGTTGATTACAGCACTAAGGCACCACGTTCAGAGTTACCGAAAATGGTATTGCTGATCGATATTGTCGGCGATGATGAAAATGCAGTAGCCGAAGCCAGTTCTGAGGTTGTGCGTCTATCGAATGCCCGTGAGGGAGAAGGCTTTGTTGCGGTAAGTCCTGAGGCACGGGCCCGTTTCTGGGCTGATCGTGCGCGTACTGCAGCCATTGCCAAACACACTAACGCGTTCAAAATTAATGAAGACGTGGTCATTCCGCTTGAGCGGCTGTCTGAATATAACGACGGTATTGAGCGAATTAACATCATTCATTCTACTAAAAATAAGCTGCGAATAGTGGATGCGGTGCTGCAGTTTTTGAGCAGTCAGCCTAAAGAGCTGAAACAAACCATTAAAAAACTCGATGACAGCGCTGAAAATGATGCCATTCTGCAATCGAAAGTTGATACTGCCTGCAGTCATTTACGTGTGGTACAGACCCGCTGGCAGGAAGTTCTGGATAACCTTGATTCTGTCGCATTGAATCACAAAGAGTTGTTATCCGATGAAGTGCTCAAGTTGCTGGCTGATACCGATACCTTATTTAATGTATTGCAACGCCGGGATTTACGTATCTCTTATCGTAAAGAGGTGGAAAAACCACTGAAAGAACTGTTTCAGGGCCAATCTCTGGAAGTGTTGCGTACCAAGCTGGATGATATTCATAAAGAATTACGTTCAAGCCGACTGTTTGTTGCGACCCATATGCATGCCGGTGACGGTAATGTGCATACCAATATTCCGGTGAACTCAAACGACTATCAGATGATGCATGAAGCAGAACTGATCGTTGATGGGGTAATGAAGCTGGCGGGTGATCTGGGTGGGGTTATCTCTGGTGAGCATGGAATTGGTTTGACCAAGATGCAATATCTGGATAAAGCGACCATTGATGCATTTGCCGGTTATAAACAGAAAGTGGATCCGTTGGGCCGTTTCAATGCCGGTAAATTGCTGGCGGGTTCAGGCCTGGAAAACGCTTACACACCGTCGTTGAGACTATTGCAACAGGAAGCGTTAATTCTTGAAGCCAGTGATTTGGGTGAGATTAACAACGATATCAAGGACTGTCTGCGTTGCGGTAAATGTAAACCGGAATGTACCACCCATGTGCCGCGTGCCAATTTGTATTATTCACCACGCGACAAGATCCTGGGCACCGGTCTGATTATGGAAGCGTTTCTCTATGAGGAACAGACCCGCCGCGGTATTTCGGTACGACATTTTGAAGAAATGAATGATGTGGCCGATCACTGCACGGTATGTCATCGCTGTCTGAATCCATGTCCTGTCAATATCGACTTTGGTGACGTGTCAATGAAGCTGCGTGCCGTGTTGAAGAAACAAGGTAAACGCCATGTGAATCTGGGTACCTGGTCTTCGATGGCTTATCTGAATGCGACGGATCCTTTTACCGTTAAAATCATGCATAAAACCATGATTCAAATGGGGTTCAAAGCCCAGCGCCTGGCGCACTCGGCAGCTAAGTATCTGGGGCTTCTGGCCAACAAAAAGAAAAAGCCACCATTACCTACGACGGGTAAAACACCCTTACGTGAACAGGTGGTGCATTTTGTTAAAAAACCGATGCCGGGCAATCTGCCGACGCGAACCACGCGTGGCATGCTGGGTCTGGAAGATGACAAAATGGTACCGATTCTGCGGGATCCAAACAAAGTCAGCGAAGATTCCGATGCGGTATTTTATTTTCCGGGTTGTGGCTCAGAGCGTCTGTTCAGTCAGGTAGGGCTGGCAACTCTGGCGATGTTATATGAAGTAGGTACTGAAACGGTACTACCACCAGGCTATTTATGTTGTGGTTATCCTCAGGCTTCTACCGGTGATGATGACAAGGCCACGGCGATTTCAACCAGTAACCGGGTGTTGTTCCATCGCGTCGCCAATACGCTGAACTATATGGATATCAAGACCGTTATCGTGTCTTGCGGAACCTGTATGGATCAGTTACTTAAATATGAATTTGAAGCGATTTTCCCGGGCTGCCGTTTATTGGATATTCATGAGTACCTGATGGAAAAAGGTGTGAAAATGCAGGGTGTCGACGGTATTCAGTATATGTATCACGATCCCTGCCATACACCGATGAAAACCTATAAACCAACGTCAGTGGCCGCCAGTCTGTTGGGTCAGGATGTCACCTTGAATGATCGTTGCTGTGGTGAAGCAGGTTCGTTTGCCGTTGCACGTCCTGATATTGCCACGCAGGTTCGGTTCCGTAAGGAAGAAGAGATCACCAAGGGCATCCAAGAATTAACTGGCCAGGACAAAGCGGTTAAAGGCAATGTGAAAATGCTGACGTCCTGCCCAGCCTGTCAGCAGGGGCTGTCACGCTACAACGAAGATACCGGTATTGAAACCGATTACATTGTGGTGGAAGTGGCGAAACACGTGCTAGGTGAACAGTGGCATACACAGTTTATTGATAATGTGAAAGCCGGTGGTATTGAGCGGGTACTGCTCTAATAAATAGAATGATCCCGGACGCAGTATTCTGCGTTCGGGATTTTTTTATGAAAGGCTATCAGTGCAGAGGCGTTAACGCTTCACCGTTGAAACTGACACGATCCCAGCCATAACGCAGAAAGTTACGGATATTCTGATGGTCTTCACCTTTGGGATTCAGCAAAACATCGCTTCGGTAATAACGCCCAAAACAGGCTAAGGTCTGTGACTCTCCCAATTCATGCAAAATACCAAAAAACAGAATTTTGCATGATCCATTATTCTCTCCAGCATCATTATGCAGCTCACCGTTATGAAATGCGGTGGGGGTGAACTGATAATTGGTATCAATCACTGCAATGGTATCTTCGAAATCAATTGCGGACGGATTATCAGTCAACGTGCTGAGAAAGGTCGCTAAATCCATAGTAAAACTCCAAAATTAATAAAAAAAGCGGGTAAATTCGGCCACTGGTTCACGAGCAGTGCGGTATTTATTAACCGCAGCATGAGTATCTTCATAACCTATTGCCATACCGCACACCAGAATAGTGTCGGCAGGATACTCCAGAATTTTTTTAACATTTTCAGGGTATTCCGCTAGAGCCGCCTGCGGACAGGTGGCCAGACCTTTATTCTGCGCGACCAGCATCAGATTTTGTATAAACATACCCAAATCCAGAAAGGATCCGGTCTGCATCTCTGCATCCATAAAAAATAGCATCATCACTGGTGCGTCAAACGCCCGATAATTGGCTTCCCATTGTTTCCGTTGGGCGTGTTTGTCTTTGCGGTCAATCTGCAAACTCTGATAAAGCTGTAAACCACAGGCACGGCGACGATCTATATACGGCGACTGCCAGGTTTCGGGGTAATAAGCATAGTCTGGTCTGGACGCATGACCTTCTCTGAAAGCGTGAATCAGACTCTCCGAGAGTTGTTGTTTGGTGTTGCCGGTCACGACTGCTACCTGCCAGGGCTGGGTATTGGCGCCTGAAGGTGCATGACGGGCGATATCGAGTATTTCATGAATAAGTTTATCGCTTACCGTTTTATCCAGAAATGCCCTGGTGCAGTGACGTTGTTTAATTACTTCATCAATCTTCATATTTGGGCTCTGCTTCTTTTAATCTCAGCACAAACCCTATCATTACCGCCGCTAGGCCCAATAGCATCAATTGCAATTCAATATGTCCCCATAACAACGTGATTGAAAAGCCAAAGGCGATGACCAGCATAACAAGTGCCTGGATTTTGGTACGGCGCCGTACTGTTTTGGTTTGATCCCATTGTCTTAATGGGGCCCCTATCCAGCGGTTATTCAGCAACATGGCGTGAAACCGTGGTGAAGTCTCGGCAAAACAGCCCAAGGCGAGAATCATAAACGGCGTAGTTGGCATTACGGGCAAAAATGCGCCAATTATTCCTAAAATGACGCATAACCAGCCAAAGCTGAAAATTAAAAAATGTTTGATTCTTTTTCTCATATTGAAAAAAAAGTTACCTGAATGTCAGAGTTTATTACCAGGTTTTGTTTATTTTTCAGCATCACTACTGCTGGAGGCCCATATCGTCCAACAAGGCAGCTGTTAAAGATAAACAGTCCCAAAGGGTTGGCATTCGCGACAGCTAAAATGTTTAATGTCATTATCAAACCGTGATTATACGTGCTGGCAACTAATGCTGAGGTTTCAATTGCCATAAAAGTCGAAAAACCAAAGCTTGTTCTAAGAAAGCATGACTCAGTTGTGACAAGCTTGGGGTATTAATTATCTTTTTAGATAAAGATCTACATCGCCAAAGAGGGTCAGCATGCAACAGCAAAATAAAACATTTCAGCTACCAATCCGCACCGCAGTAGTTGCAGGGTTAATGCTTTCCAGCTTGCTGGTCGCTGTAGTCATCATTGCATTGCAATATTACTTCAATAAGAACCTGGCAGAGAAAACACTGCATTCTCGTTATCAGCAAACAAAGGCCAGTGTGAATGAGTATCTGGAATCCATTGATAATCGTGCCACGAATGAAATAAATGAACTAAAACAGTTACCCAGATTGCTCGAAAATCCACAGATAAATGGTGAAGTCGGTCAGTTGTTGGTTGCCGTTATGCAACGTAATCCGTTATTTCAATCGGTTTATCTTGGTCAACAAAATGGTGAGGTAGAACAACTCATCAACTTACAGGCCACGCCAGCCCTGCGCCAGCATTTGCGTGCAGAGGAGGCAGATCGTTGGCTGTTAATCAAAATTTTCAATGAAGATGGTCAGCAACATCGACGCCTTGAATATTATGATCGTAATTTTACCCTTCGTCATGCCTGGCAGCATCAAAGTGATTTTGATATCACTACCCATTCCTGGTTTTCAGAGGCTACCGTCGATGAAGTGAGCAAAACTCAATCCTATCTGCTCGCCGAAATGCATTCTCCAGCACAAACCTACTCAGTCAAATTGCCAGACAGTGATGCCGTTTTATCGATCACCGTAGAATTGACAGGATTGTCTACTTTGCTGGAAAACCGTCATCGAGACAATGAAACGGAAATATTTTTCTATCCACAAACCGGTGGAGTTATTGCCTCCAACCAACCTGCAGAACAGATAACCTCATTGCCAGAAGCGCCAAGACTGGAACTGACCAACGAGCAACTGGCAATCATTGAAGAAAACCCGATAGTACGGGTGAGTAGTGAGAAAGACTGGCCGCCATTAAATTTTTCCAGTAACGGTGTTCCCATGGGGTATGCCGTAGATGTGCTGAATTACATTTCACGGATGAGCGGGTTGGAAATGCAGTTTATTACTGGAGACAATTGGCAACAGTTGGCCACACAGTTTGTTGATGGTGAGCTGGAAATCATGCAGCCGGTTTTTTACAGTGAGTTTCGTAACTTTATGGGTGAAATGACCATTCCGTTTGTCGATGTTCCTTACGGCATTATCACCTCTTCCGAGTCGCCTGTTACACGTATTACAGAGCTGAACGGTAAAACGGTTGCCATCCCTGAGGGCTGGTCCTTAACCGGCAGGTTGCAAGCTGAGTTTCCAGATATCAACATTATTGAAGTGGAAACGACTCGTGAAGTTTTTGAAGCCGTTATCAGCGGGGAGGCTGATGCCGGAATGGATACGGCAATTACGTTGCAATATATCACTGCCCAGGAATATTCCGATGAAATAACGGTGCATCAGGGGGTAGATTTCTCGCCAGCAGAATTGCCAACCGGGCTACATTTTATGGTGAATCGACAAAATACGGGGCTTACTGACGTTCTTAACCGGGCACTGGAAAATTTATCGGATAGTCATCATCAGGCCTTAGTTGATAAATGGTTTAATTCCATAGATACCGACGGTAACCCCCAGGCATTTCGTCTGGAGCGCTTTAAAAATGATGCGCTACAGGTTTCCGATAAACTTCAATCGATAAGACTTAATGAGCAGGATTATTATGTCTATCATCAGGCTATAGCCATCAATGATGTTGAACCCCAGTACCTCACCATCATGTCACCGCAGAATACTGTGATGAGTCAGGTGTGGAGCAAAACTCAAAATGCCATGCTGGTTGCCGGCTTGATGTTGTTATTCCTATTGCCGTTCAGTTGGTGGTTTGCCTCGCTAATATTATCTGCCGTGAAAAAACTTCAGCTAAATATTGAGCATATTCAACAGCGTCAATTTTCTGCGGTAGACGTTCCATCTCATCACTTATTGGAATTCAGTGCGTTAAGCGAAAAATTACTTGAACTGTCACAGACAAGTCGAGCTTATCAACAAGCACAACAGCAATGGACCGATTCGTTGATTGCATCAGTAGCCCATGCGATTGATGCAAAATCATCTTATCCAACACATCATTGTGTGCTGGTACCCGAGTTGTCGATGTTATTGGCAAACGAAGCGGATAAATCAAACGAGCAGATTTTTAAATATTTCAAGTTGGATGATGAAGACAAGCAGCGGGAATTCCGTTTGGCAGCCTGGTTACATAGCTTTGGAAAAATCACCACGCCGGAATATCTGGTTGATAAACGTACCAAACTGGAAATGCTCTATAACCGGATTCATGAGATCCGTATGCGCTTTGAGGTGTTATGGCGTGATGCCGAAATAGAGTTCTGGCAACAAACCCTGCAACGGCCCGAAAATCGTGCAATGAATGAAGAAGCTTTAAAGGTAAAGCAACTGCAGCTAAAAGATGATTTTGCTTTTATTGCTCAATGCAATATTGGTACAGAATTTATGGATCAGAATACCAATGAACGATTGAAACGACTGGCAAAAATCACTTGGGAACGACATTTTGATGATCAATTAGGGCTATCTCCCGTTGAGCTGGATCAGCAGACTGATGCGACAACGACTCTTCCGGTCACTGAACAGTTGCTGGCAGATAAAGCGGAACATATTATTCCTCGCAATCAGAAAGCAGCTGAGGATGCCCGGGCAGGGGAGAATCTCAACCAACCGGAATACGGTTTTAATCATGGTGAACTGTACAACCTGACCATTGAATCCGGCACCCTGACTAAGGAAGAGCGTTTCAGAATCAATGAACACATTCTGACCACTATCAAAATGCTTGAATCCCTGCCGTATCCTGATGAGCTTTCAAATATCCCACGTTATGCAACAACTCATTTGGAAACAATGAATGGTACTGGCTATCCGCGGGGGCTCACTGCTGATGATTTATCGGTGCCTGAACGCATCATTATGCTGGCCAATGTTTTTGAAGCCCTGACGGCAGCAGATCGCCCGTATAAAAAAGCCAAAACCTTGAGCGTGGCAATTTTCATTTTGCATCAGCTGGTTGAGCAGGAGTTGATGGATAGGGATGTGTTTGAATTATTCCTCACCAGTGGGGTTTACAAACACTACGCTGAAAAGTTTATGGCACAAGAACAAATTGATGAAGTTGATATCAACAAGTTTCTGAGAGAAGAAGAACGTTATATTTAGCTTAGGCGGTATAATGGATAAACCAATTCTGGTGTTTGTAGTGAGTTTTTAATGGCGATTCAGTGGTTTCCCGGACATATGCATAAAGCCGGGCTGGAGATGAAAAAAATCCTGCCGCAGATGGATTTGATTATCGAAGTGCTGGATGCCCGACTTCCGTACAGCAGTTCCAATCCCATGCTGGCGGCTATTCGAGGTGATAAGCCCTGCCTTAAGGTGCTGAACAAGGCCGATCTGGCTGATCCGCAACTGACTGAAATCTGGCAACAATATCTTGAGCAGGAGCAGGGAATCAAAACACTGGTTCTGTCTGCCAATGAGACAACGCGTGGCAAAGAATTAATTGCGATGTGCCAAAAACTGGTACCGCATAAAGCCAGCAGTGTGAAAAAAATTCAGGCACTGATAATGGGTATTCCCAATGTTGGTAAATCGACATTGATAAATGCACTGGCCGGGCGACAGATTGCCAAAACGGGTAATGAACCTGCAGTGACCAAGGTTCAGCAACGCATTATCGTTGATGATGTGGTGGTATTACATGATACGCCGGGAGTGTTATGGCCTAATGTGGAAAATCATGACAGTGGGTATCGTTTGGCCATTACCCATGCCATTAAAGAAACTGCTTTTGAGAATCATGATATTGCCTTATACGCCGTCAAGTATCTTATGCAGCAATATCCTCAAGCTTTGTTAAGTCGATTTCATGTCGATGGCATCACTGACCATGAGCAAACGATGTTGGAAAAAATGGCCCAGAAGCGTGGTTGTATTAAAGCCGGTGGCGTGGCCGATATTGAGCGGATCAGTAAAATTCTGCTGACTGAATTACGCAATGGTCAACTTGGTAGGCTGACGCTGGAAACACCCGAGATGACTGAACGTGAGTGGTTGCAGGTAATACAGAGACGTGAAGAAAAAGCGGCCAAAAAAGCTGCACGTAAAAATAAGCGATGATCCTCTTCAACAGAATAAATTTATTTCTGTAACATCTGTGGTCTGAAACTGTCTGTTGAGTAACGGTTGTGGAGAATTTGTTATGCGAATCTTAACGGTATTACTAATGTTTTTGCTGGCAGGCTGTGCGGCGACACAACCCTCGATATACGCAAAATCTCATAATGACATCCCTTATGAAGAGGTGCTGCAGAATTTTGAATCCTATGAGCAGCAAACAGTACGCTGGGGTGGAATGATTGCTCACGTAGCGAATTATGAGAATTTTTCTGAATTGACCATCGTGCAGTTTCCATTGACGCGGTATGGCGTTCCCATCTCAACCGAAAAAAGTGCTGGCCGGTTTATTGTTCGCAGTGAAAGTTTTCTCGATCCAATGATTTATTCCCCAGAGAAACTGGCTACTTTTATCGGTACCGTTAACTCACTACAACTGCAAAAAGTCGATCAAAAAATGTTATCGCTACCGTTGATTACACTCGAGGAAAGTCACGTGTGGCCACAAAAAGATCCTGAGTCCTCACGGCCCTATAATCCAAAGCATGATGCGCCATTTTTAGGCTATGGCTATTATGGAACAGGCTCCTACTCTCCATAAAAACGACTACTCGCACCACTTTATTAATCTAAATAATAATTATTTGCATTTAGATTAATCAGTCCTTATACTGCGTTTAACCTTATCAATATTGCTGAGGTATACGAGATGCAGTCATCAAAAAATTATTTTCCGAAACAAAAAGCAATACATGTGGCGTTTAGTCCTGATCGACTAGAAGCATTAATCTGTCAGGGCAAACTACATGCCGCTGACTTTAACTGTCTGGATAAAAAATCCAAACGAACAGTGTGGAGCATGCTGCTGGCAGCGGCAGCTCACAGATTGAGTTAATCATGAATGTAAACAGAGCAGAGAGAGCAGAAACCTGGTGCGAAGCTGTCATTTTAGCCGCCAATGAACAATTGGAATTGATGTACCGCCAACACGCTTCAGCATGTATTGCGTTACAGATTTCAAGAAATTATCGGTTATTACTAACCCATAACGAGCACCCTTTAAAGAAACAGCACTGGCGAGCCTTATCGCAGCGCTGGTTACTCAGTTATCAACTTCATCGAGGCCAACAGCGTGGATTACCCGATATGTTGGAAAGTCTCTGAATCTTCAAATTTAAAATAAGGATCTTTAATCATGGCTTCAAATACCTGCCAGCCGGAAAACGTCTTTTCTTCCAGTACCTGTGATATCCAATTTTGCCCTGATTGTCAGATGGTGCACGTCAATATGGGGGCTATCACCATTCGCATGACGGAGCAGCATTTTGCGACTTATGCGATTGATATCAGCAAAGCATTGTTTCATATGCGCCAACGTGAAATACATCAGGCCGATATGCGGATAATGATGTAATACACCTTTCACACGATTATTCTTGATCAACACCAAATCTGACGAAGGGTCTCTTTATCTTTAGAGCCTAAGGTCAACAGACCCTACAGTTCTTTCGTTAAAATGCTGGTGGTCAGTGAAAAAAGGGAGCTCTGCTCCCTTTTTTTGTCTGAAATTTATGGCAAGATAAAATTCTGCTGCTGTTTTCAGCTATGCTTGTAGCTGCACTGAAAAAATTATTTGGGACTAGGTAAATGCTGAAAGGGATAAAAGTCACAGCGATTGTGATCATTTCTGTGCTGATGCTTATTTGGCTGACCTGTACTTTGCTGCTGAACCATGCACGAGATCTCAAGCTGGACCAATACAAACTGACCAATCCCTGGTTGCTTGAACATTATCAACGGACGGATGTGCCGGTAGAACATGGATGGCGTCTGGCTGAACAGCTGTTTATGGAAATCGAGTCACAACTTTATGTGAATGCCGAACCTAAACTGCTTCTTAACCGTCCATTGTTAGGTGGTATTTTACTGGAGGATCTCATTGTTCTGGCAACAGATGACAATCTGATTCTGTTTGATACCGAAGGCGGGTATATCGGCACACTTGGGGCTGCAGAACTTATACCGGCCGAGATCCAGAATATTGGCTTACATCATGGTCTTCCGGTGCTGCAAACCCGAAGTGGGATGTGGCAAGGGAATTCGATTCTGGATGATTGGCAATTGATATCGTTGCAGGGAGTTTCATGGAGCGAATCCATCCCTATCCCGGAATCCACTAAAAATGAACTTAGGCAGCAACTTGAAGCTCATAACATCAAGCTGACAACACTACTTGAAGGTATCTGTAACGGGCGTTTTTTTGGTGAACAGGGGCGTTGGCTGATTGATGCATTATTACTGTTGATAATGGTTCTTGCATTACGCGGCATGTTTGGATTAACAGACAAGTCATAATGGCGCGGTTATGCCACTATAAAATTTATTTCGGGAGGTAGGTTTTTGAGACAGACAGGGTTTCCGTTTCTGCCCAAAGACTTCATTGAAACTGAAGATGGATTGATATTTGCCGTAGTCAGCTATCACTCACATGATCAGAAAGTGGGCTGCTTTTTACGTTATGTGCAGGATCAACATGGTTGGCATAAAGTGGATACTGAACAGGCTAACCGTTTACTGGAACGCCATCATCCAGAGTTTTTATTTTATTCCAGCCAGTTTGATGCAGCCTTTCATGCGGTTCCGGTGAACAGCATTATTCATCATCACCGTCCCGAGCAACGATTGCAGCAATTACTTAAACAACCAGCTGAAGATCCGCTGCAGCATAAACTACATAAATTGATAGCCATTTTGCAGCAATATTCAGTGGATATTGATGCCATGGGGCTCACCGGATCAATGCTGATTAATCAGCAAAAAGCGACATCCGATATTGATCTGGTCATATACGGACGTGAGGCGTTTCATCAATGTCGCTCTGCCGTTAAAAAAGCAATTGCAGATAATCTGCTTCAGAAGCTGGATATAACTCAAATGCAGGAAAACTATCAGCGACGGGATAGTGAGCTGGATTTTGACACCTTTAGCTGGCATGAATACCGGAAATGCAATAAAGCGATGATTGATGGCAGTAAATTCGATATAGGAATGGTCTGTCTATCAGATGAGCTTGATATCGAACATCGGCATTTCCTCAAACAAGGCATTAAAACCATCCAATGTCGGGTGACCGATGACAGTCGTGCATTTGATTTCCCTGCACGATACCGAGTGGATAATGCACTGACTCCTGAAATTATTTCCTTTACCCATACCTATGTTGGACAAGTGGAAAAAGGAGAATTCATTGAGGTTTGCGGTGCATTGGAATGTGATGCTTCCGGAACCTGCCGAATTGTGGTCGGTTCTACACGAGAAGCCCGAGGCGAATATATAAAGGTGATTGAACAAAAATGAGTGAACTTATTCAAAATACAAAAGCAGATATAGGCGTAGTAGGTTTAGCCGTGATGGGACAGAACCTGGTGCTCAACATGAATGACAAAGGCTTTAAGGTAGCGGTTTATAACCGGACCACCTCCAAAGTCGATGAGTTTCTGGAGGGGCCAGCAAAAGATACCAATATTATCGGTTGCCATGATCTGAAAAAATTTGTCGAAAGCCTGCAAATGCCTCGTCGGGTCATGTTGATGGTGAAAGCGGGTCCCGTGGTTGATTCTTTTATTGAGCAACTGGTTACCTATCTGGATAAAGGTGACATCATTATTGATGGCGGTAACTCACTGTTTAATGACAGTGACAGACGTACCCATGAACTGCATAAAAAAGGCATTCTGTTTGTCGGCAGCGGTGTTTCAGGTGGTGAGGAAGGCGCACGTTTCGGACCTTCTCTAATGCCTGGTGGTAATAATGCCGCATGGCCTGCGATTAAACCCATTTTTCAGGCCATTGCTGCACAGGTTGATGGGGAAGCCTGCTGTGACTGGGTCGGTAATGACGGCGCTGGCCATTATGTAAAAATGGTGCATAACGGCATTGAGTACGGTGATATGCAACTGATTTGTGAAGCGTATCAAATGATGCGCGAAGGCCTGGGCATGTCCGGTGATGAAATTCAGCAGGTATTTGCTGAATGGAACGAAGGGGTTTTGGACTCCTATCTGATCGAGATTACCCGCGATATCCTGGCGGTGAAAGAACCTGATGGCAGTTTGCTGATTGATCATATTCTGGATACTGCCGGTCAAAAAGGAACGGGTAAATGGACTGGTATCAATGCACTGGAGTTAGGCATTCCATTAACGCTGATTGGAGAGGCCGTATTTTCCCGCTGTTTATCTGCTCTGAAAGATGAACGGGTGACGGCCTCTAGTGTTTTGCCTGCAGAAGCAGGTGAATTTTCCGGCGATAAAGCTGAAATGGTTAACGCAATTCGTGATGCCTTATATGCTTCAAAAATTATTTCCTACGCCCAAGGTTACATGCTAATGCGTGAAGCAGCCAAAACCTATGGCTGGGAGCTCAATTATGGTGGTATTGCGTTGATGTGGAGAGGCGGCTGTATTATTCGCAGTCGCTTCCTGGGCAATATTCGCGATGCTTTTGAGCGGAATCCCCAACTGGGAAATCTGTTACTGGATGATTTCTTCATTGATGCTATTACTGAGGCCTTACCGGGTTGGCGTAAAGCCGTAGGCTGTGCCATCAGTCTTGGGGTTCCGGTACCTGCATTCAGCAGTGCATTATCTTTCTATGATGGTTATCGCAGTGAACGCTTACCTGCCAATTTATTGCAGGCCCAGCGGGATTATTTTGGTGCCCACACCTATGAACGGCTGGATAAGCCTCGCGGTGAATATTTCCATACCAACTGGACCGGCAGAGGCGGTAATGTTTCAGCATCAACCTATGAAGCGTAAATCAAGGTAAATGAAACACTGAAGAGGGCGGGAAACCGCCCTTTTTAATGTCCAAAATTTACAATGGTGTCGTTCTTCTCAGCACCATAAACTGGTTAGGTTCGCCAACAACATAGATATTACCCTCAGCATCGGTTGTAACCCCTTCAGGCTGGCTCATTTTAGGCCAAAGACGATAAGGACCACTGCCTAATCTGATTCGTGATATTTCCTCTCCCGACAAATCAATTACGTGCAGGCTGTGTGAGTCATCACTTAAAACCAGTAATCTTTCTTCCGGGCCCTGCAACAAGGTAAGACCCGAGAAGTCATCGACCTCCAGACGCAGGTTTTTCATTACATCAAACTGCTTGGTCTGCTCATCATTTTCCAATGCAAAATGCATTATCCGGGCCGGCATCTCTTGCACAAAAAACACGCCGTGTCGCGGTGAAAAGGCAATCCCCTCAATGCCTTTATTATTTTTTTCAGGGGGAAGCAGGGCAAGGGTTTTGACATCAGAATAGTGAACTTCTGTCGTTGTATCGAGTATGTCAACAAAGCTAATGGTCTGCTGCCGCTCTTCGCTGATAATAAATCGATTGCCTTCTACATAATCAATACTTTCAGTATCAGAAAAACCTATTAAATCAATTTTTCTCAGCAATTGACCATTTTTACTGATGACAACGATCTGCTCAGGATTATTAATAATGCCATAAAGATTTCCAGAATCAGGATGATAGGTTATGCCTGATAAGTTATCTTCTATACCATCAATCATCAGCGTTTTACTGAGCAGATAGTGATTAAGATCCCAGACTTCACTGGTTTTAGTTGTGGCAGAACTCACGGTGCTGAACCAGAGGCAGCCACTTAAAATCGTGCTGAGCAGTAATACAATAAGTAGTAATCTCGATCGGGTTTTATCCGAGAAAAGAGCCATGCGTTTATCCTTCAACTTGGTTACTCTACCAATGCCAGACATTGATATGACTTAAAGAAGAACGATAATCCTCGAGGCTTAATTCAAACTGAAAATTAGTGTTGGATCAGGAAAATTTTTATGGCTTACTCATCGACATCATCCATATCGGCTTGACCTGATAAGCGACGCCGTATGTGCGACCATGACATTCCCACTGCGAGCACAGTAGCGATAAGAAATAAAATGATATAGGTAAAAGCGGCATGATGAAGGAATTCCAGAATACCTAAATCAAATAACCACCAGATAATAATGGCAAAAAAGGCAAACGCGAGGATAAGACCAAATCCACCTAATGATCGGAATGTTGCTCTGAGATAAACCGTCCAGCCAATCAGGATAATAACGGTGGCCATGGCAAATGGTGGGGTAATATTCATACCAGCGTTACCAAACAGAGCGTCATTGGCCCAATGATAATAGCTATAACCACTCGGGTTATAACTGATAAATACCAGCAAAACGGCAAACAACAAACGTAATAAAAAGCCTTTACTATTAAAACGTTGTGCCATGACCGTCTCCTTAAATATTTATTGGACTAACGAATCTCAAACAGGCTAAATTCGCCAGTAGCGGTTAGTTTTTCCAGGCTGATATCAGTGACCTGTGCAAAATTCGGTCCTTGCCAGGCCCATTCGAGTAATTGTTCCAGTTGAGCGGGTTCACCTTCTGCGACCATCTCAACCTGCCCACTGCGCAGATTTCGCACCCAGCCTGTTACGCCTATTTTCTGCGCTGCGATTTGTGCTGACATACGATAGCTGACACCTTGCACGCGACCTTCAATTACAAAGTGATACCGCTTTATTCCCATTCGATAGTAGCAGGTGGTTTACCAGAGATATCGTAGACTACTCTTGAGATACCATTGATTTCATTAATAATCCGACGTGACACCAGATCCAGAAACTCATAAGGCAGGTGTGCCCAGCGAGCGGTCATAAAATCAATGGTTTCGACTGCACGCAATGCAACTACATAGTCATAGCGACGACCATCACCCATTACACCAACTGATTTAACGGGTAAAAATACTGCAAACGCCTGGCTGGTTTTATCATACAAATCATGCGCGCGCAGTTCTTCGATAAAGATGTTATCGGCTTTACGCAATAAGTCGGCATATTCTTTTCTGACTTCGCCCAGAATACGTACGCCAAGGCCTGGGCCAGGGAATGGGTGGCGATAGACCATATCGCTTGGCAAGCCTAATTCAACGCCCAGTTTACGCACTTCATCTTTAAACAATTCGCGTAAAGGCTCAATTAATTTGAGTTTCATGTGCTCCGGTAAGCCGCCGACATTGTGATGCGTTTTAATCACATGGGCTTTACCGGTTTTAGAAGCAGCAGATTCGATTACATCAGGATATATAGTGCCTTGAGCCAGCCATTGCACATTTGTCAGTTTGGAAGCTTCTTCATCAAATACTTCAACAAACTCACGGCCAATGATTTTACGTTTGGCTTCCGGATCATTTTCACCGGCCAATGCAGAGAGAAAACGATCTTCAGCATCGACGCGAATCACTCTGATGCCCATATGTTTGGCAAACATCGCCATCACCTGGTCGCCTTCGTTTTCACGCAACAGGCCATTATTTACAAACACACAAATCAGCTGATCGCCAATTGCACGGTGCAGTAAAGCTGCCACTACCGAGGAATCAACACCACCTGATAAACCCAGCAATACTTCATCTTTGCCAACTTGCTGGCGGATGGTTTCAATGCTGTCTTCAATAATATTGGCGGAGGTCCATAAGGTTTCACAACCACAGATTTCGCTGATAAAACGTGAAATCATCCGTTGTCCCTGAGTGGTGTGGGTGACTTCAGGATGGAACTGGACGCCGTAGAACTGTCGTTCTTCATCTGCCATACCAGCAATGGGCGCACTGTCAGTGCTGGCAATGACTTTAAATCCCTCTGGCAACTGGCTGACCCGATCACCATGACTCATCCATACATCCAGCATGCCAAAGCCTTCTGGGGTTGTATGGTCTTCAATATCTTTCAAAAACGCAGAATGACCATGAGCACGAATTTTAGCGTAGCCAAATTCCCGGTGAGATGACGATTCGACCTTGCCCCCAAGTTGTGTGGCCATGGTTTGCATGCCGTAGCAGATACCCAGCACGGGCACATTCATTTCAAATACGCAGTGTGGTGCAGCTGGTGCAGACTCACCAATCGTTGAATCAGGGCCGCCGGAAAGAATGATACCTTTTGGAGCAAATTCACGAATTTCTGCTTCGCTGATATCCGGGTTGCGTAACTCACAATACACACCGGCTTCGCGCACTCGGCGGGCAATAAGTTGGGTATATTGTGACCCGAAATCAAGGATTAGAATGCGGTGGTCGTGAATATGGCTGCTCATGAATCTCTCTTACAGTCAGATAAAAAATACCGGCTTCCGGGGAGAAGCCGGCATTATTCAAAAATTAATTAACCCGGTAATTCGGTGCTTCTTTGGTAATAGTCACGTCATGGACATGGCTTTCATTCATACCAGCAGAAGTCACACGAACAAACTCAGGTTTGGTCCGCATTTCTTCAATAGTACGGCTACCGGTATAGCCCATGGAAGCCCGAACACCGCCCATCAACTGATGGATAACCGGACTCAGATTCCCTTTGAAGGGCACTCGACCTTCAATGCCTTCCGGAACAAGTTTGTCAGGTTCACTAGACTCTTGGAAGTAACGATCACTGGATCCTTGCTTCTGTTGCATGGCACCCATGGATCCCATACCACGATACGATTTATAAGCACGACCTTGGAATAATTCCACTTCGCCAGGAGCTTCTTCTGTACCGGCAAACATTCCACCAATCATAATGGCATGTGCGCCGGCTACAATGGCTTTGGCAATATCACCCGAATAGCGTACGCCACCATCAGCAATTAAGGGTATACCGGTTCCAGCCAGTGCTGCCGCGACATTACTGATAGCGCTGATTTGTGGTACACCTACACCGGCGACGATACGTGTGGTACAGATAGAGCCGGGACCGATACCGACTTTTACCGCATCTGCACCGGCTTCAACTAAAGCTTTGGCTGCAGCAGCAGTCGCGATATTACCGCCGATGACTTGAACTTGAGGATAGTGTTTTTTGACCCAACGCACCTGATCCAAAACGCCTTGAGAGTGGCCGTGTGCCGTATCAACAACAATCACATCCACTCCAGCAGCTACCAGAGCATCCACGCGCGCTTCACTCTCGGAACCAATTCCTACCGCAGCACCAACCCGTAAACGCTCCTGTGCATCTTTTGATGCCAGTGGGTTATCCGTTTGTTTTTGAATATCTTTTACTGTGATCATGCCCTGCAAGTGGAAGTTATCATCGACAACCAGGACTTTTTCAATGCGGTTGGTATGCAATAAATGCAGCACCTCTTCACGGGTGGCATTTTCGCCTACAGTGACCAATTTATCTTTGCCGGTCATGATCGATGAGACTGGACTATCAAAATGTTTTTCAAAACGTAAATCACGGCTGGTCACGATGCCCACCAAATCATCGCCATCGACAACCGGGACGCCGGAGATATTATGAGCACGAGTAAGTTCAACGACAGCGCCAATAGAGGTATTAGGACTAACGGTAATGGGATCCCGTACCACACCGCTTTCAAATTTTTTCACTTTGCGAACTTCATCTGCCTGTTGTTCGATGGTCATATTTTTATGCAAAATACCCAGACCACCTTCCTGTGCCATAGTGATCGCCAACCGGCTTTCAGTGACGGTGTCCATGGCAGAAGAAAGCAGTGGAATATTAATGGTGATATCACGTGTCAATTGAGTTGACAAACTGACATCACGCGGCAGAACATTTGAATAGGCGGGGAGTAATAAAACGTCATCAAATGTCAGGGCTTCTTGCGCAATTCTCATGAGGCGGGTTCCCGAATTTACTGTAATATGATCGATAAATTATATCAGGAACTTAGTGGTTTATGGCATCACTTATGACATCGGATTCGCAAGTAAAACTCGCTGCCCGTGCTGTCAAGGATGTATATCCGGTTTCGCGATTGGTCAGAGAAGTCCGGCTGATGCTGGATGGTTCGTTTCCGCTTTTGTGGGTGGAAGGGGAAATCTCCAATTTGGCAATGCCGGCGTCAGGGCACATTTATTTCACGTTAAAAGACTCAGCTGCGCAAGTACGCTGTGCAATGTTTCGTGGACGCAATCAACAATTACGCTTTACACCGGAAAATGGCATGCAGGTATTACTGCGCGTCAAAGTCACCCTTTATGAAGGTCGTGGCGAATTTCAGCTGGTTGTTGAGCATATGGAAGAAGCGGGTAGCGGCGCATTGCAACGCGCTTATGAAGCATTAAAAGCCCGACTGGGTCAGGAAGGTTTATTCGATACCGCTCATAAAAAACCGTTACCGTCGTTGCCGCAAACCATCGGTATTGTGTCTTCACCGGATGGAGCAGCGGTTCACGATATTTTGCATGTTTTGAAACGGCGTTTTCCGGCAATCAAAGTGATTCTGTATCCCGTTGCCGTACAAGGTGAAACAGCGCCACGGCAGATTGCTAATGCTATTCAAACTGCTGATCAGCGACAGGAATGTGATTTGCTGATAGTAGGGCGGGGTGGTGGCTCACTGGAAGATCTGTGGAGCTTCAATGATGAGTTGGTTGCCAGAGCTTTGTTTGCCTGTCAGATACCGACCATCAGCGCGGTAGGCCATGAAATTGATTTTACCATTGCCGATTTTGTTGCAGATGTCAGGGCTCCAACGCCTTCGGCTGCGGCTGAACTGGCGGTACCTGAAGCGCGCCAATTAGCCTTAAATCTTCGCGGTTTGTTGCAAAATCTGGGCAGTCGTATTCAGCAAAAACTTGCCAATGAACAACGGCATATTCGGCATCTGTCTCAACGTCTGCCCCGCCCGCAGCAACAAATTAAACTCCAGCAGCAACAGTTAAAACGTCTGCAAACGCAACTTGATTACAGTATCCAGCGGCGGTTACAAGGCAAGCAACAACAACTTGATTATCTGTCAGTAAGATTGCCTCATCCAAAGTTGCGAATCAGCTGGCGACAAACCCGACTGCAGGATTTAACACAGCGGTTTGAAAAAGCCTTTTCGGTACAGCAGCAACAATTCAGGTTACAAAGCCAGAATCTGAATGATCGCTTAAAGCGATTGTTACCGGTCTCCCGTTTGAAGCAACAGCAGCAGCATGTAGAGGCACTCTCTTCACAATTAAACCGTTTGACCGGTCAACAAATCACCGATCAAAAAAAGCAGCTGGCCCAGTTGATGCGTACCTTATCGGTGGTTAGCCCTCTCAACACACTGGAGCGCGGTTACAGCATCACCAGTGATTCACAGACTGGTAATGTTATTTACCGATCTGATGAAGTAACAATCGGACAATCCCTGCAAATTCGTTTATTTGAAGGTCAATTGGACTGTGAAGTTCGTCGTAAGAAATGATGTATAGATTGTGCTATTGGCTGGTTCTATTAGTCTGTTCACCTGCCTGGGCTTTACCACAACAATTACCAGTACCAGGTGGTGTCGTCATTTTGCCTTTGGAAATCGAGGGAAATGTAGCACCTGAGGTGACCTATCAAAAACAACAGGTGCTAGTGGTAAAACAAGATTCACAATGGCAGGCTGTAGTTGGCATTCCGCTGGCAGCCGAGTCGGGGAATCACAAAATTCTGGTGGAAAGTCAGGGTGCGTTAAGCAGCATTATGTTTGAGGTCAAAGATAAAGCTTATCCCACTCAACGGATAAATGTTCCTGACGATCGTAAGGTCAATCCCTATGCGGAAGATATGGAGCGCATCGAAGCCGAAACAGCCAAAATAAATAAAGCCTTACGTCATTGGCGTGCCAGCGACAATGTGCCGTTTAATTTTGTCTGGCCCATTGAAGGAAGGGTCAGTGGTTTATTTGGCCGTCGTCGTGTGTTTAATGGCGAAGAGCGTAATCCACACAGCGGTATTGATATTGCAGCGGCAACAGGTACTGAAATTATGGCACCGGCCAACGGAATAGTGACGGATACCGACGATTACTTTTTCAATGGCAATACAGTAATGATTGACCATGGTCAGGGTCTCGTGACCATGTTTTGTCATCTGGATCGGATTGATGTCAAAGCAGGACAAAAAATTCAACAGGGCGAGATTATCGGCACGGTTGGCGCCACTGGCCGTGTTACCGGTCCACACCTGCACCTTGGTGTGAGTTTGAATAATGCCCGTGTTGAGCCCTTGTTATTTTTTCCAGAGCGGGAAGGTTATCCTTCAGTTCAATAAACCTCTGGCTTACTGTATTTATTTAATAATTCCGTCAGCAGAATAAAATTAACCGGTTTGGTGAGATAGGCAGTAAACAGGCCTTCTGCCTGCTGCAAATCATAAGGCATGGCGGCAGCGGTAACCGCGATCACCGGAATGTGCCGGAGTTTCGGATTAGCCATGATCTGCTCGGTAGCCTGTAAGCCGCTGATTCCGGGGAGATTGATATCCATCAATATCACGGCTGGCATATTACTTTCCAGCCAGTCCAGTCCTGCCTCAGCTGTTTTGCAAATATGCAACGTGTATTGGGGCAGACGATCAAAAAATGCTTCCATCAATTTGATATTGGCCGGATTATCTTCTATATGCAGAATGAGAGTCGAAGCAGAGGAGTTAAATGGATTTTCGGCTTTAATTGATTCAGCCTGCTGATGCACTTCATCATTCTGGTTATTGTTGTCTGTTATGGGTAACTCTACCCAGAATCGAGTGCCTTGATTTTCTGTGCTTTCAAAACCAATATGCCCGTCCATGGCTTTTATCAGTCTCTTGGTCACAATCAATCCGACTCCGGTTCCTTCAATGTCCGAGTTTTCCTGACCCAGACGATCAAATGCCGTAAACAGATAGGCCTGCTTATCCCGTGGAATTCCCATGCCTGTATCCTGAATAGTGATACGCAAGCGCTTAGTGGAATCAATTACCTCACCGCTAATAATAACTTTGCCATCAGGGCGATTATATTTGATGGCATTACTGACCAGATTTATCAGCACCTGTTTGAGTTTTGTTAAATCAGCGAGTACCAGCTGTTCAGGAATGTCATCAGTATGAATGATCACACGATAGCGAGCCGCCAGGTTTTTCAGCATGGGCAAACAATGATTAATTGCGACACTGACATTCACCGGCTCAATCGATACGTCCACTGAACCCGTCTCAATTTTAGCCAGCTCCAGCACATCATTAATTAACTTGAGCAAGTGCTCACCACTGTGAATGATGAGCTTTAAACTATCTTGCTGGGTTTCTGTGAGTGGCGCATCATTGTCACTTTGCAGTAACTGGGCAAACCCCAGAATCGCATTTAAAGGCGTGCGTAATTCATGGCTCATTGCCGACAGGAATTCCGATTTTGCCTGGTTGGCTTTTTCAGCTTCTTCCTTGGCAGCGATTAATGCCAGATGTTCAGCTTTTTGAAGAGAAATATCTCGGACGATACCCGTAAAAAAATAATGGCCTTCCCATTGAAATGCGCTCAGCGTCAGTTCGATGGGAATGATTTGCCCACTTTTGTGTAATGCTTCCAACTCAACTGGCTGGCCAATTATGGTGGATTGCTCACTAATGAGGAATCGCGACATCCCATGTTCGTGATTTTTACGATGCTGGGCTGGCATCAGCTGGGTAATATTCTGCCCGATAATTTCTTCTGGCTGATAACCGAACAGGCGAACTGAAGCGACATTAAAATTCTGGATAATGCCCGTTTCATCAATGGTAATAACGCCTTCAAGGGTATGGTTAAGCAAGGTTTGTAAACGATCACTTTCACGTTTAGCTCTCTGCTCAAGTGCCTTACCTTTTTTCAGTTCTGCTTCCAGCGCTGCTGTTTGTATCGCAATCTGGTTACTGAGTATTTTGGCATGATGGCGTTTGATGAAATAGCCAATCATTGTTAACAAGGCTAATATGCCAAGTGAAACCACCAGCCATTTAAACCAGATGGACACACCTGGCGTTGTGTCATAGATAAAGCCGTTAAGCGCCTGGTCATCATTAACCAAGCCTAAATGCTGATAATGTTCAGCAATTTTTTGCCAACGCTCAATCGTCATATGGCCCAGTGAAACTGTAGGGTACAAACTGAGCTCACTAAGCTTTTCAGCTTCAAATTCCAGATGTGCACGCGTTTTATTTTGCGTGTTGTAGTTTTTTAAAATCAGATCAACCATTTCATAAGGGTGTTCCAGAGCATATTGCCAACCACGCAAGGTTGCACTGTGAAAGGCTTCTACATCTCCTGGCTGACGTTTTAAATAACGTTCAGAGGTAAAGATGATATCGCTGTAAAAGTTGATGTTGTATTCATGGGGTGACAATGTCCGATAATCCACGCCGCGACTTAACATCTGGAAGGGTTCATTGGAAATATATGCGGTCAGCGCATCTACTTTTCCGTCAATTAAATTATCAATATCCTCGGGCGAGGGATCGACAATATTGAGCTGTGAAGGATCTATCCCAAATCGTAGCAACATGGCAGATAAATCATCAGCATAAGACTGACGAGTGACTGTTTTACCGACAAAATCAGTGGGTTGTGTTATCGATGAGTCTGCTCTGACCAACCAGGTATAGGGACTGCTTTGAAAAATCGCCGCGAGCGCTACAAAAGGGCGCCCTTTAAGTCTTTCTACCACCAATCCAGCACCGGAAATTCCAAATTCAACATTGCCGGCTTCCACATCGTTGAAAGGTGCTTTTTGCCCGGTAAGTATGGTTACTGCCAGCCCGGCATCCTGATAATAGCCTTGTTCTTTTGCAGCGTAGATACCCGCAAATTGAAATTGATGCTGCCAGTGAAGTTTGATTGAGACAGGGGTGAGTTTTTGACTTGCCTCTTCAGCTAGGGATGAGCTGGTAATTAACAACAGGGCAAGCGCAATCAATCGACACATAAAAAGTACTCAAACAGAGTTCAATTCATCTTACTCCAACAGAAGCGTATTGTGGAAATTGCCTGCTAGTAATTTATAGGCGAAAGTCCCGTCCCAGATAAACACTTAAAACATGCTTATCCTGAAGGATTTCATCTGGACTGCCTTTTGCGATCACCTCACCCTCGTTGAATATATAGGCACGCTCACAAACGCTCAGTGTTTCACGTACATTATGATCGGTGATTAATATGCCGATACCTCTCGCAGCCAGTGCCTTGATAATACCCTGTATATCCAGAACAGAAATCGGATCAACACCGGCGAAGGGTTCATCCAGCAGGATAAATTGTGGATCCATGGCTAAGGCGCGGGCTATTTCCACACGACGTCTTTCACCACCGGACAATGCCATGCCTAATGATTTGCGGATGTGACCAATATGGAATTCTTCGAGTAATTTTTCCAGCAACTGTTTTTTGGCAATGATACTGAGGTTTTTCCGGGTTTCGATAATAGCGTAAAGATTGTCTTCAACGGACAATTTACGGAATACCGAGGCTTCCTGTGGCAGATATCCTATCCCCAATTGTGCCCGGGTATGGATAGGTTCGTGGGTAAGTTCGCGTTGATTGAGAAAAATACTGCCGTGATCAACTGGAATCAATCCGACAATCATGTAAAAACTGGTCGTTTTACCCGCCCCATTGGGACCAAGCAAGCCCACAATCTCACCACTGTTTACTTCAAGGGAAATATTTTTAACAACCAACCGATCGCCAAATTGCTTGGCGAGCGACCTTGCAGAAAGCTGACTCATTTAAATTCCGTGATTATTCAGGATTCATTTGCAGGTAGCGTGCACTGACCCAACCAATAATGGCTTTATCCCCACTCATACCTCTGACTTGTACCCATTCAGGCTGACGGGTCAGCACGATCACTTCAGTGTTTTCGACAAACGCCCCAAGTCGTTCATATTGAGTCCCGGGACCGGTTCTGACATTCAAAGTGGTCTGAGTTACCGCAGTAGGGTAGCTCATGTCCGATTGCTGTTCAGGAGCCTCAGTTAACGGTTGAGGCGCTTCAACAGCAGGTTCTGCCGGTTTACTTTTATTTTTTTCGCGTTGACCAGGCGGCTGGATGGTGATGTGAACGCGACCACTGGACTGTTGCTGTCCATCGACTTCGACCGGTCTTGAGTTGGCAATAACAATATTTCTGTCGATATCGTATTCGATATGATTGCCACGGAATTCATCGCCTGACTGCCAAACATAACCCTGGCCGACCAGAAAGATACGTTGTTTGCTGGCATGGTATTCCATCTGCAGGGCTTTTGCTTTAACCGGTTTATCCCCTTCCTTATGTACTTGTTCATAAGTGGCAAGGTTACCTTCAGCAATAGCTTTTTCCAGTTCGCGGTTTTCGTCATAGAAAAAAGTAATGACATCACCTTCGATACGTAAAGTGCCCTGTGTCAGTATGGCATCGCCTTTATATTGCGTGACACCGGTTTCATCATCAAGCTGCGCGTGATCTGCTTCAATATTTATCGGTTGCTCGCGATCACTTGGTAAGGCGAGGGCAATGGATGGGATGATGGTCATTCCCCAAAGCAGATTAATTAACAGGTGGCGCATTATATTGTCCTCTCACCCTAGAGTGCAGATTAATAGTTTCTTCTTGTAAAGCGGCATGAAAACCCACTGAATGGGTATCGCCATGAGGCGATTTCATGGTCACCGGCTGATCGGTATACGCCGTGTTGTTGACAGTATCCAGATTCAGAACTTCAGTTAATAACTGTATTTCCGGTTGATCTTTGTTGGTAATAATAACATTGCCGGTGAGAAGAATGTTCTCGCCTTCACCCTGAGTTTCAGCATGATCTGACTCAATGATCCAATCATTGTTTTCCGGCGCAATAAACAGGGTGTTTGGACTGAAAATTTCAGTACGGTCATTCTCCGGATAGTGATACAGCGTTTCTCCGGTAATTACCCGCGATGGTTTGCCATTGATATCCATTACCGTCATCTTGAAATCGGTCATTCCAAAATCGATACTGTAGTGCACGGCGCGTTCAGTTTTTGGTGCCTCAGGTTTGCTAAGCAACATCCACAGACTGATCCCCGCGACTAGCAGTAAAGCAATTTTGATATAAATTGGAATATTAAAAATGGCGTTCAATTTGGTCCTGCAGGGTTCCCTGTCCTTCCATTATTAATTCACATACATCACGGGCAGCACCTCTACCACCCATGGACGGAGTGATCCAGTGCGCATGTTTTTTCACCACAGCATCAGCATCCTGAACGGCTATCGCTAAACCGACTCTGCTCATGATGGACAAGTCCACCCAGTCATCACCGACATAAGCACATTGTTCCGGTTTCAGCTTAAGGGTTTTTAACAGTTCCTCAAAGGCTGGCAGCTTTACTTTTTGTCCCTGGTAAACCAGATTAATTCCAAGACTTTGCATACGATGTTCAACCACTCTGGAGGTGCGTCCAGTGATAATAGCAATATCGACACCGGTGTATTGCAGCAGTTTCATGCCGTGGCCATCACGCGAATTAAATGCCTTATGTTCCTCACCATCATCACCAATAATGATACTGCCATCAGTCAGTACACCATCGACATCAAAAATAACCAGTTTAATTTGTTTGGCGCGAGCCGTTATATCTTGCATTGATCTGTCCTGAAAATTAGACCACACCGGCACGTAATAAGTCGTGCATATTCAGTGCGCCTGTTAAGTTATGGTTTTTATCGGTAATCAACAGGCCGTTGATTTTATATTGCTGCATCATCTGTAATGCTTCTGCGGCAAGCATCTCTGCATGCCCCGTTTTACAATGTTGTGTCATATGTTCCTGCAGCGGGGCGGTTAAAATATTTACTTCCTGTGCCAGGACTCGACGTAAATCACCATCGGTGAAAATCCCCACCAATTTGTCATCATTATCGACCACGGCGGTCATGCCCAAACTTTTGTCGGACATTTCAATCAGCGCTTCGCGCAGCAATGCCTTTTCATTTACTTTAGGGATGGCTGCGCCGATATGCATGATGTCGCTGACACGTAATAACAATCGTCTACCAAGATTGCCACCCGGGTGAGAAAGGGCAAAATCTTCAGCGGTAAAGCCACGAGCTTCCAATAACGCAATGGCCAGTGCATCCCCCATCACTAATGCGACGGTAGTACTGGATGTTGGGGCCAGTCCCAATGGGCAGGCTTCTTTTTTAACACTGACGTTGATAGTTGCATCAGCACATAACGAAAGTGTTGAGTCCATACGACCACTCATAGTGATTAATGGTACGCCCAGTCGTTTAATCAACGGCAATATGGTCAGAATCTCGGCAGTTTCACCGGAGTTGGATAATGCCAGAACCACATCTTTGTCGGTGATCATACCTAAATCACCATGACTGGCTTCTCCGGGATGAACAAAAAATGCCGGACTGCCGGTGCTGGCCAACGTAGCAGCGATTTTACTGCCGATATGGCCTGATTTACCCATGCCAATCACCACAATACGACCCTGACATTGCAGCAGATACTCACATGCTCGAACAAAATCATCATCCACTCTATCGCGGAGCAACATGACAGACTCCAGCTCGGTATCGATGACTGCCAGCGCCAATTGTTTTAATTTATCCGAATCTATTTTCATATACCGTTATGCACACCTTGATACGCCAGCAAACTTATATAGCCTGCATAAACCAGTAGTAATAATAAACCAACCGGGCGTCCCAATCGGCCTTTTAAACAAAATCTTGCAAACAGATAAAGCACGATTGTCAGGCCAATCATAAAGCTAAAATCGCGGGTTAGCAGTAGCGAATCTACTTTCGTTGGGTGAATCAGACCCGGCATGGCAAGAACAGCAAGCAGATTAAAGATATTTGAACCAAGAATATTGCCAACGGCAATATCATGTTCATTTTTCAGAGCAGATGAAATACAGGCGGCTAACTCTGGCAGACTGGTGCCAATGGCAACGACGGTTAAGCCAATCACTAAATCACTTATGCCCAACAATTGCGCGACACCAGTTGCTCCCCAGACTAAGAGTTTGGCTCCCCCAGTAAGGCAATTAATCCTGTCAAAAACAGTACGATGGATTTTTTCAGTGAGCGTTTTGGCTGCTGATATTCCTGAGTAAATTCAATTTTCAGCGGATCGTCCTTAGCACTTTTAACAGCCAGCCATGCCATGCCTCCTAGCGTCAATATAAAGCCTGTAAACAGAACCAGGCCATCAATCCGATCCAGTTGCATATCCCAGAGCAATAACAACAGGGAGAGGAACATGATAAAGACTAATACCGGAAATTCTCTTCTCAGGGTAATGGAGTGAATCGCCAGAGGAGTGACCAGAATCGTGACGCCCAAAACCAGTCCAATATTGGTGATATTGGAGCCAATGGCATTGCCAATACCCAGGGCAGGAGCACCATCAAATGCAGCGAATGCTGAAACTATCATTTCTGGAGCAGAGGTACCAAAACCAACGATAGTTAAGCCGACAATTAAGGGAGCAACCCCCAGGTTCGATGCAATGCCTGCCGCACCATCAATAAATTTATCCGCTCCCCAGATCAATAGGACCAACCCACTGATAATGGCGCTTATAAATAGAAAAGAAGTCATTTAATAACCGATGATGGAACCTTAAAAATAAAAAGAGCCGGACTAAATCCGGCTCTTTTTATTATAACGGTGGAGAATTGTTATGTCGCGATGTATTACTGGTCATCGAACAAATCAAAATCATCATCATCTGGCGGGTTACCATCGTAAACCAGATATTGACGACGCTGCAGATAGGCATTTCTTACGTATGCATATTCGTCATCCGTAGCTTCATCCAAAACCCGTTCTGACTTAAGCAGATTGGCACGGGTATCCACTAAACGTGTTCCTGCAAAGGCATTACGTGCGCCCGGACCCTCAACATACATCACCGGGTCAGTAAACATATCGCCCACTAAACCAAATGAGTCACGCACAGTGCGGGGACCAAAAAACGGTAATACGATGTATGCGCCGGGTTCAGCACCCCAGGCTCCCAGTGTCTGGCCGAAATCTTCGTTACGTTTCTTGTTGCCAGCATGACCGGCAACATCAAAGATACCTGCCACACCAACGGTGCTGTTTAACAGAAAACGACCTGTATCATCAGCTGCCTGGCTGAATTTACCTTGCAACAGGCTGTTGATGGCGACTGTAATATCATTCAGATTACTGAAGAAATTGCTGACGCCCCAGCTGATCGCATCAGGAACAACAACATCGTAACCCTTGGCAACAGGCTTTAACACGGCACGATCTACAGTATCGTTAAATTGATACATTGCACGGTTATAGCTTTCATATGGATCACGTTCATCAGATGATTGTACGGTGGCACAACCTGTGAACAGAACCAATAAACCGAGCAGGCTGAGCCTGGAAAAAACTTTTAGATCGAACATTGTGGCATTCCCTGAAACAAATTTAACGAGAATAATCTCACGGCAGTTCCAGGCTAATCAAGTGATCTGTTGTACCAATACCAAGAAAGTATGATGGTGTTGTCACTTTGCAACATCAAAAGAATGTTTCATCCGCTTTTCTGGCCCAGCATTTGCGCAGTTTTAACCTGTGATTCTGGATGGTTGTTATACATATAACCGGAAAATACTTCGCTGCATTTGTGCCAGCTATTTTCATGTGCATAAGCAATACAATCGGTTTTTTGCAGATTCAGCGCATTTAACGCCGCCTTATGCAAATCCCAATCCAGCTCGCCGGTTTTGCCCTGAATAATAATATCTTTAGGCCCGGTGACCGGATAAGCGGCTACAGGCAGACCGCAAGCCATCGCTTCCAGAATTACCAAGCCGAAGGTATCGGTTTGACTCGGAAAAACAAAAACATCTCCTCCGGCCAGATAGGCAGCGAGTTCTTCAGCAAATTTGGCACCGGTAAAGATCACATCAGGATAGCGTTTTTTCAACATCTCCAGATCAGGACCATCGCCAATCACTACTTTACTGCCTGGTAAATCCAAATCCAAAAATGCTTCAATGTTTTTTTCGACTGCAACCCGGCCCATATTGATAAAAACCGGGCGGGGTAAGTCATAATTTTTGGCATTATCTTTCGTGAATATATCGGTATCGACACCTCGTCCCCATACATAAACATCTTGAAATCCATATTCTTGCAAGCGTCGCTGTTGTGAAATGGTAGGTACCAGTGTTCTCACCGCCGGGCGATGAAAACGCCTTAACCATGCATAGCTCCAACTAAGCGGAATCGGTAAACGCAAACGCAGATATTCTGGAAACTGAGTATGAAATGACGTGGTGAAATGGATATTATGACGCAGACACCAACGTCTGGCGGCCATGCCTAATGGACCCTCAGTGGCAATATGCACTGCATCGGCTTGCAGATTGTCGAGCATATTTGCCAGTTTTCGGTAAGGCAGTAATGCCAGACGAATTGAGGGATAACTGGGACAGGGAATCGTTTTAAAATTCAGCGGCGTGAGCATGGTAACGTCATAGCCCATTTCCTGCAGATGGTCACGGGTTTTCCCCAGAGTGCGCACAACCCCGTTGACCTGTGGCTCCCAGGCATCGGTAATAATCGCCAGTTTCATCAAGCGGCTTTGGCAATCAAAACGTGCTGATTAAATACTTCAGCCCAAGGGATGATTTCCATCTGACCATCTGGATGTTCAACCAATGCTGTGCAGCTCTCTACCCAGTCGCCACAATTATAGTAATCGATATCATGTATGCGCGTTATTTCCGCACGGTGAATATGGCCGCAGACCACACCATCCACCCCTTGTTTAGAAGCTTCATGCGCCACAGCTTCTTCAAAATTACTGATGTACTGGACCGCATTTTTCACTTTGTGTTTCAAAAACGCTGCCAGTGACCAGTAAGAGAAGCCCATCTTACGGCGGAAATAATTCACCCAGCGATTAGCTCTAAGTAAAAATTCATACAAACGGCTGCCGATTTTGGCCAGCATCGGCGAAATTTTCACTACGCTATCGAATTGATCGCCGTGAATGATTAACAACTTACGTTTATCGGCTGTGGTATGAATGATTTCGTTATGGATCTGCACATTACCGAACACCGCACCATCATAATCCCGCAGAATCTCATCGTGATTACCGGGAACAAAGATGACCTTGGTATTGTGCTTGGCTTTACCGAGCAGGGTTCGGACTACGTTATTATGTTCTTGAGGCCAGTACATGCGTTTTTTCATTTCCCAGACGTCGATAATATCGCCGACCAGATAAAGATATTCGCATTCCACATTATGTAAAAAGTTAAGGAGGAGCTCGGCACTGCAGCCTCGGAAGCCAAGATGGATATCCGAAATGAACACGGTGCGAACTTTCAGCTTTTGCTTGTGACTTAGTTGTGTTTGCATAAGGCACTCATTCACTTAAAATTCTGAGCAAACCTTATCTATTAGATATTGCAGTGTGATGACCGTTTTGTTGCGTTACCATGACAATAACTTCACGCGCTACACTGCGGGCGATACCGAACCTAATCAGGACACTATTATGAGCAACCCATTATTGGAAAATCACCGTTTACCGCCATTTTCCGCAATAAAAGCCGAACATGTTGAGCCCGCAATTGATCATGCGTTGAGCACAGCACGCAATAAAATTGACACTATTTTGAGCACACTTTCAGAGCCAACATGGGACACATTGGTACAGCCAATGGAAGATATGGATGCCCTGATTGACAGTGTCTGGTCGCCAGTAAGTCATATGAATTCGGTGGTCAACTCGGAAGAGCTGCGTCAGGCCTATAACGCTTGTTTGCCTAAACTCAGCGAGTTTTCGACTGAGTTGGGCCAGAATGAAATGCTGTATCAGGCCTATAAAGCCATTGCCGAAGGCGCTGAGTATCAGAAATTGGATACGGCACAGAAAAAAGTCATTGATAATGCGGTCCGTGATTTTCGTCTGTCGGGCGTTGAGCTGGATCAGCAACAACGTGATGAATTCAAAAAGCTGTCACAGCAAATGACTGAACGCACCGCCAAGTTTGAAGAAAATTTGCTGGATGCCACTCACGCCTGGCGTAAGTTGATTACCGACGAGTCATTATTATCGGGTTTACCACCATCCACTATTGAAATGGCCGAGCAAATGGCCAAGCGAGAAGGCGAGGAAGGTTGGTTGTTTACCCTGGATTTCCCATCGTATATGCCGGTGATGTCCTACGCTGATAATCGTGAATTGCGTGAAGAAATGTATACCGCGTTTGCCACTAAAGCCTCAGACCAAGGTCCGAATGCGGGCAAATGGGATAACACTGAAGTGATGCTGGATATTCTGAATCTGCGTCATCAACTGGCAAATCTGCTGGGGTTTGCCAATCATGCCGAACGTTCTTTGGCCACCAAAATGGCGCAATCACCGCAACAGGTTCTGGACTTTCTGCAGGATCTGGCCAAGCGCTCAAAACCGATTGCCGAGCAGGAATATGCAGAATTACGCGCCTTTGCCAAATCCACTGCCGACCAGGATCAACTCGAAGCCTGGGATGTCACCTATTTTGCTGAAAAACTACGTCAGCAGCGTTATTCAATTTCACAGGAAGAATTAAAGCCGTACTTTCCGGAAGACAAAGTAGTGAATGGGCTGTTTGCCGTGGTCAATCGTTTATACGGACTGGATATTCGGGAACGCAAGGATGTTGACGTCTGGCACAAAGACGTGCGCTTTTTCGAAATTGTCGCCGAGGATGGCAGCGTACGTGCTCAGTTCTATCTGGATTTATATGCCCGTCAGCATAAACGTGGTGGCGCATGGATGGATGAATGTAAAGCACGCCGTCGTACTGCCGAAGGAATCGAAATTCCAGTGGCGTTTCTGACCTGCAACTTTTCTGAACCCGTCGGCGATAAACCGGCTCTGTTCACCCATGATGAAGTGACCACTTTATTCCATGAATTTGGTCATGGTCTGCATCATATGTTGACCAAAATTGAATATGCCGGTGTGTCTGGTATTAATGGTGTGGCCTGGGATGCAGTCGAGCTGCCAAGTCAGTTTATGGAAAACTGGTGCTGGGAGCGTGAAGCTTTGGATTTGATTTCCGGCCATTACCAAACGGGTGAAAAATTGCCTGATGATTTGTTCGACAAAATGCTTGCCGCACGTAACTTCCAATCGGCAATGATGATGTTACGTCAGCTGGAATTCTCGTTATTTGATTTCCGGTTACATCTGGAATTTAACCCGAATGAACCGAATCAAGTCGATAAGATTCTGGAACAGGTGCGTAATGAAGTCACCGTGGTGAAACCGCCCAAATTCAACCGTTTTGCGCACAGCTTCGCTCATATCTTTGCTGGCGGTTATGCCGCCGGTTATTACAGCTATAAATGGGCAGAAGTGCTGTCAGCCGATGCGTTCTCCAAGTTTGAAGAGAAAGGGATCTTTGATCGGCAGACTGGTCTGGAATTTCTGGAAGCGATTCTGGAGCAGGGTGGTTCCCGTGAGCCAATGGAACTGTTCATCGAATTCCGTGGCCGTGAACCGCAGATTGATGCGTTATTAAGACATACCGGTATTGCCGCGTAAACAAAAAAGGGCCGAAAGGCCCTTTTTTATAAGTAAGTATTCTGATTTTATGAATTCATACAAATTTGCGCGGATTCCTGTGCAATTTGAATCATCATCGCCGCCTTATCTTTAGATAGGTTGCCTGCTTCGATATCCTGCAACATCTGTTGATTCAAATCATGCGTGGTCTGTGCGATATCTGCTCCCTGAGCTACCGGCATAATGGCTTTTTCACTATATTCCTCAGAGAACTGGAGCAACGCATCCAGTTGGCAACTGGCCATTTTAGTCACATAGGCATTTGCCTCATCATCGATTGCACGGGCTGACATTTCAGGTCTATCAGCACTCAACTTTTGTACAACTAACGGTTTCAATTGCTTGGTGTAGTTTGTTTTATAGTTTTCTTTATCCTGATCATCAATTGCCAGAGCTTGCTGTGCAGCGAAAATAAAAGGTAACGCCAGTAATAATTTTTTCATTTTATATTTCTCAAATTGGTAGCCAGATAAACATCAGACTTTCTATGAATGACTTTAAAGTGGCCGGTATCAAATTGTTGTGAATTGCTGGAGTGAATCCACAGTACAGCTTTACATAGTTGAATACTGAAAAGCAAAAGAGCACTTCAGTGCTCTTTTGACCGCTTATTAAATACGAGATTTAGCGTAGCTGACTATCCTTACTGCCTCGCCGATTAAACAGATTGAACGCCTTGTTTTCCTTATCAATAATTTCCTGACATTTCACACACAGTCGAACACCGGGAACCGCCTCACGTCTTGCTTGGGGAATTTCCTTCTCACACTCTTCGCAATGCGTCAGACTTTCACCCTTTGGTAAACGAGAACGAGCCTGTTGAATACCATCTTCAACACTGGCATCAATCTGATCCTGCACCGCACCATCTTTAGACCATCCTCCAGCCATAACAACCTCCAACTGACTGAGTTAACAGCTTTATTTAAGCATATTAAACCTATATTGGGGTGGATGCGATAAAACGCAAGATGATAAATATGAATTGTATTTCAAGGGTCGGTTGGGTTGAGCTGGCGAAACCAAACAATCTCAATTTTAAAGCAGGAACCTAATTGTTGAGATGAGCACCAATTATCCCCTTTTGTGTTGACGAGTAGCGGCTTTTTGTCAGGATTAGAGACTTACCTGTTTGAGCGAAGCGAGTTTGGTGAGTCTCCCTGACAAAAAATGCAACGCAGTGGAGCCGCAGGCCAACACAAGGGGTGCCCTGGGGTTGTTAGGGGAATGGGCACGCATTCCCCTTACTCGACAGGAAGTCGAAACAAAATAGTTCTATAAAAAGCGAAATGTGTGTTTCGTAAATTCAAAAACTTCATTGAGTTAATGACTTGGAACGCTGCCGCGGGGCGTTCATTTCTTTTGTTTGCCCAAAAGAAACGAACCAAAGAAAAAGGCACCCCATGTGTTGGCCTGCGGCTCCCGATAAAAATGGTTATCCCAGGGAAATCGAAAAAACTCGCTGTGCTCAGACATTCCGATTTCTAATCCTGAGATAACCATTTTTATCGGCAACACAAAAGGGGGATCCACTAGCCTCACGTTTTGGGACCTTCCCTAAATGCCCTTATACGAAGCCGAGCATCGCAGAGCTGGTCGGATCAGCATGACGGCTGTTTGACCGAAGGGACAAATTTGTCTGGAACAAATTTGGACGCCGAAGATGCCCGAAGGGTGAGTGGCAGGGATGCCACGAATCAATTTCCGTCATGCCCGACCAGATCGAGAAGCGCAGGGAACCCGCAGGGCGAGTATGGGCTGGCCTTTTTTGGTTCGTTTTTTGACCACGCAAAAAATGAACAGTGGGCTTTAGTCCATAATTAAAAATCAAGTTTTCGTAAAATTACATTGATAACAATTGCTTATGCTCAAGGTTTGGTGCTCACAGTACTAAGGTGCTCATTGTGCTCACCATTCTCATGGAGAGGAGGGGATAAAATGTACGATGAAAACTTTAGAAAATTATTACTGGAATAGTCGATAAGTTTCAGTCTCTCAATGGCGAATTAATCCAAAATAATTCAATAGAGATAGCTGCTAAGCCAAATCATGTCCTAAGCTGGTAAGCTACAACATTACTTTTCACAAATCATATCTCATGAAATACACCGACCTAAGAGACTTCATCACCAACCTGGAAAAACAGGGCGAACTAAAACGCATTACCACCGAAGTAGATCCCCATATGGAGATGACGGAGATTTGTGATCGGGTGTTGCGTGCCGGTGGTCCGGCGATTCTGTTTGAGAACCCGAAGGGCAGCAAGATTCCTGTGTTGGCCAATTTGTTTGGTACGCCGAAACGCGTTGCCTTGGGGATGGGTGAGGATTCGGTTGAAGCGCTTCGGGAAGTTGGCAAGTTGTTGGCATTTCTGAAAGAGCCTGAGCCGCCGAAAGGTATGAAAGACGCTTGGGATAAGTTGCCGATCTTTCGTCAGGTGTTGAATATGGGCCCGAAGGTGGTGAAAAAAGCCCCTTGTCAGGAGCAGGTGATTGAAGGACATGCCATTGATCTGAGTGAATATCCGATTCAACTCTGCTGGCCGGAAGATGCTGCACCGTTAATTACCTGGGGCTTGGTCGTCACTAAAGGTCCACATAAAACCCGACAGAATTTAGGCATTTATCGCCAACAAGTCATCGGTAAAAATCGGGTGATTATGCGTTGGTTATCGCATCGTGGTGGGGCACTGGATTTTAAGGAGTGGCAGCAAACGCATCCGGGTGAACCATTTCCGATCGCTGTGGTGTTGGGCTGTGATCCAGCCACTATTTTAGGTGCTGTAACACCGGTGCCGGACACACTGTCCGAATATGCGTTTGCTGGATTGCTACGCGGTAGTAAAACCGAATTAGTGAAATGTATCGGCAGTGATCTGCAGGTGCCTGCTCAATCTGAGATTGTCCTGGAAGGTTTTATCTATCCGGATGATATGGCACCGGAAGGACCATACGGTGATCACACCGGTTATTACAATGAAATCGACAGCTTTCCGGTATTTACCATTGAGCGAATTACTCAGCGTAAAAATCCGATTTATCACAGCACGTATACCGGTCGCCCACCCGACGAACCGGCGATTCTGGGCGTGGCGTTAAACGAAGTATTTGTGCCGATTCTGCAGAAGCAGTTTCCGGAAATTGTCGATTTTTACCTGCCACCTGAGGGCTGCTCGTATCGGATGGCCGTGGTCAGCATGAAAAAACAATATGCCGGTCATGCCAAGCGAGTGATGATGGGGGTTTGGTCGTTTTTAAGGCAGTTTATGTATACAAAATTCGTGATCGTTGTCGATGATGATGTGAACGTGCGTGATTGGCAGGATGTGATCTGGGCCATTACCACGCGAATGGATCCGGCGCGCGATACGGTTTTAATTGAAAATACGCCGATTGATTATCTGGATTTTGCTTCACCGGTATCAGGTCTTGGCTCAAAAATGGGCATGGATGCTACCAATAAATTGCCTGGCGAAACTAACCGCGAGTGGGGTAGACCGATTGAGAAAGATCCGGCGATTGTCGCTCGGGTTGATGCGATTTGGTCAGAGTTGGGATTGGATGACGACGACTCAGCCCGGTAATTGAATACCGACAAAAGCCAACAGATTCAACACTGCCATAATTATCAGCAGCCAGATGGTGAATTGCATACCAATAATCCGGCGAGTAATGATGGCTTTGCTGACGCCATTGGCATGAATCAGTCGACCAATAATAAACAGGCTGCCCAGTAAATGAATTAGCCAGGCGGGGCCCTGACTGAGTTCTAATAGTAATAACAACAGCAAACCAATCGGTAGATATTCCACAGCATTGGCATGAGCACGAATTGCAGCAAGTAAATCCTGTTGGCCACCATCGCCTAAAGCTACTTTATGTTGCCGCCGCAGACTAATGACTTTTCGTGCTAGGGCGACAATCATCAGAGCGGCCAAAGCGGCATACATTCCTGTAATCATTGTCAGTACCTATAAACCATCAGTATTGGACTCTACCCAGCGTTCGCCACTCTGGTTCTGTTCTTTTTTCCAAAACGGCGCTTTATATTTCAGCTCTTCGATTAGCCAGTTGCATGCATCCAAAGCCGCACGGCGATGGGCCGACCAGCAACCGATTAATACAATTGCTTCACCGGGAAATACTTCGCCGACGCGATGCACGATAAGGCAATCATTTAATGGCCAGTCGGTTTTAGCCTGTTTTTCTAATTGTTCGAGATAACGTTGAGTCATGGCGGGATAATGTTCCAGCGTCATGGTTCTGACGGTGGCATCATCGTTATAATCACGCATGGTTCCGATAAAGCTGGCAGCTGCACCATCTCTGCCTGCAGGCATCTGCTGGGAAAACTCACTGAGCCATTGATAAGGCTGAAAGTCTTCATCGAGAATATGCGTGGCCATGATTAACCTCCGGTGACGGGGGGAAGAAAGCGACTTCATCACCATCATTCACCTGACTTTGCATATTGGCATAGTCAAGATTGACGGCGACCAGTAGGTTGTTTGGTGGCGTGGCTGATTGCGTCGCCAAATCCCAAACCTCGGTCACAGTGGAAGCCTGTTCTACTGTGGTCTCACTCTGTCCCAGACTTTCTCGCAGGCTGGCAAAAAATTTGACTTGAATAGACATCTGGTTAATTGTTTCCTGGATCAAAACATAAGGATAACACCCAAAATGGCAGAATTAACGCATTTTAATCAGGCTGGCGAAGCACACATGGTCGATGTCGGTGATAAGGCAGTGACGCAGCGCAAGGCCGTCGCCAGCGGAAGGATTATCATGTTGCCGGAAACGCTGAAACTGATTGAGCAGGGCAATCATAAAAAAGGGGATGTGTTGGGCATTGCCCGCATCGCCGGCATTATGGCGGCCAAACGTACCTCGGATTTAATTCCGCTATGTCATCCGCTGGCATTAAGCAAAGTCACAGTCGAATTTGAAATTGATGCAGCCAATAATGCTGTAAATTGTCAGGCTGAAGTCGCTACATCGGGCCAAACCGGTGTGGAAATGGAAGCACTTACCTCGGTACAGGTTGCGTTGCTGACTATCTACGATATGTGTAAAGCGGTCGATCGCGGCATGGTGATCTCCGACGTCTGTCTGCAGGAAAAAGCTGGTGGAAAATCAGGTCACTGGCAACGTTCTATATAAAGAAAAAATTCTTCAATCCACTTCTTTATTCACAAAATTAAGTTTGAATTCAGCAACCGTTGCCTAAACTGAGAAATAGGATTTTTTCCTATGTGCTCGGGTAATGATTTTCTCGAAGCCCGCAACCTAACGCTGAGTTATTCAATGTCTAATTTTGTTTCAAAACTGCTGTTTGTTTTATTTCTCGTATTACCCATGGCGAGCCACGCATCTGAATTGCGTTTATTGATTGATATGCTGCATGAGAATGGCATGGTCAGCGAAGAACAGTATGGTCGTTTGTTGGCTGAGCTGGAGCAGAACCAACAGAAAACGGCAAAAGAAAAACAGGAAATAACCGAAAAACTTGAATTAGCCACTCAGCCGCCTGAAGTGGAAGTCACCACTAAAGGTGGGCTTCGCGTTAGAACGACTGATGGTCAATTTGAAACCCGCCTGCGGGGGCGTTTAATGATCGATGCCGCCGATTATGATGGTGCGCCTCAAATTGCCGATGGAACCAATATTCGTCGTGCTCGCCTCGCCTGGTCTGGCCGGATATTCAGTGATTGGATATACAAGGTAGATTACGATTTCACGGATGGCGGTGAATTAAAAGATTCGTATATTGGTTACACCGGTTTTCCTCAAGCTCGTTTAAGAATGGGGCTTATGGAAATTCCTTTAGGCCTGCAATATCGCAGCAGTTCGGCCAATTCTCAGTTGATTGAACGCAGCCTACTTGGAGCATTTGGTGGGGATCGTTATATCGGTTTGATGGCCGATACCAAGCGTCAGCATTGGAGTGCCGCCGCTGGGGTTTTTGGTGATGATGCCAATGAACAGCGCGAACGAAATGATGAGGGTTGGGGGGGGGTGCACGCCTCACGATTTCACCCATCAATCATAACAATAAGGTTTTACATTTTGGATTGGCATCTTTTTACCGGCATTTAAATGATCAGGCGACATTGAGATTTGATGAGCAGCCCGAAGCCCGGGTGGCTGGTTTTGATATTGTTGATACCGGCATTATTCCTGGAGCTCGAACTTATACCCGAAGCGGAGTGGAATGGGCAGCAGTACGAAATCGCTGGTCTGCTCAAGCTGAGTACATGGTGACCGATGTACGTCGAACAGTGTGGCAGGATGTTGGATTTTCTGGGGGGCATATTCAAAGCGGTTTTTTCCTGACCGATGATTCGTTGAATTATGAAAATGGTGATTTCGGTAGTCCGTATCCAAATCATCTTGTGGGCGAGGGCGGTTTTGGAGCTTGGGAACTGGTTGCGCGATACAGCACACTGGATTTAACCGATGAAGATATTATTGGTGGCGAAATAGACAGTCTCACTTTTGGGCTGAACTGGTATCCGGTGCCAATGCTACGATTTTCTGCCAATTACATTAATGTTCTGAATGTTGATGATGGACCAAATGCAGGACAAGAACCGCGTATTTTTCTGGTACGCAGCCAATGGGCGTTTTAGCTGAAATATTACAATTACGATAAGTGATTTTCGAAGTTACATAATTATCTGGAGATTAAATTAATAAAATCTGTAATGCCCAGCGTTTCACCATTAACAAAACAGCTAACTAAGAGTTGGAAAAAATGTTTAAAGACGGGGTTAATCGCTAATTTTTGTGCAGGGTTTTTGATAAATTAGAACTTCATCACAATAGCAAAAGATTACTATTTTCTTGGATAAGAAATATTAATGCTGGTTCCAAATATGTCGATAATATTACAGAAAATTTTCGACCATAAAAAAGGAACAAACTTATGCTATTCAAAAAACACCTGCTGACAGCTGCCATCGGCCTGTCTCTCAGCTTTTCGGTTCAGGCATCGGAACTGGAAACATTGATTAATATGCTGCATGAAAATGGCATGGTTACTGATGAACAGTACGGCCGGCTGATGGGTGAGCTTGCTGAAAACAAAGCCACTAAAGAGCAGGAAAAAGCAGAGATAAATGAAAAGCTGGCTGAAGCAACCAAACCCTCAGATATTGAAATATCTACTAATGGCGGTTTATCACTAAAAACCCGAGATGGTCAGTTTTCTACAAAAGTTGGTGGGCGGCTACAGGTTGATGCCGCCGCTTACGGTGGTTCACCTGATATGGGAGATGGAACTGATATTCGTCGTGCCCGTTTGTATATCGCCGGTCAGCTGTATCGCGATTGGGGTTATAAGCTGGAATACGAGTTTGATAACGACAGTATTACCGATGCCTTTATTTCATATGATGGTTTTGAAAACTACCAAATTATGGCGGGTCATTTCAAAGATCCATTCAGTCTTGATTATATGATCAGCGCCAACAATACCATGTTTATGGAGCGGGCATTACCCACTGCGTTTAATGCTGGACGACATATGGGATTGATGGGAGCTCGTAACAGTCAGTATTGGACTTTGGCGGCCGGTTTATTTGGCGATACTGTCGGAAATACTGGTGGTGCTGAGGATGAAGGCTGGGGCTGGAGTTCGCGTGGAACCCTGTCTCCGGTCAATGAGCCTGGTAAAGTCGTACATTTTGGTCTGGGTTTGAATTATCGCGATTTGCAACCTAGTAATGAGGTACGTTTTAGTCAAGCTCCCGAATCGGCTGTCTCTGGTGTGCGCATTGTGGATACTTCTACATTAACCAATGCCGACACGATGCTGAAAACCGGTCTGGAATTTGCCACTGTCATGGGACCGTTTACCGCTCAGGCAGAATATATCCGTACATCCGTGGAACGTGACAATATCAGCGATGCTGACTTTGATGGCTGGTATCTTCAAAGCAGTTATTTCCTTACCGGTGAATCGCGTCCATATAAAAACGGCGTGTTTGGAGGAATAAAACCCGATCGCAGAGTTGGTGACGGTGGTATTGGTGCATGGGAAGTCGCGATGCGTTATAGCTCGCTGGATTTGAATGATGGTGCGATTGAAGGTGGTGAAGCAGATTCAATGACCTTGGGGCTGAACTGGTATCCAGTGCCGATGTTACGTTTCTCAGCCAATTATGTGCATGTCCTGGATGTCGATGGCGGAACGTTTGATGGCCAGGAACCTGATGTATTCCAGGTTCGCAGTCAGTGGGCATTCTAATTCAGATATTCAGTTAAAAACTGTATAGAAAAGCCGCTGTTATCTTGAGCTAACAGCGGCTTTTTTGTTTATCTGGTAAGGATTATTCGGTTTCAGGTAGTGCGGTGAAAAACAATTGCTGATTATTCACCATGAAGCTATCGATAATCTGCTTACCAGGTTCACCGGTCACAAAATTAATGTACTGCTTTGCCATGCCTGTTTGAACATGAGGGTGTTTTTCGGGATTAACCGCCATAATGTGGTATGGATTGGATAACTTTGCATCGCCTTCAAACAGCAGTTTTAACTGCATTTTTTCCTGATAGGCTATCTGTGTACCCCGATCTGTTAAGGCATAACCCGACATTTCATCGGCGATTTTCAGTACCGCCCCCATACCTTGACCGGCTTGCACATACCAGTCGCCAGAGGGATTGATATCGGCAGTTTTCCAGAGTTGGAGTTCTTTTTTATGGGTACCGGAATCATCTCCTCTGGAAACAAAGCGACTACCTGATTGAGCAATTTTTTGCATGGCTTCAGTGATGGTTTTAGCGGAAGTAATCCCCGCAGGATCATTCACTGGACCAACTAATACAAAGTCGTTATACATGACGTAGCGACGATCAATGAAATAATCCTTCTCGACATATTCAAGCTCAGCTTTTGGGGCGTGCACTAATGCCACATCGACATCGCCATTAGCACCAAGCTTCAATGCCTGGCCGGTGCCAACCGCAATTACCGCAACATTAATATCAGTAGATTCGGTAAAAGCTTTATTTAATAAAGCTAACAAGCCAGTGTTATCGGTGCTCGTTGTTGTAGAGAGTTTGAGCAATTGTTCGGCATGAACATTAGTGCTCAGCAGTAAGCTGAGAAATAACAGAATAAATAACCGTTTCATCATGAAATATCTCGACAGAAAAAAATCAATATATTCCATCATATATATCGATGGGAGTAAACGTGTTTTTCCAAATGGTATCAAGGAGTGGCTAAAGGCTGTGTGGGTGAGAAGTTTTTTTATTTATTAGTCTATGGATTGTGGACATATTGTCAGGTTGTCGATTTTGATGAGCCTCTTTGCCAGCTTCCTGATTTTGAATCATTACGTCTGGCCACATTAACCCTTTTGGCACTATAGTGAATAAAGGCAATGAGTAAAGCGGCTTTTGCCTGTCAAAGCGCTTTTATTACCGCTATCTGCAACACACCTTTATTGAGTTTTCAGAATACCGTGCCATGGGAACCTGTTTGCAAGAGCCCCCACAGTTACTGGTTAACCTTGTTCAAGTAAGCGCCGTAGATCAATCATTGCGGCATTGGCTCTGGAAACATACGAAGCCATAACCAATGAATGATTGGCAAACAGGCCAAAACCACTACCATTAAGAATGATCGGGCTCCAGACAGTAGCCTGAGTGGCTTCGAGTTCACGAATGATTTGGCGCAGACTGATTAGCGCGTTTTTCTTTTGCAAGACATCGGCAAAATCATGTTCTGCCGCTTTAAGCAGATGAATCATTGCCCAGATTGAACCGCGGGCTTCATAAAATACATCATCTATTTCCAACCAGGGTGTTTTGGTGACTCGTTCAGGTGAAGTTAAGGTTGATTGATGGGCCTCAGGATCACCTGCCAATGCGGTATTAATCTGAACTTGTCCTACACTGGCGCTGAGCCGTTGTGAGAGACTACCCAGGCGTTTTTCAGCCATACCCAGCCACGCGGCCAGATTATCGGCACGTGCATAAAACTGTGCTTCGTCCCGCTGCGGATCCGCCAGACGGGCCAGATAGCTTTCCAATGCCTTGATACCGTCTCGATACTCACTTTCTGTGGGAGGAAACAGCCATGAATCCGAATTGAAATTAAATTGCGGTTCGGCAATGATCAGGTCTTTATCTTCTGCAGATTGCGATTGTGAGCGACTAATATCGTTACGTAGCGATCGTGAGTAGTCACGAATCTGCACCAGCACACCGAACTCCCAATTGGGCATATTATCCATCCACACGGATGGGGGCATCACGTCGTTGGTCAAATAACCACCCGGCTTATCAAGCAAGGTATTGGCAATAGTGATCAAGGTGGCGGTAGATGTGTAACCAGTGACCATATCGTGTTGTTTTTCGCTGGCGATTTCGCGAGCGTTTACCTCAGGATCAAAGGCACTGGGTGGATTACTCCACCACAACATGATGACGATAAAAAAACCAGAATGACGGCAATCGCTATCATTAGCGCTTTGGATATCTGCCGACGGCTGTCAGGATCGCGGAGGGAATCAATAAAATTCCACCATAACTGACGACTGCGCTGAAAAAAAGAGTTTGCGGGCATAAAACATCCAGAAAGATTAATTGTCAGATTTCACCATAGCGTATTTTTGACAGCAAAAAAATGTTTAGGGTCTGTTTATTTTTCAAAGCAGTCACTATTTTTGAAAGATAAACAGACCCTAAGTCCTGCCGGGAGAGCTTTCCCGTTATTGTGCGGGATAATTTCCTGAAAAGTTTACGGTATTAAGCTTGACGTATGGCCTGATTGAGCTGAATAATGGCCGGTTTGAAGATGCTTTTGATGAAGCGGGGGACGCTTTAAGTATGACACTCAGAGTTGAGATAGAAGATCTGGCCAAGCATTTTGGCGAGATACGGGCTGTGGATGGTGTGACATTCTCAGTCAGTAAAGGCGAAGTTCTTGGATTTCTGGGCCCGAACGGCGCAGGTAAATCCACCACAATGAAGATGATAACCGGCTTTCTGGCGCCCACTCGCGGTACAGTCAGAGTCTGTGGTTATGATGTTTTAACGGATCCGATTTCGGTAAAAGCGAATCTGGGATATTTACCTGAAGGTGCGCCAGCTTATGCTGATATGACGCCGGACAGCTTCCTCAAGTTTATTGCTGATATTCGTGGATTGTCCGGAGCGGCTAAAAAACGTGCAGTAGCTTCCGCTGCAGAACGTGCTCGAGTCCTGAATGTGATGTATCAACCGATTGAAACCTTGTCTAAAGGTTACAAACGTCGGGTGGGGCTGGCACAGGCGATTCTGCATAACCCACCCGTATTGATTATGGATGAACCGACTGACGGTTTAGATCCGAATCAAAAGCATGAAGTACGGACGCTGATCAATGAAATGGCAGAAGATAAAGCCATTATTATCTCAACGCATATTCTGGAAGAAGTAAATGCTTTGTGTACACGTAATGTGGTGATCGCCAGCGGTAAAGTTGTGTTTGATGGAACGCCTGCCGAATTGGAGCAAAAATCACGCTACCACAATGCGGTCGTACTGTCGGTCAACGAAATTGATAACACCAAACTGTTGCAGTATGTCGCCGAATTGGATTTTGTTGCGGAAACTGAATTATTGATGGCGGGTAACGGTATCCGGGTGTTCCCAAAAGACAGCGCTCATATCACTATCGCCCTGTCAGAAAAAATTCGTGAACAGGGTTGGGAAATTGCTTCGCTTTATGCTGAGAGCGGTCGCCTTGATGAGGTTTTCCGCAGTATTACTTTGCCTAGAACTGCAGGAGTTAAATGATGAATGTGCTGAATATCTGGTTCATCATGAAACGTGAATTCGGTGGTTACTTCGCCACCCCGGTTGCCTATGTTTTCATTATAATATTTTTGTTGCTGGCAGGTTTTTCGACGTTTTATGTGGGCAATTTCTTTGCTCGTGGCGAAGCCGATTTATATCCCTTCTTCTCCTTACATCCCTGGTTATACATTTTGTTGATTCCTGCAATTTCGATGCGTTTATGGGCCGAAGAACGTAAAAGTGGATCGATTGAGCTGTTAATGACCTTGCCGGTGTCGGTATTTGAGGCTGTTCTGGGCAAATTCTTTGCTGCCTGGGCGTTTACCGGTCTGGCATTAATTCTCAATTTCCCGCTTTGGATCACGGTGAATTATCTGGGTAATCCAGATAACGGCGTGATTTTTACCGGTTTTATCGGCAGCTTCCTGATGGCAGGTGGTTTTCTGGCCATCGGTTCCTGTGTATCAGCCTCCACTAAAAATCAGGTTATTGCGTTTGTGCTTAGCTTGATTGTCAGCCTGATATTTGTGCTGGCGGGCTATGGCATTGTGTTGGATTTCTTTAGTAGCTGGGCTCCACAACCTCTGGTTGATGCGATCAGTTCATTCAGTTTTCTGACCCACTTTGATGCGATTTCCAAAGGGGTAATTGATTTACGTGACATATTGTATTTCGCAGCGCTTATCACTATCTGGCTGTTTGCCAACGCCCTGATAGTGAATGCACGTAAAGCCGATTAGGAGCACCAGTCAGCAATGAATAAACAATTATTATCCAAAACCGGTTTGATTCTGGCCGTTATTCTTTTTATTGCCTTTATTATTGTGGTAAATGGCAATTTTAAATCTGCTCGGGTCGATTTGACCGAAGACAAACTGTATACCTTATCGGAAGGTACGCTGAACATTCTGTCTTCGTTACAGCAGCCTATAACGTTAAGGTTCTACTATTCCGAGCAGGTAGCTCAGGCTTTGCCATCATTGAAAGCCTATGCTCAACGCGTTCAGGAGCTGTTGATGGAATATCAACGCGCCTCAGACGGCATGATTCAGGTCAAAATTATTAATCCAAAACCTTTCACCGATCATGAGCAGCGAGCAAAGCAATATGGTCTGCAATCGATTCCCATCGAAGGTGAGCCGGATCCACTATTTTTCGGTGTAGCCGGTACCAATATTCTGGATGGTCTGGAACGTATCCGTTTCTTTCAACCGGAAATGGAAGATGTTTTGGAATACGATCTGACCAGAATGGTTTATCAACTATCTGACGTAGAGCGTAAAAATGTGGCAGTAATGAGTTCATTGCCAATTGATGGGGAAGATTACGATCCCCTTAAAGGACAGCTGGATACCGAAGGTGGTGCTAAACCCTGGGCGGTAATGGGTAAATTGCGTGAGATGTTTAATGTTTCGGTCTTACCGGAAGACATTCGTCGTATTCCATCATCAGTTGATTTGCTAATGGTTGTGCATCCCAAGGAATTACCTGAACAAACCTTATATGCCATAGACCAATATGTGTTGCAGGGTGGAAAATTAATTACCTTTGTGGATCCATATGCTGAAGTTGATGTACCGGAGAAAGATCCTGATAACCCGATGGCAGCAATGGTCGCAAACCGTAGCTCAAATATGCCTGAGTTGCTGACTACTTGGGGCGTTGAACGTGATGCTTCTGATGTGGTTGCGGATAGAAAAACAGCTCGGGAAGTGGATTTTGGGGCCCAAAGTAATAATCAGCCGATTGAATATGTCTTGTGGAATGCTTTGACCCAGGAAAACATGAATTCTGAGCAGCGTATAACTTCAAAGTTACGTAAGCTCAATGTGGCAACTGCAGGTCATTTTAAAATTCTGGATGACAAGACTACTGAAGTAACCCCTCTATTGAGTTCCAGTGATGAGGCTATGCTGGTGGATAAAAGGGTGGTGCAGTTCCGTAATGATCCAGTGGCTTTATTAACTAAGTACCAGCAAGGAACAATCAGCTATCCGTTAGCAGTTCGTATTCAAGGCAAGTCGCGTTCGGCGTTTCCTGATGGTGTCAAAGCCGATGGTGGCAAGATGGTGAAAATGCCTGATCATTTGAATGAATCCCAAAATGGTATTGATGTGATTGCAATTGCTGATGTGGATATGCTGGATGATCGTTTCTGGGTCATTATGCAGGATTTCTATGGTGAGGATTTAGCCTTTAATACCTCCAATAACATCGACTTTGTACATAACGCTATCGAAGAATTAACCGGCGCTGAGGGACTGATCAGTGTACGTTCCCGTACTGGTTTCACTCGTCCATTTGTCCGTGTCGAAGCTTTACAACGTGAAGCTGAGAGACTCTACCGGGCGAAAGAACGCGAACTGGAAAACAAATTACAGCAAACCCGTCAGCGTATCGCTCGCATGCAGGTGGAGCGGAATGGTTCTGGTGCCGAAATCATGACGCCAGAGCAACAGAAAGAAATTGCTGAATTCAGGGCGATTGCCGATCGTACCGAATTAGAATTGCGGGCGGTAAAAGGTAACCTGCGTAAAGATATCGATCAGTTGGAAACGTTGGTCAAGTTCATCAATATCGGATTGATTCCGATTGTGGTGGCCATACTGGCACTGATTACCGGCTGGTTAAGAGTGCGTAAGCGTACTCGAGGCCGTTTCCAATCGTAAATTCTGCATGCGTTAAATGACGCTTGTATCAAACTGAACAGACAGGTTCTACAGATGCTGAAAAAACTTAATAGTCTTTCAATCCTCGCCATCCTCACTGCGGTGATGGTGGTGTGGATGTTAATCACCATATATAAAGCCGAAGATACCAGTGATGACTTTTCATTACTGTTTCCTGAATTATTTGAACAGCTAAGTGATGTGGATAAAATCACATTTAAAAGTGAGCAGGATGAATTCAGCCTGAGCCGTGATGATAAGCAATGGTTCATTGCGGATTATCATAACTATCCAGCCGATGAAGATTTGGTTAGAAGGATGCTGGTTGATTTGGCCGATGCCCGAATTCTTGAGCTGAAAACGGATGATCCTGAGCTGTATCCAGTATTGGGCGTGGAAGGTGCAGAAGATGGTGGCAGTTCATTTGTCATTAAATTATTCAAAGACCAGCAGGAAGTGGCCGGTCTGGTTCTAGGGGAAGCACGCGATTTAAGTGCGAACACCTCTGGTCCACAACAGTTCTATCTGCGCCGAGTTAATGAGGAGCGCAGTTATCTGGTTGAGGGGTACTTTCAGTTCAGTCCGATGATGCTCAACTGGATTGATGCGCTGATTATGGACATTGCACGTGAACGGGTTGCCAGAGTAGATATCATTCAGCCAAATGGCGATACTGCAACCTTAGTGAACTTAGGTCAGAAAGATAAATTTGGCACGCCGGAAGATCGTGAAGATACCGTATTTCGTTATGAACAGCTTGGCTATGATATTGCCGGGTCATTATTCCAAATGCGTCTGGAAGATGTTCAGCCAGTTGATGACTTTTCCCGTGGTGATGCTGAGATTGTTAGAGCAGAATTTCTTACTTATGATGGCTTAAAGGTGATTGCTCAGACATCGTTTAATGATGGTTTTTACTTTTCCACGTTCAAAGCTGAATATGCCCCGGATGCTGTGCCTGAAGTACCGGAAGCCATAGCCAGCCTTGATGTGTTAAAAACGCCTGAGCAAGTACAGCAGGAAGTCGCAGAAATTAATGACAAAGTTGAACCCTGGGTTTATCGCTTGGGTGGGTTTGTTGGCAACAACCTGATGCGTGCCAAGGCCGATATGGTGACCGAAAAGGATCAGGTTATTCCAATGCCTGCCAGTGGTTTTGGTCCGTAAGCCGCTATTTTGGAAGTCATAAAAAGCCCCTTAAACGGGGCTTTTTTTATATGTGTATAACCTTACTCTGCTGCGGCCTTATCCTTATCCCGCCATTCTTCCAGTAAGGCTTGAACGGTGATTGCGAGATCATCGGGGGCGAATTTGGCAATAAATTTATCGGCGCCAACCTTTTCAACTAATGCATTGTTAAAGGTGCCACTCATTGAGGTATGCAGCAAAATACGAATATCTTTCAGATTTGGGTCTTGGCGGATAGCCGTTGTAAGGGTGTAACCATCCATTTCTGGCATTTCAATATCGGAAATCAACATAGCGATATGCTTGCTGACATCAATGCCCTCGGCCGCCCATGCTTTTAATTGATCCAATGCCTGTTTGCCATCATTTACGATGGTACAACTGACTCCAATCTGCTCCATGGTGCGACGTATCTGATTGCGGGCAACACTGGAGTCATCTGCCACAAGAATGTGATGTTTATGGTCAGCATTGGCTTCTGCAAAACGAGTCACCAAATCAGCTGAAACCGTGTCATCAATGCCCAATACTTCTGACATGACTTTTTCTACGTCAATTATCTGGATCAGTTCATTGTCAATTTTGGTGACTGCAGTCATGTAATGCGATGAACCTGAAGCACTGGGAGGAGGCAAGATATCTTTCCAACTGACGTTGACGATGCGATCCACCTCACTGACAAGAAAGCCCTGCACGTTGCGATTATATTCAGTGATAATGACAAAATGCTCATGAGGATTCACGACGGGCCTTTTGCCTATACCCTGAGATAAATCAAAGATACTGATGGTTTTATCACGGATGCGCGCGGCACCCCGAACGACTGGGTGTGAATGTGGCATTTGCGTTAACGGAGGACAAGCAATAGCCTCGCGGACCTTAAATACATTTATACCGTAACGCTGGGTGCCTCCCAGCTTGAACAATAAGAGCTCTAACCGGTTCTGACCGGCTAGTTGAGTGCGTTGGTCAATACCATCGATCATGCTTGCCATAAATTTCTCCTGATTACTGCAAGAGTATAACGGCAGTAACGTTCATTTCTGAACCGTAATTATCGGAATGAAATTTGCAGGTCATCAAAGTGAGTTCATTTGCCGTGCATATTGCCGGAGGATTTTGATGTATAAATTATTATGTAGTGTATGTTTAGTGTTAAGTGTCAATTTGTTGACACTTACTGCCCAGGCTGACAATTTACAATCTTTGGCTGATGTGGAGCACACCGCATTCACTTATACTTTAGCCCAGGCGCAGACACGATTTAACAATCCCCAGGTTAGTGTGACACCATTAGATAAACGGTTACGCTTGCAGCATTGTGAAAAAGGGCTGGAGGCATTCAGTAATCGCAATATTGCAACTGCCGGTAATGTGACCGTGGGTGTGCGTTGTCAGGAGCCTGTGGCTTGGACAGTTTATATCCCCTTGCAAATCAAAGTAATGCGACCCATGGTGGTGATTGCCCGGCCCGTTTCAGCGAACCATGTTTTAACAGAACAGGATTTGCGGATTGAACAGCATGATATTGGCAAGCTTCGGCAAGGCTATATGGCAAATATTGCCGCTGTGGTGGGACAGCAAGCGAAATATTCACTGGGCTTGGGCACCGTTATTCAGAAAAATCATTTGCGGCCGCTGAATATCGTAAAAAGAGGTGAGTCAATTGTCCTGGTGGCTAGTGCAGGAACAATGGAAGTCAGAATGCAGGGCACAGCGATGTCTGATGCCAGCCTGGGGGATCGCGTTCGTGTGAAAAACCTCTCCTCAGAGAGAGTGGTCGAAGGTGTAGTAGATGGTCCAGGGGTGGTACGCGTTACAATGTGAAGAAAACTCTGGATCGAATCACATTATATTAAAGTTTTTTCAATTCGATCCGATAAACATTATAGAACCAATATGGAGACATTTTTATGTCGGATATTAATAATATAAAACCACCAACACAGGGTGGTGGAATCAACTCGACGCGAAACGTCAATGTTGAAGATAAACGTACAGAAAACGTATCAAATCAGGTCAAATCGAGTGGTAATAGCTCAACAGACAAGATCAGTTTGACAACCACGGCAACACAACTGCAATCTCTGCAACAGGAAATTGCCGCTTTGCCTGTGGTGGATGAACAAAAAGTGGCTGCTTTACGTGCGGCTATTGAAGATGGAAGCTATCAGGTTGATAGTCAAAAGTTGGCACGGAACATGATTGATTTTGAGGGTAACCTATAAAAAAGGAACCCTCCCATGGCTATGTCACCCGGACAACAATTGCACAGCGTTTTACAGTCTGAACTCAATATTGCCAAACAGTTAGCCGAGTTACTAGTCGCGGAGCGTCAAGCCCTTGCTCTATCGGATATCGTGACCATTACCGATATCAACAATAAAAAACAGCCGTTAATCATGAAGCTCGAACAGTTTAGCCGTCAACGTGATGCGGTATTAATTTCTACAGGCTTCCCTACCGGTAAACAAGGCCTTGAAGCGTTCATTGATAATCAAACGGAAGATGACGCATTGGCGTTAACGCTGTTGATAAAAAATCTAAAAGCAGTTGCCAAAGTCTGCCAGCAAAAAAATCAGGTAAATGGCGGCATCGTCAGTATTAACCGTCAGTATCTGCAGCGCGCTATCTCCGTTCTTCGAGGACGTGATCCAGAGTCGAGTGCTTATGGTCCGGGTGGTGAATATACCAGTGCAGTTGTTCGTCAACCACTAATTGGACGTGTCTGATCCTAGGTGGATATGAAAAATTAATAAGCCCTAAGGCGTTTCACACCACTGGGCTAACAGATCAACCCATACTGGATCATCGTTAAGGCATGGTATCAATTTTAATGAACGACCACCTGCCTCGATAAACACTTCCTCAGCTCTAATCGCAATTTCTTCAAGCGTTTCCAGGCAGTCCGTCACAAATGCAGGACACATGACCAGCACGTTTTTTGTGCCGTTTTGTGCCAGTTCAATCAAACGATCTTCAGTGTTAGGCCCCAGCCATTTGGCTCGGCCCAGTCGGGACTGAAAAGCGACTGAGTAATTGTCCGGATTGAGTTGGGCTTTTTCGGCAAAAGCAGCTGTGGTCGTCATAACCTGATGTCGGTAACAAGTGGCATGAGCCACATGTGGCTTACTGCAACAATCAGCCTGTTGCAGACAATGTTGGCCACTAGGGTCACGTTTCAAAATGTGCGATTCTGGTAAGCCATGATAGCTGAAGAGCAAATGGTCATGTTCTTCCATCAAATAAGGACGGGTTTGCTCAACCAATGCATTGATATAACCTTCTTCCTGATAGAAAGGTGGTTTGATCGTTAAGACAATATCCAGTTTATGCTTGGCGATGACCTGTTTGGCCATTTCAATACAGGTGGTTACGGTGCTATCAGCAAAATGCGGATACAAAGGAACGAAGAAAATCTCTTTAACGCCATCAATCCTGGCAAGTTTTAGCAAACCCGCTTCAATACTGGGGTTTCCATATCGCATAGCCAGCTCTACCGGCATATCAACCTGCTGTTGAACAGCTTTATGTAATTTTTCAGATAATACAATCAACGGTGAGCCGGTATCGGTCCATACACTCCGATAAGCTTCAGCAGAGGCTTTTGGGCGGCTAGGCAGAACAAAGGCACTGACAATAAAGCGCCTTAGCAACCAGGGTAGTTGAATAACATAGGGGTCCATCAGAAACTGATTTAAGTAGCGCCTTACGGAGGGTGTATCAGGCTGATCCGGTGAACCTAGATTTACTAATAAAACGGCACGTTGCGTCATAATAATTATTATTTTGAGTCAGAAGATTTAAGTACGTCGTTAAGCGCACTCTGGATATCAGTATAGAGAAATTCAAAGCCGGCAGCTTGAGCTTTTTCCGGGATTGCACGTTGCCCGCCCAGTAATAAATCAGCCATTTCTCCCATAGATGCTTTCAAAACACAGGACGGCACTCGAAAGAAAGCCGGACGGTTTAGCGCTTGGGCAAGTGCTTTGCTGAATTGCTGATTGGTAACAGGTCGAGGAGCTGCGCCATTATAAACACCTGTAAGCGAACGATTTTCAGCCAGAAATAAAAATAACCGACAGATATCATCGAGATGAATCCATGGCATATATTGCTGGCCGTCACTTATTGGTCCACCCAATCCCATTTTGAAGGGCAGCGTCATTTTGCTCAGAAAACCACCATTTGGTGCCACTACTAATCCAGTGCGAACGATAGCGACCCGGATTCCAAGAGATTCTGCAGACAAAGCGGCTTGTTCCCATTGTTCGCATAATTCATGACTGAACTCTGGTTTGAAACTACTACTTTCGGTAACAATCGTATCGTCTTGGTTTCCATACCAGCCTACTGCTGAGCCACTGATAAAACTATGGGGGAGGCTGGAGCGTTTGGACAATTTATCTATCAGGTCTCGTGTATAGTCGACCCGGCTTTTCAGTAATATTTGCTTACGGGCATCGGTCCAGCGTTTATCAACAATCGGTGCACCGGCCAGATTAATGACTACATCGATATGATGATCTAGCGGTATTGAATCGACGGATTCGAAACACTGCACCTGGGAACCAAGTATTTTAGCTGCTTTCTGACAATTACGACTTAATGCAAAAACAGTCTCGCCATTGTTTAAAAGTCTTTGACACAGCGCTTGGCCGATGAGTCCTGTTGCACCGGTTATTAAAAAAGCCGCCATGATAAATTCCTTTGAATAGTTATGATTATTCCTTGTATAGAGTCATAACAGCTGGCAAAGTTTACCAAGGGCCTGTTGATTTTTCATAACCACCACTGCTGGAGGCTATTTTTTTCGGCCAACAAGGCGGAAATGATGCGATGTAGTTGTTCTACATAAGTCATTTCCAACACCGTAGGGCGGAAAAATAGTCACAACCCAAAGGGCTGGGAAACATCGACAGACCCTGAGTAAAGATAAAACCAAATATTAAGTATTTAACGAGTAATTGATGGGAATTAAAGTCGGAATCAGTAGCTGTTTACTGGGGGAATCCGTGCGATTTGATGGCGGACATAAACATATGCGTTTATGTACCGACAGTTTGTCGCGTTTTTTTGATTTTGTTGCGGAATGTCCTGAAGTGGGTATTGGTATGGGAATTCCTCGCAAACCCATTCGTCTGGTTGGTGATGTGGATGCACCACAGGCAGTAGCCGTGCATGATTATAATTTGAATTACACAGAAAAGTTGACGGCCTTTGGCCAGCAAAAAGCCCATGAACACAATGATTTATGTGGTTATATTTTTATGAAAAACTCACCGAGTTGTGGGTTGTTTCGAGTCAAGGTGTATCAGGATAATGGTTATCCGGCGGCTGAAACAGGACGAGGGTTATATGCTGATGCATTAAAGAAAGCCCATCCATTGATGCCAATGGAAGAATCCGGCAGATTGAATGATCCATTATTACGCGAAAATTTTATCACTCGGGTGTTCGCCTATTATGACTGGCAGCAACTGGTTCGCAGTGGGTTAACCCACCATAAATTGATCAGCTTTCATTCACGTTATAAATATTCCTTAATGGCTCATTCACCGACACACTATGCCGAACTTGGACGGATGCTGGCGGATGCTGGAAATCATGAAATCGAAACTCTGGGAGAACGTTATTTCACTGAGCTTATGACGGTTTTATCAAAAATAGCCTCCCGGAAAACACATACAAATGTATTAATGCATTTGCAAGGCTATCTAAAGAAAAAGCTCTCAAGCTCTGAGAAGCAGGAACTTGCCGACATTATTAACCGTTACCGTACGGCAGAGTTACCACTGATAGTGCCGATCACATTATTAAAACATCATTTCAATAATCATCCAGATGCATATATTGCCAAACAGGCCTATCTGCAGCCATATCCTGATGCGTTGAGTCTGAGAAATACGATATAAATTGTGTACGGAAACTGGAAATCACAGTAAATTGAAATGATTACATGTCATTAATGATAGCGTCGTAAATCCGGTATTAGAAAAAACGCTTTTAAAAGAAGTAGCAGTAGGAATGTATGGTGAAGCGAAGTTGTATCATTTTCTAAAAATAGCTGAGATTGAAGCCAGTTCGGGATATCAGATATGCAGCGTAGGGATTTATTAAAACTCGGTTTATTAAGTACCGTTAGCAGCAAAACTTCAGCAATAAGCCAAACGGCATTGACGGGGCTGGTGTTGGATCCTGGTTTTGCCAAACATCATATTATGCCTCAACACCCAGAGTCTCCTGCAAGATATGAGCGTTTGCGGGATGAGCTGGAAGTCAGTGAGCTGCTATCCAAGGTCACATTGTTAAAACCCAAAAGCAATATTGAATCTGAATTATCGCTTATTCATTCAGCCAATCATGTAGCGTCAATAAAACGTCACGATCCCGAAGCGCATCAAGCTGCAATGTTGGCCACAGGAGGCGTACTGGTAGCGGTTGACGCGGTCTGTAAAGGTTTGCTGGATAATGCTTTTTGTGCTTCAAGGCCACCAGGGCATCACGCAACCAACACCGGAAAGGAAGAAGGGTTCTGCTATTACAATCATGTTGCTATAGCGGCAAAATATGCTCAAAAACGCTATAAGTTAAAACGAATTTTAATTGTGGACTGGGATTATCACCATGGAAATGGCACTGAATGGGCTTTTTATCATGATCCCTCGGTATTGTTTTTTTCAACGCATGACGCCGAAGCTTATCCTGGTACGGGGTCACCAGAGAAAACCGGCACTGGTTCCGGCAAGGGCTTTAATATAAATGTGCATTTGCCCTGTGGTTCCGGGGATGCAGAAATCATCGCTGCATTCGAAGAAAAACTGATTCCAGCGGTAACTGAATTTAACCCCGATTTGATTCTGATATCAGCCGGGTTTGATAGTCGGGAAGACGATTTGTTGGGATGTTATAAAGTTTCCGATCAGGGCTTTATCCAACTGACGGAGATCATGATGCAACTTGCCAAAAAGCACTGTGATGGCAGACTCGTTTCGGTACTGGAAGGGGGCTACAACCTGACAGGTAATGCCAAGGCCAGTGTGGCGCATTTAAAAACCTTGATGCAGATAGTTTCATCTGCTGAATAATTTTTGTGATTAACGGCACAGTTCGTGCTAATCCTTAATTGAAACATTTTAGTGACAAATATCAGTCACTTGTTGATTGGCAGCCCAAGCCCTTTTAAGGAGAAAATGATGAACGCTGTTGTTAAACTCAGAGATGAGAACGAGGCTGGTCTTGACCAGAATCAAGGAAAGCAATATCAACATCTGAATACCTATTATGACCCGACCTATAAGATTGGCTGGTTCATGATGAATGCCGCTCCCAGGCCATGTTTTACCCCTACCTTGCTGAATGAACTTTCGGATTATCTGGCGAATGTAAAAGCTGAGATGCAACAGAGTAATCATGAAAAATATGATTATCTGGTCGTTGGTTCCAGTGTTGATGGTGTGTTTAATCTGGGTGGTGATTTAAACCTGTTTACCTCACTAATTGAAAAACGTGACCGTGAAGCATTGCTGGCCTATGCCATTCATTGTGTTGATATCCTCTACGACAATATGTTCCATTTTGATTGTGACCTGACCACCGTCAGTCTGATTCAGGGTGATGCATTGGGAGGTGGGTTTGAAGCGGCCTTATCGAGTAATATTATTATTGCTGAGCGAGGCGTGAAGTTGGGTCTGCCAGAAGTGTTGTTTAATCTGTTCCCGGGAATGGGGGCTTATACATTGTTATCCCGAAAAGTCGGGGCGGCCAATGCTGAAAAAATGATTTTGTCGGGTGCTTTATATACCGCAGAAGAGCTTTATGAAATGGGCGCGATCGATATTCTGGCCGAAAAAGGTGAAGGTGAGCTGGCTTTATACAAATACATTAAAGCCGCCAAAAAATCTCCAAACAGCTATAAAGCGATGTCACGTATTAAAGATTTATGTAACACCGTGAGCTATGAAGAGCTTGTAGCAATAGCCAATATCTGGGCGGATGCGGCTTTAAATCTGACCAGTAAGGATATCCGGATGATGACGCGATTGGTGAATCGTCAGACTGCCAAATCAAACAGCGAAGTGTAACCTGACTTCACCATCACTGCTGTTTGGCGAGATACATCGAGGTGTCTCGTTGCTTTAAGTTTGCTTCAAAAAACGATTAGTAAGCTATCAGTCATTACTCAGGCTGGGAACACAGCCTAGTGATGAAAAATAAACAGGTCTTAATGATCCGCTTTTTGTGATTGCCCTTGAAGCTTAAGGGCAACTTCTAATTCGGTTAGCGTTTGTGTAAAAGCATGCTCCAGTTTTTCGGTCAGGCGAAGTAATTCAGCTGAGCCAATATCGAAAGGTTTAAATGATTCTCCCTGACGACAAAGCTCAGCAACTTTATTCGCACCTAATTCAGAAGATGAACCTTTCAAAGCATGCAGGCTTTCACGATAGGTCAGATAATCATCATGTGCTGATTGAAGAATCAATTGCAGGTGTTTGGTACCGTCTTCTTTATAACCATTTAGCAGAAGCTGTAAAAAGGCTTCACCGCCCCCTAGCTCAGAAAGTTCGAGCAAAACCTGATGGTCACACCATTGTTCTGATGAAACGGTCGATCGACCGTTAACTTTGCCGGGTTTTACATTGATTTGATGCTCCAGAGCCAGACGGGCAATGGATTCCAGCAATGAACGGGAATCTATTGGTTTGGTCAGAAACTCATTTGCTCCGGCTTCCAGACAACGTTGTTTAGCCTGAGGTGTTGCATCAGCTGTCAGAATGATAATAGGGATATCATGTCCAGTATCCATATAGCGCATGGCGCGGATAACTTCGGTTCCGCTGTAATCTGGCATATTCATATCCAGAATCAGCATTTCAATACTGTCAATTTGTTGACTTAGAACATCCAGCGCCTGTTCGCCACTACTGGCCAGAATTACCTGATGTCCTGCATGGCGAAGTATACCCTCCAACACCTGCTGATTGACCAGGTTATCTTCGGCGATAAGAATATTTAAAGATTTAGCATAGGATTGAGCTGCATAATGTTGAGCCAGGGTGATGACTTTTTCATCCTGAATGGCATGATTGCTCTGTGCTGCGTGGATGGCATTAAATAGAACAGGTTTTTCCTTAACATCATGCACAATCGAAATAAAGTGATGACGCAGTCTTGGATCCTGTTTACTGAAGTCTGATGGATTCAACAGGATCAGCGCGGTATTGGCGAGTAAAGGTTCACCATGGATCATATTGGCAAATTGAATCGGATCGATTTCATGCATACAATCCTGATCAATCATCACGGTTTGATAAGGCGATTGATTCTCTGCTGCTCGAATCAATACTGAAAATGCTTTGGCGGTGGTGTCGACATGTTGGTAATTCACTGACCAGTCATTGATAACAGGTTTAATAAGGTCATGCAGTGAATCGGTGCTTAAAATCAGCATAGGGCTCTCAGATAAAGTTAATTCATTTGGCTCATTGGCAGTGAAGGGCATTTCAAACCAGAACAGGGTTCCTTCACCCACTTCGCTGGTTACCCCAATTTCACCTCCCATCAACTCAACCAGCTCTTTGGCGATAGTAGTGCCTAAACCGGTTCCGCCTTTATTTAATGTATCAGGTGAGATCTGCGTAAAGTCATCAAAGATTCGTTGCAGAGCTTCCTGTGGAATCCCTATCCCGGTATCACTTACTTCAAAGCGAATCCACAAATTTTGATTTGATTTGCGAGTGATTGGTTGAGCTGAAAGTTTAACGGCACCCTGATCAGTAAATTTAATACTATTACCGATAAGATTGATTAAAACTTGGCGTAGATGTTGTAAATCACCATTTATCGAAAAGGGCAGAGCGGGGTCAATATAGCAATTAATGTGTAAGCCTTTACTGATTGCCATTGGCTTTTGCATGCCAATCACACTGTTTAACAGTTGGTGTAAATCAAAACTTTTATCGCTGATTAAAATCTTACCAGCTTCGATTTTGGAGATATCCAAAACATTTTCAATCAGGCTGAGCAGCGTATGTGCTGACGTTTTCATGATTTTAACAAAATCATGTTGTTGTTTATCCAGCTGGGTCTCCGCCATCAGATCTGCAATACCAATTACACCGTTAAGTGGCGTACGTAATTCGTGAGACATATTGGCCAGAAATCGACTTTTTGCTTCATTTGCCTGCTTTGACAAAGCAATTGCAACATGCAGTTTTTTGATCAGAAAAGCTGAATAAAGCGGAATGATAAGTAACAAAAACATCAGACTGTAACCAAATGGTTCATGCTGAGAGTGCTGCCAGTATTCACCATTGATAATGGCAAAGGAAAAACCGATGATGCCCACTATGAGGGAGATGTATAGGTAATTCACGCCATAACGGAAACCATTACCCAAAATCACCCAGAGATATAAAACGAACAAAAAGACACTCTGCTCACCCGCGATCAACATAACAATTGATAGCGCAGTCAAATCCAGCAAAATACCACAGACCCTTCTGATGGGGGATGGCCTCGGGTTGAGAATCAAAGCTACTGCAATGACGACTGCCAGTAAGTAATAGGCCAACGTAATCAGACTTGGCAGGCTGACAATATTATCTGAGAAGGTTCTGTCAGCGCCCCATGGCAAACAAAAATAAATTAATAAAGCGATACCCAGAGTGAGTCGGATTTTGATCGCTTGTTCCGGTTCGCTGTCACCCGTTTTGGGTATTTTATCTAAAAATCGCCCAAGCAGATTTCTTTCCTGTGGCTGTGCATAACGATCATTCATTGCTGGAGATTTAATCAGCATACTCGGCTTGAATTTGCTGGATTGCCTCTATCCGATCAAAAAACGCCTGAACACATCTTGGGTCGAGTTGTGTACCCGCACTTTGCTCAATGTAACGACAGGCATCTTCGTTTGACCAGGCTTTTTTATAGGGCCGTTCCGAAACCAATGCATCATAGATATCGGCGACAGAAACGACTCTGGCAATAAGTGGAATTTCTTCGCCCTTTAACTGAGAAGGATAGCCTTTTCCGTCATAACGTTCGTGATGGTGCAATGCGATGATTGCACCAATATGCATGTATTTCGATTGACTATCAGAGAGTATTTCATGACCGATAGTGGTGTGCGTTTTCATGACTTCCCATTCTTCCGGATCCAGCTTGCCAGGCTTTAGCAGAATGTTATCAGGAATCCCGATTTTACCGATGTCATGCATGGGAGCGGCATATTCAAGATCTTCGCATTGCTGTTCATCGAAAACGCCTAATGCTTCAGCAATAAAACGGGAGTATTTCGCCATACGAATAACGTGATTCCCCGTCCCTTCATCACGGTATTCACCCGCCTTGGCCAGACGAATAATGGTCTCTTTTTCACGCAGAATAATCTGTTCAGTGGCAATTTCTACCTGACGTGCCAACCAATTGGCACGGTCTTCAATGATCAGGTGTTGCTCGTGCATCTGTAAAAGATTACGACAACTGGTACGACATTCAATTTGATCAATGGGGCGGGTTAGGAAGGCAGTAGCCCCGGCATCCAGTGCGTCATAACGCACGGCTTTTTCGCTGACGACGGTAATCATCATGATGGGAACGCTTTGCAAAGCAGGCATCTGGCGCACACGACGAATAAATTCGATGCCATCAATTTCCGGCATACGATAATCCGTTACAATTAAATCGGCCTCATGTTGACTCAGCCATTCAAGTGCCTCAGTAGAGTTACTTAACGCCGTGACGTGAATATTTTCACCAATTTGCTGGACTATCTTTTCTAAAATAGTTCTGCCGGTTGATTGATCATCAATGATCAATACCTCTTTGGTCTTCTTAAGAATGCTCAGTCTCCTTGCTGATTCATAAGGTTTTAAATTGCCAGGACGACCATATTGGTTTGCCAAGACACTTTCCTCATCAAGCTTGCCCTTCCGTCACATCCCTGCTTTGGCAGTTTTATTAACAGAAGTCATATCCTTGAATCCGTGTCTGTTATTTTGTTTAAATACAATCGTTTCTTATTTCCGCATTATGCTGACAGAGTTCGTAGCTGTCCATTCTATTTACGTTTCGAGCGTTCTTAAATGCTTTTTGATGCTCCTCAACAACGACTGGATAGTGTTTTGAATGACGCTCAATTAATTTCAAAGATAATTAATTCTGGCGAGACCGTTTAAACTTTTCACGCATAATTCACATTCAAAAACGGACTATATGTTGATGAAAGCATTATTACTTATTGCCCATGGCAGTCGACGCCAGCGTTCAAATGATGAAGTTATTGCGCTGGCTGAAAAACTAAAAACGGAATGTGCCGAACATTACGATATCGTGCAAGCCGCATTTCTGGAACTTGCCGATACATTGATAGCGGATGGGATTGAAAACTGCGTGCGTGATGGCGCCAGCCAGATAACCGTCTTACCTTATTTTCTAAATTCCGGACGTCATGTAACCGAAGACATTCCTCATGATGTAGATGCAGTTCGTGCTGACTTTCCGAATGTAGACATTCAAATTGCTCAACATATTGGCGCATCAACGGCCATGATCGATATGTTAAAAACTGCTGCGGTAAATCGAGTCTGATATTAGCTAACGTAATGAGGATAAAGCTTTGCCTGAGTTATCTATGGCAATCAAGGTTTTAAGAACCTGGAAGCAATAATCATCGAATCTTCAGATCTCTCACGCTCAACCTGCCAGCCTTGAGCCAGAATATAGTCCAATGCCTGCTGATGACTAGCAAACTGCTTATCTAACGTCTGCCGTTCACCATCAATATTCTGATGAATGATAAAAAAAGGTTCGCTTTCAGAACCAGCTCTTTCAATGCGGCATTGTGGAATGGATGACATGTTATCGCTCCAGTACTCGTCATAATTAAAATCAGTGATCACATTAATATTCTATGAGAACCAGTATAGGCTTTCTGCAAAACTGGTACATCAGCCTTTCTTGTAAACACAAAAGCCCATTCAAAGGGGGCTTTATGTTAAAGCGGATGGCGATTAGTGAGTGCAAACACACACATCACTTCAAAGCCGCAACGCATAGCTAAATTGTCGGGTTGGGTCCACATGTTAATAATTCTTTAGGTGAAAAAAGTGATTATTACACTACGCATCCTACTCTGCGCTCATACTATTCAATAGTGAATCATGCTCTTAGAATCTCGGTATTTTCCTTGTTTATGAGATATTGCATAGGGTCAATTAATAAAAGTTGTTTGTCGTTTTTTGGCTGGTGCTAAAGCATGAATTTTTTTTAATTTCTTTTGAAATAATTACAAAAATGATTAGTAAGGTCATTTTCGATACTCTGTTTTTATAAAGGAAGGCATCAAACTTATATAAGTAACGTATTGAATTTTAAGTATAAAAGTTTTTAAAAATAAATCTTTATCAGCTTGGTATAGTACTTGCGTTATCTACAGTGAAGTACATTGAAACGTTAAAACGTTTTAATTTGAGCTAATTTATTAGCCGAACTTGGATAGATAAAAGGAGAATGAAATGTTTAAAAAACTATTTCTTTCAACTGCTATTGTCACTGCATTTGCTGCAGCTCCTGTTCTAGCAGGTAATCAAAATGATACTAACCCGAATGATCCTGAATGGGAGAGAAAGGGCGACCGAGTCGTCAATACTAATCGGGATCAGAATGGAACCAATCAAAAAAATAATGATAAACACAACAAACAAGATGGAACCACCAAAAATTATGATGATGTCAGTCATGGTGATAAAAAGGTGACCCCTGATCGCAAAGCGTATGACAAAGAAAACCACAATAAAGATAGTATTAAAAATCAGCAGCACCCTGCACATGAAATGGGTGAAGGGGACGAAACTCCCTATGAAGGTCAGTGATTCAAATCTGACCTTGTCCAAATTAAGAAACAATCTTTCAGAAAAATAAGATTAAGCCCAAGGATTACGATTTATCGATTTTCCCTTATTTCAAAGGAATTTCGATATTTATAACGCCTTAAAAGTGCGCTGCAATGGCGAACATGGTTAGGCTTATCATTGCCGTTAACAGCGTTACTTTCTATATTTTTGAGTTTTTCTGATGTATATCCTGGAGGTATTCGATGAAAAATATAAATTTCCTAACATTCACAGCTTTTTCTTTATTGGCAACTCCTGTCATCGCAGAAAACCCTTATGCCAAAGACGACAATAGTTGGATCAGTATTAATGGGGAGGTAACTTCTGTTTCGGCGGATGAGTTTGAGCTGGATTATGGTGATGGAACGATTACGGTCGAAATGGATGATGGTGACCGAGATGCTGATGGCTACAAGCTTTTAAGAGGTGATAAGGTCAGGGTTTCAGGACTTATCGAGGATAGCTTCTTTGAAACTACGACTATAGATGCCAGTAGCGTTTACGTAAAAAATATTGATACGTATTTCTATGCCAGTGCTATTGATGATGAATATTACGGTTATGACGTGGTATCGCCGCTAACCACCGACACCTTTGTTGAAGGTACTATCACCAGCGTAAGCGTTGATGATGAACAATTTACTTTAGACACGGGCCTTCAGATGTTGACCGTTGAGGTAGATGAACTTCTTTCCAACCCACTAGATACTGAAGGTTATCAGCAATTAGAAATAGGTGACAGAGTCAGGGTCAACGGTGAGATTGATTATGACTTTTTCCAAGGCCGTGTTTTTGAAGCAGATTATGTCACTAACATTTAATTGAATCCTTCTTTAAAAATTAAAAATACGAAGGTTGGATTGTCATAACAATGTTGTGGCAATCCTCTTCGTCACTACCTTATAGACTTTTCTTATATTTTTAATTTTAAAAACTATTACCCATCACAGTATTAAATACTGTCGAAAAGAATAGTGTTATTACTTTAAATATTTAAAGCATTTTATATCTTGAAAAACAGAAATTAATTTAAAGGAGTTAGCTTATGAAAATTTCAAATAAACTAACATTTATTGCGTTTACCTTGTTTTCAGCTTCCGCTTTCGCTCAAAATCCGTATGCAAAACCAGATAATAGCTGGATTAGTATTCATGGTACGGTCACATCGGTATCTGCAGATGAATTTGAGCTGGATTACGGCGATGGACTGATTTCAGTAGAAATGGATGATGGCGATCGTGATGCTGATGGCTACAAGCTGCTTAAAGGTGATGAGGTAAGAGTTTCAGGCACAATTGATGATGACTTCTACAAGCTCACCACGATCGAAGCTGGCAGCGTATATGTCAAAAATATCGATACGTACTTTTATGCCAGTCCGATTAATGAAGAAAACTTTGGCTATGATGTGATTTCACCTAGCGTTAAAGACACGGTTATTAAAGGCACTATTACCAGTGTCGACGTAGGTGGTGATGAGTTTATGCTTGATACCGGTCTTCAGGAATTAACTGTAGAAGTTGATGAGCTAGTCTTGAATCCTCTTGATGACGAGGGATATCGTCAACTAGACGTCGGTGACCGAGTGAGTGTGAACGGTCAAATTGATAACGACTTATTTGAAGGACGGGTATTCGAAGCCGATTATGTAACCACACTTCAAAGCGCTTCATAACCCCCCTTCCATTACTGGGATTGTCATTATGACAATCCCTTTTTAGATGTAATTTGCTATTTAGTTCATTGTTATTGATCACAGTAGATTCAGAGGCTGAGTAAAAGAATCTCATCGTATATGTAAATTTTGGAAACGATAGAATTTTTCAAAGTCTGCTGAAAGCGAGAAATGTCCTGTTTTGCAGCGAAATGATTAAGAGGCTAAAAGAATTAAGCACTTATTTAGAAAATATTTGAATGAATATCACGGGGAGATTTTATGCGAAATACTCACATTATGACTCTCGCAGTCTTTGCTCTATTCAGTGCTTCGGCTGTTGCGGAAAATCCATATGCAAAAGAAAATAATAGTTGGATCAGTATTAACGGAGAAGTGGATTCGGTTTCTACCGATCAATTTGAGCTTGATTATGGTGAGGGTAACATCACAGTAGTAATGGAGGATGATGACCGAAAAGGTTATCAGCTTAAAAAAGGGGACGAAGTCAGAGTATCGGGTCTTATGGATGATAATTTCTATAACGAATCTGTTATCGAAGCGGGCAGTGTGCACGTCAAAAGTGCGAATACCTATTTTTATGCTGGAGCAATGGATGAACAAGACATCGATTTCACAGTTATGTCTCCTAAAGTCAAGGATACCGTTATAAAAGGTCACATTACCAGCGTAAACCCGGAGGAAGAGAAGTTTACTATTGATGTTGGAATTCAAATGTTTACGGTGGAAGTGGATGAACTCCGGAACAATCCATTAGATAAAAAGGGATATCCTCAATTAAATATCGGTGACAAAGTAAGTGTTAACGGCAACATGGATAACGATTTATTTGAAGGTCGAGTATTTGAAGCGGTTTCCGTAACTAAAATTTAATTTTTCAGCCGTAGATTGCTGATGTGTTACTCAGTTTAACTGGATATTTATTAGCTATTCTGCCCAATCAAATGGATAAAGCTGATGGGTAGAAAAGAACCAATAACTTGAATTAATGATCTATTTCAAAAAATAAGGAGTTACTTATGACAGACACTACTCTTAATACTGGACCTTATGTCTCCAACCATTCCACCTTGACAGCCATCATTGCTGGCACCGTGGTGGCACTTGGACTAATGGTAATGTTTACGCTTCTCGGCCTGTCAATAGGCATTGCTAGTCTAGAGGCGATTGGAGATGGCCTGGGAATTGGCGCAGCAATTTATATTGTTGTGACCCAACTAATTTCGCTGGCTGTTGGTGGGTTTGCAGCAGCCCGCTTTATGACAACATTTGATATAAATTCAGCTGCATTGGCCGGCTTGGCGGTTTGGGCGTTAACCACGCTTACGGTCGCGTATATGGGCCTCAATGCTGGTACATCAGCCATCAGCACGTCCTCATCTCTTGTGGCGCAGACAGCTAAAACATCAGCTGGGGCCGTGAAAGCTATAACACCGGAAGATATTTCGCTACCAGATATGTCAGAGATATCCGGTTCAATCTCTATGGCCGATTTGCCACCTCAGCTTCAGCAAGCGCTGCAGGAAGCTGGCGTGACTCCCTCGCAACTTCGTGCTGAGGCACGAGAAGCCTTCCGAAATGTGATTAGTCAGCAGGAAATGAACCGGGCGCGATCGCTGGTCACTGCCACACTGTCTGATATCGTGGCGCAGCCCTACACATTCTCGGAAGAAATGAACAATTTATTAGATCGGTTAGTGATTGGTGAAAATGCCGTATTCAACGAAGAAGATCTAAACCAAGCTCAAAACACGTTGGAAACGCGTCTCGGGATCACACCTGCCCAAGCCCAAGAATTAGTAAACGAAGTGCAGGATGTTTTTAACTCAGCTGTGGAAACTTTGCGTCAAACTGTTTCTGAATTACAGGAACAAATAATTGCCGAGGCTAAAGATATTCAGGATGCGGTCGCTGCGGCTGCACTGTGGCTTTTTATTGCCTCTCTTCTCGGTCTTGGAGCGGCAACTGCTGCCGGTGTGTTTGGTCGCCGTTCAGTAGTATAAAATTATGTCACGTTAACTATTTTAAAGATTTGCTGTGACACCAAAATGGCGAATGCAGAATAGTTAGTCAGATCCTTTCTAACCCACTGCACAAATGTGCAGTGGGTTTTGTTTTTCTAGCGGTTTAGAAATTTCGGTTCATGGTTTTCGAATAGAACCCAACTCATAAATTTTTATCGGTAACTGCCCCTTCAGATGCTGAAGAGACGGTTTTGGCATATTTAGCTAAAACTCCGCGGGTATAGCGGGGGGAATTGGTTTCCATGCCAAGCGTCTTTTTTCGATATCGCTATCACTCAAATGAAGGATGATTTCAGCCGTTTCTGCATCAATGGTAATTTGATCACCGTTTTCAATCAGCGCAATCGGGCCGCCATCAAAAGCTTCAGGAGTTATGTGTCCGACTACAAAGCCGTGACTTCCACCGGAGAAACGACCATCAGTTATTAAGGCAACATCATTACCAAGACCTTTGCCGATAACGGCTGAAGTAGGGCTAAGCATTTCCCGCATGCCGGGACCGCCTTTCGGGCCCTCATAACGGATAACGATGACATCTCCTTTCACCACGGTGCCATTCAAAATATCCTGCTGTGCCTCCTCTTCAGAATGAAACACCCGGGCTTTACCGGTAAAACGTAACCCTTCCTTACCGGTGATTTTAGCGACAGCACCCTCTGGGGCTAAATTACCTTTAAGAATGACCAGATGGCTGTCTTTTTTGATGGGCCGGTCAAATGGGCGGATGATGTCCTGACCGGCAGGATAGGGCGCTACATCAGCCAGATTTTCCGCCAGGGTTTTACCTGTTACGGTCAAGCAATCGCCATGTAACAAGCCACGATCCAAAAGCTCTTTCATCAACGGCTGAATTCCCCCGATGGCAATCAGTTCGGACATCATGTATTTGCCGCTTGGGCGCAGGTCAGCCAGTACCGGGACTTGACTGCCGATCCGGGCGAAATCATCTAATGTGAGCTCAACATCCACCGCATGGGCCATCGCCAACATATGTAAAACGGCATTTGTCGAACCTCCCAGCGCAATAAGTGTAGTAATGGCATTTTCGAAGGCCTGGCGGGTCATGATGTCGGTGGGTTTAATGTCGTGTTCGAGCATATACATCACTGCAGCGCCTGCCCGGCGGCAATCCTCTGTTTTGGACAGAGACACAGCTTCTTGTGCCGAACTGTTTGGCAGGCTCATACCCAATGCTTCAATTGCTGAAGCCATGGTGTTGGCCGTGTACATACCGCCACATGAACCCGCACCGGGAATAGCCGTTTTTTCAACTTGCTGCAATTCAGCAGACGTCATATCTCCCCGGGCATGTTGCCCAACTGCCTCAAATACAGAAACAATATCGGTATGACCAGCACCGGGTTGTATCGTACCACCATAGACAAATACTGCCGGTCGATTGAGGCGAGCAAGGCCAATCAGACAGCCCGGCATGTTTTTATCGCAACCGCCAATTGCGATCAGTCCATCAAATCCCTGGCAGCCAGCGACGGCTTCGATCGAATCAGCAATAACTTCACGGGAAACCAATGAATATTTCATGCCAATAGTGCCATTAGCAATGCCATCAGAAATGGTAATGGTGTTGAATATAACCCCTTTACCGCCTGCTTCGTCCGCTCCCTGGCAGGCAAAATCGGCCAGTTGATTAATGTGCATATTGCAGGGCGTGACCATGCTCCAGGTGGAGGCGATACCTATCTGTGGTTTTTTGAAGTCCGCATCATTGAAACCCACGGCACGTAACATCGCTCTGGCAGGAGATTTGCCAGTACCGTCTACCACTATTGATGAATATTTGCGTGTATCTGTCATTGCCTGACCTTTTAAAACGGTTAATAGATAAAACTGACTCTCATCCAATATGAGGAGAGCCCATCACGGAAAATGAAATCCACTTTCATATGATTCAACTTAGCGAAAGACCTTATCAGTTCCTGCTCTAAACAGACAGTTAGAAACTATTCAGATTCACAATGAAGCCATCACTCAACTCCGCATCAAAGCATAGCCAATATTAAGAGAAATGAACTTAGGTTAACAAAAAGGTGGGCGCAAATTACATTGTCAGTGTGCGAAAGCGCACAGACACTTCACCATGAATAAGAGCATGCTGATTCGTGCTTCGAACGTCCAAGCAAGCACCACGTCGAGGCCGCAGCACCCGGTATGTTAAGCCGGACGAGACAGGAACCTGAAAATGAAATCTACAATGAAAAATAACGAGATCTCCAGCGAACCGCGCACCATTATGCGGACCTTGAAAGACTATCGCACACCACGTATCGCCCGCAGTATCATTGAACTGCTGGTTACATTGGTCCCTTTTGCTCTTCTCTGGACGCTATCCTGGGCGACACTGAGTGCCGGACACTGGCTTGGTCTTCTGATCACTATTCCTGCCGCGGGATTTCTTGTTAGGTTATTCATGATCAAACATGACTGCAGCCACGGTGCCTTTTTTCTTCAAAAAGGGCCAATGAATGGGTTGGACGGATAATCGGCGTGTTGAACCTGACTCCCTTCGACTTCTGGCGTCACACCCACAGGCACCATCATGCGCATTCCGGTAATCTCGATCGTCCGCGTATTGGTGGCATCGATACCCTAACGGTTGAGGAATTTCGAGCTTTGCCTCGCAACAAGCGACAACGTTACCGATTCTATCGTCATCCTTTGGTGCTGTTCGCTCTCGGCCCAGCGTATCTATTTCTGCTCGACAATCGACTGCCAGTAGGTTTCATGCGTGCAGGGTGGATGCCATGGCTGAGTACCATGACCACCAATGTGGCGATTCTGGTCATTGTTGCCACGATGATGTGGCTGGTTGGTATCGGCCCCTTCCTCATGGTGCAGTTGCCAATCACGCTGATTGCAGCAACGATAGGCGTCTGGCTCTTCTATGTTCAGCACCAATTCGAGCACACCTACTGGGAGCACGAATCCAACTGGACTTTACAAGAGGCCGCACTGCACGGTAGTTCACACTACGATCTGCCTCGCATTCTGCGCTGGTTCACTGCCAACATCGGGATTCACCATATTCATCACCTCAGCAGTCGAATTCCCTTCTATCGTCTGCCCGAAGTCCTCCGTGATTATCCCGAACTGCGTGAAATGGGTCGTATTACCCTTAAGCAGAGCTTCGCTGCTGTGCGTCTGGTCCTGTGGGACGAGGAGAAGCAGCGACTTGTCAGCTTCAGAGAGGCAAAGGCCTAATCTGACGGGAATACGCTTTGCGCGTAGGGTAAATATGTTAGGTTCGAACTTGCATTTAGGCGTGGTCGGGCTTCGAGTTTATTGGATATTCTCCTATCATATTTCTGCCACCGAAATATTGCTATAAAGCTTTAACCTAAGCGTTAAAGCCAAATCTAAGGTTTATACTGGAAGTGCCCCTGTTATAATTGCTGCCAATTTCCCTATAGCTCAGATGGATAGAGCGTCCCACCTCCTCCAAAAAATATTCCGCTTCATGTCTATGGTGCCGTTATGCATCGTAAAACTATAAAGTTATTAGGTGCTTAGCGTAAAGTCCAGCTAGACTGCTTGAATGACTGATCATAGTTCAACAACACACTTAATTTCCTGCGCTAACAAAAACTCAGAAAACGAACGCAATGAAATACAAACTTTTGAATACATGTATGTGTCTGTCACTTGGTTGTGTGATCTAATTGCGTGTAACCAACGTTAATAGGATACGATTAATCTTTAAGTAGGAGCCATTATGTGGTTTAGTTCGAAAGTAAATCGAAAAGAGTTGGCAGAACAATTAGTTATCACACATCAAACAGCCGCTGTTGTGGTTGATAGTGATCGTAATCTTATCGCTTCCAATCCGGCATTTAGCGAAATAGGCCGTAAACTTAACGGTTTAGACCGCAATGGTGTCTTAAAGTCCTTGATTGATCATTATGATAAAGCTAATAAAACCATTGCTTTTGATGATTTTCATCTACGCCAGCATATTTTCTCGTTGACAATTAAAGGTCTCGAGTCTTGCTCACTTTATCTTTTTGAACCTTTACCTGAGAAACTCTTAGGTGAACAAGCTTGGCAACAACTATTAGCTTTTAGTGAAAATATTTATGCTGTTTTTGATAATCACAATAATTTAGTCACATCCAATATAGATTCGGTTGATGCTGATGAGATGTATTCTGTTTTCGATAGTCCGCAATTGTTGAAGGCTTTGCAAAACGCCATCAAGATTACAGATCGAAAACTTCGCTTATCTGAGAATGATGATTTTTATTATCAAGTAACCCACTCCACTCTTGATTCTGATAGCGGCCCGTTATCAGCTTTCTTATTATCTAAACAAACGCAACTTGCTGACTACAAGCAGTTCGAAATGTTATCCAAAGTAGTAAGTAACACAAGTACAAGTGTATTGATCACTGATAAAAATGGGTTTGTCGAATATGTTAATCCCGGTTTTGAAAAGCTTTCAGGATTAACACTTGCAGAAGTAAAAGGTAAAAAGCCTGGAGTTTTATTACAGCGTGAACAAACTGATACAGACACAATTAAGCGGATTTCTAAAAAACTTAAAGCACGAGAGCCGTTTTATGAAGAGATCTTAAACTTTACCAAAGAGGGTGTGCCCTATTGGATTGTGTTGTCAGTGAACCCAATTTTCAATGAAAAGGGGGAACATACTGGGTTTGTTGGCGTGAGTTCTGATGTCCGTGAAATTAAACGTCTGGTCTTAGAGCAAATCAACCAAAAAGATGCTATTAGCAGTCATTCGGCGGTGATGGAGTTTAATCAAAGTGGGCAGTTCATTTCAGCTAATCAGTTTACTTATGAACAATTAAACATTGTCGACGAAGTGCAAGTGCAGTCATTACTGGGAAATTTGAAAGATCATTTGGACGAGCCTCGCAAACAATTGATCGAAAAAGGTGAACCCACCGCGGTGATGATTAAACTGGCTCATCAAGGTGGTGAAGTAATTTTAGAGTGCATAATCTCAGCAATAACAGATTTAAACGGCAATATTTCTAAGTACATTGTGTTTGGTAGCAATGTCTCTTCTCGAAATAAGCTGGTGGCTGAAACTCATCTTTCTATGTCGAATGTGTTAAGTAAAATTCAAGCCACAGTAAAGACAATAAATGCAGTAGCCGATCAAACTAATCTGTTAGCGCTTAATGCAGCCATTGAGGCAGCAAGAGCTGGTGAAGCTGGACGAGGATTTGCGGTAGTGGCGGATGAAGTGCGCAACCTTTCGAAAAAATCGAATGAAGCAGCGGTTCAAATTGGTCAACTGATTAACGAAACTCAGTCGCATGTTGACGAGCTGGCTTCTTTTTTAAGTGAGTAATGTTTCTATACCGAAGAATATTGGTAGCGTCAGCGCAAAGTTTATTCATTCTCAGCTCAAATGCTTGTCCGACCCGTTAAGCAGGTGATCAAACACTCTAACGCTAGTGCAAATGACGTTTCAATTCAGATTAGGAAATCTCAAAAGCTATACCTAAATCCCTAATACTAATAGTTGAAACCCTGACGATTATAATTGCCGACAATGACCCTTTAGCTCAGATGGATAGAGTGTACTCAAGCCGATTAGCTAAAGATCATTTTCAAGGGTCCAGTTTTTTAGTTCTTCAAGTATTGTCAGGGCATTCAATCCTCTAGCCGCAATTTTGTATTGGACCGCGACAGGTTTGCTTGAGATCACATCTCTGGTGATCAGTTTATTTTCTTCCATTGCCTTCAACCTCTCTGCCAGGACTTTTTTACTGGCCCCGGCAAGTTGTCTCGCAATTTCATTAAAACGCATGGGCTGATCTTTCAGGTGCCACAAAATGGAGCCTGTCCATTTATTACCGATAATTCTCATTCCCCTCTCAACTGGGCAGGGTTTATAACAAGTCTGGTGGTTTTCTCTCATAGTTATTTGTAGGTTACAAAAAGTTAACTGGTTGACTATTGTAACCTGAATGTTAGTTTGTATGTTTAGACAAACTAGAGAGCAGACATGAAAGGTAAATCAATTTTCGTCGAAGCGGGTGGTGGCTTTGATAAAGTTAGCGTAGAAGAAACAGAAACAATCTCGCCAGGTGACAGCGAAATTCTGGTCAGACTTCATGCTAACTCGCTTAATTATCACGATTATGCGGTCGTCAAGGGGCTCTGGCCTGCATCAGAGAAAAGAATACCTATGGCTGATGGTGCCGGTGAAGTAATAGAGGTGGGACCAAACGTGACCGAATTTAAGGTCGGTGATAGCGTTGTGAGTACGTTTTTCCCTTCTTGGTTAAACGGTGAACCAGTCGTTGATGGTTTCTCAACTGTTCCTGGCGATGGAGTAGATGGTTACGCAAGAGAATATGTCACGGCAAAGGCTGAAGCTTTCACCAAGTCACCCTCAGGTTGGTCTCATACAGAATCTGCGACGTTGACTACAGCAGCCTTGACAGCATGGCGGGCTTTGTTCGATTTTAATCAGCTCAAATCAGGTGATACCGTTCTTCTTCAAGGGACTGGTGGTGTATCCATCTTCGCTTTACAGTTTGCCAAAATGGCAGGCGCCAAAGTGATTGCCACTTCATCCAGTGATCAAAAACTCACTAGGTTGAAGGAGCTGGGAGCAGATCATGTGATCAATTATAAAAAAGAACCTAACTGGGGCTTTTTAGCCAGAGAACTCAATGATGGAAAAGGTGTTGACCACGTCGTTGAAATTGGTGGTGCTGAAACATTGGAGCAATCTCTAAACGCTGTACGTATCGCTGGCCAAATTTCGTTAATTGGTATTCTTTCTGGACAGACTTGCGATATAAATATTGTGAAGACTTTTGTGAAACAGGTTAGGCTTCAGGGCGTTCTTGTTGGTAGCAGAGTCCATCAGCAGGAGATGATTAAAGCTATCGAGGCTAATCAGCTAAAACCAATTATTGATCGTACTTTTGCTTTAAAGGATATTGTCAAAGCATTTGAGTACCAAGAAACGAATCAGCATTTTGGTAAAATTTGTTTAGAGTTTTAAATGAAATAAAAAAGCCCTTGAGGTGGGGCTTTTTTAATTTATTAGCCTCTCAACCACCGATAGAATGTTTCAGAATTCGTCGGTCTAAAATAGCCCTGTTATAATTACGGCCGATGTCCCTGTAGCTCAGATGGATAGAGCGTTAAACATTTATCTGTCCAAATTGAGAAGGATAGGGCTGGGATTACATTATTAGCTCTAATAATTAACATCAAAGATTTATTAATTAGTACTAAAGTACAATACTTTTTAATAAAATTTAGTGTAAGTTCGAAAGAGTGATCTAATCACGCTATTTATTATGCCAAACTTGGCGTGAGCCTTGGACGGAAAATTACAGCTGTGCTTTTAAGTAAAGGTATCAGGGCTGGGTTGCATACTTTAAGGAGTTCACCGATGAATAAGATGATAGCTACGATAATCTTCTCATTATTTTCTTTTTCTGCTTTTGCCGCTACAGTCGACATTGATTTGAGTGGGGCTACCACTTCCACCCTTATTGATGCTGATGGAGCAAGTTTCTCACAAACTTTCACAGGTCAGACTGCATCTGGCTCAGCAATTTCAGGTTCCCCTATAGGGCCATTATCACTAACACCAAGTGGAACAATAAGAGTTGTCTCTTTTGATCCAGGTTGCACAGGTTGTGATTCTGGCAATTCACTTCTTACACCCTCAAGTTTTCAGGGCCCATTGTCGATTTTGTTTGATTTTAATGCCGACAGTTTTTCATGGGTGATGGGAAGCTCTGTTGCAGGATCCAATGTTGCTGCAGATTTATTTTCAAATAGTGGTAGTTTAATCAACACAGTACTAATCAGCATGCTGGAAGGGTACAACAAATACTCTATCTCAGGCTTGGGTGCTTTTGCAGGAATTACTTTTAGAGACAATAACGACCCAGCTGGAGTACGTTACATGGACATGTCTTACAATAGTGTTGTCGGAGTCTCTGAAGTTCCAATCCCTGCCGCCGCTTTCATGTTTGCACCGGCATTACTTGGACTCATGGGATTACGTCGAAGAGCAAAAAATAAAGTCGCTTAACTTTATTTCTTTCAGAAAGCCGTGATGATTAATTTCATCACGGCTTTTTTATTTGTATAACTGCCGTTCAACCGACGACTGGTTTGTTTCGAAGTGAAGCCGATCAGCTTGACTGATATAATTGCGGCCGATGTCCCTGTAGCTCAGATGGATAGAGCGTCCCCCTCCTAAGGGGAAGGCCACAGGTTCGACTCCTGTCAGGGACACCAATAATAATCAATAGATTATTTTTGACTGGAAATGAATAATAGCGGGATAGTCATTCGCATACTCCCCATCAACTTTTAGAACCTTCATTTTTTCTATAACAAATTTATCGATTTGTATTAGGTTTATCAGATTCAGAAAGTTGAGGTTGGGAAAGGAATAAATATCCCACTGGGTAATGGATACGGCGCAACTAAGAAAGTAATGACAATTCTTTACCAGTTGCCTTGTGAAAAATTATTTTTCAACAATGATTTTTGGTTGATGGCTTTCTGTTTCACTATCTGAAAGTCCTGCGGTCAGGATCCAGCGCATCGTGTCTTCATTCGACATTTCCAAAGACCGAACCTGATCTCGTGAAACGCAAATTGTATAGCCACCAACTTGATAGCTCATTGGCAGGTATATGGCGACCAGATTATTTTCCTGATCCTCCATGCCTAAAACATGGCTAACGTTATCCTTCACCAGAAAGCCAATCAGCTGAACCCCACCGATGGTGACAGCAACAGCATTGCTGAGACTTTCCTGCTGTTTCTCGCGAGAGAAAAAACGCGTGAAATCTCGTAATGCACCATGAATCGATTTCACCAGCGGAATGCGATCCAGGATGGATTCACCCATATCAAACAGTCGTTTGACCAGCCAGGCATTAACGGCAATTCCAATCACAAAAATCAACCCTATAGCCGCTAATAACCCAAGCCCTGGCCAATAAAAATCATAGGGTAAAATGGCAATCATTATCGGACGTAATGCACGCTCTGCTGTAACAGCCAACCAATAAATAAGATAAAGCGTCAGGGTGACGGGTAACGCTGTCGCCAAACCTTTTAAAAAAGTCTTCCAGACAAATTGCATAAAGCTGTTCCTATTCCAAACCGAATACGGTTATTCAGATGTATAAAGTTATATCGGCTTCGCTGGCAAATTCCAGAAAGGTGGCAGCGCCTCCATGACTGATTCCATCGATAAAATCTGAATTTTTAAAATCAAACAAATCGACAGTCATTTGGCAGGCAATTAATTCAACATCTGACTCCAGACAAATCTCACGTAATTCAGCAACACTGGCAACACCTTTCTTTTTCAATTTGCGTTGCATCATCCAGGTAGCAAAGGCTTCAAGCCCTGGAATAATTTGCACGATACTGGGGACCGGAACAGGCATGGGCATAGCAGGGTTGCCTAAAGGAGAGACTTTAAGAGACATATCTTTCTTAAGCAATTGCAAACCGTAAAAGGTAAAAAATATTTTGGCTTCAAACCCTAGCGCCGCTGCTGTGGAGGCCAGTAGAAATGGTGGATATGCACCATCTAAAGTACCTTTACTTGCAATTATGGCGAGTTTTTTGGCCATGCAGTCATGCCCCTTTTTCGATGATGAAATACAATTTTCCGTCGACTTCTTCACTACTGAGTAGCGGATTACCAGTCATTTTGCAGAAGGCCGGAATATCTTTTAGCGCGCCAGTATCGGTACATATGAGTCGCAATCGCTGAGAGGCTGACATTTCATTGAGCATCTTACGCGCTTTAAGCACTGGAAGTGGACAGTTTAAACCTGATGTATCAATTTCTGTATCAAAATCTGACATACTGATTTCCTTTAAAATATCCGTTCACATGATAAACGCAAGCGGCGTTTTTGTCTTTGCGGAACCGGTCTTAATGAGCCAAGGTCTATAGGCGTTATGAAATATCTTATCGCTACAGTTATATTTTTGATGAGCAATCAAGGCATTGCCCAGGCAAACCTGGATATTGCGTTGCCAGAAATGGGGGACAGTGCGGGTGCTCTGGTTTCGCCTGTGGAAGAATATCAGGTCGGCCAGTCTTTTTACTGGAGCCTGCAGCAATCAGTGACCCTGGTTGATGACCCGGAAGTGAATAGTTATATCAACTCACTTGGACATCGTCTGGTGACCAATAGTGATGATCCCGGTCGTTCTTTCACTTTTTTTGTGGTGCCTGACAATTCTGTTAACGCTTTTGCCGCGCCAGGCGGTTTTATTGGCATTCATACCGGACTGATGCTGACAAGTGAAGCAGAAAGTGAGCTGGCATCGGTCATGGCGCATGAGATAGCGCACGTTACCCAACGGCATATTCTGCGTAATTTCGAACGTTCTAAACGCATGAGTATTCCGATGACCGCTGCGATGATTGCTGCGGCTTTATTGGGGGTGGCTGACCCGAGTGCAGGTTCGGCTGCCATCATGGCGGTACAGGCTGGGAATGTGCAAATGCAACTGGATTACAGTCGGGCACATGAAGCTGAAGCCGATAATTTGGGCATGCAAACTCTGGTAAATGCAGGCTTTGACCCAAATGCGATGCCACGTTTTTTTGAGCGGTTGCAGATTGCAGGTCGCTTCTACGGTGGCGACCAGATTCCGGAATTTCTCAGAACTCACCCAATCACCGTGTCCCGTATTGCAGATGCCCGTGGACGTGCTGCCAATCTTGAACCACGGCCCCAGATAAGAGATACCAAAAAGTTTTATCTGATGCGTGAAAAAGTGCGTGTCATGACATCTGCAAATCTGCGTGAATTGATCAAAACCTATGAAGATAAGCTGAAAGAAAATACAACGGAAGATCAGTCTGTCACTCGATATGGTTATGCCCTGGCATTATTGAAAAATAGCAACTATACCCAGGCTCGTGATGAAATTAATGACTTAATCGATTTGGATGATAATCAGTTAAGCTATCATCTGGTGCTGGCGGATATCGAAATTGCGTTGGGAAGAATGGATGCAGCACTGGCAATTTATAATGATTTTCAGCGGGTTTATCCGGATGATTGGGCGCTTTCTATCAAGCAAGTTCAAGCCTTGTTGAGAGCCAATGAACCGCGTAAAGCGATTACTATTTTGCAACGTCAATTAGATGTCGGTGAATCTTCTGCGGATTTATACAGATTATTGGCCAAAGCTTATGGTGATATGGGACAGAAAAGTAAATCTCATGTCTGGCTGGCTGAGCATTATCATAGTTCTGGTCAGTTGATGCAGGCTGCAGATCAGCTCAGAATTGCAGCAGACTATGCCCGAGGAGATGAATTTGAACTCGCTAAAATCAGCTCACGTTTGAGACAAGTTGAAACGGATATCGCAATGATGGAAGAAATTCGATGAATGATAATTTAGATGAATATCGTCGAAAATTACTAAAGCAATCCATCTCTGCTTCAACGCTGGCTTTGGTAGCGGCTAGTGGTTTAATGGCTCCAAGAATTCTATTAGCACATTGGCCTCAGGATGCTTTCAATGCAGAAACATTGGAAGATGCGATATTAACGTTTCTGGGAGAGGCAGAAGAGGTTAATGAAGAAGCCATTCAATTCACGATTGGTTCTCCTCCTACCTATGCTGTGAATGGAGCCAGTGTTCCGGTTGAAATCAGCAGCAGTCTTGAAAATATTCAACGAGTGGCATTATTGGTGGAGAAAAACCCTTTTCCTCTGGCAATGGCCCTTGAACCCACTTCTGTAGTCAGCTTTCCCTTTAAAACAATGCTTAAAGTCGCCGAAGATTCGGAGATAATTGCCATGGTCAAGGCGGATGGTAAGCTTTACCGAACCAGTCGTTATGTGGAAATTGATATTGGTGGGTGTGCCTGATGACAACAAATTCCAGAGATAGAATACGGGCCAAATTGCTAGAGGGTAATACGCTAATCAGAATTTTACTGTCCCATCCAATGCATACAGGGCGGGGTAAAAACGAGCAGGAAGAGCTGATTCCGGCTGAATTCATTCAGGACATTCGCTGCTGGCGTAACCAGGAAGAAGTGTTAACGGTGAAATGTGGTACGGCAACTTCACGTAATCCTTACTTTGCCTTTCAACTCAAAGGAGGGGAAATCGGAGATACGATCAGTCTTCGCTGGGTGGATAATCTTGGTGGCAAGGGAACAACGGAAACCAAAGTGGTATGAGCCTGAAACTTCGCGCCAATTTATTTTTTGCCATCTTGCTACTATTATCCATGCTGGGCAGTGCCGTAATTCTTATAACCAACGCTAAACGTTCTGTTGAAGCAGAAGTTATCTCAACCATGGATGCAACAGCACACATTATCACCGTCACGCTGGCGGGCGGTACGCTTACTCGCAATACCAGTGTCAGTGAGCACATGCATGAATTAGTGCGTGCATTAAGTGAAATTCGCAGTCTGCATATTTTGTTGTTTGATCGCCAAGGACTGCTTTTTGAAGGCACACCGGAAAAAGAGTTGTCAGTCCAGCCTCCTGCCTGGTTTGTAAAGTTATTGTTCCCAGATCTCACGCCACTTTCCAAACGTTTTGGTACCGGCCATATGGTTATCTATCCTGCTCCCATGCAGGAAATCAGTGAACGCTGGCAGGATATTCGCGCCATTATGGCGCTGGGTATGATTATTTTTGTGGTGGTTGCCTTTTTCATTTATTGGGGTGTGGGCTGGGTAATCAGGCCATTACAACGATTGTTGGATGCATTGGCTGGGTTTGAGCGCGGTGATCTGCACATGCGATTACCCCGTTTTTCGCTGAAAGAAATGGATCAGATTAGCCAAAACTTTAATCGGGTCGGCGATGCTTTGGAACAAAGCACTAACGAAAATCGCCGCTTAGCGATGCTGGTGAAACAATCCGGTGATGCGATACTTTCCTTGGATCATGCCGGTTACATCACTTTTTGTAATGCTGCAGCCGAAAGGCTATTTGCTGATGTACCAAATTTATTGGGTGAATCATTGGCCTCCATGCCCTTTCAGCAAGATCGAAACAGTATTATTGCTGTTTTTAACGGCTTTCAATCAGTGGAAAACCTGGAAACGACACTTAAGCGGCGTGATGGTGAACAGCTTTCACTATTAATATCGACCGTACCATTAACCGAAAATGATGGTTGTGTCGCCGGTATGATTTGTACATTGCGTGATATTACGGAGCATAAACAGGCTGAAAAAGCCCGTGCCCAACTTTATGAAACTCGGCTATTAACCAAGCACATGGATCAGGTGCAGGAAGCTGAACGACGGCATTTAGCCCGTGAACTGCATGACGAACTGGGACAATGTTTGACGGCAATTAAAACCGATGCGGTATTAATTCGTAACCGCTCGGAAGAAACAGATAGGAAAATTTATCAAAGTGCCCAGGCAATTATAGATACCGCCAGTCATATATACGATGTGGTTCATAACATGATAACGCGTCTGCGGCCGAGTCCGTTGGATGATCTAGGGCTGGTGGCTACCTTGCAGGAGAGCATCAGCAAATGGCAACAGCGTCAGCCCGAGATTGCCTTTAATCTAATTACTGAAGGCCAGTTAAATGGCTTTGATGAAGCAACAAATATGACGGTGTTCCGTGTCGTGCAGGAAGCATTGACTAATGCCGTTCGGCACGCTGACGCAGAAAATATTATGGTGAAAGTCATACGCGATAAAACCGAAAATTCAGATCAGTTAAAGATTAATATTCGCGATGATGGAAAAGGCATGGTCGTCAATGATTTTCATTCTGACGTCGATTTTGGCTTGCTAGGCATGCGGGAAAGAGCGCAAAGTCTGGGAGGAAGTTTTGATTTGGAAAGTCAGTTAGGTGCAGGAGTCAACCTGACTATTACCATACCACTGGGGGTAAACGTTCACCATGAGTCTTAATAAAATAACGGTTTTATTGGTTGATGATCATGAATTGGTTCGCGCAGGTTTTCGTCGTTTACTTGAAGATGGTGACAAATTTGACGTAGTAGCTGAAGCGGGTTCCGGGGAACAGGCGGTTCAGGATTTTGCCAAATATCACCCGAATGTGGTGGTAATGGATATTTCCATGCCGGGCATTGGCGGTGTCGGTGCAATTGAACGGATTATTGCCCGTGAACCTTCAGCCAAAATTCTGGTGCTTAGCGTACATGAAGATAGTGTATTTACCACTCGTGCCATGCAGGCCGGTGCATTAGGATTTATCCCTAAACGCAGCGCGCCTGAAGCCATGTTAAAAGCTGTTGAAATGGTTTCTATGGGTAGAACCTGTATTGCTCCGGAAATTGCTCAACAACTGGCAATGCAAAAGTTAACCGGATCAGAAAATCCTCTGGATGTTCTCAGCCAGCGCGAGTTCGAGGTCTTTCGCCTATTAGCCGAAGGTAAGACTGTTAACGAAATTGCCGATATTTTGAATCTAAGCCCTAAAACAGTGGGAACTCACCACACCAATATTAAACAAAAACTCAATGTTTCAAACTCTGCCGAATTAGCCAGACTGGCTATTCGTAGTGGGTTGCTGGAAGCCTGACTGACCGCATTCATTAGACTTATTGCTCACCAATCTGCTGTCGATGAAATAGCGTCTGGATGCTTAATATATCAATTCAGACAGTGCGTTATGAGTTCTCTGTCACATCAATAATGAGTTTTAGGCTGCAGTTCGTTGCCCGCATACTATAATCTTATGGTCTGATGATCTTTCATAGCCTCCAGCAGTGATGGCTCTGAATGATCAACAGAATATTTTCTGTGGTTTTAACGAAGCATTATTATATGGACTTTAGCTTGTGAACCTGATTCTCCAGGTGAATCTCATCATTGTGATGGTATTTGTCATAATGTGCAGTATTGGTGTCAAAAGTACACTTGATGACCTTCGCCTGAGAGTTGACCATGAACTTGAAGTGTCCAATGAGGTTGCAAAATATGCAATAGATGCACAGCTTGCCCGTTTGGAAGCGGACTTATCACAGAAAAACATTCCAATCTCACAATGGACTTCACGGTTTCATTTGGAAGATCTCAAACAATTACAGCACGTCGATATTGAATTAATCGCAAGTGATGGCGAATTACTTGATTCAAACCACCCCCTCACCAGTAATTTACTAACCGGTTTACCTTTATGGCTGGAAAACAGCCTGAAAGATTATCTTGGGCATACTGAAATCATCACGACGCCGATTATGTTTGCTAAGCAGCATATCGGGGATATTGTTATTCGGCCTAATTTCAGTGCCGAATGGGATGATATTAGAACCTATATCAGGAAGTCATTAATGCCATTAATTCTGACTTTTTTGGTTGGAAGTATACTCATTGCAATAATTGCTTCGATAATCCTATTGCCTGTTTCAGAAATGTTGCCTAAGAAAAATAAACAGGCACAACCGTCACGAAGACCATTTGCTTTGCTTCGATTAAATCAATTATTGGCCGTTAATAAGCAACTGAAACTTTTAAAACAACGTTATCTGGATACCGATCAAAAAATTGATGTGTTGAATCAACAGTTAATCACAATTCAAGAAGCTGAACGAAAGCGGTTATCGGCTGAATTACATGATGAGATAGGCCAACATTTGACTGCTATCCAATTCGATTTAAATACGATTAAACACTCTGCTTCTCTGGATGAAGCAAAAAACAGTGCAGCAGCCATTGATTCCGTTCACCGTCGGATGACAACTATTGTTCGTTCGATGTTGCAACGTTTACGGCCACCGGAATTAACGGCTTTAGGGATACATGGTGCTATTTCAGAGTTATTTAATGATTGGGTGATTCGCCATCCACAGCATCATGCGAAACTCAGTATAGAAGGGAATTTCAATGAGCTTGATGAAACCCGGCAATTGACCATATATCGTATTGTTCAGGAATGTTTAACCAATATTAGTCGTCACGCCGGAGCTGAAAATGTTGAAGTAAAAGTCAGTTTAAGTTGCAATAACGATTTAATAGATATAAGTGTAAATGATAACGGAAACGGTTATCATCCGAATAGTTCGAATAAAGGTTATGGTTTAACTGGAATGCGAGAACGAGTAGAAGCGTTGTCAGGAAGTTTTCATATTACGTCAGCACATGGTGATGGATTTACGCTTTCTGCGACTTTTCCAACCCAAGGTAATGCTGAATGAAGAACGAGATCCGAGTTTTACTGGCAGATGATCACGAAGTAGTTAGGTCTGGCCTTGCAAGAATGCTTGAGCGTAATGATGATATGCACATTGTTGGTGAAGCAACCAGCGGTGAACAGGCCTATCAAATGTACACGGAACTTGATCCTGATATCCTTATTATGGATATGAGCATGCCGGGAATTGGTGGTTTGGAAGCGCTTAGACGTATTCTGGTGCGTTATACCAAAGCAAAAGTGATAATGTTTTCCATGCATGAAAACGTTACATTGGCGGTTCAGTCGATGAGTGCTGGAGCTGCAGCTTATTTAGCCAAATCGGGTGACTCTGAGGATATCGTTAAAGCAATTCGCCAGGTGATGGATGGGAAAAGTTACCTAAGTTCAGAAATGGCACAACGTATTGCGCTGCAAAGTGTTTCCGGTTCAGAAGACCCGATACAGCGTTTGACAGTAAGAGAATTTGAAGTATTCCGGTTACTGGCGGAGGGCCATGCATTGGAATATATTGCGGAAACGTTGAATTTAGGTCAGAAAACTGTCGCGAATTATCAAACGATGCTAAAACAGAAGCTCGGATTTCATTCATCTGTAGAGTTAGTGCGGCTTGCAATCAAGTATAACGTCATAAAAAGTCATTAAATTTTCAGTCCTCTACAGGCACTAAACTGAGGAATAATGGGAAGAACTTCCCTGTTCGGGAAAAAATCCCGATATCAGAGTGACTGCTTCCTAATGATTCTCAGGCAAAATCGGCATAAAGTCACAACCTCATGAAAGAACAGCGACGCTGACATCATGAACGATAAAAACTATAGAGGACAACTTTATGAAGCTGAAAACATTATCAATCGCAATGATGGGTTTAGTAGCACCAGGTCTGGTCGCTGCTGATGAACTCATCGATATGCAGAAAAATGCTAATAACTGGGTTATGCCAGCAGGTAACTATGCTAACCAACGTTACAGCGAACTGACTCAAATCACGAAAGACAACGTCAAAGATTTGAACATGGCTTGGTCTTTCTCAACAGGTGTTTTACGTGGCCACGAAGGTAATGCTTTGGTCATGGACGGCACTATGTACGTTCATACAGCGTTCCCAAACATCGTTTTCGCACTGGATTTGAACAACGATGGCGCCATCAAATGGAAATATGAGCCAAAACAAAACTACGATGAAACTGTACCAGTCATGTGCTGTGATACCGTTAACCGTGGTCTGTCTTATGGCGATGGCAAAATCTTCCTGAACCAAGCTGATACCACTCTGGTGGCATTGGACATGGAAACAGGTGAAGTTGTTTGGTCTGACAAACGTGACGATCCAAAAGTAGGTGCAACCAGCACAGCTGCTGCCCACGTTTTTGATGACAAAATCATTGTCGGTATTTCAGGCGGTGAATTTGGTGTTCGTGGTTACGTTCAAGCATATGACTTAGATGGTAACGTGCAGTACAAAGCGTACAGCACCGGTCCTGACGAAGAAATGTTAGTTGACCCAGAAAAAACCACTTCCATGCTGAAACCAGTTGGCAAAGATTCTTCTTTGAAAACTTGGCAGGGTGATCAATGGAAAATCGGTGGTGGTACTACTTGGGGTTGGTATTCATATGACCCTGACCTGAACATGTTCTATTACGGTAACGGTAACCCATCTACCTGGAACCCAGTACAACGTCCAGGCGATAACAAGTGGACAATGTCTCTTTGGGGTCGTGATTTAGACACCGGTATGGCGAAATGGGTTTACCAAATGACGCCTTACGATGAGTGGGATTATGACGGCGTTAACGAAGTTATCCTGGCTGACCAAAAAGTTAATGGCAAAATGCGTAAAACTGCCGTTCACTTTGACCGTAACGGTTTTGGTTACACCATGGATCGCGTCACAGGTGAATTGCTGGTTGCACAAAAATATGACCCAGCGGTTAACTGGTCAAACGGCGTTAACCTGAAAACCGGTCTGCATGATCGTGTAGCGAAATACTCAACTGCACGTAACGGTGAAGACGTTAACACCACTGGTATCTGCCCAGCAGCTTTGGGTTCAAAAGATCAACAGCCAGCGGCTTATTCACCACGTACCGGTCTGTTCTATGTCCCAACCAACCATGTTTGCATGGACTACGAACCATTCGAAGTTGAATACGTAGCCGGTCAGCCATACGTTGGTGCGACATTGAGCATGTACCCACCAGAAGGTGATACACACTTGGGTAACTTCATTGCCTGGGATGCTCGTGAAGGTAAAATCGTCTGGTCAAACCCAGAGCGCTTCTCAGTCTGGTCAGGTGCTTTGGCAACTGCCTCTGATGTTGTGTTCTACGGAACGCTGGAAGGTTACCTGAAAGCAGTTGATGCCCAATCAGGTCGTGAACTGTGGAGATTCAAAACTCCATCAGGCATTATCGGTAACGTTAATACCTACAAACACAACAACAAACAGTATATTTCTATCCTGTCTGGTGTAGGTGGTTGGGCTGGTATCGGTATGGCTATCCCAAGTTTGGAAAATGATTCAGACGGTCTGGGCGCAGTTGGTGCTTACAAAGCACTGTCTAGCTGGACTAACCTGGGTGGTGTTCTGAGCGTATTTAGCCTGTAATACAGCTAGCAAAAGTCTATAGTTAATAAATAGACAGTTAAGTAAAATTAAGAACCCGGCATCGTTGATGTCGGGTTTTTTTTTGCCTGAAACAAAGTTATCTTACTTTAAAAATCTAAAGTCACTTCCATCAAACAAAATCAGGCTATTTTTCCTGGCACCCATTCAGGAAAATCCTGAACCCCAAGGCGTCAATTGCTGACGCTACTTATTCCACATCACCGTAACATTCACCTACCGTGTGAATAGTTCAGACGGTTTTACTTACAATTAATAGAGAGGAAATTATTATGTGGACTAAACCAGAATATTCAGACATGCGTTTCGGTTTTGAAGTAACCATGTATATCTGCAACCGTTAAGATTTAACGACCAGATATGTGTCCGGGGTTTATCCCCCGGGCATCTTCAACCGACCAGCAAATCAGACTGCTTTACGTTACGATGACTATCTTTAATAAATCAGTGTGATTTGCTGAATAGTCGACAGGAAAGAGAAATATGCACATACATGTCATGGGATCAGGAGCCGGCGGAGGCTTTCCACAATGGAATTGCAACTGCAATAACTGTAAAGGTGTGCGTGAAGGAACAGTAAAAGCAAGCAGACGTACACAATCCTCAATTGCCATCAGCTCAGATGGTGTGGATTGGATTTTGTTTAATGCCTCACCGGATATCAAAAAACAGATGGATGATTTTCCGGCACTGCAGCCGGCAAGAGAAGTTCGTGATACCGCTATCAAAGCCATATTGATTACTGATGCTCAGATTGACCATGTAACTGGTCTGTTGACATTACGTGAACATAATAAACCATGGGATATCTACTGCACTGAAGCAGTACATGATGATCTGACTACAGGGTTTCCGGTATTTAATATTCTTGGTCATTTTCGTGGCATAAACTGGCATGAAATAAAAACTGATTTAGAATCATTTACCATCCCGGCAGCACCAGGCCTGATATTTACTGCAGTGCCTTTAAAGAGTGAAGCGCCCCCTTACTCACCGCATCGCCATAACACCGTGCCAGGAGACAATGTAGGCATTCGGGTTGAAGATACCCGTACTGGTAAAAATGTATTTTATGCGCCGGGTCTTGGGGTAGTTGAAGATCACGTACTTGAATTTATGCGTAATGCTGATGTAGTTCTGGTGGATGGCACGGTATGGACCGATGACGAGATGTCAAAAGAAGGCATCAGTGATAAACGGGCTCAGGAAATGGGCCATATTAATCAGTCTGAAGATGGCGGCACCATCAGTTTTTTAAATTCGATGGAACGTCCCCGCAAGATTTTGATTCATATTAATAACACTAATCCGATCCTTAATGAAGAATCGGCAGAACGTCAGGTGCTGAACAACGCAGGAATTGAGTTGGCATATGATGGTATGGATATTGAGCTATAACAATCGGGAAAGGGCAAACGATGGCTGACAACACACCTTGGTCAAAAGAAGAATTCGAACAAAAGCTGCGTGATAAAGAGCAGTTCTATCACATCAATCATCCGTTCCATAAATTGATGCATACGGGTAAGTTGAATCAGAAACAGGTTCAGGGTTGGGTAGCAAACCGCTTTTATTACCAAACCGCGATTCCTATTAAGGATGCGGCGATTATGGCCAACTGTGAAGATGCCGAGGTACGTAAACACTGGGTACAACGCATTCTGGATCACGATGGTTTTGAAGGCCAGGAAGGTGGTATTGAAGCTTGGTTGCAACTGGGAGAAGCCGTAGGCCTGACGCGTCAGGAACTGACTTCCTATGAACATGTTTTACCGGGTGTGCGTTTCGCAATTGATGCCTATGTCAATTTTGCTCGCCGTGCACCTTGGCAGGAAGCTGCCGGCTCTTCTTTAACCGAATTGTTTGCACCAAAAATTCATCAGGCACGTTTGGACAATTGGCCGGAAATGTATCCGTGGATAGATGAGCGCGGTTACCGTTATTTCCGTAAACGGTTAAGTGAAGCGCGTCGTGATGTAGAACACGGCCTGCAAATCACGCTGGATTATTGTGATACACGCGAGAAACAACAGCGTGCGCTGGATCTGTTGCAGTTCAAGCTGGATATCTTGTGGACCATGTTGGATGCAATGTGGATGGCGTATATTGAAGATCGCCCACCTTATTGTATGGATGTTGAAAAATGACAAATCGCGTATTTAACGCAGACAGTGTGCCGGTACTGGCACTAGGTTACCGCTTTCAATGGGAGCCCATGCAGGATTGTTATGTTTTATTGTATCCCGAAGGTATGGTCAAACTGAATCCTGCGGCTGGTGAAATATTGAAACGCATCAGTGAGAAAAAACAAACCGTCAGCGAATTAATTGCTGAACTTAAAGTCGCCTTTGATGGCGCAGATTTAGACGATGATGTCTATCAGTTTTTGGAGGAAGCACATGGCAACGACTGGATCAGAGCAGAATAAAGCACCCGGCAGCACCGGTGGTGCTCTGGGGATGAATGTACGTGATGCTATCCGACAGCCTTTATGGCTATTGGCAGAGCTGACTTATGCTTGCCCTTTGCAGTGCCCGTATTGTTCAAACCCGATGGATTTCGCCAAAATCAAAAGCGAATTGACCACCGAAGAATGGATTGATGTATTCAAACAAGCTCGGGCAATGGGGGCAACACAGCTGGGATTATCCGGAGGTGAACCTTTGGTTCGTCCCGATATCATCGAATTGATTCGTGCAGCACGGGATTTAGGTTTTTACACCAACCTGATTACTTCCGGTATCGGGCTGGATGCCAGCAAAGCAAAAGCATTTAAAGAGGCGGGACTGGATCATATCCAGGTCAGTTTCCAAGCGAGCTCAGAAGATTTGAATAACCTGATTGCGGGTACTGATGCCTTTCAACATAAAATTGAAATGGCCAAAGCGGTTAAAGCGGCGGGTTATCCGATGGTTCTGTGTTTTGTTACCCATCGGCAGAATATAGATAAAATCGACGAAATCCTGGATCTGGCAATCAATCTGGATGCAGATTATGTCGAGCTGGCCACCACTCAATATTACGGCTGGGCGATGCATAACCGTGATCAATTATTGCCTTTGAAAGAGCAGCTGGTTCGTGCTGAGCGCATTGCGCATGAGTATCAGGAACAGCAAAAAGGCAACATGAAGATCTATTATGTTGTGCCAGACTATTATGAAGACCGTCCGAAAGCCTGTATGAATGGCTGGGGCAATGTATTCTTGACGGTCACTCCAGATGGTACTGCATTACCTTGCCATGCGGCACGTGAGCTACCTGGGATGACATTGCCAAATGTTCGCGATACTAGCGTGAAGGAAATTTGGGAAGATTCAAATGACTTTAATCGCTTCCGTGGTTTTGACTGGATGAAAGAGCCTTGCCGCAGCTGTGATGAGAAAGTAAAAGACTTTGGTGGCTGTCGTTGTCAGGCGTATATGCTGACAGGCGATCCCGCGATGGCTGATCCTGTTTGCAGTAAGTCACCTGATCGTCATGTGGTTGATGAAGCAATTGAACGTGGTCGCAGGGAGTCTGAAAAATCAACTGAAGTTGCCAAGCCATTGGTGTTCCGTAACCCGAAAAACTCGAAACAAATCAGTGGGTTCTGAGTTTGCGATAAAAACCAGCGGCCTGACCAAACAATATGGTCAGGCCGTTGTCGTTAATGGACTGGATCTGCAGGTCAAAGCGGGTCAATGTTATGGCTTGTTAGGCCCGAATGGCGCTGGCAAAAGTACTACCATCCATATGCTCACCACTATGACTTCTCCATCAGCTGGTGAAGCCTGGATTGCCAATCAGTCCATCTCGGCTGATCCGGTGGCAATTCGGGGGTTGGTCGGTTTAGTGTTTCAGGATTCTGCTTTGGATCGCACCATGACGGTGGATGAAAATCTGCAATTTGCTGCAGCGTTGTATGGCATGACTAAAAAACAGGCCAACGAACGTATCGAAGAATTACTTGCCGTCTTTAATTTAGGTTCACGTCGTAATGCCAAATTGCTGGCGCTTTCCGGTGGACAGCGTCGAGCCGTGGATATTGCCCGCGGTGTATTGCATCAGCCGCAAGTATTATTCCTTGATGAACCAACCATTGGTCTGGATCTGCCGAATCGACGTTCTATTTGGCGATTTGTCGAACAGTTGCGCAGAGATCACGGCATGACAGTCTTTTTAACTACCCATTACCTTGAAGAAGCCGTAGCCTGTGATCATGTTGATTTCATTCAGCGGGGCGTATTACAAAAAGGGGGGAAACCAGTTGATTTGATGCGTCAGTTGGCGGCTTATGTACTGGAAATTGAAACTGTGGATATTGAGCCGGTGGTTACCAAACTAACACCACAGTTTGGCAAACCCATTATTGAGGATGAACAGTTAAGCTTTCTCATAAAGGATGCCGAGACAGATCTTCACTCTTTACAACAATCCTTGGGAGACAGCATTACGGCGATGCGTTGGCGTAAACCCAATCTCAATGATGTGTATCTGTGGAAAGTCTGTCCCCCCGAACAGGAGCAGTCAGCATGAGTTGGTTACCAGTTAAAGCTGTTGTAGGTCGAGAGCTGACAAAATTATTTCGTCAAAAAGCCCGCTTATTCAGCTCAATGGTACGTCCGATGATCTGGTTACTGGTGATTGGTTCGGGTGTTGGCAGCATGCTTAGTGGTGCGCAGCAGGAGGGCTATCTACAGTTTCTGGTGCCTGGCGTATTGGCCATGACGTTATTATTTGCGGCATTGCTATCGGCCTTAACTTTGGTCTATGACAAAGAATTTGGTGTGATGCGAATGATGATGATCGCACCGGTTGCACATTACTGGATCGTATTATCCAAACTGATTGCTGCGACAATTACTGCCATGGTGCAGGCTTTATTACTGTTAATTATTCTATTACTGATCGGCTTGATTGATTTACAGATTGCCCTATTATTAATTCCACCTGCTTTACTAACAGCAGTGGCCTGTGCGTCGATGGGCGGTTTGATTGCAGTATTTTCCAAAACATTGGATAACTTTGCGGTCATCATGAATTTCTTTATCTTCCCGGTGTTTTTCCTGAGCGGGGCGTTGTATCCAGTGAGTCAGCTGCCTGATTTCCTGCGCTATGTGGTGCTGGTTAATCCGTTCAGTTATGGCGTAGATCTTTTAAAACATGCCGTTCCCGGAGCCCAGTCTGATTTTTCGATTTGGACAGATATGACGGTTCTTGTTACATTTTCTGCGGCTGCGATTGCCATTGCCTGCTGGCGCTTTTCACGAGAATCAGTTCATGAACCGTTATTTCATCGGGCGACCAAGCGCAGTTAAAGTTAATACTCCAGCACTTCTTTTGCTTATAAACTTCGTTATCCATGAACAATCAAATTCTGCTTCGTATACCTTGCATACAGCAGTGGTCAGATAGCAATTAGCAGCGGGCATCTTCAATGCAGATGCGGTTGCACCGCTTTTGGAAAGGTCATATCCTAGCCGATTGATAAAAACAAGCGGCAACCACTTAGGAATTATCCATGACATTCACCATGAATTCAGCGCATTCCAATATGGTCTGGCAGCAAGTGCGGCCCAATGAAGTTTCCAATCCTGAAGTTTTGAAGGCATTACAGCAAATTGATCGGGCACAGTTTGTCTCGGATGATTACAAAGCGCTGGCGTATTCAGACACAAGATTACCAATTGGCTGTGGTCAGTTTATGTGGACACCGCTGGAAGAGGGGCGAATATTGCAATTTCTGCAATTAAAACCATCTGATTCGGTGCTGGAAGTCGGTACCGGCAGTGGATTTTTTACAGCATTGATTGCACAACTGTCATTAAACGTCATTAGTATTGAATATTTTGCAGAATTGTCCACTTTGGCGGGTTCACGATTGGAAGCTGCAGGCTTACAAAATGTAAACTTGCAGTGTGGTGATGCCAGTCACGGCTGGAAATTGGCAGATCGCATTGATGTTATTGTCCTGACAGCCAGCTGTCAGCAGGTACCGGAAGATTACCTCCATGCACTCAAAGTCGGTGGCCATTTAGTCGCTATCACCGGGCAGGCACCTGCAATGCATGTGCAACGCATTACTCGCACAGGCGAGTGGCAATGGCAAACAGAGAATTTATTTGAAACGGTGGTCGCACCATTGGTGCATGCTGAAACCAAACCAGAATTTAACTTTTAACCCAGAGAGCTTGTTATGAAACAAATGTCAGCAACTCAATTAAATGAGTTTTTGCAGGAAAACGCACAGGAAGCGATTCTGATTGATGTGCGTGAAGCACACGAACTTGCCAATGGCATGCTGGAAAATGCGAAACATATGCCAATGAACAGTATTCCGGTACATGTTGAAGAACTTGAATCTGAAAAAGACAGTCCGATTGTGTTGATTTGTCGTTCAGGCCAACGCAGCGCACAAGTCGGTCAATATTTAGAACAATTGGGTTTTACCGACGTCATAAATCTCGAAGGTGGCATGAATGCCTGGGCAGCGCAGATCGACAAAAATATGAGAGTTTATTAAGGATAGATAATGAAAACGCTGTTTATTGCAGTTTTTTTCGCAGCAGTATTTTCCAGGCCGGCATGGGCGGTTCAGGATCTGGTCGATATATATAATTTATCTGTCCAGAGCGATCCGATATTAATGGCACAGGCAGCGTCGCTTCTTGCCACGAGTGAATTAGAAGATCAAGCTGATGCAGCCTTTTTGCCCCAAGTGGATATGGTCGCTAACAACAGTAAAGTATGGACAGACAGCTCTTCCCAACGTTTTGGTGGCTCCAGCGAATATAACGATCATGGTTATACACTGAGTCTGGTGCAGCCGATTTATCGACGTAACAACTTTGTACAATCACGGCAGGCAACTATTGCGATTGAAGGCGCTACAGCGGATTATCAATTTGTCGAGCAGGATTTGATTGTTCGTGTGGCTGAGCGCTACTTCGCTGTTTTGGGTGCCGAAGATGATTTAAGCTTTGCATTGGCAGAACTTGAAGCCATTGAAAAACAACTTGAGCAAGCTGAGCAGCGATTTGAAGTTGGCTTGGCTACTATTATTGATGTCACCGAAGCCCGGGCGGCTTATGATCTGGCAACTGCCGCCGTTATTGAAGCTGAAAACTTATTGGCAAATGCTCGCGAGGCTTTACGGGAAACCGCCGGTCAATATCCCAGTGAACTGGCTGAATTAAAGGAAGAAACCCCTCTGGTCAAGCCTGAGCCAGAAAATATTGATGAGTGGAGTGAGCAGGCAATCGTCATGAATCCGGTATTACTCTCTGCCAATAGTAATGTTGGACTGGCCAAGGAAAATATAGAATTTGAACGTAGTGGTCATTACCCAACGCTGGATTTGGTCGCGCAGAAGGGTTACACCTCTCAAAGTGACAGCAATTTGAGTGGTAGCAATAAAACGTATCAGAAAATTCTGGGGTTGCAGATCAATATTCCTATCTATGCAGGTGGTGTTGTTAATTCAAGGACTCGCGAAGCCAGTTTCAGGTTGGATGAAGCCATGCAAAATGAAGAAGAACAGCGGCGAGCAATTATACGTCAGACCCGTGCCGCCTATAACAGCGTCATGTCAGGCGTTAGCCGGGTCAATGCGCTGCAGCAGGCGGTATATTCCAATCAAAAGGCACTGGAGTCGACTGAAGCGGGTTTTGATGTCGGCACAAGGACAACCGTAGATGTTTTGAATGCGCGTCGAGAATTATTCAGCGCATTACGTGATTACTCCCGCTCCCGCTATGAATATGTCGTCAATACGTTAAGACTCAAACAAGCTGCTGGTATTGTCAGCGTGAATGATATCGAGCAAATTAACCAATGGCTGGTACCCTGAACCTGAGGAGTGGTTATTGCCATGATGGCAAATTCTGAAAACAGTGTTTTAGTGATAATTGATGTTCAACTGAAATTAGCTCAGGCCATGCCTGATGGAGTACGTGAGCGCCTTATTAAACAGATTAGAATTTTACTTTCTGCCGCCAAGGTGCTGAATATTCCGGTTATTGTGACGGAACAATACCCCAAAGGACTTGGACCTACAGAGTCAGATTTACAGAATAATTTGCCCTTAGGCACCAAAACGATTGAGAAAACCTGTTTTTCCTGCCTGCAATCTGAGGATTTCCGCTTTCAACTGGCTGCAACTAACCGTCAGCAGGTTATTCTGGTGGGAATGGAAACGCATATATGTGTACTGCAAACTGCTTTAGCGTTACAGGCTGAAAACTTCAGTGTTCATGTGGCGGAAGATGGCGTCTGCTCCCGTTCAAAATCCAATCAATACAATGCTATTCAACGCATGCGCCATGCCGGCGTGGTCATTAGTAATGTGGAATCGCTGCTGTTTGAATGGCTTGGCGATGCCAGCCATGCAGAATTTAAAACACTGGCCAAATTGATTGTCTAACGGTTGCGCTGTGCGTTAGCTCTACGCTGCCGCCTTTCTTTACAGTTGATTACCGTTAGCTGCCTGTCCGCTTCACTCATATTTTCCCAGCGTAATATCTCATCCATCGTCCGAAAACATCCCCGACAGATATCCTGTGTATCAAGACCGCATTTGCCAATGCAGGGGCTGGGAGTGAATGATTTATCTGAGTTCATAGTGCGGTAGTTTAATTCATTTTATGATGTTTAATGTGAGTTGCGAGGCTTGGTGTATGGCGTTGAGTTTGCGAATAAATAACCTAAAGCTGACTTTTTCGACTTAACGTCGAGTTCATTTTCTTTGAATGCCCAAAGAAAACGAACCAAAAGAAAAGGCACCCCTTGTGCTGGCCTGCGGCTTCACTGCGTTGCTCGCTTTGTCTGGCGTCCAGCCAAACTCGCTGCGCTCAAACAGTGGCTGTCCGTGATCCAGACAAAACTGTACTACTCGTCAGCACAACAGGGGGGGTAAGTTCTTGAAGCAATTACCCAGAGATTCTTTTGTTTCGAGCCTGCTTCAACTTGTAGGCTAGACCTTCAGTATTATCATTTTTTATTTTAACGATAAGAATTTCAGAAATGTTGGACAAAGGAATGTTTCCTTTATAACCAGCCTCTACATATGGGACAACTCTTTCTGCAATCCATTCATGTTTTGCTTCTTCCCACCGAATTAAATTAGCATTTGCTTCTTCTGTCAAAAATAAGAATGCAAGAGCATCTTTATCCGGCCCAAGAGGGTTGCATTTCCACATATGTTCCATCCATTTTTCCTCTGTAGAGGATTCGTAGTCAAAGACAGAAACGCATCCTTTTTTTCTGAAAAATGAATTCTGAGAATTCCCGAAAGTTGTTGTCAAATTACAATCAAGATTTACTAAGATATAACCCGTTTGTTTGATTTTTTCGAGATTTTTAGCATAAGTTACATGGAAGATACGGCCTCTTAATTTTTTGCAAAACTTTGTTTTGTCTAAATCTTCAATCTCGATTGTAGATTCTTTCATGAGTGATCAACTGTATTTTTATCAATGTTTCCAAGCTCAAGCATGAAACCGCTGGCGTTTATTGGCCATACCGACTTTGGCAGGTTTGTTTAACGTTGGCAGCGCTTCATAATCCGGCTGGCCTTTAAGACCGGCACGGGCATAATCCAGCCGCAGATGATCTTTGACCAATTCAACCGGTTGATGCATATCTTCTGTCAGCACAACATAAATCAGTTCAAAAAGACGTTTCAAGGCAATTTTGGCAGTTTGACCAGTACGCTGATAAATCTGATCTGACAAGGTCATGAAATGCCAGAACGGTTGATCATCAAGCAGCAACGGCAGGGTATTGATGAAGCGTCCTGAGTTACCGATCAAATCCCAGTAACGAGCAAAACGATTGACCCGTTGCATAGTGATAAAGTCGATTTCACGGCTGCTGAGCAGGTTATACGGCGGCAGAGGATTAAAGCGTAAATCACTGGGTTCATTATGCCGGTTCAATGGCGCGCCGCGCAGACGTTTGAGAATGCCGACCTGAATTTCATGAGGATTCAATGCGATTAATTGATCAAAGCTGTCAGCAAAATTTTCCAGAGTATCGCCGGGCAAACCGAAGATCAGATCGGTGTGTAAATGTGCACCGCTATGTTCACGCAACCAGCGAATATTGTCTTTGCTCTTATCGTTGTTCTGCTTGCGGCTGATTCGTTCCTGGATTTCGCTGTCAAAGGTCTGAATACCAATTTCAAATTGCAGGCTGTTGGGCGGAAATTTCTGTAACACCGATTTCAATTTATCCGGTAGGTTATCCGGCACCACTTCAAAATGCAGATATAAATCATCGCTCATGCGTTCCAGGAAAAACTCCAGAATGGCAATGCTGGTGGTGATTTTCAGATTAAAGGTACGGTCTATAAATTTAAAATTTCGCACACCACGCTGCCACAGCTGATCTATTTCAGCGAGAAATTCATCGAGTGGAAAGGCCGTCGCGGTTTTATCCAAAGCCGATAAACAAAACTCACATTTAAATGGACAGCCACGGGAAGCTTCAACGTAGATCAACCGGTTACGAATATCCTCATCATTGTAAAAACGATAAGGCAGAATCAACTGTTCCAGTGGTGTTGCTCGGCCATCAATATATTTAGTTGCAGGATTATCATTGGTCAGTAATTTTTCGCAAAGCTCACGAAAATCCTGTTCACCGGGTCCGGCAATCACATAATCAGCCAGCTCACAAACTTTTGGCAAATCAGGTGAATGACTGACTTCCGGGCCACCGAGAATAATGCGAATTTCAGGCTTAATCGATTTTAATAAGGCAACAACGGCTTCAATTTCACTGACATTCCATATATACACACTGAAACCGATAACCTCAGGCTGATAACTAAGCAATTTTTCAGCAATGCTCAGCGGTTGTTCCTGAATAGTGAATTCGATCAGTTCGGCGGCGGATTGATGCTCACCCAGATTGGCATATAAATAACGCAAACCAAATGCCGAGTGCATATAACGGGCATTCAGGGTGGTGAGCAGGATTTTGGCAGTAGTTGACATGTGCACATTGTAAATCAAACGCGGCTGTTCAATTAGAACTGTTCATTCCTAATGCGATTTGTTGCTCAGTGACATAACGTTGCAAGTCGTCCAAAGTTTGCTGTTGGGTTGCGGTGAGCTCTTGCTGCCGACACTCCGCTAAAGCAGCATTAAATTTTTCAAATGTAAGTCCAGGCGATGCAGTTGCAGTTAATTTGGTCCGACAGAATTGCTGCCATTGTTCTGCTTCACTTTCATTTAATGATTCGGGCCAGTTACGCGCTCGGTAGCGAAACAGCATTTCCGGTAATCGCGAATCGTTAAAAGGTATCGATAACGTGCCCAATTGATCAGGAGCCGCTTCGCGGATCAGGGTCATTTTGTTTTTATCGCTGTCATCAAAGAAACCGCCGCCATATAAGCTGGCATCAACATCGTCTATCTCATCAAATGATTTCTGACTGAAAACTTTCTGCAATTTTTGCTGTAATGATTCACCAGCCTCACGTAGAAGTTGCAGATGTTTATGACTTAATTCCCGATCAATCTGCAGCCTCTCGGCAGCAGCATCATCCAGCGTAGCTGCAGGAACAATGACCGGACATTTATTGATATGCACGGTTTTGATTGCCGGACGCGAAATACCCTCGGGGAGATCTTTGGTTGGGGTAAATAACCATTGCCGAATGGTATCGGCATCCTGCTCCAGTAAAGCCGAAGGATCATGGCGCAGATCATAAACAATCACCCCATTATTGTTGTTTGGTTCTTTGGCTAGTGGCACTACCAGTGCCGTATTGCAATATTCAGAAGGGTACATGCGTGAGGTATGCAATACCGGATCCGCCTGATGCAGGTTCAATAACGGAGCGAGCTGCTGTTTTCGGCGTAACTGATAAATATAGTCATACAGTTTTGGCTGACGATCTTTAATTAGTTTTGCCAACGCGATTGTGGCATACACATCCACTAACGCATCATGCGCGCCCTGATGTTCAATACCGTTTGCAGCAGTTAAGGCTTCCAGACGAAAACTGGGCTGGCCGTCTTCACGATTAGGCCACTCGATTCCATCCGGACGAAGAGCCCGGGTGAGACGCACCATATCAATAATGTCCCAGCGTGAATTACCGTTTTGCCATTCGCGGGCATAGGCATCGTAAAAATTACGAAACAGGGCGAAGCGGGTAAATTCATCATCAAATCGCAAACTGTTATAGCCCACACCGCAGGTACCTGGCTGTGACAGTTCATCATGAATTTGTTTAATGAATTCGGCCTCAGTCAGGCCTTCCTGTTGTGCTTTCTGTGGCGTGATGCCCGTTATTAAACTCGCCATTGGATGCGGTAATACATCGGCTGCCGGTTTGCAGTAAATCATCAATGGTTCACCGATGATATTCAGATCTTCATCGGTGCGCACGCCGGCGAACTGTAGTGGCCGATCAAATCGTGGATCGGTGCCAGTCGTCTCATAATCGTGCCAGTACAGCGTATTCATTTATAAGCTCGCCAAAACCAGCTCTGCTGCTGCCAGAGTGGCTTCAATTTCATCATCACCATGTGCAGCAGAGACAAAGCCTGCTTCAAATGCTGAAGGTGCAAGATAGACCCCACGATCCAGCATGCCGTGATAAAACTTTTTAAAACGTTCCTGATCACATTGGGTGACCTGCTCAAAAAACTCAATGTTGGCTTCTTCGGTAAAGAAAAAGCCAAACATGCCACCCACATAATTGATACTCATCGGAATACCGGCCGCATCGGCTTTTTGTTTCAAGCCATTAGCTAATTTAGCTGTCTGTTGACTGAGGTGATCATGAAAGCCGGGTTGTTGTACCAGCTTCAAAGTTGCAAGGCCAGCTGCCATTGCTACTGGATTCCCTGATAATGTACCTGCCTGATATACCGGACCAAGCGGTGCAATAGAATGCATCACATCTTTACGTCCACCAAAAGCTCCAACCGGTAAACCACCACCGACTACTTTACCCAGCGTAGTGAGATCAGGCTTGATTCCATAATGTTGCTGCGCACCGCCCAAAGCGACCCGGAAACCGGTCATGACTTCATCAAAAATCAGCAGACTGCCGTATTGATCACAGACTTCGCGCAAACCTTTGAGAAATCCCGGAATCGGTGGAATACAGTTCATATTTCCGGCAACCGGCTCGACAATAATGCAGGCAACCTGATCACCGATTTCAGCAAAACATTGTTTGACTGAATCCATATCGTTGTAGCGTAAGGTAATGGTGTGCTCGGCAATCGCTTTAGGCACTCCAGCAGAAGAAGGTTCTCCTAGGGTTAATGCACCACTGCCAGCTTTGACTAATAACGAGTCTGCGTGACCGTGGTAACAGCCTTCAAACTTAACGATTTTGTCACGACCGGTATGGCCGCGAGCCAGACGAATGGCACTCATGGTCGCTTCAGTACCGGAGCTGACCATACGCACCATTTCCATTGAAGGCACTAATTCACAGAGTAAATCCGCCATTTCAGTTTCAATTGCTGTGGGCGCGCCATATCCCAGACCGTTTGCACACATTAGCTGAACGGCCTCAATAACTTGCGGATGCGCATGACCGGCAATCATTGGTCCCCATGAGCCGATATAATCAATATAATTTTTACCTTCAACATCGGTAAGCCAGGCGCCTTTTGCGCTGCTGAAAAATACCGGATCACCGCCGACACCTTTGAATGCACGGACGGGTGAATTGACGCCACCCGGGATATGTTTTTGAGCCTGAAGGAAAAGTTGTTGATTGCTTTGCGCTTGCATTTACAGAGTCCTGATTTGATGATGTGCGATAATTGTAGGTCAATTTGATTCCTCATAGTCACAACAAACAATGTCGGCTATGAAAGTTCAATAGGCCTTAGCCTATCACAGCGAGATAACTGACCCGACATGAGCCTGAAACTGCGTTTATTGATCATTGTAACCTTGATCCTGGTATTCAACTTTGTCGCCGCTGGCTATTTTATGATTCAGAATGCCCGTCAGGCAGTCGCGGCCGAAATGGCATCCAGTACTCAGTTAGCACGTGGATTATTGATCAATGCCTTGCCGACCTTACGTTTTTCCAACGACTTGAGCGAGCGGGTAACCCTGATTGTTGACAGTGTGCGTCATACAAGACACATCCGCGCCTGGTTTGAAGACATGAACGGCCAACCGTTAATCGGCCATGAAGAGGGAGTACCGTTTACCAACCGGCCGGATGCGCCGGACTGGTTTATCCGTTTGATGGAACCTGAAGCGGTGGCGTTCCGACGACTTATTACCCGTGGCAGTCAATCGTATGGTTATCTGGTGGTTGAGGCCGATCCAAGTGATGAAGTCACTGAAGTATGGCGGGATATGGAAACCCTGCTATTGCTGGGACTGTTTTTTCTGACGGTAATATCCACTCTTATTTATATGGCGTTATTACACGGTTTAAGGCCGTTGCAGCAATTAGCCGATGCATTGGGCAGGCTTGAGAAAGGTGATTTTCATGCGCGCGTTGATACAGGAGGCGCCAAGGAGTTAAAGCCGATTCAGATTCGTTTCAATCATATGGCTGATGTGTTGGATACCACAATGGCTGAAAACCATGCTTTGGCGGGCAATATGCTGACCTTGCAGGAATCTGAACGGCGTGATCTGGCGCGTGAACTGCACGATGAGTTGGCCCCATGTCTGTTTGGTATTCGAGTGGATCTTGCAGAAATTGAACGCATTGCCATTGAAAACAAATTGCCGGACGTCGAAGAAAAAGTCAGCTCGGTCAAATTAATTACCAGCCATATTCAGTCTTTGGTTCGTAAAATGCTCAGCCGCTTGCGGCCCATGACGCTTGATGATCTGGGGCTGGCAGAAGCCTTACGTGATATGTTGCACAACTGGCGGGATCGTCAGCCTGAAATTGATTGGGAATGGGATTTTATTGGAGATTTCACGGGACTCCCAGACACTCTGCAAGTGACGGTTTATCGAGTGGTGCAGGAATGTACCACCAACTGTGTCCGCCATGCTGAAGCCAGCCATGTGCGGGTTGAAGTGAAGCGTGAGAAACAACATATAAAAGTAACGGTTACCGATGATGGTAAGGGTTTGGATACTTCTGCAGTCAAAGGTTTTGGTTTAATCGGAATGCGTGAAAGGGTCTCGGCATTAGGTGGTAAGATTGCGTTTGATACTGCCGAAGGCCAGGGTTTGCAGGTACGGGTAATGATCCCTTTGAAGAGTGAAAATAAAAAATGAAACAGAACATCACAATCCTAGTGGTAGACGATCATCCGATTGTCAGAGCGGGCTGTCGGCAATTGATTCAGCAAATTCCATCGGCCAAAGTTGTAGAAGCTGAAACTGGAGAAGAAGGCTACCGACTGTTTCAGGAGTTGTATCCCGATATGGTATTACTGGATATCACACTTCCTGGTGTCGGTGGCTTGGAAGTATTACGCCGCATCCGGGCCAATCGCGACACGGCCAAGGTGTTAATGTTCAGCATGCATGAAGATCCGGTTTTTGCTTCCCGTGCCATGCAGGCTGGAGCACGCGGTTATATCACCAAGAACAATGCCGCTGATCATCTGGTCGAAGCGGTCAGTAAAGTGCTGGAAGGTAAAATTTATCTGAGCCCTGATATGGCGCAGCAGCTGGCGATGTTGAATATTGATGCCGGTACCAGTGCCTTAAGTGATCTTTCCCGTCGTGAACTGGAGATATTACGTTTACTGGGTGAAGGTAAAAGTATGAATGAAATTTCCGACGTGTTAGGTATTAGTTATAAAACTGTCGCAAATAACCTGACACAGATTAAAGGTAAGCTGGATATCAACAAAACAGCTGAGTTAATGCGCTTTGCAATAAGCCATGGTTTATCGTCGTAAAGCCCTGCTTTTGCTTGTATGTTTTTGAAAAGGAACATATTCCCGTTTTAATAGGAGAAGTCGCTCATGGCGAATGGTCTTGCGTTCAGTACTATTTGTAACAAGTCCATAGGAATGTTCAGCTTCTATAGTCTTATATTTCTCTCTCCTTCTATGAAGGTTTTAGCCAGACCCTTGGGTCTGGCTTTTTTTTGCCTGTCATTTGCACTTTTTTCCAACTTATTCGTCTAAATGATAAGAGATCGCATTTAGGCTTCCCACTGTGCGTATTCTCTTGATAAGATGTCGCTTTCATTTCCACCGCCGACATCCGGTAACACAAGGAAAATTTTATGCAATTTAATTTCAGCCGACTATGCTGCCTGCTGGGCATCTGGTTGGTGCCTTCATTCACCTATGCTGGCGCATTGGATCAAGCTGTTGACCAACAGGTTCAGACTGATATTGCCGCCCAGCGTACTCAGCAGCAAATTGATAGTCTTGATGATGAAACCCGTGAACTGCTGGCGGAATATCGCAGTGTGCTCAATCAGAAAGAGAGTCTGGCGGCTTATAACAGCCAACTTGAACAGCTGGTTTCTTCTCAACAGGACGAACTGGTATTAATCGAAGAGCAGTTAGCGAATATTGATACCACCCAACGTGATATCACGCCGTTGATGATTAAAATGGTCGAAGTGCTTGAACAATTCGTGGAATTGGATACGCCATTTTTACCTGAAGAACGTAACAGCCGCGTAGCACAGTTGAAAGAGATGATGGATCGCGCGGATGTGAATCTGTCAGAAAAATACCGCCGTATTCTGGAAGCCTATCAGGTGGAGACAGAATATGGTCGTACCCTTGAAGCCTATCAAGGTGAACTGGATACCGAAGATCGAAATCGTACCGTGGATTTTCTCAGAGTTGGCCGTGTCGGCTTGTATTACCTGACATTGGATCAAATGGAAGCCGGTATGTGGGATCAGGAAACTCAAAGCTGGCAGCAGCTTCCACGTGATTCTGTTCAATCTGTTATTCAGGGTCTGAAAGTGGCACGTAAACAATTGCCACCTGATTTATTAACCCTGCCGGTCAAAACGCCAGAGGCAAACCAATGAGAAGCATGTCTATTTTTATTATTTCCTTAATGGCCTTGCCTCTTACTGTCATGGCCGCTGATAAACCAGCCAATCTCGATCAGTTGCTGGAACAGGTCAAGCGTGAACGTGTAATAGAACAGGAACAGAATCGCATTCGTGAAACAGAATTTCTTGAAGCACGTGATCGTCAGGCCGAGTTGTTGCAACAAGCCAAAGCAGACTTAGCTGCCGAAGAACGTCGTACCGAAACATTGAATGAACAGTTTGAAGAAAACGAATTCAAATTAGCGGAACAGGAGTCCTTATTACAAGAACGTTCCGGCTCACTGGGTGAGTTGTTTGGTACGGTTCGTCAAATGGCCAATGACAGTCGTGCAGTGATTGAATCTTCAATGACCAGTGTGCAATATCCAGAACGAATCGCTTTTTTGACGGAATTAAGTGAACGTAAACAACAGCCTAGTATCGATGAGTTACGTGAGCTGTGGTTAGTGTTGCAACATGAAATGACGCATTCGGGCAAAGTAGTACAGTTTCCCGCTCAGGTGATCACGGCAAATGGTGAAGTTGCTGATCGTAATGTGACTCGGATAGGTGTGTTTACTGCCTTCAGTGATGGCAAGTTTCTGCGTTATATGCCAGAAAATCGTAATCTGGTGGAATTAGCCAGACAACCAGTTGAGCGCCTTCGCGATCTTATGGAAGAGTTTGAAACTAGTGAAGCCGGAGCTTTAAAAACTGCTGTAGTAGACCCGACGCGGGGTGCGATCATGGCCTTGCTGGTGCAAACACCTAATTTGCAAGAACGCATTAAACAAGGCGGCTGGATTGGTTACATCATTCTGATCCTGGGAGCAATTGGGTTGTTGATTGCACTGATTCGTTTCGTAACGTTGATGCGTATGGAACGGGGGGTCAGTAAACAACAGAAGACCCAGGAATTGAATATGAAAAACCCACTGGGACGGATCCTGTCGGTTTACAGTGACAAGATTGCTCAGGATGTGGAAACTCTTTCACTTAAGCTGGATGAAGCTATCCTCAGAGAAACGCCAAGTATCGAGCGTGGCCTGATTACCTTGGCGATTTTGGCCGCAGTCGCGCCGATGCTGGGTTTATTGGGTACAGTTTCCGGCATGATTGAAACCTTCCAGTCGATTACGCTGTTTGGTACCGGTGATCCGAAACTGATGTCTGGTGGTATTTCACAGGCTCTGGTCACCACGGAACTTGGTTTGGCCGTTGCGATTCCTATTCTATTAATTCATAGCGCTTTATCGAGCAAAAGTAATCGTTTGATTCAGATCCTTGATGAAGAAAGTGCAGCAATCGTTGCTCGTAACGCTGAAACAAAAACTTTGCAACGCGATGGATAATCTATTTCAGATACAACTGCTGATGGAAAGCGGCGGCACCGTGCTGTGGCTTATTCTGCTGGCGTCTATTCTGATGTGGACGTTGATTATCGAGCGCTATGTGTTTATTTGGTTTCTGCATCCGCGTGAAGTTCGCAAGATGATGGATGAGTGGCATCAGCGAGATGATCTGGCCAGTTGGTATGCCCAGCAAATCCGTCAGGGCATGATTGCTGAAAGTCAGGTGATGCTGGAGCGTTTTCTGATTCTGATTCGTACCCTGACAGTGGCGTTACCGATGCTGGGATTGCTGGGCACGGTAAATGGCATGATTCAGACCTTTGATGTCATGACTGTATTTGGAACCGGCAACACACGTGGTATGGCCGGTGGTATTTCAGTGGCATTAATAACAACGATGGGTGGTTTGCTGACCGCTTTATCAGGGCTCTATTTCATTACTCAGCTGGAACAGCGTGTTGCCAGAGAAGTAAATAACGTGGCTGACGCCCTACGCAGAGATTAGGAAAGTTTATGCGAAAACGACATTCCCGCCGTCAAAGTGGCGGTATAGCTGAAATCAACATGACACCATTAATTGATATGGTGTTTATCCTGTTGATCTTTTTTATTGTGACCACTTCTTTTGTGAAAGAAACCGGGGTGGATGTAAACCGCCCATCGGCAAAAACAGCAGTGGAGAAAGAACGCGCTAATATCCTGATATCGATACGTGAAAATGATGAAATCTGGATGGATCAACGACAGATAGATCGTCGTGCAGTGCGTGCCAATGTAGAGCGTATGTACGCGGAAAACCCGGAAGGTTCAGTCATTATTCTGGCTGATGAAGAAGCCAAAACCGGCTTATTGATTGAAGTCATGGATCAGGCACGTTTGGCGGGAGTTGCGAATGTCTCAATTGCTGCTGAACGAGACTAGTCGCGGAGAATCACCTTCTATGCGTATCTTTATTGGGTTATTGCTGGCGATTTTGGTCAATTATGGCTTGTTCACCTTGATGAAAGAAATGACCACATCAGATAGCAGTCTTTATCGGGATGATAATGAAATACTGGTGCTGGACTTTGTGCGTTTGAAACAGGAAGAAACCCAACCTGAAACAATCAAGCGTGAAATCCCCAAAAAACCACCACCGCCGGAAGAGCCGCCACCACCAACGCCGACTACTGCTCCTAAAATGACGCAGCCGGATGTGCAACAACCGCAGATGGATATGCCAAAAATTGATGTCCCATTGAATATTGCCGGTCAGCCTTATCTGGGGGATTTCAGTGCTGAACCGGCACCCGCGCCGTCTCCTACGCCGGTGCAGGGACCGCAGATGGATGATGAGGTCGTGCCACTGGTTCGAATTCCGCCGAACTATCCACGTGTCGCGCAGCGGCGGGGTATTGAAGGCGTGGTGACAGTAGTATTCACCATCACCCGTGATGGCCGGGTAAAAGATCCTGAAGTGGTTTCTGCCAGTCCTGAGAATGTATTTGATAATGCAGCGAAGACGGCTATTCTCAAATGGAAATTCAAGCCTAAAGTTGTCGATGGTGAGCCGGTTGAACGCCGAGCAACCCAGGAAATCGAATTTAAGTTGGCCAGGTAAACATGAAGAAACTTACGCAAAAATTCGCTTTGATGACGCTGGTTGCCTGTCTTGCATTGCCATTAACCTCAATGGCTGAAGATGAATACCTGCTCAGTGAAGCTACCTACAAATCGCTTAATGCTGCTCAGGAAAAAATGGAACAGCAGCAATATCGTCAGGCAGAAGCGGATTTGAAAAAGCTGGTCGGTGAAACCGATGCAGGAAGTTACGAAAGAGCAGTCGTTTTGCAAACTCTGGGGTATTTATACTCTGAAACCGAAGAGTACCAACTGGCAGCAGAACAGTTTGAAGATGCCCTCGCACTGAATGCACTGCCGGAGGATGTCACCCACAATCTGCGCTATAACCTTGCCCAGTTATTAATCAGCGATGGTGCGTATCAGAAAGGCATCGACCTGCTGACACAATGGTTGAACAAAGAACCTCAGGCGAACAGCAGTGCCTATGTGTTACTGGCAACGGCCTATTACCAGATAAATCAGTTTACCAATGCCGTTGAGGCCATTCGTACTGCTATTCAGCGTGATAATTCCCCGAAAGAAAATTGGTACCGACTGCAATTGTCTGCACATATGGAAATGCAGCAATACAACCAAGCCATTAATGTACTGGAGATTCTGATTGAACGTTTTCCAGTCAATAAAACTTATTGGGACCAATTGGCAGCTCTCTATGCCCAACAGGAAAAACGGCTGACCTCGCTGGCCGTACAGATGCTGGCCAAGCGGCTGAATCTTGGTGACAACGACACCGTATTGCGCCTGGCAAATATGTATCGCTATCTGAATATCCCTTATAAATCGGCCCAGTTACTGCAGAAATCTATGGATGATGGGGTGATAGAGCGTAATTTTAAAAATCTTGAATCACTGGCTGACAGTTGGTTAGCTGCCAGAGAAAATGAAAATGCCACTCAGGTGTTAGCCCAAATGCAATCAATGGATTCCTCAGGCGAAACCGACCTGAAACTGGCCAGAGTATTTATCAGCATGGAACAGTGGGATGAAGCTGCTGGACCGCTTCAGCAAAGTCTGGAAAAATTACCTGAAGCAAAACGCGGCCAGGCCTGGATGCTCTCTGGTATGGTCAACTACCATTTGGGCAATATGCAGCAGTCAGAGCAACATCTTAATCGTGCACTGGCTTACACCGAAGTCCGTAATCAGGCTTCGCAATGGTTAAGACATCTGCAAAATACCCGTAAAGATAACGAAGATGCCTGAAACTTCATTGGCCGAACTCAAAACCCAACTGGTTCAACATTACCGTTGGCTGCGTCAATACGGTTGCAACGATTCACATAGTGGCAATGCTTCTTTTCGCTGGCATAATCAGATTTGGGTGACGCCTACAGGCTGTTGTGCCGATACCTTGACACCGGAAATGCTGGTGCCCTGTGATATTGACGGCCAATGCGGGGAAGGCGCCTCACTGGATGCTCCGCTGCACCTGGCAACTTATCAGCATAATCCCAATACTCGAGCCGTTATTCATAGTCATGGGCCGCATGCGATTGCGATGACGATGAATGGTGAAGATTTTATCCCGGTGGATTTTGAAGGGCAGTATTATTTTTCGACCATCCCGGTTATTTCAATTGACTATGCCGAGTACATAGAGAAATCACCAATGGCAGTGGCGCAGGGGCTGGCCCGTCATAAAGTTGTCATTGTTCGGGGGCATGGTGTTTATGCCTGCGCGGAAACCATCAATTTGGCCTATAAATGGAGCTGCTCGGTAGAGCTTTCTGCCAAAACGGCCTGGCTTGCTGCCCAGCTATAATCTGCTTTAACGCGAAACCTATTTGTCCAAAACAAGTCAGATTAAATTCTTACAGCTATCCTCAAAGGGATTTTTGACCAATGACTGCCGAAAAAGCCGTATCTTTTTCCCACTCAGAACATAGATATTTACGTACACCACGATTGAATGCAAAAGAGCCGGAAGCTATTCGCAACGAACTCGCTGCCTATTTCAATGCAAATTTTGAGCGTTATGAATCGCTGTTTGACAACTTGAAATCAGAAGAAGGCTATTATCAGAAAAGTATTCCGCTTCGCCATCCGTTAATTTTTTATTTCGGCCATACGGCGACTTTTTTTGTTAATAAGCTTTTATTAGCCGGGTTATTGACTCAACGCATCAATCCTCGTTTTGAATCAATGTTCGCGGTTGGTGTGGATGAAATGAGCTGGGATGATCTTAATGATGATCATTATGACTGGCCTTCAGTAGCGGAAGTAAAAGCCTATCGGCAACAAGTGAAAAAAGTCGTTAATCAGCTTATTCAAAAAGCCCCTCTGCAATTACCTATCAACTGGGACAACCCATGGTGGGCCATCATGATGGGGATTGAACATGAACAGATCCATCTGGAAACTTCATCAGTATTAATTCGTCAGCAGCAATTACAGTGGGTACAACCGCATTCGGCGTGGCCGGCATGTGATATTTCCGGATCAGCTCCTGAGAACACAGTTTTGCCAGTGGATGCTGGTCAGGTAAAACTGGGCAAGTCCTTTGATGATGAGTATTACGGCTGGGATAATGAATATGGTCAACATCAGGCAGAAGTACCAGCCTTTCAATCTGCCAAATATCTGGTCAGTAATCATGAGTTTTTAGCCTTTGTTGAAGCGGGCGGATACCAGCAGTCACAATACTGGCAGCAGGAAGGGCTGCAATGGCGGGAATTTACACAAGCTGAATATCCCACATTCTGGCTAAAAACCGATCAGGGCTGGCAATTGCGGTTAATGGCTGAGGTTGTGCCAATGCGCTGGGATTGGCCTGCAGAAGTAAACTATCATGAAGCCAAGGCATTCTGTGCATGGAAGTCTGAACAAACCGGTGAAACTGTACGCCTGCCTACCGAGGATGAATGGTATCGTCTGGTTGATGTTGCTGGTATCGAAGAACTGGACGAGAATGCAGCCCCCGCCAATATTCATTTGGATCATTTTGCCTCCTCCTGTCCGGTAAATCATTTTGCGCAGGGCGATTTTTATGACGTCAGAGGCAATGTCTGGCAATGGACTGAAACGCCGATTTATCCATTCGATGGATCACAGGTTCACCGCCTGTATGATGATTTCACCACGCCGACATATGATGGAAAACATAATCTGATAAAAGGTGGCAGCTGGATTTCCTGTGGCAATGAAAGCCGTTTATCATCCCGTTATGCGTTCAGACGTCACTTTTTTCAGCATGCAGGATTCCGTTATGTGGTATCGGATGCGCCAGTGGTGAATCTGGATTCTAACTATGAAACCGACAAAATGTTGTCGGAATATGCTGAATTCCACTACGGTGAAAGTTATTTTGATGTGCCTAACTTTCAAAAAGCCATCGCCCGGATGGCTATTGAGAAGATGGGGGATAAACCCGCAAGACACGCGCTTGATCTTGGCTGTGCGGTTGGTCGTGCCAGTTTCGAATTAGCCAGGCATTTTGATCGGGTCACAGGGGTTGATTTCTCGGCACGGCTGATCAATCTCGGTGTCCAGCTCAAGCGTGATGGCGTCATTCGTTATGCCATAGCCGATGAAGGTGATTTATTACTGTATCGCGAACAACGGTTGGAAAACTTTGGTTTGGAAGATACCGCGCATAAAGTTGATTTTATGCAGGGCGATGCCTGTAATTTAAAAGCGGTCTACCAAGGCTATGATTTGATTTTAGCGGCTAATTTACTAGACCGCTTGTATGACCCGATATTATTTTTAAAACACATACATGAACGAATTAATGTGGGGGGCTTGTTAGTGTTAGCCTCGCCCTATACATGGCTGGAAGAACACACGGATAAAGCCAATTGGCTGGGTGGATTCAAAAAAGACGGAGAAAGCTTTTCCACACTTGATGGCATCAAAAGCGTGTTGGAAAATCACTTTCAATTAATTGATGGGCCATTTTCGCAACCATTCGTACTCCGTGAAACCCGACGTAAATTCCAGCATACTCTGTCAGAGGTGACTATCTGGGAACGTCGAAATGTCGAAGATTGATTTTGATCAGCAAATAGATCGCAGCGGCACGTATAGCCTTAAATACGATGCCCGCCAGCGATTGTTTGGCCGCGAAGATGCCATTCCGTTATGGGTGGCAGATATGGATTTTGCTGCCCCTGAGTCGGTAACAAAAGCGTTGACTGTCAGGGCCCAGCATCCACTTTATGGCTACAGTGAATATCCTGAAGCGTTGTATCAGGCCACCCAGGAGTGGTTTTTACGACGTCATCATTGGCATATTGACGCTGAACATATCCTGATTTGTCCGGGAGTCGTGCCATCATTGCATGCCACCATCATGGCGCTAACCGAAAAGCATGATCAGGTCATAGCCCAGCCACCGGTATATTTTCCCTTTTTCTCGGCGGTGACTGAGACCCAGCGGAATCTGCTATTAAATCCATTGCAGCTGGTGGATGATTATTATCAGATTAACTTTGCTGAGTTGGCCGAACAGGCTGCAGCAGGGGCCAAAATGCTGTTGCTTTGCTCACCACATAACCCGGGTGGTCGGGTGTGGAGCGAGTCTGAACTGCAACAGCTGCTGGATATTGCCAGGCAATATCAATTGATTATTGTCAGTGATGAAATTCATGCCGATCTGGTCTTATCGGGTCAGAAGCATATTCCGTTGGCAACACTGGCGGATGATGTGCCCATGGTGACCGCTGTATCGGCCAGCAAAACATTTAATATTGCCGGGCTTGGGATGTCGATGTTGATAGTCCCTGATAATCAGCATAAAAAAGCGATTGAATCGGTGTTTAACTCCTGGCATGTCAGTGCTGCCAATCCGTTCAGTATTGAAGCAACGATAGCCGCCTACCGGCATGGAGAACAGTGGCTGGATGAACTGTTGTTGTATCTGCAGCAAACCTACCACTGGGTACAGCAATTTTTTGCTGAAAAGCTACCGAAGATACGAATATTGGATTTACAATCAACCTATTTATTATGGCTTGATTGCCGTGAACTAATGCTTAATGACAAACAACTCAGAAGCTTTTTTGTTCAACAGGCGGGTGTGGCGATGAACCCCGGTGTGATGTTTGGCGATGCCGGCAGTGGTTTTATGCGAATGAATATTGCCGCGCCAAGGGCAATGATTGAACAAGCCTGTCAGCAAATCGTTTCTGCCTGGGAAAGCGCGAAATGAAGCTTTACTAAGAACAGTAGAACTTAACAAAAGATTTTACTTCAACGCGATGAGGTTTGTGATGCAACAGACTATTGGGGATGCCGCAGGCAAAATCTGGCAATATTTACAAAAAAATGGGGCGACCAGCATTACCAAGCTGGCTACTGAGTGTGGTCTTGATATCAAAATGGTACAAAGAGCCATTGGCTGGCTGGCGAGGGAAGATAAACTGATCTCAGTGCAAAAAGGCCGTAGCGAAATTATCAGTCTTAAAGAAAGTTAATTATCCGTCAGGTTCTGTTTGACACTGAATGCGCCACGAACGCTACCCACGCTAAATCCCGTGGCCTGATCATCAGGATAGTGTTTTTTCAACTTGGCCTGGATAGGCTCCGGTATCTTTTCACCGTGGCAGGTGACGCAGACTAAATCGGTACCAATCGCTTTCATCATGCGCCATTGTTTAACGCCGTCTGTTTCCACCTGCTCACTGAAACTGAGCTTTTTAATGATTTCACCTTTTTCCAGGCGTTTTTCAAAACTTCTTAAAACAGTTTTTTCCCATTCATCAGGCTGATTCTCAGGGTTACGGATCTTCAGAGCGGTACGACTGACATCAAGATTGTATTTGGTGGAAACCTGTTCGGCCACTCTGGGAGCAATATCTTTACAAACAGCAATAGTTTTCACTGAACCATCTGTTTGCATGGATAACATCAATGCTGATTTGAGTGTTTCGGCAAATTCTTTTATCGCCGCATTGGCCTGGGTTTCAAACTGTTTAGCGTTATCAGCCTGAACTGAAAAGGCACACAACAAGATTGTGATAAAAAAAACTGGCCGAATATTCATCTTCGTGCTCCACACTGAGTCGATAAAATAGATGTCCTTGGATAACGATAACTTTCTCCTCCATGGCGGGAGAAGAAAACCTTGTTCGCGAGGTTCAGAGAATCAAGATGCTTTTTGTCAGTGAACCATAGCCATTATTTAATATGCAACATTGATCATCCCTTCAGGCATTCATAACGACACTTTATTTAGCCCTAAATTGAAAATGATAAGTAAGGTTAAATATTAGCATCTAATTATATGTGATGGGGGCTGCGTTATTTTGTTCCAATCGCCAGGATGCTTGTACATCCTGCTTTTATCCTGCTAACCTTCGGGCAACTTGATTTTTTTGACTAAGAGAAAATGACCAATATCTACGACGCTTCGGCAATTGAGGTTCTAACGGGATTGGATCCGGTCAGAAAACGACCCGGCATGTATACCGATACCACAAGGCCGAATCACCTGGCTCAGGAAGTCATTGATAACAGTGTCGATGAAGCCATTGCCGGTCACGCAACAAATATTGAAGTCATCCTGCATCCCGATAACTCGCTTGAAGTCATTGATGATGGACGGGGGATGCCGGTGGATATCCACCCTGAAGAAGGTGTGCCTGGGGTTGAGGTAATTCTGACCCGGCTGCATGCCGGGGGTAAATTTTCCAATAAAAATTATCGTTTCTCAGGTGGTTTGCATGGCGTCGGTGTCTCTGTCGTCAATGCCTTATCCAAACGACTGGAAGTGAATATCCGTCGTGATGGCATCAGCTACAGCATTGCTTTTGAAAATGGTCTGTTAGTTGAGCCTTTAACTGAAACCGGGACAGTCGGCAAAAAAAATACCGGTACCAGCGTCAGGTTCTGGCCAGATACCAGTTTCTTTGATGCACCAAAGTTTCTGGTCTCGCGTCTGCGCCATGTTTTGCGAGCCAAAGCGGTATTATGCCCCGGTTTAGTGGTTACCTTTGAAGATTTAAGTGGTGCCGAAAAACAAAATGATCGCTGGTGTTATGAAGATGGCCTGAACAGTTATCTCGCCAATGCGATGACCGATGTGCCCTGCGTCCCAGCCAAACCGTTTGTTGGCCATTTTGCCGATGAAGATCAGGAAGTCGACTGGGCCCTGATGTGGCAGCTTGAACCGGCAGAGGTGATTGCAGAAAGTTACGTCAATCTTATCCCGACCGCACAGGGGGGACGCATGTAAACGGATTACGCTCAGGTCTGCTCGATGCTTTGCGTGAGTTTTGCGAGTTTCGCAGCCTGTTGCCACGCGGCGTAAAACTATCGGCCGAAGATATCTGGGAACGCTGCAGTTACGTATTATCAGTCAAATTGCAGGATCCCCAGTTTTCCGGCCAGACGAAAGAACGTCTGTCTTCCAGGCAATGTGCCGGGTTTGTTGCCGGTGCAGTAAAAGATTCGTTCAGCTTATGGCTCAACCATCATATTGAAGATGGTGAAAAAATAGCCGAGCTGGCCATTAACAATGCCCAATCACGTTTAAAACAGGCAAAAAAAGTTGTACGTAAACGGGTGCAATCCGGTCCGGCACTTCCCGGTAAACTGGCGGACTGTACTTCTCAGGATCCATCTCGCACTGAACTGTTTCTGGTGGAAGGGGATTCTGCTGGTGGCAGTGCCAAACAGGGCCGAGACCGTGTATTTCAGGCTATCATGCCGTTACGCGGTAAGATTCTGAATACCTGGGAAGTCGAAGCCTCACAGGTGTTGGCTTCACAGGAAGTTCATGACATCGCTGTTGCAGTAGGTGTTGATCCTGGTTCGGATGATCTTACCGGACTGCGTTACGGCAAAATCTGTATTCTTGCCGATGCTGACTCGGATGGTGCGCATATCGCCACATTGTTATGTGCGTTATTTGTCCGACATTTCCGGCCACTGGTCGAAGCCGGACATATCTGTGTGGCGATGCCACCGCTGTATCGGATTGATGTCGGCAAACAGGTGTTTTACGCACTGGATGATGAAGAGCGACAAATCATTCTGGACCGTATCGAACGAGATAAAATTAAAGGCAAAGTCAGTACCCAGCGTTTTAAAGGTCTGGGCGAGATGAATCCTTTGCAATTACGTGAAACTACCATGGCTCCCGATACACGCCGGCTGATTCGACTCACCATTGACGCCGATGATGATACGTTTATGACGCTTGATAAACTGCTGGCCAAGAAACGTGCTGGTGATCGAAAAGTCTGGCTGGAACAGCATGGCGATTTAGCTGATGGTTTAATCTGAACTGAGAATTTTGAATGAGCACTATAGTTGACGATCTGGAACAGCAACCGCTTCGGGATTTTACCGAAAAGGCCTATCTGGGATATTCCATGTACGTCATTCTGGATCGTGCCTTGCCGCATCTGGCTGATGGTCTTAAACCGGTCCAGCGACGCATTGTTTATGCGATGTCCGAGTTAGGCCTCAGTGCTGTATCCAAACATAAAAAATCCGCTCGTACCGTCGGTGACGTATTAGGTAAGTATCATCCGCATGGTGATTCGGCCTGTTATGAAGCCATGGTGCTAATGGCTCAGCCATTCTCCTATCGTTATACCCTGATTGACGGTCAGGGTAACTGGGGCTCAATGGATGATCCCAAATCGTTTGCTGCCATGCGTTATACCGAAGCACGTCTGGCACCTTACGCCCAAACATTATTAACTGAGCTGGGGCAGGGCACGGTCGAATGGATGCCCAATTTTGATGGCACCATGGATGAGCCACAGCTGTTGCCTGCACGACTCCCTAATGTATTGTTGAATGGGGCCACCGGTATTGCCGTGGGCATGGCAACCGATATCCTGCCGCACAACCTGCGGGAAGTGGTAAATGCCTGCCTGTTACTGCTCAAATCACCGAAAAGTACGCTGGATGATCTGTTAACTGAAATTCAGGGACCGGATTTCCCCACCGGCGGTGAAATCGTCTCGCCTCAAGTTGAAATCCGTCGCATCTACGAGACTGGTCATGGTTCGATTCGCCAGCGTGCTGCTTATAAAGTCGAAGACAACGAAGTTGTGATTCATGCGCTGCCATATCAGACTTCCGGTGCCAAAGTGCTGGAGCAGATCGCCGCACAGATGAATAACAAAAAGCTGCCAATGGTTGCGGATTTACGCGATGAATCTGATCACGAACAGGCAGTGCGTCTGGTGATTGTGCCGCGTTCCAATCGGGTGGATATTGAAAGTCTGATGTCGCATCTGTTTGCCACTACTGATCTGGAACGCAGCTACCGCGTCAATATGAACATGATCGGCCTTGATGGTCGGCCGCAGGTGAAAAACCTGCTGCAGATGCTCAGCGAATGGTTAACCTACCGGATCCAAACGGTACGCCGCCGCTTGCAGTATCGTCTGGATAAAGTGCTGGATCGCATGCATGTGCTGGAAGGCCTGCTGGTTGCTTATCTGAATATAGATGAAGTCATTGCCATTATCCGTTATGAGGATGATCCCAAAGCCGAGTTAATGGCCCGATTCAGTCTTAGTGATCGCCAGGCCGAATCGATTCTCGAATTGCGTTTACGTCATTTGGCCAAACTGGAAGAAATGAAGCTCAAAGGCGAAATGGATGAGCTCAGCAAGGAACGTAAATCTCTGGAATTATTACTGAGTTCGGAAACCCGTTTGAAATCGTTGATCCGCAAGGAACTGACAGCTGATGCCGAAAAATATGGTGATGACCGTCGTAGCGAAATCAAACAGCGTGATGCGGCCAAAGCACTCAGCGAAACCGAGTTATTACCCACAGAACCCCTGACAATTGTGTTATCGGCCAGTGGCTGGGTGCGGGCGGCTAAAGGCCATGATGTGGATCCGGGATCATTAAATTACCGAACCGGCGATCGCTACCTGGCATCGGTAAAAACCCGAAGTAACCAGCAGGTCGTGTTCCTGGATGAAAGTGGCCGTAGTTATTCACTGGCGGCGCATACCTTGCCATCAGCAAGAGGCCAGGGAGAACCGCTCAGTGGTCGATTGCAATCCGCGCCGGAAGTACGCTTTATTGCGGTGATTGCGGCTGAGAATGATCAGATGGTGTTGTTATCCAATACTGCTGGTTATGGTTTTGTCACTCGCTTTGATAACTTACTGGCTAAAAACAAAGCCGGTAAAGCTTTATTCAATCTGCCGGAAAAAGCGGCGTTATTACCACCATTGGTGGTCGATACAAAAATGCCGCAACAACTGGCGGTTGCTGCGGGCGATGGTCGGTTATTAGTCTTCCCAATCAGTGAAGTGCCAGAACTCAATAAAGGCAAAGGCGTCCGTTTGATCAATATTCCGCAGGCACGTTTCACCAGTGGTCAGGAATGGTTGCAATCGGTCACGCTGGTTCCGGAAAATCACAGTCTGACGCTGCACGCCGGACGTCGTCATCTCACGCTGAAAACCGCTGATTTGCAACACTATGCCGGAGAGCGCGGTAAACGCGGACATAAGCTACCCAGAGGATTGCAAAAAGTCAGTTCCGTTGAAGTAGCCGAGTAAAAAGCTCGGTTACTTGGTATCCTATTAGGCTGAATTCACAATGCCTGATAGAGATGCTGGATATACCTTCTGATCATTTTTCCGTTACCGCTGTATTGCTGAAAAAAGTCAGTCAACACCGCTGGGCCAGACATTCCTGGTCTTTGCTGGGTGTCATTCCTGGTCTCAGCGAAACACAATTGTCCAATGCGCAGACCGAAGGTGAGCTGCATTATTATCCCGATCTGCATCTGCGTTTATTTCGGCATTATTGTGATAGCTATTATCAAAATCTGATGTCAGAACAGGCCAAGATTTATTTTATCGGCCGCTTGGAAAATGATCTGTTCACCCCGGTTTTACTAACCGTGGATTTCGATGAAGCCGCTTCCTATATGGAAGCTGGCGATCACGTGATGGAAGCAGCTTTGCCAGATGAATTATGTGTCTGGCTGGAACGCTTTCTGATCTATCACTATGCACCGGAAGCTCCCAAAAAGCGCCGTCGTGAACGGTGGAAAGATAATGATGGAGGCGCTCGATGAAAGAAAAATCGGCATCCGAAAATTTTTTATCGCGCTGGTCCCGCCGTAAACAGCAAACCAATATTGAAGAAGAAACGGCAACTGAAAAATCAGCGCCTACCGAAAAAAAACGGACAGATGAACCTGCACCAGCCAAAGAGTCAGCTGATTTGCCCCTTTGGCAACGTGAGAATGTTGATCCGGAAACCAAAAAACAGGCATTACGCGATTTATTTCGTAAACCGGGCTTTAATCAGACTGATGGGCTTGAAGAATACGAAAATGACTATAACTATCATGCTTTTGCTGGATTGGGTTCTGTAGTAACCCATGAAATGAAACGGATGCTGGAACGTCAGCTGGCGCCAGATGAAACAGCTGAACAGCCAGCAGCGGCTGATCCTGCAGAAGATTCTGAACAGAATAACGACACAAAACCGCGAAATAATCGCGACGAGGAGGATAACCCCATTGCATAACGTGGTTTTGGAAGCAGGCCGAATTGAAATTCATCCGGTGCAATTGATTGAGTTTGAATCCCGTGGTCGTTTACTGATTATTGGCAGTGCCGAGGCTGTTTCTGCCGTGGCAGCACATTGTCAGCCATTAACTATCAGTGCATGTGTGACCGACTCATCAACTGTTACAAGCGATGATGTGACCTTGCTAGCAGGTGAACTGGATAGCTTAACCGGCTGGCTGGGTGAATTTGATGCCGTAATTGCAGGGCAAACATTACGCTTTGATTTGGTATTGGATTTAACTGATTCGCCAATTCTCAAACAAAAAGTTTCGCCTTTAGGTTATTTCGCCCCCGGTGAAAATCAACAAGCTCTGGCCGAAGCCATACAGCAATTGCCCGATCTGATTGGTATTTTTGATAAACCGCGGTATTTCCAATACAAACCGAATATCTGTGCCCATTCGCGCCGTGGTATTCAAGGCTGTAATCAATGTCTTGAAGCCTGTCCCGCTGAAGCAATAAGCCATGCCGGTGACGAAGTTCGGGTAGATCCCAATTTATGCCAGGGCTGTGGCAGCTGTGTGGCCGTTTGCCCATCCGGTGCAATGAATTATGCGTTGCCATCGCTGGACGTTAGCCTTGAACGGTTACGTTCAATGATGCAGCAATATGACGAACTGGAAACCCAGCCACCGCATATTCTGATTCATGATGAATCCAATGCTCAAACCTTGTTGGAAATGCGCGGTCATGAACTCACTGACAATGTGATTACCTTCTCGATTGAAGAAATTGGCGCATTGAGTATGCCATTCTGGCTGGCGGCGATGGCCTATGGCGCTGCTGGTGTCACGGTTTGGGATGCGCTGACCCATAGTGATCATGATTGGCAGGAATTGCAGCAGCAAATAACCTTAACCAACGAATTATTGAACGGCATGGGCTATTCAACCGCCATTCACTGGCATCAAGGCAATGATTTTACGGCCTTAAAATCCCACATCCAGCAGTTACCCAAAACAGAGGCTGCCACTCCAAGCCGCTTTGCCGGTATGGATAACAAGCGGCGGGTCAGTACCATGGCTTTGTCGCATCTGTATGAAAATGCCCCCTCACCTCAGGCAGAAATCAAACTGGAAAAACCGGCTCCCTTTGGGGAGATTCTGGTCGATAAACAAGCCTGTACATTATGTATGTCTTGCGTATCGGTCTGCCCGGTTGGGGCGTTGGTTGATGGCGTCGATAAACCGCAACTCAATTTTATTGAAGATTTATGTGTGCAATGCGGTATTTGTGAAACGGCCTGCCCTGAAAATGCCATCAGTCTGGCACCACGTTATTTGTATCAACGGGATCAGGCACGGCAAAAGCGTATTTTGCATGAAGAGGCGATTTTTCATTGCATCAGTTGTGCAAAACCGTTTGCCACTCAGAAAATGATCGACACGATTACCGCAAAATTAAAAGATCATCATATGTTTCAGGGCGCGGCGCTGGAACAGCTGAAGATGTGTGAGGATTGTCGTGTCAAAGCCATGTTCAAAAAAGGTTAACAAACGTGGAAGAAATTGAAGAAACTCAGTGGCGCGCCCAAACCTATGCGCTTTTAGCCAATTTGCTGGCAACGCCACCAGAGCAGGACTTGCTTGATAATATCAGCCGTTTGCAAGTCACTGAACCGGAAAGTCCTCTTGGTCAGGGCTGGCAGGCTTTGATCGATGCGGCAGCACACAACAGTGCTGAACAAATCGCCGATGAATATCAATTATTGTTTATCGGACTGGCTCAGGGAGAGGTGATTCCATACGGTTCTTATTACCAAAGCGGTTTTTTAAATGAAAAACCCCTGGCAAGATTACGTGTTGATCTCGGAAAACTGGGGCTGGAGCGGCAAGAGGATAAAGCTGAACCCGAAGATCATATCGCCGGTGAGTGTGATGTGATGCGACTTATCCTGTCAGCCAATGGCATCCCGGTCATTGACGATAAAGCCTTTTTTAATGCGCATTTACGCCCCTGGGCAGCCAAGTTCTTTACGGATTTGGCCAAGGCAAAAAGTGCTGTTTTTTATACAGCCGTCGCATTATTGGGCAAACATTTCATAGAAGCGGAACTTCAACGACTCGAACAATGACAGATAGTTTGAATTTGCAGGCGAATCTCCTTGAACAGTAACCTCGTCTGCGCGATAATTAGGGCTCAATTTGTTGTCAACGTTGACAACCCCTTGCGTGTCACTGCACTGAATTTCATTCGGAGAAATCCATGACTGCAAAGCCATCAAATAGCCGCAGAGAATTTCTGCACAAATTGACCGCCACAATTGGTGGCACGGCAACGTTGGCTTTAACAGCAAATACGTTGCAAGCTGCTCCGCAAAAAATTGTACAAACTCCCGCCGAACCCGCTCCTGCTGCAAAAGGTTATCAACATACTGAGCATGTTGAAACTTACTACCAGCGTGCTGACTTTTAAAAGACTGACGTTATGAAACTGACTAAACGTGATCCGGCAGCCATTATCAGTGGTATCTCTGGCGTAAATCGTAGAACCTTTCTGAAAGGTTCAGGTATCGCGGCAGGTGGCGCAGCCTTTATGAGTTTGCTGCCTAATGCAATGATTCAGAAAGCCGAGGCAGCTGAAGGGCGGCAACCTGCATACGATGAAGGTGAAATCACCCGGGTTCGCAGTGTTTGCAGTCATTGCAGTGTAGGCTGCGGTGTCACCGCTGAAGTACAAAATGGCGTGTGGATTGGTCAGGAACCCAGCTTTGATCATCCTTTCAACCTTGGCTCGCATTGTGCCAAAGGTGCTTCGGTTCGTGAACATGGTCATGGTGACAAACGACTCAAATATCCAATGAAAAAAGTCGATGGCAAATGGCAGCGTGTGTCATGGGAACAAGCCATTGATGAAATCGGCACCCAGATGCTGAACATTCGCGAAACATCTGGTCCGGACTCAGTTTACTGGCTGGGGTCAGCAAAATTCAGCAATGAACAGGCTTATCTGTTCCGCAAATTTGCCGCGTTCTGGGGCACCAATAACGTTGATCATCAGGCGCGGATCTGTCATTCCACCACAGTTGCCGGTGTTGCAAACACCTGGGGCTACGGGGCAATGACTAATTCCTATAACGATATTCATAATTCCAAAGCAATTTTTATTATCGGTGCTAACCCGGCCGAGGCACACCCTGTTTCATTACAGCATATTTTCCGCGGTAAAGAGCGTGGTGCACCGGTTATCGTGGTTGATCCGCGTTTCAGTCGTACTGCTGCCCACGCCGATCAATTTATTCGTATTCGTAGTGGTTCGGATATTCCGTTTGTCTGGGGCATGCTCTGGCATATTTTTGAAAATGGCTGGGAAGATAAAACGTTTATCGAACAGCGTGTTTACGGAATGGACGAAATCCGTAAGGAAGTGGCTAACTGGCCACCTGCTGAAGTTGAAAAGGTTTCCGGAGCCAAAGAAGCCGATGTTTATCAGGCGGCTAAAACCATGGCCGAACATCGTCCCGGCACTGTCATCTGGTGCATGGGCATAACCCAGCATACCGTTGGTAACAGCAATACCCGTGCTTTATGTATCCTGCAACTGGCGCTCGGTAATATGGGTGTTTCCGGTGGTGGGACCAATATTTTCCGTGGTCATGATAACGTTCAGGGTGCCACTGATTTTGGTGTGGTTTCTAATAGTCTTCCGGGTTATTACGGACTGGCTGAAGGTGCCTGGCAGCATTGGGCTCGTGTCTGGGATGTTGAGCTGGACTGGCTGAAACAAAAATTTGATCAGAGTAAATACGAAGAAATCGATGGCACGGCAGTGTCACCAATGTATACCAACGGTATAACAGTCTCTCGCTGGATCGATGGGGTGTTGGAAAACAAAGATAACATCGATCAGAATGATGCCATTAAAGCCATGGTGTTATGGGGACACGCACCCAACAGTCAGACGCGTGGCCCTGAAATGAAAAAAGCCATGGAAAAACTGGATCTGCTGGTAGTGGTTGATCCGTATCCTACTGTTTCAGCGGTAATGAACGATCGTACCGACGGTGTATACCTGTTACCGGCTGCAACACAGTTTGAAACTTATGGTTCATTGACGTCATCAAACCGCTCAGTGCAATGGCGTTTCCAGATTATCAAACCGCTGTTTGAGTCTTTGCCTGATCATACGATCATGTATAAATTCGCCAAAAAATTCGGTTTTGAAAAAGAGCTTTGTAATCAGATTACCGTGAATGGTGAAGAGCCATTAATTGAAGATATCACCCGTGAATACAACAGAGGCATGTGGGCAGTTGGGTACACCGGTCAATCACCAGAACGTCTCAAACTGCAATCGGAAAACCTGCATACCTTCAATACCACCACTTTGAAAGCTGAAGGCGGACCCTGTGATGGTGAGATTTATGGTCTTCCATGGCCATGCTGGGGACCACCGGAAATGAAACATCCTGGCAGCCATATTCTGTATGACAACTCGACACCGGTAGCAGAGGGTGGTGGTCCATTCCGTGCCCGCTTTGGTGTGGAACGTGATGGCGTTAATCTGTTATCCGAAGAAGGTTCCAGTACTGTGGGCGCTGAGCTTACCGATGGTTACCCTGAATTTACCGATGCGATGCTCAAAGAGCTGGGCTGGTGGGATGACCTGACCGCTGAGGAAAAAGCTGAAGCTGAGGGTAGAAACTGGAAAACTGATTTATCCGGTGGTATTCAGCGTGTAGCGATCAAACATGGCTGTGCACCCTATGGAAATGCCAAAGCGCGTGCCATCGTCTGGCAGTTCCCGGATCCAGTACCGATTCACCGCGAACCGCTTTATACAACACGTCGTGATTTGGTAGAGAAATATCCTACTTACGAAGATCGCCGCAGCTTCTATCGTCTGCCGACTCGCTATGGATCAATTCAAGCGACGGATTTTAGCAAAGACTTCCCATTGATTATGACCAGTGGTCGTTTGGTTGAATACGAAGGTGGTGGTGAAGAAACCCGCTCCAATCCATGGCTGGCTGAATTGCAGCAGGATATGTTTATTGAAATCAACCCGGTTGATGCGAACAATGCAGGTATCAGAAATGGTGAACAGGTTTGGGTCGATGGACCTGAAGGTGGCTCCATTAAAGTAATGGCCATGGTGACTGAACGTGTTGAACGGGGCGTTGTGTTTATGCCGTTCCACTTTGGTGGTCATTATCAGGGCAAGGATTTGATTGATAACTATCCTGAAGGCACTGTGCCACATGTTCGAGGTGAATCGTGTAACACCGTATTCACGTATGGTTATGACTCCGTAACGGCAATGCAGGAAACCAAAGTTTCTCTCTGTCGTGTCCGTGCTGCCTAATTAAGGGGATTGCTAAATGGCTCGAATGAAGTTTTTGTGTGATGCCGAGCGTTGTATTGAATGCAATGCCTGTGTCACTGCCTGTAAAAATGAACATGAAGTACCCTGGGGAATTAATCGTCGTCGTGTCGTCACCATTGATGATGGTATTCCAGGTGAAAAATCTATCTCAGTCGCCTGCATGCATTGTACCGATGCACCTTGTCAGGCGGTCTGTCCGGTTGATTGTTTCTACACCACCGATGATGGGGTGGTATTGCATGACAAAGATATCTGCATCGGCTGTGGTTACTGCTTTTATGCCTGCCCGTTTGGCGCGCCGCAATATCCACAGGAAGGTGCCTTTGGTGCACGTGGCAAAATGGACAAATGTACTTTTTGTGCTGGTGGTCCTGAAGAAGATAATTCGGCTGAAGAAGTTGAAAAATATGGGCGTAATCGTTTAGCCGAAGGTAAATTACCATTGTGTGCTGAGATGTGTTCGACCAAAGCATTGATTGCTGGTGATGGTGATATCGTCGCTGATCTGTTCCGCAGCCGCGTTGTTCGTCGTGGTGGCCGTCCGGATAACTGGGGTTGGGCAACAGCCTACAAGGATTAATCATGAGACTGCTTGTTTTAATGCTTGGCGCCTTACTACTGACCGCTTGTTATGAAGATACTGACGTAACCATGCATCAAGCTGGCGTGTATAAAGGTAGTGAGGACAATCATGCTCTATCAGCAGAAGAACGCGCAGAAATATTGAAGCAGCGTTTCAACAGCGTACAAACGGATCGCTAACGGAGAAGGCATGTCTGCAACTGCTGCTATGAATAATCGTAAAAAAACATCGCTCTGGGCGATGTTGATCATTGTGCTGGCAATCCTGATATTGCCGTTAACCGGTTATCTGTATGTCAGTATGACGGACCAACCGGCAGCAGATGAGCAGACCAACCCTCGTTCTGATACCTGGCGACAAGTGCGTGAAAATCAAGAAGGTTATAGCGCTGTTAAAGGTCAGGAAACCAATGAACTGATCCAGGGAGCAGGTCAAAACTGGCGTCAGCTGCGCAATGGTCCGATTGCGACCTATGGTGCATGGTTGCTCAGTGGTGTGCTGGTTATTCTTGCTGCATTTTATTTGTGGCGAGGCGAGATCAAATTAACCCATCCGCGTACCGGTAAAACGGTACAGCGCTGGACGTTGAACGAACGTCGACTGCATTGGACAACAGCCACCTTATTTATCTTGCTGGCCATTACTGGGCTCAGCCTTTTGTATGGGCGTTTTGCCTTAATTCCATTACTGGGGTATCCGGGCTTTTCAGCCTACGCTACTGCAGCCAAATGGATACATAACGTACTTGGACCGGTGTTCATGGTGGCGTTATTTATTATTCTCATCAAATGGTTCAAAAATAATCTGTTTACCAAAGTTGATATTGAATGGTTTAAAGCCTTTGGCGGCATGGTAGGGGATAAACATCCTTCTGCAGGCAAGTTCAATGGTGGTGAAAAAGCCTGGTTCTGGACGTTGGCCACAGCCGGTGTGGCATTGTGTTTCTCAGGCCTGGTTTTGGATTTCCCCAATTTTGGACAGGAACGTGAAGTCATCATTGGCGCGCATCTGATCCATATCCTGACCGCGATGTTACTGATGGCATTTTCACTGGGCCATATCTATATCGGTACCCTCGGAACCGAAGGTGCTCTGGAAGGCATGACCACCGGTCATGTTGATGTTGCCTGGGCCGAACAGCATCACGACCTTTGGCTAAAAGAAGTCGAGGAACAACAGCAAAATACGCCTCAGTAATTTGCGCAAATCAGATACCTGTTATCAGCCAACTCGCAAAAACGGGTTGGCTGTTGTTTTTTTGATGCCTTAGAAAAAAATTTTCATGATCCATATTGGATCATTTTTCCTTTATGTAATGCACGAGAAACGTGCCGGCTCAGGCAATGTGCATTTATTTAGTGCATTTTTGAACTCTCGCAAAAGCTCCCCATCTTATCTTTAAACAAAAGCTTGATTTCGCTTTGATTTTTGCTCGTCATCAGGCTTCACATCGGCCGTTAGCCATGATAGTTTTGACTGGATTTTTATTATAAAAAGCCAAAGCAGGCTACGAAGTGAGAGAGGCAGTTCATGACCGAGCAAACCATCAATGCTCAAGCAATTGGAAAAAAGACCAAGCGATCACGTATTACCAGTAAAGGTAGACAGATTGAGCCGAAAGCACTGGCAGAAGTGCGTGAATTACTCGGTAATGCATCCAGACAAAAAGATTTACTGATAGAGCATCTACATAAAATCCAGGATTTCTACAAACATATCTCAGCAGCACATTTAGTCGCGCTGGCGTATGAAATGAAACTGTCTCGCGCTGAAGTCTATGAGGTTGCCACTTTTTACCATCATTTTGATGTGATTAAAGAAGGTGATGCTGTTCCAGCCGATTTAACCGTTCGCGTCTGTGACTCAATGAGTTGTGAAATGGCCGGAGCTGAAGACCTGATTGGTTCTCTTGAAACCGCCATGGGCGAAAAAGTCCGTGTTCAGCGGGTTCCCTGTATTGGTCGCTGTGATAAAGCACCGGTTGCAGTTGTAGGTATGCATCCTGTCGAATTCGCTGATGTTCAAAAAGTCGACAATCTGGTCGAACAAGGTATCACCGAACCGGAAACCCTTGCACCGATTTTGTTTGAGCAATACGTAGCTAACGGTGGTTATTCTATTTATCAACAATGTATGGCCGGCCAGCATAATGTCGATAAAGTGCTCGACATGATGGATGACTCAGGACTACGTGGCCTGGGCGGCGCGGGGTTCCCGGTGGGACGGAAATGGCGAATTGTTCGTGATCAACCTGCCCCAAGATTAATGGCCGTCAATATCGATGAAGGCGAGCCGGGTACATTTAAAGACAAATATTATCTGGATCGCGATCCCCACTGTTTTCTGGAAGGTATGCTGATTGCTGCCTGGGCCGTAGATATCAATGAAATTTATATTTATCTGCGTGATGAATATGCCGCCATCCGTGTGATGCTGGAACAGGAGCTTGCTAAATTGCGCTCCCACCCTCCGGTAACCAATCTGCCGACGATTCATTTGCGTCGTGGTGCCGGTGCCTATATTTGTGGCGAAGAGTCGGCGATGATTGAGTCCATTGAAGGTAAACGTGGCATGCCACGCTTGCGACCACCATTTGTTGCTCAAGTGGGTTTATTCGGACGGCCGACTCTCGAACATAATATGGAATCGCTCTATTGGGTTCGCGATATTCTTGAAAAAGGCCCAGAGTGTTTTACCGATCATGGACGTCACGGCCGTAAAGGTCTGCGTTCATTTTCCGTTAGTGGCCGTGTCAATAATCCGGGAGTGCATCTGGCACCTGCAGGTATCACCATGCGTGAACTGATTGATGAATATTGTGGCGGCATGCTCGAAGGGCATAAGTTTTATGGCTATTTCCCCGGCGGTGCATCAGGCGGGATTTTGCCCGCGTCGTTAGGTGATGTGCCATTGGATTTCGACACCTTGCATGAATATGGCAGTTTTATCGGCTCGGCTGCAGTGATTGTTTTTTCCGATAAAGACAGAGCACGCGATTTGGCTGTTAATGCTATGCGTTTCTTTGAGGATGAGTCCTGTGGCCAATGTACGCCATGTCGTGTCGGTACCGCCAAAGCGGTTACCTTAATGAAACAATCTAAATGGGACGAACCATTGCTCGAAGAGTTGTCTCAAGTAATGGTAGATGCGTCGATTTGTGGTCTGGGGCAGGCTGCTCCAAATCCGCTGCGTAGCGTCGTCAAGTATTTCCCTGAGGAGTTGAAATAATGGCCACTCAATTACAAGATAGCGTTGAAATGGTCGAATTTACGCTTAACGGCCAGAAAATCAGTGCCCGTGCCGATGAAACTATTTTAAAAATTGCCGAGCGCGAAGGCATTGAAATCCCGCATTTATGTTATTCCGAACGTGAAGGGCAGGATGGAAACTGCCGCTCATGCATGGTGGAAGTTGAAGGTGAGCGTGTTTTAGCACCTTCATGCTGCCGTTATCCCGGCAATGATATGAAAGTGCAGACCAATAGCGAACGTGCTTTGCATTCGCAAAAAATGGTACTGGAACTGCTCAAATCTGATGTTTCCGAAAAGCCGCATACCCTGCATTCCGAACTCGATTACTGGGCAGGTAAACTTAAAATTAGTACGCCAAGATTTCAGCCTCGCAAACAAGTTGCTCCGGATCTTTCGCATCCCGGTATTGCCGTCAATATGGATGCCTGTATCCAATGTACCCGTTGTGTTCGTGCCTGTCGTGATGAACAGAATAACGATGTAATTGGTCTGGCAATGCGCGGCAGCCACACCGAAATTGTCTTTGATCTTGACGACCCGATGGGTGAAAGCACCTGCGTCGCCTGTGGCGAATGTGTGCAGGCTTGCCCAACCGGTGCATTGATGCCTGCCAATGAAGTGGGCATGGTGGAACCGGACCGTCAGGTTGAATCGGTTTGTCCTTATTGTGGCGTGGGTTGTCAGCTTACCTACAATATTAAAGACGATAAAATTCTCTACGTTGAAGGCCGTGATGGCCCGGCGAACCATGGTCGTTTGTGTGTGAAAGGCCGTTATGGGTTTGATTATGTTCATCATCCACATCGCCTGACCAAACCGCTTATCCGCCGTGAAGGTGCACCGAAAAACGGTGAATTTACGATGGAACCCAACGATATCGACAAAATCTTCCGTGAAGCCACCTGGGAAGAGGCATTGGATATGGCCGCTCAGGGGTTTTTGAAGATCCGCGATCAAAAAGGCCCCAATGCATTAGCCGGTTTTGGCAGTGCCAAAGGCAGCAACGAAGAAGCTTATCTGTTCCAGAAACTGGTTCGGACCGGCTTTAAAACCAACAATGTCGATCACTGTACGCGTCTTTGCCATGCCTCATCGGTTGTGGCCTTGCTTGAATGTCTCGGCTCAGGTGCCGTATCCAACCCGGTTGCAGACGTCGATAAAGCAGATGTAATTGTATTGATCGGTGCAAATCCGACAGTGAATCATCCGGTCGGTGCGACGTGGATGAAAAATGCGTTGCGTTCCGGCACCAAATTGATTCTGCTGGATCCACGTACTACTGAACTTTCTCGTGAAGCTACGCATCATCTGGCCTTTAAGCCAGGCAGTGACGTGCCAATGCTCAATGCCATCATGCATGTCATTGTCGAAGAGAATCTGGTCGATCAAAGCTTTGTTGCCGAGCGTACGCAAGGCTTCGAAGATATGAAAAAACACCTGCAGAAATATACGCCGGAATTGATGGAACCGATTTGTGGCATTCCTGCACAAACCTTAAGAGAAGTCGCGCGGCTCTATGCTAAAGCTGATGCGGCGATGATTCTGTGGGGCATGGGTGTTTCGCAACATGTTCATGGTACTGATAATGCCCGTTGCCTGATTTCACTGGCATTAATGACGGGTCAGATTGGCCGTCCGGGTACCGGTCTGCATCCACTGCGTGGACAGAATAATGTTCAGGGTGCATCAGATATGGGGCTTATCCCAATGCGTCTACCGGATTATTACAAAGTAACGGATGATGATGCCCGGCATAATCTTGAACAGTTATGGGGCTCGGAGATTGATTCAAAACCGGGGCTCACCGTTGTAGAAATCATGGATGCCATTCATGCCGGTAATTTGAACGGCCTGTATATCATGGGGGAAAACCCTGCGATGTCGGATCCGGATGCCAATCATGCCCGTGAGGCTTTGTCTGAGCTCGATATTCTGGTGGTACAGGATATCTTCCTGACCGAAACCGCCTATCTGGCAGATGTTATTTTGCCTGCATCAGGCTTCCCGGAAAAACCGGTACCTTTACCAATACGGATCGATTGGTACAAATGGGACGTAAAGCGATTCCAATGCCGGGAGATGCCCGTCAGGATTTATGGATCATTCAGCAGATTGCCCAGAGAATGGGGCTGGATTGGCATTATGATGGCCCGAAAGAAGTCTTTGACGAAATTCGTAAAGCGGTTCCTTCCATGGGGGGAATCACCTGGGAACGTCTGGAACGCGAACATGGCGTGGTTTATCCCTGTGAACAGGAAGGAGATCCGGGCGAACCGATTATTTTCACCGATCGTTTCCCGACAACGGATGGGCGCGGTCTGTTTGTACCAGCGGATATTGTCGAACCGGATGAACGTCCTGACGAAGAATATCCGTACATCTTAATCACTGGCCGTATGCTGGAACATTGGCATACCGGTTCAATGACCCGTCGTTCCAATGTGCTGGATGCACTGGAACCTGAAGCGGTGGCCACCATTCATCCACTGACACTGGATGAAATGAATGTCAGACCGGGTGAGATGGTGACATTATCAACCCGTCGCGGGGAAGTCTCTGTGGTAGCAAGGGTTGATGAAGCGGTGCCGACCGGAGCAATATTTATGGCCTTCTGTTATTACGAAGCGGCGGTAAACAAACTCTCCAACGCCGCTCTGGATCCGGCAGCAAAAATTCCAGAGTTCAAATATTGCGCGGTGAAAGTCACGCCAGGTGGAGAACCCTTGAAGTTTCATAGTTACGGTGGTGGTCAAGCTGTTAACAAACTCAAGATGTGATGGAAATTAGGGGCTATTGTTTCGTCCATCTGTGTTGGAAATGATGTAGGCAAATTAATGATATCTCATCATTACCGCATTGTTGGACGAAATACATCTTTAGCCGGGGTGAAGATGGAAGATCAACAGCTACTTGAATCACAAAAGGGCATGTTTTCATGCCCTTTTTTATGTCATAAGCGCGCATTCTTGCTAAGATAGCGGCGAATAATCTCTTGACGCAACAGGTCAAAAAAATAAATGAAAATCCTCATAAGTAACGACGACGGCTACATGGCAAAGGGTATCCGTACGCTGGCACGCTCGCTTGCCGGTCTGGGGGAAATCACAGTGGTTGCGCCAGATCGTAACCGCAGTGGTGCCAGTAACTCGCTGACATTGGAAAATCCCTTACGACTGGACCGAATGGAAGACGGTGTTTATCGCGTAGAAGGTACGCCGACAGACTGTGTACATCTGGCCATTACCGGTTTACTGGAAGATGAACCCGACATGGTGGTTTCAGGCATTAATGCGGGAGCCAATCTGGGTGATGATGTGCTGTATTCAGGCACCGTGGCTGCCGCGATGGAAGGACGCTTTCTGGGATTGCCCGCGATTGCTATTTCGCTGGCTAGCTTCGAAGGCAAACACTACGAAACAGCTGGCTGGGTGGCACAACAGTTAGTCGAAAGACTTAAATCTGTAGCATTACCCGCTGATACTATTCTGAATGTGAATGTGCCCGATCTGCCAATTGAAGAAATTATCGGTTTTGAAAGCACCCGTCTTGGTCATCGGCATAAAGCCGAACCCGTGATCAAAGAAATGGATCCGCGTGGCAGACCCATGTATTGGATTGGTCCCGCCGGAGCAGAGCAGGATGCGGGGCCCGGAACCGATTTTGATGCGATTCGCCGTGGTGCAGTATCGGTGACACCATTGCAAATTGATTTAACTCGATACGATGCGATTGATGGCGTCTCAAGATGGTTGGAAAGCACTTTGCCATGATCGCCGATCCACGTGGAATAGGAATGACTTCGCAAAGGACTCGGGATCGACTGATCCAGCGTCTGCAGGAGCGTGGTATCCAGAATATTCAACTGTTAACGGTAATGAGACAGTGTCCTCGGCATTTATTTGTCGACGAGGCTTTAGCCAGCAGAGCATACGAAGACACGGCATTGCCAATCGGTCTGGGCCAGACCATTTCGCAACCATACATTGTGGCGCGAATGACCGAAATTCTGTTGCAGGGTGGCCCCAGAAACAAAGTATTGGAAATCGGCACTGGCTCTGGCTATCAGACGGCAGTGCTGTCTGCATTAGTGCCAAGAGTCTTCAGTGTTGAGCGTATTGCACCATTACTCAAGCAGGCGAGAGAACGTTTTTATCTGTTAAAGCTTAATAATATTCGCCTCAAACACAGTGATGGCAATTGGGGTTGGCCGGAAAATGGCCCCTATGACGGCATTATTGTCACCTGTGGTGCAGAACACATACCGCCCACGTTGTTGGAACAACTTGCACCCGGTGGACGATTGGTCATTCCAGTCGGTGGCAGCAAGGGACAGATCCTGAAAGTGATAGATCGGGTCGGTGGTAAATTTGAAGAGACGGAATGGGACGCCGTCAGTTTTGTCCCGCTTTTAACTGGACAGATTGGATGAAATTATTTTCAGGGCTTTACGCAAAAGTCATGCAATGGGCCAGGCATAAACACGCCACCTATTGGCTGGCATTAGTCAGCTTTACCGAATCATCCTTTTTCCTGATACCACCCGATGTGATGCTGGCACCAATGTCGCTGGCAAGACCCGATAATGCCTGGTTTTATGCCGGATTAACCACGATAGCTTCCGTGTTAGGCGGTTTATTGGGCTACATTATTGGGGTGTTTGCTTTACAGATGGTTGAGCCCTTGATTATTCAGTTTGGCTATACTGAAGCCTATGAAACTGCCCAGCAATGGTTTGCCGATTATGGTTTCTGGGCCATCTTTTTAGCGGGCTTTACACCGATACCGTACAAGATCTTTACCATTGCTTCCGGTGCGGTGGGGATGTTGTTATTACCCTTTATTCTGGGTTCTTTGATTGGTCGTGGTATGCGGTTTTTCCTGGTCGCCGGTTTAATGAAATGGGGTGGTCAGCCGTTTGAAGAAAAATTACATCTGTGGGTGGATCGACTCGGCTGGATCACGGTCGGTCTGTTGGTTTTGGCTTATTTGATATTTGTCTGATATGAAACGGCTGTTCATTGTGCTGATGGTTACGTTGACTGCTTGCAGCGGTAACAATGCGTTAGCGCCGATCGGCAGGGAAGATTCGGGTAGATATCAGCAACGTCCTGCCCCGGCGCCAGCACCCAACAGCTATACCGTCAGAAAAGGCGATACGCTGTATTCCATCAGCTTCCGCTATGGCATGGATTATCGTGATGTTGCACGTATCAACGGCATTCGGCCGCCATATACCATTTATGTCGGACAAAAAATCAAATTTGATGGTCAGCGTGTTACTACCGCATCCACCACCCGTCCGGGGACTGTAACACCAAGCCCTAGCAGACCTTCATCACCGTCGGTCACGCGTCCTTCAACCACCACTCAACCGTCACGGCCTTCAACCGCCACCCAAACACCGCAGGTGAAACCATCCACGCCTAAACCAACGTCATCACCAGCGTTGACCTCAGGCAGTGAAAGCCTTATCTGGCGTTGGCCGACTGAGGGCAGGGTGGTATCGACATTTTCAGAATCTGCCGCGGGTCGCAAAGGAATTAACATTATCGGCAAACCCGGACAGCCGATTTTGGCAGCAGCTGATGGCAAGGTGGTCTACAGCGGTGATGGCTTGCCGCGCTATGGTAATCTGCTGATCATCAAACATAATGATGTCTATTTAAGCGCCTATGCCCACAATGATACGTTGCTGGTGAAAGAGGGCGATACAGTGAAAAGTGGTCAGCGTATTGCCACACTGGGTCGGTCCGGCACCCAGGTCGAACAATTGCATTTCGAAATTCGTCGAAACGGTAAACCCGTCGATCCAATCCGCTTTCTGCCTAAACAATAAGCGGCATTATCCGTTACAATAACGGGTTTGCTGCGGCAGCTTTATCAACTAATTTCAATGAGGTACTAGCGTGGAACTCGGCGCGACGATGCAACGAATTAAAACTCTCCGTGATCGCAGTGACGATCTCAGGGGGTATCTTTGACTTCGATACTAAAGCAGAACGCTTAGTCGAAGTCACCCGTGAGCTGGAAGATCCCAATGTCTGGAATGATCCGGAAAACGCCCAAAAATTAGGCCAGGAACGTTCAAGCCTGGAGCGTATTGTCAAAACCCTGTCATCGCACAGTGAAGTTTTAGACGATGCCAAAGACTTGCTCGAACTCGCTGTTGAAGAAAACGATGAAGACACTTTCAATGCTGTAAATGCCGATTTGGATGCATTGGAAAAAGGTCTGGAAAAACTCGAATTCCAGCGCATGTTCTCCGGCAAGCTCGACGCCAACAGCGCCTATCTGGATATCCAATCGGGTTCTGGCGGAACCGAAGCACAGGATTGGGCCAACATTATTTTGCGCATGTATCTGCGTTGGGGCGAAGCCCAGGGCTACAAAGTCACGCTGATGGAAGTCTCCGAAGGTGAGGTTGCTGGTATCAAGAGCGCCACCGTGCGTTTTGAAGGCGAATACGCCTTTGGTATGTTGCGTACCGAAACCGGTGTACATCGTCTGGTACGTAAATCACCATTTGATTCCGGTGCCCGTCGTCATACCTCATTTGCCTCGGTGTTTGTGTATCCGGAAGTGGATGACACCATCGAAATCGATATTAATCCGTCTGATTTACGTATTGATACCTACCGCTCAAGCGGTGCCGGTGGTCAGCACGTTAACACCACTGATTCAGCGGTACGTATTACCCACGTACCGACCAACACCGTGGTGCAATGTCAGATGGAACGCTCACAGCATAAAAACCGTGACCAGGCGATGAGCCAGTTACGCGCCAAACTGTATGAGCTGGAATTACAAAAGCAAAACGAAGTCAAACAAGCCGCCGAAGAATCCAAATCGGATATCGGCTGGGGCAGTCAAATCCGCTCCTATGTACTCGATCAATCACGCATCAAAGATTTACGTACCGGTGTCGAAACCGGAAACACGCAGGCTGTTCTGGATGGCGATCTGGATCAATTCATTGAAGCCTCACTCAAATCAGGTTTATAAGCGAATCCAACATGACCCAAGAAACAGAATTTGACGAAAACCGACTGATTGCCCAACGTCGTGAAAAACTGGCCACCATTCGTGAGCAAGGCAACGCCTTCCCCAATGACTTCCGTCGCAATGTGATGAACGGCGAGTTGCAAACTGAATATGCCGAGTGGGATGGTGATCAACTCAAAGCTACACCACGCCGCGTCGCAATCGCCGGTCGAATGATGACCAAACGGGTGATGGGTAAAGCCAGCTTTGCTACTGTGCGTGATATGTCCGGTGATATCCAGCTTTATGTCGCGCGTGATGAATTACCGGAAGGTGTCTATCCACAATTCAAAACCTGGGATAACGGCGATATCATCGCGGCCGAAGGTACCTTATTCCGTACCCAAAAGGGCGAATTGTCGGTACATGTCGAAACCATCAAATTACTGACCAAATCACTGCGTCCATTGCCAGAAAAATTCCACGGTCTGTCAGATATGGAAACCCGCTATCGCCAGCGTTATGTCGATCTGATCATGAACGAAGCCAGCCGTGAAACCTTCCGTATTCGTACCAAAGTCATTGATGGCGTGCGTCGTTACCTGATGGATAAAGACTACCTCGAAGTCGAAACCCCAATGATGCAAGCTATTCCCGGTGGTGCCACTGCCAGACCGTTCACCACCTATCACAATGCATTGGATATGGACTTGTTCCTGCGTATCGCCCCGGAACTGTATCTGAAACGACTGATTGTCGGCGGCTTTGAACGCGTGTTTGAAATCAACCGTAATTTCCGTAACGAAGGTCTGTCCACCCGTCATAATCCAGAATTCACCATGGTCGAGTTTTATCAGGCCTATGCCGATTTTAATGATCTGATGGATCTCACCGAAGATATGCTGCGTACTGTGACCCAAAATGTACTCGGCAGCAGTCAGGTGCATTATCAAGGTCTGGATATTGATTTTGCCCAGCCATTTGATCGCATGACCGTTAAAGATTCCATCCTGCATTTCAACCCGGATCTGAAAGCCGAACAACTCGACAGCATCGAAGCGGCCAGAGAAGTTGCTCAAGGCTTGGGCATTCCACTGAAAGACAGCTATGGTCTTGGCAAAGTGCAAATCGAAATCTTCGAAAAAACCGTCGAACATCGTCTGATGCAACCGACCTTTATTACTGCCTACCCAACCGAAGTATCACCCTTGGCAAGACGCAGTGATAACGACCCATTTGTCACCGACCGTTTTGAATTCTTCGTCGGTGGCCGTGAAATCGCTAACGGCTTCTCGGAATTAAACGACGCCGAAGACCAGGCCGAACGCTTTAAAGCCCAGGTCGCCGAAAAAGATGCCGGTGATATCGAAGCCATGCACTACGACGCTGACTATATCCGTGCACTGGAATACGGTATGCCACCAACAGCAGGAGAGGGGATTGGTATTGATCGGTTGGTGATGTTGTTGACTGACTCACCGTCGATTAGAGATGTATTGCTGTTTCCGCATATGCGGCCTGAGTAAAACGAAATTTATAAACAAACGGGCTTTGAGCCCGTTTGTAAGCTAAAGCACTCTTATATCAAAATTTGCTTTATGCAATCTGAGTGCACCCTTGCCACTCATCCATAATGAGTCTATGGTTAAGAAATATTAAACGGAAGTTACTAAAGAATGGAAGTTCCACATCAATCATCCCTCAATCTTACTCGCAAATTAAAGTTCAATGATGTGTAGAACTTTCTTTAAATGGCTGTTTAACAACTGCTATGTTGCTAAGATTATTAATAACCATATTGTTCAAATTGGTTTGCCGGTAATAACTGGTACTTACATTACACTAGTTGAAATTGATCTTGAGTTTTTAAGGCAATTTCCACACGCAAAAGAAAACTTACTGCTGCTTTTATTAGCGCTGACTTTAATCGTTAGTTTTTATGGTGCAATTGCAAAGGCTTTAGTCTCTAAGTCTGATGAGAATTACAAGCAGTTCCTTGAAAACTTTATGGTGGCGATTTCAAAAGTTGTAACTACTAAACTTGATAGATTTAAACGAAAAGCACCTCATCTTCCAAAGACAGGGAACATTTTCAAAGAAATAACTCAACCAAAGGCTCAAATAGAACAAATACACAAAGAAGCTGTTTCTTTATTAATGAGTACTTTTCAGCTTAAAGATGATGAAGTTTGTATAACGATAATGCATATGGGTTCTACCCCGATTCCACGGACGGTTTTAAAACACTCGCAAACATCACATCTCGCTGAGCAACCCTTCTTCTCATTCGAGGATTATGGAATCGCTCAATATAGTCAAATAAATCCGCTTTGGCAGAATCCAAGGTTGGGTAACGCATTCGGTTTGTCCGTTCTCTTTTGAGAACACCAAAAAAGCCTTCACAGGCCGCATTATCGCCACAATGACCGACCGCGCTCATGGAACTCATCAATGTGTTTTTACTAAGCAATCGCTGGTAATCGCCGCTTCTGAATTGGCTGCCTCGATCAGAATGTAAAATCACAGGCTCACTTCCCTGACGCTGCCACACGGCCATTTCGACAGCGCGTAATACCATTTGTCGATCTTGTCGATGATGCATTGACCAGCCAATGACGAGTTTGCTGAACAAATCGAGAACAACGCACAAATACAGCTTGCCTTCACCTGTTTTGAACTCTGTGATGTCGGTGACCCACTTGGTCTCTGGTTCCAGGGCCATGAAGTCCCGCTCCAATAAATTACTTACCCCAGGTGGCGTTAATAAGGGCGGTTTCTTCTGTCCACGCTTCTTCTTTCTCGGCCACCCTTGCAGTCCGGCAACCGACATTAAACGTGCTATCCGGTTTTTGCTGGCTGTTTCACCTTCAATCGTCAGATCTTCATGCATGCGCGGTGCACCCAAAATACCGCCACTATCTGCGTGAAGTTCACGAATGCGCTTCAGCAATCGATTGTTATCAATCTTTCGTTCGCTCGGTAAACGTGATTCCCAGCCGTAATAACCACTAGCGGAAACTTCCAGACAACGACACATTAAGCGCACGGGAAACTCGACGCGACAACGTTGGATCGCCTGATATTTCAGGACGACTCCCTGGCAAAGAACGTCGCCGCTTCGCGTAAAAAATCCCGCTCCTTCTTCACCCGCGCCAGTTCACGTTTCAGGCGGGCGACTTCTTCATCGCGAGGGCTACCCGTGCCAGTAAAGGCCTGTGGGCCATTCTGATCTGCTTCACGTCGCCACCTTGTTAGCAGATTTGGGGCAAGGCCCAGTTCTTGAGCAATCTGAGCACAGCTAACACCGGGCTGCCGGGTTTGTTCAACAGCACCATGTTTGAACTCGGGACTGTATTTTCTTCTCTTTGACATAAACACTCCTTTTGCCCATTATCAGGCTTCTTTGAAGTGTCCGCAAAATCAGGGTAGAACCCTATTGATGATGCAGAAGATAAACAATATTTTGCATTCAACACTCAGCCAGTTTGGATTCACACAAAGGCCAAGAAGCTTTTGAGCAATAAATCATCTGCTGCTATTTGTTTAGAAAGGGGGAATCAGTTTTCCATCCTAGTAAAAAGAAAGCTGCAAAGTGTGGTGAGTATATTTTATCGGAAAGAGATGAACGTAAAGGTGATGGGAGTATATTCTGCTTTCCTGTAGTCACAGAGTGTGCGGATTACATTGATAGATACGTTATTTCAATCGTTTCCTATGGTAAACGTGTATGCGAACCAGGGGATAACTCCGCTGAAGCTATCGCAAGAATATTTTTCACAGAAATTTGCAAAAGACTCGATATTGAACTTACACTTAATAGCATTAAGTCATGGCAGGAATCTAACTCAAGGAGAGTTAAGTGATGACCAACACGACTCAAAAATCTATGTCTAAAGACAGAACATCTCATTTTATCGGTGATAACAAAGCAAGGTTAATGGATCTGGCATTGAGGCTCGATAATATTAACTCATCTGTATCAAACCAGAAAAAACACCAACATGTAGATGACAGAGTTTTAAAGGCGAAATAACCACACCTTTCGATATCATACGAATTACAGAGATGCGCCATTTAATTTAGGTATGCATATTAAAGTGAATCGTATTCTCTATGAAAAAGGAAGCTAAGCCTAATATGAGTATATAATCTTGATTATTACCGCAAGTAATTAGTTTTTCTTTTAAGGCAACTTATCTTTCGACGAAAGGTGTCTCTCTTTAAATTTTTGAAGTGGTTGGAAATAATCAATGAGTCAGCCAGCTTTATTCATAACTTCAAACACTCTATAAGTGCATTACAAAACATACCTGCTGGTTTAAAAATCCTTTATTAATGGATTCCTGCTTTAGGAATACCGTCTTGTCAAAAATCTTGAATCCTTAAGCATCATCATTTGATGGAGCCACATTTGATAATCAATAAAAGCTGGAATTTGCAAAGTGCTTTTGATGCAATCAATGATGCTTATTATCCAGGTGGGTTACAAAGTGGACCTCAACGTAATAGGCAAATTGAAACTTGGGGACAATTGGTAGGTAAAACCAAGGCACTTTCTGAGTTGAACTCAATGATTAAAGAGTATGGTTCAATTAACAAAATGTCAAAAGCTATTCGAATGAGTCCAAGCACTATTAAGCAGTTGAGAGCGTTCTTTGAATCATTGCCTGATGAACTTGAAGCGATTGTTAGCCCAAGAGTTTATGAGTTCACTGAAGGACAGAAGTGCTTACTTGAAGAAGATTTAACTCACGAATTTAAAGAAATTAAGGGAAATAACCCTGCCAAGTCAATTCAAAACCTTGTCACAGAATATGTAATCGCTTTCTTAAATAGCTCGGGTGGCAGCATTTTTTGGGGTATATGCGATGATGGAACTGTAAAAAGTATTCAACTAACTTTAAGCCAAAAAGACGATATTAATAAAGTAATAAATACAAAAATTAATACCCTCGAACCATCAATTGATCCAACCAAAATTAAAGTGGTATTTCATAGTGTTGCACAGACTGAAAATGGATATGTACTAGAAGTAAATGTGCCAAAATCCAATACAATAGGACTATTTTTTAATTCATCTGGTCAAACTTGGGTAAGAGTTAATGGCTGTAAGCAAAAATTACAAGGTATAGCTTTGCAGGATTACATTGTGGAGCGTCTCCAAAAAAACAGCTAATAATTTAGCGAAATTTGGTCCCAATGGTCGAGAATTTGGTTATTATCCTATTTTGAAAACAATAGAGAGGAAGACCAGATGGCTTGCACCTGTTGTAGTAATAAACTTAATAGTGGAATGATTCATAAATTCGATCCCAAAACTAACGAGGAATATAAATCTTGTCCGCATTGTTCTGATGCGAATGGAATACAGCATGTATTTCATCCATACCCCTCTTCATTTGGCAATACAACAGCCCGTACAACAGTTCATAATCCCGATGGAGATCAAAGTTATTGCGTAGAATGTCGTAGCCTAAAGAGAGGAGTACCTTCTCGTGTCCATCAAAATGGCCGAATATGTAGTAGTTTGATATAGAGGTAAAATGCAAATTTTTCGTAGTGATGCAGTAGATTGGCTATCAACCCTTGCAGATGCCAGCGTTGATCTTTTAATAACAGATCCACCATACGAGTCACTTGAGAAACATAGGAAGATTGGTACAACCACGAGGCTAAAGGTAAGCAAAGCATCAAGTAATCTTTGGTTTGATATATTTCCAAATAAGCGTTTTGAAATCTTGCTAAAAGAGGTATATCGCGTTCTAAAAAATAACTCACACTTTTATTTATTTTGTGATCAAGAAACTATGTTTGCAATTAAACCAATTGCAGAGAAAGTGGGGTTTAAATTTTGGAAGCCGATTATCTGGGATAAGGTAAGTATTGGCATGGGCTATCATTACAGGGCTAGACATGAGTACATACTTTTCTTTGAAAAAGGTAAAAGAAAACTAAACGATTTGGGTATGCCCGATATTCTTGAATGTAAAAGAGTTCACAGGGGATACCCAACCGAAAAACCAGTTCAGCTGATTGAGCACCTTATATCCCAGAGTAGTTCAATAGGAGAATTAGTTGTAGATCCTTTTTTTGGGTCTGGTTCTACCCTATTGGCAGCAAAAAATTTAAACAGAATATACCTTGGATCTGATATTTCAGAAGTAGCTCATGAACATTTCAAAAACAGGTTAAGCGAAACATAATTATCAAGTTGACTGTCCGCTTGAGCTTAACCACTTTTGTCATCCGGTGATACTAGGTGTTAGGCAAATATAGGAACACGCATGCAAGAAAAGAACGGCTGTGAATTTTGCCTTCCCGCATTTTTTCATTCATCGTCGATGCATGAGGGACATCATAAGGAGACAGAAAACGCGACTGTGACATTTGTTAAATACGAATCAAGGGGTCAGCCAACTTGATTTGGTTTAATTCCGTAAACTGATGTTATAAAGTAACCAAAATCTTATCGCTACAAGGATGTAACGACATGGCAAGACTTCCTCGATTGCTACTACCCGATCAGCCTCTGCATATCATGCATCGCGGCAATAACCGTCAAAACATATTGGAAAATAAAGAGTGTGTGGCTCGTATTCTCAATGATATTGCAGAGTCACTGGCTAAAACCGACTGCCAGCTTCACAAAATCAATGGGGTCAGAATGTTTGATTTTTGTCGCCAGGCATTGCCATGAATCGAATAAACCCATCTAAGCTACATAACAGTAAATGGACAGCGGTGAATCCGATAAATCGAGAAAAGCATTTCCTGGTATCAGACATCGCGTTTAACGAAGATGGCTCAGTTATCTCATGCAAATTGGAAGCGATTATTTCAAAGAAGCTTTATTCAATTGACTGGATGGAACTCAAAAACCAAGACAAATGGATTCAGGGTTGGAAATAGCTATTAGCAGTGGCGGAACCAAAAGGGGTAGAGTATTTGGTTTTGAGATACTTTCCCCCTTGATAACGTGAAAGCCGAGAATAAAACAGAGTTAAAAAATCAACGCAAAAAGGCCGATCACGACAAGCAATCCGATAATAAAAATAATACCTACTACACTGCCTAAAAATTTAAACATGAATATCCCCTCGTTGTTTTCAATGGATGTGGGCCGATTATGTCTGGCCCACGGACAACCCATATTTGCATTCTTCTCACATAGTGAGCAATAACATCAGTTAACTTGTACCTTCCACAATGAGTAAGGATCTACTTCGTTTTTATGGGCTGTTTGGCGAGATGCAGTCAAAAGAAATTAGTAGGGCCAGTTTCTTATTAATAGTAATTTTTTAATTAGTAAAAATTACTTTTTTCATACTGTGAAAACGCCTTGACGACCAAGACTGGATATCTGCATACGTGATTTTTTCTGGATATAAACTACAAATTATTTTTGTGGTAGAAGATGATTATCTTTTTAGCTTGAGCTTCTTTCTGAAGCGACATCAAAATATAGCTGAAGTAGTCACTCATAGTGGGGAGTAAATGTGATGAATGATATTGGTTCTAACGCTGAGTACGCAGAAGAAGCATTTACCTTTGCACAAATTAGCGAGTTGTCCGGTGACACTTTATTGGAGTTTGGCGCACCCTGGTGTGGACACTGTCAGGCGGCAAGTTCGGCGATAAACGAAGTCGTATCTGAACATTCAGAACTTCGTCATATTAAAATCTATGACGGAAAGGGCAAACGACTGGGCCGTGCGTTCAAGGTAAAGCTTTGGCCGACGTTGATACTTCTGCACGATGGGACTGAAGTGGCTCGTCTCGTGAGGCCATTACGTTCTGACGAGGTTCGCGAATTAATGTCGAAACTCAACTAAAAGCGGCTAATAGGTTAAGGCATCTGACGCACTCAACGTTGTCGCTTCTAAGAACATCCCCTTTCGCTGCTCTTAAACGCAAAACCTTCGAAATCCCTTTTTGGAATAATCTTAAAGACCTGGAACAGCCGAATTGAAATGGCTGGATATCGCGAAAAACTGACTTCAAATTTGATGAGCGACGGCAGCCTGGCAACGCCATTAGCCTTGATGACCGATCGTTTTAATTCATAACATTTGTCTAAAAAGATCGGCATAATATTGCACGCCAGTATTAGGATCGGGGCCCTGAACCGGAATCACGTCGCTTTAACCTTTGGAACATCGCATGAAACATATTGGATGGCTGCTTTTCGTCTTGTACAGTTCGAACGCGCTGTCTGCGGGCGAAGTTGAAATCCCTTTGCTGGCTGAAACTGCGCATCTCCAGACAGCGATCAGTCGCGTCCTTGAATTCGATGAGAATGGCCAGAGCACCATTAGCAACGACCCATGCAATCGGGTTGAATTGTCCGATATGGTGGTGGTTACCGAAGATGCCCAATTGTCTGTCGGCATGGCCTTGACTGCCACGACAGGAGCTTACGTGCTCGGTGCTTGTCGGGGCCCAAAACCGTGGCAGGGTCGTCTTGCGTTGAAACTGACCCCACAGGTGATGGATTCAGGACTGGGCATAGAGTTTCTGCCTGATTCGATCGAGTTATCTCGCCCGGATAGCACCCCCGGCCTTTTGAGTAAACCGGTTCAGCTCATTGCCGATACACTGGTACTGCCGCGCATGAAGCGGGTGCAAATTGACCTGGCCGGGCCGCTGAACAGCCTTGATGGATTAATCGTGCAAATGATGGGGGCGGGGAGAGAGCAAGGTGGTGAGCAGTCCCTGCTTCAGCGAACTCATATTACCCGCCTTCAAACGGAAGAAACAGGCGTCAGAGCCTGGCTGGCGTTTCAGGTTCGCCCCCTGAACCAGCCGAACAAGCAGTTGAACCAACATTTGACGACAGTGAGTTGGCTCAATGGCAAACGCTTGAAGATGAGTTAGATGGCTTTCTGACGACCATTATTTCGGCGCTGGCCTACTCGACGGAGTCTCGTGCCTTACGTCTGGAATTACTCGCCGTGCTGCTGGACGCGCGACACGCGATTGCTGAAGCGCTGACGGTCGATGATCCTGCATATGATCCGGTTCGAGAACTTTTCCTGACGACATGGGAGCGGTTGCGGCCACTGATGAGCGAACTGGAAGGCCTGAAGACACCGGGACTGGAAGTGGATTTCAAGCTTGCCGCGTTTATAGCGGGTGGTGACGCGCTGCGAGCACTTGACGCCCTCGGGCCGGAGTATGGTTTTGAAATTACCCGTGACGGACTGCGCCGGCTTGCCCGCTTGCTGCTCGCCGAAGCGGTGCCTCCGAGTTTTACACCTTTGCCATTGGAGGTTGATCCAGAGTTTCGTGATTTGTTTGGGTTTAATGCCAAAGACGAGGCCGTATTTACACCAGCAGAATTGACGGGACAAATCTCCGGTGGTTTTGGCTGGATAGGGTCTTGGCTGATGTCGAACGCTCATGCTGAAAGTATCCAACCAGCCGAGGCTCTAAAGGGGTGGTCCCGCGACCGGATAACCTTAATGATTACCTTGAGCTGGTCGACAGCTTACTGGAGGAAGAAGCCAGTGCATGGCTGGCTGAAAATGATAGCGTACCTGAGATGATGGCGGAGCGACTGGATCCTTTGGTTCGTGCCACAGCATGGAAAGAATCCTGCTGGCGCCACCTAGTAATTGCGAGTGGCGAGCCTCAAGTGTTGCGTTCAGCCGGAGGGGCGGTGGGCATGATGCAGATCAACGGTCGGGTCTGGCGCAAGGTCTACGATCTGGACCGTCTCGTGGATGAGGTTGATTACAATGTGAACGCCGGTATCGATATTTTGACCCATTACATGCTTGATTATGCGATCCGTAAAGGCGAGCACGAACAGCCCGGCGGTGCTGACAATTTGGTAAAGGCAACCTACGCCGCTTATAACGGTGGTCCTGGGCAATTGGCACGATACCGTCGCGAAGACACCTCAGCCCAATTGAAGGCCATCGACAATGCATTCTGGCAACATTACACGACCATCAAGGACCATAAATGGCCGGACATCTCAAGCTGCTACTCGGTCGGTGGTTGACACCAGAGTTCAAGGTTTCAGTCAGATTGATTTTGCTTTTCTCAGAGCGGTGCCTTTACTGCAGTAAACTCTGAGCACCTTCAATCAAAATAAAGCCCTGTTTACAGAGAACAGGGCTTTATGTCCTAGCATTTTATTGATTGATTATTTCTGTCTAAAGCTATCAAAACGTGCAATATGTTCTTCCAGATTTTGGTTGAGCATTTCTGCGTAGCGTTGAGTGAAGTATTCAATGGCGGCTTGTTTTTCGGCTTGTAGATTTTCTGCACTTTCAACCGAACGGGCGACACTGAAGGCATTAAAGCGTGCAGCTGAAAATAGAATAGATGTATTGGCGTCGTCTACACTGCTGTCTGCTGCTTGTTGATTAGCAAGGGCAATGAATTCATCGACACGTTGTTGAAATGTTTTTGTTGGTGAATTTTCACTCATTCTTTCTCTCTCATTAATGTTATGGGTTTGAAATTTGATAGCAGTCGTGATGAGGTTGTTGTTGGCTATGTAAGCCGATTGAACGCAACACATAATATCAGATAGAAAAACCTGAGCAGTTTTAGGTTCACTAAAGACAGTAAAAAGCAACAGAGTTTTTGGACTAGCACTCATCAATTAACTCGATCTGTCCTCCTTAAGAGTCCTCTATTAAATCATTAGACTGAATATGAACTATGCGTAAAACTGATAAAAAAATTGATAACGAACTTCGGCTAAAATTGACCGATGTATGTGAACAAGGATTAAAAGATATCGCTGGTTTCCAGTGGCTAACGCACTTGGTGAACTATGATGATTATCCAAATAGCTTAATGGTTGTTTGTGTATTTGATACCAACGAGAATTTGAAAAATTACCTCCAATCAGATGACAGCCAAGCATTGATATCTCTAATTGAAGCTGAATTTAAAACGATGGATATCAAGCTCAAATGCCTTGGTGATCATATCGCATACGATTCTGAAGAGAACTGTAATCAATACCACAATGGTAATTGGGCACTTAGGTTGGGTTAACCAATATCAATCAACTCTTACCTCTATTTATTAGACAAACAAGCAAGCATCAGTCATCAACTGATTTAAACAAGCGGCTGTAGTTTATACTGCATGGTATCTTTTACTGGATACGTTTGAGCGATAAAAACCGAATAATGAAAATACCAAAACAAATTCAGCCGCTTGTTGATGATGGCCTTGTGGATGAAGTGATTAGTCGCTTAATGAGCGGCAAAGAAGCCGATGTCTATGTCGTGAGATGTGGTGATGAAATACGCTGTGCCAAGGTCTATAAAGATGCGGTCAAGCGTAGCTTTAAAAAAGCCGTTCAATACCAGGAAGGACGAAAAGTACGCAATAGTCGCCGGGGCCGGGCGATGGAAAAAGGCTCTAAATTTGGTCGTCAGCAGCAGGAAGAAACCTGGCAGAATGCCGAAGTCGATGCACTGTATTTGCTTGCCAGTGCCGGAGTGAAAGTACCTCAACCCTATGACTGCCTGAATGGCGTGTTATTGATGGAATTGATTACGGATGAGGAGGGTAATGTCGCGCCGCGCCTCAACGATGTCTCCATGTCTGCCGAGCAAGCCATCGAAGACCACATGATGGTCATGCATTCTGTGAAAAAAATGCTTTGTGCTGGCTTAGTTCATGGCGATTTGTCAGAGTTTAATGTTCTGGTCGATGCGCATGGCCCGGTGATTATCGATCTGCCACAAGCGGTGAATGCGGTGGCCAATAATAATGCACAAGCCATGTTAACGCGTGATGTGCAAAATATGACCCGTTACTATGCTCAATTCGCACCCGAACTTCGTAAAACGCATTTCGAAAAAGAAATATGGTCGTTATTCGAAAATGGCGACTTACTGCCGGATACGGAACTCACGGGCCAATTTGAAGAAGATACTCAAGCCGCTGATGTGGATGGGGTGATGCTTGAAATCAAAGCGATCCTGGAAGAAGAACAAGAAAGGCAATTGTGGTTACGTGATAAGGATGATTAAGGTTTAACCGTATTATTTTTAGAAAACATCAAGTTGGCTGATCCTCTGACTGCTTCCCATGCCGCTGAAAATAGTCCCGCGCAGCCCGGTTGACCTTAGGGGCGAGCAGCAGTGCGGAAATCATGGTCGGTATCGCCATGGTCGCATAGAGTCCGTCAATGAGGCCGATGATGGCCGGCAGACTGGTCACGCTGCCAAAAACCACCAGTGCGGCGTAAATCCAGACGTAATGGTGCTGATGTCGCGCCCCAATCAGAAAGCCCAGACACTTGCTGCCGTAATACCAGAAGGTAAAAATGGTGCTCAGCGACAGCAGCGCCACGACAACGGTAAGCAGATAGGCACCGATACCGGGGAAGGCGGTTTCAAATGCTTGTGATGTCAGGGTCACACCATCGATGTCGCCATCAACTTGCCAGCTACCGGTCACCAGAATGGCCAGAGCAGTACAGGTACATACCAACAGGGTATCGATAACTGGCCCCATCATAGCAACCAGACCCTCACGAATGGGTTCATTGGTACGTGCCGCACCATGGGCCATTGCCTCGGTACCAATTCCAGCTTCGTTGGAAAAAGCCCCGCGGCGCACGCCCATCAGAATGACGGTGCCAATAGCGCCCCCGCGACGGCGTCACCGGAAAAGGCATCGCTAATAATCAGCTGAAAAGCGGCCGGAATTTCGCTGGCGAAACGCATCAACAGCAGGGCGGTCATCCCCAGATAAAGCAATACCATAACCGGTACCATGCGTAACGTAACGCGGCCAACGCGTTGGATATGGCCTGTCGTCACCAACAATACCAGGGCGGCAATGAGTACCCCCATCACCAGATCAAATGTGAAATGGCTTTGTGACGTGGTCCAGCCGGCAGGTTCAGCCACCACTTCACGGACAATTTGTACCAACTGGTTAACCTGAAAGGCGGGCATGGTGCCCATCAGCCCGGCGACTGCAAACAGCGCGGCCAGTGGCCACCAGCGCTTGCCAAGACCTTCGCGAACAACATACATAGGACCACCCTGAAGGTTGCCCTCACTGTCTTTGCCGCGAAACATTACACTCAGGGAGCAGGTATAAAACTTGGTGGCGACACCGATGACGGCTGTCACCCACATCCAGAATATGGCGCCCGGGCCGCCCATGGTAATTGCCAGCGCTACACCGGCAATATTGCCCAGTCCCAGCGTCCCGGACAGGGCAGTGCTCAGTGCCTGAGTATGGGGTATATCACCTTCATCGCCTTCACGATCAAAGCGTCCTGTCAGGATTTGTAAGGCATGTCTGAAATGGCGATAAGGCAGGCCACCCGAATACACCACAAAAAACAGCCCACCACCTACCAGCAATATAACCAGCGGCAGGCCCCACATAAAATTGGCGAAGGCGGTAAAAAGCGCTTCCATGTTGTTATCCTGATTGTGTTCAGGCTGTTACCCTAGCGCTTTGCCGGTACAGATTCAAAAGACATTCGACAAGATTGGGGACGCTTCCCTTTAATTGGTTAATATTCTAGTCTATTGCTATGCTCGAAATAGCCGACATCTATTTCCAAATTCCATACCTCTTACCCAGTTAGATAATTGACGTGATGATGTATTTTTTCTTGATGATGTCAAGCAACGCTATTTAGAGTGCAACACTTACATTTGTTAAAACATCAGGTAACGTTTTTTGGCATATTCCTTGATGGATAATAAAAGGGAATCTTCCCTTTTTCGACTGAGAATGAATATAAACAATGCTCTTAGATTATTCATTATGTATGCCTTAATTTCAGCGCATGTTATTTGAATGGCCAGAATATCTACAGGATAAAAATTATTATGGCGAGTTTGGATACTCAGCAGGGGATTATTGAAAACAGTAAGGTCACAATTGGACCATGTACCTATGGTTATGAGTACTTGCAAGTATTCGGCTCGGAAGGCGTTTCGTTGACAATAGGCAGTTTCTGTTCAATTGCAATGAAAACCACTATATTTCTTGGCTCAAACCATCGAACTGATTGGATCACTACCTTTCCATTTGGTCATCAAATGGCTGATGAGTTAGGAGGCCGGGAAATAAAAGGCCATCCAGCTAGTAATGGTGACGTCGTCATCGGCCATGATGTTTGGATTGGCTATGGCTCAACTATTGTATCTGGCGTAACAATTGGAAGCGGAGCTGTTATTGCTGCCAACGCTCACGTTGTTAAGGATGTTGCTCCCTATGAAATTGTCGGTGGAAACCCTGCAAAACACATTCGATATAGGTTCGATGAGGAAATAAGAGCGTTACTTTTGGAGTTAAGATGGTGGGATTTGCCTATCAGCGTAATAAAAGAGCTGAGCCAAACCTTATCTTCAGAGCCGACGGTTGATTTACTGAAGTCACTCGTTGCTTCGTTTAGAGCCTGATTACGTTTGATGTGCATTGCAATTTAAAACCTACTGTTCTGATATAAGGATGCTTTGGTTTGGCGAGAAATTAAGTGGCAGACATCTAACTTACTGGTTATGCGGGGGAAGTTTCTTTCTTTATCAACTTCATCTATTGTTTACTTTGCTTTATAAACGGGGTGAGGTCACTGGACGTCTAGTGGATTCCTTCATCCGAATAAATGCAACATAACGCGTCAAAGGCGACGCTCATAACTCGCACGCTTTAATGCGAGTGTTATCAACCTCTATTAATGGAAGAGAGACCATGAGCATCATTGAAGCCTTTCCCAACGGAACGCCAATAGATAATCAAAACATCTTTGAAAGTATTTCCAGCCGCATGTCTGGCTTTTTGTATCGTTGCCGCATGGACAATGACTACACCATGCTGAACATGTTCGGCAATGTCCAGGAGCTGACCGGTTATAAACATCAGGAGTTAATTGGCAACAAACTTACTTCCTACGTGAATCTGATCCACGAGGAGGATGCACAGGCTGTCGATGATGCAGTGGCGGCAGCTATTGAAGAGCGTAAGAACTGGGATGTGGATTACCGCTTAAAATGCAAAACGGGTGACCCCATTTGGGTGAATGAAAAGGGCGGCCCGGTATTTGACGACAATAATCAAGTGGCGTTTCTTGAGGGGGTGGTGACCACGATACAAGCCAGGAAATTGCAGGAACTGGAGCGTCAATCCAGAATGGATGAAGTGGAAAGCCATAGCGCGGACATCATCAAGCAAACCCATACCATTTTGGATATGTTGAAAACCCTCCGCCTGCTTAGCTTGAATGCCAGTATTGAGGCCGCACGTGCTGGAGACGCGGGTCGAGGTTTTGCTGTAGTTGCATCCGAGGTAAAAAAACTGGCCGAGAACACGGGGCATGCCACTACCGAAATCACCCGATTAACCAAAGAGCTCGACGCACTGCTTAAGTAATTATTTATCCAGGCGACCAGATAAAGGCAAAGCCATAACATGCAACCCGAAGAAATTAAGGAAATTTTCGATCAGCAAGCTTCAGGCTACGATCAGCAATGGGCCAGAATGGCGTCCATCAATAATGGTTTATATTTTTTGCTGGAATCTGTTTTTGCGGGGTTAGCTGAAGATGCTCACATTCTTTGTGTGGGAGCTGGCACAGGCAAAGAGTTGATTCATCTTGCCAGGAAATTTCCCAATTGGCAGTTTACGGCGGTAGAGCCTTCAGGTGCCATGCTTGCTGTCTGTCGTCAAAAGGTTGAAGAGGAAGGGATGACGAGTCGCTGTCATTTTCATGAAGGCTATCTTGACTCTTTACCTGACAAACAGCTTTATGACGCAGCAACCTGCTTTCTGGTTTCCCAGTTTATTCTGGATCAACAGCTGCGCACAAAGCTGTTTGGTGAAATTGCTCAAAGACTGAAACAGGGTGGAATTTTGGCAAGTGCCGATTTAGCTTCACAATTAGGATCGGATGAATATGAAGCCTTATTGCATACATGGATGACAATGATGGCGGGGGCTGGCATTACAGCTGAAAAACAAACCCAGATAAGAGATGCCTATGCCAAAGATGTAGCGGTTCTGCCTCCCAACAAGGTCGCTGACATCATTAAATCAGCAGGTTTTTGTGTACCTGTGCAATTCTTTCAAGCAGGATTGATTCATGCCTGGTTTGCCAAATTGCAAACGTAAAAAATAACTAAAATAGCAGCGTCCTCTTATACAAAAATCTGAGTACAGACAGCTTCAGTCTGTAAGTAAATAAAATCAAGTTGCTAAACCATTCAGCTATCACATCTTCAGTTTTCATTTAGCGTCCTGGTTCACATTAATTGCAACATTCATAGAGTTGTCACAATAAATCACTATCTTCAGTCCCGATGTTCATTATCTGACTTGGAGGTAACGTGAAAAATACGCAAAAATTAGTACTCGCTTCAATACTGGCAGCTCTGTATAACGTGCCAGCAATGGCGGCAACCTGTATTCCTGGTGGCACGAGTGATTCACCGACGCTGATCTGCACCCCAACAGACAGCGGCAATATCAATGACAACAGAGACAACCTGTCAGTGACCGTTGAAAGCGGTGCACAGATTGTCCGTGCAACTGGACGTCCGGTGCAATTGGAAGGATCCAACCAGACGCTGAATAATCAGGGCCTGATTGAAAGTGGCGATGATGATGCGATTCGTGGCAAGGGTGTAAACCTGACAATCGACAATTCCGGCACTATACGTGGCGGTGACCGGGGTATCCGTCTTCAGGATGACGCCGATAATTTCACACTGATCAACCGTGAAACTGGAAAAATCTTCGCGGAAAACCAGGCCGTCAGATTAGACAATGATGCCGAACTGGAAAACGCACATATTACAAATTATGGCCTGATTCAAAGTACTGATGGTCGCGCCATTCAGAGCCGCGGACCAGGTGGCACTGTGATTAACTACGGTACGCTGCTTGGCGGTGAGGAAGTGATTGAAGCGAGAGAGAATTTCACGCTTGAAAACCACGGCACTATCGCGTTGAACGGGTTGTCATGGGATGCGAGCACGCAGACCTGGATGAATACCGGTGCCACTGACGATGAAGACGGTGTGCAATTTGCCAGCGGGGAAGCCAATAACTACGGTGTGATCCTCGGTAGCGATGATGGAATCGACATCGATGAGGGTAAGGTGCACAACCACGCCTCGGGCGTCATTGTCTCCACCGGATCGGCGAGTAATCCATTGGAAGGCGGTAATGGCATCGACGTAGATTCATTGTACGAGCCTACGCAAGGTGAGGTTCGCACTGCAGGTCCACTGACCGTCATAAACGAAGGCTATATCGAAGGCGTCCACGCGATTGGTACGGATGTGGCCAGCACCTCTGAGATCACCATTGAGAACAGCGGTACCTTGGTTGGCCGGTCAGGTACTGCAATCCAGTTTGCACCCAATCAGGGTAATAGTAGCTTGCAACTGAGTGGCAACAGCGAGATTATCGGTGATGTTATCTTTGGCGCTGGCGATGACATGCTGATTGTGGATGGGCTTACTTCAACTTCAGGTATGCTGAGTACCGGCATTTTTGATGGCGGCTTGGGAGAGAATAGTGTTTTCTTTAATGATTTTTCACTGTCTAATATTTTGTCATTTGATATCACCGACACGTTGATATACATGTCCTTCGGTATCGCGAGTGATGAACTGTTCTCAGGAAAATTCACTAACTTCTCATCATGGACATTTGGTGCTGATGGCTCTTTCTCGACAGAAGCGCTTGCAAGACAGTTTATGAATCCAAGTGCGGTGCCACTACCTGCGGCATTACCGCTTTTCGCTTTCGGCCTTTTCGGACTTTGGGCTGGCCGAGCACGTCTTTTGAAATAATCATCGACGTAGGGGCAACCCTCATTGCGTCGAGCCAATGTCTTTTGGATCAAAAGGGTCAGAGTCTGACACTGACCCTTTTGATTCAGCTGTTTTTACACCCGATTTAAGCTACGTTTTGCATTAGGATTTTATTGTCCTAGAAGTATCTGAACATCCACAGCCCCATCGCGATCATCATCAGGTTTTCGGTGAGCGATACAAATCCCAGTGGTACATTGCTGCCACCACCTACGCAGGCGCATTTGAGTTCGCGTTTGTCTATATACACTGCCTTGAGCACTGATACCGCGCCGACCGTGCCGATAAATAATGCGACAGGGATAGCCAACCACAGCATTGCTCCTGCCACCATGAGAACGCCTGCCAGCAATTCACCAAAAGGATACACATAGGAGTAGGGCACCACCCGACGTGCCAACAGGTCATAGTTGAGAAACATGGTTGAGAAGCTTTCAACATCCTGTAATTTGAGCAGCGCCAGAATGCTCATGCTAATGGCGATAAACAGCTCGGCAGTACGGATGCTCAGCAGACCTTCGCCCAACATCCAGCTTATCGCCAGAGCCAACAGGGCGGCAACGCCGAATACTGCCAATACAGGCTGATAACTGGTTTCGTCCTTGGCTTTTACCTTCTTGCCGAAGTGCTGCCGCAACGCGTCATATCCACCAATACGGGTTTCGTTGATAAATGTCTGGGGTGTCGTTTCCACATCATGCTGCTCTTTGAACGCATCGGTTTGTTCGCGTGAAGTCAGCCATTTATCTTCCACTTCATAACCTTCACGTTTAAGCAGATCCAGGGATTTCAGGCCAAACGGACAAACATGCTTGTCCATGACCATACGATAGAGCGTTGCTTGTTTTGTTGGATCAGATGACATCGAATTCTTCTCCTTGTTTTTATAAATGGCTTTATCTTTTGGGGGGCTTGCAGAGCGAAGAAGTTCCTTTCGCTACTTGCCCTTTACTATACGGTAAGACTTCTTTGATTGTTTTTTCAAATTAATACCATCCTGTCGGCTCTGATTTTATTAGCGATATTCACTGGAGGGATTAACGGATATCTGTTTCAGGATAGTTGGTTATTGTTTCAAAAGGGTATAGGTTAACTTTTACACAAGAATACTATTTGCGTATTTGGTCGTTAGCCAGGAGCTTTATTTTATATGTTGGCATTCTCAAATCCGGTTGGCTCAGGAACCCTTTGGTTCCACAATCTGACCACTGCCGAAGGTACACCCGTAGCCTATGATCCCCAGGCGCGGGCATTCCTGCCCATGCCGCCATTCTGTGCAAACCGTGAGATTATTGGTTGCAACTGGATAGCACCCGAAGAAGGTGCTTTTTGCCGGTCATGTGCGATGACTGCGTTGGCGCCGGATCCGGAAATTCCCAACGCTATCTCAAATTGGGCAGAAACCGAAGCAGCAAAACGCTGGGTACTCGATAACCTTGGCCGCTGGCACTGGTTCCGGCCGGAAGATCCCGGAACGCGGCCGGTTTTTCATATGCTTGCTGATGGACATACGCTTGCTGCTATGGGGCATGGCAATGGCGTCGTAACCATTAGCGTATCCGAGGCCGATCCAGTAGTGCGGGTTACCCGCAGAGAAGCCCTGGACGAGCCTTACCGAACGATGATCGGCCACATGCGCCATGAAATTGCACACATGCTTTGGTGGCGACTGAGCCTGCGTGAAGACTTTCTGCAGGCGTTTCGGGTGATGTTTGGTGATGAGCGAGAGGACTACACAGCGGCACTTCAGCGACATTACCAGCAAGGTGCACCACAAGACTGGGAGCTGTTTTACCTGACCAGCTACGCCTCGGCGCATCCTCACGAAGACTGGGCTGAAACGACGGCACATTTGTTACATCTGACAGATATTACCGACAGTTTTGTGGCAACTGGCCTAAGTTCTCCAGAACTACCTCACCATAGCTGGGATCCCTATTCAGAGCCTGACTCTGTTTTGCTAATCAACGTTGCTACCGCCCTCGCGACACGCATCAACCACATTAACCGCTCAATGGGGTTATCAGACGTCTATCCATTTGTTCTATCAGAAACTGGCCGGCGCAAGCTTGCATTCGTACACGACTGGTTGCGACGCGGGGCTCAGGGGCGCTGATCTGCTGCTTTTTCGTTACGAATGGCGGGGATACTACCAAACGCTTTTGTCTTTTTGTGTTATGTTTGAACTGACAGTTAGTGGTCAGTTGTAATGAAGCCGACTAGCTCAATTCTGAAATTAGGAAGCTGATAAAGCCTCCCTATCAATGATTTATTCAATCTCCTCTAAACAATACTGACAAGCTCAGTTCATTTTGTGTGCTTTTTCCAGTAAGGCTTCTCTGAGGAGGCTCAACAGGAGAATGTTCTATGTCGATTACCAGTGAAACTGAATTATCTGAAGAAGTATTATCCTGGCGCGATCCCAATATGGACTCCGTTCGCGGAACAGAAACCCCCAAAGATCCGAACAAAGGCTACATCGCACTGCTTGGCTGGAGTGTCAATGCAATAAAAGCTGCGCAGCAGTTTGACCGCCACTATATCGTTGTTGCGCCTGAATGGGCTGCAGATTTTTGTACCGCTAACAACATACCTTTCATCTCATGGGATTTTATCCGTCTCAATGATAGGTCCCTGGAAATTGCCGAAAAACTGAAGGCGGAAGGAGTCGATGTAGCTATACCGTTATTCGAGGAAACCGTTGAATGGTCCGGTGCCATCAATTCTGTTCTGCTGAATAATCCGCGCATGTACGGTCAGTCTATTCTGTTCCGTGACAAGGCGTTGATGAAGCGTCGTGCTCAGCTTGGTGGTATTCGCGTGGGGATTTTCGAAGAAGCGCATGAGAAAGAAGATATTGTTCGCTTTATGAAACGCGTTAATCAGACGCTGCTCAAACTTGATGGTGATCCGGATGATCCGATTCACGTTAAGGCATTCGACAAGGCCGGTTGCCTCGGTCACCGAATGATCCGCACGATAGATGAAATCGATAACATTCCGGCCGAAGAGTACCCGTTGCTGATGGAAAGTCACCTGGATGGCTGGGAGTTTGCGGTTGAGGCCTGGATCCACGATGGCAAAATCCAATTCCTCAACATTTCTGAATATGTCACCTTGGGTTACTCTGTATTTGTACCGGCTACCGCGGAACTTGAAAGCTGGCGGAATGCGATCACCAAACAGATCGAATTGCTGATCAAAACCTTCGACATCCAGTTTGGCCTGATTCACCCTGAGTACTTCGTTACGGCTGATGGCGAAATGTACTTTGGCGAAGTTGCCTATCGTCCGCCCGGCTTTAAAGCTTTTGAGCTGATCGAGAGAGCCTACGGATTCAATGCTTATCAGGCTTCGATGCTGGTATTCGATCCGAAAAGCACCAAAGAGGAAGTGGCTGCATTCTTCCCCAAAGAAGTGGTCGATGCCAAGGGGTACGCTGGCTGCTTCGGCGTCTACCCACGTCGTCGAGTGGTCAGCAAGCTGGAAATGCCCAAAGAAACCATTGAGCATCCTTATTTTGAGTCACATGAACTGGTGGCACCGGCAGAAGAAACCGTTCCTGACCGGGCGGCTTTTGGTACGCATTGGGGCCTGATCTTCTTCTTTGGTGATGATCCCATCAAAATGCGCGATTTGCTGAAAGCGCAGGAGGAGTTGGACTTCTACGTCTAATTTCATATGCATAGCGACCTGCCTGCGAGGGTAGGTCGCTATGACTTTTTAGGGTTTGACGGTAAGTTGGGCTCTCCATTACAAAATAGCTGCTTTTCTAAGCAGAGGATAATTGTTTAAACTCAGGATTAACCTATAACAAACTTCACGGACGATATACGGTGCCTGCCCCTCAGTAAGCCGTTAGGCCTTTGATGGCAGTCAGATTCGATTAATCTACGCAGATCAAAACTGTGAGGAAGATTATGAATGAATCAACTAATCGTAAGACCGTTTCTCTTTCATCGATCAAATATTTGTTGACGCAGATCCATATGGACCTCCGAGGTTTAATTTGGTGTGCGCTGCTGATATTTTCGTACCTTCCCACCGTTGCTTTTGCTCAAACTCCATGTCCTGGAATTCATGTGAAGATTCTCGATATCAGAAATAGCAAAGGAGCTGTCGCGTGCGCGCTTTTCGAGGCGCCAAATGGTTTCCCTACTGAGTTTCTGCGCTATGCAACCAATATTATGATGATAAAAATTCGGGATACAAAGGCACGTTGTGACTTTTTAGATATTCCGCCTGGAACGTATGCCTTGGCTGTTATTCATGATGAAAATATGGACGGCGAGCTTCGTACTAACTGGCTGGGGGTGCCCAAAGAAGGCTACGGTTTTTCAAACGATGCAAAAGCCTCAATGAGTGCGCCTTCATTTGAGGCTGCCAGTTTTACTTACGATGGCCAAAAACTGGATTTGACGATCAAGTTGAATTATTGAGCGATCGTTGAATAAATTCGACCAGAAAATGGATTGAGTTTAATCCTGTGAAAAACCAAGCTTCAGTAGCTGGTATCTTGATGCAGCCTTTGGCCGAAAACCTCAGGAAAGCAGTCGTTCGTTTCAGCAAACGACTGCTTTTGTTTTAAAACTGCAATGCAGGAGTTACCGGGTAGGTGTCGAATCTATTCGTCATTTCCCCAGAATTTCCACCACCTTCTCCGATGCTCTTCTTGTGATTTCTGGCCCTGCTCCGAACCTTTGCCTTGCTGCTTCCGTTCTTGTTCCATTGTACGTTGCCGATCCATGTCTTCCGGATCGTGTTCCCGCTTGCGTTCACGTGTTTGTTCACCTTCGCCGCCATATTGCTGCATCTGTTCTTGCTGCTTTTTGCCTTTACCGTCACCTTGCCCTTGCCCGTGCCCACCGGCAAAGTTAGTTGTCGAGAAAGCTGTTAAGGTCATCAGGGATAGAATTAAAATTAACTTTTTCATGACTTCATACCTCATAAAGATGGAATATGTATGACAGTTAACTTCCTGTTTACTGGATATTTAGTATATGGCTTGGAAATAAACTTACATTGAGCCAGATCAAAGATACGGTTTACAAAATTCTGTCCTAGGGCTAAAAAAAGTAAAAGGGGCGGAGTCAATTGAAAATTTAAGCAAAAAGCACAGATTATTTCTGGATTAAAAGATTTGTCTCCAGTTGCCACGTGCTTTATTCCATTTTGAGAGCTAGTATGCTCTGGAGTCATAAATTTTTATTTAATACTAGTTCGTTATGAAATTCATTCTGTTCTGTTGATTAACTGTTGTTCCTCATTTTGCTATTAATAGCTCAAAGTGCTTTGTAATCGGAGATTTGGATGGATACAGTCGATAAATTGTTTAATGGCAGCTTTATGCCCCATGGCCATTGTTTGCAATGGCTACCGGATCTCCTGTTCCTTCACGTTAGTGGTGATCTATTAACCTCTATTGCTTATTTTGTTATTCCTATTGCCCTTGTCTATTTAGTTAAAAAAAGAACTGATCTCGCTTTTAACTGGATATTTATTATGTTTGCCGCCTTTATTTTTCTGTGTGGTGTTACCCATCTCACTGGTTTAATAAATATCTGGCAGGGTTTTTATTACATTGAGGGGCTTGCTAAGTTTGCAACAGGTTTAGTCTCTATCCTGACCGCAGTTATGATTTGGCGATTAATACCAAAAGCCTTGGCTATTCCAAGCAATGATGAATTTCGAAATAAAAATGCAGCCTTACAGCAAGCTCAACGAGAGTTATTGGAATCCAACCAGTTACTCGAACGACGAGTGTTAGAACGTACCAAAGAGCTTGAACGCTTAACGACAACGGATCCGCTCACGGGTGTGATGAATCGTCGTGGGCTTATAGACAATTTGACAGCAGAAATTGATCGGGCAGAGCGTTACCATCACCACTTAAGTTTATTAATGGTCGACATGGATCACTTTAAAGACGTGAATGATAAATTTGGTCACCTTTCTGGCGATGCCGTTTTAATAGAAGTGGCCAATATTTTGTCTGATACCTGCAGAACCAGTGACTTTCTGGGCCGCTATGGTGGGGAAGAGTTTCTTTTGTTACTTCCCGAAACCGATACTGAAGAAGCCAGTCAGCTTGCAGAACGTATCAGGGCCGCTATTGAACAGCATCGTTTTTGCCAGGATGATGGCGTCGATATCTCTCTGACATGCAGTATTGGCGTTACAGAGTTTCGAGTTAACCAAACCCAAACCAGCTTGCTTCAAAGCGTTGATCGCATGTTGTATAGCGCCAAAGAGTCCGGTAGAAACAGAGTAGTGGTAAATGATAACTCAGAAAGTTAACCGATAAATGAGCAGCTCTCTCAATCTGCCCAGACGTTCAATATTATTTCCGTCGGAAATAATATTGAGACGAAAACTGAATATAAATATTAAAAGTTTATTTACTTGATACCACTTATCTTATTGCCACATACTCAGTTCTTATCATGACAATAAAACCTTCAGAAAGAGTACTGAATCGCATTTGCCGCATTGCGCTAGCCTTGTTTTCGTTAGCGTTGGTTTGTAGTACCGCAATTCCTTTAATACATACCGATCAATGGTGGATACGAATATTCGATTTTCCTCGCGTACAAATTTCCGTATTGATGGGTTTGGCTTTAGCCGCCTATGTGGCTCTGAGTTTTTGGCGTCGGATGCGGATATGGGAATATGCGCTTGCTGCGATGGTCGTCCTGTCATTGATCTGGCAGCTTATAGCCATTGCTCCATACACCGCGTTTTATCCCAAGGAAATGTCTGAAAGCCGACAGGATAATGATTCCAATCGGATATCGTTACTGATTTATAACGTGCGTTACGATAATCGTGAAGTGAAAGCGCTGCTGAAACTGATACGTGATAACGATCCCGATATAATTTTATTAAGCGAAACGACCAAATGGTGGTTAGAACAACTGGAGGGTCTGGAAGACGACTATCCTTTTACATTATTCCAGCCGCAAGATAATCATTACGGTATGTTGCTTTTCTCCCGACAAGAGCTGGTGAATCCAGAGATCCGCTTTTTAATTGAGTCAGAAATTCCATCAATTCGCACCCAGGTTCGGCTTCCATCGGGAAAACTTGTAACCCTTTATGGTGTGCATCCACGACCTCCGGGTCTTGATCTTTCTGAAGAAGAGGAGGCTGAAGCGGATGGAGATGAACGCGCAGACTCCGATATGCGGGATGCCGAATTGATGTTGGTTGCCAAAGAGGTTAAAGAGTTAGGAGAGGTTCCGGTCATCGTGGCTGGCGATTTTAATGATGTGGCTTGGTCACATACCACACATCTTTTTCAGCGAACGGGTGGTTTACTCGATCCGCGTGTAGGGCGTGGCTTAATGAATACTTTTGATACCAGAAGTCGCCTGTTACGCTATCCACTGGATCATGCTTTCGCCTCAGAACATTTCCTTCTCGTTGAGCTACGACGTCTTCCCGATATCGGATCTGATCACTTTCCCCTATTTGTTGTGCTCGATTACGATCCTGATGCGTCCATTGAAAATGAAGAGCCCCAGTCTGATGCGGATGATGAACAAGAAGCTGAGGAGGCCATCGATAAAGGCAAGAATAGTGAATGAAAGAGTAGCCTTAAGACGTTCTTGAAAAGTTCAGTAACAGCAGATTTGATAGCTATCGTAGTCAGTCATACCAAAATCTGTGGGGATAGATGATGAAGCATGCAACTGCAATTGTTTTAGGGGCGACAGGCGCTGTGGGTAAGCAGTTAGTCAATCAATTAAGCCGACGAGAAGATGTCGTTAATATCATTTTGATTTCGCGTCGCGAATTAGACATATTGAGAGATTTTCCCGATGCGATTGCTTCAAAAATAAACAATCAGGTTGTGGACTTTGAACAGTTGGAACAACAGGTAACTTCCCTGATTCCGCCAAAATCTGTTGCTTTTATTGCATTGGGAACAACGCAAAAACAGGCGGGTAGTAAGGCGGCCTTTCGTCATATTGATCATGATTTGGTGATCGCGTTTGCACGAGCATGTAAATCTGCTGATGTTTGCAGACTCGGTGTTGTCACTGCACATGGGGCCAATGTGGATTCTGCTAGTTTTTATAATCGTGTCAAAGGTGAGGTTGAGCGGGATATTAAATTACTGGGTTTACCAAGTGTGTTTTTTGCCCATCCTTCACTACTGTTAGGCCGACCGGATGATGGTCGTTTTGCCGAGAAACTGGGTGAAAGTTTGCTCGCTCCCATATCCTCATTTATTCCCAAAGCTGTGCGTCCAATTTCAACAAAATGCGTGGCAGCGGCGATGATTAAAGCAGCCTACGATGCTGAAAATAAAAGCTCGTCTTTTGTGCTGTCGAATGCTGATATGCATCAGCTTCAGATTATTGAGTAATGGTTCGATCCTCCAAAGATTGACCATTAAAAGGCGATCCTTATTTTAGAAACCGCTTCAATTTCGTGGTTGCTACATTAATAGTCAGAATATATGATCTGTATACGTTTCGTATATTAGGATCTGTTATGGGTATTGTAAAAATAAGTGATGATTTGCATGAGGAAATTCGAAAGTCCAGCTCGGTTATGGTCCGTTCGATCAATGCTCAGGCTGAGTATTGGATAAAAATAGGTATGCTGGCCGAGGCCAACCCGAGTATGTCTTTTTCGGAAATTATCAGTGCCCAGATGAAACATGCCGACGTTGAAATAAAGAAAATTGTCGGTGGCTAGGGTAACACTCAAAACCACGGACGAATTACAGGTGATGCGTGAAGCCGGAAGACTGCTCGCATCCGTTTTCAGCTATATTGATAAGTATGTAACAGTTGGCATATCCACGATGGATATCAACAATCTGGTTGAACGATATATTGTTGATCAACTGGGTGCCCACCCTGCAAGTAAAGGGCAATATGGTTACCAGTATGTGCTCAATACCTCAGTCAATCATGTGGTTTGTCATGGTGTTCCTGCAGACAATCAGAAACTGAAGTCGGGTGATATCATCAATGTAGATATCACGCTGGAGAAAGGTGGCTATATCGCTGATTCCAGCAAAATGTATCTGATCGGTGAAGTCACACCACTGGCAATACGTTTAGTCGATAAAACCTACGAAGCGATGTGGCAGGGGATTCGGGCCGTGAAGCCAGGAGCGACCCTGGGCGATATTGGTTACGCGATTCAACATTATGCTGAGAAACATGGATATTCTGTGGTTCGTGAATACTGTGGTCACGGCATTGGTCGGGAAATGCACGAAGAACCTGCAGTTTTACATTTTGGTCAACCAGGAAATGGACTGGTATTACAGGAAGGAATGACCTTCACCATCGAGCCTATGATCAATCAGGGGAAGGCCAAGGTGAAACAAAAGAAAGATGGCTGGACCGTGGTAACCAGTGATAAAAAGTTATCTGCACAATGGGAACACACCATTGCGGTTACTTCGAATGGTTACGAAGTGCTTACGCTCAGGGAAGAGGAACGTAACTGACCTTCGGATCACCTGAACAACTCTCTAAAGGCTATTTAGAATGTTGCACAAATCGCTAATGTCATCCAACAAACATGTAAGTCCGGGCACGTTATTTGTGGTGCTGGCGGCAATGTGTTGGGGACTTGCAGGTGGGATTGGTGGCATCCTCACGGCAGAAGGCTGGAGCTCATTAGTGGTGTCTTTCTATCGAGGCATTATAGGACTGCTGTTCGTTCTGATCTGGCTAGCGTTGCGACCCCATAACAGTGGATTAGGAAATTGGCGATTATGGGGTTGGTCGATTCTTGCTGGGGTGGGCGTCGCTGGCAACTTCGCTTTTTATTTCAGGAGTATTGCCGAAGGAAGCGTTGCAGTAGCTGTAACGCTGATGTATTGCGCACCTGTGTTCGTTTTTCTAATTTCTTTTGTACTCAAACTTGAAAGAGCTTCTTTATTTAAATGGTGCGCCATGGCAATGGTCATTATGGGGGTGATGTTACTAACGGGGCTATATGATATTGATACCGATGATGTCACACCTGTCGCCGCTGGAGCCGGCCTGCTCTCCGGCCTTTCCTATGCGATATTCATTTTTGGTTTCAAATATGCAGTTCCACACGGTAGCCCGCAGGCGATTCTGTTTATAGCCTTTGGGGTTCTGGTCAGTATACTCATCGGGTTTGTAGATATTGAACAGACAGTGTCAGTATTGAGCTCACCAAATTGGTTTCTGTTTGTGCTGTTGGGAGTGCTTGGCGCAGGGATCTCATTCATTCTCTATATCGTCGGACTGAAATACACCGCGCCAACATTGGTCGCTATTGTGGCTATGGTCGAACCGGTAACAGCATCTCTATTCGGGATAGTGGTGTTAGATGAAAACTTATCGGCACTACAGTTTTTCGGTATGGGACTGATAATTGTGACTGTTACAGTACTGAGCAGATATACAAGCTCGCAGAATGAGCCATCTGAAACAGGCGATCAGCCAACTTAATTTAAACTCACATTTACGTTAAAACAGAAAAGAGAAGACGGGTTTCTTAAGGACATTGAATTTGCCCGGGCCTTTGAAATTAGCGGTGATAACGGCAGGCCGTTACCAGCATCGTCGTCAGGACATCTCTACTTTCCATGCTTCACCTCCGGTTGGGGAATGGTTTGCTCGCTGGAATTTAATAGGGATATTAGTTGTGCATTGGGGCGTTCTGAATGAGAGAAACTAGCTATCCCACAAACGTTAAAGGGATAGATTGTTGTAATCTGAAGTTAACACTACACGTCTTTTGGGTGAGGAATGAATCGACGGCTTGGCAAAAAAGCGATTATTTGGCTGGTCCTATTGTGTATTGCTGTAGCTAGCATTGGTTGGTATTTAGCTTTATCCAATCAAACCTTGTGCGGTGCCAGCACTGAAGACGCTATGGTGATGCTTTCCATTGGTTTGGGGCTGGGGTGTGTGCCGTTTATTCCCGGTACAGCAGGTGCTCTTGGGGGCGTTATACTCAGTTTATTGATTAGTCGACTTAGCACCATAAAACAGTTGGTGGTCATCGCTTTGCTGATTCTTGTCGCTATTCCAATAAGTGAACATGGTGAAAGATTTTTTGCTAGCAAAGATGCTTCAGTTATCGTAGCGGATGAACTGCTTACCTTTCCACTGGCAACTATTGGTCTTCCCGTTCATCAACATCCAGTAATGCTGGCCGGTATTTTTATGACTAACCGCATTGTTGACTGGACCAAGCCACCACCGGCTCGGGCGGCTGAATCCATACCTGGAGGCGTGGGGATAGTGCTTGATGATGTGGTGGCAAGCTTGTGGACATTGCTTATATTCACTATTGGTTGGCGGTGGTATCGTCGACAATAAAAGACGGTTTTAGTAAGGTTGAAAATAAAAACAGCCTATTTATTAAATTGTTTTTATATAATCAGAAAACAACATAAACATTAAAACGTTTAGCTTTACGCTATAAGGAAATTCAAAAGTGTTGAAGAATCGCTCTAATTATTCGCTTGCCGCTGTTGGCCTTATGGTGGCCTTAGGTACAATTACTGCCGCACATGCTCAGCCACAGGACTATGATTGGTCTGGAACATATATAGGTGTAAGTCTTGGGGCGGCTCATAGTCGTGCCTCATTTGATGCTTCAACTTCTGATGGTTTTCCGGGGTCTTATTTTACGACGCCCGATCCTGAGCAAATTGCCGAAGCGGCTGATAAAAGTGCTTCGCAATCCGAGCTAAGTGCGGGTTTGTTCGGGGGCTATGGTCAGCAATTTGATCGTTTATATCTCGGGGTGGAGGCTGGCGTGAACAGTTTAAGCTTTGATGACTCCTCTTCATCAGGCGGCATTTATGAGTCGGCTCCAATAGCGACCTATAACAATAAAATCTCCGTGAAGGCTGACTGGCAAGCATCACTTCGTGCTCGTGTAGGTTGGGCCGAGAAACGCTGGCTTGCCTACCTTACCGGTGGTGTAGCAGCGACTAAAATCAGAATGGATGCAACATTTTCTGATGACTTGTCCGGGACAGGCGCTTTTGGTCGTGATTCAGATAATGAAACCAAACTAGGATGGGTTATCGGTCTGGGTGGGGAATATGCTCTTAGCGAAAGTTGGACAATTCGAGGAGAGTATCTCTACGCGGATTATGGAAAAGCTGATACAACAGCATTGGTCACCAATCCAGCTTTTCCGACGCTTGCGAATGACTTGAAAAGCTCTGTCGAACTTAAAACCCAGATTCTTTCAGTGGGTGTTTCTTATCGTTTCTAATGGTTTGGTAGCTCAGCCTTTGACAGCATAGAATGCCTTGAGGACTCTTTAACAAGCGCTAAGCCCATTATTTCGGTTAGTTATTTACAGGAATGCGTCGGATTCAAACTGTAAATATCGGATGCTATGGCACAAAATGTGAGAAACTCCTTTTATTGCCCGAAGTAAATTGTTGGCATCTTCCTCCCTATTTTCCTACCCGAACGTGAGCCCAAATATGCAGATGAATAATGCGATTAGCTGATTTTATCCGAGCAGAAATAGAGCCGATTCTGCAGGATTGGGAAGCGTTTGCCAAAACACTGCTGAGTGGCAAACATATGAGCAAATCTGGGCTGCGTGATCATGCCAGAGATATGCTGTTGGCGATTGCAGACGATCTTGATACCCCACAGAGCGAAACAGAACAGACTGCCAAATCGAAAGGGCATGAACCTGAAGATGAAGGAGAATCTTGGGCAGAAGTGCATGGTGGTGACCGCCATATCAGCGGTTTCAGCGTGATGGAGACGGTTTCAGAGTTCAGGGCGCTTCGGGCCAGTGTGGTTTCACAGTGGACTAAAGCATATAAAACTACTCAAAACCATGATCTCGAAGATCTCACCCGGTTTCATGAAGCGATTGACCAGGCCGTTGCTGAGTCCCTCGAACATTATGCTACTGCAAAAGAGATGGAAACCCGATTATTTGGTGCCATTCTGTTAGCATCGCCTGATCCGATTTATGTGCTCGATCTCGGAGGCAAATTTATCTATGCAAACAAAGCCACCGCGGATCTTTTCGCGTTGGCACCAAAGGAGATCATTGGCAAATCTACTTTTGATCTTGGGTTTCCGTTTGCATCTGATTTTCAGCACAATTTGGAAAAGGTGATAGCGGATCAGTCAACCTATCGTGGAAAGTTTGTGCATAGGTTTAGCTCTGGTCATGGTGAAAGATTTGAGTATCTTCTGGCACCCGTACTGGATGAACAACAAAATACTGAAGCCACTGTATGCATTGCCCGGGATATCACCGAACAAGCGCTGGCTGAAGAAAAAATATGGCACAACGCTCATCATGACTTACTAACCGGGTTGCCCAATCGACGTCTTTTTCTGGATCGTCTGGAACAAGAGGTCAAACATGCAAAGCGTAGCAAAATTCCCTTAGCTGTACTGTTTATGGATCTTGATGGCTTTAAAGAGGTAAACGACACACTTGGTCACGAAGCGGGGGACCGCGTATTAGAGCTTGTTGCTGAGCGGCTGATTAAATGTGTCCGAGAGGAAGATACCGTGGCCCGGCTTGGTGGAGATGAATTTACCGTCATTCTCACCGGTGCTCAGCAACAAAAAGATATTGAGTTGGTGGCGCAATCGATAATTGACGCGATTGCGGTGCCGTTCAATCTTGTGCAAATGCCCGTTCAGATTTCTGCCAGCATAGGGATCTCAACATTTACTGATATGACGATTTCTTCTATTGCTATGCTGGAAGCCGCCGACCATGCCATGTATAAAGCCAAAAAATCCGGTTCAAACCGTATTTATTTTCACGAATAATTAGATTAAACAGACATATAATTGGACTAGATTTGTTGAGCTTATATGGCGACCACTGCTGATTTTGTATGAGTAAAAAACGCAAGAAAATAAAAAATGAATCGATAGTCGATAGCGATAATGTCTTGCTAAAACCAGCGGGAAAGGTGCTGGCAGAGCTGATTCTGGAAAAAGAAGCGGCGTTTCTTGCTTCCTGGATGCATTTTAAAACGGCAGAAAATGATCTGGATGCATTACATAATATGCGTGTTGATCTGCGACGATTACGGGTGTGGGTAAAACTGACACGCGATGAAGTTAAAACCAATCAAAAAGCTAATAAACAGCTCAAGGCCCTGGCAAAGGCGAGTAACCCCTTACGAGATCATGAAGTGATGCTTAGTTGGTTAGCTTTGGCAAAAAATCAGATTGGAGGGGTGTCCGCCCTCGATAACCTGATTGAATATGGCAAACAGGCTTATAAACAACAGTCAACGCAACTGATTTTTTCTACTAAGCAGTCACTTGCACCACAACCCAAACAAAAAATCAGTGTCGGTTTAGAGCAATGGCTTGAAAAAACCGTGGAGCAGCGTATTAAGTTGATTGATCAACTTTTACATACGGGGATGGGGGACGCTCACCTCGCGCGAATTGAAATCAAATATTTACGCTATCTGCTCGAACCCTTCAGTAGTAGCGTTAAAAACTCAAAAGAGCTGGTAAGCTGGTGCAAAGAGGTACAAGAAATATTGGGTGATTTTCACGATTTGCAGGTTTTTCGAAGCCACCTGCCGGATTTTGCTCGATGGGTCATCGACCATGAGTTGGTAGAAGTTACTTTATCATCTGGAAAACAGAGCAGAGCTATTACAAAGGTTTTTGCGAATGCTCGCGAATCAATAATTGCTCTATCCGGCTGGCAGGATCAGGAACTCTCTCGTCAATGGTTTAAATGGCTGGACCGGCGGGATAATTATCTACTTCTGCTACAAACGCTTCGAAAAAATCAAAATTCAACCCACTTGGTTTGAGCTTTAAAAATGTGTCCAATAAAGTTTTTACTGTAACCCATCAAGTGTAGCCTGGATCTGAGTTCAGGCAATTTCCGATAAAAATAGTAATTCACTTGATTATCAAAATAGATTTGCTAGGAGAAAACCATGGATCCCTTACCTGAAAATAGCGGCAGTTGCCTTTGCGGTTCTGTAAAAATCAGTGCAAAACCAAAAAGTAATCATGTTGGGGCCTGTCATTGTGATATGTGTCGGAAGTGGGGTGGCGGACCATTTTTAGTGGTTGAATGTGAAGACGATGTGCATTTTGAAAGTGACAGGGATATCGGTGTTTACAGTTCATCCGATTGGGCCGAGCGGGGCTTTTGTCAGCAATGTGGCACACACCTGTTTTACCGCTTCAAGCAAGGTGGTTTTTATGCCATTCCAGTAGGATTGTTTGATGAAAAGGAAAAATGGCAATTGGCTGAACAAGTTTTTATTGATAATAAACCCGGTTATTACTCGTTTGCCGAAAAGACCAGAAACTTCACCGAAGCAGAGATTATTGCTCAATTCAGTGACAAGTGACTGAGCAATAAATCCTCTGCTTTTATTAAACAACCGGTTGTTCTGACGTTTGTAAAATACTCATCCAGATTTTCCACTGATATTGCATTTTGTTTTAGTCATACTATATTTCGTCTACAGCTTCGACACACTCCGGTAAGGTTTGTCCACCATCCACTACCATTTGCTGGCCAGTGATATAGGCCGCTTCATCGGAAGCAAAAAACAATGCCGCATTGGCGATATCTTCTACGGCACCAAGTCGTTTTAATGGAATCGCTGCGGCCATGCTGTTGAGATAATCTTCTCCCAGACTGGCTAAACCTTCAGTAACAATATTGCCGGGCATAACGGCATTAATGGTGGTGTTGTAACGGGCCAGTTCCATCGCTGCAGTTTTCATAAAGCCTAGTTGACCCGCTTTGGTCGCGCCATAATGTGCCCAACCCGGGTAACCGGTAATGGGGCCTGTTATCGATGAGGTGACCACAACGCGACCTTTACCCAGTTTTTCAAAGTGTGAGATACAGGCTTTGACACACAGAAAGGTGCTTTTCAGATTGGTCGACATGATGTCATCCCACTCTTCGGGGGAGAGGTCGACAATTTTCTTTTGCGGGAAGGTGCCGGCATTGGCGCAGAGAATATCGACAAGTCCAAACGTGTTTGCTGTGTGTTCAACCAGTGCCTGAACCTGATCCCAGTTTGAGACATCACATAAATAATATTCAGCGTTGCCACCCGCTGCTTTGATTTCTTCGACGGCCTCTTTTGCTGCGCTCTCGCCACGGGCAGCAATCATCACGTTGGCTCCTTGCTTAGCAAATACACTGGCAATCCCTTTACCAATCCCTTTTGAGCCACCAGTAACAATAACCGTCTTGTCTTGAATGGATGTGAGCATGTAATACCTCCAGAAGTTGATTGAATCAATTAAAGGTATTTTTAGCATAAATCTTTTTCTTTGCAACAAAAATATTGCAAGTCGGACATTTTGGCGTTATAAATAATTTCACCACTGTTTATCTGGGTTTGAGTTATGACCGGTTTATATAACAACGATTATCTGCAGCAATTGACTGGGGAGGTCGAAAAATTACTGGGGCATTGGAATATCAATGAAACCGCTAATATCTCGCTGCTGACGGTTTCTGAAAATGCCACCTTTATGGTGACCGATGAAAAAAACGATCAACGTTTTATTATTCGTGTACATCGCCCTGAATATCATTCCAAAAATGAAATTCTTTCCGAATTACGCTGGATTCAATCGCTACGTGAGCAAGCATTGCTCAACACCCCAGAACCGTTAACCCGTCGTGATGGCTCAATGGTGGCTTCATTCAATGATGATGGAGTGGAACGTTATGTGGTGGCTTTCGAGTTTATGCCCGGTAAACAGCCGAATGAAGATGAATCACTGATCGAGGGTTTCGAGATATTGGGGGCAACCTCGGCCAGATTGCATCAACATGCAAGACAATGGTCTTTACCGGAAGGTTTTACCCGTAAAAAATGGAATTTTGACAGTGCTTTCGGAGCAAATCCTTTATGGGGAGACTGGCGTGATGCACCGGGGCTAAACAAAGAAGGGCAAGCGGTATTAGAACAGTTATACGAAGTGCTGGAAGCAAAATTACAGCACTATGGTGAAAGCCCGGATCGCTTTGGTCTGGTGCACGCCGATCTACGATTAGCGAATTTGCTGGTCGATGATAAACAGCTAAGTGTGATTGATTTTGATGATTGCGGGTTTAGCTGGTTTATTTATGATTATGCTTCAGCCGTTTCTTTTCTGGAAACCTCACCTTTATTGCCAGAGTTGGAACGTGCCTGGGTACGTGGTTATAAATTGATAGCGCCGTTATCTGCCGAAGATGAAGCGATGATTTCAACCTTTGTGATGTTTCGGAGATTGTTGCTGACCGCCTGGGTGGCAAGTCACCCTGAAACAGAAACCGCTGCTGAAGCCGGTTATGAACAATTCACCTTCGGCACCATTGAACTGGCAAAAAAATATCTGCAGCAACAGACTGAAGATCGTAATGGATTAACTGAAAAACGCATTCTGGATATGAATGCCTTTGAAGCCAATCAGGGCAAACATCAGCAAAATGTGACGCGGCGTTTGAATAATCTGGGAGCTGCCTCAGTGTTGTTTTACCAGGAGCCTATTGAAATGGTTTCGGCTCAGGGAGCCTGGATGCAGGCTTCTGATGGCAAAAATTACCTCGATTTTTACAATAATGTGCCATGTCTGGGCCATTGTCATCCCAGGGTGGTTGAGGCGGTCTCAAAGCAAATTGCTACGCTAAATGTGCATACCCGCTACCTGATTTCGGTAGTGGATGATTATCTTGAATCGTTAAAGGCCACTTTGCCTGACTCTATTACCAATATTGTAATGACCTGCTCGGGCAGTGAGGCCAATGATCTGGCTATGCGTCTGGCAAAACAGGCTTCAGGTGGTGAAGGTTTTATTGTCACTGAAGATGCCTATCACGGTAATACCAGTTTGGTCACCGAGGTGTCACCGTCAATTATCAAACAGGGTAAGTTGCCGGATCATGTTGTGGCAATACCGGCCCCATCTGTTGAGGTATATGGTGACGATATTGAAGCCGGCTTTGCTGCAAAAGTCACTGAATCCATTGAGCTTTTATGGGAACGAGGATATAGAGTCGCGGCTTTATTAGTCGATACCATTTTTTCATCAGACGGTATCTATACCGAGCCCAGAGGTTTTTTAAAAAAGCTGTGGATGTGGTGCATAACGCTGGTGGCGTATTTATCGCCGATGAAGTGCAGCCTGGCTTTGCCAGATTAGGTGAAACCTTCTGGGGCTTTGAATTCCACGGGGTAACACCGGATATTGTGACGATGGGAAAACCGATGGGTAATGGTTTTCCAATGGCGGCGGTTGCCACTAGATCAGAATATCTTGATAGTTTTTGTGCTGATGTCGGTTACTTTAATACCTTTGGGGGGAATCCGGTTGCCGCTGCTGCCGGACAGGCTGTTCTCGATACAATCAAACAAGAGAACCTGCAGGAAAATGCCCGGAAAATGGGGCTTTATTTAAAAACGCAGTTGAGCTCTATCATTAAACAATCCGCTTACGTTAATGAAGTGAGAGGGCAGGGACTGTTTCTGGGAATCGATATCGGCAAACGAGATAATAAACACGTTCCCGATCCTGTTAAAACCAAACAGGTAATTAATGATTTAAAAACGGCAGGTGTTTTGATTGGAGCGGCAGGACGATTTGGTGCCACCTTGAAATTAAGACCATTGTTAACCCTGAGGCAATCAGAAGCCGATTTCTTTTTGGAGGCGTTTTCCCAGCAGGTTTAATATGCATCGGCAACAAGCATTATTGGAGCGGCGCCTCAATAATTTTAACCTGTTCGCTGGATAATGCTTTTTTCAATGGCCCACTGGGTTTTTGATCAGTGACTAAATGGTCAATTTCATTCCACTTTGCATACCTTGCCGTTGCCATGCGATCGAATTTGCTGTGATCAGCGACAACCATGTTGTGACTGCTTTGCCGAATCATCTGTTGATAGACATCTGCCGCATCAACTATCGCATCTGTTGGGCCGGTAGGTGCTAGACCACTAGCCCCCAAAATCGCCCAGTCAGCAGTGTAATTTGCCAGAAACTGACAAGTCACCGAACCATGGGTAGCGCCTTCTTCTGCATGATAAACACCTGGCGCCATGATCACCTTAATGGTCGGATTAAATGACAACACCGTGGCGACGCCAAAAGAATGGGTAATAACCGTAATATTGCTCATTTCATAAGCGATACGTTTGGCAACTTCAACCGTGGTTACCCCTGAACCTATCATGAGTACTTTGGCATCTTTTAAGAGTGGAGCCGCTTTTTTTCCAATCGCTGCCCGTTCAGCCAGGTTGGTTTTATGCCGTTCATTGAGTACCGGCTCAACCGCCTGACGCAATAAGGCTCCACCATAAGTGCGGCTGATCAGATTTTGTTCGGCCAATTCTTCGAGGTCACGCCGAATGGTTTCTGTGGTCACGTGTAATGCCGAAGCTAATTCACTAACGCGCATTGATGGATGAATTGTCAGTTCATCAATAATTGATTTATGGCGCGCAGCTTTTTTCGTGACATGACTGGTACTCATTGTTGATGGCTGAAAGGTACCATATTCGTCAGTGATTTCGTACATTCACCGCTGCGGCAATAGCTGTTATTTACGAAGATCACTCGCACAATAAATGCCCTTATCTAATGCGAGGCATTAGCAACAAAAAACTGACCTGTGATCATTAGAATACAAAGCGTGGCACCAACATAAGGTACCCATAATGGAACACTGAAACCGTTATGGGTTGGTCGCTGCTTTTTAAGGCGAATCAGCGCGAAATTTGATAAGGCAAATACTATCAGGATAATGAATGATGTGGCTTGTGCTAATTTTTCGGTTGGCAGAAACGTTACTAGTAAAATGATAATAAAAACAATGAGTAATGTGGCCATTAATGGTGTATGGGTATGATGGTTGATGCGTGACAGCCACTTTGGAACCCCATTGAGATGCCTGCCCATATCATGAAACACTCTTGAAGCCATCACAATCTGAGCCAGTGCACCATTAACAATAATAAATAACGAAAGTGCGCCCAAAATATTTCCTGAATAACCTTCTGCTTTCATGACATCAACCAATGGTGCTTTAGAGTCAGCAAGTGCTTCAGCAGATAAGGTCAGTACTGCGCCCATCGAGACAGTAATATAAAAGAATAAAGAGACAATCAAAGCAAACAAAATGGCCAAAGGCATGGCTTTACTGACATTTTTAGCTTCTTCGGAGACGTGAACAATATCTTCAAAACCAATATAGGCATAAAAAGCGAGAAAAGCCCCCAGAACAATACCACTCAAAGCAGTGGTGCTGGATAAAGGTTGTGCTTCAGAAAGTCGACCCGGCAATTCCGAAAAATTACCAGCGGTTACCACGAGTATGATGATTAACCCCGACAGGCCTGCAACAGTGGTGATCCCCATAAACCATGCCGTCCCCTTCATGCCAACAGCGGCAATAGCACCGAGTAACAGAACCAGGCCAATCATCAATGGAAGCTCCGGCCATGATAGAAAAATCTGGAAATATCCCGCAAAACCTGTAGTGATAGTGGCCGCTGAAACAATGCCGGTAGCGGCAATCATCCAACCCGTGGTTATTGAAAGCCATCTAGAGCCAAAAGCGGTACTTACATAGGCAACCGGACCACCACTTCTGGGCACTCGAACAGCCAGTTCAGCAAAAGAAAAGGCAGTAAACGCCGCCACTATGGATGCAACTAAAAAAGTGAGCGGGGCATAGATTCCGGCTTTACCAGCAATCTCGCCTATCAATACATAAATTCCAGCGCCCAATATGGTTCCCAGACCATATAAAGCAAGAAGCGGTGCGGGGACGTTTCGCTTTAATTCTGCATCAGTAGTTTTGTTCATCTAATAGTTTTCCAACAAGAAATGAGTTGAGTCTGGGGGGGATAGGCAGATCTCAGCTAAGCGTTTATGGATGTTCAAGAACCTATCATGAGTAAAACCGGTTAGCAAAATGGCTAAAAAGCAATAAATGATATTTTCCTGTTATTTATTATGTTTTATTCCGTATTCATATGTAGTGATGGAGGTTTATTCTGCAAGACCTTTACTGGCTGATTGCCCAACTTGAAATAAAAAAGTGAAACCTTTATGAGTGAGAGAGATAAGGCCTTTTTTGATAGAGCAGATGCTTTTATCAAACTGGCTAATGAGCAAATGGAGAAAAGCGTAGAGGCCGGTGAAGTAAGTGCATCGTTTATGTATGGATTAGCCAGGTACAGTGCGTGGTTTAGCGCATCTGGCTGGACCAATGCCAGGGATATGGCGGATGCACGTGATGAAACTGTCGATTTTTTTGTGAATGAATATCGGCGGATGTTGGAATTGAATATGGATGATTATATTCAGAATTTCAACAATTACGTTCAGGCCTCTGAACAATTGCAAAACAAAGGGTAAGTGTTCGCTTACCCTTTTTATTATGACCCAGCTGAGGTCAGTTTTCACCATGGCTTTGACCGCCCTTTACGGTCTGCACTCATAACTGAGTTTTACTCCAGCTCGTTATTTTTATGCGTTAATCAGCGATATACCGTGTTCGGGAAAACCGGGCAGAGTTCGGTTAATTTAAAACCTTGAGTTCATCGCCTCAGACTTTTCAGATGAATTCTCATCATCGACCAAATCGTTGTAGTATTCAGTTTCATCCACGCGATCATTTCATAGATGATTTACCTTGTTTTGGGCGAATAACGTAAGGTCTGACCATGAGAATATATTTATCTTTTTGCACTGCATTGGTTTTACTTAGTGGTTGTGATGCTGCTGAGCCGGTAATGGTTTATGAGAGTCGCAATGCGCTGCAATGTGAAACCACAGGAATCTCACCCGCCGACAGTGCAGCGAAATTAGCAGCCGAAAACATTGCGGTGACTGAAACATATTGTGGACGGAGAACCGGTGTTGTCTATCCAGCAGCTTGTGGGATGGGAACAGGCACTATCCTGATTCATCAGATAGCTGAAGCAGAACTGGTTACGGCGAGAAATATTGGCTTTCAGGAAGTATCTGAACTGGTAGATCTCGACGCAGGTACTGGCTATGAATTCGTGGATTGTGAAGATGAATAAAGGCCCACTGCAAATTCGTTAACAGTTTTTGTCAGCAACTAAAAAGTAAATCGATGCCAAACCGAATTACACCTATATTTTATCTTTTATTGATACTGCTGTTACTGGTGGCAGGTATCGTAATGCTGACGAAGATCGAAGAGGTGCCGGATTCAGCACCATCTGTTGCTGATACCAGCACCACAGAGGTAATTGAGCAGTCAAGATCGATGCCGAATATTTACATCGATCAGATTATTGCGCCTGCTAACGCTGAAAACCGCAAGGAGTTGTATGCCGATTTACTGACTATCTGCCAGGAAGAGGGCGTTTCAATCAAGGCACTGACGGATACTGAAATGTCACAACTGGGTACGATTCGTTTGCAACGCTGGATAGATGAAAACAGAACAGCCTATCGTCTGGAATCATGGGATTATCAGCTGGAAGAACCACAACAGCAACCGCATTGCCACTTTCAGCTGATCAGTAGTGGTCGTCATGTCATGATAGATGCGGAGGGACTGACAGGGATCAATCTGAATGATAATCAGCCTTATGAGATTGCGCCACTAACCAATATGGATGCCAGTTTGTTGTTACGTTCTCCAGCGCGACAAGACAAAATATCGACTGGTCAACTGAGAGAAGTCGCTGGTCAGCCATGTGTTGAATCCACTATTGCCGATTATGAAGAAGCGATAACATGTACATGGACTGGAGGTGTTGCATGGGGTTTTGAACCGGAATCAGATGGTATCGAGTCGGTTTCAGATACGCATCACTATGCCTTATTCAGATCGATTGTTCTGCAGCAGGATCCGGCTGGAAATGTGTTGGATAAAATCAGTACGGTGACTTTCAACATTGGTGACAAACTTGATGAGGCAGCGATGCAACCTGTCCCTGCAACAGCGTCTCCTGCTGAGCAGCCGTAACCCTGAATCTTCCTGCTGTTAACACTTTTTTAACGTGGCACTGTCAAGATGAGACTATTTTGACATATTGGGCGATTCAGTTATTTCGCTGTCGTTTTATGTTTAAATGCATTCGGTTTCAAACCTTGTCGAAAAATGACACTCTATAACGACTATGTCTTTACAAAACGTAGTGAAGGAAACGCAAGTGATGGAAAATCACATCATTGATGTGCGCAATCTGAGTAAAAAATATCCTTCCGGATTTCACGCTTTAAAGCAGGTCAATCTGCAAATCAAACGTGGTGAAATATTTGCCTTGTTAGGTCCTAATGGCGCAGGTAAAACCACGCTGATTAGTATTATCTGTGGCCTGGTCAATGTGGACGAAGGACAGGTAGTGGTAGGTGGCTTTGATGTGGTTAAGCAATATCGGCAGGCGCGTAAACAAATTGGTCTGGTGCCACAGGAATTAGCGATTGATGTGTTTGCCTTTGTCTGGAATACCATGGTGTTCAGCCGTGGTGTGTTTGGTAAGCCGCGTGATGACGCCTATCTGGAAGAAATTTTAAAGGCATTGTCGTTATGGGATAAACGCCATGCCAAAATTCAATTTCTGTCCGGTGGTATGAAACGTCGTGTGTTAATTGCCAAGGCCTTGGCACATGAGCCGGAAGTTTTATTTCTCGATGAACCGACCGCTGGTGTCGATGTGGAGTTACGCCGTGATATGTGGCGTCTGGTGGAAAAGCTACGCCAGCGAGGCACCACTATTATCCTTACTACCCATTACATTGAAGAAGCCGAAGAAATTGCTGATCGGATTGGCATTATTAATCATGGTGAAATTCTGCTGGTGGAAAACAAGCAGGATTTAATGAAAAAACTGGGACGCAAGCAACTTATCCTGCAATTACAGCACCCGATTACACAGCTCCCAGATGAGCTTAACGGGTTTGTTCTGCAACTCGGTGAGAATGGAAAAACGCTCACTTATGACTATGTCGATAATCAACCGACCAATCATGTGACGGAGGTGCTGGCGGCGATCCATCGCTCAGGCATCGAGCTAAGTGATGTGCAAACCAAACAAAGTACACTGGAACAGATTTTTGTCAGCTTGGTGGAGGATACAAAATGAATTGGTATGCCATTAAAGCCATTTATTTATCCGAGCTTCATCGCAGCTGGCGTACCCCGTTACAAAGTATTGCCTCACCTGTTTTATCTACCTCGCTTTATTTCATTGTGTTTGGTTCAGCAATAGGTTCGGCGATGACTGAAATTGGTGGCGTCAGTTATGGTGCCTTTATTATTCCGGGTTTAATCATGCTGATGGTATTAACTGAATCCACTTCCAATGCTTCATTTGGTATTTATATGCCCAAGTGGTCTGGTGCTATCTATGAAGTTTTGTCCGCCCCGGTGTCAGCTTTTGAGATTGTAGTGGGATATGTCGGTGCGGCAGCCACCAAATCGATTATTCTGGCAATGTTGATTTTGCTCACCGCCAAATTATTTGTGGATTACTCGATTCTGCATCCGTTATGGATGCTGCTGTTTCTGGTATTGACCTGCATTACCTTCAGTATGCTGGGCTTTATCCTGGGTGTGGTGGCGGATGGTTTTGAAAAATTACAGGTCATTCCATTGATGGTCGTTACCCCGCTGGCGTTTTTGGGCGGTACATTTTATTCAATCAGTATGTTGCCGGAGTTCTGGCAGAAAGTGACCCTGTTTAATCCTGTGGTCTATCTGGTAAGCGGATTTCGCTGGAGTTTTTATGGCACGGCAGATGTCAGCATGACATTGAGCCTGGTGATGATTTCCACTTTTCTGATTATGTTTATGGTGTTTATCTGGTGGATATTTAAAACCGGTTATAAGGTAAAAGTCTGATAAATGGTTTGAATTCATTTCTTTACAGCTAGTTGAATTAGTTTATAGCGCCTTAACCTTCACTGCCATAGCTGGTCCAGATGTTTGAAATGCCATTTTGAGGGATCTTCTGGACCCTCAATGGTGTCCTTACAACTGGGCAAAGCGAGATCGATGACCTGTATTTGAATGGGCGCTTTTGAACGTAATGAAAAAAAGACTTTCACTTTGGGTTTTACCAGTGATGTCACGCCAGGTTCAATCACCACGGCCAACCTCTGGGAGGCGAGACGTACTAATGATCCAACAGGATAAATGCCCACCATCTTTACAAAAATATTGAAAATTTGTTTATCAAAATGACCTTCCCATTTTGCCATTTCCCGAATGGTTCCAGCAGGATCCCAGGCTTGTTTATAAGCGCGTTCAGACGTAACGGCATCATAGACATCACAAATGGCTGCCATACGGGAAAACAATGAGATTTCCTCACCTAAAAGTCTATTCGGGTAGCCCATACCGTTGATTTTCTCGTGATGATGTAAAGCGATATCGATGATCTCTGGTGCGGCACCTGAGTTTTCTAATAGCTTGGCTCCGGCAGCTGGATGCTTTTTCATGATGTTGTATTCTGCGTCAGAAAGCTTTCCAGGTTTGTTCAGTATTTCCAATGGCATCAGGGATTTACCCAAATCGTGCATTAAGCCGCCTACACCAGCCAGCTTAACCTGATCTTCCTCCAAGTTGAGTTGGCGAGACAACGATATCATCAATGCACAAACAGCTAATGAATGCATGTAGGTATAGTCATCATGGGTTTTCAGACGAGCGACACTGAGTATGGCCGCTGAGTTTCGCTGTACCATTAAATCAATTTCATTCACTAGCGGTAAAGTTGTCTGCGGATCAATTGCTTTGCCGAGCCGGGCATCTTTATACATTGCCATAACCTGTGGTTTAGCATCATTAAAGAGTCGACGTGCGCGATTAATATCGTCTTCCATTGAAGATTCAACGACGCTTTGATTTTCAGTGGCTTGGGATGTTTCTATAGGATTCTCTGGGGATTCTTGCGTAGGGGATGGCATTAAGGTAACTGTATTTTGTAAAGCGTCACCTTTTTCCTCATCGATCCAGACATCTGTAATGCCTGCTTCAAGAATGCTTTTAATATCTTCGGAATTGGTTAATAAAAAACTGCTGCGAAAAAATGGATGCTTTAACCATGAACCACCCAGTTTTTGTATATACATGCCCAGTCGGAGATCAGTTGAGGCAATGCGTCTAATCAAAGTTTAATACCTTTCTTGTGTTCATTTTTGAGCGCATTGTATATAGCTTATATGTGAAAAAAATGTGTTTTATCACCAATTTTTTTGTTTTAGCGGTAATTTCAGGAAAATCCCTGGCACCATGATTCGGTATCCTGGATCAAGGATGACCATCAGTGGGGGGATGGTATCACTTTGAACGTTTTGTGAGAGCATTCTGAATGACTATTTTAGATGCTGTCGTTGTAAGACTGAATTCAGCAGTTTACAACGTTAGAATAGACGCAGAGAAATGATGGTGCTACTTTGGGAATGCAATACAAGGCAGGTTTTATCTATGTCGCCACGACTCTGGCAAATATTTATTGCTAAGCAGTCTGAATGATGAAAAGTTGTATTAATACAAACATAACAATAGATATTAATTACCGATGGATAGAGAGATGCAAAAAGATAGTCAACACAGCGAAACGGAATTGGAAAATCTCTTAAAGCAATCAATCGCGGAAGGATTTGTAGAGGTTCCTATCCTGCCGGAAATTGCGAATAAAGCTTTTATGCTGGCCAATAATAAAGAGTCAGATGCTAGTCAGATGGCCCAGTTAATTCAAAGTGATCCCTCACTGGCCGGTCATGTGATGCGTATTGCCAATTCCGCAGCTTATACGCCGATGGCCAATCTGACTTCGTTGCAACAGGCCATTGCCCGACTGGGCATGACAACTATCAGTGAAATCGCCATTAGCGCCGTCATCAATGCAAAATTATTTAATACTCCGGGGTATGAGGACTATGCAGACCTTATTTGGCAACAGTCACTGGCGACATCACTGTGGGCTAAGGAGGTTGCCAGCCATTGCAACGTGAATGTTGAAGTGGCTTTTCTTGCGGGATTGATTCATTCAATTGGTCGCCCAGCCGTACTCCAAACGCTGATTGATCTTGCCGAGCAACGCAATTTGCCTTTGAACGATGAAATTGTTCATCAGCTGGAAGATAACTATTGGCTGATAGTTTCGCAGATGATCGTTATTCGCTGGCGTATGCCGGCTTTGGTCATTGAGACAATTCAGCATATTGAAACACCATCGACTGACAAAGAGGCAGGTCAATTGGCAGCAGTTGTAAACATGGCAAGATATGCTGCTGATGCTATGCTGAATGATGAGTTGGCGGATAATTTTCCTCAGGCAGCCATCGATATTGTTGAATTTGAGTCAGCAGATATTCAGAAATTATTAACCAAGAAGGAACAGATCAGCGAACGACTCACACAGCTGATGGCTTAATCATTGTGATTTCGGTATTCGTTTTTTAACGCCACATAATTCTGGCAAGCATAGTGAAAATAGTTCAGTTCGTCTTCAGTTAGCGGTCGAATTTGTTTAACTGGCGAGCCCAGATAAAGATATCCGGATTCAAGTTTTTTCCCCGGTGGCACTAAGGAGCCGGCACCGATAACCACTTTGTCTTCCACGACAACACCATCCAAAATGGTCGACGACATACCCACCAATACCTGATCACCGATTGTGCAGCCATGCAGCATCACCAGATGACCGATGGTGACATCATTGCCAATAATAAGTGGATGGCCTTCGGGATTAAACTCACTGGCATGTGTAATATGCAGACAGGAATTATCCTGAATACTGGTGCGAGCACCTATTCTGATACGATGCATATCGCCACGAATCGACACAAGCGGCCAGACTGAGCTGTCATCGCCAATTTCAATATCGCCAATCAGTGAGGCCGTATCATCAATCCAGACCCGTTGACCCAGTTTGGGACTGTTGCCTCGAAATGCTTTGATGACCATCAGACTAACTCAGCAGGGTTATACCGCATAACACCAGTAACGCGACATTCGCCAACAGGCCAATCATGAAAAACCAGGTTCTGGGGCTGGGGTTTTGTTCTGTGGCAATTGCGTAATAAAGGACCATGTGAAGAATACGGGCGATGGCAAATACCCAGACGAAAATACCCGTCCAAAAGCTATTGGCTCCGATAAGAACCGCCATAAAAGTCGTACCGAGCATCAGTGGAAGATTTTCCAGTGAGTTCATAAACGTGCGATGTGCTCTGAACACAAAGGATTCATGGCTGAGGTTTTCCGGAATTTTGCCTGGAATAGCACCAGCTTGGGAAGCTTTGGTTTTACTGGCAACAAACCATTGAATCAGCAACGTGAGCAAAATGATAAACAAGCCAAGAAAAGTCAGATAATAAATAACCCCCATAGTCATTCTTTGCCTCGTAAGTTAGTTTTGAGATTATCGGCTTCAGTTGGAATTTATTTTCCCTGACAATCGCCGACCCGTTCCGCTTTATAATCTGTTTTCATGATCATCGGACCTATCGGCGTATTCATTTCACTGGTCATCTTGCCTTCCAGGTGGGTGCCATGAAACGTAGCGTAACCTTTAAATACTGTCGTCATGCCTTCAACATTACAATTTGCGGCGAAATCCACTCTCTCCCGGGTGATATCTGTTTGCGTCACATCACAGCTCTTCGGAATATTCAGTACACTAATACCTTTATCTAACTGTGATTGGGTTAAACACTCCTGATTGTTACTGGTTTGAGGCGGGACATTCATTGGTCCTTCCATTGTCGAAATACTTTTGTATGACCATAAACCGGGTTTTAAATTTGGGGTTTCAGCCAAAGCGGGCAAAGCCAGGGCTGCAGTGATACATAAGGTTGAAAAATAAATGAAATAACGCACAGTGGTGTTCCCCTGATGTTTTGCTATGGTGGTCGTCATAAACTATGCCGATATTAAAGAATCTTGCCTGTGAGTGAGGGAGAGCGCAATAGCCTTAACAGGATCCAGATACTTATCCGTCTATTGGAATCAGTAGAATAATGCTGCTAGAGTGAAAATTATGCGTTTTACTGAAAGTAGTGTTGGTGTATTTTTTAATTATGTGTATACGCTTTTTTATACTTTCGAATATGCTGACGTCATTGAAAATAAGTCTTCCAGCTTGATAATGACTAAAGCTAAAAACAAGCGTCGCTAATATCGATTCGATTTTACATTGCTCAGGATTTGTTCTCGTATGATTGCATGATGATCTAAAACACAGAAGGGAGATAATTATTATGTCCTCGAAATATGTTTTAACTGATTTTCAACATTTACGTGATGAAATGGTTCGCAAGCAATTAATTAATCGAGATATAAGTTCTTCAAAAGTTCTTGAGGCCATGAGCGCTGTACCCCGCGAGCAATTTTTACCACTTGAAATGCGGGGATTTGCCTACGAGGATTCCCCTTTACCTATCGCTGAAGGTCAGACTATTTCCCAACCGTATATCGTGGCGCTAATGATAGACGCACTCAATTTGCAAGGTGGTGAACGGGTGCTGGAGATAGGTGTCGGCAGTGGCTATGCTTCGGCCGTCCTCGCTGAAATTGCCGATCAGGTTATCGGCATTGAGCGAATACCAACCTTGTCTGACCAGGCCAAAACAGTGCTTAAGCAGTTGGGTTATAACAATATTAAGATTATCAATGCGAACGGCACTATCGGCTATGTTGAAGCAGCTCCTTATGATGCGATTCTGGTCTCTGCTGGCGGGCCGGAAATCCCCACAACATTAAAAAAACAATTAAAAATAGGTGGTCGACTGGTCATTCCGATAGGAAACCGTCTGTATCAGCGGTTATTGCGAGTGACACGTATTGATGAAAACCAGTTTGATGAAGAGGTGATTAGTCAGGTTCACTTTGTGCCGCTGATCGGGCAGGAAGGCTGGAGTGATGATCTGAACACTTCCTCAACAAAGCGCAGCTCCAGCGCTAGTCTGTCTGCGGGCAAGGATCAGTCGGAAAATGCTGTTCGTCATAAAACGCAAACAATTGAAGCCTTAATTGCTGAGGCAGCACAACCAATCGATACAATCGAAACGGTGGATCTCAGTCCACTACTCGATCGAATTGGTGAGTCTCGTCTGGTGTTATTAGGGGAAGCCACCCATGGGACATCTGAATTCTATCGGTTCCGTGCCCGCCTTACCCAACAATTGATAGAGCAAAAAGGCTTTAATATGGTGGCAGTTGAGGCCGATTGGCCAGATGCTGCCCGTATCGATCATTATGTTCGTGAACATTCGACACCTCCTTCAGAATGGCGGGCATTTGCGCGTTTTCCGACGTGGATGTGGCGCAATACGGATATGCAGGAATTTGTCGAATGGCTGCGTCGACATAATGCCATGCAAGCTAAACCAAATTTAAAAGTGGGTTTTTACGGACTCGATCTGTACAGCATGTTTTCATCAATTGATGAGGTGATTAACTATCTTGAAGCAGTGGATCCCCAGGCTGCAGAAATTGCTCGTGAACGTTATGGTTGTTTAACACCATGGCAATCGGATCCAGCCACTTATGGCCGAGCAGCTGCTTCGGGAGAATATAACAAGTGTGAAGATTCCGTGGTGGATATGCTGGTGAGCATAATGGAAAAACAGGCCGAATATATGGCAAACGATGGGGAGAGCTTTCTGGATGCGATGCAGAATGCCCGATTGGTGGCCAATGCCGAAGCTTACTATCGCAGCATGTATAAAGGTTATACCTCTTCCTGGAATATGCGCGACAGCCACATGTTTGACACCATCTGCTCCCTGTTGGATTTCAAACAGCAACATGATGAGAAGCCGGCGAAAATAGTGATCTGGGAACATAATTCTCATATTGGCGATGCCCGTGCTACCTCAATGTCAGCGAGAGGCGAGCATAATGTGGGGCAGTTATGCCGCAGTAAATTTGGCGACGACGCTTACCTGATCGGTTTTGGTACGCACGGGGGAACTGTGGCGGCTGCTGATAACTGGGGTGAATCAATGCAAGTAAAAACCATTCGTCCATCAATGGAAGGCAGTTGGGAACGTGTTTGCCATGACACCGACATTCCAGCCTTTATGCTCGGTCTGCGTAAACCTGAATCCAAGGAATTGAAAAAACACCTGCTTGAAGAGCGACCAGAGCGGGCTATTGGAGTGATTTACCGCCCACAAACCGAATTAACCAGCCATTATTTTCAAGCACGTCTCAGAAAACAGTTTGACGAATATATTTGGTTTGATCAGACTGAGGCCGTTACTCCACTGGATTATGAAGCGATGCAGGGTATGCCTGATACCTATCCTTTCGGTTTATAAAACATCTGCTCATACTGACAGATCGGGGTGGAGCCAAGGTGCCAGTGCATTGCTTCATGTAGACGACGACTTACAGACAGGCCACCTTTACAGGAGTACCCGTTTGCAATTGTAGGGATTCAGGTTCTAAAAAAACCAATTAATGGAGGGGGCAATGAGTGAGTTTGTTAAACCCGCAGCTGAATGGATAGCAGCGATTATCGAATTGTTGGGCGTGAGCATAATACTCGTTCTCGCTGTTTATGCTCTGACATCAGCCATTTATCAGCTGACACGGAAAAAAAATGAAATTGAATTCATCTACCGTCAAACACGACAGCGTCTTGGACGAGGTATTCTGCTGGGACTCGAGTTTCTAGTAGCTGCCGATATTATTCATACCGTGGCGGTTGAGCTAACCTTTAAAACAGTAGGAGTTTTAGCCATTATCGTCGTTATTCGGACATTTTTAAGCTTTACGTTAGAAGTTGAGCTTACGGGAAAATGGCCGTGGCAGGAAAACGGTAACAAATAACTTTACGGTATTAATGTCGAATGCTTAAAGCTTGCCAATAATGCCGTGACCAATAGGTATTTTTAAGGCTGGAAATCATTACGCCCCGGGTAGTCGATGCATGTAAAAATTTATGGTCTTCCAGATAAATACCGACATGACGACCATTACGGAAAAATACCAGATCACCAGAACGTAGTTCAGCCCTGGGTATCTTTCGCCCGCTACGAATTTGCTGGTCGGTACTTCTGGGTAAATCGATACCAAACAGATCACGAAAAGTGATTTGTACAAAGGCAGAGCAATCGATCCCTGAGCGACTTATGCCTCCCATGCGATATGGTGTGCCATGCCATTCGTTATGCTGTTGATATAGCAGCAACATCGCCTGAATTTCATCATAATATTGAGCATCAGTCTCAGTTTGAAAAATGTGAGCTCTGTCTGGTGATTTGCTCGAAAATTTGGGGGCCGTTCCACAGCCCGAAAGCATGACAAACATTGGCAAAAAAACTATGCAAAATCGCCAATGTAACGTCATAAAAAATTTGTAATGTATTCTGATCATTAAATGTATGGCTTCAAATTCTTAACTATTCACATAGATTAAAAACCATATAGTTCTATATTTACAGGATATTTTCATGTTTTTTGGCTAAATAACGGAAAAAGGGGGAGGATGTCTATTGAAAATATGATTAATTCTCTTCTAACACAATGTTAATCTCTCAAAATGAATGGCTGTTGTGTCGGCTTCACAAGACAAATTTTACTATGTTTAGGCAGAAATTTTAGCGCTGTCATAATTTTGCCATGAACTATCAGTAGGTTTTAACTACCAACACTCTATTTGCTGCACAGACAAATCTGTTTATATTTAGTGACTTGAAAAAGGTAATTGAATGACGGATAAATTTGCTGAATTAACGCTGCTAATCCTCATAGTTGGAGCAGCTCTTGCCTTATTTTCCAACATGAGTAAGCGATCTTTTTTAAATGATAATCATTGGAATGGTGAAATTGTTGCACTGACAATTATTACGCTGATCAGTATGGTTAGTTTTCCACTGATTGATGCCACGTTGCCCTGGCTGGAATTTGCAGATCTGCGATATTATAATGAAATAGCATGGCTAGGCCTTATAAAGGGCATTTTAGGATTATGGCTACTACATAGAGCTGTTCGTGATTACAGTGATATAGGCGAACCGCAGAAAAAATTTGTGGCTAAAGGAATTTATCGATTTATACGCTATCCGTTTTATTCTGCGCTTTTAGCCTTGGTTCTTGCCCAGCTTCTGTTAACACAGAATTGGCTGGCCGGCTTGGCCGGTTTAATCACATTCGCTTTGGTTTATTGCTTAAGAGTGCCACGTCAAGAAGAAGATGGGCTTGAGAAATATGGACATCATTATCTTGAATATATGTCGCAAACGGGGGATATCTGGCCAAGGCTCCCTTTTAAACACTAAAGTTGGGATAATATTTTCTTCAGCCTGGATGGCTATAGAAACCAATGAATTTAAAAACTGTTATGGAAAACAGTAATGCTTAATATTCGTCCGCTCTCTAGGGAGCGTTTAGCTTCCCTGATGGAAAATGCGACTGTCATTGAAGCGGACAAAAAAGGTATTAAAGTGGCAGTTTTGCCTGATGGGCAATACTTAAAATTTTTTTACCGCAAACGCTTTCTAAGTAGAGAGCTACTTGCACCAGCAGCAGTTAAGTTTGCCCGCAATGCTTATCATCTGACACAACTCGACATTCCTACATTGCAAGTAAAGGCTTTGCATCGCATTATCGGCGAAGCCCACACTGTAGCTATATACTCTCCCTTACCCGGACGTACCTTACGAGACATTGTTAACTCCAATGAAGCGGATGCAAATTTGATGTATCGCCTGGGAGTGTTTTTGGCGAGGGTACAGCGTCAAGGGATATATTTTCGTTCAATTCATCCGGGAAATATTATTGTAAACGGGATGGATTTTGGGCTTATCGATATTCTTGATATGCGTGTCCATTGGTGGTCTTTAAGTCGCTGGGCGAGACGTCGAAACTGGCGACATTTTTTCCGCTATCCTCATGAGTGGGAAAATCATGGAGACTTGATCCAAGCGCTTATCAAGGGCTATCGGCATTCTGCCGATCTGCCTTTGCGCGAGCTGAATTGGTTAGAACGAATTATTGGTAAACTTATTTCTATCTGATTTTTAGCCCTAACCAACTTATCGGTCAGATAAGGCATTTTTGCGTAAAATGCCCACACATGACGATCCTAAATAAAGCTTCCAACGAATATGATGTAATCATCATCGGTGCCGGTGCGGCTGGATTGATGTGCGCTATTGCTGCTGGTCAGCGTGGCCGGCGTGTGCTGGTAATTGATCATGCCAATAAAGTCGGCAAGAAGATCCTGATGTCTGGTGGCGGACGCTGTAACTTCACCAATATGTACTCCGCTCCGGAAAACTTTATTTGCAGCAACCCTCACTTCGTTAAATCGGCATTGAGTCGGTATACACCCTGGCATTTTATTGAATTGGTCGAGAAACATCAGATTGCATATCACGAGAAAAAACTGGGGCAGTTGTTTTGTGATGAGTCATCGAAAGAAATCGTACAGATGTTGCTGGCAGAGTGTGCATCGACTGGGGTGAAAATTATGACTGATACGCCGGTTAAGGTGGTTGAAACCGGTGGTCAAAAATTGCTAGAAACCCCTCAGGGTAAATTACAGTGTGTATCGCTGGTGATTGCAACCGGAGGATTGTCGATTCCCAAAATGGGAGCAACCGGTTTCGGTTTTGAATTAGCCAGAAAACTTGATATCCCGGTGTTGCCCACACGAGCAGGGCTGGTACCAGTGGTGTTGGATGATCATAAACTCAAACCGCTTGCGGAGCTTAGTGGTATTTCATTGGATACCATCACAGAGGCTAATCAAAATTCATTTCACGAGAATATTCTGTTTACTCATCGTGGTTTGAGCGGTCCTGCCATATTACAGGCATCAAGCTATTGGCAGCCTGGCGAGACACTGAAAATCGATATGTTTCCTGGAATTGAATTGGCCGGTTATTTAGCTGAAATGCGTGTTGAAAAATCCAAAACAGCCCTGAAAACCATTCTTGCCGAAAAACTGACCCGCCGGGTAGCCCAGCTTTGGTGTGATCAGTGGCTTGAAGATAAACCGGTCGGTCAGCTTTCCGATGCAGATATCGAACATGTTGTATCACAGTGCCAGCCCTGGACATTGAAGCCATCCGGTACTGAAGGTTATCGAACGGCTGAAGTGACATTGGGCGGTATTGATACTGATGCATTATCTTCCAAAACGATGGAGTGCCGTAATCATCCGGGACTATATTTTATTGGGGAAGTGGTCGATGTTACCGGTCATTTGGGAGGGCACAATTTTCAATGGGCCTGGGCTTCAGGCTATGCCGCTGGACAGTTTGTCTGAAGAATATTGTCAGAAGTTTGAGACCCTATCTAAAAAAAGTTAATGTTCTATAACGAAAAGTTGCTTTCAACAGTGATTGAAATCGTTTATCACTATCACACTTATTCAATTGCAGGAGAGCACCATTGCTGGAATTTCTGACAGACGCTCAGGTTGTTACCGTGTTAGTGACCGCACTGGTGGTGGGACTGGTTGTGGTTTTTCATTATGAAGTGATTCAGCAATTGAATCGTTGGTGTCCGAATCATCCTTCCAGGACTGCAAAGCACCGTCACCGGCCGATTATATTGGCTACTATGTTTGTTTTGTTATTTGCACATATCATTGAAATCTGGTTATTTGGCGTGGCCTTTTGGGGTTTACTGAGTCAAACGGGGTATGGGTACATCAGTGGCTATGAGCATATTAGCCTGTTAGATAGCGTGTATTTCTCTGCCGCCACCTATACCACGGTTGGTTGGGGCGATTTGGCCGCTACCGGTCATATTCGATTTCTCGCCGGTACAGAAGCCTTAGTGGGCTTTATGATGATTACCTGGTCAGCTTCTTTCAGCTATCTTATTATGGCGCGGGCCTGGGGGAGTGAAAACGATTAAAATTAGCTAGAAAAATTAAGTATGTTATTTCAACTGTTCTGAAGAATAGTAATTTTTAAGGTGGTCGCTTTCTTTTCCTGCATAATTCTATTTGCTTACGTAGAAAGCTTCAGGAAGCTGATTTATTTTCACCTAAAACAAGCAAGGCTGTTTTGTCTGGATAATGATGGGTGGCCTTAGATAAGATTCTGTTCCGATTGATAATTTAGAATACGACAAAGATAAATTAAGGCTTGCGATACGCTTAAAACTGTGAAATATTTCACAAAAAAGTTTTAAGGATGCGACTGATGCGTATCGAACTTTTCCTATCAGATGTTGCTGGACCCTGATGGTTCATCACACATCATTTTGGCTGAGTAGCCTGCTTTCAACGCATTGGCTATGCCGTCGTTACACACACCCATTTCACCCCATTGTCTGTCAGGACAATCCATCTATTGCGTTTTTTCCCTATTCTTTGAAAAGGAGTTCTATAAATGAACCCTAGAAAGCTCTACGTGATTCTGATGCTGGCGGGTATGGCATTGCTGTTGTTATCCCTGGTGTGGTTTTTTGTAGCCTATGCTTCCACTTTAGATACCATGAGCCGTTATGGTGATAAGGATGTCACTTTACAGTTGATGGCTTGCATCTATTCCACACCGCCGATTTGTCAGGGAGCAGCATTTTTAGGTGATGGTCCGGCTTATAGTCCCATGTTGTTTTGGCTGGGGCTGCTTTTGTTTATTGCTGGTGTGATTGTATTTTTTGCGTTGAATAAACAGATAAACCAAACGTCTTTTGACCCTAAAACAGGGCAAAGCATTACCAGTGACAAACTCTTGGGATTTATCGCGAGAGAAAAATACACCTACTACACTTATATTCTTTTTCTGGTGGGGGCCGGCGGTGGGTTGTTATTACCGCCTCTGGCCATAGCGGCATTACTTGGTTTTGTATTGGCAGTGTTAGGTTATTTTCTCTATCCACAACAGTTAACCAGTTTGGATAAAAACCATCTCGCCGCGCTAAGTGTGGTGTATCTCGCATCGACCTTTTTGCTTTTCCTGACTATTGGCAGTGCTTTATTTATTCTGATCGCGCTGGCACAACTTGTTTTGTATTACATCGGTTTTAATAGTTATCGGCTTGGCCACTTTATCAATATGAATAACCTTAAAGAAGAAGCCATCCTTGCATTTAAACCGATACGTGAGCGTTTTTCCTCTGGCGAGAAAGGCTAATTTTGTCGTTTTTAATGATCGAGTATTAGAGGTAGCTTTATGAAAACTTTAAAAAGCGTATTGCAACCATTCAATTCCACACGTCTAATCCCTTTGCTATTGGCGATAACACTCACGGCCTGTGGTTCTGATTTTCAAGAAGGCGCCTATGTTGATCCACAATATGGCACAGGCTATGAATTTAATGCGGAAGGTCAGGGCCAGTTGATTGGTGGCGTTCCGGGCTCATATAGCTTTACTTATAAAGTGGATAGCGATGAAGTAGTAACGTCTGGTGATATCAATCTCACCTTTAAACGCATTGATGCTAAAACCCTGGAACGACCTGATGGCACCCGGCTAATCCTAAAAGAAGATTAAGTCTCATGGAGGTCAGCATGGAAGCTGTTATTCAAATCACAGGTTTGCTGATTTGAGCTGGGTTTTTTCTTCAAATCGTTGGATCCGCCAGACGAAGAAAATGCCAGTGACCATGACCGCTGCTGCCATCCATAATGCTGAAAGATAATTACCGGTCAGCGTGGATAAATACCCCGCCAAAGCGGGGGCGATAAGTTGAGCGATGCCATAACTTATCGTCAGTTTGGCCATGGCTTTAGCGGGGTTATGTGGAAATTTATGCCCGACATAGACCAGCATCAGGCTGACAATTCCAGCAAAGGTGGCACCAAATAACAACGCGCCAATCACATTGAATAGCAGCGATTCACTGAATAAGGGAATCAGGATAGAAAGCAATATAATCGAATAAGCGGCGATGATGGCACTTGTCTCACCAATGCGCTCAGCCACTTTGTCCCAGATTATGCAGGATGGAATGGCGGCTACCCCCAGCATTATCCAGATAAGATTGCCATGTCCCGACAAACTGGGCATCTCTTCCAGAATCGCAACAATAAATGTCGCACTGATAACATACCCCACGCCAGCACAGGCATAAGCTGCGATCATTAATCGCATCCATTTATTGTTGGGCGCTGCAAAATCAGCAGTGGGAGCCTGTTGCGTTGCAGGTGCCGGCATCAGAAACCAGGCGGGCAGGAAAAATAAAATACCGAAAAGCCCCATGATCAGCCATTGCTCAGCCCAATTGAAATAGGGCGTTATCAGAACAATAACGATCCCAGGTATCGCAATACCGAACCCTAAACCGGAAAAATGAATACCTAATGCTGATTTGTAACCATTTTGTTTGAGCCAGCCCATCACAAATCCTGCTGCCAGAATTATTCCCGCAGTACTGGTCAGGCCACCAATAAAGCGCAAAATACTCCATAAAACAATATCCGTGGTAACAGCCATTAAGACCGTACTTAACACCGCCAGAATCAGGTTGATTCGGTAGAACAGGAACTTGATTTTGAGGCTGGTTAAAAATGAGATCAACACCACGCCTGACAGGTAACCAATGTAATTAAATGTGGCCAGCCAACCTCCGCTTAATGTGTCCAGTGAGGTTTCATTTAACATGATAGGCAAAAAAGGCGTGTAGGCAAAACGGGCAATGCCGACGGTTAAAATCAAAGCACAGATCCCAGCCAGAATGACCTGATGTCGGGGGAGAGTGGAAATCGATTTGTGCTCATAACCAGAATATTACCTGCGGTAAGTTAATGCCCTACCTTTTTTACCATAAGTCTTTATTGGATGTGTTGTCGTGATAATTTCAAATAGCGATGTATAAATAAATACAGAGCATTTTTAATTGAAAGATTGTCATCTGCACTATTAATCCCCACTTAATCCTTCTGAGTTACAGTTTCAACGCAAATGCCTTCCGGAGTTATGAATGAAGAAAATTATCGTCACTATAGTGTTATTGGTTATCGGATTTGGCAGTTATTTTGCCCTGGCAGAACAACAGGAACCTGAGGTCATCAGCTACATCAAACAGCAGGGAGTGACCATCATTGACAGTTTTGAAACCCCTGCAGGATTGACTGGGTATGCCGCCAGTGTAGAAGGGCAGCCGCTGAGTATTTATCTGACAGAAGATAAAAAATATGCGGTGATTGGAAACCTGATTAACGCTCAAGGAGACGATTTGGGTCAGGAAGCACTTTATGAACTGGTCAGTGCTCCTCAGAATGAAAAGATTTGGCAGCAACTCGACACGGCTAAGTGGGTATTGGATGGTGATAAAGATGCAAAACGAATTATTTATACCTTTACCGATCCCTATTGCCCGTATTGCCAGAAATTACGTGAAATCGCTGATCCTTACATTGCCAAGGGTGAGGTGCAGTTGCGCCACATTATGGTGGGAATTCTGCAGGAGGACAGTATCAAAAAAGCGGCTGCTATTTTAGGGGCTGATTCACCTGAAAAGGCTTTGCAACAACATATCCAACCTGCCGATAACCCTACAGAAAATATAAATGAAGAGGCGTTAGCAAACGGATCATTGCTGGTAGAGGAAAATAACCTGCTGATGGAACAGCTTGGGTTTATGGCAACACCGACCAGCATTTACAAGGATGAAAAAGGTCATGTGCGGCTGATTGAAGGTATGCCGATGCGTGATGATATCGACAAGCTGTTTGAACAGTGATGTCGATTAATCTCGGACCCTTCGCTTTACCTCTCGAGCCGTTATTGTTATTTGGCTGTGCTCTTTTGGGGATATTGGTGGCATCTGTTCTGGCCAGAAAAAAGCAGGCTCGGTCACCGATCCATTATTGATGATGCTGTTATTCGGTCTGGTTATCGGACGCATCGTGTTTGTCATTAAATTTGCCGATCAATACGACTCTTTCTGGCAGATGCTCGATTTTCGCGATCGTGGGGTGGACTGGGTGTCCGGCACGATAGCAATGGCACTGTTTCTGTTATGGCAAATCAAACGCCTGCCACAGCAACGTGTTGCCTTGTTCGGTGGAGCCTTATCGATTTTGCTGTTTTTTTCGCTAACGTCCTTATTAATGAATGCAGGTCGGGAACAGGTTTCAATACCCGATATTGCCTTAGAGCAATTGGACGGCGAGCAGATTTCACTGGTTCAAGTGGCTGAAAATAACATTACCGTGGTGAATTTATGGGCAAGTTGGTGCCCACCTTGTCAACGTGAAATGCCTGCCTTTGAAAAGTCAGCACAACAGTATCCTGATATTCGTTTTGTCATGCTCAATCAACAAGAGTCAGCTGTAAAAGTGAATGACTTTCTGGCTGAGAATAAGCTGACATTTGAACACGTGCTGCTTGATAAAACCGGCAAAGTTGCCGATAAATTTGATGCCTATGGCTTGCCGGTGACGCTGTATTTTGATCAACAGGGCTCCTTGGTTGAGAGCCATATGGGAGAAGTCTCCGCGGCATCGTTAAGCGCTACATTAGAACGGCTTTCACAGTAATCAGCAAGCAATGAATATCTTGTTTAATTAACGGTCTTAGGGGAGTTTTTATGGATCTGCAACTGAAAAATAAAACGGCTTTTATAAGTGGCAGCACGGCGGGCATTGGTTTTTCCATTGCCAAATCACTGGCCGATGAAGGAGCGAATGTTATCGTCAATGGGCGTTCTGAAGCTTCAGTTAAACAGGCTATTGAATCCCTTAAATCGACAGCTAAAGGCAACGTAGATGGATTTGCAGGGGATCTTTCGATAGCGGCTGAAGCCGAGAAACTGACAAAGCAGTTCCCCGAAGTCGATATTCTGATTAATAATCTGGGTATCTTCGAGCCAGTGCCGTTTGAAGAGATAGCGGATGAAGACTGGCGACGTTTTTTTGATGTAAATGTGCTCAGTGGCGTGCGTTTGACGCGAGCCTATCTGCCAGCGATGAAACAACAAAACTGGGGTCGGGTGATTTTCATCTCCAGTGAAAGCGGGGTGCAGATCCCCCATGAGATGATTCATTACGGCATGACCAAGGCGGCTCAGATTGCTATTGCTCGTGGTCTGGCTGAGCAGGTTGCCGGTACCAATATTACGGTCAATTCAGTCTTGCCAGGCCCAACCAGCTCAAGAGGTGTTGAAACTTTCGTCAGTGATCTGGCAGAAAAAGAAGGCCAAAGCATCGAAGCGTTTGAAAAAGACTTTTTTGAACACGTCAGACCAACTTCTTTGATCAAGCGTTTTGCCACCACCGATGAAGTTGCCTCAATGGTCTGTTATCTCTCCAGCCCATTAGCCTCAGCCACAACCGGTGCGGCAGTTAGAGTGGATGGCGGGGTTATCAAAAGCGCTTTTTAAAAATTTATCCGATTTCTCACAGTTTCAAAATCCAGCCCTAGAAATATTTTTGAATTTTATTCTTTAACAAGAGATTTTTATGACAGCATTGTTTACTGAGTTTTCACTGAAAGATATAACGTTACGCAATCGTATTGCGGTTCCACCGATGTGCCAATACAGTGCCGATGACGGCCATACCAATGATTGGCATCTGGCGCATTACACTCAATTAGCACGTGGTGGTGCGGGTCTGGTAATTGTTGAAGCTACGGCAGTCAGCCCTGAAGGAAGAATTACTCCAGGATGTACTGGCATATGGAATGACGAGCAGGCTGAAGGCATGGCAAAAATTGCTTCGGCTATTAAAAAAGCCGGTGCCTGTGCCGGGATTCAGATTGCACATGCTGGTCGTAAAGCCAGCGCCAACCGTCCTTGGGAAGGCGATGATCATCTTGCTGACAGTGATCCACAAAGTTGGCAAACCATAGCGCCTTCTGCTGTGGCATTTGGTGCTAATTTGCCGAAAGTACCTCAGGCTATGACGCTGGAAGATATAGAACGGGTTAAAGCTGACTTTGTCGCTGCTGCCAAACGTGCCAAAAAAGCCGGATTTGAATGGCTGGAACTGCATTTTGCTCATGGCTATCTGGCACAAAGCTTTTTTCAATCCATTCTAATAAACGTGATGATCAATACGGTGGCGATTTGGCTGGTCGTAGCCGATTTTTACTGGAAACTTTACAAGCCGTGCGCGAAGTCTGGCCGGAAAATCTGCCCTTAACAGCCCGCTTTGGAGTGATTGAATATGATGGTCGTGATGAAGAAACATTAAGTGAGTCGATTCATCTGACCCGGCAATTCAAACAATCCGGTCTGGATATGCTTAGCGTCAGCATGGGGTTTTCAACTCCCGATGCGGATATTCCGTGGGGACCAGCTTTATTAGCACCGATTGCTGAACGTGTGCGTCGTGAAGCTGACATTCCAGTTGCTTCTGCCTGGGGAATTGATGAACCTAACACGGTGAACCAGGTTATTGCTGATCAACAAATGGATTTGGTCATGGTGGGACGTGCGCATTTAGCTAATCCTCACTGGCCGTACCATGCAGCTAAAACCTTAAAAATTAAAGATCCAGCCTGGGTGTTACCTGCACCTTATGCACATTGGTTATCGCGTTATCATGCTCCAGATAGTTAAACATTAAACAAGTGCCAGCAATGCAATGATCACTAAAATAGGAAATACCCAAATTCAGCCTCACCATAAAGGCAGTTGCCATTGTGGTGAAGTTGAGTTTGTCGTGCATTTGCCAAACGGAATAAATGATCCTCGTCGCTGTGATTGTTCCATGTGCCGGAGAAAGGGCGCCATTGCGGCTTATGTTCCGCTTGCTAACCTGAAAATCACCAAAGGCGCCGATAAGCTTACTCTCTATCAGTTCAATACCATCACTGCTAAGCATTATTTTTGTTCAGTTTGTGGGATTTATACGCATCATCAAACCAGAGCGAATCCTGAACTCTATGGCTTTAATCTGGCCTGTCTGGAAGGTGTAAACCCTTTTGATTTAGGTGAGGTGAGAGTGAATGATGGAATCAATCACATTTCGGATCAGCAGACTGAATTAAAGCCTTAAGAAAATTGTTTTGCCAAAGTGGCTAGCTAAGCGTAATTTGCTGCTACTTAATTTACTCTCTCCACTAATCAGGATTTATCTTGTTAAGCTACCGCCACTCATTTCATGCCGGCAATTTTGCCGATGTGCTTAAACATATTGTGCTGATTGAGATTTTGCAGCATCTGGCTAAAAAAGATAAAGCCTTTGATTACATAGACACCCATGCTGGTGCGGGACTTTATCATCTGGCTTCGGCTCATGCAGAAAAACTGCAGGAATATCAAAATGGTATTGCTAAATTAAACCGTTCTGACTGGCCGGAACTGGCTGCATATTTTGCTGTAATTGACGCAGTTAATACTGGAAAACCGCTGGAATATTATCCGGGTTCCCCATTTATTGCCATGCACTGTATGCGGCGTCAGGATCGAGCCTGGTTATATGAGTTACATCCGGATGATGCGGGTCTGTTACTGCAAAATACCCAGAAGGTTAAGCGGGTTCGGGTTATGCGTGAGGATGGTTTAAAAGGCCTATTGTCGTTATTACCGCCTGTATCAAGACGTGGACTGGTGTTGATTGATCCATCTTACGAAATCAAATCAGATTATGATTTAGTGTTTCAGACCGTTGAAAAAGCCTATGCCAAATTTCCTACCGGTACTTATGCCATCTGGTATCCGGTAGTGGAACGCAGCAGAATTAGCCGATTGGAAAAACACTTTATCAAGAGTGGCATCAAAAATATTCAACGTTTCGAGCTGGCCATTACCGCGGATTCAGCTGAACGCGGTATGACTTCATCGGGCATGATAGTCATTAATCCGCCCTGGCAACTAATCGATACCATGAGCCAGTTACTGCCTAAATTGGTTAATGCATTAGCGGTTGATAGTGGGGCTTTTTATAAAAGTGAAGTATTGGTAGCCCAATAAGTTATAGCCGCTGACCAGGCTGACATAATCTGCATTAAAGTCATAAGTCATCATCTCATGCCATGATAGCGCCGAATTTCGTCTTACGGATGTGGAGTTATTATGAGCAATCCGGTCATTTACAGAAAACCCCATGGCAAAACGTTCAGTTATTGTTATGCCAATGGCAAAACTGTTAAAAATGCTGCTTTAAAACGTTGGATAAAAAGTCTGGCCATTCCGCCGGCATGGCGGGAAGTGGAAATCCAGCAGGATCGTGATGCCAAGGTACTGGTGACCGGCCGGGATAAAGAAGGTCGCAAACAATATATCTACAACCCGGACTGGGTTGAAACTGCCAGTGAGCAAAAATTCAAACGCATTTTACGTTTTGCTGAACAGCTGGAAACCATGCGGCGGGTAACCGGCCAACATATTCAACGAAGACCAATTGATCAGACCTCTGTTTTAGCCTGCATGACACGTATGTTGGATGACGCTTTTTTCGTCCCGGCAGTGCCAGCTATACCCGACAGAATCAGACATACGGTTTGACGACGTTACGGGCCAAGCATATGACCATTAAGGATGATCGTGTGGAGTTCGACTATGAAGGTAAAAGTCATCAGCAGCAGTTTCGCACAGTGACTGATGAACAGGTACGTGAGGTGCTGATAGCGCTGGAGAATATGTCCGGTTATGAATTATTTGATATTACCCTGCCCGATAAAAGCCGTAAAAAAATAACGGCACAGGATTTGAACCAGTACATCTCCGATGTGATGGGGGAGGATTTTAGTGCCAAGGATTTTCGTACCTGGGCAGGAACAGTTTTGATGGCAGTAGCTCTGGATAAATTGGGGCCAGCTGACAATGAAAAGCTCAGCAAAAGTAATATTGTCGAAGCAGTGAAAAACGTTGCTGAGAGGCTTGGCAATACACCTGCCGTATGTCGCAGTAATTACATCCATCCGCAAGTGATTTTGCAGTATGAGAGTGGTCGTACACTGGATTATTTTCGCCGTCAGTTCAAACGCTATCGAGGCAAATATCTCAGCCTGGATGAAAAAGCCACGATGAAGCTGTTAACAGTGTTGATTAAACATTAAAACCGCTAAGCCAGTCGATTATAAATACTGTTTATAGACTTCGGCTCGCTGTGTATTTTGTCAGAATTACTGCTAACATCCTCTGAGTTCTGTCGAAGAACTATTAAACGTTTTATACCTATAATCAATAATTTAACTATTAATTCAGTCTAAGGAGAGAGAGCAATGGAAAACTTTTTTATAGCGTGGCAACCACGTGTGTTGAGCATCTTACGCATCGTCACAGCTTTTATGTTTATGCAGCATGGTGGTCAAAAGTTATTTGGTTACCCAGCCCCACAGCGGAATGAGTTTGATTTATTTACCCTGTCCGGTGTGGCCGGCGTGCTTGAACTTGTCGGTGGTTTTTTAATCCTTATTGGCTTGTTCACCAGACCGGTAGCCTTTATTTTGTCAGGCCAGATGGCGGTAGCGTATTTTATCGCTCATGCCCCTCAGGGATTTTGGCCTTTATTAAATAATGGTGAATTAGCCGCTTTGTTCAGCTTTATCTTTTTATATCTGTTTGTTGCGGGTGGCGGTGCATGGAGTGTTGATAATCTCGTCAAGCGTAACCCTTAACATCCATTATTATCGCGATAACAACATTTTCACATTCATCGGCTTGAAAAGCCGATGGTTGTGAAGATGGCTATGTAGAAAATGCATGTCTGAACTGGATGAAATAATTTGGCAAGTGGTTGCTGCCATCCCCATAGGCAAAGTGATGACCTATGGACAGATAGCCAAACAATGCGGTTATCCTGGTTATGCGCGCTATGTGGGCAGTAGCTTAAAAAAATTACCAGAGGATTCCTCTTTACCATGGCACCGGGTAATCAATGCGCAAGGGGAAATTTCTTTTCCGCCGGACAGCGAAGCTTATCAGCAGCAGAAAGCTTTACTGCAATATGAAGGTGTTCAGTTTCAGGGAAAACGAATCAGATTATCGGTTTATGGTTGGAAATGATTAAGCGCCAAAGGAGCAGATAGATGAAGCCCTATATTTCAATGATTACACTGGGAGTTGATGATTTACACCGATCCATCAGGTTTTACCAGGACGGCATGGGGCTGCATACCGAAGGCATTATTGGGGAAGAGTTTGCCCAGGGTACGGTGGCATTTTTTGATTTGCAGCCAGGTTTGAAACTTGCTTTATGGCCGCGACAAAGTCTGGCGGCAGATGCCGGATTACCGTTAACTGCAACAGCGACAGCGATGAGTCTTGCTCACAATGTTCTTAATGAAACTGATGTGGATGCCATCATGCAGCAGGCATCTATGGCGGGTGCCACGATAGTAAAGTCCCCACGAAAAACATTTTGGGGTGGTTATGCCGGTTATTTTCAGGATCCGGATAGCCATTTATGGGAAATTGTATGGAATCCAGATTTTTTGCCTTAAAAAAAGCTATCCGAAGATAGCCTTTTTAATAATCTACTGCAGATTTGTTTTTACATATTCTGGAAAAGTGCCAGAGCAGCGGCATATTCTTCACTGTTTTCATCCAGTTCAACCACACTGATACCCGTATCAATATTCAGTTTACGGAAAGCGAGAACCTTGTCGCGCGTGTTGGGATCCAAAGCTTTGCTGGTATTAAAGTAGCTTTGTAAATTGGCTACCTGAACTACGTCAGTCAGATCGGGGCCGTTTTGACTATTACGATTAAGGTTTGCATGTTCAGCGGCGACGGTTATCAGATTTTCCGGAAAATCCCAGCTGCGCAAAATAGCTTCGCCGATTTTTGGATAAAGGTTGTCAATGAGTGTGTCCAGACGACGGGTATCTTCCAACAACTCAGGAGTGTCGGCGGCTTTCATCAGAATAGGCAGCGCACCTATCTCATGTATTAACCCCGCCAGCATTGCTTCATCGTTCGCAATATTAGGCTGCTTGGAAGCAATGACCTGACTTGCGGCAGCGACCTCGATACTATGTTGCCAGAGGTCTCTCATACGTTTTTCCAGCTTTTTATTGGTCGGACGGAACATCTGTTCCATCACCAGACTGGTCACCAGGTTACGAACCATCGGAATACCCAGTCGAGAGACCGCCGTCTGCACCGATTCGACCTCAACCCTGCCTCTATATAGAGGACTGTTGGCGACTTTTATCAAACGGGTTGATAAGGCCGCATCGGTCGTAATGACCTCAGCAAGCTGCGCTGCAGAGACATCCGGATTGTTGGCAACTTCACGAACCTTGAGGGCAACCTCAGGCAATGTGGGCAGTACCAGTTTTCCTTTTTGGAGATCATTAATGATCGTCGTGTACAATTGGTCTTGTTGACTCATATTAATCCACTATATTAAATCAATTTGAAGTGTGAATGATTTTCAGTTATTTTGCTTGGTTTGCCAACCGTTTTAGCTAATAGCAGGTGCTCAGTTGAACGACGAATTTCCCAGAATCAAGCGTCTTCCGCCATACGTTTTCAACATTGTAAATGATTTGAAGGCAAAAGCGCGTGCGCGCGGCGAAGATATTATCGACTTTGGCATGGGGAATCCGGATAAACCGGCACCAGCGCACATTGTGGAAAAACTCGTCGAAGCGGCACAGCGTCCTGATACCCACCGATATTCTGTTTCCAGAGGTATTCCACGTCTGCGAAAAGCGATTTGTGACTGGTATCAGCGTAAATATGATGTGACATTGGATCCTGACTCAGAAACGATAGTCACTATTGGTTCAAAAGAGGGCCTGGCGCATTTGGCGCTGGCAACGGTGGGCCCGGGCGATGCGGTTTTAGTGCCAAACCCGGCTTATCCGATTCATCCTTATGGTTTTGTGATTGCCGGTGCGGATATTCGTCATGTACCGCTAACCCCGGACGTTGATTTTTTTGCCGAGCTGGAAAAGTCGGTTAAAGATTCATGGCCAAAACCTAAAATGCTGGTGTTGAATTTCCCAGGCAATCCAACCACCCAGTGCGTTGATCTGGATTTCTTCCAGCGGGTTGTTGATTTTGCCAAAGAGCATCAGATTTGGGTTATTCATGATTTGGCGTATGGTGAGATCACCTTTGATGGTTATAAAGCACCGTCAATTTTGCAAATCCCTGGCGCAAAAGACGTTGCGGTTGAGTTTTATACCTTATCCAAAACCTACAATATGCCAGGCTGGCGCGTAGGTTTTATGTCAGGCAATCCGACATTGGTTGCGGCATTGGCCCGAATGAAATCCTATCTGGATTACGGCATGTTTACCCCGATTCAGGTAGCCGCCATTACGGCTCTGGATGGTCCACAGGAATGTGTGGCAGAAATTGTCGAAACCTATAAACAACGTCGTGACGTGTTGTGTGACGGGCTAAATGCGATTGGCTGGCCAGTGGAAAAACCCAAAGCGACCATGTTTGTCTGGGCCAGAATTCCTGAGCAATTCCGTGAAATGGGTTCGCTGGAGTTCAGTAAGAAATTGCTTAAAGAAGCTAAAGTAGCTGTATCGCCAGGCATCGGTTTTGGTGAATATGGCGATGACTATGTGCGTTTCGGACTGATTGAGAATCAGCACCGTACCCGGCAGGCAATCCGTGGTATCCGTGACATGATGAAAAAAGGGTAGGGGGCAAAAGTGCAATCAGTCAAAATTGGTATTCTTGGCTTAGGCACTGTTGGTAGTGGTACTGTCAGTGTTTTAAAGCGAAACTCAAAAGAAATAAGCCGCCGTGCAGGCCGTGGAATTGAAATTTTGCGCGCCGCGGATAAAAATCTGGATTCAGCTAAAAGCTGTGATTTGAACGGCATTGATTTAACGGATGATGCGTTTTCAGTGGTCAATGACCCGGAAATTCAAATCATTGTTGAGTTAATTGGTGGTACCGGTATCGCCCGAGATTTAGTGATGCAGGCAATTGAAAACGGTAAACACGTCGTCACTGCCAACAAAGCCTTAATCGCAATGCATGGCAACGAATTATTTGCCAAGGCGCAGGAAAAAGGCGTCACGATTGCTTTTGAAGCCGCCGTTGCTGGTGGCATCCCGATTATCAAGGCTATCCGTGAAGGTCTGGCCGCTAATCGTATTGAGTGGCTGGCAGGCATTATTAACGGAACTGGTAACTTTATCCTGACGGAAATGCGTGATAAAGGCCGTAACTTTGCCGATGTTCTGGCTGAAGCTCAGGCTTTGGGCTATGCCGAAGCCGATCCGACATTTGATGTGGAAGGCATTGATGCAGCACACAAGCTGACCATCATGGCGTCGATTGCATTTGGTATTCCTTTACAGTTTTATAAAGCCTATACCGAAGGCATCAGCAAAATTTCCCAGGAAGATGTGCAGTACGCAGAAGAATTGGGATACCACATCAAACATTTGGGGATTGCCCGGAAAACACCTCAAGGTGTTGAACTACGAGTTCATCCGACATTAATTCCAAAACGTCGTCTGATTGCCAACGTCAATGGGGTAATGAATGCCATCGTCGTGAAAGGCGATGCAGTTGGGCCAACCTTGTATTATGGTGCTGGAGCAGGAGCTGAACCGACTGCTTCTGCGGTAGTAGCCGATATTGTTGATATTGTTCGTGCGCTGACTACTGACCCGGAAAATCGGGTGCCACATCTGGCCTTCCAGCCTGATTCATTGAAAGATACACCGATTTTACCGATGTCTGAGGTCATTACCTCTTATTATTTGCGGATTAACACAGAAGATAAGCCGGGTGTGTTAGCCGACATTACTCGTATTTTCAGTGAGCAGGACATCAATATTGAAGCGATCCTGCAAAAACAACCGGAAGAAGAAGAGGGCACAGTGCCCATCATTATGCTGACCCAGCCGGTGGTTGAAAAAAATATGGATGAAGCGATTGCCCAAATCGAAGCATTGGATACTGTCAAACACGCGATCATGCGTATCCGCATGGAATCGCTGGGCTGAAAAAACGCCCGTTAAAGAATTAAAGAGGAACTACTTATGCCATTTCGTCCACGTTATACCGGCCTGATTGACCGTTATCGTGACCGTTTGCCGGTTAATGATGACACCAGACTGATCAGCCTTGGTGAAGGTAATACACCATTATTGAAATTGAACAATATCCCTAAGTTAATTGGCAAAGATGTTGATATCTACGTCAAATATGAGGGATTGAATCCGACGGGGTCTTTCAAAGATCGTGGTATGACCATGGCCGTGACCAAAGCTGTTGAAGAGGGTAGTAAAGCCATTATTTGTGCTTCTACCGGTAATACGTCAGCAGCAGCGGCTGCTTATGCTGCACGTGCTGGTATCACTGCTTTTGTTATTATTCCTGATGGCAAAATTGCCCAGGGTAAACTCGCTCAGGCTATGATGCATAACGCAGTGGTTATCCAAATCAAAGGAAACTTTGATGAGGGGATGCAACTGGTTAAAGACGTTGCAGAGCATGCTCCGGTCACCATTGTAAATTCAATTAATCCTTATCGTTTGCAAGGTCAGAAAACTGCTGCGTTTGAGATCATTGAAGAGTTAGGTCGTGCTCCGGATTATCACTGCCTGCCAGTCGGTAACGCCGGTAATATCACCGCCCATTGGATTGGCTACTGTGAGTATTCATCAGCCAGTGGCGATCATGTCACTGAAGCCTGCGCTTACTGTCATGGCAATTGTAAATATGCAGGTGGCGCGATTGTCGGTAATCGTCCGAAAATGGTAGGGTATCAAGCTAATGGCAGTGCGCCGTTTATGCGGGGTGCGATGGTAGATGATCCTGAAACTGTGGCTACTGCGATTCGTATTGGTCATCCGCAAAGCTGGGATATGGCCTGGAAAGTGAAAGAAGAATCACAGGGCTGGTTTGATGAATGCTCTGATGACGAAATCTTGGCTGCCCAGAAATTACTGGCCGAAAAGGAAGGTATTTTCTGCGAACCGGCTTCCGCAACTTCAGTCGCCGGCGCATTGCGTGATATTCAATCTGGCAAGATTCCTGAAGGCAGTACCGTTGTTTGTACGTTGACAGGTCACGGTCTGAAAGACCCGGACATTGCTATCAAACAAAGTAGTTCACCAGTCATTACTGTAAATGCTACATTGGACTCAGTACGCGAGGCGATTATCAACAACTTGGCCAGATAAATATGACAGAAATGACGGCACCACAGGATCAAGAAAGGGCGGCAGCCAGAATGCCGCACGATATCTTTTTAACGAACCTGATTGCGAATCATATCCTGTTGTTCACGGCGATTGCTGCAACAGGGAAGAGTTATTTTGAGTTTATCGTATTGGTGCCGTTGTTATCATTTTCGTTTGTTGGGTATACCTTTATTCGCTCCAGCAGAATCAAACGTGAAGACAGTGAGTTTGTCTATATTCACTGGCAAATCGCCCGCCGCTGGAGTTTCTTCTTTGCCATAGTGTTATCCGTCGTGGTGACTGTGGCAATATTAGGCTGGTTAAGTTACACCTACTTAGGACTGATGAAAGAAGCCGCTTTTGCCTTGGTAGGTGGACTAAGCTTTTTACCGACCCTGGTCAGTGTTTTGATATTGATCGTGATTGAAATGGAATCACTGCATCATGCCAGAGTGGGCACCTTACCAGAGTGGGCAAAACGGCGATTTCAAGGAGTTTAAGCTATCCTTGTGTTACTCGGATTTCCGCTGAACCACCGAGTGGATCACCAGCTGATTTTCAAAATACACATCAAACTGTGGATATTGCCAGCGAGTAATTGCCGGTGTGCCTTTTGGCGCGTATTTCTGCTCTGCTATCCCATATTTTTGTTCAACCTGTTGCATTGTCATGCCCCGAGTAGGACGCAAGATACCTGACTCACTGTTAGGCGTTTTATAAGTCGGTTCGGCAATTGATAAAGTGTCCGCCTGTATTGGCAAGACCATAAATAAAGACAATCCAGTTGCCAGGAGATGGCGTTTCAACATGATGGTAGCTCCCTTAACGACCTGCGCCAGCATATTATTGCGGCAAAAATAATTCAATTAAACTGTTTAAATACCGTTGACCCAACTCGGTAGGTCTAATCCACTTAACCGAATAATCAATCAATCCGCGTTCCTCGGCTTCAGCTAATGGTTTTTTAATGGTCGCCAGCGGTACACCACACTGCTGCATAAATAACGATGTTGCAAAACCGTCCGTTAAACGTAAGGCATTAAGCATAAACTCAAAACCGATTTCATTAATGCCAACCGGTTCCTGTTTCATAACACGTTGTGCACTATTGACCTTGTCCAGGTAAGCTTGAGGCTGTTTTTGTTTAACCAGCCGCTCAATCGACTGCGTGGCGGCACTGGTTAATTTACTATGAGCCCCGGCCCCAATACCCAGATAATCACCAAACTGCCAGTAGTTGAGATTATGGCGGCTCTGACGACCATTTTTTGCATAGGCAGAGACTTCATATTGCAGATAACCGGCCTCGGCCAGACGTTGTTGATTAGCAATCTGCCAGTTATCAATCGGTTCGTCATCAGGTAATTGTGGGGGAGACTGATGAAACAACGTATTAGGTTCAATGGTGAGCTGATAATACGAAATATGTGTTGGTTCTAGGGCGATGGCTGTTTCTACATCTTTTCTGGCGAGTTCAGCCGTTTGTTTGGGCAAACCAAACATCAGATCCAGGTTGAAATTATCAAACCCCGCCTGGTGGGCAATTTCGGCTGCTCGAATGGCTTGCTTTCCATCATGAATCCGGCCTAATGCGGTTAATGAATCACCATCAAAGCTTTGTATGCCAATCGATAGCCGATTAATGCCAACCGCACGGTAGTCTGTAAAACGTGCTGCTTCAAAAGTACCTGGATTGGCTTCCAGGGTGATTTCTGCATCGGCACGGATAGGTAATAACGCACGTAAGGCAGAAAATAAACGGTCATATGCTTCTGCACTGAACAGGCTGGGGGTGCCACCACCAATAAAGATAGTCTGGATAGTGCGTCCCCAGACCAACGGCAGATCCTGTTCGAGATCCCGGATCAGTGCATCGATATAGGCCTGTTCAGGGATCTCATCACCGGCCTGATGTGAATTAAAGTCACAATAGGGGCATTTGCGTACGCACCATGGCACATGGATATACAGGCTTAATGGTGGCAGAGCAGTAAAATTAAACATGGTTGTACCAGTTTGGAAGGGGTTAAATATCAACAACCGTCAGGGTTGATGGCGGGTATATTTAAATTCTTCCATAAATTGACGCATGGCTTTGCCGCGATGGCTGATTGCATGCTTTTGTTCAGGCGAGAGCTCGGCCGCTGTACAGTCTGTTTCAGACACCCAAAACACTGGATCATAACCAAATCCTTCATCGCCGAGCGGTGATTGCAGGATTTGTCCCTGCCAGCTGCCCTGACAAATCAGTGGGGTCGGATCTTCTGCATGACGCATAAATACCACTACACATTGAAATCGGGCTGTACGTTCTGTTTCCGGAACGTCTTTCATCGCTTCCAGCAGGGCCTCAATATTGTCAGTATCGGAGGCATCCGGTCCGGCATAACGTGAAGAATAAATTCCCGGTGCACCATGCAAAGCATCGACTTCAATGCCTGAATCATCAGCTATTGCTGGTAAACCAGTGAATAAAGCGGCATTGCGGGCTTTGATAATGGCATTTTCCACGAAGCTGAGACCGGTTTCCTCAGCCTCAGCAACATTCAGATCAGATTGCGCAATAAGCTCCAGACCAAGTGGACTGAGGATCTGCGATAATTCACGCAGTTTTCCGATATTACCGCTGGCCAGAACGATTTTAGACATCAGTCTGCCAATGCCTCGCGTTGTTTGATCATCAATTGTTCAATCCCAATAGCAGCCAAATCCAGCATGGATTGTAATTCATCTGCTCTGAAGGCATGGCCTTCCGCAGTCCCCTGTAGTTCAATATATGCGCCTGCATCATTCATGACAACATTCATATCGGTTTCAGCCGTTGAATCTTCAGCATAATCCAGATCCAGTACGGCTGTACCATTGTGAATCCCAACAGAAACAGAAGCGACCTGACCATGTAACGGGCTTTTTTTGATTTTACGTTTTTTAATCAGATAATCGATCGCATCCTGCAGCGCTACAAAGGCGCCGGTGATGGAGGCCGTGCGAGTGCCGCCATCGGCCTGAATAACATCACAATCAATGGTAATCGTGCGTTCACCCAGCGCCTTTAGATCAATTGCTGCCCGTAAAGAACGACCGATTAAACGCTGGATTTCCATGGTACGGCCACCTTGTTTACCGCGGCTGGATTCACGTTGCATACGTGAGCCGGTAGAGCGTGGCAGCATGCCATATTCGGCCGTGATCCAGCCTTCGCCCATCCCCCGTAAAAAGGGTGGAATACGCTCTTCAACAGAAGCAGTACATAGCACTTTTGTGTCACCAAACTCGACCAGTACGGAGCCTTCCGCATGTTTTGTGTAATTGCGGGTGATGGTGATCTCACGAAGTTGATCAGGTTGTCGGCCACTTGGACGCATCTGTTCTATCCTTTACTAAAAATACGATGATTATACTGATGCATCTCAATTCCCGCGTGCTTTTTACCTGTGGTTTTCGTTAATATGGGGGCTTAATAGCTATAGGAAAACCATTGTGATACGAAGCATGACCGCCTTTGCCCGCCATGAGCAAGTAACTGAACTCGGCACTCTGATCTGGGAAGTCAGATCGGTTAATCATCGTTATTTAGAACTCGCTTTGCGACTGGAAGAATCATTTCGACCTCTGGAAATGGACATCCGCAAAATTTTTGCCGAGCGTATGGCACGTGGCAAGATCGAAGCTAGCCTGCGATATCATCCTTCCCAACAGCAAAACGCATTACATATCGATGAGAACCTGGCGCAATCAGTGATAGATGCCTGTGAGCAATTAACCCAAATGGCCAAACAAGCTTTGCCGATTGATCCTTTGCGACTGTTGCAATGGCCTGGTGTGGCAGATAGTGAACAGGTCGATTTAACCGCACTGAAGCAACAGGCCATGGATGCTCTTGATATGACGCTTGCAGACTTTATCAGTGGCAGAGAAAGAGAAGGGCAGGCCTTGTCTGATATGATCCTGCAGCGTTGTGAAGAAATATTGCAAATTGCTGAAGCGGTGAAACTTCGTATGCCCGAGATTCTCGAACAACAACGGCAACGTCTGTTACAAAAAGCTGCTGAACTGGAAGTGACTCTGGAACCGGAACGACTGGAACAGGAAATTGTGTTGATCGCCCAGAAAAGCGATGTGGCTGAAGAGCTGGATCGCTTACAAAGTCATGTAGATGAGGTCAAACGTGTACTGCAGCGTGATGAACCTGTCGGTCGCAGGCTCGACTTTCTGATGCAGGAGCTTAATCGAGAAGCCAATACCCTCGGTTCGAAATCCATTGATACCGACACCACACGTTATTCAGTTGATCTGAAAGTACTAATAGAACAGATGCGAGAACAAATCCAGAATATTGAATGATTCACAATGTGAACGAACTCTCCTGGCAGTTAACTGGCCGCCAGGGTTTTTGTCATTGTTGGATTAATAGCATTATCCCCCCTAAAGAAACCATGCTTTCGGCCGTTACGGACGTGTATCTTCAGAACGCTCATGATGAGGTTTTGCCTGCAAAAGGGCTCAAAGGGATGAATGAAACGAGCACCTGTTCTATGAGCATCGAATGAAAAAAATAACTGTTTGCTTCCTGGGTCTTTTTGCTGGCACCAGCCATGCTACGAATGGTATCAATCTGATTGGATTTGGCGCCGAATCTACATTAATGGCTGGGGCAGATATTGCTGTGGCACGTGATACCACTGCGCTCAATACCAATCCGGCCGGACTGACTCAAATTAAAACCAAACGTTTTGATGCGTATGGTTCATTACTGCGGATTACTGATTTGTCGCATGAAGATCAGTTTGGTAATGATAGACATGCAAGTAACCTCTATACCGGATTAGGCGGCATGGGGTATGCACAAAAACTGGAAAATGTGGCATGTACGGTGGGGGGCGGACTGTTTGCACAAGGCGGTTCTGGTGGCGTATTTGAAAATATGCAAACCGCTTTTGCAACAGAGGATGAATATTCGGGTTTGTTTGCTGTGGGCAAACTTACCGGTGGTGTAGGCTGTGAAGTCAACAATAAATGGTCAGTCGGCGGCAGTTTTGGCTTGGTCTATGCGCAGGCTGAACAGAAGATCTTCCCGGATACCTCAGCACCGCCTGCATTTGCGGGAATTGAGATAGATGACGCGACCAGTTTACGCACCAGCTTTAAATTGGGTATTCAGTATCGGGCAACTCCCAAGCTTACGCTGGCAGCCAGTTATACCGGTAAAACAGAGCTGCCGTTAACCGATGGTGAACTTAAACTTAATATGACAGGTGCTGGTCTGGGGGTAGTCAAGTACGATGATGTTTCGTTGAAAGGTCTGGCCTTGCCTGAAGAAATCGGGGTGGGCGCCGCCTATCAGATGAATGAAAAACTGTTACTTTCGTTAAAAGTTAACTGGTTGAACTGGTCTGACGCGATGAAAAAAACCGAGTTACGAGCGACCGATCCCTCTGTTGCCGGTTTACCGGATATTAACAGTACCTCAACTATGAACTGGAATAACCAACTGGTGTTTGCCACGGGCATGGCCTATCGCTATAACGACAAACTGACTTTATATAGCGGCTATAACTATGGGAAAAACCCGATCCCAAAAGAACATACCAATCCTGTTGTGGCGGGGATCTTTGATCATCACCTCACTTTTGGCGGCAGTTATCAATACAATTCAGAATGGATTATTTATGGTGGTATTGAATACGATTTCCGTAAAAAAGTGGATTACACCAATAGCGAGCTGCCGTTTGGTAACGATTCACAATTGCGTAATGAAGCCGTATGGCTGCATATGATGGTCAGCCGACAATGGTAATTGTTCGCTGGTTATTCACCATTCTGCAGCGTTAATTCTGCTCAGAGTGATAGCAGCCAAAATGCTTATGATGTCTTTAAGCCCATTGGCGGTTATCGTTGGTGCGTTTTTGGTGATACATACGTTCGTCAGCCAAAATTCTCAATTCATTTATATTGATGGTTTCGACCATATTAGCTGAACCATGACTGACACCGGCTTTTTCAAATCCGTTCTGTCGCATGTATTGTATGGTTTGTGAGATGACTTCTCTGATATTTTCTGCGTAGGTAATACTGTCGCTGGTGATGGCAAATTCATCACCGCCCATCCGGTGAAGTACGCCGAGATCCCCAAGTTTCGCTGACAGGACTCTGGCAAACATCTGCAGCATTTCATCACCTTTTTGATGCCCATAGGTGTCGTTATAAAGCTTGAGGTTATCCATATCTAACAGCGTTAACATACCGTCAGCCGGTAACTCTTCCATGGAAATATCCAGGGCATAACGATTGGGCAGGCCTGTAAGTGCATCATGATGGGCAATTTGCAAACTCTGCTGGACCAGCACCAGATTATGTTCTTTTTCCCGGTAAACCTCGGCAAACTGATATCCCAGAACCAGACCGATAAGTAATACTTCAACCGTGACGGCTAACAAGCCGATATGCTCGATATAGATGGTGTATACACCATCCAGATCCTTGCTGGAAATTGCTATCGAGCCAATCACAAAAAAAGCAGCGATTGCCACCAGATAAAAATAGGCAATTTTATAGCCTTCAAATGCTCTTACCAGAGCCGCAATCAATGCATAGAGCATCATCAGACCAACACCATAACGGGCGCATTCTATGATCAGATTTTTATTGAAAATGGCCACAACGAATAATACTGCCAACATCATTAAAAACAGTTTTGCCAGCTTATCCAGCCTGGGATGCGTTTCGGGGTGGATCTGTAATAAATGCTTGGCAAACAGAATGTAGGCAAAGTTACTCAGCAGAATGGGACCGCCGACAAAGTAAAACCAGTGGATATTGAACAGATCCGGGGTAATTAACAGCGCCGTACCGTTGTAAAGCACATTCATCATGATAAAAAAGGTGTACATGATTTCGGTGGTACGCCGTCTGACCAAAGCCAGAATGGCGTAATACACGCCAAGACTTATCAGAATGCCCATACTGACCAAGGTAATAACAGTGCCCCATTTTATGGCTTCACGGTAATGCGGCAAGCTGTCCCAATAAGGCTGAGGCTGGGCAATAAAATAGTGTGAAACCAGTTGGGTGGTGAGCTGATACTGACCCGGAGGCAATCTGAATTCGCGTCCATGACGCATAAAAAAAGTGTTTTTGACCTCTGATTCAATTCCACCCCGGGCTTCTGCAATGAAATTACCGGAAATGTCAGTTATATAGTGATGAAAATGTCCTAATACGCTGCCATTTTTAAAATCAATAACGATTGTTTCATCAGCATCAGTGATATCAAATACGGATTGAAAGACGTAATGCCCGCCAGTTAAAGACGGAGCATTGACAGTGGTTTCAGGCGGATCTGGAAAGCTCCAGTTGGCACTGACTTCATACCACTGACCAACAAATGATTGTTGTGCAAAACTGGTAATGGGAAGAAGAAAAAGAACAAAACATAATGCATATCTGAGCAGATACAACGATCGATCCGCCCCAAATTGTTGAAGCCGCAGCATGTTCAGTTAATTTCCATACTGAAAAGCTCCATTATTTTCATATGATTACGTATCTTTATTATTATTGGCAATTAGCAGGGAATTTAGCATATTTACCTTGTGATTGTAACAATAAGATAGCGCAAGTATCAGGTGTGGGGTGGGGGGTAACAACACCTTCCAGGTAGAAGTTCTTTAAAAGTACGTAGGGAAATTAAGTTGTCTGTCCAGGGCTTGTTGATCTTTCATATCCCCCTCTGTTTTGAGCTGAAAAACCGTCAATCAAGGCAAGAGGAGCGCCTTTTGTGAGATACATCCATGTATCTCACCCCATTGGGGCTTATGCTCAAAAACGCTCCCGGCGTTTTTGTGGTTGTTCTAAATAAGCGACGAGCAAAGCTTCTGCATCCTGCTCACGCCCCTGACTTACATCCATGCAGGCCAAGCAGACCGGCGCGCGCCTCCCTGGCGCGCCGGCATACAGTCCATCCGTGGACATAAGTGATGCTTTTTCAGTCACAACCCGAAGGGCTGGGACTTTTTTGCGTCCGCCTGCGTTGTATGAAATACATCCCTGTATTTCACCGCTACGCGGCCAGCAAAGCTGTTCAAATGAGTTCCAGACTAATTTGTCAATCACTTATGTAGAAAGACTACACTGCGTGCTTTCCACCTTGTCGGACACAAAAATAGCCTCCAGCAGAGGAGGATATGAAAGATCAACAAGCCCTAACAATATTATTAGGTAATTATTAGGATCGAAATAGCTTCCTGCCCATTCATTTAAATGCTTTTATGCTCATTTTTTTCATTGTTTGTTCAACAAGCAGATTATTTTTTTTGAATATGCATTTCTTTATCAGCCAGCTGAGATAATGCGTTTGCTGTAGTTCCCGGGAAGTCTTGCTTTATGGATAGCAAATTGCAGGCAAAAAAAGCCGTGCTGAGCACGGCTTTTGATAAAAATCCTGATTGGAATTTTTATTTAGTCATACGACGTCTGAAACCAAGGAATCCGATCAGAGCCGGAGCAAATAACCACAATGCGGCTGGAAGTGGAACTTCTGAAGTATTGAGATAGGCAATATGTGATACATCCTGACCAGTGTGGGTGGTATAACTCAATTGAGTGATAGGAGAATCAAATAAGCCGACCATAGTGAAAGTCGCATATTTCATTAAAAAGCCCTGAAATGCTATTCCAAGTGGTGAAGAATCAAATACGTTGCCTACTGGAGGTGGTTGAATTTTTGTAAAATCAGTCACTGTAAATCCGGCACCTGCAGCATTTAATGCTGTTTGGAGCTGACCCGCATCAACTGCTTGAGGCTGAGCATCTTCAATTAAATAGCCTGTAGACGCACCAGGCATATAGTCATTGATGTTCACTACAGTTGAAATCGTCCCCTCATTGCCAGGAGGTCCTGCAGGTGTCAAATAGTTGACAGGATTTATAAGATTTATTGGTGCGGCGTTGACTGCAAATGACAAGGTTGCCAGACCAGCCACGAATAGTAATTTAATGTAATTTTTCATAAAATGCCCCCCCAGGTTTTTTTATTAATGTGACCTACGTCTCATAACCTAGGCGTGCCTGTAAATTTTTCATATTGTACTTTGGTACTAATACCTGTTTTTTGTGGGAAGAACTCCTTACCTATTTTTGCTTTTGACATTATCTAGGTTACTGACCGAGATGATTGCAGGTAGGTTTGATCTGCACCAGCTGGTAATAAAATCGAGAAATAGCTTAAGTTCACTGCAAAAAGTACTAAAAAAAGCCGTGATAAACACGGCCTTTTTGTTTGAACCAAAGTTTGTGTTTATTTATTCATGCGACGTCTAAAGCCCAGAAATCCGATCAAGGCGGGAGCAAATAACCATAATGCAGCAGGTAAAGGTACTTCAGAAACAGACGTATTGAAATAGGCGATATGTGAAACGTCTTTTCCATTATGGGGTAAGAAATCCAGGCTGGAGATCGGCGAGTTGAACAGACCTATTAGTGTGGTTGTACCATATTTCATCAGGAAACCACTGAATGAAAGGCCCAAAGGGGCTGTATTCAAAGTGTTGCTGGCAGGACTGTTGATTTTGAAAAAATCCGTAACCACAAAACTTGATCCGATAGCAGATAAGGCCGTTTGAACATGTGCCGCACTCATGGCTGTTGGATTAGGTTTTGGAACATAAAAACCTACTGACGCATCTGGTATGAAACTATTAATATTAAGAATCTCAGAAATAGACCCTTTAAAGCCATTGGCATTGTAGGAAGTTGTACCCGCCAAAGATAATGTTGCTGCCTGAATAGAAAAGCTAAATGATGCCGCTAATAGGACTAACAAGCTTTTAATAAAGGTAATTTTTTTCATACAGAAGTGCGCCTCCAGAGGTGCGAAAGACATAATTAAAACCTACGTTACGTAATATAAAGATAAAACTCGCCAGCGCCTATAGTACCTTGGTACTACTTCCTGTTATTTGTTGGGAATTATTCCTGAAAATCTGAAAATACCGCCAGATGGTCAGCTTCTAGCCTTATTCCAAGGTATTCACCCACCTCATGTTGATGATGACTCTGCACTAAACACAGTATGTGTTGCCCACTTTGTAGCCTCAAAGTATAGAGATAAACTGCTCCCCTGAACGCCCTGGCAACAATTTCGGCTTTCAGCGGGCTATTATCGTCATGAATAATGTCATCCGGTCTCAGTAATAAGTTTACTTGTTGACCAGTACTCGCATTTGTCGTCATTTTGCCGCTGACAATGCCCAGCTCAGTGCTGATTTTATTATTTGCAATAATTTCGCCAGGGATCAATACACCTTGCCCGATGAAATCCGCGACAAATCGACTGCTCGGTCGGTGATACAAATCATAACCGTTACCCCACTGCAGCAATTTTCCTTGGCCTAACACACCAATCTGATCGGCCATGGCAAAGGCTTCATGTTGATCATGGGTCACCATAATCGCTGTTACCCCATCGCGACGCAGTAAATGACGTACCTCCCGGGCAAGTTGTTCGCGCAAGTCGGAATCCATACTGGAAAATGGCTCGTCCAACAACAGGATATCGGGACGTGGCGCCATCGCTCGTGCCAGGGCAACACGCTGCTGCTGCCCACCGGAAAGTTGATGCGGATACTGATTTTGGGCTCCCGTTAATTCAACTAATTCAAGTAATTCAGCTACGCGTTGCTGCTGTTGTTTTCGTGGAAGTTTTTGTAAACCGAAACCAATATTTTTGGCGACTGTCAGGTGTGGGAACAAGGCAAAGTCCTGAAACACCATACCGATATGGCGTTTTTCCGGAGGCAGGGAAAACTCAGCAACGCTGACGGTTTTACCGTGCAACACGATGCTGCCCTGCATTAATGGTTCAAATCCGGCAATAGCACGCAAGACTGAGGTTTTCCCACATCCTGACGGGCCAAGTAAGCAGGCAATTTCACCCTCTTTTAAGTTAAAGGAAATACCTTCAACGACTGGCCTGCCAGCATAACCAATGCTGATATTGTCGACGAGTAATTGTGGAAGTTGCATAGTGCTATCAGTTTTCATCAATCGCCAATTTTAACTTGCGGGATCGGGTAATGGTCTTACTTAACAGAATAACCGGAATAATGCCGGCAATCACAATAGCCAATGCTGCCGGAGCGGCTTCGGCCAAACGTTCATCAGATGCCAGTTCGTAGGCTTTTACGGCTAAGGTATTAAAATTAAAAGGACGTAAAATAAGCGTCGCGGGGAGCTCTTTTAATACATCGACAAATACCAGTAATAATGCCGTCATCAATGATGCACTTAACATCGGTATATGGATCTGTCTCAGTATCTGTAATGGTCGAAATCCAAACGAACGACCTGCTTCATCCATCGAATGGGTGATGCGTGTTAAGCCACTGTCTACGGTTTGTAATGACACAGCAAGAAAACGGGTCAGATAGGCAAATGTGACTGCGACCAATGTGCCACTCAATAATAGTCCAGTGGAATAATTAAACTGACTCCGCGCCAAATCATCAATGGTGTTATCAATCCAGGCAAAAGGGATCATCACACCAACGGCAATAACAGCGCCAGGTACGGCATACCCCATTCCTGCCACTTGAACAGCTGCGCTCACCAGTTTGCCTGGATAAAGTCGCTGGGCATAAGCCATAACAAGCGCCAGTAACAGAGCGAGTACGGCAGCAAACGCGGCAAGAGACAGGCTGTTGACCAGTAATCTTAGAAACTCTGCATCAATCACGGTATCCGCTACATGGATGGTCCAGCTAAGCAGTTGCAATGCCGGTAATAAAAAACCCAGTCCAAGGATAAACAGGCAAAACAGGAATGCCAGAAATGCCCGGCCACCGGTCAGTGGGAAACGACGCAGATCCTGATGACGACGACTGGTGTGGTGATAGCGGGCTTTACGACGGGAATAACGTTCGATCAGAACCAAGGCAAAGACAAATACCATCAGTCCAGCGGCGAGTTGAGCTGCTGCCGCAGCACTGCCCATACCGAACCAGGTTCGGAAAATGCCGGTGGTAAAAGTGCTGACGCCAAAGAATTGAACGGTACCGTAATCGGCTAAGGTTTCCATCAATGCTAATGATAAACCGGCAATGATTGCTGGACGAGCCAGCGGAAGCGCTACCTTCCAGAACGTTTTCCATGGCCCATTACCTAAGGTCCGACTGACATCCAGCACACAGATTGATTGATTCAGAAACGCCGCGCGGCTAAGCAAATAGACATAGGGATAAAGCACCAGAGTCAGCATAGCAACTGCGCCGTTTAGCGAGCGGATCTGAGGGAACCAGTAATCTCCGTATTGCCAGCCAAACCATTCACGCAGGCTGGTTTGTAACGGACCGGCAAAATCCAGCATTCCGGTATAGGTATAGGCAATGATATAGGCAGGCATTGCCATCGGCAGCAACAAGGCCCACTCGAACACACTGCGACCTGGAAATTGACACATTGTGGTGAGCCAGGCCGTTGTGACACCGATTAACAGCGTACCCATAGCGACGCCAAGCATTAACAGCAGAGAATTACGAATATAGTCGGGAAGCACAGTACTGCTTAAGTGCTGCCAGATATCACCACTGGGAACAAAAACATGCGCCAAAACCACTGCCACAGGCATTGACAGGGCCACTGCCAGTACAAAAATGAATGCCGGGTAGGGGCGAAATTGGTTTATGAAGGACATGTAATTGTAAAGTTGGCAGTTGATAGGGCAAAACTGCCAACTTTACGCATGCAATTGCTTATTGCCAACCCGCACGGTCCATCAGCCGCAACGCATCGGCGTTAAATTCACCTAATTTATCCATGTCCAGTGAATCGGCACGGAAGTCTCCCCACTGTTCAAGTACTTTGCCTCTTTCAATATCGTCTCGAACTGGATATTCACCATTGGTTTCTGCATACCATTGCTGAGCAGTATCGCTGGTCAGAAACTCCAGCAGTTCAATAGCATTGTCACGATGTTTGGCATCTTTAATAATGCCCGCTCCGGATACATTAATATGCACACCACGGTCATCCTGATTTGGCCAGAAAACCGCTAACTTTTCTGCTGCTGCTTTTTCATCAGCATCGTTGCTGGTCAACATACCTGCCAGATAATACGTATTGGCAATAACAATATCGCACTGGCCCGCCGCTGCAGCACTGATCTGATCGCGATCTCCGCCTTGTGGCGAACGGGCGAAATTGGCGACCAGTCCTTTTGCCCATTCTTCCGTTGCAGCTTCACCATTGGCCACAATCATTGAAGCAACCATTGACTGGTTATAAATGTTACTTGATGAACGAACACAGATTCGGTTGTTCCATCGTGGTTCAACCAGCGCTTCATAGGTTGAAAGTTCTGCAGGATCGACACGATCTTTCACATACATAATAGGACGAGCACGCAGCGACAAACCAAACCAGTAACCTTCCGGATGACGATAGGAAGAGGGGATGCGTTGCTGCAGAATTTCAGAGTCAACGGGTTGTAACAAGTCTTCTTCCATAGCACGGTGTAAACGACCCGCGTCTGTGGTTAACAGCATATCGGCGGGAGTATTGCGACCTTCATTCTGCAGACGTTGCAATAGCTCATCTGCGTTACCAGTGACCAGATTGACTTTAATTCCGGTTTCTTCAGTGAATTCATCCAGTAAAGGTTTGATCAGCGATTCAATTCGGGCGGAATACAGATTGACTTCTTTTATCTCGTTTTCAGATTCATTGCTACATCCCGAGATAAACAACAGACTTAAACCCAAACAAACACTCAGAAAAATACCTGCTTTGCGCATAGAACACTCCATGGTTGATGACATTAACAATGATAATGAGATTTATTTTTGTTTGGAATAGGAAGAATTAAAGTTTTCTTGGGTTATTAACAGGAAGAATCATAATATGACGGTAGTTAGCTCGCACAGAGCCTGCTTTTAGCTTTGCAAAAAACTGGCACAAAAAAGCGTAAACCAGTATTGTTTTCACAAACGAAATTCAGGTTTCAAAACTGAAACTGCGCAATCTGCAAGGTATCAAAATGTCTGGAAGTTTATTTATTGTGGCGGCACCCTCCGGTGCAGGGAAAACCAGTCTGGTTCGAGCATTGGTCAAACAGGACCCGCATGTTCGCTTATCGGTATCCCATACAACCCGTGCTGCCAGAGCGGGAGAGGCTGACGGCGAAGATTACTTTTTTGTCAGTCAGGATATCTTCAGCAAGATGCGTGATGCAGGAGATTTTCTTGAATCCGCAACAGTATTTGATAACAGTTATGGTACTTCAGCTGCAGCGGTGCATCACCAGTTACATGCCGGAAATGATGTGATTCTGGAAATTGACTGGCAGGGGGCTCAGCAGGTCAGAAAAAACTTTCCCGACAGCAGCAGTATTTTTATTTTGCCGCCATCCAAACAGGCACTTGAACAGCGTTTGAGAGGCCGCGGACAGGATGATGAAGCAACGATTTCGCGCAGAATGCGAGACGCAGAGAGTGAAATGTCACATTACGTTGAATTTGATTATCTGATTGTGAATGATGACTTTGATCATGCGCTCGCCAGCCTGACTGCGATTGTGGTCGCGAGTCGGCACAAACTGGCTGTTCAACAGTCAAATTACAGTACCTTGTTAGCGGACTTACTGGCTTAAGCTGCGTATCTCTCGTAAAATTACATCTTTTAACCACAGGACAAATTAACATGGCACGTACTACCGTTGAAGATTGCCTCGAAAATGTAGATAACCGTTTTCAATTAGTGCTGGTTGCGGCAAAACGCGCTCGTCAGATTGCCATGGGTGATGATGCAATGGTGCCGGTCGATAACGACAAACCTACTGTTCTGGCACTGCGTGAAATTGCCGCAGGTCTGGTTGATCGCACTATTCTTACTAAAACCTCAGCTCGTCAACATGCCGAAGAAAGCATGGTCAGCGATGAAGAGCTGCAAAGCGAAATCTAATTTACCGTGAGTGCAAAACCATCTGTTGCGTCTGAACTTGACTTCATCCAGGAGTCCGAGCCCAAACTCACGATAGATGATCTGTGTTTTGCCACTTCAAATTATTTAGAAAACAATCAGGTCGAGTCGATTCGGCGAGCTTATCACTTTGCCGAGCAATGCCATGAAGGGCAGACCCGACGCAGTGGTGAGCGCTATATCACGCATCCGCTAGCGGTAGCGCATGTACTGGCGATGATGCATATGGATTATGAATGCATCATGGCCGGTTTGCTGCACGACGTTATCGAAGACACGGAAATGTCCAAACGTGACGTAATCGCCGAATTTGGTGAACCCGTTGCCGAGCTGGTAGAAGGTGTCACCAAGCTGGCGCAGGCGGCATTTGAAACCAGACAACACGCCCAGGCTGAAAATCTGCGAAAAATGTTGCTGGCGATGTCCCGTGATATACGGGTTATTATCGTCAAGCTTGCTGATCGTTTGCACAATATGCGTACTCTGGGTCACCTGCGACCGGAAAAACGCCGCCGCATTGCCCATGAAACCCTCGAAATCTATGCTCCTATTGCCCAGCGTCTGGGAATGAATCTGATGCGCTGTGAACTGGAAGATCTTGGCTTTCACGTTCTTTACCCTATTCGTTATCGTGTGTTGGGTGACGCCGTGCGTAAAGCGCGGGGCAATCGCAAGGAAATCGTCAGTCAAATCACCGCTTCCATCCTCAATAGAATGGAGCAGGAAGGCCTTAACGCCGATATTCAGGGCCGTGAGAAAAATCTCTATAGCATTTACAAAAAAATGGTTAGCAAACAGCTATCATTTTCTGAAGTCATGGATGTGTATGCCTTCAGGATTATTGTCGACGATGTGGATGCCTGTTATCGAATGCTGGGTGTAGTGCATAACTTATACAAACCAGTGCAGGGTAAATTCAAAGACTATATAGCGATTCCCAAAGCGAATGGTTATCAATCATTGCATACCGTTTTATTTGGTCCCTATGGTGTTCCGATAGAAGTCCAGATCCGTTCTCGCGATATGGATCAATTGGCTGAAGCGGGTGTGGCCGCTCATTGGCTCTATAAAACCGGTGAAGTTGCTGGCAATACGCTGGCGCACCGTAAAGCCAGGCAATGGTTGCATGGCATTCTGGAAATGCAGAAAAGCTCTGGTGACTCGATGGAGTTTCTGGAAAATCTACGTATCGATTTATTCCCGGATGAGATTTATGTTTCAACGCCTAAAGGAGAGATCCTCACCTTACCGAGAGGATCCTCAGCAGTGGATTTTGCCTATGCAGTTCATTCTGATGTCGGTAACAGTTGCGTAGCAGCCAGAGTTGGCCGCCATCTGGTGCCATTAAGTTCACCACTGGAAACCGGCCAGTCAGTTGAAATCATTACCTCGCCGACCTCGCATCCCAATCCGGCCTGGCTTAATTTTGTCGTGACGCCAAAAGCGCGGACCAATATTCGTAATTACCTCAAGCATCTGCAAGGCGAAGAGGCAATTCAGCTTGGATTGCGACTGCTGAACAAACATCTGACAGCCTTTTCAACAGCATTGGAAAATATTCCAACCAAGCGAATTACGGCACTTTTGAAAGAGTATGAGCTGGAAAACTTTGATGAATTATTGAGCGATCTGGGTCTGGGCAACATATCTGCCTTACTGGTCGCACAAAAATTGCTACAGGAAGAAACCCCTGATAAAGAGCCACAGGCACTGCTGATTGCCGGAACTGAGGGCATGGTGGTGAATTTTGCCCGCTGCTGTCATCCGATTCCGGGAGATCCAATACACGGATTTGTCAGTGCCGGACGCGGTATCATTATTCATCAGCGCAGCTGTAAAAATACCACCCATTTACGCGAGCAAAATGAAAAGTGGCTGGATGTAGCCTGGGCGAAAGAGATCAATCGTGATTTCCCTGTAGATTTGATGATGCATCTGCGTAATCAACGTGGTGCACTGGCGACAATTGCTTCGGTGATTTCTGAAGCTGAATCGAATATTGATAATGTTATCGTTGATGAGCGCGATGGTGGCTATACCAATCTGCGACTGACAATTGAAGTCACTGATCGTCAGCATCTTGCTCGCATTATCCGCCGTTTACGCCAACTGGAAATGGTCGAACGGATTAACCGTATTAATAACTGATTTGTTTAATCTGTCGTCTACTGGGCGACTTAGCCGGAGTTTTTATGTCCCGAGAAATTATCCATACCAGCAATGCTCCTGAAGCTATTGGTACCTATTCACAAGCCGTAAAAGTTGGTGATGTTGTTTATCTTTCTGGTCAAATCCCACTGGTACCGGAAACCATGACAGTGATTGAAGGCGATTTTGCTACTCAGGTTCGCCGGGTATTTGATAACTTGTCAGCGGTTGCTGCGGCATCAGGTGGCAGTTTGCAGGATGTGGTTAAACTGAATATTTATCTCACCGATTTAGCCCATTTCGGCACCGTCAATGAAATCATGGCCGATTACTTCCAGCAGCCCTATCCAGCTCGTGCAGCAATTGGCGTAGCCTCTTTACCCAAAGATGTGCCGGTAGAAATGGATGCTATTTTGCATCTAGGCGCTTAAACCCGACTATATTAGTGGCCGTAGCAGGTGACTGAACTGGCCATAACTGATCCGGTCACCTCACTCAAAGGTGTCGGTGAAAAACTGGCTGAAAAGCTGGAGAAACTGGGGATCCGCTATATTCAGGATCTCCTGTTTCATCTGCCTCTGCGTTACCAGGACCGCACGCGTTTAATGCCAATTGGCAGTTTGCGACCACAACAGGAAAAACTGATTGAAGGGGTTATTCAGCTCAGTCAGGTTAAGTTCGGTCGGCGTCGTTCATTGCTATGCCATGTCAGTGATGGCACCGGTTCACTGGTATTACGCTTCTTTCATTTTTCCAAAACCCAGCAACAGCAACTCGCTCGTGGGCAACGTATTCGTTGCTTTGGCGAAGTGCGCAGTGGTCCATCAGCGCTAGAAATGGTGCATCCTGAATATCAGATAATTCAGGGTGAGGCGCCATTTGCTGTGGATGAAGTCTTAACGCCGGTGTATCCGACAACAGAAGGGCTGCATCAATTATCTTGGCGGAAACTGTTGAATCAGGCAATCAAATTGCTGGAACAGCAAGCCATGCCATCCTATTTACCAGAAGCATTGTTAGATCCCAGAGTGGCTCATTTTGATCTGACGCAAGCCTTGAAATACGTTCACTTACCTCCGCCCGATAGTGATGTCGGTCAGTTAATCGCTCGTGAACATCCGGCACAGAAACGCCTGGCATTTGAAGAATTACTGGCTCAGCAGCTCAGTATGCGTCAAATCCGCTATCGCACTCAGCAACATACAGCGCCTATGTTTGAAGCCGATAGTTTCAGTGAAACGTTTTTACAACGGCTACCATTCCCGTTAACCGGTGCTCAGCAACGGGTTATCACAGAGATCCGTAACGACCTGCAACAGAATATTCCGATGCAGCGGCTGGTGCAGGGGGATGTCGGATCAGGTAAAACAGTGGTAGCTGCTTTATCAGCATTAATGGCAGTATCAAGTGGCTATCAGGCAGTGATGATGGCGCCCACCGAATTACTCGCAGAGCAACATTATCAGACCTTTCGTAATTGGCTTGAGCCGTTAGGCATCGAGGTTGGCTGGTGTGCTGGCAAGCAAACAACAGCACAGCGTCGACAGGTTATTGCTGCGCTGGCTGCAGGCGAAATCAATATTGCCGTTGGCACCCATGCGTTATTTCAGGATGAAGTGACGTTTAATCGGTTGGGTCTGGTGATAATTGATGAGCAGCACCGGTTTGGCGTGCATCAGCGTATGGCGCTACGCGATAAAGGTAAAGCGGTGGATATCCTGCCACATCAATTGGTGATGACCGCTACCCCTATTCCCCGAACATTAGCAATGACAGCATATGCTGATTTGAATGTATCAATAATTGATGAACTGCCGCCTGGCAGGCAACCGGTAACCACCGTGGTGGTGGCCGATAACCGTCGCCAGGAAGTAATTGAGCGCATTCATGTGGCCTGTCAGCAAAAACGTCAGGTTTACTGGGTATGCACCTTGATTGAAGAGTCTGAGCATTTACAATGTCAGGCAGCGGAAGATACTGCTGAACAATTGCAACAGGCGTTGCCTGACTTACGGATTGCACTGGTGCATGGCCGAATGAAGTCAGCTGAAAAAGAACAGGTGATGCAGGCGTTCAAACAGGGTGAAATTGATTTGCTGGTGGCGACTACGGTGATTGAAGTTGGGGTTGATGTGCCCAATGCCAGTTTAATGGTGATTGAAAATGCTGAACGTCTGGGGCTGGCACAATTACATCAATTACGTGGCCGGGTAGGGCGTGGCACGGTGCAGAGTCATTGTGTGTTGATGTACCATCCTCCGCTGTCGGAAAATGGTTTGGCACGGCTGGCCTGTTTACGCGAAAGCAATGACGGATTTGTTATTGCCCAGCGCGATTTGGAAATTCGTGGTCCTGGCGAAGTGTTGGGAACAAGGCAGACCGGTTTGCCCCAGTTTCGGGTGGCCGATTTACTGGCTGATCAGGATTTGTTGCCAGCGGTCAGCAAAGCGGCTGAGACTTTAATAAAGCACTATCCGGAAAACGTCACACCTTTAATTCGACGCTGGTTTGGTACCAAACTGAACTTCGGACAAGTATGAGTCACCAGAATCAATGTTAAAAAGCCAAACACACTGGCATCCCGCGCCAACTGCAAAACTACCAGGCGAACTGGCTGGATGGTTAACGGACAAAGGATCGTTAACGCTGCGTCTGCAACAGACCAGTCAGCAGCAATTCAAAGTGGATCTGCAGCAAACCGGTTGGCAAAAACCTCTGACAGAAGAAGCTTTGAAGCTTGAACAGCCGTTATATGAACATGCCTATTGCCGAGAGGTGATATTACGCGATGGTGATCAGCCACGCGTATTTGCCCGCACCATTGTGCCGCGCGCCAGTTATCAGGCATTGCAGGCACACCTGCATATTCATCACCTGGGTAATCGCTCTCTGGGTGAAATCTTGTTTACTGACCCGGCGATTAAACGCGGCCCACTGGAAGTGGCCAGTCTGCGTTCAGGACAAAGCCTGTTCGAATTGGCAAAACACAGTAGTAATGAGCTCAACGATAGTTCAATAATGTGGGCAAGACGGTCATGTTTTTATTTTGCTGAGAATAGTTTACTGGTCTGTGAAATATTTTTACCGAATCAGGACTGGTCTTGATGACAAATTTAGCCACACAACTACGCCCTTACTGGCAATTGACCAGAATGAATCGGCCTATTGGCATTTTATTGTTGCTCTGGCCCACCTTGACAGCATTATGGATTGCAGCTGGCGGCTTGCCGGATATTAAGATCCTGCTGATTTTCATCGCTGGTGTTGTGCTGATGCGTGCGGCTGGCTGTGCAATTAATGATTTTGCCGACAGGCATATTGATGGTCAGGTGTGGCGTACTGAGAATCGTCCGCTGGCAACCGGTGCATTATCGGCAAAACAGGCAGTACTGACGTTTGTGGTATTAGCCTTATTCGCGTTTATGCTGGTGTTGTTGCTTAATCCTTTCACGATAGCGCTATCGCTGGTGGCGGTATTACTGGCCGCGGTCTATCCGTTTATGAAACGTTTTACCTACCTGCCGCAGCTGGTATTAGGCATGGCATTTGGCTGGGCCATTCCGATGGCATTTGCGGCCCAGACCAACGCATTGCCGGCTATTGTCTGGTGGTTGTTTGTGGCCAATATTATCTGGACAACAATGTATGACACCTTCTATGCCATGGCTGACCGTGAGGATGATCTGCAAGCAGGTGTGAAATCCACTGCCATTCTGTTTGGACAGAAAGATTTATTAATACAAGGTATGTTACAAATCGGGTATCTGTTGATCCTGTTGTTCATTGGATTGCAGTTGCAGTTTGGAATGCTGTTTTATATTGGGTTAGCAATCGCTGCGGTGTTATTTGTTTACCAGTTATGGCTTAGTAAAGATCGTGAACGCCATGCCTGTTTAAAAGCCTTTCTGAACAATAATTGGGTGGGAGCAGTTATTTTTATCAGCATCGTTTTGCATTACAGCTTGAGCTGACATGGCAAGATATTTATCTTCTGTTTTTTTACTGTTTTGGCTAATTGGTACCGTAAGCGCCACAGAAATTTATCAGTGGACAGATGACCATGGACGACAGATATTTTCTGATCAACCTGCTGATCCAGCAGCGGAAACCGTTGAGTTAACCCCCAACTCAAATCGCTATTTATTTAATGTTAAACGGGTCTATGACGGCGATACTTTGGTTTTGGAAAATAATCAGCGGGTCAGATTACTCAGTATAAATACCCCGGAAATAAGTTCTCGTTATCGCGAAGCCGAACCAGGCGGCATTGAAGCGAGGGATTGGTTAAAAAAACAGTTATCAGAAAACCAGGTCTATCTGCAGTACGATACCGAAAAACGCGATCGTTATGATCGGTTGCTCGCGTATGCATGGACACCGGACGGTGACTTTATCAATGAAAAATTGTTACAAAAGGGATTGGCCGCACTGACTCTAAAGCCACCCAATCTGCAGTATGCAGATCAATTGATTGCCGCCCAACAACAGGCAATAAACCAACAGCAGGGTATTTGGAGGGATAAACATTATCAGCCTCGTAAGGTCACTACCATCACTGAAACAGCCTATCGTGGCTGGCAACGATGGCTTCTAACTGCTAAATCACGCTCACAGACCAGGGATTATTGGATATTAAAAGTTAATGACAAAGCGAGTCTGAGGATAGCGAAGAAACAGCAGGATTTGTTCCCGCCATTGGGGTCGTATTTGAATAAGTCACTGGAAGTCCGTGGCTGGATGTCCAAACGAGGAGATCAATATAGTCTGTTTGTGCAGCATCCCAGCGCCATCACGTTATTGGATTAAGTTTTTATTCTATTTCGCTTAACAATTTTTCCATGATGTCGTTCATCGCCACCATACCAACCAAATCATTGTTATGAACTACCAGGAGTCGTTTCACCCGATGCGTTGTCATCAACGTGGCAACGTGTTGAATCGCTAATTCTTCCCCAACGGCTATAACCGGTTTGGCGCAGATGTCATACACATTCAGCAAATCAATATCGCCTTCCTCAGCAATAACCGTTTTCAGAATATCCGAGTAGGTAATTAACCCAAAGGCATCGTGTTGATTCTGCTTATCCACGACCAGCGATTTTATTTTATGGCGCTTCATCAGGCTTAATGCTTCACGCATTTTGGCAAAGGGTGAAATGGTGACTACATCAGTAATCATGACATCTTTAACTAATCGCATTGGTGGCATCCTTGAGGGTTAGAAAGAATCTCGTAAATGTTGCTGGAATTGTTCAACCTGAGAGGTATCGATACCTGCCAGATGCTCCAGTGGCAGAGTAAATACCAGACCTTTGGAGTCCTGATTATCCGGCATCAGAATTTTTTGAATGGCTTTGAGCACCTGTAATGACAGGCCTTTTTCCAATACCATCAGCAACACACTTTGACTGCCATCGTAACTCAGACCAAAAAAGGTTTTTTTGACGTTATTACTGATTCCCCGGGCTGACATGACGGTTATGCCACCGGCACCGAGATCTTTGGCGGTATCAATCGCAGCCTGTTCATTTTCTTCGGGAACAATTGCAACAAGAACAGAAAACTTCATGGGTTTACCCTTTGCAATGACGTCATGAAATGCATCGTAATAGCATAGAGCATGACGGTAATGATTGGAAAGATTGAGGCAAAGGCTATTAAGCCAAAGCCATCCATCAGAATGTTTCGACCTTCAATATGGGTTGCAAGGCCGATACCCAGTGCCGTCACCAAAGGCACTGTGACTTCTGAGGTTGTCACACCACCTAAGTCATATGCCAGCGGCACAATATATTTGGGGGCGATTAAGGTGAGTACGATAACGATTAAATATCCGCCGATAATATAATGGTGAATTGAGTCGCCGGATATAATACGGTGGACGCCGATAGTGATGCCTACTGCCACACCCACTGCCACCAGAAGCCTGATGACGTTACCATTTATCCTTCCCGAAGCGGCTTCTTCTGCCTGTTGGCCGATAGCAATCAAGGCTGGTTCCGCCATGGTAGTCGCAAAACCAATCGCAAAAGCGAACAGATAGACATAGACAATATGCTGATTTTTTATCAGTTGTTCAGCCATGCTGCTACCGATGGGGAATAACCCCATTTTTAAGCCTACAACAAATGCATACAACCCGAATAACACCATGGCAAAACCTAAAATCACTTTGCGTGGGTTCGTTAACGGTCGTTTTAACACCAGATACTGGAAAAACAGGATAGTGATAATGATAGGAAGCACATCTCCCATCATCCCCAACAAATCCATCAGCATGGCCATCGGGCCAGAGATTGCTTCTTTCTGCGCAGTGTCGATACTGAGATCTGCTGCGGGAGCAGTTTCAGACCCACTGAAGACGACAATCCCATACAGCTGAACTGTTATCATCGGTACCATCACTGCCATGGCTACAATACCAAAGCCATCAATAAGTGGGTTACGGCCACGAATGGATGAGGCTAAACCAATACCTAAGGCTGCTATCAATGGAACAGTCACAATATTGGTGGTAACACCGCCTGAATCATAAGCCAGTCCGACGATTTCAGCCGGTGTGAAAAATGTGATCACCACGACAATCAGGTAACCAATAATCATGAACCAGTGTAGCGGGTAACCAAACAGGATTCGAAATACACCGAGGGCAACCACAAAGCCAACAGAAACGGCCACCAGAAAGCGTAGGATCAATGCATCGATTCGGCCTTCACTGATCTCCTGAGCTTGTTCGGCCACGGCAATTAACGCCGGTTCGGCAATCACCGCCGAAAAGCCTAATGCAAAACCAAATGCGAGCAAAATCGATAACGAACCCCGTCGAGTAAACTGATTAGAGAGACTTTTACCGACCGGAAAGATACTTAATTCAAGGCCCCGCAGAAATAGGGCGACTCCGATGGCAACGACAAACAGACCGAGACTGATGCTCAGACTGTTTTCCGGGACGCGTTGCAATACAAAAGCTTGAAAAATAACCACAACGACAACGATTGGCAGCAGGTTTTTCAACGCGTGTAAAAATGCAGCTGAAAAAGCTTTCAGTTGATTCACTGTGGCCTCTTTATTGTCGGTTAAAGGTTACGGGCTTCAGTATTTTCAGGCCTCAGCGCTGACTTTTACCTGATTGCGTCCGGATAGTTTGGCGCCATACACAGCCTGATCAGCTGATTGTAACAGACGCTTGACGGTCATTTTACTGCCTGGCTCCAGAGTAGAAACACCCACCGACAGGGTGACCTGTAATGTCTTGCCTGTTGGCGAGGTGAAATGGGTTTCAGCAACAGTTTTTCGCATACGTTCTGCAATATCCGCCGCCACAGAGCGCGTCGCATCGGCCAGTAAAACCACAAATTCTTCCCCACCATAGCGTGCTAATACATCCCCTTGTCGCAAACTGTCATTGAGCAGCTGTGCAACATGTTTGAGTACCTGATCGCCTGTCTGATGGCCATGACTGTCGTTGATGCGTTTAAAGTAGTCCAGATCGACAAACAAACAGGACAAGGGGGTAGCATTCCGATTAGCGCGGCTGAATTCTTCAATGATGCGTTGATCGAAAAAGCGGCGGTTATTTACCCCGGTAAGCGGATCTCGTAAGCCAACCAGTTTCACTTCCTCATGTAGCCGGGCATTTTCGATACAGGCTGATACTACCGCCGCCAGATGTTGCAAAAACTGCGTCCCGATGTTGGATTGAAAGCGATTAGGGTTTCGGCTGCCCAGATTGAGACTGCCTATCAATTGATTTTGACGAATCAGAGGGAGTAACGCGACGGAGCCTAATTCATTATAGGAGGGAAACAGTTGTTGGTGTTGATGAGAAGAAAATCTGGTGAGCCGGGGTATCCGTCGTAAACTGAAAAACTGTTCCAGACGTTGTACAGACTCAGTAAACAATAAATTTTTCTGCCAAAGTTCGGTTTCCGATAACGAATCCAGCAGGCGTTGGAATTCATATTCCGGATCATGCAGCATCAAAGTGACTGCCGTCAGTTGAAAACGATGTTTATGTTCTTCCAGGATCAGTTTCAGTAACGGTTCTAAACCGCTGCTGTTGAGCAAGCTTAATTCATATTGCTGAAAGTTGAGCTGTTTTCGCTCATTACTTTTGGCAATACGAATCAGATCATCCAAACGATCTTGAAGCGTCGTCACGTCTTTTTGAGGCATGCAACAGCCTTGAGCACTGAAATTATGTGTGGTGGCCCTAATAATGGCGCATTGCGCGGGCAATTGTCCATACTTCTACTGTATCGACACCATTTTGCTGCAAACAGCGAGTTGCTTCTGCTACGGTATGTCCCGTGGTATAGACATCATCTATCAATGCCACATGGTTATATGATGTCGCCATTCTTATAGCAAAAGCTTGTTTCAAATTACGTTTGCGTTGTTTGCCACTCAAGCCTGTTTGGGGAGAAGTATTGCGCTGTCGAATAAAACTGGTTTTATCCACCGCAATATCAAGCTGATTTCCCAGAGCGTCCGCTAACTGAGCAGACTGATTATATCCACGACTGCGCATGCGGCTTGGATGTAAAGGAATGGGAATCAGCACTTCGGGTAAAGCATTATTCCGTTGTCTGGTTTTATCAGCCAGCAGCCTGGCATATAGTTTGGTAAAGACCAGTTGCTGATGATATTTGAATGTAGCAATGCAATGATTGACAGGCGTTTCATAACGAAATAATGCCAGACTCAATTGCTGAGGTGGGGGTTGCTGCAGGCATTGTCCGCAAATTCCTGCCTCATTCAGTGGCAGTGCACATCGCTGACAACAATGGCCCAACCATGGCAGGTCGTTGATACAAGCTTTGCAAAGTGCATCCTGCTGACTAAACTCGCCACAGAGGAAGCAGGGAATCGGTAACAGTTTGCTGTATAATTCCGCCAAACGATGCGTCAATACGGCACTAAAGTTTCTGGCCATCATGTTATTAATCCATTAAATCTGATGAAGAAGCCCATGACTGAAAATATAGCAGAAAAGACCGCACCGCTTCGCCATGACTGGCAGCAGGCGGAAATTGAAGCCTTGTTTGATTTGCCATTTGCGGATCTGATGTACAAAGCTCAAACCATTCACCGGCAGAATTTTGATGCCAATGCTGTGCAAATCAGTACATTGTTAAGCATCAAAACGGGTGGCTGTGCTGAGGATTGTGGTTACTGTCCCCAAAGCGCACATCATCCATCGGCAGTAAAAGCTGAACCGTTAATGCCTCTGGATAAAGTACTTGAATCCGCTGCTCAGGCTAAATCCACTGGGGCCAGCCGTTTTTGTATGGGTGCCGCCTGGCGTAACCTGAAAGATCGTGATGTAGATCGTGTCGTCGCGATGATTGAAGGCGTTAAAGATATGGGGCTGGAAACCTGTGTCACGCTGGGCATGCTGGAAAATCATCAGGCCAAACGTCTGAAAGATGCCGGTCTGGATTATTACAATCATAATCTTGATACCTCTCCGGAATTCTATGGTGAAATCATCTCTACCCGTACTTATCAGGATCGTCTGGATACCTTAAGTCACGTTCGCGAAGCGGGTATTCATGTCTGCAGTGGCGGCATTGTCGGCATGGGTGAAAGCCGTAAGGATCGGGCCGGTCTGTTAATCAGTCTGGCCAATTTGCCAAGCCATCCTGAGAGCGTACCAATTAATCTATTGGTTCAAGTCGAAGGCACACCACTTGATGGCATCAACAACCTGGATCCATTTGAATTTGTTCGTACCATCGCGGTAGCGCGAATTATGATGCCACAGTCTTTTGTCAGACTTTCAGCCGGCCGTGAAAACATGTCCGATGAATTACAGGCAATGAGCTTCCTGGCTGGTGCCAATTCGATTTTCTATGGTGAAAAACTGCTGACGACAGACAATCCGGATACTGACCATGATCAGCGTCTATTCAATCGTCTGGGTATTACACCGTTACAGGTCGGACAGCAACAATCGGAAGATAAACACTGTTCAGCGGCCTGAAGGTTAAATTAAAGATAATGCTCTGTGTGATGCTATCGCACAGAGCATTTCTGTTAATAAAGTCTGTCGGTTCCATCGCTCAAGATTACTGATTTCTCGAGGCGCTTTAGTGTCACAACTTCCCTGGCATTCACAACTCCAACAAACATTAACCGATCGTAAAGCCGCCGGCTTGTATCGTCGCACACGGTTGCGTGATGGTGAACAGGGCGTTGAGGTCGTGTTGGATGGTCGTAAAATGCTGTCTTTCAGCAGCAATGATTACCTGGGACTAGCTGCACATCCAGCATTAAAAAAGGCCTTTATCGACTCGCTGGAGCAGGAAGGCGTCGGCAGTGGCGCAGCGCATTTACTAACCGGTCACAGCCGTTATCATCATCAGCTTGAAGAAGCCCTGGCAGAATTTACTGGCCAGCAACGCGTTCTTTTGTTTTCCACCGGTTATATGGCCAATATCGGGGTAATTGATGGACTGTTGGGTAAAACGGATGTGGTGGTACAGGATAAATTGAATCACGCCTCCTTACTGGATGGCGGACGCCTCAGCGAAGCGCAGCAATTACGCTATCCCCATGCTGATATGGCTTTACTGCATCAACGACTACACACAGCCGCCAACTCCCGAAACAAACTGATTGTCAGTGATGGTGTGTTTAGTATGGACGGCGATGTTGCGCCATTAACAGAAATCATGGCATTGGCCGAACAGCACAAAGCTGGCGTATTAATAGATGATGCACACGGTCTTGGTGTGCTTGGTCAAAACGGCGGCGGTGTGATTGAGCATTTTGAATTAACACAGCAAAAACCGATTTTAGTCGGTACCTTTGGCAAAGCCTTTGGCACTGCAGGGGCATTTGTTGCAGCTGATGAAGTGGTGATTGAAACTCTGGTGCAACAGGCTCGCAGTTTTATCTACACCACTGCCCAGCCCCCGGCGATTGCAGCAGCAACGCTGGCAAGTTTAAAACTGGTGCAACAGGAAACCTGGCGGCGTGACAAATTACAAAAACTTATCAAACAGTTTCGTGATGGGGCGGATCAACTGGGATTACCTCTAATGCCATCGCAAACGGCGATTCAACCGCTGTTGATCGGTGATGATAAAAAAGCCCTTAAATTAGGACAGGATCTGGAACAGCACGGCATTCTAGTCGGCATTATTCGGCCACCGACTGTGCCGAAAAATACCGCCAGATTACGTATTACGCTTTCTACAGCTCACGATGCCGAACATATAAATAAATTGCTTGGTGCTCTGGAGGCCAGTTATGGACATTAAACAAATGGGCCAGGGACCTGATTTGGTTTTACTGCATGGCTGGAGCATGCATAGTGGCGTCTGGCAGCCGCTGGCTGAATTACTGGCGGAAAAATTCACCTTACACCTTGTTGATTTACCAGGACATGGTACTTCTGAATGGCATTCCGACGCACTGCAGATCAACAATATCCTGGATGAATTAGAACGCAATGTTCCAGAAACTGCTTTTTGGCTGGGCTGGTCGTTGGGTGGTCAATTAAGTCTGGCATTTGCCGCAAGGTTTCCCCAGCGGGTCAGCAAACTTATCCTGATGGCGGCAAATCCGAAATTTGTGACGGCGGATGATTGGTCAGAGGCGATGGATGAAGCTGTGTTTTCGGTATTTTCTGGTCAACTTGATCAAAATCAACGGGAAACCCTGAAACGCTTTGTGATGTTACAGGCCCGTGGGGCGGAAGGCAGTCGGGAAACTATTCAGCTACTGGCTGAACAAACTGCGGATAATGTGGCGCATCCCGAGGCGTTAAAGGCTGGACTGGAATTACTGGAAATCCTTGATTTACGTCTGGCGCTCAGTCAATTGAGCCAGCCGGTACAGTGCATTCTTGGGGAGCGTGATCAACTGGTCCCCATTTCACTGGCTGAACGTTTGTCAGAGTTAAATTCCAATATCGTGATTGAACGTATTGCCGGTGCAGGTCATGCGCCTTTTATCTCGCAACCACAACTTTGTGCGAACCACATATACGGATTTCTGCATGACTGACCAGGCATCAGGACCGGAAAAAATCGTGTAGCACGCAGCTTTGGCAAAGCCGCCGTCAGTTATGATGATGTGGCGATATTGCAGCGCGATACCGCAGATGAAATGCTGGAGCGTCTGGATCTGGTCAAAATCAATCCACAGCATATTCTGGACTTGGGAACCGGCACAGGACGCAATCTGCATTTGCTGCAGCAGCGGTATCCGGCTGCCCGGCAAGTGGCAGTTGATATTGCACCGGCGATGCTTAACCAGGCCAGACAGCGTTATCTTAAAGATCAAGGTTTACGTCGCTGGTTACCGGGGCAAAAATCACCTTTATTTATTGCCGGTGATGCTGAGCAATTACCCTTGGCCGATAATAGCGTGGATTTAGTGTATGCCAACCTTGCTTTGCAATGGTGTGATCTGACATCAGTATTCGCAGAGATACAACGCGTTTTGCGCCCCGGTGGTTTACTGATGTTCAGTACGCTGGGACCTGATACCTTGCAGGAGCTACGTCAAAGTTGGGCGGCAGTAGATAATTATCCGCATATCAATGTATTTCTGGATATGCATGATGTGGCGGAAGCCATGTTTACGGCCGGGCTTGCTGATCCGGTTTTGGATAGTGATCGGCATACATTGCAATATCCCGATCTGGTCAGCATGATGCGTGATCTGCAGCAATTGGGAGCGCGCAATGTCAATCATGGACGGCGCCGTGGCTTAACGGGTAAAAACACTTTGAAAAAAGTAACCCATGCCAGTGAACAATTCCGGATCAATGGGCAACTTCCAGCCACTTATGAAGTAATATACGGACATGCCTGGGCAGGGGAGAATTCACTGCAGATGACCGAAGATGGCTGTGTGGCAGTCAGTCTCGACCAATTGAGAAGCAAGCTCTGATGGCTCAGCATATATTTGTTACCGGCACCGATACCGAAGTCGGTAAAACCCGTATCAGTGTCGGACTGATCAAAGTTTTACAACAGCAGGGCCTGAGAGTCGCGGCAATGAAACCGGTCGCCAGTGGCTGTGAGTGGCGGGATGGGCAATTGCAAAATGAGGATGCACTGGCCCTCAGCCAGCAGGCAGATATCAAGTTACCGTATTCGCAGGTCAATCCTTATGCCTTTGAACCGGCGATTGCCCCACATCTTGCAGCGGAACAGGTAGGCGAAACCATTTCACTGACGGTTATTGAAAGCCAATTTGCTGCGATGCGGTTACAGGCAGATGCCGTCGTGGTCGAAGGGGCAGGTGGCTGGCTGGTGCCATTAAATGATCAGCAAACAATTGCCGATTTGGCGAAAGCATTGAAATTACCAGTAGTGCTGGTGGTGGCGATAAAGCTGGGCTGCATTAACCATGCTCTGCTGACGGTTCAGGCGATTGCCGACTCCGGTCTCAATCTGGTGGGTTGGGTCGCCAATGATTTTCTTGATGATTCACAGTCAACCGCGATTATCCAAAGTCTGAAGCAACGTATCACGGCGCCCTGTCTGGGGATTGTGCCCAGACTAGACCAAGATGAAGATGCCAGCGCATATCTGACTTTATAACGTTTATTGTTGCTGCGTTACCGGGAAAACAGTGATTTCATCTCCTGTCTGCCATTGCGGATATTTATGCATCACTAGCTTGAACAGGTCGGACTGAAGAAAGCCATTCAGCCAGTTCTGCAGTTTTGGATAATTCGCATGGCTAAACCATTCCCAATCCACCAGAGCAAATTGTCTGATAAAAGGCAACAGAGCAAAATCTACTAACGTAAGAGAATCAGTCATTAAGCCGGTTTGCTGGTGGAGACGCTTTTCCAGTTTGGCTAAAAACTGTTCGCCTTGTTCGCGGTAGTAACGCTCACTATGTTCTGGATAACGATCGGCGTATTTGTAGCGATCCAGCATCTGTTTGAAACTGACGTCATTTTCTTCAATTAACATTAACGCTTCCTTACGTTGCTGTTCATCCAAAGATTGCCATATGGCATGATGTGCAGCAGCCCAAAGCATAATGTCGAGACTTTCCTCTATGACATTATTATTGCTGTCCAACAGTACCGGCACCGTGGCTTTTGGTGAGATTTCCAGCAATTCAGCTGGTTTATCTTTTAATACGACTTCCCGTATTTCTACTTCACAACCGGCAATGGCAATGGCCAGACGCGCACGCATTGCGTACGGGCAACGGCGAAAACTATAGAGAATTGGGCGTTTGATTGACATATCACGCTCTTGCTAAATTGGGCTGCCTGTTAGGCAGTCATCAGGCAGGCGGTGCGTTGTACAAGATATTTGCGTGAACAGTAACGCTAAGCTTGTTTGCTGTTCCGCAGTTCTTCTGCCTGACGGTTTAACGTATGTTTGACCAGAATGTTGCGATCGGTTTCACTCATATGGGTAAAGGCTACCCGCAGATAAAAACTTTTCCCGCCAGTACTTTCAATCATTTGATCACAGCCAATGACTTTGGCAATTGCCCGGATATGCAAACCACCAGGTAATAGTTGCATTCTGATTTCGAGTGGTGACCGGGCTTCAAATACGGTATCTGTCATCAAAGCCAGTCCGCCTGCACTGAGATTCACTTCATTGGCGGTTTCCGGGTTTAGCGGTGTGTGTAATAACTGGACATTCTGAGCCAGCAGATTCACCTTATCATCAAGCATTCGCAGGGCTCTGGCGATATCTCTGTCAGAATGACCGATTTGATCGGTCAGGTGATTAAAACTTTTCTGGATGGTTGAAAGTTGCTGTGTCAACTGTCCGGCCTCAGGTGTGGCATCAATAATAGACTGACCAATGTGTTCTGCTTCTGCTTCAGTTAATGGAATGAGGGACAGGACAAGTCGATCATTAATGCGGAAAAATGCGCGACGATCGGCGCCTGTAGCGGTGGTTTCGTTCATCATTTGCTTTCCTGTCTGCCCATGATTCATTTAATGAATCACTGCCATTACCTGTTAAAAGTCGAATCAGTTTAAAACATGTACGGCACAGAAAGCATATTTTCTCTGTGCCGTACATGTCACTTTTGTTAAACAGATTACAAGTTTTCTGAAGCAAAGTCAGCCAGACGTGATCGTTCCCCTCTCAACAGGGTGATATGCCCGCTATGTGGCCAGTTTTTAAAATGATCCACCACATAAGTCAGGCCCGAAGTGGTCTCACTCAAATACGGCGTATCAATTTGCGAAATATTACCCAGGCAGACAATCTTGGTGCCTGGACCCGCCCTAGTAATCAGGGTTTTCATTTGTTTCGAGGTCAGATTCTGCGCTTCATCAATAATGATAAAGCGATTGAGGAAAGTACGGCCACGCATAAAGTTCAATGAGCGAATTTTAATCCAGCGCTGCAGTAAATCATTTGTTGCCTGACGACCCCAGTCGCCACCATCAGTTTTGTTGAGCACTTCCAGGTTATCCATTAATGCGCCCATCCATGGTGTCATTTTTTCTTCTTCAGTACCGGGCAGAAAGCCGATATCTTCACCCACTGGCACCGTGACCCGGGTCATGATGATCTCACCATAACGTTTGTGTTCGATGCATTGGGTTAACGCAGCGGCCAGCGTCAGCAGGGTTTTACCGGTACCGGCCTGACCCAGCAGGGTGACAAAATCGATTTCCGGATCCATTAATAAGTTCAAGGCAAAATTCTGTTCGCGGTTGCGAGCGGTAATGCCCCAGACCGAATGATTTTCCCGGCGATAATCATGGATTAATTCGATATCGGCGGTGGTTTCATTGTTATTACGCACTACTGCTTCAATCGCCCGTTCTTCACCGGGTGAATAAATCAATTGGTTGGGGTACCAGTCTTTGACGACTTCGCCTTCCACTTGATAGAAAGTACGGCCATCTTCCGTCCATGATTCGAGGCGGTTCAGGTCTTCCCAGAAGTCGGCTTTAAGTTCGCTGGACCCGCGATATAACAGATCCACATCATCCAGCACTTTATCGTTGTAATAATCTTCGGCGCAAATACCTAATACCGTGGCTTTGATACGCAGATTAATATCTTTGGAAACCAGAATAACGTTGGTATCAACCTGAGCCTGTTGCAGATTGATTGCAACAGCCAGAATGGCATTATCAGCGATTTGGCCGGGTAACTCTTTAGGTAACTCGCCGGACATTTGTCGGGTCTGGAAAAACAAGCGGCCACTGGCCTGAGGCACATCACTATTGGTTACACTGGGTAACGGAATGCCCAGGTTTATGGCATCGTTGTCTGCGGCCTGTTCCAGTAGATCATCCAGAAAACGACTGACCTGGCGTACATTGCGTGATACCTCGGATAGACCTTTTTTACCTCTGTCGAGCTCTTCGAGCACCACCATTGGCAGAAAAATATCATGTTCATCAAAACGGAAGAGAGCAGTGGGGTCGTGCATCAGCACATTGGTATCAAGTACAAACAGACGTTTTGTCGCGTCGGGTCGTTTAATCATTCGGAAGAGATCCTCTTGTTATAGTGACGTACCTGCATTTGATTATGATCGAAGAATACGCATCTGCAAAGAGGCTCCAGAGGGTTTTCTACAGGGAAACTAAATAGGTCATTGAAACCACTGTAAATAATGCTTTGTAATGGAGGTATTGCGAATGATTTTGCTAAAAGTGATTGAGCTTCAGCAAGGGATGAACAATTTGTCTGGCGACATTATTTGTCGACCCAATGTAAACTCATTATTGAGAGGTCTAATTTTTATCGATAATGTTAATTACAGCAAATCAAGTTATAACGCATCCCGCCATCTGAAACAGGCTATTTGAATGAACGAAAAACTTGGAATTTCACAGGAAACCTTTGCGTTTTTTTTGCCAATCATCAGTTTGTTTGGCAGCACTGTTATCCTGTTGCTTGTGGTGCTGGTTTTAAACTCCCTTGCGTCGCGATTTATTCGCCGGACTGTCGACTCCAGTGAATTACGGCGAAAATGGCTGGTGCAGACCCGCAATGGCATTATTCTCATCTTCATTCTGGGATTGATCTTAATCTGGGGAGAAGAGCTCAGAACCCTGGCGTTATCCGTTGTAGCGATTGCCGTGGCATTTGTGGTGGCGACTAAAGAACTGATCCTTTGTGTGACAGGATCACTACTGAAAACCGGTGCAGGCTCTTTTGATATTGGTGACAGGATTCAAATCAGGGATTTTCGTGGTGATGTTATCGATCAAACCTTGTTGGCCACTACTATACTGGAGGTTGGCCCCGGTAAATTGACCCATCAACGCACCGGGCGTATGGCGGTAATTCCCAATGCTTTATTTGTCTCAGAACCCGTTATCAATGAAAGCTATACCCGACAATACGTTTTGCATGTATTCACGGTGCCGTTTAAAAGAACGGATAAGTGGCAGGCTGCTCAGCAAGCTTTATTGGTAGCTGCTTCCAAGCACTGTCTGCCCTATCTTGAGAATGCCCGGTTATATATGCAGAGACTCAGTGATGAACGGGGACTGGATGCAAGTTCAGTGGATCCCCGCGTTACCATTCAAGTCCCAACCGCGGCGGAGATTCATCTGGTGGTACGTTTTCCGGTGAGAGCGTCGCAACGCAGTTATATCGAACAGTTGATTCTTTCAGAGGTATTTACGGAAGATTATTCCGGTAAAGGTAAAAGCACTGACGAAGAGGAAGCAGAGAAAGAGGAAAATTAATTTTCCTCCAGATCGCAGCTAATAGCTGACACAACTATTCTTCATACTTTGGTTTATCCGTGTTGTCGTCTTCGTCATTTCTTCTTTCATCATTGACAAGATCATCGGTGATAGCCGACCCCGCCCCGGATTGATCGCCGGTTTGAGATTCTTCAATAGTGACGGATTCTTTACCGTTTTCACTGTCGATGATGACTTGTTTGCCTTCACCATCATCCTCAGCAAACGCCATGGTCATAAAACCTGACGAAAGTACGATGGCAATAATGGGTTTAGTAAAAAAATTTTGCATAAAGTGGATCCTTGTTCGAAGGAAAAGATCTGATTAACGTGCTGGCTTGCTATTTTATTAGCACTATTAGTAAATGATAAAGCTTCATGATGCGTTAACTTCAGTTAATCGACTTTGGGGAAATCTCAGCTTTGACTCGGCTACAGTTAGAAAAAAATCAGCTGTTCATTTATCTGGTGGCGATATCACTGGGCTTGATATCAGGTGTAATGTATCCGCATCTAAGCAGCTATGTGGAGGTTTTAGTCTGGCCATTATTAGGGTTGCTGTTATTTTCAACTTTTACCCAGGTATCGTTAACGCATCTGCGTGAGACGTCCTTCAATCCCCGGTTTTTGATTGCAGCCATAGTGGGTAATTTTTTGTTCATTCCAGTTGTTGTGGCTGGTTTGTTGATGTTGGCTCCAGATGATCCGGCGGTACGGCTGGGAATTTTGCTAGTGTTATTAGTGCCCTGTACCGACTGGTTTATTACCTTTACTCAGCTTGCTGGCGGCGATACCCGGCAGGCCATCACTTTCGCGCCGATTAGCTTGTTGTTGCAAGTTATATTGTTACCATTTTATCTGTATGTTTTTCTGGGCAATGAATTCACTGTCAGTCTGGCGCACAGTGAGATGCTATGGGTTTTTATCGGCTTAATTGTCGTGCCATTGATATTGGCCTGGGCAACACAGAAATTTGCCGAACAGCATCCATCAGGCGAGCAGTTCATAAACTATCTGGCATGGTTCCCCGTCACCGTCCTGGCATTGGTTATGTTTATTATCGCCAGCTCACAAGTGGCAATTGTTCTGGGTTCGTTAGCGCTGCTGCCCGGTTTGTTGCTGGTGTTTGTTTTATTTCTGCTGATTGTCGCTCTGATGGCCAGAGTTTTATCGAGGTTATTACATCTGTCATCTGCACAGGGTAGAGTGTTGGCATTTAGTTTTGGAACCCGCAATTCATTTGTCATGCTGCCATTGGCTTTGGCTTTACCAGCGAATTACGAGCTAGCAGTGGTGGTAATTGTGTTTCAGTCACTGGTCGAGTTGATTGGCATGATGGTGTTTTTATGGTGGGTACCGAAGCAGCTTTTTCCTTAGACAGGTAAATATCAATGGCTAAGCATCAACAACTAACCAATCTTGAGCAATTGTTTGACTGCATTGGGGAAGCTGCTGAGCAAAAACGCAATGAAAAGGTTTCCATCGATAGCATTATGGATATGATTGGCCGCCGTTCATTTGGACCGTTATTGCTGTTGGCAGGCCTGATTATATTGGCACCAGTGATAGGGGATATTCCGGGTGTTCCCACTATTATGGGGTTGTTTATTTTATTAGTTGCTGTTCAGTTAGTTATTGGTCAGGAACATTTCTGGTTGCCCAAATGGCTATTACAACGCGCTTTACCCAGTGAAAAATTACTCAAAGCGGTTGAGTGGTTACGTAAACCTGCACACTTTATCGATAAACTGATTCGCCCAAGATTATTGATCTTCGTCAATGGAACAGCCAAATATGTCATTGCCATTGTCTGTATTTTCATCGCATTGATGTTACCGTTTATGGAGGTCGTACCTTTCAGCGCCAATGCAGGAGGTCTTGCAATAGTGGCATTTGGTCTGGCACTGATTGCCAGCGATGGGTTGCTATCGTTATTTTCGTTTATTCTGACTGGTCTGACGGCATGGCTTATCATCGCTAATCTGTTTTGAGTTGGACAGATAAGATTTTTGACTGCTCATTTTGCTTTAGCGAGACAAATTTTCCTTGATAGCTGTATTACATGAAGGTTTGAGCTAAAGATGCAGCGACGCACAAAATTAAGAATTATCTATTATCTCAATGTGGCTTTGATTCTGCTGCTGGTGGGCTATCAGTTTTATTTGCATCTATCTGAAACAGACTTTAAATCGCTCCATTCCGAGCAAGTCAGCAGAATTAAAACTATTGCTCAACAGGAGCAGTTTAATTTTGCAGTGGTGGGGAACATCAATAATTCGACGCATATTTTTCAAAAACAGCTCATTCCTTTGATCAATGCTTCTGATAACCGCTTTCTAATTTCTGCCGGAAATGCCGTCAGTAGTGGGGCAGAAGAAAATTATCGTTCATTGTTCAAACTGCTACATGAACTGGATATTCCTTGGCTGCTTACATACGGAGAAAATGAGGAAAGTGATTTTGGTGATGTCAGGTTTTATAAACATTTAGGGCCACATTTCTTTTCATTTATTGCTGGTGAAAATCATTTCTTATTTGTTGATAACACCGGAAATTCACCTTTGCAATGGCAGCTGGATTGGCTGGATCGGGAACTGGAATCATCTAAACAAGCTAACCGATTTGTGTTTATCGGTCTGCCACTGCATCAGGCTTTGGAGGAAACTCCAGCTTTTGAATCAGAAAATTACTTTGGTGATAGCATTGTCCGTAAAGCATTCATAGAACTTTTCGAGCGACATAAAGTTGATGTGGTGTTTTCAGCCAATTTGTCACTGTTTCATCAACAGCTGAAAAATGGCGTGCGTTATGTCACAACAGGGGGGGCAGGCGGTTTGATAGTAAATGATGAAGACAGCTTTCATCATTACGTTCAAGTGACTGTAAATGGTGATGAGATTGGCATAAGTCCAGTAAGGTTGGATATCAGTAGCTATTCAATACTTAACACGCTGGACAGCGTTTGGTCGGCGATTTATACATTTATTTATGTAAGCTTTGGTCGGTTTTTGTTTGTAGTAAGCCTGATGGTGTTGATTGGGTTGAAACTGCGCGAATTTATTTATCAAGAGCGTGATTACTACACCCAATTTAATATTGATGACAGTGCCTATCGCGATAAACCAAAACGTATTGCCATGTTTACTAATAACTATTTTCCGTTTATTTCTGGAGTCACGATGTCGATCGAACGTCTGGCTCGCGGTTTGACAATGCTGCATCACACGGTGCAGGTTTTTGCCCCGGATTATGAGGCAGTTACTGAATTACAGCCTGAATGTGAACGTGTTAAAACCCTTCTAGCATTCGGTCATAAGCGTGAATTTCGTTTAACGAATCCTTTACAGTTTTCTATTCGCAAGCGTTTTAGAGAATTTAAACCAGATCTGGTGCATTTGCATCACCCATTCTGGCTGGGATCGGTGGGGCATTGGTTGGCAAAGCGACACAATTTACCTACTGTCTACACTTATCACACTCGTTTGGAAATGTACGCCCATTATGTGCCTTTGCCAGGGGTGTTTTTCCGAAATGTTATCTCCCATGCCATGATCAGACGTTTCTGCAATCGTTGTGACGGGGTAATTGTACCCACCTTTTCTACAGAAGAATATTTACGTCTGATTGGAGTGAAATCAAGGATATGTGTCCAGCCTACTGGAGTGGATTTTGACAGATTTAATCAACCACATGCTATCGGTTCTGAGAGTTTGCGAAAAAATCTGGGATTACAGCACGATGATATTGTCCTCCTCAGTGTGTCAAGGTTGGGCAGGGAAAAAAATATCAAATTTTTACTGGATGCACTGGAAACCTTACCAAGATTTATTCAGCAAGAGGTCAAATTGATCCTGGTTGGAGAAGGTGATGATCGAGAGTATCTAGAAAATCGTATTGTACACAAAGCCTTGTCAGGAAAAGTGCAACTTATAGGTGAAATTAATCCTGATAATATTCCTGCTTACTATCAGATGGCGGATATTTTTGTGTTCGCATCAAAATCTGAAACCCAGGGAATGGTTATATTGGAAGCCATGTCGGCAGGGTTACCGGTTGTAGCGATTCGTTCCAGTGGTATTGATGATGTGATTGAACATGGTAAAACCGGGTATAAAACATTGGATGATGTTGAGGTATGGACTAAGAAACTTGCAGATCTAATTAGTGATACAGCTCTGCGTGAACAGTTTTCTCACAATGCGATCATTTTCGCCAAACAACACGATATCGGCGAATATGCTGAAAAAATCGATTTGTTTTACAGCGAAATTTTAGCTACGCATGCCCAGCAAGAACGACACTAATCATCAACATGTTCTTTTTTCTTTACCCAACGAATAATTGCCATCAACACACTAATTAAGGTCACAGCAATTACAAGTTCGCCCCAAAATTGTTGGTTATCGGTAGCCGAAACAATTTTATTTAATTGTCCCCCCAGAAGGGTGACTACTATGAGACCAGGGATGATGCCAATCGCAGAACCAATCATATAGCGAGAAAATTTTAGCTGGAATGCTCCAGCCATCATATTAGTCATGGTAAACGGTGCGATAGGTAGTAAATTAATAACCACCATGCTATGAACACTATTTTCCTGCATAAACCGACTTACAACACGCAGGTAATGGCTGCTATGTTTTTCAATGGTGCTGCGTCCTAGCACATGACCAATCCAATAACTCAATGCAGAGGAACATAAAGTCGCTACTGTTGCGTAAAAAATCGCCCACCAAGGACTGAACAAAAAACCAGTCACAACGACCAGTATGGTTAACGGGAACATGACCGTCAGTAGTAATAAATAACTTAGAAGAATGGCTGGAAATAACCAAGGGACGTGTTTGATTTGGGCTACATGAGTTAATAGCTTTTCGATTCTTGAAGTGGTGATAAAACCGCTCTCAATTAAGTAGCGCCAGGACAAAGCTAACATTATCATTAGGCCTGCAAATAGCAAAAGCTGAATCACTGGACGAGGCACGTTGGTTCCTTACTTTTTATCGAATTAAAGTATTAAGTTTTGATATTGAAATGGTCTTAGGTCTTGGTAGTAATGCATTTCAGCTTTAGTCTGGAACTACTGCTCGGCCAATGGTATTGGCGTCAGTGCCAAACCATAAGGCGTTGGTACCATCATCGAACACCATATTTCTGACTGTTAATCCACCAGATGGTACTTCATCTATTGCAATAAATTGTTCTTTTTTGCTATCAAAACCGATAAAACGATTTGGCTGCAGCCCTGTTTCGACATACCATATACGATCCTGACTATCGACAGCCATGGCATATAATCCGGCGGCTTCACCACCCGGGGTCTGCCATTGCTGCATGGATTTATCCTGCGGATTATAAACACCGAGATAGCCCATACCTGCATCTACCCACCAGACCCGGTTATCGGACGTCAGTCCGATCCTGCGAATAATGCTTTCTTCGCGTGGAGTGGAGATGATTTCCAATTGCATTGAATCTGGATCAATTGTGCCAATCGCGTTGCTGCCCATAAAGGCAATCCAGGGACGATCCTGATTATCGACCACCAGTCCATAAGGACGCATGTGGTTCCCTGGTACCTCAACGATTTGCACTTCACCCGAATCAGTAGCCAATTTTCCAATAAAACCGGCTTTTCCCGAACGCTGTACGGTGAACCAGATATTTCCGTCCGATGTCCAGGCCATTGTATGAGGATCATTGACGCCCTCGGGCATCTCAAAACGAGTCACATTGCCAGTTTCAGGATCAAGGCGGCCAATATGTTGGTCTTTATTACCTGCATACCATGGATAACCCTCGTCATCGACAATGACTGTATGTGGGCCGGCTTCGGGAATAGCATAGCGTTGCATATCGCCTGACTGGGGATCCAGCCTCGCAATATAATCTCCTACCTGACCTACAAACCAGACCTGACCATCCGGACTGATATAGGGATCACGAGGTCGGCTGTTTTGCCATTCGACTTTCCATTCGGTGAATTCCAGAGAGACCATTTTGTCAGGACTCGCCTTGTTTTCACTTTTAGATTTATCAGCTGTAGCGTGACTGATGAACAGCATGCAGCTGAAGACGAATAGGCAACTGGTCTGAATAAAATGTTTAGCAGAGAACGGTTTAGTACTTGTCATATTTACCCTACAGGGTTGCTTTTGGGAATCAGTAAGGTGTTGACTATAGAGAAACCCAAAAGTGCTGGTGAACTAAAGATAAAGAAGCCCTAGGGCTTGTTTATCTCTCATATCCACCACTGCTGGCGGCTATTTTTGTGTCCGACAAGGCGGAAAGCACGCCGTGTAGCCTTCCTACATAAGTGATTGACAACGCAGGCGGGCGCAAAAATAGTCCCAGCCCTTCGGGGGGTGACTGAAAAAGCGCCACTCTGCGTTGCTCGTCACTTATTTAGAACAACTAAAAAGCGCTCCTCGTGCCTTGATTGACGCTTTTTCAGCTCACAACAGAGGCGGAAATGAAAGATAAACAAGCCCTAGAAGAAAGAGGAAAAAATGGATAGTGAATCCGTGTTGAAAATTATTTTACTGACAACCGCTGCAGGAATTTGTATTCCGATAGGTGGCTGGGTTGCCTCATTTGAGCGGGTGCATTCTCAGTGGCTGGAAAGAGAATTAAGACATTTCATCATTGCTTTCGGTGGTGGGATTTTATTGGGCGCAGTAACGATAGTGCTGGTCCCGGAAGGTATCAATAATATGCATGACTCGCTCTGGAGTATTCCGGTTATTTTGTCAGGTGGCCTGATTTTTTTCGGTGTGGAACGGTTAATGGGAAGCCATAATAACGAATCTCCTCAACTTATGGGCATGATATTGGATTACATTCCTGAGGCTATCGCGCTGGGAGGTTTGATGGCCTTAAATCCTGCCTCCGGGCCTTTGCTGGCATTATTAATCGGGTTACAAAATTTACCTGAAGGGTTTAATGCCTACCGAGAACTAAAACAGCACAATAAACACGATAACGTGCTGCTCAAAATGGCAGGGTTAGTGATACTTGGCCCGATTGCTGGGTTGGCAGGATATTGGTTTTTATCAGAACATCAATCGTTACTGGGTGCCATTATGTTGTTTGCCTCAGGTGGGATTTTATATCTCATTTTTCAGGATATTGCCCCCCAGTCGAAATTGGAAAAGCACTGGGCTCCACCGTTAGGGGCGGTATTGGGTTTTTGTCTGGCCTTGTTTGGACATTTACTGATGGCAACGCATTAAGTAATTACATTCAATTTGCTTCTCAATCAAAAATAGCAAGTGACTATTTGTTCAAACTTTAACCTATGTAATATCAGTTGGCAGATTAGCTTGCTACCTTAAACTCACTAGTGTCATAAACAGTCATTTCAACGTAGGCACTACGGTGTTTTTTTCCATGTTGGTACATGGCGAGAAGTATCCGTTGGGATTCTGATTTATTCATCAGTGGCTGTTGATCTTTCATAGCCGCCTCTGAAAGATCAACAGCCCCTAGGCCGGGATTAAATCCGGCCACATACGTAAACGATATTTCCCTGGTAGTCATACCAAAATACTTTACTTACAAAAAACAAATCCGGATTTGAAAGCTAATTATAAGGAACGCAATATGGAAACTCTCTCAGCAAATAATAGCAGCGTGTCATGGGCAGCCATTTTCGCTGGTGCTGTCAGTGCAGCGGCCATGACGTTAATCATGTTAATACTTGGTTTCGGTCTGGGCTTTTCAGTTATTTCACCTTGGCAGAATGAAGGCGTCACAATGGAAACCATTGGATGGTCGACCATTACCTGGTTAACCATCACACAAATTGTGGCAGCAGGTTTAGGTGGCTATATCGCTGGACGACTCCGAACCCGATGGACTGATATCAATATTGATGAAATTTATTTTCGTGATACCGCGCACGGCCTGATCAGTTGGGCTGTGGCAACGCTGTTGGTCGCACTTTTAATTCTCTCAAGTGTGGGTGCTGTTATCAGTGGTACAACCAAGGCAGGTGCCTCTCTGGTACAAGGCGCATCTTCAGTAACCCCTGCCATTAGTGAAGCGGCATCTGAATCCTCTGATTATTTTACCGATGCACTATTACGTACAGCGCCAGGGACTGAAATTGCTCAACGTGCTGATGGCAATGTTCGTGATGAATTATCCACCATATTGGTTCAAGCCTTGCGTGACGGCGAGCTAAACGAAGAAGATAAACAATATGTCGTTGGATTGGTGGCGAACTATACCGAATTAGATGAATCCGAAGCAGAGCAACGTGTTGATAATGTCATCGAACGTGCAGAGCAAGCGTTAGCGGATGCTGAGCAGACTGCTCGTGAAGCAGCCGATACTGCTTTGGAAGGCGCTACCTTCGCATCATTATGGATATTTGTCGCGTTATTGATTGGCGCATATATCGCCAGCTTTATGGCGACAGTTGGTGGTCGCCAACGCGATTCCATCATTCATTAATTGTAGTGGCATGATGACAAATATTTTTAAGGAGAAATAACATGCGATCCATTCTTTTATGGTTTTTAGGTGTGCCAATTCCCATCATTATTTTATTGGCGATCCTGCTTTAAATTTAACAGCAAAAAAGTTAGCGGAGTCGCTAATACGACTCTGCTAACAGTTCTAAATGAACAAGGTTTATCGCCGATGCAAGCCGCAGGTGTTTGCTATTGAGCTCTTCGGCTCTTAAGTTAACCAGCTTATCGCGACTTAAAAAGGTCAGGTGGTTGATAAAACCCAATATGGAGTTGAATCAATGACAAGAAAAAATAGTGCAATAGACCCAACTGTATTTGGGCAAGTAAATGAAGAACTCGAAACTTCTTTACAGGAAGCGTTTATAGAAGTCCGCCAACAAACGGAAAAGATTTGTGCCAATTTGGAAATTGAAGATCTGGTCGTACAGCCAGCCGCTTATGTCAGTCCACCAAAATGGCATTTGGCCCATACATCCTGGTTTTTTGATTGTTTTGTTTTAGCACCACTTCAGCTAGCGCAAACCAGCAAATCGCCTCAATATCATTTTTTATTCAACTCGTATTACAAAAGTCAGGGTGCCCATTGGCAGCAGTCCAATCGTGGTCAACTGTCTCGGCCGACAGTGAAAGAAATCATGCTTTATCGACAGCAGATTACCGAGGCGATTGTTGAGCTTTTTGAATCGCACGCTCTGTCTGAACAACAACTGGAAATAATTGCCACCGGAATACAACACGAGCAGCAGCATCAGGAATTGTTGTTAATGGATATCAAATTCATTCTGGGTAATCAGCCTTGGCCTGCTGCCTATGAACAGACTGCTGATGCCGATGATATTTTATTACCTGCCAGAGCCCTGGGCTGGTTGGAATGGACAGAAAATATCTCTCTGTTTGGTGCGCGTTTGGATGAGTTCTCCTATGACAATGAACGTCCCCGCCATCGGCGCTGGATTAGTGGTTTTCAGTTGGCTGATCGGCTGATTAACAATGGCGAATATATGGATTTTATGACCGATGGTGGCTATCGTCGTCCAGAGTTATGGTTAAGTGATGGCTGGGACTGGGTGCAGCAAAACCAAATGACCCATCCGCTATACTGGCGTAAACAAAACCATCACTGGGATGAATATCATCTCCGCGGTCTGCAACCTTTAAACCCGAATTTACCGGTGAGTCATATCAGTTTTTATGAAGCCGATGCCTATGCGCGATGGATGGGGGCACGACTGCCTACTGAGTTTGAACTGGAGTCGTATACTTCTCGTAACAGACAGTTGTTTGAGGCTGAAAACGCTTTCTGGGATCCGGAACAATCAATTTATCCTTCTCCTGACAGGGCATGTGATGAATTTGATACTGGTCTGCTCTGGCAATGGACTAACAGTGCTTATTCACCCTATCCTGGATACAGAACATCTAATACGTCGCTCGGCGAATATAACGGTAAGTTCATGGCGAATCAGTATGTTTTGAAAGGTGGTTGTGTGGCAACGCCTAAACATCACATGCGTGCCAGTTATCGAAATTTTTACCGCCCATATGATCGCTGGGCTTTTACCGGTATTCGTTTGGCAAAGGATTTGTAATGACCTATCTGGTTCTGGATTCAATTCGAAATCAAACGCAAGATGCCCTTAAAGAGCAATTTGCTTTTGATGTTTTAATGGGATTCTCAGCACCCACCAAATATCTGCCAAGTAAATATTTTTATGATGCCAAAGGCAGTAAGTTATTTGAACAGATCACCGAGTTGGAGGAATATTATCCAACACGTTGTGAATTTGAAATCCTTAGTAAGGTTGGATCTGAACTTGCTGGATTTATCCAGGATAAGCCATTTGAAATTGTCGAGTTGGGCGCCGGGGATGGCTGTAAGACTAAAGTTTTGCTGAGCAAACTATTAGAATCCACTGATGCGTTTTCTTACATACCCATCGATATTTCTGAATCGGCGATGGCAGATCTGATCAGTTCATTAAATCAATCTCATCCGACGCTAACTACTCACGGTATTGTCGGTGATTATTTTGCCAGTATCCGCCACCTTGAAAACACATCTGACAGTCGCAAACTGGTGCTGTTGCTGGGCTCCAATATCGGCAACTTTGACTTTCCAAGTGCCAAACGGTTTTTACACAGTATCTGGAAGTGTCTGAATCATAATGATTTATTGTTAATTGGTTTTGATCTGAAAAAAGATATTGATGTACTAACCCGAGCTTATAACGACAAAAAAGGCATTACCCGCGCTTTTAATTTGAATGTATTAACCCGTATTAATAATGAGCTGGATGGTGAGTTTGATTTAAACCGATTTTCGCATCATGGAATGTATAATCCGCGGCATGGGGCGATGGAGAGTTATTTAGTCTCGCTGGAGCAACAGGAAGTACATATCGGGGCGCTGGAGAAAACCTTTGAATTTAACCCCTATGAAGCCATCCATCTTGAGCTGTCACATAAATACCTGCTATCAGATATGCATAAAATGGCCAATGAAACCGGCTTTAATGTGTTGAAAAACTGGCAAGATTCCCAAGGCTATTTTGCTGATGGGCTTTGGCAGGTTAATAAGGATTTCCCCGAATCATCATTATAGGAAATTTGTCCTTTGAGATTTTCAAGCGTCTAATAAGCGAAAATACATCCCGACAGATTCATACCTTCAAAGGCAATAATGATGAAGCTCAATATCAGCGATTTTCAGGCCTTGCCAGACAGCAAGATTAATCTGAAGAAATGGCCTACTCTGATTGATCCTTTATATACCTCAAAAAAACACTACCAAAAAATACTGAAACAGAATGTTGAGGCATTAAGTGAGTTGCAGCATATGCTTTATGCCGATAATCATTATTCGATACTGCTGATTTTTCAGGGCATGGATGCCGCGGGAAAGGATGGCGCTATACGGCATGTGATGTCAGGTATTAATCCACAGGGTTTTCAGGTATTCAGCTTTAAACAGCCCAGTGCAAACGAACTGGAACATGATTTTCTGTGGCGAACGGCACGTTGCCTGCCTGAACGGGGACGGATCGGTATTTTTAATCGCTCCTATTATGAAGAGGTGCTGATTGTTAAAGTGCATCCTGAGTTTCTGGTGTCACAGCGCTTACCCGATAAACTGCCCCCCAAAAAAGCTTCTGGCAGAACCGTTACCGTTCCATTCTGGAACATGAAGCACATTTGCATCGAAGTGGCACCCGAATCATTAAGTTCTTTTTACATCAATCCAAAGATGAGCAGGCCAGACGTTTTATGCAGAGAATCGATGACCCCGATAAAAACTGGAAACTGACTACTGCAGATATTGAACAACGTGAATTCTGGGATGACTATACCAAAGCGTACGAAGAGTGCATTAATGCTTCAACAACGAAAGAGGCACCGTGGTACATCATCCCTGCCGATGATAAAAAGAATGCCCGGTTAATTATTTCGGAAATCTTTTTAAACACATTGAGTGCGTTGCCATTGGCCTATCCTCAGGCGACTGATGCCCATCGACTTGAATTACAGTCTATTCGTGAGCATTTAGAGAAATCCTGACAGTAAAGCGACCTGAACGGAGCATTAATCTAATGGTAATGCCGTCGATTTTATTGGGGATTTCATCACAAACGACGTATGCACACCGGTCACTCCTTCAATTCGAGTGAGTTTCTGCAACAGAAACTGCTGATAGGCATCCATGTCCTTGACGATCACTTTGAGCAAGTAATCTGCTGATTGACCGGTAATCAAGTGACATTCCAATACTTCCGGGTAACTGGCGAGCTTTTCTTCCAGACCACTAAAGCGTTCCGGGGTATGTTTATCCATACTAATGCCGATAAAAGCCATCAGTGTCAGCCCAAGCTTACGTGCATTTAATAACGCCACATAACCATCGATCAAACCATTCTCTTCCATCTGTTTGACACGTCGAAGTGTAGGGGAGGGAGATAGGTTAATCGCTTCGGCCAGTTCCTGATTGGAAATGCGGCCCTGCTTTTGCAGAATATCGAGAATCATATGATCATATCGATCCAGTTTTTCAGTCATGATTTACTCCAATAAAATACATTAAAAGCATTTTATGCTTAAAAATTAACTTTATCAGCAATTATGTTTGCATTAGTGACGTTTTCATGAAACTTTAGCAATTTAATTCTGCAGCTGTCTCTTTATACTATTCCACATGCCTGAACCGGTAGTGTTATGAGCCACAAGCTTTGTTTAACGCAGTTCTCTCAAGTTCATCACAAGTGAATGGCGGAAACTGAAAAAGATTGGTTACCCTCCAATCCTTGTTAAATAAACCTGCCGGAAGCGTCCCTAAAAAAACTACGCTCTCAGGCACTCTATTTTGCTTATCCAGACTCAGGAGTCAGAAGATGATTGCCAATCCCGCTCAAAAATATCGTCGCTTTGAGCCAATTCAATTACCGGATCGCCAATGGCCGAATCAGGTGATTGAAAAGCCGCCTATCTGGATGAGCACCGATCTGCGTGATGGCAATCAGGCATTGATTGATCCGATGTCGATCGAAACCAAAATGCGTTATTTCAAAGCCTTGGTGGAAATGGGCTTTAAGGAAATCGAGGTCGGATTTCCGTCTGCCTCGGAAACTGACTTTAATCTGGTCCGTCGTCTGATCGAAGAAAATGTGATCCCGGAGGATGTCACTATTGAAGTATTGACCCAGGCCCGTCAGGATTTAATTGAACGCACTGTAGAGTCACTTAAAGGGGCTCGTCGGGCCATTTTACATATGTACAATCCGATTGCTCCGGCGTTTCGCAAAATCGTTTACAACACCGATAAAGCCGGCGTGAAAGAGATTGCCGAACGCGGCACGCGCTGGGTTAAGGCGTTAACAGAACAACACCCGGAAACCGAATGGGTTTACCAATATTCACCTGAAGTGTTCTCCAGCACGGAGGTGGATTTTGCCAAAGAAGTTTGTGATGCCGTGTCAGCCATCTGGCAGCCAACGCCAGAGAAAAAGATGATATTCAATTTGCCGGCAACGGTTGAAATGTCGACACCCAATACCTATGCCGACCAGATTGAATGGATGCATCGTAATTTAAACAATCGAGACAGCATTATTCTTAGTGTGCACCCGCATAATGATCGCGGTACTGCTGTTGCAGCTGCTGAGTTGGCAGTGATGGCTGGCGCTGATCGGGTGGAAGGCTGTTTGTTTGGTAATGGCGAGCGTACCGGCAATGTCGATTTGGTAACGCTGGCGTTGAATTTATATTCTCAAGGTATCCATCCCGGTTTGGATTTCAGCCAGATAGATCAGGTTCGTCAATTGGCCGAAGAGTGCACCCAGTTACCGGTGCATCCTCGTCATCCCTATGCCGGTGAATTGGTGTTTACCGCGTTTTCGGGATCCCATCAGGATGCCATTAAAAAAGGCTTGGCCAAACAGGATCCGGAAGGTTTCTGGGAAGTACCGTATTTGCCAATTGATCCGGCGGATTTACATCGAAGTTACGATGCGGTGGTCAGGGTGAATAGCCAATCGGGTAAAGGCGGGGTGAGCTTCCTGTTACAACAAAATGCTGGATTTGAGTTGCCGCGTCGCTTGCAGATTGAATTCAGTAAAATTGTGCAACAACACAGTGACAGTAGTGGCAAGGAAATTAATGCTGCAACTATAGCGCAATTGTTTGATGAAGCTTATCTCGCTGTCAACACGCCTTACCGTTTCAGAAGCAGTAGCGTAGTGGATGATTCACAAGATATTGCCAGCGCTGAGATTCAATTGGATCACGGGACAACACCCTTCACGCTTCAGGCCAAAGGGACCGGACCAGTCGATGCGGTTGCAAAGGCCTTGTCTGAACATATTCAGCAGGATATTTCTGTTGTTGATTACCATGAACACGGCATTGGAAGCGGTTCAGAAGCCATAGCGGTGAGTTATGTTGAAATGAAAGTGGGTAATGCTCAACCGGTATTTGGTGTCGGACAGGATAAAAATATCAGCCGGGCCGCCATTAAAGCGCTAATCAATGGGGTAAATCGTTTTCTCACAATGCAGCGTGAAGCAGCATAATGCATTGAAAGTAATGAAAAATGGTTGATAAGCAAAGGTAAGGAAGTTTTTCACCTTATCTATGGTTAGAATACTGAATTTGGCCTAAATTAGCAGATAGGATGTTGATTTAAAAGGGTTTTGTTATATTTTTCGTCAGTTTGATGTGAGTGGTGATATTCGTTAGGGTGTATGTAACAGTAAATGGTTAGCAGCCATTTTATTTAAGCTGTTTTTAACCACTATAAAAGGAGGCCGCCATGTTAAAACAATGTTTTTACACAGTCGCCCTGACAACTCTTTTTGCCAGCACCTCTGCGTTTTCTGCCAATGAAAATACTAGCAAGCATCCTGCTCATAAAATGGATAACTCCGTCTCGCCGACAGCTGCGGAAATAGATCAGCAGGCCGATTATCAATGGGAAAAAGATAAAGCCGCCAATAGTTCGGCAGATAAATCGTCGGATGGTAATCATCCAGCCCATGATATGGGCGAGTCTGCTGAACGTATTAATAAAGAATCTAAAGATGCGTATCAGGAAAATCGTTTAAATGCTGTAGAAGAAGATAATGCGATGCATCCTGCTCATGAAATGGATGAGGTAGAACCTGTTCAGAAGCGCGGGCAATAACACTTTTATCAGTCCATTTTTAATCAAGCGGCAGTTCTGTTGAGTAAGCTCAATGGTCTGTCGCTTTTTTGTTTGAACCAATAATATCTGTATGGTTTAGACTTACTTTTTAACGCCAGAATGGAAATGATATGTCACTGCTAAGAACGGTTTGTCTGATAACCATAGCTTTCTTATCTGGTTGTGCCAGTTGGTCGCCCAACTATGAACAGCCACAGGTCAATATCACCTCATTTTCATTTGCACCTGAATCGAATGGTCTGGCGCCGAGATTTATTATTGGATTGCAGATCATTAATCCAAACCGGAATGCCTTACCGTTGCAAGGCATGAGTTATTCTGTTGAAGTGGAAAATAATCGGGTTTTAAGCGGTGCGACACCGGATTTACCGCGTGTTCCAGCCTATGGTATGGCTGATTTTACCATTGAAGCCAGTCCAGATTTACTGGGTAGCGCCCGCTTACTGAATCGATTGTTTTCAGGGCAGGCAAAAAGCCTTGATTACCGCTTCAAGGCAAAACTGGATATGGGAAGGTTCGTGCCTTATCTAAACATAGAAGAGAGCGGCCAGTTTGACTTGTCGAACACTGCGGGAAATTAGTTTTTGCCAGGGCTGTTGTTCTTTCATATCCACCACTGCTGGAGGCTATTTTTGTGTCCGACAAGGCGGAAAGCACGCAGTGTAGTCTGCCTACAAAAGTGATTGAAAAATGAGTCTGGAACTCATTTGAACAGCTTAGCTGGCCGCGTAGCGGTGAAATACAGGGATGTATTTCATACAACGCAGGCGGCCGCAAAAATAGTCCCAGCCCTTCGGGTTGTGACTGAAAAAGCATCACTTATGTCCACGGATGGACAGGCCGCTATCGCTATCCCTGCTATCGCGGCATTTGGGCATCCTTGCCCATCATATGCCGGCGCGCCAGGGAGGCGCGCGCCGGTCTGCGTGGCCTACATGGATGTAGGTCAGGGGCGTGAGCAGGATGCGGAAGCTTTGCTCGTCACTTATTTAGAATAACTACAAAAACGTCAGGACAAGCAATGTTCCAGACATTGCTTTTGCATACACTCCATCCATGGAGATAAACGTTTTTGAGCGCAAGCCCCAATGGGGTGAGATACATGGATGTATCTCACAAAAGGCGCTCCTCGTGCCTTGATTGACGCTTTTTCAGTCACAACAGAGGCGGAGATGAAAGATCTACAAGCCCAAAAATTAGGCATATTTCTGTTATCAGGATTGCGCGGCCGAAAAAAATCTGGCAAAGTCTGCGCGGTCTTGTCATCACGACAAGCACATCAGGCCTATTCCAAGCCTTATAGCTAATCAGCTTAATTGGGATGTTATCACCGGACAGGGGTAAAGTCGGAATGCGTTGCCATCGTGGGTAACTTTTCGACTGTTCAGTGAATACGATTATTGTGGCTTGAATTATCAATCTGCAAATTTAATGGTATGCCGGTCAGCACCGGTCCCTGACAACGGAGATAAAAATGCACCTTTCCATTCAACAGCGTTTTAGTATTTGGGCCGGACTAAGTCTATTGACTGTGGTGGTGGTAACGGCACTGATTAGTGTTTGGCAATTCGGTTCGATAAAACAGACGCTTTCTGAGCAGGGCCGTGATGTCAGCCAGCAACAGGCACAGCAATATTTACAGATATTAGCTCAGGACACAGCGGCGCAGTTGCGCATTCCTCTGGAAACAGCATTACATACAGCCCAGGCTAATGCCGCGGTGATGCAGGCTGTTGTCGCCGATTCATCCATTACAGACAAGCGCGGTCTTGCCGTCAGAACGCTGGAACAGACTTTGACACTGAATGATGATTTCCTGGGTGCTTACGTGGCATTTGAACCAAATACTGTGGACGGCAGTGATTTCATTCAGCGTAACAGCTTAGGCAGTGATGCCCGTGGGCGTTTCCTGCCCTATGTGGTGCGTTCCGATAAAAACAGCTTTGTGGTGGAAAATCTGGAAGGGTTGGAAGATGCTACGCCGGATGAAAATGGCGTAAGAGCAGGTGAATACTATCTTTGTTCCAAAGATCGGAAAAGCAGTTGCGTCATTGACCCTTACCTTTATCCAATTGACGGTGAGCAAGTGCTATTGACCAGTCTGGTTGCTCCGATAATGCGTGACGGTCGGTTTATTGGCATAAGTGGTATTGATATCTCTGCTGCTTTTTTGCAATCGGTTATCAAGGATGTCGCGGCAGAGCTTTATAAGGGAATGGGGCAGACCTTATTGATCAGTCCACGGGGTGTCATAGTTGGACACAGTCAGCAACCTGAGCTGATTGGTCAGAATCTCAATGCGTTGGATAATGACCTCAGAGAAGCATTACGCAGTGTCAGCGAGGAAGGCCAAAGCCGGATTTTGCAGCAACAGCAACAATTTATCGTGCTTAGCCCATTCAACCTGCCAGGAAGTGATCAGGGCTGGGTAACCTATCTGGCGGTTCCAGAAGCCGAGGTACTGGCAGCCGTCGCCAAACAGGAGCAATTTCTTCATCGTGCTCAAACCACCTTTGTGACCACAACCAGTCTGCTGGGTTTGCTTTTAGCCATTATTGGTGTCGGTGTGGTCTGGCTGGTGGCGCGTAGCAGTATCAAGCCATTGTCAGAAATGACTACACTGGTAGCTTCTATCGCTGAGGGCGAGGGCGATCTGACGCAGCAGCTTGATATCAAACGCCAGGATGAGACGGGTAAATTATCCGGTTTTCTGAACACCTTTATTGGCAAGCTTCGCAGGCTGATTCAGCAATTAATTCCGCTTGGCGACAATGTCAGCAAGTTGTCTGCTGAAGGTCGTCAAATCAGCGAGCAAACGCGAACACAGATGGATCAGCAGCAGCAGTTGCTTGAAGAAATGGTTTCTGCGGTAACAGAAATGGCTGCTTCAGCCCAGCAGATTGCCGGAAATGCCGATCGCACATCACAATTTGTCAGTAATGCCAATGAGTCATCACAGTCTGGTGCTGGACTGGTGCAACGTACCTCAGAGTCAATTCACCAGGTCAGTAATAGTGTGCAGGAATCTCAATCAGCGATGTTGGAGCTGGAAAAAAACAGTGAGGCGATTGTCAGCATTTTGTCAGTGATCCAGGGAATTGCTGAACAGACCAATTTGTTGGCACTTAATGCCGCAATTGAAGCAGCGCGGGCCGGGGAGAAAGGTCGTGGTTTTGCTGTAGTAGCAGATGAAGTAAGAGCTCTGGCAAGTAGGACTCAGGTAGCCACTGTTGATATTCAGGAAAAGCTCAATGTATTGCAAAAAGGCAGTCGACAGGCAGCCGCCAAAATGCAGCAAAGTGGGCAGCAAGTGACTGAAACTGTTGATCTGGCTCGTGCAGCAGAATCTGCATTGCAGGATATTCAGAAAGCTATCATGGAAGTCACCGAAATGACGTTTCAGATTGCTTCAGCGACCGAAGAACAAAGTGCGGTATGTGAGGATGTCAGTAAAAATCTGACAAAAATTTCGCAACTGGTCGAACATACAACCGAGGGCGCTCGCCAGCTGAATCAGGTAGGGAATCAGCTGGACGAAGCTGCTAACAGCCTTAAACTTCAGTTAGGTTCGTTCAAGGTCTGACCTGGACTTTATGGCAACCCGGGGGTTCACATTTGGATACGGCCACCGGTGACGCCATAAATTTCCCCAGTCACATAGCTGGCATCTGCTGAGGCCAGAAAGACATAAACCGGTGCCAGTTCAGCCGGCTGGGCCGGGCGGCCAAATAAGGTATTGGCACCGAAGTTTTTCACTTTTTCATCAGGCATGGTGGTCGGGATTAACGGAGTCCAAACCGGCCCCGGTGCTACCCCATTTACTCTGATGCCCTGGTTGATGGCTTCAGAAGCTAGTGACAGGGTGAAGTTGGCAATCGCCGCTTTGGTCGCTGCATAGGGAGCAAGATTGCTGCTGGGTTCAAATGCCTGAATAGAGGTGGTGTTAATAATGGATCCACCTGGTGGAATATGGTTTAAAGCCGCCCGTGAAAAATGGAAAAAGGCTTCAATATTGGTTTGAAATGCATAACTGATTTCCTCATCGGGAATATCCTGTATCGATTCATAGGTTTGCTGAAAAGCGGCGTTATTGACCAGAATATCCAGTCGGCCAAATTCTTCGATACATACTTCCACGGCTCTATCACAGGCCGGTCGATTATTTGACTGATCCATTTTTATTGAAATAACTTCTCGACCAGCTTCCCGTACCAGGCGTTCAGTCTCATGTGCATCCACTTCTTCGCTGAGATAGGTAAATACAATATTTGCCCCCTCACGAGCATAGGCCAAAGCCACCGCCATCCCAATGCCACTGTCACCACCGGTAATCAAAGCCACTTTCCCGGCTAATCGATCATGTCCCTGATAGCTGGTTTCACCATGATCCGGCACGGGGTTCATTTTGCTTTCCTGACCGGGCAATTTCTGTGGCTGCGTTTCAAATTCGGGACGAGGGTAACAATTTCTTGGATCCGTGAAGGTGTTTTGCGTCATGGCTGAAATCCTCCTAAATCATTAATTGAAAAACACTTAATGAATAACTCAATTGCAAAAGCTATTCCGATCACGATTCAACGAGAAAACAATCAGTGATGATGAGCTGCTAATGCGTAATTAGATGTATTTACAGGAACAATGCCCGGGTAAAAATTACTGGTGATAGGAATTTTTTATACAGGTAACCCTTTATTTTGCTGATTTAATTTAAACAGAATTCCGGGCCAGACATTGTGCATCCTTGTTTCACGGTGAAAAAAGATCTCTGGCATACAGATTGCGATAGTGTTGATTAGCTTTTGGCTAAGGTCAGTACATGATGCATTGCAGTATATGTACGCTAAGTAACGAACAGAGTGAGATGTTTGGGAGAGAATCAAAAATATCCAAGACATCATGAATCCGGAAATCGAAATGGTCAGTGTTACGACCCGCGTTAAAGATGAGTACCGAAAATGGCTGCGTTAGTGGCTGTAGTAAATGGAGGGGCAGGTTTAAAAAATGAATAAGCAATTAATATTTAATAAAAAATTTAAAGGCACACGATGGAAGTAATTAATGAGAGTGATGTCATGGAGACTGAAGATATCATCAGCAAGCTTAATGATTTGGTTGCATTGGAATTTAATGCTATTGAGACTTACGAAGTGGCAATCGAACGGCTGGAAAATCTCGACTATCGGGCAAAAATGACGGAGTTTCTTGGCGAACACGAGCGCCACTTGATGGACTTATGTGACGCGATTATCGAGGAAGGTGGAACTCCACTAGAGGGAGGAGATTACAAACAATTCCTCACAAAGGGACCCGTGATCATCGCGGGTATTGGTGGGGATAAATCTGTTTTGAAAGCCATGCTGCTTAATGAGGGGCTGACCAACAAGCTTTATAAAAATGCTAATGATGAAATATATCCTGGTTATATCCAATTAATGCTGAAGCAGGCCCTGGGAGATGTTCGTCATCATCGGGTCTGGATTGAATCGGCGATACAAGAGCTTGATTAAAACAGACGAAAAATATCACACCAGGCATGCAACATTTACTTATATAGAACTGTCTTTTTAAAAGATAGCTTAATGAAGGACTAAAGAAATGTATAAAAAATTATTTCTTTCAGCAACCGTTTCGGCTTTCTTAACCGTTACTTCAGTAATGGCAGAGGATTTAAATCAACCTCAGGACCACCGTTCAACCATTAACCAGAAACAGGAAAATCAGGTTGGACTACCCATCGATAATCGAGTTGATAGTCAGATAAAACAGAATCAACAAAACACAACGGTCAATCCTCCTGAAACTGAACCATTGCCGACAACTCCTCCTTCAAGATCGGTTATCACACCTGAACCACCGCCACCACCTTCGCGCATAAACCCGAAAAGTAACGATCCGACTCTTCCCGAAAACCAGTCTCCACAGGGTATTGCGCCAGATGTGCCGGATTCAGCCTATCCGGATGATAGCCCGACGCCATAACGTTGAAATGAGGGTGAAACATTAAATGACGAGAATCGAACTTAACTGCTCAACTTGGTTGAGCTTGCGGTGTTAAAGAGCCAGTTTGGATAACATCGCTAATATAAACAAAGCTTCTACAGGGTCAAACAGATAAAAGGATGCTGCCATGCCACACGCTAGAAAGTTAGATAATCAGCCCATACCGAGACACCATACCCGGTTTTCAAAAACACTCACGGATGATGAAAAGACAAACACGAGCTCTTCTTCTGAAAAAAACAGAGCTAAAATCATGCTTCATCCTGAACTTGATATGGATGAGATGGATTTTGAAGTTTTAAGTAAATCCGTTCCTGATGGAGCCGTTGGTGACATCAAGAAAGTGCATCAACACAACACTGAATTGTTGCTGCATAAACTAGGTCAGCGACTTGCATTTGAACGCGCCAGCGTCAGATTATATGAAGCGCTGATATTCAAATGTCTGGCAATGCGAAATGGCAGAAAAACTGTAGTTTCCGTTGACCTGTTAAGACAATTCCGTGATGAAGAAGTAGAACATAGTCGGTTACTGAAGACGGCCATCGAGACATTAGGATTTGACTCTGATGAATGGATTCCCGATGCGGATTCCAATTTACAGTCCAGCCTGCAAATACCCAAAGTCTTCACCAAGAAAACGACATCCGTGCTGCAATGCCTGGAATCGGTATTGATCTTTGCTACTAATGACAATGCAGAATGGCATACACTGCACGGTTTGTTTACCAACATGGGGTTACAGGACCTGGCGAATGAGTTTAATCAGGCCCTCGAAGAAGACAGCCGGCAGCTGGAAACTATCTCACGCTGGATATATCAGCTCTCTCACGCCTGAGACGCTTCAATCCTGCTGAAATCAAAACTGGGAGGAGAAACATTTCTCCTCCCATATTCTTTTTGTCAGTTTAAATCCATTAAAGATATATTTTCGACTGAGCTCAAAACAGAAGCGCTAACATGCCTAAAGCGATACGAGTATCTGTTATAATCAAGCGTTTTTTCTATACCTCTAACAGCCTGACAGGAAAACCGTTTTGACCACAGCTTCTCATCAAATCCGCAGTCTGCTTGAACAAAAGATCCTAATCCTTGATGGCGGCATGGGCACCATGCTGCAAAGTTACAAATTGAGTGAAGCAGATTTTCGCGGTGAACGTTTTGCCAATCATCCTTGTGATGTCAAAGGTAACAACGATTTACTGTCGCTGACTCAGCCGCAGATCATTCGCGATATTCATCGGGCCTATTTTGAAGCCGGTGCCGATATAGTTGAAACCAATACCTTTAATGGTACGTCGATCGCGATGGCCGACTACCAGATGGAAGATCTGGTTTATGAGCTGAATAAAGTCTCGGCACAACTGGCCCGCGAGGTAGCCGATGAATTTACCGCCAGCAATCCTGACAAACCGCGTTTTGTCACCGGCGTATTGGGACCTACCAATCGAACTGCCAGTATTTCTCCGGATGTAAACAATCCAGGTTTTCGTAACGTTAATTTTGACCAGTTAGTGGAAGCCTATCTGGAGGCTATTCGCGGTTTGGTCGATGGCGGCAGTGATCTGCTGCTAGTGGAAACCGTTTTTGATACGTTGAATGCCAAGGCTGCAGTATTTGCCATTGAGCAGTATTTTGAACAGCATGATGTGCATTTGCCGGTGATGATTTCCGGCACTATTACCGATGCCAGTGGCCGTACGCTCTCCGGCCAGACTGCTGAAGCGTTCTGGAACTCACTGTCACATGTACAACCGTTATCCATTGGTTTGAACTGTGCTTTAGGTGCAGAGCAATTACGTCAGTATGTTGAAGAGCTGTCGAATATTTCCACCAGTTATGTCAGTGCCCATCCCAATGCCGGTTTGCCAAATGAGTTTGGTGAATATGATGAATCACCGGAAGCCATGGCGATTCATATCAAGGAATGGGCCGAAGCCGGTTTCCTGAATATTATCGGTGGTTGCTGTGGTACGACGCCGGCACATATCAAAGCCATTGCCGAAGCCGTCGAAGGTGTTAAACCACGCCAGCGGATTGAAAACAAGCATTATTGCCGCTTGAGCGGCCTGGAACCCCTGACTATCACACCGGACAGTCTGTTTGTGAATATTGGTGAGCGGACCAATGTGACCGGTTCATTACGGTTTGCCAAACTGATCAAGGAAGGTGATTACGATACAGCTTTAGAGGTTGCCAGACAGCAGGTTGAAAACGGCGCACAAATCATCGATATCAATATGGATGAAGGCATGCTCGATTCGCAGGATGCGATGGTGACTTTCCTCAATCTGGTTGCTGCCGAACCGGATATCAGCCGCGTTCCGATTATGATTGACTCCTCCAAATGGGAAATCATTGAAGCCGGTCTCAAATGTATTCAGGGCAAGGGCATCGTCAACTCGATCAGTCTCAAGGAAGGTGAGGAAAAATTCATCGAACAGGCCAAGCTGGTACGCCGTTATGGCGCAGCCGTTATCGTCATGGCGTTTGATGAAGATGGGCAGGCCGATACCCGTGAACGGAAACGCGAAATCTGTACCCGCAGTTATGAGATTCTCACTGAAAAAGTGCATTTTCCGGCCGAAGATATCATCTTTGATCCGAATATTTTTGCCGTGGCGACCGGCATTGATGAGCATAACAATTATGCCGTCGACTTTATTGAAGCCACCCGTGATATCAAGCAAAGCCTGCCACATGCGATGATCAGTGGCGGCGTATCCAACGTATCATTTTCATTCCGTGGTAATAATCCAGTACGTGAAGCGATTCATGCGGTGTTTCTCTATCACACCATCAAAGCCGGAATGGACATGGGTATCGTCAACGCCGGACAGCTGGCGATCTATGATGATTTACCCGAAGAGTTACGTGAGCGGGTTGAAGACGTTATCTTAAACCGCCGTAACGATGCCACTGATCGCTTGCTGGAAATTGCTGATAAATACAAAGGCGATGGCAGCGTTGAGAAAAAAGAAGATTTGGAATGGCGCAGTCTACCGGTGGTTAAACGGCTGGAATATGCATTAGTCAAAGGTATCGCGGACTTTGTCGAAGAAGATACCGAGCTGGCTCGTCATGAATATGCCAAACCACTAGAGGTCATCGAAGGACCGTTAATGGACGGCATGAATGTGGTCGGCGATTTATTCGGTGAAGGCAAAATGTTTTTACCACAGGTGGTTAAGTCCGCCCGGGTAATGAAAAAAGCCGTGGCCTATCTGATGCCGTTCATCGAACTGGAAAAAGACGACAGCACGGTCAGTAGCAGTAACGGTAAGATCCTGATGGCCACGGTAAAAGGCGATGTTCACGATATCGGCAAGAATATTGTCGGAGTGGTATTGCAATGTAACAACTTCGAGATCATTGATCTTGGCGTGATGGTGCCTGCAGCGACAATTCTGGAAACCGCACGCAAGGAAAATGTCGATATTATCGGTTTGTCAGGTTTAATTACGCCTTCGCTGGAAGAAATGGCGCATATGGCCAAGGAAATGGAGCGTCTGGGGTTTGATATTCCGTTAATGATCGGTGGTGCAACGACTTCGCTGATTCATACCGCTGTCAAAATTGATCCAAATTATCATGGTCCGGTGATTTACGTAAAAGACGCATCACGAGCCGTTGGCGTGGCACAAAATCTGGTCAGTAAAATCACCCGTGAAGATTTTGTCGACAAAATCAAAACCGATTATCAAACTAAACGCGATCAGCATAAAGGCCGTAAATCTACCCGACGTTTGCTGACACTGAAACAAGCCCGGGCCAATAAAACCAAAATCGACTGGCCGGCATATCAAGCGGTAAAACCTGCTCAGACCGGAATTCAGGTGTTTGATGACTACCCACTACAAGAATTGGTGGATCGCATCGACTGGACACCATTTTTCCAGTCATGGGAATTAGCTGGCAGATATCCCCGTATTTTGACCGATGAAATCGTCGGTGAGCATGCCACGCATTTGTTTGAAGATGCGAAAAAAATGCTCAAACAAATTGTTGATGAAAAATGGCTAACAGCACGCGCGGTGATTGGTTTGTTTCCAGCCAATAGTGTCGGCGATGACGATATCGAAATTTATACTGATGACAGTCGTCAGCAGGTATTAATGAAATTGCATTCATTGCGACAGCAAGCCGAGAAACCACCAGGTCGGCCTAATGCTGCATTAGCAGACTTTCTGGCCCCCAAAGACAGTGGGGTGGAAGATTATATCGGCGCCTTTGCTGTAACTGCCGGAATTGGCATAGATGAGCATATTGAACGTTTTGAAGCTGATCATGATGACTACCATAGCATTATGGTCAAAGCGCTGGCCGACCGGCTGGCAGAAGCCTTTGCTGAGCGTATGCATGAACGGGTTCGCAAGGAATTCTGGGGCTATAAAAAAGATGAACAATTAGCCAATGAAGATCTGATTGACGAAAAATATCAGGGTATTCGTCCGGCACCGGGATATCCAGCATGTCCAGATCATACCGAAAAAGGTCTGTTATGGGATTTGCTGGATGTAGAAAAACGCATTGGCATGACTTTAACCGAAAGTTTTGCCATGTTGCCAACAGCGGCGGTCAGCGGTTTCTATTTTGCGCATCCTGAATCACGTTATTTTGGTCTGGGTAAAATTAGTGAAGATCAGGTTAAGGATTATGCAAAACGCAAAAACTGGACGCTTGATTATGCTGAACGTTGGTTGGCACCGGCATTATCCTATGATGGTGATGATTGATGACGGATCAAAAACAAGCCCATTCTTAAAACTGTGTTTAAACCCATTAACTATAAGAAAGGGGAAGTTTAGCTATGCATGAAGACATCGTAGATTTACAAACCCGCATGGCGTTTCAGGATGGTGTGATTGAACAACTCAACCAGGTGGTCACCGATCAGCAACAGCAGATAGATCGACTGGAACGTCGAATGGAAAAATTGCTGGGTCAGGTGGAAGCACTTCAGGCAGATCAGTTGATCCAACAGGCGAATGAACCGCCACCACCGCATTATTAATTCTGTCCAGCGTCTATGAAGTTGAATAAACCGCCCAGGCGATGTTTGCTGATTAAAGAAGCGGTTGAGCTTGCTCATCAAACTGCTGAAGCCTTGCTGGCATTCTGGCAGCCCGATTCTCATATCTGGCTCACTGACGCTTCACAGGCCTCAGCGGATAAAAAAATTCAAAAACAGGCACGCCAATTTCTCGGGCAAGAATTTGATGTAGTGGTTTTTGACGCGACTCAGGAATTTAACGCCGACAGCTTTGCAGCCATTATTGGCACTATCCGCGCAGGTGGTATATTGCTAATGCTGCTGCCTGAAAAAAGTCCTTCTTCCAACTGGTATCAACGGTTTGAGCAGGTTATTGAGCGTTATCAAGCTGACTTTGTAGAGTTTCATCAATGGCTACCGGATAGAATCCTGCCAGGTGATTTTCGTCCTGAACAAAACCCGGATAAAGCGTTTCAACTGACGCCTGATCAGCAAAATGCATTAAGTCTTATCCACAAAACAGCTTTTGGTCATCGGCGCCGACCCTTATTGATTACATCTGATAGAGGTCGTGGCAAAACAGCCTTGCTGGGAATCGCGGCAGCGGAGTTGATTCGCCAGGGAAAACAAAAGATTTTAGTCACAGCGCCCAGCTATGCCAGTGTGGAAACTTTATTTAAACATGCTGCCAGCGAATTAAAAAACGCCCAGCTTGGTCACGGGCAGTTATTCAGCGATGGTTGCGAGATTCAGTTTGTGGCACCGGATGCTCTGCTGGAGAATGAGCTGGATGCTGATGTATTGCTGGTTGATGAAGCCGCTGCATTGACCTTACCCATGCTCAAGCTGATGTTGCAACGCTATCCGAGGATTATTTTTGCGACGACTTTACATGGTTACGAGGGCAGTGGCCGTGGTTTTAAATTGCAGTTCCAGCAAGTCCTTGATCAGCAAACACCAGATTGGCGACAGATTGAATTAACGCAACCGGTTCGCTGGAATTTAGGCGATGTATTGGAACAATTCAGCTTTGAACTCTGTTTGCTGGATGCCGAACCTGTCGCTGAACAATTGATTGTGGATCTGGGGATAGAAAAGCTTCAGGTTAAAAAACTGACTGCAGCAGAGTTATTAAAGGACGAAGCGTTGTTAAGACAATGCTTTGGTCTGATGGTAACGGCGCATTACCGAACTCGGCCATCTGATCTGCAAATGCTGTTGGATCGTGATGATATGTGGTTAGTTGGTGTCTTTAATCAGCAGCAGCTGGTTGCTAGTGCATGGTTAGTAGCCGAAGGACCGATTAATCCGCGATTGGCCGCCGCAATATTTGCTGGTGAACGACGTCTAAATGGTCATCTATTGCCGCAGACATTGTTAGCCCATTCAGGCATTAGTATTGCCGGTGAATATCATTATCAGAGAATCGTGCGGATTGCTGTACATCCTGCCCTGCAAAGTCGTGGCATAGGACAGTATTTAGTAAATGCTTTGGTAAATCATTTACCAGAAAACACCGATATATTAGGTTGCAGCTTTGCTGCCAGTGAAGCATTGGTGCGCTTCTGGCAAAACAGCGATTATCGATTAATGCGAGTGGGCGCTCATAGTGATCATATCAGTGGTCGTCATGCAGTCATTCTGGCAAAACCCATCAGTTTGGCTGGTCAGCAACTGGTTGAGCTAACCCAGCAACGATTGAGTCAACAGTGGCCAGATTTACTCAATAGCCAGCTATCTCATCTGGAAGCCGGTTTGATCCCATTATTGATGCAGCTTTTACCGGAAGCGGAGTTGCCAATAACGGCTGCTGATGAAGAGGAAATCACTGCTTTTGCCTTTCAAAAACGGCATTATGATGCTTGCCAGATAGCCATCAGAAAATTTGTGTTGAACTGCGTAGCACAGCAGCGGTTCCTATCAATTTCAACATTACTGCAATCTATCTGTTTAATTTTTGTATTACAGCAGCAGCCAATAGCCACTGTTTGCAGACAGTTAAATTTGAAAGGGAAGCAGGATTTGATAGGGCAGTTGCGGGAAGCGATCAGAGTTCTATTGTTGTGAGGTCAGTAATAAATAATCTGTAGAACAATTTTTTGCAGTGCTTCCCACAAGCTATGCTTCATTAAAATGCAATATAGTTGTCATCTTTTCGCCTAACATTGGCTTGATCGAAACCTACGGAACAAACTTCTGTAATTAAGCTTAGTAGCAGGTAAGTTAAATAACTAGCACTAACAGCAAATGAAATAATCACAACAGAGAAAAGTTGGGAGGGAAACGAACAAGCAATTCCTGCTGGATTATAAATACTCTTGGTTCAAATGCGTCAGGCAGCAGAAGACTGTTCTTCTCAAAACAAACTCAGAACCACGCCCAACACCAGCCAAATAACAGCAATTACACAAAGACTATTGATAATCGGTTGGCTACTACCTCCACCGTGATGGTGATGTTTGCTATCCTCATTTTGGCGTTTCCATTTCAATAACATCCATACTGAAGCCACTATGGATATGACATTGAGCCAGAACTGATAATTAAGCTGAAAATGATCGCGATCAGCTGGGGATGACCACTGGCTCTGATCCGGCAACGAGTTAAATAACTGCAGCCCATAATGCATCAGCAAGGAAGTGGCTATTAGGCAGGTAAATAGCATAAGCATAATGTACAGAGCCATTTTCCAGCCATAATATTGGGCATTAATACGCAGCACTGGCAACACAATTAAATCAGAGAAGATGAAGGCCATCACGCCAGCAAAAGCGACCCCTTCACCAAACAGAACTGCTGCCAAAGGAATATTGCCCATTGAGCCGATAAATGTAAAAAATGCGGCAACGGGTCCAACCATCGCCTGTTGCAATAAGGCCCAGAAACCCGGGTCGCTGGTACCGGCACCGATAAACAGCCACTCAAAAAAGCCGTTGGCGCAAAAGCGGAAATAATGCCGGCGACAGTAAAGCCAATCAGTACGTCTTTCCATACCATCTGCCATTCCATGGCATATTTCTGACTAATAGCGGACCAGATTTCTTTATCCAGAATACGTGACCACGGATGACCGTCGTTTTCATGGTCATGATCACTATTTGATTTTTTTTGCCGCGCTTTTTTGATTAATTCGGCCGGATTAGTCAGCTTTATGAATAGCCAGGCTAAAAGGATCAGAATAATTCCACCAATATATTCTCCGACCACAAACTGCCAGCCCAAAAACAGGGCGATAACAAAACCCAGCTCGATAACAAGATTGGTGGAAGCAAGCAGAAATGCTATAGAGGGGGCGAAATTGGCGCCTTTTTGAAACAAAGCACGGCTGGTTGCAAGTGCAGCAAAGCTACATGAGCTGGAGATAAAGCCAAATGCACTGCCCAGCGTCATAGATTTCAGACTATCATCACCCATTAATTTGCGCATTTCACTACGGGAGACCATGACCTGGATAATACTGCTGATAAGATAACCCAGCACAAATGCCCAAAGAGCCATCCAGAAAAATCCCAAGCTGGTGAGGGCGGCCTCGGACCATTTATCGAGCAAAGAATCCATCGCAATTCCTTTCAGCTGAAGTAATTAAAACCCTATCAGCCTTGAGAGATGAGGTAAACCTCCCCTTGCTCAGTGATTTCAATATTGAGCGGAGTCAGACTTTGCCCGCGACATGGACCGGAAATACAATAACCTTCTTCCAGCGTAAACAACGCGCCATGTGTTGAGCATTGAATATGTGTTTCTTCCAGCGAGAGAAATTTGTCTGGCTGCCAGTTCAAGGGGATGCCCAGATGTGGACAATGATTGAGATAGGCGCGGATATGTTTGCCCTGACGTAGCACGACAATATCGAGCTCATTTTCTGCTGCTAACGGGATCTGAAATCCATAGCTTTGATGGTCTTTCAGGTCTTTGGTATGGCAAACAAATTTTTTCATCATAATTAAACGAGATTTTCAAAACCATATTGTTGGCATTTTCGAGCAGCGAGTTCACTGGCAAATTGCAGACTATCCTGTAGCGAATTTTCCGCTACCAGACTGTGGATCATTCCGGCATTAAAGGTATCACCGGCACCCAAGGTATCAACAACGTGATCGATCTTGGTTGCTGGAATATACATAACTTTTCCATTGTGCCAGCCATAAGCACCTTCTGCACCCCAGGTAAGCGTTGCCTGATAGGTCACTGGCAGCGAAGCCAGCATATCCTCTGCAGATTGAAAACCTCTCGCCTCGGCATATTGGCTGGAGAAAAACAGCCAGTCAGCCCAATCAAATAAGCTCTCAATATCTTCGCGAGGTTTCTCTATTTCCAATGATATAGGCACATTTGGTGCCTTTTGCCGACAATATTTGAGTATTTTCTGTAATTCAGAAATATTACGGGCTTCAAAATGTAACCAGTCAAATTGTGATAAATCGATGTGCTGGAATGCGGCAAAACTCAATTCGGGACAATCTCGGTGATGCACAATCGTACGACTGCCAGTTTGCCGGTTTAACGTGATATAGGATGTTGGCATTTTGCCCTCATTCAATCGAGGGCAAAACTGTGTATTGATGTGATAGCGATTTAGATCGGCTTCGATAACCTGACCATCGGCCTCATTAATCAGTGTAGCAGCCAAATAACTTTGATGGCCCAGCTGACTTAACACGCAAAGGGTATTGCTGGCATTACCACCACGGCGAATGCTCTGTGATAAAGCCCGAACTTCTGCATCTTCTTCAGGATAGCTGGCAACTTCATTAATAATATCCAGCGTCGCAATGCCGGTGGCCAGAATGCGTGCCATCAGTAAAACAAATCAGATGTCGTCGAAAATGGCACCGACTGCATCAGTAATGGCATCAATATCGCCGGTACCTTTTATCGTGTGAAGTTTATTCTGTTGCTGATAGAAGCCGACTAATGGCGCCGTTTGTTCTTCATAGACTTTCAGGCGATTTTCGATAGTGGCTTCGTTATCGTCCTGCCGTTGAAATAATTCTCCACCACAATTATCACAGATACCTTCCTGCTTGGGTGGAGACAAATGTACATTAAAAATGGCGCCACAGTCCTTACAGGTACGGCGACCGGTTAAGCGTTGCATCAATTCATTAAAGGGTACATCTAGTAACACCACTCCCTGTAATGGTTGTCCCAGATCATCCAGCATCTGATCCAGTGCTTCGGCCTGAGCAATATTACGTGGAAAACCATCCAGAATATAACCATTCTTGGCATCATCATGTGTCAAACGTTCACGGATAAGTCCAATGACGATTTCATCAGAAACCAGTGCGCCGGCATCCATCGCAGATTTAGCCTTTTTACCCAAGTCAGAGCCGGCAGTGACCGCGGCACGAAGTAAATCCCCAGTTGAAATTTGTGGGATATTGAATTTTTTGGATAAAAATACGCCCTGAGTACCTTTACCGGAACCCGGTGCGCCAAGTAATACTGTTCTCATGTTTGCCTCTTGCTAGTTTGCTATTCGTTTAAATTAGATTTTTATAATAAGTTTGCTGCCAGATGATCTAATTGGATGGCCACTTTACGTAGCAATGCTGGAATTATTTCCGGCTGTAAACCCAATCTTTCCCAGGCCACAGGGTCCAGCGGAGGAACATGCTGATCACCGCTGTGTCCGAATGGAACTGAACTGACCATAACATCAGCGACGTGGACAATGCAGACTTCTGGCGCATAGCCTGAAGCAACCGGAGTGTGATGATGTCTGGCAACAAAACCAAGCGATTCCGGTAACCGCCATGCCTGAATTAACGCTTCTCCGGCCTCTGTGTGGTCAAAACCGAGCACCCGCTGTTCAGCCAGGTAAATGACTTCATGCCCGAATCTGGCGCTTTTTATTGCTTCGCCAGACAGTTCAGGTACTGATTGATACAGGACCAAACTGCCGATGTTATGTAACAAACCGGCAATCAGATATTGCTCACTTTGCTTATGGCCTGCTGCTTCAGCGAGTAATTTGGCACAGATGGCACAGGCCAGACTGTGTCGCCAGAAAGTGTTCATCTCTATCAGTGTTTTGGGGATGCCGGTAAAGGCATTAACCACCGATGTTGCCAGAACCAGATTGGTCAGTTCACGGGTACCAATAACAGTAATCGCACGGGAAATGGTATTTATCTGCGATGGAAAGCCATAGAAAGGGCTGTTAACGATCTTCAATAATCGTGTCGTCAATGCCGGATCGGTGTTAATGACTTTACTGATGTCATCAATGGCGCTGTCAGGATCGTGGATCAATTCATCAAGCCGGGCATAGGTACTGGGCGGTGAAACCAGTTCCAGCGATTTGTTAACTAATGATTGAGGTGTCAGAGCCATGCTTTATCCGTTTCATCAGGAGTCAGCTTGTCTATTGATGCCTCGGCAAACAGCATGGCTATTAAAGGATGATTCAGGTCTGCATAGCGGAATAATTCTTCGCGCTCGGCTAAGGCCTTGGTCTCTGATTCATTGAGATGGTTAGTTTCCATTAACGAAGATTCCAATATTGACTACTCAGCAGAATTTCACTGATTTTCACACCGAGGCTGCCGGCAAAGCGATCCAGATAGCTTGGGCGGGGTGTGTAATCGACAAGTTCTTCGGCGCCGACAATGTCTCTGGCAACGGTACTGCTATTGGCCAGTCCATCAATCAAACCTAATTCAAGCGCCTGCTCACCCGACCAGAACAATCCGGAGAAAATTTCAGCATTATCTTTTAAACGATCCCCTCGGCCGGTTTTGACGACATCAATAAACTGCTGGTGAATATTGTTGAGCATTTGATGGGCATGCTCAACATCTCTTTCTTTAAGTGGCATAAACGGATCGAGGAAAGCTTTATTTTCACCGGCTGTTAATGAACGTCGTTCCACGCCTACTTTATCCATTGCTTCGGTGAAACCAAAGCTATCCATACGAACGCCAATTGAACCAACAATACTGGCTTTATCGGCATAAATTTCATTGGCGGCCACGGCGATATAATATCCGCCTGAAGCGCAGACATCCTGAATGACAGCATAAACAGGGAAATCAGGGCGTGTTGCCCGCAAACGGGTGATTTCATCGTTGATGATTCCCGACTGAACCGGGCTGCCGCCAGGAGTATTCATGCGGAGGATTAATGCTTTGGCCTGTGGACTTTCGAAAGCTTCACGGATACCGGTGACAACCCGATCGGCACTGGCTTCCATATCCGGTGCAATAACACCACTCACATCAACTAATGCCGTATGTGGGCCTGATGGCAGATCACTCTCGCCAAAAGGCCTAGTCATCAGGAAGATAGCGACGAAATACAGTAATACCAGAAATTTGAACAGGTATCCCCAGCGGCGTGTTGCGCGCTGCTCTTTGATGGCAGCGAATGCAAGATCCTGCAGAATTTTGCGTTCCCACTGATCATTTTGCGGTGAAGTGTTCTGTGGATCTTGTTTGTGTTCTGGTGGAAAGTCGCCAAAAGTTGCCATTAGGTTTCATCCTGAACTATAAAGTTAGTGGGTCACATCATAATCAAAAGCGCACGTTGTTGCCATGCAACCAGTCATCCAACGCAAATAAGTCATCAACAATATGCAGTGGCTCGCAGGCCTGCAACCTTTCCAGAGCATGTGCCCCGTGTGTTACCGCAACACTTTTTGCTTTGGCATTATGGGCCATCAGCAAATCAAACTCGGTATCACCAATCATCATAGTGGCATCTGCTTCAACGCCACAGAAGCTTATTAATTCTTCAAGCATTTGCGGATGCGGTTTGGAATGACATTCATCAGCACAACGCGTTGCGGTAAATAAATCTGCTAAACCCGTGGCAGCGAGGACTTTGTCCAGACCGCGTCGTCCTTTACCGGTTGCCACACCGAGGAAAATATTCTGATTTGCCAGTTTGTGCAATAACTCGACAGCATTATCAAACATCGGCGACTCATGTGGATGATCCAGCCAGATTTCCCGATAAGCCATTGCCAGCCGCTGAATATCTGCATCGGTGCTGTGTGGATATAGGGTGCGGACGGCTTCTGGTAAACCCAAACCAATAATCTGACTGATTGCATTATCAGTTAATGGCGAGAGTTGCAGTTTATGAATGGCTTCGCGCATACAGAAAACGATATGGCTGGTGGAATCCATCAGGGTGCCATCCCAGTCAAAAACGATCATTTGATACTGACTCATCACTGCTTTTCCAATTGTTTTAAAACGTCTTTTAGCGTATCAGGCAGTTCTGCGTTAAAGGTTAATGGTTCATCGGTTATCGGGTGTTTGAGCGAAAGCTGCCAAGCATGCAGAAACATGCGTTTTAAACCAAATTGTCTGAGACGTTTGTTAAATTCACGATCGCCGTACTTTTCATCACCAGCTACCGGATGTGACTGGCTAGCGCTATGCACCCGGATCTGATGTGTACGTCCGGTGTAGAGTTTTGCAGCAACCAGCTGGCAGCCGGAAAACTCCTGTTTTACCTCAAATAAGGTTTTGGATTTTTTACCATTAATATCCGGCACCACCATGCGCTCGCCAGAGCTCAGCGAATTTTTTTGTAATGCCAAATCAACAATGTTTTCCTGTGCAGGCCACTTGCCTCTGGTTAAGGTAAGATAACGCTTATCGGTTTCAGAGTCTTTCATTTGCTGCTGCAGATTAAGTAGCGCGGTACGGCTTTTTGCCAGCACCAGACAACCTGAGGTGTCACGATCCAGGCGGTGTACCAATTCAACAAAGCGATTTTCAGGACGGATAATGCGCATGGCTTCAATGACGCCCAATTGGATCTGACTACCTGCATGAACCGCCAGACCTGCAGGTTTATTTATCACCAGTATGTCATCATCTTCCATGAGAATTGCGTTTTCAAGTGCATCGGTAAGTGAGTCGGATAACTCGGTAATAACAACTTTCTCACTGACCCTGAGCGGAGGAACCCTTACCTGATCACCAGCTTGTAGTCGATAGGTCTGTTTAATGCGACCTTTATTAACCCGAACCTCGCCTTTGCGCAAGGCACGATAAATCCGGCTTTTCGGAACGCCTTTTTCCAATGTAATCAAAAAATTATCAATACGTTGGCCTGCCTGATCGGCCCGAATATCGATAAATTGAACGCTTGGTGGTGCTGGTGGAGAATTCGCCATAAAATATTGTAAGGTTATTTCTTGCTGATGTGGTTGCGTACTGATATATTTTGCCGTTGGTCTGTACGTAAAATGAGGTCAGTATACCGGCTTTCTGGCGATGAGACCTAAGCAAACGTCGCTCCCCCTAGAAATGGGGTTGATGCGGCTAAGGACACGAAACGAATTTGAATACGCTGAACAGGGGTTCAGTGATGCAGGGCTCCGCATAAGGAGCTTGTTTTTAAGAATAAGATGGTTCCCACGTCTGGCTACAGCAAAACAAATAGCAAAAAATGTACAAGACAGGGCGACGAAGTAAATAATCAAACGTACTGTGACTAAAGAGAGTCACACGACGTTATGTAGCGTTGCAGAACCCTATTGCAGCCACAATGTGATGACATTGTATAAATGGACCAGTGATCTGTTGATTCGATACTGGCAGTGCCCAACTAGTTGATTATATTGCTGATAAAACGCCGTTCTGGATGTCCTGGGCAGGCTGATGCCGCCCGGCTTACTGACTGTATCTGACGCGTGGACCTCTAACTGAGGTTTATGAATGAAACGAATTTTAATTAACGCAACACACGAAGAAGAGTTGCGTGTTGCGATGGTCGATGGCCAGCGCTTGTTCGATCTAGATATCGATACTCCTTCCAGAGAACAGAAAAAAGGTAATATTTACAAAGGTAAAATCACTCGTGTAGAACCGAGTCTCGAAGCGGTTTTTGTTGAATACGGTTCTGAACGTCAAGGCTTTCTGCCACTTAAAGAAATCAGTAAAAGTTATTTCCGACAAAACAAGGATGACGGCGAAAACAACGGCCGAATCAATGTGCAGGATGTGCTTTCAGTTGGCCAGGAACTGGTCATTCAGATCGAAAAAGAAGAACGTGGTAACAAAGGCGCAGCCCTCACCACATTTATCAGCCTGGCCGGCCGTTATCTGGTTTTAATGCCTAATAGCCCACGTGCCGGTGGAATTTCACGCCGGATTGAAGGCGATGAACGTGCGGAGCTGCAAGAAGCCTTGCGCGATCTGGAAGTTCCTGATGGCATGGGCATGATTGTTCGCACTGCCGGCGTCGGAAAACAAACCGAAGAACTGCAGTGGGATCTTGAATACCTTGTCCAGCTTTGGACAGCTATTGATGTTGCCACCAAAGACCGTAATGCGCCATTTCTGGTGTATCAGGAAAGTAACATCATCATTCGTGCGTTACGTGACTATTTGCGTAAAGACATTGGTGAGATTCTGGTGGATTCTCCAGAAGTTTATCAAACTGGTTATGACTTCATGCGCATGGTCATGCCGCATGAATTGAGCAAATTCAAGCTCTACCAGGACAAAGTTCCGTTGTTTACCCGTTACCAGCTGGAAAGCCAGATCGAAAGCGCTTTCCGTCATGAAGTGCGACTGCCTTCCGGTGGCGCTCTGGTAATCGATCCCACTGAAGCGTTGATTTCAATTGACGTCAACTCGGCGCGTGCCAATAAGGGCGGCGATATCGAGGAAACGGCGCTGAATACCAATCTGGAAGCGGCTGAGGAAATTGCCCGTCAATTACGCTTGCGTGATTTGGGTGGACTGGTGGTTATCGACTTTATTGATATGGGACCTACCCGTAATCAACGTGAGGTGGAAAATCGTCTGCGTGACCATCTAAAATCAGATCGTGCTCGCGTTCAGATTGGCCGAATTTCACGGTTTGGTTTACTGGAAATGTCACGTCAGCGTTTACGGCCTGCTTTGGGAGATGCGCATCAGGAAGTCTGCCCGCGTTGTGCCGGTTTAGGCCATGTTCGTGGCGTAGAATCTTTAGGTTTAGCCGTATTAAGACTGGTTGAAGAAGAAGCGACAAAAGACAGCGTCAGCCAGCTGGTAATTCAATTACCGGTTTCTGTCGCAACTTTCATGCTGAATGAAAAACGTGCCCAGATTGATACGATTGAAAAACGTCATGGCGTGCGTTTGGTATTGATTCCTAATCCGCATCTGGAAACACCACATTACGATATCGAACGTATTAAAGATGGCAATGAAAAACAGACCAGCAGCCATCAGCTGATTACGACGCCTGAAATTGAAGCAACCGTAGTGTTAAAAGAAAAACCGGTTATGGAACAGCCTGCCGTTACCGGTATTGCCCCTATTGCTCCTGCACCGATTATTAAACCTGTAGCAGCGGCTGAACGTAAGCCAAGTCTGTTAAAACGACTGTTAGGTGTTTTAACCGGTGCTCCGGTAGAAGAACCAGATGTGAATAAACCCGCTTCTGTTGTTAAAGAGACTGATGTGGAAAAAGAAACCCGTAATCAAAATCGTCGTAGTCGAGGACGAAATAATACCAACCGACGTAATAATAATCGTCCCCGTCGGCCTGAAAATGCTGCCGGTGAAGAGGAGAAAAATATCAAACCAGCGGAAGCATCCACAAAAGTTGCCACCGCAGATGAGAAACCTGCAGTTGAGGTTGCGGGAGATGAAAAAGCGCGTAATCCCAATGCCAAACGTTCACGTCGGGGCGGACGTCGTCGTCGCGGACGTGGTGAAGGCGATGCCGCAGCGGCGGGAACAGTAGCGACTGAGAACTCTGAAACTTCTGAAAAAGTGGAACGTCCGGAAAAGGGCAATGCCATTCCGACACCTCCACCAGAAGTGAATGGTAATGCTATCCCTGAACCAGAACCGGAAATCAATGGCAATGCTATTCCAGTATCGACGGAGCCAGAAGTAGACGGCAACAAAATTCCGGCTAAATCTGCACCACGTCGTTCGCGTACCAGCACCGGAGCATCGACTAATAACCGTCGCCGCCGCGGAGCACCTGCGAAAGATAAAGAAAACCGTGAAACAAAAGAAGTAGAAAAAAATCCTGCTTCGGCTGATAATGAGACTCAGAAGGTTGAAAAACCAAAACCAGTTGAAAAACCAAAACCAACTGAAGAGAGTCCTAAAGCAGATGCCAAGGAATCATAAATTTAGCTGTGACGACTTGCTGAACCTTATTGGTCAGCAAGTCGTATACCATCATCAACGCTGTGAAATTATTGAGTTGCTGGATGGCTGTGAGCTGGTATTACAGGAGCTCAATCAGGACAGTAATATCCAGCCAACACAATACGGAGAAGGGCATCGTCCGGTTCCTGTGACCCATGTTTTACCGGTTTTTGACGGTGAAGGTGAGTTACATGCTGAATTAGTCTCAGCCGGTCTGGATCAATTACTGAGAGAGCAAGGCCTCTACGGCCAGTAAATCCTGCTCTGTATCTACCCCGTGTCCCGGATCAACCTGGGCTTCTGTCAAATGTATCCGATTGCCATGGTAAAGCGCTCGAAGCTGTTCCAGTGATTCAAATTGTTCTGGTGGTGCAGGTGGTAATTCATGATAACGATGCAAAAAATCTGCTCGATAGGCGTACATGCCAACATGCTTTAAATGCGGCATAGTGACGTTGTCGAGGGCCTGTTTGTTATTAAATTGCTCGCGTAACCATGGAATAGGAGCGCGGCTAAAATACATCGCATAACCTTTAGCATCCACCACCACTTTAACGATATTAGGATCAAATACCTGTTCAGCGTCTTCTAGCGGGCTGTAAAGCGTAGTAATGGCTGCTTCACGATGGTGGGCCAGATCCGCGGCCACCTGATTAATCAACACGGCCGGCAAACAGGGCTCATCTCCCTGAACATTCACTACTAAATCATCACCATGAAAAGCTCTTAACTGAGCCACTTCTGCCAAACGATCGGTGCCGGAAATATGATCATCCCGTGTCATGCAGACATCTGCACCAAAACTTTTTGCCGCCTCGGCAATACGCTGATCATCTGTTGCGATAATGACTTCACTGGCTTCACTTTCCAGGGCTCTTTCATAGACATGCTGAATCATCGGTTTTCCGACGATTTGACGTAAAGGCTTACCTGGCAGCCGGCTTGAAGCAAAGCGGGCCGGAATAATGATTTTAAATTGCATCAGTAGGTTTCTTCAGCCGTCAGTTCGCGTGCTTCATCAATTAACATTACCGGAATTTCATCACGAATGGGATACGCCACACGGCAGGCTTTACACACCAGTTCCTGGGATTGTTTCTGATATAAAACACTGCTCTTACAGACGGGGCAGGCGAGTATTTCCAATAAGGTTTTATCCATTTAAAGCTCTCTTAATTTTTTGTCGATTGCTGGCCCAAGTGATGGGCTGAGTTTAGCCTCCGCTGGCACATACCACATGTTTTCTGTGGCAAAGCCCTGACATTTTACCGCATCTTTTTCAGTCATCAGTATGGGATAGGCCTCTGCAAACCGAAAATCCGCTTCAGTATAGGCATGATGATCAGTAAATGCATGGGGAATGATGGTTAAACCGAGTTGTTGCAACTGGTCAAAAAAACGTTGCGGATGACCGATCCCGGCGATAGCATAAACAGGGGTTTCAGCAAATTCAGTTAATGCTGTGTGGCGGTTATTATTTTTTAACTGGATTGCCTGCTGGAGTTGCAGTTGCATGGTGAGCCGTTGTGAATCTGACTCACCATGAAAAATAGTAAAATCAACGGTTTCAAGGCGGGACAGTGGTTCACGCAATGGTCCCGCTGGTAAACATAATTGATTGCCCAGACCTCGTTTGGCATCAATAATAACGATTTCCATATCACGCTCTAGCCGGTAATGCTGCAGTCCATCGTCGGTGATAATCACATTACAGGAATTTTCCGCTAACAATTGTTGCCCCGCGGCTACCCGATCCGGTGCCACCACCACTGGACAGTGAGTGCGCTGATGAATTAACAAGGGCTCATCACCGACTTCGGCAGCCAAACTGTTCAGCTGAACGCTGCACGGATAATGATCTGCCTTGCCGCCATAACCACGACTGATAATGCCTGGTTGCCAGCCCTGATTCTGTAAGTATTGCGCCAGCCAGATCACAAAAGGGGTTTTACCACTGCCACCAACACTGATATTGCCCACTACAATGACGGGCACTGGAAGTGATAGTTGTTCGAACAGGCCTTTTCGGTATGCCTGACGTCTTAGACTGATAATGAGTCGATATAACCAGCTGACTGGACGTAACAGCAGTGAGACTAACGAGGGGCGATACCAGTTATTAGTTAGCCAATCCGTCTTCATTATTGTTGTTGAAACTGCAGTCGATGAAGTTCTGCGTAATGATCACCTTTACTGATCAATTGTTGATGAGTACCGGTTTCAACAATTCGCCCATCATGCATCACCACAATAAGATCGGCTTTTTCGATAGTGGATAATCGATGTGCTATAACCAATGTGGTTCGGCTTTGCATCAGATTTTCCAATGCTGACTGAATATGTCGTTCGGCTTCCGAATCCAGTGAGGCGGTGGCTTCATCAAGAATCAGAATGGGCGTGTCACGTAATAACGCCCGGGCAATAGCCAGTCGTTGTCGCTGTCCACCAGACAATAAGACACCATTCTGGCCGACTTCAGTCTGCAAGCCTTCCGGTAGTTTCTGAATGAATTCCCAGGCATGAGCTGCTTTGGCTGCCGCAATAATACGTTCTTCAGCCACAACTTCTTTTTGACCATAGGTAATATTATTGGCAATCGTATCGTTAAACAGAATAACCTGCTGATTAACCAGGGAAATCTGTTGACGTAAATCCAGCAACTTGAGATCGCTGATATCCGTTTCATCAATGAATATCTGACCTTCTGTAGGTGAATAAAATCGAGGTAACAGACTAACCAATGTGGTTTTTCCACTTCCGGAATGTCCTACAAATGCAATGGTTTGACCGGCTTTTACCTCAAAGCTGATATTGTCCAGAACCTTTCGTGAGTTTGGATTGTATTGAAAGCCCACCTGTTGAAAGCGAATATCGCCTCTGGCACGTTCCAGTTGCTTTGTACCGGTGTCTGCTTCCGGTTGTTGGTCCAGCATAGTAAATACACTATCGGCGGCTGCGATACCGGCCTGAAGTTTGGAATTGAGTTTAGTGAGGCGTTTTAGCGGTGTCAGGATCATAAACATCGCCGTGATAAACGAGATAAAGGTGCCCACGGTGATCTGCTCAAGCATTTGCGGCAGGGTGGCCAGATAAATCACCACAGCCAGTCCTAGCACGGCAATTAATTCGATAATGGGCTGACTGGTCGCTTCGGTAGCGATCTTTTTCATTCGTTGACGACGATTCAGCTGATTGACCTTATCAAAACGTTTGGCTTCATATTGTTGGCTGCCAAACGTTTTCACCTCACGGTGGCCTTCAATCACTTCACTGGAGGTATGGCTGACATCGCCCATTGAATCCTGAATGGTCTTACTGATGCGTCTGAAACGTGAACTGATTTTGTAGACCAGCAGGCCAATAAACGGCACCGTCAGTAAAATAATTAACGAAAGCAAGCCATTCAGATAAATCATCCAGGCAAGCAGGCCAACAATCGTCAAGGTGTCCCGAACTAATACCAGAATGGCGTCCGTCGCAGCATCAGCTACCTGCTCAACGTCATACAGTAGTTTGGACATCAGCTGCCCGGAAGTGCTTTTATCGTAAAAGCTGGCAGGTAATGTCAGCAAGCGATCAAACATTTCGGATCGCAAGGTCATGATCACATTACGGGCGATCCAGCCTAAACCATAGGTGGTTAGAAAGTTGGCGACACCACGAATCAGAAAAATAGCGATTAACGCAATGGGGATCCATTTAATAATAAACGGATCTTTTTCGACAAAACTGCCGTCCATTAACGGTTTCATCAAAGCAGCCATCGCGGTTTCACTGCCGGCATAAACCAGCATGGACAAAATAACGGCGCCAAACACCAGCCAATAGGGTTTTACATAAGTCAGCAGGCGCTTATACAGTTGGACAGCGCTCATTTCATTGGCTATTTGTTTCATGGAGTCTCAGCAGTTTTTTGGCGTGTTGCCAGTGTCAAACGGGTAAAACCAAGTAATTGCGCGGCATCCATCGCTGTAACGATATGTTGATATTCGGCATTGGCATCGGCGCTGATAATGATATGTGGATCAGCATTATCGCCTGCAGTGGTTTTCAGTAAATCCCTTAAGGCATCGCGGGTGGCAACGGCTATTGGTGTTTCATTAACCAACACTTCTCCATTTGCCCGGATAATAATGTCGATCGGTGTTTCCTCTTCCGTCAGTGCCTGACCGCTGGCTTCAGGTAAATCCACTTTTAAAGAACTTTCCCGAATAAAGCTGGTAGAGACCATAAAAAACAGCAGCAACAGAAACACCACATCAATCATCGGCGTCAGATTGACATCAGGCTCTTCAGAATTACGTGGCAACAATTTCATTGCGAACGTGCCTCATCAGGGTCAAACTCACGTTCGCCATGTAACATTTCAATTAACTGCATGGCTTGTTCTTCCATACTGACCACCAGTTGATTGATTTTCCCACGGAAATAACGATAGAAAATCACACTGGGAATGGCCACGACCAAACCGGCTGCAGTGGTCAGTAATGCTTCAGAAATACCGCCGGCCAGTGTTTCCGGGTTTCCGACACCTTCCAGCGTAATGACGGCAAAAACTTTAATCATGCCAATAACGGTACCCAACAAACCGATTAGGGGGGAGATCGCGGCAATAGTGCCTAAAGTATTCAGGTTGCGTTCCAGTAGCTGAGTTACATGGCGACCCGTATCCTCAATACTTTCTTTGGTAATTTCTCGAGAACTGTTGCGATTGATAAGACCTGCAGCGAGAATTTGACCAAGCGGAGAGTTTTTTTGCAGTGAGTTAATGCGATATTGATCAATTTGTTTGAATTGTAACCACTGCCAGATCTGAGTGATTAATTCAGGTGGTGCAATACGACGTTGTTGTAGACTCCAAAACCGCTCTGCAATAATTGCAATGGCAATTATCGAACAGCCAAGTAGCGGTAACATCAGCCAGCCACCTGCTTTAAATAGTTCCAGCATGCTCCATCCGTCCCAGTTAATGAAATGTTGCCATGATACGTGAAAACGCATTTATTCAGTAGCGTTACGCATCCATATTCTACGGTGTTGCTCCCGCCATCCAATGGGCATTAAATCGATTTGTTGGTCGAGTTTGATAGATAATGCACCTTGTTTACCCGTTTGAAATGTTTTGCTGCCAATATCCTGGTAACGGTAAACTACCTCTTCAGAAGGAAAGTTGTAGCGGTTTTGATGACCACTGGCGAATAAAACATAGCGTGGAGAAACCTGCCTGATAAACGTCGTAGAGGATGAGCTGCGGCTGCCATGGTGAGGTGCAATCAGAATATCGGCTTTGAGCTGCTGCTCATATTGTCTTATAAGTTTTATCTCGGCTTTTCGCTCAATATCGCCCGTCAATAAAACCGTACCATATGGACCGCTGATTTTAAGTACGCAGGATAAATCATTACGGCTACCGGTTTGATCTTTATCAGGATGTAAAACGTCAAACCGGACCTGATCCCACTGCCATGACTGGCCATCTCTGCAGAATTCACTGCCAGCTAATTTATCAGGATCACTGCTTAGAATCTGTTTAGTGGGATAGCTTGATAAAACGGCACTTGCTCCGCCAATATGATCGTTATCTGCATGACTTATCATCAGCATATCGAGTTGCTTGATACCTTGATATCGAAGATAAGGCACTACCACTGCAGCACCGGTATCAAAATTACCAAAAGCCGGACCGGTGTCAAAAACCAATGTATGATTTTCAGTTTGCACTACGGCTGACAAGCCTTGTCCCACATCGAGTAACGTAAACCAGATTTCACCGCTTTCTGGTTTATTTGGCAGATAATAAAAAAGTGGCAATAACATAACAGCACCCAGCCAGCGTAAAGGCCAACCCCGTGGGGCAAGTATTATCAGCGTGCCAATGATTGATATGGCGAGCAGCTCAACGGGAAACACAGGTGTTTGCCAGACAGAAAAGGGTGATTGTGCCAGCCACTCCAGATACCACCACAATTTGGATAACAACCATTCTGTAAGTTGCAGCAGCCATTCAGCCAATCGCAGATCAAAGCTTAACAACAGCATGGAAATTAACAACAGCGGAACAACCAGGAAACTGATCACCGGCACCGCAAGCAGGTTAGCTAACGGTGCAATCAACGAGGTTTCCTGAAAAAACAGTAAAAGTAATGGCGTCAGACCTATTGCAATCCATAGATGAATATGCAGCCAGAGCCATTTTCTGGCCGGTTGTCGATATTGTGCTATATACAAAATGCAGGCAACAGCAGCAAATGAAAGCCAGAAACCTGCTGCCAGAACCGCAAATGGATCCAGCATCAGAATCAATATCAAGCTCAGACTCAGCACATGCAGCGGATCAGTACGACGTTTTATAAAGATACTGAGCATCACCACGCTGACCATTACTAATGCACGCTGAGTCGGGATGGATAATCCGGCCAGCAAGGCATAGAACAAAGCCAGTAAAAATCCGCCAACAGCACCGGCCTGCCTGTCGCTTAATGTTAATAAATGACGACTGCGTATTCGCCAGAGCAGTTTGGCAATAAAAAATCCCAGTGCTGCAGCGAGTCCTATATGCAATCCGGAGATTGCCAGTAAATGGCTGGTACCAGTTTGTCGTAAAGTATCCCATTGGCTTGTTTGCATATTGTCACGGTTACCAACAGCCAGCCCTTGAACTAACGCCAGCGAAGGACTTTGCTTTAAGACGTCGGACATTTTATCTATTAACTGCGCGCGCCAATGATTAACCGATAGCAAATTTGCTGAATGTAATTTTTGATTATGATCAGATTCCCGTATATATCCGGTAGCCCCGATCTGTTGCTGAAACAACCATGCTTCGTAATCAAACCCACCCGGGTTGGACATACCATGTGGGGCTTTCAAGCGAACAGAGAACTGCCATTTTTCACCGGATTGGGGGAGGTTGGGAGGAGGGAAATACCAACTCAAGCGAATCTTATCGGGCAACTTTAAATCGTTATTTTCAGGTTTGAATTCAAAACGGATTCGTTGATCGTTATGATGTGGTAAGGAAGTAATGAAACCTGACACCACAATATCCTGTCTCTCAAGTGTAGGATCAAGCTGATCATCTATTCTGAGCTGAGCCTGGAAGCTTGCCCATACTACCGCCACAACAAACCACATAACGGTCCATTGAGACCGCCGCCAGACAATAATCATCAAGGGGATTAAAGTGAGCAGCCAATATGGAGAGAGCAGCTGGGGCAACCATGCCACCAGTAAACAGCCCGACAAAAATGCAATGGCAGGTTTAATCATATATCCCTATAATGACCGCCGTTTATCAGCAATACTGAGACGTAATGCCTCGTAAGTTCCTAAAACGAATCATGCCAGATCATGTCACCATGCGCGAGCATAAGCATATGCGGCGTTTTGGCGAAAAGATCATGGCGCCGGAATTGTGGCATCTTAACCGCAGATCAGTATCTGCGGCGGTGGCGATAGGGGTTTTCTTTGCCTTTATACCGATGCCCGGACAAATGCTGGTGGCGGGTCTGCTGGCTATCTGGTTACGGGTAAACCTGCCTATTGCCGTGATGTGTGTATGGATAACCAATCCATTGACCATGGCGCCAATTTACTTTTTCACTTATAAAGTCGGCGCTATCCTGCTGGATGTGCCACTGCGCACGCATGAATTTGCTTTCAGTCTGGAATGGTTGTGGCAGGAGATAGGATTTATCTGGCAACCATTATTACTCGGTTCGGTAATCTGCGGCGCGCTGGCTGCGTTAGCGGGTGTGATTATTGTTCGATTAATCTGGCGTCTGGTCGTGATCAACAGTTGGTTAAAACGCTACCAGCGCCAAAATTCAGCTAAACGAAAAGATAAATAAATCAATTTTGTAATTTGCCATCAATCAACGTTAATTGCTGATCCATTCTGGCAGCAAGTTGTCTGTCATGCGTTACGATGACCAGTGCTGTACCCAGTTCCGTATTCAATTTCATAATCAAATCAAAAATACCTTCAGCAGTCTGGTGATCCAGATTTCCGGTAGGTTCATCAGCCAACAGGCAGGCAGGTTTGGTAATTAATGCGCGAGCCAGTGCCGCACGCTGACGTTCACCACCCGATAATTCGCTGGGTTTATGATGTGCCCGGTGACCCAGTCCTACCTGTTGTAACAGTTCAACGGCCTGTTGTTTGGCTGCCTTGGGATGCATGCCGCCAATAACCAGTGGCATAGCAACGTTTTCTTCTGCCGTGAACTCAGGTAGTAAATGATGAAACTGGTAAACAAAGCCTAATGATTGATTGCGTAATTTACTGAGATCATTGACTGAAAGTTTGCTGATATCCTGACCCAATACCTCAATTTTTCCGTCAGTTGGACCGTCCAGTCCGCCAAGCAGGTGCAATAGCGTACTTTTACCGGAACCTGAACTGCCGACTATCGCAATACGGTCACCAGCAAGCACTTGCAGATTAATATCCTGTAATACTGGGGTTTCCAGATTACCGTCTTTATAGCGCTTTACCAGTTTTTCGCAGCGAATTACCGTGTTATCAGTCATAACGTAAAGCCTCAGCCGGTTTAACCTGAGCGGCACGCCAGGAAGGATAGATAGTCGAAAGAATGGATAAAACAAAGGCAGTAATACCAATCACCGTGACATCGTTCCAATGCAAATCGGAAGGCAGGTCACTGATGTAATACACTTCTGCTGGCAGGAACTGGTAGCCTAAAATGGTTTCTATCCAGGCGATAATGTTAGAGACATTCAACGCCAGAATGACCCCACCTATCACCCCCAGAATTGTGCCAATGAGACCGATAACAATACCCTGCACCATGAAAATCCCCATGATGCCGCGCGGTGACATGCCCAGCGTCCTCAAAATGGCAATATCTGCATATTTATCGGTTACCATCATTACCAGCGTTGAAACGATGTTAAATGCCGCAACGGCCACAATCAGCATCAGAATGACAAACATCACGGTTTTTTCGGTTTTTAAGGCACGGAAAAAGTTAGCATGCTGGTAAGTCCAGTCAGCTGCGCGATATTCTGCAGGCAGGGTTTGTAAAAGCTCTCGGGTAATTCTTGGAGCCTGATAGACATCGTCTAGTTGCAATCGCAGGCCCGTTACTTTGCCGGGTATGCGGAATAAATTAGCGGCATCCTCAATATTCATGATGGCTAACGCACTGTCATATTCATACATGCCGATTTCAAAAACACCTGATACGGTCAAACGTTTCAGTCTGGGAATAACCCCGGCAGGGGTTGGGGTAACGTGTGGTGTGATCACCGTGATTTTATCGCCGGTGCCCACGCCCATGGTAATGGCTAAATCCTTACCCAGAATAATGCCGTAACTGCCCGGTTGCAGTGAGTCAAAGCGACCCTGAATGATTTTGTCACCAATACTGGAAACCTTAGGCTCCAAAGCGGGATCAACCCCACGGATTTGGGTGCCTCGAACCCGGCTACCCTGATTCAGCATTGCCTGGCCTTCAACAAAAGGAGCAGTATTTATAACTCTTGGGAAGCCTTCGATAAGTACCTCGGCCTTTTCCCAGTCAGCCAGTGTGCCATCCGAGCCGGTGACAAAAGCATGTGATGTCATACCGAGAATGCGTTCGCGTAATTCCTTTTCAAAACCATTCATTACCGATAACACGGTAATCAATGCGGCCACACCGAGCGCGACGCCCAGCATAGAGGTCATCGAGATGAATGAAATAAAATGATTACGCCGTTTAGCCCGGGTATAACGGGCGCCGATATAGACACTTAGAGGTCTGAACATATATTCGCTCTGGCAAAAAGCCCGCTATTACAGCGGGCTAGTGCATATTATTTTGGGTTGACGGTTTGGGTACCGTTTTCGGTGCCTAGTAACAACACGTCCGCAGGACGCATCGCAAACAAGCCGTTAGTCACTACGCCAACGATATCGTTCAGTGTTTTTTCCAGTTTGATAGGTTCCATAATATCCAGACCATGCACATCCAGAATGACATTATGGTTATCGGTGATCACGCCTTCACGATAAACTGGCTGACCGCCCAGTTTAACGATTTCACGGGCGACATAGCTACGCGCCATCGGGATCACTTCAACCGGTAACGGGAATTTGCCCAGCACATCAACCAGTTTGGTTGCGTCAGCAATACAGACAAATTTATCAGCCACTGCTGCAATAATTTTTTCGCGGGTTAATGCACCGCCACCACCTTTAACCAGTTGCAGATTGTGGTTTGATTCATCTGCACCATCTACATATACCGCGACTTCTTTAACCTCGTTTAAATCAAAAACATGAATGCCGTAATCCTTGAGCCGTTGGGTGGAAGCATTTGAACTGGATACAGCACCTTCAATACGACCTTTAATGGTAGCTAACGCATCAATAAAGTGATTAACGGTAGAGCCGGTGCCAACACCTACGACACCATCAGTGGTAATGTATTCCAAAGCCGACCACGCAGCTTGTTTCTTCATTTCATCAGCAGTCATTGCGATTCCTTGTTAATTTGAATGGCTTGATTTTATCCGGCTAATTATAGAGATAAATGATGGTCAATGGTAACGTAGTCATCTTTGTTAACCTAACAGACTGAATCTGGAACACCATGCTCACAGGCTATGTAGAAAAAATCCTTAAAGCGCGCGTCTACGATGTCGCTATCGAAACCCCTTTGGATTTGATGCCAAGATTATCCAAGCGGCTGAATAATCAGATTCTGATTAAACGCGAAGACTTGCAGTCGGTTTTTTCCTTTAAATTGCGTGGTGCCTATAACAGGATGAGCCACTTAACCGATGCTGAGCGAAAGCAGGGGGTGGTCGCCGCTTCAGCAGGTAATCATGCGCAAGGTGTTGCGCTGGCCGCCAGCAAAATGGGTATTTCCGCCATCATTGTTATGCCGATAACTACGCCACCAATCAAAGTGGAAGCGGTACGTATGTTGGGTGCTGACATTACTTTGCATGGTAATAGTTACGATGAAGCGTTTGATTATGCCAAGCAAGTTTCTGCTGATGAGGGACGGGTGTTTATCCATCCTTATGATGATCCTCTGGTGATAGCCGGACAGGGCACCATTGCGATGGAAATCATGCGCCAGCATCCCGATCCAGTTTATGCAGTATTTATTCCGGTAGGTGGCGGCGGTTTGCTAGGCGGAATGGCGGCTTATATAAAAGCCATCTGGCCTGAAATCAAAATTATTGCAGTTGAACCTGCCGATGCTGCGAGTCTCAAAGCCGCTCTGGATGCCGGTGAAAGAGTCAAACTGGATCAGGTAGGGTTGTTTGCCGATGGAACTGCGGTCAGACAGGTTGGTGAAGAGCCATTCCGGATTGCACAAAAAACGGTTGATCATGTGGTGACGGTGGAGACCGATGAAATCTGTGCTGCGATAATGGATGTGTTTGATGATACCCGCTCAATTGCCGAGCCTTCAGGGGCGTTATCGATTGCCGGTGCCAAAAAATATATTCAGCAAAATGGTTTGTATGACAAAACCATGGTGGTTATCAACAGCGGCGCAAATATGAATTTTGATCGGCTCCGGCATGTGGCAGAACGGGCTGAAATTGGGGAACGCCGGGAAGTATTGTTTGCCGCAACCATTGACGAGCAGCCGGGTAGTTTCCAACGCTTCTGCAAGACTTTGGCGGAACGCGGAATAACCGAGTTTAATTATCGATATGCTGATAAACAGCAGGCACAGGTGTTTGTTGGGGTGCGGATGTCTGGTCGTGAAGAAGAACGACAGATTCTCTTTGAAAACCTGACTCAAGCGGGCTACCAGTGGATCGATTTTAGCGATAATGAAATGGCGAAATTACATGTTCGTTATATGGTTGGTGGCCATGCACCTCAAGCTGAAAATGAACGTCTGATTCGTTTTGAATTTCCGGAACGACCGGGGGCCTTGTTACGTTTTCTGACACATATCGGTCAGCGCTGGAATATCAGCCTGTTTCATTATCGTAATCATGGAGCAGCGTATGGCCGGGTGCTGGTTGGGATTCAGGTAGCACCTGAATTCAATGAAGAATTTCAGGCGTTCCTGGATAATCTTGGCTATGTCCACTGGTTGGAAACCGACAACCCGGCCTACGATTTGTTTTTAAAGTAAGCCTAGGGCTTGTTTATCTTTCAGAGCAACTACTGCTGGAGACGCATTTCGTCCAACAGAAGCGGAAATGAAAGAACTATAAGTCTTAATCCGTTAGCGTGGTGGTATCACTGATCAATTGAATCTGGCCATGGACATCAACTGAGACTTTATTGCTGCCAGCTTCAAGTGCTACGGGTGCACTTTTGCTGCTCATATCGGCGGACATCATCATGCTGCTTTCCATGCGATGAACCGGCGCATAGCCGCTGGTATTGACTGACATATTAACCAGGCGATAACCCGGTTCATCAAATTGCTGCTGAATTAACGATGCTTTATTACGAAACTTGCTGATAGCCTGTTGCATCAGGTCGTTTTGAGTTGATTCGATTAATTCGTCGGATAATGAAAATTCCATGGATTGTACTGTGCCAAGAGATTGAATTTCACCCAATAATTCGCTCATCTGATTGAAATCGTGACTGTCTAAGCGAATTTGCTGGCTTACCTGCCAGGAGACGATTTGACTGTCTTTATACATCGGGCGGGTTTGGTAGCCGGTGGTTTGAGATTTGACCGCATCAAAATCTTTGATTTTCGCCAGTAACTGATTGCTGCGTTGATTGACCTGCTGACCCAATTTAGCCGGATCTGTGCCATTAAGCATTACCTGAATCACACTGCTTACCTTGTCATTTGCCACTTCGGTGGCGGCTGTTGCATTGAGATTGATTAGGTTAAAGTTTATTTCTGTTTCAGCTGCAGCAGACGCGGAATAAAACAACATGGCAACAATAAAAAAAGTATTTTTCATAAAGTGAAGGTTCCTGTGAGAAGTGGATTGAAGTGTTATTTGGCTTGCTGTCGGTGCAGCTTGATTGCTAAATTAGCAGGATTTGACTGACACTGTCAGCTGATTACCGCACAAAAATTATTTTTAATATTGAGGATAGACATGAAAGCTGAACAAAAAATTCTGCCTGATTCTGATACGCTGATCGAGGCTGCTGCCGAACATTTTGTGGTGACCGCCCGTTCAGCCATTGCCAAAAGAGGCGTATTTTATGTTGCGCTTGCCGGTGGTTCGACACCAAAAGGACTGTATCAGAAACTGGCTACTTCACCTTATATCGAACAGATAGATTGGGCAAGAGTGCAGATATTTTTTGGTGATGAGCGCTGTGTGCCGGCCACTCACGATGACAGCAACTTTAAAATGGCCAGACTGGCAATGCTGGATCATTTACCTATCCCGGCTGAGAATGTGCATCGCATGCCTACCGAAAGTGGCGATGCTGCTGAGGTTGCAACTCGTTATGCCAGTACCATCAAAATGGTGATGGAAGATAATCCTTTTGATCTGGTGCTCCTCGGGTTAGGGCCTGATGGTCATATTGCTTCACTGTTTCCAGATACTCCCGCACTGGACGTTACCGATACGCTGACAACCAGTCTGTTTGTGGAGAAATTTCAATCCTGGCGCGTAACATTGACCTATCCGGTAATCAACTCAGCCAGACAGGTGATTGTGTTTATCGCCGGTGAAGCGAAAGCAGATATTGTCAGAGATATTACCAGTGAGGCGGTATCCGGCTTACCGGTTCAGCGGCTCGCGCCGACAGGTGATTATTACTGGTTTATGGACCAGGCTGCTGCGGCACAATAATATGCAAACCCTGTTAGCTGCAGATATCGGCGGTACCAAAACCTTGTTGCAACTCAGTCACCTCGAAGGTGAAATTATTCTGCAACAACGTTTGGAAAATGATGATTATGCTGATTTTGAAAGTCTGCTGACAGCGTTTTTATCTACTGTAGCCGTCGATTTTCTGCCAGTCAGTAGCGCATGTTTTGCCGTGGCAGCACCGTTAAGTGGACGCCGAGTGCAACTGACGAATCGACCCTGGATCATCGATAGCGATAAGCTGAAGCAGCAATTTCCACTTGCTGAGCTTTGCCTGGTCAATGATTTTGCCGCGGTGGGTCATGGTATCGGTGAACTTGAAGAGAATGATCTCATTGTGCTGCAGCAAGGTAAGCCGGAAGCCAAATCATTACGAGCAGTCATTGGTGCAGGTACCGGGTTGGGGCAGGCTATTCTGTCACCTCTCCATAAAAGCTGGCGGGTATGGCCGACAGAAGGCGGCCATACCGACTTTGCTGCTCAGGACACCCAACAGCACGCTTTATTGAATAAACTGTTTGAACAATTTGAGCATGTCTCCTACGAGCGGGTATTATCAGGCTCCGGCCTGGTTATGCTGTACCAGTTTATTGCCGAACAGCAAGGTGACAACACGACATTGAATTTAACGGCAGAACAGATAAGTCAGTCTGCTCTGCAAGAAACAGATCCCGCGGCAGTAAAAGCCATGCAGTTATTTATGCAGATTTACGGGGCTCAGGCGGGTAATCTGGCGCTAATGACTCTGCCCAGAGCCGGAATTTTTATCGCTGGAGGTATTGCGGTAAAGAATCTGGCCTTATTTGAACAGGGCTTTTTCATGCAGTCTTTTCTGGCAAAAGGCAGGATGCGTGGGGTGCTGGAGCAGATACCGGTGTATTTGATCAACAATCATGATGTGGGACTTCGTGGAGCACGTTTGTTGGCTCGAAAAGCATTGTATAATGTTGACCATGACCGATAAAAAAAATCACATTATGGTGAACGTTGAAACCACTTACCTGGATCATGAATCTGATCCGGCCAGAGCAAGATATCTTTTTGCCTATACCATTACCATTACCAATGAGGGCGATACGCCAGCGCGGTTATTATCACGTTACTGGAAAATCACTGGTGGCGATGGTCATGAACAGGAAGTGGAAGGTGATGGCGTGGTTGGTCAGCACCCTTATCTGGCGCCGACAGAAACATTTACCTACACCAGTGCGGCTATGCTGGATACCCCAGTCGGTATGATGCAGGGCCATTATAATATGATGGATGACAGCGGCAGTCGTTTTGCGGTCGATATCCCGGCATTCACATTGGCTGCTCCGCAAAAGCTGCATTAATAACCCGGCTTATAAACAGTTTCCAATGGAACCTGCCGCACATATACGGCCATCTATCCAGATCGCTTTGTCCAATTTTGCATTTTGCAAATCACTGCCCCCCAGTTTGGCATCACGTAAATTGGCAAAACTCAAATCACTGTCGGATAAATTACTGTAAGACAAATCAGTCTGCTGCAGGTTGGCTCCTTTCAAATTGGCTCCCTGAAAATTGGTATAACTCAGGTTACTGAGCGGTAAATCTGCATAGCTTAAATCAGCCCCAACCAAATCAGCATTCATCATATTCGACATGGCGAGTCCGCTATTGCGAAGGTTGGCCCCCGTTAACATGGCTGAAGGGATATCCATGCCGGGTTTCAGACAGTTTTCCCAATTCACTAATGGGGCCGGAGCGGTATCACAATCTGCTTCAGAAAGATTCGAAGGGGTTGGAAATAAAATCGCACCTACAAATACACTGGTTAAAATCACACTGATAGTAAATATCGGCCAAAAACGGGCAGGACGTTCAGGTTTGAGTCTTTTTAATAATTCACTGCGCTGTTGGCGCTGCTGAATTAAAAAGTCCGGTTCCTGTTTGCGTCGCTGTTGCCGACGCATTTCACGTTCGGCTTCGGTAAGAGGCTGTTCATTGCGCCTATCAAAACCATCACGTTCATCAATGGGTAAGGGAGGGGGATGACCGGGTCAACAGTGTCCAGGGCGATGATATCGCCCAGCGGTTGCCAATATTTCTGATCAGTGCTGACTTCCGTTTGAGCATTAATTCTGCCCAATTGCAGGTTACTTTTCAGCAGGGCCTTTGTGAAAGGGCCACTGATGGTCTTATCCTGGCGTGTATACCATTTTGTACTGAATTTATTCATTGACCGGTCTTTGGCAACAAGTTGGTTGCTATACTAGCATTGTGTTTAATGCTGGGTGAATTCATGCAAATACCTCAGAGCTCACAGGCTGCTCAGGTCATTGTTACGGAAACTGCAAGTCGCACGCTGCCGCTTACTCCTGGTCAGGTTGCACAGGCGGTGGTGGTCTCAGCAGGTAAAGCCGGTGAAAATGTTGATATTCAATTGGCGGGAAAAATCGTCACCATTCAGGCTGGTGTGGATTTGCAACGTGGTCAGACTATCGAACTACAGCGGTCCGATAGCGCTGATAAAGTGGCGTTTAAACTGATTTCAGTCGCAGCCGTTTCTTCCGTTTCGACCGATCTGCGTCCGGGGCAAACGCTATTGGCTGAGGTCATTAAGTTGCTGCCCCAGCAATCCATCTTGCTGGCGCTGCAGCAAACAGGAAAGGTATCTGTTCCCCTGGAATTGGATATTAGCAGACTAAGTTCCAGCTTTAGACCCGGTCAGCAACTTTTAGTGCAAATTCTCAGTAACTCACCGTTAAGTGTGGCTTTACAAACTCCCAATCAAACTTCCTCAGAAACCATGGTTTCCCAACAACGTCGTTTAATGCCAATGGTTCTAGCTCAGCCACCACAATTGCAAAATGTTATCAATGCATTACCTGAATTGAAAAACATGCTGCCGGTGCAAAATGCCGTGAGCCAACTTTGGCAAAATATTCGCGAATTACAGACTGTCCAGCAACCTGCCAATTTACAGCAAGCTATTCAGCAGTCAGGCGTATTCCTGGAACGACAGTTACTGCAGCCTAATCCGAGTTTAACTGGAGACTTTAAAGCCAATTTGCTGAAACTGGCTGCTGCGTTGGAAGGGCAGATCCGACAGACAGCAAATGGACAAATCAATGCTCAGAATCTTCCGCCGGAGATTCGAACTGCACTGATAAATCTGCTCAATCAACCGGCGGCTTTACAGCAACTGCCATCACATATTACCAATGCTTTACTGGCTGGCGGGCAAACGCCAGCACAGTTACTCACCACGCTTCTGGCTAGACAAGGTTCTGTTGGCGCGACTGTTACAAATAACCAACCAATGAATTCTCAGAATGCGCCTGTTCAACAAATTAATCAGAATGCCCAATTTCAGGCTGGCGTTACAGAGTTAGCCAGATTGCAGGTGTTATTGCGTGAGGTGGAAACGGCGCTTGCCAGGGTACAGATGAACCAACTGAATATGGTAAGGGAAGCGGATAGCCCCACCCAACAGCAGGTCTGGTTAATGGATGTGCCGCTAAGGGACAAACAACAGTTACAGTGGATGCAGTTACAGTTTCAGCAGGGGAACAGGCAGAACCAGCAAGATGAAGAGCAATGGCAGGTCACACTGAACCTGGAAACGCAAAACCTTGGCAAGCTGCGGGCTTCGATCGGCTTACAATCAAGTGTTGTCAGTGTGGCATTAACGGCAGAAGATCCCAAAGCGGTGGCATTGCTGGAGGAAAATATCGATTTATTACGCGAAAAATTAGCGGCACTTGATTTACAGGTGCAACAATTAAGTTGTCACTGTGCCCCGGTGGAATGGTTAACGCCGCTGACGCAGACAGCTACCTCTGATGCATTACTGGATATTTCGGTATGAAACAGCAGTCACAGCCATTACGAGCAATTGCACTACATTATGATGGTGATAATGCACCGACAGTGACCGCCAGTGGTGAAGGTGATATTGCCGCTGAAATTATCCGCATTGCCAAACAGCACAATATTCCGCTTCGTGAAGATGCAGCGTTAGCGGACATGCTTAAAGATATGCAGCTGGGTGAAGCGATACCCGAAGCTTTATATCGGGTAATCGCTGAAGTGATAGCCTATGCCTTTATTGTTTCAGGAAAGTTTCCCAAAGAAAAAGGTTAAATTCCTTTAGCAATTCATCTATATCGAACCATTATCATTGAGCTCATATAGGCTAAATTTCTTCAATACTTTATAAATCGCATTATAAAAATCACATTAAGTATTGATTTTAAAATATAAAACCGCTATTTTCATCTGCATGTATCTCTAAAACCGGTCAAAAGTAACCGCATACAGAACAGATGAATAAACTGCTAACAATTGAGTCACAGGTGTCAAAGACATCCGAGCAGAGCCTGACGGCGCCAGTATCTGCTGCGGAAGTTAATGATTTACTGGCGGCACGAATTCTGATTAGCGGGACACGCGTTTCTGATCTGGCTTTTCTGCAAACCATGTTGTCACTTAGTGGATTTACTAACATCACCAGTGCAAATGGCCAAGAAAAGCTGATGCAAGTACTGCGCAAGAATATTAATGATGATCAATGTGATATTGATTTAATTATTCTGGATTGTCGCCTGGGTGAATGTAATGCCCGTGAACTGCGACTGAAACTGGATCAGTTTGATGAATGGCGGCGCATTCCGGTTATTGCCCTGACCGAAAAATCCCAATGGAACCATAACCAGTTATTAACGGATTTGGGGCATGGGGTGACGTCGCTTTTATATCGGCCGCTTACTGCTGAATCATTGCCGCCTGCAGTTATGACCACGCTGGCTACCAAGCGCGAACGTGATCATTACTATCTCCGCCAACAACAGATTGAAGACGAAAATGCCCAGCTAAGGGTGATGGAAGCTCGACTGCAATTTTCAGTAAATCATGATGATTTGACTGGTCTGGCAAACCGGCGTCGGCTTGAACAGGCACTTGAAATTACTTTAACGCAGGTGCGGAATTTCCATACCAGTAGTGCGGTGTTTTATATTGATCTGGATAGCTTCAAAGTTCTTAACGACGCTGAGGGTCATGAGGCGGGTGATAGCTTACTGGTACAGGTTGCGAATTCGTTGCGGGGATTTTTTAAAGTCCGCGACACACTGGTTCGAATCGGTTCTGATGAGTTTGCGGTATTAGTCGATACCATCGATCCGGAAACCGCCGTAGCGCGGGCAGAAGGTTTGCGAGACCTGTTTGATGGCTACAGTTTTACTTTCCATGATCATCAATATCATTTATCTGCCAGTATCGGTGTTAAATGTATTTCCGAAGCGGATGCCTCGACAGTAGGTGAAATTCTGTCGCATGCCAATCAGGCCTGTTATACCGCCAAAAAACGTGGACGCAATCGTGTACATGTATACAGCCCGGCAGATCGTGAAATGTATGCATTAAGACACAGTGTCAAATGGGCGCCCAGAATTCGTGCGGCATTGAAACAAGAAAAATTTGTTCTGGAATTTCAGCCCATCTACTCGCTCAAAGAGAGGAAAATCAACCATTACGAATGTTTGATTCGAATGCGTGGACAGGGCGACAAACTCTATTACCCACAGGATTTTATTCCCGTTGCTGAGGCTATGGGGTTAATTCACCAGATTGATTTGTGGGTGGTTAATCATGCATTTGAATTGCTAACACACATACCGAGTGATACAGCACTGGCGGTTAATTTGTCGGGCAATATTTTCCTCGATCAGAACTTATATCCTCTGGTGGAACGCAAACTGCTGGAAACCGGTGCCGATCCTTCGCGTCTGGTATTTGAAATTACTGAGACGTCAGCCATATCCAATTTTGAACAAACCAAACAGATGGTGGATCGTCTGCGACATTTAGGGTGTCGCTTCGCACTGGATGACTTTGGTGCCGGTTTCAACTCTTACAGCTATTTAAAACATTTCCCGGTAGATATATTGAAAATTGATGGTGGGTTTATCACCAATTTACATAATGATCCGGTAGATCAATTATTGGTGAAATCAATGATTGATATCTCACACAGTCTCGGCAAAAAAACGGTAGCTGAGTTTGTTGAAGACAGGGAAACACTGAAGATGTTGCAGGAATTCGGTGTGGACTTTGTCCAAGGTTATTTAATTGGTAAGCCTCAACGCGCGTTGCCTAATAAATCCTAGTGTAAATCGGTTACGGACTGACGCTGCATCCCATGCAGACGGGTAATCAACAATGCTTCTTCCTCACTCAGGTTGCAATTATCAATAAGCTGATTGATATCAACACCTTTTCTTGCCAAGCGAATGGCATGCTCGTAACTTTGTTGTTGAGGCTGTCCCAAATCCATACTGTTTTGCTGCTCACGTATTTTCATCAGGGTTTGTTCAAAGCGAACAATTCGTTCATCCGAACCCACTGCAGCACTGCATAAAGCAGATAACTGTTGCTGCAGAGCACTGATTTGGGTGGCCTGAGAGCGGCTCAATCGAAAGAAACGGTAGCTGGTGACCAGTAGCACAATCCCCAGCAATCCCACCAAACTGTATAAGCCGTATAACATCATGATATATCTCCTGAGATATCACACATATTCATCAATAATGCCGGTTTTAGGTGGCCGCTTTGGCTGTTTATTTTCTTTTTCATTATCTTCGACATGATTATCGTCCTGCTCGTTCTGTTTATGGCGACGTTTTTCATCTGCAGGAACATCCACTCTTGTTGTAGGAACAAGTGGTTGAGCAGGATGAATTTCGTCAGCCATGTCACATCAGAAACTGGCGATATCAGCGATTTCATCATCATTCAGCAGTTTATTGACGTCAACCAGAATCAATAACGTTTTATCTCGGTTACATACGCCCTGAATAAAACGAGAACTGTCATCACTGCTGACATTAGGCGCAGTGTCAATTTCTGATTGATGTAAATAAACCACCTCAGCGACGCTGTCGACTAACATGCCAATAACGTTACCACTGACTTCGGCAATAATAATTCGCGAATCTTCGTCAGCTTCACGGGAGGGCAGACCAAACCGCTTGCGAGTATCAATGACGGTTACCACATTACCGCGTAGATTGATGATACCCAGCACATAATCAGGTGCTCCAGGTACTGGAGCTATTTCAGTTGGGCGTAATACTTCCTGCACCTGCATCACATTGATGCCATAGACTTCCTGTTCCAAATGGTAGGTAACCCATTGTAGAATCGGATCACTGCCGGCCTGATTATCTTGCTCGCTCATGGTTTTTTCCTTATTCAAAAAATTGACCAACCTTAATCTGCCAATTTTATGACGCTATTTATATATATTCATCAAAGCACAGTTTGTGCCAATTTTATTTGCTAACGTATTATTTTTAACAGCTCGGGTAACGAAATAATACTACTCAGAGGAGACATTAACATACCCGCCAGCCAGGGTCTCTGACCTGGTTCTCGCCGCCAACGCACATTATCACCCTCGAGCTTGACCACATGACGTATCGCTGAGACCGCCAATCCCAATTGTTTATTGTCTACTAATAATATGTATCGGTTGTTATCTGAATTACTTGATTGATTGGTGATCAATGTTGTCAAATCGATTACTTGGGTATGCTGTTGAGGCCGACTTAAGGTTCCAACAACATAGCTTGGATGCCCTGGAATTTGCGACAACCCATCGTCTGGCCAGTTTTCAATGCCATCCAGTTCATCCAGACTCAATGCAAGCTGCATTCCCGCCACCTCGAATAATAATGCCTGCGTATGTTTGTCAGGCGAATTTTCGATGTCGGCGAAGCTTTCGGGTTCGGCGACAGGAAGTGTCTGGTCTATCTCAGCAGCTACCTGTTCAAGCGTTTCCGGTTCACTGTCCAGCAATAACTCCTGCAGATAAGCTGCTAACGCCTGTTTTGGTTCTTTTATTTGTGTTGGCTTAGACATTCTTATCTGACTTTGCCACTGCTGCGGCTTTGGTGAGTTTCTTCATTAGACGTTCATACGCCATGCTGCCCCGACTTTCAGGATTGAGTGCTGGCAGGGGAATGCCTGATTTGCTGGCATCACGAAATTGCGTATCTATTGGAATCGCATCCTGCCAAAGGTTATCTTCATAGTCTTTTTGCATTTTTTGCAATGTCTGGGTGCCAGCCCGAGTACGACGATCATACATGGTCGGCACAATCAGATACGGCAGCTTGTGCTGACGGGAATGGTTGATCAAGTGTAGCGTGTGCAACATGCGTTCTAGCCCTTTTAAGGCCAGAAATTCAGTCTGGACCGGTATTAACAGCTCATCACATGCAGCCAGAGCATTCACCATCAACACTCCCAGCATTGGCGGGCAGTCAATCAGTACATATTCAAAACGGTCTTTGAGTTGCTGTAGGGTTTTTTGTATCACTAAACCTTTGCCACTTTGAATGCCCAGCTGGCGATCCAGTGTCGCCATCGCAGTTGCAGCCGGTAATATGTACATATTTTCCTGACTGGTTTTCTTCAATGTTTTGAATATGGCGTTCAGTGGTTGCTGTTCAGCATGTTGGAATAGGGTATAGATACTGTTTTCGATATTGTCCGGATCAAAACCAAAATAAGTGGTTAATGAACCATGTGGATCCATATCCAGCAACAGCGTTGAATGGCCCTTCAACGCCAGATGGCTGGCAAGACTCACCACCGTAGTGGTCTTGCCTACGCCACCTTTCTGATTGGCGATCGCCCAGACCGTCATGGAGATGCTTCACCATTATTGGCGGGCATCATCAACGGCGATGACAAGGTGTCAGTAATGGGAGTACTTGAGTTTTCTGGCTCTGTTGCAGAGCGATTAAATTGATCAAACACTTCAAGTGTCCTCCGGCTTTCCGAGCTGCCCAGAATAACCAGAACAACCCGACGGTTTTTTTGGCGGCCCAATTCCGTTTCATTATCAGCTATCGGTTTGAATTCTCCATACCCAATAGCTGACATTCGTCCCGGCTCAATGCCAAAACGATCCAGTAAATTTACAACACTGGCAGCTCTGGCTGCTGACAACTCCCAGTTTGACGGAAATCTTGGCGTATTGATCGGTTGATCATCGGTAAACCCTTCAACCTGCAGAGGATTGGCAACGGGTGCCAGTACATCCGCAATCTGACCAATCACTGGCACAGCCTCACGTGCTAAACGCGCATCGCCGCTGGCAAACAGAAAATTGGAATTGATTTCTACCTCCAGCCAGTCTTCAGTTTGTTTGATACTGACATCTTCATTAGTAATCAAATCGGCCAGTGCACTGCTGAGTTGCTGCGAAATATCATTAATCGTCCGTATGCTCTGCTCGGAAACGGGGGGCGTTCTTTGGGAAGTTCGGGTAATTCAATTTCAAAATCCGGAAGTTCTGGTTTACCCGGTGAAGCTACTCGTTCGCCTTGTCCGCGGCTGACTTCGCCAATCTGAATGGGGTCCTCACTGCGGGTTGATTGTGAGAACACGCTTTCCAGTGTCTCTGATAGCACCCTATATTTACCTTCATTAACAGAAGAAATGGAATACATCACCACAAAAAACGCAAACAGCAGGGTAATAAAATCAGCATAGGAAACCAGCCAGCGTTCATGGTTTTCGTGTTCTTCATGACGCTTTCTCCGGGCCATAGGATTAACCCAGATATGCCTGCAGACGGCTTTCGATATTGCGTGGATTGTCACCATCAGCCACACTGATCAAGCCATCAATTAACATCATTTGTAATTGGGTGCGGCGCTGTACCAACGTCTTGAGTTTATTTCCGATTGGTAAAAACAATAGGTTAGCCAGCCCGACACCGTAAATGGTGGCAACAAAAGCCACGGCAATGCCTGATCCAAGTGAGGAAGGATCTGCCAGATTTCCCATGACGTGAATTAACCCTAATACCGCGCCAATGATACCGATGGTGGGTGAATAACCTCCCATGGCTTCATAGACTTTAGCGGCCTGCAGATCATTGTTTTCCATGATATCGAGATCGGTCTCCAGAATTTCACGAATGATTTCCGGCTCGGCACCATCAGCAATGAGTTGCAGACCTTTTTGGGTAAAGATATCGGTTTCTTCCATAGCCATAGCCTCAAGGCGAAGTAACCCCTCACGTCGGGCGATTTGATTCCAGTCAAGAATCTTTTCCAGTAAACGTTTGGCCGATTGCTGAGGGGGCTTGAATATCCATACGGTCATTTTCAATGCACGCAAAAATGTATTCATCGGCGTCTGTAGCATTACGGCACCCAGTGTACCGCCCAATACAATTAATAAGGCCACCGCATTAAGAATGGTATCGAGATGCCCACCTTCCAGATACTGACCGACAATAATGGCACCAAAACCAATCAGTAAGCCCAGGATGCTAAGGATATCCATAGCTTATTTAAGCGCCGTCAGTAGTTTACCGATTTCAGCCAGGCTGAGAATTTTATCAGCCACGCCTGCCTTGGCGACGGCCATTGGCATACCATAGATAGTACTGGACTGTTGATCCTGAGCCCACACGGTTGAGCCTTTCTGATGCATTTTTATCGCCCCATCACAACCATCAGCCCCCATACCGGTAAGGATTATCGTCAAGGTCTGTGCTGGACAAATCTGGGCAACAGATTCCAGTGTGACATCAATACAGGGGCGATATGTTGCATTTTCGGGGCCAGCCTCGACCTGCAGATAAAGCTGTCCTCGACGGCCTTTCAACATCAATTGTTGTCCACCCGGAGCAAGGTAAGCCACTCCTGGTTTTAAGGAATCATTCTGCTGAGCTTCTTTGATTTTGATATGACACTGGGAATTCAGTCGTTCAGCAAAAGAGGGGGTAAACGTTGCAGGCATGTGCTGCAATAGAATAATCGGAAACGGAAATTCCGCTGGCAACTGGGACAATACACTTTGCAAAGCAACAGGCCCACCGGTTGAGGTGCCGATAACCACCAGTTCAATTTTTTTCTTTTCAAGTGGCGTTATGGTGACCGGTGATTCTGACGTTTTGATGGCTGTGGTATGTTTTTCAGGCTTTGAGTGTGTTGCCAGAAAATTGATACGGTCACATAATTTTTGCCGGGCGCTGGCTTTGTCCTGCGCAAGATCTTCAAAACGTTTTGGCAGAAAGTCCATCGCCCCGGCATCTAATGCCTCTAGTGTGGCCTTGGCGCCATCCGTGGTCCAGGTGGAAAGCATAAGCACCGGGGTAGGGCGACGGCGCATGATTTTTTTACTGCCCCAATGCCATCCAATACAGGCATTTCCAAATCCATGGTAATAACATCGGGTCTGTAGCGAGATACCAGTTCGACGGCTTCCATACCATCAGCGGCACTGGCGATAACTTCAAGCCGTGGATCGGCATTAATGATTTCAGTCAGTCGCCGGCGAAAAAAGCTGAATCATCAACAATCAGTACCTTAACAGTCACAAATATCCTTAATAATTTCGATGTGCGTAGGTATTCATTAACTCTGGGAAATCAAGAATCAGAGCAATACGTCCATCGCCAGTAATGGTCGCTCCTGCAAAGCCTTTGGTACCATGCAGCAGGGCTCCCAGAGGCTTGATAACCACTTCTTCCTGTCCAATCAACTGGTCAACAACAAAACCCACTTTTCGTGTGCCGACATTGACGATAACAACATGTTCGGTTGTTGCTTTACGCTCTGTGACATTGTTTTTATTCAGCCATTTACGCAAATAAAATAAGGGCAGAGCTTTGTTTCTAACAATAACAGTTTGCTGACCATCAACGGTATTGGTTTTATTCAAATCCAGATTAAAAATTTCATTCACACTGACCAATGGGAAGGCAAATATCTGATTACCCAACATCACCATTAATGTGGGCATGATCGCCAGAGTTAACGGGACTTTGATAGAAAGTGTAGTGCCTTTGCCTATTTCCGATTGAATATCAATGACACCATTGAGTTTGGAGATGCTTGTCTTGACCACGTCCATACCGACACCGCGACCGGAGATATCAGAAATATCCTGTTTCATCGAAAATCCTGGTGCAAATATCAATGCAAAACATTCCGATTCGGTCAGACGTGAGGCAGCTTCCTCATCCATCATGCCTTTTTCAACGGCTTTGCGGCGTAATACTTCAGGGTTCATTCCGGCGCCATCATCTGAAATAGTCAGCAGAATATGGTCACCTTCCTGAGCTGCAGCGAGCACGATTTGCCCTTGTTTCGGTTTGCCTGCCGCTTCACGGACATCGGGCATTTCAACGCCATGATCGACTGCATTACGAACCAGATGCACCAACGGATCTGCCAGGGCTTCTACCAGATTTTTATCCAAATCGGTTTCTTCGCCACGTAATTCAAGATTGATGTCTTTTTTCAGGCTGCGAGCCAAATCACGTACCACTCGAGGGAAGCGACCGAATACCTTTTTGATCGGTTGCATCCGCGTTTTCATGACGGCGGTTTGCAGGTCTCCAGTAACCACGGCAAGATTATTGACGGCTTTGGCCATTTCCTCGTTTTCAAAGGCCGCTTCCAGCGTGTTAATACGATTTCGCACCAGAACCAGTTCGCCTACCATATTCATTATGTCGTCCAGTCGGGACGTATCGACGCGTACACTGGTTTCTGCTGGCGCTTTCGCTGCTTGCGGTGCAGCTGCAGCAGCTGCTGGTTTTACCGCTGTTACCACATCCTCATCTTCAGCCGTTTTCGGTGAAGATGCAGGTTCTGCTGGACTGACAGGTTTAGATGCTTCGGCAGCAGGTTTAGCTGCGGGCGGAGGAGTGGTTTTAGCTGCTGGTTTCTTTCCCTGTAATTCATCCAGAAGCGCTTCAAATTCTTCTTCGGAGATTTCATCATCTCCAGTCGATTTGGCTGGTTCGGCTTTAGGAGGATCTGCAGGTGGAGTAATGCCAGGCGCAGCATTGCCATGCAACTGGTCCAGTAGCGCTTCAAATTCATCATCTGTTATGTCATCGCCAGCTACATTGTTCTCAGCTGCCGGTGGGCTCACTTCTGGTTCAGGCTCTGGTTCAGGTTCTGCAGCAGCGGGCGGCGCTTCACCAGATAAATAAGCCGCCAGTTGATCGATTATGACCGGATCAGCTGCCGTTGGATAAGAGCCGGCTTTGACCTCAGCAAACATACTGTTAAGAATATCCAGTACCTTGAGAAAGGTATCCATCATGTCTGCATCAACCAGGCGTTCACCCTGACGCAACAGGTTAAATACATCCTCGCCTTTATGACACAGGTTTACCATCGCTTCGAGACTTAAAAATCCAGCGCCACCTTTAATGGTGTGAAAGCCCCGAAAAATGGAGTTAAGTAAATCTTTATCCTGTGGCTGTGTTTCCAGAGCAACCAATTGCTCATTCAAGCCATCCAGTATTTCTTCTGCCTCAACCAGAAAATCCTGCAGAATTTCATCATCTGTATCTAAGGCCATGCTCCTGTCCTTCTAAAAACCAAGACTGGATAACAAATCATCCACATCGTCCTGGTTGTTGACCACATTCGGTTTATTTTTAGCATTTATCTGCGGTCCTTCTGCTTTTAATGGATCGACCTGTTTTGTCTCTCCACTTTGCTGAGATTGTCCTGCCACCTTAACCAGTTTTACCAGATTGTTTTCAACTTCTTCTACCAGTCCAATGACCTGGCGTAAAACTTGTCCGGTTAAGTCCTGAAAGCCCTGTGCCAGCGTCATTTCAGATAAGTTATTGTGGATCTCCCCAGCATGCGTATTCACCACAGGTAAGTAAGCTTCAATTTCCCGGCTCAAATCACGGAATTCTGTTGCTGACATCTCCCGATTTCGAAAGCGTTGCCAGCTTTCATTGAGCTTAGCGGCAGTTTGTTTCAATTCATTAGCCAAAGGCAGGGTTTTATCGATATAACCTAACGTTTTGTGTGCAGCTTCTTCAGTGGTTTGAATAACGTAGTTCAGACGATCCCGGGTATCCGGCATATCGTTGTGTGTCAGATCAACCAGTCGGGCATCAACTTTGAAGTTATTTAATGCTTCGTGAAGTTCACGGGTCAATTTGCCTATTTGCTGAAATAATGCACTTTCGCGAGCATTGGTAAGCGCCATTAATTCAGTTTTAATACGATCTTCGTCATCCTGCTCAATCGCATTAATAAGGGCCTGGGCGGCTTCAAGTTGTTCTGCTTTATTCAGAGCTTCCATAAATTCCTTTCCAGCGGATTATTGTGCGTTGATACGTTCGAATATTTTTTCGATTTTTTCTTTTAATGTTGCGGCCGTAAATGGTTTGACAATATAGCCATTGACGCCAGCCTGAGCGGCCTCAATGATTTGCTCCCGTTTTGTCTCGGCAGTAACCATTAACACGGGCAAGGTAGCTAATTTGGGATCGGCACGCACAGTTTTAAGCAAGTCTATTCCTTGCATGCCGGGCATATTCCAGTCGGTTACCAGGAAATCGATACCACCTGCATTTAAGATGGGCAGGGCAGTTAAACCATCATCTGCTTCAATAGTATTATTGAAGCCAAGATCACGTAATAGATTTTTGATAATCCGTCGCATTGTAGAAAAGTCATCCACAATGAGGATTTTCATATTTTTATCCAAGGTATACCTCCCAAAATTACTGCATCCAATCGCGAAGCTTACTACGCAATCTCACCACAGTTTGTGTGTGGATCTGACTGACACGTGACTCACTGACGCCGAGTACTTCACCAATTTCTTTTAAGTTTAATTCTTCATTATAGTACAGGCTCATTAATAACCGCTCACGATCCGGCAGACCGTCTATCGCTTCTGCAAGAGCGCGTTCAAAATTGTTATTCTCGGTGATTTCAGCGGGACCGACATCATCACTACCGAAAGAGTCACCATCAGTCAGTTGATTATCAGTCATATCATCCAGACTGAATACCTGGTGCCCTGAGGCATCCTGTAATTGCTGGTGGTACTGATCAAGTGTCATTTCCAGTGCATCCGCCACCTCTACATCCATTGGTGAACGGCCAAGTTGCTGTTCAAGCTGATGCATGACTTCAGCGATTTCACGGGCTTTGCGGTGTACCGAGCGCGGTGCCCAATCATTGCGCCGAATTTCATCAAGCATCGCTCCACGGATACGAATACCCGCATACGTTTCGAAGCTGGCACCCTGGCTGGCTTTATACTGGTGGGAAGCATCCAGCAGACCAATCATGCCTGCCTGAATTAGATCATTCACTTCAACCGTATGGGGTAAGCGGGCAACCAGATGATAAGCGATACGTTTAACCAGGCCACCATGCTGTTCAATCAGCTGGTGCTGAGTGAGTTCTGATATTTGGCTGGAATACATGCTTAATCCAATCATCCTAACCTGCTTCCAGGCTAGCCTGTATCAGACGTTCAACAAAGAATTCCATATTTCCCCTCGGTTGTTTGGCTACGGGCCAGTAATCGATTTTTTTGCCAGATGCTGAAATGCCGTGGCAGATTTGCTGCGCGGTAAAAACTCGACCACTGAACGTTGCTTTTTAACTGCCCGACGAAGATCTTCATCAAAAGGAACAATCCCCATAAAATTTAAGGTTACATCCAAAAAGCGATCGCATACCAGTGAGATTTTATCGAATAATTCACGACCTTCCTGAATACTGCGTCCCATATTGGCAATAATATGGAATCGTTCAACTCCATGCTCGCGACTCAGTAATTTGATTAATGCATAGGCATCGGTAATTGAGGCAGGTTCATCACAGACAACAACGATGACTTCCTGCGCCGCTTTGGTAAAACTGACGACACTGTCAGCGATACCTGCTGCACTGTCGATAAGCAGGATATCAATATGATCATCGAGTTCACTGAAAGCTTGAATCATACCCGCATGTTCAGCAGGGCTGAGTTCAGCCATTTTCTTAACACCGGAAGCCGCTGGGATAATCTGTAGCCCGGATGGGCCATCAACCATAATTTCTTTCAGGCTTTTATCTCCCTCAAGAACATGCAGCAGATTGAATTGCGGATGTAAGCCAAGCATCACATCGATATTGGCCAAACCCAGGTCAGCATCGAGTAGAACGACTTTTTTCCCTTGAGTAGCAAGTGCCACACCAATATTCACCGTGACATTGGTTTTACCCACACCACCTTTACCACTGGCAATAGCGATTACTTTTACCGGCTTCGGAATGTGGGTCATTTTTCGCAGACCACTTGCCTGGTCCAAGGGTGCATCAGCCATAAGCGGCAAAACCTCCGTAACTGGATACTGTATGAGGATCCAGTGCTTGTTGTTCAGATTGCATCAACTCACTGGCCTGATTCACCAAACTGTTTGGTCGTGCCAGACCGAGATCTTCAGGTACTTGCTGACCATCGCAGATATAGGCCAAAGGCAGTTGATGACGAATTATTGCAGAGACCGCACCTCCCAGACTGCTGCTTTCATCAGTTTTGGTCAGAATGCAGCCGCTTAATTTAAGGTGCGAAAACGCCTTAATGATATCATTCAGAGCAGAGTTTTGGGTGGTTGCAGACAGCGTGAGGAAATGTCGGATTCGGGGAGAATGCTGAGTTAACATAGCTATTTTTTGTGTTAATTGCATATCACGCGGATTCATACCTGCAGTATCGATCAGTATAAAGCGCCGATCAAGCATATCATTCAGTGCTTCACCCAGTTCCTGATGGTTTCGCGCGACTCGTAATGAGACGCCCAATATACGAGCATAACTACGCAGTTGCTCCTGACCGCCGATTCGGTAGCAATCAGTGGTAATCAGGCCTACCTGGCGTGCACCGTGTTTCAATGCGCAACGCGCTGCCAGTTTGGCAATGGTCGTGGTTTTACCAACGCCAGTCGGTCCCACCAGAGCCATGATGCCACCTTTTTCGATAATGTCCTGATCTGATAACGGGATTTGCGCCGCAAGTTTGCCTAATGATTGACGCCAGGCAGTTTCCAGATCATCAATTCCCTGACTGGCTGTAACCAGTTGTTTGGCGAGTTCAACATCCGTTCCCATGCGCATATGGCGTTGCAAAACTTGCATCTGGGTGGGACTTTGTCTTGCCATATCCTTCCAGGTTAAATCAGATAGCTGGTTTTGCAGCATATCCCGCAAACTGGCAATTTCTTTGCGCATCTGAACCAGAGTGGGTTCCTGCGACCAGATATTTTGTTGTGGGGAAACGTAAGCCGGTGCTTGCGGTTGAGCAGGATCAATTTCAATTTTGGGTTCGTCTGCGACAGCTGCGGGACGAGGAACATTATTCTGACGACGGAATTGCGTCTCATCGTAATCTGTAGCCGCCACAATCTCCACGCCACCATCAACGCGAGTATTAGAGAGGATAACGGCATCCGGACCCAGTACTTCACGTACTTCGCGGATTGCCTGACGTACATCTGCCGCCTGGAAACGTTTAATTTTCATCACATCACCTTCTTGTTATCGACCCACATTTGCCACAATGCGTATTTGTTTATCATCAGGTATTTCGTTGTAGGAAAGCACATGTAGTCCTGGAATCGCGTTACGGATAAAACGGGAAATCCAACCTCTTAATCCCGCCTGAACCACCAAAATCGCCGACTCACCCGACATCTCTTGTCGTTGAGCCGCTTCTTGCAGATTTTTGTGCATATTTTCTGCGAGTCCCGGTTCCAGACTTGCGCCACCTTCTCCAGATGCCTGTAATGTTTTTAGCAATATTTGTTCCAGCTCTGGATCCAACGTGATAATAGGCAGATCAGGTTGGGTGCCATTAATGTGCTGTACGATGGAATGTGCCAGCGCCATCCGTGTTGCGGCAGTGATTGCTTCGGGATCGGGATTGCGTGCTGCCTGTTCGGCAATTGCCTCACTGATGGTGCGGATATCGCGAATTGGAATGTTTTCCTGTAGCAGGTTTTGCAGTACTTTTTGCACCGTACCTAATGGGACGGTATCGGGTACCAGACCTTCCACCAGTTTGGGCGCAGTTTTGGCAAGATTGTCCAGCAGGTGCTGAACTTCTTCGCGTCCCAGTAAATCATGCGCATGATTTTGCAGGATTTTACTTAAATGGGTGGCAACAACTGTGTCAACATCAACCACGGTATAACCCTGGGCCTGGGCATGCTCTCGCTGGCTGGGCTCAATCCAGATTGCATCCAGACCAAAGGCGGGATCCTTGGTACGAATACCCTCTAATTGGGCGAAGACCTGACCGGGATTGATTGCCAGCATCCGATCGGGATAGACCTCGGCTTCACCAAAGGTCACACCAAATAAAGTGACTTGATACGCGGTGGGCGATAAATCCAGATTATCGCGGATATGCACCGGTGGAATTAAGAAGCCCATTTCCTGCGAAATCTTTTTGCGAATACCTTTGATGCGATTCATCAACTGGCCGCCCTGATTTTTGTCTACCAGTGGGATCAAGCGATAACCGACTTCCAGTCCAATTGGATCAACCGGACTTAAATCATCCCAACTCAGCTCCCGTTGATCTCGATTGGCTTCCTGTTGTGGCGGTGGAGCTGCCGCAAGTGTGGCGGCTTTTTGACGCTGTGCTATCAACCAGGCACTGCCAGCACCGGCACCGGCCAAAAGTAAAAATGGGACATTTGGCATGCCGGGAATTAAACCCATTCCGCCGATAATGCCTGAGGTAATGGCCAGGGTTTTGGGTTCTTTCAACAACTGAGAGAAAATCTGCTCACCAATATCCTGATCAGCAGTAGAGCGGGTGACCAGCAAGCCCGCAGCGGCAGCAAGCAGTAATGAAGGTATCTGGGCGACCAGACCATCACCTATCGTCAGCAGGGTATAGTTATGTGCTGCTTCAGAAAAGCTCAGACTATGTTGCAGAACACCAATGACAAATCCACCGATGATATTGATAAACAGGATCAGGATCCCGGCAATAGCATCACCGCGAACAAATTTACTGGCACCATCCATAGAACCGTAAAAATCTGATTCCTGCATGATTTCTTCACGACGACGGCGGGCTTCATCCTGATCAATTAAGCCAGCATTTAAGTCAGCGTCGATCGCCATTTGTTTACCGGGCATCGAATCCAGGGTAAAACGGGCGCTAACTTCAGCAATACGCGTTGCACCTTTGGTGACCACCACAAAGTTGATAATAACCAGAATGGCGAAAACGACCAGACCTACCGCATAGTTACCGCCGATAACAAACTCACCAAATGCTTCGATAACCTGCCCGGCGGCGGCAGTACCGGTGTGTCCCTCAAGCAGAACAATACGGGTAGAAGCGACATTCAAAGCCAGTCTTAGCAGGGTTGCTAATAGCAGTATGGTTGGGAATGCGGCGAACTGTAAGGGTTTTCTCACATAAACACTGGCCAGCACGATGGTCAGTGATAAGGCGATATTAAAGCTGAATAACATATCCAGCATAAATGCAGGAAGGGGAATGACCACCATGGCCAGCAATGCCACCAGGAACATTGGTGTCGCGACATTACCATTTAACACCCCACCTAAACGGCTTGTCAGGCTTGTATTCTCCATTGACTACTCATCTCGTTTAAATTCATCCGGTATTGGCAAGTCTTCTGTATTGAGATTTGGCTTGTTACCGCCCGTATTTTTATAACGTCTCAATTGGAAGACAAACGCCAATATCTGGGCTACTGCAATATATAGACCAGATGGAATTTCCTGACCGATTTCCGTGCTGTAATAGACGGCTCGGGTCAGTGGAGGAGCAGAGATAATGGGCACTTCGTGGTGATCGGCGACCATTCTGATTTGTTGCGCCATCAGATCGGTGCCTTTAGCCAGGACAATTGGAGCGCCAGATTTAGATTGGTCGTAACGTAAAGCAACCGCGTAGTGTGTTGGGTTGGTAATGATAACGTCGGCTTCGGGCACATCCTGCATCATCCGTTGTTGAGATAACTGGAGTTGCATCCTGCGAATCCGCCCTTTGACTTCCGGGCTACCTTCGGTTTCTTTATTTTCGTCTTTAAGTTCCTGTTTTGTCATGCGTAATTGTTTAGTGTGATTCCATAGCTGGAAAGGCACATCAATCAACGCAATCAAAATCAGGCTGGCACAAATTGCTAAAAATCCCCAGAGGACAATGAACCCCAGCTCTGTCATTGCCACTTCAACTTCCTGCCGTCCCAGTGTCAATAATCGGTCACGCAGACTCCACAGAATTAAGGTGCCTATGCTGCCCACCAGTAAAAACTTGCCTAGCGCTTTGCCAAGTTCAACCAGACCCTGAGGGCCAAAAATACGCTTAAGACCGCGAAGCGGACTCATCTTTTCCGGTTTGACGCCCATGGCCTGCGTGGAGAAATTCCAGCCGCCAATCAATGCCGGAGCTGCTAATGCCGCTATCAGCGTAATTGCCAGAAAACTACCGACATCAACAGCCATGATTTTCAAGGCGACAATCAGCTGCTGCGCCATCATATGCGGGTCCATGATCAACTTGCGGTTCAGCGAAAAGGATTGGGTCATTACCTCGCCGAGACTGCTGACCAGATTTCCACCTACAAACAGCATCGCCACCGCACTGGAAATCAATACCACTACTGTGCTTAATTCCTGGGATCGGGGGACCTGACCCTTCTCCCGTGCTTCATCAAGACGTTTACCCGAGGGGTCTTCGGTGCGTTCCTGACCGCTATCCTGATCAGCCATTGTTCACTACCAGCATTCGTGTCATTTGCAGCATTTGATCCGAAAAGTTAACCAGATGATTGCCGACCGCGGGCAGGGTGATATAAATGATGACAAAGCCCAAGCCGATGGTAAGCGGAAAACCGATCGAAAATGGGCTGATTTGTGGGGCAGCACGAGACAAAATACCAAACGCCAGATTGACCATCATTAAAGAGCCAATTGCAGGTAAGGCAATAATAACACCGGCTGCATACATCCAGCTGGCCAGCCCGGCGATATCACGAAAACTTTCCACTGAAATACCGCCGGCACCCATTGGCAAGGTGATAAAGCTTTCTGCCATCACCTGGATCAATACTAAATGCCCATTAATACTGAGAAACATCAGGGTAATGAAGATCAGATAAAATTGACTGATTACTGGCACCGTAGTGCCATTCTGAGGATCAACCATTGAGGCAAAACCAAGCCCCATCTGCATTGCAATAATCTGACCGGCGACGATGAAGGCATTAATCAATAGTTGCAACATAAATCCCATGCAGATACCAATCATCACTTCTTGAGCAATAAGCAGGATGCCTTCACCACTCAGCGGCGAGAATACCGGGGGGAGTATTGATGGTTGGAACCACCACGAAAGTGATGGCCAGAGCAATGATCAGTCTGGTTCGAACATTGACAAAATTGCTACTAAAAATCGGTGCCACCATCAGCATACCGCCAATGCGAAATAGCGGCAGCATATACGCCCCGAGCATCGCACTGATTTCTGCGATAGACAGATTCATCGCTAACCTATCAGGTAGGGAATGTTTTCAAACAGTCGAACCGTGTAATTGGTGACCAGACTGAGCATCCATGGGCCGGCTACCATCAATACCAAAATCGTTACCAGCAATTTGGGAATGAAACTTAACGTCTGTTCGTTGATAGAGGTAGCCGCCTGAAACATGCTCACGATTAAGCCGGCGATTAACGCTGGAATAAGTATCACAATAATCAGCAAAGTAATCACTTCAAGAGTTTGCTGCATAACGGTTAAGACGGTTTCAGGAGTCATCGCTAGATATAAAAGCTGGAAGCCAGCGTTCCCATTAATAATGCCCAGCCATCAATTAAAACAAATAACATCAGTTTAAAGGGCAGAGAGATCAGCATGGGTGACAACATCATCATCCCCATTGCCATCAAAACTGAAGCGACGACAAGATCAATAATCAAAAATGGTACGAAAATCAAAAAGCCAATTTGAAAAGCGGTTTTTAACTCGCTGGTCACAAAGGCTGGCAGCAACAGGCTGAAAGGTACATCTGCAGGACTTTCAATGGCGGAATAACCACCAATTTCAGCAAATAATTCGATATCACTCTCTCTGGTCTGCGCCAGCATAAATTCGCGAAAGGGTTGACTAACCTGTTCAATCGCTGCGGTTGCTTCGATATCGCCATCCATATATGGCTGAACGCCATTTTCATAGGCTGTACTGAAGACCGGAGACATGATAAAGAAAGTCAGAAACAGCGCCAGACCAATCATAATCTGATTGGAAGGCGTGGACTGCACACCCATTGCCTGCCGCAGAATCGCCAATACAATAATGATCCGGGTAAATGAGGTCATCATTAACAATGCTGCCGGTAACAGCGTCAACACTGTCATTAACGCCAGGATCTGCAAGGTCAGCGAATAACTTTGTGATCCATCTTCGCCAGTCGACAAGGTCAATGCAGGAATACCAGGCTCAGCTAAAACCAAGCCAGGCAACACTAGCAGTAACAAGAACAAACCAACGCTACGCATTATTTATGGCCTCGCTGCTGCATCATCTGTTTCAGCCGATCAGCAAATGACTCGCCCTCAGCGGGTGGGGAAATTTCACGAATGGGAAGTGGTTCGGATAGCGTATGCAAAGTGCTGATATGTTGCGCAGTAACACCAATTAAAAGCTGTTGTTCGCCCACTTGTATCAACACAGCTTTTTCCCGCGTACCTAAAGAGAGGGATCCTAAAACCTTTAATTGACCATTATGTGCTGCGTGAAAGAATTGACTGCGTTTAAGCATCCAGCCTAAAAACACAATTATCGCCAGCACCACAATCAAGCCAAAGATCGTTTGTAGCAATGTACTGGCATTGACTGGTGTGGAACTCATGGTTTCTGCGTTGACCAATAGTGGGAACAACGCAACAGAGTTCACCAAAATGACTTGCCAATATCTCATCGCAGTTTTTTAATCCGCTCTGCGGCGCTGATAACATCGGTCAGACGTATACCGAATTTGTCGTTAACCACCACTACCTCACCATGGGCAATCAAGGTGTCGTTAACCAATACGTCCATCGGTTCACCCGCCAGCCGATCCAGTTCAACCACTGAACCCTGACTTAATTGCAGTAAATTACGGATGCTGATTCGGGTACGGCCAATTTCCATCGAAATGGTCACCGGAATATCCAGAACCATGTCCATATCTACATCAGTACGTGGTTTACCTTCATCATCCAGTTTATTCAGTGGAGCAGGGCTGGGCCGGGCTGCTGATGACTCGGCATCGGCCTGCTCTTCAAGTGCTGCTGCCCAGTCATCCTGGCCGCTATCGTCATCGACCTGTTCTTCCAGTGCAGCCGCCCATTCGTCAGCCAGATCCTGATCGGATTGTTTTGTATCTTCACTCATGATTTTTAGCCTTTGTCATCTGGTAACTTGGTGTAGTGTCTTTGGGATGTTCAATAATTGAGGTGATTTTCAACGCCGCTTTTTCATTATGCTCACCATAGCTAGCACGGAATATCGGGATATTTTCCACCATTGTGGTCACCGTTTTGGGCATGCTGATAGGGATAATGTCGCCCACTTTTAATGAGCGAACTTGTTCCAGCGTCAGTTTCGTTTGCGCCAGTGTTGCCGAAACGGTGACATCCGCCAACATCAATTCTTCACGCATTGATTTGGCCCAGCGACCATCATCGGCAGAACGATCACTTTGCAGGCCGGTATCCAGTAACTCACGAATCGGTTCCAGCATCGAGTAGGGCAAGGTGATATGTAAATCTCCACCACCACCATCCAGTTCAATATGGAAGGTGGAAATAACCACTACTTCACTGGGACTGACAATGTTGGCAAACTGAGGATTGACTTCATGGCTGACGAATTCAAATTTTACTGGCATAACTGGTGACCAGGCTTCAGTCAAATCGGTAAAGCACAAATTCAACACCATCCGTATCACCCGTAACTCGGTGGCAGTGAACTCCCGGCCTTCTATACGAGCCTGAAACCGGCCTTCACCACCAAAATAATTATCCAGAATGGTAAACACTAATTTGGGTTCAAAGACGATAAGTCCAGTGCCACGTAATGGTTGTAGCTGAATCAGATTCAGACTGGTCGGAACAAACAATGTATGAACATACTCAGAGAACTTCATCACCTGAACGCCACCCACTGAAATCTCAGCGGAGCGGCGCAGCATATTAAACAGATTAATTCGTAAATAGCGGGCGAAACGTTCGTTGATCATTTCCAGCGTCGGCATCCGACCACGAATAATGCGTTCTTCGTTACCGAAGTCATAACGCCGTGGTTTGCCGAACTCATCCAGTTCAGGTTTATTCTGCTGGATATCGTCACCGCCAAGACCATTTAGCAGTGCATCGACTTCATCCTGTGACAATATATCGTGAACGGCCATATCTATTGCATTACCAAACTGGTGAAATAAACGGCTTCAAGCCCGGCGACATCACTATTCTGCTGTTTAAGGAAACTATTAATGGTTTCCAGCGATGCCTGCTGTAAAGCCTTTGTGCCCTCAGTCGTACTGAGATCGTCATAATTTTGACTGTAAAACAACATCAGCAATTCATGAACCAGTGCGGGTTCATGTAAAGCAAACAGATCAATGGATGCCTGATCGCGCGCCATGACTTTCATTTTGATTTGCAGATAGCGGACCCGATCGTTGCTTTGCTCTGAGAAATTGACAATAAAGGGGGCGGTCACTTCATGATAAACCGGAGTAGCTTTCTGTACCTCTACCTCGGCATCCTCTGTCGACTCATCCGAAGCTGCATCTTTAGACAGCCACCAGTAAACACCTGCCCCTATGATAGATAACAGCACGACAATCCCAATAATCATGATGATTTTGGTTTTTTTGCTCATGCCTTGTTTGAGTTCGATATCTTTTTGTATTTCAGCCATGTTGTCTATGTCCTATCGATAAATTATTCAAAGCAAATACCGTGCCTGTTCATTGCCAGAGAAAGGTAGTGAAATACACTGCTTCAAGGTTGCTGTTACCTGTCTCTTCTTCAAAAATGGCTTTAATACGCTGATAAGCTTCTTCTTGGAGTTGGGTACGACCTTCCAGACTTTTTACTGAATCCATATTTTGCTCTGCAAATAGAATACGCAGCGTGTCCTGAATCATTGGTAGGTTACTTTCTGCACTGGCCAGGATGGCTGGATCTTCTGACTTTAACGCTACCTTGATTTGCAGATAACGTGCCTGATCATCACTTTGCCGCAAAAAATTAATGGTAAAGGGCTCTTCAATAACGTAATACAATGGTTGATTCGGCTGGCCACCTCCCGCATAACATACATAGCTGGTAAAACTGAGCAATGTGATTATTAATGCGTTCAGCAGATTTTTCATGACTTGGTATACTCCTTTGCGGAATGAGCTGGTGATATCAGCAACTGATTATGACAAGCTTAGGTAATGCGTGAAAGGGGGCAATTTGTCTAATAATGAACTAAAGCAAAATCAGGTGCCGAGAGCGAGCAAAAAAGATTTCTGGCTGACCCTGCCACAATACTGTCTGCCACAACACTTATTATCACTGCTGATGCACCGAATTTGTCGATTAACCACACCCTGGTTTAAGAATCGCATAATCTCAATTATTATTCGCCAGTATAAGGTGGATATGTCGGAAGCGGTAAATCCAGATATTAATTCCTATCAGCATTTCAATGCTTTTTTTACCCGCAAAATTAAACCCCAAACCAGACCAGTCGCATTGGGGAGTGACGTAGTTGTCTCTCCGGTAGATGGTTGTTTAAGCCAGTTGGGCTTTATCGAACAAGGCAGAATTGTACAGGCCAAGGGCCATGATTATTCAACGCTCGAACTATTAGGTGGCGATTCAGCAGTAGCGGAAAAGTTTGATGGGGGACAATTTGCGACAATTTATCTGTCACCACGTGATTACCATAGAATCCATATGCCTGTTTCAGGAAGTCTGACCCGAATGCGCTATATACCGGGGAAATTATTTTCGGTTAATCCACTTACCGTTCGCGGTGTACCGAGATTGTTTGCCCGCAACGAGCGCGTGGTCACAATTTTTCAGACCGACTTTGGACCTGTGGCGCTTATTCTGGTTGGCGCTATTTTTGTTGGCAGTATGGAAACAGTGTGGCATGAAGGCGAGATTACGCCACCATACACCAAAGGTATTCTGGACTGGCACTATACCGATGCCCATATTCGTCTGAATAAAGGTGAGGAGATGGGGCGTTTCAACATGGGGTCGACGGTGGTTTTATTATTACCACCTGGCGCGCCAACCTGGACAGATAACTGGAAAGCCGAGATGAAGATAAAACTGGGTCAGGCCCTGACCTGAAGTATCTAGATAATCAAACGCAAAAAAACCGGACATTGTCCGGTTTTTTTGTTTGCTATCTAGACATTGTTACGCCAGGCGTGACAACTGTTGTCCTTTAATTGCTCCACTTCTTCCGGACCCCAGGTACCCGCTTTATAGGTGTGGATGAAATCTTTTTCTTCAGACCATTTCTCCAGGATCGGATCAACCGCTTTCCAGGCCAGATTGACTTCATCAGCACGCAGGAATAAAGAACGATCACCTTGGATAGCATCCAGTATTAATGCTTCATAAGCATCAAGCTTGTGCTTGTTGTCATCCGACTCCATTGTTTCCAGACCAACGGTATGCGCTTTCATTTCCAACCCGGGTTGTTTGGCCTGTAGTTCAATACGCAACGTATTGTCAGGTTGCAGACCCATGACGATCCAGTTGGCATGACTTTCACCTACTTTGGTGTCTTTGAATAATTCCAAAGGCGGTTTTTTAAAGCGAATGGCAATCATCGCTTTTGATTCCGGCATGCATTTACCGGTGCGCAGATAGAAAGGCACACCATGCCAGCGCCAGTTATCAATATAGACTTTCATCGCGGCATACGTTTCGGTCACACTGCCTGCAGGTGCATCATCTTCTTCCAGATAACCTTTGACCGGTTTGCCGTTGATTTCACCTGCCGCATATTGGCCACGGAAAGCATGTTGATCAACGATGTCTTTAGTGATTGGACGAATTGATTTGAGAACTTTTACTTTTTCATCGCGTAATGATTCATCATCCATGTCTGCAGGTGGTTCCATTGCGACCAATGCCATCACTTGCAATAAGTGACTTTGAATCATGTCACGTAAAGCGCCCGAACCATCATAGTAGCCAGCACGGCCACCAACACCTTGTTGTTCGGCATGGGTGATCTGTACGTGATCAATGTATTTGTGATTCCACAAGGGTTCTAACAACAAATTGGCAAAGCGGAAAACAAAGATATTCTGAACCGTGCCTTTACCCAGGTAATGATCGATACGGTAAGTCTGTTCTTCGGTGAAGTTTTTGCGCAGAATGCGTTCCAGTTCAGCGGCACTTTTCTGATCGTAACCAAAGGGTTTTTCGACCACCAGATGACGCCAGCCATCAGTTTCCTGATTCAACCCAACGGCAGAAAGCTGATCGCCCACTACGCTGAATAGAGAAGGACTGATGGAGAGGTAAAAAACGATATTTTGAGAGAAACCATTTTCCGGCGTGGTGATCAGTTTTTTCAATTCGTGATAGCTGAATGCTTCGTTGATATCACATTTGAAATAATGCACTTTCTTCAGAAAAGTTTGCAGTAATTCGTTATCGATGCCACCACGAACTCTGGGAGTAACGTATTCTGTTACCAGCTCCTGCCACTCTTCCTGGGTGCTTTCTTTGCGTCCCATACAAATGATGCGGGTGTCGTCGGTTAAACGATTTTCCGCTTGTAAATGATACAAGGCGGGCAGCAGTTTTTTCTGGGACAGATCGCCGGTGGCGCCGAAAATAACAATAGTACAAGGTTGCATGGTTTCTCCCGTTACAAGGCTGTGACTATGCCTTTGAGCGTATATAATTGAGTAATTGTACAATTTTGGGAGAGCATAGTGCGAAAAATTCTGTTTGCAAGTAGTGAAGTGCATCCGCTGATAAAAACCGGTGGCTTAGCGGATGTCTCAGCCAGTCTGCCATTGGCCCTTTCACAGATGCAGCAGGATATTCGTATTATCATGCCGGCATATCGTGCCACACTGCAGCAATTAGGCGAATGTCCGCTGATTGCCACAGTAAAACTGGAGGGCTATCATCAGCCCATCCAGCTTCTGCAAGCACAATTACCGGATAGTGATGTTGTCGTGTTGCTGGTGGATTCTCCTGAGCATTTTGATCGGGATGGCGGACCTTATTGCGATACACAAGGGGCAGACTGGGCGGATAATGCGGCACGTTTTGCGTTATTTTGCCGCGCTGTTGTAGCGGTAGCCACCAATCATGCTGGGTTAGACTGGCAACCCGATGTAGTGCATTGTAATGACTGGCAGACCGGTCTGATTCCGGCGTTACTCAGCCTGGAAAAGACTCGCCCGGCTACTGTTTTCACCATTCATAACATGGCCTACCAAGGGTTGTTTTCCCGTGAAGTATTTGAGGTGCTCGATTTGCCTGATGCGTTATGGCAGATCGAGGGCATTGAATTTTACGGCATGATGTCCTTTATGAAAGGTGGCCTGGTTTATGCCGACCACATCACCAGCGTCAGCCCCACCTATGCGCAGGAAATCTGTCATTACGAATACGGTTATGGCCTGGAAGGTTTACTGGCCTTGCGTTCAGAACAATCACGACTCAGTGGTATCGTGAATGGTATTGATACTCAGGAATGGAATCCGCAAACCGATAAGTTCATCAGTCACCACTACAGTATTAAAAACCTGCGACCCAAATTGCTCAATAAAAAAGCATTGCAGCAGCATTTCTTTCTTCCCGAATCAGCCGACACATTGATGTTTGGCATGATCAGTCGGCTGGTGTCGCAAAAAGGTGTGGATCTCACGATTGATGCGATTCATCGTCTACTGGCAGAAGGCAAAGATGTCCAATTGGTTTGTTTGGGAAGTGGCGAAGCCGGATTTGAACAGGATTTGCGTGTTTTACGTGCCAGATTTCCTGATAAAGTGGGCATCCAATTTGGTTATGATGAAGCATTGGCGCATAAAATCGAGGCGGGTGTTGATGCGTTTTTGATGCCATCACGATTTGAACCCTGTGGTTTGAACCAAATGTATAGTCTGCGCTATGGCACGTTACCTGTCGTCAGAAATACCGGTGGCCTGGCCGACACAGTAGTCGATGCGAACGAAGAAAATCGTAAACAGATGTTGGCAACAGGCTTTAAATTTACCAAGCCCACCGTCGAGGATTTGTACAATACTCTGTTAACGGTGAATGAATTATTTTCACATCCCCGGTTATGGCGACGGATGATGCTGACTGCAATGGTGCAGGATTTTAGTTGGATAAATAGCGCGCAAGCCTATTTGCACCTTTATCAGCAATTAGTGGATAACTCATGACAACACGGCAAGTTGATTTCAGTAGCGCTGTGGCGCTTGATTTACTTACGGACAAAGATTTACGTTCACACGTCCGTTTTTTGGTGAATTTATTGGGCGAAGTTATCGCTGAACAGTCCGGGCCTGAGGTTTATCAGGTGATTGAGCAGTTACGCAAAGGATTTATCCGACTGCGTAAGGAAGATGATGTTGAGCTGCGTCAAACTCTCAAGGATAAAATTGAATCGTTGGATGAACTGACCTTACGTGAAGTTATCCGCGCTTTTAATCTGTATTTCAGTCTGGTCAACACGGCTGAAGAAGCCTATCACCACCACAATCGACAAATTCAACTGCGAAACGGTGGAAATCTCTGGCATGGTTCGTTTCTGGATACACTGACTCAGTTCAAAAATGAAGGTGTATCAATCAAACAGCTACAGGATTTGCTGGAAAAACTGGTTTTTATGCCGGTGTTTACCGCCCATCCAACCGAGTCTAAACGACGCACCGTGATGGAAATCTTACGTCGCGTGTTTTTGCTTGATGAGAAACTTACTGAAGGTCTGATAACATCGTTTGATCAACAGCAGATTCGTAACCAATTGAAACGTCAAATCCAGCTGCTCTGGTCAACTGATGAAGTAAGAGCGGTTAAACCATCAGTTCGCGATGAAATCAAAAACGGATTGTATTATTTCAATGTCAGTCTGTTTGATGCAGTGCCACGCAGTTATCGTAACCTGGAGAATGCTCTTCGTCGGGTTTATGGTGATGAACTGGATCCGGAAACACCAATTGTGGTGCCAGATTATTTACGTTTTGGCTCATGGATTGGTGGGGACCGTGATGGCAATCCCTTTGTCACTGCGCAAACAACGGAAATGGCGATAGCGCTGCAAAAGCGCACGGTAATTCGACGTTATCTGGAAGATGTCACTAAACTCAGTTTTATTCTGACGCAGACGCAGCCACTCTGCGAGATCAATGCTGATTTGGCTACCGATATCGAACTGAGCGAACAACGTTTTGCCGGAGCCTTTTCAACCAATCCGCAACGGTTTATTAATGAGCCTTACCGTCGCAAGCTTTATATGATGCGCTATCGGCTCAAAGATAATCTGGCTGTTCTGGAAGAATTCTTTCGCCCGGATCTGCAAATTGAAAGTCTCGGTGTGGCCTATCATAACGAAGATGAGTTTCTGGCGGATTTGTACCTGATACATAAATCACTGGTGGATAATGGCGATATCGCGATAGCTGCCGCTGAACTCACCGATCTGATTCGGCTGGTCAAAACCTTTGGGTTTTATCTTTATAATCTCGATATTCGTCAGGAATCATCAAAGCATACTGATGCGGTGGGCGAGATATTAGCGCTCACTGGCCTCAATCGCCATTATCTGCAAATGGATGAAGCAGAGCGCCAGACGTTGTTATCGGATTTACTGTCGGCCCCCAGATTGCCAGAAATATACGGCGATTTGCAGCCAGACTCTCTGGAAATTCTCAATGTATTCAGATTAATCGCCCGACTGCGGGTAGAGGTCAGTGAAAAAGCATTTGGTAATTATGTGATTTCCATGACCCATCAGGCCAGTCATATTCTGGAAGTAATGCTGCTGGCCAGATTTGCCGATTTAATTGGTCAGGATGAACATGGCTGGTTTTGCCATATCCGGGTAGCACCATTATTCGAAACCATTGAGGATCTGGAGCATATCGAGCCGGTAATGTCTGCTTTGCTTGAGAACAGTCAGTACCGCACATTGCTTAGTGCTTCCGGCAATATGCAGGAAGTCATGCTTGGCTATTCGGATTCCTGTAAGGATGGTGGCATTCTGGCATCAGCATGGAATTTATACCAGGCGCAGAAAACCGTCAGTCGACTTTCAGAACAATATGCTATCGGTTGCCGAATGTTTCATGGCCGTGGTGGCACCATCGGCCGTGGTGGTGGCCCGACGCATGATGCCATATTGGCTCAACCGGTCGATACCGTGCACGGTCAGATTAAGTTTACCGAGCAAGGAGAAGTGCTGTCATTTAAATACGGTAATACGGAAACTGCGGCCTATGAGTTAGGTATGGGGGTCTCTGCATTAATTAAAGCCAGTAGGGGACTGGTAACCGATTCAGCTCAGGAAAAGCCCGAATACCTTTCGATCATGCATCAACTGGCACAGTTGGGTGAACAGCAATATCGACAATTGACCGAGCAGACTCCCGGCTTTCTCGACTATTTCTATGAAGCCTGCCCAATCAGTGAAATCGGTTTGATGAATATTGGCTCACGGCCTTCACATCGTAAGGTCGGCGATCGATCCAAGTCTTCGGTCAGAGCGATTGGGTGGGTGTTTGCCTGGGCGCAATCAAGACATACCTTGCCAGGCTGGTATGGGATTGGTAGTGCGATTGCCACGTGGATTTCTGGGGATCCTGAAAGACGTCAAATACTGCAAAAAATGTATTTTGAATGGCCGTTTTTCCGGGCAATGGTGAGTAATACCCAGATGTCACTTTCCAAGGCTGATATGGATATCGCGGCAGAATATGCTGATCTGTGTATCGATAAACAGCAGGCGCAACAGGTACTCTCTGTTATACGTAATGAATACCAGCAAACAGCCAGTCAATTATTACAGCTGACAGGGGCGGAGACGCTAATGGCCGAAAATCCCCAATTAGCCTTGTCTTTACGAAGAAGGCAGGCTTACCTGGATCCGCTGAATCATATCCAGTTACTGTTATTGAAACGTTATCGGCATGGCGATTACAGTGATGCGGAAACAGCCAAATGGCGCGATCCGTTGTTGCGCAGTATCAGCGCCATTTCACAGGGAATGCGTAATACCGGTTAATCGTCTTTGGCAGCACGATCCTTCTTGGGAATATAACGCGGTTTATCTTCCTTGCTTTTGGATCGTGCCTTGTTAGCCTTGGCCTTGGGCGCAAGCCCCTTCAATTTGCGGATGGGCAAGCTGTGGCCAAGGTGATATTCAATGCGTTCCAGATTTTTCAGATCGTGCGTTTCAACCAGATTAATCGCCGTGCCATGTTTATCTGCCCGACCGGTACGGCCAATACGATGAATATAGTTATCACCGCGAAACGGCAGATCGTAGTTAATGACATGGGTAATATCTGCTACATCCAGCCCCCTGGCAGCAACATCGGTGGCTACTGTGACCTTGATTTGACCGGCGCGGAATTTACGAATCCGTTCGCGGCGTACAGATTGATCAAAATCACCATGTAACAGCTGAGCGGAGATATTCTGTGACTGTAACCAGTCGCAAACTTCTTCAGCACGGATTTTTTTATTACAGAATACTAAGGCTCGTTGGCAGGCCGGTGCGTTGATAAATGCTAATAATAAAGCCTGTTTATGTTCACGGTTATCAGCCAGATAAACCTGCTGAGTAACATTCTCTGCCAGTTGATTGGCCGCATTAATATGAATTTCCTGCGGGTCGGTAAGCAGTTCGTCGGCAAAAATTCTGACACCACTGCCTGCCAAGGTTGCCGAGAACAGTCCAGCCTGGAATTTTGATTTAATAGCGGCGAGCGCCATCAGCACATCAGGACCCTGACCCATATCGAGCATGCGATCGGCTTCGTCAATAATGACCAGTTCAACTGCTGATAAATCGACTGATTCATCATTTACCAGACTTAAAAGACGACCGGGCGTAGCGATAATAATGTCGCATTGAGCAGTAGCGTGTTGCACCTGCGCCCAAGGCGAGGCACCGCCGGTCAACATGGCGATGGTCGGTTTAAAGGCTTTACCGAGTTGATGAAACACATGCTGGATCTGAAATGCCAGTTCGCGGGTGGGAGCGAGGATCAGAATACGAGCCTGATCGTGCTTATGGCGTTCATCATTGAGGCGTTGCAAAATTGGCAGGATAAAGGCCGCCGTTTTCCCGGTACCGGTAGCGGCACAGGCCAATACGTCCTGACCGGCCAATAATGCCGGGATCGCCAGTTGCTGGACCTCAGTCGGTTTTTCAAAACCACTGTCGCGCACAGCGGCAATCAATTCATCATCAAGGAATAGATCGTCAAAAGTCATGGTGTTTATCTTATCAGTCGAAAGCGCCTGTGGGATCACAACAGGCATAGAAGTGGCGGGCAATATAACACAATATTGCTGCTAAGCCTGATGTGGTTGTTTTACTTCAGGTAGTCAAAACCAGCAAACAGCCAGCAATCATGACTGCGCAAGCCGCTAATCGGCGAAGAATATGTTTTTCATGAAAAATGCGGTAGCCGAGAAACACCTGCAATACCATACTGAGTTGGAATAACGCCAGCGAATAGGCCACCAGTAATTGCGAAAAAATCAGCATAGTGGTGTATTGCATCAAAAAAATAAAACCGCCCAGCCAGAGAAAATGACTGCGGTGTTGTCTGGCTGCTTGCCAATCCATTTCCCAGCGTTTGCCACCAAACCAGTAATACAGACCAATCGATAATGGCAGGCCAAATAAACACCAATAGACTGTGGTTGCCAGTGCACCGCCACTCAATACGGCATTTTTAAGTGGCAGGGTGCCAATTGAAAATAACAGTATGGATAAAAACCGATATTGCACTCCGCGTTGCATGAATAATTGCGATAGTCGGTTTGCAGATGGAGTTGTGGCCGGAGGGAATAACAAAAAACTGCCAAGCAAAATGATTATAACCCCGCTGAGCCCCTGCATACTGGGCACTTCGCCCAGAAAGATCAGCGCAAGAATCATCGAAAATACAACTTTATACGCGTTCAGTGGGCCGAAAACCGATAAATCAGTTTTGGATAAAGACAACACCAGAAATAAAGTGCCCGCCATATCCAGCAGAGCAGCCAGCAGAATATTGATCCAGAAGCGATGATCAATGGCACTGTGTTCCACCAATAGTATTAAAGGCAGACTAATGCAGGCCAGAACGAGATAGGAAAGCATCACGATAAACAGTGAATGCAGACCTTTGTGAGTGAACTGTTTTTGAAAAACGTTAGCCGCGGCGGAGGAAAATATCCTCCCTAGGACGATCAGTAACTCCATTACTCAGCAGAGTTTAATGGCAGATAATTATTTTCAGCATTGGTTTGATAAGCATTAAACATCTGGTAGTTGGCGTCCGGATCAAAACTGAAGACGATAAAATGATCCTTGCGTGAGCCCATTTCCATGCCTGGTGTACCGACCGGCATCTGCGGAACCGACAAACCTTTGATATGAGCAGGTTTATCGATCAGTAATTGTCTAATATCATCAGCCGGCACATGGCCTTCGATCACAAAATCATTAATAACGGCGGTATGACAGGAAGCCATATTGTTGGGCACACCAAGTTTTTGTTTAATTGTCGCCATATCATTACGGATCTTATCAATCACTTCGAATTGATGTTTTTCGAGATGCTCAATCCATTTATGGCAGCACTGACAATTGGCGTCACGATATACAGTAATCGTTTGTGGCTGTTCAAGTTGCAGACGAGCCTGATCCCATTCGCTGGCGTGGAGAGTAGATGCTAAAGCCAGACTCAGCAGTAAAGTCAGGCCGAAATTTACCATTTTATTAAGGGCACTCAATCATAATCTCCTGATCCTGGCTGTTTTTCTCGACATACTCCAAAGCCCACAATGTCGACTTATTATTTTCAACATCAATCATCTGCGGCAACTCGACACAATCGATTCCATGGTTTTTAAAGTGATCGATTTCAGTTTCTGTCAGCAACTGCGGGTTATGCCAGATGGCTGAAATATCATCACTGATTTCAGCCTGAAAAGCTTCCAGACCCTCACGAGTAAAAATAATAAGTACCATGATTATGGGATATCCAAATAGGCTTTTTCAGAGATAGTCGCCCAATCTTCATCCTGTTCACGAAAGTTTTTATAGGCTTGATGAACAGTATTGAATTTAGGATTTTCCGCGGCTTCTTCAGCCAGAGTCTGTTCAGTAATTTTTTTGAGCGTATTCAATACATCCGCTGGGAAGGGAACGATATTGATATCATCGCGCTGACGTAACTCTGCCAGTGCAGCCACATTCTTCTGTTCCATTTCGGAGGCCATTAACAAATTTTCTGCTTTGGCTGCATTTTCGATAATAGCTTGTAAATCAGGCGGCAATAAATCCCAGGCACGTTTATTAATACTGAGTTCCAGCACAGCACCTGGTTCCTGCCAGCCCGGATAATAATAAAATCTGGCTGCGCGATGCAGACCCAGACGTTGATCGTGGTAGGGCGCAATCCACTCAGTGGCGTCAATGGTATTGCGTTCCAGCGCGGTATAAACTTCACTGCCAGCAAGCAGAATGGGATTACCGCCGGCTTTGGCAAAAACTTTGCCCCCTAAGCCGGGGATACGCATTTTTAAGCCTTGCAAATCGGCCATCGAGTTGATTTCTTTATTAAACCACCCCCCCATTTGAATGCCGGTATTGCCTAACGGAAAAGGCACAATATTGTATGGCTCATAGACTTCACGCCATAAATCCAGGCCACCACCATGATATAACCAGGCATTCATGCCGCGTGGGGTCATGCCAAATGGCACGGTAGAGAAAAACTGCGCTTCTGGTACCTTACCCGCCCAGTAATAGGCACTACCGTGGCCCATTTCAACGGTTCCCTGAGAAACAGCGTCAAAAGTCTGCAAAGCCGGAATCAATTCACCACCGGCAAATACTTTAACCTTGAGGCGGCCATTGGACATGGCTTCAAGGTTGGCGGCAAAGCGTTCAGCCCCTTCCTGCAGCACCGGGAAACCCGGGGGCCAGGCGGTTACCATTTTCCAACGATAGATTTTACTGGTATCAATTTCTTCGTTAAACGGGCCAGTGTCATCAGGACCACAGGCGGAGAGTAAGCAGATGCTTACCAGCAATGCCAAGCGTCGTATAAATACGGATAAATGCATTATCGTTTTCCTGAATTACAAGGTTTCAAGTTTGGCATAGGCCAATACCAGCCATTTACTTCCGGCTTGTTTGAAATTCACATGAACACGAGCGTGACTGCCATTGCCTTCAGTGTCAATAATCACACCCTGACCAAATTTCTGATGCATCACCTGTTGCCCGGTTCTGAACCCGTTATCTTCAGCTGATTGTGATCGACTGGCAAGTGCCGTCAGACCAGATGCGGCCATATTTTGTGGAGAACGTACCTGATGAACTCGTTCAGCGGGAATTTCACTCAAAAAGCGCGAAGGGCGAGGATGCATTTCCTGCCCATACAAATAGCGTGATTCGGTATACAACAGATAGAGTGTTTTGCGTGCCCGGGTCATGCCGACATAACAAAGACGGCGCTCTTCGGCCAGTCGCAGCGGGTCATCAGCTGATTTCTGCCCCGGGAACAGGCCTTCTTCCATACCCACCATAAAGACGATGGGAAATTCCAGACCTTTGGCGGAATGCAGGGTCATTAACTGCACACAATCCTGCCATTGATCACCCTGGTTTTCGCCAGCTTCCAAAGCGGCGTGCGCAAGAAAAGCATCCAGTAACGGCATCTCTTCTTCATCGTCAGCGCGCATAAATTCACGACTGGCGTTAATCAGTTCGTCCATGTTTTCAATGCGACCCTGGCCCTTTTCGGTTTTGTCCTTGGCGAAATGGGTACGTAAACCGCTTTCGTCGATCACCAGTGCAGTCAGTTCATGTAATGACATGGTGTCATCTTCAGGTGTGAGTGAATCAATCAGCTCCAGAAAACTCGATAAGGCGTTGGCTGCTCTGGCAGGGAAAACTTTTTGTTGTAAGGTATCCACCGCAGATTGCCACATGGATTGATTGGTTTCCCGGGCATATTGGCGCAGCTGGGTTAACGTGGCTGCACCAATACCTCGGGTCGGCGTATTTACAATACGTTCAAAGGCAGCATCGTCACGACGATTACTGACCAATCGCAGATATGACAATACATCCTTGATTTCAGCGCGTTCAAAAAAGCGCAAACCACCATAAACCCGATAGGGTACAGCCGATTGCATCAAGGCTTCTTCAATGACCCGTGACTGAGCATTGGAACGATACAGCACGGCAACATCACTGCGTTGTCCACCCTGATTCATCCAGTTGCGTACTTCCTGCACCAGATAGGCGGCTTCATCGCGTTCGTTATAAGCGTTATAAAGCTGGATGGGTTCACCATCGGCATCCTCGGTCCACAGTTCCTTGCCAAGACGTTCACTGTTATTCGCGATAACCGCATTGGCTACGGCCAGAATATTGCCGGTGGAACGATAATTCTGCTCCAACCTAACAGTACTGGCGTCGGGATAATCTTTATGAAATTTCTGGATATTCTCAATTTTGGCGCCACGCCAGCCGTAAATTGACTGATCGTCGTCACCGACAATAAACAGATGTCCGGTCTGACCGGCCAGTACTCTTATCCAGGCATACTGAATGGTATTGGTATCCTGAAACTCATCGACCAGGATCTGCGAAAACCGTTGTTGATAATGCGACAGAATATCTGGACGTTTCAGCCACAATTCATGACTGCGCAGCAGTAACTCGCCAAAATCGACTACACCGGCACGTTCACAGGCCTGTTCATAGGCCAGATAAATCGTCAGCATGTTTTGTGAATACGGATCTTCCCCAGCTTGCAAATGCGCGGCACGAAGACCTTCGTCCTTTTGGCCGTTGATATACCATTGAGCCTGCTTGGGCGGCCATTGCGCTTCATCCAGAGACATGCCACGGATAATGCGTTTGATCATGCGCAATTGATCATCGCTGTCGAGGATCTGGAAACCTTGCGGCAGACCAGCCTCCTGCCAGTGCGAACGAAGTAAGCGATGCGCCAGACCATGGAATGTACCAACCCACATACCGCCAATAGGATAGCCGAGCATCTGTTCGATACGACCACGCATTTCTGCGGCAGCTTTATTGGTAAAAGTGACTGCAAGGATGTTTGCCGGTGATAAGGCTTCTGCCTGAATCAGCCAGGCAATTCGATGTACCAGAACACGTGTTTTACCACTTCCGGCACCAGCAAGAATTCGCGTATGCCCCAGCGGTGCAGCAACTGCTTCGCGTTGTGGTTTGTTCAGATCATCAAGTAGTTCAGATACATCCATTAGTTTCGTAACATTTCGGAGTGGTGGCCCGGAAAAGCATCAGCTCGAAATAATATGCGATGCAGTGGGTTAAGGCATCTATAGATACAACTATCCCCACAGATGGTGGGGATAGCATTGCATTATGGATTTAGATGTTGCTGTCGAGAAACGCAGCCAATTGTGATTTGGTCAAAGCGCCGACTTTTGTGGCTTCCACTTCACCATCTTTAAACAGCATCAATGTCGGGATACCACGAATACCATAACGAGGTGGGGTATCTGGATTTTCATCGATGTTCAGTTTGCAAACTTTTAATTTGCCTGCGTATTCAGCGCCAATTTCTTCCAGCACCGGCGCAATCATTTTGCATGGACCGCACCATTCAGCCCAGTAATCAACCAATACAGGCATATCAGACTGTAGAACCAGGCTGTCAAAGTCGCCATCGGTCACATTAGTGACGTTTTCGCTCATGTTTTATCTCCAGTGGTATCTAAAGTATTGGACCGCTATACTCGCAAGCCAACATTGAGTAACATTTTTTCTTATCAGTAAAGGTAATGCAAGTATTTATATGAGTGCTCACCTCACCGACACGGCATTTTCATCGCTGCCACTCCATCCGCTCCTGCAGAAAGGCTTGCAGCAAGCCGGTTTTGAATTTTGCACGCCGATTCAGGCTCAGTCTCTACCTTTATTGCTGGCAAACCACGATGTCGCGGGTCAGGCACAAACAGGCACCGGAAAAACCATCGCCTTTTTATTGGCCACATTTCAACGCTTATTAACGAATCAGGATGCGCAAAAACCTGCTTCAAAGCAACCTCGCGCATTAATATTGGCACCCACTCGGGAATTGGCAATTCAGATTGTAAAAGATGCTGAATTACTAAATAGTCATGCCGGATTGCGCATTGTGATCGCTCATGGCGGTAAAGATTATCAACGTCAGCGTGATGCAATCGATGACGGTTGTGATGTTTTGATTGGTACACCGGGACGTCTGCTGGATTTCCATAAACAACGGGTGTTTAACCTTAACAATATTGAAGCAGTGGTGCTGGACGAAGCCGACAGGATGTTTGATCTGGGCTTTATTAAAGATGTGAGGTTTTTTCTGCGCCGCTTACCCAGTCCTGAAAAGCGTTTAGGTATGCTTTTCTCTGCCACACTTAGTTATAAAGTGACTGAGCTGGCTTACGAACATATGAATAATCCGGAGAAAGTGCAGATCGAACCGGAAAAAATGATGGGTGATCGGATTGAAGAATGGGTTTATTACCCGTCAAATGAAGAAAAAATACCGCTACTGCTGGCGTTGATTAAGCGAATTCAGCCTATCCGCAGCATTGTTTTTGTCAACACAAAACAAGTCGCCGAGCGGGTATGGGGGTTTCTGGAAGGAAATGGCTACAAAGCTGCTTTATTATCTGGCGATGTACCGCAGAAAAAACGTGAAAGCCTGTTAAAACATTTCCAGGATGGTGAGTTTCCGTATCTGGTGGCAACCGATGTGGCCGCGCGTGGGCTACATATTCCTGAAGTCAGTCATGTGTTCAACTTTGATTTACCGCAGGATGCTGAAGACTATGTGCATCGTACGGGTAGAACCGCGCGTGCAGGTGCCAGTGGTATTGCGATAAGTCTGGCCTGTGAAGAATATGCTTTTTCGTTGCCTGATATAGAGCAATATATCAAACATAAATTGCCGGTAGCGCAAAGCACCGATGAGCAGCTTGAAACACCTCAGCCCAGAATTAAAGCTGAACGAAATCCAGCACCACGCCATAAAAATAAAACTCGTGGAGATAATAGCCATAACAATCGTCCGCGCAGCGGCAAGCGCAATAATGGCCCCAAAAAACCGGTAACTTCGGATGCAAATCAATAGTAACTTACCGGTACTTTTTACTCCGACAAGACAACCGGATGAGTCGTCTGTCCGACTCCCGGTGTTGTTGGATAAACAATCTGATTTCAATAATGTAAATCGCCAGCCTGTTATCAGCCGTCCAGTCATTGGGGTAACCAGTGATAATGATAGTCAACAGGCACGTTATATTCGTAATTTCAGTCTGACCAACCGTGAAACTGAGCGTGAGTATACAGCCCAGAACAGATTGCCAGCACAAGTTCAGGCCTACCTGCAGGTAGAGGCCCTTAAGGATGTTCCGACTCAGGAGAGATTATTTGATGCAATGGCTTAAGCTTGTCTTGATTTGCAGCGTTATCTGTTTATTTTCAGCTTGTGCAGCCAATTCGAGTGATGGTTCACCTAACCTTTCCAGCTTTGCCAAAAGTAACATTGACGATGTTATCGAGCTGCATCAGCAACGGGTTATGCAGGATCTGAAAACGTTAACTATCAAACTGTATCAACGTAATCCCTATCAGCGTCATGATCGCCATATGCGTACACTGGAAGACAGTGTAGCCAGATTATTTATGTATCCGGCGGATGTCGGTTTTGCCAAATGGGATGGGTTTGAACCGACCGAGATTATTCGTCTGGCTCTGACGGATGATTATGATGGTGACAGGGTGCTGGCCTTTACCGTGGGCATGCGGCGGATGTTAATGGCTTCGTATAATAATCAGTCAGAATTTTATTATCTGTCATCTATTGATCAGCAAAAACTCTATAACAGCGCACGAAATATCGAAATTGCGGCTTGGATGCTGGCGGAAAAGCGTGATGCAAAGGGTAAGCGGTTATTACTCAGTGACAGCCTGCAAGATGAGTCCAGGAACTTGAGTTTTCAACGTATTATTGGGGGCATGATTGCGACTCAGGATAATATTTCCGCCATCATTGCGCAGAAAAACGGTCGACTGGTAAAAACGGTGGTGGTGCAGGCGGCCTCGATGATGTTTTTACCCATCTGACTACTTATTTTGCGCCAATCGCCTGCAGCATAATACGTTTTTTCAACCACTGGGATTTATTGACCTGGTTCATTCCGGCTGTTCTCAACCAGCTGACAGGTTTAGCAGACTGGGTAAACAGGCGATGAAAACCATCCATACTGAACTGCATCAGCAGATTTTCTGCCAAACGACGGCGTTGATATTTTTTTAACGTATGCAAGCTGCCAATCTGACGTTGCAGCTGTACTGTCCAGACAAGCGTTTCTGCCAACGCCCTGGCATCCTGCAAGCCAATATTCACGCCTTGTCCGGCTAACGGGTGAATAGTATGTGCTGCGTCACCCAGCAAGGCGAATCCCGGTTTTACATAGTCTCTGGCATGCGCTAATGCCAGCGGGAAACTGGCCCGCTCAGAAACCAGCTCAACTTTGCCCAGTTGATGGTCAAATGCTTCTGCAAGTCTCAATTCAAAACTGTTTTTGTCGATTGTTTTAAGTTGTTCTGCCTGCTCAGTTGGTAAGGACCAGACGATCGAGCATAAATGTGCATCATTCAATGGTAAAAAGGCGAGAGGACCACCAGATAAAAAATGCTGCCAGGCAGTTTTCTGATGCGGTTGTTCAGTGCGTATGGTCGCGACCAGTCCATGCTGCTGATAAGCCCAGCCTCGGCTGGTAATCCCGGCTTGCTCGCGTAATAAGGAATGTGCACCATCTGCAGCCACAATCAGGTCGGCAGTTAAAACTCGGCCATTTTCCAGAGTGATTTGACCAGTTTGATAATGTTGTGGCTTTTCGGGACAGATTAAGTCAATTTGCCGATGATTGGCTGCTAAAGCGATTGCCTGATGCTGAATAAGCTGATTTTCAACAATATGGCCAAGATAATCGACCCCGATTTCAGCTGCCGAGAATTGCAGAACGCTATCGGCTGTCTCCCAAACCTGCATTTTTTCAAAGGGACCCAGTCGCGAGGAATACAGATTTTGCCAGACATTTATCTCTGTCAGGATCCGCTGGCTTGCAGGATTAATCGCACTGACACGTTGCGATGGAGCATCATCAACCGCCAGTTGTTCTGTTTGATGCGCTTCAATTAAGGCAATCTTTAAATCAGTCTGCTTTGCCAGTAACAGGGCAAAGGTGGTGCCGACCATGCCACCACCGACAATAATCACATCATAGTGGTTTTTCATAATGGCAGTCCCCGACTGAGTCTGGACTGTTTACCGCTAAGTCCCATGCTTGTTTTAGCCAGCTGATTTTTTAATCCAGGCAGTCCATTAAGTAACGCAAGACTCAGCGAACGACCATGTCCAAGCAGAAAATGGTTATTGCTGAAGGTGTTCACCAGAAAATCCGTAGCATTGACCACTTTATCCTGATCCTTTTGCTGCCAGTCGGAATAATCCTGTAACAAACTGGCATGACCACAGTCTTCAGGATGGGCGGCGATCAACTCTGCCAGAACCGCTGCATCACGTAAGCCAAGATTAAAGCCTTGGCCGGCAATGGGGTGCAGGCTGTGGGCTGCATTGCCAATTAACACGACTCGATTTTGTACAGGCTGATTGGTTTGCATTAACCCTAATGGGTAGCAGCTACGCTGACCAATTTTTTCAAAATGGCCAAGACGATAGCCAAAGGCTTTCTGCAGCCGTTCAGCAAATTGCTGTTCGTTACTTGCTAACAGGGCTTGCTCTTCACCTGTTTTCACCGTCCATACCAAACTGCAACGACCCTCAGACATGGGCAATAAGGCTAACGGGCCATGTTCAGTAAAGCGTTCGTAAGCCCAGTTCTGATGTGCTCGTTCAGGTATCACATTAGCTGTGATGGCGGTTTGCTGATATTCACGCTGCCAACTGGTTAACCCCAGTAAGTCCCGAATGGTAGAAAATTGTCCATCGGCACCGACCAGTAATCTGGTGGTAAGTTGCTGCCCATCAGATAACGTTACAGTGACTGATGTAGCATTTTGCTCCAGAGTGTCAACCTGCAGCGGTGTCAGAATGCTTAGCGTTGGGTGTTGCTGTAATGCCTGATTTAATTTAATACCCAGATGTTTTGCGGTCATCACTTGACCCAACGCCGGAACCTGTTCTTTCTGGGCAGTCAGACGTGTTACGCCAAAATGTCCCCGATCTGAAATATGAATGCCGTGAATCGGCGTGGCTTTATCAGCCAGCTGCGACCAAAGCTGCATGGTTTCAAAAATGCGTTGAGATCCATAAGACAAGGCAATACCGCGGTCATCAAAACCAGGTTGGTGGTGTTCCAGCAGATCCTGAGCTTCTACCAACGCAATACGTAAACCGGTATTTTGTAGTGCCAGGGCCAAACTTGACCCCACCATGCCAGCGCCAACAATCAGTAGATCAAAATCGGTTTTCACGATGTTAGCGAGCTCCAGCCATCAGGGCTTCAATGTCGTCAATTTCTTTCGGCGCGGCAGCAGATAATACTTCGTGCCCCTCTTTGGTCACCAGCACATCATCTTCAATACGAATCCCAGTGAAATGCCATTTTTTATCAATATGTTCCGGATCGCGAATATATAAACCTGGCTCGACGGTTAACACCATACCTGGCTCCAGTAAGCGCCAGGTACTATCAATTTTATAATCGCCGACATCATGCACATCCATGCCCAGCCAGTGGCCGGTACGGTGCATATAAAATTCACGATAAGCCTGATCTTCAATTAACTGATCAACATTTCCCTGAAGCAAACCAAGTTTGACCAGGCCTTCCGTGAGAACCTGCACAGCCGCTTCATGCGGTTGATTCCAGTGGTTTCCGGGTTTGACTGCCTCAATAGCGGCATATTGCGCGTCCAGCACGATTTGATACAACTCCCGCTGGGCCGGCGTAAATTTGCCATTCACCGGGAAGGTTCGAGTGATATCTGCGGCATAACATTGGTATTCGGCACCGGCATCAATTAACAACAGATCATTGTTTTTCAATTTACTGTTGTTTTCGATGTAATGCAGAATGCAGCCATTTTCACCGCCACCGACAATAGAAGGGTAGGCCGGACTGCGGCAGCCATGTTTCATAAACTCATGAATCAGTTCCGCTTCGACTTCATATTCGAACTTACCCGGTTCGGTAAACTGCATTGCCCGGATATGTGCTTTGGCTGACGCCTCAGCCGCATAGCGCATGTTCTTGATTTCCTGGCTGCTCTTAAACAGCCTTAACTCATTGAGGCAGTGCTCCAATTCGATGATTTCAGTAGGGGAGTGTTTGCCGGAGCGGGAGGTCTGGCGAAGATGATTTAGCCAGCCGACCATATGCTGATCAAATGCAGGCTGGTTGCCCATGGTGTAATAGACTTTTTCCTTCTCTTCCATCAGGCCGGGCAAAATATCATCCAGATCGGCGATAGGATAAGAATCATCTGCGTCATATAACGCAATGGCACCTTCCTGACCGGCACGATAACCATCCCAGATTTCTTTATCGAGATCGCGTTCCCGGCAGAACAGGATAAATTCGCCGTGTTCCCGTCCCGGGATCAATACCAAGACTGACTCTGGCTCATCAAAACCACACAGGTAATGAAAATTACTGTCACTGCGAAATGGAAAATCGACATCGCGGTTACGTGGATGAACCACAGCGTTCGGTAACACGGCAATACTGTCCGGCCCCATGATTTCCATCAATCTCTGGCGCCGTTTGGCGAATTCTTTTTTAGTCATTAATGCTCAATTATCTTGTCTTCGGGAGTAGTTGGATTTAACTCACCATAAAGCAGGAACAGACCCATTCGGAGATATTCCACTAATTCTTCGTAGTTATTATCGTCATCGTCACTGGGTTGCAATTCAATATCATCCACCTGGCTGATTTGTAACACATCAGTCAGATATTCCTGACAATCTGCGGGCAGTTCAGTTTCGTTGGTCAGGCCAGAAACCCCCAACCCGTAAACCAGACCCTGAGACCAATCGCTTAAAGCAGCAAGCCGTGAGCCCAGCGGCGCGTCATCATCCGGCAGTTCCAGCTGAAAATCGAAATCAAGGCTGTTAAGAGACTGCATCGTTTCATCAAACAGCCCCAGCAGGTTTTGTTTTTCTTCTTCGCCAGGGTGGTAGTCCTCAAATAAATCGCTATACCAGGTATTACGATTGGCCTGAGAATTCATACACAACAAACCGCATAATGCGCCCTGCAACTCGGCTGTGCTGGCAGGACCATCGGCGGTCACGTTTTCCGGTGACAGGGATGGAAAATATAATTGAGACATAGAGATACAACCTGAAATTAAAAAACACATCATGCAGTTGTTGACCGGGTCAACGGCGCACGTCTATAGTTAGGCATTATTCTCGCATAGCCAAGACGAATATTAATGGATAAAAACCCGATTCAACAATTGGAACAGCAGCTCGATGAGCTGTTACGGGCCAGTAGACGCTTGCGTGAAGAGAATATGTTACTTCGTTCTCAGCAGGCAGCCTGGCTTAGTGAGCGCGCGCAATTAGTTGAAAAAACTGAAATTGCCCGTACCCGCATCGAGAATATGGTTAATCGACTGAAGCAGCTGGATGAAGAACTATGACCGTACCTGTTCACGTCACAATCCTCGGCAAAGATTATCAAGTTGCCTGTCCTGAAGATCAACAGGATGCGCTAATTGCCTCTGCGCGCATGGTGCATCAGAACATGGAAAAAATCCGTAACACCGGTAAGGTGGTGGGGGTTGATCGCATTGCAGTTATGGCGGCTTTAAATATTGCGCATGAGTTGCTGTCATTACAGCAGGATGAAAGCCAGGACATCAAAAAAGTTAATGAAAAAATTTCTCTGCTTAAAGAGCGGGTTAGTGCATTTATTAACGAAGATAGGCAGTTGGAATTATAAAATACTGACGACTTGGGGAATAAAGTTGCGTATCATTTAATCAACCCTGCGGTGAGCGATAGCGACATGTGTTGTCTTGAGCCGATAAGCAAATGCTTTAGGAAACCAAATTTACGGGGTTGAAAAACAAGCCCGCTCCGACGGGAAGTTTGCCATCCCCATGCGGTTTCCCACTTGAACCAACAGGTTCAAGAACCCCGTTCGTAACGCCACTGTGGGGCCTTTCTATAACTTCTCTGTTGTATCTAAATCTTGATTAGCGCATTCCTAACTGATTTATCTTCATTAATAGCTTATTGAGCATCTCACGCTCATCCCTGCTTAAGGCATCGCTAAGTTGTTTTTCATGTCTTGCCAAGACTATCTCTAATGCTTCCTCAATCAGCTTTTTGCCTTTATCGGTCAGTTTTACCAAGCGACTACGCTGATCATCCGCACATTGTCGCCGGGTTATTAAGCCGTTTTTTTCCAGACTATTAAGCACTTTGGTTAAACCACCTGAGCTCACCAGATTCACCTGGCATATATTGGACGGGGTTTGCTCGTAGGGTGGGCCCTGCAGGCGCAATGATGCCAAAGCGTCAAATTCACCCACATTCAGATGAAATTGCTCCATCACAATTTTTGCATCCGAAAAAAATAATTCACGCGCACGAAACAGCCGCTTTATTGTCTCTGCTACAGCAAGATCATCGCCGTGCCAACAACTGCGCATTTGTTCGAGTGTTTCTTCTATGCTTAATATGCGATCTGCCAAGTGAGTTCCTCCTGAGATGACAGAATTATGACAAAAAAATTTACTTGCACGTGAAAGAATCTTGCATTAACCTTTCCAGAAACCTTTCTAGAAAGAATTCTAAGCTATTCCCTTCGCTTTCACCAGCGAATAACAAAGGATCTGTCATGCGTGATAACTCACTTGATACTAAACCCGCCTCTCTGCAGGCTTTAGCCATCACTGCTTTTTTCTCGTTAAGCCTTCTGTGTCATTCGGTTAGTGCTGAACAAAACCTTCCCAGAGTTCAGGTGGTGGAACCTGAGGTCCGCACGTTGACAGAGTGGAAAGAATTCACCGGTCGTTTTGAAGCGGTGGAGATGGTTGAATTGCGGGCAAGAGTAACAGGCTATCTGGATAAAGTGCATTTCGACGATGGCCAGATGGTTGAAAAGGGAGACTTATTATTTGAAATTGATCCACGGCCTTATGAAGCAGCAGTAGCCAGAGCTGAAGCAGAACTGTCCAGAATGGATAGTCAACTGAAACTGGCTGACCTGGATACCAAACGGGGTGAACGTTTATTAACCCAGAGTGCGATTTCTCAGGAAGAGGTGGACACCCGTCGGGCACGTTTTCAGGAAGCCAATGCCAATGTGGCATCCGCTGCTGCTGCGTTGAAAACCGCCAAGCTGGATTTACAGTACGCCAAAATTACTGCTCCGGTAAGTGGGAGGATTTCTAATCGCCGGGTTGACGTCGGTAACCTGATTGGCAGTGGTGATACAGGTGAAGCTCTGACCACCATTGTCTCGCTGGATCCGCTGCATTTTGTGTTTGACGTATCAGAAACCGAATATCTGGAATTGATTCGTTTGCCAGAGGGCCAGGAGCAATTGGTGAATGGCAGAACCATGCCGACGGAACTTAAATTAATTGATGAAAAGAACTGGACCCGTGAAGGTCGCATCGATTTTGTTGATAACCGGCTTGACGAAAATACCGGTACCCTGAGAATGCGTGTGGTAGTAGACAATGCCGATGGTGTTTTACGTCCGGGACTTTTTGCCCGCTTACGTTTGCCGACCAGTCAGAATGCAGAAGCGATGCTGGTTCCGGATAAAGCGATTGTGACGGATCAGGCAGCCAAAGTGGTGATGACGGTGGATGCCGAAGGCAAAGTCATTCCCAAACCTGTTGAACTTGGAACATTACAGGGTGATATGCGGGTAATCAGAAGTGGATTAACTGTATCAGATCGAATTATTGTTGAAGGCTTGCTGAGAGCGCGTCCGGGTACCGAAGTGAATGCTGTTCCATATCAGACTGAGGAACAGACTAATGTTGATGGACAAGACTCATGAAGTTTACTCACTTCTTTGTTGAAAGACCCATTTTCGCGACCGTTATTTCGGTCCTGATTGTCCTGGTGGGCACAATTGCCTATAGCAATTTGCCTGTTGCACAGTACCCTGAAATTGCGCCGCCCAGTATCGCGGTCACTGCTACTTATCCCGGTGCCACAGCCGAAACTGCTGGTAATACTGTCGCGACAGTATTGGAACAGCAGATCAATGGTGTAGAGAACATGCTCTACATGAAATCTGAAAATACCTCAGATGGGCGCACCTCACTGAATATCACCTTCAAGCCGGGTACCGATTTGGATACAGCACAGGTGCTGGTGCAAAACCGCATTGCCATTGCCGAGCCTTTGCTTCCGGAGGAGGTGACTCGACAAGGTATCGATATTCGTAAAAACTCACCTGATTTGATGATGGTTATTCATATTCTGTCTTCAGATGGCAGTCGCGATAACCTCTATGTTTCAAATTATGCCAGAACCCAGGTAGTCGACCGTTTAGCCCGTATAGACGGGGTCGGTGAAGCGCGGATTGTTGCCGAGCGGGCTTATGCCATGCGGATCTGGATTGATCCGGAACGAGCTCAGGCGTTTGGTTTAACAGCGAATGAAGTGGTTGCCGCTTTACGTGAGAACAACACCCAGATTGCTGCCGGTACTATCAACAGAGAACCGATTGAAACCAAAGGCGGTTTTGAGTTGAGTGTGGAAACGCAGGGCCGACTGCTGGAAGAAGAAGAATTCGGCAATATCATTGTAAAACGTGGCACTGATGGCCGGACCGTGAGATTACGGGATTTAGCCAGAGTCGAGCTGGCAGCTCAGGACTACAATAATATTGGTTATCTGGATGACAACCTGGCTTTGCCGGTCGTTATCTTCCAACGCCCGGGTTCAAATGCATTGGAGACTGCTCAGGCGTTACGGGCAGAGATGAAAGACATTGCTCAAAGTATGCCTTACGGCGTCGAATATCAGATTATTTATGATCCCACCGAGTTTATCGCCAAATCCATCGAGAAGATTTATCACACCATTTTAGAAGCCATCATACTGGTTATTTTGGTGGTGATGTTGTTCCTGCAGAGCTGGCGAGCATCGATTATTCCTATTCTGGCCATACCGGTATCACTGATTGGTACCTTTGCCGTTATGTCCATGCTGGGAGTGTCATTAAATAACCTGTCGTTGTTTGGTCTGGTGCTGGCCATTGGTATCGTGGTTGATGACGCTATTGTTGTGGTTGAAAACGTAGAGCGTTATATACGAGACGGATTCAGCCCTCGAGAAGCGGCACATAAAACCATGGATGAGGTCGGCGGAGCCTTGGTGGCTATTGCCATCGTATTGACTGCCGTATTTATACCGACAGCTTTTATCACAGGTATTTCCGGGGCGTTTTATCAACAATTTGCCTTGACCATTGCCACAGCAACCATTATTTCGCTGATCGTTTCGTTAACGTTATCTCCGGCTTTATCAGCGTTGTTATTAAAGCCCCATGTTGAAGGCCATGAGCCTAGTGGAGTTTGGGGCAAGGTTAGTTATCCATTTCGTGCGTTTGGCAATGGTTTTAATCGTGCCTTTGAGTGGATGGGTGATCGTTATTCGGCAATGACACGCAAGTTGTTACGCATGATGGCGGTTATGCTACTGATTTACGTCGGTTTGATCATGTTGACTGGCTATCAGTTCAATAAAGTACCAACAGGATTTATTCCTGAACAGGATCAAGGTTATTTGATCAATGTCCTACAGTTACCCCCTGGTGCCACACTGGAAAGAACGGATGCTGCAGCACGTGAAGCTTCGGCACGTTTAAGAGATGTTCCGGGCGTTGCACATGCTGTTTTGTTTGTCGGTCTGGATGGACCTACTTTTACCAATGCGTCTAACTCAGCGGTTATCTTCACGCCATTGGATTCGTTTGAAGACCGTATTGCCGCTGGTATTACCATTGACGATATTGTTGCTGGTTCTCAGCAGGCCTTATCTCAGGTTGATGCCGCGATGGCTTTTGCTATCAGACCACCTCCGGTTCGCGGGATGGGTAACTCTGGTGGTTGGAAACTGTATGTCCAGGATCGTGGTGGGCTTGGTCTGGAAAGACTACAGGCTGTCACCAATGAGGTGATTGGCGCAGCGAATCAAACCGATGGTTTATCGTCCGTGTTTACCTTCTTTAACTCTGGAACCCCCAGAATTTACGCTGATATTGATCGTACCCGGGCAGAAATGCTTAATGTGCCGGTAGGCAATGTTATCGATACCTTGGAAATCTATCTTGGCTCACGTTACGTCAACGATTTTAACTTTCTGAATCGTACCTATCGGGTAGTGGCGCAGGCGGATGGCCCTTACCGTGATGAGATTGAAGATATCGGTAAATTACGTACCCGCTCTGATAATGGGGCGATGGTGCCGATCGGGACTATAGCTACTTTTGAAAATATCACGGGGCCAATACGTCTGCCACATTACAATTTGTATCCGGCGATTGAGGTTCAGGGCAATACCGCACCGGGTTATTCCAGTGGTGAATCGCTTGCCATTGTGGAAGAACTATTGAGCGATACTTTGCCTGAAGGCATCAGTTTTGAATGGACTGAGCTGGCCCTACAGGAAAAATTGGCAGGTGATACGGCATTTCTCAGCTTTTCACTGGCAGTAGTGTTTGTATTTCTGCTGCTGGCAGCTTTATATGAAAGCTGGTTATTGCCCCTTGCAGTGGTGTTGATTGTTCCTATGTGTTTACTGGCCGCGATACTCGGGGTGAGTTTGCGCGGTATGGATAACAACATTCTGGTACAGATTGGCTTTGTGGTGCTGATTGGTTTGGCCTCAAAAAATGCCATATTGATTGTTGAGTTTGCCAAGCAAGCTGAAGATCGTGGTCTGAGTCGCCTGGATGCTGCGGTTGAAGCAGCACGTACTCGTCTGCGTCCAATCCTGATGACATCCTTTGCCTTCATTCTAGGCGTGGTACCATTAGTCTTGGCCTCTGGTGCTGGCGCCGAAATGCGGCAGGCCTTAGGAACGGCAGTATTTTTTGGTATGCTAGGTGTGACCTTTTTCGGACTGATATTTACCCCGGTTTTTTATGTTTTCTGCCGCTGGCTGGCGTCATTGAGAGATAAACGCGAGCAGCAACAAACCGCTGATGAAGTGAATTAAGTTCAGCTGGCTGAGCTGGTTTGATCATTGAAACTCCATGGTCTCGAGCGAGTCCGATTAAGCGTCACACTATTTTTTGGAGGGATTATGAAACTATTGACGAGCATAATGATTGCGCTGACATCTTCAGTAGCACTTGCTGATACACAGATCGAGCTTTATGAAGTGGACAAACAGGGAACCGGCAAAAGCCTGGGAACCGTAGCAGTACATCAATCAGCATTTGGTCTGGTTTTTACCCCGGATTTAAAATCGTTAACACCCGGTTTGCATGGCTTTCATGTGCATCAGAATCCAAGCTGTGATGCCGCTGAAAAAGACGGTGAAATGGTGCCTGCATTAGCCGCTGGTGGTCATTATGATCCCTACGATACTGGTAAGCACGACACCCCTTGGGGCAGCGGTCATGCCGGTGACTTGCCACCGTTGTATGTAGCCGATGATGGAACAGCAACTCATCCAGTGCTTGCACCACGCTTGACGCTTAAAGATTTACAAGGGCGTTCATTAATGATTCATGCTGGTGGTGACAATCACTCTGATCATCCTAAACCCTTAGGTGGTGGCGGTGCCCGAGTCGCCTGCGGTGTAACGGATTAATCTCCGTCAACTAGATAAATCAGTAATCAGACCGGAAGCAAGATTGAAATATTAAGTCCGCCTTCCGGTCTGTTTGTTGCAATAATCTCTCCGCCGTGGATTTCAATAGCACGATGAGCAATGGTCAGCCCCAGACCGATACCATCTTGCTGGTGGTTGTCACGACTGCGAAAGAACGGCTGAAAAATTTGCTGTAAATCCTGTTCAGCAATTCCCGGACCCTGATCTTCTATAGTGATTTGCCAATGGCCGGCTAATTTTTCAGTGGTTAGTTGGATCACTCCATTCTCAGGTGAATACTTAATCGCATTGCGCAAAACATTTTCAATAGCACTATGAATAAGCTCAGGGCGTGCAAACAGACTGATTTGCTCAAAAGTATTGTGCGTTATCTGAACATGTTTATTCTGGGCTTCAAAACGAGCGTCCTCCACAATATCCAGCAGCATTTCTGTTAGATCGAAAAGTTGTCTTTCATCATTTTCAGTTGTCGGATTTTCCAGACGAGATAAATTCAGCAACTCACCGATGAGATGATCGATACGCTCGGATTCACGTTCAACCCGATCCAGCATTTTTGCGGTTTTATCCGGACTTTGCTGTGCCAAACCAATCGCAGCCTGCATCCGTGCCAAGGGTGAACGTAACTCATGAGAAACGTCGTGGAGTAATCGTTTCTGTGCATTCAGCAACTGGCTTATGCGCCCGGTCATATAATCAAAATTCTGCCCCAGTTCAGCCAATTCATCACGACGTTTTCCCATAGCCGGGCTAATTCGGGTATCCAGTTTGCCATCTGCAACATCATTAAAGGCTTTCTTTAGAATACGGATGGGTTTGGTAAACCACCAGGCCAGTAAAGCACTGAATAATAATCCCGACATCAACCACATGCCCAGTAATAATAAGAGTGGTGGTTTAGGAGGTTTGGGCCGATCCAGCTTCTGGACGAGTTTTTCAGGGGAGGGGATAAATAACAGCAAGGCTCTGCCATCTTCCAAAATTACTTGTTGGACAGAGCGTATTCTTTGATTTTCAAATAATAATTGTCTCGTCGTTGCCAGTAATTGCGGATCAATATTCCGTTGCAGAATATCCTGATTATCCTGATTAACGGCGAAAAGCTTAATGCCATTACGATGTTGTTCATGGAGGTACTTTTTTAGCGGCTCAATACCGGCATAACGCGCTATATCAGCCGCACTGTCGACAAGGTCAGTAGCTTTCCAGCCCATTTGCACTGGAATTGCCTCGAAGGACTGACGTTCAGCATTATGGCGTAGCCACATGCCACTGGCGACACCAATACTCGTCAGTAATAAAGCCAGTAAAAAAGCGAAAAAGAATTTCCAGAATAAACTTCGCATTACTTAATCAACTGATAACCTTTACCGCGGACTGTCTGAATATAAGAATGACCATCCTGTTGTTCTCCCAGCTTGTGCCGAATACTGCTCATATGCACATCAATACTGCGATCAAAGCGTGCCAGCGGCCGGCCTAATGCTGCTTCTGATAATGCATTTTTACTGACGACCTGACCGGCATTTCTTGCAAGGGATTCCAACAGGCTGAATTCGGTGCTGGTCAGTTCCAGCGCGGTATCAAACCATAAGGCTTTACGTTGTTGAGGCCAGAGTTGTAACGGACCCGTTTGAATAACGGTTTCATCCTGTTGCTGCTGTCGGGTGATTTCACTGCGCCGCAAAATAGCTTTGATTCGAGCAATTAATTCTCTGGGAGTACAGGGTTTAGGTACATAGTCATCGGCCCCAGATTCCAGTCCCATGATGCGATCAACATCGTCACCCTTTGCGGTAAACATTAAAATGGGCACATGACTTTGCTGACGGATGAGTTTTAATACTTCAGTGCCACTCATATCAGGCAACATCACATCCAGAATCACAATATCGAAATCTCCCTGCAAGGCAAGCTGCAGGCCTTCTGTTGCTGTATCTGCAGTGCGAACCTGAAACTTCTCTTCCTCCAGATAGTCTTGAAATAGACCAGAAAGAATCACATCATCATCAATAATTAATACTTTGCTCACAGAGATGTCCTGTTATTTTTTTAAAGTAATGATACGTCCGCAAATATTAATCAGCTAATTGTAAATCAGTGTTTTACCTGAATTTACATATCAAAACAGTCATTAACAGTTAATCCATCAATACTGTCTGCAACCTGTCGAACGACAGTATTTCGTTAAAAAATAACCTTTTTAGGAGAATACCTATGCGTAGCAAATTAATGGCGCTCAGTTTGATTCCAGCTTTATTTTTAGCAGTACCTGCCATGGCCGATAAACATAAAAGCTGTGGTGAAGGCAGTAAATACAGCGATATGAAGAAAATGCACGGTGAACATGATGGTATCCCTCTTATGTTGCAAGGCATTGATTTAAACGAGGATCAAAAATCAGAAATCAAAAAATTAGTTGAGGCTCAGCAAACTGATAAAAGAAATGATATGAAGTCGCACTGGGAGCTGCGCAAGAAATTAAACCAATTGGCTTTTAATGATCGTCTGGATCAAAACAAGCTAGAAGCCATAATCAATGAAGCCACAGAATCTCATGCCGACAGATTAGCTAAAAAAGCTAAATTGAATAATGCGATTTTCAATGTGCTAACAGCAGAACAAAAACAGCAGCTGAAGCAGAAAATGGCCGACTCTGAAAACCGTAACAAGCCTTGAATAAAATTACTTACCTCATCCTGACAATGAATGCAGGATGAGGTTTTTATGGGCGTTGTTCAGGATTTCTTTTGAAGCAGTGAAATTACTGAAGCTGTTTGCGGGCGCACACCACGCCAGATATAAAAGGCTTCTGCGGCCTGTTCAACCAGCATGCCCATACCATCAATTGTCTTGGCTGCATTATGTGTTTTAGCCCATTTGATAAATGCTGTATCAGCTTCGCTGTACATCATGTCATAACAGCAGGCGCCACTTGCCAGCACCGTATCAGGCAAAGGAGGTACTTCACCCTGTAAACTGGCTGCGGTGGCATTAATCACCACATCAAATTCACCGTCAATGTCATCAAATCCACCGCCATGAACATTGCCCAGATGGGCAAACAGCTCGGCAAGGTGAATGGATTTTGAAGCTGTTCGGTTGGCAATAAATATTCCGAGCGGTTTGTATTCAAGTAGGGGCGCGATCACGCCACGTGAAGCGCCACCGGCTCCAAGTAATAAAATTCTTTTGCCGGTAAGCTCAACCTGATGATTGACCGCTAAATCACGGCAAAGACCAATGCCATCTGTATTGTCACCAAACAAGCTGCCATCACTATTGAATACAACGGTATTAACTGCTCCAGCCAATTCGGCCCGGGCAGATTTTTGCTGGGTTATCTCCCAGACCTGCTCTTTGAATGGCACCGTTACATTGATGCCTTTTAACTTAAGCACGTCGCGAAGCTGTTGAAGACTGTCATGCAGTCCGTCCAACTGTACTTCAATCGCTGTATATTCAATATCCTCACCGGTTTGTCTGGCAAACGAGGCATGAATCAGCGGGGATATACTATGGTGGATCGGGTTACCGATCACGGCGTATTTATCTGTCATGATTTAGCGCTGTAACTGTTGTGCAATATCTTTAGCGAAATAGGTGAGGATACCGTCGGCACCCGCACGTTTAAATGCCAGCAGGCTTTCCATAATAACTTCTTCACTGAGCCAGCCTTTCAACGTTGCTGCCTTGAGCATCGCATATTCACCACTGACCTGATAAACAAAAGTGGGTTTCTGGAAAGTCTTTTTCACCCGGTACAAGACATCAAGATAGGGCATGCCGGGTTTAACCATCACCATATCAGCACCTTCCTGAATATCCAATGCGACTTCATGTAAAGCCTCATCAGAATTGGCTGGATCCATCTGATAACTGAATTTATTGCCACCGGCTAAATTCCCTGCACTGCCCACAGCATCGCGAAATGGTCCATAAAAACTGGAGGCATATTTAGCGGAGTAAGCCATGATACGAGTATGTATGTGCCCGGCATTTTCCAGCGCGTTACGTATCGCGCCAATACGTCCATCCATCATATCGGAGGGAGCGACTACATCGGCTCCTGCCTCGGCATGAGATAACGCCTGTTTGATTAATACTTCCACCGTTTCATCATTAATAATATAGGCGTTGTCATCAATCAGACCATCCTGACCGTGAGTGGTAAAAGGATCCAGAGCAACATCAGTCATTACCCCCAAATCGGGGAAGGCTTTTTTTAAGGCTCTGACAGCGCGTTGCGCCAGACCATCGGGATTAAACGCTTCTGCAGCATCCAGTGACTTCTGCTCCAATGGGGTCACTGGAAACAATGCCATCATCGGGATGCCCAATTTGTGAATGATTTCAGCTTCCTGAAGCAGCAAATCAATGCTCAATCTCTCCACCCCAGGCATTGAAGTGACTTTTTCTCGTTGATTTTTGCCTTCGAGTACAAAGCAGGGATAAATCAGATCATCGACAGTGAGCTGATGCTCTCGAACCAGTCGCCGGGAAAAGTCATCTTTGCGCAAACGGCGGGGTCTTTGTTGTGGAAAAGCGGAAAAATTAAAATACTGTTGGGTCATAAGTTCTGCCAGGTAAATAAGCTGCGCTTCATACTACCGCTGGCAAGGTAACTTGTCATCGTTTTTAGCGTGGACGCATAGGCTGCAGATAGGCTAAAATTGCAAAGATTTTGTCCGGGGAGAACGTCGTCCCCTGTTCCTTTTTTATCTGGTGGAGGTTCCCCTTGCGTACAACTGCGCTACTTGCTCTTGAAGATGGCACGGTCTTTCACGGCGAATCAATCGGTGCTGTGGGCCAGTCAGTTGGTGAAGTGGTCTTCAACACCGCGATGACAGGTTATCAGGAAATTATTACCGACCCGTCGTATTGCCGCCAAATCGTCACCCTGACTTATCCGCATATCGGTAACGTTGGCGTCAATAAAGACGATGAAGAATCTGACCAGGTGTATGCCAGTGGTTTAATCATTCGCGAACTTTCACCGGTCATGTCCAGCTGGCGTGGTGAAGAAGCTTTGGATAAATATCTTGAGCGCCAGAATGTAGTCGGACTGGCTGGTATTGATACCCGGCGGCTGACCCGTCTGTTACGGGAAAAAGGTGCGCAAAAAGGCTGCATCGTTGCTGGCGATAATATTGATGTTGATGCGGCAATTGCTGCGGCCAAAGCCTTTGCTGGTTTGAAAGGCATGGATCTGGCCAAAGAAGTTTCAACCAAACAGGCTTATGAGTGGACTGATGGTATCTGGCACATCGACAACCAGTCTCGTAAAGCCGAGCCGCGTTTTCATGTGGTTGCCTATGATTATGGCATCAAGAAAAACATCATGCGTATGCTTACCGAACGTGGCTGCAAATTGACAGTAGTGCCCGCACAAATGCCTGCTGAAGAAGTCATGAAGTTGAATCCTGATGGTATTTTCCTGGCCAATGGCCCGGGTGATCCAGAACCTTGTGATTATGCGATTAAGGCGATTCAGTATTTCCTCGATAAAGAGATGCCGATTTTTGGTATCTGTCTGGGACATCAATTACTGGCATTGGCCTGTGGTGCCAAAACCGAAAAAATGAAATTCGGTCATCATGGGGCGAATCATCCGGTTCAGGAATTGCTGGCAGGTCTGGTGATGATTACCAGTCAGAATCACAGTTTTGCTGTAGATGAATCCACTTTGCCTGACACCGTTGAAACCACTCATCGTTCTTTATTTGATGGAACATTGCAGGGTATTCATCATAAAACCAAACCGGCTTTCAGCTTCCAGGGACATCCGGAAGCCAGCCCTGGTCCACAGGATGCATCACCTCTATTCGATCACTTTATCGACCTACTCGAACAAGCGACAGGTAAATAACACATAATGGCTAAACGTACTGATATTCAAAGCATTCTGATTCTGGGTGCTGGTCCGATTGTTATCGGTCAGGCCTGCGAATTTGATTATTCTGGCGCACAGGCTTGTAAAGCCCTGCGAGAAGAAGGTTATCGCGTCATTCTGGTCAATTCCAACCCGGCCACTATCATGACTGACCCAAATATGGCTGATGCGACATATATTGAGCCAGTTACCTGGGAAGCAGTCAGCAAGGTTATTGAAGTTGAACGTCCCGATGCGATATTGCCAACCATGGGAGGCCAAACCGCGTTGAACTGTGCATTGGCACTGGAAAAACATGGCGTTTTGGAAAAATATGGCGTCGAGATGATCGGTGCTGACAGTGAAGCCATAAATAAGGCCGAAGATCGCGATTTGTTCCGCGCGGCGATGCGTAAAATTGGTCTGGATATGCCGCAATCGGATATTGCGCACTCCCTTGATGAAGCGCTTGAAGTTCAACAGAAATTTGGTTTCCCGGTCATTATCCGGCCGTCATTTACCATGGGCGGCAGCGGTGGCGGAATTGCCTATAACCGTGAAGACTTTGTCGATATCTGCCAGCGTGGCTTATATCTCAGCCCGACCTCAGAATTGCTGATTGAAGAGTCAATCATCGGCTGGAAAGAATACGAAATGGAAGTGGTGCGTGACAAAAAAGATAACGCCATCATTATCTGTTCCATTGAAAACTTTGATGCAATGGGCGTGCATACTGGTGACTCAATCACTGTGGCACCTGCCCAGACGCTGACCGATAAAGAATACCAAATCATGCGTAATGCCTCGCTGGCAGTTTTGCGTGAGATTGGCGTGGAAACCGGTGGTTCGAACGTGCAGTTTGCGGTAAACCCGGAAACCGGACGTTTGATCATTATCGAAATGAATCCACGGGTGTCACGCTCATCGGCTTTGGCTTCGAAAGCCACCGGTTTTCCAATTGCCAAAGTCGCCGCCAAACTGGCAGTGGGTTACACACTGGATGAATTACAGAACGAAATTACCGGCAATGCGACACCAACGTCATTTGAACCGACTATTGATTATGTTGTCACTAAAATCCCACGTTTTACCTTTGAAAAATTCCCGTTGGCGGATAACCGTCTGAGCACTCAGATGAAATCTGTCGGTGAAGTGATGGCCATTGGTCGTAATTTCCAGGAGTCTTTACAGAAAGCATTACGTGGTCTTGAAACAGATCGGGATGGATTTAACGAAATTCTGGATCTGAAAGCCGAAAATACCGCTGAAGTATTACGCCGTGAATTAAGTTTGCCTGGCTCCGATCGTCTTTGGTACGTAGGTGATGCTTTCCGTTATGGAATGGGCTTTGACGAAGTTCAGCAGCTAACACATATTGATCCGTGGTTCCTGATACAGATTCAGGAGCTGGTGGAAATTGAAAATCAGCTTAAAGAGCGTTCGTTAAACGATATTGATGAAGCTGAAATGCGCGCGTTGAAGCGCAAAGGTTTCGCTGATTCACGACTGGCAAAATTGTTACACAAAACTGAAAAACAATTTCGCAGCCATCGTCATGCATTGGGAGTTCGTCCGGTGTATAAACGGGTTGATACCTGTGCAGCTGAATTTTCAACCTCTACTGCCTATATGTACTCAACCTATGACGAAGAGTGCGAAGCCAATCCGACTGATCGTGACAAAATCATGATTTTAGGTGGTGGTCCTAACCGTATTGGTCAGGGTATTGAGTTTGATTATTGTTGTGTTCACGCCGCTCTGGCATTACGCGAAGATGGTTACGAAACCATTATGGTCAACTGTAATCCAGAAACCGTTTCCACCGATTACGACACATCGGATCGACTATATTTTGAGTCACTGACGCTGGAAGACGTACTGGAAATTGTTGCGCTGGAAAAACCTAAAGGCGTGATCGTCCAGTTCGGTGGTCAGACACCATTGAAACTGGCGCGTGCACTTGAAGCTGCCGGTGTGCCAATTATTGGTACTTCGCCGGATGCCATTGACCATGCAGAAGATCGCGAACGGTTCCAGCAAATGGTCGAAAAACTCGGCTTGCTGCAACCGCCAAATCGTTTGGCACATTCAGTTGATACCGCTGTGTCACTGGCGGCAGAAATCGGTTATCCATTAGTGGTTCGTCCATCTTATGTATTGGGTGGCCGTGCAATGGAAATCGTTTATAACGAAGAAGAGTTACAACGTTATATGCTGACTGCGGTATCGGTTTCCAATGATTCTCCGGTATTACTGGATCGTTTCCTGGATGACGCCATTGAGGTCGATGTCGATGCAATTTGTGACGGTAAGGAAGTGCTTATCGGCGGCATTATGGAACATATCGAACAGGCTGGTGTTCATTCCGGTGACTCTGCCTGCGCCTTACCCCCTTACAGTCTGAGTCAGGAAGTAATGGATCAGTTACGGGTACAGGTGAAACAGATGGCACTTGAACTGGGCGTAGTGGGACTTATGAATACCCAGTTTGCCATTCAGGGTGACCGTATATTTATTCTGGAAGTGAACCCACGCGCATCACGTACCGTGCCATATGTATCTAAATCGATTGGTGTACCGCTGGCTAAAGTTGCTGCACGCTGTATGGCCGGTATGAGCCTGGCAGAGCAGGGTGTAACTAAAGAAGTGATTCCGTCTTACTATTCGGTTAAAGAAGCGGTGTTCCCATTCATCAAGTTCCAGGGTGTGGATCCGATTCTTGGACCGGAAATGAAATCCACTGGTGAAGTAATGGGCGTGGGCCGTACTTTCGGTGAGGCTTTTGCCAAATCCCAGTTAGCGGCATCGGTGAGTCTGCCGGTTGGAGGTAAAGCCTTTATCTCAGTGCGTGATGCCGACAAACAATCGGTTATCAAGATTGCCAAAGATTTGTTAGGCTTGGGTTTCTCGTTGCTGGCCACGCGAGGCACACAACAAACGCTGATGGAGGCCGATGTGCCCTGTGAGCGAGTTAAAAAAGTCGCAGAAGGTCAGCCGCATATTGTGGATATGATTAAAAACGATGAAATTGCCCTGATTGTGAATACAACAGAAGGTCGTCAGGCCGTTGCGGATTCAAGAGAAATACGCCGCGCTGCATTGCAACATCAGGTGAACTACACCACAACATTAGCCGCTGCTCGTGCCACAATTCTGGCCCTGCATTGCGAAGACAGTGTTTCGGTGAATCGTTTACAGTCATTACATGGAGAATTGAATTAATGGCCGTACCAATAACAGAACGCGGTGCTCAGGCACTGAAAACTGAATTACATGAACTGAAAACCGTTAAACGTCCAGCCGTGGTGGATGCGATTTCTGAAGCCCGTGCGCATGGCGATTTAAAAGAAAATGCTGAATACCATGCAGCCCGTGAACAGCAAAGTTTTATTGAGGGCCGTATTCAGGAACTTGAATCGACTTTGGCGGATTGTCAGATAATTGATCCCACTTCGTTGCCTAAAGATGGCCGTGTTGTGTTTGGTGTTACGGTCGATTTGCTGAATATCGATACTGATGAAGAAAAGCAGTATCAGATCGTGGGCGATTATGAATCCGATATTAAATTGAACCGTATCTCAATTTCTTCACCTATTGCACGGGCATTGATCGGCAAGGAAATTGACGATGTAGCAACTGTCCAGGCGCCGGGTGGTGCAATCGAATATGAAATTACCGGCATTCATTATCTGGGCTAACGGTTGAATCGTTCTGAAACTATTGGCGAACGCTTATTACTGACACTGTGGGTAGGCGCTTTATGGTCAGTCGGTTATCTTGCTGTTCCGCTGGCTTTTATCAGCCTTGAGACATTGGTGGCCGCAGATTATGCGGCCAAACTGTTTTTTGCAGTGAATGTTATTGGCATAATCAGTGGTACGCTGATTCTTCTGGGCAAAATAATTATTCAGCGTGGCCGGGCAATACATTCCTGGCGTTTCTGGATTTTGATGGCCATGTTGGTGATTACCTTGATATTCAGCATGTATATACAGCCTGAGATGGCCAGCATAAAAACGGTCGATAACTGGCGTTTAGAGACCAATCTCGCCGAGCGCTTTGAATGGTTACATATGCTGAGTCAGAATCTGTATCTGATGTTGAGTATTGCCGGATTATTGTTAGTACTGAGTACTGACAAAATCCACGTGGCAGAGAAGAATTGAAATGGCGCGCAGTAAATCCAGCACAAATTGGCTTAAAGAACATTTTGACGATCCTTATGTCAAAAAAGCACAGCAGAAAGGTTACCGTTCCAGAGCAACCTTCAAACTGGAAGAAATCGATCAGAAAGATAAATTAATTCGCAACGGCATGTCGGTGGTCGATCTTGGTTCGGCGCCTGGGGGATGGTCTGATTATGCTTTGCATCGGGTCGGTGACAAAGGTAAAGTTATTGCATTGGACATTTTACCGATGACACCTCTGACTGGAGTACATTTCATTGAGGGTGATTTTCGTGAGGATCATGTACTCGAAAAACTGAATGAAGTATTGGCCGGACAATCAATAGACCTTGTATTATCGGATATGGCCCCCAATATGACAGGTGTAGGCGCAATCGATCAGCCGGGTAGTATGTATCTTGTCGAACTGGCATTGGATTTTGCTATTAATAACTTGAGTAAACAGGGTGATTTTCTGGTCAAAGTTTTTCAGGGCGAAGGCTTTGATGAATTTTTGAAGTCTATGCGGTCACATTTTAATAAAGTGACAACCCGTAAACCTGATGCTTCACGTGCTCGCAGCCGTGAGGTATATCTACTCGGACGTGGACTGAAATGACAGTAAAAAGACTAACGTTACTAGGGGTAACAAACATTGAGTGACATGATGAAAAATATTGTTTTATGGGTCGTCATCGCGATGGTATTGATGTCGGTATTTAACAATTTCGGTCCGCAGCAAAGCAAGCAGAGCGAAATGGATTACTCGACCTTTATCAGCAGTGTGAAAAATGGCGGGGTCTCCAGTGTGGATATCCAGGGTCGGACGATCACCGGCAAATTATCGGATGGCAGTAACTTTACTACCTACAGTCCAGATTACGATCCAGGCCTGATTGGTGATTTGCTGGATAACGGCGTGGCTATCAAAGCTGAACCAGCAGAAAAAACCGGTCTGCTGATGCAGATATTTATTTCATGGTTCCCAATGTTGTTACTGATTGGTGTGTGGATTTTCTTCATGCGTCAGATGCAAGGTGGCGGTGGTAAAAACCCCATGTCTTTTGGCAAAAGCAAAGCCCGCATGTTGAATGAAGATCAGGTTAAAGTGACCTTCAAAGATGTTGCTGGCGTCGAGGAAGCTAAAGAAGAAGTTCATGAATTAGTCGACTTCTTGCGTGATCCAGGCAAATTCCAGAAGCTGGGTGGACGCATTCCACGCGGTATTCTGATGGTTGGTTCGCCAGGTACTGGTAAAACATTATTAGCCAAAGCGATTGCCGGTGAAGCGAAAGTACCTTTCTTTACTATTTCGGGTTCTGATTTCGTTGAAATGTTTGTTGGTGTCGGTGCATCACGTGTTCGTGACATGTTTGAACAAGCAAAAAAACATGCACCATGTATTATCTTTATCGATGAGATTGATGCCGTCGGTCGTCACCGTGGTGCCGGTATGGGCGGTGGTAATGACGAACGTGAGCAGACACTGAATCAGTTGTTGGTTGAGATGGATGGTTTTGAAGGTAATGAAGGCGTCATTATTATTGCCGCCACCAACCGTCCTGACGTACTTGATCCCGCTTTATTGCGTCCGGGGCGCTTTGACAGACAGGTAGTAGTGCCATTACCGGATATTCGTGGACGTGAACAGATTCTGAAAGTTCATATGGGTAAAGTGCCCGCTGATGAAGATGTTGATCCAAGTGTAATTGCACGTGGAACTCCAGGCTTTTCAGGTGCTGACCTTGCCAATCTGGTGAATGAAGCTGCTTTATTTGCGGCCCGCACCAACAAACGCCTGGTATCAATGGTGGATTTGGAGTTAGCCAAAGATAAAATCATGATGGGTGCTGAACGTCGCTCAATGGTCATGAGTGATAAAGAAAAAGAACTGACGGCCTATCATGAAGCCGGTCACGCCATTGTTGGGCGCAGTGTACCGGGCCACGATCCAGTGTATAAAGTGAGTATCATCCCTCGTGGTCGTGCGCTGGGTGTAACGATGTTTTTACCAATCGAAGACAGATACAGTTACACCAAACAACAATTGGAAAGTCAGATTTCAAGCCTGTATGGCGGTCGACTGGCTGAAGAAATGATTTTTGGTGCTGAAGCAGTGACTACTGGTGCCTCAAATGATATTCAGCGGGCAACAGAACTGGCACACAATATGGTCACCAAATGGGGACTATCGGACAATATGGGGCCTTTATCTTATGGTGAAGAAGAAGGCGAAGTTTTTCTGGGTCGCAGTGTTACCCAGCACAAGTCAGTATCTGATTTGACAGCTAAACAGATTGATGAAGATGTTCGTGCATTGATTACCAGGAATTATGATCGTGCCAAAAATATTCTGACCGAAAATGCTGATAAATTGCACACCATGGCAAAACTTCTGATCAAATACGAAACGATTGATAGCGATCAGATCGATGCGATCATGGAAGGACGTGAACCAGGTGCACCTAAGGGTTGGGATGATAAATCATCGACTCCACCACCATCCGCTAAAGCAGATGAAGATGGCCCGGAACCTACAGGCAAACCTGCTGATCAATTAAACTGAGAAAAGTTAAATCATGATGATGGATTTTGCGGGCAAATCTCTGGATTTGTCCGCTCCGCACGTTATGGGCATCGTCAATGTAACGCCCGACTCCTTTTCGGATGGCGGGCGTTTTTTCGGCTGATAAAGCCCTCGAACAAGCTCGAAAACTGGTTGCTGATGGCGCTACTATTATTGATATTGGTGGCGAATCGACTCGTCCCGGCTCTGAACCTGTTGGTGTTGAAGAAGAAATTCGCCGAGTGGTGCCTGCAATAGAAGCTATTCATGCTGAGCTTGATGTGGTTATTTCTATCGATACCATGAAAGCTGAAGTTATGCGTGCTGCAGTAGCGGCTGGGGCGAGCCTGATAAACGATGTAAATGCGTTACGTAGTGAAGGGGCATTACAGGCAGCCGCTGAACTGGGTGTTCCGGTGTGCCTGATGCATATGCAGGGCTCACCTCAAACCATGCAACAACAGCCCCACTATTCCGATGTGGTCAGTGAAGTAAATGAATTTCTGTCTGAGCGGGTTGCTGCCTGTGAAGCAGCGGGAATTTCGCGTTCAAAGATTATTCTGGACCCGGGATTTGGCTTTGGTAAAAATGCCCGTCATAATCTGCGATTAATGAAGCATTTATCGGTGATAACGGAATCGGATCTGCCTGTCCTGGTCGGCGTTTCACGAAAATCCATTATCGGTGCGATGCTCAATATATCGGTTGAAGAACGATTGGCGGGAAGCCTGGCTCTGGCATCGATAGCGATATGGCAAGGCGCAAAAATCATACGCAGTCATGATGTCCGGGAGACCGTACAGGCAGTCCGATTGTGTGAACATGTAATGCAGGTTAACGATTTTGACTGAACAAAAACGACGTTATTTTGGTACTGATGGCATCAGAGGAAGAGTAGGCGATGGCGCCATTACACCTGACTTTGTATTGAAACTCGGGTGGGCGATTGGACGTGTGTTGGCGAAGGAACGTAACAGCAAGGTTTTGATCGGTAAAGACACCAGAATATCCGGTTATATGTTTGAATCCGCATTACAGGCAGGCCTTTCAGCCGCTGGTGTAGATGTATATTTAATGGGGCCAATGCCAACCCCCGCAGTAGCTTATCTAACCCGCACATTTCATGCCCAGGCAGGCATTGTAATCAGTGCCTCGCATAATCCCTATCATGATAATGGCATTAAATTCTTCTCTGATAAGGGAACCAAGTTGCCGGATTCAGTTGAACTGGCGATTGAGGCAATGCTTGACCAGCCGATTAGAACGGTTGATTCTGCCTATTTAGGCAAGGCCCACCGTATTGCTGATGCTGCAGGACGTTATATTGAGTTTTGTAAAAGCACCATTTCGACTGGGGTTGATTTATCCAATCTGAAAATTGTGGTGGATTGCGCTCATGGTGCCACTTATCACATCGCACCAAACGTATTCCGTGAACTGGGTGCCGAAGTCATTTTGATGGGCGCCGAGCCGGATGGTCTGAATATCAATCAGAATTGTGGTTCGACTGAACCGCGATTACTGCAAGCCAGCGTTCTCGAGCATAAAGCTGATTTGGGTATTGCTCTGGATGGCGATGGTGACCGCCTTATCATGGTGGATCATCAGGGCGAGCTGGTAGATGGTGATGATATTCTGTTTATCATTGCCCGTGGAAGACAACGTGTTGGTCTGGATAGAGGCCATGTGGTCGGTACACAGATGTCGAATCTGGGATTGCAACATGCCTTGGAAAAACACGACATTATTCTGCATCGGGCAAATGTCGGTGATCGTTATGTGATGGAGAAGCTGCAACAGGTTGAAGGACTGATTGGTGGCGAGGCCTCAGGACATATTATCTGTCTGGATAAAACCAGCACGGGGGATGGTATTGTTGCAGCATTGCAGGTACTGGCTGAAATCCAGCAAACGGGTAGCAGCCTGCATGAACTGTGCTCTGCTGTCATAAAATATCCACAACGTCTTGTTAATGTACGTATTGATAAACTGGTTAATTTACGGGATTATCCGGAAATTCAAGCGGCTGTAGAAGAAGTGGAGAAAACACTTGGTCAGGAAGGGCGAGTGCTGCTGAGAGCCTCCGGAACAGAACCGGTTATAAGAGTAATGGTTGAGGGGCACGATGCAACCCGCACTAACCAGTTAGCCAAGTCTCTGGCCGAACAAATTGAGATAATATTACAACGTTAGATAAGTAATTCTATGCCAACAGAGTGAGCGGAGAGGACATTGCTTTATCTTCGGTCTGTCGGTACCCTTTATAATTAATTCTTATTGAGAGTAGGTGTCTGTGCGCAAACCGCTGGTCGCTGGTAACTGGAAAATGAACGGCTCTAGCGCAAGCAACAAATTGTTGCTTGATGCGATACTGGCGCAAAGAGACTCCTTTGCTTCAGTTGATGTCGCTTTATTCCCTCCTGCACTATATATACAACAGGTTCAGTCTGCTTTATCCGGTACAGGAATGTATTGGGGGACGCAAAATGTGTCGCAATTTGATTCTGGTGCTTATACCGGTGAAATTTCAGCGGCAATGTTGCATGACTTTAGTTGTCAGTATGTGTTGATTGGTCATTCCGAACGACGTTGCCTGTATGCAGAGCTAAATCTGGATCAGGTTTTTCTTGATCATATCATCGCAGAAAAATATGAAATGTCCGTCAAGCATGGCATTACCCCCATTATCTGTATTGGTGAAAGCCCGGAAGAACACTCCATGGGCCGCACCGAAGAAATGGTGGCACGCTTGATGGATATAGTGATTGCGCAACAAGGGGTCAAAGCGCTGTCAAAAGTGGTATTGGCATATGAACCTGTCTGGGCAATCGGAACAGGTAAGACAGCCAGCCCGGAATGGGCGCAGGATGTACATTCGTTCATGCGTCAGCGGGTGGCAAAACATGATGCGAATATTGCCGCATCACTCAGAATACTTTACGGCGGCAGCGTAAAAGGTAATAATGCTGCTCCATTATTTGCCAAGCCCGATATTGATGGTGGATTAATCGGCGGCGGCTCTAGAGATGCCGATGAATTTGTAAAAATCTGTCAGGCTGCAGTTCAAAATTAGGAAGTTAAATGGATGCGTTGATTCTGGTGGTTCACATTGTGATCTCACTATTGTTAGTTGGTTTGATCTTAATCCAGCACGGTAAAGGTGCTGATGCCGGTGCTGCATTTGGCGGCGGTGGCAGTGGCGGCGGTGGGGCTTCTTCAAGCCTGTTCGGGAGTCAGGGCTCTGCATCTTTCCTGAGTCGTAGCAGCGCCATTCTGGCCACAGTATTTTTTATTACCAGTCTGACATTGGCTTATCTTGCTGGTAACGCTGATCGTGTTCAGAGTGTTACTGACTCAGTGGTAGTTGAACAGCCTGCAGAAGAAAGTCCTGCGGATCTCCCAGACTTTCCATAAAAATCCCTCACAGTTAATTGCCGTCGTGGTGAAATTGGTAGACACGCTATCTTGAGGGGGTAGTGCCTTAGGGTGTGCCGGTTCGACTCCGGCCGACGGCACCAATATATAAAAACCCGCCAGTGAATAAAATCGCTGAGCGGGTTTTTTATTTTTGAATATAATCGGCAAATTCCAAATTGTTAGCCCAATAAGTCGATTTATAGAAAGCGTATTATTGGTGATTAACCTGTCGACGATGCTTTTTCCACATACCTGCAATAAAGAATATTAACGCTATCCAGATTAATCCAAAGGTTATCAGCCTTTCCGGTGGGTAGGCTTCTTTGAGCACAAAAACGCCAATCACAAATTGAATTGTCGGGTTGATGTACATAATAAACCCCACTACTGATAAATCGACTCGACTGGCCGCCATGGCAAATAGAACCAAAGGCAGAGCAGTGAGAAAACCTGAACCAATAAGTAGCAACGTTAATTGTGAGCTCTCACCAAATGCGAGATTGTAATCAACGTTTGTTGATTGCCAAAGGATCCAGAACAGCGCAACAGGGGCCAACCATAAGGTTTCAATGGTCAAGCCGTTTACGCCATCGACAGGATGTTTTTTTCGAATGAGTCCATAAAGTGCAAATGCCAGGGCCAACGATAAGCCTACCCATGGAATGCTCCCCAGGCTGACCCATTCCCACAAAAACGCAATTGTGGCCAGCACCCCGGCCCAAGCCTGTAAAGGATGCAGCTGTTCTTTAAGTAACCATCTCGCCAATAACAGACTCATTACCGGGGTAATGAAATATCCCAGGCTGGCTTCCAGCACACGATGCTGTGAAACTGCCCAGATAAATATCAACCAATTTACCGCAATAAGTAATGATGATAACGCCAGCCACAATAATAATTTTTTATCGGCAAAAGTCTTAATCAACTTACGGCCGCGGCCCAGTAAAAGGCCTACCACCGTGGTGGCAAGTAAAGACCAGAGAATTCGGTGCGACAACACTTCAACGGCTGATACGCTATTGAGATAACTGAAATAAAGTGGGAAGCTGCCCCAGATAACGTATGCAGCAATGGCGAAAATCAGTCCATACATAAAGTAAATCGCTTAAAGATAATGTTATTGATGACCTTGGCTAAAAGGCTTGAGGTTGTACATATTAACGAAATGGCTATGCTAGGGTCTTTTTAAGAAATTAAACCCATGAACGATACTTAAAAGAGTATGGTTACAAAAAATATAAACGTAATAATTAAGATGGTATGAATTGGATAGGTAGACCGGGTGTTAAGCAATAAACTCAACCAATTGCAGAGTCGACTTAATAAGTCTCGAAGAGCAGGATATCTTGCACCACTGCGAATTGCATTGTTTTATGCCATTTTTGCCACATTATGGATTATTTTTTCAGATCAACTTATAGAACGGTTCACCCGAGATCCCCTGTTATTGTCACGTTTACAAACATACAAGGGATTACTGTTTGTCACTATCACGACCATCCTGGTCTGGTTGATGACCCAACGTTCATGGTTATCGCAAAATAAACTTATTGCTGCATTGCAGGATAGTCAATCAAGGTTATGTTTGATCTTTGATAATGTGTCATGCGGGATACTGGAATGCGATCTGCAAGGGCGAATTACTTTCAGTAATCAAGCCCATCATGAGATTCTGGGCGTTAAACCTAATGAGTTGATCGGATCCCATATCTGGGATTATCAACCGGATGAAACCACTCAACAGCAATTTAAACGATTGTTCGATAATTTGGTGATCCATCAGCCATCACCAGATTTAATGGTTACCACCAATCTTAGCCAGCAAGGTCAGCAAAAAATTCTGGAATATAGCTGGGACTATATTTATGACGAGCTGGGTGATTTGACGGGGCTAATTGCCGTTATTTCTGACATTACCACACGTAAACAGCAGGAAGAACGAATACTTCATCTGGCGCAATACGATACGTTAACGAGCCTGCCTAATCGCTTTCTGGCATTGGATCGTTTATCCCAACGGCTGAAGTTGGCCCACCCCAATAAAGACATGGTGGGTGTGTTATGTATGGATTTAGATGATTTTAAAAAAATTAACGAATCATTGGGACATTCTGCCGGCGATGCCTTACTGATCCAGGTCACAAAGCGTATTCAGACGCATATTCGCCATGGTGACACTCTTGGTCGGCTTGGTGGTGATGAATTTATTGTGTTGCTGACCGACCTGCAGACAACGGAGGAAATTACGCAAATTGTTGAAAATCTGATTCAGCAATTTCGCTTGCCTTTCAGCATTGATGGGCAATCTCTCACAATGACCTTAAGTATTGGTGTTGCCATTCATCCTGTGGATGGAAATGATGCTTCACAATTACTCAGACAAGCTGATGCAGCCATGTTTTATGCTAAAAGTAATGGGCGTAATACTTTTACATATTACACCGAGTCAATGAACCGTGATGCAACCCGCCGATTATTGATAGAGCAACAGATGTATGGAGCTTTGGAAAGAGGCGAGTTTTATCTGTTTTATCAACCACAGATTGAGTTGGCAACGGGGAAAATGATTGGTGCTGAAGCCTTGTTACGTTGGCAAAACGATCAGTTGGGTCCCATCGGTCCTGATGAGTTTATACCTGTTGCTGAGCAAACCTGTCTGATTGTCTCGATTGGCGAATTTGTGATGCATTCAGCTATAAAAATGGCATCAAAATGGCAGGCGCTTCAGCCAGATTTTCGCATGGCGATCAACCTTTCTCCCTGTCAGTTTCGTGACCCTGGATTGTTAGGTTTTGTAGAGCAGCAGCTACTGCAATACCCAGTTCAGCCCAATACGCTGGAATTGGAAATAACCGAGGGTGTATTACTTAGCGGCTACCTGATGACTGATGAGTTATTTCAGTCTTTTACTGCTAAGGGAATTGAGATGGCGATGGACGATTTTGGTACTGGCTATTCATCACTTAGCTATCTGCGGCGCTATCCTTTTGCCATATTAAAAATCGATCGAAGCTTTATTAACGATATGACAACTGATCCAGCCGATAGGGAATTGGTTAATGCCAGCATTGCCATGGCGCATGGGCTTGGCCTGAAAGTCGTTGCTGAAGGTGTGGAGACTGAAGAGCAGGCAAACTCCCTCAAAATAATGAATTGCGATTATGTGCAGGGATATTATTTCAGCAAACCGATTACCCCTGATGAATTAATCTCAAAGCTGGAGAATTATGTTCATGAATAAATGCATCTAAATGCACGCTTCAAATACAGCACGTTAATGTGTACTATCGGGAGTTGATCAAATAATTTTGATTTCGTAAAAACAATAATAATTATCAGGTGTCACAAAGACACTACATCTCGGAAGAGTGGAAGGGCGGCATGTTAGAGGGATACCTCCCCATTTTGTTGTTTATTATCATTGGCATTGGCTTCGGTGTGATGCCTCTTATTGCGGGCTTTATTATCGGGCCACAGCGCCCTGATGCCGAAAAACGCTCCAGCTATGAATGTGGCTTTGAACCTTTTGAAGACACGCATGGCAGATTTGATGTGCGTTATTACCTGGTTGCCATCCTGTTTATCATTTTCGATCTGGAAATCGCCTTTTTATTCCCTTGGGCTATCGTGCTCGATGAAATCGGGGTGTTTGGTTTGCTGGCCATGTTCCTGTTTCTGGGGATTCTGGTAGTAGGCTTTATCTATGAATGGAAAAAAGGAGCCCTGGAATGGGAATAGAGGGCGTTCTTCACGAAGGTATAGTCACCACTTCTGCAGATAAATTAATCAACTGGGCCCGGACCGGTTCTTTATGGCCGATGACCTTTGGTCTTGCATGTTGTGCAGTTGAAATGATGCATGCCGGAGCGTCACGTTATGATCTGGATCGTTTCGGGGTAGTGTTTCGGCCCAGTCCCCGTCAGTCGGATGTGATGATTGTGGCTGGCACCCTTGTTAACAAAATGGCACCGGCATTACGCAAGGTCTATGACCAGATGTCCGAACCTCGCTGGGTTATTTCAATGGGATCCTGTGCTAATGGCGGTGGCTACTACCATTATTCCTATTCGGTCGTTCGGGGCTGTGATCGGATAGTACCGGTGGATATTTATGTGCCGGGTTGTCCGCCAACTGCTGAAGCCTTACTCTACGGTATTATTCAGTTACAGAAAAAGATTCAACGTACCAATACCATCGCTAAAAGCTCACAAGCATAAGGTTGTTGCATGGAATCGCTTAAACATAAACTGGAACAGCATTTTGCCAATCAGCTGGTGGAGTGTGAGTTTAATCGAGGCGAATTAACAATCCATGTTGAGGCTGAACAGATTATTCCAGTATGCCAAGCATTACGCGATGAATTTGAGTTTACCCAATTAATTGATTTATGCGGTGTAGATTATTCCGTATATGGCAACAGTGGCTGGGAAACCAAACAGGCCACTGAACATGGTTTCAGTCGGGCACGTGAACCGTTTTCGCAAATCGACGAAATGGACGAAGGCTTTCGCTATGCCGTTGTTTATCATTTGCTATCGGTGCAACACAATAATCGACTTCGCCTTAAGGTGGATCTGATTGCTGAAACGCCCATTATTGATTCAGTTACCAGCATCTGGCATTCGGCAGACTGGTACGAACGTGAAGCCTTTGATTTGTTTGGCATCCTGTTCAAAGGCCATGAAGATCTGCGACGTATTCTGACGGATTATGGTTTTGTCGGACATCCGTTTCGCAAGGATTTCCCATTGATTGGCAATGTGGAAATGCTTTATGACCCCGAACAGAAACGGGTGATTTATCAGCCAGTCAGTATTGAACCTAGAACACTGGTCCCGCGGGTAATTCGTGATGATAACCGTTACCTGCAACCGCATGGCAGCGAGGCCAAGAAATAATGGCTGAAATTAAAAATTACACGCTGAATTTTGGCCCACAACATCCAGCAGCACATGGTGTATTACGGCTGATTCTGGAAATGGATGGCGAGGTTATTGTGCACGCTGATCCACATATTGGTTTGTTGCATCGTGGTACCGAAAAGCTGGCTGAGTCCAAACCCTATAACCAGAGTATTGGTTATATGGATCGGCTGGATTATGTGTCGATGATGTGTAACGAACATGCCTATGTGATGGCGATAGAAAAGCTGTTAGGTATTGAACCTCCGGTTCGGGCACAGTACATCCGGGTATTGTTTGATGAAATGACCCGGGTTTTGAATCACCTGATGTGGCTTGGTGCACATGGTCTGGATATCGGTGCTATGACCGTCTTTCTTTATTGCTTTCGTGAGCGTGAAGATTTAATGGACTGTTACGAAGCTGTATCCGGTGCAAGGTTACATGCAACCTATTATCGTCCAGGTGGCGTCTATCGTGATTTACCCAACAGCATGCCGCAATATCAAAAATCCAAATGGCATTCTGACGCAGAGGTTAAAAAGTTAAACCAAAGCCGCGAAGGCAGCCTGCTCGATTTTATTGAGGACTTCTGTCAACGCTTTCCCAAATGCGTTGATGAATATGAAACGCTGTTGACCGATAACCGTATCTGGAAGCAACGTACCGTAGGAATTGGTGTGGTATCGCCGGAACGCGCGCTGCAACTTGGTTTTACCGGACCAATGCTACGTGGCAGTGGTGTGGAATGGGACTTAAGGCGCAAGCAGCCCTATGAAGTTTATGACCGATTGGATTTTGATATCCCGGTGGGTAAAGAGGGGGATTGTTATGATCGATATCTGGTACGCATTGAAGAGATGCGTCAGTCCAATAAAATCATGCAGCAATGTATTGACTGGCTGCGAGTCAATCCGGGGCCAGTGATTGTTGATAATGTCAAAATAGCGCCTCCCAGCAGAGCGGATATGAAAGATGATATGGAAGCATTAATTCATCATTTCAAACTGTTTACTGAAGGCTATTGTGTGCCAGAAGGCGAGGTATATAGCGCCGTAGAACATCCCAAGGGGGAGTTTGGTATTTATATGGTTTCGGACGGTGCCAATAAACCTTATCGCGTGAAAATACGTGCCCCGGGCTTTCCCCATCTTGCCGCAATGAACGAAATGGCTAAAGGCCACTTGCTGGCTGATGTGGTGGCCATTATCGGTACCATGGATATTGTTTTCGGGGAGATTGACCGATGACAGCAGAGTTGCAACTCACAGGCCACCGGGATCAGTTGTTCAGTGAATCCATCCGCCAACAGCTGGATAGCTGGATCAGTAAATATCCACCAGGCCAGGCTCAATCAGCGGTCATACCGGCTTTGCATATTCTGCAGGATGCGCATGAAGGATGGCTAAGCGAGGGATTGATGCGTGCGTTGGCGGAGTATCTGGATATTCCGGTTATCAGTGTGTTTGAAGTCGCTACGTTTTATACGATGTTTGAACTTAAACCGGTGGGCCAGCATAAAATCAGCCTTTGTACCAATATTTCCTGTCAGCTTTGTGGTTCGGAAGACATCGCCAGACATATACAGAAAAAGCTGGGGGTTGGTTTTGGGCAAACCACTGCTGACGGCAAATTCACATTAAAAGAAGTAGAGTGCCTGGGAGCTTGTGTCGGTGCCCCCATGCTATTGCTGGATCGTGAATACCATGAGCATCTGACCGTGGAAAAAATCAATACGCTTTTAGACGGGGTGAAATGATGCAACAAAACCAGGTTTGTTTTCGCACCATGCACCTTGACCAGCCCTGGTCGATGGAAGCTTATCGCAGCGTTGGCGGTTACGAAGTACTGGAGAAAATTCTCCGTGAAAAGACCCGTCAGGAAAGTATTATTGAGACCATCAAAAATTCGGCACTACGTGGACGCGGCGGTGCTGGCTTTCCAACCGGGCTGAAATGGAGCTTTATGCCGCGGCGTATGCCAGGGGATAAATATATTGTCTGCAACTCGGATGAAGGCGAACCAGGCACCTGTAAAGATCGTGACATTATGCGTTACAACCCGCACCAGCTGATTGAAGGCATGATTATCGCCGGCTATACCATTGGTGCCCAACGTGGCTACAACTATATTCGTGGTGAGTTTTTTGAGCCGATTGAACGGTTTGAACAAGCATTAATTGAAGCACGTGAAGCGGGTTATTTAGGCAAGGATATTCTTGGTAGTGGATTTAATTTTGAACTTCACACCCATCCTGGGGCCGGTGCGTATATCTGCGGTGAAGAAACGGCGTTACTCGAATCCCTGGAAGGCAAAAAAGGCCAGCCGCGTTACAAACCCCCATTCCCGGCAGGCTATGGTTTATACGGCCGGCCAACCACAATAAACAATACCGAAACGTTAGCCTCGGTGCCGGTCATACTGCAACATGGTGCGGACTGGTTTCATGAGCTGGGCACACCAAATAACGGCGGTCAGAAAATCTTCTGCATGACCGGCCATGTGAATAAACCGGGAAATTATGAAGTGCCATTGGGAATGCCCTTTGCAGAATTACTGGAACTCGCCGGTGGTGTCCGCAATGGCAACAAACTTAAAGCCGTTATCCCCGGTGGCAGTTCGACACCTGTGGTACCTGCAGATGTCATGATGCAAACCGCAATGAGCTATGACGGTATCGGCAAGGCAGGTTCGATGCTTGGGGCAGGGTCAGTGATTGTAATGGACGAAACCACCTGCATGGTCAAAGCGTTGGAGCGCATCGCCTATTTTTATTACGAGGAGTCCTGCGGTCAGTGCACCCCTTGTCGTGAAGGCACCGGCTGGCTATATCGCGTTATTAAACGCATTGAAAATGGCGAAGGCCGTCAGGAAGATCTGGATCGTCTGGTAGATGTTGCGAACAACATTAACGGTAATACGATCTGTGCTCTGGGCGATGCCGCAGCCGCGCCTGTTATCAGCTTTATCAAGCATTTTCGCGATGAATTTCAGTATCACATCGATCACCAACGCTGCCTGGTTGATGAACCAGAATTGAAGTTGAACTATGGTTAATATCGAAATTGATGGCATTCCACTTAAAGTGGATTCAGCCAAAATGATTATTCAGGCTGCTGATGAGGCGGGTATTGATATTCCGCGTTTTTGTTATCACAAAAACCTGTCGATAGTGGCCAACTGCCGTATGTGTCTGGTTGAAGTCGATAAGGCTCGTAAAGCCTTGCCAGCTTGTGCCACGCCAGTTGCAGAGGGAATGAAAGTATTTACTCAGTCAGAAACAGCGCTGGCAGCACAACGTGGCGTTATGGAATTTCTGCTGATCAATCACCCGTTGGATTGCCCGATTTGTGATCAGGGCGGCGAGTGTGAATTACAGGATTTATCGCTGGGCTATGGCAGTGGCATAAGCCGATTCAGTGAGAAAAAACGGGTTGTGAAAGACAAGGATATCGGACCGCTGGTGCAAACCGATATGACCCGCTGCATCCACTGTACCCGTTGTGTGCGCTTTGGGCAGGAAATTGCCGGCATCAAAGAATTGGGTGCGACAGGCCGTGGTGAACATATGGAAATCGGTACCTATGTTGAACACAGTCTGGCGTCGGAGTTATCAGGCAATATCATTGATATCTGTCCGGTAGGTGCACTGACTTCCAAACCTTTCCGTTATAAAGCACGGGCCTGGGAGATGACTTCCCACCCGTCAATTGCGATGCATGATGCCGTGGGTTCCAGTGTGGAGATTCATACCCGGCAGAATGATGTTATGCGTGTGGTTGCCAGAGATAATGAATCCGTAAATCAAAGCTGGATTTCAGACCGGGATCGTTTCAGTTATCTTGGTTTAAAACATCCTGATCGTTTGCTGCATCCCATGATTAAGCAAAATGGTGAATGGCAGACTACCGATTGGCAGACGGCTCTTGAGTTTGCAGTAGAAGGAATCAAACACGTTAAAACCAAAAATGGTGCCGATCAGATTGCCGGCTTGATATCCCCCACAGCTACATTGGAAGAAGCCTATCTGTTCCAGAAATGGCTACGTAATTTTGGTAGTCAGAATATTGATCATCGCTTACGGCAGCAGGATTTCAGTGACGCAGGGCAGGAGCAATTCAGCCCAATCTGCCTGGCAGAAGTTGAAGATTGTGATGCGATTGTCTTATTGGGTTGTAATGTTCGCAGTGAAGCGCCCCTGTTAGCCCATCGAATTCGCCAGTCGGCTTATGCCGGCGGGCTGGTCAGTGATATTAATTTCTTCAAAACCGATTTGCTGATGCCGACAGACCGTCAGGTGGTGGTGAATACGGCACAACTATTCGCCTTGCTCAGCGGCATTACCAAAGCGTTATTACATTTGGATAAGGAGGCTGCTGCAGCCTGGCAACATCTGATTCCTGAAAAAGCGGCCTCGGCAACCGAGCAGAATATTGCGATGCAGCTGGCTAATGGCAATCAACCATTAATTGTTGTTGGTGCATTAGCCAATCAGCACCCTCAGGCAGCAGTCATTCGATCAATGGCGGCGCTTATTAGTAAACTGACAGGAGCACGGCTGTTAATTCTACCGGAAGCGAATAGTCAGGCTTTGCATTTGGCCGGCGCTTTACCGCATAACGAAATGATTAAAGACGTAAAGCCTGGCCTGGATGCTAAAACGGTCTGGGAAGAGCAGTTACGTGCATATGTATTAATGAATATTGAACCGGAATTTGACTGTTCCAATCCCTCTGCTGCCCAACTTGCCTTACAACGAGCCGGTTTTGTAGTCGCAATAAACAGTTTTCATTGCAACAGTCTTCATGAGTATGCCGACGTATTGCTGCCTTTGGCGGCATTTGCAGAAACGTCTGGTACATTTGTCGGTCTGGATCATCAATGGCAGTCCTTTACCGGCGCAGTGGCACCACCGGGAGAAAGTCGTCCAGGCTGGAAAATTCTGCGGGTACTGGGCAATATTTCAAAATTCAACGGGTTTGATTATGTTTCTTCAGAAGGGGTGCGCCAGGAGTTGCAGGATCAGTTGAACCGGCATTCTCCGGTTAAACACGGTTTGTATATTCCAGCTGAAATTTCTCAGGCTGACGGTTTGCAGCTGATTTCAGAGGTGCCGATATATCGTACAGACAGTCTGGTCAGACATAGTAAAGCCCTGCAATTAACACCGGAAAATCAGTTTCTGGATACCTTGCGGATTCATCCGATACAGGCTGAGCAGTCAGGTCTACATCAGGGGGATCAGGTGCATATTCAGCAGGGTGAAATCTCCGTATCGACCACCGTACTGATAGATGAACAGGTTGCTGAGGGCATGGTTTATCTAGCTGCAGCCTCGCCATTAAGTGCCAAATTAACATTAGCCTTTGGTGATGTAGAATTATCAGCCATGCTGGAGACAGCTGATGCTTGATCTGCTCACCCAGCATTTGTTACCCAATATAGGCAAAATTTTGCTGATTGTGTCGGTATTGATGCTGGCGGTAGCCTATCTGACTCTGGCAGAACGCAAAGTGATTGGCTATATCCAGATGCGTATTGGCCCCAATCGTGTTGGGCCGCGTGGCCTGCTGCAACCGATTGCTGATGGTCTGAAGTTATTACTTAAAGAAATCATCTTGCCCACGCGCTCCAATCTCTATTTGTTTGTATTGGCACCGGTATTAGCAATTGGTCCTGCTTTGGCAGCTTGGGCGGTTATCCCGTTTGACGCTGGCATGGTGTTGGCCGATATTAATGCCGGTTTGTTATATGTACTGGCTATTACCTCAATGGGTGTTTACGGCATTGTGATTGCTGGATGGGCCTCCAATTCACGCTATGCTTTTTTAGGCGCGATGCGCAGTGCCGCTCAAGTAGTCTCCTATGAAATTGCCATGGGTTTTGCCCTGGTAGGCGTACTGATTGCCGCTGGTAGCTTGAACCTGAGTGAGATTGTTATGGCTCAGCAAGGCGGTATTTTTTACTGGTACTGGTTACCTTTGTTACCGTTGTTTGTGGTGTATTTTGTCTCTGGTGTGGCGGAAACCAATCGCGCACCGTTTGATATTGCCGAAGGTGAATCCGAAATTGTTGCCGGCTTCCATGTGGAATATTCCGGTATGGCATTTGCGATATTTTTCCTCGCTGAATACGCCGATATGATTTTGATTTCGATTCTGGCCGCCACCTTGTTTATGGGCGGCTGGTTATCACCTTTTGAAGGTATTCCGGTTTTAGAGTCGATGTTTGCCTGGGTGCCGGGACTGGTCTGGCTATTACTGAAAACCAGTATGTTTTTATTTATCTACTTATGGATCCGCGCCACCTTTCCTCGCTATCGTTATGATCAGGTGATGCGTCTCGGCTGGAAAGTGTTTATACCAGTCACATTAGTTTGGCTGGTGATTATTTCGACCATGCAGGTGTTCGATATCGGGCCCTGGTTTAACAACATCGTCGAGGTGACAAGTCCATGAATGAGTCAATTCGTCACTTTTTTAAGAGTTTTCTGCTGTGGGAGTTAGTGCAGGGATTACGGCTGACCGGTCGACATTTGTTTTCGCGCAAGGTCACGGTGCAATATCCCGAAGAGCAAACGCCACAATCGCCACGTTTCCGCGGTTTACATGCTTTACGTCGGTATCCCAATGGTGAAGAGCGCTGTATTGGCTGCAAATTATGTGAAGCAGTTTGCCCTGCATTGGCGATTACCATCGATACCGAACCCCGTGAAGACGGCACCCGCCGAACCACGCGTTATGACATTGATTTATTCAAATGTATTTACTGCGGTTTTTGTGAAGAATCCTGTCCCGTGGATTCGATAGTAGAAACCCGGGTATTTGCCTATCACTTTGAAAATCGTGGTGAAAATATTATGGACAAACAGCAGTTACTGGCGATTGGTGATAAATATGAACCGGAAATCGCTGCTGATCGGGAGGCTGATGCGCCTTATCGATAGGCCGGATAATTATGGAAAAAATACTGTTTTATTTTTTTGCTGGCATTTTATTGTTTGCCGCCACCATGGTGATTACCGTAAGAAATCCGGTGCGTGCAGCATTGTTTCTGGTGCTGGCCTTTTTTACCAGTGCAGCCATCTGGTTGATGCTGGAAGCCGAGTTTCTGGCGATCAGCCTGGTTTTGGTATATGTCGGTGCGGTGCTGGTGCTGTTCCTGTTTGTGGTCATGATGCTGGATATAGATACCAGTGCACTTAAGGAAGGATTTACCCGTTATCTGCCGTTAGGCTTATTAGTTGCCGTTTTGATCGTGCTGGAATTAATTGCCGTATTGGGTGCGGCGAATTTTGGTTTGGATCAGGTGCCCGTTCCTGAAGGTTCTGATGAAAGTAATACCAAAACGCTGGGCCGACTGTTGTATACGGTTTATGTTTATCCATTCGAAATCGCTTCGGTGATTCTGACGGTGGCCATCGTGGCAGCCATTACGCTGACCTTACGGCCCAATAAACGCAAAACTCAGGATCCAGCTGAGCAGGTCAAAGTTCGTAGTAAAGACCGCGTCCGTCTGGTGAAAATGGCCTCGGAAAAGCGCCAGGATGGGAAAGGAAAACCATGATTGCTTTATCTGACTTTCTGATTGTTGCCGCTATTTTGTTCAGCTTGTCTGTTGCCGGTATTTTTCTCAATCGTAAAAACATCATTATCCTGCTGATGTGTATTGAATTGATGTTGCTGGCGGTTAACCTGAACTTTATTGCCTTTTCTTATTACGCCGGGGATGCCGCTGGCCAGGTATTTGTGTTTTTTATTCTGACTGTTGCGGCGGCTGAAGCAGCGATTGGCCTGGCAATCCTGGTCGTATTATTCCGCAATCTCAGCACCATCAATGTTGATGATCTCAACCGGTTAAAGGGCTAACGGCATGACCCAGACCCTGTTACTGACCATTGTTTTAGCCCCCTTACTTGGCAGTATCATTGCTGGTTTTTTTGGTCGTAGGATTGGCCGGAACTGGTCACATCGAGCGGCAATCGCCGGTGTCAGTATTGCGTTCTTTTTATCGCTCTGGGTGTTGAAGCTGGTAGTCATGGATGGCGCAACCTATAACCAGGCGGTATATCAGTGGCTGCAAGTTGGCAGCCTGAGCATTGAAGTCGGCTTTATGGTTGATTCACTGACTGCAGTGATGATGACCGTGGTGACCTTTGTATCGCTGATGGTGCATATCTACACCATTGGTTATATGCATGATGATGACGGCTACAGCCGGTTTTTCAGTTATATCTCGCTGTTTACCTTCTCAATGCTGATGCTGGTGATGGCCAATAACTTTATGCAGCTGTTTTTTGGCTGGGAAGCGGTTGGCGTGGTGTCTTATCTACTCATCGGCTTCTGGTACAAAAAGCCCACGGCTATTTATGCCAATCTCAAGGCATTTCTGGTCAATCGTGTGGGTGATTTCGGTTTTCTGCTGGGGATTGCTGCCGTACTGATGTACTCCGGCAGTCTGGATTATCTGGAAGTATTTAATCAGGCTCCGGTGATGGCGGGGCAGACCATTTCCATATTTGATAATTACGCCTGGTCGTTAATGACGGTGATTGGCATTCTGTTATTTATCGGTGCAATGGGGAAATCAGCGCAGGTGCCACTGCATGTGTGGTTGCCGGATTCGATGGAAGGTCCAACGCCAATATCCGCATTGATCCATGCGGCAACAATGGTGACGGCGGGCATTTTTATGGTGGCGAGAATGTCACCTCTATACGAATATTCTGAAACTGCACTGTCATTTATTCTGGTGATTGGGGCGATTACCGCTTTGTTTATGGGCTTTTTGGGCTTAATTCAGAACGATATCAAACGGGTTATTGCCTATTCAACATTGTCACAGCTCGGCTATATGACAGTAGCATTGGGTGTGTCGGCATACTCCGCAGCCATTTTCCATTTATTCACCCATGCATTTTTTAAAGCTTTGCTGTTTTTAGCGGCTGGCTCAGTGATTTTAGCCCTGCATCATCAGCAGGATATTCGACAGATGGGCGGGCTAAAAAAATATTTACCCATTACTTACTGGACCAGTCTGATTGGTACGCTGGCGTTAATTGGTTTTCCCGGGCTGGCCGGCTTTTTCTCCAAGGACGCCATTATCATGGCGGTGCATGAATCGACCATACCAGGCAGTAGCTTTGCCTTATGGGCAGTGATGATAGGGGTATTTGTTACCAGTCTGTACAGCTTTCGGCTTTTGTTTTTGGTGTTCCACGGCAAAGAACGTTTTGATGCGCATGGCCATCCGCCACATGAATCCCCTAGCGTGGTTACCTGGCCGTTGATTCTGCTGGCGATTCCATCGGTATTGGCCGGTTATTTGATTGGCACTTTGGTGTATGACAATTTCTTCAGCGATGCGATAACCGTTATGCCGCAGCATGATGTGCTGGCGGCGGCAAATTATCATGGCCTGGTTGGGTTTATCACCCATGGGTTGATGACAGCACCGTTCTGGCTGACAATGGCCGGTTTGGTAACCGCCTGGTATCTCTATCTCAAACGTCCGGATCTGCCTGCCAAAATTCAGCATCGACTGATGTGGCTATGGCAAATTCTGGAAAATAAATACGGCTTTGATGCATTTAACGACAAAGTTTTTGCCGGTGGTTCACGAGGTCTGGGCTGGCTGTTCTCTCGCGTGGGTGATCGAATGTTAATTGATGGTTTAGTGGTTAACGGTACAGCACGAACAGTGGGTTTAATCTCGAGAGTAGGGCGCAAAATGCAGAGTGGTTATTTGTACCATTACGCCTTTGTAATGATTATCGGGGTGTGGCTGTTGCTCACCTGGTTTGTGGTTTAGGAGCAAGCTGATTAGATGATGGACTTCCCGCTGCTCAGTATATTGATTTTGCTGCCGATTATCGGCGGCGGTTTGCTGTTGTTCTGTAAACAAAATCATGTTTTGGCCCGCCAACTGGCTTTAGTTATCAGTGTCGCCACCATGCTGCTGTCTTTTTTGCTGTATATCGGCTTTGATACCACCAGTCATCAAATGCAGTTTGTTGAACGCCTGTCATGGATCGCCACATTTAATATCGAGTATTACCTTGGCATTGATGGCTTTTCGATGCCACTGATGATCCTGACCACGATATCTACAGTTCTGGTTGTTATCGCTGGTTGGCAGGTCATTCAGGATCGGGCAGCACAATACATGGCTGCTTTTTTGATTATGGAAGGCTTGATGCTGGGTGTGTTTGCAGCGCTTGATGCCATTCTGTTCTATCTGTTTTTTGAAGCAATGCTGATTCCGCTGTTTCTGGTGATCGGCATCTGGGGAGGACCCAACCGGGTCTATGCCACGATTAAGTTTTTTCTGTATACCTTTTTCGGCTCAGTGTTTTTGCTTATTGCACTGTTATATCTGCAATTTCAGGCGGGCAGTTTTTCGATTCTGGACTTTCATGCTGTCAGCTTGACTCTGACTCAACAGATATGGATTTTCCTGGCATTTTTAATTGCCTTTGCAGTGAAGATTCCGATGTGGCCGGTACATACCTGGTTACCCGATGCTCACGTTGAAGCGCCTACCGGTGGTTCGGTAATTCTGGCGGCGATCACGCTGAAAATCGGTGGTTATGGTCTACTACGTTTTGCTCTGCCGATTACCCCGGATGCCAGTATGACGCTGGACTGGCTGGTTATTGGCTTATCGTTGATTGCCATTGTTTACATTGGCTTTGTCGCGTTGGCGCAATCCGATTTGAAAAAACTGATTGCCTATTCAAGTATTGCTCATATGGGTTTTGTCACCCTGGGCTTGTTTATTATATTTCGGATTACTGCCAATGAGGCAATCACTATCGGTATCGGGAATGGGCAGGTGCTGGCGATTGAAGGTGCGATGGTCCAGATGATTTCGCATGGCTTTATCGCTGCGGCGATGTTCCTCAGCGTGGGCGTGTTATACGACCGGATGCATACCCGGGAAATCAGTGCCTATGGCGGTGTCGCCAACAGCATGCCGAAATTTACCGCGTTGGCCGTGTTCTTTGCGATGGCCAATGCCGGGTTGCCCGGTACTTCAGGTTTTGTCGGTGAGTTTATGGTGATCCTGGCGGCGTTTCAGGCCAACTTCTGGTATGCCTTTCTGGCGGCCACGACTTTAATTCTGGGCGCGGCTTATACCTTGTGGATGGTCAAACGGGTATTTTTTGGAGAGATCGCCAATGACCAAGTCGCTAAATTACAGGATATTAACTCACGGGAAATGCTGCTGTTGGCAAGTCTGGCGGTCATTGTCTTAGTGATTGGTATTTGGCCCGATCCGTTACTTAATGTGATGCATGCGTCGGTAGATAATCTGCTGCTGCAAATCACTCAGTCAAAGCTTTAAAGGAAACACCATATGGCGTTTGAGGTTCCAAATATGCTGTTTGCCTTGCCAGAGATGCTGCTGCTGGCTATGTGCTGTATTGTGCTGCTCGTGGTCGCTTTTACCGGTAATCGTCGAATCAATCTGGTACATGCATTAAGCCAATTGAGTCTTTTAGTAACCTTTTTCACGGTTTTCTGGATGATGGGTGAGGGTGGGCTGACCTTTTCTGAAACTTATATCAAAGACCCGCTTAGCGATATCCTTAAACTGGCGATCTGTCTGGTAAATATGCTTGTGTTGAGTTATTCCTATAGTTATTTACAGGCCCGAAATTTATTGCAGGGCGAATTTTATGTACTGGCCTTGTTTGCCACCCTGGGTATGCTGGTAATGGTGTCGGCACATCACTTTTTGACGCTGTATTTAGGGTTGGAACTGATGTCGCTTTGTCTATACGCCATGGTGGCCATGCAACGAGATTCATTTGCCGCTACCGAAGCCGGAATGAAGTACTTTATTTTGGGCGCATTGGCTTCGGGCATGTTGTTATACGGCATGTCGATTATCTACGGGGTCACTGGTGAATTAGGTATCCAGGCCATAGCCGTAGCATTAGACACTGAAGAATTGAATCAGACAGTCCTGAGTCTGGGCATTGTGTTCTTGGTGATTGGTATCGGCTTCAAGTTTGGTGCGGTACCGTTTCATATGTGGTTACCGGATGTCTATCAGGGGGCGCCCACAGCTATTACTTTATTTGTCGCCAGTGCCCCAAAAATAGCGGCTTTTGCGTTGTTGATACGTATATTGACGGAAGGTATGGGCGATATGCTTAGTGTCTGGCGCGATATGCTGATCATGCTGGCCGTATTGTCGATTATCCTGGGTAATCTGCTGGCAATTGCACAGAGCAACTTAAAGCGGATGCTGGCCTATTCCACCATTTCGCACGTTGGCTTTTTATTATTGGGTGTTTTAGCCGGAACCCAGGCAGGCTATGCTGCAGCATTGTTTTACACCTTGGTCTATGCACTGATGACATTAGGCAGTTTTGGTATGATTCTGCTGCTGAGTCGTGAGGGCTTTGAAGCTGAAGAGATAGAAGACTTTAAAGGTCTGGGGCAACGCCACCCCTGGCATGCGTTGATGATGCTGTTACTGATGTTTTCCATGGCGGGTATTCCACCACTGGCCGGTTTCTATGCGAAATTAGGCGTGATTAAATCAGTCGTCGATGTTAATTTACTGGCCGTTGCTATTGTTGCTGTCGTGATGTCGGTTATAGGTGCGTATTATTATTTGCGGGTGGTCAAGGTGATGTTTTTCGACACTGCCACCGAAAAGCCCCATATAGCAGCCACAACCTCAATGCAGTACCTGCTGAGTGGCAACGTATTAGCAGTACTGTTACTCGGTTTGTTTCCGGGAAGTTTATTTGCGCTTTGCGCCAGAATATTTAGTTAGGTTTAAAAATGTCGATTTGGTTACTGCTGTTGATAATGTTTGTGCTGGCAAATTTACCATGGGTAAATTCAAGATTATTTCTGTTTATCCCGTTAAAAAATGGTAAAAATGCCTGGTTAAGACTGTTTGAAGTAGTAGTATATTATTTTGTAGCTCTACTGGTCTCCATCGCTTTTGAGCAGCAGTATGCAGGCAATATTTATCCCCAGCAGTGGGAGTTTTTTGTCACTACCTTGAGTTTGTTTCTGGTGTTTGCCACACCGGGCGTAGTGTATCGGCATCAATGGTTGCCATTACAGCAAAAGCTCCGTTAAAAATCGCAAAAATGCGCCTGTTAAGGGCGTAGTAATTCAATCCGAAACTTCAAAAGACTGCTATCAGGGCACTTACAGGCTTTGATATCAATTCGGGATGCATCCCGAAGCATTGTAGTTTAGAATTTGCGGGTTTAACTCCCTGATGATGTAAACAACATCGGTTTTTCACACAAAAGAGACAGGATTATGGCTTCTTCCGATTTATCCAAGTACAGAAATATTGGTATTTTCGCTCACGTTGATGCGGGCAAAACCACCTCCACCGAACGTATTCTTAAACTGACCGGTAAAATTCATAAATCCGGTGAGGTTCATGATGGTGAATCCACCATGGACTTTATGGATCAGGAAGCCGAACGCGGTATTACTATCCAGTCAGCAGCCACAACCTGTGAATGGAAAGGCCATCGTCTGAACGTTATCGATACCCCAGGTCACGTTGACTTCACGATTGAAGTATATCGTTCACTGAAAGTATTGGACGGCGGTATTGGTGTTTTCTGTGGTAGTGGTGGTGTTGAGCCGCAATCAGAAACCAACTGGCGTTATGCGAATGACTCAGAAGTTTCTCGTCTGATCTTTGTTAATAAGCTGGATCGTATCGGTGCTGATTTCTACCGTGTTGTAAAACAGGTTGAAGACGTTCTGGCAGCAACGCCACTGGTAATGGTTTTGCCAATCGGTATTGAAGATGAATTTACCGGTGTTGTCGATTTGCTGACCCGTAAAGCATGGATCTGGAAAGATGAGAAAAATGCTGAAGACTACACCATCGAAGAGCCACCAGCTGATATGGCTGACCAAATTGAAGAATGGCGTGAAAAACTGATCGAAACTGCTGTAGAGCAGGATGATGATCTGATGGAAAAATATCTGGAAGGTGAAGAGCCTTCTATCGAAGATCTGAAAAGATGTATCCGTAAAGGTACATTGCAATTGGATTTCTTCCCAACATACTGTGGTTCGGCATTCAAAAACAAAGGTATGCAGTTAATCCTGGATGCCGTTGTTGATTACCTGCCTGATCCAACTGAAGTTGATCCACAACCAGAAGTTGATTTGGAAGGTAACGAAACCGGTAAACACGCTATCGTTGATATCAAAGGCCCACTGCGCGCACTGGCATTCAAAATCATGGATGACCGTTTTGGCGCATTGACTTTCGTTCGTGTCTACTCAGGCGAATTGAAAAAAGGCGATACCATCCTCAATACTTTCACCGGCAAAACAGAACGTGTTGGTCGTATGGTGGAAATGCACGCCAATGATCGTAACGAACTGGATTACGCACACGCTGGTGACATTATCGCCATCGTCGGTATGAAAGATGTTCAGACTGGACACACCTTATGTGACCCGAAAAACCCGGCGACATTGGAACCAATGGTCTTCCCGGATCCCGTTATCTCAATCGCGATTGCGCCTAAAGATAAAGCTGCCGCTGAAAAACTCGGTGTTGCACTGGGCAAAATGATTAAAGAAGATCCTTCTTTCCGTGTTGAAACCGATGACGATAGCGGTGAAACCATTATGAAAGGTATGGGTGAATTACATCTGGATATCAAAGTCGATATCCTGAAGCGTACCCATAACGTTGATGTAATTGTTGGTGAACCGCAGGTTGCTTACCGTGAAACCATTACACAAAAAATCGAAGACAGTTACACCCACAAGAAACAATCGGGTGGTTCTGGTCAATTCGGTCGTATTGACTACATCATTGAACCAGGTGAACCAGGCAGCGGTTTCAATTTTGAATCAACCGTAACCGGTGGTAGCGTTCCTCGTGAATACTGGCCAGCTGTTGAAGCCGGCTTCAAGAAAATGATGGGCCGTGGTGTTTTAGCGGGCTTCCCATTACTTGACGTCAAAGTAAACTTGTTTGATGGTGCATTCCACGCCGTGGATTCATCAGCAATGGCCTTTGAAATTGCTGCGATGGGTGCATTCCGTCAAACCATTCCGAAAGCGGGCCCACAATTGCTGGAGCCGATCATGAAAGTAGATGTGTTCTGCCCGGATGATAACGTTGGTGACGTTATCGGTGACTTGAACCGTCGTCGTGGCATGATCAAATCGCAGGATGCCGGTGCAACTGGCGTACGTATTAAAGCTGAAGTCCCACTGAGCGAAATGTTCGGTTACATCGGTACTCTACGTACAATGACATCTGGTCGTGGTCAGTTCTCTATGGAGTTCCTGCACTACTTGCCATGCCCACGTAACGTGGCAGAAGAGGTTATTAAAGAAGTTAAAGAACGTGAAGCTGCTGCGAAAAAATAAGCAGTTTACTAAAAGTTCTATTGAGAAAGGGGCGTTTATCGCCCCTTTTTTTGGCCAAAAATTGACCTTAACTCAGGTTAGCCCAGTATTGAAAGAACTAGTCTATGCTGAGCTTTCTTTACAATGGACAAGGCTGAAAAATGGACCTGAAAAGCGGGTATCCCTACTGGGCGATTAGAAATGGATTGATGCGAATCTTTCCGGCTCAGGATCAGGATATTGACTGTGATGTAGCAGTTATTGGCGGTGGTATAACCGGAGCTTTGATTGCTGACGATCTCAGTTCAAATGGTTATGCCGTGGCGGTTATAGAACAACGGGATATCGGTTGGGGTAGCACTGCAGCCAGTACGGCCATGCTGCAATACGAAATTGATACTCATCTGACTGAGCTTGCAGAATTGTATGGCGAAGTGGATGCATTAAAAGCTTATCGGGCATGTGCAGAGGCAATTAATGACCTTAAAAAACTTTCTGAGACTGTCGGTGATGTCGACTTTGAAATGCAGGAAAGTCTGTATTACGCCAGTCGCAGTCGTGATAAAAAATCCCTAAAAGCTGAATTTCTGTTACGACAAAAACATGGATTTGATGTTGAATGGTTGGAATCAGATGCGATAAAAAAATTGTATGGTTTTAAATCGCCCGGGGCGATCCTTAGCAAACTGGCTGCTCGAGTTGATCCTTATCGGCTGGCGCATAAACTTCTGGACAGGCTGCAAAGTAGTGGCCATCACGTTTATGACCGTACCGAAATAAAAGATTTGAAGCCTTCAGATAAACAGGTTGTTTTAACGACAACGTCTGGATTTAAAATTAACTGTCAACATGTGGTAATTGCAACGGGTTATGCCAGTCAGAAATTACTGAAACAAAATGTAGCGTCAAATCGCAGCAGCTATGCCTTTATTACCGACCCGATAGATCCCGAGTTACTGGGCGAATTAAATAAAACCATGATGTGGGAATCTGCTAGACCTTATCTTTATATGAGAACAACGGGAGATGGACGTTTATTGGTAGGTGGGGAAGACGATGATATTGATATCCCGGCAAAACGGGATAAACGCGTCGATAAAAAAGCCCAGACTCTGGCTAAGAAGGTCGAAAAATTGTTTCCCAAACTACCAATGAATCCGACATTTTCCTGGGCGGGAACATTTGCTGAAACGGAAGATGGCTTGCCATTTTTTGGTGCTCATCCCCAATATGGTGAACGTGTGCAGTTTGCCATGGCCTATGGTGGAAACGGTATTACCTACAGCATGATTGGTGCTGGCTTGTTAAGAGCGAATATCGAACAGCGCGAACACCCGTTAGCGGAGCTGTTTTCTTTCTCCAGATTAGACCAAAGCAACAACGATTGATGCACTGACACAGAACAATACAGTCCATAATGCCGAGCGCTTCAGCACGTAAATAATTAAAAAGCCGCCGAGCGCAATCAGTAAATCCAGCCAATGATTTACGCCTTCAGTGAAAATCGGATCGTATAAAGCAGCGGCCAGTAAACCGACTACAGCTGCGTTAATGCCGGCAACAACGGCACCTGCATTGGGAAGATGAGCAAGTTGCTGCCACAGCGGTAACATCGCCAGCAATAATAAAAAACCCGGAACAAAAATGGCGAGGGTAGCCAGCAGGGCATTCCAGCCTGCGGCTAACTGTGAAGGGATTTCAGCGCCGAGATAGGTTGCCAGGGTAAACATCGGGCCTGGAACAGCCTGGGCGGCACCGTAACCGGTTAAAAATTGATCGGTGGTGAGCCACCCAGTGGCAACAGTCTGCTGTTCGAGCAACGGCAACACAACATGACCACCACCAAATACCAATGCACCGGCCTGATAGAAGCCGGCCAGCATATTAGTGGTATTAAGCTGACTGCCTGCAAATAGGCTGAGAATAAGCAGCAACATAAACACACTGAATAATATCCAGGCGGTTTGTTTGCCATAATTGACCGGGAATCTAAAATCCGCTGAAAGTTGTTGCTGGCGACATAAAAACCAGCCTGCCAGTCCACCCAGGATGATCACTGCAATTTGCATAATCGCCAGATTGAAAATCAACAGTAAGGCAAAACTGAACAGTGCTATCAAGATACGTTGCCAGTCTGGCGTCAGTTTCTGAGCCATACTGATAACAGCATGAGCGACCACCGCAACCGCCACCAGTTTTAGACCATCAATAATGGCCATGCCGATAGCATTGTCCAGCTGATGAGCAATGGTGGCAAAAGCAAACAGCAGTAATGCAGAGGGCAGGGTAAACGCGATAAAAGCAGCAATGGCGCCAAGCCAGCCAGCGCGAAACAAGCCAATTGAAAATCCCATCTGGCTGCTGGCTGGGCCAGGTAAAAACTGTGTAACAGCAAGTAGCTGAGAAAATTGCTGTTCAGAAAGCCATTGCCGTTTATTGATAAATTCAGTGCGGAAATAACCAATATGAGCAATCGGTCCGCCAAACGCCGTCAGACCCAGTTTGAGAAAGGCTAAAAACACATCAATGACATGATGCAGATTGTTTGGTGCCTTCACAGTTCTTTCCTCTGGTTAATCGGTATGGCTGGCAGCATCCATCCGTAACAGTTCCAATAATCGTTGCATATCATCGGGTAAGGGGATCTGCCAGCTTACTGCTTCCCCAGTAGTCGGATGATCAAACCCCAGTAAACCGGCATGTAAAGCCTGACGACGTGTATTCTGCAGGGCAGCCAGACAGCTATCCGTCATCCCTTTTGGTGTTTTAAACCGGCCACCATATAAAGGATCGCCCAATAAAGGATGGCGAATATGCGCCATATGCACACGGATCTGGTGAGTGCGCCCGGTTTCCAGTTTGCAACGCAAATGGGTATGTGCCCGAAAGCGCTCCTCAATCCGATAGTGTGTCACGGCAGGTTTACCGTTTTGTGTCACGGCCATACGTTTGCGATCAATATGATGTCTACCAACTGGTGCATCAACCGTCCCCCCGGCGGTAAACACACCGCAGGCAATGGCCTGATATTCACGAATTACGGAACGCTGCTGTAGTTGGCTGATTAATGAATGATGTGCTTGCAGACTTTTAGCGACCATTAATAGTCCGGTAGTGTCTTTATCAATGCGATGCACAATCCCGGCGCGCGGAATATGAGTAAGTTGGGGCGCATGAGCCAATAACGCGTTGACCATTGTGCCATTCTGGTTGCCAGCGCCAGGATGCACTACCATGCCTGCCGCTTTATTGATGATTAATACATCGTCATCTTCATAAATAATATCCAGTGCGATAGTTTCGGCCTGCCAGTTATCTTCATGAATAATCTGCTGTGCGGCAATTTCAATCTGGTCACCGGTGCGTACCGCATCTTTAGGGCGACAGACTTTCTGATTGACCAATACATCGCCGGCTTTAATCCATTTGGTCAGCTGACCGCGGGAGTATTCTGAGAACAGCTGGGCCAAGGCCTGATCGACACGCAAGCCACTTAATGACTCGGGAATGGTGGCATCTAGTTTAATAATCTCTGTCATGAATGGCTTTGCATAAAATGGGTTACGTATTATAACGTAGCTTGATACATCGCCGTGAAACGGACGAAAGGGGGATTATGAAACGACTGCTGATATGTCTTGCATTGCTACTGACTTCGACCTGGATTCAGGCTGAGCCAAATATGGCTTTACTGGCTTCATCCTGCGCGACTTGTCATGGTACCAATGGCCACAGCAAAGGTGAAATGCCCAAACTTGCAGGTTTGGAGCAAGATTATTTTATTGAACAGATGCTGGGGTTTGCCAGCGGGGCGAGAGAGTCTTCTGTTATGCGACATCATGCTGCGGCGTACAGCGAAACTGAAATTCGCCTATTGGCAGAGTATTTCTCTAAACAATAATTTGCTTCAAATCTTTTGGCAATATGGGCAGAAATAGGTCGCCCGCTGTGACTGGCGAATCAATTCTATTGGATGACCACATTGTTTACAGCCTTGTTTCTGCCGGGCATAAACCCATAATTCCTGAGCAAAATATCCGGGTTTGCCTTCGCTATCCCGAAAATCCCGTAAGGTTGTCCCACCCGCTGCAATAGCTTTTTCCAATGTCAGTTTGATCGCGGCAACCAGTTTTTCTGCCTGTTTTTTTGTTAGTTTTGCAGCTATCAGCTGAGGGTGAATGGCGGAGATAAACAGCGATTCACTTGCATAGATATTCCCCACACCTACAACGATCTCCGCATTCATAATAAAAGTTTTAATGCTGACCTGACGTTTACGGCTACGTTGGAACAGATATTCGGCGTCAAAATCCTCCCCCAGTGGCTCTGGCCCCAGATGGTTTAATAACGGATGTTGCAGCGGTGGCTCACTGGTCCACAATACAGCCCCAAAGCGGCGTGGATCGGTAAAGCGCAGAATAATATTATTGGCAAACACAATATCAACATGATCGTGTTTTTCGGCTGGCTGAAAAGCAGTCAGAATACGTAACCGCCCGGACATACCCAGGTGGATAAACAGCGTGCCTTCAGTGGTATGCAACAATAAATACTTGGCCCGGCGGCTGACCGACTGAATGATTTTCCCACACAGTTTTTCATCCAGGTTGTCAGTGATAGGCCAGCGCAGTCGAGAGTCACGAATGACAACCTGCTTAACCTGCTGATTTTTTATATATGGCGCAATGCCACTGCGGGTGGTTTCGACTTCAGGTAATTCAGGCATATCACTCGTTTATTGAAAAGAGGGCAGGAATAATGGTGGCTGGAAACAGATATTGTAATTGTTGTTGATGATCAGTAAGCGTAAGACCTTCCTCGCTATTTGATACAACAAATTTACGCTGTGTGTTATCGGTTAATTTAATGGTCACTTCCTGCTCATCCGGTGTACTTGTTTCATCATCTAACATGATAACAACCTGCATGGCATAAGCCTGTTGCCAGTTTTGCAAAAGTGCCAGGAGTTTATCCTGAGGATAATTTTGCGGCATGGAGTGCCAGCTGTCATTTTGCTGAACTATGGAGAGTGCCGCGTATTGTTGCTGGCCCTGTTGGTTTTGCAGCTCAGGCAAGTACAGAGCTGCAATTTTGCTGGCCGGATCCAATAAACGGTTATCGACAAAGCTACTGGCACTGGCACCGAGTAATGGTGAAATATCATCGTTAATTAAATAAATCTGCTGATTGTGCAGAATATAACGATACCCGCTGAGCGGTTCAGTATCACCAAAAGCAAAATGGTATTCATTGAAAACTAATGACAACTCAGGCTGCTGCAGTCCGAATTCTGCCAGGTCAGTTGTTTGTGTCACCGGGATCTGTTGATGAGCTGGTTGTTGTAACAGACTGAGTAACAGATTGATCCGGGTTTGATTGGCTCGCACATGTATTGGCTGGCTTAACTGCCATTGCTGATCGCGTTGCAAGTGAATGGTTTGCTGTTCACGGCGAACAATTGTAATTTGATTGACCTGTGCCGCCTGAATTTTATCAGTGATATAAGCTGAATCCTCTACTTGCGATTCTGTCATTAACCACACTAATAGAACCGCAACCACCAATAACAGCAGATTGGTCAGATATGTGCTTTTCATCGGCGTCTTCTAATCCACCAGATACTTATGCCAATCAAAAGCAGACTAAGTGGTAATCCGAGTAAAAATCCAATACCAATAAATAATGATTGGTGCTCGGTTAATACCAGTTGGTTATCTCGGGTTGTGATGACCGGAATATCGATTGAATCATCTTCAGCAACCAGCCAGTTTGCCAGAGCCATCGCAAGTTCAAGATTGGCCGCTGTGCCAAGATACAGGTCGGAGACAAAATCGCCATCACCAAATACGGCAACACGTTGTTGTTGAGTTGTTGAAACAGGTTTTTCCATTAATACGCTGAGCATTAACGGCCCTGGAATATCGATTTCTGCATCAAAACGTAAATCATCCAGACTGGTGCCGGTCATATCACCTAATTCAGACCAGCTATCACTTTGTGATTGCATCAGCTCAGTAACTTGCCAAGCAGATTCAGCTTCTGATAATTGAATAGCATGCGCTTCTGGCATCAGGGTGACGCTGGAAGTGGCTGCCGTAACCGGGTGATTGGCGTAATCTGTCACAATCACAAAACGTGGATCTTCCAGACCTAATTTACCGGCATTGGGATCCACCATCGTACCCGGTACAAAGCTCAGGTTAAGCTGTTCACGGATGGCCGCCAGACCCGTATCAGTGTCAGGTTCGCTGAGCCAGAGCAGATTACCGCCTTGCTGCAACCATGACTGTAACTGGACAATATCGCTTTGCGGCCAGGCGGCTTGTGAACTGGCAATAACCAATACAATTTTTTTATCCTCGCTGTTAAGTTGCATCGCTTCTGTCATGGTCAGAGATTGCACCTCAAAGCCGGTGCTATTCAACTGTTGTCCCCATTGCGACATATCAAATGCACCATCACCGGCAATATCCCGTTCCCCATGACCAGTAATAAAGATTAATTCAGGCAAGTTACTGCGACTGACTTTTATAATGGCATTGCTTAGCGATTGCTCAGATAAATCATATACATGTTGTTGTCCCTGTTGACCTGAAACTACCATTTCAGCCTGCTGCTGAATGTCCAGTTCACGAACCCGCTGTGGCTGGCTGACAGGATCAATAAACGACACTGTAAGTTGCTGACTATGCTGTTGATAGCGCTTTAATAAACTTTCTGCTGCTGATTGATACTGATGTCCGGGACTGATGAATACTTCTATTGTCACCGGAGTTTCAAGCAACTGTAGTAATTCGGTAGTAGCAGAAGAGAGGGTATGTCGCTGGTTAGCTGTCCAGTCTGACTCAAAGCTGTAACGATTCGAAAGAACGGCTACTGCGATAATCACTACCAGCAATAAAATGTAAAAGATGATCTGTTGCAGGCGATGTTGATATTTAAACTGTTTTGACATCTTCATAGACTCAACCTCGCTGCATCAAGTCGTCGAATAGTCATCAGAATAAATACCACGCAGAACAGAGCAAAAAAGCTTAGATCAACACTGTTAATCTGTCCTGCCAGCAGCGGTTGAAAATGTCCTAACAGGGATAACCAGGCCAGCCAGTTAATTTGGCCTGAAACAGCACTGGCCGCAGCAAAATCAATTATCCATAATAAAAACAGTAAACAGAATGTCATCACCGCTGCAATAATCGGCTGGGTGGTGAGTGATGATAAAAATATTCCGGCGGCCAAGAAACTGGCTACCAGCAAAAACAGCCCGAACATGCTCACACCAAACTGGTAAAAATCGATTGCTGATCCGGCAAGCAGCGATAGCGGCATTAAAGCAATCAATGCTAATTGCAGCAGAAAAAAACCAAGATATCCGAGGTATTTACCTAACACAATCTGACTGGCGGAAAGTGGCGCAGAGATCAAAAGAGGCAGACTATGGTTACGATGTTCATCAGCAAAAGCCCGCATGGTGATAAATGGGGCAATCAATAGCAACACCAGAGCAGCATTGCTTAATAATGGCGCAATAATCATTTCTGTTACACCGGGAGCTCCCGGGATGGCTGAAATCTGGCCCTGAATCTGAGCAAAATACTCAATATGACTGAGAAACATATATGCCAGTAAAAACTGTACTAATGCCAGCATTATCCAGGCAAAAGGAGACAAAAACAGTCGCGAAATTTCAAGTCTTGCCACGCACCACATCAGTTTTTAACCTCAGCTAGCGGTGCGTCATCTTTTATCAGATGCATAAAAATATCTTCCAGCGAGTCCTGTTCACGCAACAGTTCCTGCAGTTGCCAGTGTTTAGAGACGGCACTCGCTATCAGGTTTTCTGTAGGATCCTGTTCCGGGTGATAAAGGATTCGAAACTGATGGGCTGAAACGGGCTCCACCGAAGACACATTCGTTAGAGCCTGAAGCTCGGTGATCGGTGGCGGGGCAGATAAAGTGATCCTCAGGCTGCTGTTGAGTCTTTGCTGATGCAGAGCTGTCAGGCTATCGGCAAACATGACCTGGCCTTTACTGATGATTTGTACCCGATCGCAGAGCATTTCCACTTCTGGCAGAATATGCGTCGACAGTATCACGCTATGTTCATTGGCCAGTTCACGAATGAGTTCGCGGATCTGCCGAATTTGTAGGGGATCCAGACCAGAAGTCGGTTCATCCAAAATGACCACCGCCGGGTTATGCACGATCGCCTGAGCGATGCCGGTACGCTGTTGGTAGCCTTTGGATAATTGACCGATCAAACGTCGCTGGACATCACCCAGTCCACAGCGCTCAATGACCGTTGCAACTGCAGATTTAAGTTGCTGGCCTTTGAGCAGATTGAGTCTGGCACAATGCTGTAAATATTCGTTGACGGTCAATTCACGATATAACGGCGGATTTTCCGGCAGATAGCCCAGTTGAGCCTTGGCCTGCTTAGGTTGCGACAATAAATCAAAACCATTGATATGGATCTCGCCTTTATCCGGCGCCAGATTACCGCTAAGCATTTTCATAGTGGTGCTTTTACCAGCACCATTGGGACCGAGAAAACCCAGTATTTCTCCGCGTTTTACCGTGAGATCGATATTTTGAACCACAACATTGGGTCCAAAATAACGTGACAGATTTTGTGCTTCCAGCAATATAGTCATAGCGCACTATAATACGGTTTTGAGGTGAATCGTCTACTACGTTGTTGCAACATAGATATCATCTGAGATTTCAATATTTTTGGAGTGCGGCACAGTTCATCTCATTGCCCAAAATAAAGAACAATTTTAAGTTTAATTTATTCGAGCCATAAAAAAACCCGCATTAAAGAGCGGGTTTTTTTAGAAGCAGTAAACAATAGTGTTACTTGATTTTTGCTTCTTTATACATCACGTGTTGACGGATAACGGGATCAAACTTTTTGATTTCCATTTTTTCCGGCATGGTGCGTTTGTTTTTATCAGTAGTGTAGTAGTGACCTGTACCTGCTGATGAAACTAATTTGATTTTATCGCGCATGTCCTGACTCCTTAGATTTTTTCGCCGCGGCTACGGAGATCAGATAAAACGGTATCAATACCTCTTTTATCAATGATACGCAGACCATGATTGCTGACACGCAATTTTACCCAACGGTTTTCAGACTCAACCCAAAAACGGTGTGAGTGAAGGTTAGGTAGGAAACGGCGTTTTGTTTTGTTGTGAGCGTGTGAAACATTGTTTCCGCTCATAGGGCGTTTGCCCGTTACCTGACATACTCTGGACATGTTAATCCTGCTCCTGATGCATTTTTAGTGACTGACGCGTCCTGCCAACGCATCATTCTGAATAAACTAAGCCGGACTTTATACCATATGTGCTATCTGATGTGTAGCAGTTTTAAGCTATAAATCAGCTGAGGCCCATTTTGTCGAGCTGTGCTGAAACGCTCTCTTTATCGAGTACACCAATTTTGCGCATCACAATTTTGCCTTCGGGCGAAATCAGATAATGCGTTGGTGTCACCCGAACATTATTAAATGCGCTGGAAATTTCGCCTTCACTGTCCCAGATAAGCGTGTAGGGAAGACCCCGGTCTTCACGCATTGCCTTGATATGTGAAGGTGTGTCGTGGGGCAGTGAAACGCCCAGCATGACCAAGCCTTTTTTGCGTATTCTTCATGCAAAGCAATGAGTTCGGGCAGTTCCTGAATACACGCCGGGCAATCAGTCGCCCAGAAAATCATCAATATTGGTTTACCGGCATATTCGGTGAAATTATGCATTTTTCCGTCTACATCCTCAAACGTAAGTTCGGTGTAGGCCGGAGCGGTAGCATTCTTGTACATAAAGACGACAAACAATAATGCAAATAGGGCGGCTATAAACAGTGCAAAACGTTTTCCAGACTTCATTTTATCTCTCAGTTTGCTGGGTTAATTGACCTAGAGATTCTGTCAGTTTCAGATTTTCACGATAATCCACCGGACAATCAATAACGGTGACTGTATTTCTGTCCAAAGCTTCTTTTAAAACAGACATTAACTCTTCGGTCTTATTCACTCTGACACCCGTTGCGCCAAATGATTGCGCATACTGTACAAAATCCGGATTGCCGAATTTTACATTACTGGTTCGGCCAAACTGGTTTTGCTGTTTCCATTCAATCAGACCGTAGCTTGCATCGTTCCAAATCAGAATGACAATCGCGATATTCAAACGAATGGCTGTCTCAATTTCCTGAGAGTTCATCAGAAAACCAGCGTCACCGGTTACTGCAACGACTTTGCGTTCCGGATGTGCCAGTTTGGCTGCAATTGCACCCGGAACCGCTATGCCCATGCTGGCAAAGCCATTGGAAATAATGCAGGTGTTCGGGTATTCACAGCGGAACATTCGTGACATCCACATTTTATGGGCACCCACATCGCAGATTACGATATCTTCCAGATGCATGGCGGTACGCAGATCCCAGATGATTTTCTGTGGTTTAACAGGGAATTCGGTATCACGGCGATGCTGATTCATTTCTGTAATCAGACTATCGCGTAAAGTACGCATGGCCTTACCTTCGTGCGGCGTGGTGAGGGCTGCAATTCGATTCAGACTGTGCGTAATATTGCCCACAACACCCAATACCACACTGTAATATCCATCAACCTCAGCATGGGTGGTATCAATATGAATCAGCGTGCGATCCCGTGAGGGATGCCAGAGATAGGGGTGGTATTCAACCATGTCGTAGCCGATACAGATAATTACATCGGCATTGGCAAAGCCGGTATTCACATAGTCATTCGACTGCAACCCAACACTGCCCAGTGACATGGGATGACCAAACGGAATGACGCCTTTGGCCATAAAGGTGTTGGCGACCGGAATGCCCAGCTTTTCAGCAAAGTCTGTAAGCGCTTTAGCGGCATGCGCACGAATGACGCCATTACCCGCCAGAATAATCGGATTTTCTGCATTGGAAATTAATTCTGCTGCTCGTTCGATATGTTCAGCAGCCGGTTCAGGAGGTGTGGCGTGTTTGACCCGCAGTGGAGCATCGTCAATTTCCATCTCGGCAATATTTTCAGGAAACTCAATAAAACAGGCACCGGTTTTCTCGGTCTGCGCCACTTTAAAAGCTTTGCGAACAATTTCCGGAATCACTTCAGGGCTGACAATTCGAGTGGAGTATTTGGTGATGGGCAAAAACATCGCTTCCAGATTCAGGACCTGATGCGATTCTTTATGCAAGCGATTGGTCGAAGCCTGACCGGCAATGGCTACCAGGGGGCATGATCCATATTGGCATCAGCCACACCGGTAATCAGATTGGTCGCACCCGGACCGAGTGTCGCCATACAGACTCCTGCACGGCCAGTGAGTCGACCATAAACATCTGCCATAAAGGCCGCACCTTGTTCATGCCGGGTGGTAATAAACTGAATGGAGGAATCCAGCAAGGCGTCCATGACATCCAGATTCTCCTCACCGGGAATACCAAAAACATATTCCACACCTTCATTTTCCAGAGTACGGACAAATAGCTCTGCTGCTTTCATTTTTTCGCTCCGCGATGAATGGCTTTAAAAAAGGGGCTTTCGCCCCTAGGGTCTGTTGATCTTTCATAGCCACCACTGCTGGAGGCTATTTTTTCGTCCTACAAGGCGGAAATGATGCGATGTAATTGTTCTACATAAGTCATTTTCAACACCGTAGGGCGGAAAAATAGTCCCAGCCCTTCGGGGTGTGACTTAAAATGCCCCAATCCACGTTGCTCGTCATGTATTTAGAGCAACTACAAAAACGTCTGGAACGTTTTTAAGCGTAAGCCCCTTAGGGGTGAGATACATGGATGTATCTCACAAACTGCATTCCTCGCGCCTTGATTGGAGCATTTTAGTCACAACAGAGGCGGCTCTGAAAGATCAACAGACCCTAGGTTTCACTGAAATGCTGTTGGAATTTGTTTATGCCAATCAGTGACCTGTTGGTATTGATGAGCAACATTAAGTAAACGTGCCTCATCGAAATAATTACCAATGATCTGTAAACCAGCAGGTAAGCCATTGGCAAAACCTGCCGGAATTGACATACCGGGCAAACCAGCAAGATTGGTATTAATGGTATAGATATCCGCTAAATACATGGCTACTGGATCATCGGCTTTATCACCCAGTTTAAAGGCTGTGGTTGGCGCGGTAGGTCCCATAATCACATCAACTTCTTCAAATGCCTGTTGGAAGTCATCGCTTATCAAACGGCGGCATTTCTGAGCTTTAAGATAGTAGGCATCGTAATAACCGGCAGATAGTGCATAGGTTCCGATCATGATGCGACGTTTAACTTCGTCACCGAAACCTTCACCGCGTGAACGTTGGTACAGATCCAGTAAATCTTTTGGATCTTCACAGCGATGGCCAAAGCGCACGCCGTCCATACGAGACAAATTGGATGAGCATTCTGCAGGGGCAACCACATAATAAGTTGGTATCGCCAGAGAGGTATTTGGCAGGCTGATCTCTTTGACGGTTGCCCCGAGCTTTTCGAATTCCTTAATGGCGACATCAATTATTTCTGCCACTTCCGGTGCCAGACCTTCACCAAAGTATTCTTTTGGCAGACCAATGCGCAGACCTTGCAGGGAATCATTCAGATTTGCGGTGTAATCTGGAACATCACGTTCCACGCTGGTGGAATCGCGTTCATCAAAACCCGACATGACATTTAACAATAATGCCGCATCTTCGGCGTTGGCCGTCATCGGGCCCGCCTGATCCAGGCTGGAGGCAAAAGCAATCATGCCGTAACGGGAAACACGACCATAAGTTGGTTTCAAACCGGTTAAATTACATAAAGATGAAGGCTGACGAATTGAACCACCTGTATCTGTACCGGTAGCCGCCGGTGCCAGTCGAGCAGCGATTGCTGCTGCAGAGCCTCCGGAAGAACCACCTGGAACCCGTTCAGTATCCCAGGGATTTTTGACCGGACCGTAAAAGCTGGTTTCATTGGATGAACCCATGGCAAATTCGTCCATATTGGTTTTACCCAACATTACCATGCCACTGGCTGCAATTTTTTCCACCACAGTCGCATCATAGGGCGCAACAAATTTATCGAGCATTTTTGATGCACAGCTGGTACGAACGCCCTTGGTGCAGAAAATATCTTTATGCGCCATTGGAATGCCGGTCAGTTTACCGGCAGTCTTGTCTGCAAACTGTTTATCAGCAGCCGCAGCCTGCGCCAGCGCGCTTTCTTCAGTCACACTGATAAAAGCATTCAAATTGCCATTATGCGTTTTGATACGGTTTAGAAAGTGTTGAGTCAGTTCCACACTGGTGATGTCACCGTTGTGTAGCAAGGCCGAAAGTTCAGAAAGAGTTTTGTTATGCATGTACTTGCCTGTGTTGGATTTATTCGATGACCTGTGGAACCAGGTAGACGCCAGCGTCGGTTTTAGGGGCAATAGACTGGAACAATTCACGTTGGTCAGTTTCGGATACCACATCCTCACGCAATCGTTGGTGTGCATCCAGTGGGTGCGCCATGGGACTGACTGCATCGGTATTCACCGCGCTCATCTGTTCGACCAGATTGAGAATGTTATTAAGATCTCGGGCGTAATCAGGAATCGTGCTTTCATCAATGGCAAGCCGCGCAAGATGCGCGATTTTTTCTACATCGGATTTATCTAAACTCATCAGTCGTCCCGTAAGTTAATTGATTTCACAAAGTTGAAGTTTAAATCATTAGTTGCTTGCCCAACAGACCTGAGCATTGCTAAAGTATCCATTTTACCTCTTCCGGATGTGGTTTCTTCAATGTTTGAACGTTTACGTGGGATCTTCTCTAACGATCTGTCTATCGATCTGGGTACAGCGAATACGCTGATTTATGTGCGCGGCCGGGGCATCGTTTTGGATGAACCTTCAGTAGTCGCAATTCGACAGGATAAGGGGCCAGGCGGCCCTCGCTCGATCGCCGCGGTAGGTGCAGAAGCTAAAAGAATGTTAGGGCGGACCCCTGGCAATATCACTGCGATACGTCCATTGAAAGATGGTGTTATAGCCGATTTCACTGTCACTGAAAAAATGTTGCAGCATTTTATTCGCAAGGTGCATGAAGGTCGCTTTTTAAAACCAAGTCCGCGCGTTTTGGTCTGCGTACCCTGCGGCTCAACACAAGTCGAACGTCGGGCAATTCGTGAATCTGCTGCCGGCGCCGGTGCGCGTGATGTATTTTTGATTGAAGAACCGATGGCAGCAGCCATTGGTGCCGGTATGCCGGTAGAAGAAGCCAGCGGCTCGATGGTGCTGGATATTGGTGGTGGCACCACTGAAGTCGCGATTATCTCACTGAACGGGATTGTTTATTCAGCTTCAGTGCGAATCGGTGGTGATTTGTTCGATGAGGCGATTGTCAATTATGTCCGTCGGAATTACGGCACATTGATTGGTGAAGCCACTGCTGAAAAGATCAAAAAAGAAATCGGTTCTGCCTATCCTGGAAACGAAGTCCGAGAAATGGAAGTACGTGGACGTAATCTGGCAGAAGGAATCCCCCGCAGTTTCACACTGAACAGTAATGAAATACTGGAAGCGTTGCAGGATCCATTAGCCGGTATTGTCGCTGCAGTGAAAACTGCGCTGGAACAGACACCGCCGGAACTGGGTGCTGACGTTGCTGAACGAGGCATCGTGCTGACGGGTGGTGGTGCGTTACTAAGAGACCTGGATCGCCTGTTAATGGAAGAAACCGGCTTGCCAGCCATTGTCGCAGAAGACCCGCTGACCTGTGTTGCCAGAGGGGGTGGTCGTGCATTAGAACTTATTGACGAACGCGGGAGCGACGTATTTACGTTTGAATAGTCTTCAGTCAGATTGAAGTAGGTATTTGACCTTTACAAATAGCAAGGTTATTTGTGAAGGTCTTTTCATTTTCGGAACTGAGCCATTAAACCGTTATTTGCCCAAACACCTTCATTAAATACTCGGATGCTGCTTGCAGTAGTCGCATCGTTGTTATTGTATTTTCTGGATACACGACTGGATTATTTCAAGCCCGTCAGGATGACCCTGTCTACGGCTGTTTATCCGGTACAGAAACTCGCCTCTATGCCAGACGATTTCTCCACATGGTTTACTGATTTTTTTCAGGGCCATCGGCAACTGCGTGAGAAAATCATGAAGCTTGAAGCACAAAACCTCACTAATAGTGTGCGGATGCAGAAAATGCAGGCGCTGGAAAGTGAAAACATGCGCTTGCGAGAATTGCTTGGTTCATCATTTCGTCTACAGGAACGGGTGCAGGTTGCCGAACTGCTCAGTGTCGACTTAGATCCTTTTTATCAGCATGTCATCATCGATAAAGGTGAAACCTTTGGCGTCTATGAAGGGCAGCCAGTACTCGATTCTCTAGGTGTCATGGGACAGGTGGCGGAAGTCAGCCAGTTTTCCAGCCGCGTCGTGTTGTTAACCGACCCCAGCCACAGTATTCCAGTACAGATTGTCAGAAATGGCTTACGCGCTGTGGTCACTGGGCGGGGTCTGGGAGAAAATTTACAGATGGAGTTTTTACCGCACAATGCCGATGTGCGCGTTGGAGATCTATTGGTAACCTCGGGCCTGGGGGGCGTTTCCCGGTTGGTTACCCCGTTGGAAAGGTGATCTCAGTAAACTTCCCTCAGGGAAAATCTTTTGCCGAAATTAGCGTTAGTCCAGCTGCTCGGTTGGCAACCAGTCGAGAAGTCATGTTGGTACTGCCGGGTGAAAAAATTGATTTCGGTATTACATATCCTTTGCAAATTGAAGAAAGTGATTTACCTGCAGTGGAAGAACAGCCTGCATTGGAAGAACAGCCTGCAGTGGATGCGCCAGTGACGCCATCGGAGGAAAGTAACTGATGGTTCTGGTGAAGTCACAGCATAGCAGTGTCATATACATTACCTTGTTATTCGCCATTTTATTAATGCTGGTGCCACTGCCAGATACGCTTCGATATGCACGTCCGGAATGGGTTGCTATCACGCTGATTTACTGGGCAATGGCTTTACCACAACGGGTCAGCATTGGCGTTGCCTGGTTTACCGGATTGGTGATGGATGTGGTCACCGGAGGTATTCTGGGGATTCATGCATTTGCCTATGCACTGGTGATTTATCTGGTGGGGCGTTTACATTTGCAAATTCGTCAATATCCTCTTTGGCAACAGGCTTTTACAATATTGTCCCTGGTTTCTCTGGTGCATTTTATCGTGATGCTGAGTGCGCCGATCACCTTCAGTTGGAACCACTGGTTGACCATACTGACCAGTACACTGGTCTGGCCCTTTGTGTATGCCGTATTAAGGAAAATACGTCGTAGTTTTCAGGTGAGTTGATTGTGATCGATCCCCGGCACAGGCTCAAAGACCATTTTCGTGAAAGTCGACTGGTCAGTAACCGACTGATATTCGCCGGGCTTTTTTCGCTAGTGTTGTTTGGCATCATTATTTTTCGCTTGGTGATGCTGCAGATTGTCGAATTTGAACACTTTGATTCACTTTCCAATCGCAATCGGGTGGATATTGAGCCGTTAGCGCCTCAACGCGGCTTGATTTACGATCGTAATGGTGTGTTACTGGCCGAAAATATTCCGACATTCAGTCTCGAGTTGATCCCGGAGAAAGTACAGAATGTGGATCAAACAATTGCCGAATTGGCTGAGCTGTTATCACTAACCGCTGAAGATATTGATGCGTTTAATGAACGCCGTAAACGTCATCGAGCCTTCGAAGAAATAGTGGTTCGTAACCAGCTGACTCAGAAAGAAGTCGCATTGTTTTCAGTTAATCGTCATCGTTTCCCGGGTGTTGATGTGGTAGGCCGGTTGATACGGCATTATCCGCAGGGACCGCTTTTTGCTCATGCGGTGGGTTATGTCGGTCGTATCAATCAGCAGGAAACACAGGTTATTGATCGACAAAATTACAAAGGTACACTGCAGATAGGTAAAACCGGTGTTGAAAAACAATACGAAGATTTTCTGCATGGCACAGTAGGGTATCGTCAGGTTGAAACCAATGTGCAGGGGCGCACCGTTAGAGAACTTTTCAGTGAACCGGCCACTGCAGGACAGGATCTGTATTTGCATCTTGATATTAACCTGCAGCAGGCGGCCGCAGAAGCATTGGGTGAATATAATGGCTCTGTTGTCGTACTCGATACAAAAAACGGTGGTGTGTTAGCCTTGGTCAGCAAACCGGATTACGATCCAAACTCTTTCGTGAACGGCATTAGCGTCAAAGAGTATGCAGAATTGCGTGACTCCATCGATCAACCCCTGTTTAATCGTGCATTGCGCGGTCATTATCCCCCGGGATCGACATTCAAACCCTTTGTTGCTCTGGCGGGTTTGGAGTTAAATGTCGTGACCCAACAAAGCCGAACATTTTGCCCTGGTTTTTATTCATTACCAGGCAATTCTCATCGGTACCGCTGCTGGAAACGCATAGGACATGGTCACGTTGATCTGAAAAGTGCGATGGCCGAATCCTGTGACGTGTATTTTTATGATTTAGCACATGCAATTGGGATTGATCGGTTACATGGCTTTCTGGATTTGTTTGGTTTTGGTCATCAGACAGGTGTCGATATTCCTGGTGAGAGTAAAGGTTTGTCTCCTTCCAGAGAGTGGAAGCGTAATCAGCGCAATCAGGCCTGGTATCCCGGTGAAACGCTGATATCGGGGATAGGGCAGGGATTTAATCAGATGACGCCAATTCAACTGGCTCATGCAACCGCAACGCTTGGAATGATGGGAACGGTTTATACCCCCCAACTGGTTCGCGCTACCAAAGCGGATAATGACGAAGGTATGCAGTTGTTGGGTGTGCAACAGGCTGACAGTTTACCGATACAAAATTCCAGTCATTGGCAGTCGGTAATCGAAGCGATGGTTGAAGTGGTCCACGGCAAACGTGGTACGGCAAGACATATTGGAACAGATTTACCATTCCAGATTGCAGGGAAAACAGGCACAGCACAAGTATTCGGAATAGCCCAGGATGCTAAGTATGATGCGGAGTTACTGGCCAAAAAATTACATGATCATGCGCTTTTTGTGGCTTTTGCCCCGGCGGATGATCCTGAAATAGCGATTGCAGTAGTCGTAGAAAATGGGGGAAGTGGCAGTGCCACAGCCGCTCCAATTGCACGTAAGCTTATCGATGTATATTTTGGAATTGAGACTGATGAGCCAGTTACGGAATGAGGTAAGACAGTCGCCCAGAGCGATGAGCGGTTTGCTGCAGGACAGACGACGGGTGCCCGGATTTCAGTGGCGCTCAGGATTGCAACGTGTGCACCTGGATGGCTTATTAATATTGGGCATCCTGACGCTGCTGCTGTTCAGTTCTGTCGTGCTATATAGCAGTGGCGGTGAAGACATTGGTTTATTGCTACGTCAGGGAGTCAGAATGGCAATCGCCATAACGGTGATGATTCTTCTGGCGCAGATACATCCCGATCGATTCAAAGATGTTGCGTTTTGGATTTATGCAGTCGGACTGCTAATGCTGATTGCTGTTTTATTGTTTGGCACGATAGGAAAAGGCGCTCAGCGTTGGCTTGATTTGGGTTTTTTCCGCTTTCAACCATCTGAGATTATGAAGCTGGCGGTGCCTTTGGTAGTAGCCGTTTATCTGGCAGATAGACCATTACCGCCCAGCTTTGTCAGAATGTTTTTTGCACTGGTGATGATTGCTGTTCCAGCCTTGTTAATTGCCAAACAGCCAGATCTGGGAACGGCATTGTTAATTGCCAGTTCGGGGTTGATAGTGGTTTTTCTGTCGGGTGTTTCCTGGCGATTGATCATGAGTTTTCTGGCTCTGGCCGCTGCAGCTGCGCCGGTATTATGGTACTTCATGCATGACTATCAGCGACGCCGGGTGATGACCTTATTTAACCCTGAGTCGGACCCACTAGGTGCCGGCTATCATATTATTCAATCGAAGATTGCGATTGGATCGGGTGGGTTACAAGGTCGTGGCTGGCTACAGGGGACGCAGTCGCATCTGGAGTTTTTACCGGAACGCTCCACCGATTTTATTTTTGCGGTGATTGCAGAAGAATTTGGTCTGATTGGTTTGACACTGTTGATTACAGTTTATCTGTTAATTACTGCGAGAGGCCTCTATATAGCTGCTCAAGCGCAATTGAGTTACATGAAATTATTGGCGGGCAGTATTGCCATTACATTTCTGGTCTATGTTTTTGTAAATGTAGGAATGGTTACTGGTCTTTTACCTGTTGTCGGGGTGCCGCTGCCACTGATCAGCTATGGAGGTACATCCATGGTGACCTTGCTGGCAGGCTTCGGTATCCTGATGTCCATACACACTCATCGGAGGATGATGTCACCGTGAAGAAACACATTACCGCTACACTGTTAAGCCTGATAATGACGCCAGCATTTGCCAATCCTGAACTACCGGATGTGGATAAATTTATTGATGAAATGGTTGAAGAACATGCGTTTGACAGAGCCGAACTGGAAAACCTGTTTGCTGAGGTTGAAGTCAAAGATAGCATTCTTAAAGCTATTTCCAGACCTGCTGAGAAAAGTAAGCCGTGGTATGAATATCGCGAGATTTTCCTCGATCAGGCACGTATTAATGCGGGTGTAGCTTATTGGAAAAAACATGCCGATACGTTAGAAAGAGCTGAAAAAGAATTGGGTGTACCTGCTGAAATAATCCTGGCTATTCTCGGTGTAGAAACCCGTTTTGGCGGCAACATGGGCAGTTTCCGGGTTCTGGATGCCTTATCTACTCTGGCCTTTCGTTACCCTCCGCGTAGCACTTTTTTCCGCTCGGAATTGAAAAACTTTTTAATCCTGACTCGCGAAGAGGAGATGTCTCAACTGGAACCGATTGGTTCTTATGCCGGGGCCATGGGGCTGGGACAATTTATGCCTAGCAGTTTTCGTGAATATGCTGTCGATTTTGATAATGATGGCCACCGTGATATCTGGAATAATCCAACGGATGCTATCGGCAGTATCGCGAATTATCTGCGTCGTCACGGCTGGCAGCCAGGCGAAAGCATTGTGCATGCTACAAAGTACGAAGGTAATGATCTGCCACAGGATTTGATTGATCGCGGATTGAAGCCTACCGTAACGCGTGAAGAGTTAAGAAAATCCGGTTTGAGCACCGATAAATTACCCGAGGGTGAAGATGCGATTACCGTTTTCAGCCTGACCCAGCCCGATGGTGAAGAGCTATGGTTAGGCCGGCAAAATTTTTATGCGATAACCCGTTACAATCACAGCCGTATGTATGCCATGGCTGTTATCCAATTGGCAGAAGCGATTCGTGATGGTTATGAGTCTGTAAAATGAAACAGCGTGTAGTTAAGTATTTAACTTTATCGATAATGCTGACGGGGCTTTGGTCCTGTGGAACCGTGACTGAACAACAGGATTCTGCACCAAAAGTAAAACCGGATGTTTCGAAAATCCCGGATGCAGTCCCACGTGATGAACCAAGAAGTAAATATGGTAATCCAGCTTCATATGAAGTGTTCGGCAGAAGATATTACACACTTGCCAGTAGTGAAAATTATGTAGAGCGTGGCAAAGCATCCTGGTACGGTACAAAGTTTCATGGCAGACGCACCTCCAGTGGTGAGCCTTACGATATGTATGCGATGACGGCTGCTCATAAAACATTACCTTTACCAAGTTATGCTGAAGTCATCAACCTGGAGAATGGACGCAAGGTCGTGGTAAAAATTAATGATCGTGGACCGTTTCATGATGATCGATTGATAGATTTATCCTATAGCGCCGCAACCAAGCTGGGTATTATTGATAAAGGTACTGGCCAGGTTGAAGTAAGGGCAATCAGCAGTAAGAATGTCGTTGCGTCTACTACCGCTAAAAAAGATGTAGTCGCCAATGTAACACCCACAGCAAATGCTGTTTCAACCCAAACCACAACAATGGGGAAAGTCGGACTGTTTCTGCAAATAGGAGCATTCAGCACATTAAGCAGGGCAGAACAGATAAAGCAACAAGTTCAACAACAGATTCAAGAGCGAGTTCATATTTCATCTGTTGAACGTGTTCAAACTCCCTTATACCGGGTTCGGATTGGCCCACTTGAAAGTGTTGAATATAGCGATAGGATCGCTAATCAACTAATGGGATTAGGTTTTTCTGATACCCGGCTTATCAAGGAATAACTGTTTTTTATTGAGAGTAACTAAATGATTAAAATTTTCAAAATGAGCCTGGCAGGGCTACTTTTCAGTGTCGCCACTATCAGTTCGGCGGGAATGATCACGCCGAATCCTACAGCACCCTCAATTGCGGGTACTGCCCATATTTTGCAGGATTACGATAGCGGACATATTTTAATGTCCGAAAATGCAGATGAGCGTCTGCCACCGGCCAGCATTACCAAATTAATGACCTCTTATGTGGTTTCCCAGGAAATCCACGATGGCAATATTAAACTTGATGATGAAGTATTAATCAGTGAAAAAGCCTGGCGCATGATTGGCTCACGCAGCTTTATTGAGGTGAACACTAAGGTAACCGTGGAAGCCCTGTTGCGAGGCATGATCGTGCAATCAGGTAATGATGCTGCTGTAGCGCTGGCTGAACATGTTGCGGGTAGCGAAGAAGTGTTTGCCCAGATGATGAATCAATATGCTCAGAAACTGGGTATGGTCAATACCAACTATCAAAATGCCACCGGTTTGCCGGGACCAGAGCATTACACCACGGCGCATGATATTGCGATCCTTTCAGCAGCCTTAATCCGGGATTTTCCCGAACATTACCAATGGTATGCAGAAAAGGAATATACCTACAACGGTATTACTCAGCACAATCGTAATAAATTGTTATGGCGTGATAATACGGTTGATGGATTGAAAACCGGTCACACCGAAGAGGCTGGATACTGCTTATCTGCATCAGCAAAGCGTGATGGTATGCGCCTGATTGCTGTGGTTCTTGGCACGGCAAGTGAAAATGCACGAGCCCAGGAAATCCAAAAAATGTTTAATTTTGGTTTCCGTTTCTTTGAAACGCATCAGCTTTATGCGGCAGATGAGGCGATTACTCAAACCAAGGTTTGGAAGGGGCAAACTGATCAGTTGAATCTGGGTCTGGCACAGCCATTATCTATTACGGTTCCTCGCGGACGTTATAAAGACTTGCAGGCCTCAACCAATATCCAACAGCCTGTTGTCGCTCCAGTTGCCAAAGGCACTGAGCTGGGAGAGGTGGAAATCCGTTTGGGCGATGAAGTGGTTGCCACTCGTAAACTGGTGGCTGTGGAAGAGGTTGAAAAAGGCAGCTGGTGGAGACGAATCCTCGACAGTTTGTTGATGCTTATCTGGGGTTAATGTTTCGTGGCAATAGTTTATCTTAACGGCGAATTTATCCCCGCTGATAAAGCTCAGGTCTCTGTGTATGACCGCGGATATTTATTAGGTGATGGCATTTATGAAGTGATTCCGGTGTATGCCGGAAGCGCTTTTTTACTCGATAGGCACCTGCAGCGATTGCAGAATAGTCTGGACGGCGTACGGATCGAAAACCCGTTTTCAGATGCGCAATGGACCGGCATTATTAATGATTTGATCGCCCGGAATAATGCGGGCGATCAGTCGTTGTATTTGCAGGTCACCCGGGGCGTAGCACCAAGAGATCATATCTTTCCGATTGGTGTGGCACCTAGTGTGTTTCTGATGAGTAATCCGCTGCATCCGGTTGCCGATAGCTGGAAGACGGATGGTATCAAGGCCATTACCACAGCCGATATTCGCTGGATGCGTTGCGATATTAAAGCAATTACCTTGCTGGCAAACAGTCTGATGAAACAGTTGGCGCAGGATGCTGGTGCACAGGAAGCGTTATTGCTCCGCGATAATTATCTGACCGAGGGTTCAGCCAGTAATGCGTATGTGGTCATCGACGGTGTCATCTTTACTGCGCCAAAAGATGAAAAAGTATTGCCTGGCATTACCCGTGATCTGATTATTGAGCTGGCGGCGCAAAATGATATGCCGCTACATGAAAGAGCCGTCAGTGAATCAGCTCTGCGAAATGCGGATGAGATCTGGATCAGCAGTTCAACCAAAGAAGTGGTGCCAGTGACCTTATTGGATGGTGAAATCGTTGGTAATGGTAAACCCGGCCCCGTGTGGCAACAAATGGACATCTTGTTTCAGCGCTATAAACAAGAGGTAATCTGATGAGTGAATCAAACGGCGAAGAGACGTTACTGGAATTTCCCTGTGAATATCCGGTAAAGGCAATGGGAGAAACCCACCCGCAGTTGGATAATATTGTGGTGGAAATCGTCCGCAAGCATGCTGGTGATATTACTGAAGGAGCTGTCACCAGTAGACAGAGCTCAGGGGGCAAATATACTTCCATCACCGTGGTTATTGAGGCGACCAGTAAAAAACAACTGGACGCTATCTATCAGGAACTCAGTAGTCACGATGCCGTTAAATACGTGCTCTGATGAAGATACAGGATCTCGGCCTACGGGATTATCAACCAACCCTGCTAGCCATGCAGCAGTTCACGCAGCAACGTGATAATCACACCGAAGATGAACTGTGGTTATTAGAACATTATCCTGTTTACACTCAGGGGTTTAATGGTCAGGACGGTCATCTGCTGAGACAAAATACAATTCCGATGGTACGAACTGATCGTGGTGGTCAAATAACCTACCATGGTCCGGGACAATTAATCGTTTATCCATTAATTGATTTACGTCGTTTCGGCATGGGCGTACGCAATATGATCAGTTGTATGGAAAACACGGTTATTGCCATGCTGGACGAGCATAAGATTGACGCATATGCTCGTAAAGATGCCCCTGGAGTGTACTGTGGCGAAGCGAAAATTGCTTCACTGGGATTACGGGTCAAACGCGGCGCCTGTTATCATGGCCTGAGTTTAAACATTGATATGGATTTACAGCCATTTGCCGATATCAATCCCTGTGGTTACGCAGGCATGCAAATGACCGATATGAAAACATTAGGTGCAACGGTCGATATGGCCTCAGTAAAACAACAATTTGTGTCTGTTTTTCTCGCACACATGCAACAAGGTAGCAACACATGACTGACACGGTTGAACCGGTAAAACGTGATGTAAAAGCGCTTAAAGGTGCCTCTAAAGTCGCGCGTATTCCCATAAAAATCGTTCCTAGTGATCCTAAGCGCAAACCGGAATGGATTCGTGCCAAATCACAAGGTGCACCTGAAGTACAGCGCATCAAACAAATGTTGCGTGATCATGATTTGCACACCGTGTGTGAAGAAGCGTCCTGTCCAAATCTTGGGGAGTGTTTTGCCCACGGTACGGCGACATTTCTGATCATGGGCAATATTTGTACCCGACGTTGCCCTTTCTGTGATGTGGCGCATGGCCGTCCTGATGCATTAGATGATAATGAACCGAATCATCTGGCAAAAACCATTGCCGCCATGCAGCTCAAACATGTAGTGGTGACCTCGGTCGATCGTGATGATTTACGTGATGGTGGCGCTGCCCATTTCAGCCGCTGCATCAGTGAAATTCGTCAGCAATCGCCACAAACCCGTATTGAAGTGCTGGTGCCTGATTTTCGTGGTCGTATGGATGTGGCGCTGGAGATACTGGCGGATAATCCACCGGATATTTTTAATCACAATCTGGAAAGTATCCCCAGACTCTACAAAGCCGTTCGACCTGGCTCGGATTATCAATGGTCATTAGATCTGATTCAGCGCTTTCAGCAAATGCATCCTGAAGTGCCCACTAAATCTGGCCTGATGCTCGGTTTGGGTGAAAGCATCGATGAAGTTAAACAGGTGATGCAGGATTTACGCGATCATGGTTGTCGGATGCTGACGCTGGGTCAGTATCTGCAACCTAGCAGGCATCATCTGGCAGTTGAGCGTTTTGTCACTCCAGCAGAGTTCGACGAGCTGGCAGTAGCAGGTAAGGAAATGGGCTTTGAACATGTGGCCAGTGGACCAATGGTGCGATCGTCTTATCATGCCGATCTGCAGGCTCAGGGTGAAAAAGTCTCTTGAGTCAATAATTATTAACAGCTGAGTGCTCTGATATGACTATCAAGCGTCGACAAGTGTTAAAAAATGCAGCTTATTTATCGGCTATGGCAGCCCTGCCATTGGGATTATCTACTGCTTGTTTTCGTAATCAAAAACAGAAAGTCGTAGTTATTGGTGGTGGGTTTGCTGGAGCCACTGCAGCGCGATATCTGGCAATGTGGGCGCCAGAACTTGAAATCACATTGATAGAAAAAAACAGTCAGTTTATATCCTGTCCACAGAGTAATCTGGTGCTTAGCGGCAATCGCAGTCTGTCACAGCTTACTCGCAAGTACACTGCTTTACAGACAGATAAAGCTATTCGCTTTGTACAATCGGAAGTTATTGCTGTTGATACTGAAAACCGTCAACTGTGGCTTGCAGATAAAAGTCGAGTTGACTATGACCGGTTGATTATTGCCCCGGGCGTCAGTTTCATTTATGACCAGTTGCCTATCCTTGCTACGGCTGAAGCTCAGGAACATGTTCCCCATGCCTGGAAAGCAGGTGAGCAGACTTTGTTATTAGCCAATCAGCTTAAGTCGATGCGGCAGGGTGGAGTCGTGATAATGACTGTCCCGGCTGCACCTTTTCGCTGTCCTCCTGGGCCTTATGAACGTGCTTGTCAGATCGCATTGCATCTTAAACAACACAATCCCACTGGTAAACTACTGATATTAGATGCCAACCCGGATATTGTCTCTAAAAAAGCCTTATTTACCGAAGCGTGGCAACAGCAATATGCTGGTTTAATCGAGTATCAGCCAATGAACCCAATTGAATCGGTCAATGTCGCCAATCTGGAGGTTGAAAGTTTTTTTGATCACTACCAAGCCGATGTTTTAAACGTCATTCCTCCGCAAAAGGCCGGGGCGGTGGCTGCAATGGCTGGCGTGGTTAATGTAGATAATCGCTGGTGTGATGTAGACTTTCTGACCTATGAGTCGACAGCAGTTGAACGAGTGCATGTGATAGGGGATTCGGTGGCGGCGAAGGTGCCCAAATCTGCTCATATAGCTAACCAGCAAGCCAAGGTCTGTGCTGCTGCGGTCATCGCTCTATTGCGTGAAGAAATACCTGAGCAGCAACCCATTTTCAGCAATACCTGTTACAGTTTTGTCGATGGACAACAGGCAGGGCATGTTGCCGCGGTTTATCGTTATGATAAAAGCAGTCAGGATATGGTTCCTCACCCCAGTGGTGGGGTTTCCGAGACGGCAAGTGAAGAGGAAGGTCGCTATGCTCAGGGCTGGGCCGAAAACATCTGGGCTGATTCGTTAGGCTGATTTTCAACTTTCTTTACGCTGGTCTGCTCGGGGTTTCGGTCTTTCCCCATTGCAGTATAATGACCCCCAATTTCAATAACTCCACCAGCTGGATTTAAACACGAGGTAGTAGATGAGCGATTTTTTACCCGGCCTGGAAGGTGTGCCTGCCACGAAGTCAGCCATTTCATTTATTGATGGCGAAAAAGGCATCCTTAGTTACCGTGGTTATCCACTGGAAACACTGGCAACCAACAGTACTTTTGAAGAAACTACGCTATTGCTACTGGATGGCGAATTACCCACTAAAGCTGCATTAAATCGCTTTTCCAAACAGCTGCGCAGCAGTTATCGTATTAAATATCATATTCGTGAAATGATGCGTCATTTCCCACATACCGGTCATCCGATGGATATGTTGCAAACAGCGGTTTGCAGTTTAGGTATGTTCTATCCGGGCACCGAATGTCTGACCGATGCTGAAAGTTGTAAAGATATCGACTATGTCCGCAATATGACGGTCAATATTATCGCGCAGATGGCACCTTTGGTCGCGATGTGGGAACACATGCGTCAGGGCTATGATCCGATCAATCCACGTGATGATTTGTCAGTTGCGGAAAATCTGTTGTATATGTTTACCGGTAAAGAACCGGATAGTCTGATGGCGCGCATTATGGATGTTTGCCTGATTCTGCATGCCGAACATACCCTGAACGCCTCAACGTTTGCAGCTTTGGTTGCCGGTTCAACATTAGCATCGCCTTACAGCGTTATCTCAGCAGCAATTGGAACCTTATCTGGTCCATTACATGGTGGTGCTAACCAACGTGTGGTAGGCATGCTGCAGGAAATCGGTTCACCCGATAATGTTGAAGCCTGGGTTGACAAGAAACTGGCCAACAAAGAAGTTATCTGGGGCATGGGACATCGTGAATATAAGGTCAAAGACCCTCGAGCCACTATCCTGCATAAGCTGGTGACCAAGCTGGTGGAAGAACGTGGTGGTTCACTGGATAAAATGTTTGCCACGGCGATGAAGCTGGAAGAAGTCTGTGTCGATCGTCTGGGACATAAAGGCGTTTATCCGAATGTGGATTTCTATTCGGGTATTTTGTATTCCGAAATGGGCATTCCGGAAGATCAATTCACCGCGTTGTTTGCAGTAGCACGCTCAGCGGGTTGGCTGGCACATTGGCGTGAACAGATTTCCAATAACCGTATTTATCGTCCGACACAGATTTATGTCGGTCATGAACAGCGTGAATATATTCCGATGTCGGAACGGAAAAAAGCGCCTAAGCAATAATGGTTTTACTGGCTTCACCTTGTTGCTCGCGTACTAGGCGCGGCACAAGGTAGCCAGGTAATTCGCGACGCATGGCAGCAATGAGCTCTATTCCTTGCTGTTCATCCACATCAAAATGACTGGCGCCTTTTACTTTATCGAGTAAATGCAGGTAATAAGGCACTACCTGAACCTCGCTTAATCTCTCACTAAGAGCGATTAAGCTGTCCGCATCATCATTAACTCCCCGTAACAACACAGCCTGGTTCAATAACTCACATCCAGCATTACGTAACTCTGATAGCGTCTCAGCAGTTTCAGCATCAATTTCATTGGCATGATTGGCATGGATGACCATCACCACCCGTAAGGAAGTGCTGCTGATCCAGTTCAATAAGCTGTTGCAAATCCGTTTTGGCAGCACTAATGGCAGCCGTGTATGAATTCGCAAACGTTTGATATGTGCGATTTTTTGTAAGTCCTCTACCATGGCGGCTAATTTTGTATCGGTTAATGCCAATGGATCGCCGCCACTGAAAATTACTTCACGAATACTGTTATCACTTTGCAGTGCAGCTACCGATTGTTGCCACTGACTCGCTAATGGATTGCTTTCGCTATAAGGGAAATGTCGGCGAAAACAATAACGACAATGAATGGCACAGGCACCGGTGGTCAGCAATAATGCACGGCCCTGATATTTATGCAAAATGCCGGGTGAGCTGATCGCCAAATGATCCCCCACAGGATCCGCTGAAAAACCTTCGACCTCAATAGTTTCATCAATCAGCGGGAAAACCTGACGTAAAAGCGGATCGCTGGCGTCGCCATAATGCATTTTATTAATGTAACTTTGCGTTACTCGCAGCGGGAATTTTTTTAAGCTCTCCGCATCAATCGTTTGCAGATGATTCTCCAGTCCGAGCATTTGCAGCAAGACTGTTGGGTTTTTAATGGCATGACTTAATTCATCCTGCCAATCAGCAAAGATTACGTCAGCTTGCGATTGCGGTATCATAGTGGGCTTTGATTTTGTGAACAGGCGACGATCGTCCCCCAAAAGAGGTAAGCATGGCAAGTTATAGTACAAATGAGTTTAAAGCCGGACTGAAATTCATGATGGATGGCGATCCTTGCAGCATCATCGAAAATGAATTTGTGAAACCAGGTAAAGGTCAGGCATTTAACCGCGTTAAATTCCGTAACCTTAAAACCGGTCGCGTTAATGAACGTACTTTCAAAACTAACGAATCTGTAGAAAGCGCTGACGTTGTCGAAATCGATCTGGAATTTTCCTACAGTGACGGTGAATTCTGGCACTTTATGGATCCCAGTAGTTTTGAACAATATGCTGCCGATGCCAATGCGATTGCTGACAGTAAAGACTGGCTGAAAGAACAATATGTTTATACAGTCACACTATGGAATGGCACACCACTGCTGGTGACGCCACCTAATTTCGTTAATCTGGCAGTAGTTGAAACTGATCCGGGGGTGCGTGGTGATACTTCTGGTGGTGGTGGTAAACCGGCAACGCTGGAAACTGGTGCAGTAGTGCGAGTCCCGTTATTTATCGAAATTGGTGAAGTGTTGCGTGTTGATACTCGTTCAGCATCATACGTCGAACGTGCTAAAAAAGATTAAACTCATTATCAGTTTTTGTGTTTTTAGTGGTGCATGTAGCAAGCTTACATGCCTTAAACCTAAGTCTGAATAATGCTTCACAATGAGCAATTACAGAACATATTAAAACGGCGGGCAAAGCTTCTGGCAAATGTCCGCCGTTTTTTTCAGTCCGCAATGTTCTGGAAGTGAATACTCCCATTTTATCTTCGGCAGCACCTACCGCGCCTTATCTTGACAATTTCTCTACCCGGTTCGAGGCTGGCAGCGACTCCAAAGTCCTGTATTTGCATACTTCACCTGAATTTGCGATGAAACGCTTGCTGGCGGCTGGTAGCGGCGCGATTTATCAAATTGCCACGGTGTTTCGTAATGGTGAGTTGGGTCGCCAGCATGCGCCCGAATTTTCCATGCTGGAGTGGTATCGACCAGGGTTTTCACTGACAGAGTTAATGGCAGAAGTCGATGCTTTGATGCAACAGGTGATCGGCTTACCTGCTGCAATCATTTTTCCTTATCGTGATTTATTCGCGAAATATCTGCAGCTGGATATTTATCAGGCTGATGATGTTTTGTTGAAGCAAATTGCATTGGATCGCATACCCGGGCTTACTGCTGATTGGCAAACTGATCGGGATGGCTGGCTGGAAATGCTGATGAGCGAAGTAATTGAACCACAGCTTAAAGCGCTGGAAATGCCGGTGATGGTTACAGAGTTTCCTGCTTCTCAGGCGCAGTTGGCGAAAATCAAAATAAATGCTGAAGGATATCAGGTCGCCAGTCGTTTTGAGTTATATGCTGGTGGAATAGAGCTGGCCAATGGCTATGACGAATTGTGTGATGCCACCGAATTACGTCAACGTTTTGAACACGATAATCAATTGCGTCTGCAACAAGGCAAACCTCAAATGCCGATAGATGAAAACCTGCTGACAGCGATGCAGTCTGGTTTACCGCAATGCAGTGGCGTGGCATTGGGGCTGGATCGTTTAATGATGTTAGAGCTTGATGAGAATAATATCAGCCAGGTACAAGGCATTGCATTTATTGAAAGCTGAGAAATCTAGAAGCCACCAACGATGTCGTTGGTGGCTTTTTGGTTTTATAACTTAAATTAAAGTGATTTTTTGCGATTACGACGAAGTGAGAAAAATCCAATCAAACCACTCAGAAACAAGGGCAATGCGGCTGGGACAGGAACTGCTGCCGGTGGGACGAAATTAGTAGGTTGAGAATGAATCTCACCATATTGTGTCAGGCTTTTAGCGGCTAGCGTGCCCTCAATATTATTACTATTCGTCACAGCTGCATTCAATGCCAGAATACTACCGCCGAATTGGCTGGCCAGATTGAGCTCGGTAGCATCAACAAAATTCCATAAAAACATCGAGCCGTAAAGGGTCGCTGCACTGGCCAGGAAGTTCGCTTTGATATCAAACTCGGTATTACCCCCACCAAATACATTAAACAGAATGCTTTGCGTGTTGGTCATGCTGAAATCAAACTCAAAGGCTTTATCGAAAAAACTACTTGCATCCGTGATGCTGAAGATTGCCAGCCCACTATTGTTACCGACGGCGTTAAAAGTGACTTTTCCCCCATTAATTCTATAGCCACTGTTTGCGTCAAGCCCGGATAACTGGTTAGAAAAATTGCTTAATACATTCATCGCATTTAAAGCTTGAGTTGCAGGTTCGAAGGGTGCGGTAACCGGTTGGTTTGATACGGTTCCGCCGCCATTGGCATTTGCCGAACCTGTCAGATTTCCGCCATAAATCGTATTACCGCCATTGGTGTTTACATTACCTGAAATATCACCAACAACTGAGGTGGAGCCGCTGCCGTTTGCATTATTTTGTAAGGATCCAGATACCGAACCAACAAAGGCATCGCCACCATCATTCAGTGTGACATTCCCGGCAATATTTCCACCTACATTAAGGCCTTTGCCTTTGGTTTGAACGTTGCCACTAACGTTTCCACCCACCGTCAGTGAGGGCACAGCAGCATTTGATGATTGATGCATGTTGTAAAGGCCGCCATTTACATTGCCCCCAATAAGAGCGTTTCCTTCGACCTCTGAGGTACTTGAGACATTGCCTGAAGTAATGAGGTTATATTGGTTGAGTAATGAAGTGGCGTCGACAGGGCTGGCATTTGCCATCTGACTGAAACTGATAAAAAAGAGACTGGCAAGGGTTAATTTAGAGACATGCACTTGGCTTATTCCTTTAAAGGATACATGGGAGTCGATTGTATGATATGGATATACAAAAAAATAAACAATTGGACTTTGGTACACCCTTAAAAGAGATAGCGTGAAAGATCAACAGGCCCTAGCAGTCAGGCTTTACCCCATCAAGTTTGGCAACCAAAGTGAGATGGCCGGGAAACTGATAAGCAGTGCAAGCACAATAATCTGAATACCGACAAACGGCATGATGCCTCTATAGATATCCATCAATTTCAAGGTGGGTGGTGCACTGGCTTTCAGATAAAACAGTGAAAAACCAAACGGCGGTGTCAGAAATGATGTTTGCAGGTTAATTGCAATTAGCAGAGCAAACCACAATGGGTCAATATTCAAATGGATTGCTACCGGTGCAATGATTGGCACCACAATAAAGCAGATTTCAATAAAATCGAGAAAAAAGCCCAGTATGAATATCAGTAACATACTGAGAACTAAAAACGTCCATTTACCTCCCGGCAGACCTGAAAAAATATCCAGAATCAATCCATCCCCACCCATGCCGACGAACACCAGCCCAAAAGCGGTGGCACCAATAAAGATTAAGAACACCATGCTGGTCAGACGAGCTGTTTTCTCCATAGCATCGCGAAGATTAGGCAGCGTCAATCGACGATGCAGAGCAGCCAGTATCAATGACCCCAGTGCACCCACCGCAGCGGATTCTGTGGGGGAGGCAATACCATAAAAAATGGAACCTAATACCGCTATTATGAGCAATAAGGGGGGTAGCAGACTCTTTAATACACTGATCCACAGCGCGGCCAGTTCCGGGTTATCATCCCGTACCGCTGGTGCCAGGTGTGGATGGCGCCATGCGACATAGACTATATATAAAATGTAAGCCAGAATCAGCATTATGCCTGGCACTACCGCACCGATAAATAATTCACCCACCGGTACGCCGATAACATCACCTAACAGGATCAGAATGATACTGGGCGGAATAATTTGTCCTAAGGTGCCGGAAGCGGCAATAGTGCCACTGGCTAAAGACGGGGCATAACCTCGTTTCAGCATCGATGGCAAAGCAATGACGGTCATGGTGACTACTGATGCGCCTACTACCCCGGTGGTAGCGGCTAACAAAGCACCCACCATGACAACGGATATTGCCAGCCCTCCGCGGATTCTCCCAAACACCCGGCCCATGGTATCGAGTAGTTCTTCTGCCACCCCGGATTTTTCCAGTATTACTCCCATAAAGACAAACAATGGCACCGCCAACAAGGTGAAGTTGGTCATGATGCCCCAGATGCGAAATGGCAACAGCTGGAAGAAGTCAAAACCCAGATAAATACTACCAAATAACAGCGAGATGGCACCGAGCACAAAGGCGACCGGATAGCCGGTCAGCAGTAACAGGATCAACAAGCCAAACATCAGTAATGCAATATATTCCATTACTTTTGCTCCTGATGATGTTGAATAATGCGGATATTACGAATTAACTCCGCCACAGCCTGAATCATTATCAATAGAAACCCCAGTAACAAAGCTGCTTTGAGAAGAAAACGATAGGGCAGGCCGCCTGGGTCAGGCGACCCCTCCTGATAGAGATAGGCATTGTAGGCAAATGGCCAGCTGCTGATCAGAATCAGCAGACAAAACGGCATCAGAAATAATATGATGCCTATGACATCAATCCAGGCGCGATGTATATCACTAAGCCGTTGACTGCGATAAAGGATATCTACCCGCACATGCGCATCGTGTTTGAGCGTATAAGCGCTACCAAGCAGGAATATCAATGCAAACAGATGCCATTCCAGTTCCTGTAAACCGACCGATCCCTGTTGAAACAGATAACGCATCATTACGTCGTAGCAGGTTAACAATACCAGCAGCAAAACCAACCAGCTGCAAAGTTTGCCAGTGTATTCAGTAAAACAGTTTATCGATGTTTCCAACGAGGCAAAGAATCGGTCCATGGTAGTCTGTCATCAACAAAATAAACGTTGAAGTTTCCCATAAAGCGGCCAATTGCTCCAGTAATTCGGCATTTGCAACATTAATTGAAATTTATTGCTCGACTTTCCGCAACAAGTTATGGAAGTGTTAAAGTGATATTGACCTATCCTCTACCAGGAGAAATGAAATGGATAATACGGAATTTAAAAACAGTGATGAAAAAAACCAACTGATACGCCTTTTATATATGTTGCTTTACGGTTTTGTGCTCTATCTGACGATGTCAGTATTAGCGATTGTGGTTATTGTACAGTTTGTCTTTGCATTATTTAGTGGCAGCGCCAATGATGCTATTCGAGGGTTTTCAAAAGACTTGTCACGCTTTATACAGCAAATTGTTTTATTCCTGACATACAATGATGAGAAAAAACCGTTCCCATTCAACCCACTATATGACGAGGTGGAAGTTGAAGCGGTGTATGATAACGACGATTATATTGCTGACTATGAAGACATCACTGACCGTGATGATCCTGATGCCCCTAAAAAATAAAATTGATTGATGGAATACTGAATTTCTTATGCTGACTGTAATTTCTCCGGCCAAGACACTTGATTTTGATACGCCTGTGTCTACTAATAAATACTCTGAACCTCGCTTTCTGGATCAATCACAACAATTGATTGAGCAACTGAAAAAGCTGTCTTCTCAGGAAATTGCCAATTTGATGAAGATCAGCGACAAACTTGCCGGTTTGAATATGGCGCGGTTTCAGCAATGGCAAACACCCTTTACCGAAGAAAATGCCAAACAGGCGATTCTGGCATTTAAAGGCGATGTATATACTGGACTGGCTGCTGAGACCCTGGATGAAAAGGGGCTGGACTTTGCACAGCAGCATTTACGAATACTCTCTGGTTTATATGGGGTGTTAAGACCCCTGGATTTAATGCAACCCTATCGTCTGGAAATGGGAACCCCGTTTCAGAATGATGCCGGCAGGGATCTTTACAGTTTTTGGGGAGATCAAATACGTCACTCTCTGGAGGCTGAACCAGCACTGAAAGATGGCGTGTTGATCAATTTAGCGTCAAATGAATACTTTAAGGCCGTCGATGCCAAAAAGCTCAAGGCGACTATTATTACCCCGGTTTTTAAAGATTGGAAAAACGGGCAGTACAAAATCATCAGTTTTTATGCCAAAAAGGCGCGTGGACTGATGAGTCGTTTTATTATTGACCAGCAAATTAACTCTCCGGAAAAACTCAAGCAATTTGACTCGGATGGCTATCGTTACAGTGAAGAAATGAGTCAAAAAAATGATTGGGTGTTTATCCGGGATAATAATTAACTAAAGTGAACTAAGGTCGGCAATGAAGCCAGGGATGGTTAAGAGAAACATACATACAATACTGATCTTGATTGGCTTTATGGCGGGGCATATTTCAGCCAACGCAGAAGTCGTTTTGACGAAAGCAGAACAGGCTTATCTCACCCAAAAACAAGTCATCAAGCTGTGTGTTGATCCTGACTGGCTGCCTTATGAAGGCATTGATGAGCGCGATAAGTTCACCGGTATCATGTCTGACTTTTATGCTTTATGGTCTGACAAAATCAATATGCCCATCCAACTGGTCAACACGGAAAGCTGGGAGCAATCCTTGCAATTTATACAGGATGGCAATTGCGATATTCTTGCCAGCGCGCAGGATGTGCCCAGTCGACGTGACTGGCTCAATGTCAGCAATCCCTTTATTTTTTATCCATTGGCTGTAGCCACTCAGCCCGATCATCAGTTTGTGGTGAAGTTTGAACAAATCCAACATCGTGATTTTGTGATGGTGGGGGGTTATGCGGGGGTCGAATTGTTGCGTAATCGTTATCCAGATATCAATATCACCACCGTAAGCACCTCACGAGAAGGGCTGAAAATGGTCGAAACCGGTAATGCCTATGGATTTATCGATACGGTACCGACCATTAATTATCAGATGCTTCGCTGGGGAATATCGCATCTGAAGATCAGCAATGTGCTGGATCTGCAATATGCAATGTCGGTGGGAGTGAGCACCCGTGAACCCCAGTTACTCGAAATTTTCAACAAGGCCATTGATGATACTTCAGAAGTTGAACGACAGCGTGTATTGAACAATTGGTTATCAATAGAGTTTCAGCAACATAATACGGCGTTATTCTGGCAATTACTGGTGGGCGTGTCGTTAGTGTTGTTAGTATTGGTTTATCGTTATCGGCAGGTCCATCACCATAATCGAAACCTGCGTAATCTGAATAATCAGTTAGAACAAATCTCGCGCCACGATCACCTGACCGGGTTAGCGAACCGTTATGCGTTACATGAACGGTTTAACGTGGAAATGGAAACTTCCAGCCAGACCAGACAGGTCTTTTCAATCATTTTGCTGGACGTTGATTTTTTTAAAACCATTAATGACGAGTACGGTCATGATATAGGCGATGAGGTTATCAAACAATTTGCTTCTCTGTTAATGTCCATGGTGCGTGAGAACGATATCGTTGGTCGTTGGGGCGGCGAGGAATTTCTCATTCTCTGCTCACAAACAACCAAAAATGGCGCTTTTCAGTTAGCTGATCAGATGCGGCATCAGGTGCAAAATTACAATTTCCCGGTAAATCAGCAAATTACTGCCAGTTTTGGATTAAGTGAGTATAGTCATGGCGAAACTATTGGTGATACGATTAAGCGAGCTGATGATGCGTTATATGATGCCAAGAAAAATGGTCGAAATCAGATTGTAATGGCGGACTCTGATTAATATGAATTCACAACAAAACACCCCGTTAACACCAGGCAGATATTTTTTCGCCTTGTCTCCAGATACTAGTTCACGGATGCAGATTCAGCACATTATGAAACGTCTGCCGGAAGATCCCTCGCTGAAATTACAAACCACCGCCAATTTACATCAGACATTGTTATTTCTCGGCCAACTAGACCAACAACAATTAGATGCACTGTTAAAACAGACTGACTCAATACGTTTCCCGGCAATAGATATGCAGTTTGATCACCTGTCATACTGGGATGGTCCAAAGATATTTTGCCTGACTAGTCGTGCTCCAAGCAGTGAATTGTATAACCTGGTGAACCAACTGGAGCATATCGCCAGTCAGGCAGATATTAAAGTCGATGTAAAACCTTACCTACCCCATATTACATTGGCGCGAAAAGCCAGTGAATCTCTAGACGTGCCCATTGCCCCAGTTAATTTTAAAGCAGAACAGCTGGTATTAATGAAATCAGTTTCCACCGATCATGGGCCGCAATACCAACCCGTAATGCATTGGCCTGTCACTGCAGATTGATTAATTATATTTGCTCAATGAGAGCACTATAATCTGGTATAAATGGTGCTCTATCCCGGCGGCTATTCCCATAATGAGTTCAAACACAAAACTAGCCAATTTATTCAGGTTTTTGGTGGTGTTATCTGCCATCCTATCCAGCGGCAAATTGTGGGCTGAGGAAACTGTTTTACGGGTGGGTGTTTATGAAAACCCACCCAAATTGGTGATGGACCCAAACGGACAGGTGAGTGGCATTCTGGGGGATCTTTTACAGGTTATTGCGTTAGAGGAAAACTGGAAGCTGGTTGCTGTACCCTGCTACTGGAATGATTGTCTGGAGCTTCTTGCTAAAGGGGAAATTGATTTATTACCTGATGTGGCAACCAGCTCAGAGCGAACTGAGTTTTATGATTTTCATAATACGGCTGCATTACTCAGCTGGTCGCAGATCTACGTAAATCGTGAACATAACCTCAGCAGTCTGTTGGAACTGGATGGTAAACGCCTGGCACTGCTCAAGGGCTCCATTCAATACGATTACCTTAGACAATTAGCTGAAAATTTCAATATTGATGTCACCTTTGTTGTTGTTGATACCCAACAGGCAGCATTCGCTGCTTTATCGGATGGCATTGCCGATGCTGTCACCGCTAATAATTTTATCAGTGAGCTTAAAGCGGCAGAACTGAATTTAAGACCAACGCCAGTGGTATTTCAACCGAGTCGATTATTTTTTGCTGTCCCCAAAAATAAACATGGAGAGGTGTTAAAAGCAATTGATAGCTACTTACAACAATGGCAGGCAGATGCCAATTCGCCGTACTTTACGGTCTTAAAAAAATGGAACAGCTCTACTAGCAAGATGACGATTCCAAAAGAAATCTGGTGGTTGCTTATTGCTTTGGTAGTCGGTTTTCTCAGTGCTTTAATGTTTTTGCTGTTGATGCGTCGCCGTGTAAAGGAAAAAAATATTTCTCTGCGTCAGACCCAACAAAATCTCAACGTGATTCTTGATAGTGTGGATGCTCATATTTACATCAAAGATCTGCAGTTACGCTATCAATATGTAAATAAAAATGTCTGCAAACTGATTGGGCTGGACGAAAAAGAGATTCTGGGTAAAACCGATGCCATTCTATTTGATCGGGATACCTGTAAAACGTTGCAGGAACATGATTTAAGGGTTATCAAACAAGGCGAACGGATTGTTGAAGAAGAAATAAATACCGTCCTTGGTTCAGATAAGCCCCAAACATTTTTATCGGTCAAACTACCATTGCGTCAGGAAGATGGCAGTATTTACGCTTTATGTGGGATTTCCACTGATATTACCGATTATCTGTTAATTCAAAAACAGCTTCGTAAACTGGCGTTATATGATTCTCTGACCGGTCTGGCCAACCGCCGATTGTTAATGGAGTTTCTGGAGGATTCGCTGGCAGAAGGCCACCAATCGGAAATGGAAGGTGCTTTACTAATTGTCGATCTGGACTCATTTAAAACCCTGAATGATACCTTGGGACATCACGCTGGAGATTTATTATTACAAGGCGTCGCAAAACGACTTCAGTCTCGATTATTGCCACATGATCTGGCTGCTCGATTGGGGTCGGATGAGTTTGTAATCGTCAAACCTAAAATGGGTAAAGCGCGGGGAGAAGTAGAAGCGCTTGTACAACAATACGCCGAGGAAATTCTGCTGGATTTTGTCATGCCATTTGCACTTGAACAAACTCAGTACATTGCTTCCGCAAGTCTGGGTATAGCATTGTTCTCCGATGCCGAGGGAGATGTTGAGCGTCTTTTACAGGAAGCTGATATGGCTTTGTACCGAGCCAAAGCCTCGGGCCGAAACAGTCTGAGATTCTTTGATCCGGTTATGCAGATGGAAGTTAATCGTCGCAGTCAATTGGAACGCAAATTAAGAGAAGCCATTGCTTCTCAGCAACTTGAATTGTATGTACAGCCTCAAATCAGCAGTGACCAGCAGTATGTTGGCATGGAGGCCCTACTTCGCTGGCATGATCCGGTTGAGGGCTTTATTTCACCGGTCGACTTTATCCCGGTTGCCGAATCCAGCGGCCTGATAATTCCTCTGGGCGCCTGGGTGTTAAGAGAGGCTTGTCAGATTTTGGCGCAGTGGGCGAAGCTACCTGAAATGCAAAATCTTACTTTATCGGTCAATATCAGCCCACGGCAGTTCCGACATATGCAGTTTATTGACTATATCGACAGTTGTCTGAAAGAGTTAGATGTCAATCCAAATCATTTGGAGCTTGAAATCACCGAGAGCCTTTTAATTGAAGATATTGATCAGACAATCGAGAGGATGAATGCCTTGCGCCAACGTGGTTTGCGTTTTGCACTTGATGATTTTGGCACCGGCTATGCGTCGTTAAGTTATCTAAAATTACTGCCACTGAATAAACTGAAAATCGATCAGTCATTTGTCCGGGATGTGCTGACCGATCCAAACGATGAAGCAATTGTCAGCACCATCATTGCGTTGGGACAAAGCCTGGATTTGGCGGTGATCGCTGAAGGAGTGGAAACCGAAGAGCAGGCAGTTCTGTTGGAAAAATTTGGCTGCCATGTTTATCAGGGCTATCACTTTGGCAGGCCTGCACCAGTGGCCGAGTGGCAACAAACTATTTCCGAAAAGCGTTTGGCCCTTAAACCTCATTAACTTTTTTAATCAATTGAGTTTCTTGCGCAACGCAAACTTATAAAATTCAAATCCGCTAACGGTGTTGTAAAAAATTGTATGGGTATTTTCGACAAATTTAGCGTTAACACGCTATTTTTCCATACAATATCATTTTTCCGTTCAATATTCCCATACATTGTCTTTTTTTGTATGTAAATAAAATTGTTTTTGTCCGGGAAAGTGCTTAGCCTGTAGCTTAAATGTTAGGGGCTGTTTATCTTTCATAGCCTCCAGCAGTGGTGGTGATGAAAGATAAATAGCCCCTAGGAATTTACCTATGCACTTGTGGAAAGCCCGAATCGAAACCGATGCTAAATCCAAATATCTTGGTATTGTGGAAGCGTTGGAAGCCGATATCTATTCTGGTTATGTCAAAGCCGGTGATCGTTTACCACCGCAACGCGCTGTGGCCGAAAGCTTAAATGTGGATCTGACCACCGTCACCCGTGCATTTAACGAAGCGCGCCGGCGTGGATTGATTGATGCGACCACCGGGCGTGGCAGTTATGTTCGACAGCATGTCGAAAGCAAACTTATTTCCCATATCTCTGAGTCTCGTCCATTGCTGGATTTGAGCATGAATAATCCCCCGCAGCCTGAGTCAGCCGGTTTACAGCAACATATTCCACAAGGTATTGCCCAGCTGATTTCCGGAGCCGACCGGGTATTACAGATGCATTATCAGGATAGTGCCGGGAACCCACATGATCGAAGTGCTGCCTCGGGCTGGCTAAATCAAACCATAACGAATGTCTCGGCAGAACGCACACTGATCACCGGTGGAGCACAGTCAGCTTTGTATGCCATTTTGCATTGTATGGCAAAACCCGGTGATATCATTGCTTGTGGTGAGTTTGTCTATCCCGGCCTGAAATCGGCTGCTGAACAGCTTGAACTGGTATTGCAGCCTTTAGCTATGGATGAACAAGGGGTACTTCCAGCGTCATTTGAAAAGGCATGTCGGGATCACAGAATCAAGGCAATTTATCTGGTGCCGACGATGGATAACCCGACAACTGCCACCATGTCATTAACCCGTCGGCAGCAAATCGTTGCCGTTGCCAACGAATATGACATCACGATTATTGAAGATGATCCTTATTCGCCGCTGCAGACGGAGGCCGTTAAAGCCTTAGTCGATTTAGCAGCTGATCGTACCTGGTATGTACGGACACTTTCCAAATGTATCACGCCCGCTTTGCGGCTGGCCTATGTGATTGCTCCCAGTAACTCACAGGCACTGGGCCTCGCTAATGTATTAAGAGCGATTAGCGTTATGGCATCTCCATTGATGGCTGCGCTGGTGACACGTTGGATTTACGATGGACGTATTAACCGGTTTGCTGAAGCCATTCGGGAAGAAAACCGTCTGCGTCAACAGATTGCCAGCCAATTATTAGCGGGAATGGACTTTTACAGTCATCAGGAAGGCCATCATATCTGGCTACAGCTCCCCAGTTGCTGGCAGGCCCAGGCCTTTGCTGAACAAGCCACCGTGCTGGGCGTATCGGTGGTGGCATGTAACAGTTTTGGTTTCACTGACAATCAGCGACAGGCCGTGCGCCTGTCGCTGGGATTGTCGCCGGATCATGCGACTTTGTCACAGGCATTAAGTATCTTGCGCGGATTATTAATTCAGCCCGCCACCACATCACATCACATCATTTGACCCCAGAGGTGAAATAATTATGACTGAACAACCTATTCACTTTATGGAAAAAAATGGCGATATCTATGAGGAAATGGCCGATTGGGATGTGAATGCCGGCGGCGAGAAAATTGTCGCAAAACGTATGTCAGGCCGGTTTCGTAACCTGAAATGGTTTGGTATGTCGGTTTGGCTGTTTTATTTTCTGGTGCCGTATATCCGCTGGGATGATAAACAGGCGGTATTACTGGATATTCCCAATCGTCAGTTTCATTTTTTTGAGCTGACGATTTTTCCGCAGGATATCTGGATGCTCTCACTGACGTTGTTGTTTTTTGCCATTTTGCTGGCGGCAGTTACCAGCGTTGCCGGACGGGTTTTCTGTGGTTACTTTTGTTTCCAGACAGTGTGGACCGATATCTATACATGGATTGAAGGCAAACTCGAAGGCAATACTCCTCAAAAACAATTACGTTTCAAACAAGCGCCATGGTCGGTCAGTAAACTACTGAGAAAAATCAGTAAACACACGCTATGGTTGGCTATCGCCTTGTTAACCGGGCTGACTTTTTCAGCCTGGTTCACTGATGCGTTTGAGTTGTGGCGTGATGTATTTAGTTTCCAGGCGCATATTGCGGTGTGGATTGCGATGGCAATCTTTACCACTTTTACCTATGTTTTTGCCGGGTTTATGCGTGAGCAGGTTTGTTTCTGGTTGTGTCCTTATGCCCGTTTACAGGGGGTTATGTATGACCAGAATACAATTTTGCCCGCTTATGATGCTGAGCGGGGCGAGCCACGAGGCAAACTGAAAAAAGGTGAGACCGACCCGAGTAAAGGCAGCTGCATAGATTGCAAACTTTGTGTCAATGTCTGTCCGACCGGCATTGATATTCGTAAAGGTCAGCAGGAAGGTTGTATTACCTGTGGTTTGTGTATTGATGCCTGCGATTCGGTAATGGATAAGATTAATGAACCCCGTGGTTTGATTCGTTATGCTTCCTATGCCGAGCTGCAAGGTCACAGCAAACCACAACCCTTGTACAAGCGTCCACGGGTGATTATTTACAGCTTGATCCTGCTGGCGTCACTGGGCGGTATAGCCTACGGCTTTTTATCCTTATCGGCCACCGACTTCAGTGTCAGACCGGACCGTCAGCCTTTATTTGTGCGCCTCAGTGATGGCTCGATACAGAACCGCTATACGGTGAAATTGCTCAACAAGCAGAATGTGCCGATTGAAGTGCAATATCAGATTGAAGGTCTGGAGGGGGCCAGTCTGCATGGGGTGCATGACTCTTATGTTTTAGAGCCCGCCAAAGTACTAACCGTGACTGCGCTGGTCCGGGTGCCGGAATCAGAGCTGCAAAGCGGCATCAGCCCGTTGACTTTTAATGTCGAGGTTATCGACGGACCGCAGTCCGATATTTCTTACCAGACTATCTTTATCGCACCCAAATAAAAGGGTGCGATAAGGTATTTAATCTTTTGGTTTGATAAACAGTTCGTAAAGATCGGCCCGGCGATCTTTCAGATTATTGACGGCACCTTCATTGCGTACCAGTTTGAGTTTTTCCAGATCCAGATCGGAAAACATGATCATCTCACTGTTAGGCGTGGTTTCAGCCATTATTGCATCATGGGGGAAGGCGAAGTCAGACGGTGAGAATACCGAGGATTGGGCATATTGGACATCCAGGTTTTCCACTTTCGGTAAGTTGCCAACACTACCGGTAATCGCAACATAACATTCATTTTCAATCGCTCTGGCGCGTGCACAATGGCGAACCCGCAAATAACTGTTTTTGGTATCAGTCCAGAATGGAACAAAAATAATATCAACTTCCTGATCAGCAGCAATACGGCCCAGTTCAGGAAATTCAATGTCATAGCAGATCATGATGGCAACACGACCGGCATCGGTTTCAAAAACCTGAAATTTATTGCCTCCTTCAATTACCCAGTCACGGCGCTCATGCGGGGTAATGTGAATTTTACGCTGTTCATCGACCCGGCCATCACGATGGCAAAGATAAGACACATTGTAGACCCGATCATTTTCCAGTAATGGCATTGAGCCGGTAATGATATTAATGTTGTAGCTGACCGCCATTTCCGACATTTCGTCGCGGAACTGTTCGGTAAAACTCGCCAGGTATCGGATTGCCCGAGTCTGATCCATTTGATCGGTCAGTCCCATTAATGGGGCATTGAAAAACTCGGGAAACAGGGCAAAGTCGCTTTTGTAATCCGACAATGCATCAACAAAGTATTCAACCTGTTTAAGCACTTCCTCAACCGAATGAAACTCACGCATCTGCCACTGCACGGCGCCCAGACGAACCTGAGTTTTTTTGACATCCAATAACGAAGTGGGTGGGGTGTAAAGAATATTGTTCCAATCCAGCAATGTGGCATGGCCCAGAGATTTCTCATCTTCCGGCAGATACTTATGCATCAACCGCATGACCTGAAAATCATTGGATAACTGGAAAGTCAGGATCGGATCATAAATCTCTTTTCGTGAAACTTGATCGATGTACTCTGCAGGTGAAAGCTTGTCAGCAAATTTATGGTAATTAGGGATCCGTCCACCGGCCAGAATAGCGCGTAAATTCATTGAACGGCATAATTCCTTACGCGCTTCATATAAACGACGCCCTAACCGATAACCCCGATATTCCGGATGAATAAATACATCCAGACCATACAACGAATCTCCTTTCGGGTTATGCCAGATTTTGTCATTTTTCAAGATTAAATCATCGTAGGTATGCGGATTGCTGAATCGCTCATAACTGACCATAACGGTTAATGCCACAGCAATCAGTTCACCCGAATCTTCAATGCAGATCTGTCCATCCTGAAACTGATTAATTAATCCTTCAATCGTGGGTTGCGGCCAGGCACCGCCGATGTCGTCGTATACTGTGTCCATCAGAATTTTGAGCTGATCGTAATCCTCCAGGGTCAGATTACGTAAATTCAGGTGCAGCTCTTCATGGGCCATAAATGCTCCGGGGTTCAATTTGTTTCAATGATGAAATATCGCATTGAGTCTAGCAGATGCAGACAGGCATGATCAGGGCTTAAGACTTTATTTTTACATTAACCCGTACTAACGTCGTTCTCGGCACAAGCTGTTATATTGCGGTTTAAAAGGAATCTTATGACCACTGATCAAATCATTATTTTTGCCGTGCTGGCAGCAACACTGGGCCTGTTTATCTGGGATAAGCTGCGCTATGACGTGGTGGCGGTGTTGGCCCTGTTAGCTGTTGCGTTAACCGGTCTGATTCCCGCAGATGATGTCTTTTCCGGCTTAGGACATCCAGCGGTGGTGACGGTGGCTGCGGTATTAATTCTTGGTCAGGCACTGGTTAATGCCGGTGTGGTCGATGTCATTGCTCGCCAGTTGACCCGAGTGGGCAGTCATCCAACCATTCAGATGGCCGCGCTTACCGTGACCGTGGCAGTTTGCTCCGGATTTATGAATAACGTCGGTGCATTGGCCTTACTAATGCCCGTGGCGATCTGGATGTCCCGGCAGAGCGGACATTCGCCATCAATGTTTTTGATGCCTCTGGCGTTTGGTTCGTTATTGGGTGGTTGTTTGACCCTGATTGGTACACCACCGAATATTATTATTGCCAGTTATCGTGCTCAAACAGATTCACCCGCATTCGGCATGTTTGATTTTTTACCTGTTGGCGCAGCAGTTACGATTGTCGGCGTGATTTTTTTGGTGCTATTTGGCCGTTTACTGACGCCTAAGCGTGAGGCCAGTAACAGTGAAGAAGAATTATTCGAGATCAGCAGTTATCTCTCAGAACTCACCGTGCCGGAACAATCTGATTATAGCGGACGCAGTCTGATGGATTTGGTCGCTGCAGTAGAAGATGAGGCTGATATCACGGTGTTGGCATTATTACGTGGTGAAGAGCGCTTTAATACACCTTCCATGTATAAAGTGTTACAGCAGGACGATGTGTTGTTGGTTGAAGCGGATTCCGACAGCCTGAAAGCGCTTACCGATGTCACGGGACTGAAGCTTATCGGCGATAAAACCAATGAGCAAACTGAAGAGCAAGCCGACGAGGCAGATTCGAGCAAAACCAAAGCTCTGGATTTGGCCGAAGCTATTCTGGCGCATGATTCGATTTTGGTTGGAAATACCTTAAGCAGTCTGTCAATCCGCCAACGTTACGGCGTCAATATTCTTGCTGTGGCACGTCGAGGTCATCAGCTCAAACAACGTTTGCATCAAATCCGCTTTGTCGCTGGCGATATTTTGCTGATGCAAGGTAATGAGGACGTGCTCAAATCAGTTATGGGAGAGCTGGGTTGTCTGCCCTTGGCATCGCGAGGCTTACGTCTTGGGCAACCGCGGAAAGTGGCCATAGCTTCGCTCATTTTTATCGGCGTAATTCTGTTGATTATGTTTGATGCTGTTTCCACTGCAACGGCAATGGTGGCAGGGGTGGTGGCGATGTTTTTTGCGGGTTTATTGCCGATTGCAAAGTTATACAAAAGTCTGGATTTGCCGGTGATTGTGCTGCTGGCGGCGATGTTGCCAGTGGGTCAGGCATTGGAAACAACGGGGGGATCAGAGTTAATTGCCACTTTATTACTTAATATGTCGGAGTCCACGCCACCGGCAATGACGTTGGTGATCCTGATGGTGGCAACAATGTTACTGTCGAATATTATCAATAATGCCGCGGCGGCGATATTGGCCGCACCAATTGCCTTGAGTGTGGCCAGCGGCATGGATGTTTCGGCAGACCCGTTATTGATGGCCGTGGCGATTGGTGCCTCTTGTGCTTTTTTGACTCCGATTGCTCATCAATCCAACACATTGGTCATGGAGCCCGGTGGTTATAACTTTACTGACTACTGGAAGCTTGGTTTACCGTTATCTATTTTGGTGATTCTGACAGCCTTACCGGTAATATTGTGGGTTTGGCCCCTGTAAACTTGTTTTAATAGAACGCTCCACTAATTTTTCAGCAACAGGACATTAAATGGCTCAGCAAATTGTGCAATTGCAACTCAGCGGCATGCGGTGTGCTGCCTGTGCGAACACCATCGAAAAAGCCCTGAAAAAAACGCCTTCGGTGAAGTCGGCGCAGGTGAATTACGCCAATGAAAAGGCCACGATTCGTGGCGAACAGCTTGAAGCAGATGTGTTGATAAAAGCCATTGAACAAGCCGGTTATCAAGCGCAATTAATTGATATTGAGCACCAGCAGGATAATCGGCAGGATTTGCAGAAAATCCAGCTATATAAATTTATTGCCGCAGCAATTTTATCTCTGCCGCTGCTTTACAGCATGATCGGTCATTTCAGTTGGACCCGTGATCTGCCGATTCCAACAGTTTTGATGAATGCATGGGTACAAATGGCCTTGGCCACGCCAGTGCAGTTTATTATCGGCTGGCAATTTTATCGTGGTAGTTATTACGCTTTAAAAAATCTCAGTGCCAATATGGATGTGTTGGTAGCGTTGGGCACATCAGCTGCCTATTTTTACAGTGTCTGGCTTACCTTCAAATTTGGTGCGATAGCAGCGCATGATGGTCTGTATTTTGAAACCAGTGCGGTATTGATCACGTTAATTTTATTAGGCAAATGGTTTGAAGCAAGAGCCAAAGGCCATACTTCTGAGGCTATTCGCAAACTATTAAAACTGCAGCCTCAACAGGCATCACGCGAATCACCAGATGGTCAGACCTTATTGGTTTCGGTAAAAGAGTTGCAACAGGGCGATATTGTGCAGATTAAACCCGGTCAACAGATCCCCGTTGATGGAGTGATAGTCGAAGGTCAGTCGGCTGTAGATGAATCCATGTTGACCGGTGAAAGCATGCCAGTGGAAAAAAACGTCAATGACAAAGTGGTGGGTGCCACCTTTAACAAAAATGGTTTTTTACGGGTTCGCGCTACCCATTTGGGCGAAGAAGCGGCACTGGCCCGAATTGTTCGGGTAGTTGAACAGGCTCAGGGCTCCAAAGCGCCGATACAGCGTCTGGCGGATAAAGTTTCGGGTGTATTTGTTCCGGTGGTTGTGGTGATAGCTCTGATTACATTTTTACTGTGGTGGTTTTGGTTTACCCCCGGTGATAGTGGCAGAGCTTTGGAAACCATGGTGGCCGTGCTGGTTATCGCCTGTCCGTGTGCTTTGGGGCTGGCTACACCAACCTCGATTATGGCCGGGTCAGGGCGGGCGGCTGAAGCTGGCATTTTATTCAAACAAGCCGACACGCTCGAATTAACTCAATCATTGACAGCGATTGTTTTTGATAAAACGGGTACGTTGACCCAGGGCAAACCGGCATTAACGGATTTTTTGTTGGCAGAAGATTATGAAAAATCGGTTATCGCTGGCATCGTCATCGCTATTGAAAGCAAATCAGAACATCCGCTGGCACAGGCTATTGTTGATGGGTTAAAACCCCAAAAAACTCAGAGTGTATTGATTGAGAACTTTACCGCCCTGAGTGGTCATGGGGTGATGGGTAATGCTGAGGTGAACGGCAAAACTTCCCAGATCCGTTTGGGAACCAAAAAACTGATGCAGGATCACGATATCGATATGGGTGATTGGCAAACTCAGCAACAGCAACTGGAAAAACAGGGGAAAACCGCCATGCTGATTGCAGTAGATCAGCAGGTAATCGGCTTACTGGCTGTGGCTGATACGATTCGGGATTCCGCCAAATCAGCTGTTACCGCTTTAAAAAACGCGGTTTACAGATCATTATGTTGACCGGAGATAATCAGCTTACAGCGGATGCCATTGCTCTTGAGCTGGGTATTGATAAGGTAATTGCCGAAGTCTTGCCAGAACACAAAGCCGATAAAATCCGTGAATTACGTCAGCAGGGACAAGTCGTGGCAATGGTGGGGGATGGTATCAATGATGCCCCGGCAATGGCTGAAGCAGATGTTGGTATTGCAATGGGAAGTGGTACCGATGTGGCGATTGAAACAGCGGATATCGCGTTGATGCGGGCTGATTTGAATACCGTTGATACTGCCATTCAGTTAAGTCATCTGACCGTGCGAAATATTCGACAAAACCTGTTTTGGGCATTTGGCTACAATTCTTTGGGTATTCCTATTGCAGCAGCAGGTTTACTGGCCCCGTGGCTGGCTGGTGCAGCAATGGCGTTCAGTTCTATTTCTGTTGTGTTAAATGCATTAAGGCTGCAACGGGTTAAAAATATCCACTAGGGTTTGATGAGCTCTCATCTCCACTTTGTCAGACACAAAAATAACCTCCTGCAGTGGTGGATATGAACGACACAACAGATTCTGGTTCATTACATGGGATAGTCATTATCAATATTTCTCAGCTTGATGCTGTTTCAGGGCTCTCAAACTTGTTAAAGCGTTCTTGGCTTGCATCACATTGCGGAAAATTATGAGTTCAGATCCATGCACAGCTGATGTAAGATTCCTGAAAAGGAATAAATCCTACATTGCCTATAACAAAGGTCGGACCAATGGCGGCAGAAGAGCTGGAAAGTAAACTCGAACAATGGAAGCACAAATATCTCGAGCTGCTTGCACGTGAAGAAAAACAGACAACTTATACCGAACTTCTGGAACGCAGTCTTGGACGACTTGCCCTGGTCTCTGAAGGGATTAATCCTGTCCTGGATAAACAGCTGCATTCACTGCGAAAGGAATTACGCAGTAATAAAGATGTTGGTCGGATCAGCGATATCCTCGAAAAAATACAGCAATTTATCAACCAAATGGATGAAAGTCCGCAGAGTTCCGATGCTTCAGAATTATTACGTCATCTGCTGTTATCGTTAACCATACCAGCAGAATCAAAGCCAGCTGTTGATAATCTGCTAATTCAGCTGAAAGATGCTACCAACCAACAAACCCGTGAATTGTTACCGGATTTTGTGTCTTTACTGGAAGCGATTAACGTTAAGGTATCTGCTTCACCGGACCAGGAAAAACCTCGTTCAGGGCTGTTGCAGAAAATCGGCTTTAAGAAACGTACTATTGAAGTCACTCAGTTGCTGTGCAGTATGATTGATAATCTGCAGTTGCCAGAAATGTTCAACGAACAACTCCGTGAGATCCATGCGCAATTGCAATCCCAGCCGGATAAAAAGAACTTACCGCAAATTATTGATGCCCTGACTGCGCTGATTAATTCGCTGGGAGCTCAAGCTCAGCTTCAACAACTTGAATACCGGGCTTTTCTTGCCACGTTAAGTGAGCGCATTAATGAGCTTGATGATTTGCTGCGGGTGACAGTGAAAGACGAAGAAGAAGCCTTTAATCAACGACAGAAAATTGGTCAAAAGGTTGATGCCGGACTGGATGATATTTACAAACAAATTGATGTTGCCAGTGAACCGCGTGAGTTGAAGACGATTATTCGTGAACGTTTGACAGCACTGAGCGGAGCGGTAGATGAATATCGAAACGCTGATCAGACACGCTATTATCAATCACAATTAGAAATCAAAAAGCTGACAGATCGGTTACAGGAACTGGAATCTGAGACCAAATCCTTACAGGATGGTATTCGCAAAGCCCATGAAATGGTACGCAAAGATACGTTGACTGGGATCGGTAATCGTCAGGCTCTGATGGATGCTTTGGAAACAGAATACATTCGCTGGCAGCGTTACAAACATCCGCTTAGCCTGGTGGTCTGGGACATTGATAACTTCAAACAGATAAATGACAATCTTGGCCATCTGGCAGGCGATAAGATATTAATTCGTATTGCCGAGATTTTATCGACTTCTACCCGTGAAATTGATTTTGTTGCTCGATTTGGTGGAGAGGAATTTGTCGGGATATTTCCTGCGACCGCATTAGCTGAAACCATGGTTCTGGCCAATAAAATTCGCGAAGAAATCAGCAACACACGTTTTCTATATGATGGCAAACCTGTGCCCATTACCGTTTCTGCTGGCGTAGCTACTTTTCATCAGGGTGATAATACCGAAAAAGTATTTAAACGTGCTGATGCTGCGATGTTTAAAGCCAAAAAGCAGGGGCGTAATGTCTGTGTTGTTGAAGAGATATAAGTTTTTTTTTGCCTGATTCACCCAGGAGTCGTGATGAGAATCATTGGGTTGTTTTTATTGTGTGTTTCAGCTCCTGTAGTAGCTGCAGAAAATTGCCAAAATGCCAACACAACCTATGAGATTGGTGTTTGCATGGCTGAGCAATTAGAGCAGCAAGAGGTTGAAATGCAACATTATCTTGCCGAAGCCAGAGCCCGTTATGCTGATGATATAGTGATTGTAGAATCGATTGAAAAGGCCCAGCAAAATTGGCTCGGCTATCGTCAGGAACAATGCGGTTCCATCTATAATATTTGGAGAGATGGGACTATCCGTAGCATCATGGGATTAAGCTGTTCTATTCGGATGACAAAATTACGAACGCATCAGATATGGCACAGTTACCTTACTTATATGGAAAATAGTCCACCACTTTTGCCTGAGCCAAAGATAGAGTGAATAACGGATTCTGGATGAGTCTCCATGAACAACAGTATTCAGGAAAAAATTCATCTGGAACATGAAGCAGCTAAATTGTTTATGCGGTTGTACGAAAAACAATTTGCTGTACCGATGCGACATATCTGGCATAACCTGCCGCGCAAACCGGATGTTTCATGTTATCTCAATGGCACACAGCTTGATTTGGAGATTGCGCATATCTACGGTAGTGAACCAGAGGCAAAGTTAATCCTTGGAAGAGCAGCAGAAGACAGGATATTAGCTGCCTTACACCAGCTATCAGAATTACCCATTAACAATCGGTTAATTGCATCGCTGAATGCTGTTCTTACTACTAAATCGCAGAAAAAATACCACAGCCAGAGGGTATGGTTGGTGTTACGCAATATGAATTCATTATGGCAACAAAAGAATTTTGAAAAACATCGCCATCAAATAGTGTTACCGGACAAACATCCTTTCGAACAGATCTGGTTAATTTGTGATGCCAAAGGCGATAGTGGTGTTATACGTTTATTTCCATATGAATAGCGAAACAGATTAATCGTTTTCTGCCGGAATTAACGTCACCTGGCGCCGAATTTTGGGGACCAGCTGAACGTTCCAATGCTGAATGGCCCATTCCCATAAGATATCCAGCGGGACATGGGCTAAATCCGTTGGTGGTTGCATCCCCAGAAAATTCAACACACGACACAACACAGCTCCGCTGTCTCTATGCTTTACCGGTTGTGCCCGGGTTTGCTTACTGAGTTTTTCACCATGAAGATTGGTGGCCACTGGTATATGGGCATATTCCGGGGATTTAACCCCCAGCTGCTGTTGCAGATAAATCTGTCTCGGTGTTGAATCGAGCAAATCTGCACCACGCACAATATGTGTGACCCCTTGCAGCCCATCATCAGCCACCACCGCAAGTTGGTAGGCAAATAAGCCATCTGCCCGTTTCAAGACAAAGTCACCGACTTGCTGACCGAGAATTTGAGATTGTTTGCCTTGAACACGATCTTCATAATCAATACTTTCATTATTTACCCGCAACCGCCAGGAAACTGGTTGCTTCCCTTCTGGCAAACCATGACGACAAAACCCAGGATAAACAGGGCCATCAATACCCATTTGGGCAGCAGCGTTAATTTCTTTACGACTGCAACCGCATGGGTAGGCCAATTGTTGTGAGATTAATTTTTCAAGTGCCCGACGATAGATATCATCACGCTGGCTTTGATAAATTATTTCACCGTCCCATTGAAAACCAAAGCTTATCAGCGTATCAATAATATCCTGAGCTGCACCGGGTACCTCACGAGGTTTATCAAGGTCTTCCATTCGCACCAGCCAACTACCATTATGTGCACGTGCATCCAGATAGCTGGCGGTTGCAGCGACCAAAGAGCCAAAATGCAGTGGGCCAGTGGGAGACGGTGCAAAGCGTCCGATATATTTTAGAGATGTTAAGTCTGAATTCATGTTTAGTTGAGATAATCCACCACGTAGAGTGTAATGAGTTTCTGTTGATCTTTCATAGCCTGAATTTATGACTGAAGATTATCTTTTTGTATACGGTACCTTACGTAAAAACACTGAACGCCATGATTTGTTGCAACGCTGCTGTGATTATATCGATACCGGAATGTTGCAGGCTGTCATGTATCTAATTTCTTATTATCCAGGAGTGATATTGACAGATAATCCGCAGCAGCAAGTTGTCGGGGAGGTGTATCGTATCCATAATCCCCAATTGCTGTTTGCCGAGCTTGATGATTATGAAGAATGTTCTTCAAGTTTTGCAGAGCCTCACGAATATGTGCGGCAGCAGCAAATAATTTGTTTGAGTAATGGAAATAAGCTCTCAGCCTGGGTTTATCTTTATAATCAACCTATATCGGGTAAGAAACGTATCATCTCCGGCGACTTTCTTAACCCGTAAACAACCGACCATCATAAAAACTATTTATTTCTATAACGGTTTTTAAAGATCACATCAGCAGTTAAAGTGCTTGAAAAAAAGAGGTTTTATGTTTCGATCAGATGCTTTTCGCCAGCAAGCTCAAAACTGGCAACAACAATTTCGAAAAGTTCAGTCTGCCGGTTTTTTGCAACGTATTTTTGCTTGGATTTTACTGGGAATGGTGATGATGCTCAGCCTGGCGTTGTTGGTGGTGGTCGTGTTGCTAAGCTGGATTCTGATCCCCCTGATGTTGTACCGGGCGCGTAAACAAATGCGTAGAGCTCAGCAAGCAGGTAACCAGCATCAGCCGTTTTCGCAACGATCTTCTCGACAATCTCGTCATGAGACTCATATCATTGAGGGTGAAATTATCAGCCGTAAAGAGGATTAATTTGCCTGATTAATCGCTGGATTATATCAGTCGAACAAGGAGGCCACGATTGTCAGAGACCATTAGCCCGATAGGCTTTAGCGCCAGCGAAGACTGGACGGTAGAAGATTTTTACCGTTTCTTTCACCAACTAAATATATTGTATAACCGTCTTTATGTTCTGGAAAAGATAAAAAATAAAGGCCAAAGCCGTAATCTCAAAAATGCGTTTTACGGTTCATTATCCTCTGTGAGTGAATCCCACCGCCTGATTATCAAATCCATCGAAGTGCATTCGCCTGGAGATTTTAATCTATTGGGAGTGGATAAAATTATTCAGCAATTGCGTGATTTGTGGAAAGATATTTCCTATCAAAACCGGCTGACCAAACAGCGGGTCACTGAACAAAATCGTCACGATAAACAAATGCATCAGTTGAAAGAAGTCGCTGCAATGCAGAAACTGCTGCAAAATCAGATCAAATTGATGCACCAGCTGGGATATAAAGAAGACGAAATTGCACAAGGAGTGAAAGCGTTGGCCGACCCGCTCGAACAGTTAGTGGAACTGGCTAACAGCCGTAAAATTTCGTTGAAAGAGGTAAAGGGTAAAAATTAAGCCTGAAGTCGTTATGGCATTGATAGTAATCATCAAGCGATCGATGCCATTAAGATACAAACATCATAATAAAATCAAAAAACGACGAAAGTTTATTACAACTCCCGTCGTCATTGGTACGTAATCTATTAAGCCTAAGGCGTAATGTTGAGATTGCCGCCAAAGATACCTACCAAACCGATAATAATCAGATAAATTGCCACGATATAGTTCAGTAATCTTGGTACCACCAGGATCAGAATACCGGCTATCAAAGAAATCAGTGGAGTCAGTGCAATAGTCATTTTTTTCCCTCGCTGTTGTAATTAATTTTATTATTGTGCTCAAAAAGCCTGTCAGAAGACGTGAGCAGGAATGATAATACAGAATTACCCCTGTTCTTTAATCAGAATATTTTTCATTAGCTCTGGTTCATCAACCATATCTTCTGGCATCGCTGATGAATGGTGATTGATGATTAACCATTCACCATCATTCTGACGTTCATATACAAAGTTGTAGCGTGCCTGAACTTCCTGTTCCTGCCCATTTTTTGTCAGGGTGAAGGTATAAATTCCGGCATCAATTGCAATATTGCCATTAATGGTAATGTTACTTTCATCAATCCGGCCATTGGGTTGCAGGGCGAGAAAATATCCGAAATATTCACGTATGCCCTCATGGTCAGTACGAACCTGGTTAGAGAGTGTTGGTAACAGAACCGCATCATTTGCATAATAAGCTGCTACCGCGGCTGCGTCGCCGGTTTGCAAAGCATTATTCCAACGGTCAAACAAGTATTCGATTTCTGCTTCAGTTGCCTGAACGTCTTTTACTTCAGGCTCTGGTGCACAGGCTGTCAGCATTAAGCCCAATGCTAAAGTAAATGTCAGTTTGTGGTGTGGTTTAGATAAAAAAATACTTTTTGTCATAATGATTCTCCCTCGGAAAGCACTTATCATTAACAACATAAGGCGAAATAATAGGCTTCTACCGGCCAAGATACTCCAAAATGCTGTTTGATGTGATCAGTTTCCATTAAACCAGATAATACAGTGCCATGACTTAAGCCAGATTAATCAATGCTTAATTTATTGAGCAAACAGGCAAACTTTAAACAGAACGGGGGATAGTCATAGCCCTTTTCAGTAATTTTTCAGGACTCAGAATGCAGGCACATTATTTTCAGCATGTACCGTTTGAAGGTTTAGGCAGTATTGAAGCCTGGTTTCAAAATCATGGCTATCAAATCAATGCTACCCGGTTTTATCAACAAGCTAATTTGCCAGATATTAATGATGTGGATTTTCTGGTGGTGATGGGCGGGCCAATGAGCGTGAATGATGAAGCTCAGTATCCATGGTTAGCAGCAGAAAAGCAGTTTATCCGGCAATTTATAGAGACCGGTAAACCTGTTCTGGGAATTTGTCTCGGTGCACAACTGATCGCCAGCGCGATGGGTGCCAGAGTCTATCCCAATATAGAAAAAGAAATCGGCTGGTGGCCAATTCAGGCGGTGGCTAACAATAATGCAGCTGCTTTCACTTTTCCTGAAATGGCCATGGTGTTTCACTGGCATGGTGAAACCTTTGATTTACCGAAGAATAGCTTGTGGCTGGCAAAAAGTTTTGGCTGTCATAATCAGGCATTTCAATTGGGCCAATCAGTCATTGGTTTGCAATTTCATTTAGAGACCACCGAAGACTCTGCTCAGGCCATTATTGAACACTGTGCCGATGAATTGGTGCCGGCACCTTATGTGCAGGCTGAAGGTGAAATACTGACCGCCGATCTGCAAAAATATCAAAATATCAATCAGCTGATGAATTCAGTACTGGATTACCTTGATAATGCACAGCAACAATAGTAGTGACTAATAGATATGACACATAATCAACTCGAACGCTATCTGTATAAACACATTCCTTTGTCGGCAGCCATGCAGGTAAGTGTGCAGAACATGACTGCAAAATCATTAACTCTGCAGGCACCGCTGGCCCCCAATATTAACCATCAGGAAACAGTATTTGGTGGCAGTGCATCAACGTTGGCGATTCTATCAGCCTGGTCGTTATTGCATACACGATTGGCGGAGGAGGGGATAGCTTCTCAACTGGTGATTCAGCGAAACGAGATGGCCTATCTCAAACCCATGACCGGAGACTTCACTGCTACGGCTGCGCTAGTGGATGAAAATGATTGGACAAGGTTCCTCAAAATCTTACGTCGTAAAGGAAAAGCCCGTATTCGCGTAGCAGCAGTTTTGTATTCCGGTCAACAGCTGGCGGCTAAGTTTTCAGGGGAATATGTGGCGTTATACGACGAGCACTAAATTATTTAATCGGATTTGGATTGCATTGGCGTTATTGAGTTACGCTCGCCACGATCAACCCAATCACCAACAGCACAATTATTCCGCTGAGAATTTTTGTTTTGTTACCCGGCGTTTTACTGAGTTTAATCGTCGAAGCATGCGTTTGCGTTTTTACTGATCCCCCACGGCTAATATTGATGGCTCTGGTTTTACCATCGGCTGTGGTTTCAATGTCAAAATCAAGCAGTTCACCAACTTTGGGACGGGGACTGCTGGATGGGAAGGCTGAAATATGAACAAATACTTGCTGTTGATTATGCTCACAGAGGATGAATCCAAAACCTCTGTCATCTTTCCATTTGATTAACTTTCCGTGCATTTTCATTCAATCTTAATTTAATTAATAACTTGTCAACATAACAAAGCCAGACGCTTTAAGGAAGTTTAATAACGTTCGCCAGAAGGGATTTATGGATCGCTGACAAATTTATTCATCGTTAATGCAGGTCAGATCCATCGAGTTTGCCTTTACCTGGAACAACGATACCTTGCAGGCTCGTAGTTGCTTGGCTATTTTCTTGCTTTACCACACTAAATGAACCATCGGTTTCCAAAACCACGGCTTTGATATGCTCGAATGTTTGACTACCCGAGGAGCGTACAGCCGAATGAATTTCATCTTCAGTGACTCGTGCACGTTTCAGTGCTGACGATAACAGGTTTCCATCATAGACCAGCAGTGCAGGTTCGCCGGTGACAATTTTTCGAACCCAAGGCACCCTGACACTGGACCAGGTCACCAGATATTGCATGCCGATCAGCAAAGCAAACGCCAGGACTCCCTCTGCCAATGCAACATCTCTATTAAGTAAAATAGTCGCCAAAGTAGAACCTAAAGCTACAGTCACAACCATATCAAACGCATTCATTTTGGATAAAGTTCGTCTGCCTGAAATCCGTAATAAGATGACCAGACTGACGTATGCCAGCACCCCGATAATCAGAGTGCGAAATAAGGTTTCCCAATTATCAAAAAATATCTGGCTCATTTGTTTCTCCTGCTTATCCAACACGCCAACATTTTAAATTGATAGGTTAAATCAGGGTAATCTTCTATCAATTAGGCTTGGTTTACTTCTGTGAGCTCACGATGGAGTATGGTTAATGGCATTCATGACTGCTGTTTAGCAGGCAGTTTTCAGTTTCCATTACTGACTCGATTTGAATGGTGGAATGTACGATCCCAAAATGATCATGCAAATGGTTTTGCAACTGATAGAGCAAGACAGTATTCAGATCGGACTCATCAACGACCAGATGAACGGTCAAAGCTGTTTCATTGGTGCTTAAAGGCCAGACATGCAGGTCATGAAAGTGTCTGACCTGTTCAAAGCTTAACAAATAATGCTGGATCTTTTTTATATCGATATTGGCTGGGACAGCATCCATCGCATAGTTGAGGGATTCATTTAATAATCGCCAGGTGCCTACCAGAATAACAGCAACAATGAGCAGGCTGACCACCGGATCAATCCATAACCACCCTTTAAACAAAATAAACAATCCGGCAATCACTACGCCTAATGAGACAGCAGCATCAGCAGCCATATGCAGGAAAGCCCCACGAATATTCAAATCCTGTTTTTGCCCTTTAAAAAACAACAGTGCCGTGATGGTATTAATGACCACACCAATGCTGGCGACAATAATAACGGTCATACCTTGCACTGGCTGAGGGGTCAGCATCCTGTTGATCGATTCCCAGGCAATCCCACCCAAGGCAATTAACAGCATGACAGAACTGATTAATGCCGCCATCACGGTGGCTTTACGAAAACCATAAGTGCGTTTTTCAGTGGCAGCTTTTTTCGCCAGGATACTGGCTCCCCAGGCGAGTAATAAACTGACTACATCACTCAGGTTATGCCCTGCATCAGCCAGCAAAGCCATTGATCCAGACAGAATGCCGTAACTGGCCTCAATGATGACAAATATAATATTCAGGCTGATGCCTATGGCAAATGCCTGATTGTAATTAGCGACGTCGTGATGATGTGTGTGACTATGAGCCATCAGTTGTTCCGTTAGTGAGGTAAAGCAAGTCCCTTCAGGGTAATAAACAATAACCTGTTTGTCTTGTCTTGATGCTTTTTCATTAAAGCTAAAGTGATAAATACAAACGCAGCTATTCAACTGAGAGTAAGTCGACAATGCTATTATTTACCTGTTTGAAATTACTTCATCAGGGTGCTGCATGTCAGATTCAGTCAGTATAAAAATCAGGTTACATAACCAAGACTCGGTCGCGTTGGGGCCTGGGAAAGCCGATTTACTCGATGCCATTTTACAGCATGGTTCAATCTCTGCTGCCGGGCGTGCGATGGGAATGTCTTACAAACGTGCCTGGGATCTGGTGAATACGATGAATCTGAGCTTTTCCAAACCGCTTGTGGTGACAGCAAAAGGTGGTTCACATGGAGGTGGAGCTGAAGTCACCGAGTTTGGGAAATCCATTTTGACTGCTTACCGTGATCTTGAAAAGAAAGCCTACGTTTCGATTGCTGATGATCTTGAAAAAATGACACAGCTGCTGGGCAGCTGAGTTCAGTAAACAGTATTAAAGAAATATTTACCTTAATCGTTATATATGTTGGAATACGTCGATAACAGGTTAGGAAGATTATGCTACCAACTAAAGCACAGCGCTGGTATATCGGCATTGATGATACAGATAATATTGAAAGCCGTGGCACCGGCTTTCATGCGCGTTCACTTGGCGCTGCGATTAATAAGCAGCAATTGGGTAGATGCCGATTTATAACACGCCATCAATTATTGATGAGTCCGCTGGTGCCATTTACTTCCCATAATAGTGCTGCTTGTCTGGTTATTGAGCAGTTCAATGCTCCCGTTAGGGATATTGAAAAATTGTGTGTTGAGTATCTTTTAAACGAGAGTGCCGAGGGGGCTGATGTTGGTTTGTGCATTGCATCGGAGCAACAGCTTTCCATGGCTATGCTGCAGTTCGGTTTTATCTGTAAACAACGATTGGTGACTCAGCAACAAGCCCGTGATCTTGCAAGGCAACACAACGTTATCCTCCATGGCCTGACGGGAACAGAGGATGGTGTAATTGGCGCGCTGGCAGCGGTTAATCTATGTGGTTCGGGAGTGGATGGACGTTTACTGTGGTTGCCTGGCATGCGTGATCATGTTCAGCAAACCTTAAGCCTTTCGAGTTTGTTGGATTTGACCGACATAACAGTGGTACAGGATCGGCAAGGAAAAGTGTTAACCGATCCTGTTATCCAAATTGCAATGGGAAGCTGGCCACGAGCTATCTGGCTGGGTGGAGAAGCCACCTTGATTGTTGAACCTGATGAGGAAACCCCCAATGAGTGGAAAGTTGCTAAAAAGAGCTATCTCAAACAGTTCTGAGGTCTGGCAATCAGATAAATCCCAGCATGCATGGATTTTTATCGCAGGTGCAATGGCGATGCTAATGCATGAAACCTTCCGTTTCGGACTCGATTTGCCAGGTCGTCAGGGACTGACGTTAATGGCAATATTGATATTTGTACGACTGGTTTCGCCATATCACTATTCTGCCACATTGGCTGGAAGTGGTGGTTTAGTGGCGGCTTTAGTGATACGTGACAATCCTGCTGCTGCGATTATCGTTTTGAGCCAAGGGATAGTCCTTGACCTCGCATTTAAACAACTTTCTGTTTCCAACATTACATTATGGTTATTGCCTTTAGCTGCTGGTCTTGCTCATATGTTAAAACCCCTGTTCAAAATGGGATTTCTAACTTGGGCAGGGGTCGAAACGGATTCATTGCGACATGGTTTGGCGTATCCCTTTATGACTCACTTTATCTTTGGTGCAGTGGGTGGGCTGATTGGCTTTCTGGCCTGGCGAACGCTAAAGACATCGCAAAAAAACAATCACTAAACTCAAGGAGACTTTGTGAGCACTTCACATCATAATGCTGCCAACCGATATATATTAAAGAATATATCCAGGTTGGTTTTCAGTGCACTGATAATTCCTGTTTCAGCACAGATCATGGCTGCCGAAATAACAAATGAAAACTACGAGCTTGCTGAAATTAAGGTTGAAAATAATCCGGTGAACAGTTCACAGGTGTTGATTGATCAGCATGATCTGGAATTGTTAGGTGCGAGAAGCCTGGAAGATGCGTTGCGCTTAGTGCCATCAGTCAATACCAGATATGGGGGTGACGGTACTCCTCGTCTGGATATCCGTGGATTACGAACTAGGCAGGTCAAGCTTCTACTGAACGGTATCCCTTTTAATTCCACGTTTGATGGTCAGTTTGACCCCAGTCTGATTCCGGCTTTTGCTATTGGCAAAATTGATTTGAATATCGGTAGTTCATCGGTTTTGTATGGTGATGGCGGTATGGCTGGTGTGATGGATATTAAAACCCGCAATGCGATGAGCGGGTTTCAGGCCAGTTCCAAACTAGAACGTGGCTCAGATGACTTCTGGCTAGCCAATGGGCAGGTTGGTTATGGGGATGCCGATCAGGATTTTTCTTTGGGTATGGTGTGAGAGAGCGTGATGGCTTTTCATTGTCCAATGATTTCACTTCGCCGCTGGAAACTTCTGCAGATAACTTTCAGGATAATGACCAGCGGCGTAACAGTGATGATCGACGGGAAAACCTGATATTTTCATATAATCGAAATTTAACCGAAAAACTCACCATTGGCATGTTTGCCAGCTATCTTGAGGGCCAGTACGGCAAGCCACCGATTGTCTTTGATAACAATGTAGACGATTTTGCTCAACGTGCCAGGTTTGAGCGTGTTGAGTCTCAGCGAGGCTTTTCTCTTCAACTTGGAGGGGATTATCAACTAGCCGATAACTGGTCAACGCGCTTATGGTTTTTTGAAAACCAACTAGAAGAACGCAGCGCCAGTTACGATGATAATTCTTTCTCAACTATCACCACTAATAATACTTTTGCTAGAACAGAGCAGACTAAAACGCATGGTAGCCACGCCCAACTGACAGGTGTATTTCCCACAACCGGATCCAAAGTGGCATTTAGTTTTGATCAGCGTAAAGAAAGCTATGACGAGGCTGGTCTGGAATGCACCATTTCTGGCGGTGGCGGTGGCGGTGGCGGTGGCGGTGGCGGTGGCGGTGGCGGCGCCCAAACTTGCCCATCACGACCTTTTACCCAAACCAGTTCCGATGAATCGATCAGGGTAAAATCCTATGCAGCTGAGTTAACACAGCCATTGGCATTTGATATTACGGCTGTGCTGGGTATTGCGAGACATGAACTAGATAAGTCGGGAAATACTGATGAGTCAACGCACAGCGGGCAATTTTCACTCACTAAACCTATAACAGAGATATCAACCCTTTATGGAACAATTGCACGTAAAGTGGATGCTCCAACCATCCGTCAATTGTTTGAGCAGGGCTCTGGTAACAGTGAGTTGGGTTTTCAAAGGGCCAAACATTATGAAGTGGGTGTGAAAAATCAATGGCAAAAAGGTGCACTAAATATCGCCTTCTGGCAATCAGATATTAAAGATTTTATTGAAAAGGACAACATCACAGATGTATTTGAAAACCGTGATAAATTGCGTTTTAAGGGAGTTGATATTGATGGCGGATATCAGTTTACGGATAAATTAACCATTAACGCTGGGCTAGGCTTTTTAAGTGCTGAAGATAAGTCATCAGATGCCACTACTGAAAGACTGCAGTATCGCCCTTCACATAAAGCCAGCCTGCAGGCCATCTATCAGTTAACACCACAATGGCAATTGAGCGGGGATATTATTCGTATCGGTTCACAAAATTACTTTAACCGAAAGGATTCAGCTATTCGAGATAAACTCGATAGTTTTGAATTAGTAAATACTCGACTTAAATATACGCTTGCCAATCAGAAGGCCGACTTCTATGTTGGTGTTGAAAACCTTTTGGATGAGGATTACTCCACCAGTTATGGTTACCCCCAGGCAGGCAGGTTTGTTTATACCGGTGTGAATTTACGCTGGAAGTAATTTCAAATAGCAAAATCATAGCTACACTTGACGCTAGCTGCCCTAGCGTCAAGAGCCGCTTTGCCGAAGAGCATTGATGATCCGCTTTTGTTCTTCTTCGGCGTAAAAACTCGGATCATCGAATAAATCACGTTGCTGTTGATCAAACATCATATTAAGTGCCTGGGCACTGGTTTGCACCATCGGTTCAAAGTGGGCATTTTGACCACTAACCAGATCCACCACCCGGCGTCGACGGTAAACGATATAACCGCCAAGTAACAGCAAGACCACTCCGATATAAATCGGTAAGCCATGCGACCCCAGTAATGTCATTAAAGAACCGGACAGCACCGGAGCAAACGCACAGCCGGCTCCATGCAATACCAGCATATCGGATGAACCGGAAACAATTTCATCCGGATGCAGTTGATCGATCAGCTGGGCAACCGAGAGTGGATAAATGGAAAACGCCAGGCCACCCCAGATAAAGAACATACTGAGCAGCAATTTTTGTGAGGACGCTATAATCATCATTATCGATATAGCTGCAGCCAGCATCACCACCCATGTCATGACTTTCGGTCGATCATGCTTGTCCGAATAGCGACCAATTGGAATCTGCAACACCGCACCCCCGATAATGGTCAGGCTCATGATCAAAGCAATACCGCTGATATCGTATCCAAGTTGGGTGGCATAAATAGGTGTCATTGACCAGAAAGCGCCCATAGCCAATCCGGATAAAGACGCCCCGGCAACAGACAGTGGAGCGATTCTTAATAAGTTTTTTAAACTGCTTTTTGGTCTTTCAGTCGCGATGTTGGGTTGATTACGCCTGGTAAGGGTTAACGGTAAAATCGCCCAGCTCACCAGAATCGATACCAAAGCAAATAATAAAAAGCCTTCTGGCGAATCAAGATGCAACAATTGTTGTGCAAGAGCGAGCGCGCCCAGGTTGACTACCATGTAAAAGGCAAAGATGCGTCCACGTTCATGACTGGCCGCCTGACTATTGAGCCAACTTTCAATCACAGTCATCAGCGTGATATAGGCCAATCCATAAAAGAAACGAAAGCCCATCCACGCCCATTGGTCGATGAAGATAATGTGTAAAAGCGTGGTGGTGGCGCAGATAGAAGCACAAAATGCAAAAGTACGAATATGCCCCATACGACGAATCAAGCGTCCACTCACCCAGGTGCCACAGATAAATCCGACGAAATAAGCTGACATGATCATGCCCATTACTGCACTGGAAAACCCTTCACTGGTTCCTCGTAAGGTTAACAGTGTGCTGATAAGTCCATTTCCAAGAAGCAGGAGAGCAACGCTCCACAAAATCGACTGAATAGGTTTTAGCAACGCCAATGATTGCATGCATAGCTCCTTATTCGACTGTCCATTTGGTTATTTTTGAACCATCACGCACCAAAACAAAGCCGTGATGGATTCTGCAATGCAAATGCACCTAGCCTGGAAAATGCCATTAAACCTGCATTACTAAAGGGGATGAGGGTTAGCATTGCTGATCAGCATCTTCGCTGCAATTGATTGCTTAAAGTATTATGCAATTGTTGAACCGCATGAAAGCTTGCTGGAAATACTGGCAGAATCAGCCATTGGGAAAACGAATTAACCAATCAGGCTGTGATATAGCGGAATGCCGACAAGCACATTAAATGGAAACGTCAGGCCTAATGCCGCCAGCATAGCTAAACCAATATCAGCTTGTGGAATGGCCGAACGAACGGCAACCGGTGCAGCAATATACGAAGCACTGGCGGTTAAACTTGCCAGGATCAATACGGAGCCGTCTGGCAGTCCGAGCAATTTACCGACAAACAATCCAGCCAAGGCTAAGATACTGGGTGCAACGATGGCAAATAGTACTACGGGAATTTTATCGCGTGATAATTTACTCAATGCTTCGGCGGCGACCAGACCCATTTCCAAAAGAAACAGTGCGAGGACGCCCATAAATGCCCCGGTATATAAATCAGTTACCCCGGCGCCTTGTCTTGGACCATACATCCAGCCAATCACTACCCCGCCAACCAGCAATATAACGCCTCGGTTGGTCAATGATTCATGCAGAATGCTCAACATGCCACCGGAGGAGGCTTGTTTTACCCCGCTGAAATGCCGGTAAAGTATTAACCCAATAACAATAGCTGGTAATTCCAGTAACACCAGATAAAGTGTTACCTGTCCGCCAATCACCAATTGATTGCTTTCAGCATAAGCGAGCGACACAGCAAATGTACCGGCACTGACAGAGCCGTAATGCGCAGCAAAACTGGCACTGTCGGCCAGATTCAGCCGAACAACTTTCAACAGTAATGGGAATAAAATAAGCGGGATCAAAAAGCCCAAAAAAGCCACGGATATCAGTTCTGGCACCAAATTCCAGCCCATATTGCCATGTAATGCCATACCGCCTTTGAGACCAATTGTCAGCATTAATAACAGGCTTAAAACATCGTATGCGGCTTTGGGAATGGCCAGATCGGATTTCACCAGGCCACCCACCAGGCCAAGCAGGAAAAACATTACAACGATGTCAGGCACAGGCAATCCTTGATTCTATATAACAAACAAGAGGCGATAGTGTAACGTTATTGCCGGCTTGCGCCGAGCAATTCTTCGTTAAAGATGGAGCAGACACTGCGTCTTTAGTTAAAATTCAAATGCGGCAATTAATGGGGCATGATCCGACAGCATCTTCCAGGAGGAATGTGGAGGACATTCACAAAATGTTGGCTCCAGGCCACGATAATAAATGCGATCCATCTTGAAAATCGGCATCCATGAGGGCCAGGTTCGTGCGTGTCTTTTATGCAGCGTTCGAAACGCTTCTTTCAAATCCAACCGTTGGGTGAAATGTTTTTCAGCCTGACCATTCCAGTCATTAAAATCTCCGGCAACAACCAAGGGAGCGTCGTGCGGTACGTGCTGATCAATACGCTCGCATAGTGTTTGCAGTTGACGTTTACGTTCGGTGCCCGTCAGACCAAGATGCAGGCAGACAATATGCAGTTCCTGCTGGGTATCGGGAATGTGAATGACGCCATGTAGCAAGCTGCGGCTTGCCCAGGTGTAGGGGGAAACATTGATATTTTCCCAGCTCTGCAACGCATATTTACTGAGGATGGCATTGCCGTGATGACCCACACTGTAAACGGCGTTTTTGGCATAGGCGAAATGTGGCCACATATCTTCAGCAATAAAATCACAGTGTGGGCAATCCGGCCAATGACTGTGTTTCTGCTGATGGCCAGTGTGCTCACCTTGAATTTCCTGTAACAGCATAATATCGGCATCTGCTTCGCGAAGCGCCTCCCGCATTTCATGCAGGATGAACTGCCGATTGCCGGTATTAAAGCCTTTATGCAGGTTGTAAGTCAGGATTCTAAGTGATTGTTTGGACATTCCATCTCTGAAAAAAGCTTAAAGCAATACAGTAACATCTCTTATGCCTAGAAAATATGACCTATATTAAACCTTTAAATCCTAGCCAAAAAAAACGCCGGTTCAACTATGAGCCGGCGTTCTGTAATGTGGCTTTTATAATAGCTTTTACTGAATCAACGTTGTACTTCGGGAAGTTCTTCCGGATCTTTGTTTGCCAGCTTCACCTCACATTCTGGTGATGCGATCATCTTTTCAGAAGAACTCACCAATAGTGAATTTTCTAAAAAGTTACGCCCAACCAGGATAGGGAAGGTCATACGACTGCGATCAGCAAGCGTAAAACGGGTTTCTTCGTAATGGGTGCCAACACACAGCCCCATTTCAACTACATATCGTGTTTGTTTACCGCTGGCCTGTTTAATCGTGACTTTATCCACGATGGGCCGGGTCAAGATATATTCCTGGTCTTGATGATCGATAAAAGTAAAACGCACCATTTCCTCGCCGTTTTCTTCAATGACCTTTGTATCAACTGCATACATCGAATTGGTTGCAGCCCCGGTATCAATCCGTGCTTTAGTTTGGATTTCACCAGGGAATAACGTGACGATTTCCTGATGACCTAAAACCGATTGTTGTTCGATATCAACTTTGCTTTCATTGGCATGTACTGTGAAGCTGAAGGCCAATAACAAGCTCAAAGTGAGTTTACGCATGGTGTCTCTATCCTTTTCTTAATTATTTGAATTGGGTGGGCATCATGGCCAGCAACAGGCTAACACGGGCTTAATGAATTCAAGCTTAATCAAAGTTAAAGTGCTGATTTATCAAATTTTTAGCCTTTTATAGTGATGCACTCTTGATATCTAATATGAACAACCCCATCTGTGAGCTATCGTTAAAACAGCCAGACGGAGGCAACACAGAAATGGGCGTTGATGCACATAAGGAAACAATGGGTTTCCAGACAGAAGTCAAACAACTTCTCAACCTGATGATTAACTCGCTTTACAGCAACAAAGAGATCTTTCTGCGTGAGCTGATTTCCAACGCAGCAGATGCTGCCGACAAATTGCGTTTTGAAGCGTTATCCGATGATGCGTTATACGAAGAAGATGGCGATCTGAAAATCCGTGTCGATTTTGACAAAGAAGCCCGCACCATCACCATCACTGATAACGGTATTGGTATGACCCGTGAAGAAGTCATCAATAATATCGGCACCATTGCTCGTAGTGGTACCAAAGCATTTTTTGGTCAGTTAACCGGTGATCAGGCGAAAGACTCACAACTCATCGGCCAGTTTGGTGTGGGGTTCTACTCTGCCTTTATCGTGGCGGATAAAGTCACCCTGAAAACTCGTCGTGCTGGCACGACCAAAGAACACGGTGTGTTATGGGAATCGGCTGGTGAAGGTGAGTTCAACATTGAAACCATCGAAAAAGCCACTCGTGGTACCGAAGTTACACTGCATTTACGTGAAGATGAAGATGAATTTCTCAATGGCTGGCGTCTGCGTAATGTGATCCGTAAATATTCTGATCACATCAATCTGCCCATCATCATGCAAAAAGAGCCAGTGCCGGACGAAGAAGGCAAGATCGATGAAAGCATTATCGAAGATGAAACCGTCAATAAAGCCACAGCCTTATGGACTTTATCCAAAAACGACATCACTGATGAGCAATACAAAGAGTTCTACAAGCAGATTGCCCACGACTTTCAGGATCCATTGAGCTGGAGCCATAACAAGGTCGAAGGGAATACCGAATACACTTCACTGCTGTATATCCCATCCAAAGCACCGTTTGATCTGTGGGATCGCGACCGCATGCATGGCATCAAGCTGTATGTGAAACGCGTATTTATCATGGAAGACAGCGAACAGCTGATGCCTCGTTATCTGCGCTTTATCCGTGGTGTGATTGATACCAACGATCTGCCATTGAATGTGTCGCGTGAAATCCTGCAAAGCAGCAAAGTCATTGATACCATCCGTGCTGCTTCAGTGAAGAAAATTCTCTCTGAACTGAACAAAATGGCCAATAACGAACCTGAACAATATGCTGAATTCTGGAAAGAATTCGGTCAGGTGATCAAAGAAGGTCCGGGCGAAGACTTTGCCAACAAAGAAGCCTTGGCCAAATTGCTACGCTTTGCCAGCACCGAAACCGGTAATGCTGATCAAACCGTTTCACTAGAAGACTATGTCAGCCGGATGAAAGACAAGCAGGACAAAATCTTTTATATCACTGCCGAAAGCTATGCCGCTGCGAAAAACAGCCCGCATCTGGAAGTATTCCGTAAGAAAGGCATTGAAGTCCTGTTGCTCACCGACCGTGTCGATGAATGGCTGGTCAATTCTCTGACGGACTTTGACGGCAAACACCTGCAATCCGTTGCCAAAGGCGATCTGGATCTGGGTGAGCTTGAAGATGAAGAAGAGAAAAAAGCGCACGAAGAAGTAGAGAAAAACTTCGAAGATCTGGTTGAACGGGTCAAGAAAACGCTGGATGAAAAGGTCAAGGATGTTCGCATCACCCATCGTCTGACCGATTCACCAGCCTGTCTGGTAGCCGATCATTACGATATGAGCGGTAATCTGGAACGCATGCTCAAAGCTGCAGGCCAACAGGTTTCAGCCAGCAAACCAATTCTGGAACTCAATCCTGAGCATCCAATGGTCGCCAAGCTGAAAGATGAACAGAACGATGAACAGTTCAGTGACTGGACATCCATTATCTTCGATCAGGCTTTATTGGCTGAAGGCGGACAGCTGGAAGATCCGGCTAGCTTCGTCAAAAAACTGAACGCAATGTTATTACAACGCGCTTAAACTGAAATCAGCCCATTACTCCATTTTCTCGGGGTAATGGGCTTTTTCATTTTCCCGGAATGCTTAAACTTAGAGCCTAATCTGCGGATCAACACAACATTTGCTCATGGTAGGTTGGGTTGAGGCATGAAACCCAACAATCCACTTTGTTTTAATCATACTTGCCAAAACCCTGCGACCGAATCACAATCTAATTCCTCGAAAAAATCACCACAGCCATCGCGAGGGACAACGCTGATGAATATCAAACGCTGATGAATATCACTAAAAAAAGCTTGATTCAGCTGTGCAAGAATATTCAGTCGCATTTGCCAGCCGCGCTGAGGGAGTTTTTAGCCGCCCGAAGCCGCTGATAGTTTATGGCTTGATCTTCGCAGGGTTAAACCCCACTTGTAATCAGATACGTTAAAATGTCGCTATCATTCGGCAGCTTCATTTGCCATATAACCACCCGCTATAGATGCAGTGTGAGGATTTATCATGCAAGACGACGCCATTCAGGCAGATCATTTACAACGTTTCATCTTTGATAATGCCGCCATCCGTGGTGAATGGGTGCAACTTAAACAAACCTGGCAAACGGTTAAAGTTCAACGGGAATATCCACCTGCAGTCGCTGGTCTGTTGGGAGAAATGCTGGCAGCCGCAGCATTGTTGGCTGAAACAGTCAAAATGTCCGGACGACTGGTATTGCAATGCCGTTCCGATGGGCCGGTATCGTTATTAATGGTTGAATGCACCAGTGATCACACTCTCCGTGGATTAGCGAACTGGGAAGGCGAAATTGCTGATGATGCCACGATGCAGCAAATGCTCGGCGACGGTAATCTGGCTATTACCATTGAAAATGTTGAAGCCAAACAACCTTATCAGGGCATTGTCAGCGTTCAGGGTGAATCAATTGCCGAGATGCTGGAAATGTATTTTGCCCAATCTGAACAATTGAAAACCCGTATCTGGTTATCTACTGATGAACAGACTGCTGGTGGTTTGATGCTGCAACAATTACCTGATCAGGATCCGGAACAGCATGACGAAAACTGGACGAGAATTAATTTTCTAGCCGATACCGTGACCTATGAAGAACTGCTGAACCTTGATGCAGTCTCTTTGTTATATCGATTATTTAACGAAGAAATGGTAAGACTATTGAGCACAACCGTATTGGAATTTGCCTGTACCTGTTCGCGCCAGCGAGTGGCTGATACTATCAAGTTACTGGGGCGGCAGGAAGCAGAAGACATTATTGCCGAACGAGGCTTTGTTGAGCTGGCCTGTGAGTTTTGCAATACCCATTATCAGTTTGATCCAGTGGATGTGGCAGGCTTATTCAGTGACCCGCTTAACATTCAGAATGACTCGGATACGCTGCATTAATTCAGGATAGATATGGCACATATTGTCATTATCGGAGCAAGTACTGGCGGGTTACCCGCTGCTTATGAATGCCGTGCTGCTCTTGATAAAAAACACCATATCAGCGTCGTTTCCAATACGCCAATATTTCACTTTGTACCCAGCAATCCCTGGGTCGCCGTGGGATGGCGCAAACGTGAAGATATCAGCTTTAAACTGGCCTCAGTTTTATCCAGTAAAAACATCGATTTTTATGATTCCGGTGTGGCCAAAATCAAACCGGCTACCAATCAGGTTTTGTTGGGTGATAACACCATTCTTAATTACGATTTTCTGATTGTGGCAACCGGAGCCAAGCTGGCATTTGATGAGATCGAAGGCTTTGGTCCACATGCCCATACCCATTCCATCTGTACCGTGGATCATGCTGAAGACAGCTACCAGGCCTGGCGTGAATTTCTGAAAAATCCAGGTCCGATTGTGGTGGGTGCTGTTCAGGGTGCTTCCTGTTTCGGTCCTGCCTATGAATTTGCTTTGATTATGAATCGGGCTTTACGTAAGGCTAAAGTCCGTGATCGGGTGCCAATGACCTTTGTCACTCCCGAACCCTATATCGGTCATATGGGATTAGGCGGTGTAGGTGATTCAAAAGGGCTATTCGAGTCCGAGTTTCGCAAAAACGATATTAAATGGATCACCAATGCCCGTGTTAAATCCATCGCAAACGGCAAAATGCTGGTCGAGCAGGTGGACGATAACGCTGAGACTTTCAAAACGCATCAACTTGCATTTGATTACAGTATGTTGATTCCCGCGTTTAAAGGGGTTGATTGTGTCGCCAATTTGAATGAAGAACTGGTTAACCCCCGAGGCTTTCTTAAAGTCGATGAATTCCAGCGTAACCCTGTTTATCCCAATATCTATGGTGTCGGTGTCTGCGTTGCGATTCCTCCAGTTGAAGCAACGCCTTTACCCGTTGGCGTGCCGAAAACCGGTTATATGATTGAAAGCATGGCCAAAGCAGCTGTGGCTAATATTCAAGCTGCTATAGAAAATCGCCCGATTCAAACCCGAGCCAGTTTGAATGCGGTTTGTCTGGCAGATATGGGACATACCGGTGCTGCATTTGTGGCTTTACCACAAATTCCGCCACGCAATCTGGCTTGGATGAAAAAAGGCCGCTGGGTACAACTGGCCAAAATCGCATTTGAAAAGTACTTCCTGTTCCGGATGAAACGCGGCCTGCCAGAATCTTTTTATGAGCGCTGTCTGCTGCGTTGTTTTGGCATCAGTAAAACCAAGTAACGCTGAAATAAAGCCCAGCAACAGTTTATTGTTCAATCGATACGGCCAGTTTTCCTGAGCGAATATGTAAATCACGTTGCGGGAATGGAATTTCGATGTCTTTTGCCCGAAGCTGGGTTTCGATTTCCCATAAAAACAATGCTTTGGTACGAGCCGGTCGACTCATTAATTCATTACCAACCCAAATCACTAATTCAAAATTCAGACTGCTATCCCCAAACTCGGTTAACCATACCTCAGCAAGTTTGCCCGGATCACCCGTTATCGCTCCCGGTACATGAGAGGCTGCCTCAAGTGCGGCTTCCCGAACCAGATCTTTATCCACACCATAAGCCACACCAAATGGAACATGGATTCGGCGCAGTTTCTCGCTAAAACTCCAGTTGGTGACCTGTCCGTTAATAAACTCTGAATTTGGCACCAGAATATCGATATTATCGCGCGTGGTAATACGGGTATAACGAAGGCCAATTTCCTGAACTATCCCGGTAGTGGAGTTGGATATTTCAATAAAGTCACCGACTTTCAGCGACTTTTCCAGGATCAAAATAATGCCGGAAATAAAGTTACTGACAATATTCTGCAGACCGAAACCAATGCCGACACCTATTGCCCCACCGATAAAAGCCAGACCGGTAAGATTAAAGCCTATATAAGACAAGCCAACTAATGTGGCACTGATCCAGATGAAGTAACGAAACAGCCGACTGATAAGATAAAAGGTAGAGTCATCGATATGCCGATAGGACTTTCCCAGCGTCATGCGTTGCAGGATTTTCTCGACTTTGGCTGATGCCCACCAGGCAACAAAGACAATCAATACAAATCCAAGCATATTCGAAATGGTGATACCGGAATCCGATCCCATTATGGGCGTTGTCATCCAACGAATAAAAATATCCCAGTAATAATCAAATTCATTCATAAAGCAATTTCTCAAGTGATGTAGATTTCATTCTGTTTCAATCACTTTCGTATGTCGAGGCCAATGATTTCAGTTAGCTTTCCACAATGGTGAATTTTGACCCACAGTCCAGACACATTCGAAATTTTCGGAATAGCAGACAATAAGCTTTACAAATTTGGCTGCTAGGCTACTATCCGCTCTGAAAAATTTATTGAGATAGTCTACATGTCAGAAAAAATTAAAACGGTAGTGAATCAAGGATTGGCAATTGCCCAGGATATCGGGCTGATCATTGTGGCTATCGCCACCCTGGTCGCTGTGGGAATTGAAATCAATTTCATGGTTGAAAACGGTACAGTACTGCTGACAGATTTATTGTTGTTGTTTATCTATCTGGAAGTGTTGACCATGGTCGCGGTCTATTACAAATCAGGTGAGTTACCTATCAAGTTTCCGTTATACATCGCGATTGTCGCGCTGGCACGGTACCTGATTCTGGATATGAAAAACATTGATACCTGGCGGATTCTTGGGATAACCGTGGCAATTCTCTTGTTAGGCTTATCCATCATTGTGATTCATTACTGCAAAACAAATCTGTTTGAGAAAGACGCCAGAGATGAGAACTAACATTCACTACGTCTTTAGTTAAGTTCACTACGATTAAATAGCCAGAGTATCGGCTTAAGCCAATGCTGACGCCAGGTAAGGATGGTCGCAATGCCTTTTGCCGCTAAACTTAATAACATTACCCAGACTAAAACGGCCATCGTAGGATGATCGGCAGCAAGACACAAAAGCAATGCCACCACCAAACTGGAATAACCCAAAATACGCAGGCTAAGTTGTTCGGAACGTGAGGGGAGACTGGTTTCGATACCGGTAACCTGCCGCCAATGATTTGGCAGGCTGAGTGAAAGCGAGGCCATGCCCAACATAGTGGCAAAAATAGCAGCTATCCAACAAACGATCTCAACCACGGCTAGCCTCCAGGTTTTGTGCAGAAAATTCAATGGCCTTATGCACAGCAACATTTTCACGCCTTTTCAGAAATCTGGCTGCATAAATCGCAATCGCACTGCTGACCAGCAAGCTTAAATCCACCCCAGCTACCGGCCAATAATGAAATGCAGTTTTCAACAGATGGTCGCCAGTGGTAATCCAGTTAAGAATCACCGCAGCAACGGCAAGCACAGCAAATAAAATGCTCTGTTCACGCCAGGCAGGTGAAATACGCATATGACGAACGGCAGAGCTGCGCCAGAAAGCATGCAGTAACATCACGCCCCAGCTTCCCCAGAACACCACCTGTTCCCAGTAACCTTTGCCAACCATTTCGGCTGGTAGTAACCGGTTAGCCACTAACATACTTACCGTGGCCACTAACATGCCAGTCACGGTCGTTACCGCTAAAGCATCAACCACCTGACTCCCAGAGCTACCCTGCAGCGTATGCTGGCGTTTACGTTTTTCAACGAAGAAGATAAAACCGGTAGCAATGCAGATGGCGCCAACCAGACCACCAAACACATACAGCCAACGCAGAAACCAATGTTCAAAATGCTGTAAATGCAAACCGGTTAGAAATTCTTCAGTTTCTGCAATAGCGGAGCGGGGAGGTTCTTCACGGATTAATTCGCCCGTAATGCCATTGAAATGCATGCCTTCACCAACCAGTGCCACCCGATCACTGCCAGCTCGATAAATGCTCACATAACTGTTGGCATCATCCACATGATTAATCTGCAAAAAGCCTACTTCACCTGGCATATCCTTTTCAACCCAACGCTGTTTAGCCTTGGCAACCATCGCATCAATGGAAGCCATCTCTGTGGGAACGCCGGCACGATCATGCGGCAGACCGGTTTCATTGGCCTCAACCATTTCGTGATATTTATGTAACGGTTCGAGCTGGGTATGTGTTACCGGAAAGAAGAAGAAACTGGCAAAAATCAGCAAACCGGTAAAGGTGAAGAAGAAATGAAACGGCAACGCCACCATGCCGGTAAGGTTATGTAAATCCAGTACGCTGCGTTGGGTTTGTTTGGTGGGGCGGAAAGTGAAGAACTCACGAAAACGTTTACGGTGAATAATGACGCCACTAACCAGTGCCGCCATCATAATAAATGCGGCGATACCGACGATATAAATCCCAATTCGATTCCAGTTCCAGTTCAGGCTGAAATGCATTGGATAGAAAAATTTACTACCTATTTTTAACTGATCATCAGGCAGGGCTTTACCGGTACGTGGATCAATGGTGATATTGCCATGAATATGATTGTGGCCTTCCGGATCCAAAGGTTGTGGCACCCGAAAACCAACACCCATAATTAATACCGGATCACGATGCGTGGTGTAGGCCCAGAACTCATCAGCAGGTAATTCGGTGCGAGGCGTCATTGGCCCCTGACTTGTATCATGCAACAGGGGCATGTTGGTGTTGTAGTCTTCTTCATTGGGTTCAACCGAACGCAGAATGGGCAACAACATCTCATCAAATGATGGCATTACCTGTGGTTCAAATCGGGTTTCCGGAATCGACCAGCGATCAATCTCGCGATCAAAAACCGACAGGCTTCCAAAAAAGAAGACCACCATCAGAATAAAGCCTAAGGTCAGGCCAAACCACGTATGCAGCCAAGCCATTGCCTGTCGAAAGCTACTGAACATGGATTAAATTCCTTGTAAAAATGACTGTTGCACAACACTGGCCAGTAGGGTCATAGCCACACCACCGCCAAACAGGATTAGCCACAACCAGATTAATTTATCGGTGGCCATGCCCCACAAAAACAAACTCAAATAGACCAGCAAACCCAGCATCAGCATGCCCATCTCAGCATCATGAAACTCCACACCAAGTGGAATTAACGCCGCGATAACGATGGCAATCAAACCCCAGGTGAACAGGTAGCCACCTACAAGACTGGCAAAAATCCGACTGGCAATTGGCCAGGCAGGAGATGAAAAATTTGGCATGAAAACGGACCTGTTTGAAAAACGAAAAAGCATAACCAAGAGTAAGCAAAACCAATGCTCGTAAACGCTAATGCTAAATGATAATAATTAACATTCACATTGTATAGCGTATAGGGGCGTATTTCAAAGTAGAAAATGCGTCTAAAAATGACAAACCCATTAAATTGTCAGTGAGGTATTTGTGCTGGTATGGTTTGATTAAATATTGAGCAGCAACCATTACATGCTGGCAAAGTGCTGAAATGAAATCACAAGGAGCGCTGACCATGACCAATCGCTTCACCCGCAGACAAAGTCTCAAGTTGATCGGTGCCGGTCTTGTCGTGACTATGCTGCCATCGATGCCGAGCTTTGCGGCAAGCAATGAACTGCTTCAGAAATCTTATTCTGGTAACAAAAAGCTACCGGTCATCGGTATGGGAACCTGGCGAACGTTCAATGTCGGCACCGATCCAAAGTTGCTTGATGCTCGAACCGAAGTGGTAAAAACATTTTTCGAGCTTGGTGGTGGCTTGATTGATTCCTCACCCATGTATGGTTCAGCCCCGGATGTCATGGGCTATGCATTGCAACAGTTGGGTATTCCAGACAGTCTTTTTTCAGCAGAAAAAGTCTGGAGTCCTGCGGGCGGTTCAGCGCGTGAGCAGGTTGCTGATCTGCAAGCACGTTGGACTGTTGAGCAATTTGATTTAGTGCAGATACACAACTTGACAGACTGGCGCGAGCATCTGGCAGCACTGCGGGAAATGAAAGCCGAAGGCAAAATCGGCCATATTGGTATTACCACCTCACACGGCCGTCGCCACCAGGAGTTCGAGCAGATCATGGCTAACGAGGATATCGACTTCATTCAGCTGACATACAATATTGCTCAGCGAGAAGCGGAAAACCGTCTGCTACCACTAGCAGAAGAAAAGGGTATTGCTGTTATCGCCAATCGACCCTTTGATGGCGGTAGTCTGATTAAAGGCATGAAACGTCGCGATGAACCACTGCCGGAATGGGCTGAGGCAGAATGCGGCTGCACGACCTGGGCAGATTTTCTGTTGAAATTTATCGTCAGTCATCCGGCGATTACCTGCGCCATTCCCGCGACCACAAAAGTCGAGCATCTGCGTGAAAATATGCATGCGGGTATGAGCCCTATGCCTTCTGCCAGCACCCGGCAAAAGATGGCAGATTATATCGAGTCGTTATGAACACTTGGTCCAGCTACACGTTGCAGGATTTTATTCCCTTTACTGCTGATATCTATTTCCGCCTTCTTGAACGCATGAGTGAAACCTTCTGGCCGTGGCATCTACTGACGCTGGCGTTAGGCGTTGCAGCAGTTTGGTTGGCACTTAAGAACCGCGCTCGGCTGGTCAGTGTTCTAATCGCATCTGTTTGGGGCTTTGTCGGCTTTGCCTTCTTTATTCAACGTTATGCTGAACTCAACTGGGCGGGAGCCTATATTGGTTACTGCTTTCTTGCTCAAGCAACCCTGTTGCTATTAATAGCACTGACTGGAGTTGGGCTTAACAGTAGACCCCGCAAAAGACCTGCTACGGTTATTGGTATAGTCATCGCCCTTGTTGGATTAATTGGTTTGCCGTTTATCGCACCTTACACTGGCGGATCCTGGTTCCAGGCGGAAGTGTTTGGTATCCATGCCGATCCAACTGCCATAACAACGCTGGGGTTGGTATTGATTATGTTCAGAGGTTGGGCCTTGTGGCTTATTGCTATTATTCCAGTACTCTGGTTGCTGGTCTCGGGCTTAACTTTATTGGTTCTAGACGCAACCGCGGCCATTGTTCTGTTTGCCTTATTGGCAATAGGACTAATCGGCCTGGTTTGGAAGAGTGTTGAGTACAGATCTGCTTAAACAGGAACAAAAAAATATGAAGCTCGAGTTTAAATGGTCTCGATTGGAGTTTTTTGCCGCGCTTGAGCTTTACCAGATCATCATGGCTCGCGAATCCGTTTTTGTTGTCGAACAACACTGTCCCTATCAGGAAACAGATGAGTTGGATCTTTATGCATGGCATCTATCTGCTTTGGTAAATGGTGAACTGGCAGCCTATGCCAGAGTGGTTGATCCGGGGATTAATAACAGCCAGCCTTCGATTGGCCGGGTAATGACCCTAAAAAAATTCAGGGGACAAAAGATTGGCCGTGCTCTGATGGAGGAAGCCATAAATTTCACTGAGCGAAAATATCCAGGCAATGACATCAAAATCTCAGCACAGGTTTATCTGCAAAAATTCTATGAGTCGCTTGGATTTCACTCTTCCGGGGAGCCTTATGATGAAGATGGCATACCGCATATTGAGATGATTAAGTCGAGCCAGACACTTTTCGTAAAGTCATAGACAGGAGTAAAGTCAGCCGTCTGGCCAGAAGGAAGTTTTATATCTTTATGTAGGGATCTGTCAGTGGCTGATCCTTGAAACCATGCCAAAGCAGATGTAACTCTGGTCAAGAAAGGTAGAGAACAACAAGTCTAAAATTTAGGATGTAACTGGTTTTCTTGAATTTAGACAAGCAAATAAAATGGGCTAATGCTCTTTTATAGATCTGTCGCAAAATATGGACAGATTTATCTTTGGAGATTTTTCAACTCGCCAAATGCTTTGAATATTTTCATGGATTCTCTATGGCTTTGATTTTGCCTGTCTGGTGGTGGGAGTCGCTCAGCCCTAAACCCTAATATTACTAGTAAAGAGTTTGGTAGTATCAGGTTTGTGTATTTTCCGCAAACACAGAACAGGAGGTTTGATAATGTCGGACGATGATTACCTGGCCTGGTACTACTTTAACGAAAATCGTTGGCATGGGCCCGTAAGTATTAACAAACTCAAATCATTATATTTTGGAAAAGAAATATTTGAGTCAACCAAGGTGGTTAAGCACTCTGATATCACTGATTTATCCAAGGATAAGGTAAAAGAAAGTGATTCGTTAGTCAGAGACCTTGAGCAATGTGAATTCTATCAGGACACAATTGCCAAATTGAATCTGCTTTACAATGAGGATGTTGCGGTCAGAGACTGGTCATCCAATAGTGCCATAGTCCCCATTCTGGGGTATGCCGTACTGGTTTTCTTTCTGATGTACGTTGTAATTACCACGCTGCCGGAGAGTTTCCTACATTTCGAACTGTCTGCCTCAAGAATTGTTTATTTACTGTCTTTGAGTGTGTACATTGGATTTTGGTTAGCTTATTTCTCATCCAGCAAAAAACTGAGATTCCTCAATGTCGCCACGCTCAGAAGAATACTGACGGCCTCCAGCCTGCAGTGGAAAGGCGAAGAGGGGAATGCAGGCGTTGTGGATGATCCCTTTTCTGTTAAGCACCAGCTTGAAGAATCCTATCGCGAGAAGGCGCGTGCTGCGATGACGGTAATCGCTATTATGATTGCTGGCAGTCTGATTCTTCTTGTACAGACTAACCAGTACCTGGTATCAAGAGCGGACTTCCTGACTTTACCTTTCATTTGGGAAAGCACCTTTTTGGCCTTGTCGGCCTTGTCATCATTTATCGCTTTCATTTCCTTTTTGTTATCAGTGGATGCACTGGACTCTATGTTCAACCGTTACCTGACAGATAGAATCGAACTGAAAATGGTTAGAAAATTCTATAGGTTCACTCTGAACCCTAAGTATATGGGGCTCATATTTCTAATATTAGGTATTACCTCTTTTGCAGCAATACATAATGGGTTGATTGCTTCTATTATGCTGTGGATTACTATGTCGATCGGCTATTATCACTGGTTCCCCTACCATGCCACTCTGAATGATCTTTCCTCAGAAGATTACGCTGAAAATAACCACGGCCTGGGAATGAGAATTCTGTATTCGGGTTTTGCCAGAGAGAGACTCAGGCTAATTATTAGAATTCCATTTTTTGGGGTGTTAACACCCTGCTTAATTTATGCGTACCTGGTTCTATGGAACTAACAGATATTTTTTCAAATTGGCCTAGTTATACTTTGCCCGTTATGAGCGCAGTTTTGTGGGCGTTGTCCGCACCAATTGTTAATCTAGGTTTAGATAAAATTCCCCCAAGACTAGGCAGTCATGGCGTTCTGTTGGGCTTGTTTGTTGCCTTGAGTTCCGCTGCGTTGTGCCTTGCCATTTGGGCTTGGCTGAGCGGCGCAGTGATAAATTTAAATTGGCGTCTGGCAGCAGCTGGGGTGTTCACTTTTCCCGTGGCCACTGGCATGTACTACATTACGGCGGTTGCTTTTAAAGGCCAAGCTGAGGTAGCAGCCCAATTCGCAAAACTCAAACCACTGATCTCGATTATCTTTGCAGCGGTCTTTGTAGGTGAGGCGCTGAACGCCGAGATGGTGTTTCCGATTGTGCTGATAGCTGCGGGTATAAGCATTTTTATTGTCACCGCAATACGCGGAAAAATTACCATGCAGGCGGTGTTTTTGGGAGCACTTACCGCGATGGCCTGGTCTGTAGGTGAAACCTTCATGATTCTGGGCCTGACCGGCGGTTCTCCTCTGACTGATAATTTCGTATCTTTAGTGTTTGGTGCCTTAGCTATAGTGCCGGTTATGCTGGTTTTTAGTAAAAAGTTGTATATTGAAAGACACTCCCTGGGGGGGATGGCTGTTGCCTTTTGCAGTGCATGGCATCATTAGTTTCTGTTTAGCTTATGCGTTATTTTTCGCGGCGCTGGAGTCGGTAGGAATGTTAAAGACAGTAGTTATTAATGCCTTTTGGCCAGTGCTGGCACTGCTTTTTACCTATGTTATTAATCGGGTCCGAAGAGTGAAATACAAGGTTCCCTACTATGCATGGTTAGCCGGAATTCTGCTTTGCAGTGGTAGCGCCGTGCAAATATGGAACATGGCAACTTAAAAGGCATACCTGATTAATATGCTCGAACCTGATAGTTCAGATCGGCCAGCTTGATTCCAGGTATCATCATGGCCCAAAAAAAGCCCGATGAAACATGCGTTCCACCGGGCGAATTATGATCATCAGTTGGCTAAGAGGACAAAAAAGCCAATCAGATTATCAATTATTGACGTAATGCAGTGCTGATGGCTGCATCACCTTCCAGTTCAATATAGTCTTCTGAACCGTAATCATTCATCTCTTTAAGCTGAGACTGTGTTGCTTTAACGTGCAATTCATCATTTGTGCGAGTGAACTTTTCAAGCGGTATCAAAATGGTTTTGCCACCTACGCCGAGCAAACCACCAACTGTAACAACGGCATGAACGTTTTGGTTATCAGGGCTCATAACGATTTTTTCAATACCGCCGATATCTTCGCCATCACTGGTAATGACGTCCATGCCATTCAATTCATTGGCTGACATATCGTACAGTCCACCTCTGTTAGCTGGTGTGCCTGCACCGGTTGGGCCATGAGGTTGTTCATTCATTTCAACATCATTGTTTCTATCCATTTGGCCTTTCATCTCAACATCAGTGTCGGTTTCGATTTCTGTATTACCGATTTCTTCTTCCTCTTCTTCTTCCTCGGTTACATTACTTTGATGCTCGGATAATGGACGATCAGTGTTTGCTGGATCAGCTCTATTGCCTGCGCTAGGGCCTTCATCATCTAGAGTATGGTTAAATTCGGCCTCATCGGCATTTTGACCATCAGATGATTTTTGCTTCTGCTGATCAGCTTTATTGCCCGCACTGGGACCTTCAGCATCGATGGTTTGGTTAAACTCTTCTTCATTGGCATTTGGGCTGTCAGTAGATTGTTGCATCTCTTTATCAGCGCTATTACCTGCTCTGGGCACATCAGCATCAATGGTTTTATTAAACTCATCTTCGTGATTCGGCATTGCTGGATGCGTTGAAGATGAGTCATTCTGTTGCATCTCACCTTGTTTACTCGCATCAGATCCATCGATAGTTTTCGAGTAATCATCTGCTGCAATGGCCCCTGAGCTAAAAATCGCGGTAAGGGCGCTGGCTATTAATGTTTTACGAAAAATAGAATTCATAAAAAGTACTCCTATTCGTACTATGAGCATTTTAAATCTTCGATCCAATCCGGCGGATTGATATCAGACTTGCCATAGCGTGAAGACAGTATTGGCTACATTGAAAGCAGTGTCTGTGCGTTGTCGAACCAAGGGAAGTGAGTTGTAAAATGTAGATATGTCCCCAAAGATTGCCGCAAACAAAGCTTTGCTATACACCGATGATTTTGGACATGGCTCTTAGTCAGGAGTTAACTCAGTCTTTGTTGAAATGTGTGCCATAAGCGCATGAGCTTAGAGTAATTATTTTGGTCATGTTCACAGCTCATAATTTACAGAAAGTTGCTGATCAACATTCCCAGAGGAGGGTCGTATGCAAAAATCACATAGCAGATTCAAGCGGGAGCAATCTGGTGGGGAAGAGATTGCCAATGCGATCAGCCATGGATTCGGGCTTGTGGGTGCACTGATTGGTACGCCTTTTTTAATCACACAAGCTGTTCGTCAAGCTGATACGGCTTTTGTGGTCGGGGTCAGTATATTTTGCGCGACGATGATAATTCTTTACCTGGGTTCTTCGTTGTATCATGCATTGCCTGCGGGGAAGGCGAAGCAGCTTTTCCGGCGTATTGAACATTCTGCAATTTATCTGTTGATCGCTGGGACGTATACACCTTTCACCTTTGGTGTGTTGTATGGCGCATGGGGCTGGACACTCTTTGGCATTATCTGGGGGCTGGCAGCTATTGGTATTGTTCTTAAAATAGTTGAAAAACAACAACATCCGATCTTCTCTACCAGTCTTTATTTATTAATGGGATGGGTGATGTTGGTTGCTATCAAGCCTTTGCTGGAAAACTTACCCACTACTGGTTTTTTATGGTTAGTGGCAGGTGGTTTGTCTTATACCTTGGGGGTTGTGTTTTTTGCCACCGATTCAAAACTGAAATATGGTCACTTTATCTGGCATTTATTTGTTCTGGGGGGTACCACATGCCATTTTTTTGCCGTGTTGTGGTATGCCGCTTAGCTGAATAAATAGGGTTAATGTTGCAGTTATATACCTGGTTTAGGTGTTAGGGGCAGTTTACTCCCAAGTAAAGATGATTAACCCACCATTAGGCTTGTTTAACTTTTAGGGTGAGAGCAACTCAGCTATTTTTTCTCAATTTGACTATCGTATTCCAGAAAATTTGGATTCTGTCGTGTTAAAACTATTCACTAAACCAAAACGAAACTAAGGACGGCTTTACCCATGGAATTGAATCAACAGGATAAATCCACGCAATTACCATCAAAACTGATGATTCTGATATCACTATTGCAGGGGCTCGGTTTGCTGTACCTGCATCAAGCCATTGAACTTCATTACTGGCCACATGGACAGCCAGAGTGGTTATTCGCTTTCTATAGCGTGATGTTTATTTGGCCGATCATGCTTTTGCTTGGGCTGGATCAGAACAATGGACGTGCAATGGTCAAAGTTACCTTGCCATTCGCGCTGGTCAGCGGCCTGTTGGGGTACTACGTTGGCCATCAGGCCACACCCATCGAACACATTCGCTTCAGTGCATTGCTGTTCAGCTTTGTGCTGACGATGGCCATCGCTACTTTTAAAGCTTTGATGTATGGCCAACTTTGGGCGAGAGGCGAACGCATTACCTATAGCGCATTGTTTCTCTGGTCATGGCGTAATTTCCTGACTTTGTCATTGGCAGTGCTTTTTGCCGGAAGCTTCTGGCTGTTGCTTATGTTGTGGGCCGCGCTGTTTAAAGCTATCAATATCGATTTCTTCAGTGACCTGTTTGAGCAACGCTGGTTTTATTATCCTGCTATTGCGCTTGCCAATGGCTTCGGCATTATCATTTTTCGTAAACTCACATATATCATCGATACCATTACCCGTCTTCAGCAGGCGTTGATTAAATTTCTGCTTGTGCTGTTGTCGCTGGTCTCACTGCTATTTCTTGGTGCTTTACCCTTTACCGGTCTCGAACCATTGTGGGAAAGCGGGGGTAGCAGTCTTATTTTATGGATGCAGGCGTTGATTCTGTTTTTCGTCAATGCCGTGTATCAGGATGAGCCGGACAACTGGCCTTACTCGGTGTGGCTACACCGCTTTATTTATATCAGTATCGCGATACTGCCTGTTTACAGTCTGATCAGCTTCTATGGTTTGAGCTTGCGTATCGATCAATACGGTTGGAGTCTCAGTCGTTTTTGGGCTTACCTGATCTGGTTTTTACTGGCATTGTTCGCGATCGGCTACCTATGGGGTATTGCCAAATACCGGGATAGTTGGACACATCAGCTCAGCCGGACGAATGTTGCCATTGGTCTGGTCGTATTGGTTGTAATGCTATTGGTTAATTCTCCACTGCTGGATTTCAGAAAAATGGTGGTGGCTGATCAATTGCAACGGCTGGCTGAGAACAAAGTCACTGTTGAAGACTTCGACCTCAGCTATTTTCGTCGCCACTTGGCACGACCAGGCTATGAGGGATTGCAAACCCTCAAAGCACAATATGGCGAAACCCATCCAAGTCTGCTGGTCAGAATCAACGCTCTGTATGCCAACGGTAACAATGAGCGTCCCAGCTCTACCCGCGACGAGTTTATCGCTGCCATCACCCTGTTATCCGATAATCCACCTGAGACGTTGCTGACGACCATTTATCAACAGGAAACAAAAAATCACTGGAACATCCAGCAGACACAGCAATATTTTTTACAGGCACTGGATCTGGATAATGATGGCGACCAGGAATATCTTTGGATTGAAAAAAAACATGAACACACCGTAATAAAATTATTTTTCCAACAGGATGAGCAATGGAAATCCTCTTATCTTGGGAGCTTTCGAAAAGATAAGGATAACGTTGACCAGTTTTATCAGGCGTTATTAGCGGGTGAAATTAAGGTGGCACCATCACGCTGGAATGATGTGATTATTGGTGGCCAACGATTTAGGGCGGGACTGGAGTAGGGAAGAGGTGCCTTATCTCGCAAAAGGCCTTCTCGTGCCTTGATTGACGCTTTTTCAGCTCACAACAGAGGTGGATAAGTAAGATAAACACGCCATAGAATCATGAGACTGCAGCAAGATTTTGCGACCCCTTTTGGTACATGGAGTATCTTGATTAGGGTTAACGACCTGGTCGTATTAAGTACTTATAGTCCTCATGAAGCGTCTTTTCATTTTCTTGAATAATTAAAGCTATCTTAACAAGGGAATAAATACTTGCAGCACGCATTGTTAATTATTAATCCGCATAGCCGCAATGGGCAAGTTGAAGCCTTAGATGAAGCCGTGCAACTGCTTGAAGCCTCGGGCATCGAGGTAAACGTTTGTGAGTCTGAAAGCGAATCCCATTTGGTTTCGCTAATTGAAGAGTATGAACGTGAAGACGGCATCGTCATTATCGGCGGTGGCGATGGAACCATTAGTTCAGCTTTGCAGCCCTTACATAACTGTAAACGTACATTGGCAATTTTCCCTATGGGAACGGCCAATGATCTTGCACGATCACTTGGTGTTCCAGAAAATTTGTCAGAAGCGGCACAGGTCATCGTTGATGGAAGACGCGAACAGATCAGTTTAGCTAAGGTCAATAATGAACATTATTTCATCAATGTGGCGCACATTGGTTTAGGTGTTGATGTGACTCGTGAACTCACTTCAGATAGCAAAAAGTTCTTTGGTATTTTTGCCTATCTGGGCGCTTTTTTAAAAGCGATAAAGCGTAATAAAAGCTTTAAAGTACACATTAAAACGGATGACTGGCAGATCTCCACCCGGGTGATTCACCTGGCGGTAGGGAATGGTCGGTTTTATGGCGGAGGCAATATCGTTGATCAACGATCAACTTTGCTGGATGGACAGCTGAATTTGTTTTTTATCAAGCCGCAACGATGGTGGCAACTGTTGTTGCTTGGGCCGAGTTTACGAAATGGCGCTTTGGATACGACCGACCGCATCGTCCGTAAAGCATCTGAAAAATTCAGTATCCAGACCTCTAAACCAAAAGAATTGGAAGCCGATGGTGAATTTAAAACGACAACGCCTGTAGAATTTGAAGTCATCCCTAAAGCAATCGAAGCCATTGTTGGTGATATTCCAACATCAACCACAGGAAACGTTTGATATGTCGATACTACGCACCGATGACCAGGCAGATGCTCTGGAAATTTTAAAATTAATCATTGAAACAGCCGACTTTTACCGGGCAATGGGTGAGTTATTAACCGAAGAAAATGTTCATCATCAGCTGTTTGACATTGCCAACGAACGGGAAGGGTATATAGAGCCGTTTCGAGAGGTCGTTAAAGCGCTGCACGAACTTCCGGCGACACCTGATTCCGATAAAGAATTGGTCGAGCAGCTTGGTGGCAAATTGACCCAATTGCTTTCTGCTGATTCAACAAATGCTATTTTGGATAAATGTCTCAAAAAAGATGAAGCGCTGGTAAATCTTATCAGTAAGACGGCATTAGGTGAGCAATCGACGGAGTTCAAAAGATTACTTTATTCTCTGGATCAGCATCTCGCCAATACCAAAAAAATCCTGTTAAATAACTAACTGACGGGGTTCAGAAACGGACCATGGTCAGGCCACATAGCCATTGATATATCTATAGACTGAAAGAAGTTATGGAAAAAAAGCTGAAAGACAAATTGCAACGGATATACGTTTATATCATGGTAATAGCCGCCCTCTTTGTGATTGCCATGACGTTTTATCACGGATTTTTAAAGTTCAAAGAGATCCTAAGCCTTTAATTCGATTCAAACCGCATTTTGCATCATTTTCTGGCGCACTCATCCGACTGGTGTTGCCATCCTTTGATAGGCCGTTTAATCACTTTCCGAGGATTTTAATCCACGCTCTGTAACAGTCTTTGATTTCATTTGTATTTGAGCTATAAACAGTCTGAGGGATTTTGATTATGAATGCTTTTTCAAAACATGCCAGTTTGCTTCTGGCCGCGATTTTTTTCCTCACGGGACTAGCAAAGCTCGCTGGCCTGGAGTTTGAGATTCAGGCTTTCGAACGTTGGGGATATCCACTCTGGTTTATGTATCTGGTGGGTTTTATTGAAGTGTCAGGTGCAGTGGCATTGCTGTTCAAACAGCTGCGATCCCTAGCAGCAGCGGGTTTGGGGTTATTTATGATTGGGCCTGTGGTGACACACGTTTTACATGCAGAATGGGCCATGTTGATGGCTGCCTTGATCATCATGCTGTTTTCAGTTTGGATTGCCTGGCAATGGCGCAAAATGGTCTCACTGCCATTTTTAATTAAGTAAACCGCTTTTTATGTTTGAATGTTTCCCCTGACTCTCTGGATATCAGGTGATTGAACTCTGATCCGTTCGAAGATTTTGAAGTAGTTGAGGGGTACCTGAAACATGTTTAAGCGATTACATGACTGGCTCGAAGGTCGTCGGATTAAAAAAATGGGGTTTACCGCCGACCAGTGGGAGTCGGCGATTGCCGACTGGCCGGTAATGGAGCGTTATCAGGGGGCGGAGCGTGATGATCTACGCGAGATGACCTTTCGTTTGCTGGCTCGGAAAAATGTGCTTTCCGGAGCTGAGTTTCAATTCACAGATGCGATGTGCCTGAAACTCGCCACTATGGCTTGTGTTCCCATTCTGCATCTTGGTCTTCATTGGTATGACCATTGGAAGACCATCATTCTCTATGAGGGAGATTTTGTGCCCAACCGGCCTTATCGCACGGATGATGGTGTAGTGCATCCCAGAAGCCCTGGCCTGAGTGGTGAAGCCTGGGAGCGTGGACCGGTGATTTTATCGTGGCAGGCAATTACTGAAAGCGGCGGCAATACTCGTCACGGCAAGGCCAGTAATGTGGTTATTCACGAATTGGCACATAAGATCGATATGTTGCGTGATGGCGCCAATGGGGCACCGCCGATGCACCCCGATATGCGCCCTGGAGAATGGCACGATATTTTTACCGCCGCATGGGATCGCTTGGAAAATGACATGCAACATCATCGGTCGTTGCCACTTGATGAGTATGCGTTAAACAGCCCCGCAGAATTCTTTGCAGTCTGCAGTGAGGCTTTTTTGAGTCACCGGAAACCATGAAGGAAAAAATGCCCAAGGTTTATGGTTTGTTGTGCCAGTTTTATCGTCAGCAACCCTAGTATCCAACGATAATGACATTAAAGTATCGGCTGAGGAATCTTGGAACACCTTGCTTAACCAGGCTATTCTGGCTATTAAGCATTTTTCAGGGAGAGATAGTTGTACTGGATTCGGTTAGCTGTCTGCCATCAAATATCAGGATCGATTTTGATGCAAAACATCCGAAGTGATCTATTGAATTAAAAATGCAAAACCAAACCGTTAACGTCATTATTATAGATGAACGAACATCTTTATTATTTTCAAGAGTAAGCATCAAATGAAAAAAATCGAATATTATTTCGAGCAATTTTTGTGGAAATCCCGCTTTTTAGTTTTAATCGCGGTGGTTTCAAGCTTAATAGGATCATTGGTCCTGTTTGTAGTTGGTACGCTGGATATCTTCAAAGTAGGAATTTCAACAATTAACTATTACCTGGGACGAAGTGAGCAGGACATTCATGAGTTTATTGTCAAAGATATCATTCTTGCTGTTGATATTTACCTAGTAGCAGTCGTGCTGCTTATGTTTGGTGCTGGTGTTTACAGGCTGTTTATTTCTCCAATCGATCAGTCTGAGGAAAGTGATATTGCTCATCCATTCAATATACAGACCTTTGATGAGTTGAAAGATAAAATTGTCAGAGTGGTTATACTTGCAGTGATAATTGAATTCTTCAGGGCAGTAGTGGACATCCAATTTATCACTCCGCTGGATGCAATTTATTTAGCCTTGTCCGTTCTGGCTTTGGCAGCATCTGTATATCTCATGAATATGAATCAGGGAAAGAAAACCGAGGTTGGGAAAAAGTAGCTTTTAAGTTCATCAATCAAATCCGATCCGTCTATGCCAGTTGTCTGGCATGGCGGATCTGTAGTTCTCCAAATATGTCATATTATGTAGCAATTACTCGATCCGGTACTTTATGCACCGCAAATGTTTCAGTTTGTATTAGAAAAAGGACATTCCCACGCTTTTATCAGTAGAATCAGAAGCTAGATGATTCGGAGTAGACGTAATGTGGACAACAAATCTTTTGTTGGTCTTAAGACATCCTAAATATGTCGAGTTGCGTTAAGTGACAGCATATTCAAAGATCGTGCAACGGGAGTCACCAGTTCGAGTGAAAACCATTGTCGGGGTAGCGGTGGTGGTCTTTGTTTTTCTGATGCCTTTTTCACTCTATAACTTTTTTCAGGGAAGATATATTTTAGGAACGGGATCATTGTCCGTGGTCTTGCTTATGGCCATCAATGCCTGGAACTGTTGGCATGGTCGTTATTATCCTTTTTTGATATTGGTTGGCTTGGCACCAATCATCATTATCTTCCTCGGCTTCACTATTTATCAGCAGGGCCTTATTGGTTTGTTATGGTGCTACCCGGCGGTGATTTCCTTTTATTTCATGCTGCCGGAACGCTACGCCTGGGGAGCCAATATTGTTTTACTGGCGATGTCATTGCCAATGTCATGGCTGTTTTTAGATGCCGAACTGGCATCAAGGGCTACCGCCACCTTGCTGTGTGTCAGTGCCTTTGCCGTGATTTTTGTTCGGGTGATCAGTCTCCAGCAACATGAATTACATGACCTGGCCATGACTGACTCGTTAACGGGGCTGTCAAACCGTGTGCAGTTACACGACTCGCTGGAACAAGCTGTGCAAATGTTTGAGCGTCATGCGGTGCCAATGACGCTGATTTCATTGGATCTGGATAATTTCAAAAAGATTAATGACACCTTGGGGCATGATGCCGGTGATGACGTTCTGCGTGGTATTGGAAAACTACTGCAAAAGCGTATTCGGCGCTCTGACAAAGTATTTCGTCTGGGCGGGGAGGAGTTTCTGATCCTGCTCTATGAGACTGATTCAGCACAGGGTTTGCTGGTTGCTGAGGAGTTGCGCAAGAAGATTGAATCCATGCGGTTATTACCGGATCGAAGCGTAACAACCAGTGTTGGTGTCGCCACATTGCAGCCAAAAGAAGATTGGCGGGATTGGATGAAACGTAGTGATGACAATCTATATCGTGCCAAAAAGGAAGGCCGCAACCGCGTGGTGGCCTGATCATTCCTCAGCGTTTAGGTTTGTTCAAAGAGTTTTGAAGTAGTTTTCCCATGCAGAACATTGGAACGAGTAAAAAGGAGCAAAGATAATATCTTTGCTCCTTTTTCCGTTATTGATATTCAGTCAGTTTTAAATTTATCGGATATGTTTCGAAAGATGTGGTTGATTGGCTCGACTCAGGAGGGGGGGGGCAAATTTTATTTATTAAAATCAAAATAGGAGTAAATGTGTGGACTGCTACCGCGACCTGAAATATTTAGCCAAATATGATGAAGCTTATTATTGAAGTCACTTTGTGGTGTGTAGATAAAGTCGTAAAGAATTTATTTGAGCAAAGATAACAAATTTTTAAAGCGACAGATTTCCCTTAGTTGTTACATATCCCGCATCAAAGTTTTGCGGTTTGTAGCATTATTTTTCTTAGGATGGAGAGCTGATGAGATATTCAGACGGGTATAATGCAGGGAGCGTCATTGGGGCTTTAATTGGCACCTTTTTTAAGGTGATTTGGTTATCTTTTGTCTATAGCCCTTTTGTTTTTGTAGGTGGATATGTTTTTTTCGTGCTTTGGGAAAACTTCTCAGTCCATGGTTTAGTTTCAGCAATAGTAGGCATAACTTCAGCGGCTATACTCTATTTTTTGATTTTTTTCTTTGAAGAACTAAAACTGAAAATGAAATCAAAAGGCAACAATTTATGGATTTTGCTGAAGGCGATCAATGTATTAATCGTTTGTGGCTTACCATTCATTCTTGGTGGAAGCTTAGCAACCTCCTTCATGTATGATCAGGATGTGAGTAGTATTGAGGTTTGGATAGTTTTTTGTTTTTTTGGCCTTTTTCTTTCTTTTATTGCTTATTCAGGTGTCTTTGGCCAAGGTATTTCCCAGAGAAACAAAAAGGAAGCATAAAAAATTGATACTTAGAATCAGGTAAAAAATATCTGACTTAGAACTATATTCCTACACATGGCATGCCATCTAGCTGAATAATTGGTTTTAATTTTTCATAATTAACATAATCGACTATTGCCAGTTTGTGATATTGCGGATTGTTGAAGTGACTAGTATGGAGTGAGAAATGTTATTCCATCGAGGTCACCATGAATACGCCAATCCACACTGCTTACAAACCAGAAACCACACCCGGCATTAAACCTACCCATCCGTTAGATCCATTGACCCTTGAAGAATTGGCCGAAGCCACTTTGCTGCTCAGAAAACAGAAACAGCTCAGTCCGTCATGCCGTTTTCCCTATTTGCAACTGGATGAACCTGCCAAAGATGAAGTACTGGCCTTTGAGGCGGGTAAACCCATTTCTCGTAAAGCCTTTGCGGTGGTGCTGGATAAATCGACGGGATTGATTCACGAAGCCAAAATCGATCTGATTGCTGAGCAGATTATCGAGTGGAAACAACTGGACCCGGAAGTCAGCGGTCAGCCGCCGATAATGATTGAAGAGTTCTTCAGCTGTGTGGATATTGTGCAAGCCGATGAAGGCTTCAGGGCAGCGGTGAAGCGTCGTGGTTTAACCGACAAAGATATTGAAAATATTCAAATCGATCCCTGGTCATTTGGTTATTACGGTGATGATGAAAAATATCGTGGTCGCCGGTTGATGCGTGGGGTGGCGTTTGTGCGGGATGAGATTGTCGATAATGGCTATGCCCGTCCGATTGAAGGGCTGATGGCGATTATTGATCTCAATGAAGAGAAGGTTATTGAGATCATTGATGACGGTATGAATACACCCGTCCCCAAAACCAAACGCAATTACGATACACCGTCATTAGGCAAACCCCGTGAAGGCCTTAAACCGTTACATATCGTGCAACCGGAAGGAGTCAGCTTTACGGTGGATGGCTGGAAGGTGGATTGGCAGAACTGGTCATTCCGAGTGGGCTATACCCCACGTGAGGGACTGGTGCTAAATCAAATCAGCTATAAAGATGGTGAGCGAATTCGTCCCATCATCTATCGGGCGAGTATCAATGATATGGCGGTGCCGTATTCTGATACCGCGCTCAATCATTACTGGAAATGTGCTTTTGACGGTGGAGAATACGGGCTGGGTCGTATGGCCAACCAACTGGAACTCGGTTGTGATTGTCTGGGTTCTATTCGTTATTTTGATATACCTGCCGTCGATGATCAGGGGCTGCCGTTTCTGATGAAAAATGCGGTGTGTATGCATGAAGAAGACTACGGCACCTTATGGAAGCATTACGAGTTTCGTAGTGAAACCTATGAAATGCGTCGTTCACGCCGCCTGGTCATCAGCTTTTTCTGCACCGTGGGTAATTATGATTATGGTTTTTACTGGTATTTGTATCAGGACGGCACGATTCAGCAGGAAACCAAACTGACCGGCATTATCCAGACCAGCGGCATGTTGCCTGGTGATAAACCCAAATTCGGTGGAATTGTGACGCCGGAGATTTACGGTCCCACGCACCAGCATTTCTTTAATGCAAGGCTGCATATGATGTTGGATGGCGAAAACAACTCGGTGGTGGAAACCAACTTCTCACCAGCAGATCAGGATGTCGAAACCAATCCCTGGGGCAATGTTTTCAAGACCGAAACAACCTTATTCAAAACAGAACTCGAAGCAACCCGTGAAGCCAATGGAGCGACAGGACGTTTCTGGAAAATCATTAATCCGAATCTGAAAAATTCAGTGGGTAACCCGCCGAGTTATAAATTGGTGGCAGAGCATAATCCGGTGATGCTGGCGGGCCCCAATAGTTACATTGGCAAACGTGCCGGTTTTGCCAGCAGGCATTTATGGGTCACGCCGTATGATCCCAATGAGATGTTTTGCTCAGGTATGTATCCCAACCAGAATAAAGGCGATGGTCTGCAATATTATGTGGAGAAAAATAGACCAATAGAAAACACCGATATTGTGGTCTGGCATACCTATGGCCACACCCATGTCTGCAAACCGGAAGATTTTCCAATCATGCCGGTAGAGTACGTTGGCTTTTCGTTAAAACCCAATAACTTTTTTGATGGCAATCCGGCGATGGATCTGCCTAAGGATGTGGATAGTTATAGTGTTGATACCGCATCTGCATCCAGCAGTTGCTGCTCAAAATAAGCCGATATGATGTTATTGACCACGGTCGATCTGTTATGCAGCGTGATCTTTGTGATCACGCTGCATCAGTGGGCTGTTGCTAATAAATTACTCAGCCGGCCATTACTATTTATTGTCGGCAACGTAGTGTTTTTGAGCGGTATGCTGCCGTGGTTTGACGCTTTGGCGCACTATTCAGTCTGGTTGCATAGTGCTCAGAGTGTAATGGTGCATCATCTGGCCCCGTTATTATGGATCAGTGCGTTGCAACATCAATCAGCACGAACACCGTCTAATGCGGTTCCTTCTTCACATTGGCCGTTTACATTGTTGATGAGTGGCTTTGCCGTATTAACCTGGGTTTGGATGTTACCGGCTTTGCATCCGCTGTTTATGCAAAGTGCCTTGTTATATAGCGTAATGAAATGGCTGATGGCGCTAAGCGGAATAGCCTTGTGTTTGATGATGATTCAAAACAATCAGCAGACAAGTTATTGGCAAAACTTAACGCTGTTAACTGTGATCATGCCGTTAGTGGTGTGGGGATTGTTGATGCTGGTGTTCCCCAATATGTACAGCGAGACTCATTTAGGGCCACACCATCATCATATGATGATGAACAACTTTCCGGACTGGCTGCAGCTTTCTGCGGTGGCCGATCAATATTTGGGTGATCTGATATTTATAGTAGCCGGATTAGCCTACTGGCAGGCCGTAGCATCAGGCATAAAGCTTACGGGTCATGCTCGGCGTTTCGCCAAATAAACGACGATATTCCTGTGAAAAATACCCCATGTGAAAAAAGCCGTAATTGGCAGCAATATCGGTAATCGAAAAGCCTGTCTGCAATAACTCTCGCCGTGCGGCATTCAGTTTTACGGCCCGCAGATATTGCATCGGCGAGGTGCCAGTGGCTTTATGAAAACTGTAATTCAGTGTGCGATGTGGAATATGTAACGATTCACAAATATCCACCACGCTGGCACAGCTGCCTTCGCTTGATGTCACATAATCATGGCAGCGTTGCACAATATAGTTATGTTGATTGCCGAGTCTTTTTGGATGACTGATGCCGGTTTCTTTAGCGTCATATATGACCAACACCATTAATATAATCTTATCTTCAATGGCTTTTAGCTGTTGCTGGATTTGGCTCTCTGATAATGCCGGGTCTTCGGGAATAGACGTTAACTGCTGCAGCAGTGCGGCAAGATGATGACGAAGCCGGGTTAACGTGGCAGAGTCCGTTTTTACACCATGACTTTTGTTAAACCCGATAAGATTTGAATAGGTTTCAGGACTGAGCAATTGACTTAGGCGTTGCTGATCAACGGCTATGACGCTGTAATCCAATTCCGCGGGCCCCACAAAAGCAAAATCACTTTCGTAAGGGAGCAGAGTCACCCCATCGGCCATGATCTGCCGGGCCTGATCAGAAGTATCACTGGCATCCATATGATGAGGAATCATTAAACTGATTTTGCCGGTGGGCGTGTGGGTGTTCTGCACCACTTTTTGTTTCATTCGTTCACGAAATACCCGAACGGAATCCAGCTGAATATCTTCCAGAAACCCTTCAAACCTTCCGGAGCTTAACTGGGTATATTCCTGCGGCCAGTTCTGTAACGAATGTGCATGCTGATTCACATCATCAAATACAGCAGATTGACTGAACATAATGCTGACACCTGTTAAGTCTAATAATCTGATGTATAAGCAAAAAATGCACCGTGTCAGTTTGAGAGTGGCTTTACCAGTTCTCTGAAAAACTTAACCAAGCAAAACCAATAGCTTTAAGAGGAAAACGAGAATTTTTGTCATTAAAACGATTTTGAGAGAATTCGATAATTTTGCCCAAATTTAGAGCAAATTTATTAATCAGGCTTCAATTTAGGTCAATCAGTGAGTAATGGTGTGCTGAGTAATGGAGTTCCCACGCAGCGCGTGGGAACCAGTTTTCTGACTTACTAACCAAATTAAAAAAGCAGTTTGATACCTACTGAAGCAATCCAGTCTTCTTCGCTTTCATCAGCATTTCGGGCGATAGACGCAGTACGGCCGAATTTGCGTTCGTATTTCAGATCCAGATAAGGCACGACTTTACGGGTGATTTCATAAAACAGTTTGAAGCCGATTTCACCCTCGCTTAAGCCCCGGCCTAATTCCTGACGTTCAACATTCTGGGCAGTAAAGTCCAGTTGATAGTAGGGTTCAAAGCCAAACCGCTGGGTGAACAGCAGATGGTTTTTCTGTTTCAGCCGGGCACTGACATCACCATAATCACTGATGAACAGATGCGCCTGCGTTTCAAACAGATAGGGTGCCAGACCATTAAAGCCCAAGGTTAGATAGCGGGTCGATTCTGGTTGGGTATCCACACGCAGACCAAGCTGTGCATCCTAGAAGTCGTGCACATTTCGGCTGTACAACGCCCAGACTTCGCTTTGTTCCAGCTTGCCTTTGTGGCCTTCCAGTTCACCTTTGAGCCAGAGCTTGTGATAGTCCCCGCCGATCCAGCCATCCCATTCAACATGGGTTTTATCACCTTCACTGCCACCGCCATGTTGGGCTTCAAACCATAAGGCATGAAAGATTTGCGATTCATGCTCGTGCCCATGCCCATCATAATTTTCATCGGCATGGCTGCTAGAGATAAACAGGCTCAACACGAGGGTGAAAAATAGATTGGATTTAGTGATGATCATGATGACCTCCCATATCGTGTTGTGCTGGTTGAGCAGCTGGTAAATCATCTTCGTCATACTCAGCAACCACTACGGAAGACATCATGCCGGCTGACATATGAAACAATAGGTGACAGTGAAACGCCCATTCACCGGGTTCATCCGCTGTCAGTAATACCGAATACTCTGTGCCAGGTGCGACATTTACCGTGTGTTTGTTGGGTAGTTTTTCACCGGGTTGACCGTTTTCCAGCTGCACAAACATGCCATGTAAATGCATTGGATGCGCCATCATGGTTTCGTTTTTAAAGATCAGCCTGACCCGTTCACCATAGTTAAGTTTGATCGGTTCAAAACCCGGATCGCCATATTTATGGCCATTTAATGTCCAGATAAAGCGTTCCATGGTGCCGCCTAATTTGACCACAATTTCCCTTTCGGCAGGACGCAGATCATCTTGAGTGCCCAGTGCTCTTAAATCACTATATTGCAACGCTTTGTGACCTTCTGGCGTACTGGCATCGGCCCAGCCACTTTGCATTTCAGCGGGTTCATCTTCCTGCATCGCCTGATGATCATCGCCGTGCATATCGTGTCCACTATGATCCATCGAATCAGTTTGGCTCATCTGATGATCGCCGTGATCCATATCGTGGCCCATATCAGCCATGGTTAATAATGAACGGGGCCGGTGTGCTGGCACCATTCCTTTCATGCCTGCTCGTGGGGCGAGCGTACCTAAAGCAAATCCGGTACGGTCTATAGATTCCGCTGCAATGGTGTAAGCCTGATCCGCCTCCGGCGTCACAATCACATCATAGGTTTCGGCCACGGCAAAGCGGAATTCATCCACGGTGACCGGCTCGATGTACTGTCCATCAGCTTGAATCACGGTCATTTGCAAACCCGGAATCCTTACGTCATACATCGACATGGCCGAAGCATTGATAAAGCGCAATCGCACACGTTCACCGGGTTTGAAAAGTCCCGTCCAGTTTTGTTCGTTGGTTTGACCATTGACCAGAAACGCATCGTAACGCACATCGGCCAGATCGGTGGGTGACATCCGCATCTCTCCCCAAGGGCGAACATCTTGCCAGGCGGAAGCTAAACCTTGCTCGCGAACTTCACTGAAAAAGTCGCCGACAGTACGTTGTGAATAATTGTAGTAGTGCGGGCTTTTTTTCAGATTGTTGAAAATCTGCTGACCGATTTCATTGCTGAAATCCGACAATAACACCACATAATCCCGATCAGCTTGAACCACCGGTTCATCTTTGGGGTAAATCACCAACGCCCCGTAATGCCCATCCTGTTCTTGTGTACCGCTGTGGGCGTGATACCAGTAAGTGCCGTTTTGACGCAGGGTGAAACGATAGGTAAGCGTTTCACCGGCTTTGATGGCTTCATAACCACCCAGGCCAGGTACACCATCCATTTCGGGGGGAGCAGTAAGCCATGCCAATGGACCGAAGTTGGCTCATCCAGTTTATTTACCACATGGATAACCGCTTCATCACCTTCGGTGAATTCCAGTATCGGGCCGGGAATACCACCGTTAATAGTGATTCTTTCGACGGTTTTGCCCGTAATATTGACCGGTTCACGATCAATGACCAAGGTATATTCGGTCACATCCGCTATGGCGGAGAAGGGTAATAATACGGCTGAAATAGCGATCAGCCAGCGTGTAAATTGTTTCATGAGATCTATCCTCAACGTGTTTCGATTGGGTATCGGACGATACCCGCTACAACGGGAGGATTAGCTGCGGGGAGGGCGTTCTAGTTTGGTAGGAGATTGACGAACAAGCTGCTCGGCAGCAATGGCCAAGCGACTTTGTGAATAGAGTGAAGCAGTAAAAACAGATTGAAAACCTAACACACCGGATGCATGACAATTGGCTGCTGCACAATGACAATGATCACTGGCGCAATGCGAATTGGCATCGTGTTTTGCTTGAGGTTCAGCATCGGAATCACAATCATGCTGTTGCTGACTCATTTCATGATGCACAGCCATATCATTATTTTCTGCATGCGCAGCAGGCATCAGCATCGACAGCATAAACAAGCCGATAAGCAAATAATGAAAAAAAGACTGTGGTTTTGTCATTAACTAAATACCAATAAGTAACGTTTGGTTAGACACAGAATAAGCGAAAAGTTTTTTTGATGCCAAAATTCTAGAGAGAAAAAAGCAGAGGTTAACTTCTTAATGCAGCTTGACTCCGTTGCGCAACGCGCTACACTATGGCGAATGATCAAGTCTTTTAAGCACAAGGGATTGAAGCGCTACTACGAGACAGGGAGCATGCGTGGTATTCAGGTGAATCATGCCAAGCGGCTCAGAATGCAGGTGGCAGCTTTGGATACGGCAATGGAGATTGATGATCTCGATATACCTGGGTACGGGTTACACCAACTTAAGGGCGATAGAAAAGGGATATGGGCCATAACCGTCAGCGGTAATTGGCGACTGACTTTTGAGTTCTCGGATGGAAATGCGTACCTACTTGATTATGAGGATTACCACTAATGACTATGCACAACCCTCCACATCCTGGTGAGTTCATCATGGCAACCTATATGGAGCCTTATGGGCTAAGTTGTCGCTATCTAGCAGAGCAACTGGACGTCTCTCCCTCTACTTTAAATCGAGTTTTAAAGCAGCAGAGCGGAGTAAGCCCCGAAATGGCACTGCGCCTTTCAAAATCGCTTGGCCGAACTCCCCAGAGTTGGCTTGCCATGCAAGATGCCTATGACCTTTGGCAGGCAGGCAAAAAAATTAAGTTGGATAGAGTTCACAAGGTCGAACTAACTGCAGCATAACCATCAAAACCAAGTAAATATATCTTATTGGTTTCAAACCCTTTTACGAGCCGTGTAAAGGATAATCGTTTTAACCTCAATCATATCGCCTACGACAATTACGCCTTAGAGTTTGTCCTAACAAGTAATTCACGACAACAATAGGTTGAATGTTGGTATGAGTGACCCGATAAAAACAACTGATAGCGAGCAAACGTCAGATCCTGACATTGTCCAGACAGAAGGCGAGAGCGTTGATCAATCTCCAATAAACCCAAAGAAACGAATCATACGATCGTGGTTACTTTTTGGTTTGTTAGCTTTATTAGTTGTTGTTCTGATTGTGCGTGATGACTTAAGACAAAACGCAGTAAAAAGCAGCGAAAATGCACTCCATTACATTGCCTTTGATGTATTGGGCTGGTCTCCAAGAGATCTGTTTATCTGGCGTTTACGAATGGCGGGGTTGTTGGATAGCCCATTGGGGCAGCGTTGGATAGAGGCTGTAGATCGGGCGGGTGAGCAGCCAGTGCAAGCTGCTGGTCAATACCGCACAACAGAATCTTTTGCGAGTGATGAAGTTGAGGCACATGTTTATCAGGTATCGCTTGAGCGAGGCGAAAAGCTGATATGGCAATTTTCACGTCTGGATACTGCTGAAACTCGGTTATACGCCAGCCTGGAGCGACGCGAAAAAACGACCAACAATGGTCAACCATCACGGAACTGGATGCAGATGACACAACCAACAGTCAGGTGGTATCCAAAGCGGGTGACTATCGCATCGTTCTGCAACCCGAGTTATTTGCCAATGCAGAATATTCATTGGCAATGGCTAATGGCGGTTCATTACCATTCCCTGTAGAGGGAGCAGGCCAACGGGATATTGGTAGTGCCTTCGGTGTGGAGCGCGATGGCGGTGCCCGAAAACATCACGGCGTGGATATCTTTGCAGAAAAGGGAACACCGGTTACAGCGGTGATTGATGGCTATGTCAGAACCGGCACAGGTGCCAGAGGCGGCGAACATGTCTGGCTATCGGGCAGTATGATTGGATTCGGCAGTGCCCGTTATTATTACGCCCATCTGGATTCATTCGCCGTTGAATCCGGCGACAAGGTTAAAAAAGGCGACATACTGGGGTATGTCGGCAACACCGGCAACGCCATCACCACGCCACCGCATCTTCACTTTGGCATTTACTCAGGCGGACCGGTTGATCCAGCACCTTTTCTGAAACCAGAGCCCGTTTTACCTGATAGTTAAGCACCTGAATTGGCAGTTAAACCGATAAATTAATCCAAAATAAGTTATTGAATTTGCAAGTATTTGAAAACTGTGGAATATTCAAGCCACTACATATGCAATGGATTGGACAAATGGAAATCAGGTTGGCTGACCCTTTGAACTGCAGCATCAAATGAAAAAGACCATTACCTCCTTTAAATGCTGGTTTGCCAAAAGCCTCTATAACATCGCTGCCTTGATAGAAAACAAAGACTCCACCGCCTCTATTCAATCAAAGTTCGTGGATCTTGCACCAACTGATGAAGCAGACAAGACTGGTGTATATGCCGAAGCGATTATGTTCGCGACTAACAATGCGAGGGTTTCCAATATTGCCCTAACTGGTCCTTATGGATCAGGAAAGAGCAGTATCATCCAATCCTTCTTGAAGAAGTATCGGCGACCTGCGCTTCATATTTCTCTTGCTGCGTTCGTTCCCGAGGCCGATTCGGGGGCGAGAAGGTGAGCCGTCAAGAGATTGAGAGAAGCATCCTGCAGCAGATGTTGTATGGTGCTGACGCAAATAAGCTTCCGCTATCACGGTTCAAAAGAATTCAGTCGCCCGGTTATTGGTCGATTTTTAAGTCTCTTTTTATACTGCTCGGAACTCTCGCGCTTGGGTACGTTTTCTCACAACGAGAAGACATCATCAGCGGCCACTTTTTTCATCCGTTCGCATTCGGCAATTGGCTCAATCTAATGATCCTCACCGTCGCGGCTGTATTTCTGTGGGTGGCATTTCATCATTTTTATGTCGCAAGCTTCGGACTTTCACTCAAGGGAATCTCGCTGAAAGATGTTGAGATAAAGCCTGCACAAGATGATCAGGGGTCCATATTAAACCGTCATCTAGATGAAATAGTCTACTTCTTCCAATCAACCAGTTACGACCTTGTGGTCATTGAGGATATTGATCGATTTGAAGATCCCGAAATTTTCGTCACGCTGCGCGAAATTAATAGCCTAGTGAACGAGAATGCAGGTGTGAAACGCATCATCAGATTTCTTTACGCCCTGCGCGACGATATGTTTATCAACACCGATCGAACCAAGTTCTTCGAATTCATCATTCCTGTCATTCCTATCATCAACACGTCGAATTCGATCGACATGGTATTGAAGCAGGGGAAGAGACTTGGGCTCGATGAGCGCCTTGATCGGCAATTTTTGAGAGAGGCCTCACGATACCTGAACGACCTGAGATTGATTCAGAACATCTTTAATGAATACGCCATTTATGTAGCTAACTTGGAAACTGATGGAGAGAATCTGCTTGACGCCAATAAGCTCCTCGCGATCCTGATCTATAAGAATGTCTATCCAAGTGACTTTGAGCGACTGCACCTCGGCGCGGGGACTCTCGCCGAAATATTGAACTGCCAAAATGAGCTCATTCAGTCTGGTGAGGCCAAGTATAGGATCGAAATCGCGGACGTCGAAAAGCGGCTTGAAGCCGCCGAGCGTCAGACTCCTTCGGACCTGAGAGAGTTGCGGCAAATCTACGCTATGGCTCTGATTGAGAAGCTTCCAGCGAGTGTTAACAACATTAGAATTGATATGACACAATGGATCCCAATTCCACAGCTGGCCAGTCACGATGCGTTTGATCAACTTGTAGAGGCTTCCCAACTTATCGGCCGCAGCGTCAATGGTCAACAACATCAGATTGATGTTTCCAAAATTCAAAGCGAGGTGGACTCCCAGAAATCCTACCTGCAACGCAAGGAGGAGATCGAAAGCAAGGCGGCTGATAATAAGAGCAAGAGCTTGCGCCAAATACGCGAGTTGAGATCAAAGATCGCAGCGCTTCGCACGACCAAGCTCAACGAGCTGTTGCGTTTGAACCCCGACCATGTGGAAGACCTTTTCGGGCACTTTGGGGGAAATGGAGAGCTTGCCCGTTTTCTGATTCTGGAAGGCCATCTCGACGACACCTACTACCAATATACTTCACTCTTTCACTCAGGTCGTTTGTCACCCAATGACAATAAGTTTCTGATCCAGATAAGGGCATTCGTCACGCCCGAGCCGGGTTTTCCGATCGATAATCCAAAAGAGGTCATCGCTGCGATGAGGGATGAAGACTTCCGGCAAAGCTATGTCTTGAACGTCAAGCTTGTCGATAGTCTTCTAGGTGAACGGAGCAGTTACGTCGCTCAAACGCAGAAGCTTTTCGAGTTTCTTTCGTCCCATTTCGAGAGCTGCGAGGATTTCTTTGATACCTATTACAACAGCGGACGCTATGTTCAGGGACTTCTTTCGGGACTAGTTAAAGCCAAGGAAAATCTAGTCCCTATGGTTATTGGTAGTTCTAACAATATTTCTCATATCATCCAACTGGTATCGAACTTACCGGCAACTTCGCTCAAAACGCTGGCAAGGGATTTTGAGGAGTTACCCGAATTTGTTTCGGCGAACCTTCCAGAAATTTTGATTAATTCACCCGAACTAGAACCAGAACGCCTTGCATTTCTCGACTTTGAGATAAAAGATCTGGCTGCAATAAAAGAACACTCTGAAGTTGTACGCTTCATGTTTGAGAAGGGGCTTTTTGAACTCACGATAGCGAATCTGGAATACGTCTACCAAGCGATTTTGGGAGAGAACGATTTCGAGCCAATGCGCGAGCGGAACTTCACGGCCATACGTTCTATGAATAACACAACCTTGATAAATCGGATCGAACGCGATTTCGAGCATTACTTTATTGATGTACTTTTGGAGCTTGAAGGAAATACTAAAGAGGATGCTCCTGCTATTCTTGCCGTGATTCGCCACGATACGCTTGATGAAGATGATATCCAGTTGTTTCTTGAACGGCAGACGTCCTTGCTGCCAAGCCTAGAAGATGTGCCTGAGAGGGTGTGCTCAATGCTGTTCAAGTTAGGCAAGATCGAACCAGCTTGGGAAAACTGTCTTGATTTTATTGAGTGTGAAAGGTTCGAAGAGGAGAGCCTGGTTAGCTATCTTGATCGAGATGTTGTCCGTGCGACTATCCTGAAACATCCCATACCAAATGACTCTAATTCATTAAAGCTTCGTCAATTCCTCTTCAATGCGGATTCGCTGTCTGATGCCGCTTACAGAGAATATGCTCACGCCCTGCCGAATTCGTTCAAGAACCCACCAATAGGGCTCGAACCAACCAAGCTTGGAATCCTGATAGACGAAGGAAAAATCGCCTTCACCAAGGAGAGTCTTGACGCGCTCGAAGACAAGAGGGAGTTGCAGATACTATTCGTCGCAGCCAACATCGACATATATCTGGCGGATCCAGACAACTTTGAGCTCGACGATGGCTTCCTAGAGGAGCTTCTTCGACCTGAAGTTGATCATGCAGCCAAACTCCGGATAGTTGAGTTAATGGACCTAGGTGAGCTTGTGAGCCTTCCCGAGCGAGCAGCACTTATCGGCCCAATTATTAACAACGCCGACACCAACATCTCCAACCTTGATGGGAGTATTGTACAATCCTTGGTACTTCACTCTAAGCCCATTGAAACGCAAATTTCACTCTTTAATAAATGCCATTCGTATATGACGGATGACGAAGTCCATCATGTCTTGGATAATCTACCGAAACCATTTTCCGAAATAAAAACTGGGCACAAAACGCCGAAACTACAAAATACTCCCGAGAACCAGGATTTGGTCAGATGGCTTGATTCAAGAAACATTATTTCTTCATGGAGTGAAAGTAAATTGTTGAGTAATAATATAAGAGTCAATCTTTATAGGCGCTGATAAACGGTTTCCAGAAAATCAATGGGGATAACCAATAGGTCAGCCAAATCTATATCGACATAGGGTGCAAACATGCGTCAAATCAAGGGTACAGCGAACTTGATTTTGCGATGTTAAGGACCAAAAGGGTCAGAGTCAATTGAAATCCATCCGGCCATCAGTGATAAAGTCGTCATAAAAAACTAGTATCAACATATAGCTAACCATCGACATATCTAAATTGGCTTGAGGTGCAACCATGGATGAATTAAAACAGAAAATCGCATTATTTATTGATGCTGATAATGCGCCCGCGAGTAAGTTTGAAGATGTTCTGAGCGAGGTCGCAAACTATGGTGTGGTCACTATTCGTAAGGCTTATGGCAATTGGAAGTCGCCAACGCTAAAGGCCTGGGAAGATCTGTTGCATGAATATGCCATTCAACCCATCCAGCAATATGATTTAACCAAGGGGAAAAATGCGTCTGATATCGCATTGGTGATTGATGCAATGGATGTGATGTATACCAAGCAGATTGATGTGATGTGTTTTGTGTCATCGGATTGTGATTTTACGCCGATGGTAACCAGAGCCTTAGCGGAAGGGAAGGTGGTGTTGGGGTTCGGTGAGCGGAAAACACCGTCAGCATTTGTAAACGCCTGCTCTAAGTTTCTGTTTCTGGATCAGGAAAAAGAAAAAACCAAAACAACGGTTAAACCCAAAAACATAAAATCCGATACCAAATTAATACATTTGCTACGGCAGGCCATCGAGGCAACCGAAGACGAAGACGGCTGGGCGGCGCTTGGGCCGGTTGGTTCAAATATCTCAAACAAGACCTCGTTTGATACTCGAAACTATGGCTTTAAAAACCTCAGCAGCCTGTTTAAAGCGATTGATTTATTTGAATTAAAACGTGGCCCAGGTAATTCGTTTTTAGTACGCAATGTTCGCAATAAATAAATGCCATTTGTGGCTATGGCCTGAATAAGACCAGGTTTCTTTTATGTTGTTTTTCCAAAAAATGTTTATGAAATTGATGATCCCAATTGTTCTCTCTCTGGGGTTATGGGGAGTGATATTGCCTTCCCAGGCGGATGAGACCACCGAGTACAAAATCGAGCAGATGAAAGACAATGTGTATCGTTTTTCGGCGGGTCATTATCATTCGATATTTGTGGTAACCGATGCGGGGATTCTCGTCACCGACCCAATTAATGATGCCGCGGCGAGCTATTTGAAAGAGGAATTGGCTAAGCGGTTTACTGTGCCGATTCGCTATCTGGTATACAGCCATAATCACATTGACCATACCATGGGCGGCCATATTCTTGCCGACGGGGATATTCGGGTGGTGGCACATGAATTTGCTGCAGAAGATTTGCAATGGACAAAAGCGCCAACCGCGTTACCGGATATCACGTTTCAGGATGCTATGACCTTGCAATTGGGAGACAGTGAAATCCACCTGCAATATCACGGCCCAAACAATGGTCGTGGCTCAGTCAGTATGCGAGTTATGCCAGCCAATGTGCTCTTTGTGGTGGATTGGATTGTGCTTGGCCGGATGCCTTATCAGAATCTTTTAGGCTATGACATTCATGGCATGATTCATTCCACCCGGGAAGTGCTGGCGGCTGAACCGTTTGATTTATTTATCGGTGGACATGCTGATACCGGCACGCGCGAGGATGTGGAGCATTATCTTGGTTATCTGGAAGCGCTTTATGCAGCTGTGCGTGAGGGCATGCTGGCGGGGAAAACGCTTGAAACGCTTCAGGCTGAAATTCGCTTACCGGAATATGCGCATTTACGGATGTATGATGAATGGCTGCCAATGAATATTGCCGGTGTTTATCAAACCCTGGTGGAGCAATCCTACTTTAATTTTCGACCGGATCTGAACGTTGAATTCTAGATCAGGAATATCTGAGTAAACATTACGAACTAAGGAACGTAACGAAATCAAAAGAGTAGGATGGCCACCACCCGTTATTTCATTTCTTTCACGGCAAGCCAGCATCAATTTTTATACTTTCTTTGAGATTAACACTCTGCATATTTTTAAGCTGTCATTGCCTTTTTACGGCGTAAACCTAAGAAGCCTAATAATGCCGGGCCAAATAAGAATAATGACGCTGGAACAGGCACTTCACTCACCGATTGACTGATTTCTAAATTGGCAAAGGTATCACCAAACACCACATCAAAATTAAAGCCCATGAGGGATGGATAAATGATGCTATCAAAGCTGCCTACAATGCTGGCAAACGTTAAGAACTGAAATGTTCCTACTTGCACATTATCACCAATAAACTCAAAGGTTAGTAAACCGGCCAGAGAAGCCTCATGTGAAATATTAAAGATATCTGAACTGGTTTCATTAAACTCCACCACCATTGAACCTAATTCACCTTGAGTGTAATTGCCATTAATGGTCATCGTACCAATCGAGTTACCTGCATTTATGCTGGCATGGTTGTCAGAACTGGTGCCATTCACCGTTACATTGCTGTTAATGATGCCTGTACCAGATAAACTACCGCCGTTGATATTGACACTGGTTTGAGTGATGACGCCGTTATTTATGGTTTGCCCAGCGGTTTGGGTGTAATTACCCACTGAACTGCCATTACCTCTTATGGTTGCTTTTTCATTGTTAATAAACACGCCCGTATTAATAATCTCGTTCATATTCTCAAGAGTACTATTATTGGTCATGACGCCATTATTGGTCACGGTGTCATTAATTGCATTGGAGAATACGTATTTATTCGTAAAGGAACCATTATTAATCAACTTACCGGCATTAGTGAAGCGACCCTCATTGTTCATCGTGCCATCATTAATTAAAGTGGAATCGATATAGTTATTGAATCTACCCGCACTGGTATTAGTTAAGGTTCCCGTATTGGTCAGGGTTGCTCCTCTATAACTTGATAAAACACCTCTATTCGTGAGGGTATCTTGATTGGTTAACTGCCCGTAATTAGTCAATGTGCCTGAATTGTTAAACTCAGCCTGATTATCAATGAAGCCATCATTTTTCAAGCTACCGCCGTTGTTGTATATATAACCGGTGTTGGTGATGTGACCGCTTGCTGCATTATTTAAACCACTGACATGAGTAGTCAGACTGCCTGTATTTAACAGCACCCCATCATTTTTTAAATCACTGAATTTACCGTAAAAGGTACCATTATTTATAAAAGTGCCTTCGTTTGCTAAAACAGGATCTTTAACAAATGGCTGACCAATAACGGATAACTCATTATCATTTTGAAATTGTGTGCCCGTCACAATGGTTGTGGTGGCATCATCATTAATCGTTAAAGGTGATGTATTGACTCCAATTAAAACACTATCGGCACTTGCCGCAGTACTTAAAACGATTGATGAAATAAAAAATGTGCTGAATACAGAACGTTTTAAAGATTGAGTTTGCATGTTCAAAGTCTCTTAAATCTATGCAACTCAGCCACCTTAACAACATCATCAAGGTCTGTAGCTTTCCGTCCTTAGTTCACACCAAGTTTGGCAATAATAAAATGGGCTATAGTCCAACCCAACCGAAATATGATGATATAGAGACGGATGACATGGCACTATCCGATTTTCGCAAAGAGATAAATTAATCATTTATCGAGAAAACGGATAATCTTTATTAATTTTTTTGGATTAGAATCAGTCGGTTTTTATAAACCTAAGCCTGAATGATTAAAGGGGAGATTATGTTTACTTTTCGTTGCCTGCTTATATGACATTACAAGTCTGATATTCGATATCGGCCACATAAAGCCGTATCAATCACAACTAAAAAGTAATGATTTTAATTAAAGGCTCGATGTAATGTGGTGGAAGGCAACTCGCCAAATAATTGCAGATAATCCTTGGAAAAACGACCTAGATGCCAAAAATGCCAATCACTGGCTAACTGCGTGACTGTCACACCGATATCAGCTGGTTTTAGAAGTTGTGCACGAACCCGGTTTAACCTTAATCGATACAAGTACGCATTGGGTGTGATTCCCATTATTTTTTTAAAGTTATATTGCAGGTTACGCTGGCTGATATGTAAATCTTTACAAATATCGATAATGGACGGACAAGTATGTCTCTCCAGGTTGGCGTGCATATAGTCTATTGCCTGCCTTACTGATTTAGCCGCCCGACGCCGAGACAGTACATCGGATGATTGTTCATCAAACACTAAAGATGAATCGAGAGAGAGCAAGACATATTCCATTACTGATAAATTAATATTTTTCTGCTGCTCACGCAGACTATCATCCGAACTCAGTGCCGAAAGCTGATATAGATAATCAGTAAAATCCTCTAGGGGTTGTCGGTTAATACCATCAAATACCAAAATATGGTCTGTCGGCATTTCCCAATATTTTGGGTTAATGACTCTTGCTGCTTCAATTAATTTAGACTGTTCGAATCTAAAATAGACCGTTTCAACACCGCTCGCTGCCTGAATATCGACTTCAACATTTGAAGGCAGAAAAAATAATGAATTATCGAAAGCATCGTACTCAGAGACCCGTACCTGATTTGCAATGCGTGCAAAAGAAACCGTACAGAAGTCCCGCTCAATAATGGCACGTTTGTGTATGACCTGATTTTGTTGTTCAAACACAACTCTGACATCATCATTACCCACTTCACGATAATGCCCACGGAAATTCCCCGCGGATAATTGCATTATCTCAATGGGTAACCAGTCTTGTGCCATCTGCTGTTCATAAGCATCGAACAAAGGCTGATCACGATAGACGGTGTGGTGTGTTGACGTCATTTTTATTGCATCAGCAAAGATATGAGAATGACCATGACAGTAAAACCATAAAATAATCAGTGAAAATGACTATACCTTATTCATTAACGTATTGGCATCTAAACAAAAATGAGCTTACTGGCTTGGTATTTGTTATCAAACAAACAAGCCCAATAGTTACCTACGGAGTCTTTTGAATACTATCTACATAAGGTTTTCGTACCTTGTCTCTATAAGCTTCAACTGCAATAAAGTTTTAAAATAAACGTATGACTTGATATTTTGTTTGTGAAACATGTATCCGACAACTTGGTATTTTAGGAAAAATCTTATGCAACAAAATCGTGTGGATCCGTTAACCAATGGTGCGACGGCAGTTATTACCCATCAGGTTGCCAAGGATAAACATCCCGAATACGAAGCATGGTTAAATGAAATTGCTCCACATTGTAAAAGCTCGCCGGGGCATCTGGATCTGAACGTGATTCGGCCAATCGCAGGATTGACTGAAACGTATACGATTATTATTCGCTTTGATAACCAATCACATTTACGGGGCTGGATGGAATCGGCCAAACGCAGTGAGCTGATAGCCCAAGTTTCACCATTACTGGTGAAAGGCGATGATTTTTATATTAACAGCGGGCTGGATTTCTGGTTTACCCCTGAGCAGGCGAATACCAAAATTCCTATTCGTTGGAAACAGGCTTTGGTCACCTGGTCAGCTATCTATCCGCTGGTACTGATGTTGCCATTTTTGTTGCCACCCATTCACAGGTTGGGACTGCCTGATAATCATTATCTCGACACCTTGATCATTACCGGTATTGCGGTTTTGCTAATGGTGTATGTGGTGATGCCGCGCTACACCAAATTAATTCACGCATGGCTGTTTCGAGGTTGTTAGGTTTAGAAAAAGGATCTTGAGATCAAGAGGCTTCAAATGCTGGCTATTTTTCATTACCCCATCGGTACTATGAAATGACTTTAGAACGGAAGATTGCTGGGCTTTTTAAGCTTGATGATGACAACTGGATGAGGCACTCAAACCCCATTAGTGTTTGGACCCGATACTCTGTGCTTCCTGTTATCGTTCTCGCGTTCTGGAGTAGAGAGTGGATAGGCTGGTGGTGTTTGGTGCCAGGGCTGGCATCGCTTCTCTGGTTATTTTTCAATCCAATTCTTTTCAAAAAACCGAAATCTACCAAAAACTGGGCATCAAAGGCTGTTCTGGGCGAGCGTGTTTATTTAAACCGGGATATTGTTCCAATACCGGATAACCATAACACTCCGCTACACGCGATTCTTAATGGAATTTCGTTGGTCGGAGTACTGGTATCGGTCTGGGCGACTGTTTATTTCTCACTATGGGGCGCTGTATTAGGTGTTGCATTGGCTTATCTTGGCAAGAGCTGGTATCTGGACCGAATGGTCTGGCTATACGAAGATATGAAGGATAAAAACGAGCTTTATCGTAGCTGGGAGTATTAGGGCTTGAATCAAGTCACGAGGGACACATTCTAGCTCCCTCATAAATCCTATTATGAGGATTATCAATAACGCCAAAAACAGAATAAAACGAAATCTTCACTGCAAAAAAAAGATAGAGATATCGCTTTTTTTCCTCAGCTCCATCTCATCGAATATTATTAAATCTCACTTTGGCTAATCTAATAAAAAAGCCATCCAACCCAAACTGGCTACCTAGCTGATCACTCCATCCTGTGCCGTTATGAAATAGTCGTTAAGACTTAAGTCATAAATTTTATTTATACCGAACATAAATATTTATGCCTTTTATTTATTGCCTCTCTGGTCTAGATTAAAAAAACCAGAAATGACTGGTCATCAGTGACACGCTTTTCCGCCTATGGAATTGCAAATCGAAAGGATGAATATTTTGGCATTACTAGATCTGGCAACAGCATGTAAACACATTTCTTTTACGGTTGGTCGAGGCGTCATTACTGGCATGTTGGACGCCTCGAACTCAACCAATGTAAAGGGTAAACCCCAACATCAGCCCGATATCATTACCAATGATATCCTGGTCGATGCCTTCTCGTGGACCGGCTACCTAGCCCGGAAATTGATTTCGTAACAAATACAAATTCGTTTCCCAATGTTCACCACCAAGGAGAAGGCTTAAATGTCGATTTCCCATCCGATTATTGCCGTTACCGGTTCGTCAGGAGCCGGTACTTCAACCGTAAAACATGCTTTTGAAGATATTTTTCGCCGGGCTAATATCAAACCCGTCGTTATTGAAGGCGATAGCTTTCACAAATATACCCGTGAAGAAATGCGTGCTGAAGTCATCAATGCTGAAGCAGAAGGCCGCTCGCTGACCCACTTTGGGCCGGAAGCAAACTGTCTGGATAAATTGGAAAAACTATTCCAAACCTACTCTGAAACGGGTCGTGGCGAAAAACGTCATTACATTCATGATCAGTGTGAAGCCACCAGATATAACCAACCTCCCGGCACTTTCACCAAGTGGAAAGAAATCGATAATGACAGTGATTTACTGTTCTATGAGGGGTTGCATGGCGGTGTGGTGACTGATGAAGTCAATATTGCCCAGTATGCCGATCTGTTGATTGGTGTGGTGCCGGTTATCAATATCGAATGGATTCAGAAAATCAAACGTGACTGTGCCAACCGTGGCTATTCACAAGATGCCGTAGTAGACGTCATCCTCAAACGGATGCCAGATTATATTCACCATATAACACCACAATTTTCCCGCACCCATATCAACTTCCAGCGGGTGCCTCTCATTGATACGTCCAACCCTTTTGTGATGCGTGAAATACCGACCGCGGATGAAAGCCTGTGTGTTATCCGTTTCAAGAACCCGCAAGTGGCGGATTTTCCCTATTACCTGTCGATGCTGAAAGACTCGTTCATGTCTCGTCCCAACAATATCGTGGTGCCTGGCGTCAAGATGGGCCTGGCGATGGAAATCATTCTGACACCGTTTGTCGAAAGGATAATGGAGAAACGCAAGCGAGGTTAAAGATGCTGTAACGGTCATTGAGAGAACGTCTCAGGTGGGAATGTTCTGATTATGAAACGTTATGAATTTTTATCGACTGGATACTTACACACCAAAAAACCGATAGAAATAACGCAGTTTTTCCTGAGCTTCTTCCAGCGAAATCTGGGTAAATCTCACTTCGGTATAGGCTTGTTGCTGGGCCAGTAAAAAGGCATCAAGTACAAACAAGGTGCCAACTTTGGGATAGCCGCCCATGGTCTGACGATCTTTCAGCAAGATGATTGGCTGACCATCAGGGGGCAGTTGAATGGTGCCGTAAGGGATGCCTTCGGAAATAATGCCTTGCACATTAGGAATAATCGGTTCGCCTTCCAGTCTTATCCCCATGCGATCGCTTTGCGTCGAAATCCGATAGGTCCAGTGATAAAGCTTTTCCAGTTCGGCTTCGTCAAATTGATCAGTTTGTTCGTTGGGAATGACGCTGAGAATTAAAGAGCGCTGGTAATCGGGAATAAATAAGGGGGTACATGCGTTGTCAGTTTTGGTTTGTGTTGACTGCATGGCAAAAAGTCATCGGCTTTTAACGGATTGCCGTAACCGTCAATGCCGCCGATTTTTTCTCGCATGACCGTCGCGACAGAGCCAAAGCTGGGTTGTAACTCAAAACCATCCTGTATTGCCAGATAGCTGCGTATTCCTGAAGAGGCATGGGCAAAACTCAGTTTATCGCCCACCTTGAGGGTATGCGTCTGCCAGTTTTCAATGCGTTGGTTATTGAGAGTGGCGGTCATCTCGGCGCCGGTTATGGCAATATTGGTATTAGCTAATACTTCAAGTTGTAAACCACCAAAACATATCTCCAACGCAGGACTGTTAGACCGGTTATTAAGTAAGCGGTTTGCCCATAAAAAAGCATGTTCATCGGCAGCACCGCCGGGGGAGAGTCCGATATGTTGATAGGCAAAGCGACCCAAATCCTGTACCAGCGTTAAAATGCCGGGTTTGAGCACTTTTAAACCCGGCTGCGTCATTCCAGCTGGCCTCCTGCCAACAGAAATTCGGCTTTGCTGACAGAAACAAATTTCACTCTGTCACCGGGACGCACCGGGCATAATTTCGGGCTGTGACGATCAAACATTTTCATCGTCGTACGACCCAGAATATTCCAGCCACCGGGTGTACTGATCGGATAAACCGCTGTTTGTTGATCGGCAATGGCAACTGAACCAGCTGCAACATGAGGCCGTGGTGTTGTCAGTCTTGGTGTGGCGAGTTGATCCGAGACATTGCCCATATAAGCAAAGCCAGGTGCAAAGCCAATGGCAAAGATTTGATAAATGGTTTCACTATGTCGGTGAATAACGTCATCAATGCTGATTTGATGATACTCGGCAACATGTTGTAAATCAGGCCCCACCTCGGGGTGATACCACACCGGAATCTCAACAAGATTACCCATTTCGGTCGGGCTGATATTCAAGTTGGCGAGATGCTGCTGAATTTTATCCTGAATACTGGGGAAGTCATTTTTTCGTGGATCATAACAAAGCATCAGGGTGGTATAGCTTGGCACCAAGCCACGAATTTCTTCCTGAAATTCTTTTTGTAGCCGTTTGGTGGCAGCACGAATGATGGGTACCAGATCCGTATTTATCTGATCACCAAACCGGATTAACACGGCATCCGGTCCAGCATGTTCAATATGAAACTCGAGTTTCATCAGCAGCGATATAGTTTGTTGAAGGAGTTGCGGATATGTCGAACAGCCTTAACCGATTCAGCGTTATCACCATGTACACATAAGGTGTCGGCATCAAGCTTTAATCGCTGACCATTTCGGCTGATGACGCTACCTTCGGTGGCCAAGAGTAACGCCTGTTCAAGGATTTGCTGTTCTGAATGATAGACCGCGCCTTCCTGAGTGCGGGGGCGCAGTTGGCCATTATTCTCATAGGCACGATCAGCATAGGCTTCGAATAGTAATTTGATACCAAACTCTGCAGCAATCGATTCGGTTTTACGATTATCAGTGGAGGCCAGCACCATCAAGGGCAAGTTGCTATCGTAAGAGGTAATGGCCTCAAGTACTGCACGCAGAATATCGGGATCTCGCATCATATCGTTGTAGAGCGCGCCATGTGGTTTGACATATTCAACACGAGAATCATGTGCCCGGCAGATGCCATCTAAAGCGCCAATCTGATATTGCACCATGGAAATAATTTCCAATGGTGTGCATTGCATGCTGCGACGGCCAAAGCCAATCAAATCAGGATAACTTGGATGGGCGCCAATTTGTGTTTTGGCTTGTTTCGCCAACAGGACGGTTCGGGTCATGGTGACGGGATCAGAAGCATGAAAACCACAAGCGATATTGGCCATATCCACCAGGGGCATAATCTGTTCATCCATCCCCATAGACCAAGGCCCGAGACTCTCGCCCATATCACAGTTCAATAGCAGTTTTTTGATTGGGAGTTGGCGTTGGTTCATGGTTCAGTTGGTTCAGTAAATGAAACGGTAGGTAAAGGATACACCCTTATTTTAACGACAGTAATTTGTCTTGGTTAGCAGTAACATTCAATAGCAGGTATGCTTATTTAGAGGAATGGTTCCTGTGACACGAACTTATAAAAACCTTACATGTCACAGGTTTTATTCGTTTGGCAGCAGCCTCAAATAATAAGACTAAACCAGCGTGAGTGAGTGCTGTGTGTATGTTAGCCAAACGTTTGCAGACCCTAAGCAGCGAAATAGCAAAGGGTTATTTAAATGGAGAGAGTAGTAGACGTCCACCAGACGGTACTGTTTTCTGTTCGAAATAATTAATAATAATTGAGGGCAGGTGCTTATGGTATCTAACGATCTAAATAATAGCTCGACGCCTAACTGGGCCAGTATTCTTGGCGTAGTGGCGATCATGCTTGGTGTCTTTCTGACAGCAATGCATGGCACAGAGCTGATGAAACAATCTGTATTGACTTCAAATATGCCGGCATCGGGCGAAATGCCTGCGGCTGATTGTCCTTTAGGCGAACTTGATGAAGAAGGTATCACGCTGGAGCAGTGTGAATTCCTTGTTGATTACGTTCAAGGTGTTGCACAGGCGACCCCAGAGGGATTCCCGGGCACGATGATGACTCTGGCATTAATCGGTACCTTACTTGCGTTTGCATCAGTGATTATCGGTGGCGCTTTAGTGAACTATACCTCATGGTCTTCCATGGCAGCAGTGGTGGTATTTGCAGGACTGGCAATAGTTGATCTGCTGCAGTTTGCAACTGTGGTGAACGCGGGACCTATTTTGCGAGGCATGTATCTTTGGAGCATCCTGCTGTGGTTCATTCTGCATTTGATGTTACTGGTCGGAGCTCTTGCTGGTCGACATACCGAAGCGGCACGAATTGCCTGATTCTCACAAATAATTAATTGGAAGACATTATGCAAAGACAAGGTTTTAACAGAGCGGTCGTCGTCCTTCACTGGTTGCTGGCCGTATCCATCTTTTTTCTCTTCATTTCCAGTTGGTGGATGATGGGGCTACCTTTACCGTCTGAGGAGCTTCAATTCCGGGCTTTCCCGTTTCAATTGCACAAAAACATCGGCTTGACGCTGGTGGTACTGCTGATTGTGATGCTTTACATGCGATTTAAATATCCACCGGCTCCACCGTCTGCACAGGATATGACGCCGTGGATGCATAAATCAGCGATTCTGGCGCACATTGCCATTTACGGTCTGATCTTTTTTGTCTGTATCAGTGGTTATCTCTCTTCGGCGCATACCAAGTGGGATACCGTAGTGTGGTGGTCATTTACCTTGCCACGCATTGCTGAAGCCAACGAAGATATGAATGAATTCTGGGGTGAGTTACACACTTATTCAGCATGGATTCTGTTGGCATTAGTTGCTGTGCATGTCAGTGGAGCGATTTACCATTCGTACCGAAATGACGGCATTATCAGACGCATGATGCGTTGGTAAGAATTGCTGTAATGCAAAAATTGAAGGGCCGCTTTGCGGCCCTTTTTTTGTATCCGCCAACAGGGATTTTCATTGTCGGCGTAAGTTTTCAAGCAATGTCTGGTGAAATTTATCAGGCGCCTGAATTTGTGGCGAATGCCCCAACTCTTTAAAAGTGATCAAAGTGGCATTCGGTATTTGATCAGCCACTTGCTGGCTGATTTTTGGGTAGTTACCCAGCTCAGATTGTTTGTCTTTTGGTGCCAGGTTTTTACCAACCGCTGTATTATCCTGTTCGCCTATCAGCAATAAAGTTGGCACCTGCAGATTTTTAAATTCATACACTACTGGCTGAGTCAGAATCATGTCGTAGGTCAACGCTGAGTTCCAGGCGACAATTTCCTTTCCCGGGCCACGAAACATGCCGGCCTGCATTTCCACCCACTGATCGTATTCAGGCTGCCAGGTCCCTGCGTAATAGGTATTTTTTTGATAATTACGAATGCTCTCTGCATTGGTTTTCAGAGCATTTTGATACCAGCCATCAATTTCACGGTAGGGCACCCCTTTAGCCAGCCAGTCCTCAAGGCCTATGGGATTTACCATCACTAACTGCTGAACCTTGTCAGGATTTAGCAAAGCATGACGAGTGGCCAGCATACCGCCCATTGAATGGCCCATAACCGAGTAACGCTCAACAGCTAAATAATCAAGTAAAGCGCTGGTGTTGGCGGATAATTGATGAAAGCTGAATTGATAGTGCTCAGGTTTACTCGATTTACAGAAGCCGACTTGATCCGGTGCGATAACACGATAGCCATTCTCTGTCAGAAATTGAATAGTGCCTTCCCAAGTGGCTGCGCAGAAGTTTTTACCATGCAGCAGCACCATTGTCTGACCATTGGGTGTTTCAGGCTGAATATCCAGAAAGGCCATCTCAAGTGACTGACCTTGTGAATCAAACTGGAAATAGTCAACGGCAAACGGATACTCAAAACCTTCCAGCCTCGGACCGTAATTATGTTCCGTGGCCAGAACCGGCAGGGTGAACATCATCAAAGCGATGCAAAGCAGGCGAGACATAAACATTTTCTCCATAAACAGGATCGAGATCGATAATGGGTATCGATGCGAATACCCTCAGTTTTTGACTCTAGCTGTTTATAGCTGCTGCAATCAAACCAATTATCCAGCCAATCAATGCGATCATCAGAATCAGGATGCCCAGTAACACGGCAATAAAGACAATGTTCTCCAGCAGCGATTTTCGATAAACCTTTTGTGGCTGTTGCTGATAATCGTTCAGCAGCGTCGCATTGCGTTTATTCGCTTTCCAGACAAAATCAAATATGTCACCAGCAAACGGAATAGCACCCAGAACGGTGTCGATCATCATATTGATGATCATTCTGCCCAGAATCATTCGTGGTACGCCTATTTGGTGAGCTTTGTAGATGATAACGCTGGATAACAGCCCGCCTATAAAATCGCCGATGCCAGGAATCAGACCAATAAAGCCGTCTAGCCCGATTTTATAGCCACCCGGAAGGGTAATGCTCTCATCGAGAAACCAACTTAAACGTTCGACAAAGCGACTTTTTGTTTTCATGATTCGATATCCTTATTTTAGTCTTGTTGATAATACGCATATTTTAACGGGGGTTTAAGCTTGACCAGTTCACCATCAACTTCTGCTACTTCAACAAAGGCTGCTGTTCTCATGCAGTAAAGTGGTTAGCATACTGTAATTCAATTGCCAGTCTGCCATCTTTTCCGACCGCCGCAATCTGGGAAAGAACTTGTTATTTCAGGCACTCACGCGGTAATTACCTTATCTGCACAGCCAGCTTATTTATTAACAAACTCTGTCAATGAGTCGGGCCACTGATTACTGTTCATACCAACCATCGCTCTGTTTAATAAATGATTGCTTGGTGAGATAGGTAAAATCACCCTTTGACCAGTGATAGCGAGAAATCAGTATATTGCTCGGATCACCCTCTAGTAGATTAAAACTGTTGGGGAATCCCGGTAATAAACGGTCGGAAGTCGTTGTTCCGGCATGAGAGACAATAATGCCACCGTGAACATGGCAATAATCCAGATGTACATGGCCACTAAGAATGATATCCGGGCCATTGGCCTGAAACGCTTGGATAGCTTGTTCAGATCGACCAATCAAGCCACGATGTTGATGCCCGGTAGGTAACCAGAAAGGATGATGTGCCACCAGAATCTTGATTTGCTGGGGTGAGGCGGATTCAAAAAACGCAGCGATCCGTTTGATTTGCTGGGCATTGATACGTCCTTGGGACCAATCCAGCGAATTGCCTACTCTTCTGGCCGTGTTGATACCGATGACTTTATATGTCTCTGTTTCAGTTGTTGGTTCCAAATCTGCAGCAATAAAGCGTTGCCATTTTTTCCAGGGGTAGAGAAACCGTTCATGCAGTCGGTATGTACTTAAATCATGATTGCCGGGGATAATTAAATAAGGGGCAGAAAGCCTTTCAAGAAAATTAGCGGCCTGAATAAACTCGCTGGTTTTAGCTCGCTGTGTCAGATCCCCACTGATGATAATCAGCTCTGGGGACAATTCAGTTATTTTCTTTTCGAGTGCCGATATCACTTCGGGTATCAACCGGCCAAAATGTAAATCCGAAATATGTAAAATTCGTTTCATACACAACCTCTGGCTGGTGGCGGGGGGCTATTAAGACATTGCTTAACACCTGACATTTTTAATTGTCCTGACTTCTGCCTTCCTAAGCCTTAATGTAAAGCAATATCATCGCAAGAAGTAATTTAAGTACTTGTCTTTTATGGAAAAGTAACTTAAAAGGAAAGTTGGAATTATTTCCAGCGAATTTCAAGGAGGGGGGATGAAACAGCTTAAAAGGGTTATTTTCACCGTTTTTTGTTTTAGTTTTATGACGACAGTTCAGGCCAATGATTTCGATATCGTCGGCCTGAAATTAGGTATGACCTTTGAAGAAGTAGAAAAGACGCTGCTTGGTTATGGCGCGAAACAGGAAAGTATCCAGCAGCAACATCAATATTTTCAATACCACGACGGCGCTGAACTCCACAAAACAGAGACTTTTCTGCATAGCGTAACGGCTGGAAAAGAGGTGATGGGGGAAAAAGGCCGGGATCAGGATAGCTTCATTGTGAATTTTTCGCCGCCACCGGAACAGTCTCGGGTTGTGGCGATTACTCGAATTGTCACAACACGTAATAATCCCACGACAGTAGGCCAATACATGGCGGCCCTTAACGATAAATATGGAGAAGCTCAGACGATAGGGAGTCGTCTTGTCTGGTGGTTTCCAGAGGGGAAGCAGAGTTGTTATTCCGCCACCAATCTGGTGATGTCGCCAGATATTGACCAGATTATGAAAAGTATCTTTTTATCGAGTGGGAACCAGTATTTTCTGGATCGGTTTCAAAATACCAAGCTCACCAGTATTGATGACTGTGCTGGTTATCTCGTATATGAAATGGGCATGTTACAACCAGATGCGCCTGCCAATAGAGTCACTGCCACCATGATAGATGCACCGACGTGGGTGAAAGCTAACCTGAAATCGATGGAATGGGTTGAGAAGCTAAAAACCGAAGCAACTGAAGCAAGGTTGGCGGGTAGTAGTAAACCTACTTTATAAGGAACAAGCAGATGAAAAAAATACTTATTATTAGCCTACTTTCTCTTTGGATGACAGCCTGTGGTTCAGGGCTGGAAGGCACTTATGCTGATGATATTGGCATCTATAACTACACCTTTGAACCGAATGGCAAAGTGATGATTCGTGAAAAAGGACAGATGCAGGAATATGAATATCACGTTGATGGTGACCAGGTATTCATTGAGTTGAGCGAAGAGGATGAGGAAGTCCTGGTGATTAACGATGATGGTTCGCTGTCACCTAAAGGCTTGAAAAATGTTTATTTGATCAAGCAGGAATGACTTCGGTCATTTAATATTGCACTCTTAAAAAGGCGCTTTTTTGCGCCTTTTTCTGTTTAATCATCTGGAGTTTTTTATCAATTTCCGTTTAGCTAAACTGCTTGGTTTTATTCTTTTAAGTTGGATAAATTGATATTGACTCTCAACCATAGTGACGAAACATTTTTTGTTTAATAAATTTTATTAGCCTTCTATCCTGCCGAAATTACTGACAGCTTGCTGCCAATAGATGATGTCACGGCCCACTGCCTCGGCCAATCCAGCGAGAATGAGAGGTATGAACGACTCATTGACAATCAATTCGTATTGAGAACGCTTGCGCCTTCCCGAAACCTGCTCAGCTACACTGAGTCCTTGATGCTGGCCATGACCGTAAACTGTATAGGAGGTGAAACCGACTATCTGCTCAATGGAAAGCAGGTAATCAACCAGATCTTCCTCTAGTTCCGGCGCAACATTGAGCATCAGTATGCTGATTTCCTCTTTGATATGTTCAGGGGGGACGTGTTCATACGCGGTCTCCAGGGTTGTTAAGAGGACGATGAAATGCCTTATAAATAATTGGAAGCATGAAAAGGGTGAGCAGGGTGGAACTGATTAGTCCACTGATGACCACGATCGCCAATGGGCGTTGAATCTCTGATCCTGGACCGGTAGCAAGCAGCAGTGGTACCAGGCCGAAAGCACAGATCGTAGCAGTCATCATCACCGGACGTAGCCGTCGCAGTGCGCCTTCCGTTACCACCGTGGCAATATCCAGTCCTTTGGCTCGTAATTGATTGAAGTAGGTCATCATCACCACGCCGTTCAATACTGCAATACCCAGCAGGGCGATGAAGCCCACCGATGCTGGTACAGAAAGGAACTCACCTGTCACCCACAAACCGATCAGTCCGCCTGTCAGGGCAAAGGGAATATTGGACAAAATGATCAGCGTCTGTTTGATGGAATGAAAAGTCAGAAACAGCAACAATGCGATCAATGCAAGTGCAAGCGGCACCACAAGCATTAGTCGCGCGGCTGCTCGTTGCTGATTTTCGAACTCACCGCCCCATTCCAGACGATATCCATCCGGCATCTCGAAATTATCTGCGATCAGCTTCTGTGCCTCTTCTACAAAGCCCACCAGATCCCGTTCTGCCACATCGGTGCGGATAACGCTGAAACGCTGACCGGATTCACGGGAAATCAGAATAGGTCCTTCGACACGTACCACACGTGCTATCTCTGAAAGCGGAATCTTGCCGCCTTCAGGCAAGTCAATGAAACTATCATTTAAATGTGCCAGACCATCACCTTCAATGGCTCCATAACGCAGCATGAGAGGAATGCGTGCACTTCCTTCAATGACATTGCCAATGTTGACACCTTCAATCTCAGCACGCAGCCGGAGCTGCAGTGCATCAGCATCTAATCCCAGCCGCCCTGCCATAATGCGATCGATGCTCACCTGCAGATATTGAGATCCCTCATTGAGTGTGGCAAAAGTATCAATGGCACCCGGAATGGTTTCTACCTGCGTGGCGATCTGTTGCGCAAGGGTGTTAAGGGTAGACAGGTCGGGGCCAAACAATTTGATAGCGACATCACCCCGCGAGCCGGTGAGCATCTCGGATACACGCATGTCGATCGGTTGTGTAAATCCATAATTGAGGCCGACGAAACGTTCCATTACCTCCCGAAGACGCTGTTCAAGTTCTGTCTTGGTGGCGACACCCCATTCTTCAACGGGTCGCAACTGCAGGAATATATCAGTCTCGTTCAGTCCCATAGGATCCATGCCCATCTCATCAGAACCGATACGAGAGACGATGCGTGCAACCTCCGGTACCTCTTTAAGAATCGCACGTTCAACCTGACGCACGATGCGAGTGTTCGCTTCGAGGCTGATCGAAGGAATTGTCTCCAGCTGGATGAGGATATCGCCTTCATCCATGGTGGGCATAAAGGTTTTGCCTACCAGTGGAAACACCACAAAGCTGGCTGCCAGCAAAACGCCTGCGGCACTTAAAACCAGGACGGGGTGCAGCAGTGCTTTGTGCAACAAAGGCTTATAGGTTTTTGCCAGAGTCCGGCTCAGCCAAGGCTCAGCATGGGCATCAGAGCGGACAAGGAATGATGCAATGACGGGAATCAGAGTCAGGGATAACAGCAGCGATCCCAGTAGGGCAAAGACGATGGTTAAGGTTACCGGACCGAAAAGCTTTCCTTCCAGCCCTTCCAGTGTCAGTAGCGGCAGGAACACGATGACAATGATGATAATACCGGAAGCCACAGGTGCCGCTACATCACGCACTGCACGGTAGATAATATGCAGGTGTGGCAGTCGGCGTGTGCCGCGCTGATGCGCGAGGGATGACACAATGTTTTCGACGATCACGATGGATGAGTCGACCAGCATGCCGATGGCGATAACCAGCCCCCCAGGCTCATCAAATTGGCTGACATTCCCATCTTTCCCATCATGAGAAAAGTGAACAAGGCGGATAAGGGCAGGATGATAGCCACAGTGAGAGCGGCACGCACATTGCCAAGGAACAAACCAAGCAGAATGATAACCAAAACTACAGCTTCCAGAAGGGCAGAGGATACCGTACCTACGGCACTTTCAATTAGTACAGTACGGTCATAAAAAACGCTGATCTGTGTGCCTTCTGGTAAGGTGTCTTGCAACGCCTGAAGCCTGGATTTAACGCCTTGTACAACTTCACGGGAATTGGCGCCACGCAACCCGATAACCAGGCCCTGCACAGCTTCTGCTCCACCATCCGCCGTAACTGCGCCATAGCGCTCCATACTCCCAGTGGTGATACGTGCCACTTCGGCTAGCGGAATGCGATCACCCTCAGCGTTGACGACGTAGGTATTGCTGATGTCTTCAAAGCCGTTAATCGCCCCTTCTACACGAACCAGAATGACTTCCTCTCCCTGGTCGATCCGTCCGGCACCATCATTTTTGTTGTTGGCCCTGAGTGCGTCGGCGATATCCTGCAAGTTAACACCCATTGCTCTCATGGCTTCACGAATAGGTTTGACTTCATAGGTGCGCACAAAGCCGCCGAGCGAGTTTACATCAGCAACTCCGGGCACGTTACGCAGCGCCGGACGAATGGTCCAGTCGAGCAGGAAGCGCTTTTCCTCCAGTGTCATGGATGGATTGTCGATGGTAAACATAAACATGTCGCCCAGTGGTGTGCTCATCGGTGCCAGTCCACCGCTGATGCCTCCGGGGAGATTGTCCCAGACATTGCTGAGCCGTTCGCTAACCTGCTGGCGCGCCCAGTAAATATCCGTACCGTCCTCAAAATCCAGTGTGATTGAGGTGAGTGCATACTTGGATATAGAGCGCAGCATGGTTTGGTATGGAATACCCAGTAATTCTACTTCCACAGGTTGTGTGATAAGCGACTCAACTTCCTCCGGAGTCATACCCGGCGCCTTGATGATGATCTTGACTTGTGTTGGCGAAATATCGGGGAAGGCATCAATAGGTATATTGAGCAGTGCACGACCACCAAAACCAATCAACAATATTGACAGCAATAAAACCAGCAGACGCTGACTGAGGGACCATTGAATAAGTGAAGACAGCATTATTCAGCTCCACCCAAACCGAGTTGAATCCCCTTGAGAACAGCGGTGCCCTGAATGGCGATCTCCTCGCCAACCGCAATGCCTTCGGATGCCAGATAGTTAGCGCCGATGGATTGTAGTTCCAGAGTACGTGCTTCAATCCCTGCAGCTGTTCGTACATAAATTATCGTTTCACCGCCGGTATGCACGACCGCACGGTCAGGAATGAGCACACCATTGTCGACCGGTGGCAGCACAATAGATAAGACCTGCCCCGTGGTGAAAGAAGTATTGGTGTTAAACTCCGCCAGCAATTTAATCGTCTGATTACTGCTGTCGATGACCAGATCCTTCTGGCGCAACGTCAACGTCTCGCCACTATTGGCAATACTCAGCTGATGGCCAATCTCCAATGCTTCTGCTGCTTTGGCAGGAATATGAGTGCTGACCCAACGGCGAGTACCTGCATTCAGCGTAGCGATGATTTGTCCAGCCTCTACATAGCTGCCGACGTTATACATGCGCTGTGAAAGGACGCCATCCTCCTGCGCCACCAAATAGAATTCTCCCAGGCCCGAACCCTGATTGCGCAGCGCCTCTAGTTTTGCGCTATCGAAACCGCCTTGTGCCAGATGTGATCGCGCAGTACGTTCAGCGAACGCGGCTTGTTGCTTTAGCAGGCGGGTTTTTGTCAAACGCTGTTTGGAGATAATGCCATCTTTGTATAGAGACTCGTCTTTGCGCAGTTCGAAGTCGGCTCCTTTCAGAGCGGAGACGGCATCTATCCAGGTATTTTGCAGGGGCAAGATGGAAGGGCTACTGAAGGTGGCGAGAATAGTGCCCGCACTTGCACTCTGCCCAGGTATGAGATTCCATGAAACAAGTGTACCGGCCCAAGGAGTTGTCAGGCTTGCTGCACTGTCCGGTGAGTTGACGACTGTCGCGGCATATCGTGCGCCGGAGCTCGTGTCCACTGGTATGGCTGGAGCAAAGACAATCCCCATCCTGGTTACATCTTCACTGTTAATAGGCACGATCTCCTGAGCACTCAGAGATGCGGAAAAAATTGCCAAAACAACCACAATGAATTTCTTGCGGAAAAAAAGCTCATGGCAGGACTCCAACGATTTGGTTAAATTCTGTAATCAGGCGGGCGTGTAGCAGAGTAATCACTTCAAGCTCACGGGCACTCCGGCGCGACTGCTGCATGGCGATGACTACCTGACTTATATCGGTCTCGCCGGTAACGAAAGCGGTTTTTGCCATCTCCCACTGCTGACGTGCCAGCTGGGCCTGCTCCTTGCTGAGTGGCAGAGATTCATTCAATGTGAAAAGCTCGTGTGCAACCTCGTGAAGTTGCAGGTTCAACTCACGATAAGTATTGAGGTAGCGCACATCAGCGTCGACCTTGTTGCGGCGCGCCGAACTTGTTGAAGCATTGACATGTGCGCGACCGCCAAAGGGGATTGTTACCGAGAGTGCCAAGGCATCTTGATAATCGTTCTGGTTACCGGCTCTTTGACGCCGTGACCCGATGCTGAGAGTGGGGCTGCCTAGTGCATCCAATTCTGTCTTGTCGATTTCGGCGGTTGCCAGATCAATATCGCTTCTTAACAGTCGCAACAAAGGATGTTCTGGGCTGACTTCTTCAGCTGTTTGGAGGGATTCGATATGTGGCTTTGCTGGTCGCCTATTCAGACCAGTCAGCATCTGATATTTACGTTCAGCATCAACACGAGCAGCTTCTAGTGCCAGTTCATTTCGTTGCTGGGCCAGCAGCAATGTTTGAGCCTGTAAAACATCACGCCGTGCGGTTTCGCCTGAAGCATGTAAGGACTCAGCGATTGACAATAGTTGCCGAGCATCTGCTGTAGCCTGTTTTTCTGTGGCTAACAGAGTATCTGCATCCTGCATGTCTGCCAGTACCTGGCGTAGTTTTCCTGCCATAGTCAAAGTAAAAGCTTCTTGCCACGCTGCTACCTGGGCATTGTATTGTTGTCCCCGGGCCTGCATGGCATTTCTCTCTCCCGATCGCCACAGCGGTAGAGCTATGCCATAAGTGAGCTCGCGTTCACCGAGGTTACTGAGCATTTGATCATCGATATAGTCCAGTTGCGCGCTTGGCCGGCCAGCAATCCAGCTTTCACCAACATCTACCATGGCCTGCGCCTGCTCTGTCCGTACTTCGGTTTCCAAAGCTTCAGGGGCATGGGCTAACGTCTGTTCCAGCAGGGTAGTAAAATTTAAATCTTGAGCCTTGATAAGTGGCGCATGATCGAGTTCCTGAGCGTGCAGATTTGGCGTGGTCATGAGCGCAACTAAAATGGTTAATGCTCTAAGGCGTTGTATGTGTGTTTTTTTCACTTTGTCAGTTGGGATAGGGTGAAAGCTTTTACGTCAGCCTAAGTCAGAAGTTGTAAATAAATTGTCAACCCGTTGAGTTGACTTTTTTTGACATGGGCCGATGGACACTGACAAAGTTATTGATTGGTGTAGGGGGTGGCAGTGAAAGTGCTGGTAATCGAAGACAATCGCGACATTGCAGCAAACATTGCTGACTATCTCGAACCTAAGGGACATGTGCTCGATTTTGCTGCGACTGGACCACATGGTTTGAAGCTCGCGCTGAGCGAGCGTTATGACGTGATTGTCCTTGATATTATGTTGCCAGGACTTAATGGCATGGAGGTATGCAGGCGTCTGCGGAGTGAAGGCAGCAACGATGTGCCGGTGCTGATGCTGACAGCACGTGATCAGCTTGACGATAAATTAGAGGGATTTCAGGCAGGGGCCGATGATTATCTTGTGAAACCCTTTTCCGTGAAGGAGCTCGAGGTGCGGCTGCAGGCACTGATAAAACGTGGCAGCTCTCACACACCACGAACCTTGATAGTGGGTGATTTACACTACGATCCCCAGACACTTGCTGCGACAAGAGCTGGTCAGCTTTTGGAACTCAATCCTGTTCAACGCAAAGTGCTGGAGCTATTGATGAGAAATACTCATCGTGTTGTCACCCGTGAAGAACTGGAGCAGCACATTTGGGGAGATATGCTGCCCGATAATGATGTGTTGCGGATGCACATCTACAGCCTGCGCAATGTGGTTGATAAACCGTTCGACACCAAACTGATTCACACTATTCATGGATCGGGCTACCGACTGGTTGCCGAGCCATCACTTCCATGAAATCTAACGCATCCCTTAAATTTCGAATACTCACTGCACTTGTACTCATCGTCAGCATCACTAGTTTTTTGTTTGCAGGAGGGGTGTTGCTGATCAAGTCACAACTGGAGGCAAGAGTTTTCGGTGACATGGTCGCTGAGCAGTTGCGAGTGCTAACGGCGCAACTGGATGATGGCAGTTATCATGAAAATGCATTATTCACCGGCTGGGAATTTCTTATTGGTGATAAAAACACCAATATTGCCCCAGAGTTCGCTGAGTTGGAGCCAGGATCTCATCACACGGTCTCAATGGGGGATTCGGTTTATCAGGTTGAAGTGGGCGAATGGAATGGGAGTCCTGTTTATTTGACCTACGATATTACCGAGTGGGAAGCACAGGAACATGCTGTATTACGCATGCTTCTCTATGGACTTTTTCTGGTATTGATCGTGGCGATTGTCATGGGTTTGAGTGCTACAAGGGCAATATTAGCACCGGTGCAGAATCTGTCGCGACGACTCATAGATATTGAGCCGGGACAAACCGGCTTACGTATTGCTGATGATTATATCGGCACGGAGATCGGTCAGATTGCTTCCTCGTTTGACAAATATCAGGAACGTTTAGAGAAATTTGTCGAAAGGGAGCGATCTTTTACTGCAGCGGCAAGTCACGAGCTACGCACGCCGCTGACCGTGATGATGGGGGCCCTGGATGTACTCTCGGCCGATACGCATAGCCCTGCGTCGCAGCGAGCATTGGAACGTATAAACCGAGCCTGTACTGAAATGCTTGCCTTCATCGAAGCGACGCTTCTTTTATCACGCGAAGAAAGCAGCCAGATCCATCAGGACAGCTCCATCGACCTCGCGGCCCTGGTAGAGCAATGTCTGGAAGATTATGCCGGACAGATAGCTGACCAATCATTGCTGATTGAACGTGATTACGTTGGCACGCCGCAATTATTTCTACCCGTTAATCTGGTGCAGATAACCGTTAGCAATCTGTTGCGAAATGCTATCGAGCATACTCAGGGAGGAATCATACGGATTCACATTAGCGACAATGAATTTTCGATTAGCGACACGGGTGAAGGTATCCCAGCCGACAAGCTAAATCAGGTGTTTGAACGTAGTTACAGTACCAAGGTTGGTGGGACAGGGCTGGGATTGAATCTCGTTAGAAGAATTTGTGATCGATTGCACTGGACGATGACATTAGATAGCACGCTCGGTCACGGAACAATAGTTAAAGTGATTTTCCAGCAAAAAGATAAGCAAAAACCTAAACCTTTTTAAGGAGATTATCGGCAAGCTATTGCAGAAACACTCTCTAAGAGGGGCTTACACTCCGAATAAACGACCAACCAAAGCCGTCAGTCCCATTGCTAACGCCCCCAAAACACCACACGTGAGACGGCTTTTGCAACGGGCGCTCCCCCAATCATTGATGATAATGCGCCCAAAATCGCTAATGCTATTAAAGCACTGATGGAAACACTTAGTATCAATCGATTACTGGAGACCAGCAGCACCACCATCAAGGGTAGCAGCGCGCCAACTGTAAAGGTAATAGCAGATGATAATGCGGCCTGTACTGGACGAGCGGTAAATTCCTCAGAAATTCCCAGCTCATCTCGAGTATGAGCAACCAAAGCATCCTTATCCGTCAGCTGTTTTGCTACTTGCTGAGCAAGAGATTTATCCAGACCGCGATGAATGTAAATCGCGGTCAATTCTTCATACTCATGAAGCGGATCAGTTGCTAACTCGACGCGTTCACGCTCAATATCGGCTTTTTCAGTATCAGCCTGTGAACTAACGGAGACATACTCTCCTGCGGCCATGGACATAGCACCTGCAACCAGGCCTGCTACGCCTGTCATAAAGATGATCTCCGTTGATGCACCTGCCGCCGCCACACCAACAATAAGGCTTGCTGTGGAAACAATGCCATCATTTGCTCCCATTACCGCGGCACGAAGCCAACCAACATGTTGCGTTTTATGAGATTCAGTATGTTTTATCATTAAGGATCTTCCGATGTTGATTGTTTATATGCATATGTTTGAAAGCAGATATATGGGGCAGACTTTTACTGTTTTATAAACATAAACTTATTTTTAATAAGATGCATGGAAAACACTTTCACAGTATTCATGATTTCGATCCAATAGTCGTCCAAAAAACTTAAGTTTCTCTTAAGCATGAAGACAGACAATGCCACTTCCTTTCCTTATCAGAGTGAGCATGTCATATATGTCAAACCTGGATACCACTCAACTTGAATTTTCAGAAAAATATAATGAACTTCATGCCAAAGCCTACTTTTATAAGCATGCAGATGGTTTAGCAAGAAAATTGTCAAACTGGCGAGATCAACAGATCGCCAGAAAAGCCTTAAAAATTGCGGGTGATCCGCTGAGTGTGCTTGATGTCCCTTGTGGAACAGGACGCTTTTGGAAGGTACTGACGGAAAACCCTGAAAGAATAGTCTACGCCAGCGACAATAGTCAGAAGATGATTGATATTGGGTTGCAATATCGTGAAAAACATCTCTCAAAGAAAATACATACCTTTAAAGCGTCTGCTTTTTCGTTACCAGTTAGTGACGGTTATGTAGATAATATTTTCTGCATCCGTTTGTTACATCATATTGGTCAATCTGAAGACCGTCTTAAGCTGTTAAAAGAATTTCACCGCGTCACCAAATCAACAGTGATTGTCTCGTTGTGGGTGGATGGCAATGTGAAAGCATGGAAACGTAAAAAACTCGAATCCAACAGAACTAAACGATCATATCAAAACCGCTTTGTCATTCCCCAGCATATTATTGAAAAAGAATTTCAGGAAGCTGGTTTTTGTATAAAAAACCATCTGGATTTCCTGCCGAAATATGCGATGTGGCGGACTTATATTCTCAAAAAAGATGAGAATATGTCATGCTGAAAAGCATCAATCAAAGCAGTTTATTAGGCTCTGCTGCAAACAACAACAGCGATACTTTCGATGTGCTTTGGCGTAACAATGCACCATGGTTTGAAGCTCCCAATATTCGTCGCGGAGGCTGGAGTGGCGTTGTTAAATGTGTAGTTGATCGCTTGGGCAAACCCGAAAAAGTCTTTATCAAGCGCCAAGAAAACCACATGACAAGAACACTGAAGCATCCAATTAAAGGTATTCCAACCTTTCTGCGCGAATACCATAATATTCAATCACTGCATGCCAAAAGTATCCCAACGCTGGATGTTTTATATTTTGGTGTCAGGTCGTCCAAAGCTATTTTGGTTACAAAAGCTTTAGAAGGATACGCCAGCCTTGATGAAATTGACTTTCAGACGCTTAATGGACGGGAGAGGAAAGCGCTAATTATTCGTATTGCCGAATTGATTCATCATCTACACCGATTTCATTACCAGCATAATTGTCTCTATCCAAAACATATTATGGTTAGGCATCAAGACAATGAATGGGATGTAAAACTTATCGATCTTGAGAAGTTAAAATATCGATTATTTAAAAAAATGCGGTCATTCATGATCTGACAACCTTTATCCGACATCTAAATGGGCTTTGGACGGCTAGAGATATCGTGGTTTTTTTTCAAGCATATTTCGGTCAACAGAAAATTTCGTTAACGTCTAAAAAAATGATTCATCAGATGTGCAAAAAAATTCAACAGAAAGCGAATTCCAGGAAACAGTTTCAATCAGTATTTATGCCTTGATTCAGGTACAAAAGCAGATCTAGCCAGGCTAATGAATTAAGGCCATTAGATTAATATATCTCGATATAAGAACGGCTCTAGCTAAGTACAATTTATCCAGATAAAAAGCGTCATGAAGCAGGTTAAAGCTGATGACATCAGTCAGAATCTTGTCTAGGATATGGCCATGTTTGCCTCTCAGGTATCCGTCCTCCCCTGGCGAAATGGCAACGCTTAATTTTCAAATTACATCACTTTCATACAAGGCGCTTAGGCGCCTTTTTTATATTGAAACGTCAACGGAGTGTTTATGAAGATCCCTGTGGTTAGCTTGCTTGGTTTTATTCTTCTAGGGTGTAGCAATGCGTTTGCTCAATTGAATAGTGAAGAGCGACCTGACTGGCAGACAATTTTTGATAACTATGCTGCGCAAGGCACAATTGTGGTGCTGGATGAGCGTAAAGACAACGTCAAATTGATGGTATTTAATGAACCGAGATCCAAGCAACGTCTGCCACCTGCATCAACCTTCAAGATACCGCATGCGTTGTTTGCTCTGGATGCTGGCGTGGTAAAGGATGAGTTTCAGGTGTTTCCATGGGATGGGGTTGAACGTAGTTTCGCAATACATAATCAGGATCAGGACTTGCGTTCTTCCATGCGCAATTCTGCCGTGTGGGTATATGAGTTATTTGGTAAACAGATCGGTGAGGATAAAGCTCGGGAATATCTGACCAAAATCCACTATGGCAATGCCGATCCATCAGGAGACACCAGTACCTACTGGATAGATGGTAATTTGCGAATTACCGCTCAGGAGCAGGTTCAGTTTCTGAAAAAACTCTATTTAAATGAGTTGCCGTTTGACGAAGCGGATCAGCGTCTGGTCAAAGATATTATGATCGTTGAAGCTGGAAAAGAGTGGATACTCCGGGCCAAAAGCGGGTGGGAAGGACAAATTGGCTGGTGGGTAGGCTGGGTTCAATGGCCGACTGGACCAGTGTTTTTTGCGTTGAACATTGATACACCCAATCGGCTGGAGGACTTGCACAAACGCGAAGCGCTCGTTCGCAAAGTGCTGCAATCCATCGAAGCTCTGCCCCAAAGTAAATAAATGGACAAATAATGTTGCCTGAGAATAAAACAGACACAAAGCTCAACGAAATCACAGACTTTTTACTTGAGTTGGATGCGCTTAAACATGTGGAACGGCGTAGTTTTATTACCGGCGGTGAACGTCGTGAGAACTCGGCAGAACATTCCTGGCATTTGGCGATGGCTTGTTGGTCCATCGCTAATCATTTCAAGCTTCAACTCAATATGGAAACATTATTAAAGTTGGCGCTCGTCCATGATTTGGGTGAAATTGATGCGGGCGATACGTTTCTATATGCCAAGGATCGTAGTGCAGCTCACCATGCTGAACGCTCTTGTCTGCAACGGTTAAGCGATCATCCGGGAAACAGTATTAACGATCTTAGCGATTTATGGGAAGAGCAGGAGTTGGGTAACAGCAGGGAGGCGATGTTACTTAAGGTTGTTGATCGATTACTGCCATTTTTATTGAATATTAATAATGATGGCAAACCGTGGAAAGAGCACAGTGTGAGAAAGTCGCAGGTCGCAGGAGCACATGCTTTCATTGCTGAGTTGTTTCCGGAGATTCATCAGTGGATAACCGAAAATATCGAACGGGCAGAGGCAAAAGGCTGGTTAGTGAATGACTGAGCAAGCATAATGCCGTTGAGTTAGTTGATATTAAACGGATAACGATGTGGTGAGAGGACTGACCTATTAAAATACTTTGGATAGTAGTGTTTGTGAGCACACTGGTTTGGTCAGGTATTGAACCAAAAGATCAGTTAACGTGGTTTCTTGAGGTATTGCCAGCGCTAATCGGTGGTGCCGCTTTGTTATTCACGTATCAGCAATTTCGATTAACGCCGTTGCTATACCTGCTCATATTGCTACATTGCATCGTGTTGATGGTTGGTGGCCACTATACCTACGCCGAAGTCCCCTTATTTGATAATTTGCTGGGCTTTGAGCGAAATAATTATGACAAGGTTGGCCACTTCTTTCAGGGCTTTGTGCCGGCATTACTGGCAAGAGAAATATTAAAGCGAAAACATGTCGTCAATGGCGAAGTTTGGCTGGTAGTGTTTATTTTATCGATTTGTCTGGCTTTCAGCGCTTTTTATGAACTTATTGAGTGGTGGGTTGCTTTACTGAGCAATGAAGCAGCCGAAGCATTTTTAGGGACGCAAGGCTATATATGGGACACCCAGTCAGATATGGCAATGGCTCTGGTTGGTGCCATCGTGGCGCTGGTATTCCTTTCAGGTATGCATAATCGCCAATTGAGCAAATTACCATCCTGATTAAACTGGACCCGAAAGGATGCAGTGTAATGAATATTCGAGCATTAAAAATGATGATGGACATACCGGCTTGGTCAGGAAAAAACTAATATGCTGAAAGTGGTCTACAGCAATTCGATGTCGCAGCTGGCTGCACATCTGGCGGAAACCCAGCAACAGAATCCTTTGCCACCTCTGCAGGCTGAAACCGTGATGGTGCAGAGTAACGAGCTGGCGCGCTGGCTTAATTTATTCCTGGCCTCAAACCAATCGATTGCTGCACATATTGAATTTCCGTTTCCATCTGCCTGGTTGTGGAAGTTATTTCGCCAGGTCTGGCCGGATATTCCCCGCGAATCGCCGTATTCAACCGATGCGATGAGCCTGAAAATCTTCGAATTGCTGCCAACGATCAAAAACCAGCCGGAATTTGAGGCGATCAGTCGTTATCTTGGCGAAGCAGATGATGCTCGAAAAATGCTGGATTTGTCACAACGCATTGCTGACAGTTTTGACCAGTATCTAATGTATCGTCCTGACTGGATTGCCAATTGGGAAGCAGGTAAAACAACTAACTGGCAAGGTGCTTTATGGCAGTTGTTAACCAGGGATGATCCTGAGCCGATGCACCGGGCGCGTTTACTGCAGAAGATGCAACAGGCACTTAAAAGCAAACAGTTTCCAACTTCAATATTACCCCCGCGGATTGCCATTTTCGGGCTGACAGCGATGCCACCCATCTATCTGGATTTGCTGGCAGAAATTGCTCAACTCACCGAGGTTTCAATTTACTTTCTGTCTCCCAGTGAAGGTTATTGGGGTGATCTGCTGAATCAGAAGTCACAGGCTAAACAACGACTTTTGTTTGATGATGAAGATGACTTCACTGATAACGGCCATCCTTTACTGGCCAGTCTGGGCAAACTTGGCCAGACATTTTTTGAGCAGCTACAGGCGATTCCTCATGAAGCGGAGATGCTGTACCTGCAACCCCAGGCTACTGACATCCTGAGCCAGCTTAAGCAGGATATCTATCAGCTGGATAATGCAGATGAGCTGGTGGCCGTGGCCAGTGATGACGATTCCGTCCAGATCCATAGTTGCCACAGCGCCATGCGTGAAGCCGAAGTATTACATGATCAATTATTAAACTTATTTGAAAAACACCCCAATTTATCGCCCACCGATGTGGTGGTGATGACACCGGATATCGAAGTGTATGCTCCGGCGATAGAAGCCGTTTTCAGTAGCCAGCCTGCTGAACGGTTCATTCCTTTCAGTATCGCTAATAGGGGTGATGCACAACAGCAGACCATTATTGAGACATTTACCGATTTACTTGGGTTGCCCCAATCCCGGTTTGATGCTGAGACCATTATGCGGCTTTTGGAATGTACGGCCATCCAGCATGAGTTCAGACTGGACCATACAGATCTGGATACCATTCGTGGCTGGTTACGCCAAACCCAGATCCGCTGGGGACTGGATGGCAAGGACAAGCAGGCATTGGGTTTACCTGCGTTGGATGCCAATACCTGGCGAGCTGGATTGGACAGATTATTGCTGGGATATGCCTTACCACCGGCGGAACGCGATCAATGGCAGTTATTTAATGCGCAGTTACCAGTCGGTGGTATATCCGGTGATCGTGCCCAATTAATGGCGCAGCTCAATGCGTTTATTGATCAACTCAGCCAATTACGTAATGAATTAAAGCGGCCGAGAACACCGGCTGACTGGCAAATATTACTTATGGACTGGCTGCGTAAATTGTTTTTGATTAGGGAAGAAAACGAGCAACTGCAACTGGATGCAATTTTGAAAGCCATTGATTCGCTGACTGAAGCGGCAGTGCAAGTTGGTTTTGAACAAAAAATATCGATTGAGCTGTTGCGTGACTGGCTGGACCTGCATATTGAACTGCCCAGTGCCGAGCATCAGTTTATGGGCCGCGGCCTGACTTTCTGCGATATGGTGCCGATGCGTAGCATTCCCTTTGATGTGGTCTGCCTGATAGGCATGAATGACAACAGCTATCCGCGACGCCAGCCCAAACCCGGATTTGATTTGCTTTCCAGCGATTATCGGCGGGGTGACCGCTCACGTCGGGATGATGATCGTTATCTATTTCTGGAAGCAATTCTCTCAGCGAATCGGCATCTTTATATCAGCTATGTGGGGGCCAGTATTCATGATAATTCGCCGATCCCACCGTCGGTGCTGGTCAGTGATTTTGCCGATGTGCTTAACAGGCGCTTTCAGACCGTTGACGGCACTGAGATCTGGGAGCAGTTACTTACGCGACATCCCTTACAGGCATTCAGTCCACGCTATTTTTCGGGGCAGGGTGAAACATTATTCAGCTTTAATGCTGAGGCCTGTCCTCCAGTACAAAAACTGTCTGAAGTGACAAACTGGTTTGCCAGACCACTGCCTGAAGCTGATGAAAGCTGGCGCTTTGTCAGTCTGCATCAACTGATCAGCTTTTTTAGTCATCCAGCACGATTTCTGGCCCAGCAGCGACTGGGTATCAACTTTGAAAATGATGATGCGACGCTGGAAATTCGTGAACCATTTGTATTGAATGGTCTGGAGGCCTGGTCTGTTCGGCAGCAAATGCTGGAGGGCAGATTAAACGCACTGGATAAAGCGCAGATCCAACCAGTGATACAGGCGACAGGGGTATTACCACAAGGACATTTTGCCGATTTGTTATTTGATCAGCAGCTGGAAACGGTCGATGCCTTTACTGATAAATTACAACCGTTAACCAGCTCTCAGCCAATGCAACCATTGGCCTTTGAATTTGATCTTGGTGACTTCACCTTGACCGGCCAGCTTGAGGGACTTTCAACATCCGGGCTGTTGCATTACCGGCTGGCGAAAATGAAAGCCAAGGATCTGCTGGGTTTATGGTGTTCACATCTGCTGCTGAATTGTTTAAAACCACAAGGCGTCGCATTACAGAGCCAGCTGCAATGTGAAGACAACTATCTGCAACTGAATCCGGTGAACGAACCGGAACAATTGCTGGCCGATTTATTAGTGATTTACTGGCAAGGTTTACATCAACCGATTCCACTATTGCCACAAACCAGCATGGCTTATGCATTAGCAGAGCTTAATGCCGGAAAAGCTGATCCGGAGAAAGAAGCGTATAAAGCCTGGCAATCCTCAAGATTTCATCAGGGGGAAGAGTCTGATCCCTATCATCAATTACTGTTCAACGAATTACCGTTGAATGATCAATTCCGGGACCTGGCGCTGCGAGTATATGAGCCTTTATGGGATGCGCTGCAGGGAGACAAACTATGAAACAGTTTGATCTGCTGCAAACACCGCTTCACGATGTCAATCTGATTGAGGCCAGTGCCGGCACCGGCAAAACCTTCACTCTGGCCGGCTTGTATCTGCGTTTGATTCTGGAACATCAGCTCAATGTCGATCAGATTCTGGTGGTCACCTATACCCGAGCTGCAACACAGGAGTTGCGGGATCGTCTGCGTAAAAAACTCAGTGACGAACGCAAACTGATTCTGAATGAACAGCCACACCGCAACGAAGATTTGAAACGACTGGATCTGGCGATTCAGAGTTTTGACGAAGCAGCGATTTACACCATTCACAGTTTCTGTCAGCAGGTGCTCAAGGACTTTGCCTTTGAGTCTGGCAGTCCGTTTGAAATGGATTTGATTGGTGATGACCGTGAGTTATTACTCTCCGTCACCGATGACTTCTGGCGACAAAATGTGGTGCAGGCGGATAGCGATTTCAGTGCCTATTTACTGGCCAGAAAACAAACTCCGGAAAGCCTGCTGCAATCGATCCGTAATCTGGTGGCGAAACCTTATCTGCAGATTCAGTCGTTACCGGAAGTTGACGCAGAGGCTATCACCGAAGCACTTAATAATGCCTTCTCGCATGCCAGCCAATGCTGGCAAAAAGAGTCTGAACAGATTCACGCCTTTCTGCACAGTGGCGGTCTGAGCAAAACCAGTTACAAACCTGAAAAAGTCGAAAGACTGCTGGCTCTACTGCAACTTATTTTTAATGAACAATCCTGTCCGTTAGCCTGGGATGAACTGCTGGAGTTGGCCACGCTGGAAAAAGCCGAGTCCAGTTTGAAAAAAGGTACGACGTTACCAGAGCTGAGATTCTGGTCAGCCATGGATACGTTAAAACAACATTATCAGGATTTGGATACCGTTCGGGCATTGCAATTACAGCATTTACGCCTGCACTTAATGAGTTATATCCGGGAACAACTGCCACAACAGAAAATCCAGCAGCAGGTGCAGTCCTATGATGATCTGTTGATCAACCTTTCTCTGGCACTGCAAGGCCCACAAGGTGAGTGGTTAATTACACGATTGCGTGAACAGTTCAAAGCAGCTTTGATTGATGAGTTTCAGGATACCGATCCGGTTCAGTACGATAACTTCCAGCGGGTTTTTGCTGACAGTGGTCTGCCGGTGTTTTTTGTTGGTGATCCCAAACAGGCGATCTACAGCTTCCGTGGCGCCGATATTTTCACCTACCTCAAAGCGAAACAGGATGCTGATGAAACCTATACCTTAGGAAAAAACTGGCGTTCTCATATTTCATTGGTTGGGGCGGTTAATCGTCTGTTTATGCAAACCGCTACGCCGTTTATTTATGAGCAAATCCCATTTGTCGAAGTGGATGCTTCGCGTGATCAAAAGCCGGCTTTGCAAGTCGATGAAGGCGAGCAGGCGGCCTTACAATTCTGTTATGTGGAGAGCGACAAACCGTTAAACATTGATCCTATGAAAAGCACGGCAGTCGAAGTGACTACTAACGAAATTGCCCGCTTACTGAATCTCGCTGCCGACAATAAAGCTCGATTGCTGGATGAAGACAGTCAACAGACAAGACCGCTAACCGGCGGTGATATTGCCGTATTAGTGCCCAGCCATGCACAGGCCGAATTGATTCAGCAGGCATTACGGCGTAGAGGCATCAACAGCGTGCAGCAGGGTAGGGAAAATGTGTTTGCTTCCCGGCAGGCTGCCGATCTGTCCTGCTTAATGCTGGCATTGGCACAGCCCGATCATCATCAACGACTCAGCACAGTATTGGCAGGTCCATTATTTCAGTACTCTGCGGAAGAGCTGTATGCGATTCAGCAGGATGAATTACGTTGGAATGCATTAATGGATCAGCTGCAACTGTTACAGCAACGCTGGCAGCAATCGGGTTTTATGGCGATGTTCCGGTCATTGCTGCAGCTGGATAATGGTCTGCAAAGATTACTGGAACAGGCGGATGGCGAACGGCAGTTAACCAACTTTCTGCATCTTGCCGAATTAATCCAGGCTGAATCCGCCCGGCAGAATAATCATATTGAAGCAGTGAATCAGTGGTTTGCCAGACAGCAGGAAGCCAGTGCGACAGAAGACGAAACAGCACAGTTGCGACTGGAAAGTGATGCGGCGCTAGTCAAAATCATGACCATTCATTCGAGTAAAGGGCTGGAATATCCGATTGTATTCTGTCCATTTAACTGGACGGCAAAATCCAATAGAACCAAGACGGATATCGTTGAATTTCATGATCCACAAAATCACCATCAGCCCAGTGTTGCATTGGCCGAACCGCTTTTATCCGAAGCGCAGTTAGTGGCAGAACAGGAGCAACAGGCTGAATCATTACGTCTGTTGTATGTAGCGCTAACCCGCGCCAGAGAACGCTGTGTAATTATCTGGGGCAATGTCAGAGATGTGCAGAAATCCGCTCTCTACCAACTTTTGCATGGTGAAAGTTCAGAAGGCATGCGTGAAGATTTACAACGTCTGGCATCCAGCAGTGCTGGCAGTATTGCTGTGATCCAGTATCAGCCTCAGCCAGCCGTGATATATCAGTCTGCTCAATCAGACACGGCCATTTATCAGGCTCGTCGCTTTAAAGGCGAAATCCATAAACCGTGGCGGATTGGCAGTTTTTCGTTGTTAAGTCGCGGCCATGTCTCAGAACAACCCGATTACGACGCTGAACCGGTGACGGTAGAAACCGAGATGGTTTTACAACGGAGCAGCAAAGATCGATTTGGCTTTGAACGGGGGCGTCAGGCCGGTAATTTCCTGCACAAATGTCTGGAAAATATTGAATTTGATTCAGCTGATAACAGCCAAATCAGCCAAACGGTATCGCGTTTACTGCCACAGTTTGGTCTGGATTTAAACTGGACTGAAGTGGTTACTGACTGGTTGCAGGCGGTGTTGCAGACACCATTGAATGCCGACAATGGTGTGCGATTATCTGATTTACCGGCAAGTCAGCGGATTAATGAAATGGCGTTTTATTTTCCGGTGGCCGGTTTGAATGTGGCCGGCTTAAAAAATGCGTTGCAGCAGACGGCCAAAGATTCTATCTGGCAGAAACTAGCAGCCGATCTGCACTTTCACGAACTCACCGGCTTTATGAAAGGCTTTATCGATCTGGTATTTGAATATGAGGGCCGTTTTTATGTGGCTGACTATAAATCCAATCACTTGGGGTCAGAACAGTCACAGTATCAAGGTGAAGCCTTGCAGAATGCGATGCTCAGTCATGGGTATCCGTTGCAATATCTGATTTACAGTCTGGCGTTACATCGACATCTGCAACAACGTTTACCGGATTATGATCCGGAACAGCATTTTGGTGGCGTTTATTACCTGTTTTTACGTGGCATGCAGCCGGAGTGGTCACAAACCGGTGTGTTTTTTGACCGGCTGGACAGGACATTACTGGAAGCAGTGGATCAGCTTATGGCAGGTGTTCAATGAATGCCTTGAAACTGCTGCGAGAAGCGAGGGTTTCCGAGCTGGCTTATCAGTTTGCAGCCTATATTAGTCGTCAACAACAGAATGAAGAGTCAATCGTTACCCTGACGGCTGGACTGCTAAGCGAAACCATTAGTGAAGGGCATGTGTGCCTGAATCTGAATGACTTCCAATCACTTAATCCGGTTATTCAGAGCGCGATTCCTGAAGCGTCACTGTGGTTGGAGCTTCTGCAAAACAGTGAGGTTATCGGTGCTCCTGGCGAATTTAAACCTTTAGTACTGACATCCGATGGCTTGTTATATCTATATCGCTACTGGCAGTCAGAACAACAGGTAGCAATTGCCATACAAAGGCGATTGAAGGACGGGGACACCCTGCCAGCAGCAGAAAATCTGTCGACATTTATGGTGGAGTGGCAAAATAATCTGCCCGATACCGACTGGCAGAAAGTTGCGGTATTAAGTGCGTTACGCCGACAGTTGTGTGTGATTTCAGGTGGTCCAGGCACCGGGAAAACCACGGTGGTGTTAAAAATTCTGCAATGTCTGCAATTAAACGACGATAAACCACGGGTAGCTTTGGCGGCCCCGACAGGAAAAGCTGCGGCTAGACTGCAACAAGCAATCAGTCAGCATACTGGTGAGCAATATGTTGCTAAAACGCTGCATCGCTTACTGGGCATCAGTGCACGTTTTGATCAGGGGCGCTATTCAGCAGAGCGTCCATTGCCGGTTGATGTGCTGATTGTTGATGAAGCGTCGATGATTGATATCAATCTGATGGCAATTACACTGAAAGCCTTACCATTGCACGCAAGGTTGATTTTATTGGGCGACAGTGATCAATTAGCCTCAGTGGAATCCGGCGCAGTACTCGCTAACTTATGTGCCGACACACCGGATTTTTCGGCTGATTTCCGATCCTGGGTGAAACAGATCAGCGAAATAGAGCTACCGGTTTCGAGAGATGACAATCCCTTGCAGGATTCGCTGGTCAAATTAAAGCACAGCTATCGTTTTGCAGCGGGAGGGCAGGTCGGTCAACTGGCTCAGGCAGTCAATAGAGGAGATGCTGAACAGGTAACGGATTTATTGGTAAATCAATCCTTATCCGCCTTAACTGTGCCCTCAACAGAGAATATCCAGGCCCAGTTACTCAACGGATATCAGCATTTTATTGAGACTATCGAAAAACGGGCAGATGCGGTGAGTTGTATTCAGGCATTTGAAGCGTATCGGATGCTTTGTGCGGTGAAAAATGGAGCGCAATCGGTGTATTCGGTGAATCAACTGATGAGCCAGCTTCTGGCAAAACGTGGCTGGAGAACAGCGCAGCCATATTATCCGGGGCGGCCAGTGATGATTACGCAGAATCATTATCGGCAGAATCTGTTTAATGGTGATATTGGTTTGGTTTTGCCGACTGCCGAAGGGGAACTGCAGGCCTGTTTTCTATTCGGTGAGGAGTTACGCTGGTTGCCATTAAGCCGTTTACCGGCCCATGAAACAGTGTTTGCGATGACGGTACATAAAAGCCAGGGATCAGAGTTTGACCACGTCTCACTGTTATTACCCCAGGAAGATTCGGTCGTGTTAAGTCGGGAGCTGGTTTATACCGCGCTTACCAGAGCAAGGCAAAACGTGAATATCCTGTCGACACAGCCTGTTTTGCAGCAGGCAGTATTACGTCGACATCAAAGGGAAAGCGGATTGGCGCGGTTACTCGCCAATATCCGCTAGACGATTTGTTAATAATCCTTTTGTACAGCCGTCGGGTTTACCTTGCTGTAATCGGGGTTAGGTTTTAAATCTTCTGTCAGCTCGGGTGGGATATGTTTATTGGCATCCGGACCATCCAGTAATGCACCGGCACGATCGGGTAATACTTTGCGTTCGGTGAAATTACCAAGCTTGTCATAACCTTCAGTCAGATGATCAAACATTTCTTTGTAAGGTGCTGCAATTGATACAAACAGATTGGCTGTTTTTTCGTGATAGGCATGCACTTCTTCTCGATAGGCATCCAATTCGGCTTGCGTCTGCGCTAATTGACGTTCATGCGCCTGGGTCAGTTGTTTCATCTGTTCCGGGCTGCCAACGGGTTGCCGCCGACCCAACAGAAACCCCAAAATACCTGTAATTACTGCTGCAACAATGCCGATGGCCCATATTTCGATTGATGTCATGACAAATCCCTAATGAAATCTTTACTAAAAAGCTTATTATTTAACGTTACGATGTGGCAGATAGTCTGCTGTGACTGACTACAGCATAGCTTGCATCAGAATAGTCCGCAAACCGATAAGCTGATATACGAGACATTTAAAGTGTTTAATATCCCATCAGGATTTCGCGACCGAATTGGCACAGATAAGGAGAGCATATGGCACAACCCATGTTTGTAGGACAGGCTGAGCTGCCGGTTTTTTTGTTACCCCAAATGGCCAATCGGCACGGTCTGGTGGCTGGGGCTACTGGCACCGGGAAAACCGTGACCCTTCAGGGACTTGCTGAAGCTTTCAGTAATATTGGTGTACCCGTGTTTGCTGCGGATATTAAAGGCGATTTATCTGGTATTAGTCAGCCTGGTAAACCGCATCCTAAAATCAGTGAACGTGTCACCTTAATGCAGCTGGAGGACTTTCAGTTTTCGGGATTTCCAACCACCTTTTGGGATGTGTTCGGTGAACAGGGGCATCCTGTTCGTACCACCATTTCCGATATGGGCCCATTACTGTTATCCCGGTTGATGAATCTCAACGATACGCAGCAAGGTGTGTTAACACTGATATTCCGGGTAGCAGATGATAATGGCTGGCTGGTGCTGGATCTGAAGGATTTACGTGCCATGCTGCAGTTCGTCGCTGAAAATGCAGGCGAATTCAGGACGTTATATGGCAATATTTCTGCGGCCAGTGTGGGGGCAATTCAACGCCGGTTACTGGTATTGGAAGAGCAGGGGGCGGACAAGCTGTTTGCGGAACCGGTATTAAATCTCGATGATTTGCTGCAAACCGATGTGCATGGCAAAGGCGTTATTAATTTGCTGACAGCCGATAAATTGATGCAGTCACCGCAGTTATACAGCACCTTTTTATTATGGCTGCTGGCCGAATTGTTTGATCAGTTGCCGGAAATCGGTGATCCGGAAAAACCCAAATTGGTGTTATTTTTTGATGAAGCGCATCTGATATTTGATGATGCACCCAAAGCACTGCTGGACAAGATTGAACAGGTGGTGCGATTAATTCGATCCAAAGGTGTTGGCGTCTATTTTGTGACGCAGAATCCGACTGATATTCCCGATAGTGTATTAGGACAGCTGGGGAATCGTATTCAACATGCCCTGCGTGCCTATACCGCAAAAGATCAAAAAGCAGTTAAAGCCGCGGCAGAAACCTTTCGTGATAATCCGGCGTTTTCCACCACGGATGTGATAACTGATTTGGGCGTTGGCGAGGCCCTAGTATCAATGCTGGATGAAAAGGGGCGTCCGCAGATTGTGCAACGCACCATGATCAAGCCTCCTCAAAGTCAGATTGGACCCATTACGCCTCAACAACGTCAGCAATTATTGCGAAGCTCTCTGCTAGCCGGAGTGTATGACAAGATTTTGGATCGTGAGTCTGCCCATGAAGTGCTAGCTGAACGCGCTGAAAAAATGCAGCAGGCAGCTTTGGCAGAAAAGAATGAAGCAATGAAGGAAACGGTGAAACCATCGCGTGCGAGTAATCGTCAATCAATATTTGAAGCCTTTGCCAAAAGCGCGATGCGCTCGATTGGAAGTCAGATTGGTCGACGCTTAGTGCGTGGAATATTAGGTTCTCTGTTGAGAGGAAAATGATTTTTTAGTTATGTCGCTGACAATTCAGTAAAAATCATTTTACTTTTTGTGGCATTTTTCATTTGTAACTTTCGCCATAATTTTTTGGAACGGTTTGAAAGTTTTGCTTCCTGCTGATAAGCGCGGAAAAAAACAGACGATCTTTTTCGGACCAGTTACCACCAGAGTGGCGATAAAGCGTAATCAAATCGCGATGAATGGCATTTCTTTTAAAAAGTTGCCATTTGAGCTTTTCCAGATCAATAAACCGGACTCGCCATGCACCATTCACATATTTAACAAAGATATGTTTTGGATACAGACAATTGTGCTGGTAGTGATGCTGATGCATTAATCTCAGGTTTTTGGCAACTTCAGTGAGTAATGCACGTTTTTGCTGGCGATCCAGTTTCAGTGAAGCGATATCCAGCGGTTGATAATCAGTAAGTGCCTTGGTCACCAGGATGGCTTTCATGCCACGCTGCCCAAAGAACAGCGCATTCAGGGTGGGGATATTTTTTTTGGTTAAACGCCTGATATTGCGGTATTCCTTGTAGAAGGTAGCTTGACCTTTAAAAGGATGTAATAGCGTTTTACTGGAGTGATTTTCCTGGCGTTTGATAAAAACCTCGACGGCTCCCGACTCAACCTGAATAGGTTGTTTTATAACGCCACTCCAGCCACCTCGACGTACGTTGGGTTCTTCAAACCAGTTGGTATAAAGGTGCCACAGTGAGTCAAAGTTAAGACTGCTTTTTTGGGAAGCTGAGTCGTCTGTAAGAAGCAATTTAGATACCGTCCTAGCGCCACTAATATAAACCAGTATCTGAGGATATTGCATAACCAAGTGAATATTCAAGTCATTTGTAATAGTTCTGTAATAAATAGTGTTATTTTTATTTAGGATTACCGTTATAAACTCAGATTTTTTTAGCGCTTTACGCTTTCAAGAGCAGATTTTTATTAGTCAAAGCTGTCACCAAAATGTCAGTCTATTCTGCTTTACAGTAGAATAAGCTTGAGTAACCAAACTTAAAGGAAGCCTCATGATAGATCCGAAAAAATTCGATGAAATCGCCGACACTATTACCCGTGCCTTGCCACCAGGCTTACTGCAGATGCGTGAAGACGCTGAAAAGAATATTCGTGCTGCAATGAGCTCTACGTTTAACAAGCTGGATTTAGTGACCAGAGAAGAGTTTGAAGTGCAGTCGCAGGTGTTGCTACGTACTCGTGAAAAGCTGGAAGCACTGGAAAAACGTGTAGAAGAACTGGAACAGCTCAATACAAAATAAACGTTTTACCATCACTAAAAAGGACGTTAGTAGAGAAATGAAAAAATCAGTGACTTTGATCCCATCAGCGCTGCTGGTGTTGATCATGCCAATGCTGGCAGGCGTTCAGGCAGATACGTCTTCACAATCTGCCGCTACGATCAGTCAAAACCATAAGCAAAGCCTTGAAGGACATTGGGTGGATACCTCAGGACGTGGGGTTTTAACCTTTGATAATGGCATCGCATTTTTATCACCAACCGGTGAAGCTGATCCACAGAATACCTATCAGGTTGAATTATCAGCTGATGATCAGTTGACGATGATACCTGCAGAGGGCAGCAAAAAAACCAATAAAACCATTACCACCGAAGTGGACTGGCAGAAACAAAGCTTCAGTTTCAAAAATGGACTTTATAACTTTGTGCGTCCACCGCAGATAAGTGCACAGGAATTGGATGGCTATTGGCATGAAGAAGCTGATATGCAGGCCCAAAGCATATCCGAGCCATGGAATATAAAGATAATGCCACACGCTACGATTACTATTGGTGGCGGGTTACCCAGGCATTGGGCACCTTTCAGAAAGGAGTTGATAGGGACGTACCGTTAAAAATGCAGCATGGTTTTGTGTTTACCGACCCTAAATCAAGCAGTCCCTATGTACATTATGCAATCAAAAAAGAGGGTGACACCATTCATTACGTAGATCGTAATGGTGCTACCTGGTCAGAAACCAAAACCGATACGCTTTACGTCTATGAAGTGCCAAAAGGCTTTAAAGAGATGAAAGACTGGATGACACCTTGATAACTCCGGCGTATATTTCTCCACATTTTTATCATTAGAGAATCCTATGTCTACATTTGAAAATGTCACGGTAACCCGTGAAGCCAATATCTATTTCGATGGCAAAGTCACCAGCCGCAAAGTCACCTTTGAGGATGGCAGCTATAAAACGCTTGGCATTATGATGCCGGGTGAATATAAATTTGGCACCGAGAAAGCCGAGTTAATGGAAATTCTCGCCGGCCAGCTGCGCTACCGTCTCGATGGCGACACCGAGTGGACACCGATTACCTACGGTCAGTCATTCAATGTACCGGCTAATTCATCATTTGATATCGAAATCACCGAATTAGTCGATTATTGCTGCAGTTATCTTGATTAAATTGTATTGAAAATGATTTTGCTAAACCGCCGTATGTTGCAGTACGGCGGTTTTTTTATGTCTTTTACCACACCTTCTGTCATTAAATCGTCATTTAACCTTCATTTATCGGTCATATACAAACCTTAGCATTCGATTGTGAACCGCAATACTGCGGTGCTAAATATTGCGAAAGGTGATGATATGACTACAACCAAGACATCTCAATCGATTCTCTCAATTGATAATCTTGGTATTACCTATCCAGGTGGTATTGAAGCATTACGAACAACTTCAATCGACTTTCAAGCTGGCAAATTCAATGTACTGCTTGGATTATCAGGAGCCGGAAAATCGTCGTTATTAAGGGCACTGAATCATCTAGTCAAACCGACTTCAGGTAAAGTGATTTCAGCCGAATTCGGGGTATTGAACAATCAACGTACCCTGCGCCGACATCGCCGTAAAACCGCTATGGTTTTTCAGCACCATCAATTGATCCTGCGTCACACCGCTTTACAAAATGTGCTGATGGGTCGGCTGGGTTATCACTCATTCTGGCGTAGCCTTATGCCGATGCCTAAAAGCGATTTGGAGCTGGCATTACATTGTCTGGATAGGGTCGGGTTGGCGGATAAAGCCATGACGCGTGTTGATCAGTTATCTGGGGGCAGCAGCAACGAGTCGGTATTGCTAGAGCCTTGGCTCAGCAGCCCACCATCATTCTGGCGGATGAACCCGTTGCCAGTCTGGATCCTGCTACTTCCGAAAAAGTCCTGTCTCAGCTGAAAAAAATCTGTGCTGAAGACGGTATCACCAGCATTGTGTCTTTGCATCAGCTTGAATACGCCAAACGTTTTGCCGATCGCATTATTGGTCTGGCCAATGCACAAGTGGTGTTTGATGCTGCCCCTGAACAGCTTGATGACAAACAACTGGCGTTGATTTACCAGCAACCTGCTGAAAAAAATAAATCCACCCAAGATAGCCAACCCAAATCCTCCCCTGAACGTTTACCTACTAAAACTGCAACACAACTGGAGATTGCCTGATGAAACTGTTTAAACAATTACTGTTAGCGACATCCTTATTGGTCACTGCCGTTGCCCCAAGCATGGCGGCTGATGCTGACCCAGATCCGGATACGTTAAAAGTTGCCTTACTTCCCGATGAAAATGCGTCAGAGCTCATCAAGCGGAATCAACCGTTAAAAGACTATCTCGAATCCACGCTGAATAAAAAAGTAGAGTTGATTGTCACCACCGATTATTCCTCGATGATTGAGGCGATGCGATTTGGCCGTATTGATTTAGCCTATTTTGGACCACTTTCTTATGTGATGGCGAAATCGAAAAGTGAGATTGAACCGTTTGCTGCCATGGTGATAGATGGGGTGCCGACTTATCGTTCTATTCTGATTGCCAACGTCGATTCCGGTGTGGATTCATATGCGGATATCAAAGGTAAAAAAATGGCCTACGGTGACCGGGCTTCTACCTCCAGCCATCTCATCCCTAAAACGGTGCTGTTGGAAGAAGGTGGGATCGAAGCAGAAACTGATTATGAACAGCATTTTGTGGGAAGCCATGATGCCGTTGCAGTGAATGTGGCCAATGGAAATGCCGATGCCGGTGGCTTGTCTGAAGTGATTTTCAAGTATGTCGTAGAACGCGAACTGATTGATCCGGCGAAGGTAAAAGTGCTGGGTTACAGTAAGCCGTTTCCTCAATACCCTTGGGCCATGCGTTCAAACCTGAATGATGAACTGAAAGTACAAATCAAAGACGCCTTTATCAGTCTGGATGATGAAGAAGTGTTGAAGAACTTTAAAGCCGAGGGTTTTGCACCGATTACCGATGCAGACTATGACGTGATTCGTGATATGGGCAAATTACTGAATCTTGATTTTTCCAAGATGTAAGGTTGATTTATGACTACCCATGTCCTTGAACAATCAGAGGCACTGAAACGTTACAGCCAGCGCTGGAAAAAACAAACTCTGCAAGTGATGGCCTTATTGGCCATCATTCTGCTGGCAGCCTGGTATGTTGATGTCCTTAATTTTGAATTACTGGCGAATGGTTTGCCTGCTATTGGCACATTGGCCAGTGAATCATTTCCACCCGACTTTACCCATCTTCGTGACTGGTTTTCACCCTTATTGGATACCCTGGCGATGAGTATTGCCGGAACCGCGATTGCTGTGATGTTTTCGGTACCAATGGCGTTTTTAGCAGCTCGCAACACATCTCCCCATGGTGTGGTTTTTCAACTGTCACGCATCGTTTTGAATGCTTTGCGATCAGTGCCAGAACTGATTATGGGGATTATTTTTGTTGCTGCTGTCGGTTTTGGGGCATTACCCGGTGTATTGGCTTTGGCACTGCATTCGATTGGTATGGTGGGCAAGTTCTTTGCTGAAGCGATAGAACATGTGGATGAAGCGCCCGTTGAAGCAGCCCGAGCAGCCGGCGCTTCGCCAATGCAGGTGTTATATCACGCCATTCTGCCCCAGGTAATGCCTCAGTTTGCCGATGTGGCCATTTATCGCTGGGAATATAACTTCCGTGCTTCCACGGTCATGGGCATGGTCGGAGCCGGCGGCATCGGTTTTGAGCTGATGGGGTCGCTACGCATTATGCAGTATCAGGAAGTATTTGCGATTCTTCTGGTGATTTTGTTGATGGTTACGCTGGTTGACGCATTAAGCGGCGTGTTACGCAAAAAATTCAAGTAAAGGATGACAATGAAACCAAAACTGGTGATTACCCATAAAGTACATGATGAAGTGCTGGAAATGCTCGCACCGCATTGTGATGTGATAACCAATCAGACGACTTGCAGTCTTTCACGGCATGACACCATGCAGCTGGCAGCGGATGCTGATGCGTTAATGGTGTTTATGCCGGATCGGGTTGATGCAGATTTCCTAAAGGCCTGCCCTAAATTGAAAGTAATCGGTGCTGCATTAAAAGGCTATGACAATTTTGATGTGGAAGCCTGCACGGCGAACAATGTCTGGCTGACCTTTGTGCCGGATTTACTGACCGTTCCCACGGCTGAATTGACCATTGGTCTGATGGTCGGGCTGATCCGCCATATTCGGGCATCCGATGAACATGTGCGAAGCGGCTATTTTAAAGGCTGGCGACCACAATTTTATGGGCTTGGCGTTGAAGGCTCTACCATTGCCATTATCGGCATGGGAGCGATTGGTCAGGCGATTGCTCAAAGACTGTCTGGCTGGGATGCAAAATTAATTTATACCGATCAGCAGCCTTTATCTGCTGAAAAACAGGTGGCATTAAACCTGGAGTTTGTGTCACTGGATGAAGCGCTTGCACAGGCTGATATTGTGATTATGGCCTTGCCTTTAAACGCGCAAACGCAGCATTTAGTGAATGAACCGCGTTTAAAGCAGATGCAGTCCGGTGCGTTTTTGGTCAATCCTTGTCGTGGGTCAGTTGTCGATGAAGCAGCCGTTTTACGCATGCTGAGTAAGGGCCATCTGGCTGGGTATGCCAGTGACGTATTTGAAATGGAGGATTGGGCAAGAGCGGATCGACCAGGTGAAATCGATCAGGAGCTGTTGACGCATCCCAAGACGCTATTCACCTCACATATCGGTTCAGCTGTAAGCAAGGTTCGACTGGCCATTGAACAACGTGCCGCTGAAAACATTCTCAGCGTATTACGAGGTGAACGGCCACTTGATCCAGCAAATCAGTTATCTGACAAAAAGGAAATGTCATGCTCAACCTGATCTGGCTGAAAAGCCTGATAACCGTGATCGAGCAGCACAGTTTTCAGGCGGCGGCCAGTCAATTGGGTTTAGCTCAACCTACCATCACACAGCATATTCAAAAGCTGGAAGAAATGCTGAAGGTGTCACTGATTCAGCGAGGACGTAGTGGCTGCCAGCCGACAGAACATGCGTTAAGGTTGTTGCCTTATGCTGAGAGCATGTTACGTCTACAGGACAGAGCGTTACTGGCAATTAAGTCACCCAAGCTTAAAGTGGGTGCCAGTTCCAATATCGGTATTTATCTATTGCAGCCTTATTTACATGATTTTCTTCGCCATCAATCACAGGAGGAAGACAAGCTGGACTTACTGATTGATAACAATCCTACAGTTGCTGACAAACTGGAAAACGCTGAAATCGATATTGCCCTGATGGAATGGTGGTCATCTAAAGCCGGGTTTGAATCGCAAACCTGGAAAATAGAACCTTTGGTGTTGATTACACCCACGGATCATCCGCTGGCAAAGCTGCCATCAATAAGTAAATCAATTTTAGCCGGACTGGATTTGATAGGCGGTGAATCGGGGAGTGGAACAGGTCGATTGCTAAAAACGTATTTACAGGATTTTCAGCAGATGCCCAAAGTCACAATGCAACTAGGAAGCACAGAGGCTGTGAAACAGGCAGTTCGGGCGGGGCTGGGTATCTCACTGGTATTTGCCTCTGCCGTTGCCGATGAGGTAAGGCATGGAAGTTTATGCGCCATTCCGATTGAAGATAATGCTTTAAGAAAGTCCATCCAACTTGTCTGGCGACAACACCCGGCCGCTCAACAGAAACGGCCGGAGTTTGTCGATTATCTGCTACAGGATAATCCCTAGGGTCTGTTGATCTTTCATAGCCGCCTCTGTTGTGACTGAAAATGCACCAATCAAGGCGCGAGGAGAGCAGTTTAGTTATTCTAAATAAACGACGAGTAACGCGGAAAGGTGCATTTTCAGGCACAACCCGCAGGGCTGGGACTATTTTTCCGCCTCACGGCGTTGGAAATAACTTATGTAGAGCAACTACATCGCATCATTTCCGCCTTGTGAGACAAAAAAATAGCCTCCAGCAGTGGTGGCTCTGAAAGATCAACAGACCCTAAGGCGTTTATTCCCAATCGTAAACCAGATTCAGCCGATAATTGGTATCAGTCGTTTCAGCATCGCCGGCTGGTTGACTGTTGTACTGACTTCTCAGGCTGGCGCGTAGCTTCCAGGCTTCATCGTTGGTAATTGGCAATTCAGCGCCAAAATTAGTGACCAGCAGATAATTTTGTCCGGGGCTGCTAAACGAAGGGTAGTAAGTTAAATCGTGAAACAGATTCATTCGGCTATTGAGGTTGTAATTGGTTTCATAACCTAACACGCCCGTTGGATCTTTTTCAGTGGTGCCATCAGAGTAACTTTCAAATCGATAACCGACACCGGCAAAGCCTTTAAAGACTAAATCCGGTTCCTGAATAAAAAATCGACCCAGACTGGCGGTGGCTATTGCCCGTAAATCCAGTTCTTCAAAATCATCAATCTCAAAATCGGCGCTGCCACGGGCAAAATAGTTTTCACTGATATCACGTTCTAATTTGATACCCGCCAGTTTCTCGTTCTCGGTTTGTTCGTCATCTTCCTTGGCATAATTGACTTCCAGGTACATGCCTAAACGTTCATTCACAGTTTCTCGGAAAAGCTCACCCCGACCGGTGACGGACATTCGATCAGTATTACCACTGGCTCCCTGAATACCAAATGCCAGATTACCGCTCCATGGATCCAGTAGTGCTTCGCGTTCCGCTCGGAGCTGTTGCACTTCGGCTGTATACGTTTCTTCCAATGCGGCTTTTTCCTTTGCCTGAGCTGTTTTGATTTGCTCAATTTCCTGCTGATATTGCTGTTCCAGTTGAGCATTCTGGGGTTGCACAGCATCTTTTTCCCACAGCGTATTAATCCGTTTTGGATCGATATCCACTGTACCAAATGCTGTACCAGTTAACTGGTGTTGCCCCTTATCATTAACCGTCAGCTGGCCCAGAACCCGATCACTACTATCAAGTTCAATAAGATGCTTCTGATCTGTACTGATTTGTGTCACTCGATTGAAATCAACGGTAACTTCATCGGCAAAAGCAGTATCCATAACCACTTTGCCTTCAGAAATCTGTTTAATAGAACCTTTAAGAATACTGCCATCATCGAGCAATATCTGATCCGCTGCGAGGCTGGTGGAAGTGAAAAGAAGAACGGTGGATATAGCGGTGCTCAATCGACGTTGAAGCATGATTTCTCCGTGTTTGATTAAGGTCTTCCGTGAATCTACGACGATTATTTGATGGATTACCTTTGGTTCAAAAATGCTTTGCCAAGGATGCGAAACCGAAGCTTTATAAATTGACTGAAACGTTATTTTTAAAACAATTTATTCGCGGTCTGGAAAAACGACTCCCACAGACCCTAAAAAATAAAACGTGAAAATACTGTGAAAAAGAATATTCATTTTCTTCAAATGACGTTTGGCTGTTGTCACTTTTGAGAATTTTCACTTGGGAAAATTTCCTAGGTTTGCTGAAGCTGTGCCGTTATAATCTTTTGTTATATGGCATAACGCTTTAAGCCATCACCGATCCCCTTATCAGGATAAACAATGAAGTTCATAAATAACCTGCCGATTGGCAAGAAAATTTTCACCGTGGTCATTGTTCTTGGGTTGACCCAACTATTGATAGCGGCTTTTGCAATTTTAAAAATGCAAGAAATCTCAGAAGAATTTTCGGTGATGAATGAGATGGTTATTCCACTTGAAAGACGCGTCGCCAAGACCAGCGAACTTCAGTACAAAAAAGCCGCTACCTTGCAGTCACTTTTGCTGAATGCCCGCTCTGGTGCGCCCAGAAGTATCATCAAGACCCATTTCGCAGAAATAGAAAATATAACCACAGAGAGTCAGCTTACCTTGGCTGAAACCGTCGGTATTCTTGAACAAGCCAAAAGCACAAACCTGCAAGCTGAAATGCTGGTGGATGTGACAAGCATGTCGGAAAATATTGAAACAATCGTTCAACAGCAACAGAACTATCAGGCTTATGTAGATGCAGCGATCAATGTCATCAAACGGGGTGGCAGCATGTCCGGCGGTGGTTATTTGTCTGAAGAGGAACAGCGAGAACTAAAAACGATTGAAGCTGAATTATTCGTCACTCTGGCTGCGTTGAAGGCGAGTATTGATAACATTTCACAACGGGCGGTCAGTAACGTTGAACAGAAACAAAAAACCAGCATCCTTAGCCTGATAGCCATCGCTGCAGCATCATTATTACTTGGTGTCTTCATTTCAAAAATTATTATTAATAATATTGTCCGGCCCATCAAAGAGGTTATGAGTACCCTCAGCGCGATGGCACAGGATAACGATCTCACCAGAAGAATGACCTTCACCAGCAAAGATGAAGTCGGAGCGATGGGCAGTGTGTTTAACTCGTTCGTTGAAAAGCTTCAGGAGCTGGTAGTGGGGATTACTTCTGCATCCGAGCAGTTATCGACCGCCGCTGAAGAAACCTCGGCAGTCAGCGAAACAACCAATACCAATATTGCCAAACAGAAAAATGAAACGGCGCAGGTTGCTACTGCTATCAATCAAATGACGGCAACGGTAGAAGAAGTGGCGGCCAATGCTGAGAAAGCATCAAATGCCGCCCGCAAAGGTGAAGCTGACTCTGAAGCAGGCAGAAATGTCGTTGAGCAAATCTTGACATCAATTAATGCATTAGCCTCTGAAATCAATGATTCCTCCGGCGTGATTACCAAAGTGAAGACGGATAGCGAAAACATCGGTCTTATTCTGGATGTCATCAAAAACATCGCCGAACAAACAAACCTGTTGGCACTGAATGCTGCTATTGAAGCCGCCAGGGCAGGGGATCAGGGACGAGGTTTTGCAGTCGTGGCAGATGAAGTTCGTACACTCGCTCAACGCACTCAACAATCTACACAGGAAATCGAATCGCTTATTTCAACATTACAGGCCGGTTCAGATAATGCGGTTCAATCCATGGAGCAAAATCAGTCGAGTATTACACAACTAGTCGCCAAGGGCACTGAAGCCACAAGTTCGTTGCTGGCAATTACACAGTCAGTCCGTGCCATCACCGAGATGAATCTATCGATTACCACAGCAGCAGAAGAACAAAGCCATGTGGTAAACGATATCAACCGAAATATTCATACCATTCAACACGTGTCTGAAAGCACCGCAGAAGGCTCAGAACAAGTCTCCAAAGCCAGCCAGGAAATTGCCAAGTTAAGTGAAAAACTCACGGCGATGGTCAGGCAGTTTAACGTTTCATAAAACAATCGCGTAAACGTTTTCTTTAAATATAACCAGGGATTTGTTGATCTTCATAGTCACATTTGAATGATCAACAGACCCTTGAGGTCACAAACTTTATTTATTTGTAGATAATAATGAATATTATTTAGATTATTATTGACAGTAATTTTTGACTAGCTGATAATTTATCAATTCATCGTTGCTATACATGCGGCGATTCCTCTCCTCGTTAGTAAGTTGAAGATAAATGTCTCGCATTGATAATAAAAAAATCCCGTTAAAAGCTTTAAACACTAAGTCCCAACGTCATACTGCTGCTCTTCTCCTATGTACTCCATTAGTTGCTGTGTCTCTTAACGTGAATGCACAGGAAGAAAGCGATAAAGAAGTCTATCGGTTTGCCCCAATCATCGTTAATACTCAAGCCATGGCTGACGATGATGCAAATTCAATCGTCGCTCAGGAAATTTCGGTGGGTGGAAAAGTAGCGACCAGTATTCTGGATACACCTGCTTCTGTCTCAGTGATTACCGAAAAAGAAATTGAGCAACGCCATGCGAGCACTACAGAAGAAGTGTTGCAATACACGCCTGGCATTATCACGGATTATTACGGTACGGATGATCGTAATGATTATTTCCAGATCCGCGGCTTTTCAGCGACAACATATCGCGATGGTCTGACCTTAGGATCAATGCGAGGTGTGCGTGAAGATGCCTATGCCTTTGAGCGTGTTGAAGTGTTGCGTGGTGCTAACTCAACTTTGTTTGGGGCTGCTGATCCGGGTGGATCGGTCAATTTTGTCAGCAAAACGCCAAAATTTGAGCAGTTTGGCAGCGGTTATGCCCGTTATGGTTCATTTGACCACAAAGAGGTCGGTCTTGATGTCGGTGACACCTTAAACGAAGACAAAACGCTCGCTTACCGCTTTACCGGTAAATTTCAGGACAGTGAACGCGAATACGATTATTCCAAAGACGATAATGAGTTCTTTATGGGCGGCATTACCTGGGAGCCAACTGATTTCACCTCTGCGACATTATTATTGGATTACCTGAATCGCGATAGTACGCCTAACAGTGGTGGTTATCCTAAAGACAGGGAGTATGACCGCGATGAGTTTTATGGAGAACCCGATTTCAATTCTCAGGAAGTAGAACGCACCAGCATAACCGGCATGTTCAGCCATGACTTTGATAACGGTTTTATTGTTCGCGCTAATTTACGCTATAGCGATTTAACTGATGATTTTGGTTATGCTTATTTGACAGGCACTTCAAGCGCCGCAGGTGCAAACAGAGCTTATTTTGGGACAGACAGCCAAGCTCAGGAGCTAATAGGTAACGCAATTGTGCAATATGATGCTCGCTTTGAGCACTTTGATACAAGTACGCTTATTGGTGTTGAGTATCGTGATGCATCTACCGAAGATAGTAGTATTTATGACCCGAATGTAGTCGCACCTATTAATATTGCCAATCCAGTTTATAGCGGTATATCGAGTCTTCCAGCACCATATAGTGCAAATGATCAGGATTACACAACGGAGTCTATTTTCCTACAACAAAACCTGTCATTTGCTGAGCGTTTTATTGTTACGGCTGGAGTTCGTACTGATCACATGGATCTTTCAAGTACGGATATTACCGGATTCGAAAAGTCGGATAATTTAACTGAAACATCATTGCGTGGCGCGCTAACCTATAAAGTTACAGACGAGGTTTCCACTTATATCAGTATGGTTGAATCGGTTGCTCCTCCATCAATTGGTGTAAAACCAGAGCGTGGTAAGCAATATGAAGTGGGTCTGAAATTTGCTCCTGCTGGTTCTAACGCGCTTTACTCAATGGCTATCTATGATCTTACTAAAGACGATGTCACTATCGCTGTTGTTCAAGAAAATGGATCGATTGAACGGGAGACTATTGGTGAATCAAGAGTAAAAGGGCTGGATTTAGAGGCCAAAGTAGAATTAAGCGATAGTTTCAGCTTAACCGGTGCTTATTCTTACATGGAGACAGAAGTAGTAAGCGGCACCTTACGTGATGGCTCTTCTATTAAAGGCAATGAGTTTACATCTGCACCAAAACAAATGGCATCGGTTTGGGGGCATTACACATTTCCTGCTCGGGATATGAGTTTGGGCCTTGGCGTTCGTTATACTGGCTCGTACTACTTCGATGCAGTGAATTCAGCAAAGAGCGATTCAGCTACATTGGTTGATTCTTCATTCAGTTACGAGTTTTACCAAAATACCGATTTAACGGTTTATGTACGTAACTTGTTTGATGAGCAACACGTAGTGGGATCCGGTACGGCCAATTATTACAATCCGGGCCGCGAAGTCCTGGCTACAGTTAACTATAACTGGTAAATCCATCAGCTAATCAAGAGGTCAGACATTTAACAATGTCTGGCCTCTTTTTATTGTTGATATAGGAAACTGATAACCAGGTTTGATTAAGCCGGGATTGGTCTTCATTACATAGCGCTAATCGTCTAGAATCGATTTACACTAATTTTCCAGGGAAGGAATATGAGTATTGCCACGGTTTACAGTCGTGCTTTGACCGGTATTTATGCTCAGGCAGTGACGGTTGAAGTACATCTTTCCAATGGTCTGCCCAGTTTGTCGATTGTGGGTATGGCGGAAACGGCGGTGAAGGAAAGCAAGGATCGCGTTCGATCGGCGTTGATTAACTCTCAGTTCACTTTTCCTCAGCAACGTATAACCATCAATCTGGCTCCAGCTGATTTGCCTAAAGAGGGTGGGCGATTTGATTTGCCGATTGCTTTGGGAATTCTGGCGGCTTCCAATCAAATTCCGGTGCAATCATTAAGTAATATGGAGTTTATCGGTGAACTCGGTCTTACCGGTGAACTGCGTGGTGTTCGCGGTGTATTACCAACTGCATTAGCCACATCTGAGGCTAACCGACAATTAATGGTGCCGTTTGAGAATGCTGAAGAGGCGGCGCTGACTGAACAGGGTGAGAGTTTTGCTGCTAAGAGCTTGTTGGAAGTCTGTGCACATTTGCATGACCAATTGCGTTTATCGACCAATATAAATCAACAGAAACATAGTCAAAATAATTATGCCGATTTAGCAGATGTGCGTGGCCAGGCATCTGCCAGACGGGCATTGGAAATCGCAGCTGCTGGATCACATAGTCTACTTTTTGCTGGTCCGCCCGGAACCGGAAAAACTATGCTGGCTAGTCGGCTTCCAGGAATCCTGCCGCCGATGACTGAGCAGGAAGCGATTGAAACGGCGACTATTCATTCAATATCGTCTGCCGGATTTGAGGTAGAAAACTGGATGCAGCGTCCTTTTCGGGCGCCACATCACACCGCTTCTGCTGTGGCCTTAGTCGGTGGAGGCAGCCAGCCTAAACCGGGCGAGATTTCGCTGGCTCATCAAGGTGTGCTGTTCCTTGACGAGTTACCGGAGTTTGATCGTAAAGTATTAGAAGTTTTACGTGAGCCAATTGAATCTGGGAAAATAACTATTTCCCGCGCCGCTAATCAAGCGGAATTTCCCTCTAAATTTCAATTGGTTGCCGCAATGAACCCCTGTCCTTGTGGTTATCTGGGGCAGGCAAGATGTCATTGCACAGAAGAGCAAGTCAGACGCTACCGTGGTAAGATCTCCGGCCCGTTATTGGATCGCATTGATATGTTGATGGAGGTGCCGGCAGTGGATAAAAAACTGTTGCGACCTCAGCCTGATGATGTCCCGCCGGAATCCAGTGAAGTGGTTCGTCAGCGAGTGATTCAGGCACGACAGATTCAACTGGAGCGTGCCAATAAAGCCAATGCGTCCCTGCAACATAAAGAACTAGAGGTTTTTTGCACCTTGTCAGATCAGGATTTTCAATTAGTAGAAAAAGCCATCAGCCGTTTTGGTCTGTCGGCCCGTGCCTATCATCGTATTTTAAAAGTGGCCCGCACCATTGCTGATTTGGCCGGTTCACCTGACATTCAAACAGTTCATTTAACAGAAGCCATCGGCTATCGACGCCTCGACACAGCGAATTAATATTTAGTGAAAGATCTCAATCCGGAACAGCGGGAAGCTGTGCGTTACATCGATGGACCGTTGTTAGTGTTAGCTGGTGCCGGCAGTGGCAAGACGCGGGTTATTACCCGTAAGATTGCCTATCTGATCGAGCAATGCGGCATCAAAGCCAGCAATATCGCCGCCGTTACCTTTACCAACAAAGCAGCCCGTGAGATGAAGGAGCGGGTTGCGGAGTTGATGTCTACCCGACAAGCCTCAGCGCGGGGTTTGATGGTCTCCACTTTCCATACGCTGGGATTGAACATCCTGCGTCGTGATGGCAAATCATTAGGCTATCGTCCCGGTTTTTCCATTTTTGATGCGCAAGATTCACTGGCAGTTTTTCGCGATCTGATGGGACGCGATTTCGCGGCTGACAGCGATCATGCCCAGGAAGTACAAAATCTGATTTCAAACTGGAAAAACCAGCTGATTCTGCCCGAACAAGCCGCCCAGATTGCTGATGGGGCTCAAGAGGAATTTGCTGCCAGGGTTTACCCACGTTACGTGCAGGCATTGCAGGCCTATAACGCTGTGGATTTTGATGACCTGATTTTAAAGCCAGTGATTCTATTTCGCGAACATCGTGATGTGTTGCAGAAATGGCAGGCGAAAATTCATTATCTGCTGGTGGATGAATATCAGGATACCAACGGCTGCCAATACGAGCTGGTCAAACAATTGGTGGGGATTCGTGAAAAGCTCACCGTGGTAGGGGACGATGATCAATCAGTTTATTCCTGGCGTGGCGCACGCCCTGAAAATCTGGTGCAGTTGCAAACGGACTTTCCCCGATTAAATCTGATTAAACTGGAACAGAATTATCGTTCCATGGGCCGTATCCTGCGAGTTGCCAATAAACTTATCAGCCATAACCCTCACGTGTTTGAAAAGCGATTATGGAGCGCGATGGGTGAGGGCGATGCCATTCGGATCATTGGCTGTCGTGATGACGAGCATGAATCGGAAAAAGTCATTTCCGAGCTGCTATATCACAAGCTCAAACACCAGGCGAGTTTCAAGGATTATGCGATTTTGTATCGCAGTAATCATCAATCCCGCTCGCTGGAAAAAGTGTTACGTGAACATAATGTGCCGTATTTTTTGACTGGTGGCACCTCGTTTTTCTCGCGGGTCGAAGTCAAAGACATCATGGCCTATCTGCGTCTGCTGGCCAATCAGGATGACGATAATGCGTTTTTACGGGTGATTAACACACCACGTCGCGGTATCGGTTCATCCACCTTGCAGGCGCTTGGTGAATACGCCGCCAAACGTAACACCAGTATGTTCGGAGCCTGTTTTGAAATGGGCTTGGCGGAAAGCCTGCCAGCTAAATCAGTGCAGAATCTGGAAGTCTTTACCCGCTGGCTGATTGATATTGCTGATCGCGCTGCTCGTGGCAATCTGCTGGACGCGATCAAAGATATGATCGAGGAAATCAATTACCGCGGCTGGCTGGAAGAAGTCAGCGGCGATCCAAATAAAGCCAATCGTCGTATGGAAAATGTCGATGAACTGGTCAGTTGGATCGAACGGATGATTGATCAGGACACCGAAGAAAAATCAATAGGTGATATTGCTGCACGTTTAACATTGATGGATATCATGGACCGTCAGGCGGATGAAAATCAGTCCGATGCAGTGCATCTGATGACGTTACATGCTGCTAAAGGGCTGGAATTTCCACATGTATTCATTGTCGGTATGGAAGAAGAAATCCTGCCACATCGAACCAGTATTGAAGAGGATTCCATCGAAGAAGAACGGCGTCTGGCGTATGTTGGCATCACCCGGGCACAACGCAGCCTGGTAATGACGCTGGCAAACACCCGCAAACGTTATGGCGAAAAGGTGGATTGTGAAGAGAGTCGTTTTCTTCGCGAATTACCACCAGAAGACTTGATTTGGATGACCGAAAAAACACAGGTCGATCCAGAAGAGCGAAAAGAGCGTGGCAAAGCCCATTTATCCAATATTCGCGATATGCTTAAGTAACACATAGGTTGTATAACCTATTAGCGGATACGACTAAGGCGGTAAATATGAAAACAAAACTTCTGTACCTGGCGATGATGATTCCTGGCCTGGCAAATGCTCAAGTGTTTCTGGAACAGACTCAGGCCGAAAGTGGCAGCTATTACAAAGGTATACTCACCGTAACAGCAGGCTGTGATGGTTCGTCCACTAGCTCCATTACCGTCGATATTCCCGAAGGTCTGCAATTTGTACAACCCATGCCCAAAGCAGGCTGGCAGCTTGAAATTGTTAAAAAACCTGTTGAACGACCCTTCTTTAAGGATGGGATTGAGATAACCGAAGCAGTAAGACAGATCACCTGGTCGGGTAATTCATTACACGATATTCATTTTGATGAGTTTATTTTCCGGGGCCGGGTCGGCGTTGGAGCTACCAGCGTGCTGTATTTCCCAGTTATTCAGAAATGTGAAGCAGGTGAACTGTATTGGGATCAAATTGCTGACGTGGAACCGGTCAAAAAAACCATGCCCGAAACTGGTCCCCAATCCGTGATTGATCTGATGGAAGAAATGGAAGGGCTTGATAAAGAGCATCAAAATGATCAAGCGAAAAAATCAGAAATTTCAAGCGACGATGAGCAGGCAAAAGCCGATCAACATCACCATGGTCATCAGATGGATATGACGGACTCAACCGATAAAATGGATCATTCAGCCCATTCAGGACATGGACAATCCACGTTGCAACACCCCGCACCGTTTGTCAAAGTGGTTGATGGCACTGGTGACCATCATCACCATTAATTCTCTCTGACTGAATAAAAAGGGCCCAGTTTTTAATTTAAAGTGGGCCCTTTTTTTATGCATTATGGAGGAGTAGGCGGCTGCGGCATAGGCGGTGCATCTTCAGCCTCTTTTTGTTTATCCTCATCCGGATCATCAGCCGGCTGATAGGTTCCTTTCGAAGGGTTTGGAACCTGAGGTGATTTTTCATCTTCTTTGTCCTCATATTCAGACTTTTTAGAAGCGGCGATAATAGTGGAGATACTCACTGAGCTTTCTCCATGGTTTTGTTGTAGTGTCATTAGGTTATTTCCTTAAGGTAGTTAAAGAAGATATCTTGCAGCAATTGCAAGACTGGAATGACTAACGCGATAATTTGCAGGGGGTAACCATTCAATGTGGCTAACAGTATCTCAAGGTGAAAAATGAATTCGCCTTACGCATAACCTGCTTAGAGATTTACAGAATTGAAATGCTTTAGTGTTTTCTACAGTAACGTATATAAACAAAAATACAAGAACATGAGTTAAGACGATCCTGAATTATGTTCATTCAAATCTGCCCATGACTATTGCCAACCTTACTTTCAATTAATTCTGACTTTTTGATTTTAAATAAACAGGGCATTTTTGTCCGGTATTTAATAACGCATTAACTTTTAGAAATTAACTACAGAGACTCAAAGGGCGCAGAGAAAATAAGCTTCACTATCGATACATCCCTACTACATTAAAGAGATCTCAATATTCCAGTCTTTACCGAACCTTTTAATTTAGATGGTCAATGTAGGTGGTCTTCCAACTTAAAGGCAGTCCTCTGATAAGTTGCGTCTCTGGTAAGATTGGGAAAGCAGAAGTCACCAAAGATTTGACCCATATCAACTGTTTGAATGTTTAACCCCAGTAAACTTGTTCTCTAGCTAAAACAGCATTTGCCAGACAAGGATCACACGCATATGAAACTTCGCTTTCTCGGTGGTACCAGTACAGTAACCGGCTCCCGCTATCTACTTTCTGATGATAACCACCGTTTACTGGTGGATTGTGGTTTGTATCAAGGAGTGAAAACACTGCGACGGCGTAACTGGGCACCGTTTCCTATAGATCCTTCAACTATCAATGCCGTGGTACTCACACATGCTCATATCGATCATTCCGGCTATCTGCCGGCACTGGTGAAGAACGGCTTCAAAGGTAAAATCTACTGCACTAAGGCCACCCACGAACTGTGCAATGTGTTGTTACCAGATGCTGGTTATCTCCAAGAAGAAGATGCCAAATATGCTGCTCGAAAGAAGTTCTCAAAACACCAGAGCCCTGAACCGTTATTTACTGAAAAAGATGCCAGAGAAGCATTAAAACACTTCGAATCCCTGCATTACCATGAGACATTTGAGCCGGTAAAAGGCTTTGAAGTCAGCTTTACCCCCGCGGGGCATATTCTGGGCTCATCCTGTGTGCATGTTCATCACAAAGCTTCAGACCGAACAGTGGTATTTTCGGGTGATGTAGGGCGACAAAATGACATTATCATGCGTCCACCGGAACCGCTGCAGCACGCAGATGTACTGGTATGCGAATCCACCTACGGTGATCGCCTCCATGGTGAATCAGATCCCGAAGCGGTACTTGCAGAAATCATTACCAAAACCGCAGCCCGTGGTGGTATCACGCTGATGCCTGCTTTTGCTGTTGGTCGAGCACAAATGCTGTTGTATGTGGTGCATAAACTGATGGGAAAAGGCAAAATCCCCGAAATGCCGGTCTACCTGAACAGCCCGATGGCTATCAAGGCCACGGAGACTTTCATCAAGCACCACAAAGAACATAAGCTGGACCAAAGCCAGTGCGCGCTGATTGATGCTCAAACTCAGTACATCCGCACGGTTGAGGAAGCCATCGAACTGGATACCATGCGCTACCCGTGTGTGATTGTTTCCGCAAGCGGTATGGCCTCTGGCGGTCGTGTTTTGCATCACCTTAAAACCTTATTACCTAATCCACGTAACAGTATTGTCTTCGCGGGCTTCCAGGCTCCAGGCACCCGTGGTGATGCGTTGGTGAATGGGGCTCAATCCGTCAAAATCCACGGTGCTTACTGGCCGGTAAAAGCTGAAATCCATAACCTGGATTCCATGTCTGCTCATGGTGACTATAAAGAAATCCTGACATGGTTAGAGCAGGGCAACCTCAAGCCCGATAAAGTTTACGTCACCCACGGTGAAGTCGTCGCCAGCGATACCATGCGTAAACACATCACCGAAAAATTCGGCTGGGATGCTGAAGTGCCAGAACTGTTTGAGGAAGTTGATATTTGATAACTCATCAGCTTTCAAAAATTAATCACAGAGACACAACAAAGGGCACGGAGAAAAATTTTGAATTACCGGTGCACTTTATGGCAGCTAATGAATTCGTCTGAATCAAATTCAAATCTTCGAGTCATCGTTATATTTCAAATAAATCAAAGGTTTGTTTTAATTCACAAAACCATATAAATTGTGAGCTATCTCTCATTTTGAGGCCGATATGGATATCCAGTTCAAACCAACCTCGCTCAAAGCCTATTCGGGCAAAAAATTAATTGTTAATCATTCACGATTGATGAGTTCAGTAAAACTCTACCTGAAAAAAATAAAATATTTCAATATGTTATATGGCATGAATTTGAGTCTTCATATTTATAAGCCATTCACGTTAATAATTATTATGAGGTCGCAGACCTCATTAGCAGACTGTTATGTTTCGAGGGGGAATTTTGGCTAAGAAGATTGACAAGGATTTAATCGATCCGGCCGTAGAGCCAGATGGTGAAAAGGCGCATCGAGCGACAAGAGCTCTTCTTGGTGGCGTGCCGATCATGGGGACAGCGCTGGTTGAAGCCTTTTCTGAAATTATTGAGCCTCCTATGGCTCGAAGAAAGACCAAATGGATGCGGCAAGTTACAGATGCAATAAACGACCTTTATGAAAAAGGTGCGATAACTGAAGGGGCTCTTCAAGAAAATGAAAAATTTTTCACCACACTCGTGCATGCCAGCAATGTCGCCTTAAAGAATCATCAGTCTGAAAAGATTGAGGCCCTTAGAAACGCCGTAATAAACTCTGCTCTGCCTGGAGCACCAGATGATTCTTTACAGCAGATATTTCTGAACTTGGTAGATGTCTGTACTGTTTGGCATCTTGCCTTTCTGAGTCTTTTTCAGGACCCGAATCGGTGGGCGGCTGAGCACCAGCTTCCTTTCCCGGATGGCTGGAATATGGGGGGGCTAACCCAAGTTATCGAGCACGCATTTCCTGAGCTTAGAGGGCGTTCAGGCTTTTATGGTGTTATCTGGAAAGATCTATATCAAAGAGGACTTATTTCTACAGATGGGCTTGGGACAACAATGACTTTACAGGAGATGTTGTCTAAAAGAACAACGGGGCTGGGCGATGCATTTGTTCAGTTCATTAGCGCTCCAAATTTTTAGAAAATAAACATAACAAAGCCAAGCACGTTACAAGCGCGTGTTGGCGGCGTTATGTTTCCACTTAAGGAGAGTCATATGCCATTTTCATATAAGTCTGAATCAAAAGAGTTTGGAAAATCTTTACTTGAGGTGGCTGTAAGAGCTCATAGAGAGAAAATTTCTCAATATGTTTCTAAAGATAATATGCATAGCTTTCAACATGGCAGAAGCTGGCTGACGGTTAGAGAAGATGGGACAGAAGAGTCATCATTCAAAGAGGCTGGTGTCGAACTAAGCATTGGATACGAAGATCTTATTAGAAACGACATTAACCAGTTTTTTCAATTCCTTAATACCTTTATTGAAGGCTTCACCTCTCAAACTATGCAGGGAATGTTTCGTACGATAAGCGAAAGTTGCGACAAAGTTGGGAATACCGTAAATCAAAAAGAACATGCATCCCAGGCCGAGGCGTTTTTAGAAATGCTGAAAAAAGTTGAGTTTAGCGTTAACAAAAATGGTCAAGTAGAACTTCCTCAAATTCACGTTGGTCCTGGTGCTGCGGAACCTCTAATGCAGTCTTTGGAAGCCCAGGATGAAGAGTTTCATGCAGAAGTTGAAAGAATAAAGCAAGAGAAATCCGAGGCTGCGCTTAAAAAAGAGAAAGTTAGACTAAATAGGTACAAAGGTATAGATATATGAAGGCTTATTTAGTCGCTATTGGTTGTGATAAATACCAAAGTAATACATTTGATGATTTGGCCGGTGCTGAAAATGATGCCTCAGCTGTTTATGATGCCTTAGTCAACTCAGAGTACTCGATATACGAAAAAGAAAATTCCTATTTGCTTAAGTCTCCAGTTATAAGCGATGTTAAGAGAACGCTCGAGGAGGTTTTATTCGATAAAGAATGTCCGGATATTTTTACATTATTCTTCGCTGGGCACGGTGGGGTGATTGGTGGCACGTATTACCTGTGCTTAAACGAGACTAGAACCGATCGAATGAGTTTTACTGGACTGTCTCTAACCGATATTTTTAGAATAATTTCCTCTTCAAAAGTTAAACACGTAAATCTAATAATTGACGCTTGCAACACCGCTGGGTTAGTTAATGATTTATTGTCGTTGATAAAACCCGATCTCATGGGGGCTAAAGGCTCTTTTGGTATTTCAATTTTAGCAGCAGCTGCCTCAGATGAGTATGCCGGTGAGATCGCAGGTCAAGGTGTACTAACAGGTAGTCTAATCAATCTAATTACTGGAAGAGAAAAAGTTAATTCAGATGTGGAATTTCTAGATCTCGTAAATTTATGCCGTGTAATCTCGACGAAATTTATAGAAGAAGGAAGAGATCAGACCCCTTCTTCATGGGGTATGAATCTTTACGGACCAAGCATATTTTCTAAGAATCCATATCATAGTCAAGATGACACAATTTCAACCCATGACTTTTCGTTTATTCCTCCAGCGTCAAGGGTCGGAATGGTGCTTCTGAATTTTAAAGATCATCTTTGGAATTTATATGATGGACTAGATGACACTGAAGGTGTTCGTGAATTTTTAGACGTAATTAGATCCGCTGGAGAATCCGTGGATAATATTGACGATCTAATAACCTTGTTAAAAGGTGTTGGTTATCGATTTATAGAAAAATTTAGTCCTGAATGCAATTTCAAGCAGCTTGAGTTGATCAATGCTATTTCCACAGCCCTTATCCCTTACTTATCAGACGAGAAAGCCCAATTAGCCTTTTCTGAATTCATGGATTTATTCAGGATCTATAGCGTTAGATTGCTAGATGATACTTTGTCAAACCTTCAAGAAGATAAATACTACTTAATATATAAGGATGGTGCAGGCTTTGACGTGCTATCAAATTATTACTATTTACCAATCAGACTATCAAAACTAGTTGGGTATTTCTCGCAGTTACTATTGGTTGATGAGGGATCAATCGGAAAAATTACAGAATTCCTTGATGTTGTTCGTAAGGACTATGGTAGCCATCTTATGGTGATATCTGAGGAGCAGGCTCCGTACTTACATTCGTTCTTTGGGATTTATCATGGTTTAGGAAAAGGAGATCAGGTTAAAGACTTTCTTGTCTCCTATGTGTGCGACTACATTGGTTGCTCAGGACAAGTAGCGTCACTTAATTTACCCCCTGAAAATACGTCAAAATTTCTAATTCAAAGATATTCACAGAGTAATGTGCACATAGAGTACAGGTCTAATCCGGATAGTCTGGGCGCTTCATTATTGCTGCAGGCCAATGCCTATGGCATAGGTGAAGATGTGGATTCAGTTTTGCATGTTCTCGATAGACATAATTTCCACCTCTTTATTCCAAATGATATTAGCCAGTTTGGAGAGAAAGTCATAGAAAATGGATTCAATATTGTTCTTCGATGTGGGTCTAATTTTTGGACCTGCAAAGAATTCAACGATATCGTTAAGGAGCATTTTGATAAATACACAGAAGGTGATCTTTCTTCCTTAACCCCTATTGAAAGATTTTCCTGTGTTGCTAGCTCCTTTGTCCAGCCTGACCGTATTCCTCTAATGCTTTAATGCGTAATGAATAAAGGGGTCAGCAAACTTGAAATGAGACCAACGTTATTTTGGGCTGAAAATGGTTAAACATCCTATCTTCACAATTCCATTTGCAAAGCTTTATCCGCTGTATATTCAAAAGGCTGAACGTAAAAACGAACAAAACAGGAAGTTGATCAAATCATTTGCTGGCTGACTGGTTAGGAACAAGCGGAATTAAAACAGCAAATCGAATTGGGAAACTTTTTTCCACAAGCTGCAGCCATTCATCCGAATAGCTCACTAATTAAAGGCGTGGTATGTGGCGTTCGGGTTGAAGAAGTCGACGACCCATTTATGCAGAAAATTCGTTATCTGGACAAGCTGATTGATGAGCTGGCTAAAGGCAAGTCGATGGAGATGATTCTCCGGACATAAAACCAGCTATCAACAGACTAGATACTTGATTAATTATGCGCGTGCTCCGGATGAGGGCGATGATCTTCTACCCATTGATCGTCCATGCGTGGATCCATTTCAGCAAGAACGCTGCCGGATGCTGCCGGAACGGCAACATAGACATTCATATGGTCTTCTGAGACTCGCTCGCTTTGTAATGAGTAATAGCCTAATACCAAGGCAAACAACGCCAGCACGATAAAAAAGGCGATTGCTGAAAATCCCAGTACAAAACCCAAAACTAACGGTGCAATAAATGACCCAAAGCCGTACGAAAACAATAAGGTTCGGCTAATCTCAACCAGGTCGGTGTTTTCATCAAATACATCATTGGCCCGGGCAACACTCAAGGGATAAATGCTGAACAAACTGACACCCAATAAAAATCCTACTGTATAAAGCAACGCCACACTATCACGCCAAATCAAAGGCAAAATCAGCATCAGCAGCAAAACACCAACACTGAAAAATCCAGACCAGGCCAGCATTTTCCGACGGCCTAAACGATCCGATAACATGCCAACAGGCAATTGCGCTATCAGCCCGCCCAGAATGGTAATCGTCATAAACAATGAGACCACCTTAGGCTGATCAAACAGATTTAAGACGTACAGCGGCAGCATGGTGTAAAACGCGCCAACAAACACTCCACCAATAAAGCTCCCCACCAATGCCAATGGGGCTATCGATAATAATTTTGGCATGCTGTAACGTTCAAAGGGCTTTAATACAGGTTGCGTGACACGCGTCACCGCGACCAATACCAGCGACCAGAGCACCAGAATGGAACCCAGAATGAAAATCGTATTGGATGACATCTCCAGTATTAATAGCAATTGACCTAATGCCAATGCCAGGAAGAATACGATGGTGTATATCGCGAGGATTTTGCCGCGGTCTTCAGAGGAGCTTTTTTCATTGAGCCAGCTTTCTAATACGATCAGCATGGCGTAAAAGGCAAAACCGGATACCAAACGCAATGTGGCCCAAAACCAGGGATCAAACCATAAGGCGTGCCCTAAAAAAGCCATGACCATAATCGCAGAAAAAGCCGAAAAACTGCGTGCATGACCTACGGTGACGATGAGTTTTTGACTGAAAATTGCGGCTAACATCGCGCCCAGGAAAAAAGCGGAATTGATTAAGCCGATGGCGCCCTCATTGAGGCCTTCCTGTTTCAGGAATATGCCGATGAAGGTCATCAATAAACCGTAACCCGTTGCTAACAGTGCAATAGAGAAGAACAACGATGAAATCGGTAATAAGGCTCTTTTGAAAAACATGGGGGTTCCTGAACGAAAACAGCTTGCTGCGTTTAAACACAGCAAGCCACTATTTTGATTATTTTCTACACAAATTCAAGGAAGGGTACAGCAAACTTGGTTTATGTGGACTATGTTTATAACTGATCCTTGTGTGTTCATTGGAGTGGATATAAATATCTTCTAAATTGAAGGTACGATATATTCTCCCAATTCCTGAATTACCTCTTTCGCGGGACGTTTTCCATACTTGAGGTTGATCGTTACGTGATTAACACCTGCACCCTTAAGATGTAATAAATAATTCAACAGCGCTTTAATCCCAGTGCGAATGCCTAAATGGATGGGAGTTGGCAGCGTTTTAGGATCTGCAACTAAATCTATGTAGAGAGACTGTGCGAACGGTTTGAAAGGTTGATTATTCTCGTCCAATATTCGATACCACTCTTTGACAATTCGATCATGAATTGCGAGTGGTCTGGGGTAGGTAATCCATCCATCTGCATTTTGTGCAACCCAGTCTAAGCTTTGTTGGCTATGTCCAGTGACAAATAATGGAATCACTTCTTTTGCCTTAGGCAGAGTGTCCGCTCGACCGTCCAAGACGCCATAAGAATTGTTGTACCGTGGTAACGTGTCGTACAGCAATGTTTTCAGTGTCTCGAAATGCTCTCTAAACAATTGCCCCCTTGATTCTAGGTCAACCCCAAATGCTGGAAATTCAATTGGTCGGTCACCTGATGCAACACCTGCTACGATACGACCACTGCTAAGTATATTGAGTGATGCTAATGATTTAGCCAGATGAACAGGGTGTCTTAGTGGCAGTATGAGCGATCCTGTCGCCAGCTTTATTCTCTTAGTATGTGCTGCAATCCAACTCATATAGACTAAGGGATCATAAATTTGTCCTACATCGCCAAACAGGGGATCTCGCAAAGGAACATCTCTAAACCAAAGCGCAGAAAATCCTGCCTCTTCTGCCAAGCAAGCCAATGACTCCTGATTGGCCATAGTTGGAACATCCCCCTGATAGGATTCAAGGGGAAACATAAGGCCTAAACTTAATTTTCCTTCAGTAAATATGCTGTTGGCATTAGTCGGTTCATTTTTCATGTAACCATGCTCCACTAGATTTTTGTCGAAATAATTTTTCGACCTCGTACTTTTCCATACAAGAAGCCGATTGCTTTCCCTTTGACCTAATCTAACGAAATATCCTCAACCATCGCTTCGATTTTTTCGAAATTGAGATAACCTAAGCCAATCTTTTGCTCTTTGTTCTCTGGGCCATTATGCTCTTAATGGCTGCTGTTACACCTCTTAATATCACTGGCGCAACGCTTGCTGGACCTGCGGTCACGCCACAAGCGGTAACAAATCCACCATATTGTGTTGAGATGCAGGCATTTGCCGATACATCTCTGTGATTTGACTCTCAATAATCTAAGTTAGCGTGTGTCCCTGCTTATATAGTATGCAGAAATCCCGGCAGCGAGAACTACCGGGGTTTTTAAATATCAAAAGTCCAGTTGGGCTCCCAGTTTGATGGTTCGTGGTGCGCCCTGGGCAATGCTAGAGCTGCCTGCAGAGGTTAACCAATAGGCTTTATCTGTCAGGTTCTCAACGTTCAGCCGCAGTGTCAGTAGTTGTTTGTTGAGATCAATTTCATAGCGAGCGCCCAAATCAAACAACGTCACTGACCCGACATGCCATTGGTTTGCCGTATCCAGTGGTCGTTGGCTGGTATATTGCGCGCCGCCGGTCAAGGTCAGCTGGGTATTCGGCACCTGATATTCACTGTATAAACGGAACTGTTTGTCGGCGACACCTTGTATTGGTTCTCCTTCGAGGCTTTCATCAGTGGTTTTTCGGTTGGTGGCATCCAGCCACATTGCACTGGCTCCCACTAACCATTGTTCATTGATTTTGGCCCGGGTGGAGAGCTCAAGACCTTCATAACGTGCTTCACCATCCTGGCTGAAGACATCATTCTCATCCTCGTAGGTGAGGCCTTTTTGCAACTGGAAAACTGCCATATTGGCCGACCAGTTATCATGCTCAACTTTGATGCCGATCTCGTACTGTTTGCTGATTAACGGTTCAAAAACCTCGCCAGCATTGGCAGCGGTGTTCGGTGCTGTGGCACCTTGTTCAAAGGCCTCTACATAACTGGCATAAATGGACATCCATTCGAGTGGACGATAAATGGCTGCGAAGGAAGGGGTGATTTCACTCTCTTTATAATCGCCATAGTCATCCTCAAGACTACCGTAGCGTGCCCCAATAATGAAATCCCAGCTGTCGCCGACATTCAGCGTATCGGAAAGAAATACTTCTTTACGGGTGACTCTGGAATACTCATTAAAGCTGGCATCACTTTTATCAAGATGGCCAACTGGACGCTCGAAATCAACAGGGGAAGATACATTACCCGATCCCAGTGGAATAGCCAGTGTACCAATACCGCTGCTATTTGATGAAATAGTGCGGGTATGTGATAAACCAGCCACCACATTATGCGTAACAGGGCCGGTTTCAATGATGCCACTGAGCACATTCTGTGTCTGATAGCTTTTGAACAGATTGTTGTAATTGTAAAGTGTAGCCGAATAGTTACCATCGCCATCCACGTACAAAATGGGCATCAACGGGTTGCGGTAGCTGGTGGAATAACGATAGGAAAGTTTATTGTTCCAGTTATTATTAATCTGCCAAATTAAATCACTGCCCGTGGTAATGTGCTCCGATTCGTAGCGGGTCCACTCTGGAGCCAGGCGTTTATCACCGTCAATTGGACTGACAATATTGCTGACTGTGCGATCAGTGAAAGAACCGTCGGAGTTGGGGGAAATCGAAAAATAACCACCATAGCTTTTACGCTCAGATATCAGTGCATCTGCCTGCCAGGTCAGATCCGGCGTAATACGTAAATCGACGGCAACAGAAGCTGATTTACGGTAGGCCTCACTGTCATCGACATAAGTGTCACCAGCCTCACTGACCACATTAACACGGTAACCAAATATATCATCTGGACCGACACGACCGCCGACATCGCCGTGTGCCATTAGCAATCCGCTATCCATCACTTGTGTGGAAACACTGGCTTTGAATTCTTCTGTTGGCCGTTTAAGCACATAATTGATGATGCCGCCGGGAGCAGCAAAACCATACAGAAAACCGCCCGCACCTTTCAGAATCTCTACGCGTTCAAGGTGTTCCAGAGGGAGGTCTTTGGCACGGCTGCGGAAATTCATTCCATCGAGTTTCTGTCCGGTATCGAAATCCGGATTGATGCCGCGAATCGAAAATGCGTTATTTTCCGTGATCAAATTATTCGATGAGAGGCTGATAGCGGCATCAAATTTGGTTAACTCACCCAGCGAACGTGCCTGCAGATTAGCAATGTAATCTTCAGAGTAAGTTTCAATGGTAAACGGCGTATTTTGCTTTGACAGGTTTCCCAGTGCGCCAGCGAAAACATCACCCACCCGATAGGCATTGGCGGCCGAGCCATTCATACCCAGACCTTGTACCTGCAACGTCGATAAAGTGACGCTTTGATCATCCTGATTGGCTTGATGCAAAGCGTAACTTTTGTCACCTTGAGCCACTGCGACCAGACCACTGCCGTTGAGAATATGGCTTAATGCATTTTCAACGGTATAGTTGCCTTGCAATCCATCACTGCTCTTGCCGCTGGCTAATTCCGAAGCACCCACAAGATAGATTCCGGCCTGAGCAGATAAGCGGGCCAGTACCTGGCTTAGTGATCCGGCGGGGATATTAAATTGTTGCGTGGCTTGAGCCACTGACTGAGTTGTTTCTGCCTGTGCAGCAGGTAGTGTCAGCAACGTCCCCATGCTGGCAGCAGCAATAAGATGGATCGAAAGTGCCAGTGGCTTAAATCGGTTTTTACCCGGTTGTGTGTGGCGTTGTGGTTTCACCATTGTTTTACCTCATCGAGTTTAGTGTTGATACAGATATAAACGGATGAGGCGTGTAGACCCGGAACCATAATTTGAAATAAAACGAAAACAATCTGTAGGTGTTTGATTAAATTGAAATTTAACTCTGTATTGGTTCCAGAATGATCCACCCTGGAAACACCTGACGTGCCTGTATGGGCAAAACGCTGGTGAGCATTGCCAAAACACGGTCAGTATCCGCTAGCGGGAAACTGCCATACACTTTCAGCTGAGCAACCTCATCAGAGATATTGATATAGCCATATTGATAACGGTTAAGCTCGGCAATCAGCTCCTGCAGTGTCATATCTTCTACGACTAACAATCCCTGCCTCCAGGCCTGTCGGGCAGTTACAGCATTTTGTTTTGGCATTATCTGGCTTTCATTAAAACGGCTGGTTTCACCTGCTTGAAGTTCAACATAGTGGTCGTTATTGGTATGAACAGACACTGAACCGTCATAGACGGTAAGCTCGATATCCTGTTGCTGATTCATCACGTTAAACTGTGTTCCGAGCGCCGTTAATCTTCCATGCACCGTATCTACAACGAATGATCTTCTGACATCTTTTGCTGTCTCGATAAAGATCTCACCATGGAGTAACTCAATGCGTCTTTGTTGGGTCGTGTAATCAACATTGATGGCACTCGCTGTGTTTAACCATACCTGCGTGCCATCTGGCAGCGTGATATCAGTTTGTTGTCCGACACCGGTGTGGTAGTCAGCAGCCAATGCCATCACACTGTCAGGCAGCCATTTTCTATTCCAGCTAAAATGACCTGCTAAACCAATCACAGCAATACTGGCCATGCCACTGAGAAGTCGGCGGCGTTGACGTAATCTTTGATTGGCATTGTATAGATTGTCAGCTGTGCTATGCGGGTCGGGTGTTTGCTGTAAGGGCTGGAAACCCTGGCTGATTCTTTCCACGTAAAGCCAGGCGGTTTTATTCTCAGGTTTGGCATCAAGCCATTTACGCCAGCCTGATTTGTGGTCATTGCTGGCTTGACCATCACGAAGGATGGCAAACCATTCGGCGGCTTCTTCCAACGTCTGATGAGAAGGTTCAGCCATTTTATGATTGTGGTTCAGAAATGAGTTCGCGAGTTGTTTGCGAGGCTTGCAATTTCAAGCAGGCCAACATGGCCTGAGCCACATATTTACGCACCATGCGATCCGATACACCCAATTGAACGGCTGTTTCGGCATCGGTCATCTGGCAGACCACAGCTAAGAGAAATGCTTTGGCGGCTTTGGCCGGAAGCTCACTCAACATCAGATTAATTTCTTCCAGGGCTTCCAATACTGCTACCTGTCTTTCTGCTGAAGGCGCGGTTTCTTCCGGATAGCTGGAAAGTGTATCGTGCCAGGCTTTTTCAATTTCCTTTCGACGCCAGAGGTCGATACAGAGGTTTTTGGCGGTAGCTCGTAAATAACTGCGCGCCTGATCGCTGCTGGAAAAGTGGCGCGATGAGGGCAAACCAAGGAGACGGAGAAACGTATCCTGAGTCAGATCAGCGGCTTCAGTACTATTGCCCAATCGCTGGGATAACCAGCCTTTCAGCCAGTTATGATGTTCGCTATACAGCACCTGTACATGATGGTGGATGACAGATTGGGCACTGCTCACGAAAAGCTCCTGAATGCTATTTGGTAATGAGAATCAATATCATTCTATTGATTAAAATAAAACATCGCAAGTGAGCTGTAAGTCAGGAAGCACAATGAATGGTATTGCTACTCAGCATGCTGAGTAAATGATTGATGTAAGGCTAGTGAAAAAGTGTGGAGTGGAGAAAAAATGTTCGATCAGTGCTTACTTATCATGATCGTTGCGTGTCACTAAAAATTCCAGACCGGCACCTACATCTTCTTCGCCACAGGCAGCCATATCATCAGGGCTGGCGGCCTGCGCATCTTCATGATTGAGTATTAAATCGCGTTCGTTTCTCGGTTTATCTTTTTTAGTTTTTGCTTTGTCACTGACTTCAACTGAGCTTTTAGGCGAGGTGGTGCTGTTGTCCACAGCATTTTCCGGGCCGTTAGGACTTTTCGCCTGAGTAGATTTAGATTTATTGCTCATGTTGTTTACCTCTAGTGACATCAAAAGTAAGACTATTTGATAGCAGGGAGAATTCCGACTTAACGCTTTGCCTTTTGTAACCACTTATCCAGTTGATTACCAAACGCTTGTCGATCACGTTGATTAAAAGCCGGTGGGCCGCCCATCTGTTCGCCGCTGCTACGCATGGTTTCCATAAAATTACGCATGGTCAGTCGGGCGCTGATAGTGTCTGTAGTATACAGTTCACCTCTTGGGTTTAAAGCCAATGCGCCTTTTTCAATCGCTTCGGCGGCAAGCGGGATATCGGCGGTGATGACTAAATCACCTTTCATCAGACGTTCGACAATTTCATTGTCCGCGACATCAAAACCGGATTGCACCTGCTGGAATTTGAGAAAAGGTGAGGGCGGTAATCTTAAGCTATGATTGGCAATAAAAGTGGTTTGGGTTTCTGTTCGGGTAGCAGCACGATAGAGGATTTCTTTTATTACCACCGGGCAGGCATCGGCATCAACCCAGATTTGGGGCTTACGTGGTTCAACTTCGGTCAATTTATTTTTCCAACTGGCGGGTACGTTCCACCTGTTTAACTTTGATATGAATGGCGGCTTTTGCCATCAGATGTGCGCTTACCGGTGCAGTAATAAAGAGGAAAAGCGTCACCAGGATTTCATGCAAGCTGACACCATCTGTTTTAAAACTGAAATGAATTGCCGAGGCAATCAGAATAGCTCCCACGCCAAGTGTGCTGGCCTTGGTCGGGCCATGCAAGCGCATATAAAAATCGGATAGTTTGTACAGGCCGATTGAACCCACCAGCGTGAAAAACGCACCTATTAAAATCAAGATAGCTAAGACCCATTCAAGCATAATTGCCTCTATTCCATGATATCGCCGCGCAGCAGATATTTGCTTAGCGCGAGCGTACCCATAAAACCCATTACCGCGATTAATAAAGCCGCTTCAAAATACAGAGCACTTTGCAGGTTTATACCCAGCAGAATCAGCAATGCAATGGAGTTGATGTATAAGGTATCCAAAGCCAGGATTCGGTCTGGTGTATTCGGACCAATAATCAGCCGGATAAAGCTTAGCAAAATCGCTAAACCGACCATGATGAATGCGAGTGATAAGGCCAGATTTAGCATGTGACAAATATCTCCAGCAATGGCTTCTCGAATTTGCGATGAATATCAGCTTTGATCGCTTCAACGTCATCAATATGTAGCGCATGAATCAGTAAATAGCGACGATCTTTTGAGAGATCACAACTGACCGTTCCTGGTGTTAAAGAAATGGTATTGGCTAACAGCCCGATGCCGACAGAACTGGTTAATTTCAGTTCATAATGCAGGAAGCCCGGTTTTAAATTCTTTTGAGGCCCCAGGATCAATTTGGCTACGACGGCGTTGGCTACCAGAATTTCATACAATACTCTAAGCACATAGAGCAATAACATCCATGGGTGCCGAATACTGATTTTTTCAGGCCAGTAACTGGAGGTCAGCCACGGAATTAAAATTGCCAACACTGCGCCCAGCACGATATGACCAGGGCTGATGGTGTTATTCAATAATAACCAGATACCCCACAAAATCAGCGTGAGGAATGGATGGGGAAATAGTCGCTGAAGAATCATTTGCTGTTATCTCCTCCATATGGAACTGTACTTAATACAGCATCAATATATGCCTGACCGTTGAATAACTGTCCAGCAATCTGAGTGGTCATATCAGTTAAAGGTTTAGCAAACATTACCATTAATGGACTGACCAGCATCAGCAGGAAAACAGCCACGAAAGCCGACTTATTTAAAGGACTGGTTTTTTGACCTTCTTCCTTTTGCACACTGTAAAACAATAATGAACCCGAACGGACTACCGCGATGATCATCACTAAACCGGCAGTTAATATCACGCTCAAAATGGCTGCAAACCAAGGATGGTTAAGAGCAGAATGTAAAATCATCACCTTACCGAAAAAACCCGATAACGGTGGCATACCGGTTAAGGCGATACCTAACAGCATAAACACTGAACCGACGATTATTGGCCGATCAATCGGAATGGCTTTGGTAAACGAATCGGAATAAATGCCACGGCCTTTCATAATCACATCGGCTATCAGGAACATTGCTGCACCAAGCATGGTGGAATGGATTAAGTAATACAAAGCGGCAGCAAGGGCGGCTTCATTATTGATACCGATGGCAACCATTAAGGTAGCGACTGACGCTAGTATCAAATAGGCGACCTGACGACGTAATGCACGGGCGGCCAGCACACCCAAAGCGGCCAGAGCCAATGTTATTAAACCGAGTAGCAATACCCATTCAATATGCACAAACGCTAAATCACCGGCTTCTTCGCCGAAGATCGTGCCATGGACCCGGATAATGGCGTAAAGACCAACCTTGGTCATAATCGCAAATAATGCTGCGACTGGAGCAGAGGTATAGGCATAAGCGCCGGGTAACCACAGATATAGCGGAAACATGGCAGCTTTAATACCAAAGACCACCAGTAACAAGACGGCCGCGGTGGCAACGATGCCTTGATCCGCCTCTGATACGTTTCGCACGGCGATGGCCATATCAGCAATATTCAAAGTCCCCAGAATGCCGTAAAGCGTGCCAACAGCGAACAGGAATAAAGTTGAACCTACCAGATTGATCACCACGTAATGCAGACCTGCACGGGTTCTTAAACGCCCCCCGCCATGGAGTAATAAGCCATAAGAGGCGATCAGTAGCACTTCAAAAAATACAAACAGGTTAAATACGTCGCCCGTCATAAATGCACCGTTCAGGCCGAACAGTTGCAACTGGAATAACACATGAAAATGCTGACCCTGTTTATCGGTATCGTTACGAATCGCATACCATAACGCGCCCAACGCCAGAAGGGAGGTCAGCAACAACATCAGTGCCGATAGGCGATCCAGCACAATGACAATGCCAAAAGGCGCTTGCCAGTTGCCAAGCAGCACGACTTGATAAATCTCGCTGTTGGCCAGTTGGAAGCTGACAAGGCTCACACCCACCAACAGAGTAGTTAAAATCAGACTTAAAATACGTTGTGTATCAATGCCTATGGGACGAGCCATCAGCATCAGGATGCCGCCAATTAACGGCAATAAAACCGGCAAAATAGTAAACGGACTCATGATTGGCTCCGTTCAGTTTCTGTCTTTGTAGTGTTATGTTTAGTGGCTTTCAGTTCATCATCTGAGCGATGCAAGCCATCAACATGATCATTACCCAGCTCGCTACGGGCTTTTAGAGCCAGTACGATGAGGAAAGCCGTCATACCAAATGCAATTACGATAGCCGTTAATACCAAAGCTTGAGGCAGGGGATCTGTGTAAGCTGCAGCAGCAGGATCAATAACGGCCGGGATGCCGATTTGCAAACGGCCCATGCTAAACAGAAAGACGTTTACTGCATAGGCAAGCAGAGTCAATCCCAGTACTACCGGAAAGGTTCTTGCTCTAAGTGTGAGATACACTCCGCAACCTGTCATCACGGAAATGACACTGGCAATTAGCCACTCCATTACTTGATATCCTCAACATTGATGAAATGTGCAGCATGACTCAGTTTGCCAAGCTCAACCAGAATCATAACTGTGGCGCCAACCACCACCAGAAATACCCCTAAGTCAAAGGCTATGGCACTGGCCACTTCAAATTTACCCACTACGGGCCAGTTCAGATAGGTAAACGCAGATGTCAGGAATGGATAGCTCAGTAACATGGAAACGATACCTGTACCGGTAGCGATCAATAGACCCAGCCACATTACCTGATGCATATCGGTCCGCAACCGCTCATTGGTCCAGTCGATACCGTTAGCAAGATATTGTGAAATCAATGCAACCGAAGCAATCAGGCCGGCGATAAAGCCACCACCTGGCAGGTTGTGGCCACGAAGGAATATATACACTGCAACCATCAACATTAATGGGAACAGCAGCCGGGTCAGAGTCTGCATGATCGGTGGGTGTGGATCATGACTCCATTCCAGACCTTCAACATCTTTTGCTGGTGCAGCAAGCTTGAGTCCTTCCAGCATGGCAAAGACCCCGAGACCGGCCAATGCAAGCACGACTATTTCACCTAAGGTATCAAAACCACGGAAATCAACCAGAATCACATTGACCACATTGGTACCACCACCACCCGGTTTGGCATTCTCGATAAAGAAGTTGGCAATGGAAGTATATTCACGACTCAATACAGCCATGGTCAACAGGAATACCGCAACAGCAGCAGAGATGGAAATAATTCCATCACGGCTTAAACGGATATAGCTACGTTCCTGAGGGGTGTGCTGTGGCAAAAAGAATAACGCTAACAGCAGCAACACGATGGTCACCACCTCAACAGAAAGTTGGGTCAGAGCCAAATCCGGGGCTGAGAATTTCACAAATCCCAACGCTACCACCAGACCGACCACGCCGATACTGATCAGAGAAGTCAGGCGCTGATGATGCAAAACGACTGTTAACAGGCTGGCCACAATCAACGTCAATGCCATCAGAATGGTGATGACATCGGCTTCCATTAAAGCTCTGTCACCGAATAATGGTGAGTTAAACTGGAAGAACGTCAGGATGCTGAGCACCAATGCACCGCCAATCACCCAGCTCACGGAAGGTTGTAAGGTAGTTTGATCAAAATAATCGGTTACTTTTTTGGCAAACCGGATGGTTTTCCACTGCAGCCAGTCAAACACGGCTTTACCTTCAATCCCGTGTAAACATCTGTCATGCCAGGCAAACAGACGATGTCGTACGGTATAAACCGCCACCCCTAACACCAGGGCAATAAAGCTCATCATCAATGGCAAGTTAAAGCCATGCCAGATGGCCAGACTGAATTCCGGAGCCGGGGCCTGCAGACTAGCGGCAACCGCTACAGACAGAATCGGCCCAATCAGTAACATTGGGGCTACCCCAACAATGAGACATAACACCACCAGAATATCGACGGGTATTTTCATAAAACGCGGTGGTTCATGAGGTGTTTTAGGCAAATCAATTGGTTCACCATTAAAGAACACATCGTGGATAAAGCGCAGTGAATAAGCGACCGAGAAGATAGCGGCCAGGGTGACTAATGCCGGGATGGTCCAGGCTGCCAGTGTGGTATCTGACGCGCTGATCGCCTGTTCAAAAAACATCTCTTTACTCAAAAAACCATTCAGTAATGGGACACCGGCCATTGCGGCGGCGGCGATCATGGCCAGCATTGCCGTATGCGGCATCATTTTGAATAAGCCGTTCAGTTTACGCATATCACGGCTACCGGATTCGTGGTCAATAATACCGGCGACCATAAACAGTGAACCTTTAAAGGTTGCATGATTAATGATATGAAAAATCGCTGCCACCAGTGCCATTTGGCTGCCAAAGCCGAATAACAGGGTAATAAGCCCCAGATGACTTAAGGTTGAATAGGCCAAAAGCCCTTTCAGGTCATGCTTGAATAAAGCGACATAGGCACCGATCAACAAGGTCAGCATACCGGCCGTACCGACCAGCCAGCTCCATTCCGGGGTACCCGATAAAGCCGGGAAAAAACGCGCCAGTAAAAAGATACCGGCTTTCACCATAGTGGCAGAATGCAGATAAGCTGAGACCGGGGTAGGGGCAGCCATCGCATGCGGCAGCCAGAAATGGAATGGAAACTGCGCTGATTTGGTGAATACCCCCAGCAAAATCAGTAGCAATGTCGGCAGATATAAATCATGACCTCTGATTAAATCGCCCGACGCCAGCACTTGAGTCAGTTCATAACTGCCAACAATATGGCCCAGTAATAACACGCCACCCAATAAGGCCAAACCACCTGCGCCGGTGATCGCTAAGGCCATTCTCGCACCTTGACGGGCATCCTGACGATGCTGCCAATAACTGATCAGCAGGAATGACGTTATTGAGGTGAGTTCCCAGAATACGACCAGTTGCAACAGGTTTTCAGATAATACGATGCCCAGCATAGAGCCCATAAACATCAGCATATAGGCGTAAAACCGTCCCATAGAATCTTTGGCTGAAAGATAGTAGCGAGCATAAAAAATAACAAGCAGACCGATCAGCAGAATCAGCAAGGCAAATAACAGCGCTAAGCCATCAAGCCTGAAGGCAATGTTAAAACCAATAGCTGGTAGCCATGACCATTGTTGAATGAGGGTTTCGCCAGCAAATACAGCTTGCATGGACGGGAATAGAATCGCCAACGTTAACAATGTTGTCAGTCCAGCTACCCAGGCAGAAGCCAATCGATTGTATCGGGTAGACCATGCAGCAAGTGGAGCGGCTGCAAATGGGAGGAGTGCGGCTAAGGGAAGATTAAAACTGAGTAAGCTCATGGCGGCTAATGTGATCCCTGTCGATGCTAGACGATAATCGTTTCAGCATGTGGCTTAGAATGATTAAATTTTACTCGCTGAGTTTTCAGTTATCCGTGAGAACCGAATATGTTCGGTGCTCACGGACTAATATTTTTATCGGTTATTCAGCCGAAGAGGTCATGTAGTCGACGGCAGCCTTAACTTCATCATCACTCAGTTTTGGATTGCCACCACGTGCCGGCATCATATTAAAACCGTTGATAGCATGAGTATAGAGAGTATCCATGCCTTTTTCGATACGGGGAGCCCAATCATTTGCATTACCAATTTTGGGCGAATTCATCATACCGGTTGAATGGCAGACCGCACAAACCTGAGTCACAACTTGTTTACCGACGCTAGCATCGGCAGCATCATCTGCAGCCTCAGTTTCCTCAGCTGTGGGAGCCTCTGCAACCTGTTCTTCACCAATGTTTACTTTGGCTACTGGTTTTAATCGCTCTGCAATTGCTTCAGCATCCATGGGCTCAGGTTCGACTACATTGTCGGCAATAGACAGCATATTCGACAAAATTAAATTAGCGATTAAAAACAATACCCCGACAACAATTAAACTGCCGATCAGGTACTTTGGTGTATTAGAAGATTGCATGGTTTACCTCTGACTCCATAATAGTGGCATTAATTATACGGGCATATGTTCAGCCGCGCTATGTATCAGATAGCGCTCCAAGCGTGATTTTTCCGATTGTTTGAACCAGGCTTAATAAATGATGAGCCTGATCAAGTGTTTGTGGCGTTAACTGATCAAAATGCTGCTGCGAAACAGGTTGTAACTGGTTTAAATCAGCCATCTCTGCAATACGTTGCAGAATATAGCCCTGTTGCTGAATATCAGCTGTTTTCATATTAGGACGGGTAAACATAAACTCCCATACCAGACCGGCGCTTTTGTTTTTTAACAGGTTCAAATCCACTGGTTGCTGGAAGCTGACCACGAGGGCGATTAACCCTTGAGGTGCAATCAGTTCAACCATTTGCGGGTAGTAATAATCACTGTCATTCAGACACAGAATATAATCTGCAGCTGGCAAATTTGCTGCCTGATAATTATCTTTCAACTCACCTTTGTGACTAATCACCACATCCGCACCTAATTTTTTACACCATTTTTGTGTTTCTGGCCGTGATGCCGTGGCAACCACCTTGAGGCTGGTGAGTTGTTTTGCCAGCTGAATCGCCATCGATCCGACACCACCGGCAGCGCCAATAATTAATAAGGTTTTATCGCTATCTTTTTCTGCATCAATTTTCAGTCGATCAAACAGCGACTCCCAAGCTGTCAAAGCTGTGAGTGGTAACGCAGCTGCCTGATGGGGCTGCAATGATTTTGGCGCTTTGGCAATAATCCGTGAATCCACCAGTTGATGAGTTGCGTAACAGCCATCACGGCCAATATCACCGGCATAGAAGACTTTATCCCCCACCTGAAAGTTCTGACATTGTTCGCCAACGTCAGTGATGATTCCAGCAGCATCCCAACCGATGGTTTTGCCATTGGAGGCATCCTGAATAGTTGATTTCACTTTCAGATCCACCGGATTAACCGCGACAGCTTCTACTGAGACCACAACATCGTAACCCGTGGCTTTGGGCATTTCTTTTTGAACACGTTGGGCGGGGCCGGTTGCATGGTGAAATTGTAATGCTTGCATAACTATTTCTCCGTTAAGCGTTGAAGTGCATTGAGATAAGCGGTTTCGGATGGCGGTTGTTGGTTTTGCTGGGCCAACCACAACTGTTCTGCCAGACAGTCAACCATCATATGCTGTGCTTTATGCTCATCAGCCGTTTGGGCGATTAGCCGCTGATAGGCCTGTACGATTCCGGCTGGACGATCAGTGGAAAGCTGTTCAAGCACCGCAATATGCAGGCCCATATGCAGATAGGGGTTGGTCTGCCCATTTTCCACAAAATACTCCTGACCGGGTTGAATCGGGGAGGAGAGCAGGTTGTGATATTCCGGATGTAACACAATCACATCGGCAATCATTTGTTCGAGCGCGGTAAGTATTTGTCCGGATTGCATTTTTTGCCATACATCATGGTATTGCTGGCGTAACGCATCACGATCCTGACTGAAAATGGCCATCAGGCTGTTTTCCGCTGGCGTTGAGTACGCCGGTATTCATCACATAAATCGGTAACGATGCATTGATCACAATGCGGTTTTCTGGCGGTACAAACATAGCGGCCATGCAGGATCAGCCAGTGATGGGCATCAAGTTTGAATTCGTCCGGGATCACCTTCATCAATCGATCTTCAACTTCACGGACATTTTTGCCTTTCGCCAGACCGGTTCGGTTCGACAGTCGAAAGATATGCGTATCCACGGCCATGACCGGATGTTTAAAAACGGTGTTGAGAATAACATTGGCGGTTTTACGGCCGACGCCGGGTAGTGCTTCCAGCGCTTCGCGATCATCTGGTACTTCACCACCATGTTTGTCGATTAACTGCTGGCAGGTTTTGATGACGTTTTCCGCTTTGCTGTTAAACAGTCCGATGGTTTTGATATAGCTTTTCAAACCATCCAGACCCAAGTCCAGAATGGCCTGGGGTGTGTTGGCCACCGGGTAGAGTTTATCGGTAGCTTTATTGACGCCGACATCGGTTGCCTGCGCGGACAGGATCACGGCGATCAATAATTCAAACGGCGTCTTGTAGTTCAGCTCGGTAGTGGGCGATGGGTTGTGATCGCGCAGTCTGCTGAAAAATTGTTGCCGCTGCGTTTGATTCATCGTTAGCCTGTGGTGGTTTGCGGAGTCAGTACTTCAGCTTTCACTTTCTCGGTCCGATTCGCCACACGGGCATCAATTGCATTTTTCAATGCCACGATAAGTCCCAGACCAATAAAGGCGCCAGGTGGCAAAATCGCAATAAGAAATCCACGATAATCATCGATGACGGTAATGGTTAAACCACGTGCAGCCTCACCAAACATTAAATGTGCCTGACTGAATAAGGTGCCCTGGCCAAGCAGTTCTCGCATACCACCCAGCAGTACCAGCACGGCGGTAAAACCGATACCCATCATCAAACCGTCAAGTAATGACGGGGTAACAGGATTACGTGCAGCAAAGGCTTCTGCCCGGGCAATAATCGAACAATTGGTGACAATTAACGGAATGAAAATACCCAGGATCAGGTAAAGCTCATGGAACCAGGCGTTCATTGATAATTCAATGGCCGTTACAATTGACGCAATGATTAAGACAAACACCGGTAATCGTGCTTCATCGGGAATCTGGTGGCGCAGCATGGAAATAATACCGTTAGAAGCCACTAATGTCAGGATGGTGGCAAGTCCCAGCCCCAGGCCATTGATGACGGTGTTGGTCACTGCAAGCAATGGACATAAACCCAATAATTGCACTAAAGCCGGATTATTTTTCCACAGACCTTCTTTAATAATCTGATTGTAGATTGTCATGTGTTTTCCTCTGCCGGGATAAACAACTTACCCTTATTTGCTTCAAAAAATTCCAGTGTACGCTTAATGGCATTGACTACGGCACGTGCAGTAATCGTCGCACCGGTAAATTGATCAAACTCACCGCCATCTTTTTTAACTTTCCAACGTGATTCATCCGGTGATTCCAGTGATAGTCCGGCAAATTGCAGGATCCAGTCATCACGTTGCACATCAATTTTATCGCCGAGACCAGGTGTTTCCTTATGGCTGATAACCCGAACTCCCGCCAGCGTGCCATCCGTGTATATGGCAATCAGAATTTTGATACTGCCACTGTAACCATCAGGAGCCACAGCGGTTAATACTGCTGCCACGGGATGACCGTTTTTTCTGGCTCGGTAAACAACGGTTGGCTCCTCGGTACCTAATTGCGGCGTCGGCGGTAACACGAGAGTGTCACTCAGGATATTATTGTCATATTCTTGTTTAGGCACCAGCACATTTATCGCTTCGAGTAGGGCCTGACGTTCATTTTCTCTGATCTGTTCGCGAGTACTTTCTTCAGTAAAAGCAACCAGAGTGGTGGCCACAATAGCAAACACAGCCAGCATCAGCCCAACTCGAAATGCCGGTTGATTCCATAATGCTTTCATCGTGTTGCTCCACCATATACACGTGGTTGAGTGTAATAGTCGATTAACGGTACCAGCATATTCATCAAAATAACGGCAAAGGCAACGCCATCCGGATAGCCGCCCCAGATACGAATCACATAGGTCAGAATGCCAACGCCGGCACCAAATACAATACGACCTTTCAAGGTGGTAGAACCCGAGACCGGATCGGTCGCAATAAAGAATGCCCCCAGCATGGTGCCACCACTGAGTAAATGAAATAATGGTGACCCTGACACAGTGGGGTCAATTAACGTGGTAATACTACTGATGATAAGCAAAGCCAGAATCATGGCGACAGGAACATGCCAGCTAATGACTTTGCGGTAAATTAACCAGATACCACCCAAAGCAAACCAGATATTGATCCATTCCCAGCCCAGCCCACCGGCCATGCCGAACAATTCCTGACTACTGATAAATTCAGGATGTCGATCCAATACAATCTGGGTTTTCATTGCATCAAGTGGTGTTGCACCTGAATAAGCATCAATGCCCAAACCATTAAACTGACCGGTAAAAATTAATTGCAGGGCACTTAACCATCCCATTGGTTGCTCAGCCATCGACTGCACGGGTAACCAGGTGGTCATTTCCAGCGGAAAAGAAATCAAAAGCAAAACATAACCAACCATCGCCGGATTAAACGGGTTATAACCCAGACCACCATAAAGGTGCTTGGCGAAGATAATGGCAAAGGTCACACCAATTACCGTCATCCACCATGGCGAAAGTGGCGGGATAGCTAATGCCAGTAAAATAGCAGTTACCGCAGCGCTGCCGTCACTCAGGAAAGGCTTTAATGGCCGATGACGAAGTTTAAGCATCACCGCTTCGCTGATCAGGGCAACCACCACAGCAAGGGTGACATTAATCAGCACACCGGGACCGAAATAATATGTCATAGCGATTACTGCTGGTACCAGTGCGACAAGCACTTGCAGCATTTGTAAGGTGACGCGGTTAGCTCCAGCTAAAAACGGTGGGCTCAGCCGAAAAATGGGCATCAGGCTTTTTCCTCATTAACCGAATCTGCTGATTCTGCGTTTGTGGTGGATTCTTCTTCTTTGGCTTTGGCTGCTTTGGAAGCCGCCAACGCAGCTTTACGCTGCCGCTGCCGCTCTTCTTTTTCCTGCTTTTCGCGTTCCAGTCTGGCCAAACGGCTTTCATGACGCTCACGAGCCAGATCAGCTTTTTGCTGTTCACGTTGCTGATTCATGATTTCGGTTTTGGAAAACCGGAAGTAGGAGACCAGCGGAATTTTGCTGGGACATACATAATCACAGCAACCGCATTCAATACAATCAAATAAATTGTAATTACGGGTTTGTTCAAAATCTTTGGCGCGTGAATACCAGTAAAGCTGTTGTGGTAACAAACTGGCAGGGCAGACGTCTGCACAATCACCACAACGAATACACGGTAACGGCTGAGCAGGTGGGGCAACATCATCCACCCCGACCAGAATACAGTTGGCGGTTTTGGTGATAGGTAAATCATCACCAGCCAAGCTGTAACCCATCATCGGCCCACCCTGAATAAAGGGCTCATCGGGTTGACGTTTGGTTTCACAAAAATCCAGTAAATCTTTGATCGGAGTACCAAATAATGTTTCAAAATTACCGGCGTGAGGGACATCAGTACCGGTAACCGTCACGACTCTTGAAATCAGCGGTTCACCATGCAGAATCGCACGACCCACAGCATAGGCCGTCCCCGGGTTATGACAGACGATCCCAATATCAATCGGTAATTTATTGGTAGGAACCTGTTTGCCGGTGACCACCTGAATCAACTGCTTTTCGCCACCGGTTGGATAACGGGTCGGCACAATGACAATTTCGGTTTGCGATAAATGCGGTCTGCCGGTCAGGGCATAGCGTATTGCCGCAATCGCCTCAGGTTTATTATCTTCAATCGCCAGAATACAGCGGGAAGCTCGCAGCGCAAATAACATGATCTCGACACCATCAAGAATGCCATCGGCACGTTCACGCATCAGCATGTCATCACAGGTGATGTAGGGTTCGCACTCAGCACCATTTATCAATAAGGTTTCGACAGTATGGTGTACACCCGGATTGAGTTTTATAAAGCTGGGGAAACCGGCTCCACCTAAACCGACAATGCCTGCATCACGAATAATCTGCCGTAACTCATGTGCGGAGTGTTGACGGAAATCGGCTATTTGCTGGCGTTCAATCCACCGATCTTCACCATCGGTTTCGATGGTAATACAAGGTGCTGAAAGCCCGGAAGGATGCGGAATAGCATGTTCTCCAATGGCGCTGACCACACCAGAGGTGGGAGCATGCAGACATACTGAAACATGTCCTTCCGCTCTGGCGATACGCTGGCCTTTTAATACGTTATCGCCAACTTCGACAATGGGCACGGCCGCTGCACCGATATGCTGTTGCAGGGGCAATACCAATTGTTTGCTCAATGGTGTTTTGCGAATCGGTTGCTGCGTAGAACGTTTTTTATGTCCTGGCAGTTTCAGTCCACCGGGGAAATTGCTTAACGGTGCACTCATGAGCCGGTCCTCCGTTGCAAATCAACATGGGAAGGATCCGGCCAGCGCCAGGTATGTGGATTTGGTTGGGTTTCGACCATATCAATACAATCTACCGGACAAGGTTCAACACATAATTCACAGCCGGTGCATTCATCAGCGATAACGGTATGCATATGTTTGGCTGCACCCAGAATGGCATCTACCGGGCAGGCCTGGATACACAGCGTACAACCAATGCAACGATCTTCATCTATTACGGCCAGTGTCTTGGGTTTTTCCACACCACATTCTTCATCCAGTGGTTTGGGTTCTACATCCAGCAGATCGGCCAGCGCCTGAATAGTGGTTTCACCGCCCGGGGGACAACGATTGATATCAACTTCACCGGCAGCAATCGCTTCAGCATACGGGCGACACCCGGCAAAACTGCATTGTCCGCATTGTGTCTGTGGCAGGATTTTATCGATTTGATCAACAATTGGATCACCCTCGACTTTGAAGCGGATTGAAGCAAATCCGAGTACAAGTCCAAGGACCAACGCGAGCAGCGTGATGGCAATGATGGCTGTCAGCATACGTTAGACCTTCACCAATCCGGCAAAGCCCATAAAGGCCATCGACATCAGTCCGGCTGTGATCAGCCCGATTGCGGCACCCTGAAAAGGGACAGGCACATCAGCGGCGGCCAAACGTTCACGCATTGCTGCGAAAATGATTAAGACCATTGAAAAGCCGACAGCAGCTCCGAAGCCATACAAAGCAGACTCAAGGAAGCCATGTTTTTCCTGAACATTAAGCAGTGCAACACCTAATACGGCACAGTTAGTGGTAATCAACGGGAGAAAAATACCCAGCACCTGATACAGCAGAGGGCTGGTTTTATGCACCACCATTTCAGTGAACTGTACGACGACTGCAATGACAAAAATAAAGCTGATGGTGCGCAGGAATTCAAGGCCCAGCGGAGACAAAAGATATTCATTTATCAAATAGCTGCTGATAGAAGATAAGGTCAACACAAAGGTGGTTGCCAGTGCCATGCCCATTGCTGTTTCCAGCTTACGGGAAACACCCATGAACGGACACAGGCCAAGGAATTTCACCAGCACAATGTTGTTCACCAGAATGGTGCTTATCAAAATTAGGGCATAGTCAGCCATTTAATAACCTACTGATTTTCTCAGGAATTCACTTGGATTCACGCTTAATCCTGATTCAAATATAAATTACGAACCGAATAGTATAGCTTAATAACGCTTTTTATGTAGCGTTGCGATAGAGGTTAAGGCTTGATGTTGAAGGACTTAGGACCGTTGCAACGAGTTTGCAATCTGACCATGAAACGCAGCAAAGATTCCATTGTTTGATCTTTCATCTCCGCCTTGCCGGTCACAAAAATAGCCGCCAGCAGTGGTGGATATGAAAGATCAACAAGCCCTAAGCAGCAGCGGAATTCTTGCGACGCTGTCTGACTGCAGCTGCTAATTCACGTAACAGTGGCTCACTGTTCTCCCAAGCCATACAAGCATCCGTAATACTTTGGCCGTAAACCAGTTCTTTATCCGCTTCGACATTCTGTCTACCTGCCACCAGATTGCTTTCCAGCATCAAACCGATAATACGATTATCACCAGAGGCAATTTGTTCAGCCAGCAATCGACCAACAACTTCCTGCTGCAGGTGATCCTTACCACTATTGGCATGACTGCAATCAACCATCATGCGAACCGGCTGACCGCTACGGCCAATGACTTCGGCTGCCTCATCAATACTGGTTTGATCATAATTAGGTTTTTTCCCGCCGCGGAGAATGACATGGCAGTCGGGGTTTCCCGTGGTAGAGAATATAGCGGAATGTCCGTCTTTGGTCAGAGACATAAAGTGATGGGGTTTTGATGCTGATAGACAGGCATCTACTGCGATTTGCAATCCACCGTCAGTAGCATTTTTAAATCCGACCGGGCAGGATAAACCCGATGCAAGTTCTCGATGAGCCTGACTTTCAGTAGTGCGTGCGCCGATAGCACCCCATGAAACCAAATCTGCAATGTATTGTGGACTGATCAGATCCAGATATTCGGTTGCCGCCGGCACTCCCATTTCTGCCAAATCCAGTAATAGTTTTCGCGCGATGTGCAGACCATCATTGATTTGGAAACTGCCATCAAGGTAGGGATCGTTAATCAGACCCTTCCAACCGACAACGGAACGTGGCTTTTCAAAATAAACGCGCATGATGATATGCAGATCATCAGCCAGTTCATGAATCAACGGCTGTAAACGGCTGGCATAGTCACGTGCCGCATTGGGATCGTGAATAGAGCAGGGACCAATAATAACTATCAGACGATCATCACGGTGATGCAGAATGTTCTGACAGGCTGTGCGTGCGTTAAACACAGTTTCAGATGCCGCATCCGAGATCGGTAATTGTTCATGCAATTGCGCTGGCGGTAATACTTCCTGTATTCCAACGATGCGTAAGTCATCTGTGTTGTAACGCATTTTCAACCTGATTTGTGTTCAAAAAAATAATCGGCAATTGTAATACTTCGGGGCCTTTTTCGCTATTTCAAGTTGTTACGGTCGCTTGATTTTTCTCAATAGCGGACCTTATGGCAATACCACCGTAAATAAATCTGCATTCAACCAAAGATGAACCCAGATGCTGGCGATGTAGCCCAGTGCGATTGCCCAAATCCATTTCAGGTGAGACATAAAAGTATAAATACCGCGGGCTTGACCCATCACAGCAACCCCTGCTGCAGAACCAATGGATAGCAATGAACCACCGACACCAGCGGTTAACGTTGCCAATAACCACTGACCTTGACTCATCTCCGGCATCATCGATAACACAGCAAACATCACTGGAATATTGTCGACAACTGCGGAAATCAGACCCACCATAATGTTGGCGGTGGTGGCGCCTAGCTGACCATATAAAAACTCAGAGCCCACGCTCAGGTAGCCGATTGTTCCCAAACCTCCGACGCATAAAATAATGCCATAGAAAAACATCAGCGTGTCCCATTCGGCGCGTTGCAATTGTTCGAAAATATTAAAAGGTGCTTTTTGCTGTGTTTCATCCTGAATATTAAATGCAGCTTGCCCGTCAATCTCTTTCTTATTTAAAAGACGTTTATCATTCATTTTAAGGACATAACCATGCAACTTGAGAAACCCGAGTCCTGTCATCATGCCCAGTACGGGGGGCAGGTGAAGAAAGTGATGACTGCTGGCGGCCATGGCAATGGTGAGAATAAATAATCCAACCACGATCATCGCACCAGATTTAAGCGGTGCATATTCATGTACAGCGATAGCGGCAACATTTTTAATCGCCAGAGACAATAAGGCTGCCGGGATTAACCAATTGACTAATGATGGGACAAATAAAGCAAAGAATTCATGGAAAGCCAAAACACCTTTCTGCCACACCATCAGGGTGGTAATGTCACCAAAAGGACTGAAGGCACCACCGGCATTGGCTGCCACAACGATATTGATACAAGCGACCGCAATAAATTTGTGATTATTGCCAGCAACCGCCATCACCACCGTTGCCATCAATAGAGCCGTGGTTAAGTTATCAGCGACTGGCGAGATGAAAAACGCCATTAAACCCGTCAACCAGAAAATAGTTCTTAATGAAAATCCCTTATTCACCAGCCAGGCACGAATAGCATCAAATACACCACGTTCGCCCATGGTGTTGATATAGGTCATTGCTGCCAGCAGGAATAAAAATAACTCAGCATATTCAAGCAGATTATGCCGAATCATAATGCCAGCTGTTTCATGAAAAACCGGATCAGTCTGCTGTGAATAAATCAGGGCAATCAATCCCCAAATCAGACCGGCCGCCACAATGACCGGTTTGGATTTACGCATATGGATATGCTCTTCAGCGATTACCAACGCATAAGCAATGAAAAATATCGCTAAGGCGGCAAATCCGACCCAGTGTCCGGTTAAATCAAGTAATGCGACATTTTCTACTGCCCATGTTGAGGGGGAGAAAAGCATGGCCAATAAAAATAATGACCAACCGGTAAAAGACTTGAAAAGGCCTGAGACGGGCATAATGACTTCCTGAAAATGGGGGAGCAAAAGCGCTAAATGATACCCCTCATCACTGGAATGACAACTGTTATTTTAGAACTGTGCGATAGAAACCTTCTGCCGCATCTGTGACCAAATCAAATACATGGTTGAACCCATTCTGACCACCATAATACGGGTCGGGAACATCGGTCTCATCACGTCCTTCAGCGAAATCGAGAAACAGCTTGACCTTATGCTGGTGTTCGCTCGGACAGGCTTGCTGAAGAATCTCCAGATTGTCCTTATCTATTGCCAGAATATAATCAAAATGCTCAAAGTCCTCATAGCGAAACTTGCGGGCTCTGATAAAAGACAAATCAATACCACGCTGTTTGGCCGTTTGTTGGGCCCGGGCATCAGGTGGTTCGCCCACATGGTAGGCATGGGTACCGGCCGAGTCGATTAGAAATTTGTCACTGGTACCTTTAGCTTTCAGCAAACTGATAAAAACGCCTTCGGCGGTGGGAGAACGACAGATATTGCCCATGCAGACAAATAACACTTTGATTTGACTCATTCGTAACTAACTCCGTAGCTCGGCCAGTAATTGTGAAATCATGGCGTCGGCCTGACCGAGGTAGCCGCCACCAAACAGGTTGAGATGATTAATAATATGATAAAGGTTGTAAAGCGTTTTGCGTGTGCGATAGCCTGAGTCGACAGCACGAACATTGCGATAAGCCGCATGAAAATCGCCGCCAAACCCCCCAAATAATTCGGTCATCGCCAAATCGGTTTCGGCATCACCGTAGTAACAGGCCGGATCAAATATCACCGGATTACCCTGTTCATCACCGGCAGCATTTCCCCCACAGATCACCGTGCAACAGGGAGGCTTGTGGCTGATAATCGGTAAAAAAGGCGGGCAACTCATCAATAAGCCGTTCGCCATTTTTTTGCAGACTGCCTCTGAAACCATTGCTTGCAGCAAATTCCAGTTGTTTGCCCAAACGCTGCTGTTGCCAGAACTCCACCCAATTATTTGAGCGATCATTTAATTGTGGCGTGCTGCCAATGGTATTATCCATGTGCCAACCAAAATAGGGTTGGGGCTGTTGGTGGAGCAGGGCCAGTTGTTCACCGAGTTTGGCATTCGCGCCACCGCGCATGCCGCCTAAAGCAATATATTCCAGCACCAGATAACTATGTCCATCAGCGGTGCCGAAACAGATTACTTCCGGGACTCGCACAGCATTCAATGCGGCCATCTCCTGCAGGCCCTGCGCTTCTGCGACAAACATATCCGCCAGGTTTGGGCTATTTACCTTGATAAAGAATTGCTTGTCGGGCGTTTTCAATTGATACGCTGTATTAATGCAACCTCCTCCGATGGAAGACAGTTGATGCGGATGGCAACTTAGTCCGGTGACGCTTTCAATTTGCTGAATAATTTCATTGAGTTGAGCCATAAATTTCTCCATCAAAGATGAGCAGGCGGTTTAACCATGCTAAGCTGAAACGGTAATTTTGCCAAAACATTCAAGGAGTTTGTCAATGTCTACTGATACCGAGGCCACGCCACAAAGCCCCAAACAGCAAGTGGCAATCAAAGCCGCTGAAATTGTCGACAATGGCATGATTGTGGGGCTGGGAACAGGATCAACAGCGAATCTTTTTATTGATGAATTGGCTCGCCGTCAACGAGAAAATCAACTGGATATTCAAGTGGTCGCCAGCTCTGTGATCAGTCGGGTTAAGGCCGAACAGGCCGGGCTTAGAGTTATTGCCATAGAGCATCTGTCGCATCTGGATATGTATGTCGATGGAGCAGATGAAGTCACCAACGATATGACTTTACTGAAGGGCAGAGGGCAGGATCTGGTTTGTGAAAAGTTGCTTGCCAGTCATGCCACAGCCTTTTATGTGATGGTCGATGAAAGCAAAATGGTGAACAAAATAGGTGAAAAAAATGCCATTCCAATTGAGGTAATCCCGCAGGCAGCACAGCTGGTATTGAATCGCTTGTCCAAATTACAGGCCAAAGGCAGTTTGAGATTAAATGCCGCGGGAGACAATGTTGCTTACAGTGCGGCAGGGAATTTGATTCTGGATATGCAGTTTACGACGTTTGAAACCGCACAGATCAATGCTTTACTGACAGTGATGCCGGGAGTAGTTGAGCATGGGATTTTTGCTGATGTTGCCAAAGCCGTGTTTGTTGGCTCATCTGACGGCGTCAAGTTATTGCAGGCCTGAATAAAAAAAGGGCAGTGATCAACACTGCCCTTTCAGCAAACAGATAACGTAATTGGTTTATTTTTTTAATTCTTCAAGAATGGTTTCGGCTTTGGATTTACCAAACTCACCCGAACCTTCAACACCAATGTATTTCACTTCGCCATCGGTAATGATCATCGCTGCACGGAATGAACGTACACCCATTCCACCACCGGTTAAATCACGATCCAGACCTAATGCTTTAATATATTCCGCACTACCGTCTGCCATCATGCGTACTTTGCCATTGGCCTTTTGTTCACGACCCCATGCCGCCATAACAAATGCATCGTTCACCGCTAAACACCAGATTTCATCAGCGCCAGCGGCTTTTAATTCTTCAGCATGTTCAATAAAACCGGGCAGATGTTGAGAAGAGCATAAAGGGGTAAAAGCGCCGGGAACCGTGAATAAAACAATGGTTTTGCCTTTTGCCATTTCACGTACATCCATCGGAGATGGATTCATCGGGCAGCCATTCTGAGGATCAAACTCCACACACTCTGTGAGTTTGCCATCGGGTATTTGTTGTCCAACTTCGATTGTCATAATCTCTCCTTATGGATAAATAAGCTGACTGGTTAGCATAAGCCATATGTCAGGAGATATAAACACTGATTATTGCAGGGACTTTCAAGTTTGGTGCAATCAACTTAAATCGTTATGATGGATAGCACAAATGATTGATGGAGAAAAAAATGACGGCAGATAAAAACATTCTGAACTGGGGCATTCTCGGTGCAGCGCGTGTCACTGAAAAACTCATACCAGCCATTACGCAAGCCAGCAATGCGCGGTTAATCGCTGTGGCTAGCCGTCGTAAAGGGGCTGCAGCGGAAGTAATTGAAAAACTGGCCCCGGCAGATAACGATATTCAGGCCTGGGATGACCCTGAAGCTTTATTAACGCATCCTGATATTGATGTGATCCATTTACCAATGGCCAATGAAGAACATGCTGAATGGGCATTAAAAGCGATTGCTCATGGCAAGCATGTGTTGATTGAAAAACCGATGGCTCTCACGGTTAAAGATATTGATGCCATTACCCAGGCTGCTAAAGAAAAGAGCGTGACGGTGATGGAAGGGTTTATGTATCGTTTTCATCCTCAGCATGATGCAGTTCGGGAGATTATCGAATCTGGTGTTATTGGCGAAGTCAGAACCGTCAGTAGCCGTTTTGCCTTTCCAATGAAACCGGCCCGTTTATACCGGGTTAATCGACCCATTGCCAATGGTGGTGGAGCAATGTGGGATATTGGCCCCTATGCCATTCATACTGCTCGATTATGGTTTGAAGAGGAGCCCAAAGCCGTTACTGCGGTGGCTAATCTTAATGAGCACGGTGCTGACTTAAGTCTGACCGGTATTTTTGATTATGGTGAAGGAAAATTCGCCCAGTTTGAGATGAGTTTTCAACATGCCCGCCGCAGTGTCTACGAAATTATTGGCACTTTAGGCGGAGTCACCTGTCATGCCACCTGGCAACCGGCTGACGAACCCGCCAAGATTTCGTGGTGGACCGAGGCGGGCCAACATGAAACGGTTGAAGTGCCCGCTGCCGATCAGTTTGTTAACGAAATCGAACATTTTTCCAATTGCGTGTTGAATAATAGTGCTCCATTACTCAGCCTGGAGGATGCACGGGCTAACTGCAAAGCGATTGTGGCTACATTGCAGTCGGTTAAAGAGGGCAAAACGATAAAACTGGATTAACAAAAAAGGCTGCACATTGATGCAGCCTTTCTATTTAATCAAACCTGGAATTTATCGACAGTAGTTTTGAGCCGTCCGGAGAGCAAGGCAAGTTGCTCAGCAGTTTGTGATATTTGCTCACTGATTTCGGCTCGGTCTTTTGCCATTTGTGAGATTTTGTCTATCTGGCTGTTAATTTGCTGACTGTCCTCACTTCCCTGAGCTGCTGCCGAGGCAATATTTTCAATGACATTATTTGTCTGCTGAGCACCGGCGTTAATTTGCAGCAGGGATTGACCGGCTTTTTCGACAAGTTCCACGCCGTGTTTTACCAGTACTTCACCTTGATCTGCATGTTTAACAGCATTCTGCGTTTCCGATTGGACTGCGGCGATAACTTCTCCAATCTCTAATGTGGCCTGGGAGGTACGCTCGGCTAATTTGCGTACTTCGTCAGCTACAACGGCAAAACCTCGTCCCTGTTCACCAGCCCTTGCGGCTTCAATCGCGGCATTTAATGCCAATAAATTGGTTTGAGCTGCAATATCCTGAATCACTTGAAGAATGCCACTTATTTCGTCAGAACGTTCGCCGAGATTGGTAACCGTAGACGCCATATGTCGAACGGCTTCAGCAATTTGATTAATACTGTTAGCAGCTTCAGCCACAACCGCCCGACCGTTTTCTGCAGAATGTTGTGCGGTTTTGGAAATTTCCTGAGCTTCAGAAGCATTATTGGCAACTGACTGGATAGTGGAATTGATATGGCTAATTTTCTGAACGATATCATCTACCACTTGTTTCTGTTTGACTGAACCGGTGGCGACGCGATCGGATATATCCGTTAGCTGATTGGCAGATTCTGAAGTTTTTTGGGTATGTTCCAGTAAATCACGAATAATATTCTGTAAGTTATTCATAAACTTATTAAAGGCACTGGCCACCACGCCTATTTCATCATCGGCATTCACTATTGGTAACCGTTTGGTTAAATCGGCCTCACCCATAGCCAGATTGCTCATCGACGTTTCCAGTCCGTTAAGCGGCAGCAGTAAACGGCGGGTTAACAGACGAATGGCAATGGCAGAAATAATTACCAGGATAATGGCAAATATCATGCTTTTAGTCACCAGCTCGCCAATAATATCGAAAAACCGTGCTTTTTCGACACCGACATACAAAATGCCGATTACTTCACCCTCATTATTCAGAATAGGCTCATAGGCAGTAAAGTATCGTACTCCCAGAATATCTGCTTCACCATGAAATGGCTGCGCCTGTTTTAAAACCGTGTCGTAAACTTCTCCTGGTGCGAGCTTTGTACCAATGGCGCGTGTGCCATCGTCTTTAATCACATTGGTCGATATGCGCGTGTCATATTGAAAGATAGTGGCCGTACCGCCCACTAACTGTTTGATTTTATCGACGACAGCATAATCCTGATCAATGGGTTGGCCATCTATCAGTAATTGGTTGTTTTCCAGACTGAATTGCTGGCCTTGTTGCTCTAACACTGACCAGGCCACCCGCATATTGCTCTCCTGGTTTTCCTGAGCTTGCATGTATAAACCCTGACTCAGGATATAGGTAGTGGCGCTGACAATAATTAAGGTTAGCAACAGGCTGCTCACCACATTGGAGACAATGAGTTTCTGGTATAGCTTCATATTCTCTCATCCTAGTGTACTGATTTTTATAGAATAACTATGGTCCTTGATAGTTATCGTCCGCAGTAACTTTTTAATGAGTTTTATATTCTATTAAGTAACTATTTGGAGTGAGCTATATGTCCAGAAGTGAGGAGTAAAGTGATTAAACGGTGTTGTTAAATAAAAATGCCACTTAATTAAAAGTGGCATTTTCTATGGTCTTGAAGTGAATGATTTAACTTGCAGTTTTAAATTTACTGATGGATTGTTGCAGTGCATCAGCCAGTTGATTCAGTTCAGTACTGAGTGAAGAAATAGACTGTGATCCCGCTTCCGCCTTATCAGATACATCGGTAATCCTGCGAAAGTTATTGTTAATTTCTTCAGCGACGGCTGACTGTTGTTCGGCGACACTGGCTATCTGAGCATTCATATCATTAATGGCGGTAACTGAACGGCTGATGACCTCCAAAGATTCACCGGCATGTTCTGCCTGGGTGACACATTGATGGGCTTTGTTTTTACCTTCTTCCATGACTTTCACTGCGATTACCGTTCTACTTTGAGTCTTTTCAATTAATTTCTGAATATTGAGCGTCGACTCTTTGGTACGGCTGGCGAGACCACGAACTTCGTCAGCAACCACGGCAAAGCCTCTGCCATGTTCACCAGCACGGGCGGCTTCAATAGCAGCATTCAATGCCAATAGGTTGGTTTGTTCGGTAATGTCTGCAATAACTTCAACAACGGTGCCAATTTGTTTGCTGTCTTCGGAAAGTTCATCAATAACTCTGGCAGCTTCTTCTACTTTTGCCGCCAACTCTGCAATGCTGGTAAGTGTTTTGGCTACTTCCTGATTACCATTAATTGTCTCTTTATCGGCTGTTTGAGCTTGCATCGCAGCCTCACTGGTCAGACGGGCAATCTCTTGTACCGAAGTAGAAATTTCACTGATGGCATTGGCCCCATCCAGCGTTTGCTGTTTCTGGTCAATGACTAAACTCTGATTATCTGCCGAAGTTTGATTCATTACTTTTGCCGCATCTGATACTTGTCCTGCGGATGAGCTAATGCCTTTCATAATATGCGAGAGTTCGCTCGACATAGTGCTTAGTGCACCGACAATACTTTTAGGAAACTTTGTTTGAGCTTGTTGAGTTAAGTCACCTGAAGCAAATACTCTGATTAATTGAGCTGCTGAATCAGGCTCACCACCAATGGTTGAATACAATCGGCCAATCAATCGATAGCTGACAAAGATGGCAATGACGAAGGCGATCAGCGTCACCGTAATCATTAATGCCATAAATCCCCCGGTTTGCTGACGAATATAGTCAACCTGATCGCTGATGGTGGCTTCCTGAAAATCAATAAATTGATTTACTGCTTTCAACCATTGTGTGTAAGCAGGGGAGGTATTCAGTAACAGATAATCCCGTGCTTCATTATCCCGACCCTGATTAATTAGCTGTATGGTTTCTGCGGTGTGGGAAAGCGTTTGTTGTTCAATGGTTTTAATATTATCCAGCAGCGTTTTTTCCTGGGCGGTAAATTGCTGAGGATTATTGGCCATTGCTTCCAGGCTTATCGCTGATTCTGCATAGAACTGTTCTAAACGTTCGATATCCTGAAGATGCTTCTGGCGCTCGGCACTGCTGTCACTTAACACCACATCCCGAATCGAAATGGCCCGGTCGTGAACACTGCCTCGAAAATTAATAGCAGCCCGTTGTTTTACGCTATCAACCTCATTGATTTTACTCATAGTACGGTCAATTTTACTGACTTCATTAATCCCGATAATGGCGATTAACACCATTAAACTTAAAACGATGCCAAAGCCGAGTTGAAGCCTGTTTTTAATAGTCACTGAATATTCCTGATATGCGTAAACGTACACGACATTGCGTAGTTAGCTGATGAAGCCGGCGATTATCTTTCAACACATGTGAGATTTATGTCAAAGCGGTATTACCGATGCCGTTTTAAATTATTGCTTCAGGAAATTTCTCTTTGGTCTTGGCAATTGTGGATTAAAGGAGAACGCAATAACTGCTTAGAAAGACAATATCGAAACAACTTCGCACTTTTTTCGGAGTTGGAATGGATCTTATGTATTTTAGTTTTAATTAATGAAGTTCATAGAATGTCGTTAACATGGATTTTTTTGAATGCTGTCGTCATTTACAGCACGCCAGTAATACATCTAATAAAACAAAACATTTATTTCACAAAGACTTATGGTTTGGTACCGTAGAGTTAAAACGTTATGATAGTCAGAATAAATTGATGTAGTTGAAGTAAGTAATCCACCCATCCTTACCTAAAATCAGCACCGTTACGCTATTTAAACAGAAACAATTAACAAACTTCTTAAGGCGCAATAAAGCCATCGATGAATTCGAAATTGTAAGGTCTACATGTCCCTATTCTCAAAATTTTTCCCTCAGTTAGCCAGTATCCGTAGTCGTTTAGTTTTGTTGGTTTTGTTAAGTTTGGTTCCAGTTGCATTGGTATTAATCTATTCAGCTTTGGAAAATCGACGACTCACAGGTGAACAGGCAATTAATAAATTGTCCACGATTGTTGAATTGATTCACAACGATTCTCGAAGATGCTATTTATGCCTCTTCTCAGTTATTAACCTCATTGTCATTAACACCTGAGAAATGGCTTAAAGCTTCTCCACAATGTAATCAGCAGTTGGCCAATCTGAGTAAACAATTTGCCAGTTACAGCAATATTTATTCGGTGGATCTCAATGGGGAAGTCATTTGTACTGCAACAAATAATGAGACAACGATAAATCTGCTGGATAGGGATTACATTCAGAATTCCTTGTCTGGTGGAGCAATTATTGTTGGTCAACCCGTAGAAGGAAAAATCTCCAAGCAAATGGTCATGCCAATAGCGCTGCCTTTATATTCATCAACGGGTGAAATTATGGGTGTCGTTGGCGTTAGCATCAATCTTTCCCTTTTTCTCAATCATAATCTTCGGTCGCATTCTCTCAACAGCAAAAGTCTAAATAATGTCACGGCGACTTTATGGCAACCAGATGGAACAGTACTGGTCAGAGCACCGGACCCGTTCTCTATGACTGGGCTGCAAGCTCGTGAAAGTGAATTGTTTCAAACGCTCATTGGTAACACGACTAATCGACAGACAATGGAAGTACGCGGGCTGGATAATACACCGCGCTGGTATGCATTTGACCAAATTGGTCTTGGTGAATCCAATATTTTATTGAGCGTAGGTCTGCCAACGGAGGAGTTATTTGCGGAAGTCGATGCTATTTTTTGGCGAACATTAAGTGTACTGGCGGTGGTTAGCCTTTTAGTTATTCTCGCTGCATGGTTTATCGCTGAGCTCGCAGTGCGTCGGCCGGTGAGCAAGCTGGCAAGCCTGGTTGAACAAGTGTCAAGCGGTCAGCGTGGTATTCGTATTGGACAAATGGTCGGGGCCAGTGAATTAAAAACACTAGCCCACAACTTTGACTTAATGGTTAGTTATCTGGAAAGTTACGAAAACAAACAGGCTGCCAATCAGCAAGCTTTGACACAAGCCAAAGAAAGTCTTGAACTTAAAGTGCAGGAACGGACTCTGGCACTGGAGTCGGCCAGTCGTGAAGCTATTGATAGAGCTAAGCTGCTGGAAAAACAACGACTTGAAATTACTGTTATGAATGAGCTGACTGACATGCTGCAGTCCTGTCATACATTGGATGAAAGTTGGCCAATTATTGGGCGGTCTCTTACCCAATTGTTTGAGGATTTAGAGGGGACGATTTATACCTATCGGGATAGCGGTAATGCTTTAATGCATGGTGTCAGCTGGGGGAAAAAAGCGATCGAAAAACATGATGGCTTTGCCCCTGACGATTGCTGGTCTTTAAGATTGGGCCGTAGCTGGCAATTTGAACCCGAAGGACTTCATACCCGTTGTAATCATATTGCTGAGACAGAGCAAGGTGCTTATATTTGCATTCCTATGCTGGCTGATGGCAAAACACTTGGAGTATTACATCTTCAACTACCCAATAACGACGGAAAGCAGGTTTTTGTTGAGCTTGCTCAATCGGCTGCTGCACGATTGGCCCTTGCCTTATCCAATATCAAACTAAGACAGACGTTACGTAACCTGTCTATAAAAGACGTGTTGACCGGATTGTATAATCGTCGTTTTGTTGAAGAAATATTTGAGCATGAAGTCGCGCGCTGTCGTCGTAATGATAAATCTTTGTCAGTACTGATGATCGATGTTGATCATTTCAAACGTTTTAATGACAGTTTCGGTCATGATGCTGGTGACGTGGTTCTTCGAGCCGTGGGCTCCCTGTTGAAAGAAAGTTTCCGTAAAACTGATTTTCCATGTCGTTTAGGTGGGGAAGAGTTTTTGGTCATTCTTCCTGAGTGTGATGGCAATGCGGCTTTCAAGGTTGCAGAACAATTAAGACTAAAAATCAGTGAGCTTGTATTGTTTCATCAGGGTAAAGCTTTGGATGGGGTGACAGCATCAATTGGTGTAGCCACTTGGCCAGAACCGTTGAAAGACGAGCATATATTGATTGCTGCTGCTGATGCCGCTCTTTACTCAGCAAAACATGCTGGCCGTAATCAGGTGCACACTGCCGAAAAGAATGATGCATTAAAAAAGGGATAGCTGTTGACCGGGAGCCTGGAATAAATCCTGCCTTAAAGGCGCTAATTTAGAGTCGATCTGAAGTTTTTTAGTGATATTTCGAAAGCGTTGGGCTAACAGATCAGCAAATATCCCTTCACCGCGCAGGCGGTGACCAAAGCGCGGATCGTTGTTTTTACCTCCACGTAAGTCATGGATTCGGTTCAGAATGTGCTGGGCCTGATCTGGTCGGTGAGTTTGCAGCCAGTTTTCAAATAATGGGCTTACCTCAAGGGGTAATCTGAGCAGAATGTAATTAACATCCAATGCGCCTGCATCGGTAACAGCTTTCACAATATTTTCCAGTTCGGCATCGGTTAATACGGGTATAACCGGGGCAATCAATACCGTCACCTCGATGCCTGCAGCACGTAAGGTTTCAATGGTTTGTAGTCGTCGTTTCGGCGCGCTGGCTCTGGGCTCCAATACACGCGATAGCGCTGGATCCAATGTGGTTACTGAAAGATGTACCCGAACCAGATTTTGTCGGGCCATTTGCTGCAGAATATCGATATCCCGTTCAACCATAGATGACTTGGTGACGATATGACAGGGATGGCAGGTTTCATTCAACACTTGCAGGATCTGTCGGGTGATTTGATATTCGCGTTCAATGGGCTGATAGGGATCGGTGTTGGCTCCCAATGATATTGGTGAACATTGATAGTTTTTTGCAGCTAACTCTTTTTTGAGCAAAATGGCAGCATTGGGTTTGGCCGTAAGTCTGGTTTCGAAATCAAGGCCAGGCGATAACCCTAAATAGGCATGTGATGGCCTTGCATAACAATAAATACAGCCATGTTCACAGCCCCGGTAGGGATTAATAGATTGGCTAAAAGGCAGATCCGGGGATTGATTACGGGTGATGATGGTTTTGGGGTGTTCAATCTCCACCGTTGTTTTGGGTGGATTATCTGGTTCCTGAAACCAACCATCTTCAACCCGTTCACGCTGATGGGTGTTGAAACGTCCATCAATTTTGTCTGCAGTTCCTCGTCCTTTGATAGAAGGTTGTGTAGGAGGCATCAATCAGACAAATAATATTCCACTGTAGAAACCACCCTAACCTTTTTGATATGCGGATTATTATTATCGCGGGCGCTGATACTGAATTGACCTTGAGATGCTTTGCGGATTTTGCCTAGATTGCTGTCAGAATCCTCGGCAAATTTTTCGGCAACTTCACGGGCATTTTCGGTGGCTTCTTCAATCATTTCCGGTTTGATTTCGTTCAGTCGTGTAAACAGATATTCGGTCTGTGCCATATAGTTATTACCCGCTAATACCAGCCCTTTTTTGCCCAGATCGGCCAAATCTGTCATTGCCATGCGAACCGCTTCAATATTTTCTGAATAAACGGTTATTGTCTGGTTTGCGGTGTAACGAAATTCTGCCCTTGGGCCACCACCGTATTGCTGGGCTGATTTATCGGTAATCGAAGGAGCGTTAAAAGTGATTTCAGCTTCATCAATGCCACGTTGGAGCAGAAAATCACGAACTTTACTGCTGTTATCTTCGACAGTCCGATAAAGCTCCGGCAAATCATTGTTGGCTTCAATAAACTGAATAGGCCAAATCACCACATCAGCAGGGTAGTCACGTTCAGATAAGCCTTTTACCGTGACGCTGCGTTCGAACTGTTTAAAATCGATCAACGCCTTGCCAAGTTGAAATCCCAGCAGGGTCAAGCCCAGAAATAATGCGCCACCTAAAATCAATGCGGTCGATTTGGTTTGATTGGCCATATCCTGAACTCCCATAGAATCAGCGATGATCGGTAAAGTGTTCTCTTGCATAGGCGACGCGGTCAGCGACACTCATTCTTCTCTTATGACTAAGACTTTCTATCTGGCGTAGTCGTGGCAGCAAGCCTTTGCCATTGGCAATCTGGATGGTCAGTCCAGGCCGGGCATTTAATTCAAGTAGCATTGGCCCTTTAAAACGATCCAAAACAATATCAGTGCCTAAGTATCCCAGCCCTGACATTTCATAGCAAGATACTGCCAGTGTTAATACTTCTTCCCAATGCGGGACCTTCAACGTCATCATATTCAATCCGGTATCCGGATGTAATAGAATCGGCTTGTCAAATTGTACGGCCCGCAGAGCATGACCATCACCTATATCCAGTCCAACCCCGACCGCACCTTGATGCAGATTGGCTTTACCATTGGAATCTGCGGTGGATAAGCGCATCATCGCCATGACTGGAAAGCCCCGGAAAACAATAACTCGGGTATCCGGTACGCCTTCATAGCTGAAGCCGCTGAAGCAATCATCAAAGTGAATCAAATCTTCAATAATGGCCACATCGGCTCGGCCGCCCAGTGAGAATAGACCCGCCAGAATATTGCTGACATGGCGTTCCAGATCACTAATAGTGGCAAATTGACCGTTAGACTTTCGGTAACCTTCTTCACTCTGACGAGTAATTACCATGATGCCCTTACCGCCTGATCCGTGGGCTGGTTTGATGCAGAATCCGCTACTACAGCGCTGCAGAATCTGACTTAATTCTTTAACCGCATGCTGTTCACTGATAACGCCAATTAAATCAGGCACTTTTACCCCGGCCTCTAGGGCTAGTTCCTTGGTCTGAAGCTTATCGTCTACTAATGGAAAAAGATGCCGGGGATTGTAACGGCTAATATAGGAAACATTACGACGGTTCATCCCCAATACACCGATTTTACTAAGTGCACCGGGATGCGCGTAACGTTCACGCATAGTTTGGAACCAGTTCATTTTTACTTCTGGTTCACTCATGATTTGTCCAGTTTGGTTAACGGTTTAAAGCGTTTTAACTCCAGTAAACGATAGCCGGTGTAACTTCCTGCCACCAGGGTCAATCCCATCAGGATGAATTGAATGCCCATGAAGTTGAAGGTCAAGTGACGCACCCAGTCCAGATTCATTGCCATATAAGCCAAAATGGCCACCAACAGAGAACCGCCACCCTGAATCATGACTTGTTTGGCACCTTCTTCTTCCCAAAGAATCGACATACGCTCAATTGTCCACGCCAGAATGATCATCGGGAAGAAGGTGATTTTCATACCTTCAGTCAGGCCAAATTTATAGGCGATGATGGAGAAAATGGCGATCATGCCAATAACCATGATGATTACCGCGGATATTCGGGCTACCAGTAATAGATTCAGGTAGGACAAATAGGAGCGAATCATCAGTCCCACACCGACAATCAATAAAAAGCCAATCAGACCGGTCAGCAGACTGGTTTGAATAAACGCCATGGCAATCAATACCGGCATAAAGGTACCGGAGGTTTTGATACCGACCAGAATGCGCATTAATACAACGATTAAAACACCAACCGGGATCAATAAAATGCCTTTGAAAATGGCCTGCTCTTCCAGCGGGAGTGTATATAACGAGAAATTCAGCCATTCATTATCGGCAAACTTTTGATTTAACGCGATATTAAAAGGTTGTTCCTGAGAGATCATTGAAAAGGAAACCTGAGCATTTGTCGCCCCAATGACTTCGAGTACCGGTCCGGAGTGATATTGCCACAACAACATATTTTCCGCTTGACCCTGCTCACCTGTTTCAGGATTGAAGATGTCATATTCTTCCCCCTCAAACACCTGAATATATTCAATTAGCGACTGTCGGCGACGGCCATCTTCAAGTTCTAATGCATGGATACGCCTCGCTGGTACACCTGCCTCCTGTAGCAATTGTGAAATCCAGGCTGTTCTGGGTTTGACCTGTGCCAGCAGTTCAGCGGTTTGTTGTTGATTATTAAACTCATGTATTAACTCCCGAGCCAGCGTGTAATTGGACGATGAACGTTCTATTGCACGATCGAGAATCATTTGTGCTGCAGTAGCATAGGGCTCTTTTTCGACATTCGGTTTAGCGCTTGGAATGACAACCTGTTCGTCTGGAATGGCAAAAGGATCAACCAGCATATCTACTTTGTAATACAGAGACTGGTTACCAGTTGCTTCACGAATTGACCATTCAGCATAGGTACCACTTTCACGTTCAACAAAAGAAAGCCCATAACCCGGGCTGGCCGTCTGTTGGTTCAGCTGTGTAAAACCGGGTTGGGTATTTGGAATGGCTAAACGCGCCGTTACCGGATTTCCATCAGCTTCAAAATCTACCTTGGCTTCAATTGACCAGGTCTGTCTTTGCTCACCGGGAAACCAGGGAATATCAAAAGCAATATGCCGGTGCAGAGTTAACGCAGTACCGGCAAGAAACAGCAGACTTACCAGAATATAAAAAGGCGTACGTGATGCCATGATGAATCCTTATTCTTCGTCTGATGCTTTAGGGTTAGCCTGCTTGGCTTTTTTCGGTATCGCCGATGCACGATCTTTGAGGATTTCGGGTTTTGGCTGAACATTTTTCTTAGCCACATCCACCACCGCGATATCTTTTAAAAATTCACGACCTAACAGAATCGGATAACTCATATGCGAGCGATCGGTCAGAGTGAACTCTGCGGTGTCCGTCATGTTACCAATACGAATGGTTAGTCTTACCACGGGGCGTTTATCAAGTTCGTTGGTCGAGGACTGGCGAATATTCGCTATCCGGGCAATGGGGGCTTCCACTTCGTAACTATTGTCGCTGCCTTCTTCCGGAACAATGGTGAAACGCGCCCATTTTTGTCCATCACGCTCCAGAGTAATAATATCCTGAGCTGTCAAAGATGATGTTGTAGCGCCTGTATCGACTCGCGCAGGAAACACCCGATTTACGGCTTCAATCCACAACCATTCTGTTTGGCCCAATACCAGTTTGTCATTTAACGTCATGGGTGCCGCTGGTGGACAACTGCTGGTTTCCATTGGCTGAATAGCTTGTACTGACTGAACAACGGCACGTTTAGCCAGTGTTTCATTCAGTTCTGCAACTTGATCATTAAGCTGATCAAGCTGTTTACGGGTAATTTGTTGTTCTTTGGAAAATGACTGTAGCCCAGACTGGTGTTTGTTCTGGTTATCAATGATTTTCTGGCACTGTTGGCGAACCTGAGTTTCCATTCGTGATTCAGTGTCGCTAAGTGCGGATTTTAATTGTTCATTGGAAACAGTCGGGCGTGACTGGTTTTGAATACAAGCAGTGGTCAACAGACTTGATACCAGGATGATGAATGGAAGTTTTAGTTTGAGCATGTCTTTCCTAAATCTTAAAACGGATTATAAAGTCAAAACGCGTTTATCAAGTTCGGCTTGATTGGGCTGCATATTATGAAGTATTCCCGGTTAACCCGGCGACTTTTTCTCGGCCAGTAAATGCACGTAACGTCCCATATCACGATAGGTTGGCATTCGGCAATATTGCTGCTCTAAAGCCAGCAATTCCTGTTCATTTGTCTGGCGACGAGTCTCAGAGTTCAAATAATCACTAAACACGCGGATTCCACTGTGTTGTTTAATGTCAAAACCCTTATTTTGTAAAAACTGAATCAATTCAAATGGGTATTGAGGATTGGGTGGGCTGAGCTTGTTACCAACACCAATATAGCGATCATTAAGAATTGGTTCCAGTCTCCAGCCACCACGAATGATATTTTTGTAAACCATAGCGTTACGATTATAGAACATCAATGAGAGATAACCACCGGGTTTAACGCGATCCATGACCTGTTTCAGCGTTTCCAGGGGAGTTGCCAGCCATTCCACAACGGCGTGACAAATTACCAAATCAAACGCTGCCAGTTGCGGCGCCAATTGTTGAATAGAGGCATGGTGAAAACTGGCTTCCAGTCTTGCCTGAGCAAATTCCTGTCGCGCCTGACTTAACAGTTTTTCAGAGATATCACACAACGTCAGCTGATGACCAAAACCGGCTAACCATAAACTCATCTGCCCGGCACCACAGCCAGCATCCCAGATGCTTAATGGTTTAGCCTCGGTAAACTGCTGTAGATCCTGTTTAAGGATCTCTAATCGTAACTGGCCTTTAGCTGTGTCATAAATTCGCGCATTAAATCGCTCAGCCAAATCGTCGAAATTTCGATCCTGTTGCATCAGGCGGCCGGTTTAAGCAGGTTATCCAGCAGTGTATCTATAACCATGATCCGACTTTCCGCATCCGGCATGTTATCGGTAAAGCGTAATTTATCCTGACCATCCAGTTTGAAGCGAGAGGGTTGTTTTTGAATCAACTGGATGATGGTCATCGGTTCAACCTGAGGTTCTTTATCAAACAGCAAACGACCCCCTTGATCATAAACATCAATCTTGCGAATACCGATGGTTTTGGCTTTAAGGCGCAACTCATGTACAGCAAATAAGGTTTGTACTGGTTCCGGTAACAAACCAAACCGATCAATCATTTCCACCTGCAGTTCGCGTAAAGCTTCTTTATCTGCCGCCGCTGCAATGCGTTTATATAACACCAGTCGGGTATGCACATCAGGCAGATAGTCCGATGGAATCAATGCGGGCACATGCAGATCGATTTCCACTGTGTGGCGCGCCATATTATCCAGATCCGGGGTTTTACCGGATTTCAATGCATTGACTGCACGTTCCAGCAGTTCGTTATATAAGGTAAAGCCAATTTCCTGCATCTGGCCGCTTTGTTCATCGCCCAATAATTCACCGGCACCACGAATTTCCATATCGTGGGTCGCGAGGGTAAAGCCTGCCCCCAAATCTTCAATTGATTCAATCGCTTCAAGACGTTTAATTGCATCCGCTGTCATGGCCTGTTGCGGTGGGGTAATCAGATAAGCATAAGCACGGTGATGTGAACGACCGACACGACCACGGATTTGATAAAGCTGCGCCAAGCCTAATTTATCGGCTCTGTCGATAAAGATAGTATTGGCAGTCGGTACGTCGATACCAGTTTCAATAATGGTGGTGCAGACCAGCACATTAAAACGCTGATGGTAAAAGTCGAGCATTACCTGTTCCAGCTCACGTTCACGCATCTGACCATGTGCCACGGCAATACGCGCTTCCGGCATTAAGGTTTCCAGTTCGCGTGCCACCCGATCAATGTCTTCGACCTTGTTATGCAAGAAGTAAACTTGTCCGCCACGTTTGATTTCACGCAGCATACCTTCGCGGATTTTGTCGGCATTCCATTGTAATACAAAGGTTTTTATTGCTAACCGGCGTGCCGGTGCTGTGGCAATAATCGATAAATCGCGAATACCGGAAATCGACATATTCAAGGTGCGGGGAATGGGGGTCGCGGTTAAAGTGAGGACATCGATCTGGGCGCGATATTTCTTCAGTTGTTCTTTCTGTGTGACCCCGAAACGATGTTCTTCATCAAGAATAAACAAGCCCAGTCGTTTGGGATCAATATCCTGCTGTAATAATTTATGGGTACCAATGACAATATCGGCAGTCCCTTCGCTGATCGCTGATTTAACATCATCAAGCTGTTTTTTACTGCGGAAACGGGACAAAACTTCAACGCGCATGGGCCAATCAGCAAAACGATCTTTGAAGTTTTCATAATGCTGCTGAGCGAGCAGGGTGGTGGGCACCAGGACCAAGACCTGTTTGCCTGATTGAACTGCTAAAAATGCGGCGCGCATGGCGACTTCGGTTTTACCAAAGCCCACATCACCACATACCAGCCTGTCCATCGGTGTTTCTGATTGCATATCGGCAATCACCGCATCAATCGCATCCTGTTGATCGGGCGTAGTTTCAAACGGGAATGCCGCGGAGAAGGCTTCATATTGTTCATCGGGTGATTGCATCGGCGGTTTTTTGTTGGCAGCGCGTTTGGCATAAATATCGAGTAATTCTGCTGCCACATCACGTACTTTTTCAGCTGCACGGCGGCGCGCTTTTTCCCATTGCGTAGTACCAAGTTGATGTAACGGAGCAAGTTCAGGTGCAGAGCCGGAATAGCGGCTGATTAAATCCAATGAGGCCACGGGCACATAGAGCTTGTCGCCCTTGGCATATTCCAATGTGACATATTCAGTGGCGACATCACCAACATCCAGTGTTTGCAGACCCAGATAGCGGCCAACACCATGATCTTCATGCACCACGGCATCACCAATGGTCAGTTCAGCAAGGTTACGGATGATGGCATCGGAGTCACGTTTTTTACGGCTACGACGACGGCGTTGCATAACCTGTTGGCCGAACAGCTGGGTTTCAGCCACCACCGCAATGTTTTCAACTTGCAGTAGCAAACCCTGTTCGAGTGGAGCCACGGTAATGCATAGCGGAGCATTTTCGTTAATAAACGCATCCCAGTTGTCGACGACTTTGGGCTGCAGCTGGTTTTTACGCAATAGGTCCAGCAGGGTTTCACGACGTCCTGCCGATTCGGCAGCGATTAAGATTCGGCCGGAAAATTTATCGATAAACTGATGCAACGCTTCACAGGGGCGATCCTGCTTGGAGTTCAGCGGTAAAGATGGTGGCATTACCGTGGCATAGTTGCTGTTACCTGCCGAGCCATCCAATTCAAAGTTCTGGCATTGCAGTCTTTGCCATTGTTTGAACTGACTGAATAATTCTTCTACCGGCACAAACACATTGATCGGGGGTAACAAGGGTCTTTCCGGATCAACACTATGCTGACGGTAACGGATCTGGATTTCCTGCCAGAAAAGTTCAGCAGCATTAAAGGTGTCATTGAGCTGTACTAACAGCGTGTTATCCGGCAGATAATCGGTGAGTCGGGCAGTTTGCTCGAAAAATAGTGGCAGATAAAACTCGATACCGCCCGGCATATTGCCGGCACTGACTTCCCGGTAAATCAAACTGCGTTGCGGATCCCCATCGAAATACTGACGGAATTGTTTACGGAATAACGCAATACTGTCGTCATTAACTGGAAACTCTCGCGCCGGTAACAACTGAATCTGATCAATGGAGTCGATGGATCGCTGGGTTTCCGGATCAAAGGTTCGAAGCGTATCAATTTCATCATCAAATAAATCAATACGGTAAGGATGACGACTGCCCATTGGAAACAAATCGATAATCGCACCGCGAACCGCAAACTCACCGTGCTCAATCACCTGGGCAACATTCCGGTAACCGGATTTTTCCAGTTTCAATCGCCATTGTTCAATATCAAACTGATCGCCAATCTTCAGTTCCAGGTGGTTGCCATCGAGAAATGCTCGCGGTGCAATGCGCTGCATCAGGGTGGCAATCGGCACCAGTAAAATGCCGCGTTTAAAGTCGGGTAGTTGATGTAATGTCTGCAGCCGTTCTGAAACAATATCCTGATGCGGCGAAAAGCTGTCGTAAGGCAAGGTTTCCCAATCCGGGAAATGTAAAATCGGCAGCTCGGTATCGCCCAGATAAAAACGAATTTCCAGTTCAAGCCGATGGGCGCTGGCAACATCATCAGTGACCACTAATAATGGACCATTATGTTGCTGAGCCGCTTTAGCTAACAGCAAACCCTGTGCACTACCGTATAATTGTCCGGCACGAAGTTGATCTTTGGCTGATGCTGGTAAGACAGGCTGAAGCAAATTAGCTGGCAAGAGTGATACCCTGATAGTGAAATGATAAAGCGCGTTATTTTCCCACAATTGCCCGATCACAGCACTCGTGATTTCGGAGGAAGATAATGTCCTTACAAACAATAAGTGTTAATGCTATAGTCAAAATTTTTGCAACGAAGCGGAGATGGAACATGGGGAAACGTACGGAAAATGTTGTGTTATTAAAAGTTATTGGCACTGCTGAGTTATTAGCTGCCTTGGCCATGTTTTATTTTTATCACGAAAATGTACCTGCAGTAATCGGTGGATTAATTTTACTAGGCTTGTCTGCTAACAGTTTTTATCAGGCCCATAAATGTTATCAGCGCCAATATTCTCCACGAAAAGACGATAATTCTTAATTACGAAATTTAATGAGTCAGGCTGAAAACCCCACTATAGAATCCCATTTCGATCCGGTCAGTTTTGTAAAATCACTAACCAGTCGTCCTGGTGTCTACCGTATGCTCGATGCTGAAGGCACGGTCATTTATGTCGGCAAGGCAAAAAATCTCAAAAAACGTGTTGGCAGTTATTTTCGCAGCAGCGGTTTAACCAGTAAAACCCAGGTGATGGTGGCGCAGATCGCGGCGATTGAAACCACTGTCACGCATACTGAAAACGAAGCCTTGATCCTGGAAAATAATCTGATCAAGGAGTTGATGCCTCGCTATAACGTGTTATTGCGGGATGATAAAAGTTACCCATACTTATTGATATCCGGTGATAAATTTCCTCGCTTAAGCGTTCATCGCGGTGCCAAGCGTAAAAAAGGCAAATACTTTGGTCCTTATCCCAGTGCCGGGGCGGTTCGGGAAAGTCTGAATCTATTACAAAAACTGTTTCCGGTGCGTCAGTGCGAAGACAGTTATTATCAAAATCGCAGCCGGCCCTGTCTGCAATATCAAATTAAACGCTGTACTGCGCCCTGTGTAGATTTAGTCTCTGAAAGCGATTATCAAAAAGATGTGCAACACACCATTATGTTCCTGGAAGGTAAAAACCAGCAGGTAATGGATGAGTTGAGCCAGCAGATGGACACGGCGTCACAGAATCTGCAGTTCGAACAGGCGGCTTTTATCCGTGACAAAATCATCAGTTTACGCCGGGTGCAGGAACGCCAGTATGTCAGCTCAATGCAAGGTGATTCCGATGTGCTGGCGGCGATAGTCAGAGATGGTATAGCAGTAGTTGAAGTGAGTTTTGTACGAGGTGGACGTAATTTAGGTAGCAAATCCTATTTCCCTAAAGGGTCGTCGGATTTGACCGAGTCAGAATTACTGGCGGCCTTTATACCGCAGTATTATCTTGGTAAAGACGTGCCGGCGGAAATCCTGCTGAGTCATGAAGTTGAAGAATCACAGCTGTTGCAGGAAGTATTGCAAACCGAATCGGGACATAAAGTCAGCCTGCGTAAGCCGCAACGTGGCCATGCGACACGTTGGTTGCAGATGGCGATGACCAATGCCGATATCAGTCTTACCCAGCGTATCAGCAGTCGCTCCAATTTATTGCAGCGTTTTGAAATTCTGCAGGATGTATTAGAGCTGGATGAAATGCCCAAACGTATTGAGTGTTTCGATATCAGTCACACCAGTGGCGAGCGCACGGTAGCTTCCTGCGTGGTATTTGGCCTGGAAGGCGCAATTAAAAGTGATTACCGTAAATTCAATATCGAAGGCATTACCGGTGGCGATGATTATGCCGCCATGCATCAGGCATTGAGTCGTCGATTTACCCGATTGAATAACGGTGAAGGAAAACGACCGGATTTACTGTTGATTGATGGTGGTAAGGGACAGATTAAAGAAGCGCAGGAAGTGCTGGCTGAGCTGAATTTAAGTGATCTTCCTATCTTAGGTATCGCTAAAGGTCCTGCACGTAAACCTGGTGAAGAAACGTTATTTCTGGTCGGTCGGGCTGGCGAAGTGACCTTATCTGCAGATTCACCCGCATTACATTTACTTCAGCAAGTTCGGGATGAAGCACACCGTTTTGCCATTACCGGTCATCGTCAACGCCGTGCCAAAGCCCGTAAAAGCTCAACCTTGGAAGATATTGCCGGATTAGGACCCAAGCGTAGACAAAAATTATTGCAGCAATTTGGCGGCCTTCAGGAAGTAAAACGGGCAGGGGTTGAAGATCTGCAGAGGGTGGATGGAATCAGTGCTGCTTTGGCACAAAAAATTTACGATATGTTCCATCCGGACAATTAAACACGTCATAGTGCTAACATAAGCGTTATCTATAGCTTATAACGAAACGATTTATGCTGAATATACCTAACTTACTCAGTCTGCTCAGGGTGCTTTTAATACCTGTTCTGGTGGTACTGTATTTTCTTCCCAGTACCTATGCTCCTTTGTGGGCCACCATTGTCTTTGTGCTGGCGGGTATCACGGATTGGCTGGATGGCTATTTGGCTCGAAGGATGAACCTCACCTCGCCCTTTGGAGCGTTTATTGATCCTGTCGCAGATAAATTAATTGTGGTGGTGGCGTTATTGCTGATTCTTTTCAAATCACCAGTATGGTTTATTCTGCTTCCGGTGATTGTCATCGTATTTCGTGAAATCACAATTTCCGCATTACGCGAATGGATGGCTGAAATTGGTGCCCGCCATGTAGTTCAGGTTTCTTCTATCGGCAAATGGAAAACCACATTTCAAATGATCGCTATCGGTTGCCTGATATTCTATAAACCGCTGTTTGGATTACCTGTTTTTGAAATCGGTGTAGGCTTGTTATACATAGCCGCATTACTCACTTTGACCTCAATGATCAGCTACTTGAAAGCAGCCTTGCCAGTGTTGGTAGATAAGGGTTGACAGAAAATATTAAGTGCCTATAATGCACGTCTTCCTAAGCGGGAATAGCTCAGTGGTAGAGCACAACCTTGCCAAGGTTGGGGTCGCGAGTTCGAATCTCGTTTCCCGCTCCAAGAATAAAAAAAGCCGCGGTCAGTCCAAGTTACTACTGCGGCTTTTTAGTCTTGAAACGTAAGAAAAAAGACATACCATGGCTGGGTGGCAGAGTGGTCATGCAGCGGACTGCAACTCCGTTAACGCCGGTTCGATTCCGACCCCAGCCTCCATTTACACATCTCACAACATCCCAAAGCGTCCCTAAAGCCCTGTATTTACTTACGGTTTGGCTTTATCTATGCCTCACAACATCCCAAAAAGAATCTTGACATGTACCACTTAGTGGTGCCAACAATAGTGCCAACTGATGTACCACAAGTGGAGTTGGCACCATGTTGTCCGATATTAAGATCAAATCACTTAAGCCCCAAGAAAAGCTTTATGCCGTAGCTGATGAAAAAGGCTTATCTTTAGAGATATCGCCTAAAGGCGGGAAGTGGTGGCGTTTTAAATATCGTTTTGACGGAAAACAAAAAAGGTTATCCCTAGGCACCTATCCTGATGTCGGTCTCAAAGAAGCCAGAAATGCCCGTGACGATCTCAGAAAGCGTATTGCTGAGGGAGTTGACCCTGCTAATGTCAGGAAGGCTGAAAAGCAGTCTAAAGGCGATCAGAATAGCTTTGAAGTTATTGCTCGTGAATGGCACCACAAATTTAAACCTAACTGGTCTAATGATCATGCCGAGCGAACAATTACACGCTTTGAAAAGAATGTTTTTCCATGGCTTGGTACTCACAATATTAATGGCATTAAAGCTGCTGAACTGCTGGCGGTTGTCCGACGCATTGAGAGCAGAGGCGCATTAGATACAGCTCACAGAACATTACAGCAATGCGGTCAGGTTTTTAGATATGCCGTTGCCACAGGCAGAGCCGAAAGAGATCCATCTTTTGACTTGAAAGGTGCACTACCACCAGCTAGAACTAAACATCACGCATCATTAACAGAACCTAAACAAATAGGCGGGCTTTTAAGAGCAATTAATGAATATGCAGGTTCATTTGTCACAGGCTGTGCGTTAAAGCTTGCCCCTTTGGTATTTGTTCGTCCTAAAGAGCTTAGAAGTGCTGAATGGTCAGAGTTTGATTTAGATAAAGCTGAGTGGCGTATACCTGCCGAAAAAATGAAAATGGGCGTGCTTCATATAATCCCACTATCCCAGCAAGCAATCAGCATCATTCAAGAATTAAAGCCTCTCACAGGCTCAGGACAATATCTTTTCCCATCTAATCGTACCAAGACAAGACCGATGAGCAATAACACTGTAAATGGTGCTTTGCGTCGCTTGGGATATACCAAAGAAGAAATGACCGGACACGGCTTTAGAAGCATGGCCTCAACCATTCTTAATGAGCAAGGCTGGAACCGTGACGCTATCGAAAGACAACTAGCTCACAGTGAGCGTGATGGAGTAAGAGCAGCTTACAACTATGCTGAGTACATGCCAGAGCGTAAAAAGATGATGCAATCATGGGCTGATTATTTGGATGGGCTGGCAACTGGTGCTGATGTCATATCCATAAAAATCCAAAAACAATAATAAACAAAAAATGTTTAAGATGTTGATAATTAATAGTTTATTATTTTACAGGGTGGTGTTCTAAGAATAGATAAAATCCTGCGGAAATAAGCTATATCCTAATTATTGTTCTTTTAGAGCACCACCATTATCCTGACAAAACTGACCAAAACTAACAAAATCGACACTTTTGATTGCTTTTACTTCACAAAATCAACGTACTTTTGGCAAAAATTTAAATATGTGAATAATTAGATGTCATGTTTCACAACGCCCTAAAGGAGGGTACAACATGGCAGAACAAATCTTAAAACTATCAGAGGTAAAGCAAATCACAAAGCTAAGTGGATCGTCACTATACCGGATGATTTCAAGGGCTGAATTTCCTAAACAAATAAAATTATCTCAGCGAAGCTCAGGGTTTTTGAGATCAGAAGTGGAACAGTGGTTACAGGAAAGAATTGAAGCCTCTCGAAGTGATAGTGAGGTGGCCTAATGGATAATTCAAGAGAAGGCCAACGCTTAGCTATTCTGAACTATCTTCATGAGCATGGCTCACTTACTACACTGCAAGCCCGTGATGAGTTGGGGATTATGTCCCCAGCTTCCAGGGTATTGGAGCTAAGAGAGCAAGGCCACAGGATCATTACTCACTGGACAACCTCGGAAGATAGAACGGGAACAAAGCACAGAGAAGGTAAATATGTGCTGTTTAATAGAGACAAGAAAGCCCCAACCACCAGCGACCAAACTAACGGAAAGGGCTTTGCTATTAGCATCAATGATAATAATCGTGCTGGCGGAATAAGACAATCTTCATCTGAAATATAAGGTGAAAATATGTCTGAAACTGCCGAAAAACTTTTACACGGTTTTAACACAGCGGTTTTAACACATAAAAGCAAAGCCAAACCCAGTACGGGCGAGGCTTTGCCTTTTTCCGAAACGGGCCATAAAGGCGGGTTATTTCTAATATCTAAAGATGTTGAAGAAATAAACCAACTAAATAACAAAGGGAAAAAGCAAGCGGCTCGCAAAAAAACGCGAAATCGAAAAACGGTAATGCGTAAGGATATTTTTGAATATCGAGGAAAAAACTACCGTGTTAATTCAGCAAAGTCAGGACTATATGTTGAAACCCTAAAATCAATGATTAACCAGTTTGAATTAGCAGCTCAAAAATGGAGCCGTGTTTTTGTGTTGAGGTTTGATCTTCATACGCACTATTACACTGGAGATAATAAGCGGCTGAGTAAATTTAATAATCGGTTATTCATGCGATTGAGGCGTGATTATGGTTTTAACGAAATTGGTTTTTGTTGGGCAAGAGAGAAGGAGCGAGCAAAATCACAGCATTATCATTTTGTACTCTTCCTTGATGGGCGATTAATCAGGCACTCAAAAAGGATTAATGAGCTAATCAGAAACGCCTGGGATGATGGAACGGGGGCTTATCACGTACCCGTTATCAATCGGCCTTACTACTTTGGCCTAGGTGAGCAAATAACCGATGATGTTATCTATCGGCTATCTTACCTAGCTAAAGCCAGAGGAAAAGGCTACAGAGACAAACAGGCTAAAGATTTTCAATGCTCTCGCATGAAACCCATATCAACCTGATGGCCCGTAAATGATATTGGTCTAGTAAAAGCATGGTTTACAGACTGATTTTAGTTTACCCAGCATTTACGAATAGAGTTAGCTACTTAAACAAGCCACTACCTCAGAAAGGGTAAATGAAGGTTTTTCTGACATCACTACGCGAGAAGAATATTAAAGACTTTCCCTAAACTGTGCTTTGATCCTTTGTACCCATCATTATTCTGTCTAGGCTGGTCTAGGTAGCATCAAACAAAGGGTAAGATTAAGGGAAGGGTCTACACTGGCAATAGGTCGATTAATATTAACTTGCGTATATGAAAAAAGTGAACGCGCCAGAGCTTTTAAAACAAAGGGTTAGGTGCAAAAGTGAACGGCCTTTTGAACGCTTAAAAGCCCAAGATTAACCCCATGCAAAGGTCAAGATTAAGGCAAGGGTATGGTAAAGAAATTATTGGAAATACTTAGACCGTAAAACCAGACAAAACCTGATGTCAGTCATTATGCATTGATAATAAAATGGGCATTTATCGACCAAAATCACACATTAGGAATTGACCCTGTTTTAAACTAATAGCCACCGTTTAATTACCGAGAAATACGTTTAGGTGACAGATACGCGCGCGCGAGGCGATAGGCAAAAATATTCATAAAGATGAACAAAACTAAAACCAAAGCTGAGATTATTGAACAGCTGAAAGAATGGATGAATAACAGAAAGCTGACTGTTACTCATGATCCGCTAGTACCTGAGTGGCTTGCTGTTGAGATGTTGCGGTTAAAGCCCGATGTTTTTGCTGAGATTGTCTTACTCGATGATTGTCCTCTCAAACCCATTTATAAAGCTGGTGGCAGGTTCTATAGGCTTGAGGATATTGCAGAGTTTTATGAAACCTTCTAATAGTCCTTTTATAGTGTCAGAAAACTAGAAAATCTTAATGGGTTTTAGGAGCAATACGCGCGTAGAAGATAAACAGATTTACCTTAGATATAGAGGGTTGAATTTTTGCGCTACAAGCCTATCCCAAAAGAGATTAGCTGTTGATTAGGTTTTCAATAGCTGGGAGATAAAGCAAGCCAGTAAAAAGAAGCGTGTTAGAAAAGTTAAGCATGATGTATTTGGTGCCAACTATAGTGCCAACTGAAAAATATTAATTATGTAAAGCCAATAAAAATGCGCATATACGATGACAATTAGATTGAGACCCCACCTCCATTTTCAGAACAGCATAGAAAAAAATATCTAAGCGCTTATAGCGCTTTTTTTATGCCTGCTGTTTTTAACACACTTCTCAAAGCTATAAGGCTCCTCATATATTTATGAGAAGCCAGTCGAGTTAAAATTCTATTTTGTAACATTTAAGACTTCTCTGTTTCTGAGTTATGTGTGCTTACTAAATAAAGCCAGTCAATAACGGTTTTTTTCTGTCTTATCATTCATCTGACCAAAACGTATTTACCTAAGATGCAAAGTGCCAAACAAGGTCAAACTAAACTGGTTCGTTATTAGTCATACAGGCATACTGCGGTTCTGTTTTTTTATTATTTTGTTGGAGACAACAGTGTTCAGAAAAAAAATCATTTATGTGCCTCTGCTGATAATCGCTATTGCATTGGGTGGAGCCCATGCAGTTGCTAATAATGAGGCAAATCAGGCAGCTCAGGCGTTAGTTGATGAGTTAGTCGCTAAAATTAACCAGAATGGCGTTCAGGTCGAAGTTGGGGAGGTTGTTGCCAACCCCTATACCAAAGATATTACAGTGAATGATGTTCTCATCACTGATGATGCTGATCGTAAACATCAAATAGGGTTACTGACGATAAGCGATATTGAGTTGAACCAGGCGCAGGATTTTATTTATGCGATGGATATTTCAACTGAGGATGCGTTGTTTACCGTTACCGGTGGTGATGGCACGAAACAACAGGAACAATCTTTAGTTGAAGCATTGCGAAACCTGGGTATTAAAGAAGACAAAATTGGTCACAATCAGCATCTGGCTTACCGCTATCATCCTGTTGAGCGCCAACTGACGCTGAATTTGCAGAATCAGTTTTATAATCCCGAGTTAACAGAAAAAGATGCGGCACAGCTGTTTTCGATGAATCTACATACCAACTTTAGTCAGATCCCGGATCTGGAAAGTCAGATGAGACGGTTAAGAAATAATGAGGATATGTCGGCTGTTACAGCAGAATGGATGCAGACTGGTTTGATAACAGCTGCCATAGAGTTTGAAGATGCTGGTGCGTGGCAGCCTTTAATAGAGCAAGGTGCTGAAAGTGCAGGGATGACTACAGAAGAATATAAAGCTGGCTTGAAACTGCAGATTCAGCAACAGTTTTCAGCTTTACAGGCACTTTCACCCGGATTAAGAACACAGTTGATTGAAGCCAGCAGCCAGTTTATTGATAGCGATACACCACAAGTCGAGCTGGATATAAATTCTAAAAGTCCCGAAGGTGCTGGAATATTTCTGGTCTTTATGGCGACGTTGATGTCGCCAAACGCACTTGAAAATTATTTTGATATTCAGGTAGCAGCCGAATAGGTCATGCTTATTATATCCATTTGGCTGAAAGCTTCCCAATAGCTTGTTTTAGCTAGTGTTTCACGGATAGCTACAGGAATTATTCCTCAATCTTTCCTGACCTATTGTTATCATCAAAACAGGCTCTTTATAATGAGAATGGTTGTTATTAAAGCTCAGTATCAAGTTTTGTCCCTGCAACATTAGCAGTTAGCTATCCATGAAGCTTAAGGACTACTTGTTTGTTATGGTTTGCTTGTAACTTTATCCCAGTAACGTTGAAAGGATGAGCATTAATAATGAATCATGTTTAACGCATATTAAACCAACTTAATTTTTCAGCTGATAAAGTTGATGCTCGTTGAGAAGGCAATGTTGCCGGAATTATTGGGAGATCGAAATGAAAAAAAATCGTTTGTTAATTGCTGTGGGATTGTTTGCTTTATTACCATTCACAGCATTTGCCGATGAATGTGATTTAGTGATTGAAGCGACAGATCAAATGACCTACAACACTAAGAAAATGTCAGTTCCTGCCAGTTGTGAAACAGTCAAAGTCACCCTTAAACATATAGGTTCATTGGCTAAAGATATGATGGGCCATAACTGGGTTTTGACCAAGGCAGATGATATGCAGGCAATCGTGAAAGAAGGCGCTGCTGCGGGGCTGGATAATAATTATCTGCCGGAAGGTGATGATCGTATTATTGCCGCGACGGAAGTAATTGGTGGTGGCGAATCGGCTGAAGTTGAGTTTTCTACTGAAGGACTTGCTGATGAAAAACTGACTTTCTTCTGTTCATTCCCTGGGCATAGTGGAATGATGAACGGTCGTTTCAATATCAAATAAGTTCACCTGAAATCCTCCCTCCAGCCAGTGTCTGTTGTTCTTTCAGAGCCACCACTGCCGGAGGGAGGATTTTTTTATTTATATCATTCGTACAAAGCCGGGTCGACTTCTGGCAAAGCTTCGAATTGAGGCCTGGCAAAATAATAACCCTGAAATAAAGCTACGCCTTGATCGCGGATAAATTGAAACTCTTCTATCGTTTCGACACCCTCAGCAATGACTCTTATCTCCAAATCCTTACAGGTCATAATGATTGAGCGGACAATCGATTGTCTGACTTTATCTTTATTAATACCCCGAATCAGTGCCATATCGAGTTTTATAATGTCTGGCTGCCAGTCGGCGAGCAAATTTAAGCCGGCATAACCGGAGCCAAAATCATCAATTGCTGTAGTGAAATTATGCCGTTTGTATTCATCAAAAATATTTTTCAGATGATTATTATCAGTAACCTTTTCCACCTCGGTGACTTCAAACATTAAATTTTTGGTGGGAAAATCCATTAAATCAGCCGCTTCCAAGGTAGCTCGAATGCAGGTTTCCGGACGATAAACGGCATTAGGAAAGAAATTAATGCTGAGCATGCCTTGTAAATCAAGTTGTTTGGCCAGCTGAATGGCTTTCACCCGAATTGTCTGATCAAAGGAATAACGATTGGTGTCATTCAATTTATCCAGAATGGTATAAGCCGGCTCATTATTTATGCCACGAACCAGTGCCTCGTAACCAAAAATCTGTTTTTCCTGAATATTAACAATTGGCTGAAAAGCCATTGAAAAATTGAAGTCCAATCCACCACCTTCTAAACATTTATTACAACCTAAAGGTTTGAAATCGGGTAGTTGATTTGTCATTTGATACTCTTTCTTTGTGTTGGTTATCGTTGGATAGTCATCTGTCATCAGATAAAAATCGTCTGATCAGTTTTCTTTATCGGGTTATTTAAATAATGTTTCAGCTGATAGGCAAATTTGTCAGCATTATCATTCGATAACTTTTCTGGTAGCTCTTGCCTCAGCCGGCGCATATCGCCCTGACTGATATCAATGTATCCCATTGCCCAATTATTAAAAATGTATTTATTGCTAAGGCATATATTAATGAGTTTACAGTCATGATGACGTTCATCATCAAGGATTCTTTTATAGAGAGAGATAACAGCTGTTTCTGGACCTTCGAGCACCTGAATAAAATCGGAATGGTTATAACATAGGATGCCATGAATCTGGATGCGCTGATTATTTTCACGACTCTGATGTAACAATTTCGTTAAATCGACATCGGATAAGCGATTATGGGTTTTACTGGTATACAAAATTCTCAATAAGCTTTTCGTCAAAATACCGCATCCTGTTATCCAATACGAACAAGCTGGTACAACTAGCCTCGTCTTGTTTCAGATTAGTCTATGTCAGAGAATGCATGACGACAAGCTTAAACATGCATCTAACAGACCTGTATCACCTTTCTTGATAACCGTCCTTGAGCTGCTGTATTTTGTCAGGTTAATCAATCTGGACAGTTAATCTTGGGGCAACTGTTATGGGTCAGAGGTTCCAGCAGTAACATCTCCTGAAATGTGGACTGAATATTTTTGTCATCAGGTGCCAATCGTGTCGCACAAGATGCAGAAGCTAACGCAGTTTGATGGCAACCAATGTCTTTCAGGCTATAGGCCCGGTTATTCCACAGAGAAGCGTCGTATGGGAATTGTTCGGTTAATTGACCATAGACAGTATCAGACTTATCAAAACGCTCCTGCTGATAATACAAATTGGCAAGTGCGATTCCTGCCTGCTGATGTTCGCTCCAATGCTCCATCGCAGCGATATAGGCTTGTTCTGCTGTTTTATGCTGTCCGGTCTTTTCAGCATCATAGGCAGTTTGTAACCAGGCCGGCATGTTCGCGGTGGCAGGGATTTGTTCAGGCCTGACAATGACCAGTGCCCAATGATCGGTGCGGGCCCAGGTACGTTCAAAGGTTTTTAATGTTGTTTGCCATCGTTTGGTTTCACCAGAACGCAGAATGAGTTCCTGTGAGTTGATATCAAAACCAATCACCACGGCATAATGCCAGAAGGGTTTCCAGTTATAGCCAAGGTTTTGCATCACTAAAACGGGATTGCCATTCGCCACTTCAGTCAATAAATCGTTCATCTTTGGCGCCAAAGGGTAGGGCATCAAACCTTGTTTTCGAGTTGCCGCAACCATTTCTATCTGCAGGCTGCCTTGTTTCTGTGGAATATAGACCTGGTCAGTTAACTGATCGGGCGTGATATCGACGCCACGATATTGCATCAAGGTTGCTAAGGCAGCCGGACCACACTGATATTGGGTCTGGGGAAAAAGGGCACATCATCGAGCTCGGCCTGAACTGGCTCGAATGGCTGTTGATTCAGAAGATTTGTCTGAGGTGTATGACTGCAAGCGGTCAACAATAAGCTCAGTAATATTAAAACACCCAGCCGAAGCTGGGTGTAGAGAGAGCGATTATCTGTTTGCATAAGCTTAAATCAGATTAACGGACCGGTCTGACAAAAGGGAAAATGTCGGTTGCACCGATAGCGTCAGTAATAACAAACACAACAAAGATAAGTACTATTGCACCGAGTATCCCGCCAGCTGGCATGTCATTAATTTGCTCATTTAACTGGGCAATTTCAAAATCAGTCATGCTGTTGACACGATCCTGAACGGTTTCGGGGGCAACTCCCATTGACAATAGTTGTTGCTGAACATCGTCACGTTCCAGCATTGAAGACAATTGCTCGCGGTCATATGCAGATTGTTGTGATTGAATAACATCAGGCGTGCTGATCATTGCTGCCTGCACCGGTAAGGTGATGCTTCCGAAAAAGCCAAGCAAAGCAATCCACGCAAATACTTTTTGTTTCATACATCCCTCCGTTGATTTAAAAGGCCAAGAACTAGCCTGAATTTCAGCTTACCATGACTACGGTGACAAGAACTATATAAAACCAATTCTATTAACTTCAAGCATCAAAAAAAGCCCTAGTGTGATGAATTACCTTCGATTTTGATTATTTATTAGGTAGAGTTTCTTTATATTTTGCTTGATGGCAAACTTAAGCAAATAAGTTCAACATCAATTTTTTGCTGATGATTGGCTCAATTTGATATTGATTCCCTGAAAAATGAATTCGTTCATTCAACGTATGCGCTATTAATGGAGCTGGTTATTCGCACTAATCAAAGCTTATTGCTTAAACCTTTTACCTTTGTAACGTCTTTTGTGGCGTTTTTGTTTGGTTTGGTTTTAACCTATTTCGTTGCAGGGAAAATGGCTGAGATGGAGTCTGTTCGTTTAGAGGCTGCTTATAACGTCACTTTTAATCAGGCCGTCGATGCCGTGGTCGGAAAAATAAATGCCTATGAGGAAATGCTACGAGCTACCCAGGGCTTGTTTTATGTCTCTCCTGATTTGTCTCGTGAGGATTTTGCCAATTTTTATCAAAGCTTGAAACTGGAAGAAAATTATCCAGGCATTCAGGGACTGGGCTATGTAGTTGCTCTCTCTCCAGAACAAAAACAGATGCATATTAATGCAGTCAGACAATCCGGGATGTTGAGCTATGATATTTATCCTCAGGGAGTGCGTGATAAATATACCTCAAACCTTTATATCGAACCTGTGACCAAGAAAAATATGCGGGCTTTGGGCTTTGATATGTATGCCGATATCACTCGAAGAGACGCCATGGATCGAGCGGTCAAAACCGGCAAGGCAAGCATTACCGAAAAGGTTTTTTTAAAACAGGATGGTTCAGACTCGACCATCAATGGTTTGTTGATGTATCTGCCTGTGTACATCGACGCGAGCGAATCAGACGTTGCCATTGGTAAGCGAACTATTCATTCAGGCTGGGTCTATGCAGTGTTTCGTATTGATGATGTTTTGCAGGATGTGTTGATGACACATAACAATGTCGGCTTGCTGAACATATATGATGATGAAGCCGAAAAATCCGAAAGCCTGTTATTTTCTCAGCCTGGAGTAGCATCTGAAGAGTCATTTAGTTTGCAAAAAAGCTACGAGGTGGGTGGCCGTACCTGGTCATTTGTAGGCCAACCTGATCGGGAATTTGCTGATTCGATCCTGCGTAACAATACAGTGATAACCTGGATAATCGGAATCGTGATTTCCCTGTTATTTGCCCTGGTGATTGCGGCCATTGCGAAAAGCCGGGCAAACGCCATCCGTATTGCTTCCCAAATGACCAAATCCTATCGACAGAATGCACGGAGACTGGCGCTGGCAACAGAGGCGGCTGAAATTGCTATTTGGGAATGGGATGTGGAAACCAATATTATTATGTTCGACAGTATGGCGAGCAAGGTATTTGGTCTACCCAACTCAACTGAGCAAATGGATTACGCGGAATTTGAAAAATTGATTCACGAAGCGGATCTGTTGCCTTTCCGAGTGGCTGTAGAACAGTCCATTCAACAGCATAAATCTTTTGACGTTCGCTCCAGAATACATCATGGTGCTGAGATTCGAATGATTCATACTTCAGCAGAACTCTATTTCAACGATGCTGGACAGCTGCTTTCTCTGGTCGGTGTCAGCTACGACATCACCGAAGACTGGCAGCACCAGAAAAGGATTCTGGAGACTGAGCAACGTTGGAAACACGCTCTCGAGGGCAGTGGAGCCGGGGTCTGGGACTGGGATGTGGCCAATAATGTTGTGGTGTTCTCTGATAAATTACTGGCCATGCTCGGCTATGCTCCGGGTGAAATTATCGGTCAGATGGAACATTGGCTGAAATTAATACATCCTCAGGATATCGAAAGGGTAACGGCCGATATCAACCGGATGTTTAGTGGGGAAAAACCGGAATATCGAAATGAGCATCGTATTCTCAGCAAGGATGGCAGCTGGAAATGGATGCTGGGCAGCGCCACGGTAGCCGAACGTGATGCCGATGGGAATCCGATTCGCGTTATTGGCACCAAAACCGATATTTCATGGCGTAAACAGGCTGAGTTGGCATTGCAACAAAGTGAAGAACGTTTCCGCAATGCGTTTGATACCGCCGCAATTGGCATGGCGATTGTTGGTCTGGATGGTCGTTGGTTGGAAGTAAATGGTGCACTCTGTCGAATGTTGGGATACAGCGAAGAAGAGTTGATGGATAAAACCTTTGTTGATGTCACACATCCAGACGATCTGGATTTGGATCTTGAGTATGTACGGAAATTACTCAATGGGGATCTCGAACACTATCAGATGGAAAAGCGCTATTTTCATAAAACCGGTGATGTCATTTTTGTATTGCTGAGTGTGTCGTTAGTTCGTAATGAAAAGGGCGAGGTCATCCATTTTATTTCACAAATTGAAGATGTAACCGCTCGCAAATCCGAATCGGATCGTATTCGTCAGATGGCATATCACGATACCTTAACGGGGCTACCAAATCGGCGTTTGTTTGATGAACGAATTGGTCATACTCTGGCACATGCGAAACGGGTGGGCTATCCCATTGCGTTGATGTTTGTCGATGTCGACCACTTTAAACAAATTAACGATACCCATGGTCATGATGTTGGGGATGAGATTCTTAAATCTGTTGCTGACAGAATGTCACACTGCTTACGACAGACAGACACCTTAAGCCGTGTCGGTGGTGATGAATTTGTTATTTTACTCACCGAACTCAAAAAGCCAGATGATGCCAAATTAGTGGCAGAGCATATTCTGGAAACGGTATCGAAGCCTTTAAATGTAAATACGCATGACTTTCGTATTACCCTGAGTATCGGGGTAGCAATCTTCCCAGGCGATGCTGAAAACGAAACGGTCAGCGAGCTTACCAAAAAGGCGGACCTGGCCTTATACGAGGTGAAATCTGCTGGACGTAATGGGGTGCATATATTCGGTTCAAATCACCTGATCGCTCAACTCTGACAGCCAGAATAGTCAGGTTAATCTGAGTCCTGTTCTGCCGTCAGCTTGGTTAATTTACGGCGTAACAGGTTGGCAAACATATTCAGTTTGGGTCTTTCGTCATTGGTGAAGGCGACTGGCCGAATATGTTGCATTGCATGGATACCGATTCTGGCCTGATACAAACCCACACCAAATCCCTGGGCCACGCTGCCCAGAATTTTGCCCCCCAAACCAATACCGACCTGTTCAGAAAAGAAACTAATGCCCGCCTGGCTGGCGTAACTGCCAAGTGCAATTTTGCATACCCGTAGATTTAATCGCCATTGAGCTAAGCGATTTAATCTGACGCCATAAATAATATTGATCTGGTTAATCATTTTCAGTGTTTTCCAGACCACTAACAAAGAATCAACAACGGCCAGCTGGCTGACCGCAATCATTGCAGCACTGCTGATACTGGTACGTTCAATAATATGGATTGCCTGGCGGTCCAGCTGCCGGTAGAAATCTTCACTGATACGATAGACAACTTCACTGTCATTTAGATAGTCAGGTAGCTTATCAACACAAGGTTTTAATAAATCAGCCTGTGGCTGACCATCGTAGAAAGTCTCTAGCGAATTCAGCCATTTTTTTGCATTGCCGATATGTTGTTCATGGACCAGTTGAGCAGCCTGTTCGCGGATCTGATCGGCCCGTTTAAGCTGTTTCTGGTTGCGGCGATACACCAGTAATTGCTGTACTACCAGACCTGCTAAGAAAGCTGCGAAGGCACTGAAGGCTAACCCCATCGCTTTGCTTTGTTGCCAGAGCATTTGTGCAAAATCAACTACATCCCAGGCCAACATACCGATTAACAGAATGAACAATGTGACGATCAACCATTTCAAACCACGATTACGGCGCGGCGGTATCAGTAATGTGTCGTCAAAATCGAGCAATGGATCAGTTTCCACCGAATCAGGCAGGTTGACCTCGTTGTTTTCGGAGAGAACTTTGAAAAAGTTTTCAGTTTCCTCGGGGGATATATCCGCTTTTTGCTTAGCTTCCTGTTGTGGTTTAGGTTTAAAAAAATCTTCTGTGGAAGCCATCAGAATTTATCTCCTATCAGATCCCGTAATACTTTATCCATCCGAATATGAGCCAGACGTCCGCCCATTATCAAGTCAGGGTTGAGCGGAGCTCGAAGTACGGGCGGATTCCAGCGTGATAATTGATGCCACTGATCGGGATCAGGCAGTTTGTCGGGAATAGCAGGGTGGCGTAGTTCGCCATATTGTCCATCCAGTAGTCTGGCAGTCAGATGATCATTATGATCATGTGTCGTTCGTACAGCGGCCGCTATCTCCGTTTCGATTTCAATACGATTTCTAACCGATTGTGGGCAGATATGGCTGATTATATCGTCGCACAGACGACGCAAAGATTCGTGCTGATTCATTAAAATTCGATCCGGTTTGGATGCCAGAAACAGAATTTTTTCGACCTGAGGGCTAAATAAACGGTTCAGAAACGCATTATGCCCCACGCGATAGCAATCAATAATCCGGCTGAAAGCAATCACCATATCGTCAAATTTTTCCTTGCCTCCGCTCAAAGCTTTCAGCACATCGATCAATACCACCTGACGATCAATGCCACGGAAAAAAGTTTTATAAAATGGCTGAACAAAGTTTTTCAGATAGGTTTTATAGCGTTGCTGCATGACTTTGTATAAGGAGTCATCATCGGCATTGTCTAATTCTTGCGGGCTGAGCGATTGCAGATTGAACAATGGAATAAACACTGGAAAGTCACTGCTGTCAGGCAATAAAGCCCTCCCAGGTTGAATAAATGTCAAACCTGCTGTTTTACATGTCATCAGAAAACTTCGATAACGAACAAATAATGCTTCAATTTGTTGTTCATCAATTGGGGCGAGCGGATCCAAATCATTAAACTCTTTTTGCATCTCTTCCGCGAGTTGATGACGGATGCCTTTGGAACAAAGTGCAGCAGTATCCATACTCCATTGCCGATAATCTTGCTGCAACATGGCAATGTCGAGCAACCATTCACCTGGATAATCACGTAATTCCAGCGTGAATCGACGGGTTTCTCCTGTAAAGGTCGGCAACATGGATTTCTTTTTGAATTCAATGATTAACCGGCAACCGCTGATATGAGTAGTTGATGGTGGCCAGGCAGGTGGATCACCTGCCAGGGCCTGAATTCCCTGTTGATAATCGAATAGTGGTAAATCATCCAGTGGCTGTAATTCGACATTTAACAGGCGTTCATCTCTGGCTGGCAGGAAGCCTCCCAGATTTGCATTACTGGAATATTTGAGTTGATGAATAAGGCTGGTAATAAAAGTCGACTTGCCACTACCGCTAAAACCGGTAATGCCAATACTCAGATGTTTATCGAGACTGCGCGCCACCCATTTGCTGGCTTGTTGATCAATTCCATCAAGTGTTTTATTGAGGCGCAGACCTAGTTTTTCAATCTTTGAATTCATAGGCATCAGCTTACATCAGACGCTTGCTGTCTGTCTGAATTAAGAAGCAGTTGAACGTTTGTCATGATACATACTGTTATCAGCATGCAGAATCAGCTCATCGGCATCCTTACCATCATGAGGATAACAAGCAATACCAATGCTGGCACTGATATTCAGCATCACGCCATCATTTAATTCATAACCAACCGATAACTGTTCCCGTAGCTTTTCCGAGACTTGCATGGCTTCTTCCAGATTACTGTGGTTAACAATAATGGCGAATTCATCTCCCGCCAGTCTGGCAGCCGTGTCTGACTGACGAATTGATTCACGAATACGTTGTGCCACCAGGATCAACAACATATCGCCATTCAGATGCCCATAGTTATCGTTGACTAGTTTGAAATCATTGAGGTCGATATAAAGCAGGCAAAAGGGCTGTTTATATCGGGCTGATTCGGTAATGGCCTGATTCAGTCGATCATAAAATAAAACCCGATTGGGTAACTGCGTCAGACTGTCATGTGTTGCCTGCCACTGTAGGGCGTTTTCAGATTTTTTACGCTCGGTAATATCAATGACAACAACCAGCATTCTGTCCTCGTTGATTGGCGAAGAGCGGGCCATGAAAAAATGCTGTTTGCCTGACAGATTCAGTTCGTATTCGTAATAATCACTTTCTCCACTACCCAGCGTTTTTTGTAACGCCAGTAACGTCCGCTGCGCCAGAAAGTCAGGTAATGTTTCAGTTATATGTTTATTAATAAAGTCCTGTTCAGACATCAGCAATGGCACACCATCGCCGTGTTCAAAATCAATGATTTTGCCATTTTTATCAATGGTAAACAGCAGATCCGGAATGGCTTTGATAATCGCCTGATTACGCTGATAGCTTTGCTGCAGAGCCGCTTTGCTTTCAATCAGTTGTTTGTTTATATCCAAACGCCGGCCAATTAACCAGGCGGTGGCCAGAATCAGTAACATTAAGGATTGTGCGGTCAAAAAGCTGTTACGGAGATGGGCAAAACGGTAGTTGGAAATTAATTCATCGACTACGGCTCGATTTTCACCGACAAAAACGTGTAACTTCCATTTGGGCAATGTCTGATAGGCAAATTGATAATCACCACTAAAATGCTGATAAATCCCTTCACCGGTTAAGGGTAGTTTGTCTTTATCGCTACGATCTTTTACGTAATCCAGAGTTTGCCCAACTTCGAAGTTTCTATAGGGGACTCGAAATACAACTTCACCTTCTTGATGAACAATCGATGAAAATAGCTGGGCATTGACACTGATACCACTGAGAGCCCATGAAAAGGTTTCGATATCGATAACGGCGGCGATGACCCCTTGAAAATTATCGTTCGAATCATAAAGACCCCGACTGATCACCATAACCGGATCTGAATGCCCCCGGCCAGGAAGCATGGGTTTTGAAGTGAAAACGCCATCCGTTTTTGAGTTCTGATGCACTTTAAAATAGTCTCGCCCGGATAAATCCAGCTGACTACGCTGATGCATGGGATAGCGTAACAGCCCATCCGCATTGATATGCAATAGAGCCTGCATTTCAGGATTATTTTGAGAATATTTCTCAAGGAGATAAGTATGAGGTGCAGAATTTTTAATAAAATCGGGATATGAACTGATCAGTTTCAACGTTTGATCAATGGCTTCCAGTTTAGATTCCAGTAACTGGGTCTGCATCAATGCCAGCAACTGGTTACGTTGCTCGATCTGTTGGTTAATTTGTGAGGAGTAGGCTGATAACTGCGATTGATAATTTTGATAAATGACCAGCAACGTCAACCCAATCAGCACGAAGGTATAAAGCAGTAGTTTGCTATGAATTGGGTAACGTAATCGTAAAACAGGTTTAGCAGACACCGGACAAACCTAATTAGAAACGGCAGTGGCGATCGACGGAAAATGAACTCCGTTCGCTGGATCGAAATAAGAAAAAAGTTGAGTCAATACAAAACAATGGTGTTATCTCAGCAAACAGGACTGTTACATTCTGATTCAAATATATCATTAATTACTAACTGAATTGGATTTGACATGATTAGGTGGCTAACTATAAGCTAGCTATCATGTTACAAGTTAAAGATATTCCTAACGCTGAAATATTACAGAAGTTTGCCGATCGTTACCCGCAAACCGACATTAAAAATGTCATGACATTTTTGAATCTGCTGCGCGTCGGTTCTGATTTGTCTTTGGGATTAAACAGCTATCTTGCGGAATATGACTTGTTACAGGGACGATGGTGGGTTTTGCTATTGCTGATGCGAGAGGATAACCTGAGTTCAACACCCTCAGCGCTGGCTGAAAAAGCGGGGGTTTCGCGAGCCACCATGACCGGTTTATTAGATGGGTTGTTACGCGATAAATTAATCAGTCGCGTGCATGGTAAGCGGGATAGACGGCAGATACTGATTCGAATGACCGTTCTGGGACAGGCAAAACTTGATGAGGTAATGCCTGGTTATTATCAACGTGTAAATCAATTAATGCAGGCGCTGAGCGAAACTGAAACAACCCAACTTATGTCGTTATTGAAAAAAATCTATCAACAACGACATGTTTTTGAAGATGAATCTCATCTTAAATAATGTTCAAAAAAAAGGAATCTCTATGAAATTTTTAAATCGTTTATTACCCTTAAGTCTGCTTATTCTGGCAGTGAGTGCATGCAGTAACCCCGGTGCTGACTATGATGCACAGGAAGTCATTAATTCTGCCAATGAGCAGTGGAATGCTGCTTTCAACGATAAGGATCTCGATGCGTTAACCGAACTTTATGCATCACAAGCCACTTTGTCGCCCGGTGATGGCAATGTGTTGAATAGCCAGCAGGAGATTGCGGCACTGTTTCAGGGCTTTTTCGATAATGGGCTGCACAATCATAATATAACCACTATCGCCACTTATTCATCTGCAGGACAAGTCAGTCAATTGGCTAACTGGTCAGCAGATGTTGAAGGTGAAAATGGTGAAACGATGACATTTAATGGTGTGTTGATGACAGTTCTGCAACAGAACGACCAGGATGAATGGGAAGTCGTTTCACATATCTGGAATATGGCTGAATAAATCCAACAGTCTTTGCAGCAAAAAAGCCGATCTCAATGATCGGCTTTTTTTATGCTTGAGAGTTATTGCAAGGAAAACTTGCCTAGGTCATAAAGGCTATGCTAAAAACCCTATTGATTTTATGGTTTTTATAAGGATATTTCCGGTGAGCGCCTTACTGAAGCAACAAAGACACTCTCTTTTGGAAATGCTGTTTGATCGAGTACATGAAGGCATCATTATTACCAATGCCGATAATATCATTGTTGATGTAAACGATACATTATGTTCCATCACCGGTTATAGCAGAGACGAATTAATCGGCCAACAACCCAATATTCTAAGCTCCGGCAAACAAAGTAAAGCCTTTTACAGCACAATGTGGCAAAGCCTGTCAGATAACGGTTATTGGTCGGGTGAGGTGTGGAACCGTAAAAAAGACGGGTCATTTTATGCTGAAGTGCTGACGATTCATCGCACCACTGATCCGCAGACGGGTGAGATGTTTCATTTGGGACTGGTTTCTGATATCACCATGTTAAAGCAGCATCAGGCCGAACTGGAGCGACTGGCGCATTATGATGCGTTAACCGCTTTACCTAATCGAAATCTGCTGGTGGATCGCTTTGAACAGGCCATCGCCCATAGTAATCGTACGCAAACATTATTAGCGGTATGTTTTCTGGATCTGGATAACTTTAAACCCGTTAACGATGAGTTGGGACATAACGCCGGTGATGAATTACTGATTGAAGTCGCGCAGCGTATCAAGAGCATGTTGCGACAGGATGATACCGTTTCCCGTTATGGTGGCGATGAGTTTGTCATGTTGCTTGGTGAAATCAAAAACCGTCAGGATTGCGAACTGTTGCTGCACCGATTAACTGAAGAGCTAAGCCGACCCTATCTGATTGAGCACAATACCATCCGCATCAGTGCCTCGATTGGTTATACCGTTTATCCATTTGATCAGGGTTCGATGCAAACCCTGATCGAGCACGCTGATCAAACGCTGTATAAAGCAAAACTGGACGGTAAGAAAACCTTTCGCATGTATGAAACAGGGAACGAAGCCTGGCGTGATGAAAAAACCGAGCAGCTTTATGCTATTCGCCGGGCTTTGAGTGAAAACCAGTTTCAGTTACACATGCAGCCAAAAATCAATATGTGCAGTGGGGAAGTGGTCGGATACGAAGCACTGATTCGCTGGTTGCATCCTGAAAACGGACTGGTGTTTCCGCAACAGTTTTTGCCTTTAATTAACGGCACATCGTTGGAAATTCAGTTAGGTGAGTGGGTCATTCGTCAGGCGTTGAGTTATTTACAACAATGGCAGGCCGACTCTAAACAATGGAATATCAGCATCAACCTGTCGGCCTATCATCTTGGAAGTAATGGTTTTTTAAAGAGACTTGGCGAGATCGTTAATGAGTTTCCAGCAGTGGATTTACAGTATTTCCAATTTGAGATTCTGGAAAGTCACGCTCTGGATGATCTCAGTCTGATCGTTGATGTGGTCCGTCGTTGCAGGGATGAATTCTCTATTGCAACAGTGCTGGATGATTTTGGTACAGGATATTCATCACTGAGCCATATCAGGACTTTGCCAGTATCTGCGGTAAAAATTGATCAGACATTTGTGCGGAACATGTTAAATGATGTGGATGACTGCAAAATTGTAGAAGGTGTTATTGCACTGGCCAGATCATTTGATTTGGAGGTTATTGCAGAAGGCGTAGAGTCACTGCGCCACGGTCAGATTTTGCTCTCAATGGGCTGTGAACTGGCTCAGGGCTATGTGATTGCCAAACCGATGCCAGTGACGGAATTAACGCATTGGAAGCAACAATTTGAATTGCCTGAAGAATGGTTCAGTTATCGCTATCATCGCCAGCATTTGAAATGGACACAGTTAAACCTGTTTTATTTGTATCTGGAATTAAGCCTGGAAAGCCTTGAACAGCGTTTTGATGTGGACCCCGAAGAACTTGAACTGTGGCCAATTCTCTCAATTAAACAATCGCATTGTGGTGTCTGGTTGGAGCGAACAGAAAATCTCCAACTTATTGATAAAGAATGTCTGCAAATTCTAAAAGAAAAATATCGAAGTTTTCATCATCTGTTAACCATGACGATTAAACTCTATCAAGCCGGTAAAAAACAAACGGCCATGCAGAATTTCCAATCGCTCAGAACACGTTATCAGGATATGCATCAATTTGTTCATGCCAAACTAATGCAAATGCAGCCCGCTGAGTTGAATGCGGACAATTTGCAGGCCTTAACAAAAAATTAGGGCCATTGTCGCTTTGGTCAGCCTCTGAAAGAACAACAAGCCTTGGGCTGATTGCAATAGAAATGGGGATGAAAGAGCAATAGCCACTAGGATCCTTACTCCAAATTCACTATGATTAAAAACTTTGTTTAATAACAGGCTGGCCGGAATGCAAAATCGGAAGAGAATTTTCACGCTGACAATCAGCGCGCTGGTTTTGCTGGGATTTATGGCCACCAGTCTGATTGGCTACTTTGTGGCGCGGGATTCCACCAGTGACCAGCTGCAAAAACAAATGCTGCCGCTGACCAGTGATAACATCTATTCCGAAATTCAGCGTGACCTGTTGCAGCCATTGTTAATCTCATCATTGATGGCGAATGATACTTTTATGATTAACTGGGCTGAGAATGGTGAACAGGATCCCCAGCGTTTAGCCGAATATCTGGCGCAGATACAACGAAAATACAATACGATTACCGCTTTTTTTGTCTCTGAAAAAACGCGCAATTATTATCATCCCAAGGGCATTATCAAACAGGTTGATGAGTCAGATCCGGCGGATAGCTGGTATTTCACCACGCGAAAAATCACTACCGATTACGATATCAATATAGATTGGGATACCGCCGAACCCAATCGTATGAGCATTTTTGTTAATTATCGCGTTCTGAATCAACAAGGTGAGTTAGTCGGGGTTACCGGTGTTGGCCTGTCGATGGAGTCAGTGGCTCAACTGATTGAAAACTATCAACGACGCTATGGACGGGAAATCTATTTTGTTGATCGTCAGGGTGAAATTACGCTGCGAAGCAGTCAGTTTCAAGATGATATCTACCTGCAAAACAAAACCGGTTTAGATCAATTATTTATACAGATCCTCAGTAATCCGAGTGCGTCGGTGAGTTATGCGGCGAAAAACGGTAACACTATCTACTTAAACAGTCGTTTGGTTCCCGAATTTGACTGGTTTTTGATCGTCGAGCAAATCAACGATCCCGCCGCTGACCGGATTGAAACGGCGTTATGGATCAATATTGCGGTTTCTCTGGCTATCAGTATCTGTGTATTAATGCTTGCCCATTTCACTATCCGGGGCTACCAGCGTCGTCTTGAATTGATGGCGACTAAAGATAAACTCACCGGGGCGACCAGCAGACAGGTATTCGACTGGGTCTTTAATAAAGCGCAAAAAACTGCGTTACGTAAGGATTGGTCTTTATCAATGATCGTGCTGGATATTGATCATTTTAAATTGGTCAACGATAAATACGGTCACCAGTTTGGTGATCAGGTTCTCAAATCGGTGTCTCGGCTTATAAAACAAAAAGTGAGAGATGTAGACGTTTTGTGTCGCTGGGGTGGTGAAGAGTTTTTATTATTGTTAGAAAACTGTGATCAACAACATGCAGCACGGGTGGCAGAAACGATTCGCGAAGCTGTCAGCGAGCATAAGATCCGGGTTAAAGATGACAGTATCAGCGTAACCATCAGTGCCGGTGTGACAGAGTTTCAACTGGGAGAAAGCATGGATGATCTGATTGAACGTTGTGATCACGCCCTGTATGAGTCCAAAAATAAAGGCCGTAATCGTATTACGGTTTATTAGGGCTTGTTGAGCTTTCTATGACAACAGAGGTGTTTCTGAAAGAGATACTGGCCCTAATTCACCATCTTTGTGCGTAGTGCACCGTTTTGCACCACAAAGTCGCATGTTACTTACCTGTTTAAAATTAATGTGTAATTAAATTAATAAGTTATCTGTTGGCACAGTGCTTGCTCAAGCATAGTTAATCGAAATGCAGGAGCGATCCATGAAAGAAAAATTAGTGCTGATAGGTAATGGTATGGCCGGTGTGCGAACACTGGAAGAATTACTCAAGTTAGCACCTGAAAAATACGACATTACCGTTTTTGGTGATGAGCCTTACGGTAACTACAACCGTATTATGCTGTCTCCAGTGCTGGCAGGCGATAAAACCATCGATCAGATCATGATCAACGATCGGCAATGGTATATCGACAATGGTATTACCTTACATGCCGGTAAAAAAATCACCCATATCAATCGTGTAAAACGCCAACTGGAAACCGCAGAAGGCGAAGTCTTTGAATATGATCGTTTATTGCTGGCCACCGGTTCTCGCCCATTCATGTTGCCTTTACCCGGTCGTGATTTGCCTGGCGTTATCAGTTTCCGGGATATTGCTGATGTCGATACCATGCTGGAAACTGCCAAATCCCATAAAAAAGCCGTTGTTATCGGTGGTGGCTTACTTGGTTTGGAAGCAGCCAATGGTTTGATGATCCAGGGGATGGAAGTCACCGTGGTGCATATTGCTGATGTGTTAATGAATCAGCAATTGGATAAACCTGCTTCGGATTTGATGTTGCATGAGTTGGAAGCCAAAGGGCTTAATTTCCTGATGTCGCATGAAACGGCTGCGATTGAAGGCAAAAAACGGGTTGAAAAAGTCGTCTTTAAAAATGGCACAGAAATCGATACTGACTTAGTGGTGATGGCGGTCGGTATTCGCCCTAATATTGAACTGGCACAATCTGCCGGAATTCATTGTGAACGCGGTATTGTGGTGGATGACACCATGCAGACCTTTGATCCTAAAGTTTATGCAGTGGGTGAATGTGTACAGCATCGTGGTTCAACCTTTGGTCTGGTGGCCCCGTTATTTGAACAGGCTAAAGTCTGTGCCAACCATCTGGCTCAAATGGGTATTGCACGTTATGTCAGCTCCATTACCTCGACCAAACTGAAAGTTACCGGCATTGATTTATTTTCTGCAGGTAACTTTATTGGCGATGAAAGTACTGAAGATCTGGTGTTCAAAGATGCTGCCCGTCATATCTATAAAAAGCTGGTCATTCAGGATGACAAGCTGATAGGTGCGGTTTTATACGGTGATACCGTGGATGGAGCATGGTACTTCCAGTTGATGCGTGATGGCACTGATGTGTCCAGTATTCGTGAGAATATGCTGTTTGGTCAGCACCATATTGGTGACTCTGGCCATGGTGCGACCAATTCTGTCGATGGATTGCCTGATGATGCCGAAATTTGTGGCTGTAACGGTGTTTGCAAAGGCGATATCGTTAAAGCCATCAGTAAACACAGTCTGTTTACCCTTGATGAAGTCAAATCTCATACCAAAGCTTCTGCCTCGTGCGGTTCCTGTACCGGTCTGGTTGAGCAATTACTGGCATCGACGCTGGGCAGTGACTTTAACGACACGCCAAGTAAAAAACCCATGTGTGGTTGCACCAGCATGAGTCATGGCGAAGTGAAAAACGCCATTAAAGAACAAGGTTTGAAAACCATCTCTGATCTGATGGTCGCCCTGGAATGGAAAAATGCTGATGGCTGCCACTCATGCCGCCCAGCATTAAACTATTATCTGCTCAGCACTTGGCCTGACTATCAGGATGACCCGCAGTCACGTTTTATCAACGAGCGGGTTCATGCCAATATCCAGAAAGATGGTACCTATTCAGTGGTGCCACGGATTTGGGGTGGGGTAACCAACGCCAATGAATTACGGGCTATTGCCGATATCTCCGATAAATATAAAGTACCCACCGTGAAAATCACTGGCGGTCAGCGTATCGATTTGCTTGGTGTGAAAAAAGACGATCTGCCGAAAATGTGGGCCGATCTCAGTGAAGCGGGCTTTGTTTCAGGTCATGCTTACGGTAAATCATTACGTACCGTGAAAACCTGTGTGGGTTCAGAATGGTGTCGTTTCGGTACTCAGGACTCCACCGGCTTGGGCATCAAGGTTGAAAAAATGACCTGGGGTTCATGGACACCGCATAAATTCAAAATTGCTGTATCAGGTTGTCCGCGTAACTGTGCTGAGGCCACCATCAAGGATTTCGGTATTGTCTGTGTTGATTCAGGTTACGAACTGCATGTCGGTGGTAACGGGGGTATCAAGGTTCGTGCGACCGATTTCCTGTGCAAAGTCGCTACTGAAGAAGAAGCGATGGAATACTGTGCAGCCTTTATGCAGCTTTATCGTGAAGATGCCCATTATCTGGAACGTACCGCACCGTGGATTGAACGGGTGGGACTGAAAAGCGTTCAGGCCAAAGTGGTTGATGATCATGACAACCGCAAAGTCCTGGCACAGCGGTTTTACGAGTCACAGGAAAAATCGCAGGACGATCCCTGGGCGGAACATGCTGCCAAACAGCGCGAAAACTATATTCCCATCAAGCAAGTAGGTTAACAACAGATGCAAAATTGGACTGAAGTAGGACCGGTAGAAAGCGTACCGCAAAAAGGCTCACGAGTGATGACAACGCCGGATGGGGATGTGGCGATTTTTCGGACCAGTGGTGATGAGGTCTTTGCCTTATTTGATCAATGCCCGCATAAAAAAGGTCCGTTATCCCAGGGGATTGTTTACGATAAACGTGTAGCCTGCCCATTACATAACTGGGTGATTGATTTAAGCAGCGGTGAGGCCACTGGTCCAGACGAAGGTTGCACCCGTTCATTTGATACCAAAGTCGAAGACGGCCTGATTTACATTGCACTCTGAGGATTGACTGTTGGCACAACACGCAACACAAACAACTTGTCCCTATTGTGGCGTCGGCTGCGGCGTTTTAGCTGCTCCGCAAACCGATGGTACGGTCGCCATAAAAGGTGATCCGTCCCATCCCGCTAATTTAGGACGCTTGTGTTCAAAAGGTTCTGCTTTAGGGGAAACCGTCGGTCTGGATAATCGTTTGTTGTATCCACAGGTAAATGGCAAACGGGTTGACTGGGATAACGCACTGAACCATGTCAGTGACCGGTTTAAACAGATCATTGATGAACATGGTCCGGAGGCCGTGGCGTTTTATGTGTCAGGTCAAATTCTGACCGAAGATTACTATATGGCCAATAAACTGATGAAAGGTTTTATTGGCAGTGGCAATATCGAGACGAATTCACGCTTATGCATGTCTTCTGCAGTGGCGGCTCATAAACGTGCATTTGGCAGTGATACGGTGCCGTGCAGCTATGAGGATCTCGAACAAACTGATCTATTGGTGATTGTCGGTTCCAATACTGCATGGTGTCATCCGGTACTGTTTCAGCGTATTACTCAGGCCAAGCAAAACCGGCCGAATATGAAAGTGGTAGTGATTGACCCCCGAAAAACGGCCACCTGCGATATCGCCGATTTGCATCTGCCATTAAGGCCCGGTGCGGATGCGTTTTTATTTAATGGTTTGCTGAGCTATCTCAAACAGCATGACTGTATCGACTGGCATTATCTTGAGCAATATGTGGAAGGCTTTGCATCATCACTGGATTCGGCGGGAAAAACTGCGGCCAATATTCCACAAGTGGCACGTCAGACGGAAATATCTGAAGCCGATATAGCAAAATTTTATCAATTGTTTGCCTCGACTGAAAAAACGATCAGCCTGTTCTCTCAAGGCGTTAATCAATCGACCAGCGGCACGGATAAATGTAATGCCATTATCAACTGTCACCTGGCCACTGGTCGGATTGGCAAAGTCGGTATGGGGCCGTTTTCCATTACTGGTCAACCCAATGCGATGGGCGGGCGTGAAGTCGGTGGCTTGAGTAATCAGCTGGCGGCTCATATGGAAATAGACAAACCAGAACATCATGATCGGTTGTCACGTTTCTGGAATACCGATCGCTTAACCAATACTGCCGGTCATAAAACCATTGAGATGTTTCAGGCGATAGAGCGTGGCGACATCAAAGCTGTCTGGATTATTGCCACCAACCCGGTGGTGAGCATCCCGGATGCTGATCAGGTCAAGAGAGCGTTGGAAAGCTGTGAATTGGTCATTGTTTCTGAAATTGAAAAGCAAACGGACTGCACCGAATTTGCCGATGTACTGCTGCCGGCGCTTGGTTGGGGCGAAAAAGACGGCACTGTCACCAACTCTGAAAGACGTATCAGTCATCAACGGGCTTTTTTACCAGCACCCGGTGAAGCTAAAGCCGATTGGTGGATGCTCAAGGAAGTCGGCAAACGTATGGGCTTTGCTGAGCAGTTTCAGTTTGAAACGGCCGTAGATGTCTTTCGTGAACATGCCAGATTGTCTGCCTTTGAAAATCAGGGACAGCGTGATTTTGATATTAGCGCTCTGGCCAATATCACTGAGCAGGAATATGAATCGTTGCAACCCATTCAGTGGCCAGTGACCGAAAATGCGCCTCAGGGCACAGCGAGAATGTTTACCGATAATCATTTTTATACCGCTTCCGGTAAAGCCAGAATGATTGCGGTTGACCCGCATTATCCGCAAAACGAAGTCGATGATACCTATCCTTTAGTGTTAAACACCGGCCGTATCCGTGATCAATGGCATACCATGACCCGCACCGGACGGGCACCCAGATTAAATGCGCATATCAGTGAACCAATGATTGATATGCACCCGGTCGATGCCGGCCACTGGCAGATTCAGAACAAGGCTCTGGCCCAGGTTGAAAGCAAATGGGGACGACTCACCGGAAGGGTGAATTTAACTCAGGATCAACGCCCGGGCAGCATCTTTGTGCCTATTCACTGGAATGGACAGTTTGCCTCACAGGCACGTGTCGACACATTGGTCGCACCCCTAACCGATCCCATTTCCGGTCAACCCGAGTCCAAACATACCCCGGTGAATGTACGTCCATTTTTACCGCGCTGGCATGGTTTTATTTTATCCCGCCAGCCATTGAGCCTCACTGAAACAGCCTATTGGGTCAAAGTCAAAGGTCAGCAGTTCTGGCGCTATGAACTGGCTGGTGAAAACTGGGTAGAGCAACCACTTGAGTGGATTCAGAATATTACAGAACAGCAAGGTGAATGGATCGAATTCAGTGACCAGCGAGCTGGCCGCTATCGTGCTGCCAATATTGTTGATAATCAGTTACAGACTGTGATGTTTCTGGCTGCCGACCATTATCTGCCAGAACGTGGCTGGCTATCTCAATTATTTTCAGAAGAAACACTGGATGGAGCTGCCCGGCAGAGTCTGCTTGCAGGCCGTCCAGGGCCGGGACAGCAGGATAAAGGCAAAATGGTTTGTGCCTGTTTCGGTGTTGGCGAAACCACCATTAAAGACGCTATCCGTAAAGGTGAAGCCAAATCGGTTGATGATATTGGCCGATGTTTAAAAGCAGGGACCAACTGTGGATCCTGCATTCCCGAATTAAAACAGTTGTTGGCTAATTCCTGACAGCTGTCAGGGCAGAGCTTGTTTCTGCCTGAACAAATTGACGAGTGTTGTGTATTTACGATGATGCATTGCCCTCTGAACCGCCCAGCGCGTATGCAGCCATAACGACGTGGCAAATCAATCTCTATTTTTTTGATATTTCGGTCGCCGAAGGTATTTTCGCGGCCCGTAAATTAAGGAAGGATCATGTCAAAATTACCTACATATACTGCAACGACGTTGATGGCGAGCTTCATTGGCACATTTTCAATGACAGCGGCTGCAGCCGAACAAGACAGCTTTATCGAAGCCCTGACTGGCGGAAAGGTCAGTTTTTCTGCCCGTGCCCGTTATGAATCTGTTGAACAGGATAACGACCTGAAAGATGCCGATGCATTTACCGTGCGTTCTACCTTGGGGTATGAAACCGGCCGTTTAAACGGTTTTGGTGCATTTCTTGAGTTTGAGAATGTTACTGATCTGGGCGGTGATAATTACAATAGCACCACTAATGGTGAGACTAAATATTCAGTAGTGGCAGATCCGGATGGTACTGAAGTCAATCAGGCTTATCTGAGTTATCAGGGCTTTGATACCCTTGCGAAATTTGGTCGTCAGCAAATTACCTACCGAAATGCACCATTCCATCGTTATATTGGTAATGTGTTATGGCGGCAGAATCATCAAACTTTTGATGCTTTTTCGATTCAGAATACTTCTTTACCTGATACCAGGCTGAGTTACGCTTTTGTCAATAAAATAAACACTATTTTTGGTGATGATCGTGATGCTGGCATTATAAATAATGGTGAAATTGACGTTGAAGCTCATTTGCTTAATGCCCAATACAGCGGTTTACCATTTGGCAAACTGGAAGGCTATGGGTATTTATTGGAATATGAAGATGCCGAAGCGACCTCTTCTAAAACATTGGGTGTGCGACTCAGTGGTGCTCCTGCGATCAATGATGCCTGGAATCTGGTTTATACAGCCGAATATGCCCGTCAAAGTGATTATAAAAGCGGCACCATGGATGCTCAGGATTATTATCTGGCAGAGCTGGGTGCCAAGCATAAAGGCTGGATGGCCAAACTCTCTTATGAAGTGCAGGAAGGCGATGGAACGGACAGTTTTAAAACACCCCTGGGCACTAATCATGCGTTTCAGGGCTGGGCCGATCAATTCCTGAACACTCCGTCACAAGGACTGAAAGATGCTTATTTAACAGTCGTTGGCAATGTGATTTTCGGAGCCAAACTGATTGTTTCCTACCATGACTTTGAGACGGATCAGGACAGTCTTGATGCCGGTAATGAGCTGGATATTCTGTTGGAAAAAACCTTTAACCAGCATTACACCGTGGGTGTGAAATACGCTGATTATCAAGCGGATGATGAATTTCCATCGTTAGTGGATACCGAAAAGTTCTGGGTCTATGGACAAGTTAAGTTCTAATATCTCCTCGGTATTAGAGGCTGTTGATTTTTTATAGCTGCCTTTGTTGTACCAAGCCAGCCCTTTAGGGCTGGCTTTTTTTTATCTGTAATTCTGCTTCGGCGCACCAAAAATAAGCGATGGTCCGTTTACTACAGCCCATTTTAATGCATGACGTGCCAAGATGAATTTTTAAGTTGTTGATAAATAATAGTTTTATCTCTGGCACAGCTTATGCAGTATCGTTGTCGTTGCCATACAAAGAAGGATGCCACAACAATGGGATACTTAGTTGATTTTTTCTATTTGATGAAAGAGTTATTCAAGCTGCTTTTGTTGGTGTTGATTTCTCCCTTAGGATTAATGGCTGGTTATCTTTTCAGCTGGGAATAATCGGAACGACTAATTGAGAGTCAGACTATGATAGTCAATCCCACCATTGCAGGTGCATTATCGGTAGCAGCATGTTTTGCTGCTACCAGACAATTCACTCTGAATTTCCGTGATAAACGACGTACAGAATTTGCCATTTCCCAACTGGTTCATTTAAAACAGTTAATTGATTTATCTCAGCAACATCGGGGCACCAGCAGTGCTGTCTGTGCTGGAAATGCTTCCCTGGTCGGCAAGCTGACCTTTCTGCAGCAACAAATCGATCAATTTATTCTCGGTGCACAAAACACCGAAATGCAAACGTTACCGCAATGGCAATCGTTTGTAGATCACTGGCCGCGACTGAAAAAGCAGGTACTGGATCGCAATCTGACTCCTCATCAGGTTATTCGGCAGCACAGTGCGATGATCGAAGGCCAATTATCTTTGTTTGATGATCTCAGCCGTTTGTACAACCTTCACCATTTTATGCTGGATAACATCACCCGCTTATCCGAAATCTGTCTGGACACTCTCAGAGCTGCTGAAATTCTCGGCCAAATGCGTGCCGTTGGATCGACCCTGTGTGCCCGAGGTCAGGCAGGGGGCACCGAAACGATGATGTTGTCTTTCCAACGTTTAACAGCAAACAGCAGGATCGGTGAATTACTCAGGGAAATTGCCGGAATTCGTAATAAAGACCTGGTGGGAATTCTGGCTGGTCAAAACGGCAAAATCGAACGCGATACAGATTTATTGTTACAGACCATTGATCAACAAGTGCTGATTGAAGGTTCGATTACCCTATCAGCCGATGAATATTTTAAAACGGCCACCCGTGCCATCGATACGGTACTCAATGTGTTTTCTCTTATCATTAACTATGCTGCGGATAATCATGCGAAACTCAACTGACATCATGACACAAAATTTTAATTCCACATTGGTGTGCGATCGTTCTGATATAGCACAGCAATTAGTCGAACAATTGAGTGGCACCATGTTTGAGGTGACCAATCAATCGGCTTCCCTTCCTAAACTGGCCATGAAACAACTCGAATTTACCGGCATGTTCATTCTGGCCGTTCGTAATTGTGATAGTGACATGATGGCGCTTGTTGATATGTTACTCAGACAACAACCGATGCCAGTGATTATTTTCACCGATGTGTATGACGCGCAGGTTGAAAAACAGGCTATTGAGCTTGGCGTCAGTGCGTATGTGGTTGATGGTTTACAACCGCACCGGGTCTTGCCGTTACTGAGCACTGCACGAAATCGTTTCCAGCAACAACAGACGATGCGTGAACAGGTGCAATCACTGGAAACCAAACTGGCGGAACGCAAGATTATTGATCGTGCCAAAGGCGTATTGATGCAACAGCGTCAGTGCAGTGAGGACGAAGCTTATCGTTTGTTACGCACCACAGCGATGAACCAGAACATGCGGCTGGCGATGTTGGCGAAACAGGTGCTGGCTACGGCTAACCTGCTGGAAACACATCCTCATACCTGAATGAAATAAAGCTGTCTGCTGCTGCACCATCTGGGTGCCAGACTTATTGTTAAGCCCCAAAGCGACGCAAGTTGAAACTGAGTATTAGTAAAGTGATTTAATAAGTGACTGAAATTTATAAATTTTTAAATAGGTATGTAATTGGCATATTAACTGCAAATGGGACAGTGGGATCTGTTGTTTCATAGCCACCTTTGTTCTTGGCTAAGGTCCTGGAACAATCCAACGCAGGATTGAAAACCGTGTCTGGAAATGATTTCCCCGGTATCGGGCAACGTCGCCGTTTTCTGTCCTCTGGCCTTGTTTTTATGATCTCCAGTAATGGAGTCATCAGACTGAACTGGCCATAAAAGTTGGAGCTTTTTATGTCTTTACCCAAAGTAAATTCCCATTCCATACGCCGCTGGTTATCTGCCTTTGGCGTCATCGGTGTTATCAGTTTTTCCACAAATTCACTGTCAGCTCCGGGCGAGCTGGAAAAAGAAGATCTTCGTCTTGGTTTTATCAAGCTCACCGATATGGCGCCATTAGCAATCGCCTATGAAAAAGGTTTTTTTAAGATGAAGGCTTGTACGTCACGCTGGAAGCCCAGGCAAACTGGAAAGTGCTGCTGGATGGAGTAATTAATGGTGCACTTGATGGTGCCCATATGCTTGCCGGACAACCGCTTGGTGCGACAATTGGTTATGGAACTCAGGCCGATATCATTACTGCCTTCAGTATGGATCTCAATGGTAATGCGATCACTGTTTCCAATAATGTATGGGAACAGATGAAACCGCATATCCCCATGGCAGAGGATGGCAAGCCCCAGCATCCGATCAGTGCTGAAGCTTTAAAACCGGTTATTGATAGTTACAAACAGCAAGGTAAGTCGTTCAATATGGGCATGGTTTTTCCTGTCTCCACCCATAACTATGAATTACGTTACTGGCTGGCAGCTGGCGGCATTCATCCAGGCTATTACGCACCGCACAAAGGTGACAGTAGTGGTCAGCTTAAGGCAGAAGCCTTGTTATCGGTCACACCTCCACCTCAAATGCCATCGACGATGGAAGCTGGAACCATTGAAGGTTATTGCGTGGGCGAGCCATGGAATCAGCAGGCAGTATTTATGGAGATCGGGGTACCGGTGATTACCGACTACGAAATCTGGAAAAATAACCCAGAGAAGGTGTTCGGTGTCAGCCAGCAATGGGCTGATGAAAACCCCAACACCCATATTGCATTAGTTAAGGCCCTTATCCGTGCTGCACATTGGCTGGATGCTGAGAATAATGCCAATCGTCCTGAGGCCGTTGAAATACTTTCACAAAGTTATTATGTCGGTGCTGATTATGATGTGATTGCCAACAGCATGACGGGCACCTTTGAATACGAAAAAGGTGATAAACGTGAAATCCCCGATTTCAATGTGTTTTTCCGTTATAACGCGACCTATCCATATTACAGTGACGCCATCTGGTATCTGACCCAAATGCGTCGTTGGGGCCAGATCCCGGAAGCCAAATCGGATAGCTGGTATACCGATATGGCAAAGAAAGTTTATCGTCCTGATATTTATCAAATTGCAGCAAAAGAATTGATTGAAGAGGGCAAGTTAGCTGTTGCAGATTTCCCGGATTTCTCCTCTGAAACGGGTTTCAAACCGGCTCAAAATGAGTTTATCGATGGCATCGAATTTGACGGGACAGCACCTAATGCTTACCTGGAAAAATTTGCCATTGGCCTGAAAGGAGAGGAGCAGGTGGATTAATTCCCCTGCTTTTCATAAAACGGACAAAGATGGACTCTTATGAACGATAAACTCATATATTTTCTGGAAATAACGGGGCTCAACTGGTTCGTCCCACTGGCGAAAATCGCTGGTGGGGAACCCGCCGGGTTTCAATTTCAACAGCTAGTCAAAATGATTGGTTTGCCATTGATAGCAATGCTTGCCTTTCTATGTTTCTGGCATTTTGGGGCTGCCAAAGTTGATACCAGTCTTGGCCAATTGCCCGGACCGGTTCAGGTATGGGAGCAGGTTAAGGTGCTGAATGAAGAACATCAGGCTGAACGTCAGCGTGAGACAGATTTTTATCAGCGCCAGGAACAGCGGAATGCGAACAAACTGGCGAAAAATCCCGATGCCGAAATTAAAGTTCGGGACTTCAATGGAAGACCCACTTTTATTGATCAGATATGGACCAGTCTGTTTACCGTATTTGTCGGTTTTCTGCTGGCCAGTTTGATTGCGATTCCGATCGGTATCGTCAGTGGTTTAAGTCAAAATCTGTATAACGCAATAAATCCTCTGATCCAGATTTTCAAACCAGTGTCGCCACTGGCCTGGCTGCCCATTGTGACCATGGTGGTCAGTGCAGTGTACGTGTCGGCCGATCCGATGTTCTCAAAATCATTTATTACCTCGGCCATCACCGTTATGTTGTGTTCTTTGTGGCCGACCTTGATTAATACTGCGGTTGGCGTGTCTTCCATTGATCGTGACTTGCTTAATGTGGGAAAGGTGTTGCGATTGGGATATTTCACGACGGTGTGGAAAATTGTGGTCCCTTCTTCCATTCCGATGATTTTTACCGGATTGAGAATTTCGCTGGGGATCGGCTGGATGGTATTAATTGCAGCAGAAATGCTCGCACAAAACCCGGGTCTGGGTAAGTTTGTCTGGGATGAGTTTCAAAATGGCAGTTCCAATTCGCTCAGCCGCATTATGGTCGCGGTATTGGCGATTGGTCTGATTGGCTTTGCATTGGATCGCATTATGCTCACATTGCAGAAATTTTTCTCATACGACAAAACCGCAAATATTCGCTAGGAGCAGACAATGGAAAGTTATTTAAATATCGATCATGTCAGTATTGATTTTCCAACCGCCAATGGCCCATTTAGGGCGTTGGACAATGTGAACCTCCAAATCAACAAAGGTGAAGTTGTCAGTATTATTGGTCACTCCGGCTGTGGTAAATCGACTGTTATGAATATTGTTGGTGGTTTATATCAGGCCACTGAAGGTGGGGTGATTCTCCAGGGCAAAGAGGTAAATGAACCGGGTCCGGATCGGGCCATCGTGTTCCAGAATCATGCCTTGTTTCCCTGGCTCACTTGCTATCAAAATGTCGAATTGGCAGTGAAATCGGTGTTTGGTAAAACTCGTAATCGGCAACAGATTCGTGACTGGACATTACACAATCTGGAATTGGTGCATATGACTCATGCCAAAGACAAACTACCCGCGGAAATTTCAGGTGGCATGAAACAGCGGATCGGTATCGCAAGGGCATTAGCGATGGAGCCAAAAGTATTGTTAATGGATGAACCTTTCGGCGCATTAGATGCCTTAACCCGGGCGCATTTGCAGGACTCGCTGATGGATATTCAGTCTGATCTGAATAACACGGTCATTATGATTACCCATGATGTGGATGAAGCCGTGTTGCTGTCTGACAAAATCGTTATGATGACCAATGGTCCGGCAGCCAGTATTGGTGAAATTCTGCAGGTCGATCTTCCCCGACCAAGACAAAGACTGGACTTGGCAGATAATGCCGATTACAACCATTACCGTTCTGAAGTGATTAAATTTTTACATCAAAGGCATGCCAGGAAGGCTGCCTGATGCGTTGAAATGAGCTAAATAAGACGTGTTGGCATGGATGCAAGTGTGAATCAAACCTGCTCACGTTGGGCAGGTTTGATAATTAACAAAACTTCTCGGTGAATTGGCCGCTATATTATGTTGAACACAGTTGCTTTCCAATCAGAATTTAAAGGTATGCCAATGCAGCAGATGCATGATGCTGAACAAACCAGTCTATATGTGACGGCTGATTATCATCATTTAACGTTGAGCAGTCATTTTCAGCCCATTTTCAGCATCTCGCATCGTCGTCCTGTTGGCTACGAAGGACTGATTCGCGCGGTCGATACCGAAAAACAACCCCATTCACCAATAGAGCTCTTGGCAATACCGCAAACCGGTGTTGAAAATCTGTCTCTGGATCGATTATGTCGACGGTTGCATATGCATAATTTTGCCCGTCAGCCGAATGGTGAAGCCTGGTTATTTCTGAACCTTAATTCACAATGTCTGGTAGCTGAGCGCCCTGATGCCGGCTTTATGAATGCGTTATTTGAGCAGACCGGTATTTCCCCACATAGGGTGGTTATTGAAATTCTCGAAAGTGAAATTGATGACCGGCAATATTTACGCAGTTTGATTCGCCATTTTCGGGATTTGGGTTGCCTGATAGCGATTGATGATTTTGGTGCCGGGCATTCCAATTTTGATCGTATCTGGGAATTGGAACCGGATATTGTAAAAATTGATCGCAGTATGATCCATGGTGCGGGCACCTCGAGTCGAGTTGAACGCATTCTGACCGGCGTCGTATCACTGATACACGAAGCCGGCAGCCTGGTGGTGATAGAAGGGGTGGAAACTGAACGGGAAGCACTGGTAGCTATAGCGGCTAATGCCGATATGGTTCAGGGCTTCTATTTTGCCCGACCGCAGCAACGTATCTCCCAAAACAGTAAATTTTCTGAAGATATTGATCATTTATTGAAAATTCAGCAACGCCAGCGCTTTAAAAACAGTCATCAAATGAATCAGGATTTTAAAAAGATCGAAACACTGTTTCGTCAGGCCGTCAGTGAATTTTCTATTACCAATGCCTTTGATACCAGCACGCTTATTTTGTTTAAGGAAAAGCGTGCCGTGCGCTGTTATTTATTGGATGAAGTGGGTTATCAGATGGCCAGAAATGTTTATTCTCCGAATTACCAGCAAAAAATGGACACGCGTTTTACCCCGCTTTTATCAGGTGATAATGCTAACTGGTCACACAAACACTATCATTTCAGAGCCATTGAACATCCCGGCGAAATGCAGTTAAGTCGACCCTATCTATCCGTCGCTGACTCCAGAATGTGTATCACAGTTTCTCAGACGGTAGTGGTGCATAACAAGCTTTATGTGTTTTGTTGCGATCTGGACTGGCAGGACGATTAACGCAAAGAATCCTTAGCGGATAATAAGGGGGGGCATGTTTGAGGTAATCAAAAAGTACCGACATTTTTTGCTGCCACTCAGTCTGGTGATTATCTTTGATATCACTTTACTGGCAATGAATTATCATATTTCGGTTCAGCTGGAAGCTTCCTCAATCAATATCAATATTGCTGGTCGTCAACGCATGTTGTCACAGAAAATGACCAAATCACTGTTGTTAATGCGTTATCAGCAAAGTCAGGGGCTTAGTACCGACGAGTCTTATCAGGAATTGATGGACGCCATGTCCTTATTCGATCAAACTCTGAACGCCATGATTAATGGTGGTGAAACGTTAAGCGCCAATGGTCAACTTATTCAGGTTGAACAATTCAATGAAACCGTAATTCAAAAAACACTGATGCAGTCAATTGCGTTGTGGAAACCGTTGTACCAATCTATTCAACAATTGCAGGTTAGGGAATCGGCGTTGGAGCAACTGGTGAATGCCATGGTAGCGGATAATCCGCAGTTACTCGTTCTGATGAATAAATTAACCAATCAACTCGAAGCTTCTGCTAAACGGCAAACATATTTGTTGAGAGGATTACAGAGCATTATTGTGATTTTGATTCTGTTGTCATTTGCGATGGCAATAAATCGATTGATTCGTCGCGAGCAGTATTTCAGCAAGCTGATGGAAAAAAGTTCAGATATCGTTATCGTCATCAATTCTGCCAGTGGCAATATCACCTTTATTAGTGCGTCTGTGAAATTATTGCTGCAACACGAAGAACGGTATTATCTCGGCCAACACTACCACCGTCTGTTTGATCAGGAATCAGCGACACGCATCTCACATTTATTATTACTGGCCAAAAAATTTCGCCCTTTGCCTTATAGCCGCTGTGAAGTACAACTGGTCAGGGCTGACAATGAACTAATTGATGCCGAAATGTTACTTCAACTCAATCGTAGTGAAGATGGTCGCACCATTGAACTCAGCGGTGATATTCGTGATATTACCGAACGCAAACAACTGGAGCTGGCACTTACCGAAATGGCGCATAAAGATAGTTTGACCGGTCTGGCCAACCGGGCACAGTTCAGCCTGCTGGCAGAGCAGGCCATATTACAGGCACAGCGCAAGGGTACCTCGCTGGCGATGATGTTTATTGATCTGGATAACTTCAAATCCGTTAATGACGATTGTGGTCATCATGTGGGTGATGCCTTATTAATAGAGGTGGCTCAGCGCATTGGTCAGCGTTTACGTGCATCGGATACCGTATTTCGTATTGGTGGAGATGAGTTTGTCGTGCTGATTAGTGATGCAGCTAAAGATACGCATTTACAAACTGTAGGCGATAAAATCATTGCCACACTTTCCGAAAAAATGGTGATTGATAACTGCCCTTGTCAGGTGGGGGCCAGTATTGGCATTGCCCGTTATCCCGAGGATGGTGAAAACATTGATGCCTTGTTAAAAGCAGCCGATGAAGCGATGTACCGGGTAAAACAATCAGGCAAGAATGCAGTAGCTTTTGTCGCCTGACAATCTGCACAGCCATGGTGCAGCAAGAATAACTATGGCTTAAATAAGTGCATAAGATACCTGTTTAAATAATAAGTACTTAACAAAATCAATGGCTTATAAGTTGGCATAATTCCCGCTAAAGATGATGACCAATGTTGGTCAAACGTTCTGTAGTGAGAACACAATGTCTGCCTCAAATTTAAAATTTTTATCCTTCAGCGGTAACAGCCGCATTTTACATCTCAGCTGGATGGCTTTTTTTATCAGTTTTGTGGTCTGGTTTAACCATGCACCATTACTGGTTTCGATTAAAGAAACACTTGGCCTCACCGACCAGCAAGTTAAAACTCTATTGATTCTGAATGTCGCGCTGACCATTCCTGCCCGGATTGTGGTGGGGATGTTAGTAGATAAATACGGCCCCAAAATCATGTATTCATTGCTGCTGGGGATTTCCAGTATGTTGTGTTTCTTTTTTGCGATGGCCGACAGTTTTGAACAAATGGCATTAGCTCGTTTTATGCTGGGCTTTGTCGGTGCTGGTTTTGTTATCGGTATTCGAATGATTTCAGAGTGGTTTCCAGCTAAACAGGTCGGTCTGGCGGAAGGCATTTACGGGGGCTGGGGTAATTTTGGTTCAGCTGCAGCGGCGATGAGTCTGCCGACGATTGCGTTGATGTTTGGCGGTGATGAAGGCTGGCGTTATGCGGTAGCGCTGACCGGCTTAATTGCGTTGATTTATGCGTTTATCTATTACAACAGCGTTTCTGATACGCCAAAAGGGTCAACTTATTTCAAACCGAAAAAGTCCGGGGCAATGGAAGTTACCAGCAAAGGCGACTTTGCTTTATTAATTCTGATGACTCTGCCGATGTATGGCGCTTTGGCACTGCTAGCCTGGAAACTGTCTCCAAACGGGGTCTCATTACTGACTGAATCAGTATCCATGCTGATTTATGCTGGACTAATACTGTTGTTTTTGTACCAGCTTTACCATATTTTTCAGGTCAACAAATCAATATTTCATACGCCGGTTCCAGAAATTCATCGTTACAAATTCAAGCAGGTAGCGGTGCTGAATCTGGCCTATCTGGCAACGTTCGGTTCTGAGTTAGCGGTGGTGTCGATGTTACCGTTATTTTTCAGTGAAACATTTGATATTACTGTTGTTCAGGCCGGACTACTGGCATCCGGTTTTGCCTTTATGAACCTGGTCTCACGGCCAACCGGCGGTTACTTCAGTGATAAGCTGGGTCGTAAATTGACGCTGACCATTTGTCTGGCAGGCTTGGCTGTGGGCTATTTTGTTATGGGCCTGATTACGCCTGAATGGTTTATTGTATTAGCTGTGTTGGCGACTATGTGCTGTTCGTTCTTTGTTCAGGCGGGTGAAGGAGCGGTGTTTGCTGTGGTACCTTTAGTACAACGTCGTCTGACGGGACAAATTGCTGGGATGGCTGGCGCATATGGTAATGTCGGTGCGTTATTGTTTTTGACGGTATTATCCGTGGTCTCAGCGCAGTTGTTTTTCTGGGTGATTGCTGCCACCGCGGTTGTTACCTTGATCGTAGTGCAATTTATGGATGAGCCGCGCGGCCAGATGGCAGAAGTATTGCCGGATGGAACCGTGCAAATGATCGACGTGCATTAAACGGGGTCGAGATCATGCTGAAAGTCCGTTGCGGGCAATACTCGCGGGCCGGAGTGAAAGCCGAAAATCAGGATGCGATCGGTTTTTATGCCCCGGAGAACAGCTTGCTGCTGGAAAGCAAGGGTACCATCTGTGCAATTGCCGATGGTATCAGTAGCAGCGAACAGGCCCGCGAGGCCAGTCATGCCGCCATCACCGGATTTATTGCTGATTATTTCAGTACACCAGATACCTGGTCGGTCAAACAATCCGGTGGCAAGGTTTTAACGGCGATAAATGTCTGGCTGTGTGGCCAGAGTCATCAGTTTCGGGAAATGTCACGAGGCTTTGCTACGACCTTCTCGGCGGTGATTATCAAATCAGTTACCGCTCATCTATTTCATGTTGGCGATGCCCGTATCTATCATTATCGTAATAATACGCTGGAACAACTAACCCAGGATCACCGTATAAAACTGGATCAAGGAAAGGAATATCTGGGACGGGCATTGGGAGTCGATTATGCTTTGGATATCGACTATAAAAACCTGGCTGTGGAACAGGGTGATGTTTTTATATTGATGACGGATGGTGTTTATGAGTTTGTTGCAGACAATGTCATTAAACAGCAGTTAAGCGACAATGCTGATCCTGAGCAGTGTGCCAAAGAATTGTGTGAGTTAGCGTTGCAAAACGGCAGTGGAGATAATGTAAGCTGCCAAGTGTTTTGTATTGACGAGTTATCTGATCCCAAGCCGGATGAAGTCTATGCCCGATTGACGGCGTTACCGTTTCCACCAGAATTGTACGAAGGTGTCATTCTTGATGGTTACCGGGTGTTACGTGAGCTGCATGCCAGTTCCACCAGTCAGCTGTATCTGGCAATAGATACCCAAACCCAGCAGAAAGTGGTGTTGAAAACACCCTCAGTAAACTTTGAAGATGATCCGGCCTATCTGGAACGTTTTCAGCTGGAAGAGTGGATTGGACGACGAATTGACAATGCCCATGTCGTTCGCATCGTTGAGCAACAGCGTCCCCGACGCTTTCTTTATTATGTGATGGAATATGTGGCGGGCAAAACGCTGCAACAGAAACTGGATGATGAAGGGCCACTTAGTCTGAGTGAAGTCAGACAGATACTCCCACAACTGATCTCAGGACTTCGGGCATTTCACCGACTGGATATGCTGCATCAAGATCTTAAGCCCGGTAATGTCCTGCTTAGTGATGAAGGTGTGGTGAAAATTATTGATTTTGGTTCCACCCGAATAGCTGGTATCGCGGATGTGGCATCGCCGATAGAACGCAAAAAACTGCTGGGAACCAAAGAATTTACCGCGCCTGAATATCTACTGGGAGAACAGGCGGGAGTGCAGGCTGATCAGTTTTCTTTGGGCTCGATTATTTACCAATTGCTGAGCGGACAGTTACCTTACGGAAAGCGTTTCGAAAAACACATAAATCGTCAGCAATTGAGCCGCCTGAATTATAAATCTCTGACGCTAGTGACAAACGATATTCCTGTGTGGGTTGATAAAGCGATAGAAAAGTCCGTACAGCTTAATCCACAACGACGCTATGAAGCCTTATCCGAACTGCAGACGGACCTGCTAAAACCCAACCCGGCATTTTTACAAACTGAATTTGTGCCATTGATTGAACGTCATCCTGTGCGATTCTGGCAAACGTTAGCAGTATTAAGTTTGTTATTTAATCTACTATTGCTGTACCAACTATTGGGTTGATGGTGTCAGATCTTCATTTCTGATCGGTCACAAAGTAAAGAGGGGTCTACTAGGTGAGATTTCAGACTTCGCTTGATTTTAGTGATGGGAAACAACCATTGAAAACTCATTTGTATCAGAAGCAGTAATGCTAATAAACAATGAAAACTGATGATGAGAAATTGTTTAATACTGCGTTTGTTGAACATATATCACCCCACAACAACCAATCTAACAGTGTGGGAAAAATTAGCAGACAAATCTGAATTCAAGCTGAAGGATTTATTCCTGTTTAATACGTTAACAATCCATATTAGTAAAAACCAAAAAGCCGGGACAAGTCCCGGCTTTTTGAGAGATTTTAAATCGACTTATTTAATCGGCAGGAAATACAGTTTTCCGGCTTTCATATCGGGCATCAGAATATGTTTGCCATCGGCTGATAAAGCAATATCGGCTGCGGCTTCATACTCGTCGGTGATCAGTTGTGGCGTAGCTTTAGCTTCATTTAACTGCCATACCTTGCCGTTATTCCAGTCACTGATATATAAAAATCCATTAGTATCCCGAACCAGACCGTCTGCACCCCCAAAACCAGTGTTTACTTTGGTGGCTTTAGCGGAGTCAATATCCAGCTGGAACAAATCACCAGTGCCAAAATCAGCTACCAGCATCTTGTTATAGCCATCCATTAACAAACCATTGGGACGTTTGATACCGGAATTCTGGTTGATGATTTCAGTTACCTTGCCTTTGGCTGTAACTTGATAAATACCGGCATCTTTGCCGTTATCATCACCACTGTCGGACACATAGATATTGCCATGACCATCGATTTCGACATCATTGAGAAACACTGGTTTACCTGGAAAGTCAGCTGATTTAACCATCACTTCGCTTTTGCCATCCAGACTGATTTTCACCAATTGATCGACATCGGCAACGTATAAGGTGTTGTTAAACATATCGATGCCTTTTGGATCGTTCAGGCCATCAACTAACGTTTCAGTGCTGCCATCGGTGTTCACAACAGTGACTTTACCATCACCTTTTTTACCAAACTCACCGATTTCAGTGACAAATACCCGTCCATCCGGATGGGCGATAGCTGATTCCGGCATCATCAGATCTTCTATCGTGTTGTTGCCATGACTTGTGCTGGTTGTTTGAGCATCACTCTGTTGTTCACCGTAACTGACGCGGTAAATCACACCATTAAAATCATCAGAGACCAGCACCGAACCATCAGGTAATTGCAAGACGTCAGTTGGACGTCCCCACGCTTCACCATCCTTTAACCAGCCATCAATAAAGGTTTCATGACCACTGACTTCATTGTTTTCATCAAACGTGACACGCATTAACTGATAGCCAACCGGTTCTGTGCGGTTCCATGAACCATGCTGGGCAATGATGACATCACCTTTGAAATCTTCCGGGAACATGTTGCCGGTATAAAACTTCATGCCTAGTGCGGCGGCGTGTGCTTGAAATTCGACAACGGGATAAGTAACGTCTTTAGGCGGTGTTTTATCGGCCCAGTCTTCATGACGTTCTTTACCGCCGGCATAGTAGGGGAAGCCAAAGTGCATGCCTTTTTCAGGTGCAGCGTTTAATTCACCCGGTGGAATGTCATCACCCATCATATCGGTGTTGTTATCGGTGAAATACAATGTTCCGGTGTCCGGTTGGAAATCCATACCGACAGAATTACGAATACCTTCAGCATAGATTTCAACATCACTGCCATCTGGATTCATCCGGATAATGGTGGCTTCCTGACCTTTTACGTCGCAAATATTACATGGAGCGCCGACGGTGACATAGAGTTTGCCATCGGGTCCAAAGTCAATATAACGCCAGCCATGATGCGCTTTATCAGGCAGATCTTCATAAATCACTTCGCGCATTTCTTTAAAGGGTAGGCTCAGATCAAAGCCGGGCGCTGCATAGCGGGCAATACGGTTTTGTTCGGCAACATATAAGTTGCCCTGATACATGGCGACACCGTTACCCACTTTAAGGTCGTCAAGAATAGTGACCACTTCATCGGCTTTACGATCTTTATTACGATCCACTACTGCATAAGCTTTTTGGCCACGGGTACCGACAAACACGGTACCGGTGGACTGGCCCAGTGCCATTTGCCGTGCGCCAGGCACTTCTGCATAAACTTCAACTTTAAAGCCATCAGGTACATTGAGTTTATGCAGGTTTTTTTCGACATCAGCTGCATCGGCGAAGCTAGCAGTGCTAATTAAACCAAGCGAAGCAAGGGTTAAGGCACTTAGAGTCTTGAGGTTAAACTTCATAGGATTCCTCCATTGTGAAAAGCATTAGGTTTTTGAAGTGGTGACAATGATTTTGCCAATTTGTTGGTTGGATTCCACGTACTGATGTCCAGCAACAATGTCATCCAATAAATAGGTTTTGGCATTAACCGGTTTGAGGTGGCCAGCCGCTAAGCCTTTTTCGATAAATTCCACACCGAGCTGTAAAAGAGCAACTTTGCTCATAAAAATCTCCGGGTAATTGGTAGAAATAAATTATTTAGCGGGTGATCAATACACGATCAAAAGTCGTATCGATAAAAGCCTGCAGGGGACTGATGCTGGAATGCATTTTGGCGCGTAAAATTGCACCTTGCCAGCCTGATAGTAAAAACTCGGAAAGTTGTTCTATATCAGTATCTTCAGAGAGTTCACCACAATCGATAGCAGCTTGGATACACAGGCCAAATTGTTGTTTCCAGCCTTCGAACACTTGATCCAGCCGAACTCGGAATGTTTCATTTTGGCTGGATAATTCCTGTCCTAAGGTGCCAATCAGGCAGCCACGCTTACACTGTCCTTCGCTGATTGTTTCCAGTCCATTTTGCAGATAGTTACGAATCCGTTGCAGCGGACTGACTTTTGTATCGCTGAGAAACGAGTCAATTTTTTCGTTATAGGCAATCGCGAATTCATCAATGATAGCCAGGCCGAAATCTTCTTTACTGGCAAAATAATAATAAAACGAACCTTTCGGTACGCCAGCGGTTTTTAACACGGTATTTAAGCCTGTTGGGTTAAAATCATGGCTGCCGATAACGTCGGTACCGACTTTGATTAATGATTGTCTTGTTTCGATGCGTGTCATATTAGACCGGTCGTCTACTAAAGTGACCCCATAATAGACCAGTCGTCTAGTAACTGTAAACCAGTAAATTTGATTTTAATGGCCTAGTTTTAATCGATGTTATTGGAACTTATGAACTCCTGAACTAATTTAGACAGAAAGGTTCGTACTATTTAAAGGCTTCATGAAAATGGATTCATAATGAATATTGGAGGCAAACATGCAAATCACTAAAATGACAGGTTCGATGGTGGCATTATTACTGAGTCTTTCATCTGTATCGGCTCATGCTGAGGAAAATGATGTAGAGACGGTAGCGAAGATAGTCGATATTCAGCATGAGTTATTTGATGGACCTCATGAAGGTTTTCGATCTGTTCATGCGAAAGGTGTGGTGTTAAAAGGTGATTTTTATCCAGATGAATCTGCTTCGCGAATATCCAAAGCAGAACATTTCAACACTGATGCTGCGACTCCTATCGTTGTAAGGTTTTCAAATGGCACCGGCATTCCGGATATTGCCGATAATGATCCACGAGGAATCATCAAGGGAATGGCCGTCCGTTTTAGTCTGAAAGATGACGAATACACGGACCTGGTATTAAGTTCAGTACCAAGGTTTCCTGCTGCAACCCCAAAGGAATTTCTACAGTTTTTGACGGCGGTTAAAAATTCTGCAAACAGCGAAGAATCACCCACGCCGTTAAAGAAATATATTCAGGAAAATCCAGCTGCCAAAGCTTTTGCGAACTATCCAAAACCGGTGCCGGCCAGTTTTGCGGTGTTGTCATATCACAGCATTAATGCGTTTAAATTTACCAATGAGCTTGGTCAATCAGTTTATGGACGTTATATCGTTGAGCCTTTTGAAGATGAAAAAATGCTTGGACAGAAAGTAGCCGGTGAACAGAATAAAGATTATCTGATGAATGAAATTCGTGAACGCTTGCCGCGAGAACTAGTGAAGTTTCATTTAAAACTGCAAATTGCTAATGAAAATGATGAAGTGGATGATGCTACGGTAATCTGGCCAGAAAGTCGTGAAGTGGTTGAGTTAGGAACCATTGTTATAGAAGCGGTAAGAGGTAATGCATTGGAATATGAACGCAAAACCATGTTTAACCCACTGGCTTTGCCGGAGGGTATTGAACCTTCAGACGATCCAATATTACTGGCTCGCCCTGCAGCCTATGCGGTCAGTTTTCAACATCGTGCAGAATAAAATCCAAATGAATTTTTAAAGGAGCAATATGAGCAACACACCCACCACATTGAGAGACATTGTCGGCCTAGGCCATCAGCCAGCCCATTTAAGTCATTCAGCATTGATCATGGTTGATTGTCAAAATACTTATCGTGTGGGAGTTATGCAGCTCACTGGCGTGGAAAAAGCTATTTTGGAAGCCAAAGCTTTGCTGGAACGTGCAAGGGCGTTAAATATCCCTATCATTCATATTCAACATGATGGAGGTGTGGGCTCACCTTACGATCTCACTACGGATATTGGTCAGATTTCCAATGAAGTGGCACCTCAAGACGGGGAATACGTTATTACTAAAAACTTTCCCAATGCATTTGTGCAAACTGAATTGGATCAAAGACTGAAATCACTGAATATTGAAAATATAGTGTTGGCAGGATTTATGACACATATGTGTGTAAATTCCACCGCGCATGGCGGATTTAATCTGGGGTATAAACCTACTGTTGTGGCCAGTACGACTGCAACCCGCCCGCTTCAGGCTGCTGGTGGCAAAGTTATTTCGGCTGAACAGGTTCAGGATGGCGCGATTGCTTCAACTCGAGATTTATATGCGGCAGTAGTTGATAGGGTTTCAGACCTGTCTGATTAACAGCTCAATAGAAAAGCCCGCCAGTTATCAACTCTGGCGGGCTTTTTTACTTATTCCTTTTCAAATGGAACAGGAATCGGTGTGTCGCCAGTAGAGGGTGGCAATTGTGGTACGGCAAATTGAGGCTGGTCACCCGTCAGGGTTTTCAAAAATGCCGTTATGTTTTGAATGTCCTGTTTTTCCAGCTTCTGTCCCAGTTGCAGTCTGGCCATCACATCGACGGCATCTTCCAGTTTCCAATAGGCACCGTCATGGAAGTATGGGTAAGTCAATTCAACATTGCGTAAAGTTGGTACTTTGAATGAAAAGCGATCGGCATCTTTACCGGTCACTGCAATACGTCCTTCAGCCGGGTTTTCGGTCTGGTAGGGTTCCATAATCCCCATTTTCTGGAATGAACTGCCACCTACAGCAGCCCCGTTATGACAAGCCACACAACCGATTTCTTTAAATTTCTGATAACCGGCAATTTCAGTGTCAGTCAAGGCATTGTCACTGCCTTTAAGCCAAAGATCAAAACGGGAATTGGGAGTGACCAGGGTTTCTTCAAAAGCTGCTATGGCATTGGTAACCTGATCCAGAGTAATCTCATTACTGCCATAGATTTTATTGAATGCTGCAACGTATTGTGGAATCGAACGCAAAACATCAATGGCCAGAGAGTGGCTAAAAGCCATTTCCATCGGATTAGCAATTGGTCCGGCAGCCTGTTCCTGCAAATCGGCTGCCCGACCATCCCAGAACTGGGCCAGATTCATACTGGAATTGAGTACGGTGGGAGAGTTGATTGGTCCTTGCTGCCAATTATGACCAATGGAAGTCGGCAAGTTATCACTGCCTCCCATACTGAGATTATGACAGGAATTACAAGATATGAACCCTGAGCGGGAGAGTCTGGGGTCAAAAAAAGTTTTTTCCCGAGTTCAACTTTGGCGGGTTCGGTAATAATAAATGGCTGTATCGGTTTGATGGGCTCATTTCTAAAATTATCTGCCAACACAAGGGATATATTTAAAAACGTTATAAGTCCTACCATTAGTGTTTTATACATTACTTACCTCACTTATCTGATTAACAACAGATGTTGATAATTTGATTTTAGGGAGACTTATTATTTGCTGTAGGGTTATCGGGCTTTGATTTGATCTGGATCATAAGATCCAATTTACGGGATAAAAAATTCTTGTTCGATAGTAATTGTTATCATAACTAAAAATAATTAAGAGAGAGAAAACCATGCCTTTAAAACACATCATCTGGTTGGGGGGCTTTTAACTGTTTTATCCCTGCCAGTTTTAGCAACAGAGATTGAATGGCCGGTTTATGGTGGCGATAATCTACATCAACGGCACAGTAAGCTGGTCCAAATTAACAAAAGCAATGTTATGGAGCTGGTTGAAGCATGGGAATTTGATACCGGTGTAAATGAAACCTTTCAGGCAACACCGGTGGTTCAGAATGGTGTGATGTATGTTTCTTTGCCGTTTAACGATGTGGTCGCACTGGATGCCGCGAGTGGTCAACAATTATGGCGTTATGAGCATGATTTAGATGAAGATTATCCCATTTGCTGTGGTCCTGCCAATCGCGGTGTGGCTGTATCAAATGGTATGGTTTTTACCGGCACCATTGATGCCAGATTGATTGCATTGGATGCCAAAACAGGAGAAAAACGCTGGGATAATCGTGTTGTTGATGAAAACAGTGGTATTCAGGAAGATGTTAGTACGCTGGACGATACTGAACTGGGCAGCGTCTCCGGTACCTCGGGAGCGGGCATCAATATGGCCCCGATGATTTATCAGGATACAGTCATTATTGGCATCACCGGCGTGGGATATGGATTACATCTTGATGCTACGGATTCTGATTCACCTTTGGGCGCTGTAGTCGGTATCGCCGGGAAATATGGGCGCCGTGGTTTCATGGCAGGATATGACATCGAAACTGGTAAACAAAAATGGCAGTTTGACACCATCAAGTCTGAAAATTGGGAAGGTGATTTTGTTACCAAAACAGCTGATGGGGTGAAATTACCTCGCGATATAGCAAAAGAAAAAGCCGCTCTGGAACAGCACGGTGACGCCTGGCGTTATGGTGGTGCTTCGGCATGGAGTACGCCGGTTATTGACCCATATACTGGCATTCTGCATTTTGGTACCGGTAATCCATCACCGCAAATGGAAGGCTCATCCAGACCAGGTGATAATCTTTACAGCAGTTCATTACTAGCACTTGATGCCAACAGTGGCGATTATCGCTGGCATTACCAACAAGTCCCGCATGACAGCTGGGGTTATGATGTAGCCAGTCCGCCGGTTTTATTTGATATTACCATTAAGGGGCAACCTACTCCCGCAATTGGTCAGGCTGGTAAAACGGGCTGGTTTTATGTACATGACAGACGTAATGGTAAGTTTCTCTATAAAAGCGAAGCCTTTGTCCCGCAAAAAAACATGTTTGAACTTCCCAGCAGTGAAGGAACGATTATTTATCCTGGTGTAATGGGCGGTGCAAACTGGTCGCCCGTTTCAGTGGATGCTCGCAGACGTTTGGTATTTATTGCCGCCATTCACTGGCCGGTGGAATATAAATTACACAAACAGGCTGCCAAGGATGGAGAAGAAGCGGTGCGTTATTCTTCGATGTCTCCTTTAAATACTCCTGAAAAACATGGTTTATTAACTGCAATTGATTTAGATAGTGGAGAAATAGTCTGGCAGGTCAAAACTGAAAATCCATTGATAGGCGGCGTTTTAAGTACAGCCAGTGGTCTGGTGTTCACCGGAGAAGGGAGCGGTGAACTGATGGCCTTTGATGCTGATTCGGGAGAAAAACGCTGGAGTGGTAAAACGGAAGCGGGCGTCAATGCGCCACCGATTACATACAGTGTTAATGGTAAACAGCATATTGCTGTTGCGGTGGGTGGCAATCGTCTGTTTGGTTTCAAAACCGGACAGAAAATCAAGGTATGGCGTTTACCCTGAAGATTTACAGATTAATAAATCCTGATGAACGGAGTTCAGATGGCTGAATACGCTGCATATGATGGAAACGACTTATAGATGAATAGCATCCAGACCAGGATGATTCTACTTTGTGTCAGTCTGATTTTACTGACAGCTTTCGCGATGCAGCTGAGTCATGGTTGGTTTATTCATAAACATAATCAGCAGCAAATCCGTGAACAGGTGGCAAATGCTGCTTATTTTCTGCATCAGTACATCGACAGCCGGGAAACCAATTTACATTACGCCACCAGAGTCATTATTCAGGACTTTGGATTCAGAGAAGCTGTTGCCACCAATAATGTGCCAACCATTACCAGCATGCTCACTAACCATGCTGGCCGCATTCAGGCAGATTTAATGTTGGTGCTCAATGATAACGGTGAGCTGATTGCAGCGAATGAGTTGGATTTTCCACTCTCTGATCTGGCCGATATCAACTGGCTGGCGGTTCATGGCATCAGTCAACAGGGTCAGTTTGTAGAAATAAACAATCGTTTGTATCGTTTATTCAGCGTACCCATAAATGCACCACATCAAGTCGCCATCAGTATTATCGCGTTTGAAATAAATGAACCTTTATTGGAAGAATTAAAGCTCAAAACCGGGTTGGATATTGTGTTTGAATCTACCCATACAGATTTATTTTTAACGACATTGCCAATTCATAAAGCTGAGTTCGACCATATTCTGCAAACGACTAATGAGCCTGACTTATGGTGGCAAAGGTCTCAATTTTTATTGGAAGAGGTTAAGTTAAAAAACGTTAATAAACAGCCCATACAATTATTTTTGTTGGCAGATTTATCCATTTTTCATCGGGTTTTTGATCGACTGAATTATTCTCTGCTAGGTTTAACGTTATTTATTGTGATAATAAGTGTAGTGCTCAGTACTTTGCTGGCCAAGCGGCTGGCAAATCCACTGTCCCATCTATACAAGGATTTGATTTACCGAGCGACCCATGATCATTTAACGACAATTCTAAATCGTCATGCTGCTATCGAACGGATCACCGAAGAGCTCGCGCGCTCAAGACGTAGTGACAAAATTTATTGTGTCGCATTATGTGACATAGATAATTTTAAAAAGATTAATGATACCTATGGTCATGCATCAGGTGACGAGGTATTACGCCGCTTTGCCAGTCGCCTGAAATCCACTTTGCGAAGCTATGATGTGTTGGGAAGATTTGGTGGTGAAGAATTCTTGGTCGCTTTGCAATTAAAACCGGAAGAGGCAACAGCATCTTTTGAAAGATTAAGATCTGTTATAGCGGATACCCCCATTCCAAGTGGTTCCCAGTTAATTCCGGTAACCATGAGTTGCGGTGTTTGTCTGCTATGGCCTGAAGAGCCTGTGCCGCCGATGGATGTGATTCTACATGCAGCCGATACGGCGTTATACAGAGCAAAAGAGCATGGACGTAATCAGGTGATTTTTACCCATGTTCCCACTTTCCCGGTTGTAGAAGCGGATATTGACGATAAAATTGAATTATAGATAGATAATGTTTTCACGCAATGGTGCCAATCGGGCAAGCAGCTGATTTTGAATGCGGTGAGGGATTCCCTCAGCCTCCATAGCATTAATCAATAAATCCACCAAGTGATTAAAATCACTTTCATTGATATTCATTCCAGTATGGATGTCCACCATATTGTCACCGGTATATTGGCATGGACCGTCTGAGATTGCACAAAAGTGTTCAATAAGATTTTCCCGAAATCGACTGACACGGGCTTCGGCAAAATAATGGAAAATTTGCTCATCCTGTCCAATTTCCCGGATGAGGTTTTCGACAATATTATTCACACCTTGCTCACCTCCCAGTTTGTTATACAAAGTGGGTTCTGATGTGCTGGCACAAGCAGTTAATGCCAAGTAGCAAGCCATAAAAAAGCTATATCGAAATTTTGTGAACATCAAAAGTAACCTGTAACAGAAAAATAAGCCCCTTTCTGGCTTTTGGCTCCGGCAATGTCACCCAAATCCAGCCAGGCTGCAGTCACACTGATAACTTTATTTGGAAACCAGGCCACAAATATGTTGGACCAGTCATCTTCTTTTAAATCAAGGTTATCGGGTTTTTGGCGATATTCAATGCCAAGGGCTAAATGGCGGCCAAATAGAATGGCTGTTGATGCTTCAAGAACAGTTTCGCGCTGATTTCCATGTGCTGCGTTACCAAAACCTAATAATCCAGTTTGGTTGGCTTCTGTCGAGCGGGCCGTTACATTCCATAACCAGTTATATCCAGCAATAGCCCCAAGATGTAGTTTACTGGCAGACAGATAAATATCGGTTCCAGAATCATCATCTGCTCCCAATAGAAAGGCAACAGTGGGATCGTCAAGTTTTTTATGCTGAATTCCCAGGCTTATTTGTGGAAATCGACTATAGACAATATCTCCATAAAGTCTTGCTTTGACACCCAGTACTCTTTGCTTGATATCTAGATCTAATGTATCGACATGAAATTTTTGCTTGGCGACTGAGAATTCAATTCGGTCATAGAAAGTAGCCTGTGCACCGCATACACGTAAATCATAATCATCTACGTTTGCACCGCTACAAAATACATTGGCTGCTATTTCATCACGACTACCATAACCGGCTAATTGAGCCCAGGGAACAAAACCGCCACCACCGGTGCCTTCAATTTGGGAAATGCCCGGTGTGGCGATCAACTTGCCATCAGCAGCGTATAGCTGACTAGTGAGTAATACTGTCAGCAGAAAAAGAATAAGTCGCATTATTTTCACCTAACCAAGCAACGAGATCTTCAGCATCTCGTGGTTTACTTATTAAATAGCCTTGAACGCTATCACAACCCATTTCTTGCAAAAGAGAATAGGTCGCGGCATTTTCGACTCCTTCTGCCACCACCTTTAAACCGAGTGAATGAGCCAGAAAGATGGTTGAACGGACAATTTTCTGATCCGTTAGAGAACTATCCAGATTGCGAATAAAACTCATATCCAGCTTGAGTTCATCGACGGGGAGTATTTTTAATTTTGATAAAGATGACTGACCTATTCCGTAATCATCTACAGCAATCATATACCCGGCATTTTTTAAGGTTTTCAGTACCTCAATACCCAGTGCTTCGTCATACATAATATCCCGCTCGGTGATCTCGATAGTGACTGAGTTTGCGGGAATATCGTAAACCGCAATTTGTTTTTCGAGAAAATGACAAAAATCCGGATGAGCCAAATCCTCTGCTGACACATTAATTGCTGCGTTCAAAGCCAACCCATTATCGCGCCATCTACGTAATTGCTTGAGTGTTTCCTGGATAACCCAGTGGGTTAATTCAACAATGAGTCCAGATTGCTCAGCCAAGCCGATAAATTTATCAGGTGCAACTCGCCCCAGGCCTGGACGATGCCAGCGAATCAGCGTTTCTACGGTATCCATTTTGCCGTTTTTAAGCTCAACCTTTGGCTGGAAGTTTAAAAATAATTCAATATTTGTCGGTTGTCTCAGCAATGCTTGTAGCGCTTCAATAAGACTTAATTCTTCAAGATGATTTTCGTCTTCACCCGGCGTATAAACATGTATGGTTGTACGATTTAGGCGGGCATGATCAGCAGCAATTCTGACTCGACGAAGCATTGTTTTACTGTCATAACCATCGGCTGGATAACAACATACACCCGCATAGAAGTGAGCACTCAAACTGATATTACCGATTTGAAAGGGCTTATCCAGGTTATCGAGCAATTCTTCAACAACCTGCCTAGGACTTTGCCCCGGCAGTAACTGAATAACGGATAGAAACTCGATTCCTTCCAGACGCGCATTGGTTTTTTCCCCAGCGGTAGCAAACTGGTTAAGACGTTGGGCCAGTACAGTGAGGCAGGCATCGGCGACTTCAGGCCCAAGTCGATCATTTATCTGTCGGAAATTTTGTATATAAGTCGCCACAACAACACATTGACCATATTTCTGCATTGTTGCAGTAAGCGTGCTACGTATGGTGTGGATATTGAATAAACCGGTCAATGCATCATGTCTGGCCTGCCATGTAACGACCTGTTCACGCTGTTTGACTTCTGTACCCATGGTTCTGAGAGCAGCAGCCAAATCGCGGATTTCGCTGCTGGCCTGACCGGGTTCCTGCCAGGCATCGTAATTCCCCTTGGCAAACTGGTTGGCGATACCAACAAGTTTGGCGAGCGGGGTGGTTAAGGTATGTGCAATGATGGTGCTGACAATGATAGATCCCAACATCACCAGTAAAACGATCAGTATTATGCGCGCTGACATATCATCATACTGCTGATAGATGGGTCTTAAGTCCGCTGATAACAAAATGCTGACTGGATTTATGCTTGTGGTCGCTGGCATAAAATCCGAATTGATAAATGTGGGTCTTTCCATCCAAAACCATTCTGTGTGTGCTGAATTTATCGTCTTTATAAATTCTGCATCATTGGGAATATTTTCCAGTGTGGAATAAACTGGAACTGAATGTTTAAGCAGGGTTATATCCAGACCGGTAAGTTGTTTGAGTTCATTAAGGGTTGTCTGATTCAGCTCAAATCCCACTAACGTATAAGCTATGGTTCTGGGAGCCATTATTGGCAAAAGGATTAACTCATAAACCCGGTTATCCAGCATTACAATATGTGCTGTTCCTGGTTTTTCCAGTAAATCTTTAACGACATAACTCAGTAGTGCTTCATCATAAATGGTCGAATGACTACTGGAGATGAGCCTACCGGATAAATCCGTTAACAACATTAAATCAGCATTAATTCGTGCACCATGATTCATTAATACACTGGCGATAGTGTCCTTGTCGCCGGAGGTTACTGCTTGTTTAAAACCAAAGTCGGCCGTCAGTACTCGTGCCGAATTTACCAGATTGTTTTCTGATGAACGGATGTATTGACGCAGAATATTCTCAGCCTTGATGGTATTTTGCCGAATTTGCTGCTGATTAAACTGGTTGGCAGACCACCACGAAATAGACTGAATGACCATTGTGGTCGCCAGGACAAGTGAAAGCGCAAATAGTAGAATTTGCGTGCGTAATTTAGTGATGCCCAGGCGCACCAAAGGTATCCTTAAAAGACTCACGCGGAGAAGGGGGGCAATATTCAACTGAACTATGTGCTCACCATTATCATTTTTTTCAAGCTGATCAATTTCAAAATACTGACGGCTTTCGGCACCATCAGTTGTATAGGGATGCCAGACACTTATCCGGGGATTCTGCACAGTTGAGCTAAATTTTGCGTGACCTTGGTCAGATGACGACACAACCGTTTGGTGTTGTGCGATATAAATATAGCCAATCATTGAGTCGTGAATATTGCAGCCCACCACAACTACACCAGGCTTTTCAAATTGAATTGGCTTTTCCGGTTTGTCGGCATAGAGCCTGAGTTCAAACGTTTTTGCTTCTGAGAATGAATAGACATGATGTCGTATGTTGTCACTATTAGGAAAATCTACCGATTGACCTTGTTGAATAACAATTTGTTCAGGGACAAACATCTTATCTATCTGATCGATAACAATGATTGAATCTACTTGACCAAAGCTTTCGGGCGAACTCAATACCTCAATTACGGCACTGGAAACAGCCTGTTGTTGTTGATCAACTATTTTCAAAGTAATGGACTCTGCTCTGGCTGTTAATGCCTGACTTAATGCGGCGAGGCCTATACTCACAATTAATAGGTTTGTGAATTTCAAAATTGTATTCCGAATGTTAGTCTTTATCGTAAGGTGTAACTCAGGTTACACCAGTCCCTGTTCCATCATCGCATCCGCAACTTTACGAAATCCCGCAATATTTGCTCCTAGCATAAGATTGCAGGGGTGATGAAATTCAATGGCAGTCTCTGCACAGCGTTGATAGATATCTTTCATGATAATTTGCAAACGTTGATCCACATCAGCAAATGACCATTGCATCATACTGGCATTCTGCGCCATTTCGAGTTGACTGGTGGCTACACCGCCGGCATTGGCAGCTTTGGCTGGAGCATAATGAATCCCTGCAGCAATAATATGTGCCTGTGCTTCAGCAGTGCAGGGCATATTGGCACCTTCAACAATACAGCTAATACCGTTTTTGCACAGTGCAATGGCATCAGCTGCTGATAATTCATTCTGGGTAGCACACGGAAAAGCGGCATCTGCTTTAATACGCCATACCGCATGACCATCTTCAGGATACTGTTTGATAGGTGTGAATTCAGCGTCGGGGTGCGTTTCCCGGTATTTTGCCAAGGAGCAATTTTGATCCTCTTTTAATTCCCGCAGCAGAATTAAATCGATACCTTTTTCGTGATAAATCGTACCGGTGCTGTCAGAGCAGCTTATTGGCAATGCACCACATTGATAGAGTTTTTCAATAGTATGAATCGCCACATTCCCTGCGCCGGATACCAGACATTTTTTGCCGTCGAGACAATCATCATTGGCTTGCAGCATATTTTCTGTGAAATAGACTAAGCCGTAGCCTGTGGCTTCAGGGCGAACAAGTGAGCCTCCCCAGTTGATTGCTTTGCCAGTCAATACACCTTCAAAATGACGATTCAAACGTTTGTATTGCCCAAACAGATAGCCAATCTCCCGCTTGCCCACGCCAATGTCACCTGCAGGCACATCAATGGTTGCACCAATATGCCGTTGCAACTCATTCATAAAGGCCTGACAGAACCGCATGATTTCGTTATCTGATCGATTTTTGGGATCAAAGTCTGAGCCACCTTTACCACCACCGAGTGATAAACCAGTTAACGCATTTTTAAATATCTGCTCAAAGCCCAGAAATTTAACGGTACTGGCATTAACCGAGGGATGAAAGCGGATGCCACCTTTGTAGGGACCCAGAGCGGAGTTGAACTGAACTCGATAGCCTTTGTTGACCTGAACGTTACCGTCATCATCTTGCCAGACAACTCTGAACATAATCTGGCGTTCCGGTTCAACTATGCGTTCAATGATATTTTGTTGAAGATACTGAGGATTTTTTTCCAGTAAAGGGCGTATAGATTGGAGAATTTCTTCGGTAGCTTGATAAAACTCTGGTTGACTTGGGCTGCTTCGTTGCAGCTTCTTCATCGTCGCCTCAATATAGGACATTCAAACCTCTTCGTTTAACCTGATAATGCATAGATACAATCTAACAGAAGTAATACTATTTTTCAGACTCAGCAAATTGTTACAGGTTCACCACTTGGAGTTCTGGAGGAATAAAAACACGTTGATTTTATTTATAAATATTGAGTTATTATTTTTCAAATCCACCGGCCTGAAATAAACCGACACCATCACGACCACGAGCTTTGACATCGTAAAGCGCCATATCGGCTTTTTTCATCAGCTGAAGAGCAGATTCATTTGTTTCAGGTAAATAGACGGCAATGCCGATACTTAAGGTCACCAATAAACGGATAGTGTCAAACTCAAGGTGGTTTTTCAGACTGTTTCGCAAATGTTCGGCTACTTTTACCGCAGCATCTGCAGAGCTTACCTCGTTCAGCAATACCACAAATTCATCGCCTCCAAATCGGGCAAGCGTATCTGTTGCCCGTAATGCTAACTGCATGCTTTCAGCAACGCGTTTTATCACCTGATCACCAACATCATGCCCGTAGGTATCGTTGATCTGTTTAAAATGATCGACATCAATAAACATCAGCGCAAGTGGATGTTTATTTCGCTTTGCGCCGAGTATTGCCTGGTTTATCCTCTCATCAAACAAACGACGATTTGGTAAACCAGTCAATGCATCATAGAGCGCCAACTTGCGCATTAATTCGTGTTCATGTTTTCTGGCCGTTATGTCCTCTATTTGTGAGACAAAATGCAACAGTTCTCCGTTTATATCATGCACAACTGAGACGCTGAGTAATACATCAATAATCTGATGATTTTTGCGAACGTAGCGCTTTTCCATATGATAGTGATCAATTTCACCGGCGACCAGTTGAGCGACAAACTGCTGATCGAGATCCAGATCTTCAGGATGTGTCACATCCATAAAAGTCATTTGTAATAATTCGCCTTCGCTGTAACCAAGCATTTCGCAACAGGCTGGATTTGCTTCCAGCCAGCTGCCATCCAGACCGACCAGAGCCATCCCGATCGCCGCCGTATCAAAGGCATTTCTGAAACGTTCTTCACTGATCCTAAGGGTGATTTCGATTTCTTTGCGACCACTGATATCGGTATGTGTACCTATCGCCCTTAGCGGATTTCCCTGCTCATCACGTTCAATCACTGTGCCACGGTCAAGAATCCATTTCCAGCTACCATCTTTACACAGCATACGGTGTTCGTTTCGGTACTCAGGTTGGCTGCCATCCAGTAACGCATCAATATCGCTGAATACCTGTTGACGATCATCTGGATGAATTCGATCTGACCATTCGCTGATATGAGGAGAAAATTCATCTGGCGTATATCCCAGCATGGAAATCAGTTTTTCCGAAAAAAGCACTTTGTCATTGATAATTGACCAGTCCCAGACGCCTTCGCCACTACCTTCCAGCGCATGTTTCCAACGTGATTCAGTTTGTTCAAGTTGTGTTTGATAAAGCCAGCTTTCTGTAATATCAAAACAAATCCCAATCATGCTTGTTGCTGAACCTGAGGCATCGAAACTCAAGGCCGCCTTTAGTTGCACCATTCGAGTATCGGTTCTGGACTGCACCAACACTTGAATATTTAACTCGAGACGATCGGACTTGCATTTGTGAAAAGCCTTTTCAACTCGTTGCTGATCAGTTTCCTCAAAATGTGCAAACCAGTTATCAAGTGTTAAATAAGGATTGGAATGTTTACTTTGTCCGAAAATGGTTAATTGATGCTCATCAACCAGAACATGCTGTTTTTGAAAATCCCACTCCCAAGTGCCCATGCCTGCGGTGTCTGTTGCCAGTTGGAGCTTCAGATGCTTTTCACGCAGGAAATTTGTTATTTCGTTGGCCCGGCGCTCTGCACGTTTTCGTCCACTTGCCAATAGCCAATAAACATAAGCAAGCAAACAAGTTATAAGCAATTGTATTAACAACATCGATATGGCAGATTGTTTTTCAAAGGCTTTTATAAAATTCTGATCAGGATAAGCCACAAACTTCCATTGGCGGCCAGCGAGTGTAAAGGTTTCACTTAATTCAAAGGAACTGGTCTCGAAACTGCTTGACTGGAAAAGTACATCCATTGGTTCAGTAGTCACATCTGAGATTTTCAAGTGACTAAGTGTGCCATTTTGTGTTAATGATGCTTTCACTACATCACTGATCCGGAATACGACGTAAACCCAGCCAAGGTGAGGATTTTCAGGCTCTACTGAATCAAATAAAGGGAGATACATCAGAAGGCCTGTGACGGATTCATCAGGAATATCCTGTACCAGTTTGACCCCACCAGAAAGACTCACCTCACGACTAACAAGGGCTTCGATCATCGCAGCTCGACGTGTGGGTTCCGAATACATATCAAAACCAAAAGCCCTCAGATTGCGAGCTTGAAAGGGCTCAAGATACAAAATGCTGGTATAGAGCTCCCGTTTACCCTCTGGAGTAATGTTATAGTCCGGAAATCCTGATTGTCTTACCGATTCGATATGAACAAATTTCTCAGCGGGCGTAATAACTGGCACATATCCCAAACCTTGAATTCCGGGATAAAAGGCTTCCAGTTTGAGTTTTTCGGCGTAATTTTTAAATTCTTCACGGGTGATGCTGTCCGAAGACTCAAAAAGACCCTGAGTCGCCCGTAGCATCTGTTCGTAGCTTCGAATTTTTTCAGTAACGCTTTGGGTGGTTTCGTTAAAGGAGATAGCAAAGCGATCAGCAATTACCTGTTGATTTCGTTGTTTAACCTGATGATATTGATAAAAGGAAAACCAGCTACCTATCATTATGATTAGAATGGGGATAAAAAAATGTGGGAGTTTGGAAATATGTTTTTTTACTCCATTTATCCAATGAATCGCAATTTTCATTTATTTTATGTAGTTTTTGTCAGTCTATGAACTGATTTAATGACTACAATTTCCTTCTCAAAAGTAACTGGTTTATTTTAAGTTATATAAGTACTTTGAGATATGATTTATAGGATATTTTTATAAAGAAATCAGAGAAATAACTTTAAAGTTAAGTCTAAATAATAAATAGCTCTGAAGGAGTTGAATGTATATATATATTTATAAATATGATTGAGAGTTGACTAACTAGGGGCAAAAAAAAAGGCCATGTTAAGAAACATAACCTTTTTTCATTATTATGGAGCCGGAGATAGGACTTGAACCTACGACCCACTGATTACAAATCAGTTGCTCTACCAACTGAGCTACACCGGCAACAAGAGGCGCATTATACAAACAGCGTGGGGGGCATGCAAGCCTGAATCACCTGTTAAAAAATAATGCTGAATCGGTTATTTACTTTTCGATATTTTGATGTAAATAGTCGATGTCAAAAAAATGGGGTGAGTGATGGGGCTCGAACCCACGACAACCGGAATCACAATCCGGGACTCTACCAACTGAGCTACACTCACCACAGAAATCTATTCAGAAAATCACTCGAAAGAAGCTGGGTGACCTTCAGGAAGTCGACAATTGTACTGCCTTTATTTTTCTGGTCAAGGGAAATGAGACCTTAGGGCCTGTTTATCTTTCAGAGCCACCACTGCTGGAAGCTGTTTTTCCGTCCAACAAGGCAGAAATGATGCGATGTAGTTGTTCTACATAAATCATTTCCAACACAGGAGGGCGGAAAAATAGTCCCAGCCCTACGGGTTAAGGCTGAAAATGCACCACTCTGCGTTACTCGTAGTTTTATTTAGAGTGACTACAAAAACGTCAGGAACGTTTTTGAGCGTAAGCCCCTTAGGGGTGAGATACATGGATGTATCTCACAAACTGCATTCCTCGCGCCTTGATTGGCGCATTTTCAGTCACAACAGAGGCGGCTATGAAAGATCAACAGACCCTAAGCCAGTTCCAGGTCGATTTTCTTTTCATCCAGATCGACTCGTACCACTTTAACTTTAATGGAATCACCCAAACGATAGGATTTGCGTGATCTTTCACCCATCAAGCGATGGCCGCTGGCATCAAACTGATAGTAATCGTTTTTCAGTGCAGTGACATGAACCAGACCTTCAATGTAGATATCACTCAGTTCCACAAATAAACCAAAACCCGTAACACCGCTGATCACACCTTCATGAACTTCACCAACTCGATCACGCATATATTCGCACTTGAGCCAGTCAGCCACATCACGTGTTGCCTCATCAGCTCTACGGCTAGCCATTGAACAATGTTCGCCTAGCTGAACCATAGCTTCTTCCGAATAATGCCAGGCGGCTTTTTTCTGTTTAGTAATCGTATGCTTGATTGCACGATGTACTAACAAATCCGGGTAGCGTCTAATCGGTGACGTGAAATGTGCATAAGCCTCGAGACCAAGACCAAAGTGACCCAGATTTTCAGGAGAATAAACAGCTTGTTTCATACTGCGTAACATAACTGTTTGTAGCAAATGTCCATCAGGACGATTGCTGACCGTTTTCAATAGAGAGGCATAATGGCCGGGCTCGGGCTCATCTCCACCCCCTAAAAACAATCCCAATTCCCCTAAAAACTCACGTAAGGCGGATAGCTTTTCAACCGAAGGCACTTCATGAACACGATATAAAACCGGCAGTTTGCTGGCGAGCAGATATTTTGCCGCGGCGACGTTGGCGGCAATCATGAATTCTTCAATTAACCGATGTGCGTCATTGCGTTGACGTGGTTCGATTGAGGAAATTTTCCGATTCTCATCAAACATAAATTGCGTTTCGGTCATTTCAAAATCAATTGCTCCACGTTTTTCGCGAGCTTTGAGCATGACATGAAACAGTTCATACATGGTTTCCAGCCCCGGAAGTACATGGGCGTATTGATTGCGTAATTCGCTATCATTTTCTTGCAGAATGCTGGCAACTTGCTCGTAAATCAGCCGTGCCTTGGAGTTCATTACTGCTTGATGAAATTTGTAGGATTCAATCTCACCGTCCTGATTGATGATCATTTCGCAGGCCATGCATAAACGGTCAACCTCAGGATTTAATGAACACAAGCCATTGGATAGTGCTTCAGGCAGCATTGGAATGACCTGACTTGGAAAGTACACTGAAGTGGCGCGTTCCTGGGCATCTTTATCGAGATTATCGTCAGGTTTCACGTAATAGGAAACGTCAGCAATAGCCACCCATAAACGCCAGTTTCCAGAGTCCAGTTTTTCAGCATAAACTGCATCGTCAAAGTCACGCGCATCAGCACCGTCTATGGTGACTAGCGGTAATTCGCGCAAGTCGAGGCGATCTTGAATAGCATCCTGAGGAATGGTTTCACCGAAACTTTCAGCCTGAGCCAGTGCTTTTGGAGACCAGACATGCGGCAATTCAAAACTGCGAAGTGCAATATCGATTTCCATACCTGGCGCCATATGATCGCCTAATACGGAAACGATTTTGCCCAAAGGCGAACGATGTTTATTCGGATGTTCAGTAATTTCTGCTTCGACTATTTGTCCGTCTTTGGCGTCCATTAAGTCGGGAACAGGAATCATAATATCCTGGCTGATGCGACGATTATGCGGAATTAAATAATAAAGGCCGGCATCTTCCTGCAAGCGACCAACCACAGTTTGGTTGGCACGTTTGACTATTTCAACAATCGCGCCTTCTCTTCGGCCACGACGGTCGGTGCCGCTGATGCGAGCTAATGCACGATCACCATGCAAAACCACCCGCATTTCACGTTCGCTGAGAAATAAATCCTCACCGCCTTCGTCAGGAATTAAGAAGCCAAAGCCATCGGGATGCCCCATCACACGGCCACTGACCAGATTCATTTTAGAGACAATGCCGTAAGCATTTTTGCGATTACGCAGAATTTGTCCGTCACGCTCCATGGCGCGCAGACGGCGACGAAGTGCCTCGGTTTGTTCTTCCCCTTTGATGTCCAGAAGTTTGGAAAGATTTTTCCGGGATACAGGGGCTTTGTGTTGTTTTAGGAGCTCGAGAATAAATTCACGGCTAGGGATGGGATTATCGTATTTCTCGGCTTCACGACCCTCAAAAGGGTCAGTTATGTTTTGTTCAGTCATTGACAGTTTTTATCTCGATCTATATGATGCGCGTCTTCTTGCCCAGGTGGCGGAATTGGTAGACGCGCTAGCTTCAGGTGCTAGTGTACGTATGTACGTGGGAGTTCGAGTCTCCCCCTGGGCACCATTCCGAATTTTTCTTTATTGTCACCAGACCATTTTAACTGCTATTGGTCCTTTCAGGTGAATCTTTCTCGTTCCACATTTCCACATTCTGATTATTAATGCTATTGAACCTGTTTTAAGGTTACGATATTGTGCAAGTTAACATACCGTATCAAGGTACATTCCTAGTGTGCCCAACGGAAAATCAGCCTTTGCACAGTGAGAATGGACATGGCAACTTTTATTGACTCGATTGATGAGCGTACCAAACTAGCAGGCACAAATCACCTTGAAGTGTTGCTATTCAGTCTTGGTACTAATGATGATACCGGACGAAATGAACTGTTTGGTATAAATGTGTTTAAAGTTCGTGAAGTGCTTAATGTCCCTGAAATCACAGGCGCCCCTGAAATGCCTGATGGCATTGAAGGTTTTGTAAGTCTGCGTGGCGATATGGTGCCGATCATTAATTTGCAAAAATTCTGTAAATTAAAATCTCATGAAACCCCAAAAATCCTGATGATCACCGAGTATAACACCCATGTACAGGGCTTTCTGGTGACTTCAGTTGATACTATCCAACGTTTAAGCTGGCAGCAGGTTAAAGAACCACCTCCATTGATTTCCAAACGTCTGGGCGGGCTGGTCACCGCGGTGGCTGAATTACAGGATAAACGTCTGGTCATGATCATGGATGTGGAAAAAGTACTGGCCGATACCGGAGACTTTTATGATGAGAATGCTTTTGAAGGCATTGAAAAAATTGAAAACGGTAAAAAATACAAAGTGTTATATGCCGATGATTCAAATGTTGCTCGTAAACAGATTACACAGACATTAGACAAGTTGGGCGTTGGCCATGTAGGCGTAGTGAACGGTGCACTGGCCTGGAAAATGCTCGATAAACTGGCGACCCAATGTGAACAGGAAAACCGGAACATTACGACGGAAATTCAAGTGGTGTTAACCGATGTGGAAATGCCTGAGATGGACGGCTATGTCCTGACACAGAAAATCAAAGCGGATCCGCGTATGGCCCATTTACCGGTGATTATGCATTCTTCCCTGACAGCGGTTGCCAATCAGGCAATGGGTCGGGGAGTGGGATCAGATGCCTATGTATCAAAATTTCAACCACGTGAATTGGCAGCAACCATTCGTGGTTTTATTGAAAGTACTCATTAGTGTTTTATACCATTTTAATATGGAGGCTGTTCCAACAGCGTAAATGAGTCTTTTCGATTATCCGAACTGTTGAAGGCAACAAATAATGCAACATCGTCATAGCAGTATACGAATTGTCGACAATCTTGCCGAAATTACCCGACATCACGATCGGCAGGTACTGGAAAAAAGTCTGCTCAAAACTCTCAATGAATTGTTTCCGGCACAATCACTACGTTTATTTAGAATCAAACGCCATGATCTGATGCACGATATCAGTCTGCTGGCTTTTTGTGTAAATGATGTTATTTCATCTTCCGAACAGCATCCCAAACTGAATCAGGAAACGGCGGATGAGCTTACTGCCGCAATGACAGAAGCGATTGATAAAGAAGATATTGTTTCTTATCGTCCTGCTGAAGAAACTGGCTGGAATGTGATTTATCCCGCATATGATTCACATGGTGAAATATTCGCCAGCCTGGTCCACCATTGCCAGGAATTGCCATCCAGCATTGACCAACGACTGGTCCATGGAATTCTCAGGGTGTATGCCAATTATCTGGCGTTAATTGATAAATCTCAACGTGACAAATTAACCGGTTTATATAACCGGGAAACGCTGGATGAAGAAATAACCAAGATTCTCGTCAATCAGAGCAGTGAACTTAACAAACTGATGGCTTCACCAAATGATTCACGACGCCGTCGCTATGCTATTAAGCATTGGTTAGGCGTTGTGGATATTGATAAATTTAAAACCATCAATGATACCTACGGCCATTTATACGGTGATGAAGTGATCATTCTGGTCGCAAGGCTGATGACTTCGGGCGTTATCCGTGATGATGATCTGATTTATCGCTTTGGTGGCGAGGAGTTTGTGGTGTTACTTAAAGCTGCAAATGAAACGGATGCAATGCAGGCTTTTGAAAGAATACGCAGGGTAGTGGCGGAGCATAGCTTTCCTCAGCTTGGTCAGGTCACTGTCAGTATTGGTTTTGTGGAAGTTTCCGCACAATTATCGCCAACGGATGTTATTGGACAGGCCGATGAGGCGCTGTACAGCGCCAAAAACGAAGGTCGAAATCAAGTGCAAAATTACCATAGCCTGGTGGCAGAAGGTAAAATTAGCGAGCCGAAAAAAATAGCGAGTTCAGACGTTGAATTATTTTGAAAAAATCCCAGGAAAAATATGAGCTTCCGTAATCTGTTGTTGGCTGACAAAATTATTATCGAACTGGATAAAGCATTAACTACTCTGGCTGGGACCCCACCATCAAGTGGCAGAGATAACCCGGCAAAAAATATAGAAGAAACACCCCTTTCCGATAATGAACGTCGGCAATCAGTTGCATTGATGCGAGTGAATCATGCGGGTGAAGTATCTGCCCAGGCTTTGTATCAGGGACAGGCATTAACGGCAGAACTGACCAATGTTCGCGAATCGATGCGTCAGGCAGCCGCAGAAGAGAACGATCATTTGTTATGGTGCGAAAAACGTATTGATGAACTGGAGGGGCGTACCAGCCTGTTAAACCCGTTGTGGTACGTCGGCTCTTTCGTCATTGGTGCCGTGGCAGGAAAAATTGGTGATAAATGGAGTCTGGGGTTTGTTGCCGAAACTGAAAAACAGGTTATAGAACATCTCGATGAGCATCTCGACAAGATGAGTGATGGGGATCTGCGCAGTCGTTCAATTCTTGCGCAAATGCGTGAAGATGAAAGTCATCATCAGCAAACTGCTTTAGCTGCCGGCGGCGCTCAATTGCCATGGCTGGTGCAGAAAATCATGCAGCCAATGTCGAAAGTGATGACCCGCAGCAGTTATTGGCTGTAAGCTGACTTCAATAGATTGTCGTAAACTTCAATGAAATATTGAAACGTCCCGCCTGTTCTTCAGAAGGCTCAACTCTGACCACTTCAGCCTGTGCAACAAAGTCGGCCAGGTCCGGATTATGACTTTTAATGCTGATATCCAGTATTTCCCCCTCGCTAACCATTTCATCCGCTATCAAACTTAAACCGCTGGCGCTTAAATCGAGTCCTTCTGCCTGAAAACTTTCTGTGGTATCCGGACGCTTTATCTGTACCGGACCGTTGACGCGCATTCGGAAATAATTGCGTTTTTCTTCAAAATCCTGACCTGCCATAATTTTTATCCCTTATCGATGCAGTTGCCTATCAGATGTCCCTAGCCTAAGCTAAGTTCTGTTCATTCGTCCAGAGATATCCATGTCTGTAACTCAACTAAACGCGTCACAACTTTATCACGGCTGCAATCCGGCTGATCTGCCTTTCAAAACAACCGCTACAGTGGAGCCTTTAACAGGCTTGATTGGCCAGGACAGAGCCCGCGAAGCAATTGAATTTGCAGCGAATATTCAAGCAGATGGTTATAACCTGTATGTGATGGGGGAGGCCGGCATGGGTAAAAAATCGCTGGTCAGCGAATATCTCACCAAACATACTGCCAACCGGCCTGATGCAGAAGATTGGGCTTATTTACATAATTTTGATTTACCTCAACAGCCTAAATCATTGTCATTACCCGCCGGTGATGGTGCGCAGTTAAAACTGGATATCGAGCGGGTTATCAAAGCGCTACAGCAACAATTACCTCACGCTTTTGATGACGAATATTATCGGGGAAGAGTAAGGGCAATTGAAGAAGCCAGTCGCCAGCACCGGGTACGCTTGTTTGGTGCACTGCAGACTGAAGCGGATAAACAGGGCGTTGTACTGCTTAGAATGGAAGATGGCAGTTACGCCTTTGCAGCTCAGCATGAAGGGGAGCCTTTATCTGGCGAAGATTTTGAAGATCTGCCCTATGCCAAGAAAATGGAAACGGAAGAGGCTATCGCGAAATTACAGGTGTCAATGCAGGATACCCTGATTGAAATTCATGAATGGGAACATGACACGGTAAATAAGATTACCGCGCTGAATGATCAGGTTGCGTTAGAAGTGATAACCCGGCAAATCGATTTTTTACGCCATGCTTATCCAAAATCCGAGCCGTTACAGAATTATTTTGATGATATGCAATTTGATATTCAGCGGAATATCGAGATGTTCCTCAAAAATGAAGAGAGGCAGGAAGATGTTAATGTCGATAATTGTCTGAAGCGCTATCAGATTAACCTGATTGTGGATAATTCCGATCTGCATGGAGCTCCGGTGGTGTATCTCAATCAACCAAATCATCAGAATCTATTGGGCTGTGTTGAAAACATGGCAATGATGGGTGCACTGGTGACTGACTTTACCTTGATTAAGGCGGGCGCATTACATCGTGCCAATGGCGGCTTTTTAATTGTTGATGCCGAAAAGCTTCTGGAGCAGCCTTTTGCCTGGGAGGGTTTGAAGGCAGCGTTAAAAGCTTCCGAAATCCCCCTGGAAAACCTTGAACGAACCTATAGTCTGGTGGCAACGGTTTCACTAGAACCTGAACCAATCCCGCTTTCAGCCAAAGTGATTTTACTGGGGAACCGGGATCTTTATTATCAATTGTATGAATTGGATCCCGAGTTTGCTGGATTATTTAAAGTGCTGGCTGATTTGGAAGATGAATTACCGCGTACGGCTGAAACACATATGCAAATGGCAAAATTGATTGCCTCAACGGCAATGAATGAGCATTTGCCCGCTTTGCAGCAGAGTGCAGTGGCATTAATGATTGAATATGCAGCGAGATCGATTAATGATGGGCAACAAATGTCGCTGCATATTGCTGATATGACTGATCTGTTGCGTGAAGCCGCCTATTGGACTCGCAAATATCAACAGGCTGAAATTACTGCTGATGCGGTGAATCATGCCTGGCAACAGCGTCTCAGAAGGGTGGATCGCGTTCGTTCAGTGGTTTATCAGCAAATACAGCGGCAGATTATTCAACTGGATGTGAATGGCAAGCATATCGGTCAGGTCAATGGCTTATCGGTATTGAGCATCGGCAGTTTTCATTTTGGTGAACCTACCCGCATCACTGCCAGTTGCCGATATGGTGATGATGCGATTATTGATATTGAAAGAGAAGTGGAGCTGGGGGGCAACCTGCATGCAAAAGGTGTGATGATTCTGGCTGCTTATCTGGGGTCTTTTTATGCGGCAGATAAGCCGCTATCCATGGCTGCCAGTATTGTGTTTGAACAGAATTATGGTGAGATCGATGGCGATAGTGCAACAGTCGCTGAGCTGTGTGCTTTATTATCTTCTATTGCCAGAATTCCACTCAAACAATCTATCGCTATTACCGGATCAATGAACCAGTTCGGTCAGGTTCAGGCTATCGGTGGCGTTAATGAAAAGATTGAGGGCTTTTATGATGTCTGTTGTCTGGTGGGAATGACAGGCACACAAGGCGTGATTATTCCCCGCAGTAATATGCAGCATCTGATGCTGAAACCCGAAGTCAGACAATCCGTTGAGAATGGTCTGTTTCATATTTACGCTGTCGATGACATCAGCGACGCTATCAATGTGCTGAGTGAATATGAGGCTGGCGAAGCAGACGAACAGGGCAACTATCCTGAAAACAGTTTTAATGGCGCTGTCGCGGCAAGACTGGCCAATTGGGCGGAGCTGCACAAGCATGATAAAGACAGTAGCCATGAAGCAAGTGATTAGGGCTGATTTTATCTTCATCACCGCCTTGTCGGACAAGAAATAGTCACCAGCAATAGCGGAGATGAAAGATAAACAAGCCTTAGGCTATAGTTACGGTCAGGTCAGCCGTTAACCTCTACAGGCAAACACGCATAAATTGTATAGGTATGTCAGTTATGAAAAATCAATTTTTTATCAAGTCTATAGGTTTGATGCTTGGTTTTATGGTGTTACCAGTACAGGCGTTAACACCTGTTCCCGTGCCGACTGAGCCAATTTATTATGAACCGCCGGTGGTGCAAATTACCGATGAAATCCGCAAGCATAGCTGCGTTGAAATTGATGGTGCTATCAACCAGCTTCATCCATATCGTTATAGTTACAAGCCTGGCTTTTACGAGGATGGCAGTAATAAACTGGCCGCGACATTAATTGCTTTTGATACGATCCCGATTGTTGAGGGATGGTTGGGTCTGGCCTATCTGGGATATTCTTCTCTGGTAGATGAAAAAGAAGCCAGAAGAACACAGCAAGTGGAACAGAAAATAGCCATGTTGCAGCGGGTAAAAGCTGAAAAGCATTGCTTTGAATAATTAGATTATTTCGCTGTCTCATCGCATGGTTTTACTTGTAGTAGGCTTCACTTCTGGGGTAGTATCAGTTTGTAAAACTACCCAAAGAGGTAAACGCAATGAGTAGCACAATAGATATTAAAACAAAGTGGTACGAGAGCAATCACGCAACAGTTGATAGCATTAAAGCTAAGTTGCAATCCGCAAACGCAGTGAGAGATAAAATGAAAAAACTGCCTTGGTACAAAGCGGCACAGAATCCTGTAAAGCATTCTGAACGTCCGTGGTATGAAGCGAACATGGTGAAGCATCTTGATACCAAGAAAAAATGGTATGAAGCCAATTTGCGTACTGCTGTTGAAGCAGTGCGGGCGAACCGTCATTGGTATGAAGCGAACCTGGATAAAACGCCTACACAAACCCATTGGTATGAATTTGCTGATTCACAATACAGTGATTTGAAAAGGCATTGGCAACAGGCCAACCTGGCAAAATTCCGTGAGCAGCACAGTAAATGGTATGAAGCCAACCTGGATCAGACGCCAACGGAGAAACACTGGTATGAGTTCAGTGATGAGCAGACTGCCAGTGATAAAAAATGGTATGAAGCCAACCTGCAAGCGGCTCGGGAAAGCCATCAAAAATGGTATGAAGCGAACCTGCATCCCGATCCACATGCGGATATCAAAAAGAAATGGTATGAAGCTAATATCAGTCTGGCACGTACCCAACAAATCAAGCGTGACTGGTTTGCCTACAATACCCATGTTGCTCGTGAAAATTCCAAATGGTATGAAGCGAATCAGCGTCCTGCTCAACAGCGCGATACGCATTGGTACGAAGCCAATATGGTGGATCATCTTGATACCAAGAAAAAATGGTATGAGGCCAATTTACGCACAGCAGTAGAAACGGTTAGAGCGAATCGTCACTGGTATGAAGCCAATTTGGACAACACGCCTACGACTACCCATTGGTATGAGTTCAAAGAAGCGGGCGATACCGATTGGAAAAAACGCTTCCAAGAAGCTAATCTGGCCAAATTCCGTGAACAACACAGTAAATGGTATGAAGCCAATCTGGATCAGACGCCAACCGATAAACACTGGTATGAATTCAGTGATGAGCAGACGGCCAGTGATAAAAAATGGTATGAAGCCAATCTGCAAGCGGCTCGTGAAAGCCATCAAAAATGGTATGAAGCGAATCTGCATCCCGATCCACATGCAGATATCAAAAAGAAATGGTATGAAGCTAATATCAATCTGGCCCGTACCCAAAAAATTAAACGTGATTGGTTTGAAAACAATATGCGTTTAGCGCGCGAAGCGCAGAAAAACAAAGATAAATAAAACGTCTTACATGTCATTATTAAAAACAGCTGGTTTAACCGACCAGCTGTTTTTTTTTGGGAGAGTTATACAGGATGAAAATCACCTGCTTTACCGTTGGTGCATTTCAGGTCAATACCTATTTAATCGAGGATGAGACGACTGGTGATGCAGCTGTAATCGATACCGGCGAAACAGATGAATTAGTTCAAAAGTTGCTGTCAATCAATCCTCGTCCCCGCATACAGATGATATTGCTAACACATGGTCACCTGGACCATGCAGGAGGCCTGGTCTACTTACAATCGCAATTTGATGTGCCGACCTACCTGCCGCGAAACGAGGTTCCATTATTTGAGACATTACCGATACAGGGGGACTGGTTTGGCGAGCCAGCATTTAATCGGCCATGTGGACGAATTGACCATTTTGTCGACGATGGTGATGAAATTCAGCTGGGGAATACCAAACTGAGGTTTATCTCGACCCCTGGGCATACACCAGGCCAGGGTTGTTACTATGACGAGCAGGATATCTTTGTCGGTGACACATTATTCTCTGGCAGCGTTGGACGCACTGACCTACCTATGGGGAATCCGGCTATAATGCAGCAAAGCTTACAACGGTTAATGCAATTACCCGGGCATTTGCGAGTGCATAGTGGTCATGGACCGGTCACAACCATTTCCCATGAGAAACAACATAATCCTTTTTTAACGTTTTTGAGACATGCATAAAAAATGGCGAATACAGATAGATTAATTGAAGGTTTTCAACGTTTTAAAAAACAATACTTTGGTCAGGACAGCCGACTTTATGCCAGTATGAAAACGGGGCAGCCAGCGAAAACCTTAATGGTTGGCTGTTGCGATTCCCGAGTTGATCCCGCGATTTTGACAGATTGTGATCCTGGGGATTTATTTACCGTCAGAAACGTCGCCAATCTGGTGCCACCCTGTGAGAATGATGGTTTACATCATGGCACCAGCTCAGCACTTGAATTTGCCGTTAATAATCTTGAAGTCGAAAACATTATTGTCATGGGGCATGCCAACTGTGGTGGTATACGTGCGCTGTGGGATGATGATGGACAACAAAACTCAAAATTCATCCATCAGTGGGTTTCAATTGCACAACCGGCAAAGGACTGGGTTAAATCGCACGCTGATGGCGATGAGGCCAGTCAGTTAAAGGCCTGCGAACAACGTGCAGTGCTAGTTTCGCTGGATAATTTGATGAGTTTTGAATGTGTTCAGCAACGGGTAGAAGAGGGTCGTTTGACCTTACACGGCTGGTATTTTGACTTGGCAGCAGGAGAGTTGCTTTGTTTTAATTCCCAAACCGGCCAGTTTGAACCGGTTCAGGAATAGCGTTTCAGGGACTTACTGAATATCTGGGAGCTGACCTGCAGGTTGTGTTCCCATTGAGTCATCTAAGTTTTCCGGCAGAGCTTCTTTCTGCTTTTTCTCAGCGGCATCAGTTTCGTTATCGTCTTCGATAATCTCTGCTTCATCTTCGCCTAGGCCAAAAACATTAAATATGCCATTGAAGAAACCGGTTTTCTTCTCGTTTAACGGAACCACCACGTTAGTATCAGTGCGCTGTTCTTCCGTTAATTGGATGTTTTCAACAATCTGGGTATTGCCATCAATGTAGTCAAGCGTTTCTGCTTCATCAAAATACAAAGTGATGCGACGCTGCTCGCGTGTACCGTTTCCGGGGTGGAAACTGTATATGTAATCCCAGCGATTCGGATGGAATACATCAATTAACATCGGTGTTCCCATCACAAAAGATACCTGGCTTTTAGTCATGCCAGGTTCGAGCTTACTGAGCATTTCCTGTGTAACCTGGTTGCCTTGTTGAATATCAATTCGATAAACACCAGGGATTTTGTCTTTGCTACAGGCGCTGAGAGTGAGAATAACCAAGGAAAGGCTATAAATAAGCAGGCTTTTCATTTAGTATTTGTTTCTGTGTTGATGACCAAAGTGCGATGATACGCTATTCGTAACTATTCTACGAGGCAACAATAATAATGGAAAGACAAGATTTAAGAAAAGCGGGATTGAAAATTACTCTGCCACGTTTAAAGGTGCTGGAGATTCTTGAACACTCCAAACAGCGCCATTTAAGTGCTGAAGATGTCTATAAGGCTTTGCTGGAAATGGGAGAGGAAATCGGTCTGGCAACTGTTTACCGAGTGCTTACGCAATTTGAGGGTGCAGGGCTGGTTTCACGATTAAATATCGATGGTGGACATGCGGTCTTTGAACTGGAAGATGGCGAACATCATGATCATTTGTTCTGTGTGAAATGCAATCGCATTATCGAATTTTATGATGAGGTGATTGAAGAGCGGCAAAGAGAGATTGCCAAGGCGAATGGGTTTGAAATGACCGATCACAGCCTTTACATCTATGGCATTTGCAACCGCGACGACTGCAAAAAAGAACGATAAATCAGTTTTGTCCCTGATCCAGCATCTCTTCAGCATGTGAACGAGTTTTCTGGGTCAGGTTCATTCCGCCCAGCATCCGGGCAATTTCCTCAATGCGTTGTTCACGATTAAGTTCGCTGATTTCGGTATGGGTTTTATCTTCACCCAGAATCTTTGTAACCTGCAGTTGCTGATGAGCTTGTGCTGCGACTTGAGGTAAATGAGTAATACAGATCACCTGCTGGCTGGATGCCAGTAATTTGAGATGTTGACCAACAATTTCAGCAACGCCGCCGCCTATTCCCACATCAACTTCATCAAATATCAACGTTGGAACGCTACGTTTTCCTGCAGTAACTACCTGAATGGCCAGGCTTATCCGTGCTAATTCACCTCCCGATGCAATTTTGCCCAATTCTCCTGCTGGCTGGCCGGGATTGGTGCTGACCAACAATTGAATTTGATCCGCACCATGTTCACTGAATTTGCCATCCTCAAAGGGTGTGATAACAAATTCTATACGGCCAGCAGGTATGGCTAGTTGTTGTATGGACTGGGTAATGGTCTCCGCCAGAGGTTTGGCATGTTTTTCTCTGTTTGCACGGATCTGTGCAGATAAATCCAGACATAATTTTTCCTGGGCTTTGAGTTGCTGAGATAACTCTGTCTGATTTTGCTGGGATTTTGACAGGCTATCCAATTCATCACACAAAGCCTGATAATGGGCAGGTAAGGCCTCAATTTCAACATGATGTTTACGCGCCAGATCATGTAACACAGCTAACTGATCTTCAACGGCTTCCAGCCTCGCCGGATCCAGATCCGCACTGTCCAGATAATGACGTAGCGAAGTGGCCGTTTCATCAAGGTTGATTGCTGCACTGTTCAATGTCTCAATGATTTCGGTAAAACGGGGTTCGTATTGTTGTAACTTTTCCAGCTCGGTCAGTGCAGAACCAATCAGATCGTAAGCCGCACCATGCTCCTGCTCAAATAAATTATGCAGAGTTGATTCGCTGGTATGGAGAAGTTGAGCAGCATGTGCAAGCTGTTGCTGGTCCTGTAGCAGTAAGTTGATGCTCTCGTCTGTCAGTGCCAACGGTTCAAGCTCACTGACCTGATAGTTTAATAATTCCTGACGTGCCAGTTGCTGTTCAGTTTGCTGACGGATTGCAGCCAGTTGCTGCTGAATTTTTTGCCACTCGGCATGGGCTTGTTTTAATGATTTAAGCAGGGCTTTATTGTTAGCGACAATATCCAGAAGTTCGCGCTGAGTCTCCGTCCGTAACAAGGATTGGTGTTCATGCTGTCCATGAATATCAACACTTAATTCACTGATATTACGTAGTTGGGTTAATGCAACCTGTCGGGCATTGATATACGCTTTGGAGCGACCATCACGGCTGATTGTTCGGCGCAGATGACATTGATCTTCATCATCAAGTTCTTGTTCTTTAAGCCACTGTTGAAGCGGCAAGTTACTGCTGATATCAAAACTGGCTTCTATTTCAGCACGTTCACTTCCATGGCGTACCATATTTGAATCAGCACGATCCCCCAGTACCAGACCAAGGGCATCCACCAATATGGATTTACCGGCCCCGGTTTCACCCGTTAGTGAAGTCATGCCGGATTTAAAAGTTAAGGATAAATCTTCTACCACCGCCAGCTGGCGAACAGTTAACGCTATCAACATGTCAGTTTTCGGCCCCATTCCAGTTTGGCACGCAAAATTGAATAATGATCATGATCTTCAAGATGCAGTAAATCTATACGGTTTAGATGACGCTGAATTCGGACAGTATCGCCAGGTTTAAGCTCGTGGCCAGGACGTCCGTCACAAGTGACCATTGCTGTGGTAATGTTATTTTCACTTAATGTAATGTCAATAATGCTGCTGCCCGCAATCACTAGAGGACGATTGCTCAAAGTGTGTGGACAAACTGATGCTAACACCACCGCATCCAAATCAACATCAAGAATCGGACCTCCCGCTGACATGGCATAAGCGGTTGAGCCGGTGGGCGTAGCAACAACTAATCCATCAGCACGTTGGCTGTTTAAAAACCGTCCATTGATATGGGTTTCAAATTCAATCATATGTCGGCTTTGATGTGAATGCACCACTACATCGTTCATGGCAATGCTAATTGGATCTTCAGCATTATTCAGGTGGGCTTGTAACAAAAACCGATTGTCATGCCGATATTGGCCGTCAAGAATTCGACCTAACTGAGATTGCAGATTATTCAGGGTGACATCAGCTAAAAAACCCAGCCGGCCAACATTTACGCCAACAACCGGTAAATCAAATCCTGCCAGGGCTCGTGAGGCAGATAGCATGGTGCCATCCCCGCCAATCGCTATAGTTAAATCACATTTTGAAGGAAACTCTGCGATCGAAATAACTTCCAAATCAGGTAAAAAACTTATCGGCTCGTTGCAAAATACCTGTAACTCTCTGGATATCAGGAATTCATTTATTTGAATTACAGCAGTTTCCAGGACAGGATCATCCTTACGGATGAACAGGCCGATACGTTTAAATGTGTTATTCATCATCGAATTTGCATTTGAGTTTTATCAAAAAATAGTCAGCTGATGGTAATGGTTTTGTCATCAAATCCAAAGCAAAATTGACCGCTTAATAAAAACTCGGTGAACGTTACTATCTCTGAGTCTTATAGATGCTAGAATATGTCGATTTAATCCAATCAATCAATGAGGATACACATGGCGACTGAACGTACTCTGTCAATTATCAAACCGGACGCGGTAGCAAAGAATGTTATTGGTGAGATTTACTCACGTTTCGAGAAAGCTGGTCTGTCTATCGTAGCAGCCCGTATGGTGCATCTTACACAGCAGCAAGCTGAAGGCTTTTACGCGGAACATAAAGAACGTCCATTTTTTGGCGATTTGGTGAGTTTTATGACTTCTGGCCCTGTCATGATTCAGGTTCTGGAAGGTGACAATGCGGTTATTACTCATCGCGATCTGATGGGTGCAACCAATCCTGCTGATGCGGCACCTGGCACCATTCGTGCTGATTTTGCGCAAAGTATTGATGAAAATGCTGTTCATGGTTCTGATTCTGCTGAAAGTGCAGCACGTGAAATTGCGTATTTCTTTACTGATGATCAATTGTGCGCTCGCACACGCTAATCAATAACTGATGGCAACTGCACTGACCAATCTGCTTGGTCTGGATCTGAAAGGTCTGGAAGGGTTTTTCATCGAAATCGGTGAGAAACCCTTCCGTGCGCGTCAACTTTTACAATGGATTCATCAATATCGTGTCACTGATTTTGCCCAGATGAGTAATCTGAGTAAATCGTTGCGCGAAAAACTGAGTCAGATTGCCGAGATACGCGTACCCGAATTGTTACACGAGCACATATCCACTGATGGAACCCGTAAATGGATCATCAAAATGGATGGTGATAATTCCATTGAAACGGTATTTATTCCGGAAAATGGTCGTGGGACTTTATGTGTGTCGTCTCAAGTGGGATGTGCCTTAACCTGTACTTTTTGTTCAACCGGTCAACAAGGTTTTAATCGCAACCTCAGTGCTGCCGAGATTATTGCTCAGTTGTGGATTGCCAATGAGGCTTTAGGTAAAGACCCCAAAGGCAATCGAATGGTTACCAATGTGGTGATGATGGGCATGGGAGAACCGCTGACAAATTACAATAATGTGATTTCAGCGATGAATCTTATGCGTGATGATTTGGCATATGGTATCTCCTGGCGACGGTTAACGTTGAGCACCTCAGGTGTCGTGCCAATGATTGATCGTCTGAAAGAAGATTGCCATGTCAGTCTGGCCATATCATTACATGCTGCGAACGATAAATTACGCAGCGAGATTATTCCGTTAAACGATAAATACCCGATTGCTGAATTATTAGCGGCTTGTAAACGATATGTGACGGGTGAGCAATTGCGTCGTCACATCACAGTTGAATACGTGATGCTCGCAGGAATTAATGACTCGGAAAAGGATGCACGGGATCTGATCCGGATTTTGAAAGGCATACCGAACAAAATCAATCTCATTCCATTTAACCCCTTCCCGGGCACCGATTACCAGTGCTCTTCAAAAAATGTCATTAATCGTTTTAAAGAGCAGTTGATCGCGGCCGGTCTGGTTGCGACTGTACGAAAAACCCGTGGTGATGATATCGTGGCAGCCTGTGGTCAACTGGCAGGCGAAGTTCAGGATAAAACTCGTCGTACTCAAAGATTAGCTGAACGGGAGGTTGTTTTCGTCCGATGAAATCATTTTTGAAAATAGGTTTTCTGGCGACATCAATCATAATGCTTACCGCATGTGGTACAACCGGGCCACGTGAGCATATTGCGCCGGATCCCAAGGCGGCTGAATTGAATATGCAATTGGGATTGAGTTATCTGCAACGTGGTGATTATGAAATCGCCATGGAGAAGCTTAATAAAGCGTTGAAACAAAATCCAAATTTACCCAGTGCTCACAATACTATCGCCTTGCTTTATCAACGACTGGGTGAAGATGAAAAAGCCGAAAAACATTTTAAAGAAGCGGTTAGCAGAGCTCCGGAATATTCCGAAGCACAAAATAACTATGGTGTGTTTCTGTGCCAGCAAGGCAAATATGTAGAGGCTGAAAAGCGGTTTTTAAAATCCGTGGAAAACCCGCTCTATCAAAGTGCTGCCATGGCCTATGAAAACGCTGCACTCTGTACCAGACAAATTCCGGATCTGGTCAAAGCTGAATCCCATTTCAGACGGGCGTTACAGATCAATCCAAATCTGAGTAAATCATTAATTGGGATGGCTGATTTGAGCTATGAACAAAAGAATTACATGCAGGCACGCGCTTATGTTCAGCGTTACAGTAGTGTTTCTCCGTGGACACCACAGGCTTTACTAACCGCGATTAAAACTGAATCCAAATTGGGCAATGAAGACGCCGTATCAAGTTACGAGTTAATTATGCGAGCCCGTTTTCCGGATTCTGATGAAATGCGCATGGTCAATGAAGGTATTTAACGTTTATGACTGAGAGTCATTCAGAAGAACCAAATGTTGTTTCATCATCAGTGGACGTTGGTAGACGACTGCGGGAAGCTCGCGAAGCAAAAAAATCTCGGTTTCTGATGCGGCAGCCCAGTTGAGGGTGACTCGCAGCGCCATTGTCCATCTCGAAGAACAAGACTGGGATAAGCTGCATGGTCGAACTTATGCCCGTGGTTATTTCCTGAGTTATACAAAGTTTTTGGGGCTTCCACAGGATGAAATGCTGGCAGGTTTTAATATCGAATTCACCGAGACTGATAAAAGAAGCCCATCGGTAGCACCAATTCAACAGATTAAACCTGCAAAATCAACATTCCCCTGGCTGCCTTTGATATTGCTGATTACCGTGGCAGTTTTGACCTGGTTTGCCTACCAGCAATGGCAGGCGACGCAACTTGTACAGAATAATGAGCCGGCAGAGAGAACACTGCTTGAACCATTGGATGAGCCGGAAACCGAGAATAATGTTAATCCTGTTCCAGTGACTGAGTCTAATGATATCAGCCTGGAGGAACAACCTTTATCACCAGATGAAACCGATACATCTGAGCCAACTTTGGATACCGCGGATACCGCCCTCGATGAACCATTTGAAGCTGAGATAACCCCACCTGCAGAAGTTGAAGATGCAGAACCTGCTACAGCAGAAGCTACAACTGAAAAGAACCTTATCATTGGTTTGGATGCAGATTGCTGGGTTGAAGTCAGAGATGCCAGTCAGCAAGTTCTGATTAGTCGTGTGGTCAGAGCAGGTAATACGGTCGAATTGACCGGTACGCTACCTTTACAAGTTTCATTGGGGCAGGCGAATGCCGCTTCTGTCAGATTTGATGGCGATATCATCGATATTACTGAATACACTCGCGGTAATGTGGCTCGATTTACCTTGGGAGAAGATTCTTAATGCAAACTGCTTCACCGATAAAACGTCGAAAATCACGTCAAATTATGGTTGGTAATGTCCCGGTAGGCGGTGATGCGCCGATTGCCGTTCAAAGTATGACCAATACCGAAACAACAGATGTTGCTGCCACCGTTGATCAGATCCAGAGATTACAGAAAGTGGGTGCTGATCTGGTTCGGGTCTCTATCCCTTCAATGGATGCGGCAGAGGCTTTTGGTGCGATTCGTAAGTTGGTGGATATCCCTTTAATTGCCGATATTCATTTCGATTATAAAATTGCGCTGCGGGTGGCTGAGCTGGGTGTTGATTGCCTGCGTATTAATCCGGGCAATATTGGTCGCGAAGATCGGGTGCGGGCTGTTGTCGACAAGGCACGAGATTTTGGTATTCCAATCCGCATTGGTGTCAATGCCGGTTCATTGGAAAAAGAATTACAAAAAAAATATGGTGAACCAACGCCTGAAGCTTTAGTCGAGTCGGCCTTGCGTCATATTGATATTCTGGATCGCCTTAATTTCCCAGATTTTAAAGTCAGTCTGAAAGCATCTGATGTGTTTATGACAGTGCATGCCTATCGACAGTTGGCTGATCAGATTGAGCAGCCTTTGCATCTGGGTATCACCGAAGCAGGAAGTCTGCGTAGTGGAGCAGTCAAATCAGCTATAGGCTTGGGTATGCTGCTTGCTGAAGGCATTGGCGATACCATCCGTGTCTCATTGGCCGCTGATCCTGTCGAAGAAATTCGCGTCGGTTTTGATATTTTGAAAAGCCTGCGCATTCGCAGCAAAGGAATTAACCTTATTGCCTGCCCATCCTGTTCCAGACAGGAATTTGATGTAATTTCAACAGTCAACGCTCTGGAAGCCAGACTGGAAGATATTATTGAACCGATGGATGTGGCCGTTATCGGTTGTGTGGTAAATGGCCCGGGTGAAGCAAAAGAAGCGGCAATCGGTCTGACTGGAGGTTCACCCAATCTGTTATATCGTGACGGTAAACCGCATCATAAATTAGATAATGAATCATTGGTTGATCAGCTGGAAAAAGAAATTCGTCAACGGATTTCGCTGCGAAGTGAACAACCCGAAAAAGTAATTCCGATAAAGGACATAAGCTAAAGGTGGCAGAGATTATCCGTTCTGTCCGGGGAATGAATGACATTCTTCCGGAAATGACGCCGTACTGGCAAGTAGTGGAAACCAGCCTGAAACAGGTTCTCGATAGCTACGGTTATCAGGAAATACGGTTACCCATTCTGGAAAAAACCGAATTATTCAAGCGGTCTATCGGCGAAGTCACGGACATCGTTGAAAAAGAAATGTACACCTTTGATGATCGTAATGGTGATAGCCTCACTCTGCGTCCAGAGGGCACCGCTGGATGCGTCAGGGCGGCCATGGAACATGGTATGTTCAATCAGCAACAACGGCTCTGGTATATGGGGCCCATGTTTCGCCATGAACGTCCTCAGAAAGGCCGCTATCGCCAATTCCATCAGTTAGGTGTCGAAGCCTATGGCTTCAGTGGACCCGATATCGATGTAGAGATGATCCTGCTAACGGCCAGGTTATGGAAAAAGCTGGGATTAAAAGATATTACCCTGCAGATAAACTCGCTGGGCAGTACAGAAGCTCGTGTTAAATATCGTCAAAAGCTGGTTGAATATTACCAAGCTAATCAAGAGCAACTTGATGAGGACAGTCAACGGCGTTTATCGAGCAATCCTTTACGCATTCTGGACAGTAAAAATCCTGAAATGCAGACGCTTAACCAGGCCGCACCTAAGTTGATAGATTATCTTGATGCAGAGTCAGCTGAACACTTTGAGCAATTATGCGCTACCTTAACGGAAGCCGGAATTGCTTTTGAAGTTAACCCCCGACTGGTCCGAGGACTGGATTATTATGGCAAAACAGTTTTCGAATGGGTAACCGATCAACTGGGTGCCCAGGGAACAGTATGTGCGGGCGGGCGCTATGACGGACTGATAGATCAACTTGGCGGTAAGACTTCCACTGCGATAGGTTTTGCCATCGGGCTTGAACGTTTGATTTCACTACTGGAAGCGGGTGGAGTACTACCTGAAATATCCGGTCCTGACGTCTATCTGGTTGCAGTAGGGGATGTCGCCGCCGCACAATCATTATTATTAGCAGAGAGTCTGAGAGACCAACTTCCTCAACTTCGCTTGATTAGCCACTGTGGTGGTGGTAGTTTTAAAAGCCAATTTAAGCGGGCTGATCGCAGCGGAGCGCGCTGGACCTTAATTTTGGGGGAAGAGGAAATGGCGCAGCAAACCATTGGTGTGAAAACCATGGCCACAGGCGAGCAACAGACGTTAGCCTGGTCTGAACTAGCGAATTTTCTTTCTGCTTCGGCATTCAACTAACAGTTAACAAAAATAAGTAGAAATATGACGCCACTAAATATCGCCGAATGGCAATCACTTGATAGACACTATTCCGATATCAAATATCTGTCGATGCGTGAACAATTCGCACTGGATTCAGGACGTTTTGAACGTTTCTCAATTCGCTCTGGGGATTTACTGCTCGACTATTCAAAGAACCGCATTACTCAGGAAACCATCGATAAGCTAATTGCGCTGGCAGATGCGGTTAATATTCAGGAATGGATAGAACGAATGTTTTCGGGTGATCAGATTAATCACACCGAAGGTCGTGCTGTTTTACATACGGCATTGCGCAATCGATCTAATACGCCGGTTATGGTGGATGGTCAGGATGTCATGCCGCAGGTCAATGCAGTATTGGACAAAATGGCCGCTTTCTGCGAACAGGTGCATTCTGGTAAATGGTTAGGATTCAGCGGTAAAAAAATTACGGATATCGTTAATATCGGTATTGGTGGATCTGACCTCGGCCCAGCCATGATTTGCGATGCGCTTGAGCCTTACGGTATTGATGGCATTCAGGCCCATTTTGTTTCCAATGTTGATGGTACTGATCTCAGCACAACACTGGAAAAACTGAATCCTGAAACCACACTTTTTGTTGTAGCCTCGAAAACCTTCACGACTCAGGAAACCATAACGAACGCTCAATCAGCACGGAACTGGTTTCTGAAGGCAGCAACTCAGGCTGATGTGGCAAAACATTTTGTTGCCGTATCCACCAATGCTAAGGAAGTTGCTAAGTTCGGTATTGATACTGCCAATATGTTCGAAATATGGGACTGGGTGGGTGGTCGATACTCTTTATGGAGTGCTATTGGTCTACCGATTGCATTGTATGTTGGCATGGATAATTTCCTACGATTGCTGGATGGTGGACATGAAATGGATAAGCATTTCCGTACCAAGCCATTGGCAGAAAATATTCCGCTGATTATGGGAATGCTGGGGATCTGGTATATCAATTTCTTTAACGCCCAGACTCATGCAATCGTTCCCTATGATCACTCACTGGCGCGTTTTCCGAGCCACATGCAACAGTTGGATATGGAAAGCAACGGTAAGTTTATTAACCGTCAGGGCGCTCGCATCAGTTATAAAACGGGACCGGTCATCTGGGGTACACCTGGTACCAATGGCCAACATGCTTACTTTCAACTGATTCATCAGGGTACACAGTTAATTCCGGTGGATTTTGTGTTACCGGTCAACAGTCATTATCCTGAATGTGATCATCAATCCATTTTATTGGCCAATGGTTTGGCTCAATCAGAAGCATTGATGAAAGGCAAAACGGCTGAAGAAGTCAGAGAAGAGTTGGTCAAAGAGGGCTATGAAGGCAAAGCCCTGGATGCATTATTGCCACATAAAGTCTTCCCGGGTAATCGTCCGAGTAACGTATTGTTATTTCCTAAATTAACGCCGGAAATGTTGGGACAGCTGGTCGCTCTCTATGAGCACAAAGTATTTGTTCAGGGGGTTATCTGGAACATCAATTCGTTTGACCAATGGGGTGTTGAGCTTGGTAAACAGCTTGCAAAAGCTATTTTGCCGGATTTGCAGAGTAATGCCGAAATCTCAGTGCATGATAGTTCTACTACCGAGCTTATCAGACTGATCCGTACCTTGCGCCAATAGATAAATCAAAGCGGCTCGTACCTTACGAGCCGCTTCATCATCAAGAGTTAGTGCTTTTTACGAATAATCAATCCGGCCAATGGTGGTAAGTTCAATACAATTGAGTAAGGTCTGTCGGACCAGCTTATTGAATCGCTCTGAATTACCTGACTAACAGAATAATTACTGCCACTGTAATACTCCGAGTCAGAATTGATGACAACCTCATATTCGCCTGCTTCAGGCACACCAATGCGATAATTATCCCTCACGACAGGTGTGAAATTAAACACTGCCACAGCGATGGAATCCTGTCCCTGACGCAGGTAGCTTAGTACGGACTGTTCCCGATCATTGCAATCAATCCATTCGAACCCATGTGCATCAAAGTCATGATAATGAAGCGCCGGGCTCTCACGGTAGACTTTATTTAAATCAGTGACCAGCTGTAACAGGCCCTGATGTTTTGGGTAATCCAGTAAATACCATTCCAGTGCTTTTTCACTGTTCCACTCACTGCCCTGACCAAACTCTGATCCCATAAATAATAATTTTTTGCCGGGATAGCTGTACATAAAGGTATAAAGTAACCGCAAATTAGCAAATTGCTGCCACTCATCTCCGGGCATTTTGTAGCGCATCGAACCTTTACCATGTACAACTTCATCATGTGAAAAAGGCAATACAAAATTTTCGGTAAATGCATACAGCAACCCAAAGGTAAGCTGATCATGATGATAGCGACGATGAATCGGATCCTGTTTCATATACTCAAGGATGTCGTGCATCCAGCCCATATTCCACTTCATCGAGAAACCCAGTCCGCCCATATCTGCTGGTCGTGAAACCATTGGATAGGAGGTGGATTCTTCGGCGGCGATAATACAACCAGGGTGAGACTGATGCAGTATGGTATTAACTTCTTTGAGAAAGCTGATGACCTCAAGATTCTCACGGCCACCATGAATATTAGGTAACCATTGACCTTCCTGACGTGAATAATCGAGATAAAGCATCGATGCGACTGCATCGACGCGTAATCCATCTATGTGGCATTCTTCCAGCCAGAAAAATGCACTGGATAACAGAAAGTTACGAACCTCATTGCGGCCGTAATTAAAGATTAATGTACCCCAGTCCTGATGTTCTCCACGCCGGGGGTCTTCATGTTCATAGAGCGCGGTACCATCAAACTTGGCAAGACCGAAGCTATCTTTGGGAAAATGTCCAGGCACCCAATCCAGTAACACACCAATATTATTTTGATGACATTGGTCGACAAAATATCGAAAATCATCCGGTGAGCCGAACCTGCTGGTTGCGGCATAATAACCTGTGGTTTGATAACCCCAGGAAATATCCAGAGGGTGTTCGGTGATCGGTAAAAGTTCAATATGAGTGAAGCCCATTTTACGAACGTATGGCACCAGTTTGTCAGCAAGTTCGCGGTAACTGCAGAAGCTGCCATCACTACGTTTTTGCCAGGAACCGAGATGGACTTCATAAACGCTATGTGGCGCATGGAGCCATTTTGTGTGCTCTCTGTTGGACATCCATTCTTTGTCCTGCCATTGATAGTTGCTGTCAAAAATCACTGATGCAGAACCGGGGCGAAGTTCTGCCTGCTGGCAATACGGATCCATTTTCAGATGCAGACTGCCATCATGATAGTTACGTATTTCAAATTTGTAGAGTTCACCAATTTCCAGTCCGGGAATGAATAATTCCCATACACCAGTACTGCCTCTGGAACGCATGGGATGACAGCGTCCATCCCAACGGTTGAATGTGCCGACAACGCTGACACGTTGGGCATTGGGTGCCCAGGTGGCAAACATCACACCCTGTACACCGTTTACAGTGCGCTTGTGAGATCCCAGAATTCGGTAGGCATGCCAGTGTTTACCCTCGGCAAACAAATACAGATCGTAATCCGAAATTTGCGGAGGGAAGCAGTAAGGATCGTAATGACTCTGAATTTGATTTTCTGAAGTGGTACGATGAATCTGGTATGGCGTTTCTAAATCATCAGAACGGCCTGTCCACTCAAAAATATCTGTACCCTCAACCCGCTTCATAGGCAGATTGTTTCCTACCGTGGCGGATTCGGTATGAGGTAAGAAAGCCCTGACATACACGCCGCTTTTGGTCGGATGACGACCCAAAACTGCAAAAGGATCATGATGTCTGGCTTCTATGATTTTAAGTTGGTCATCTGTCAAATTTTGTTCAAAAACCATAGATATACTGTCCCGTAAATTTTTCTATTGCTGTCCACCTTAACGATGTGGCACGCTTAAAGCCATTACAACATATTTCACTGCATAGCTGGCTGGAGATTTGAATATGCCCAAAAATAATAGCACGCGTTTTGTCAGTCGACTGACCAGAGATACTCTGGCGTTGATTCTAGCAGGCGGGCGTGGTTCACGTTTGAAACAACTGACTGGTTGGCGTGCAAAACCCGCTGTACCCTTTGGTGGAAAATTCAGGATTATAGATTTCCCTCTATCAAACTGCGTCAATTCGGGGATCCGCAGAGTAGGGGTGTTAACACAGTATAAAGCGCATTCATTGATACGACATATCCAACAGGGCTGGGGCTTTATGCGTGGTGCTTTGGGAGAGTTTGTCGAGTTGTTGCCAGCCTCACAGCGTACCGAGCAGGGTTGGTATACCGGCACCGCCGATGCGGTATATCAGAATATCGACATTCTACGCAATCATGGCCCTGAGTATGTATTGATCCTGGCAGGCGATCATATTTACAAAATGGATTATGGTGATATGTTGGCTGAACATGTTGCGCAAAATGCCGATATGACTATTGGTTGTATCGAGGTACCATTGGACCAGGCCAGAGCTTTTGGGGTCATGTCGGTTGATTTGAATCACCGTATTATCGCTTTTAATGAAAAACCTGCAAATCCAACGCCGATTCCGGGGCATGATGATGTTGCATTGGCTTCAATGGGGATTTATATTTTCAATGCTGGTTTCTTGTATGAGCAGTTGATAAAGGATGCTGACAATTCAAGATCCAGTCATGACTTTGGTCATGACATTATCCCGTCCTTAATTGAGAAATATAAAGTTGTCGCTTTTCCTTACAAAGATGTGCAGGGCAATGATCCAGGATACTGGCGTGATGTGGGAACAATAGATGCTTTCTGGTCGGCGAATCTTGAATTAATTGGTGTTACACCAGAACTGAATCTTTACGACGAAGAGTGGCCAATCTGGACGCATCAGGCCCAATTGCCGCCTGCCAAGTTTGTTTTTGATGATGACGATCGGCGGGGTATGGCTGTTGATTCAATGGTCTCAGGGGGTGCATTATTTCCGGATCCGTTGTGAGGCACTCGGTTCTGTTTTCCAATGTTGAAGTCCATAGTTTCAGTCTGATAGAAGATAGTGTGGTATTACCGGATGTCTCTGTGGGCAGGCACTGTCGCCTGAAGAAAGTTGTGCTTGATAAAGGCTGTATCGTCCCTGAAGGAACGGTTATTGGCGAAGATCCTGAACTTGATGCTCAACGTTTTGAAGTTTCACCCAATGGTGTTGTATTAGTCACACCTGAAATGCTGGGGCAAAATTACCGTTATGTCCGATAAATTAAAAGTCGTTTTATGCTGGCACATGCACCAGCCGCAATATAGTGAACCGATGGGCGGAAGCTATCAGCTCCCTTGGACCTATCTGCATGCAATAAAAGATTATGTAGATATGGCCTGGCATCTCGAACAAATCCCTGAGGCTCGGGCGGTGGTTAATTTCGCACCTACCTTACTGGAACAGATTGATGATTATGATCAGCAACTGAAAGGCCGCTTTAAAGGAACAGGATGTCTGAAAGATCCTTTGTTAATTGCGCTGGATTCACCGGTGCAACCAGTTCATATTGAAGAGCGCCAAACAATACTAAATGCTTGTCTGCGCGCCAATGATGAGAAGCTTATAGCGCCGTTTCCAATATTTGCAAAACTTGCTGAAATGGCACGCTGGGTCTTGGAAGAGAAGCAGCGTCTGGCCTACCTAAATGATCAATTCCTGGTGGATATGCTGGTTTGGTACCATCTGGTGTGGATGGGCGAGTCAGTGAGGCGCAACGATATTCGTATTCAGGCCTTAATGAAAAAAGGCCAGCAATTTAATTTTCATGATCGCCGGCAATTAATGATCGTTATTGGTGAGTTGCTGAGTGATGTTATTCCACGTTATCGACGACTCGCAGAGGCCAAAAAAGTTGAGTTATCGGTAACGCCTTACGCTCATCCGATAGTGCCATTATTACTGGATATTAATAGCACGCTGGAAGCGATGCCGGATGCCCTGTTGCCACAAATTCGGCAGTATCCTGGTGGAGATGTCCGCACCGATTGGCATATGGAAAAAGGTCTGGAAGTATTTGAGTCATTTTTTGGTTTCCGTCCCAAAGGCTGCTGGCCATCTGAAGGTGCAGTTTCAAAGCCAACTATTGAGTCGATAGCCAAACATGGCTTTAGTTGGACTGCCAGTGGTGAAAATGTCTTACGAAACAGTCTGCAGAAAAGTGCTTTGCCTGACAGTAGCATTCATAAGCCTTATCAACTAGAAGCGGTAGGTCCTGCATGCTTTTTCCGAGATGATGGTTTATCCGATTTAATTGGTTTTACCTATACCAAATGGAGTGCTGAAGATGCTGTTAACGACTTTATTCATCATCTGACTAATATTAAAGCTACCACAGAGGGTGATGCCGATAGAGTTGTTTCAGTCATTCTGGATGGAGAAAATGCCTGGGAACATTATTCCTATAATGGGTTTTATTTTTTGCAAAGCCTGTATAAACAGCTTTCCAGACATCCGGATATAGAATTGACCACTTTCTCAGATTGTCTGGAGAATGGCGTTAAACCCGCATTATTACCTGAAATGGTAGCTGGTAGCTGGGTTTACGGTACTTTCTCCACCTGGATTGGTGATGTTGATAAAAATCGGGCATGGGATCTGCTGAGTCAGGCTAAACAGGTTTATGACGAAAAAATTGCTGCTGCAGAGATTGATGAAGATCTGCTACAGGCAATTGATAAACAGCTGGCTATTTGTGAGGGATCGGATTGGTTCTGGTGGTTTGGCGATTACAACGCAGCAGACAGTGTCAGTGATTTTGAACGACTGTTCCGTTTGCATTTATCAAACCTTTATCAAATGTTGGGAGAAGAAGTGCCTCAAATATTGTCAGAGGTTGTGTCATTAGGAGGAGGAGAAGCCGAGCAGGGTGGCACAATGCGTCGTGGCGGCTAATTAATGAAACAGGCTCATATCTTTGATAATCGTCGGACCGGTGTATTGCTGCATATCACCAGTTTACCCAGTAGAAACTTAGGGGCAGATGCCTACCGTTTTGTGGATTTTTTGCACCAATCAGGGGTAACAGTCTGGCAGATGCTGCCATTAGGACCTACCCATGATGATGGTTCGCCTTATCAATGTTTATCGGCTCATGCTGGCAATAACAAACTGTTATGTGAAGCTTATATTAAAGCTCAACCCTGGGTGCACACCGAAGATCTGGCGGGTAAAAAAATCTACACAATCGTGGCAAATGCTTACAAGCAATTCTACGAAAATGCTAATGAGGCTGACTGGGCTGCCTTTGATAGTTTTTGTCAGCGACAGGCATTTTGGTTGGAAGATTATATTCTGTATCGTGAAATACGTAATCTGAATCATGCGCTACCATGGTTTGACTGGCCAGTTGAGTTTCGTGACAGAGACCCGGCCACGCTGAAAGACTTGGCTGAGCAACGTGCAGAATCCCTGAATATTCGCCGATTTGAACAGTTTCTGTTTTTCCAGCAATGGAACAATTTAAAAACCTATGCCAATCAGAAGAACGTCAAATTGTTTGGTGATATGCCAATTTTCGTTGCCCATGACAGTGCCGATGTATGGGCAGCACCTGAATTGTTTACCCTCGATGAGACAGGGCAGGCCACAAAGGTAACCGGTGTTCCGCCTGATTATTTTTCTGCAACGGGACAACGTTGGGGTAACCCGCTTTATGAATGGCAGGCGCACATTGACGAAGATTTTGATTGGTGGGTAAAACGTTTGTCGACTCAGCTCGAGCTGTTTGATTTAATCCGTATAGATCATTTCAGGGGGTTTGAGTCATGTTGGGAGATTCCGGCCAGTTGCGAAACGGCAATGGAAGGTGAGTGGGGTAAAGCCCCAGGTGAAGCGTTATTTAATAAATTGGTAGCAAACTTTGGTGAGCTTCCTCTTGTTGCCGAAGATCTGGGAATAATCACTGAAGAAGTAACTGCGTTACGGGAACAATTTGCCATGCCTGGCATGAAGATTCTGCAATTTGCCTTTGGTGGTGATGCTGACAATCCTTATCTTCCACATCAACACTGCAGGGATAGTATTACTTATACCGGCACTCACGATAACAACACCAGTCTTGGCTGGTATCATGAGCTTGATGATGCAACCCGGCATCATATGCATCAATATATCGGACCCAGCGATGAAGCAATGCCCTGGTTACTTATCCGGGTAGCATTAAAATCAGTCTCTCAACTTGCCGTTATTCCTATGCAGGATTTACTTGAGTTAGGTGGTGAACATCGAATGAATGTTCCCGGTACCATGGAAGATAACTGGATGTGGCAGTTTGAGTGGAATATGCTCTCTGAATATTGCTCAGGTAATTTAAGTGCCTTAAACAAAATATATGGACGTATCATTGATGAATAATATAGAAGATTATTTTTTTAGTGAGTCTCATATTTGGCTGGAAGAGCAAGGTGATGGAATTTTTACACTTGGTATCACTGAACATGCTCAGAATAGCCTTGGAGATATTGTATTTGTGGAGTTGCCTGCTGAAGGGCAACAGTTTGCAGCGGGTGAAGAGTGTGCAGTCATTGAATCGGTAAAATCAGCCTCGGATGTGATTATGCCGATTAGTGGTGAAGTCATTGCAATAAATCAGCAACTGGTCGAAATGCCTGAACTGATTAATCAGGAACCTTTTAACAATGGATGGATTGTGCGGTTTCGCTCTGAGGTTCCGTATGAAGAAATAGCTGCAGAATTAATGTCTTCCGCGGACTACGAGGCTTTTCTGGACCAATAGATGGCACCTAATATACTGGGTTGCCGAGCACCTGTTAAATGGCGCAAATCAAGTGCGTTATGTTGCAAAGTCTGTTCAGCAAACCATGCAAAGGCGGCGGACTCGACCCATTGTGGATCTAAACCGATTTCAGCTGTAGTGCCGACAATAATCGGCGCTAAATCCTTCCTTAGTTGCTTAACTAAAGCAGTATTTTTTGCCCCACCACCACAGATATAAAGTTTGTCTGTTTGAGCTGCGTATTGATGAATAGCATCTGCAATTGTCGATGCGGTTAATGCCAAGAGTGTGGCTTGAATATCCTGTGGTGGTAGATCTGCGCAATTAGCAGCAATTATCTTCTGCATTAACCAGTTTTGGTTAAATAATTCACAACCTGTGCTTTTAGGGATTTCCCGTTTGAAATAGGGATCAGACTTTAAAGTTAATAACAGGGATTGATTAACCTCCCCACCTTCAGCCCATAGCCCGTCATTATCAAAAGCCTGATGTTTATGCTTTTGTATCCAGGAATCCATCAGAGTGTTACCTGGCCCGGTATCAAATCCTTGAAGTGAACTATGTGGGGCTTTGGTTAAGATGGTGATATTACTAATGCCACCAATATTGACGATGACCCTGTTTTCACTATCAGAACGAAACATAGCAGCGTGGAAGGCTGGAACTAATGGTGCTCCCTGACCTCCATTTACCATATCACGCTGACGGAAATCACATACTGTGGTTATACCGGTTTTTTCCGCAATAACATTACCATTGCCGATTTGCATGCTAAAGGGATAAATTGAGTCAGGAGAGTGAAAAACTGTCTGGCCATGACAACCAATACCATCAACTTGATGGGATGACACATCAGCAGATTCCAGCAGATTAAAGATCGCATCTGCATAGGCATGGCCAAGCTGGATGTCGAGCTCGCCCAACTGGGATAGCTGACATTGTTGAGAGCGGATTAATGTTCTTAAAGCAGTTTGCAGATCTTTCGAAAAATCCGCACTAAGAAAACCAATTAATTTCGGTTGGTCGGTCGGTGATGTCTCGATTAATGCAACATCAATTGCATCAAGACTAGTGCCTGACATTACACCGACATAAAGTCCCATTATTGATATGGCTAGTCTTGACGAAATGCCAATGTTGGAACTTGCAGATTATCCAAGCTGGCAAGCAATGGTAGTGACAGCGTTTTGAACTCTGCCAGATATTGACCAGGAATCGGTTCAGCTTTAGGTAAAGTGACGGTTAATGGATTTTTATGCACGCCGTCGATTCGGAATTCGTAATGCAAATGTGGCCCGGTTGCTAGTCCACTGCTACCAATATATCCAATGACTTCACCTTGTCTTACCCGTTGGCCAGCGCGAATACCACTCTTATATTTAGACATATGGGCAAATAGCGTGGTGTATCGTCCACCATGTGACAGGATAACTGTACGACCATAACCGCCCTTATTACCAACGAATGCTACTTTGCCATCGCCAGTTGCCAGAATAGGCGTTCCAGTTGCAGCAGCGTAGTCAACGCCACGGTGGGGACGGTTTGTTTTTAATACAGGGTGCTTACGATTTGGATTAAAGCCTGAACTTATACGTGAAATAGGAACAGGGGTACGTGTAAACGCTTTACGCATGCTGTCGCCGTCTGGGGTGTAAAAACGACTTTCACCATTGCTGTCAGTGAATCGAATAGCTCGGAAGGTTTTGCCGCGATTGGTAAATTCTGCTGCCAGGATTTCACCATCAGCAATCTTCTCTCCATCCAGGAAGTTTTCATTATAAATAACTTTAAAACTGTCACCCTGACGTAAGTCCAATGCAAAATCGATATCCCAACCGAAAATGTGCGCCATTTGCATAATCAATTTATCTGACATGCCGGCTTTTTGGGCATCTAAAAAGAGTGAGCTTTGAATTTCACCCGCAACCAGTTGGCGGTGCTTATCGAGTTCTCGTTCAATGAGATCTGTTTCAAAGCCTTTTTCAGTTGACGTTAAGGTCAATGTTTTCATTGGAGTTAATTGTAATTGCAGCTGTTTCAGTTCCAGCTTCTGCTCATTATCCGTCACTGTTCCAAAACGAAGCACTTGACCGGGTCTGAGATTGAGAAGGGCTTTTGCATCTTCACCAGCCGTCTGGGCAACAACATAAACATCACGCGCAGTTAAACCTGCACGGGGAAAAATCAAGGAAAGGTTATCGCCTGATTTTACTTCAATTTCTTGCCAACTCAGTTCGTCTGAAGCGGTTTCACTGTCAGCTGGAGAATCTGATAAGGCATCATTTAAGATAGTAATATCTGATGCATTTTCAGGCGCTGCTTTCGGTTGATTCAGATGCAGCCGTTCAATTTCAGCAGATTCACTCAAAGCAGCATTCGTGGTTACAGGTTGATCTTCTTCAATGGTAACAATATCAGCTGTGGGTGTAGGTTCCGAAGAGGGCTGAGAGGGTAAATTAATAGCTGTTTCTAATTCTGAGGTCGTGGCTTCAGTATTTTCAGGCATGTTCGGCAGCTGTACTGGCTGAGTTTGACTTGTCGTGGCGCTTGGTTCGCTTGTAGCAAGTACAATCCCGGTTATGAATATACCGGTTAATGCCAGTAACGACAAAATAGTGATATGTCGGTTTTTATGGGGAGACAGCGATTCAGATTTAAATAACTTTGATTGCTGTGATGAGCTCAGAAGTCTGTTACGTTTCTTCATGGGCATTCCCTGTTTATAGTAAATTCGTGCAATTCTCTCAGCATTTACACAGAATTGAAACCCCTTCAGGGCAAGATCTTGTGTTATATTGCCCGCCAATTTTTAATGTGCGGAGAACGATGATGACAACTGTACAAGAAACCTTGGCAGAAATCCGTCGTGGAGCAGAAGAAATTCTGGTTGAAAAAGAACTGATAGAAAAGCTGGAAAGTGGTAAGCCACTGCGTATTAAAGCTGGTTTTGACCCTACTGCGCCGGACTTGCATCTTGGACATACGGTACTCCTTAATAAGTTGCGTATGTTTCAGGAATTGGGACACGAGATTCTATTTTTGATTGGCGATTTTACTGGGATGATTGGCGATCCAACCGGTAAAAATGTGACGCGCCAGCCATTAACGCCTGAGCAGGTCAAATGCAATGCGGAAACTTACCAACAACAAGTATTCAAAATTCTGGATCCAGCACGCACTCAAGTCGTTTTCAATTCGCATTGGATGAACGAGTTATCTTCTGCCGATATGATTCGGTTAGCTTCTCACCATACTGTTGCCCGTATGCTGGAGCGTGATGATTTCCATAAACGTTACACAACAGGCCAGTCTATTGCTATTCATGAGTTTTTATATCCTTTAATTCAAGGATATGACTCTGTTGTGCTTGATGCTGACGTAGAGCTTGGTGGAACAGATCAGAAATTTAACTTGTTGATGGGACGAGAATTACAAAAGGCTTATGGAAAATCACCACAATGTGTTTTGACGATGCCACTTCTGGTTGGGCTGGATGGTGTGCAGAAAATGTCCAAATCGCTGGGTAACTATATTGGTATTGATGAAAGTCCGAAGGATATCTTTGGCAAACTCATGTCAATTTCTGATGAACTGATGTGGCGTTATATTGAATTGCTCAGTTTTAAGTCATTGGATGAAATTGCTGATTGGAAGCAATCAACAGCAGAGGGAAGGAATCCGGTTG
>NZ_CM166511.1:630000-2022500 GCF_056863975.1 Methylophaga sp. F7 | reverse complement strand
GCTAAATACTCCTTATCGACCGATAGTGAACTAGTACCGTGAGGGAAAGGCGAAAAGAACCCCGTTTAGGGGAGTGAAATAGAACCTGAAACCGTGTGCGTACAAGCAGTAGGAGCAGACTTGTTCTGTGACTGCGTACCTTTTGTATAATGGGTCAGCGACTTAATTTATGTAGCGAGCTTAACCGAATAGGGGAGGCGAAGGGAAACCGAGTCTTAATAGGGCGACTAGTTGCATGGATTAGACCCGAAACCTGGCGATCTATCCATGGTCAGGCTGAAGGTTGGGTAACACTAACTGGAGGGCCGAACCCACGTATGTTGAAAAATGCGGGGATGAACTGTGGATCGGAGTGAAAGGCTAATCAAGCCAGGAGATAGCTGGTTCTCCTCGAAAGCTATTTAGGTAGCGCCTCATGTATCACTCTTGGGGGTAGAGCACTGTTTGGGCTAGGGGGTCATCCCGACTTACCAACCCCATGCAAACTCCGAATACCGAGAAGTGCAATCATGGGAGACACACGGCGGGTGATAACGTCCGTCGTGGAAAGGGAAACAACCCAGACCATCAGCTAAGGTCCCAAAATTATGGCTCAGTGGAAAACGAGGTGGGAAGGCACAGACAGCTAGGAGGTTGGCTTAGAAGCAGCCACCCTTTAAAGAAAGCGTAATAGCTCACTAGTCGAGTCGGCCTGCGCGGAAGATGTACCGGGGCTTAAGCCATATACCGAAGCTATGGATGCCGTACTTTGTACGGCATGGTAGAGGAGCGTTGTGTAAGTCTGTGAAGGTGAGTTGAGAAGCTTGCTGGAGATATCACAAGTGCGAATGCTGACATGAGTAACGATAAAGGGGGTGAGAGGCCCCCTCGCCGAAAATCCAAGGTTTCCTGCTCAACGCTAATCGGAGCAGGGTGAGTCGGTCCCTAAGGCGAGGCAGAAATGCGTAGTCGATGGAAAACAGGTTAATATTCCTGTACCGGTTGTTACTGCGATGGGATGACGGAGAAGGTTAGGTTAGCCAACTGTTGGATATGTTGGTTTAAGTGTGTAGGCATGCTTTATAGGAAAATCCGTAGAGCTAAGCTGAGGCATGATGACGAGTCTCAATGGAGACGAAGTAACTGATACCAGGCTTCCAGGAAAAGTCTCTAAGCTTCAGGTAACAAACGACCGTACCCCAAACCGACACAGGTGGATGGGATGAGAATTCTAAGGCGCTTGAGAGAACTCGGGTGAAGGAACTAGGCAAAATAGCACCGTAACTTCGGGAGAAGGTGTGCCCTTGTTAGGTGAAGCGACTTGCTCGTGGAGCTGAAGAGGGTTGCAGTGAACTGGTGGCTGCGACTGTTTATTAAAAACACAGCACTCTGCAAACACGAAAGTGGACGTATAGGGTGTGACGCCTGCCCGGTGCCGGAAGGTTAATTGATGGGGTTATTCTTCGGAAGAAGCTCTTGATCGAAGCCCCGGTAAACGGCGGCCGTAACTATAACGGTCCTAAGGTAGCGAAATTCCTTGTCGGGTAAGTTCCGACCTGCACGAATGGCGTAACGATGGCCACACTGTCTCCACCCGAGACTCAGTGAAATTGAAATTGCGGTTAAGATGCCGTATACCCGCGGCTAGACGGAAAGACCCCGTGAACCTTTACTACAGCTTTGCACTGAACTTTGAACCTACTTGTGTAGGATAGCTGGGAGGCATCGAAGCGTGAACGCCAGTTTGCGTGGAGCCAACCTTGAAATACCAGCCTGGTATGTTTGGAGTTCTAACCTCGGTCCCTTATCGGGACTAGGGACAGTGTATGGTGGGTAGTTTGACTGGGGCGGTCTCCTCCCAAAGAGTAACGGAGGAGCACGAAGGTACACTAAGTATGGTCGGACATCATACGGTTAGTGCAATGGCAAAAGTGTGCTTGACTGCGAGACAGACACGTCGAGCAGGTACGAAAGTAGGTCATAGTGATCCGGTGGTTCTGAATGGAAGGGCCATCGCTCAACGGATAAAAGGTACTCCGGGGATAACAGGCTGATACCGCCCAAGAGTTCACATCGACGGCGGTGTTTGGCACCTCGATGTCGGCTCATCACATCCTGGGGCTGTAGCCGGTCCCAAGGGTATGGCTGTTCGCCATTTAAAGTGGTACGCGAGCTGGGTTTAGAACGTCGTGAGACAGTTCGGTCCCTATCTGCCGTGGGCGTTGGAAATTTGAGAGGAGCTGCTCCTAGTACGAGAGGACCGGAGTGGACGTACCCCTGGTGTTCGGGTTGTCATGCCAATGGCATTGCCCGGTAGCTATGTACGGACGGGATAACCGCTGAAAGCATCTAAGCGGGAAGCCCCCTCAAGATTAGATTTCCCCGAGCTTTAAGCTCCTGAAGGGCCGTAGAAGACCACTACGTTGATAGGTTGGGTGTGGAAGTGCAGTAATGTATGAAGCTAACCAATACTAATTGCCCGTGAGGCTTGACCATATAACCCCAAGTAAGTTGGGTGCGCATAAGCGACAAAACCTTTACTTCCCGAATTAGCTTGCTTATAAAGTAAGCACCAAGTTATGCCTGGCGGCCATAGCGAGTTGGCACCACCTGTTCCCATCCCGAACACAGAAGTGAAACAGCTCAGCGCCGATGATAGTGTGGGAGTTCCCATGTGAAAGTAGGTCACTGCCAGGCTTTAATATAAAACAAGCCCGACGCGAAAGCGCCGGGCTTTTTTTATATTCAAAACTTGTGGTGATTTAACTTGAGCATGGCAACACCCCATGTGACATTTTTGTCTGGAACAAAAATGGACGCCGGTAGGCGCCCGCAGGGTGAGATGCAGGGATGCATCTCATCAAAGTAGGTCACTGCCAGGCTTTAATACAAAAAAGAGCCCATCCAATCGGATGGGCTCTTTTTTTGTCTTGAAGGTTTGCGTTATCCTGCCTGAGCATGTGACCCCCCATGTGACATTATCGCCGGGACAAGCCATATTCCAGACATGGCTTTGCATACACTCCGTCCAGGGAGATAAGCGGTTTTGCATGAGCGAAGCGAGCCCGTAGGGGCAGCCACAGGGAGGTGGCTGATAAAGTAGGTCACCGATAACTGCTCCTGCGTTATCGGCATACATCACATACCTGTGAATAAATGTCGCGCTTTTATATAAAACACCAAGTCGATATCAGAGTTATTGAGTGATATACACGTGAGCTAAAAGTTAGCCATTTGAAGATAAAAAAAGGCGCAGTTTAATGAGACGAGATCTTCCTAAACTTGATTTGATGTAAGACAAAATAAACCTTTCATAGCAACGTTATCTATTCACCAATAATAGTAAGGATAACCAAATCGTTGATATTGCCAATACCTATTATAGTATCCATTATAGGGATAAAAACCGTTATAAAAGAAAGGATCATAAAAAGGATCTCGCTGAATTGGTTGATACAGTTGCCACTTATACATTGATGAAACTTCTAGAACAGGCATGATCAACTCTTTCTGGTCTACTTTTCTTGTCTCCATTCCATTTAGGGTGCCGGTAAAAGTCAGTAACGTCCCTTTTTTGTAAACAACAGGATCAATAAATTCAGTTGTTCTTGCTAGAAAACGACCAGCACTTGATTGACTTGTAACTGGTTTACCGTAATGATTAAGTGGATATTGAACAATTTGCAGGATTGAAGCATCATTATTATTTTCTACACTCACTACTTCGCCACCCCAGCGAACATCCTGATTGGCAAAGTTTTCAATCTGCCCCTGGATTTCATTAAGTTGTAGATCATTACTTGGAGCGGTCGAGATTTGCTTTGGGATATTACTGCAACCGGACAGTAAAACCAGTACAAAACTTGTCACGAAAAATGCAGACATCTGTTTCATTGATTGAACCTTTGAAAAATTGATTTTACCTATTTAGAACAAAACCAATCTAGTATAAGTTTCATTACGAGACTATTTGCGTGGGTCTTTTTATATTTAGGGAGTTTTTTCCTAAAAATGCTGGACGGTTTTAATAATTACTGATAATCTTACCGACAATTTTCTGGTTAAATCTCCCATACTTCACATAATCGCGTTCTCCGCGCGCATCCAAGGTAATCCTGATTTTAAAACCCATTTTAGGTAATACATGAATCTGACAGAACTGAAAAAGCAGTCCGCTGCTGAATTAATGGAACTTGCACTATCCATGAATCTTGAGGGCCTTGCCCGCAATCGAAAACAAGAACTAATATTTGCACTTGTTAAAGCACATGCCAAACAAGGCGATGACGTCTACACTACGGGCGTCTTAGAATTATTACCGGATGGTTTTGGCTTCTTACGTTCGCCCGAAGACTCCTATGTCGCTGGGCCAGATGATATATATGTTTCACCCAGCCAAATCCGCCGATTTCACTTAAGAACTGGCGATACTATTAAAGGTAAAATTCGTCCACCTAAAGACAGTGAACGTTATTTTGCTTTAGTAAAAGTTGATGAGATCAACTACGAAAAACCAGAAAACTCTCGTAACAAAGTCCCCTTTGAAAACCTCACTCCATTGTTTGCCAATGAAAGATTTAATCTTGAGCGTGGCAATGGCAGTACTGAGGATTTGACAGCTCGTATTATCGATTTAGCTGCACCAATTGGTAAAGGGCAACGCGGTTTGGTTGTCGCGCCACCAAAATCTGGTAAGACCATGATTTTGCAATCAATAGCTCAATCAATCGCCTCAAATTATCCTGAAAGCGATCTGATTGTATTATTGATTGATGAACGTCCGGAAGAAGTCACCGAGATGCAGCGTTCTGTAAGAGGAGAGGTTGTCTCAAGTACATTTGATGAACCAGCAACACGTCATGTGCAAGTTGCAGAAATGGTCATTGAGAAAGCGAAGCGCCTTGTAGAACATAAGCATGACGTCGTTATTCTGTTAGATTCAATTACCCGTTTAGCGCGTGCATACAATACAGTCTCGCCTTCATCCGGTAAGGTCCTTACTGGTGGTGTCGATGCAAATGCGCTGCAACGTCCTAAACGGTTCTTTGGCGCGGCCCGAAATATTGAAGAAGGTGGAAGTTTAACCATTATTGCAACGGCTCTGATTGAAACCGGTTCACGCATGGACGAGGTTATTTTCGAAGAGTTTAAAGGTACCGGTAATATGGAAGTATTACTTGAACGTAAATTGGCTGACCGTCGTATTTATCCTGCGATTAATGTCACACGTTCCGGTACCCGTCGTGAAGAATTACTGACTAATGAAGAAGATCTTCAGAAGCTGTGGATCTTACGTAAGATTCTGGCTCCAATGGAACCCATTGAAGCAATGGAATTTCTGATGGATAGGCTAAAATCGACTAAAACCAATGTTGAGTTTTTTGACTCAATGAAGCAAGGGTAATTATCGATTTGTTGTCTGGCCAAGCTGTGCCACCAGCCATTTTTTTAATGGGGCCCACGGCCGCAGGTAAAACAGAGCTGGCAATATTTCTTGCTCAGAATCTTCCCGTAGAAATTATCAGTGTTGATTCTGCTCTTGTTTACAAGCAGATGGATATTGGTACAGCCAAGCCAGATGCACTCACGTTGCAGAAGTATCCTCATCATCTGGTGAATATTCTTGATCCTACAGAGGCTTATTCTGCGGGAAGATTTCGTCAGGATGCGTTGACGTTAATGGATGATATTACCCAGCGGGGAAAAGTTCCGTTACTGGTTGGCGGGACGATGCTGTATTTTAAAACGTTGCAATATGGCATTGCAGAGTTACCAGAAGCTGACGCACAAGTCCGATCAAAACTGGCGAATGAGCTTCAGCAATTTGGCTTGCCGTATTTGCATGATCGACTGGCCAAAATAGATCCTGTTTCGGCAAAACGTATTCATAATAATGATCCGCAAAGATTATTACGTGCCTTGGAAGTTTATGAGATTTCTGGGAAATCATTAACTGAATTAACCAAATATTCAGATTTTTTATTGCCCTATGAAGTCATAAAAATAATTCTATCGCCTTTCGATCGAAAAATTCTGCATCAACGAATCGCCAAAAGATACGAAACAATGATGCAAGCTGGATTTATTGATGAAGTCAGAAAACTGTATCGGCGTGAAGATCTGCATCCAGCATTGCCATCAATTCGGGCTGTAGGCTACCGACAGGCATGGTCTTTTCTGCGCGGAGAGTATGACGAAGCCACCTTTATTGAAAAAGCAATTATTGCTACAAGGCAAATGGCGAAACGTCAGCTGACCTGGTTAAGAGCTCAAAAAGATGGTGTCTGGTTTGACAGCAGTACAGATTTACCAGAACAACAGGTATTGGATTTTATACGTTACAAGCTGGCTACATCCGATAATGCTTGACGATTCTGTGCAGCCTTTTAGAATGCCTAATATACTATTTGAAATTTAACAATAATAACAACGATGGAGTCGACAATGGCCAAAGCCCAATCCTTGCAGGATCCTTTTTTAAACGCATTACGTCGAGAAAATGTTTCAGTTTCAATATATCTGGTCAATGGCATTAAACTACAGGGTCAGATTGATTCCTTCGATCAATTTGTCATTTTACTGAAAAACTCAGTGAATCAAATGGTCTATAAACATGCCATTTCGACTATTGTTCCTGCAAGAAATGTTCAGATAACCCAAGAAGAATAAGGGAGTTTATTGATTGTTTGATCGGCCTGATAGCAATGCAGCTTTTGAAGAGAATTCCGAACAGGAATCCGTTGTTTTAGTTCACCTTGATTTTAATGATCGGGGATTTGATGAAAAACAACAGGAATTCCTTGAATTGGTTAATTCAACAGGTACCAATATTTCAGCCGTAGTGCATGGCAAACGTCAGCGGCCTGATTCAAAGTACTTCGCCGGTTCAGGCAAGGTAGAAGAAATAGCTGAACTTGTAGCAGCCAATGATGCTGCGGTAGTGATTTTTAACCACGAACTCTCTCCCAGTCAGGAACGTAATCTTGAACAGCGGTTAAAATGCCGTGTATTAGGCCGCACCGGTCTGATTCTGGATATTTTCGCTCGAAGAGCCCGCTCACATGAAGGTAAACTTCAGGTAGAACTCGCACAATTGCAGCACCTTTCCACACGGCTGGTTCGTGGATGGACTCACTTGGAAAGACAAAAAGGGGGTATTGGTTTACGTGGTCCCGGTGAAACTCAGTTAGAAACAGATAGAAGGCTGCTTGGACAACGCATCAAATCCCTTAAGAAGCGCCTTGATAAAGTGCGTTCACAACGAGATCAGGGAAGACGCTCAAGACAACGTGCCGGTGTGCCGGTTGTTTCTTTGGTCGGTTATACCAACGTAGGAAAATCAACACTTTTCAATCGAATGACGGCTGCTGATGTTTATGCTGACGATCGTTTATTCGCTACGTTGGATCCTATGTTACGCCGATTAAGGTTAGCAGAAACTGAACCTCTGATAATTGCTGACACAGTCGGATTCATTCGTCAGCTTCCCCATGATTTAGTTGAGTCTTTCAGTTCCACTTTGGAAGAAACACGGGATGCTTCTCTGTTGTTACATGTTGTAGATGCCGCTGCACTCGACAGGGATGAGTTGATGAAACATGTTGACGATGTCCTGCAACAGATAGGTGCTGACGAGTTACCGCAATTGATTATTTATAACAAAATTGATCGCCTGGAAAATGTTCAGCCGAAAATTGAACGGGATCAGCAAGGAAAAATACGTCGTATCTGGCTTTCTGCGCAAACAGGTGAAGGCTTGGATCTATTGAGGATGGCATTACAAGAATATTTTCCTGAGCAACTCTCAGCGATTGAATCAGTCAATTAAAACGGACTTTTGGTTGCTATCGGCAACCATGTCCGTAAAATAGATTCATTCGGTTTCCACATTGAAAATCATAAATTAAATTTTGGAGCGGTACATGGCTTGGAATGAACCCGGTAGTGGTGATAAAGACCCATGGGGTAAGCGTGGTGGTGGCAATGATGGCCCCCTGATCTTGATGAAGTAGTAAAAAACCTACAGCGTAAGTTTGCCGGAATGTTTGGTGGCAAAGGTGGTGGAAATAATACTCAACCGCCAGAAGGCAATAATAATAAAGCCGGTTCAATCGGCGCTGGCTTAATCGCCGCTATTATTTTACTGGTTTGGTTGCTATCCGGAATTTATATTGTCGAACCTGCCGAGCGCGGTGTGGTTTTACGTTTTGGTCAATACAGTCACACAGCTATGCCTGGTCCTCACTGGCATTTCCCTTATCCAATCGATAAAGTTGAAGTGGTTGATGTTGCAAAAATACGTTCTGTTGAGATTGGTTATCGTTCTGCAGGTGGCAGACCAGAAAGTAATGTTTTGTCTGAGTCTTTGATGTTGACGAATGACGAAAATATTGTCGACTTAAAGATTGCTGGCCAATATCGCATTAACGATGCGGCGCAGTATTTGTTTAATGTTCGTACTCCAGACACCATTCTCCGTCAGATGATGGAAAGTGCTGTTCGTGAAGTTGTTGGGCAATCGACAATGGACTTTGTATTAACTGAGGGGCGGAGTGAAGTTGCCACTCGGACTGAGCAACGCTTGCAAGCCATGCTGGATGCTCACGCTACCGGTTTGACAGTTACCAGTGTCAGTATGCAGGATGTTCAACCGCCTGAGCAGGTTCAGTCAGCTTTTGCAGACGTGGTCAAAGCACGTGAAGATGAAGTCAGACAGAAGAATGAAGCTGAAGCCTACGCAAATGATATTATCCCAAGGGCTCGCGGGCAGGCCTTCCGTGATATTCAGGAAGCTGAAGCTTACAAGAGTCAGGTGGTTGCCAAAGCAAATGGTGAAGCCAGTCGTTTTGTTCAGGTTATGACCGAATACGAGAAAGCCCCGTTAATCACCCAGGAACGTCTCTATATTGATGCTATGGAATCTGTCTACAGTCGCAGTCAGAAAGTAATGGTAGATATTGATAGCGGTGGAAACAATGTTCTTTACTTGCCATTGGATAGAATGCGTAGCAGTGGTGGTAATGCTCCTCGTGTAGATTTAAATAACTTGAATTACCCGACAACGGGTAATAGCACCACTACATCCACAACAAGTTCTTCTGATCAAGATGGATCACGTAGCCGGGGAGGACGATAATCATGAGTTCTAAATTTACTACAATTATTTTTATTGTTGTCCTGGCATTGATCACGATGAGTTCTGCCATCTTCTTTGTGGATGAACGTGAGCGCGTTATATTGCTTCGTTTAGGTCAAATTGAACATGCTGACTTTGAGCCGGGTATTCATTTCAAAATTCCATTTGTGAATGAAGTTCGTCGTTTTGATGGTCGTATTCTCAGTCTTGATGCCACACCAGCACGATACCTGACCGGCGAAAAGAAAAACGTTATTGTGGATTCTTTTGTCCTATGGCGTATTTCCAATGTTGCTGATTACTTCACTTCGATGGGTGGAGATGAAGAAAGCGCCAAATTACGCATATCCCAGATTATCAAAGATGGGCTACGTGCCGAATTTGGGCGCCGCACGATTCAGGAAGTGGTTTCTGGTGAACGTTCTGAGATGGTCAGTGGCTTGATGGATGAAGCAAACAGGATTTCAAACGAGTTTGGTATTGAGGTTGTTAATGTCCGCATTAAGCGTATTGATTTGCCTACTGAAGTAAGTTCATCGGTTTACACGCGGATGGAAGCTGAACGTGAAAGGGTAGCGAAAGATTTACGGTCACGCGGTGCAGAAGAAGCAGAAAAAATCCGTTCAGATGCAGACAGACAACGTACCGTAATACTGGCTGAGGCAAATCGCCAATCAGAAATGTTACGTGGTGAAGGTGATGCGATTGCAACCCAAATCTATGCCGATGCGTATGGTCAGAATGAGAATTTTTATTCATTCTATCGCCGTTTAGGTGCATACAAGCATATCTTCCAAGGAGATGACATGCTGGTCATTGAACCGAAAGGTGATTTCTTCAGCAGTTTTAGTGACTTGAATACATTGGAACAGTGAGTGACTCACTGATTCAGAGTCTATGGCTCGCCACCGCATTAATGTTGATTATAGAAGGGATTTTGCCGTTTATTAATCCCACAGCATTAAGGCGAGCCATACTCCAAATTGCCACAATGACGGATCAGCAAATACGCATAACAGGATTGCTGAGTATGCTGGCTGGCCTGTTGATTTTATACTGGGTTAATTAATTTACATGACACTAAAAGAAAGTTGGTTGCTCCCTGAGGGCATCGATGAATTAATGCCTGAAGAGGCTGCACAGCTGGAACGAATGCATCGGCTGTTGGTTGATCGTATGCAAAGTTGGGGCTACCAGCTTGTTGTACCGCCTCTGGTTGAATATCTGGATTCCTTATTAACCGGCACCGCAAAAACCCTTGATCTGCAAACCTTTAAATTGATAGACCAGTTATCCGGCCGATTGCTTGGAATTCGCGCTGATATGACTCCCCAAGTTGCCAGAATCGCTGCCCATCGTTTACGCGATAATTCAGATGTATTACGTCTTTGCTACATCGGTAGCGTATTGCATACATTGCCGGCTGGTCAGGCCAGTTCACGTAATCCGATCCAATTAGGGGCTGAAATATACGGCCATGCTGGTCCAGAAAGTGATATGGAAAGTATCCAACTGATGGTCGAGTTACTGGAGATCAGTGGGGTTTCAGGTTCAATCTCTTTAGATATTGGTCATGTTGGTATTTATCGTGGATTAGCTGATTATGCAGAATTGGATGATGAGCAAGAGCAGGCATTGTTTTCTGCCATGCAACGCAAAGCCTTGCCGGAAATACTGCATTTATTATCAGGTTACGCTATTGCTGAAAACGCTAGTAATATGTTGGCGGCCCTATCCGAGTTGAATGGTGACGTTAGCGTTTTGGATAAAGCAAAACGAATATTACAGGATGCCCCTGATTCGGTATTAAAAGCACTCGACACACTGGTTGTTCTTGCTGAGATGGCAAAACAACGGTTACCAGAGATTCAATTGAATTTTGATCTGGCAGAGCTTCGAGGCTATCACTACCATACGGGAGTGGTTTTTGCGGCTTATCAGTCAAATTCGGCACAGGCGATTGCCTTAGGTGGCAGATATGACGATATTGGTCAGGATTTCGGTCACGCTCAGCCCGCGACTGGCTTCAGCCTGGATCTGAAAAAGCTGGTAACCAGTTTCCCCAAACCAACTGAAAAACGTCAGGTTATAGCGACGCAATGGTCAACTGATCAGCAACAGCTTGAATTGGTCTCAAACTTACGTGAACAGGGAAATATTGTTGTATTTGATTTACCTGGCAGTACCACACAAACTGAAAAAACATTGATTCAACAAGATGGCCGCTGGCAAGTGGTCGATACAGGAAATAACACGCGTGGCTAAAAATATTGTAGTAATTGGTTCCCAATGGGGTGATGAAGGTAAAGGCAAAGTCGTTGATCTGTTAACCGACAGTGTCTCTGCCGTTGTGCGTTTTCAAGGCGGACATAATGCAGGACATACCCTGGTTATTGAGGGCAAAAAAACCATTTTGCATCTGATACCGTCCGGTATATTGCGTGAACATGTTCAATGCCTTATTGGTAATGGTGTGGTGCTATCGCCAGAAGCATTGATCAAAGAAATGAACGAATTGGAAACCAATGGTATTCCGGTTCGCCAGCGTCTTAAAATCAGTGCTGCCTGTCCGTTGATTCTGCCTTATCACGTAGCGCTGGATGTCGCCAGAGAGTCACGCCGTGGCAAAGACGCGATTGGCACCACTGGCCGAGGCATCGGTCCAGCCTATGAAGATAAAGTGGCTCGTCGGGGGCTGCGGCTTGGCGATCTGGCTAACGAGCAAAAATTTGTGGAAAAACTGCGTGAAGTTGTCAGCTTTCATAATTTTGCCTTGATAAATTACTATCAGGCTGCTCCTGTGAGTTTTGAACAGGTACGTGATGAAACTTTAGCCATGCGTGATGTACTGTTGCCAATGATTGCCGATATTCCGGCTATGCTGCAGCAATATTATCTCAACGGTGATCGCGTGATGTTTGAAGGTGCTCAGGGCGCGTTGCTGGATATTGACCACGGAACCTACCCTTATGTCACTTCATCCAATACGACTGCCGGTGGTAGCGCAACGGGTGCGGGTGTTGGACCTTGTCATATTGATTATGTATTGGGTATTACCAAAGCCTATGCTACTCGTGTCGGCGCAGGTCCATTTCCATCAGAATTAAGCTGTGGCATTGGTAAACATTTATCTGAAAAGGGACACGAAAAAGGTTCGACAACCGGTCGTGATCGTCGTTGTGGCTGGCTTGATATGGTGGCGCTAAACCGTGCCAGCTGGATTAACAGCATTACCGGTTTATGTTTAACAAAACTGGATGTACTGGACGGACTGGAAACGATTCGCTTATGCATTGGTTACAAACGCCATGGAGAAGATGTAACCGTTCTGCCACTGAGTGCTGATGAGTTTGAGGGATGTGAACCGGTATATATTGATATGCCTGGTTGGCAGGACTCCACCTTGGGTATCACTGAGTTTGATGCCTTGCCGGAAAATGCTCGTAATTATATTAACAAGATTCAGGACTTGGCCGGTGTGCCGATTGATATTATTTCCACCGGTCCCGACCGCTGTGAAACGATTATTCGCCGTGATTTGTTTAGCTTGTAATTCCTGTTGTAAACCTTATCAAAACGCCCTCTAACAGAGGGCGTTTTTGATCATGGAATTATTTTCTATCAGGTGAAATCGCGGCATATATTGCCGAATAATCAGTATTCTCCAGACCCATAGCAATTGTTTTATCCAGTAATCGACTGATACCTTCTAATGCACTGGTATCAAGACGAAGTTGCTCCCCAACCTCGAGAAATAAACGAGTATCTTTTGCAAGATGTTTGGTCGGGAAATTAGGATCGCTGAAATCACGATTGCGCATACGATCCAGCTTTTTATCAAAGGTTGGAGCATATAAAGCACTTTCACGCAAAATCTGCATAAATTGATCAACGTCAATCCCATTCTCTTCAATCAAGGCCAGACTTAATGAAAAGGTTGCTGTAAGGCCAGCAATTAATTGATTCAACGCTAACTTAATGGTCGCTGCCTGGCCAGTCCTTCCAATATATCGAGGCGTTTCGCCAATCATTTTTAATAAAGGAAGCGCCTGTTGATAATTATCCTCTGTTCCAGCTGCCATCAGAATCAGTTTGCCGCTTCGCGCTTCTGGCAAACTTCCTAAGACCGGGCACTCAAGATATTCTGCACCGGCATTGTTTAGCTGGTGTTCAATGTGCTGCGACTGTTGTGGTGCGATCGTACCCATTTGGATAAACAACTTATCCATAAATGCGCCGGGCGCAACACTGTCCAAAACGGTAGCAATAGCATCGGCATCGCTTAACAGTAAAACGACAATCTCGCTTTTTTCAACAGCTTCACTGGCAGCACTACAGATACGGGCGCCATGTGTGTTTAAATCTGCAATTTTTTCAATACTTCTATTGTAAATACTCAACTCACATTGTTGGGTGAGAAGGTGTTGTGCCAGGGCATTTCCCATAAGGCCACCACCAAGAATACCTATTTTCATAATGACTCCAGTTTGGATGAATTAAAAAGTCTATTCTTACATAGATGCTACGTGCGTTGTGGGATACAATATGTGGGCATTTACAGCCGCTACAGGGGAAAACTGTGTACAAAAAAAACATGAGCATTGCTGATTTTGATGACGAGTTGTTTCAGGCAATTTCTGCTGAAGAACAGCGTCAGGAAGATCACATCGAATTAATTGCTTCTGAGAACTATACCAGCCCACGGGTGATGGAAGCTCAGGGCTCATTGTTAACCAACAAATACGCAGAAGGTTATCCCGGTAAACGTTACTATGGCGGTTGTGAACACGTTGATACCGCTGAAGATTTGGCTATTGAACGAGCAAAAGCTTTATTCGGTGCTGATTACGCTAACGTGCAACCACATTCAGGTTCACAGGCCAATGCTGCAGTTTATCTGGCTTTATTGCAACCCGGTGATATGATTCTGGGCATGAGTCTGGCACACGGTGGTCATTTAACTCATGGCGCAAAAGTCAGTGCTTCTGGCAAAATCTATAACTCCGTGGCTTATGGCATCAGTAGTGATTCTGGTGAAATTGATTACAGTGAAGTTGAACGACTGGCAAAAGAACATCAGCCTAAATTGATCGTTGCCGGTTTTTCGGCTTATTCTCGCATTATCGACTGGCAAAAATTCCGTAATATTGCGGATTCAGTCGGTGCATATTTACTGGTTGATATGGCTCATATTGCCGGCTTGGTCGCTGCAGGCCTGTATCCAAATCCGGTCCAAATCGCTGATGTGACAACCACAACGACTCACAAAACATTAAGAGGCCCGCGTGGTGGTCTGATTCTGGCCAAATCCAATCCTGAAATTGAGAAAAAGCTGAACTCAGCCGTTTTCCCTGGTTTTCAGGGGGGCCATTAATGCATGTCATTGCGGCAAAAGCAGTTGCTTTCAAGGAAGCAATGTTGCCGGAGTTCAAAACCTATCAACAGCAAGTTGTGAAAAATGCCAAGGCGATGGCCAAAGTCTTTATGGCACGTGGCTATGATGTAGTCTCTAAAGGAACCGATGACCATTTGTTCCTGGTCAGCTTTATTGAAGCTGGTTTGACTGGTAAAGAAGTTGATGCCTGGTTGGGTAATGCCCATATTACGGTCAATAAAAATGCTGTGCCTAATGATCCACAATCACCATTCGTTACCTCTGGTATTCGTGTCGGAACACCTGCGGTTACAACACGTGGCTTCAGCGAGCAGGATTGCACCGATTTGGCAGGCTGGATGTGTGATGTTATTGATAGTCATGGTGATGAAAAAGTGATTGCAGCTATTCGTGACAAAGTAATGACGATCTGCAAACGATTGCCAGTTTATTCATAAGTTTGAGCTGACTGATGCGTTGCCCGTTTTGCGGAGCTGAAGATTCAAAAGTCGTCGATTCGCGTCTTTCTTCTGAGGGAGATGCGATTCGACGACGTCGTATGTGTCAGGAATGTAATGAGCGGTTTACCACTTATGAAACCGCTGAGCTGAGTTTGCCAAGGTTGATTAAGCGTGATGCCACCCGTGAAGCGTTTGATGAAAATAAATTACGCGCGGGCATTATGCGGGCCCTGGAAAAACGCCCGGTCAGCATTGACGCTATTGATAATGCCGTAAAAACTATCACTCGACGCTTATGGGCAACGGGTGAAAGAGAAGTGCAAAGTCGTCTGGTGGGTGATTGGGTAATGGATGCATTACGTGAACTGGATGAAGTAGCTTATGTCCGATTCGCATCTGTTTATCGAAGTTTTCAGGATGTGAATGCGTTTCGGGAAGAAATTGAACGTATGGAAAATCGTGCATTATCTGACAAAGACAGCTGAATCTTACGGTCAGCACCAGTTTGTTCCAACGCATCATTCGAATGCGATTACAATCATAACGAACATTAATCTGTGGAGGCATTCCCAATGAGCCAACACGAACAATTTATGGCACAGGCAATACAACTTGCCTGGAAAGGATTATATACAGCAGATCCAAACCCTCGCGTTGGCTGTGTGATTGTAAAAAATGATCAGATAATCGGCCAGGGTTGGCACCATCGTGCCGGAGAAGCACATGCCGAGATAAATGCTCTGCATGATGCCGGACATGATGCAGAAGGTGCAGATTGTTATGTAACCCTTGAGCCCTGCAGTCATTTTGGACGAACTCCGCCATGTGCTGATGCATTAATCCGTGCGGGTATCAAACGTTTATTTGTTGCAATGACTGATCCGAATCCGGTTGTTTCTGGAACGGGTATTCAACGTATTGAACACGCGGGTATTGAAGTCCATCAGGGGATTTTGCAATCCCAGGCGGAACAATTAAATCCAGGCTTCATTCAACGTATGCGCCTCGGCAGACCCTATGTACGAAGTAAAATGGCGATGAGTCTTGATGGCCGCACCGCAATGGCTTCAGGAGAAAGTAAATGGATAACCGGCGCTGAAGCGCGTGCCGATGTACAGAAACTCCGGGCTCGCAGCTCAGCGATCCTGACAGGGGTCGGTACGGTACTGGCAGATGACCCGTTACTTAACGTTCGACATGTAGATGACTGGTATCCTCATGGTGAGAGCATCCGTCAGCCGCTAAAAGTTGTCGTCGACAGTGAACTGCGTATGCCGACTTCAGCCCGGATCCTCAATGACGCTAAAGTATTGTTGTTTACCGCTTGTGAGCGAATGGTTCGCGCTGATGTGGAAACCATTGTATTACCTGCGCCAAACAATCAGGTTGATTTGAGCGGTATGCTGGCTGTATTGGCCAAGCGTGAAATTAATGAAGTAATGGTCGAAGCAGGTGCAGTTTTAAATGGTGCTTTGTTACGATCACAATTAATTGATGAAATGATTTTTTATGTGGCACCAAAACTGATGGGGGATGCGGCCAGAGCCGTATTTCATTTACCGGGCATGGATCGCATGGCGCAAAATATTCAATTACACATTACCGATATACGGGCAATTGGTCAGGACTGGCGTATTACCGCAGTCCCAGAGTACAACGAGGCTTTTTAAACATGTTTACAGGTATTATCGCGGCCGTAGGCCAGCTGAAATCACTGGAATCACGCGGCGGAGATATTCGTTTGCATATTGATCCGGCCAAACTGGATCTGACTGACGTAAAACTGGGCGATAGTATCGCGGTCAATGGTGTGTGTTTAACCGTAGTCGAAATGGCGAGCAGAAGTTTACAGTTTGATGTCTCTCAGGAGACCCTACAACGAACCAGTCTGGGACAATTAAAAAAGGGTAGTGAAGCCAATCTTGAAAAAGCCCTTGCCGTTGGGGATCGTTTAGGCGGTCATATGGTTAGCGGGCATGTTGATGGTTTAGGTGAAGTGATCAGTAAAACGGCTTCGGCCCGTTCCTGGCAATATAAGATAAAAGTCCCGACAGAGCTGGAGCGTTATATTGCAGAAAAAGGTTCAATTACCATCGATGGGGTCAGTCTGACCGTGAATGGCGTATTTGATGGAGGTTTTGATATCAATATCATTCCGCATACGCTTGAAGAAACCATTATCAAACACTATCAAACCGGCACTCGGGTCAATCTGGAAGTGGATTTGATTGCCCGTTACCTTGAACGTCTGTTACCTCAGACTGGCTCCACCATCAGCCGGGATTTTCTCACTCAACAGGGTTATATTCGCTAAATGCAAATCAACAGCACCCAGGAAATTATCGACGACCTCAAGCAAGGCAAAATGGTCATCATCATGGATGATGAAGATCGCGAAAATGAAGGCGATTTAGTGATGGCGGCGGATAAAGTTACTGCTGAAGCCGTTAACTTTATGGCTAAATTCGGTCGGGGATTGATTTGCCTCACATTAACTGAAGATCGTTGCCGTCAGTTGCGTCTGCCACTTATGGTGATCGATAATCAAACACCTTATGCCACCAACTTCACTGTTTCAATTGAGGCGGCTGATGGCGTGACCACTGGTATTTCTGCAGCTGATCGTGCATTAACCATCCAAAAAGCCGTCGCACCTCAGGCTAAACCTGAGGATCTGGTGCAACCCGGACACATCTTTCCATTAAAAGCACAACCAGGTGGCGTTTTAACTCGTGCCGGACATACAGAAGCAGGTTGTGATTTGGCTTATCTGGCAGGCTGTACGCCGGCCGCAGTTATTGTCGAAATTCTCAATGATGATGGCACCATGGCCCGCCGTCCGGATCTGGAAAAGTTTGCCGAAACCCATCAGCTTAAAATAGGCACGATCGCAGATTTAATCAGTTATCGTCTGCAAAATGAAATGACGATTAAAGCGATGTCGACCTGTGAATTTCCCACCGAATATGGTGATTTCACTCTGCACAGTTACCAGGATGATGTAAGTGGTCAAACCCATCTGGCGTTAGTATATGGCGAAATTAATGCAGAACAGGAAACATTAGTACGTGTGCATATGGCCGATCCTTTAGGGGATTTACTGGCATCGAAACGTGAACCAACCCATTGGCCTTTACCGGATGTGATGCAACGAATTCAGCAAGCTGGAAAAGGTGTGCTTGTGGTATTAAGACAGCCAGAACAGAACAAACAACTGGCCGCAAAAATCGCCCGTTATCAGCAGCAGGATCAAGGCGAAGCTGCACCGTTCAAAGCCAGCTGGGATCTGAGAACCTTTGGTGTTGGCGCGCAGATCCTTGCAGATTTAGGGATACGTAAAATGCGGGTGATTGGTACTCCAACCAAGCTGACCGGTGTTTCTGGTTTTGGACTTGAATTAACCGGGTATGTAGAAGACTGAGCCAGTATTAGTGAGTCATCATATTTACATTGTGGCGGGTGAAGCTTCGGGCGAAGCGCATGCCGCTCGTCTGGTGTCCGCATTAAAGCAGCAGCAACCTTCAATCTATATAACGGGTATTGGCGGTGACAAAATGCGGGCTGCAGGGGCTGATATTAGTATTGATTTTGCTGAATTAGCGGTAATGGGACTAGTGGAGGTGATCAAACGCTATCCCAAAATCAAAGGCATTTTTAATCAGGTGGTCGAGGAATTACGTCGTCAGCCACCAGATTTGTTAATTTTGATTGATTATCCTGGCTTCAACCTAAAACTGGCAAAACAAGCCAAAAAACTCGGCATTAAAGTTTTGTATTACATCAGTCCGAAGATCTGGGCCTGGCGGGCAGGGCGCATCGAACAAATCAAACGTGATGTTGATCATATGGCCGTGTTATTTCCGTTTGAACAGGAAATCTACGAGAAAGCAGAGGTTGCCGTTACCTGTGTAGGGCATCCTTTAGTTGATGCTGTGCATACCCAGTTATCCAAAACTGCAGCAAGGGAAAAATTCTTATTAGATAAAGATATTCGGGTTATTGGTTTATTTCCCGGCAGCCGTCGCAGTGAAATTTCAGTCTTACTGCCAGTGATGCTGGAAGCGGCTGAACGAATAGAAAAACGGCATTTTCCGATTCAGATAGTCATTCCCCAGGCCCCCGGTATTGATGAAAGCTTTCTGCAACAGTATCTGGCTGGCTCATGTTTGAATGTAAGGGTTATCAAGGATGATTTTTATGAGGTTATCCAGGCCTGTGATGCGATTGTTGCTGCATCGGGTACCGTGACGCTGGAAATTGCGTTACTGGGAGTCCCCCATTTTATTACCTATAAAGTTTCTCCATGGAGTTACCGGATACTCAAACGTCTGGTGAAAATTCCCTATGTTGGGTTATGCAATATTGTGACAAAACAGCCGGTGATTAAAGAGTTGCTCCAGGATGACGTTACGCCAGTCCGGTTGGAACAGCAGCTAATGGATCTGCTTACCCATCCCCAACGGCAGCAACATGCTGAAAACATTCGTCAGCAGGTCAAACAAGCACTTGGTCCAAGTGGCGGGGCAGAGAATGCTGCCAAACTTGTACTGAGTTTAATTTAATGCAGTCAGTTGTTTTAATTGCTGGAATAGATGAAGTTGGCAGGGGGCCTTTGGCAGGGCCAGTGGTGACCGCAGCAGTCATACTCGATCCTAATAAACCTATTACAGGATTGACCGATTCTAAAAAGCTCAGTGAAAAGCGCCGCGAACAACTTGTCCCGTTAATTGAGGAATATGCTTATGCGTGGGCGTTGGGCCGGGCAGAAGTGGAAGAAATTGATCAATTAAATATTTTGCAAGCCAGCTTATTAGCGATGCAACGTGCAGTGGCCGCTTTGCCTTTTGAGCTGGAACATGCACTGGTTGATGGTAATCATGCCCCCCAATTGACTTGTCCGGTCACCACAATCATTAAAGGTGATTTAAGTGAACCAGCCATAGCGGCGGCTTCCATATTGGCAAAGGTTGCCAGAGATCGTGAAATGTTGGTGTTGGATCAGCTTTACCCTGGCTACGGACTCGCGAAGCATAAAGGGTATCCGACGGTACAGCATCAGCAAGCACTAATGGATTTAGGACCTTCACCAATTCACCGACAGTCATTTGCCCCGGTTCGCCGGGCAATGAGATAAATTAATGCAATTTCCGGCTATCGTCTTTAAGCATGGTATTATTCGCACCTTATGCTTTCGATAAATTCACTCATTAATTCATTCAAACGGATCAAAGCCGGTAAAAAAAGCCGTGCAGCAGCCGAGGGAGCCGCACCACTTATTGTGTCGCGCGCCGATCATAATATTTCTCGACAGTTAATCAGTCCCAGTGCCTTAAAAGTGCTTTATACCCTTAAAGATGCTGGGTTTGAGGCCTATCTGGTCGGTGGCTGTGTACGGGATTTGTTATTAGGTTACGAACCCAAGGATTTTGATATTTCTACCAATGCTCTGCCTGAGCAGGTGCATCGGTTATTTCGTCGCAGCCAGTTAATTGGTCGTCGTTTCAAACTGGTTCATGTGCGCTTTGGTCGTGATGAGATTATTGAAGTAGCCACTTTCCGAGCGCCACCTGAAGCTAAAAATCATGTCGATAAGCAAGGTCGTATCATGCAGGATAATGTGTACGGCACATTAGAGCAGGATGCATGGCGTCGCGATTTCACCATTAACGCCCTTTATTACAACATCAGAGACTTCTCTATTGTTGATTACACCGGTGGTATTGCCGATTTGCAGGCAGGTCTGATTCGCTTAATTGGTGATAAAACCGTCAGATATCGTGAAGATCCGGTGAGAATGCTTCGTGCTGTACGGTTTATGGCTAAATTGGGTTTAAAGCTGGAAGCCGAAACCGAACAATTGATTGTGGATCTGGCCCCATTACTCAGCGATATTCCTCCGGCCAGATTATTTGATGAAACCTTAAAACTGTATTTAAGTGGGCAGGCAGCAGTAACTCACGAGTTACTTTGTCACTACGGTGTGTTTGATCATCTTTATCCTCAAACCGCGGCTTTGTTACATCAGGAAAATAATGGTTTTCCTCGCACTTTGCTGATGAAAGCGTTGGAAAATACCGATAAAAGACTGGCTGACAACAAGCCGGTTACTCCCGCGTTTTTGTTCGCTGCATTATTATGGGAGCCATTGCGCCAACGTTGGCTGGAACTGAGTAAGGAAATGCCCGAAATACCCGCCATGCAGCGTGCTGCCGGTGAAGTATTATCCGAGCAGATTCAAACCGTCGCCATTCCCAAACGCTTCAGTCTGGTTACCCGTGATATCTGGACCATGCAACCACGATTGACACGCCGTCAGGGTAAACGTGCTTTTGCTTTGTTATTGCATCCCAAGTTTCGTGCTGGTTACGATTTTCTGGCATTGCGGGCCCAATCCGGTGAACCTTTGCAAGAGCTGACTGACTGGTGGACAACCTTTCAGCAGACATCTGCTACTGCGCAGGCCGAAATGGTAAATGCTTTAGGTAATGGCGCAGAGACAGATAAACGTAAACCTCGCCGTCGCCGCCGTCGTAAACCTGCTAATAAAAAAGTTGAATAATGCTCGTTTATATTGGACTCGGCAGTAATCTGCAAAACCCACTGCAACAGATAAAAACGGCAATAAATGATGTACAGTCATTAGCCGGAGTAACCATCATCACCGTATCCTCGTTGTATCAGAGCCCGCCCATGGGGCCAGCCGATCAACCTGATTACATTAATGCGGTGATCTCACTGGAAACATCTCTCAGTCCACATCAGTTACTTGATGCTTTACAATCTGTTGAACAACTCCATGGACGCGAACGAAAGCGGCATTGGGGTGAACGGACGCTGGATTTGGATATTTTGCTCTACGGTGAGCAAATATTAGATGATGAGCGACTGAAAATACCGCACCCAGGCATGCATGAGCGGGCCTTTGTGTTATATCCATTGGCCGAAATAGCACCGGATATTGAGATTCCCGGCATAGGTGCTTTACAGCAAATATTGCTCTCCTGCCCGCAAGGTGATTTACAACTAGTGGATAAGATTAGCTTATGAAAACATTGCCACATCGCTATATTGTTGTCGAAGGTCCTATTGGTGTCGGCAAAACCCATCTGGTTAAAAGGTTGGCTGATAGCTTTTCTGGAAATACCTTGTTGGAAGCGCCGGAACAGAACCCCTTTCTGGAACGCTATTACCTGCATCCCAAACAATCCGCATTGCCAACGCAGCTGAGCTTTCTGATGCAGCGCGTTAAATTAGCCAAAACACTACAACAGGATGATTTATTTACCTCATTGCATGTTGCTGATTTCATGCTGGAAAAAGACCGTTTGTTTGCCCAGATATCGCTCGATGATGACGAACTGGCCTTATACAACATGGTTTACGATAGTTTGACCATGCACCATCGGACACCTGATTTGGTGATTTACCTGCAAGCCTCACTGCCGATCCTGAAAACCCGGATTTCTCAGCGTGGTATCAGTTATGAGCAACATGTCGAGGATGCTTATCTAAAACGATTGGCTGATTCCTACGCTGATTTTTTCCATTATTACGATGCTTCTCCATTATTGATCGTTAATGCAGAACAAATTGATTTGGTGAAAAGTGAAGCCGATTATCAGCAATTGCTGGATCAGATCTGCACTATCCAGAGTGGTCGTCAGTATTACAATCCGTTACCGGTGAAAGAGAAAAACTCATGAGCCGTACCAGTCTCAATCAGCTACGTAAAATGAAAGCCGAGCGTAACAAAATTGCCGTGCTGACGGCATATGATTCAAGTTTTAGTCACGTTCTGGAACAGGCTGGAGTTGATATCGTATTGGTGGGTGACTCACTTGGAATGGTCATTCAAGGTCAGGAAAGCACCTTGCCAGTCACGGTCGAGCATATGATTTACCATACCGCCAATGTGATTCGCGGTAGTGAACGTCTGTTTGTGATCACCGATATGCCGTTCATGAGCTATGCCAATACTGATCAGGCTTTGCACAATGCAGCCCGGTTAATGGCCGAAGGCGGGGCGCAGATGGTTAAACTGGAAGGGGGAGCAGAGCTGGTTGAACTAATTTCTGCCTTAACCCGACGTGGCATTCCTGTTTGTGGTCATCTGGGATTATTACCCCAGTCAGTGCATAAGCTGGGTGGGTATCTGGTTCAGGGGAGAGAACAGTCTGCTGCGGATAAAATTCTGCAGGATGCGATTAGTTTGGAAAAAGCAGGTGCCGATATGCTGGTACTTGAGTGCGTCCCTGCGGCATTGGCGAAGATCATCAGTGAAGCGCTAACGATTCCGGTTATTGGCATTGGTGCTGGTGCTGACTGTGATGGACAGGTTTTAGTGTTACACGACATGTTAGGTATCACTCCTGGTAAACGTCCGCGTTTCAGCCATGATTTCCTGGCCGACAGTGGTCACATCCCTGCAGCAATAAGTCGTTATGTTGAAGCCGTTAAAAATGGTGAGTTTCCCACAGCTGAGCAACAGTATTAATGCAAATTGTTGAATCGATTCTGAGCCTGCGTGGTCAGATAAAGACCTGGCGTGCTGATCATCGGACTATTGCCTTTGTACCGACGATGGGAAACCTTCATGACGGGCATATCTCTCTGGTCAAAAAAGCCCAGACTCTGGCTGACAAAGTGGTGGTCAGTATTTTTGTCAATCCATTGCAGTTTGATGACAAACGGGATTTAGCCAACTATCCCCGGACGTTGCAGACAGATATTAAAAAGCTGACTCAGGTGGGCTGTAATCTGTTATTTACTCCTGATACTGAGGTGATGTATCCGCAGGGCAAGGATTTTCATACCTTTATTCATGTGCCTGGTATGGATGACAAGCTCTGTGGTCTTGAGCGACCCGGACACTTTGATGGTGTTGCCACAGTCGTTACCAAGTTCTTCAATATAGTGCAGGCCGATGTTGCGGTGTTTGGTGAAAAGGATTACCAGCAATTATTGCTGATTCGTAAACTGGTGGCTGATTTGAACTTGCCGATTAAGATCGTGGGCGCAGCTACTGTAAGAGAAGATAGTGGTCTGGCGATGAGTTCTCGTAATCAACATTTAAACGAAACGCTGAAACAGCAAGCTGCAGCGTTGTATTCAAATCTGCTTGAACTCAAACAACAGCTGGAGTCTGGCAATCAGGACTATTCGGCTTTACTGGCTCAAGCCCATACGCAATTAACTGCTTCCGGGTTTACATTGGATTATATTGATATTCGTCGGGCAGAAGATCTGCAATTGGCTAATCCTGCAGTGGATAAAGAGTTGCGGTTGTTGGCGGCGGGACGTGTGGGCAGTGTAAGATTGATTGACAATATTGCTTGTAACCTTGCTTGAGCTTTCTTAAAAAGCGATAATATACGGCTTACTAACGGAATTTTGCCAGCTATGCATCTGACACTGTTAAAAGCTAAATTACATCGTGCCTGTGTAACCCATTCTGAACTGGAATATGAGGGTTCATGCGCGATTGATGGCAAATTACTCGAAGCCGCCGGCATTCACGAGTATGAACAAATTCATATTTACAACGTCGCTAATGGCGAACGTTTCGTGACGTATGCAATTCGAGCTGAAGACGGTTCTAATATCATCTCAGTTAACGGTGCTGCGGCACATAAAGCCTCTCCGGGCGATCGCATTATTATCTGTGCATATACTGCTATGAATGCAGAAGAAGTAAAAAGCTTTAAACCGACGTTGGTATATCTGAATGAAAATAATGATATTACCCATATGCGTCATGCTATTCCTGTCCAAGCGGCCTGATTAAACCCCTTAGATATAACGGTTTGTGAGATTGTCACTGAACAGTCATCAAACCGTTATTTTTTTGTCATATGTGTTCTCTAGACTTTGCAGCATGAAGTTACCAGAGAAACCGTATGCTCAATATTGAACAAGCTGTTCAACAAAAATTCCCCAATTTTCAAAATCAAAAACCTTGGGTCAGAATTCCGACGTTAGGCTTTCTCCGAAAAATCACTCATGAACAGGAAGTTAATCGTTTCCTGGAACAGCATAAGCAGCTTGAAGGCTTTGATTTCATTGATGAGGTCCTGGATTACTTCAACTTCAGCTATAGCATTACGCATCGTCATCGTAACAATATTCCGGCTACAGGTCGTGTTGTCATTGTCGCCAATCATCCATTAGGTGCGTTAGATGGGCTATGTTTATTAAAACTGGTGGGTGAAGTCAGGCGTGATGTGAAAATTGTTGCTAATGACATGCTGTTGAATTTTTCAGCATTAAGTTCCTTGTTTCTGCCGGTAGATAATCTCTCCAAATCTACCCGTAAAAGTAGTATAGCCAGGATTGTTGAGTGTCTGAACAATGATGAGGCTGTGATTGTGTTTCCTGCCGGTGAAGTATCACGTATCCGGCCAGGTGGTGTTCGTGATGGTAAATGGAACAGTGGGTTTTTAAATTTTGCCAAAAAAACGCAATCGCCCATTTTGCCGATATATGTTGAAGCCAGAAACTCTTCGCTGTTTTATAGCGCCTCGATGGTTTATAAACCATTGTCAGGCATGATGCTGGCGCATGAAATGTTCAATAAAAACTCCAAAACTATCTCGATGCGGGTAGGGGAGTCTATTGCTTATCAACAGGTTGAACAATTGCCGTTGATAAAGGCCGAAAAAGCCAAGTTATTAAGGCGCCACTTATATCGACTGGCCAAAGGAAAAAAACCGCTGTTTGTCACTGAGCAGACGATTGCCCATCCGCAGGAACGTCGGGCAATCAAAAAAGAATTGCAGCAGGCTGAATTATTGGGCGAAACGGCCGACAATAAAAAAATATATCTGTTTGACTATCAATCAAATTCAGCTGTTATGCAGGAGATTGGTCGTTTACGGGAAATCACTTTCAGACAGGTTGGCGAGGGAACAGGTAAAAGACGTGATTTAGATCATTATGATCGTGATTACCGGCACTTAATTCTCTGGGATGAGCAGGAACTGGAGATAGCCGGTGCTTATCGAATTGGCGAAGTCGCTCGTATTATGAATGCAGGTCGTGATATCTATACCAGTGAATTGTTTCAGTTTACTGCGGCAATGCAGCAATATTTCCCGGTAAGTATTGAATTGGGTCGCAGCTTTGTCAGCCCCAAATACTGGGGTAAGCGCAGCCTGGATTATTTATGGTATGGCATCGGTGCCTACCTAAAACGTTATCCAGAAGTACGGTATCTATTTGGTCCTGTCAGTTTGAGTAATACCTATCCTGATTTTGCCAAGGCGTTGATTGTCAGTTTTTATCAAAAGCATTTTGCCGATGCAGAAAATCTGGCGAAGGGCAGAGTCCCCTATATATTTGATAATGAAATCAAGCAAAGGGTTAATTCAACGTTAGTGAATCATGATGCTGACAATGACTTTACGGCGGTACGCGAGCAACTGGCGCATATGAATGTAACGGTGCCGACACTCTATAAACAATACGCCGATATTTGTGAGCCAAGTGGTGTGCGGTTTATCGATTTTAATATTGATGCCAATTTCGGTAACTGTATCGATGGACTGGTGATGGTCGATCTGCAGCAATTAAAACCAGCTAAACGCAAACGTTATTTAGGTGAAAAAAATACCTAACATCACCCGTGGCAGCGTTTAAGTTTTTTTCCACTGCCACAAAAGCATTTATCATTCCGGCCAAGTTTGATGGGAGGCAGAAATTCACCATCAAGATAAAACCATAGGCCATCCTGTCGACAAAACCGTGACCTTTCATGTAATTGCCCCATCGGATTATCCAGATAAAAGGCAATAAATTCGACCTCAGCTTCATCGCCGTCTTGTGAATGTTCGATAATAGTTAAACCCAGCCATTGTATTGTTTGCATCGTTTGCTGCAAGCTGTTGGTGTCGTCTGGCTGTCGTTGAGATGGATGCAAGGTAGTCTGCAAATAATTGCTCTGTTGCATTACAAACGCACTATAACGCGAACGCATTAACTGTTCAGCCGTGACTGCAGTCTGTTTACCCTGATGTAATAAACCACAACAATCTTGATACGTTTTCCCACTAAGGCAAGGACAGTCTTGGTCACTCATTAAAATACAATCTTCATTAAGTCAGGATGTTGAAAGGTATAGTTAAGTTTTGTTTTAATTTTTTGATTACTGATTATTTTGTATTTAACTTCTGTTTCAGTGTCAAACTCGGGAGCGGGGAGCCCCATCAACTTTCTCGCATAACTATAAAATTCACGTTTGCTGGGATGGGTGTCAGCACAACCGTTAAAGGTTTCTCCCCAGGCTTGCTGTTGCAAAATGGCATCAATAATACCGAGGCAATCATCAAGGTGAATCAGATTCACCGGAGCATCTGCTTGAGGCACACGACGACCATTTCGGAAAAACCTGCCTGGATGACGGCGTTTATCAATCAAACCACTGAAACGTAAGATGGTTGTTTGGAAATGATTGCTGGTTTGAAACTGCTGTTCTATTTCCCACAAGATGCTGTCGTGGTCTTCAGCATGTTCATCCTCATTCACTTCACGATTGAGACTTTGATAAACCGAGGTGGAACTGATAAACAATATCTTTTGAATCGGTGATTTCTCGATTTGCTGAATAAGATTGGTAAAACCAGTTTGATTTTTAGAGGTAATATTTATAATCAGAATTTCGCTATGCAAAAATTCTTGGATATCGGATATCTGGTCAATATCAACATAAAATGCGCTGGCACCAGCTGTAGCAATTTCAGAGAATCTTTCACGATGACGAGTCGATGTTTTTACATGAAAGCCTTGTTTATATAGTTGAGTTGCCAGTGGTAAGCCCAGCCAGCCGCTCCCTAAAATACTGATAGTGTTAATGCTCGTTTCCTTCTAGACAAAGACATAATTTGTCTATTGTGCAGCTTGATGTAGATCAAAACAAACCACTTCGTTACATAGGCCTAACCTATAAACACGTTATGCTAAGGTTATGATCATTACCGGGAGTTACTGATGAAACAGCATATGCAGACTCAACCATTCGAACAATCCTGGCATCACCTTAGTTCAGAGGAAAGTTTGTCACTACTCGAGAGTGACAAGCATGGATTGGATTCCGAAACCGTTGAACAACGTTTGCAGCAATTTGGTGAAAATCATTTGCCTCGGGTTAAAGGGCGTTCAGCAATAGCCAGGTTATTTGCTCAGCTGCACAATTTGATCATTTATGTGTTGTTAGCTGCAGCGTTGCTTACCGCTTTGCTGGGGCATTGGATAGATTTCTGGGTAATTCTTGCGGTTGTCATATTAAACACGCTAATTGGCTTTATTCAGGAGGGAAAAGCCGAAAAAGCGCTTGATGCTATTAAAGATATGCTGGCGCCTCATGCAACAGTAATCCGTAGTGGGCATCGTCTGCAGATTGAAGCCGATCAGTTGGTTCCCGGTGATGTAGTGGTGTTGGAACCCGGTGATAAAGTGCCAGCAGATTTACGTGTTTTCAGCGCAAAAGGCTTACAAATTCAGGAAGCGGTATTAACCGGCGAATCGGTTGCTGTTGAAAAACACAGTGAGCCGGTAGCGGCAGATGCTGTGTTAGGTGATCGATTGTGTATGGCGTATTCCGGCACCTTGGTCACATCCGGTCAGGGACATGGCGTTGTGGTTGCGACCGGAGCACATACCGAGATTGGCCGAATCAGTGGCATGATTTCCGATATCGAAAACCTCACTACCCCGTTACTACAGCAAATTTCAGTATTCTCTCGCTGGCTGACCCTGGTCATTATGGTGATTGCCGGATTGGTATTCAGCTATGGTTACTGGTTGAATCAGACCCCGCCTATTGAGATGTTTATGATTGTGGTTGGTGTGGCCGTAGCGGGTATTCCTGAAGGTTTACCGGCTATTCTGACCATCACGCTGGCGATTGGTGTGCAACGCATGGCCAGTCGCAATGCCATTATTCGACGGCTTCCAGCAGTAGAAACTCTGGGCGCGGTATCCATTATCTGCTCTGATAAAACCGGTACCTTAACCCGCAATGAAATGACGGTTTCCACTGTGATGAGCTCGGTAAATAACTATAGCGTCAGTGGTGTGGGTTATTCTCCAGCGGGTGAGTTTACTATTGATGAGCAGGCCATTGAAACCGAACAGCACGAAATTTTAACGTTGCTTTTACGCTGTGCCGCTATTTGCAATGATTCGGCATTAAAGCGACGTGGTGATGATTGGCTGGCCGAAGGCGATCCGATGGAAGCAGCGATGCTTAGCGCCGCATTAAAGGCAGATTTTACACTGGAGGAGCTGAAACAATTTTACCCAAGACGTGATGTTATCCCGTTTGATACCGCACATCGTTTTATGGCCACCCTGCATCATGATCACCAAGGCCATGACTTTATTGCTGTAAAAGGTGCACCGGAAAAACTCATCGAGCTTTGCCAATTTCAGCGAACAGAACTAGGAGATGTGGAAGTTGATCAGACTTATTGGCATGCACAGATTGAAAAAATTGCAGCAGAAGGCCAGCGAGTGCTGGCCGTGGCCACTAAAACGGTGGAGCAACATACAGGGGAATTGCAGTTTAAAGATTTAGACCAGGGATTGGTGTTACTGGGCTTGATCGGGCTGATTGACCCACCCCGTGAAGAGGCCATTACTGCTGTCAGTGAATGTCATAAAGCCGGTATTCAGGTCAAAATGATTACTGGTGATCATGCCGCAACAGCCAGTGCGATTGCAGCAAAACTGGGTTTGCATCATACGAAAACAGTGTTGACCGGGCACGATCTCACACAACTCAGTGACGCAGAGTTGCAACATGCTGTTCACCAAACTGATGTTTTTGCCCGTACAGCACCGGAGCATAAATTAAGGCTGGTCAGAGCTTTACAGGCCAATGGTCATGTTGTTGCGATGACGGGGGATGGGGTAAATGATGCCCCGGCATTGAAACGAGCAGATGTAGGGATAGCAATGGGACAAGGGGGGACTGAGGCGGCCAAGGAAGCGGCAGAAATGGTGTTAGCCGATGATAACTTTGCTTCGATTGCCAAAGCTGTTAGAGAAGGACGTACGGTATATGACAACTTGAAAAAAGCCATCTTATTTTTACTGCCCATCAATGGAGGTGAATCATTAAGTATTATTGCGGCAGTAATGGCGGGCATGACCTTACCGATCACTCCTTTACAGATATTGTGGATCAATATGGTCAGCTCAATTGCTTTGGCGTTATCTCTGGCATTTGAACCGGGTGAAGAGAATGCCATGAAGTGTAAACCAAGACAACGAGATGAAAAAATGCTCTCCGGGTTTCTGGTCTGGCGTATCAGCTTTGTGTCATTACTGTTTGTTATTGGGGTTTATGGCATGTTTTTATGGACCCAGTCTCAGGGGGCTTCAATTGAACAATCCCGGACATATGCCGTGAATACTCTGGTGGTGATGGAAGTATTTTATCTGTTCAATGTGCGTTGTTTAAACAGTGCATCCTGGTCAATCAAACGGTGGTTCACCTCATCTATAGTGTTTATTTCAATCGGAATGGTCATTTTATTGCAGCTGATTTTTACCTACGCGCCATTTATGAACACATTATTTGAATCAACTCCAATTGGATTACGCCATGGTACCGAGATCATTGCGGTGGGTATTATTATGTATTTGATTTTAGAGCTGGAAAAATGGCTGCGTCGATTTATGAGCAACCATCATAAAGTTGAAGAAACAGTTAGTTAAAGAGAAAATTTGATTGCTCTCAATTGCCCAACGGTTTTATTTTCGTCGGGAAAAGTGTTTTATCAAACGGCGAAGCACCAAAATGATAAAACCGCTTAAACCAAATAAAATTAGTGCTATTGGCCAAGGAATAGCGTGTGGTTTTGGATTAATTGGTGGTTGCTTGTGAAAAGAAGCTGGAATATTACGTTCAGCTAACTCAATAGTAACCCACTCATCCCTATCGGCCGGTGCCGTTTCCACATATTCGCTAAAACTGTAAACCGGTGCATCACCATAGATCCGACTAGATGGTATTTGTGGTATTCGGACAAACCAGATGGCCTCAATAGAATCAGCAAGAATTTTTTCGTAGCTAGAAAGCGATCGTGTTGCTTGACCGGTTGTTAAACGAAGTAAATCTTCCCCAATAGCATCAAATGCTACGGCTGGTAACAGGCGAGTGGTTTCGGTGGTCAGATAATCATAAATCTGTCTGGCTGCATTCAGATCCATTTCAATAATAGCCGTATAAAAATAGGCACCAATCGCCTGAACATAGCCATTTATCCCGCGTGTAGGAATATCCCAGCCCAACGCCCGTAATGTGTCGATGCTGATGCCGGTACAGTTGGCGTCTGCGTGGTTATAAATAAAATGACCCCGATAGAAATAATTCATTACCTGATTAATAGATTGTTGAAATTCTGCTGCTGGCTGATGATTTTTAAGCGTAGCTACCAGCATGTAGGAAGGCCGATAATAATTTTGTCCGGCATTGAGGTCTGCCAGATAGTTGTCCATTGGAGTGACGGCAGCAATAATGCCTTTTTCACTGATGGTTTCCAGATTGTAAAAATTATTGACCAGCCACTCAGCGTAACTGCCATTCTCACCGAACTGGCCGGTCACTACTGCAAAATGCCCTGCCAGAGCTTCATGATCATCTCCCTGAGCACCATTAAGCATCAAGCCTAAAACCGGTTTACCAGCAGCCTCCATGGCAGAGCCGGGCGTTCGCTCCCATAACAGACGACTTTGATGTGGTTGTTGTACGCCGCCATCATCAACCTGAACCAGAGTTTGCAAATCTTCATCTTCGCTGAGTGGCAATAACTGATAATTGTTAATGGCAAAATCCAGCGGCCAGACGGTGCGCGCTATAAATGCATCATTCGTCATTTTGCCGCGTAAACGAATATCGCGTTGTTTAAAAAACTCAGTGGTATTTTTATTCCAGAATGACTGATTTTGTGGAATTTTAGCTATTGTTTCAAAATTGACTTGTGTGCCGTCATCCAGAATAAGTGATTTACCTGATTTATTGAGCCTGGCTGACTCAATTACTGTAGGGGAAGCAATCCATATGGGGATATTGTCATTAATTTCAGCTTGTTTTTCCAGCCATTTGGGTAAGCTGACTGATGCAGAAGATGGCGTTGGTAGGGAAGCAATAATCTCCTCCTCAAAATACCATTTAGCCTGATCTGATAGATGGCAGTTTGTACAACTTCCACTGGTCAGTGGAGGTTGTACCATTTCTGCTGAAACAGGATCAAAAAATGGCGTTGACTGGGCAAAACTTGTGCCCAGCAACACAATGAACAGGGAGGGTAGAAATGACATGCGGCAAGCATATCATGTGACAGCGTTGTTTTTAGCCTGGTGGATTTCGGCTTTTAAAGCCTCATCAAGTTTAAGCTGACGTGCTAGCTCATCCAGATACACTTTTTCCATAAAGCTATCTTCATCAATCATAATCAAACTGGCCAGATACATTTCAGCGGCCATTTCCTGTGTAGATGCTAATTTGGCAATTTCAGCAGGATTAACCGGTTTTTTTAACTCAGAATCTATCCAATGTTTTAGCTCAGAATCATCTGTGATTTGCGCAACTTGCTGATCAATTAACAAACGTTCCTCATCATTAATATGCCCATCAGCTTTGGCGGCACCAATCATGGCTTGTAATATTGCCTGGCTATGCAGTTCAGCTTCTGGAGCGGGTAAGCGGTCTAAGGTTTGTGGCATGGCTTGAGGTGCGGTTTGTTGATTGTTTTGCTGCCAGCTCTGATAAGCTTTAAATGCAACGGCACCCAATGCCGCCACACCGCCATATTTCAGAACACTGCCACCCATTTTGCGAGCTTTTTTATTCCCGAGCAGAAGACCTACCGCTGTTCCCGCCAAAGCGCCCCCACCAGCCCCCGTTAAAAACTGACCAATTTTATTGTCACTGGTATCGGAACTAGTATTTTGCTTGTCGAGAAACTGCTGACCAGATTGCAGAAGTTTATCCATCAGACTGCGTGTGTTCATTTGCTAATATCTCCAGGTTTGGATGTAATTCAAGTGGCTTGCCCGCATAATGTGATTCTCTGACCGCGGTTATATTAAATTGGTTTTACCTTAACTGAATTAACTTAAATGAAAATGAATCCAGCACATCAAAAAGGCTCGTCAAAAGCATTTACCATTATTTTCTGGTTGTTATTAATGGGGTCTCTGACCTTATTTTTTAATGGCTTTATTGAACAGAAATATAATCCTAACCGCCATCTGATGGAGATGGAGGCAGGTCTGGGGACAGATGTGGTGTTATTGCGAAATCAAGCAGGACACTATGTTGCTCCAGGATTTATCAATGGGCATGAAGTGACCTTTTTGCTGGATACCGGTGCAACCAATATCAGCGTGCCGGCAGGAATTGCCAGAGAGGCGGGTCTGAAGCAGGGCCGACAGGCGATGGTCAATACGGCAAATGGCGTGGTTCCTGTGTATTCTACCGAATTAGATACCGTGCAGCTGGGCGCAATCAAATTACAGCATATTCAGGCACATATTAACCCTCATATGTCAGACGATATTGTGTTGCTTGGTATGAGTTTTATGAAGCATCTCGAGATGACGCAGCGTGATGGTACGTTGACGCTCAGTTTACCTGGAATCTGATGTCTGGCCACTTTTTTCAACAGCCCATTTTTCATAATGTGAACCTGGCTCACCCGGTTGAAAACAACACGCCACCCAAAAATTACCTATCAATTCAGTTATCACTGATTTTGCACCATCACTGGTCTGCCACCATTTATTGAGTGCAAAACCTTGTGGCGCCGCCGCATATATACCTATTTCGACATTGGGGAATGCCTCACGATATAAACTGCGAGTTCGTCTGGCATGTACATCACTGGTATGGACGTTTAACCCTTTTAAATCAGTCTCTTTCAACGCCAGCCAGTCTCGCACCATTACCGCACTGAGATAGGTACGTTCCTGTGCGGATTCCGGCGCAGGAATCATAATCAGTTTTTCAGCATCCAGACCATGCTGCACCATAAATGCACCCGCCTGTTCAGCATAGGAAGCATGGGCCGGGCTTAAGAAACGGACATTCGGGCCGCCTGTGGTGATCATATATTGATACTGTTCAGCATTAAATATCGCCAGGGCTGCCAGCAAACTGTCTTCATCCTGCCAGCCTTCCACTACCAGATATGTTCGATCCGCGACTGGATCGGTAGGGGCGAGGATAACGGCCAGTTGTTTTAATAGAAGCAAACTACAAAGGGTTAGCAGTAATAAAATTATTAAACCACCCCAAATTGTTGGAAACCACAACTGGCGTTTTCTAAATAAGCTGAATTTAGACAAAAAACTATCCCTGATAATAAAACAATTATGGTTAAGTCAGAATGGCCTGGCTCAGCCTTCCTGTCCATAACGCTGATGCAAGATGCCAACGCGCTCAACATATACTTCTGTCTCGGCATAGGGGGGATGCCCTTGTAACGTTTGACCGCGCCTGGACCGGCATTGTATGCGGCCGTTGCGAGTTTGATATTCCCATCGAAAGTGTGTAACAAACCGGCCAGATATTTCACGCCACCTTCAATATTCTGTTGCACATCAAATGCATTGGTGACCCCAAGATCTTTAGCAGTACCAGGCATCAGTTGCATCAAACCTTGTGCACCTTTTTTAGATAAAGCTTTGGCATTAAAAGCCGATTCGGCATGAATAACGGCACGGACCAGAGCGGCATCAATTTTATATTTTTTGGCCATGGTTCTGACCGTGTCAGCATAATCGTCGGTATTCAGACTGATGGTATGCCAATTTATCTTTGAAGTGGGATTACAGGCATAACATTCATAAGCCAGAACCTCAAAGTCACCGTTTAACGGTTTCTTATCAGAAAAACTGAAACTTTCCCCATCATTGGAAAGTGATTTATAAATGATGGTTTTATTGCTGTGAATGGATGTGGGCTTACGAACATCGATATCAGCATTACTAAATTCCACCACACCGTCACTGTTTCGGACCTGTTTAATATCATTTGCCAGCACTTCTCCCGTCAATACGAGTGAAAGCAGTGAAATATAAAAAGGTTTAAGCGTCATGGATACTAAAAATAACGGCCAGCTGAGCCAATGACAATAACTATTAAGCCAAGAATGAGATTTGCTCGTACAAATTTGCGAATTTTATCCAGTTCATTAGCCGAGGCGATCCAGTCATGTTCTGCTACAGCCCATTTGAGTTTGCGGTAAGGGTTAAAAAATACATGCATAAACAATAGCATCATGAAAATTCCCAGTAGCAACATGATATGCACATGAATACCGACGGCTCCCATACCGCCCAGCATAAACAGCATGCCGAAGCCGGTAATCAATATCGTGATCACTGACGCCCATACCCATGGAAAAAATCGTTTAAAAACACTTGCCCAAAGTGGAAAGCGCTGTTCGGGTTCAAGTAAGGTCCCAGCAACGGGGCGTAAAAACATAAAAGCGAAAAATAATCCGCCCACCCAGATAACCGAAGCCAGTAAATGTAAACTTATTGTAATGCCCATAATAATTCTCTCTAAGTTGTTATCGTTTTAATGGGAATACCAGCAATTTTCTGCCGCCATTCCTGAGGACCCGTTTGATGTACCGAGCTTCCGCGACTATCAACTGCTACAGTGACGGGCATATTTTCTACATAGAATTCACGAATTGCTTCCATGCCTAATTCTTCAAAAGCTATCAAGCGTGAAGATTTAATTGCTTTTGATACCAGATAAGCAGCGCCACCCACCGCGATCAAATAGGTCGATTGATACTTTTTGATTAAATCGACGGTTTGTTCACCGCGTTCGGCCTTGCCTATCATGCCTAACAGACCTGTTTTCGCCAGCATGGTTTCAGTAAATTTATCCATCCGGGTTGCCGTGGTGGGACCTGCTGGACCGACAATTTCATTTTTAACCGGATCCACCGGACCGACGTAGTATATAAAGCGATTATGAAAATCCAGCCCTTCGGGTAACGGCTTACCACTATCCAGCAAATCAGCAATCTTTTTATGCGCTGCATCCCGGCCGGTTAAAAAATGACCGGTGAGTAATAAGGTATCACCAGGTTGCCATTGTTTAATCTCATCATGCGTTATTGTGTCGAGATTGATATGCCGGGTGTTTTCCGCAGCCTGCCAAGTGATTTCTGGCCAGTCAGTTAAAGAGGGCGGGGTGAATGTTGCCGGACCAGAACCATCCAACGTGAAATGCACGTGACGGGTGGCGGCACAATTAGGAATCATGGCAACGGGAAGCGAAGCCGCATGGGTCGGATAATCCTTGATCTTGATATCCAAAACCGTCGTTAGACCGCCTAAACCTTGAGCACCAATACCCAGTTGATTCACTTTTTCGTATAACTCAACCCGCAACTTTTCAGTGGCCGTTTGTGGGCCACGTTCCAGCAAATCCTGAATATCAATATCTTCCATCAGGCTTTGTTTAGCCATCAGCATGGCTTTTTCTGCCGTTCCGCCAATGCCAATACCCAGCATGCCAGGCGGACACCAACCCGCACCCATTTTGGGAACAGTTTCCAGTACCCAATCCACCAGACTATCGCTAGGATTCAAAATGGTGAATTTGGCTTTATTTTCGCTACCACCACCTTTGGCAGCAATATCAATTTCTATCGTGTTGCCGGGCACCAGTTCGGTGTAAATCACTGCTGGTGTGTTATCACCAGTATTTTTGCGGCTGCCAATCGGATCAGCGACGATAGAAGCACGTAATACATTATCCGGATGTTGATAAGCCTGACGTACGCCCTCATTAACCATATCTTCCAGGCTTTGCTCGGTCTGCCATTGCACTTGCATACCGACTTTGAGAAATATATTAACAATGCCGGTATCCTGACATATCGGCCGGTTGTTTTCAGCACACATCCGTGAGTTGACCAGAATCTGTGCTATTGCATCTTTCGCCGCCGGCGATTGTTCACGCTCATAGGCTTTGCTCATCGCCTGAATAAAATCCTGAGGATGATAATTGGCAATAAACTGCAACGCATCAGCAATGCTTTGCACAAAGTCCTGTTGGCGAATTACTGTCATGTTTATGCTGTTGCCAACTTTTGTTGAATTGCTTCAAGCACACGCTCCAAAGCGAATTCATCCGCTTCACCTGACGCACGATGTTTATATTCAATCACACCGTTATCCATACCACGTTCGCCCAAAATCAAGCGATGGGGTATGCCGATAAGCTCCATATCTGCAAAAGCGACACCCGGACGCAAACCACGATCATCAAGTAATACATCGACACCAGCAGCAAGCAACTGCTGATAGATCTTCTCAGCTTCATCACGAACACGTTGTGATTTATGTGCATTGACGGGCACTAATACCACTTCAAATGGTGCGATCGCTTGTGGCCAGATAATGCCATTCTCATCATTGTTTTGTTCAATAGTGGCTGCAACGACACGAGACACACCAATGCCGTAACAACCCATAGTTATGACCTGAGATTGTCCGGTTTCGGTTAACACCACGGCATTGAGTTTGCTGCTGTAGTTTTCACCGAGCTGGAAAATATGACCTACTTCAATACCTCGGGCAATTTCCAACGTGCCTTGGCCATCAGGGCTAGGATCACCTGCTACTACATTACGTAAGTCTGCTGTTTCTGGTTCTGGACAATCGCGGCCCCAGTTCACTCCGGTCAGATGTTTTTCATCTTCATTGGCACCACAGATAAAATCTGCAATGTTTGCCGCGGCATGATCAACAACCATTGGAATGTTCAGGCCGACCGGACCGATAGAACCGATATTGGCGCCGGTGGCTTCATGCACCTGTTCAGGCGTTACGAACGTTAAAGGAGCAGCAATTAACGGATGTTTTTCCGCTTTGATTTCATTGAGTTCATGATCGCCACGCAGTACCAAAGCGACAACGCTGTTTTTCTCAGCGCCTTCTACCAGCAATGTTTTCAGACATTGCGAAGCAGTTACTTTTAAAAAGTTGCTGACATCCTCAATGGTATGTTTGTGGGGAGTTTCAACGGTTTGCATGGCGGCAGATGCTGCAGGACGCTCACCTGCTGGTTTGACTGCTTCAGCCAATTCAACATTGGCAGCGTAATCACTGCTATTGCTAAAGGCAATCGCATCTTCACCTGAACTGGCCAGTACATGGAATTCATGTGAGGCATTACCGCCGATACTGCCGGTATCTGCCAGTACTGCACGGAAATTCAATCCGATACGCTGGAAAATGCGTGTGTAAGTTGCATACATTTCATCATAGGTTTGCTGCAAAGATGCTTGATCCACATGGAAGGAATACGCATCTTTCATTAGAAACTCACGAGCTCGCATCAAACCAAAACGTGGACGGATTTCATCACGGAATTTGGTTTGAATCTGATAAAAATTAACCGGTAATTGTTTGTAACTGCGAATTTCCTGACGCACCAGATCAGTAATGACCTCTTCGTGAGTTGGGCCATAACAGAATTCACGCTGATGACGATCAGTTATGCGCAATAGTTCAGGACCATACTTTTCCCAGCGCTGACTTTCCTGCCACAATTCAGCTGGTTGCACGGAAGGCATTAATACCTCCTGGGCTCCGGCTTTATTCATTTCCTCACGCACAATTGCTTCGGTTTTACGCAGTACCCGCAAACCCATCGGCATCCAGGTATACAGACCGGATGCCAGACGGCGGATAAGGCCTGCCCGCAACATTAACTGATGGCTGACGATTTCAGCGTCTGCAGGTGTTTCTTTTAAAGTGGAAATGAGAAGCTTCGAAGTACGCATGGAAAAGGTGATTCCTGATTATTGAATTAAAAAACTGCGCTGACACACCGTATCAGCGCAGTTGAATTTTGTTAGAAAGTACTGTGATCCCAGCCCCAGTTTTGTCGTTCGGAGTCGGTCATACTGATGTAAACACGGCTGCCACTGACGCCAATCTGCTCCTCAATCATCGAACATAAAGCATCAGATAACGCTTTGCGGTCGCTGGGCAGGCCAAGCGAACGATAATCCAGAATAGCGGTAGGCTCAGTACTGCCGCCAAAAGACATTGCAGTTTTGGATTCAACAGCCACCATCACATAACTTTCCGGTTTACCAGAAGCCTGCGCTACGGTTTTACTGGCAACTTTAAGTAAGGCTGTTTCATCAGTAATAGGCTGATTGGTCACAATATTTAAATAAGGCATGGTTACTTCTCCTGTTTACAGAATTGGTTAACTTGCTGTTTAAGCGTGCTTATTTTCTGTTGTCTTTCTTCTTCAGTTGGGCGGGTCACATTGCCCTCTGAGTCCATCACGCGCCGACCGGGATTGTCCTGGTACTGCTGTAAATTATATTTGGCAATTCGACAGTTTTCCGCTAAAGCTTCAGCAGCCTGTTCTTCCTGTTGTTGATTTTGTTGTTGCTCCTCACGGGCTTCATCGCTTGCTTTCTGTTGTTCAATCAGCAACTCGATTTCTTTTTTGCCGCTTCCGGATTCATCGACGGTGGAGGGGGGTATCCATTTTTTCATAGGGTTTATCGACAGGCGGGGTTTGTGAGTAGATAACTTCACCATCATCATCAACCCACTTGTAAGCATCCGCCTGAACCGTCATGGCAAGGACTAAAGCAAGACAGCAACAGCTTAATTGCGGTATAAACATCACGGATACCTATAAAATAAATCATTATTCTACGCCAAAGCGCTATTTCATAAAATGTCTGATAATACTGTTCGTTTTGAATTAAAAATTCCGGTGGAAAAAGGCTCCGTAAATGCCATCGATCTGTTAGCTGACCACTGTGAACTTTCCCGTCAGCAAATCAAGCAGGCGATGAGTAAGGGAGCTGTCTGGTTGCAAAAAGGTAAACGCACCCAACGTTTGCGTCGAGCGACAAAAAACTTGAATTCTGGCGAGCTGTTACAGCTTTATTACGATAAGCGTTTATTGGATCAAACCCCTGTACCCCCAAAGTTATTACATGATTTTGGGGCTTACAGTGTCTGGTTTAAACCCGCCGGTATGTTGGCACAAGGCACCGAGTGGGGCGATCATTGCAGTTTACTGCGAGTATCCGAGCTGGCCTTTGCTAAACCGAGACAGAGTTTTCTGGTGCAACGGCTGGATCGGGAAGCTTTTGGATTGATGATTATTGCCCATCAGCAAAAAGCGGCGGCTCAGTTATCTACCTTGTTTCAACAACGAAAGATTGAAAAGCACTATGAGATCGAGGTGGATGGTGACGTTGAATGGCAAAAACTGACCGTTAATTCCCCTTTGGATGGCAAGCATGCTGTCAGCCATTTTGCTAAATGTACTTATGATGCTGATAAAAACCGAACAGTGTTAGCTGTCTCAATTGAAACGGGACGTATGCACCAAATTCGCCGTCATTGCGCATCGATTGGCCATCCCGTCTCTGGTGATAGCCGTTACGGGAAAAAGACTGCAGATGGTTTGCAGTTGAAAGCCAGCCGTTTAGTTTTTGATTGTCCTATTACTCATAAAAAACAAATATTTAGCTGCTGAATACGTTGACATTAGTTTTTTTACGGCGTAATGATCTGCTATCAAAATTCTATGGAAGGGGCCTTTCATGAGTCGGACTGAGCAACAATATGTTTTAGATCCTGAATATGGTCAGTTTTATGGTGATGATGATCGCCGCCGATATCAACGACGTCAGCTGCAAACGCGACGGGAACAGATCCGTTTTGATTTGAGTCATGTGTTACGTCGTTCGGGACGTGATCGCCGATTAGTACCCGGAAATCAACAGACCAGAAAAAATCATTAATTCGGATCCGCCAGACGCATGATCCCGCCTATGTAGAGACTTTGGGAAAGGCCTCTTGCTGCCAGGAAAATGAGCAAGGCAGCCCATAATCCGTGATTGCCAAATGGCTGTAGTAGGTAAAATGCTGGCAGATAGCAACAGAATGCTGAAAACAACATGGTGTTTCGCATTTCCCGGCTGCGTGTTGCTCCAACAAAAAGTCCATCCAGCAAATATGACCATACCGCAATCAGCGGCGCAATAATCACCCAGATAAGATGCATACCAGCATAGTCAATCACCGCCTCTATACCGGTTAATAATCGAATAATCCATTCCCCAAACAACAGATATGTCAGCGAAAACAAAGCCGCCATTAATACTGACCAGAATGCAGTCAAGCTAAGTGCTTTTCTTAACATGGAGGGGGATTTACGCCCTATGGCCTTGCCGGTTAATGCCTCGGTTGCATTGGCAAATCCATCCAGTACAAATGCCATCAGAGTAATAAAGTTCAACAGCACACTATTGGCAGCCAATACTGTATCGCCTTGTCGGGCGCCCTGGGTGGTAAACAGAGCAAAGCAGGAGATGAGCAAAAAGGTTCTGATCATCACATTGCCGTGAACAGTTAAGCCATGCCGGCTTTGTTGCAGCACTTTCTTACTGAGTGATAAATGAATACCGCTTTTATTTAGCCCGTAATGATTGAGTAATACCAGTCCCACTATCAAACCGGTGTATTCAGCGATAACAGATGCCAGCGCAACGCCATCAACATCCATTCCCAGGCCCATGACAAATAAGCCATCCAGTAAAATATTTGTAATATTGATTACCAGCACCATCAGCAAAGCTGCTTTTGACGCTTCACGACCAATCAGCCAGCCCAGTATGGCGTAATTTATAAGTGTCGCTGGTGCGCTCCAGATCCTGATATCAAAGTATATGGCGGCAAATTGTTCGACGTCACCACTACTGTCTACCAGATGCAAAGCCACATCACGTATCGGCATCTGCAGCAGCAATAATATCAAGGCAATTATCAATGCCAACCAGATGGATTGCATTAATACAGCCTGCATTTTTGCGGTACTATTTTCACCATAAGCTTGTGATGTCAGGCCAGTGGTGGCCATTCTGAGAAAGCCAAACCCCCAGAAGACAAAGGTAAAAATCATGCTGCCGATCGCTACGGCGCCGAGATAATGCGCTGCACTGAGATGGCCAACCATCGCTGTATCGACCATTCCCAGCAGTGGGGTAGAGATGTTGGCGATAATCATCGGTCCGGCGATTCGCCAGACCTGACGGTGCGTTACTATGTGTTCTGTCAAATTAACTATCCATCAATATAAGCCCGTCATGTCTCGGGTACCCTGGATTCAAAAGTCGATACAGCTTGGAAAACAATGATTTTAACGAATAAAAACAGCATACCCTATGGATGTGAAGCTGATGTGGATTGAATGGTTAAGTTATGCCGCAGCCGGAATAGTGGCCGGTACGCTTGCCGGGCTGTTTGGTATCGGCGGGGGACTGGTCATTGTACCGGTGTTGGTATGGCTTTTCAGCAAACAAGGGCTGCCGGATCAATATCTGATTCATATGGCGGTTGCCACTTCACTGATGACCATTGTTGTAACATCAATGTCTTCTATCTTTGCGCATTGGCGACTGGGAAATATTTCGATGCTGGCGGTCACCCGTTTGGTTCCAGCATTACTTTTTGGGAGTTTTGGTGGAGCTCTGCTGGCCAGTTTAATCAGCGGTGATATGCTGCAGATATTTTTTGCTACCTTTGCTTTGTTAATGGCATTGCGGATTTGGCTACCTAATGCCAGTACAACGTCTCCTGCATTGTTAAACCGATTGCCTTCGAGTTTGTATGGTTTGTTTAGTGGTGCACTTTCGGCGCTAGTCGGTATCGGTGGAGGAACATTGATTGTCCCTTATCTGCTGATGGCTCGTCTTAACATTCAACAGGCGATTGGATCTGCTGCATGCTGTGGTTTGCCAATTGCCATTGCAGGAGTGATTGGCTTCATTGTGTTTGCTCCAAGTGAAATAAATCAGCAATCTGCCTGGCAAACAGGTTTCGTACATTGGCAGGCATTTCTCGGCATTATCCTGACCAGTGTGATTTTTGCCCAGTTTGGTGCCAGACTGGCAAAGCGGTTACCTGCACATTGGTTGCGCCGTCTGTTTTCGCTGTTACTGATTTGTGTCGCCGCCTATTTTTTCAGTCGATAACGTCTGGGCTTGTTGATCGTTCATCTCACAACAGAGGCGGAGATGAAAGATCAATAAAGCCCTAAAGAGATGTCGGCTTTGATGCTTGGACAGTTTCTTTTATAATTGGCGGGTTTCTTTTACCCCTATTTTTTATTGGAGCAATCGCTTTATGAATCTTGACCGAGTCGGCCCAGGCAGCAATCTGCCTGAAGATATCAACGTTATTATCGAAATTCCTGCAAATGCCAATCCGGTTAAATATGAAGTTGATAAAGCGACTGGCGCGCTGTTTGTTGATCGTTTTATGAATACCGCTATGTTCTATCCGGCAAATTATGGTTACGTGCCGAATACGTTGTCTGATGATGGTGACCCGGTAGATGTATTGGTGGTGACGCCATTTCCATTAATTAACGGATGCGTGGTGGCATGCCGTCCAGTCGGTATGCTGAAAATGACAGACGAAAAGGGCGAAGATGCCAAAGTCGTTGCGGTCCCTCATGACAAAATGTATGACCATGTTAAAGATATCAATGACGTGCCGGAATTTTTGCTCAATCAGATCGCACATTTCTTTGAACATTACAAAGATTTGGAAAAGAACAAATGGGTTAAAATCGAAGGCTGGGCAGGAATTGATGCGGCCAAACAGGAAATTGTGGACAGCGTTTCACGTTACCAAAATGAAGCGAAATAATTATCATTGAATTGATAACTAAATCTGTTTTTGCACACGGCGAACTGATGTATGTCAGTTCGCCGTTTGTCATTTTAAGACTGGAAACATCATGACACAGATAATTGTTCAGGGACCTCAACTCACTCGGGAACTGGCCGATGAAATTGCCGAAAAACTAACGGGGCAATGCCAATGGCGAGACAGTTTTGCATTGATTGAAAATACCCAGCATGCAGATTTGTCGATGTTACGACAACAGTATGCTGTCGATATTAATGTCCTTCCTGCTGAGTTTGAAACAGATAATTGCCGTTTGATAGTAATGGACATGGATTCGACCTTAATCACCATTGAATGTATCGATGAAATTGCGGACTTCATGGATCTTAAACCGCAGGTGGCAGCGATTACGGAGGCTGCAATGCGTGGTGAGATAAATTTTGAAACATCACTTAAACAACGGGTAGCGCTATTAAAAGGACTGCCCGTCGATATGCTGGATCGTGTTTATAACGAACGTCTTATGCTCAATCATGGTGCAGAGTTGATGTTAAAAACGGTGCAGCAGGCCGGAATAAAAACCGCACTGGTTTCGGGCGGATTTACTTTTTTCACCGATAAACTGAAAAAGCGTCTCAATCTCGATTTTACCCAGGCCAATGTACTGGAACATGAAAAGGGTTATCTCACAGGTAAAGTAACCGGTGATATTTGCGGTGCTCAGGCCAAAGCCGATTTTTTAATTAAATGTTGCGCCGAACTGAATATTGAAAAACACCAGGCAGTGGCAATTGGTGATGGTGCAAATGATCTGTTGATGATGGCTGAAGCGGGTATGAGCGTGGCTTATCATGCCAAACCCAAAGTGCAGCAAGCTGCCGATACAGCTTTGAATCACTGTGGTCTTGATGGTGTGTTGGGACTATTGCAACGACCTTAATCAAAGGCGTAATCTTGAATTAACAGCAGGTGCCCCCATCTGCTACAACTAACCAAATAAAGAGGTAACAACAATGGATATTATGGAGCGTATTAAGCAGGCGATTGAATCAAACCCGGTAATTCTGTTTATGAAGGGTACGCCTGAGTTTCCACAATGTGGATTTTCCAGTCGCTCATCACAGGCGCTGACTGCCTGTGGCTCAGAATTTGCTTATGTGAATGTATTGGCTGATCCTGAAGTTCGCGAAAATCTTCACCGTTATGCTGACTGGCCAACCTTTCCTCAGCTGTATATCAATGGTGAATTAATTGGTGGATGTGACATTATTATGGAACTGTACGAAAACGGTGAGCTCAAACAGATGGTTGAAGCAGCGAGTTGATTTTTGCGATGGCAGATAAACATGATCAAGATTGGCAGACCGAGCATGATTTTGCGGTTGCGCCGTCTAAACCTGATTTAAAACAACCACCCAAATATCGGGTGATCATGATGAACGATGATTACACGCCGATGGACTTTGTGGTGGAGGTTTTGGAAACCTTGTTTGATATGGGGCGTGAACGTGCCACACGAACCATGTTACAAGTGCACACTGAAGGACAGGCTTTATGCGGTATCTTTACATTTGAGATCGCTGAGGCCAAAGTGGAACAAGTGAATAGTTATGCCCAAAGACATGGGCATCCTTTACAGTGCACCATGGAACAGGAATGAGATGGCTGCAACGACAATAGGCGGATAGCAATATGCTGAGTAAAGAACTTGAACACACGCTGAGTCAGGCATTCAATTATGCTCGACAAAGATCCCATGAATTTCTGACGGTTGAACATTTATTGTTAGCCTTACTGGAAAATGGACAAGCACTGGCGGTGCTCAAAGCCTGCGAGGTGGATATCAATGCCTTGCGTCAGGATCTGACCGATTTTCTTGCAGATAATCTGCCTACATTGGCCGAAGACAGCGATCGCGAAACTCAGCCAACGCTGGCTTTCCAACGCATTCTGCAACGTGCAGTGATGCATGTGCAATCTTCTGGTGGTGAAGAGGTAACCGGTGCGAACGTACTGGTTTCAATTTTCTCTGAACAGCAATCTCAAGCGGTTTATTTACTGCAGAAGCAAGATGTCAGTCGACTGGATGTGGTCAACGCTATCAGTCACGGCAGCATCGAAAATCTGGCAGAAGAAACCAAAAGCGAAAAGATTGAAGTTGAAGATGGGAATTCCGAAAGTAAAAGTCCATTGGCGTTATATGCCACTAATCTGAATGCCGAAGCCAAACTGGGTCGGATTGATCCATTAATCGGCCGTGCCAATGAGATTGAGCGGACATTGCAGGTGCTATGCCGTCGCCGTAAAAATAATCCTCTGTTTGTCGGTGAAGCCGGTGTTGGTAAAACTGCGCTGGCGGAAGGTCTTGCCAAACGTATTGTTGATGGTGATGTACCCGAAGTGCTGGAGCAGGCAGTGGTTTATTCATTGGATATGGGCGCTCTGGTTGCTGGTACCAAATACCGTGGTGATTTTGAAAAACGTCTGAAAGGATTGTTGCGCGAAATCAAACAACAGGATCATGCGATTCTGTTTATTGACGAAATCCATACCATGATTGGTGCGGGGAGTGCAGGAAACAGTGCGATGGATGCTGCCAATTTGCTTAAACCGTTATTGGCCAATGGCGAATTGAAATGTATCGGCTCAACAACCTATCAGGAATATCGCAGTATTTTTGAACATGATCGTGCTTTGGCACGGCGTTTTCAGAAAATTGATGTGCCTGAACCATCCGTTGCAGAAACCATTGAAATTTTAAAAGGTTTAAAGCCTGGCCTGGAATCACACCACAATGTGCGTTACTCCAATGCTGCAATTGAGCAGGCAGCAGAACTGGCCGCCCGTCATATCAACGACCGTTATCTGCCGGATAAAGCGATTGACGTATTGGATGAAGTTGGTGCTGCCCAACGTATTCTGCCAAAGTCAAAACGCAAAAAAATGATTGGAATCCAGGATGTCCAGCAGATCGTTGCCAAGATTGCTCGTATTCCTGCCAAGACAGTCAGTAATGCAGATAAAGATAATCTACGTAATCTTGAACCGAACCTTAAACACGTTATTTTCGGTCAGGACGATGCGATTTCTGCATTAAGCTCGGCAATTAAAATGGCACGTTCCGGTTTGGGACATCCCGAGAAACCCACTGGTGCTTTCCTGTTTGCAGGGCCAACCGGTGTAGGTAAAACAGAAGTTACTCGTCAGTTGGCGCATATCCTTGGGGTAGAACTGATCCGCTTTGATATGTCCGAGTATATGGAACCTCATACAGTTTCCCGTCTGATTGGTGCTCCTCCAGGTTATGTAGGGTTTGATCAAGGTGGGTTATTAACCGATGCAGTCATTAAACAACCACATGCTGTGTTGTTGTTGGATGAGATTGAAAAAGCTCATCCCGATGTCTTTAACCTGCTATTGCAAGTGATGGATCATGGGACTTTAACGGATAATAATGGCCGTAAAGCGGATTTCCGCCATATTGTATTAGTAATGACCAGTAATGCCGGTGCACAGGAAATGGGCCGCAGCTCGATTGGCTTTACCAAACAAGAGCATCATATGGATGGTACGGAAGCATTGAAACGTGCATTCTCACCTGAATTCCGTAATCGTCTGGACGGTATTATTCAATTCCAGCCGCTTACTAAAGAAGCGATTCTACGTGTTGCTGATAAAGCGGTGCTTGAATTGGAAATGCTATTGCAGGATAAAAACGTGACCATCGAAATTGATAATGATGCGCGTGAATGGTTGGCAGAGCATGGTTACGATGTACAAATGGGTGCCAGGCCAATGGCGCGACTGGTACAGGAAAAAATCAAGCGTCCGTTGGCCGATGAATTGTTATTTGGCAAACTCAGCGATGGTGGCCATGTAAGAGTTATCCTGAAAAATGATGAACTGTTTCTGGATATCGTCAAAGAAACAGAATCTGTGTAACCCTAAACGACAAACCCGGTAGTTATTAACTTAACTACCGGGTTTTTTTATGTCTGTTATATTCCAGAATCCCAGCTTATCGGGACTTATATAACGGTAAGTTATTCACCTGTTTCACAAAATCTTCACATCTTTATATAACAGATGTCGCTAACTCACTGATTATCATAGAGGTGGTCCTAAGTTGTTGAATGTAAACATATATTTTAGTTTGAGCATTTTTTGACCATTTTGTGCAGAGTGCTTAAATATGAACAGCTTAGAGACTAACTCCAAAGTTAAACACAGACTTATCCACAGAAAATGTGAGTAACTTTACCGTTTGATGACACAGCAAAAAACAAGCCAAAAACCTCAAAAAAATCTTTAGAGCTCAATGCCTTTTTGAGCACGGATACCATCACGAAATGCATGTTTGACATCCTCAATCCGGCTGACGGTATCAGCCGCTTCAATGATGCTGTCCGGTGCTCCGCGGCCAGTAATAATCACGTGTTGCATTGCCGGGCGGGCAGCTAAATCAGCTATTACTTTATCTGCATCGAGATATTTCATTTTTAAGACAATATTCAGTTCATCCAGCAGAACCACGTTGATACTGTCATCCTGTAACATCGTTTTAACAATATCCCAGCCTGCTTCTGCGGAAGCTTTATCCTGTTCCAGGTTTTGCGTATCCCAGGTAAAACCATCGCCAACCACGTGATAACTCACCTGCTCAGGAAATCGACGATAAAAAGCTTCTTCGCCAGTACTCATCGCCCCCTTAATAAATTGCACGATACCGACTTTCATATCATGGCCCAATGCTCTGGCAATCATGCCAAAACCGGATGAACTTTTACCTTTGCCGTTGCCAGTTATGCACAGCAATAAACCTTTATCCTTAGTGGCTTTTTGGATCTTCTGATCAACCACTTCCTTGTGACGTTGCATGCGATCTTTATGGCGTTGGCTTTTCTCAGAATCAGTCATAATTTTCCTAAAATAAAACAAAAAATATTAATAATGCAGCTTCAAGCAGTTCCACCATTGCGCCCGCAGTATCACCGGTAAACCCGTTTAATCGACGCTCCATCAGGTAGCGTAGCAATAGAAAAACCAATAACCCAAACAACAGGGCAAACAGGCCGACACTGAATAAAGCCAATACACCGATGAGAAGCATCAACCGGCGTGTATGCACGCCAGATTGCTGTTGTTTGAGGATGCTGCCTAAACCGTGGGGCCGCACATAATCAGTGGTTAAAAACAATAATGGTAAAGCTGTGCGGGCCAGTATCACAGACCAGATTAATGCCCACCAGTTCTGTTCGGCGAGTAAAACTGTCAGCATGACAAACTTAATTAACAGCACTAATACGATTGTCACCACTGCAATAGGGCCAGCTGCCGGGTCTTTCATAATGCTTAGGGTTTTAGCTTTATCGCCAATGCCACCCAACCAGGCATCGGCACTGTCAGCCAATCCATCGATATGTAATGCCCCGGTGATGGTTACCCAGACCGCTAATACCAATATGGCGGAGACCATTGGTGACTGAGATGTCAGGTTCCAGCCCAGAAGGCTTAACACGATACCGATTAGTAAGCCGACAACTGGATAAAACAATAACGAGCGGCCAATATCCTGTGCAGTAAATTCACCCTGCAATCTGACCGGCAGAATAGTTAAAAACTGCAGGGCGATTAACAAAGCTCGCATTAGTTGATGGCTCCGGCGATGGCCGCTTCTTCAAACGTCGCCATTTGATTGTGCAGAGCGCAGGCCATTCTTAGTAACGGAATAGCAACGGCTGCGCCACTGGCTTCGCCTAACCTCATATTGAAGTTCACTAAAGGCTGAGCCTCAAGCGCCTGTAACACCACGCTATGCCCCGGTTCGGCGCTGTGATGACTGAACAGAAACCATTGTCGACTGCCCGGACTTATTTGTTCAGCACATAAAGCCGCCACGCTACTGATAAAACCATCAATCACCACCGGCAATCCGGATTTGGCGCAGTGTAAATAACTGCCGACCATGGCAGCAATTTCAAAGCCACCCAGATAGCGCAAAATGGCTAAGGGAGAATCCAAATGGTTTTTATGTAATAACAATGCTTCGGCGATAATTTGTGCTTTATGCGAAACGCCTTCAGCATTAAGTCCGGTGCCTGGACCGGCCAATTGACTGGCCGGTAGATTCAACATCGCACAGGCCATTGCACTGGCTGCTGTAGTGTTGCCAATCCCCATATCACCAGCAATATAAATCTGGGTACCATTCTGCAAGCTGCATTCGACATTATGTTGGCCAATCAGCATGGCTTGTTGGCATTCGGCTTCTTTCATTGCTGCTTGCTGGTGAAAGTTGGCAGTACCATTAGCAATTCGCTGATCTTGCACACCTTTAATCTCTTCCAATTCACTGACCGTACCAACATTGATAACGTCCAGCGAGGCATCCAAATATTTTGCTAAAACGCTAATAGCCGCGCCACCACTAGCGAAATTACGAATCATCGCCGCGGTAACAGATTGTGGATAGGCTGAAATGTTTTCCGCCATCACACCATGATCAGATGCATAAACGGTGATATGCACATGATCGGCTTGTGGCGTTGTGCCTTGCAGTGCCGCTAGTTGCACTGCTAATTGTTCGAGTTGACCTAATGACCCTGCCGGTTTGGTCAACTGGCTTTGGCGAGTTAACGCTGTATCTGCAGCATTTTGGTCAATCGTTTTGGCAGGTAATGTTAACCACTGGGTGAAATCGATCATTCAGTTTCCTTTCAAAGCATGCGGCAAACCGGCCACGGTGAGGATGACATTATCCATCAGTACGGCAAGTTGTTGATGCAGGCGGCCGGCCTCATCACAAAATCTTCTGGTTAATTCGCCCATCGGCACAATGCCCATACTGGTTTCATTGCTGACCAAAATGATGTCAGCCTGTAGAGTTGGCAAGGTCTCAAGTAATAGTTGGATTTCGTTAGTTAATAAATTCTCATCATCGGTGAGCAGCAAATTGGTCAGCCATAAGGTCAGACAATCCACCAAAAGACATTTATCTGCATCGTCCTGTTGCTGCAATGCAGCGGCAAGATTTAGCGGTACTTCGATAGTAGTCCAATGAGCAGGGCGTTGCTGTTGATGCAATGCAATACGCTGCTGCATTTCACTGTCATCAGCACGAGCCGTCGCCACATAGCAGACGGCTAATTTACTGTTGATAGCGCGTTGTTCAGCCAGTCTGCTTTTACCGGATTTTACACCGCCAAGGATCAGGGTTTTAGCCATTTGCTGCCTTTAAAATAGTCAGTAGTGCTGTGGTATCCATATGCTTCTCAACCATTTCTGCCAGTCGTTCAATATCTGCTTCACGCAAAGCATGATAATCCGAGCTACAGACGTTATTCAGTCCAGCCCATTGCAGTAAGGCATCACAGCTTGTTTGCTGTTCAAATAAACCATGCAGATACGTGCCAATAATCTGATTATCTTCGCTGATCGCTCCATCAGGGCCATGCGATAACTGTAGCAGTGGACGCAATAACGCTTTGCCTTCGCTGACACCGGCATGAATTTCGTAGCCACTGATGGCAGCATTATTGAATAATAACTGTCCCTGATTTTGCCGTAGTTGTTTCTCGGTATGCAGGGTAGTGTACATATCCAGTAAACCGAGACCTTTTTTGCAAGTGCCAGGTGAACCTTCAACGCCGGTTGGATCATCAATCTGCTGACCCAGCATTTGAAAACCACCACAAATCCCCAGCAGTTTGCCCCCGTACCGCAGATGTTTTTGAATCACTGCAGGCCAGCCTTGTTGTTCCAGCCATTGCAGATCAGCACTGACATGTTTGCTGCCTGGCAGAATGATCAAGTCCGCTGGCGGTATCGGTGAATCCGGGCCGATAAATTGTAAGTTTACGTTTGGGTGCAGGCGTAATGGATCCAGATCGGTATGGTTGCTGATACGAGGCATGACCGGCACGATAACGTTCAGTACATTGTCGGCTTTTTCCACCTGCGTAATATTAATCGCATCCTCAGCTTCCAGATGCAGCCCATGCAGATAGGGCAAAACACCCAGAACCGGTTTTCCTGTGCGTTGCTCCAACCAGTCCAGACCGGACTGTAATAAGCTGATATCACCGCGGAAACGATTAATCACAAAGCCTTTAACACGCTGTTGCTCAGAAGCTGACAGAAGATCCAAAGTACCCACCAAGTGAGCAAATACACCGCCACGATCAATATCAGCAACCAGGATCACTGGACAGTCCACGGCTTCAGCGAAACCCATATTGGCAATATCCCGATCGCGCAGATTGATTTCTGCCGGTGAACCGGCACCTTCCACCATTACGACATCATATTGTTTAAGCAGACGGGCATGCGATTCCAATACTGCAGTCATCGCGGTTTGTTTATAGTCGTGATAAAAGCGGGCATCCATGTTGGCAATGGCTTTGCCATGAATAATGACCTGAGCGCCGGTATCACTGTTGGGTTTTAGTAAAACCGGATTCATATCGATATGCGGCGGCAGTTTGCAGGCCTGGGCCTGAACGGCCTGAGCACGACCAATTTCACCACCATCTGCTGTAACAGCACTGTTCAACGCCATATTCTGCGGTTTAAAGGGTGCGACAGAGTAATCCTGTTTGACCAGCCAGCGGCATAACGCGGTTACCAGTGTGCTTTTACCAGCATCAGATGTTGTTCCCTGAACCATTAAAGTCTTAGCTGTCATGGTTGTTCGACCTTCTGTAATGCGGTTTCCAGACGTAGCCAGTCCTGTTCAGTAGCCGGTAAGCCAAACCTTAAGGCTGCCGGTCGATCGAATAATCGACAGAGAATACCTTGTTGGGCCAGTTGATGATGAATGCTGGCAGCATGAGCGGTTTTAACCCATTGAAATAAGGCGCAACCGCCGTTGGGTGCTAATTTATATTGACCGAGCAGCTCTGTCAGTCGTTGGGCATGTTGCGGTAAATACTGACGCGATTGCTGTTGCCAGTTTTTATCAGCTAATGCCTGCGAGGCAATCCATCTTGATGCTGTAGCAATCGGCCAGGGGCCAGATTTTTCGGCTATTTTCTTTAACAAATCAGGGTGTGTGATCACAAACCCGACTCTTACACCGGCCAAGCCAAAAAACTTTCCCAGCGAACGTAAAATGATTAATCCATGCTGGCAAGGAAGTGGTGCCAGACTTTGCTCTGGTGTGATATCAAGAAACGCTTCATCGACGATCAACCAGCCATTACGCATTTGCAAACGTTGTTGCCAGTTTAATAAACGTTGTCTATCAAACGTTTCACCGCTGGGATTATTCGGGTGAATAACAATCACCACATCAAACATATCAATCTGTTGATCCAGCTCAAAACTTTCCAGCGCGACCACTTCATGACCGGCTACCTGCCAGCAATGGCGATGTTCTTCGTATGCTGGTGAAAGGATAGCAACGCGACAAGCTGATCTTAATGTCGGTAAGATTTGTATGGCGGCCTGCGATCCGGCAACTGGCAGAATATGTTCACATTGATAATACGTTTTAGCCTGATCGATTAAATCATCTTCGTTTTCAGGCAGTTTTGCCCAAAGTTCTGCCGGGATCTGTTCTGGAACGGGCCAGCCATTTGGGTTTATACCAGTAGACAAATCCAGCCAATCCTTTAGACCGATACCGTATTGTTTGGCATAAGCGTGAATTCTACCGCCGTGATTAAGCATAAATGATCCCCGTAATAATCCCTATAACGGAAAGCCATAACAGCACACTGTTAGACACTAATCTTAGAGCACGCCCAATATCGTTTGCTTTAGCAATATTTGACGTGCCTAGCAGGGGACGTTGATGCCATTCACCGTGATAGCAGGCAGCCCCACCGAGTTGAACATCCAAAGCCCCTGCACCACTGGCCATTACCGGACCGGCATTTGGGCTGTCCCATAATGGTGCTTGCTGATGCCAGCAACTCAATGCCTTTCGCGTATTGCCAAGCAGGGCATAACTTAAAGCGGTCAGTCGGGCGGGCACAAAGTTTAATAAATCATCCAATCGAGCTGCCGTTTTGCCAAAATAGAAAAAGCGTTGAGTTCGATAGCCCCACATGGCATCCAGCGTATTCACCAGACGGTAGGCAACCACGCCGGCAGCACCACCGATAATAAACCAGAAAAGTGTGCCAAAAACAGCATCGTTACCATTTTCCAGCACTGATTCAATCGTCGCTTTGTTCACATCAATATGATCTTTATCCCGACTGACAATGCGGCTGGTCAATGTTCTGGCGTGTTCGAGATCGCCTTGTTGCATGGCCTGCAGAATAGGTCGGGCATGATCAAAAAGACTGCGATGACCCAGGCAGAGCGTTAATAGCACAACGGAAAACAGGGCGCCCCAGAACGGAATCTGGCTAATCAAATAAGTAATAAATGTAATTGGCACAATACAAATGATTAATGCCAGCATGCCAGCAAAAAACTGAACAAATCGTTGTTGCTTGGCGTGATTAAGATGCGCTTCGGTGTTATTAGCCAAAGCGCCAAAACCAACCAGAGGATGCAACCGTTTCGGTTCACCGACAAACCAGTCAATGATCAAAGCGCTGAGCATGATAATAAAGGTCATGACTTAGTATTGTTTTCCCAGCGGTTTTCAAAGATAAGTTCATCCAGAGGCTGACGTTGTCGCCAGTTTTCCTGCTCCAGCATGGGCTGTTGGTAAAAATCATCAACATGACCCAGACACAGAATCGCCACCGGGCAGGCCCCATTAGGAATCCCCAATAAATCGGCTAATTTTTGGGGATCAAATAAGGAGACCCAGCCCATGCCCAATCCTTCGGCACGGGCAGCCAGCCACATATTCTGAATGGCACATGAGACCGATGCCAGATCCATTTCCGGCAGGGTGCGGCGACCAAAAATATGCGACTCACGTTTATCCATCAACGAGACAACCAACACTTCAGCGCAATCCTTGATGCCTTCAACTTTCAGCTGCAGAAATTCTGTTTCACGCTCACCCAACGCCTTGGCAGTCAGCACTCTTTCATTTTCAACGATTTGATGAATAGCATTGCGGATGCCGGTATCGGTAATCCGAATCATCCGCCAAGGTTGCATCAGTCCTACGCTGGGAGCCTGCCAGGCTGCTTGAAATAATCGCTGCAGAATATCCTGATCGATTGGATCAGCAATAAAATGCCGCATATCACGACGCTCACCAATAGCGCGATATACAGCCTCACGATCCTGGTGATTAAAGCGGTATTTATCCTGACTCATGGGGTAAACCAGCGGGCAATGAGTTCAGGGGCTGACGGAAAATAAAAGTGGATATAGCTGGCTGTCAGGCGTTGTTGCTGAAACACGGCTTCACTGACTTTATTGCCGTTTGGGCATTCAGCATAGAGGATAGCTATGGGTTGATTTTCCAACAAGGAATGGTGGTAGGTATGACCACGTAAAGTGTAATTATCATGAGTAACTTGTTGCAATGCCAAGGCTGTCAGTCTGGCTTGTAATTTGGCATCAGCGGCCAGCACGCCACACATTTCAGCTTGTTGGCCATGCTTATCGGTTAATGTGCGGCACAAATACAGCATGCCACCACATTCAGCCACAACTTGTTTATTGGCATTAATGTATTCACATATCGCCTGACGCATCGACATATTTTGGCTGAGTGTTTCCAGATGCAGTTCAGGATAGCCACCAGGGAGATAAAGGCTATCTACCTCAGGAAGCGTTGTATCCGTTAACGGGGAAAAAAATATCAGCTCAGCACCCATAGCGGTTAAACAATCCAGATTTGCCTGATAAACAAAGGCAAACGCTGCATCCTTAGCCACCCCGATGCGAAGATCTTTTAATAATGCGGGTAAAGCTTCAAAAGGCTGATTGTTGATTTTGATTTGCGGTAAAACAAATTCGGGATTCAGCTGCAGGCTATCTGCCAGTCGGTCCAGACGCTCAGTCAAATCCGTGAGTTCATCAGCCTGAACCAAACCCAGATAACGGCTGGGCAGACTTTCAATTTGACGAGGCATATTAGCAAGACAAGGTAAATCGTTAGGTAAAGCGGACGTCAGCATTTCAGCATGTCTGGCACTGCCCACACGATTGGCCAGAACACCAGCCAACGTCACATCCTGACGAAAGTTGGCTAAGCCGAATGCTAAAGCGGCAAATGTTTGTGCCATGGCACTGGCATCAATGACCGCTAACACCGGGATTCCTATAATGGCAGCTAAATCAGCTGTGGAAGGCGTACCATCAAACAAACCCATCACGCCTTCAATCAGAATGATATCTGCCTGTTTGGCGGCGTCGGCAATCAATTGTCTGGAGTGAGTTTCACCGACCATCCATAAATCAACTTGATAAACCGGATGGCCGGAGGCAAATGACAGGATCATTGGGTCCAGAAAGTCTGGACCCACTTTGAAAATTCGGACCTGTTTACCCTGACGTCGATAATGCCACGCCAAGGTCGCGGTAACGGTTGTTTTACCTTGACCTGAGGCGGGGGCAGCAATAATCAGCGCAGCGCAGGTTTGCGGCTGCTGTGACATTAACGTAGCTGATTACTGCGCTGGCTCAAATTCGCAAAACGGAAGCTGATATGAATCACCGCGGCAGCAGCAATATAAAAGCTTAATTTACTCAGTTTGCCAGGATAGGACTGGACAAACCGGGTCAGATACTCAGCCATGGTTGGATCGACATAACGACCTGAAAACCAGTAAAAACCACCGCCACTGAACAGGCCGGCAACTGCGGTAACCGTCACCAGCGTCATCGCCAGTGTAAACAGAGCAGTCCAGTTAAATTGGTATTTGGATTGAAACCAGCGACCTGCCAGCCACAAACTTCCATATGCAGGCAGTAAAAAGCCATAAGATGGCGAAACACAGAAATTACTGGCGCCGCCTATGTATACCGACATCAAATCCAGCACAACAGCCAGACCTAAAAAAGCCGGAAACCACAATTTTGAGGCCAGATAAAATCCGGCGAGCATAAATACTGCCCAGGAGGCGCTGGGTAAAACGTTGATATCGGCGAAATGATGACCACGAGTCATCACCATTAATAAGACAAGAAGCGCAGCCACGATCAGTTGCTGACGTTGAGACAATAACGACATTGAGATTCTCCGATGTGCTCACCCGCACAACTTGGTTAATAGCATTTTCGGTCAACAGACCAGGATATTTCAGGCCGGTCTCCGGACTCATGAGCAGTGCTGTCACCGGTTGAACACCTTCCCGTAATAGATACAGTGGCGTAACGTTCAACCTGAACTCATTTACCGTTGCGGGGGCAGTGTCGGGTTTATCCATTGTTTGGCTGCACCGACTTCCCGTTTCATCACTTTCGTGACACCTGAAACTGCCGACAGAATAAGGATTAGCAAGCTATATTGTCAATTTGGAAATCATTAATTGTCCTTATCAGGTTTGACGATAAGCCATGGGAGATTTAAGATGCGCGCCTCTTCAGGTGCTTTGATATCCATCAGAGTTAAACGGGAAGTTGGTGAAAAACCAACACTGCCCCCGCAACGGTAAACGTTGAAAATGCATCCAATCAGCCACTGCGATTAATCGTGGGAAGGCGGGTGTACTGGCGCAAGCCACAACGTGAGTCCGGAGACCGGCCTGAAGTTCATCACAACCAACGTGTGTTGTGTGACTTTATTAATCCGGATCGCGGGTGAGCGTATCCCTAGGAGAAAATATGAAACCTTCAACAAAGGCCATGCCTTTGCGTGTCTGTGCACGACTGACTTTGGCGGCACTGGCTACTTCCACCTTCTCTGTTACGGCTCTGGCTGAACAGGAATCCCTTGATGCAATGACGATTACCGCTAACCGGATGCCTACCGAAAATGCGTTGGCACCAAATACGGTTATTACCCGTGCGGATATTGATCGTTTGCAGATTAATGATCTAGCAACTTTGCTTTCACGATTTCCCGGTGTGGATATGACACAAAATGGTGGTTATGGAAAAGCAAGCAGTATTTTTATACGTGGCAACAATAGCGATCACGTTCTTGTTTTAGTCGATGGTATAAAATGGCAGTCCGCTACATCGGGGGGGACAGCATTACAAGATTTTCCTGTTGAGCAAATTGATCGAGTTGAGATCGTTCGAGGTTCTAGAGCTGGGCTTTACGGTTCAGATGCTATTGGTGGCGTGGTTCAAATTTTTACCAAGCAAGGCAAGTCTGGTGAAACAAAACCTTATTTTTCATTAGCTACTGGTACAAAAAATACTCAAAAAGCGACAGCAGGTATTAGTGGCGGAAATGAAAAAACCCGCTATAACGTGGGTTATAGTTATTTAACAAGTAACGGGATAGATGCTCAGGACACTTTAGATGATCCAGTTAGAACATATGCTACGCCTGATCATGATGGTTATCGTAATAGTAGTCTTTCCTTCAATGTTGCTCACCAAATAAGCAATGACTGGTATGTCGGGGCGAACTTTTTAAGAGCAGAAGCATATAACGAATATGATAACGGCCGATTTGTCTTTGGTACTAAGACAAAACAGGAGCCTATTTATCAAAATGTGATTCAACAAGTGATGGGTGTTAACACTAGGTATAAACTCAATGAACTTTGGACGATGAGTTTTGAACTTGCTGAAAGTCGAGATCTTTCCCAAATAGTTCAACAGAGTGAGAATGACTCTAAATTTAATACGCGCCATAGAGAGGCCAGTTGGGTTAATACGTTAACACTTAACGAAAATCACCGAGTCAATCTTGGCTTTGATTATGATCATGACCGTGTTGAAAGTAGCACTGATTACGCTGAAGATTCCAGAGAAAATAAAGCTATATTTGCAAGTTGGCAGGCCAAGGTTAACAAAAATGAGTGGCTACTCAGTGCTCGTTATGACGATAACGAAAGTTTCGGTAATCGAACAACTGGTACAGCAGATTATGGATACTGGCTTAGTGATGACTTAAGATTTTCACTAAACGCTGGAACTGGTTTTAAAGCACCGAGTTTTAATAGCTTATATTTTCCAGGATTTGGTAACCCTGATCTTAAATCTGAAAAATCAACTTCATATGGTGTCGGCTTGGATGGAACTACCACATGGGGACGTTGGGCTGTAAATGCCTATCAAAATAAAGTACATGATTTGATTGCAAATACTACTGATCCTGTTACTGACATTTTTGGCCCATATAACGTTAATGAAGCGAAAATTAAAGGGATTGAATTCGAACTGCATACTTCATTATTTAATTGGGATTTGAGTGCAGATGCGTCATTCTTAAATCCTGAAAATGAAGAAACGGATAATGTTCTGGCAAGAAGGGCAAAACGTTTAGCCAATTTCCATGCTGATCGTCAATGGAGTAAGTGGTCTACAGGAGCAAGCTGGAGGTTAAGAGGCGAAAGTTATAGTGATGCAGATAATGACGTTAAACTTAGCGGCTTTGGATTACTGGATCTCAGGGCTGCATATAATATTGATTCTGATTGGACCATTCGTTTGACCGGACAAAATATGCTGGATAAGGACTATCAGACTGTTGATAGATATTACAGCTTGGGCAGAACAGTTATGTTATCTGTCCATTATCAACCCTAATTTATCAATTTAATAACGCTCGGCCACCACTGGCTGAGCGTTATTCTTAAGTCATACTTCATTCCAGAGTAAGCAAGCTGTTGGATATGTGTTTTCTATTCTTTGATATAGCATTTAAAATGCTTTATGGATAAAGCTGGTCAGCAATAAGGCTTATCTTTTAGAATGGCAGGATTTTCCAGCTATTTCAGAGTTGTCATGACCGATCTTAAAGACAAAGGTTTTGCCACCCGTGCAGTACGTGCCGGACAGGTAAGAACGCCCGAAGGCGAACATTCAGAACCGATTTTCCCAACTTCCAGTTTTGTGTTTGATAGTGCAGAACAGGCAGCAGCAAGGTTTGGCGGTGATGAACCTGGCAATATCTATTCGCGTTTTACCAATCCAACCGTGCGTACTTTTGAACAACGCCTGGCGTCATTGGAACAGGGTGAGTCCTGCGTGGCAACAGCTTCGGGCATGTCCGCTATTCTTGCTACTTTTATGGGCTTATGCGCTGCCGGAGATCATATTGTTTCTTCACGTAGTGTGTTTGGTACGACACGGGTTTTGTTTGATAAATATCTGAGCAAATTCGGCTTGCAGACAGACTATGTACCGTTAACCGATCTGGCAGCCTGGGAAGCGGCGATCAAGCCCAATACCAAAGCATTATTTCTGGAAACGCCTTCCAACCCACTCAATGAAATTGCTGATTTAGCTGCATTATCGGCTTTGGCTAAGCAACATGGCTGCCTGTTAATTGTTGATAATTGCTTTTGTACACCGGCGTTACAGCAACCTTTATTACTCGGTGCCGATATCATCATTCATTCTGCGACCAAATATATAGATGGGCAAGGACGGTGTGTGGGTGGTGCGGTGGTCGGCGATGCACAACGGGTTGGAGAAGAGGTATACGGCTTCCTTCGGTCAGCTGGTCCAACCATGAGTGCGTTTAATGCATGGACTTTTCTGAAAGGTTTGGAAACACTGGATTTACGCATGAAAGCGCATTCAGCCAATGCCAATCAGCTGGCACATTGGCTGCAGCAGCAGAAACAGGTTACCCAGGTATTTTATGCGGGGCTCGAGTCACATCCAGGACATCAATTGGCAAAACAGCAACAATCTGATTTTGGTGGCATTATTGCGTTTGAACTCGAAGGTGGACAGGAAGCTGCCTGGAAATTGATTAATGCCACACAGTTTATTTCGATAACGGCCAATTTGGGGGATACCAAAACCACTATCACCCATCCGGCCACAACAACGCATGGTCGAGTGTCAGTTGAGGCGCGAGCTGAATCAGGTATCAGTGATGGCATGATACGTTTATCGGTAGGCTTGGAAAATGTTGAGGATATTCAACAGGATATACAGCGCGGTTTGGATCTGCTTTAAGCCTGACAAGTAAATAACTGAACTATCGGCATAAAACCTGCATATTGAGTCTGAAATAAAACAATTCGCGTCAGGAAATCGTCAGTAATGACATTTTCTGCCGCTTTTCAAGTCAAACAGGTTGTTTTTATGCAGAGAATATTGAAGCTAGTACTGGTACTGCCGCTCATTTGGTTTGCGTTACCCGGAATCGCGGATACTAACCCAAACGCTGATGTACGCATCATTATTGATGTCTCTGGCAGCATGAAACAAAATGACCCCCAGAATCTACGATCGCCGGGCCTGAGATTATTAGGTGGGTTGATGCCGGGTGATGCTGAAAGTGGTGTCTGGACCTTTGCCCGCTACGTAAACATGCTGGTGCCATTACAAAAAGCTGATGATACTTGGCGAGAACGCGTTCAGCAAAAATCCTCCGAAATTCACTCTCATGGTTTATTTACTGATATTGGGCAGGCGCTGCAAAAAGCCACAGCGAATGTCAAAGTTTCTGATCCAGCCAAGCAACGCAGCATTATCCTGTTATCAGATGGTCTGGTTGATTTGCATCAGGGAAAAGCATCCAGCGATCAATCACGCCAAAACATCATCAACAAGTTGTTGCCACAAATAAAACAAAAAGGCTTTCGAATACACACGATTGCTTTGTCCGAAGATGCTGATCACGAACTGCTTAAACAACTATCACTGGCTACAGATGGCTGGTATCACCAGGTGGATAATGCGGATGAGTTGGAACGTGTTTTTCTGCATTTGTTTGAACAAGCCACTCAACGTGACTCGGTTCCACTTGTGGATAATCGATTTACCATTGATACCAGTGTCAATGAAATGACGATATTGGTGTTTCGTGAAAATGAAACCGATGTCACCCAACTGGTTCAACCGGATCAAAAAAATCAATCATATGAAACTCATGAGTCCTCAGTAAACTGGATGCAGGAAAAACATTTTGATTTGATTACCATCGATAAACCAATGTCCGGAGAGTGGTTTATTGATGGCAATATTGATCCGGATAACAGGGTAATGGTATTAACAGACCTGCGGATGGAAACAATTGATCTGCCAAATAATATTCTTGCTGGAGAGCAGTTTGATATTGTCGCCAAATTAACCGACCATGGTAAACAGATTGATCGACAGGATTTTCTGCAACTGGTTACGGCAGAGTTAAGCACTCAACCACTGCAGGGTGAACCAATCAATAACAAAATGACCTTAAATAACCAGACGGCGACGTTTATGGCAAATTTGGGCAAGCTGTTTGACAGCGGACAAAATGATATTGTGATCACAGCAAAAAGTGATACATTCGAACGTCAGCGGCGACAATCCGTCAACGTAGTAGCGCTGCCATTTGATGTCACTGTTACTCAACTGGATGTTGATAGTCGCAGTCATCGACTGTCTATGTCTGCTGATGCCAGTATGATTGATCCTCAATCTCTGCAAATCTCTGCTTTACTCAGTGCACCAGATGGCAGTGAATTCCCCTACGAAGTATTACGGCAGTCTGAAAATGCCTGGCAGTTGACAGTGGCCGATTTACAACCTGAAACCGCTTATCAATTATCGTTGCAGATCCGGGGAAAACTCCGGCTGGCCGTAATGTTTTTTTACAACCCAAGCCTATCCAGTTGTTTGACGAAGCAGCCGGTGCGTCACTGACAATTACTTCAGAAACGCCTATTGCTGCCGAAAAGGTTAATGATGAGCCATTTGAACCGGTGATAATAGATCCTGTTGCGGATGAACCTAATGCAGAAATACCTAAATCAACCTTCGAGCTTTCTGACACAGTCATTTTAGCTATTGGTAATGCCATTATTGTGTTGTTATTAATAATGGGATTCTGGTTTTGGCATCGCAGCCGTCGCCGGCAGCTTTTACCTGGAGACTTATTATAAATGTCGATGACTGATCCGGTTTTTCAATGGCTTGCCTATGAGCTGGCAGCCATCTTTGCTGTTTTGTTTATCTGGATGTTTATCCGTGCGCATCGCAAACATAAACGCACCAAAGCTGCAGCGGCACGTACTGCCAAATTAATCAAAAATAACTACGAGCAACGTGTGACTGCATTAGGCAGTCAACTGAGCGAACGCTATGGATTAAGCGGTGAAGCACTGGATTCAATGGTCGAGGAATTGGTGCTACGTGAAAAAGAAATTTTTAAATCAATTGTTAATTTGTATTCTGAGCAAGACGAAAAAACACTGCATAACTTTCCTGACCAAATCACCTCGCTAACTGACGCAACCCTCAGCATAATGCAGGCTGATAACGAGCAGCATCCTGATGCCCCGGAGATAGAGGCGGTTGATGAAGAACTGGTCGAGGAATCTGCGGTTGATACTGAATTACCAGAAGAACTGTCAGAGCCTGAAGTTGATACTGAACCGGAAGAAGAACCTGTAGCAGATTTTGATGGTGTATTTGATGATGAGAATGCAGACACCATTGTTGAACAGATGGAAAAGCTTGATGACGAAACGGTTGTTGTCGAAGAGCTAAGTGATACAGATGAAAATTTTGATATTGAACTGGCAGAAAGCGAATCAGATGAAGTCGATGTCGATGATATTTTTGCTCAAAACCAGATTGTTGAGGAGTCTCTTGCCAGTGAATCAGATAATAATCCTGCTGATTCGATGACAGATTTTGATTTGGCTGCGGATGAACAGGCCAAAGAAGATGAACCAGAACCAGAACCTGAACCGGCAAGCAGCTCGATGCGGATGGCTGATTTTCTGAAGACTGACTGGAATCCGGTAATTCCTGATGTTTACGGTAAAACATCCACTGAAACGGAAGTTAAAGAAAACCAGCCAGATATTGAAACCGAGACCGAAACAGTCAGTGCTGCGACTGAACCAAAAGGTATGAAGGCCCACTTGAATAAAGCCTGGACCAATCAGGTGCCTGATATTTATGGAAAATCCACAATTCCTGTAGCAGGTAATGAGGAAATAACTGACGACGGGGCAGCATTTGAACATCAAGAACTGAAATTTCATGCTTTTGAAAGTGATGACTTAGCCCATCAAGGGTTAACTAAGGCTGTTCAGCTAGCCGATATTGAATTAGATATTGAACAAATTGACGAAGTGGATTCAGACGCAAAAGATATGATTTCGGCTACCGAAATTGATGATCTTATGCGTGCCACTGACATGTCGTTAGAAAGTGCTTCTAATGATCTTGAGCAGGAAAATACAGAGTTCGAAAACGTTATTGAAAATGATGCAGAAACCAGCCTCCCTGAAGAAAATAAATTAGCAGAATCTGATATCGATGCCATTGAGTCACATAATGAGCCTGTTGAACAGTCTGAATTAGACACTCCTTTGGCGGAGTTGGATGAGTCAGTTATATCGGATCTCACTTCTGAAGAGACTGCAGAACCTTTCGAACGAACAGAAAGCATTGAACTGGCTGGAAGTGATAATGCAGCTGCCGAAACATTAGAAGAAACTCTGCAACAAAATGAAGAAGATTATCCATCTGTTTCAGAACAAGATTCGTCTATGGATGAACAGGAGATGATAGCCGAGCAGGCAGAGTCTACTGATCTAAACCAACAGCCATTTGAAGAATCTTCAGAACCTAACACTGAGGCAGAAATAAACAGCTTTGCTGAGGAGTTTGCTGAAACGGACTGGGATACAGATTTGTTTATTGAGCAAGCTGATTCCGCTGGGATGGCTGAAGCTCAAGAACCGTCTGCCAGTCAGAATGTACAGGATATCTCCGAAGCAGATCAGCCGTTTGAACAAATTGATTCTGAGGAAATTGCAGCACAGAATGCACATGAAGAATCCGTACAGCCAGAACCAACAGAATTCGAAAATATTGAAGAAACCGCATCAGTAGATGATTCAATTGCTGAGGACATTGAGTTTGCAGTGCAGGAAGAGTCGAATAGCCAGAATTCGCCAGCCAGTGCTGATGTTGAAGTTGATTTCACCGAGCAGCTTTCACCAGAAGAAAAGATGGCAGAAAACTCAATCGAACAACCCGAAGAGTTAGTGTCAGCAGACACTGAAAATGCTGAAGAAGCCTTATCAATGGATGATTTGAGTTCACCAAATATCGAGTCTGATGAACAGCAAGAATCCATTAGTCAGAACTCGGATAGTCATTCTGAAGCAGCTGAATCGCTGGAACAATTTGCATCTACTGAAATGTTACCAGAAGAATCAGCTGAAACTACCGAAGATAAAGATTCATCAGAAATTAACATTATTGAAGAAGCTTCAGACATAGCTGATTCAAATCTTGAAAGCAGTGAGTCCGCTGAACCAGAAGCACCGGTTAGCCAGAATTCATTGGAAAATGTTGATGATGAGGTTGAATCAGCTGAGCAGTTTTCACCAGAGGATATGCTTGCAGAAAATTCAGTTGAACTGCCTGAAGAGTCAGTCTCTGCAGAAACTGAAAATGCTGAAGAAACTCCATCAGCCGATGATCCAAATGCAGAAACAGAAAGTCTCGAATTTGCTGAACTGGATGAGCTGATTAATGGAAATGCTCAGGTTTCCGCTGAAGAACCCAAACCCTTCGCTGAAGCTCCGCCAGCCGATATGGAACTGAATGATACGTCCTCAGCTGATCAACATAAGACTGGATCGGAGCTCAACAATCAAAGCGACTCGATTGAAGAGAGCCAAACAGAGGGCTCGGTTGCCGAAATTCAAACCGAAGCGCCACAAGATAATGAGACTGAAAGCTTATCTGAAATAATGGCGTCACAGCCAAACGATGAAGACGCAATCAGTGATAACCAAACTAAGAATATTGCGGAAAAGGCAGAAGAGCCATTTAATGAGATTGATAAGCTGCGAGCCAAACTGCGGGAGCGAACTGAAAGATTAAAAGCAGCAAGGCAGCAACGGCTAGATGAAACTCAGGCGGAGAATCCATTTGCTGAAACAACATTAGAAGATTCAGCCACTCCCAATCAAAGTCTTCAGCAATCATCTCCAAACGACGCAACAGATATTGCTGCTCTTCAAACTGATCCATTGACCGAAAAGGTCGATACTGAAAATGAATCAAATGATTCTGTTACACAAGATGAGACTTTTCAGTTAACTGAAGAGGAACACTTGCAACAAAAGCTATTAGCCGCGCAAATGTCCGAAGAGGATACTGAACAGACAGACTCAGATGAAAGCCAAACTCCTGCTGAAGCTGAATTATCATCAATTGAGCAGATGGAGGAGAATGAAGCAGAAGATGAAAGCTCTCAATTCCAATCCTCTGAAGAATTAGCAGCACCTGTTGATGATATGGATAATATTTTTGAGAAGGAGACCGAACTCGCTTCTCATGTTAATGAATTGGAAATTTTAGAACAGGATCAAAGTGTAGATAACGAATCGATTCAATTAAATGATGACGTAGAAGCTAATATTTCACCAAATAAAACACCATCGTCAGAAGCTGACGAATGGGTAGCAGAGCTGTTAAATGAAGAGCATCTGGCTGATTCAACGACTGATTTACCGACGGAATCTTTGACCGATGATGACTCAGCAAGCGAAATAATGCAGGCGAGTGAACAAACTATTGGGTCAGAAATAGATCGAACTGAAACAATTTCTGCCGAAGCCGAAGCCGAAGCCGAAGCCGAAGCCGAAGCCGAAGCCGAAGCCGAAGCCGAAGCCGAAGCCGAAGCCGAAGCCGAAGCCGAAGCCGAAGCCTCAGAAGAGCCAACAAAGGCAGAGTTGGATTTTGCCGCCGCACTGGCCGCAGAACAAGCCCAGGCTGAACAGGACCGGAAGCAGACCCAGTCAGAAATAGCCGGTTTTGATATTCCAGAACAGCCCGAGTTACCTGAACCGGAACGTCTCGAATCATTACTTAAAGATGTCGAGAAGTTGCAGGCGACACAATCAGATAATAATGCATCGCTGATTCCTCCAACACAGGAGACACCACTTCCGGATCCTGCGCAATTAGAGAACCTATTGACCGATGTAGATAAATTAACGGCCGTTAAAAAACCGGTGAAAAGTAGAAAGAAACGCAGTGAGTTGCAGGCGATTCTCTCAACAATACCGTCCTTTTCTGGCAGTAATAAAACAAAATACAAATAATCTGAGCATTTTATTGGACTCAGATAATGTGTAAATAGCGATATTTTTAAACGGTCTGATTAACGTTTTGCTAAAATTTCCGTCGTTTAAGCACGGAAAAAATTATGTCAGACCAAATTCATCAGGTAGCCATTATCGGTGGCGGTGTCTGTGGCACCGCGCTACTGTATATGCTGGCTGAATATACTGATCTCAATGATATTGTCCTGTTGGAAAAGTATGCCGGAGTGGCTAAGGTCAACTCCAATGGCCGTAACAACAGTCAGACGATCCATTGCGGTGATATTGAAACCAACTACACATTGGAGAAAGCCACTAAAGTAAAGGCCGCCGCTGAGATGCTGGTGAATTTTGCTGCGGACTTACCTAATGTTGATCAGGTGATTTTCAAATATCCGAAAATGGTTTTAGGTGTAGGCGAGCAGGAATGTCGTCAGCTTCGCCAACGTTACCAGACTTTCCGTGAAGTATTCCCCAAGATGAAGCTATTGGAGAAGTCCGATATCGCTACCTATGAACCCTCAGTGGTTATGGTTAATGGTGAAATGCGGGCGGAACCCTGTGTTGCGCTTGCCGTTTTGGATGATTACAGTGCAGTGGATTATCTGCGTTTATCTGAAGCCTTTGTTGATAAAGCCAAAGCAAAAACCGATAAACAAATCCAGTTAGTGTTTAACAGCGAAGTCGATGACATTGTCGAAAAAGATGGTGTATTTTCGCTGGTCACCGGCGACAAAATCATCCAGGCTCGCAGTGTGGTTGTTTCTGCTGGCGGACACAGCTTATTACTGGCACAGAAAATGGGGTACGGGTTAGAGTTCTCGTGTCTGCCAGTAGCAGGAAGTTTTTATTTCACTCCGCAGGTTCTCCGTGGCAAGGTCTATACCGTGCAAAATGATGCGTTGCCGTTCGCAGCGGTACATGGTGATCCAGATGTGCTGGTCGAAGGTAAAACCCGTTTTGGACCAACAGCACTGTTACTGCCATTGTTAGAGCGTTATAACAACAAAACTTTTTTTGATTTTCTGCGTGTTCTGCGTCTCGATAGCCGGGTAATGAGAGTATTCTGGGACTTATTCAGAATTAAGGATATCCGTAATTACATTTTTAAAAACTTTCTGTTTGAAGTGCCGTTATTACGTCGCTGGCTGTTTTTGAAAGATGCCCGCAAAATTGTTCCTGGCCTGCAATTGAAAGATATTGAATTCGCCAAAGGATTTGGGGGTGTCAGACCTCAGTTGATTGATAAAAAAAATGCCAAATTGTTGATGGGGGAAGCGAAGATTAATCCTGGCTCAGGCATTGTTTTTAACATGACACCATCGCCTGGTGGCACCAGCTGTCTGGAAAATGCTGAAACCGATATGCGGCTGATTGCCAGCCGTTTAGGTGCAACAATTAATGAATCTCAGCTGAAGCAAACACTTCATAAATCAGCAACAACAAATTAATGGCTTCATCACCTTACATTACTGCTGATGGCATGTTCAGGATGAACCAGGAGCTTAGTGAGCGCTGGCAGCGACGCAGGCACGTGGTTCAGGCGCTGGCGGCTGCAGCGGCAGAAGGCGATCGCTCTGAGAATGCAGAATACATATATCGCAAGAAAGAACTCAGAGAAATAGATCGGCGTATTCGTTATCTTCAAAAACGTATTCCCGATTTGATGGTGATTGATCGTATTCCAGATAATCAGGATGCGGTGTTTTTTGCGGCCTATGTAACACTGTTGAAAGATGATAAGGAAGAAGTCCAATACCGCATTGTCGGCCCAGATGAGATTGACCACGCCAAAGGCAATATCAGTGTCGATTCACCTTTGGCGCGGGCGTTGTTAAAAAAGCAGATTGATGATGAAGTTAGCATCCAGGTTCAGGATGGTGGTCATCGTTATCTGATTCTGGACATTAACTATTAATTTGCCGGCTGAATCCGGTAAATTTCGCCATCATCCGTAGAGACATATAACCAGCCTTCAGGGCTTTCAATAACATCGCGGATACGTTTATTCATTGTACGCAGATAGCGTATTTCATCTACAACTTCGTTATCTTGAATTTTGACCCGGTTCAGATGCTGTAACGCCAGTGCACCGGAAAATAAATCACCTTGCCACTCCGGGAAAGCATCACCCTGATATTGCACCAGACCACTGGGTGCAATTGACGGAATATAGACTTTTACCGGATTTTCCATACCGTCTACTTCTTTCTTGCCAACGGAAACTGGAGCGTAATATTCCTTGCCGTGAGAGGCTTCCGGCCAACCATAGTTTTTACCGGCTTCAATCAGATTGATTTCATCGCCACCGCGTGGGCCATGTTCAATGCCCCATAGTTGCTGGGTCTCGACGTTATAAAACAAACCTTGCGGATTACGATGCCCATAACTCCAGATTTCCGGCAAGGCATTACTCTCTCCAACAAAAGGATTGTCCTGCGGGACACTTCCATCAAGTTTCAGTCTTAGAATAGTGCCATTGTGATTGCTTAGCTCCTGAGCTCTATCACGTTCCCCACGATCCCCAATCGAGAAAAATAGATGACCCTGTTGGTCAAACACAATTCTGCTACCGTAATGCTGGCCTTTGCTGGTACGAGATTGAGTGACTAGCAAATCGATCCAATCACTTAGGGTGTTTCCATCCAACTTGGCGCGGGCGAGAGTGGTAGCTCCCTGACCATCTACATTTTTACTGTAAGTAAAATAGATCCAGCCACTTTCGGCATAATCAGGGGATAAGGCAACATCAAGTAAACCACCTTGGCCTTCAGCTTTAACTTCAGGTACGCCAGATATCTCAGTGCTCTCACCAGAATTCAGATTTATCTGGCTTAATTTGCCCTCACGTTGACTGACCAGCATTGTGCCATCCGGCAAAATTGCCATTCCCCATGGGATTCCTAATCCATCTGCAACCTTGTCAATTTGCAACTTTTTATCATTGACGCTACCTGCATGGGCGGTCATTGCAGATGTTAAAATCAATAAAAAAAACAGTTTACTGATCAACTTCATCTAACGACTCCTTAATTTAAGAACTACAGGACAGCATTGAGCAGCCAGGTTTATCTCTGGCCCAGTCCGGGCGTTTGGCAGCGTAATGATGATACTGTGGCTGTTCATCATAAGGACGGTGCATGACTTCCAGAAGTTCATGAATCATGCTGTAATCACCCTCATGGGCTTTATCAATCGCCTGTTGTGATAAGTAATTGCGTAATACATATTTCGGATTAACCAGGTTCATTCTGGTTTTTCTATCCTGATCGCTGGTGCCATCCTGTTGCACGCGTTGCTGATACTGACGCAACCAGTCACCGATATCTTTTTTATCTTCTTTCGATAAAGCATCTGGTGCGTAATAAGCTTCCATCAACGGTTCCAATAGTGCTTCATCGCTGAGGTCCTTCTGTTCACAGCTGACATCGGCTAATTGGCGATAGAAAATCGTCATATCGGTTTCAGCCAATAACAGAATTTTCTGTAACTGCTGATTCAATTCATGATCATCATCACCCTGATACTCGTTCAGCCCCAGCTTATCGGCACGCATCTGTTGCCATTTGTTGGTGTAGAGCTCGACATAATCGGTAAGAATCTGTTGTAACGGCTCAACTTCATCAATCAATGGATATATCGCGTTGCCGAGTTGCAGCAGGTTCCACTGGGCAATCTGTGGTTGGTGTCCAAAACGGTAGCGTTTACCAGTGGCATCGGTGGTGTTAGGTGTCCAGTCAGGATCGTAATTATCAATCCAGCCATAAGGGCCGTAATCAATAGTCAGCCCTAAAATCGAAGTGTTATCAGTATTTAATACACCATGCACAAAACCAACACGCATCCAGTGCACTACTAAATCTGCGGTGCGTTCACAGACTTCTTTAAACCAGGCCAGATAGGTTTCTTTGGAGGGTTCGCCCAAGTGTGGAAAATGATGGCGAATGGTGTAATCAACCAGTAAACGAAGATTGTCGACATCGCCTCGCGAGTTAAACAATTCGTAATTACCAATGCGCAGGAAAGAAGGCGCGACTCGACAGACAATCGCACCTGGCTCAGTTTGCGGGCGGCCATCGTAAAACATATCGCGGACTACGCCTTCACCGGTTGTCACCAGACTTAATGCACGGGTTGTGGGTACGCCAAGATGAAACATGGCTTCACTGCAGAGAAATTCACGCACCGAGGATCGTAATACGGCCAGGCCATCAGCCGAACGGGAGTAGGGGGTTTCACCGGCACCTTTGAGTTGCAACATTTGCAGCTGGCCGTGAATATCCTGAACCTCACCAAGATTAATGGCACGGCCATCGCCCAGTTGTCCGGCCCAGTTGCCAAACTGATGTCCGCCATAGCACATTGCATGAGGCTGCATACCTTTTAAAATTTCATTGCCGGCAAACACGTTAGTAAATTGTCGGCTTTCGCAATCCACCGGTCTGATGCCCAGGTCAGTGGCTAAATCCATGGAATAAGCGACCAGTTCAGGATCGGCAACGGGTGTTGGGTTTACAAAGGTATAACAGGCACCAAGCACCTGACGGCGAACATTTTCAGTATCCGGATCCGCGGGGAGCTCCCGTACAAACCGGTTATCGAACTGCAGCCGTGTCATTGGCGTGGTGGTGGCGTCGTTGGGATTAAATTCTTCAGTAGTCATAGTCTCTATTACAACAGATAGCAGCCGGTGAAAACACCGGCTTTTCGTATTGTTATTGACTGACTAATAGAGTCGGAAAGTTCCTAAAAAAGGACTTAGGGTTTTAGCCCAATGCTTTACGTTGCTGCTGTAACTGACTTAAAGACTGTTCCAGCTCTGCCAGTTTTTCACGTTCTTTGGCAACAACATCTGCGGGCGCCTTGGCAACATAGTTTTCATTACTCAGTTTGCCAGCGGATTGCTTGATAATTTTATCCAGCTTACTGATTTCTTTATCCAGACGGGCAATTTCAGCATCCTTATCAATCAGACCTTCCAGTGGAATCAGGATTTCCATTTTGCCAACCAGTGCAGTAGCAGCGGCAGGCGCTTCACCGCTGAGGAATTCGACCGATTCCAGATTAGCCAGACGGCTGATAAAGTCGTGGTTGTCATGTAAACGTTGTTTATCAATGTCAGCGGCATCCTTGAGCAACACTGGTAATTGTTTTTTCGGGGCAATATTCATTTGTGAACGAATAGAACGAATACCGTTAATAAACTGCATTACCCATTCCATATCGGCAACGGCAGTGCTATCAATTTTACTGCTGTCAGCTACCGGATAGGCTTCACGCATAATGGTAGAGCCTGTTTTACCGGCTAACGGTGCGATGGTATGCCAGATTTCTTCGGTAATAAACGGCATAAAAGGGTGTGCTAAACGCAGCGTGGCTTCCAAAACCCGAACCAGGGTACGGCGGGTACCACGTTTGGCGGCGTCACTTGCAGCATCATTGTTTAATACCGGTTTGGACAGTTCCAGATACCAGTCACAATAGTTATTCCAGACAAATTCATAAATGGCCTGCGCTGCCAAATCAAAACGGTAGCTTTCGATAGCCCGGGTAACATCCAGTTCGGTTTGTTGCAGTAAAGAAATGATCCAGCGATCAGCTAGGCTTAATTCAACGTCAGCGTTATCAATACCGGTATCCTGACCTTCGGTATTCATTAATACGTAACGCGCAGCATTCCATAGTTTGTTACAGAAGTTGCGATAACCCGCGATACGATTCATATCAAAATTGATATCACGGCCGGTAGTGGCTAATGAGGCAAAAGTGAAACGCAGCGCATCAGTTCCGTGCGGTGCGATACCTTCCGGAAATTCCTTACGGGTGGCTTTTTCAATTTTAGCAGCCAGCTGGGGCTGCATCATGCCACTGGTACGTTTGGCGACTAGTGATTCCAGATCGATACCGTCAATAATATCGATAGGATCCAGCACATTACCTTTGGATTTCGACATTTTCTGACCATGTGAATCACGTACCAGACCATGGATATAGACTTCTTTGAATGGCACGTCATCCATAAATTTGATGCCCATCATCATCATCCGGGCAACCCAGAAAAAGATAATGTCAAAACCGGTGACTAAGACACTGGTCGGGTACCAGGTTTTCAATGCCGCATCATCAGCCGGCCAACCCAGGGTGGAAAAGGGCCATAAGGCAGAAGAGAACCAGGTATCTAAAACGTCTTCATCCTGTCTCAGCGCAACAGAGTCCGCTAATTGGTGTTTTTGGCGCACATCGGCTTCATCGTGACCGACATAAATATTGCCTTGTTCGTCGTACCAGGCAGGGATGCGGTGTCCCCACCAGATTTGCCGTGAAATACACCAGTCCTGAATGCCATCCATCCAGTTATAAAAGGTTTTATCCCAGTTGGCCGGGACAAATTTGATTTTACCGGACTGTACTGCTTCAACTGCGGGGGCTGCGAGGACATCGGCTTTGACATACCATTGGTCGGTCAATAACGGTTCGATAACGGCATTGGAACGGTCACCACGTGGCACCATCAGTTTGTGGTCTTGAATGGTTTCCAGTAAGCCTAAAGCCTCGAAATCGGCAACAATTTGTTTGCGGGCTGCATAGCGATCCAGGCCACGATATTTTTCCGGCGCATTGTCATTAATGGCGGCATCAATGGTCAGAATATTGATTTGTTCGAGGTTATGACGGTTACCGACTTCGGCATCATTGAAATCATGGGCTGGGGTGATTTTGACGCAGCCACTACCAAATTCCGGATCAACATAATCATCACCGATAATTGGAATTTCACGGCCAACTAATGGCAGGGTGATGGTTTTGCCGATCAGGTGTTTATAGCGTTCATCTTCGGGATGTACTGCCACGGCCGTATCACCGAGCATGGTTTCAGGACGGGTAGTGGCGACTACAAGATGACCGCTGCCATCGGTTAAAGGATAACGGAAATGCCATAAATGGCCGGCTTCTTCTTCTGATAATACTTCCAGATCAGATACGGCGGTATGTAATACCGGATCCCAGTTCACCAGTCGTTTGCCGCGATAGATCAGGCCTTCTTCGTGTAGTTTGATAAACACATGTTTCACGGCTTCCGACAAGTTGTCATCCATGGTGAAACGATCACGAGACCAGTCCAGAGAAGAACCAAGACGGCGTAACTGACGGGTAATATTGCCACCGGATTCGCCTTTCCAATCCCAGACCCGATCAATAAATGCATCACGGCCTAAATCATGGCGGGTTTTGCCTTCGGCATTTAACTGTCGTTCGACCACCATCTGTGTGGCGATACCGGCATGATCAGTACCCGGTTGCCACAACGTGTTATCCCCTTTCATGCGGTGATAACGGGTCAGCAAATCCATTATGGTGTTATTAAACCCATGACCCATATGCAAACTGCCGGTGACATTTGGCGGCGGCAACATAATGGAGTAGGGCGTGCCTTCACCAGAAGGTTTGAATTCGCCGTTTTGTTCCCACTGTTGATACCAGCGTTGTTCTATTGCATCGGGATTATAGGTTTTGTCCATGCGTCTCTGCGTTTATCTGTTCGGAAAAAGAAAAGCGGGCATTATACCCGCTTAATGTGTGCCCGGTCATGAGTGAGCCGGATTGTCTTAATTGTTTATTTGATGCGTATCCAGATGATAGCCACGATCCTTGTAAAACTGATAGCGAACGCGTCCTTGTTTTTTGATCTCTTCATCGCCATTAATAATTTCTGCCAGCCGTTCAAACTGGCTAAAAAAAGTGGCTGAGCCGGGTTTAAATTGATTAATACATCCATTAATTTGGGTGGGGCAGTGTTTTCATGGCTGATTAATACCGGTGCTTCGATTTTGTTATCCGTTGCAAAAATCTGGTGCGGTACAAAACTGTCTGGGCGAAAAGCCCATAAAGCCTTATCCATCGCTTCACTCTGATTCTGATCTTCAGTATTAATAAACACCTGATGACCCTGAAGATAAGCCTTTTCCGCCAGCCGACAGGCAAATTGCTGTCGGTCAAGCGGATCGGTTGTAGCTAAAATATAAAAACTGACTTTAGTCATGAACGAACTATCAGCCTTCCAGGCGGTTGAGAATATATTGCATCAATAATGGCACTGGACGGCCAGTTGCGCCTTTTTCCTTACCGCCATTCCAGGCGGTACCGGCAATATCCAGATGTGCCCATTTGAATTTCTCAGTGAAACGGGACAGGAAACAGGCCGCTGTTACACTGCCAGCTTCTTTACCGCCGACATTGGCGATATCGGCAAAATTACTGTCCAGTTGTTTCTGATAGTCATCCCATAACGGTAATTGCCATGTCCGATCGAAACTATCATTGCCAGCTTTAAGCAGGTCATCGGCCAGATCCTGGTTGTTTGCCATTAAACCCGTTGCATTGCTGCCTAACGCTACAATAATCGCACCGGTTAAGGTGGCAATGTCGATAACGGTGTCGGGATCAAAACGTTCGCTGTAGGTCAGGGCATCACACAGCAGTAAACGACCTTCAGCATCAGTATTCAGAATCTCAATGGTTTGACCGGACATGCTTGTTACCACATCACCGGGCTTGTTGGCATCGCCATCGGGCAGGTTTTCTGAGCTTGGAATCACACCGATAACATTAATGGGTAGCTGTAGTTCGGCAACGGCTTGTATGGTACCCAGTACGCTGGCGGAACCACACATGTCGTATTTCATTTCATCCATACCCTGAGAAGGTTTGAGCGAAATACCACCGGCATCAAAGGTCAGGCCTTTGCCAACCAAAACAATAGGTTTACTGTCGCCACCACCACCGTAATTCAGGGTAATGAGTTTTGCTGGTTCACGGCTGCCGCGTGAAACCGACAGGAATGAACCCATACCCAATTCAGCGATATCACTTTCTTCAAGTACATCAACGACCAGGTTATCTAAATCCTGTCCTAATTTTATGGCTTGTTCTGCGAGGTAGGTTGGGGTGCAGATATTACCCGGCAGGTTACCGAGTTCACGTGCCAGATTCATGCCCCTGCCAATGGCTGCTCCAGTATCACAAGCTTTTTCAAGGGTATCAATATCTGCTTCGCTAGCCATAAAGCCCAGTCGGGTAAGCGGTTTTTCAACCGGCTTAAACTGACTTTTTGTCTGACTGTAGCGATATAAAGCGGTTTCAGTATTGATAATCGTCTGACGAATTTTCCAGGCAGTACTGCGTTCTTTGACAGGTGTTTCTGCTAAACAGCTGACCGCTTGTGTGGCAGCACTTTCGTTTAACCATTTGGCCATCGCAATACAGGCTGCATTAAAATCATTTTCACTGGTTTTTTCGAATTTTCCGCAACCAACCAACAATATTCTAGGGCTGGAAATGCCTTCAATATCCTGTAGCAGCATTGTTTGACCTGGTTTGCCACTGATATCGCCACGTTCGATTACGCGTTGAATCATTCCTTTACTTGCCGTGTTTAATGTAGCCGCTGCGGGACTTAGTTGGTTGCCTTCAAAAACGGCGACGGCAATACAGTCGATTGACTGTGTTGGCAAAACATCTTTGGTCACAAAATACTGCATGGATTTCTCCTGTTGATGTAGATGGTTTAGACTGCGCTTTTTATTGCAGTGAACTGACTGCCTATTCTAACGAAGACCACTGAATAATGCCCGCCCTAAGACGAATATTTGTTGAGCGTTTCAGCCTGATAGACCGATATATGCTGCGAGAGTTTTTAATTTCTCTGACAGCCGTCATCGGTGTGCTATGGCTGATTTACGTGGCGACGCGTTTTGCCCGCTATCTGGCTCAGGCGGCTGTGGGTAATTTACCGGCAGAAGTCATTTTCAATTTGCTCTGGCTGAATTCCTTTGGCGCATTATCCATTTTACTGCCGATTGGTACATTTTTAGCGGTATTGCTCAGTTTGTCACGTATGAGCTCTGATAACGAACTGACGGTGATCGCGGCCTGTGGAATTGATGGTAATCGTATATTACGCAATGTGGTTGTTTTCAGCGGTACAATGGCGATTATTACAGGCGTTCTGGCATTACTGATTGTTCCAGATGTCTTATCAGGTCGCTATGAAATCGAACAGAAAGCCAAGATTGCTGCCAATACTACAGGTTTGGTCGCGGGGAGTTTTAAGGAAAGCCAGAACGGCGACTGGACCTTTTATTCACAACAGCTCAGTGAAGATAAAACCCACATGGAAAACATCTTTATTGAGATTCATCGTGATGAAAAACCCTTAATTTTCAGAGCTGAGCGTGGACGTTTTGATATTGAATCTGAAACCGGTGATAAATACCTGGTATTGGAAGACGGCTATCGTTACGAGGGTAATGCCGGTGATTTGGATTTCCGCATTGCTGAATACGCAACGCATAGCATGTTGATTGAACGTGGCGAGTCGGTCCAGGTTCGCGAAAAACATAAATCTCTACCCACTGCGGTGTTATGGGAGCGTGGAGAACCTCAGGATCTGGCTGAAATTCAGTGGCGGGTTTCCAGTGCCGTCATGACGATCATTTTGAGTGTAATAGCCATCACCCTGGCGCACACTGGTCCAAGGCAGGGACGTTATGCCGGATTTTTCCCGGCGGTGTTGGTCTATGTGATTTACAGCAATTTATTAGGCGTGACCCGAGCGTGGGTAGAAAAGGGCGATCTGGCTCCGTGGATTGGGGCGATCTGGGTACATCTTTTGATGATTGGCATTATGCTGATGTTACAAAATCGCCTGAAACTCAAACGATTCTGGCAACAACGTAAGCGACCCAAAACAGCATGATTCTGCAACGCTATATCAGTAAAACCATATTAGGCAGTACCGCTTTGGTACTGGTGGTATTAATGTCGCTGTATACCTTTATGGATTTTATTACCGAGCTGGATGACCTGGGTAAAGGTGATTATCAATTACTGGATATACTGACTTATTTAGCCCTGTCGATGCCGAAGCGAATCTATGAATTACTGCCTGTTGCTGCTTTGCTGGGGAGCGTGATTGGTCTGGGAACATTGGCGTCGCAAAGTGAATTGGTGGCAATGCGTTCGGCAGGCGTATCGGTAAAAGACATTAACAAAGCTGTTTTGATTGTCGCCGGTATTTTAATGATTATCGCTGTCGTTCTTGGTGAATTGATCAGGCCTATTACTGAACAAAAAGCCTTGCAGGTGCAAACCTCCGCACAAACCGGAACTGAAGGAAGTCAATCAGAATTTGGTTTCTGGACCCGCGATGGTAACCATTTCAACCATATCGAACGGATACATCGCGATGGTCGTTTTGAAGGGGTTAAGGTCTACGAATTCGATGATAAGCATCAATTGAGGATTGTTACTAAAGCCAGAGAGGCCCGTTACGATAATAATGAATGGCTGATGTTTGATGTGGTGCAAAGCACAATTGATGAAAATGGCGTGGAGGTCAGAGCGATAGAACGCGCTAAATGGCGTTCCAAGCTCAATCCTGGCATGTTGAATGTGGTCGTTGTCCCGCCAGAGTTTTTACCGGTATGGAGTCTGATTGAGTACGTTTCCTACCTTAAATCCAATCATCAGGCTGTTGGTCAATATCAATTGGCATTCTGGAGCAAAATCATGATGCCGCTGAGTTCAGCAGTAATGGTGTTTTTGGCTGTGCCGTTTATTTTTGGTCCATTACGTTCCGCACCGATAGGGGGACGTATTCTGGTAGGTGTTCTGGTTGGGATTGGTTTTCATTTATTTAACCAGAGCTTTCAGCATATGGGGCTGGTGTTTGGTGTTTTACCCTGGCTTGCGGCATCACTGCCAACCATCATTTTTGCCGGCATAGGCATCTTTATGCTGCGAAAGGTGCGTTAGTTAAGGGAGACCCCACGAATCTCTTTATCAAGACCATGAGATTCAAGCAGTATCGCAATCTGCGCACTGTGATCTTTTACCATAGCATTAGCCGCTTTGTAGGATTGTGGATCATTATCACGGAAAGACAGCATAAGATTGACAGAAACTTCCTTAAGCTCGGCAAAAATCGTGGTTAGTGCCTTTTCAGGCCGCTCAGCCAAAAACTCCTGGTTACTGGCCGCAACCAGCTGATTCTCAGCATCTAACAGACTAAAGCTCGGTGAAAAGCCTCGCAGATGCCAGACATTAAATCCTCTGGGATCGTTTCTTTGTTGGTAGAGCTCAAAATACTTTTTTAGCAGTTCCACCTGATTGTAATAACGCTGACTCATCAGGCTGACAAATTGAGGAAGATTATCTTCCGTAAGTGCTTCAAATTCCGAGGCAAAAGATGCCGCTTTTTTCTCATCCGCTTGTACTGAATGAATAGACACAAGCAAAGACAGCATTAATAATCCTAACAGCTGGCGGAGAGTGTTTCTGAACATAAAGGTTAGGAGATAGGACTTCACTGAAGGAACGTTTACAGTCATGATGCTCACCATTGAAAAACATGGGTTGATTATCAATGAGCGTAATGACTTAGTAAAGAGAATGCGTAATGACAGAAACAAAAAAGGCGGTGAGATTTCTCACCGCCTTTTTATTAACGCCCGATAACGCTTGTTATCGGTTGCCTTATATGGCGTCCCCAAGGGGATTCGAACCCCTGTTACCGCCGTGAAAGGGCAGTGTCCTAGGCCTCTAGACGATGGGGACCTAAAACTGTTTTCTTTCGTTTCTTGGTGGAGCTAGGCGGGATCGAACCGCCGACCTCTTGCATGCCATGCAAGCGCTCTCCCAGCTGAGCTATAGCCCCCGAAAGGAAGCGCATACTATAGGGATTGAGTTTTTCTCTGTCAACAGAATATTTGAAAATATTTACATGGACTCCAGATGGTTCCACGGAGATTGTGGTGGCTAGGAAGCCAGCAGGAATGCCATGGTAAAGCTAAGTTATTGATGAATGGTCAATATATTGATTTTGGCCAACTTAATTAAATAGGGGATTTGATGAAAGCACATTTCTGTGCGATAAATTGGCAGTTATTTATTGAATATAGAAGGCCGATTTTTCGGTCATCAAGGCTCACCGGGGATATTGATGCGCAAACTGATAATTCTATCTGCAGGTTTTGTTTCCTGTTTTGCTCCTCTTGTTTTCGCAGAGCCATACCATGTGCCCAGTCACTGTCCCCGACCAGACGCCGATTTTTTTCTCCCTGAAGATGCACTCACCGAACAAAGTGAAGTTGATGTTAAAGCTGATACCGCTCAGTTGGTTGATTTAGGTACTTCTGTATTTACTGGCAAAGTAGATATTCGTCGCGGAGGGCAGCAATTAAATGCCAACCGTGCAACTTACAACCAAACTACCGGTAAAGTGACTGCTCAGGGAGATGTGCGTTTACGTGATAGTCAGATGTCAATATTTGGTGATCAGGCGGAATGGAATATCAATGAAGATCGCGGCACGCTGATTGACGCGGAATATCAAACCAAACAGATGAATGCGCGCGGTGAAGCGAGTCATGTGAATCGTCAGGGCGTACAGTCCACCCAATTAAAAAACGCTACATATACAACCTGTATGGAAGACGATGAATTCTGGAAGTTAAAGGCCGGAGAAGTCGATCTGGATCATGAGGAGGGCGTTGGCCGGGCTTATGATGTTGTGCTGCGTCTTAAAGATGTCCCGGTTTTTTATACGCCATACATCAGTTTTCCGTTAAGTGATGAGCGTAAATCGGGTTTTCTGATTCCTTCCATTGGAAGTTCCAATGAAACCGGCTTTGATGTCAGCACTCCTTATTACTGGAACATTGCACCCGATATGGATGCGACTCTGACACCACGTTATATGTCAGATCGTGGCTTGATGTTGAATGGTGAGTTTCGTTATCTCACAACGCAATCAGCAGGCTTGATTGATGCTGGATATCTCGGCAGTGACAGTCTGCGTCAGAATGGTGATGAAATAAATCCCAACTACAATGAAGACCGGAAACATTTTTTGTATCAACAAAATGGTGTTTATGGCAGCAGCAACCGCTGGGCCACACTGGTTGATTATAACTATGTCTCTGATCGTGATTATCTGGAAGATTTCAGTAGCAATTTAAGCCTGAGCAGTACCACGCATTTAAACCGATTATTAAATGTGAATTATTACGGTGATATCTGGAATTTCGGGGCCACAGTGCAGGGCTATCAGAATCTGTTGGAAGATGTTGAAGATCCTTATCAACGATTGCCGCAATTAACATTGAATGGATTACTACCTGATCAGGCCTATGGACTTAGCTATGAATTCAAGTCTGAATTTACAGCGTTTGATCATGACGAGTTGGTCAAGGGGCAACGATTCAATATGGAACCTGGTGTCAGCCTGCCGATGGGTACCGCAGGTTTTTTTATTACTCCCCGGGTTGCTTTAAACCACACATACTACTCACTGGATAATTTGCAAACCCAAACCCGTTTTGAGGAGAGTAACATTAGCCGGACTTTACCCATAATCAGTATTGATAGTGGATTGGTTTTTGAAAAACCGTTGAAATTTGCCGGCAATAATATGATCCAGACTTTAGAGCCCAGAGCATTTTATCTATATAAACCTTATCGGGACCAGGACGATATTCCACTTTTTGATACAAATTTACGTACCTTTGGTATGGGAAGCATGTTCAGCCATGAACGGTTTACCGGGCCAGATAGAATTGGTGACGCAAATCAGATAACGGTGGGCTTGACAAGCCGTTTTATCAATGAAGAAACTGGTCGTGAAAAATTACGGATGACATTGGGACAAATCCAATACTTCTCAGATCGTAAAGTCAATTTAAGACAAGATGCCAGGGAGACCAGCTCCGATTCTGATTATATTGCTGAAGCGGTGGCTAGCATTACGAAAGAATGGGCGCTCGCTGGCCAGATTCAATGGGATCCAGACAGCACCACCTCCAATATGTCTTCTCTGCAATTACGCTATCGCGGAGAAAATGGAGGAGTCTTCAATATTGCTCATCGTTATCGACGTGATGATGGCATTAACCAGTTTCCGATTGAACAGGCCGATGTGTCTGGAAGTCTGCCGATTAATGATCAATGGAGTGTTATTGGCCGCTATTATCGCTCTTTGATGGATAATACGACGTTAGAAGCTTTGGCAGGTGTTGAATACCACAGTTGTTGCTGGGCAACCCGGGTAGTTTTCCGTGATTACATAAATGATATCAATGCTGACAGTCGCAATAAAGCCATCTATTTTGAAATTGAATTGAAAGGGCTGGGGCGCTTTGGTAAGAAATCCGGTGGCCTGCTCGAGGAAAGTATTCGAGGCTATGAATAAATATAAGCCAGCAGATTCAACTTTCCAATAGATGTTTTTGTCATTAACTCATCTATCTACATTTGAGGTTCTTTAGGTCTTAGACGCTTTGAAACGCTATAATAACGGCCAACAATTTACGGAGTTTGAATAGTTCATGATTAAATATTTGCTTGTCGGCTTATTGCTTGCGAACAGTGTATGGGCAGCGCCGCTTGATCGTATTGTTGCTGTTGTTAATAACGAAATTGTCCTGGATAGTGAGCTGGTCGAGATGGAGCAGACTGTTCGTCAGCAGCTTCGCCAGCGTAATGCCGCAATACCATCCTCTGATATTCTGCGCCGACAGGTCCTTGAACGTCTAATCATGCAAAAACTGCAACTGCAGCGGGCAGAAATGTCAGGTATTCGGGTGGCAGATGACGCGTTGAACGCTGCCGTCCGCCAAATTGCTGAAAACAATAATCTCACCATACGTCAGTTCCGAGATGCACTTGAAAGTGACGGTTATGATTTCACTGAATTCAGAGAAACCATTCGTGAAGAAATGGTTATCAGTCGGTTACGTAAGAGCGAGGTCGAAGATTCTATTGTCGTTTCTGAGCGTGAAGTAGATAACTTTCTGGCAACCCAAAACCTGCAGGGCGATTCTGAGCAAGCCTTCAGACTGTTACATATTTTAGTTGGTATTCCAGATGCACCAACTCCTGAGCAAGTACAGGAAGCCGAAAAAAGCTTGCTGTTATTCAGGATTTATTGGCGGAGGGCGGTGATTTTTCAGAAATTGCTGCAGGATATTCGGATGGTCAAAATGCGCTGGAAGGTGGCGAACTAGGCTGGCGTAAACAGGCTGAATTGCCAACCTTGTTTGCCAGTGTTGTACCCAATCTGGCCGTTGGCGAAGTGAGCGACGTTATACGCAGCGGCAGTGGCTTTCACCTGGTCAAACTGGCTGAAAAACGCAGCGAAGAAACCCATCTGGTTAAACAGACCAAAGCTCGACACATCTTAATCAAAACCAATGAGCTGGTGACTGATGAAGCCGCGGAAAAACGACTTCAGCAATTACGCGAGCGAATCCTCAATGGCGAAGACTTCGCCGAGCTGGCAAAGGCACACTCTGAGGATACCGGATCTGCCATTGACGGCGGAAGCCTCGGTTGGACAAGTCCCGGTGTTATGGTTCCAGAGTTTGAAGAAGTTATGAATGGTTTGGCTGAAGGTGAAATGAGCGATGTTTTCCAAAGCCGTTTTGGTTGGCATTTAATTCAGGTCGAGGAACGCCGTGAACAAAATATGGCAGATGAATTTAAGCGCAATAAAGCGCGTGAACAGTTAAAACAACGCAAAATTGAAGAAGAACTTGAAAGCTGGCTAAGAGCAATGCGCGATGAAGCCTACATTGAGTATCGTGACCTTTGAGTGAGATTTGTCGTATAGCGCTAACTTCAGGTGAACCCGCTGGAATTGGTCCCGATCTGTGTATTCAGCTGGCACAACAGGCCCAACGTCACCAAATAATCGTTATTGCTGATCCAGAGCTGCTTCAGCAACGTGCAGATGAATTAGGGCTACCCATAAAACTGATTGAATTTGATCCAGATTCGGCTCCCAAACCAGTTGAAGCTGGTTGTATCGTCTATCTGGAAAGTAAGCTTGCAGAAACAGTGGTGGCGGGGAAGTTGAATCCTGCTAATTCAGCCTATGTTATTAATATATTGCAACTCGCGCTGAATGGTTGTCTGGATGGGACTTTCGATGCTGTTGTTACCGCACCAGTGCATAAAGGTGTCATTAATGATGCTCAGGTTCCTTTTAGCGGCCATACCGAGTTTTTCGCTGATGGTGCTGGTGTCAATAAAGTGGTGATGATGTTGGCCACACCGGAGCTTCGTGTGGCCTTGGCTACGACACACTTACCGCTTCGCGACGTAAGTGATGCCATTACTCAACAAAGCCTGCTAAAAATTATGCATATTCTGGCTGAAAGTCTACAGCAAGGTTTTGGATTAAAACATCCTAGAATAGCTGTATGCGGCTTAAATCCTCATGCTGGCGAAGGTGGTCATCTGGGTACTGAAGAACAGACTGTAATCGAGCCTGTGATTAAACTCATACGTGAGCAGGGCTATGAATTTAACGGTCCATGGCCCGCAGACACTATTTTTGTAAAGTCACGCCTTGCGGATTATGACGCTGTATTAGCGATGTATCACGATCAGGGCCTGCCAGTGCTTAAGCATCAAGGTTTTGGTGATGCTGTGAATATTACCCTGGGGCTTCCATTTATCCGAACATCGGTTGATCACGGCACCGCACTGGACCTTGCCGGTTCAGGTAAGGCCAGTGCAACCAGCCTGCAGGCTGCAATCAATATGGCTGAAACAATGTCATTAACCAGAAGAACTCCATGACTGATCAGCGACATTATCCAAAAGCACGTAAACGATTTGGGCAAAACTTCTTGCAGGATGAAGCCGTTATAGCGGACATCATCGCGGCAGTAGCCCCTCAAAAAGATCAGCATCTGGTCGAAATAGGACCGGGACGTGGGGCATTAACGGCCTCATTACTGGAAGATGCTGGATTACTGGATGTGATTGAGCTGGATCGGGATTTGGTGCCAATACTGCAAAACCAGTTTAAAGACGCGCCTAATCTACATATTCATCAGGCTGATGCCCTGGAATTTGATTTCAGTGTATTACCCCGGGATGATGAAAAATTAAGGGTGATTGGTAATCTGCCCTATAACATCACTACACCGTTATTATTTCATTTACTCGAACAGGCTTCGTTGATAGAAGATATGTGTTTTATGCTTCAACGAGAGGTCGTAGAGCGCATTTGTGCCGCACCAGGTAACAAAAGCTATGGTCGGTTAAGCATAATGATTCAATACCAATGCATGGTTGAGCAATTATTTATTGTGCCTCCTACAGCCTTTGATCCTCCGCCCAAAGTGGAGTCAGCCATCATTTATATCCAACCAAGAAAGCAATTTTTAGGCGGCGATGTATGTATAAAAACGTTAGGCAGTTTGGTCACACAGGCTTTTAGTCAGCGTCGAAAAACCATCGCTAACACTTTGAAAAATAGTGTTTCCGTGGCGGAGTTGGAGGCTCAGGGGATCGATCCAAAGCTGCGTCCTGAAACCTTATCCGTTGAACAATATGTTGCTTTGGCACAATCCATTAGTGCTTAAAATAAGTATAGGCTATATAAGTAAAAGCTTAAGTACTGATTTAGCAGGAGTTTAGAGCCGGTTCACAAAAAATGGTCATAGTAAATGACACTAATGTTTTACTGTCTTGACACACTGTTTTTGCTGTAGTTAGATACACACAACCAAATGAGACGCGCCGAGGTATTGTGTGTCCTTTGGGACTTTGAATACATAATATAAACGACACGAGGAATTAAGCTGTGAATAAATCTGAATTAATCGATGCAGTTGCTGCGGCCGCAGACATTTCAAAAGCAAAAGCGGCTCTGGCTGTTGACGGCGTGACTTCTGCAGTCACAAAAGCGTTAAGCAAAGGCGATCAAGTTACTCTGGTAGGTTTCGGTACTTTTTCTGTTCGTGAGCGTGCTGCTCGTACCGGCCGTAACCCACGTACCGGCGAAGAAATCAAAATTGCAGCTGCAAAAATTCCTGCATTTAAAGCTGGTAAAGCCCTGAAGGATGCTGTAAACTAGTTTCTTTTTTCTGGGGTGCTTAGCTCAGCTGGGAGAGCATCGCCCTTACAAGGCGAGGGTCGGGGGTTCGAACCCCTCAGCACCCACCAGGAATATCAGGAGCGGTAGTTCAGCTGGTTAGAATGCTGGCCTGTCACGCCGGAGGTCGCGGGTTCGAGTCCCGTCCGCTCCGCCAATACAAAAGAAGGGCGCATTCTATGCGCCTTTTTTTTGCTTAAATTAACCCACACTCGTGAAGAAGGTTCACTCCTATGTTGCATTTCATACGTGATCGCGCCCAAGGTTGGATTGCTTGGTTTATTGTTGGCTTAATCAGCATTCCGTTTGCACTTTGGGGGGTGAATTCTTATGTCTCCGGACCAACCGATACCATCGTTGCAGAAGTTAATGGTGAAGAAATCACCCAAACAGCCTTACTAGAAGCTGTTCAGCGTTATCGTGATCAAATGCGGCAAATGATGGGCGAAGAGTTCAATCCCGAGATGTTTGATAACGCTGAAATTCGTTATGTCGTCCTCGATGATTTGATTGACCAACAACTTATCCGCTCTGCTGCTGATGAACTTGGTCTTCGGATAAGTGACCGTCAAATTGCCCAGTTCATTCAGCAAACCCCTGCATTTCAACGTGATGGCACCTTTGATAGCGAGCAATATCAAATGGTTCTCGCCAGAGCGGGCTTCACTCCCACCTCATATGAAGCCAGCTTACGTGATGATCTTTTGGGCCAACAGCTTATCCAGAGTGTAGAGGGCAGTACCCTGGTCTCCGAGGTTGAGGTAGAAAGATTGTTAAAACTGGAAAATCAACAGCGCGAAATTGCCTTTGGCGTAGTCAAGCTGGAAGATTTTCTTGATGACACCGAAGTTGATGAAGCAGATGTACGTGGTTTCTTTGATGCCAACCAATCAAGCTTTACTTCACCGGAACAAATCTCTCTTGATTATCTGGAACTGTCACTTGATGACATTTCAACACAGGTTGAAGTGAGTGAAGAACAGTTGCAGCAATATTATGTTGATAACAAAGCACAGTTTGTGGGGCCAGAACAGCGCCGCGCCAGTCACATCTTAATCGAAGATAATGAAGAATCAGAGCAGATCCTCGCTGAAATTCAAACCAAACTTGAAGAAGGTCAAACCTTTGAAGAGTTGGCAGAAACCTATTCGGTCGATGTTGGTTCGGCAGCTTCAGGTGGTGATTTAGGGGCTATTCAGCGTGATGTGATGGAGCCGGCTTTTGAAGAAGCAGTGTTTGCTTTAGAGAATGTTGGTGATATCTCTGAACCTGTTAAAACGGAGTTTGGTTATCACATCATTCAATTAACGGATATAGATCAATCCAGCAATGTAGAGTTTGCAGATGTAAAAGAGAAAGTTGAGCAGCAATATAAACGTCAGCAAGCTGAACGACAGTTTTACGATAAAGCTGAAGAATTGGCGAATCTGACCTATGAGAATCCCGAAACACTTGATATTGCCGCTGAAACATTGGGCTTAGATATTAAAACCTCTGGGAAATTTACCCGCAGCGGTGGCAGTGGTATAGCTGAAAACCAGGAGGTTGTGAAAGCGGCATTTTCTGATGATGTATTGAATCAGGAACTGAACAGCCAGGTCTTAGAGTTATCTGATACTCGGTTGGTTGTAGTTCGCAAGAACAGTCATGTTGATGCGACGCTTTTGCCATTTGACTCAGTTGCACCAGCAATTACCGAACAGCTTCGTTATCAGCGTGCAAGCGATTTAGCCTATATTCAGGGCGAATCCAGACTGCAGGAGTTGAAATCTGGTGCATCCGCTACACAAGTCTTTCCTGATACCTGGCAGCCAGCCACTTATTATGGGCGTGATAGTCAGGATATCAGCGCACAAATTCTGGATCAGGCATTTAGATTACCTAACGCTGAATCAACTCAATATGCCGGTTTCACTGCCGATAACGGCAATTATGTTGTCATAGCGGTAAGTGATGTGAAACAGGGCTCAGTTGAAGATGTAGAGCCTGAAATGCGCGATGGACTGGTCTCTAACCTGACCAGACTGAACGGCCGTGTAGAAATGGCAGCATTCCTCAATACATTACGCAGTGAAGCCGACATCGAAATTTATGAGTCACGGGTAACATCTAGCGAAGAAGAGTAGTTCGCTAATCATAATTGCAGATTGAAAAAGGCGCTTTATAGCGCCTTTTTTATAACTAATGTATCAATGACTTTAGCGCCGACGCTGTCACCCCAAATATTGACTACGGTACGGAATCGATCCAGAAACCAGTCCACTGCCAGTAACAGTGCAATACCATCCAGGGGCAAACCTACCGCACTAAGTACGATTACCATGGTGACCAGTCCTGCTTCAGGGATTCCTGCAGCACCAATGGCCGCAAGCGTTGCAGTAATAAACACAATAATCTGTTGAGTCATCGTCAAATCAATGCCGTAGGCCTGGGCTATAAATAACACCGCGGCAGCTTCATAAAGGGCCGTGCCATCCATATTGACCGTGCTGCCCAGTGGCAAAACAAATTTGATGGCTTTATCACTAACATTATTTTCGCGGGCATTTTCCATGGTTAATGGCAATGTGGCTGTTGAACTTGCGGTGCCAAAACCGGTAAACAAAGCTCGACTCATACCAAATAAATACGCTAAGCCTTTGCCAGCAACAAGTTGTAGTAGTAAAAATAGAAAACAAAAATGGATGAATAACCCGGTTAAAACGGTGACCACATGCCAGCCGACAGCCTCTATCTCTTTGAATAATTCTTCACCACCACCCGCCAGACCAATGCGTGCAGCTATTAAAGCGAAAATGCCGATTGGGGCGAAATACATAATCCATATCACCAACTTCATCATGGCTTCATTAATACCATCAAAAACGGCAAATACAGGTTTGGAACGTTCACCAATCGTCGTCAGCGCCATCGCAAACAATATGGCAAAAACAATAATGGGCAATAACTGCATTTCAGTCGCAGAGGCAAATAGATTTGGCGAGATCAGTGACATAATAATGTCTGATGCTCCTGTTCCCTGTTTTTCCAGAATTCGCTCGGGAACAGTAGCTTCTCCGAGCTCGATTCCTGCACCGGGTTGGATGATATTAACCACTACCAAGCCAATAAACACTGCAACAGCCGTAGTAAAACCATAGTAGAGAAGGGTGGAACCACCTAAACGGCCCAGTTTTCGAACATCACCAAGGGCGCCAATACCGCTGATAACCGAGGCAACAATCAACGGGATAATGATCATTTTTAGTGCATTGAGAAATAAATCACCCAGCCAACCGATTTGTAATGACAGGTCACCGAAAAACCAACCAAACAAGACACCAATGATGGCACTCAGAATAATCAAAATTAATAATATGACGGCATGTGAGTGTGGCATGGGCTGCTATCCTCAAATTTATAAGTGCTAAAACAAAAACAGGGCTGAAAGCCCTGTTTTTGTTAACTGGATGAACATCGGTTAAAAATTACTTATCGCCAATACCGACAATATTGTAACCACCGTCAACATAGGTAATTTCGCCGGTTACCCCGGATGCCAGATCGGAGCACAGGAAAGCACCTACATTGCCCACTTCATCAATCGTGACATTACGACGCAATGGTGCATTACGTTCGCCATAGGCCAGCATCTTGCCAAAATCGCCAATACCGGCAGCAGCAAGTGTTTTTATAGGACCAGCAGAAACAGCATTTACCCGAATGCCTTCCGGCCCTAATGAATAGGCCATATATCTTACAGTGGCTTCCAGAGCGGCTTTTGCGACACCCATAACGTTGTAATTATCGATAGCCCGTTCGGCACCCAGATAGCTCAATGTCAATAATGAACCATTACGGCCAGCCATTAATTCTTTACCGGCTTTCGCCAATGCAGCAAAGCTGTAGGCACTGATATCATGTGCAGCGGCAAAACCTTCACGTGTCACACTGTCAACAAAACTGCCTTGCAGTTGTTCACGCGGAGCAAATGCGACCGAGTGAACAATACTGTCCAGGCCATCCCATTGTTTGGCCAGATCATCGAAAACAGCTTTGATTTGCTCATCACTGCTAACATCGCACGGAAAAATTAATGCTGGATTGGAGCCACATTCTTCAGCGATTTTTTCGACGCGGGATTTGAGTTTGTCATTTTGGTAAGTAAAAGCTAATTCAGCACCTTCACGTGCCATGGCATGCGCAATACCGGCGGCGATAGAACGCGAGCTGGCAACGCCAACAATCAATACCCGTTTGCCTTGTAGAAAACCCATGAAGTACTCCAGAAATTTTAAAACCGATAAACTTACCTGATTTTGGCAGGTACTGGAAGAGGCGAGCAGCTTACATTCCCGTTATACTCCCTATTTGCCTGGTTTCAACGTTGGATGATTATGCCCCGATTTTCTGTTGTGCTCTTCTGGATAGTTATTGCATCGCTGACAGGTTGTGATATATCGGCTATCAACTCTCCATACCCTGCAGCTGAGAGTGAAAAAACGGTCAGTTACAGCTCCTTTATGCTGCGGCCAAAACATCTGGATCCCGCCCGTTCTTATTCAGCCAATGAAAGTCTCATTACGGCGCAGATTTATGAGCCGCCCTTTCAATATCATTACCTCAAACGTCCATATCAAATGGAACCATTGACCGCAGCGAAAATGCCTGAAGTGGTCTTTTTAGATAAGAATCAACAAGTATTAACGGGGGCACAACAGACAGCAGAAAATATCGCTTTTTCACGTTACACAATTACCCTGAGACCCGGAATCGCCTATCAACCACATCCCGCATTTGCTCAGGATGCGTCTGGACAATGGCTCTATCACGATCTGGATCAACAGAGTTCTAGTCACCTGAACACTATTGTGGATTTCCCCGAGCAAGCCACCCGGGAATTAAAAGCCGCTGATTATGTATATCAAATTAAACGGCTGGCACATCCGGAAGTGCATTCACCCATTTTAGGTTTAATGAGTGAGCACATTGTCGGTTTGGGTGATTTTGCCGCCACTCTCAATAAACTGCAGCAACAAGGTAAGCCGATTGATTTACGTGAATTAGATATCGCTGGCGTGGAAGCAATTGATGATTATCAATTCCAAATTACCGTGTATGGTCAATATCCCCAGTTGAAGTACTGGCTGGCCATGCCATTTTTTGCTCCCATCCCCTGGGAAGCTGACGTGTTTTACCAGCAGACTGTATTAAAAGATAAAAATATCACCTTAGACTGGTACCCGATTGGAACAGGGGCCTATCAAATGATTGAAAACGATCCTAACCGTCGCATGGTGATGGTTAAAAATCCTAATTATCACGGTGAAATTTATCCCAGTGAAGGTAATCCAGGTGATGCTGCAGCTGGTCTGCTGGATGATGCGGGTTTGCCAATGCCCTTTATCGATAAAATCATTTACACCCTTGAAAAAGAAAGTACCTCTTACTGGGGGAAATTCATTCAGGGGTACTACGATATCAGTGGCTTAACTTCCGACAGCTTTGAACAGGCGATCCAGGTTTCTTCAGGTGGGTCGTTTGGGCTAAGTGAAGATATGATGGAAAAAGGCATTGATTTGCAGGCTGCTGTTGGCACAACTACCCATTATATTGGTTTTAATATGCTGGATTCAGTGGTGGGTGGAGACAGTGAACGAGCACGCAAACTACGTCAGGCGATTGCTATTGCGATAGATCAGGAGGAATTCGTTTCTATTTTCTTTAACGGACGTGGAATTCCTGCCCAAGGACCTATCCCTCCGGGAATTTTTGGTTATCGTGACGGCCGGGAGGGATTGGACCCTTACGTTTATGAATGGCGGGATGACGCGGTACGCACCAAGCCAATTTCTTTTGCCAGAGAACTACTGGCAGATGCCGGATATCCCAATGGTCGAGATGCTGAAACAGGGCAACCGTTAGTTCTGTACTTTGATGTATCTGCTGTTGGACCGGATGCCAAAGCCCAGTTGGACTGGATGCGCAAACAGTTTCAAAAACTTAATATCCAATTAGTGATTCGGTCGACTGATTACAATCGTTTTCAGGATAAGATGCGTCGCGGACAAACACAGATATTCAAAGTCGGCTGGAGTGCTGATTATCCGGATCCGGAAAATTTTCTGTTTCTTTTATACGGGCCCAATGCCAAAGCTATTCATAACGGTGAAAACAGCGCCAATTACCAAAACCCTGAATTCGATAAGTTATTTGAACAGATGCGGGTGATGCCTGACGGTGATGAGCGTCAGGAAATTATCGATAAAATGGTGGATATTGTTCGCCATGATGTGCCGTGGGTATGGGGATTTCATCCCAAACAGTTAACGTTGTTCCACGCGTGGAATAAAAATATCAAACCTAATCTGATGGCAAACAATACATTAAAGTATCATCGGATTGATCCGCTATTACGAGACCAGTTGCGGTCGAAATGGAATCAACCGACCATCTGGCCGCTGATTTTGCTGTTGTTTATTTTTATCATGGCAATGTTGCCAGCTATTTTGATTTATCGTCGAAAAAAACACCAACAGGCTGTCAATACTTGATACTGTTGATTTTGCGTATCATCCGGTACAATTAAACGCGAAAATTGTTATACGACTTCAGGTATCAATTGAGCAGGGAGAAAAGCACGTGGATTTGGCTACTTTACTGGGTTTTTTAATAGCCTGGAGTCTGATTATCGCCACTATTGCTCTTGGGGCAGCGGCGAGCACCTTTGTTAACACGCCTTCTTTCATGATAGTTGTAGGTGGCACCTTTGCCGTCGTCATGATGCGCTTTACCCTCAAACAGTTCATTGGTTCAATGAAAACGGCGACCAAAGCCTTTTTGCATAAATCTGAAGATCCTTCTGAAATTATTGCCAGTGTGGTTGTCTTAGCCGGTATCGCCCGTAAAGAGGGTTTGTTGGCATTGGAACGGCAGGAAGTTAAAAATCCTGCCTTGGCATTGGGTATCCGAATGCTGGTTGATGGTCATGAGCCGGCTGTGGTCAGAAAAGCCCTGAACACAGAAATGAATGAAACGGTCAACCGACATAGCATCGGTCAACAGATTTTCCAGCAAATTGGTGATGCCGCTCCGGCGATGGGAATGATCGGTACTCTGGTTGGTCTGGTTCAGATGCTCTCGAATATGTCCGATCCGAAATCAATTGGTCCAGCGATGGCGATTGCATTACTGACAACCTTATACGGTGCAATGATTGCCAATATGTTTGCATTGCCTGTAGCCGATAAGCTTGCTTTACGCAGTAATGAAGAGCTGATGAATAAAAGTATTATCATTGAGAGCGTAATGGGAATTCAGGAAGGTCAGAACCCGAAAGTATTGGAAGAGTTACTGAAAAATTATCTTCCGGCTTCAAAACGGGATGCTGAAGAGCCAGCCCCGGCCGAAGCTTAATCAGCTGACGACGGCAGAATTCTATGAGTGAGTCTGAAACGCAAAGTTTCAAAAAGCAGCAAAAGAAAGGGTTGCCTGCCTATATGGCGACATTTGCCGATTTAATGTCGTTATTAATGTGTTTCTTTGTTTTGTTATTGTCGTTCGCTGAAATCGATGCCATCAAATATAAAATGGTGGTTATGTCTTTGGAGAAAGCCTTTGGTGTGCAGCGAGAGGTAGTGGATGAAGCCATTCCTAAAGGCACCAGCATCATTGCACAGGAATTCAGCCCGGGCGAACCCAAACCCACACCGCTGAATATTGTCAGACAGGAAACAACTGATGATACGAAAGATGTGTTAAAAATCACTATGGATGCCGAAGCTGTCGCAGAAGCGCAGGCAAAGCAGGTCGCCGAGGAAGTCGAAGAATTTAAAGAAGCGCTGGAATCAGAAATCGAACGTGGTTTGATCGTTGTAGAGAATCAGCTCAATCGTATTGTTATCCGAATTCGTGAGCGTGGTTCCTTTCCCTCTGGCGACGCTACTTTGAACCAAGACTTTGTTCCTATCCTGAAAAAAATTAATGAAGTATTAACGCAGACTGACGGACTAATTGCTGTGGCAGGACATACTGATAACATTCCGATTAATACTTCCCGTTATCGTTCTAACTGGGAGTTATCAACTTCAAGAGCGACTTCAGTAGTTCACGAACTGCTTAAGTACAATACGATTCCACCTGAACGTTTTGTGCTTGAAGGCTATGCTGATACTCGCCCATTAGCCCCAAATGATTCTATTGAAAATCGGGCAATAAATCGTCGTGTGGAAATTGTTGTTCTAAAAGGTTCGCTGGACAGCGAGCTCACCAAGTCCATTGATGATTTGATTCAGCAGCACGATGCAATAGAAAGTGAAATTCAACAAGTCCGTTGAACGTCAAAAGATTGCTGCCATCAAAATATATCTGTCTAAACAATGGTATTATTTTGCAAGTTTTTGATATCAGTTATGACACGATTCATAGCATCGAAACATAAGCACACAAACAAAAAAAGAGCCTTTTACTGGAAAAAAGACGACCGTATAGAAATAATGCAGTCGGTTGTATAAAGGCGCTGACAATAAGAAAGTTAGAGGTAAACATGCAAAAAATTTCCGTGGAAACAGGAATCGTGATCCCATTGGATCGACCAAACGTCGATACGGATGCCATCATACCTAAACAGTTTCTGAAATCGATCAAGCGCAGTGGTTTTGGTCCCAACCTGTTTGATGAATGGCGTTATTTGGATCACGGCGAGCCGGGACAGGATTGTAAAGATCGTCCGCTGAATCCGGATTTTGAATTGAATCAACCACGTTATCAGGGTGGCACGATATTACTGGCACGTGAAAACTTTGGTTGTGGATCGAGCCGTGAGCATGCTGTTTGGGCACTCGAAGACTATGGTATTCGAGTGATTATTGCCCCCAGTTTTGCTGATATCTTTTTTAGCAACAGCAGTAAAAATGGCATTCTCACAATACAACTCGATGAACAGCTGGTCGAAAATTTATTTCATCAGGTCGAGGCTACTCCAGGTTATAAATTGACCGTTGATTTGCCAGAACAGAGCATTTTGTTGCCTGATGGTGAAGTCCTGCATTTCGAAATAGACAGCTTTAAAAAGCATTGTTTGATAGAAGGTCTGGATGATATTGGTCTGACCCTGCAGCATACTGATGAAATCAAAGCTTACGAGGCCCGTCGTCGTGAACAAACGCCGTGGCTGTTTTCCTAATATTTTTTCCATTTATAAGTAATAACATTCATGACAAAGAAAATTGCAGTATTGGCCGGTGATGGAATCGGTCCGGAAATTGTTGCCGAAGCCGTAAAGGTTTTAAATGCTTTTAAACAGGATGGTTTGGCGATTGAACTTGAATACGGTTTGATCGGTGGGGCCGCTTACGATGAAACTGGCAGTCCGCTTCCTGATGAAACCTTGCAAATGGCTAAAGAGGCAGATGCCATTTTGTTAGGTGCAGTGGGAGGCTATAAATGGGAAGCACTGGATATCAGTGTGCGTCCGGAAAAAGGTTTATTGGGTATTCGTTCACAATTAAACCTTTTTGCTAATTTACGTCCGGCTTTGTTATATCCACAATTAGCAGATGCATCCACCCTGAAACCAGAAGTTGTGTCCGGTCTGGATCTAATGATTGTCCGTGAGTTAACGGGTGGGATTTACTTTGGTCAGCCCCGAGGGATCCGTACTCTGGATAATGGCGAGAAAGAAGGCTACAACACACTGGTGTATCGCGAAAGTGAAATTAATCGTATCGGACGCGTGGCATTTGATATTGCACGTAAACGGCAAAGTCGTGTTTGTTCGGTGGACAAAGCCAATGTATTGGAATGCACCGAGTTGTGGCGTGAGACGATGACAACATTGTCCAAAGACTATGCCGATGTCGAGCTAAGTCATATGTATGTTGATAATGCTGCAATGCAGCTAGTGCGAGCACCAAAGCAGTTTGACGTTATGGTGACCACCAATATGTTTGGCGATATTTTGTCAGATTGTGCGTCAATGCTGACCGGTTCGATTGGTATGTTGCCCTCTGCGTCGCTAGATGAAAACGGCAAGGGAATGTATGAACCTATTCACGGTTCAGCCCCTGATATTGCTGGTCAGAACATTGCTAATCCACTGGCAACGATTTTGTCAGCTGCTATGATGTTACGTTACACCCTTGATCAGCCGGCTTTTGCAGATCGTATTGAAGCTGCCGTAAGTAAAGTTCTGGATCAAGGTTTAAGGACAGCAGATATTTTCTCCGCGGGAATGACTCGCGTGACCACTGCTGAAATGGGCGATGCCGTTTTGGCAGCGCTGTAACAAAAGAATTTAGGTGAAATGTGACTAAACAAATTGATGTTGCTGTTGTAGGTGCTACTGGTGCGGTTGGTGAAACGATGCTGGATATCCTGCATAAGCGGAATTTTCCGGTAGGTAAAGTGTATGCATTGGCCAGTGAGCGTTCAGCTGGCTCAACCGTACAATTTGGTAATAAATCGATAATGGTTGAAGATTTGGCCGAGTTTGATTTTTCCAAAGTACAGATAGGCTTGTTTTCTCCTGGGGCCAGTGTTTCTGAAATCTATGCGCCAAAAGCGGCTGCTGCAGGCTGTATTGTTATCGATAACACCTCACAGTTTCGTTATGACGATGATGTTCCACTGATCGTGCCTGAGGTGAATCCAGATGCGGTGGCCGGTTATAAAAAACGTGGCATTATCGCTAATCCGAATTGCTCTACCATTCAAATGCTGGTGGCGTTAAAACCCATTTACGATGCTGTGGGGATTACTCGTATTAACGTTTGCACCTACCAGGCGGTATCGGGAAGTGGAAAACCTGCAATGGATGAGCTTGCCAAACAAACTGCTGCTCTTTTGAATGGTCGCCCGGTGGAAGCTGAAGTTTATCCTAAACAAATTGCTTTTAATGTGATTCCTCAAATCGATGTTTTTATGGATAACGGTTATACCAAAGAAGAAATGAAAATGGTTTGGGAAACTCGCAAAATCCTTGGTGACGAGTCAATACAGGTCAATCCAACCGCGGTCCGGGTGCCTGTCTTTTATGGTCATTCTGAAGCCATTCATATTGAAACCCGTGACAAGATCACTGCTGAAAAAGCCAGAGAGCTGCTATCAGCGTTTGATGGCATCGTCGTGATTGATGAACACAAAGATGGTGGTTATCCAACAGCTGTCACAGATTCCTCTGGTCAGGATCCTGTATATATAGGGCGAATTCGTGAAGATATTTCACATCCAAACGGTTTGAATTTATGGGTTGTTTCAGACAATGTTCGTAAAGGTGCGGCACTAAACAGTGTGCAAATTGCTGAACTTCTGGTAGATAGATACCTCTAGGCATTGCTGAGATTGTCAAGGAAGGGGAGTTAAATGAAACAGAAAACGTTGACCAGTTTGTCGGTAGCTGCGGCACTTGGTTTATTAACTCCCTTACCGGGTCATGCGTTTGGCCTTGGTCAGATAACTTTATACTCTGCCTTGAATGAACCTTTCAGGGCAGAGATTGAGGTCAATGCACTTCAGGATGATGAGCAGGGTAATCTTGAGGTCAGATTGGGTTCATCCCAGGATTTTGAAAGAGCAGGACTGGAACGCAGTTTTTTATTAACCCAGCTGAATTTTGAAGTTATTGAAGAAAGTGATTCCACCCGAATTTTGGTCACTTCTGATTTACCCATCAAAGAACCATTTCTGGGATTTTTACTGGCCGCAACCACTGGTCAGGGAAAATTACTTCGCGAATATATGGTGCTGCTGGATCCACCTAAAGAGCTGTACCCCGGTCGTGGCACTGTGGATTCACCACGCGCACCGAATACTCAATCAACGGTTCCTGCTGCTCCTCGCACAACATCTTCAAATCAGTCAGCCTATACATCTGATCGCTTGACGCAATATAACGTTCAGTCACGCGATACCTTATGGAGCATCGCCGAGAGGACACGGCCCTCAGACGATATTACGATGCAGCAGATGATGATTGGTTTGCTTAATGCGAATCCTAGGGCATTTCAGCAAAACAATGTGAACAGTCTTTACGCAGACAGCACACTTAAAATTCCTGCTACAGAAGAAATTACCCGCCTTTCTGCCAGTGAAGCCAAAGCTGCTGTAGACAGGCAAAATCTCGACTGGCAACAACGCAGTCTTGCTCAGACTGCTTCTCCTGCAGCCACCGTTGATGAAGTTTCCACATCGGAAAATATTGCAGCAGCAGAAAATAATGAAATTGAACCAGAAACCGAAGCGCCAAACGACGCTGAAGATCAATCAAGCTTAACAGAGAGCGATGAAACACTGTCAGATGCTGAGAGTGCACGCTTAAAGTTAATTGCTGCAACGGAAAACAGTTTGCTGGAGGCAGATCCGGAAATTAATGGTGATCCTGATTTACAGCGCATCAGTGAACAATTAACGCTTGCCCAGGAAACCATAGAGTCACAAACCCAGGAAAACATTGATTTCAAAAATCGTATGGACGCGATGGAACGTCAACTGGATACCATGCGTCGTCTTATTTCGCTTAAAGATGCGGATATGGCAAGACTGCAAAGCTTGCTCGAACAAGACGAAACCCAGATGGATTTAGCGACATTGGTAGATGAAGCAAACACCATTCTGGAAAATAGTGAAGCTGAAAGCGAAGCATTAAATGACAGCGACAATAATACCAATCTGAATGATACAGCTGAAGATCCAACCAATCTGGATGCTGTAGATAATGAATGGCAACCGATTGATATTGCTAATGATGAAACAGATGCAACGTCAACTGAAGAAGAACCGCCATCAACAGAAAGCAACGAAAATGTCGCTGAGGAGCCGACAGAATTCGAATCTGTCACCAATGCTGAATCTCCCGAACTGATTGTTGCTGAGTTGGATGAAAATACAGCAGAACCAGCAGAACTGGAAACAGCTGCTGCAGAGGTTGATGCTGCGATAGTTGAAGCTGCTCAGGAACTGAATCTAGACCAGCAACAGCTGGACTCTCTTTACCAGCGGGTTCAAGCTTTTGTCATAGCGCACAAGGTTGAATCATTACTGGCAATCTTATTGTTGCTTTTGATTATCTGGATGATTCTCCGCCGTGGGCAGCGTGAGGTCAGTTGGGATGATGCTGTCAGTAAAATTAACAAAAACAAACCGGCCACCACGACAGCTGAAACCGGTAGTGTAAATATTGTCACCCCGGTTGCAGAAGAGAAAGAGGCAACAACCGAAAGCCAAACCAAATCAGTTGATGAACTGGTCGAACAAGCTGATATGTTTGTTGGTTATGCCGATTATGTACAAGCAGCAACCGCACTTGAACAAGCTTATCAGCAGGCACCCGATGATAAGGAAATTGCTGCAAAATTATTATTCATTTATTACAAGCAACAAAAATCTGCAGACTTCATTGCATTATTGAATACCTCCGGTATTGATGTAACCGATCCGCAGTGGCCTGAGGTAAGAAGCTGGGGCGCTCAGCTATTACCTCATAATCCTTTATTTGCTGAACCCTCTGATGAGGCTGAGGCTGCTATTGAAGAATCCATCGAGGAAGTGCAAACCACTTTTGATACTGAGGATGAGCCAAAAATCGATGTTGATGCCGAAGAAGAAGTGATGGAGACATCCTCTGAGCCTGAGGAGTCGGATCATATAGATTTCAATCTGGATGATTACAAAACCGAGTCAACCACTATTTCCAAGGCTGAAGAAGTCTACCAACGTGATGAAGAGGATTTGTTGCAGTTTGATAGCAGTACATCTGCAGACAAAGACTCAGCAACTGAGCTGGAACAATCAGAACAATCTGAAATTGATACTTATCCTGAAGATGATGATCTGCGAATAGATTTTGAACAGGATAATGTGTTGCAACCGGATTCCTCTGCCCCCGATGTTCTGGACTTGAATATTGATGAGACAGACGATGCTTCAGACCAGCAACCTGATGAGGTTTTATCTGTAGATTCTTTAGATGCTGATGAACTGGATCTCACTAATTTTGAAACTGCAGAACCGACAGAAACTGAAGAAGTTGATGTTATAGAAGATTATCTGAATCTGGATAGCAGTGTTGATGATGATGAACTTGATTTCGATCTCAGTGATTTCGACTCAATCGATGAATCTGAAACCAAACTGGATTTGGCAGCAGCCTATTCCGATATGGGTGATCCTGAAGGCGCAAGAGGTATCCTCGAAGAAGTCCTTGAGCAGGGTACGGATGAACAGAAAAAACGAGCACAGGAACTGCTCGACAATTTGTCTTAACGAGCGCTAAGGTGAGGTTAGCGTTAAGTGTCGAGTATGACGGCAGTAATTTTCATGGGTGGCAGTTTCAGCCAAAACAACGGACTGTTCAGGGCGAATTGCAGAAAGCCGTATCGCTTATCGCCAATACACCGACAGAAGTGTTCGCTGCCGGCCGCACTGATACTGGGGTGCATGCATTAAATCAGGTGGTGCATTTTGATACCGAGGCTATTCGGCAAGAACGAAACTGGCTATTGGGATTGAATTCCAACTTACCCCACGATATCAGTATTAAATGGGTAAAACCGGTTTCAGAAAACTTTAACGCCAGGTTCAGTGCAATAAAACGTCGCTATCGTTATTTAATACTCAATCGTGACAGCCGTTCCAGTGTGCATCATCAACGGATGTGGTGGGTATATAAAAAGCTTGATGAACACCAGATGCAATTGGCTGCTAATAGCCTGCTTGGCCAGCATGATTTTTCAGCATTTCGGGCACAGGAATGTCAGGCCAAAAGTCCGATAAAGACCCTTGATAAATTGATTGTCACTCGTCGTGATGATTGCATTGCTGTGGATGTTGAAGCCCGTTCTTTTTTGCATCACATGGTGCGTAATCTGATGGGCGTATTGGTTCCTGTTGGGGAGGGCAAGAGACCTGTCGAATGGGCTCAACATGTTCTACAAAGTCAGGACCGTAACATGGCGGGTGTTACCGCCCCACCTCAAGGTCTGTACCTGACAGATGTCGTTTATCCGGATGAATTTTTCCTGCCAACAGTGTCAGGTTTTCCAGTGCTCTGGTAAAGTACTGTAGTAACTTCTGGAAAGCTGATAATCCCAAATGAGAACCCGCGTTAAAATATGTGGCATTACGCGTCGTCAAGATGCTGAATTTGCTGTAAAAAGCGGGGCGGATGCTATCGGGTTGGTTTTTTATGAACCAAGTCCTCGCGCTGTAACAATGGCACAGGCTGCCGCAATTACTGCGCAGTTGCCACCATTTGTATCTGCTGTTGGTTTATTTGTGAATGCAACGGCAGAGAAAGTGCGGCAAACACTTGAGCAGGTTCCATTAAGTTTGTTGCAATTTCATGGCAATGAATCCGCTGAATATTGTGCTCAATTCAATATGCCGTACATCAAAGCGGTACGAATGCAGACTGCAAGTGATTTAATACAGGCTGATGAGCATTTTGCTGAAGCTTCAGCCTTATTGCTGGATAGCTATCAACATGGGGTGCCGGGGGAACCGGACAGACCTTTGACTGGTCCATGATTACTGCAGTTAGCAAGCCGCTGATATTAGCGGGTGGTCTGACAACTGAAAACGTTGCAGAAGCTATTCAGCAGGTCTCGCCTTATGCAGTGGATGTAAGCGGCGGTGTAGAAGAGTCGAAAGGACTTAAAAGTAATAATAAAATAAGCGCATTCATGCGAGAGGTGGCAAATGCCTGATATACAGATTGATGACTATTTTAAAAACTACCCGGATGAATTAGGTCATTTTGGACCTTATGGTGGACGCTTTGTTGGCGAAACCTTGATGGGTGCTATTTATGAGCTGGAAGAGGCCTATAAACAGTATAAAAATGATCCAAACTTCCAAGCTGAAATGGATAAAGATCTGGCCGACTTTGTAGGCCGTCCATCACCTATATATCATGCCGAAAACTGGACAAAGAAACTGGGGGAGCCCAGATCTATCTCAAGCGCGAAGATCTCAATCATACCGGCGCCCATAAAGTTAACAATACGATTGGTCAGGCTTTACTGGCTAAGCGTATGGGTAAAACCCGTATTATTGCTGAAACAGGTGCGGGGCAGCACGGTGTAGCGACCGCTACAGTAGCTGCCCGCTTAGGTATGGAATGTGTGGTTTACATGGGCGCGGAAGATGTTGAGCGTCAGGCCATGAACGTTTACCGAATGAAGCTTTTAGGGGCAGAAGTAGTGCCGGTTCAGTCTGGCTCAAAAACGCTCAAAGATGCATTGAATGAAGCCTTGCGTGACTGGGTTACCAATGTGGATGACACCTTTTATATTATCGGTACGGTTGCCGGCCCACATCCTTATCCAGCAATGGTGCGGGACTTCCAATCAGTTATTGGTCGTGAAGCCCGTCAGCAAATGATCAATACCACTGGCAAACTACCCGATACACTGGTTGCCTGTATCGGTGGTGGGTCGAATGCAATTGGCCTGTTCTACCCATTTATTGAAGATGAATCCGTTGCAATGATTGGCGTAGAGGGTGCTGGTCATGGTCTGCAGACAGGGCAGCACTCAGCTCCACTTTCTGCCGGAACTCCCGGCGTATTGCACGGCAATCGCACTTACCTTATTCAGGACGCTGCGGGACAAATTACCGAAACCCATTCCATTTCAGCCGGACTGGATTATCCTGGCGTTGGTCCTGAACATGCATGGTTGAAAGATATCGGCCGCGCACAATACGTTACTGTTACGGATACTGAGGCCCTTGATGCTTTCCATGAACTGACACGCACTGAAGGCATTATTCCGGCTCTGGAAACCAGTCATGCACTGGCTTATGTTTCAAAATTAGCCCCAACGATGTCAGCGGATCAAAGTATTCTTATTAATGTTTCAGGACGTGGTGATAAAGACATGCACACGGTTGCAGCCATGGCTGGTCTGAATTTCTGAGGAATATAAAATGAGTCGTATTAAAGAATGTTTTAAAAATCTTCAGGCAGATGGGCAAACTGCTTTAATCCCTTATGTGACTGCAGGTGATCCTGAACCATGGGTAACCGTTCCACTGTTACATGCTTTGGTGGATGCCGGTGCCGATATTATCGAACTGGGTGTGCCTTTCTCTGATCCCATGTCGGATGGTCCTGTAATCCAAAAAGCCTGTGAACGGGCGTTGAAAAATGATGTCACGCTGGATTCAATTCTGGATATGGTAAAACAGTTCAGAGAGAAAAATAACCATACGCCACTTGTGTTGATGGGATATGCCAATCCTCTTGAAGCAATGGGTTATGAAAAATTCGCCAAAAAAGCCCAGGCTGTCGGGGTGGATGGGGTATTGACTGTTGATATGCCACCAGAAGAGTCTGATGAATTCCTGCGGCTGATGGACGGGCATGATATTGATACGATTTTCCTGGTTGCGCCAACGACATCGGCAGAGCGTATGCAGAAAATCGCCCAACATGCCAAAGGCTTTATTTACTATGTTTCGATCAAAGGTGTGACAGGTGCTGCCGCATTGGAAATTAATGAAGTAACCGCCAAACTGGAAGAAATTCGTAAATACACTTCGTTACCGGTTGGTGTGGGTTTTGGTATCAGAGATGGCCGCTCAGCCGCAGCTGTCGCGGAAGTAGCTGATGCTGTTGTCGTGGGCAGTACTTTGGTACGTTGCATAGAAGAACATTCCAATCGTCCACAGGAATTACCCGCAGCAGTAGCAAGTCTGTTAGCTGAAATGCGTCATGCAATTAATGCGCGTGATTTAGCCAGCGTCTCGGCCTAATAAGCGATAAGGTGACAAAATGAGTTGGTTTGAAAGATTACTTCCATCGAAAATCCGCACCAGTGGCCGCAGCCGCTCGGTACCTGAAGGTGTCTGGTGCAAGTGTCCAGCATGTGACAATGTGCTTTATCGGGCTGAGCTTGAGCGTAACCAGATGGTGTGTCCCAAATGTGATCACCATCAACGGATAAATGCCCGTGATCGACTGAAAAGTTTTCTGGATGAAGATAATCGCCAGGAAATTGGTACCGAAGTTAAACCTGTCGACACTCTTAAATTCAAAGACAGTAAACGTTATCGTGATCGTATTACCCAGGCACAAAAAAATACCGGTGAGAACGATGCACTTTTAGCCATGCAAGGCACGCTTAAAGGCTTACCTGTTGTGGTGGTTGCGTTTGATTTTGGTTTTATGGGTGGCTCCATGGGCTCCGTGGTCGGTGAAAAGTTTGTCCGAGCTGCAAAGGTTGCCTTGGCCAAGAAACTTCCGTTGATATGTTTTTCCGCCAGTGGTGGAGCGCGCATGCAGGAAGGCTTGTTTTCACTGATGCAGATGGCAAAAACAAGTGCTGTTTTATCACAGCTTGAAGAGGCTGGCATCCCGTTTATTTCGGTGATGACCGATCCCACCATGGGCGGTGTTTCAGCCAGTCTGGCAATGCTTGGTGATGTTAATGTGGCTGAACCAAAAGCTTTAATTGGTTTCGCTGGTCCACGCGTTATCGAACAGACCGTTCGTGAAAAATTACCTGAAGGTTTCCAACGCAGTGAGTTTTTGCTGGAACATGGTGCCATCGACATGATTATTGATCGCCGTGAAATGCGCGATCGTCTGAATAATCTGTTAACCATGATGCAAAATCGTATTGCTGTTTAAACCATAGTTTATGCGATTTAATAGCTTGCCACAGTGGCTGGCATGGCAGGAAAAGCTACATTTTACTGAGATAGATCCCGGCTTGGATCGGGTGCGTGCTGTCTGGCAGCAGATGTATGACGACAACAGACTGCCTTTTCGGGTGGTGACGGTTGCCGGCACCAACGGTAAAGGCTCTTCTGTTGCATTATTGGCCTCTATACTCTCAGCTGCCGGCTATCGAACAGCCTGTTACACTTCGCCACATCTGTTGCGTTATAACGAACGCATCGTAGTTGATGGTCAAACGGCGACTGATCAACAGATATGTGAAGCTTTCGAGCGGGTTGATACCGCACGTGGTGACATTTCTCTGAGCTATTTCGAATTTGCCACGCTCGCTGCAGCAGATATTTTCTGTAGACAGAATATTGATATCGCGATTTTGGAAGTTGGTATGGGCGGACGGCTTGATGCGGTGAATCTGTTTGACGCCGATATTGCGCTGATTACGCCGATAGGTCTGGATCATACAGTTTGGCTTGGCGATACCCGGGAAAAGATTGGTATTGAAAAAGCCGGGATAATGCGGGCGAACAACCCTGTCGTCTGCAGTGAACATTCTCCGCCAGTCACCGTTATTGAGAGCGCTCAGAAATTAAGCTCGCCAGCGTATATTGCTGGCAAAGATTTCAATGCTCAATCTGATAAAAATGTATGGCATTGGCAAAATGCCGATTATCAGTTCAAGGGATTACCGTTGCCGGCCTTACTGGGGTGTTATCAGATTCAGAACAGCGCCGCTGTGCTACAGGTCATCAGCCTGCTGAAAGATTCCGGAATGGAAAAAATCAATGAAACAGCCATCCGTGATGGGTTGGCTCACGTCAGACTTGCTGGCCGGTTTCAGATGATTGATGGACCCATTACCCATATTTTTGATGTAACACACAATCAGCAGGGTGCTGAAAATCTGGCAAAACTATTAACGGAAATTCCTTGTCATGGCAAAACCCATGCGGTGATCGCTATGTTGCGTGATAAAGACAGCCAAGCGGTTTTTGATGCCTTGATTCCAGTGATAGATAATTGGTTTCTTGGTGGCTTAAATGGAAGCAGAGGGCAGTCTGCAGAAGATTTGGCAACTGGCCTGCAAGGTAAAATTTCCAATGATCGCATTCATACCAGTGAAGTAGTGGAACAGGCCTATGATTTGGCTTTAGCTAATGCTATTGAAGGGGACCGTATCTTAATTTTTGGCTCATTCCACACAGTAGAAGCCATCATGCGGCATATCCCGGATTTCATTAATGAGCCGTTATCTGCCTCAGCTTGAGGTGTCGTGATACAAGGCCTTAATTTCCTTATCATATCTTTGCTCAACCAGCGCACGTTTAACTTTTAAAGTAGGCGTCAGCAAACCATTTTCAATCGTCCAGGGTTGCAAAGTCAGATGTACTCGCCGAATCCTGGCATAGGCCGGAAATTCAAATAACCACTGTCTGAGTAAGCGGACAAAATGCTGCTGTAAAACTTTTGAGCCAAGACTTTCATTCTGCAAGGGATCCAAACCGAGTTGCTGCGCAATCTGCGGCCAGCTTTCGCCATTAATCACCAGTAAAGCGGCCAAATAAGGTTGCCCTTCACCGACGACTAACGCCTGATCAATCAGGCCATTGCTGACTATGGCGGCTTCAATATCGGCAGGCGGGACTTTTTCGCCATTATTGAGCACCAGAATATCTTTGATTCGACCAACAATATAAATATGTCCGCTTTCGCTGATGTGGGCTTTATCACCGGTATGCAGCCAGCCATCAGCATCAATCGTCTGTGCCGTTGCTTTATGATTATTCCAATAGCCCAGCATATTGCCCGGACCTTTTACCTCAAGCTCTTCATCCTTGCCAATACGGACTTCTACACCCTGAATAGCGCGTCCTACGCTGGCAGGATCATTACTGGAAGGTTCATTAACACTAATCACCGGACTGGTCTCAGTCAGGCCATAACCCTGCAGCAAAACTAAATCCAGTCCAATAAACAATTTAGCGGCGTGGGCGGGTAAAGCAGCACCACCACTGACAGCTAAACGCAGTTTGCCGCCAAGACGCTGATGAAATTTGCTCACAACCAGTTTATGCAGCAATGGCCATAACAGCAGGGATGGCGACCAATATTTCCGACCCTGTTGGTACTGAAAGCGTTTCCAACCGACCTTCACCGCCAGTTTGAAAATTCGACGTTTAAGCCAGCTGCCTTCAGCAAGTTGTTTATGAACCCGATCATAAATCCGCTCGAAAATTCTGGGCACAGCAATCATGATGGTGGGTTGGACTTGCCGCATATCGTCAGCAAGCAGGGGAATACTGCGAGAGAAAACTACTTTTGAACCAGCCATCATCGGCAGATAATAGCCGCCAGTTCGTTCCAATGTGTGTGATAGTGGTAAAAAGGACAAGAAAATATCATCAGGCAGGATTTCAAAAAACTGCAACGAACCATAGGCCACCGACAACATATTATGATGGCTGAGCATGACCCCTTTAGATCGGCCAGTGGTGCCAGAAGTATAGATAATCGATGCCAATTGTTCTGGTGCACAGTGGGGTAGTTTCAACTCAGCAGAAAAAGCTGTATCAAGCCAGTTCTGCAGCGATATCGTGGAGGATTCGTTATCTGTTGTCGATTCATCATGGAACAGCAGCACTCGTTTGACAGAATGTTCTTCGGGTAATACGGCTTGAATGGCTGACCATTGTCTGGAGCTGTTCACTAACAATAAACGTACATCAGCATCCTGTAATATATACGCAACGTTATCCGGCCGGTCATCGGGGTAAAGTGGCACCACTACCAGCCCCAGACTTAAAGCTGCCAGATCGAAAAATATCCACTCTTTGCTATTACGTAAATTGATTGCAACCCGATCACCCTTACGCAGATTTTCCTGTTGCAGCGCTTGTTGCCAGTCGGTTATTTCATCAGCAACCTGTTGCCAAGTTAAACTTTCCCAGCTTTTCTTATCATTATCAAAAAAGCCATAGGCATCTTTATCAGGACTTCTTTTTATCCGTTCACAAGCTAAGCCATACAGCGTTTGGGCCTGATCCGGAGAAATGTAATCATGGGCAGCAGACACAATTAATCAAAGAGCCAGCGTAATTGAACGCCGACGATATCGACTGAACTTTTATATTTACCGGATAATTCATATGTTTGAGTGCCACTTGTGAATGTATCCTCAATGCTGCTGTCTTTCATAAATATATGAGTATAGGCGGCATCCAAAATTATATTATCGCTATAGTGATAACTTGCCCCCAAGGCTAACCAGGTACGATCACTGTCCGGAATTCGAGGAGTTCGACGTTGCGCATTGGGAATCGGTGTTTCATCATAGGCAACACCCGCTCGCCAGGACCAACGGTCATTAGCTTTATATTCCACGCCTAATCCGTAACGCATGGAATTTTCCCAGTCTTCTTCCTTAACCGTATTTAGCCTGGAAACGTCAGAATTAATTTGCAACTCTTCAAAACGGCTCCATCGAGTCCAACTGGCATCGGCCATAACCGACCATTGTGAATTTAATTGGTGAACCAGAGCGATGGATGCCGATTCAGGCAAGGTTACCCGGCCACCAACATTTCCATCCTGAAAGCCAACGGCTGTTGCTTGAGGCTTCACATTTTCCGGTATGCGAAATTTGCCTTCACCGGTTAAGTCATGTGTTATTTTTGAACGATAACTTAAGCCCATGCGTGTTGCTTCAGTAAACTGATAGGTCATGCCCAGGTTATAACCCCAGCTCCAGTCATCGGCAGTGACTTTTACCCGTCCATCGTTGCCTTGGGAGTTACCTTGAAAAGAACCAAAGTTAGCTGCCTGGGAGAGCTCCAGATCGATATATTGCAGATTTACGCCAAAGCCCAATGACAGTTTTTCAGTCGCTTTAAAAGCAATGCTGGGATTAATATTAACCGTAAGCAGATCCGAACGAATCGCATGATAACGTCCCTGCCAGCTATCGCCATAATCGGTCACCAGACCGAAGGGTGCGCCAACACCAATTCCTACGACAGTCTTGTCATTTAATGGATGGGCATAATAAAAATTGGGAACTGCTGCCAGTTCACCGGCATTACTGCCATCACCACCGGTTAAGGGAGTGCCATCGATATTCGAACCGCGATCAGAGAATTCTGCTCTTGGTGCGATCAGATTGAGCCCCATATTCATTTCTTTACGGGATAAATTTGTCATGCCAGCCGGATTGAAAAAAATAGTACTGGCATCATCCGCCACTGCAGCACTACCTGAAAAGGCGCGTCCCAACCCCGTAATGCTTTGTTCTATCAGGGCATAGCCCGCTGCGGCTGCAGAATTACTGGCTGCCCCTAATAAAATATAAAAACCAAATTGGGTTGTACGGGACATGGTCATGGCAGCGTTACCTGGTAAGTGATTAGTTGTTAATTAAGGCAAAACTAGCTTATGCATGCAAATGAAGCAAGTTTGTAACAATTATCGACGCTGAAATAATAAATCCCATACTCCATGTCCCAGTCGATGACCTCGCTGTTCAAACTTGGTTAAGGGACGGTATTCCGGCCGCGGAATATAATCACCTGATATGCTGGTGTTGATAAAATCATGACTTGCCGACAGATCCTGCAACATTTGTTCTGCATAATTCTGCCAGTCTGTTGCCATATGCAGAAAACCGCCCGACTGTATTTTTTGTGCCAGGACGTTAACAAAGGCTGGCTGGATAATTCGACGTTTATGATGACGTTTTTTATGCCAGGGATCCGGAAAATATAGTTGCACGCGATGCAGAGCATTATCCGCAACCTGATTTTTGAGTAATTCCACGGCATCCGTGCAGGCCACCCGCACATTAGTTAAATTATTTTCTTCGATAGCTTTTAACAGTTGGCCCACACCTGGTCGATGCACCTCCACGCCAATGAAGTCGTTCTCCGGTTGGTGGATGGCCATTTCAATCAACGAAGCACCATTACCAAATCCGATTTCAAACACCACTGGAGCGTTACGCCCAAACAGCGCTTGCATATCAATAGATTGGTTATCGGCTTCAATACCAAACTTTGGCCATAAAACATCCAGTGCTTTTTGTTGACCAGGGGTTAAGCGACCCTCACGTTTCACAAAGCTTTTTACCTGACGGAGGCGTTTACCTTCGGTCATTGAATTCACCTTTCAATTAAGTGGTAACTCATCGATATGTCGATGAAAAACAGCGTGACATCATACCGAAGCACTACTGGAAAATCCTTATGGCGATGTATTTAACTGCCGCAGTTTGCAAAAATTGATGTTCTAAATACCAACTATGTGCAGATTTTAGCGTTGGGAAGTTGTCCCATAAATGACAAATCATTAAACAGCTAACCCAGTATTTTTCTGCGATTGATGCGGTACGGCAACAATAAAACCAAAAGCAGGTATTTGAGCATTAAGATGACATAAGCCCAGAAACAGTGCGAAAAAGAGTGATAAGGACTATAATGCGCTGTCTGAATATTAGATCTGATGGATAAACGCCGCTGCAATCAAGCGGCCTCAAATCCCGCTACTTCGATAGTACAAGTAAACGAAAGAGAGACTTAACTTTATGGTTCATCCAGTTTTAGACTCGCTCACCAACGAAGTGATCGAAAGAAGTAAAAAAACTCGCACGGCTTATCTTGCTCGTGTTGACGAAGCTGCAGGGCAGGGTCCTCATCGTCTGACGCTTGGCTGTGGTAATCTGGCTCATGGTTTTGCTGCCTGTGCAGCAACTGAAAAAAGTGATCTGGCTGGTGACAAAAAAGCCAATATCGGCATTATTTCAGCTTATAACGATATGCTTTCTGCACATCAACCTTATAAGGACTTTCCGCCACTTATCAAAGAAGCTGCCAACGAAGCTGGTGGGGTTGCCCAGTTTGCTGGCGGTGTACCGGCAATGTGTGATGGTATTACTCAGGGTTATCCGGGTATGGATCTGTCGCTGTTCAGCCGTGATGTCATCGCAATGTCCACAGCTGTCGGTCTAAGTCATAATATGTTTGATGCCGCAATGATGCTGGGTGTCTGTGACAAGATCGTACCTGGCTTGTTGATCGGGGCGTTAAGCTTCGGTCATTTGCCGACCATCTTTGTGCCGGCAGGTCCGATGCCAAGTGGTCTGCCGAATAAAGAAAAAGTTCGTATCCGCCAATTGTTTGCTGAAGGCAAAGTAGGCCGTGAGGAACTGCTTAAAGCAGAGTCAGAGTCTTACCATAGTCCTGGTACGTGTACTTTCTACGGTACAGCTAACAGCAACCAGATGATGGTTGAAATTATGGGACTGCATTTGCCGGGTGGAACGTTTATCAATCCTAATACCCCGTTACGTGACGAATTAACGAAAGAAGCAGCCCGTCAGGTATTGAAATTTACTGCAATGGGTAACGATTACCGTCCAATCGGTCATATGATCGATGAAAAAGCAATTCTTAATGCGATTATTGGCCTGCTGGCAACGGGTGGTTCAACCAACCACACCATGCACATTGTTGCAGTAGCCCGGGCTGCCGGTATCTTAATCAATTGGGACGATTTTGATCGTCTGTCGCAAATCATTCCTTTATTAAGCCGAGTCTATCCAAACGGCAGTGCCGATGTGAATCACTTCCAGGCAGCTGGTGGCATGGGCGTATTAATTCAGGAATTATTATCTCAGGGCTTGTTACACGAAGACATCATTACGGTTGGTAATGAAAAAGGCTTGAAACAATACAGTCAGGAGCCAAAAATCATTGATGGCAAACTGATTTGGCAGGAAGGTCCTAAAGAATCCCTGGATAAAGAAGTTATTGGCACAGTTGAACAACCTTTCGCCAAGTCAGGTGGTGTACATCTGATTAAAGGTAATCTGGGACGTGGAGTGTCGAAAGTTTCTGCGGTAGATGTTGAGCATCGTGTTGTAGAGGCACCTGCTTTGGTATTTGACGATCAGGACGATGCCGTTGCTGCATTCAAAAATGGCGAACTGGAAAGAGACGTTATCGTGGTCTTACGATTCCAGGGACCAAAATCCAATGGTATGCCGGAACTGCATAAACTCAGTTCACCGCTGGGCGTATTACAGGATCGTGGATTTAAAGTGGCGTTGGTCACTGACGGTCGTATGTCTGGTGCGTCAGGTAAAGTCCCGTCTGCCATTCAAATGTGTCCTGAATCTGCAGAAGGTGGTCCACTGACCCGAATCAAAGATGGCGATATTATTCATCTCGATACCGAAAGAGGCATTATGAATGTGCTGGTAGATGATGAAGAGTTTAATGCTCGTCTGTCTTGCATGATGGCCAATACTGAACATCATTACGGTAGTGGTCGCGAATTGTTTGACAGTTTCCGGGCAGGCGTTTCTTCAGCTGAAGAAGGCGCTATCAATATGTTCAACGTTGAATAATCTTCACCAGAATTAGGGATATCTATTTTTTATGAGCAAAACGATTCACGAAATTATGCAAGTTTCACCGATTGTCCCGGTGATGGTTATTAATAATGTTGAACATGCAGTGCCTTTGGCCAATGCGTTGGTCAAAGGTGGTCTGAAAGTATTGGAGATCACGCTGCGCACTGATGCAGCGCTGGAATCCATCCGTCGTATTAAAGCTGAAGTGCCAGATGCGATTGTCGGTGCTGGGACCATTATCAACATCGAAACGTTAAATGCAGCGATTGATGCGGGTGCAGAATTTATTGTCAGTCCTGGTACCACAGATACCTTGATTGAAGCCGCATTAAAAACCGGTGTGCCTTTATTACCGGGCGTAGCCAATCCTAGTGAAGCCATGCGCTTATTAGAGCGTGGCATTACCGCGATGAAGTTCTTCCCGGCTGAAGCGGCTGGCGGTGTACCCATGCTGAAATCAATTGGTGCCCCAATTCCACAAATTCTGTTCTGCCCAACCGGCGGTGTCAGTCAGAAGAATGTGAAAAACTACTACAGCTTACCTAACGTAGGTTGTGTAGGCGGTTCATGGATGTGTGCAGCGAATCTGGTAGAAGCGGAAAACTGGGATGAAATTACCCGTTTAGCGGCTGAAGCCATTGAGCTTGCTACTAACTAAAAGCAACAGGATTTAGTTAGATTAAAACCGGGCTGGTTTACCAGTCCGGTTTTTTTATTTCTTTAGATCACAATGCCGCGTTCCAACCAGTCCTCTATCAACTGTTTTGCGCCTTGTAACACAACTTCGGGGTTGGGATGCTGCAATACCTCAGCAATGGCTTCAGCGGCTTGCTGGCCAGTCTGACCGTCATCTAATAGATCAAGTAACCCTGCACTAACGGGATTAAGCTCAATAAACTTCACCTGATCATCAGCATTTCTGATATAACAACAGAAAAAATGGCGTTTCGGCAGCTTTATCAGGCAGATTATCCGGCCCGATTTGATGCACGGGGTAATCATAAGCAAAAGTCCAGCTCAGGGGGAGCGTTGCAGAGAGAGTTGCAGGATATCTTGCTGTTCAGTCACTTCACGCTTCACAAAATCCGCATTGGCAATTCCGAGCGCCAACTCAGCCCATTCGTAATGGGCGAGCTCAGCAAGAAAAGGCAACGTCTGATACTGCTGCGGATGTTCTTCGAGATAATGCACAAACTCGCGGGCAATATCATTAAATAAGGGTGAACTGCACCGATGCTCACGAATAAAGTCACGTGCCAGTGCATGCCAGGCAATTTCCCCCAGAATTTGTTTCAATACCGGACAGGCCGTGCTTAAAAAGCTTTCAATATTGTTATAAATCAGCCGCCGATAAATAGCCATGCGCCGCGATTCAACATCGGCTGGCTCAGGGATGCTCTCTGGATCACGCAGATGGGCGGTGAACTGCTGTTGGGTAGTTTTAAAATCAGGCGCTTGCTGCATGTTCAGATCGATATTGTGATTGGATATCTCGAATGTGACCGACTTCTTCAAACAGCGTGTTGAGAGCAGGGATATTAAAATCCCGTTCCAGCAACGTCGGAATCACTCCATGTTGCTGGTAAGTATGCTCAAGCAGTTGCCAAACCGGATCAATTACATCTGCACCATGGGTATCGATAATCAGATCTTCTGCTTCATTATAGTGACCGGCAATATGCAGGTAAGCGATACGTTTACTGTTAAGTGCGTCAATATAAGCATTAGCGTCATAACCGTGATTAATGCTGTTTACATAGACGTTATTCACATCAAGTAACAACTCACAATCGGCTTTTTCCAGTATTGCATTAATAAATTCAATTTCGTCTATCTGCCGGCCTGGTGCCGCGTAGTACGATACATTCTCGATAACCAGTCGGCGTTGCAGAATATCCTGAACCCGAAGAATGCGTTCTGCGACATGCTCAACAGCCTCGTCAGTGAACGGTATAGGCATCAAATCGTAAAGGTGACCCTCATCACTGCAATAGCTCAGATGCTCACTGTAGAGACGAACCTGATGCTGATCCAGAAAGTGTTTAATACGTTTAACAAACGCCTCATCCAGCGGAGCAGGGCTGCCAAGTGATAACGAAAGACCATGACATAGCATTGGAAAACGCTCACTGAATGCCCGCAGTTTTTTGCCCAGCCGACCGCCCATTTCCATCCAGTTTTCTGGTGCGACCTCAATAAAGTCGATAGGCGGGTGATCCAGCTGAATGATTTCATCAATGAAACTGCGTCTTAAACCCAGACCAGCTCCATTGACTGCATAACCTTGTGATCTCATGCTGAAACTCTTATTCATAAAAGTAATTAAAGAGACTCATCTTGATGCGATTTGTTACAACTGAATTGCCAATCGGTTTTATTCCGCCTCCGGAATTTCAAACATCGCACGATCAACGCCTACGTTGCCGGTTTTTGCATCGTATAAATAGACAACCGCTTTGTAGTGGCCGGGTTCGGTAATCGTGGTTTTACCGCTGAACATGCCAGCTGGTCCGGTAAAGTCCAGTGTTACTTCATCAATAGTTTCTTCATCGCGCATCAGAATAGCTCTGGCTTCATAATTATCAGACTGCCAATGACCGTCTTTGGTGATTGGGCAACCACAGAGCAATGAAGCTTTGGTGTAAATATCAACCTGACCATTCTCCAGAACACGGGTCCAGGCATCCACAATAAAGCCGGTCATGGTAATGATAATGCCATCACCCAGAATATCTTTTCCAGGCACCACCCAGCTGGTCAAGCTGGCTTCCTGATAGGCCTGCTGATAACCATAAGGTCCGATTAATTTAAATCGCAGTAATCTTGGCGCATCAATATCCACTTTCGCTAAAAAACCGGCCGTTTTATCATCTGTCAGTCGTTCGCCACGTTTTAATGGGTTTTCGATAAGCACCGCTGTATCGCCAGTGCCACCGTTTATCCATCCTTCATCGAGAATTTCACCTGTTTCAGCATCTTCAACGATGGCGCGAATACCACCGACACTGGTGCCAATAAATTTCGAATCAACTGCTTTCGCTCTGACCATGATCTCTGTTTCTGCAGCGATAGCTGACAGGCTGACTATCATTAGCGCAATAATTACCCAAAAGCGTGTGTACATGTCTCTCCCCCTCCAGACTTGTTTAATTAATCAGCATCATTCGATGCCGCAGACCATGCATCATAGCCCCCGATCATTGAATAGACATTAGTAAACCCAAGCTGTTGCAAGGTTGCTGTTGCCAATGCACTGCGACCGCCTGATTTGCAATACACCACAATAGGACGTGTTTTATCCTGAAAATCGGGATGTGTCTCTATTGAAAACTCCAGCATGCCGCGAGGAATATGTCTGGCATCAGCGATATGACCCTTAGCGTACTCTTCAGGCTCACGTACATCCAGAGCAATGCTGTCATCGTCCAGCATTTGCTGTGACTGGGAAACACTGATTTGCTGTATGGATGCTTTTGCTGCCTGTACCAGATCCGATGCTGTTTTTGCCATGCGATACTCCTGAATGATTTAAACCTGTGACCATAGTAATCATTAATAGTTGTCAAATAAACCAATTGCTTGATAACCCAATTGAGGGTTGCGCTGTTACAATGTTTTTTCTTTAATTTTGTAACCCAGCTGACCAACATCTGCCAAAGCCATAATTCGTTATGACCTTATCCAGAATGTTATATCAGTGCCTGAGACAATTATGCTGGCCTATATTATTCGCCGTATCCTGTATGCCTTTCCTATATTGCTGGGTGTCAATGCACTGACATTTGCATTGTTTTTTATGGTCAATACGCCAGATGATATGGCGCGAATGCAACTAGGCGAACGTTACATTACTGAACAGGCGATTACGACCTGGAAACAGGAACGTGGTTACGACCGGGATTTGCTGTGGAATGAATCCGCCGAAGGTTTCGAAAAACTCACCGATACCATTTTTTTTGATAAATCACTGGCGTTATTCAGCTTTGAATTTGGTCAGGCCGATGATGGGCGTGATATTGGTGATGATATCAAAACCCGTATGTGGCCCAGTCTGGCGATCGCCATTCCGGTATTTATCGTTGGTTTGCTGGTCAATATTACCTTTGCGTTGATGATGGTGTTTTTTCGTGCAACCTATGTTGATCTCGGTGGGGTAGTGCTGTGTGTTGTTTTAATGTCGATATCCAGTCTGTTCTACATTATTGCCGGGCAGTTTGTTATCGGCAAAGTCATGCAGCTGGTACCTATCTCGGGCTTCGGTGAAGGCCTGAGTACGATAAAATTCCTGATTTTACCGGTAGCGATTGGAATTGTTTCAGGTATTGGCTCGGGATCCCGCTGGTACCGCACCTTATTTCTAGAAGAAATTTCCAAGGATTACGTTCGCACCGCCAGAGCAAAAGGCTTATCTGAAGTGCGGGTTTTGTTTCAGCATGTTTTGAAAAACGCGATGATTCCAATTCTGACTGGCGCGGTAGTGGTAATACCAACCTTATTTATGGGCAGTCTGATTCTGGAGTCATTCTTTGGTATTCCAGGCTTGGGTAGCTATACCATTGACGCCATCCATGCTCAGGATTTTGCCATTGTGCGAGCCATGGTGTTTCTTGGCTCAGTCTTATATATCGTAGGTCTGTTACTGACCGATATTTCTTATACTTTTGTTGATCCACGGGTACGAATGGATGGCTGATTCAAAGATTGATATACGCATCCGCGCCTTACAATGTCTTTTAATTAATGATGCCGCTGACAAAGCGCTGCAGACACGTCAACTGGCTGTTGAATGCCGTGAACAAGGTTATGTCATTCAGCATCAGCCATTGAATGTTCCCGCTATCCCAGGCAGACCCGATAAGCCCGACCTGGTCTCGCCACGCGATTTACCGCGGCGACGTAATAATCAGCAAACCGGTCATACCACGTTGATTCATGCCATTTGTCATATTGAGTTTAATGCCATTAATTTAGCATTGGATGCCATTGCCCGTTTTGCCAATATGCCAGATGATTTTTATGGTGACTGGTTACAGGTTGCCGATGAGGAAGCCAAACATTTTTCAATGCTATCTGCCCATTTACAGCAGGCAGGGTATGCCTATGGAGAATTTCCGGCACATGATGGTTTATGGGAAATGGCACAGAAAACCCATCACGATCCCTTAACTCGCATGGCACTGGTACCAAGGGTATTAGAGGCGAGGGGACTGGATGTAACGCCGGGCATGATGAATAAACTGCGTGGCAGTGGCGATTTGGCAGCGGTGGAGATTCTAGAAGTGATATTGCGTGAAGAAATTGGCCATGTGGCAATTGGCACGCGTTGGTTTAATTATCTATGCGAACAGCGTGATCTGGAACCCACTCATACCTTCACGACCTTATTAAAAACCTACTTTAATGGTGAGATACGCGGGCCATTTCATATTGAAGCCCGCAAACAGGCGGGCTTTACTGATGCAGAATTGGATTGGTTAGAACTCAATCGTTAGCTGCTGCTTCTGCAGTTTTGTTTTTCTTTTCCATCTCTGCTTTTTGCCGACGTGATTCTTTAGGATCGGCAATCAATGGACGATAAATCTCAATGCGGTCTTTTGGACTAAGCGTGGCATTCAACTTACAGATTTTGCCAAAAATCCCGACTTTATCATTATCCAGATCGATTTGTGGATAACGTTCCAGAATACCGGAGCGTTTAACGGCTTGTTCCACAGTAGTGTTATCCGGAACTTCCAATGACAAAATCACCTGTTCATCCGGCAGGGCGTAGGCCACTTCTACGGTGATTAATTCAGCGTTAGCGTGTTCCATAAATTTCTCTGGCTCGTACACAAAAAGCTTCAACTAATGAACCGGATATCTGAGTGAATACCGGACCCAATGCCAAATCCAGCAGACGGGTGGAAAATTCAAAATCCATATCCAGCTGTACCCGGCAGCCTTCATTATCCCCAATCGGGCTGAACTGCCAGAATCCTTCTAAATGACGGAATGGACCATCAATCAGCTCAATACGGATGGATTCACCATGTTGCAGTGTATTGCGGGTAGAAAATTCATGATGAATACCCCCTTTTGCAATATCCAGCGTGGCACAAATCACCTTATCATTCTTACTGATAATTTTACTGTCACGGCACCAGGGAAGAAAACTGGGGTAAGCTTCCACATCGTTGACCAGATCAAACATCTGGTCCGGCGAATACATCACCAGTGAACTGCGCGTAATAGTTGTCATTGAGTATTTCTATTGACCTCTAATCAATGTAATCAAAAGATGAAATCCAATACACCCGTCAAACTTACGAATACAACAAAAATCGCTATTGGTGTGACATAACGAACCAAAAAGCGCCATTCGTGATAAATCAGGTTGGATTTAATCCCCAGCTCTTCCTGAGTACTGCGTTGCGACATGATCCATCCGGCAAATATCGCAATGAGCATGCCGCCCAAAGGCAACATAATATTGGCAGTCAGATAATTCAGCAACTCAAAGGCAGTCATATCAAGCCAAGTCCAGTCTTTCAACAGATTAAATGAGAACAAGCTTAACAACCCTAACAACCAGACCAATATACCCACCCAGATGCAGGCATTAAGCCGTTTTATCTCAAAGTTTTCGACCAGCCAGGTGACCACAGGCTCGACCAATGAAATCGCTGAACTCAGAGCTGCAAATACCAGCAACAAAAAGAATATGGCACCAAAAAATGCGCCATTTTCCATATGACCAAAGGCAATGGGCAGCGTTTCAAAAATCAGACTTGGCCCGGCGCCGGGTGACATTTCATTGGCAAAGACCAATGGGAAAATCGCCAATCCAGCCAGGATCGCCACAGCCGTATCCATAAAGGAAATCGCCAGAGAGACTTTAAAAATAGAGGCTTTCTGAGGCAGGTACGAACCATAAACCATAATGGCACCCATGCCCAGGCTTAGCGTGAAAAACGCATGTCCCATCGCCGTTAGAATACCCTCCGTGGTCAGCTTGGAAAAATCCGGTTTGAACATAAAGTTTACCGCTTGATCAAAATACACACCGGTTTGATAAGCATAAGCGACCAGAATCAGCAGGATTAGAAATAAAGAGGGCATTAAAAAGCGTACTGATTTTTCCAGACCATGTTGTACACCACGACTGACAATCATCATGGTCAGCATCATAAACATCGTATGCCAAGCTAAAAGTTTTTCCGGATCTTTCACTAACGACAGATGTAAGTTGCGCGCACCATCAGCCGTCACACCTTCAAATACTCCAAATAATAAGCGAGGAACATAAGCAATTGCCTGACCAGCAATCACGCTGTAATAAGAAAGGATTAAAAAGCCGGCTAAAACGCCAGCGAAACCAAGATATTTCCACAGGGAGGAGGCTTTTTCTTCTTCAGCCAGACTGGCCAGACTGTTAAAAGGGTTTTGTCGACCGCGTCGACCAATCAGAATTTCCGCCATCATGATGGGAACACCGATGGCAAAGATACAGGCAAGATAAACCAGAACAAATGCGCCGCCGCCATATTCCCCAGCAATATAAGGAAATTTCCAGATATTTCCGAGGCCAACAGCCGCCCCCGTTGCTGCGAGAATGAAGGCCCAGCGTGATGTCCACTCACCATGAATCGATTTTAACGGTCTACTCATATCACACTCATTAAAAATAAATAGTCTCGATTCTGGGCGAATTTCCTAAAATGCTCAAGCCAAGCATCAATCTGCCCATGTATAATGCCGCGATGGCCACCAAGAAAAAACCACAAAACACAGATAACACTATCGCCCGTAACCGGAAAGCGCGTCATGAATTTTTTATAGAAGAAAAATTCGAGGCGGGTTTGGTGCTGGAGGGGTGGGAAGTCAAAAGCTTACGTGAAGGCAAAGCTCAGCTGAGTGATAGCTACGTGCTGATTCGTCATGGCGAAGCCTGGTTAGCCAATGCACTAATTACTGCATTGAAAACAGCTTCCACCCACGTCGTTCCAGAACCACAACGCGACCGTAAACTGCTGCTCAATCGTAACGAGCTAAATAAGCTGATTGGCGCAGTTGAGCGCAAAGGCTACACATTGATCCCCCTCGCCATGTATTGGAAGCGGGGCAAAGCCAAGGTCGAAATTGCATTGGCTAAAGGCAAGCAAATGCACGACAAGCGCGCCACCATGAAAGAACGTGATTGGCAGCGTGATAAAGAACGACTGTTTAAAAATATCTAAAGAGATCGTCACGGAACTTTAAAATCCGTATAATGACTAACGTACAACAAACTTTGGGGGCGACCTGGCTTCGACGCGGGTTACGAAACCTAAGGTGCATGCCGAGTACTCCAGTTCTTCTCGTAAAAAAGATTGGAAAAATATAGTTGCTAACGATAACAACTACGCACTAGCTGCTTAATAACCAGTGAATGCCGTCCGACCAGATCCGTGCTTGTGCGTCTGGTATCGGGCGTCGACTCTCACAAGATCGTCTTGACGTATGCTTGGTACTGATTGACTAAAACCTAACAAGATCGCTTCATGTTTTCCCTGTTCATCGGGTAGCTTGAAGTTAAATTAATAGATGAAATAAGCATGTAGAGCTGAAGGCAGAGGATTCGCGGACGCGGGTTCGATTAGTAAAATGGTCGCCATGAGGAGTGATCCTCATTGGAAAAAGAGAGCTCATACGGTGAACGCTAAGGAACAGGGGTTCTATGCCAACGCCGTCCGGTCAATGGGAAACCAGTAAGCCGGCTAGAGACTCATAGGTTCCTAAAGAGATTCGTCTCAATGGAATACTAGGGTGGGTAGAAGATAAAACCGATACTCACAAACGCTCTCCATCTGATAGCAATATCAGATGAAGGAATAGTCCAGGCCTGAATGAAAATTCAGGAGTCACTGTCCCGCCGCCTCCACCATATATACAAATAACCACCTTCGGGTGGTTTTTTTGTTTCTGGGTTTTGATCTTGAATTAAAGAGATTTAACTCATCATTATGCAAAGCATGTTAATCAGTTTTGAGAACCAAGGATGGCGATCTATAAAACGACTAAACAACTTACTCCACCGATTGCTGCTTACATCGCTAGACTGATTGATGGTGAAGCTACTGTCAGATAAATAAGTTGATCTTGCATATAATAAAATTAAGATGCCTTATCTTTGAGTTCGGTAATTTCCTGTGGGAAGATACTTAAAGGTGATCGTAATCTCGAGCAGACCAGTCACTGAGTAATATGTTCAAATTGACGATATGAGTTCTGGCCATGCAGATTATCTAGCTTAGCGTATCTTCGTTCTCCTGATATACGTTTGATAAAGCTTATGTCGTTCTTTTTTAAAAGTAATTCAAATAAATCACTTCTCAAATATATGAGCTCATAATTATTACTATATGAGTCACCTTTCAGATTTGTGTTTAACACAGCAATCTGACCCGTTTCATCATTGTAGGTAAAGTCAGTCGGATCGAAACGAAGGTCAAGTTGGCTCTGGATCCATGGGGACAACGCCAGCCGATCAATACTATTATTAGGGTTGACCGAGTTTTCCCAATAATATTTTGTTATGGTTGGAAAAATTTCTAACCTTTTAAGAATGGGAACCCCTCTTTCTACAGTTCCGCCTCTAGCGATTACCTCATCGCCAATACGTATCTCAGGTTGGTCGAACTGCTGGATCTCATGCCCAACTTGAATATCAAGCGTTGGATTTTCAATATCTGGATGTAGAGCTTCACAATACAGTTCACCAGAGTATATTTCACTACTACTATATATCTCTGGCCATTCAATTCTCTTGTTTTCTGTTATGTGTCTCTCTAGTGAGAGGAAGTCTTGCTTATTTAAGAAAGCTGTATGTATTGAGCAATAAAAGCTTCTATCTAACTTCTTAGACTCTTCAGTTATGAATCCATAAAGGAGAGTCCATTTCTGACCATTCTCAATTTTTTCATTCACACTGGAAAGTTCAGGCAGTTGGTTTTTTAATATCCAATCTTGGGTAGTTGAAGTGGCATCAGAAAGAAATTTAAATTCATTAAGTTCAGAGTAAATAGCCTTACATGGGAAAAAAGGGTCAATGTCTGTTTTGAATCGCTCGTCTCCCCAATATTCAAGTTTTTCATCATCACTAAACTGACCCGCAAGCTCATAATAGGCAATCCAAGAATATTTTTTCCCATATCTTTCAACAGATGACCTACCAAGCCTCCCACTGAAGTGCTCTCTGTCAGCTCCAATTAATTTTTCAACTTTTTCGAATTTTTGATGAGACCACCCTAACTCTTGAACTCTCCAAAGAATGTTTCCACGAGCTAAATTGTAGCCTTGATGTGAGTAGTCATAGTTTGATCTATCTTTAATCAGGCGCCCGATTGTGTAGTTTTCGAAGTCCATTCTAAATGGTGAGTCATACCGAGAATTTACATCCCTGTCTGGTCTGATATTTTCCCAAGTTTTTCTTGGCATTTGCTGAAATGGATGCTGAAAAATACTCTGATCGATGTCTTTTAATTTATCTGGGAAATAAAAATTTATGAGCCGCAGTGTGCAGCTAGCATATTCTCTGGCCAGTAAATGAGTTGTTGAGTTTGGAGCATCGCTAACAAACATATTGTTGTATAGGTTTCTGGCATAAAGAACACTTGCGTCTAGATATTCTGTCGAGTCTATTAGTGTTGTGGCCACTGCATAACTTGATGCCAGTAGTCTTTCCGAGACATAAGGGTCGTTAACATTCAAAAATTCAATAGTTAGATTAAAAATCGACTCTGGAGCTTGTCGACCTAAGTGATACAACAACTCTGTAGCAGCATCCCTAAGATCGATCACTGTCGAAGTAAGCTGCCAAGTATGAAATATCATTTTTAGTCGAATGAGATCGGGAGGAAATTTGAAGCCAGATTTGATGCTTTGTATCTGTTCTCTTAAGCCTTCTATTATTTCCCCGCTATGGCTCCTCAGGTATTCAGTCCAGGATAAATCTCTATCAGCTAAAGATAAGTTGAATAATACTTCGTTGAAGAATTCTCCGTTTAAAGGGTGACCAAGTACATATTTCAGGTTTAGAAGTTGCTTAATACCTCTGTCGGAGAGCCCATGATTAACTAGTAAATAACGATAATTTTCAAGCGTTTCTGAGCAAAAATCTTCTCTGTCAATCAGAGGACTAAGTGCGAGTACACTTGAGCGATATTTTTTGGTACATTGATCCAGAGATGTTGCTTATGGAATGTTTTAGGGGTCAATACAACAAGAGCATGAATAATGTCTTGAGAAAGAAGGTGTTGTCCCTCTAATTCACCGAATAATTTGTCAATAAAATTATTTTCAGAGGCCCAGTCTACTAAAGGCCTACTTCTGTTACTTTCAAGAAGATATTCGGCGACTATGAATCCTCCTAAGCGATCATACACAGGTGTCATTTCATACTTATATGGCTCTTTGCCTTCATCTCTGAAAATTAGCCCCTCTTGGGTCAGCAAATTGACGATATCAGAATCCCAATCGTTGCTTGATTCACTAATCTTGTTCTTGAAATTGTCTTCATTTATGGTGCGCCCACCTTCTAGCCATAAACATTCGCCCAAAAAATATAGGGCTCTTCGGATTTCATCGGCACTGTATTTTCTTGTTAGATTTGTCATGCTGACTATGTTTTGTATTACGTGTTGAATTTGCTCTCTAAAGAGGCTGTATATAGAGGAGGGAAAATAGGAAATCTGAACTTCGCTTTCCGCGTTCCGATTAGTTACATCACAAAAGATCTTGAGGTTCAGGGGATGAGAGAAAAAGTTTACCGGCGCATTAAAAGGATTGGCTATGATTTTATAATGTTCAAAATATGCCCCTATGGCTTTAAGTGTGACTTCTTCGCTAAATCCTTCGGATAAGATCTTAAAAGTTGATTCTGGTAATGCCGAGTCTGCGAAGCTTTCTCTACCAGTGTGGCGCTGATGTCTATTAGGTCTGTAGTAATTTTCATAGCCACTTTCTGATGTTCTTAAAGTGCAGATCAAAACTACATTGGGATATTTGCACAGAACGGGAATTGTGGAGGCCAATAAGTGCTTCCATTCTCTAGGGTCTTGGGCTTCATTCAATCCATCAATAACTATAGGTAAACGCCTTCCTGATCTTTCCCCTAAAGAGTTTATTGCTGAAATTAATGCCTCGAAATTATCTACTTGCTTTTGGTAAAAAATGAAGTTTTGTGCAACATCATCAAGATCCATACCGCTCTTGAGAGTTCTTCCTAGAATTAATATTCCAGCTGATCTGTCTTTTGAAGGAGCAGTTAACTCTGCAGAAAATTGAGTTTTTCCACCGCCAGCATCTGCTATTACTGCAATAAGTTGTTCAGACAGAAGTTTAATAGCTGTTCTGAACTGTTTTTTCGCATCTTTTAGATAAGCTAATGCATTAGTGACAGTCAATGATAATGGTAGGTTGTTGACACGAAGTTTCATTAACGTTTTGTGAACTTCATGCTTCAAATCTTTACTAGCGTCTTCGAGTGTAGATCTTATTTCCTCAATATCATTTCCGTTTATATCTTTTTCAAAGAGATCACAGTAGGTCAAAAGAGTCTTGCATGAGGAATTGAATTTTTCTAGTTGCTCTTTCCAAGGTGAGTAAGCTGAGTTGTTTATTTCTGAGTCAATTTCATCAACAACTTCACTCAAAGTAGACTTAATGTTTGTAAATACATTCCATGCTTCTTTTTCACCAAGCACTCTTCTGACTTGGTGCTCTGCATCCATTTGCTGATGAACTTCAGTAATCCAGCGACTTTTTATCGGGGCTATAGATTTCTGATGTTGCTCAGAGATCATTTTGTTAGTTAATGCGAGTTCGCCAAAATAGCTATTGCGCAAGTCTAGAGCTGGTCCAGACAGAAGCTCGTCTAGATCATCCTGATTCCAAAGATGCAATGTAAATTCATAATTCCCTTGTAATCCGAAGTACCAATCCTGATCGGCTTTTGCCAGAGTTTTATGCGTCCAAAGGAACCAATGACTAATTTGGGAAACATGTTCTTTGGTTTTGTCTAAGGAGTGCAGGATTTGAGTTCTTCCAGAGCTATTTAATTGACCATTCGCCTTGTATCTAAACCACTTATTCTGCCAACCTACTGTCTCGTCTTTTTTCCCCAAACGTGGGTGACTGTCATTCAAAATAATATAGAATTCAACTCCAGGTTGATTTTTCAGTTCCTGCCAACGACCAAGTTCGCTAAAATGCCTCCGAACAACTCCTCGACAGAGCTTTTCAAAATTCTCAGTATCAGAACCTGATAAAGTTTCAAATCTATTCCAGTCCAGCATTCTAGCTACTAATCCTCGTCTGATTCTGTGTGGTCGTGTGCTGAAAAAACTTCTACTTTGGCTCCTTTATGAATCAACAGGCTGACGAATGCATTAACATCATCTGAATCGCCACTAATTTACTAGATACCTTTCAGCCATTTAATATGGCAACCAGAGAGGTACAAATGAGTAGTAAACGTTATCCAGAAGAATTCAAGATCGAAGCAGTCCGTCAGGTAACCGATCGTGGTTACAGTGTTTCCGATGTCGCTGGCCGATTGGATGTCACAACGCATAGTTTGTATGCCTGGCTGAAGAAGTATGGTCCAGATGCCAACAAGCATCGGACCAAGGCAGAAGAACAAGCCGAAATTAACCGGCTCAAGAAAGAATTGAAACGCGTCACTGAGGAGCGTGACATTCTAAAAAAGCGGCGGCGTACTTCGCAAGTCACCCCGAGTGAGGTACGCCTTTATTAAGGCGAATAGCCTGCTTTGGCCGGTCAGACGGCTCTGTTTTCTGCTGGACGTCCATCCGAGCGGCTATTATCAATGGCTCAAAGCGCCGCAGTCCAAGCGCCAGCAAAAAGATCAGCGACTCACAGGCCTAATCAAACAATTCTGGCTTGAGTCTGGTGCGGTTTATGGCTATCGCAAGATTCACAGTGATATTCGTGAATATGGTGAACGCTGCGGTATCAACCGGGTACATCGCTTAATGCGCCTTTCGGGGATCAAAGCTCAAGTCGGTTATCGCCGGCCCAGACAACCGGGTGGTGAATCCCATGTTGTGACACCCAATAAACTACAACGTCAGTTTAATGTGACTCAGCCCAACACTGCGTGGGTCACCGATATTACGCATATCCGAACCCATGAGGGCTGGTTATATCTGGCCGTTGTGGTGGATTTATATTCCAGAAAAGTGGTTGGCTGGTCAATGCAGTCCCGGATCACCAAAGAACTGGTATTGGATGCATTGTTAATGGCTGTTTGGCGGCGTAATCCGTCTACAACCGTCATGGTGCATTCTGATCAGGGCAGCCAGTACACCAGTCACGATTGGAGCGCATTTCTTAAAACGCATGGCCTTGAAGGCAGTATGAGCCGACGAGGTAATTGTCATGATAATGCCGTTGCTGAGAGCTTTTTTCAGTTGCTCAAGCGGGAGCGTGTCCGGCGGAAAATCTACGCAAGTCGAGATGAAGCCAGACAGGATGTATTCGATTACATTGAAATGTTTTACAACACCAAACGGCGGCATGGTTTCAATAATCAGTTGTCACCGGTAGAGTTTGAGAATCGATTTTCGAAGCGGCTGATTAGTGTCTAAAGAATTAGTGGCGATTCATATAAAGCCTGACGGTACAACCACCAGCAAAGCTTACAAGGCGGCTGATGAAAAAGGCCTCTATCTTGAAGTTACCCCCAAAGGCAGCAAATTATGGCGATTTAAGTATCGAATTGGGGGTAAGGAAAAACTCTTGTCTGTAGGGATCTACCCCGATGTCGGTTTAAAAGAAGCCAGAGCAAAGCGGGATGAGCTTAGAAAGCAAGTTGCTGGTGGTATTGATCCATCTGATTTAAGAAAGGCTGACAAGATCGTAAAAGGGGGGATGGATAGCTTTGAGTTTGTTGCTAGGGAGTGGCACACCAAACATAAAATTAATTGGTCAGAAAGCCATGCGTCAAGATCACTGACAAGATTACAAAACGATGTTTTCCCATGGCTAGGTAAAAAGAACATAGGTGATATTAAACCACCAGAGCTATTACAAGTACTTAGACGTGTTGAAGGTAGGGGGCATTAGAAACAGCTCATCGTATACACCAAATATGTGGGCAAATATTTCGTTATGCCGTGGCAACGGGTAGAGCTGAGCGTGATCCAGCAGCAGACTTAAAAGGTGCGCTTCCTCCAGCTAAACCAAAGCATCATCCTTCAATTGCCGAACCTGCAAAAGTTGGTCAGCTAATGAGGGCGATTCAGGGTTACTCAGGAACATTTGTCACTGCTTGTGCGTTGAAGCTTGCACCACTGCTTTTTGTTAGACCAGGTGAACTCAGGCAGGCTGAATGGGAAGAGTTTGATCTTGTTAATGCTGAATGGCGTATACCAGCCCACAAGATGAAAATGCGTGTTCTCCATATCGTTCCTTTATCCAAGCAGGCATTAACAATCCTTCAAGAGCTAGAACCACTCACAGGTTCAGGACAATACCTTTTCCCATCGAATCGCACCATAACTAGACCTATGAGCGAAAACACAGTGAATGGTGCTTTGCGTCGCTTGGGATATACCAAAGAAGAAATGACCGGACACGGCTTTAGAAGCATGGCCTCAACCATTCTTAATGAGCAAGGCTGGAACCGTGACGCTATCGAAAGACAACTAGCTCACAGTGAGCGTGATGGAGTAAGAGCAGCTTACAACTATGCTGAGTACATGCCAGAGCGTAAAAAGATGATGCAATCATGGGCTGATTATCTGGACGGGCTGGCGGCTGGTGCTCATGTGATCCCGATTAATCGAATGGACAAAAAATAGGAGTAAGGATATGAGTAATATTGGAATTATTGCTGTAGATGAGTCTATCCAGGGTATGTTTAAAGCTGGCGACTTTGTAGAGGTAGATGTTGATGTTAACTCCTACATTGGTGAAGGTAACTATGTTTTTCAGTTGGGTGAATCTAAGTTTATAGCTCCAATACAATCTATACCTTACAACGGACTTCAAATCTTACTTGCCAACTACGGAAATGAAAATTTTACTGTGAGAGATGATATGGACTTTAAAATTGTCGGAAAGGCCATCAAAGGTTGGGTAGGCAAAGACATATTATAGAAACGAATAATCTGGTTACAACCAAGCCTAGCCCGACGGGGCGAAAAGCTGGCTTCATTCACTAGTCTGGCTTGGTTTCTTTTTTGAATGTGCGAGGAATGACGCATGAATAATTTGCCTAAACTGGTAAAGCCCTATTACAGCCTCGAGGAAAGTTATCATAGGCTAAAACTAGCAGGTGCCCATTTAGACAAAGTTAATGATGTTTTGCTTTTAGGACAAAATGGCTTAATTGAAATTAGTCTTTTATGTGATGAGATAGCTCACTTGGCCAGTATAGAGTGGGCCAAACCCATAAAATCATCCCGAGAGAAACTATTTAATAGAGAGCTAGAAAACTGTTCAAATTATTACTGTTCTCAAGAAGAGTTAGATCAGTATATGAACGAAATAGAAAATGCTGACTGGGTAATATTACCCGATATTTTAGCTTTAGATTCTACTGATAAAACTGATGAATACCTTACTTATCAGGGGGAGGATGGCATAAATATATTAATTAAATACTTTCAGAATTTAGGTATTGATTCACCAGATGTTTTAGGGAGCAAAGCTGGAGTTAGTAATAAAACTGTCCCAAAGATTAGTTTTTGGAATGGTTTATTTGAGCCTTTCTTGCTTAAGCCATTAAATATTGGTTTTCATTGGAATAAGCAAAATGATATGGAAGGGCCGAGATTTGAAAAGTCTCATTGGCTGGCTACAAATCAAATGGGGAGGCTTTTTGAGCGGCTAGTAGTTGTTGAAATAGAAAGTGAAAAATTTTATGTATGCAAGGATATGGATTTTAATCCCTTAACCGAAAGGGTAAATCTGCACATGCCAGCAGAAATTGGTGGTAAATATAATCCTTCTTACGCATTAGACCATGATCTGGTTGATAAACTAATTAACAAAGAAAACTTTGTTATATCAAAAATAGATTTGCAGAAATTCGAACAGCAACATTTAGGTGTAAATCATGAAATTACTTTAGACAAAGCACCTGATTATTTGGATAAATCAAGTATTTATTATGCTGAAGAGCTTGATATTGCTATCCAAGCACATACAGCAATTTTTAAAGACAAATATGGCAATCCGCATCAAAGTAATAGTGAACGAATTATTAGCTGGTTGTCCAAGCATTTTCCAGAACAAAGTAAAAGTGAAGCTTTTTTAAAAAGAATCAGAACTATTGTTCTTCCTAAAAAGTAGATGACCTAGTAATTCTAGTTTTTTCAATGAGTTATTATTTTTTTAGATTAAAAATATACAACTTTCACCCTTTTGGGTGATCACAACACTATATCTATTCATAGAAAATCATTCCTAACCCGAGCATATCAGCAAGGGATTACGAGGATGATAAAATGACAGAGAAAATCTTAAAGCTATCAGAAGTAAAATTAATCACAGGCCTTTCTGCTAGTTCGATTTATAGAGGTGTTTCTGCTGGCACCTTTCCCCCACAAATTAAATTATCTGAAAGAAGTTCAGGCTGGCTTAATTCAGAAATAAATCACTGGTTGCAGGAACGCATTGAAGCTTCTCGTAATGATAGCGAGGTGGCCTAATGGACAATTCAAGAGAAGGCCAACGCTTAGCTATTCTGAACTATCTTCAAGAGCATGACTTTCTAACTACACTGCAAGCCCGTGATGAGTTGGGGATTATGTCCCCAGCTTCCAGGGTCTTGGAGCTAAGAGAGCAAGGCCACAGGATCATTACTCACTGGACAACCTCAGAAGATAGAACGGGAACAAAGCACAGAGAAGCTAAATATGTGCTGTTTAATAGAGACAAGAAAGCCCCAACCACCAGCGACCAAACTAACGGAAAGGGCTTTGCTATTAGCATCAATGATAATAATCGTGCTGGCGGAATAAGACAATCTTCATCTGAAATATAAGGTGAAAATATGTCTGAAACTGCCGAAAAACTTTTACACGGTTTTAACACAGCGGTTTTAACACATAAAAGCAAAGCCAAACCCAGTACGGGCGAGGCTTTGCCTTTTTCCGAAACGGGCCATAAAGGCGGGTTATTTCTAATATCTAAAGATGTTGAAGAAATAAACCAACTAAATAACAAAGGGAAAAAGCAAGCGGCTCGCAAAAAAACGCGAAATCGAAAAACGGTAATGCGTAAGGATATTTTTGAATATCGAGGAAAAAACTACCGTGTTAATTCAGCAAAGTCAGGACTATATGTTGAAACCCTAAAATCAATGATTAACCAGTTTGAATTAGCAGCTCAAAAATGGAGCCGTGTTTTTGTGTTGAGGTTTGATCTTCATACGCACTATTACACTGGAGATAATAAGCGGCTGAGTAAATTTAATAATCGGTTATTCATGCGATTGAGGCGTGATTATGGTTTTAACGAAATTGGTTTTTGTTGGGCAAGAGAGAAGGAGCGAGCAAAATCACAGCATTATCATTTTGTACTCTTCCTTGATGGGCGATTAATCAGGCACTCAAAAAGGATTAATGAGCTAATCAGAAACGCCTGGGATGATGGAACGGGGGCTTATCACGTACCCGTTATCAATCGGCCTTACTACTTTGGCCTAGGTGAGCAAATAACCGATGATGTTATCTATCGGCTATCTTACCTAGCTAAAGCCAGAGGAAAAGGCTACAGAGACAAACAGGCTAAAGATTTTCAATGCTCTCGCATGAAACCCATATCAACCTGATGGCCCGTAAATGATATTGGTCTAGTAAAAGCATGGTTTACAGACTGATTTTAGTTTACCCAGCATTTACGAATAGAGTTAGCTACTTAAACAAGCCACTACCTCAGAAAGGGTAAATGAAGGTTTTTCTGACATCACTACGCGAGAAGAATATTAAAGACTTTCCCTAAACTGTGCTTTGATCCTTTGTACCCATCATTATTCTGTCTAAGTTGGTCTAGGTAGCATCAAACAAAGGGTAAGATTAAGGGAAGGGTCTACACTGGCAATAGGTCGATTAATATTAACTTGCGTATATGAAAAAAGTGAACGCGCCAGAGCTTTTAAAACAAAGGGTTAGGTGCAAAAGTGAACGGCCTTTTGAACGCTTAAAAGCCCAAGATTAACCCCATGCAAAGGTCAAGATTAAGGCAAGGGTACGGTAAAGAAATTATCTGGAAATGTTTGTCTGTAGAACTAGACAAAACCTCATGTTAGCTATGACGTAATGAAAATAAACCGAGAATTTATAGACCAAAATCCAAGGTATTAAAAAGCAAATATCATCAACGCTTAAATGTTTGCCCGACAGATACGCGCGCGAGGAAATATGCGAGTAACCTACAAATAGATGAATGGATCAAAAAGCAAAGCAGAAATAATTGAACATTTAAAGATTTGGATGGCTTCGCGAAAGCTAACCCCCAAACATGATGCGCTTGTCCCTGAATGGCTAGCGGCTGAAATGTTGCGTTTAAGCCCTGATAAGTTTGTTGAGATTGTCTTATTGGATGATTGTCCACTTAAACCGATTCATAAAGCTGGTGGTAGGTTCTACAGGCTTGAAGATATTGCAGAGTTTTATGAACCTCTGTAGGGGCCATTTCTGTTTTGATGCGCGTTTTTGACCTTGATAAGCATAGAGAATCTGATTGTTACTGTTTAATTAGTTTCGATACCAATACGCGTGTATGTAGCTAGGTACATTATTTACCCAATGGATAGCGAGAAATTTCTCTCTTTGTGGGGTTATTTAAATTTGACTCTTTGTTAAGCGGGAGAATATTTTGTGATCTCTATCACACTTCTATGGAGGGAGTCCCGTGAAAGCTATCCTGTTTTTCTTTGTTATTTTCTTTTCGTACAATATCAATGCTGCGACATTATCCACCGCCTTAACCTTAAATGGCCTTCAATGGGCTCAACTTTCCGACACCACTTATCTTTATGTTCCTGATGTTTATGATGCTTGTGGGAATAGTGGCGGCACATGCAATGGTGTAGTTGATGGTAAAGACTTAACCGGTTGGCGATGGGCAAGCCAGTCAGAGGTTAATATGTTGATCAATGATTTTTTCGGGGTTGGCTACCCGTTCATTGCAAGCGGAATTGATACATCACCCTGGTTTGATTATTTCCCCCAAACGGGCGGTGAATCAAATATTGTCTTCACAATTGGCTTGTCTGCTGATTTCGTAACTTATCTGGACGGCAATCTAATTCCCAACTCATCTTCAACCAGGTATATCTATCTAAACACAGATACTATGCTTGGCGGAATTGGGATCTATAATCCTTTTGACACTACATTCGATCAATATGGTTTTGGGTACGCACTTTATCCCTACAGTGTTTTTATGGTTAAAGGCAGTTATGTGCCGCCTTCACAAGTACCATTACCTGCCAGTTTGTTTTTGTTTGCTCCTGCATTGCTTGGTTTAATTGGCTTGAGGCGTAAATGGTCTTAACCTTGACTGACAAGCGAGTAGCTGTCTGGCTGCTCGCTCAATTCCATTTATCTACTGTTGATTTTTCTTATGAAAGCTATATTTCATCAGTGATCAGCTATTGATTACCCTTGGCTCTCATAGTCTTTAAAATGGCTGTAAATTAGATAATAACTAACATTAAGAAAGTAAACACTGTTCATTGTGCTGGTGGTCTTGCCCTCTGTATGTTTCGGGCTTTATGACTGAACAAAAGTGAACAGACTTTAGAGGGAAACTTTACTCTATAAAAAGGGATTGTCGCGAGTCACTGTAAGCATGTTTTCTGACACAGTAAAAAAGGCTAGATTTTTATTAAGTCGAACCTTACAAAACCTGATGTTTGAATTTAAGGGTTGATCAGATGGGGGTATCTTTTGGGGTATCTTGAAAAATAATATTTAACAAAGCTATATATTATGCGCGTTTTAGCTATAAATTCGAGTGACGCCGCCCCACCAAAACAAAAATTAACCACCTTTGGGTGGTTTTTTTGTGCCTGAAATTTGCTCAAATTAAATATTCAATTGAACGCTGAGAGTCGAAATCTCTTTCCGATACTCATGCATGCGAATGTTGCTTAGGTGGCAGATTCTCACGGAGGATCGTGTGAACCAGAATAAAAACCCCAAAATGGGACTGATCGTCCCCATCTTGGGTATTAATGAATGGTGATGGTCAGATAAGTGGTTAGGGGGGCACTGAGGACCATGGGGACCAGAACATTAAATATAGTTTGAACCCTTAAAGTTAAAATCTCGTTTCCACGCTCCAGTGTGGTAATGCGATTTAGCTTTTCGGCAACTTCCAATCCGGCCGAATGTAATGACAGGTATATCCGGTTGGATAATGTTGCAGGTAATCCTGATGTTCGGGTTCTGCTTCCCAGAAATCACCGACAGGTTCCACTTCAGTAACAACTTTGCCTGGCCATAATCCAGATTGGTTTACATCTTCAATCGTCTGCTTGGCAATTTCGGCTTGCTCATCGCTGGTGTAATAAATTGCTGAACGATAACTCATGCCCCGATCATTGCCTTGTTGGTTAGGAGTGGTTGGATCATGGATCTGAAAGAAAAACTCCAGTAACTGTCTGTAAGTAATCTGCTCAGGATTAAAGATGATCTCAATACCTTCAGCATGTGTGCCATGGTTTGGATAAGTGGCATTTGGAATATCGCCGCCGGTGTAGCCGACTCGCGATGAGATAACGCCTGGTAATTTTCGAATTAAATCCTGCATACCCCAGAAGCAGCCTCCGGCCAGTACGGCACGTTCAGTATTTGTCTCGCTCATTTTGTTTCACCTAAGGTTTCTGAAAACAGATTTTTAAACTCGTCGTAACCTTCTGCTTCAAGCTCTTCAACGGGAATAAACCGCAGGGATGCTGAGTTGATGCAATAACGCATGCCACCGGCTTCTTCAGGGCCATCAGGGAAGACATGACCTAAATGACTGTCACCATGTACTGAGCGAACTTCAACACGGCGCATGCCCAGGCTGTCATCAAAATTTTCGTTCACATTTTCACTCTGCACTGGACGGGTAAAGCTTGGCCAGCCAGTTCCGCTATCAAACTTATCTACTGAAGCAAATAAGGGTTCACCAGAAACTACATCGACGTAAAGCCCAGCTTCGTGATTGTCCCAATAAGCATTATCGAATGGTGGTTCAGTACCGCATTGTTGGGTGACGTAATGTTGCTCAGGTGATAGTTGTTCAACAACTTTGGGTGACTTTTGGTATTTCGTCATGACAATCAGCCTTTTGATTAAAGAGTAATCGTGAAATGGTTTATTGATAAATTAAAGACCCGTCAAAAATACAGTCCGTTCCCATTTAACAATAACGAAAATAACGTGGAGAAAAGTGGGCTCGCTCTATTGCTTATGGTGAAAACGGTCTTAACAATCAGCTTCCACTACCTCAATACGGCCAACATCTTGGTTATTTTTATCGGAATAGACATATACAAGCTTGGCACCCGCCTTTAGAACAGGCTGCATATCAGCATTACTGCAAAGGCTGGCAAGCAATTTGGGTTTGATATCCTCCAGCACCGCCGTCGGATTCACATCGTCAATAGTGACATTGGTTAATGAATAATAATAAGTCATCAAATCGCCGGGACCGGCTAAAGCCTTAATAAGCTGGGTTTCATCATCGATTTTGATGGGCGCTCGGGAATTAATGAATTTTTCAGCCTCCATAAAACCTTCCTCAATCGTTGTCTCGGTTGGCAATTCCTGACCATTGTCAGAAGTGAGGTAGGGTGAAGGCGTATTTATCAAACGCGAAGCTATCATGATAATAGCAACGAACAGAATTATGCCGATGACGAAAAGTAACTTTTTATTCATTATGCTGCCTGATTTTTTATACGTTTATTATAAAGAGAATGTTAGCAAGCTTACCGATCACTAGGGAGAAAACAAAATCCTCTTTATTAAAACTGGTTCTGACGGGGGCAATGTTGTTCATTATAGGAATTAGTGCTTAGGCAGAAGAAATCAATTAGACCAATCGTGCATAGCGTTGTGTATTTGTGGCTCCCACGGTGGACCGTGGGAACCAGTATTCGTTAGAAAACTTAGCGTGACTGCATACGCTCAATCGTTGTGGTCAATACGCGTTTCATTTTATCGGTCGCGCCGGTAAACGCTTGTTTGATGGTCGCGGCATCATGGGTGACCACGTTGGGTTGGTGGCCTTCTATCCGGGCTTCGATCAGGCAACGGATATCATCAGCACCGCCACGATTTTCACTGTTTTGATCACTTAGATGTACTTCGACACGAGTAACGTGTTCATCGAATCGTTTGAGAGAATGTTGTAGTTCCTCACGAATAGAGTCGGTGAGCGTGTCATCGCCTGGAATGTGGCGATCGGTATTAACCTGAATTTGCATGCAACCTCCATTGAGTGAAATAAAACCTAGGGTCTGTTGAGATTCCAGCAGTGGCGGCTCTGAAAGCTCAACAGACCCAAATAAGACAATCACAATTATTAAACATTCCGCTGTCTCAACTGGAATGACCAAATCACTATAAAGGCAATTTATTTAATGTCCTTTAACCCAAAGCAAGCCGAACTTCAGGTGAACCTTGTTAGACTCAGGTATTGATTCTTTATTCAGGAGCAGAGATATGCAGCATCGTTATCTATACAGCGCAGTTATTGGCGTTTTGGCCGTTAGTCTGAATGGTTGTGGTGATACCGCTAAAATCCCTCCACAATCTGATTATGGCCCTGATCCACTGATAACCCAACCGGATAATACCTTGATACCGACAGTGAATATCGCGCCGGCAGTGGGATGGCCAATAGATGGTAAACCTCTGGCTGCAGAAGGATTGGAGGTAAATCGTTTTGCTATGGATTTGGATCATCCACGTTGGTTGTATGTGTTGCCGAATGGGGACGTATTGGTGGCTGAATCAAATGCACCCAAAACCGAAAAACCGGATCCGGGTATTAAAGACTGGATAAAAGGTTTGGTGATGAAAAAAGCAGGGGCTGCCGTGCCCAGTGCTGATCGAATTACATTGCTGCGGGATGAAGATGGTGATGGGGTAGCTGAAACACGCCATGTCTTTCTGGATGATTTACATTCACCCTTTGGCATGGAGCTGATTGGTAATGATTTTTATGTTGCTAATACGGATAGCATTGTGCGTTTTCCCTATGAAGAAGGGCAGACGCAAATTACCGCCGAACCAGTACATGTGACGGATTTACCAGGTGGCCCAATTAATTATCATTGGACCAAAAATATTATTGCCAATGAAGATGGCACTTTACTTTATGCCACGGTCGGTTCAAACAGTAATATTGCTGAATACGGGATGGAAGCGGAAGAAAATCGTGCCGCTATTCTGGAAGTAGATCTGGAAACGGGTGAAAAGCGGCTTTTCGCTTCAGGGTTGCGTAATCCGAATGGTCTGGCCTGGCAACCTGAAAGTGGTGAGTTGTGGACTACGGTTAACGAGCGCGATGAAATCGGTAGTGACCTGGTCCCGGATTACATGACATCAGTGCAGGATGGTGGATTCTATGGCTGGCCATATAGTTATTATGGACAATATGTTGATGAACGTGTTGAACCACAACGCCCTGATTTGGTAGAAAAAGCCATCAAGCCGGATTATGCGCTGGGTGCACATACCGCTTCGATAGGGCTCGCCTTTTACGAAGACGACTTACTGGCTGATAAATATCAGAATGGGGCTTTTATCGGTCAGCATGGTTCATGGAATCGTAAGCCGTTAAGTGGCTATAGAGTGATCTTTGTGCCTTTCTCCAATGGTGAACCCTCTGGTAAACCACAAGATATTCTGACTGGATTTGTTGATGGTAGCGGCGATGCTATGGGACGCCCGGTCGGTGTTGTCGTTGATAATCAAGGCGGTTTGCTGGTGGCTGATGACGTTGGTAATACCATTTGGCGGGTAACGCCTATAGAGGATTAATGGGTTTCGCTCCAGACTCGTTCCCACGCATCTGCGTGGGAACGTAAATGGGGTTATTCTCCCCACTTTGATATCATGTTTCGGCTTTTATCATTGATAGTCCAAACATATGCCACAGATTCTGCTCGACAAAACGCATCCCCCCATTATTCAGGCGGCTATCAATCTAGGCGATTGGCTACTAAGCCTGGAAAACCTTTCGGAGCAGGATAAAACTGCGATTAAAGCTGTGCAGGATGCTCTGCAGAAATTGCCGGAAATCGACGATGATATTCTGGCGATGTATGGATTCAGTTTTGAGCGTGGCGATGCCTATGATGGGTTAGTCCGCGGCTGGGATATTTCACTGGAATATAATGCAAATGATCCCGAACAGCAGGGCGGATTAGAGATTTTCAGTTCGTATATTCCGCTTCCCGATACCACGGATCCAGTAGTGTTGGCCGAAAAGAAACAACGCGAAGTGTATTTCCAGTGGCCGGTGGGAGATATCTGCAGTTTTATTAAAGCGGAACAGGCTCAGCAGTGGATTGATGATGTCAGCCAGCCATTACAGTTTATAGAGGCGGGTGATCGACTGCGGATAGAAATTGTCTATCAGAACTTTTACGCAGAGCATGAATATCCGCTGATTTCAACCGCTTGATGTGCTTCGTTATTTAAGCAGGTTTTCCTCGTCAGATGTATTCAGTTCATGAGCCACTTGTCTGGAAATTGTAGGATCAGTGGCAATATCCACAGTCGATGCTTCAGCCGAAACGTTTGGTAAAGTGGATTCTGTCTCAGGTAATGCATCAGCGGGTTCTGGCTCCAGATTCGTTTCATCATTTATCAGCTGCAGTCGATGTACTGGTTGATGAAATGTAATGCCGGCTTCATCAAACCCGATTTTTATCAGGCGAATAGCTTCACTGCGGGCTTTGGCAAAATCACTTTCATGTTGATTAATCCAGGCCATAAAGTGCAGATCGACGATATTTTCACGTATATCAGCAATCAGCACTTGTGGACCCGGCTCAGCTAGCAGTCCCTGCATATTTTGCAGAATTCCTAAGCCCAGGCGGCGAGCCTTGATCAGATCGATCTCGGCAGAGATAGCCAGTGTAAATTCAAAACGACGTAAGGGATTGCGAGTGTAATTGATCATGACCGACGTGATCATCGTGCTGTTGGGAATACGTAAATGGTTGCCATCAGCTGTCATCAGCACGGTATCTCGGGAAGTCAGCCGAACCACATTACCGGTGAATTCAGCTATTTGAATAGAATCACCGATTTTGAATGGATTCCGTGCACTGAGCAGTACACCGGCCAGATAGTTTTCGACAATATTGCGAAACGCAAAACCTACAGCGAGGCCAAATACACCTGCCACACCAAGCAGTGCTCCCACCAGCGCCGTTGCATCGAGGATCTGTAACGCAATTAGAAAGCCGATGCCAACAATCAGGATTCGTATAATGCGTCCACCCAGATCGGTGGCGAGTTCGGAAAGCCCTATACGACTCAACCAGGCACTGCGGTTACCGACCCAGCGACCGAGCAGCCAAAAGAAAATGATGGTGATGATTGCCACCAGAAAAATGGGCAGACTGCGGATCAATGAAGCAAGCATTGCTTCGATTTTTTGTGTCGTGGGTTGTACGCGGGTGGAAATGTCCATTAGCTCATTGAGCCGGTTTTGCACATAAATAACGCCCTCGACCCGACTGGCTAGCGCTACCAGATCACGTCCGGCGCGAGCGCTGGAGACGCTACCACTGAGGATTACCACTCCGGAATCGACTGTGACCTCAACATCTTCATAGCTTTCGATAACGTTCAGAATGTCGCTCAACCGATTTTCAATAGCTTGATCATCCGGTGCATTCGTTACCTGTATTTCAGCGCCTGCATCAACTAACTCCTCACTGTATATTGCGGGCATCCATAGCAGCGTGGTTATCAGTAAAAGAAAGCGGTAATTCATTTGTATCTCCTGCCGGAATTTTTCAGGTAGCCATGACAACAATCCTCACTGCTTTATCAACCCAGGTTATTTACAGCTGCAGTGATTTCAATGAGGATAGCGGCTTGTTATCTGGATATTACTTGTTTTGTGTGTTCTTGCGTTGAGCATACTGACCTTAAATAAGGAAATAAATCAGTTTGAATAGATTCAAGCAGTTGGGCTCTCGTTTAGTGCACTCAAAACATATGTTGTGGGGTGTTGCTTTCGCTTCATTTATGGAGTCACTGATCGTCCCCATCCCACTGGAAACCATTTTGATTCCTTTAATGCAGGCTCGTCGGAAGCTGCTTTGGGCTATTAGCGCCATGGCATTACTGGGCTGTATTTTTGGTGCGGCGCTGGGCTATGTAATTGGCTATTTTGTATTTGGTCTGATCGGCGAGCAACTGATTGCTATGCTGTCGACGCCTGAGCAGTTTGAAACTATTCGTCAGCAAATTCATTTACATGGTTTCTGGTATGTATTGAGCGTCGGAGTTACGCCGATTCCATTTCAGATTGCCATGTTGGCGGCGGGTGTGACGGGCTATTCATTTTTACTGTATATGCTGGCAACCACCATTTCTCGTGGTCTGCGTTATTTTGGTCTGGGTCTTTTGGTGTGTCTGTTTGGTAATCAGACACAAAAAATGTTTGAAGAAAACAAAATCGGTGCGTCGATTTTTATTCTTGTATTGATTGCCGTTATCTGGAGCGTGTTGTTGTTCGGTGGTTAATTTTTTTATCACGGGATAGTGAATTTTTCCTTGCCTGATGAGGAAACGATTCGTACACTTGATTAACTGTTTCAATTAATCAAGTGATTTATGACTACTCGCTCAAATACACATGGTGGTCGGCGCGTCGGCGCCGGCCGCAAAAAAGGCTCCGTGATCAAAGAACCGACAACCGTGATACGTATTCCTGAGAGTCAAAAGCCTGTAATCACTGATTTTCTGGCGGCTTATCGACGCAGGCAGTCCGCGCCATTGCAAGACCAGCCAATGGAGTTTGAACGTCCAATCATTGCACCCGCTAAACGTAGCTGGCCATTATTCAGTTCCAAAGTGGCGGCGGGTTTTCCCTCGCCGGCAGATGAACATGTCGAAAAACGACTGGATCCCAATGAATTCCTGATTGATGACGAAGAAGCGACATTTTTTGTCACCATTCAGGGCTATTCAATGATCGACAGTGGTTTATTGCCCGGCGATAAAGCGGTGGTGGATCGCTCTAAAAATGCCAGTATCGGGGATATTGTACTGGCGGTTGTCGATGGTGAATTTACCATTAAACTGCTGGCAAAAACCAAACAGGGTGGCCCACGATTACTGCCGTCCAATCAGTCAGGCGAGTATAAGCCGATTGAAATCAAAGACGGTATGCAGTTTGAAATCTGGGGTGTGGTCACCGGTTCGTTTCGGCGTTTTAAATAATGTCACGCAGTATTGCCCTGATCGACGTGAATAACTTTTACGTTTCCTGCGAGCGGGTATTTAATCCAAAACTGGCCGGTAAGCCGGTGGTGGTGCTCAGTAATAATGATGGCTGTGCAGTCGCGAGAAGTAACGAGGCCAAACTGCATATCCCGATGGGGGCACCGTGGTTTAAGTTTCAGCAAATAGCGAATGAGCAGCAGATCATCGCTTTATCATCCAACTATGCGTTGTATGCCGATATGAGTAATCGGGTGATGCGTATTCTTAATCAGTTTTCGCCCGATCAGGAAGTGTATTCAATTGATGAGTGTTTTCTGGATCTAACCGGTTTCCAGCATCTTGATTTACTGCAATATGGCCAGCAGATCCGTCATCGGATAGCACAATGGACTGGATTGCCGGTCAGTGTCGGTATCGGTGCCAGTAAAACGCTGGCCAAGCTGGCCAATCACTGTGCCAAAAAACGGGGTGAATTTGATGGGGTTTGTGATTTTAATCAGCTGAGTCCAAGCCAGCTTAATTGTTTGCTGGCGGAGCTGGATGTCGGTGAAGTATGGGGCGTTGGTCGTAAACTGGCAGTGAAGTTGAAAACACAGGGCATTTACAGCGTTTTGGATTTAAAACAAGCCAATGCTGAAACCCTGCGGCGCCAATACAGTGTGGTGATGGAAAAAATCGTACGTGAACTCAATGGTATCAGCTGTCTGGAGCTGGAATATGCCATCACTGACAAAAAGCAGATATTAAGTTCGAGAAGTTTTGGTATTCCGGTGACGGATATGAACAGTCTGGCCGAATCCATCAGTCTGTATACCAGTCGTGCGGCTGTAAAACTGCGACGGCAGTACTCGGTGGCGCGGATGCTCCAGGTCTATATCCGTTGCAGTCCTTATCGCAGTGGGGAGGCTTTTTACGGCAATAGTCTGATGGTAGCGTTGCCGATGGCTTCTGATGACACGCGTGTATTGGTCAAACATGCGCTGAGTGCATTGAAAAAGATGTATCAACCCGGATTTAACTATGCCAAAGCCGGCATTATGCTCACCGAACTGCAGCCGAAAAGTGGGCAGCAGCAGGACTTGTTTGCGCCGAATCAGGATGCTAAATCCGGACAGTTAATGACGGTGATGGATATCATTAATAACACGATGGGCCGGGACACCTTGCAACTGGCCAATCAGGGCTTTAAACGTCCGTGGAAAATGAAGCAGGAACATAAAAGTCCAAGCTACACAACAAAGTGGGGAGAAGTATTAACGGTCAGTTAAATAAATGCTTTTTAACTACTCTTATCACAGTTCAGTGAAACAAAAGCGATAGCCTAAAAATAAGGCGAGTATCATCAAATTATCGCGCCAGATATGTTTTGGCCGAACTCAGAGAGCATTATCATGAACATCATTCGTCAAACTTCACTTATCGTCCTTTTAGCAACAGCCATCCTCGCAACAGCGGGTTGTGGCAATATGTCCAGCCGCGATAAAAGCACAGCGGCAGGTGCCGGTATCGGTGCCGTAGGCGGAGCTATTTTAACCGGTGGTAGCGCCGTTGGTACTGTTGGTGGAGCAGCAGTAGGCGGTGTTATTGGTAGCCAGGTTGGTAAAGATTAATTCACCAGAACCATGCGACCAAAAAAGCCCTGTCAGCGATGACAGGGCTTTTTTATTTAAAACGCTTTCATTAATTAAGGTGGTTTACTTCACCCGCATAGCATTTTCTACTGATTTCACTCCAGCGACACTGCGTGCCACGACAACAGCGCGTTCAATGTCTTCCTGTGAATTAACAAAGCCGCTTAATTGCACAACGCCTTTAAAGGTCTCCACATTGATCTCGGCAACTTTCAGTGTTTCTTCATTGAGAATAGCTGCTTTGACTTTAGTGGTAATCACACTGTCATCAATGTATTCGCCAGTACCGGACTGGGTGGATGTAGAAGCACAACCACTAATTGTCAGTATCCCCACGAGAGGGACAATAAACAATGTGCAGAAAAGTAAGGGTTTAGTAATGGATTTCATAAGGTTTTCCGGAAAAGTCGTTTGAAGCTGGTTTGATGATTAAAGTAGATGTCTAACGACATAAAGACTCAACTTTTCCAGGGTAGGGAGAGCCAGAATAATAAAATTGATTTGGCCCATTTTGCTTGGCGATATACATAGCACTGTCAGCGCATGTCATTAAAGTCGTTGCATCCACTCCATCATCCGGGTAGACACTGATACCAATGCTTGCCGCTAAAGTTATGTCGTTATCGTTAATTTTTTGAGGTGCTGCAATCGCTGAAAGTATCTGCCTGGCCACAAGGATGGCATCTTCGGGATGTTCTATTTCGCTCAGTAATATCAGAAACTCATCGCCGCTACGTCGACAAACCGTGTCGGTGGTACGGAGACACTGTGTTACCCGTTCGGCGACTGATTTGAGTAATAAGTCACCGGTTAAATGCCCGAAGCTGTCGTTTGATTTTTTGAAATCGTCCATATCAAGAAAGAGCAATGCAACACGCTTATCATGTCGATCCGCTATGCCAAGCGATTGCGATAAACGTTCATTAAATAAGGCCAGATTGGGTAAGCCAGTCAGGTAGTCATACCATGCCAGTCGGTTGGTTTTTTCCATTACCAGATTTGATTTGGCGACATTGTGAAACACAATCACTGCACCACAGACTTGCTGATCACGGTTATGGATAGGTGCTGCCGAGTCTTCAATTTCAACCTCAGAGCCATCTTTGGCAATTAAAATACAGCCGATTGCCAGCTCAACTGTTCTATTTTCTAACATAGCCTTATTTGCTGGATTAGGTGCCGTTTCCCGAGACTCACCATCAATGATATTAAACACAGTGAGCAAAGGTTTGCCGATAGATTGCTGGCGTTCCCAGCCGGTTAAACGCTCCGCCTCAAGGTTGAGATAAGTAATATTGCCTTCTAAATCGGTTGTCAGCACTGCATCACCAATCGAATCGAGGGTAACTTGAGCGCGTTCTTTTTCCTCGAATAAGGCGTTTTCGATTTGTTTCAATGTACTTTCCATGGCTTTACGCTCGGAGATATCTTCAACCATTAGCAAACTGGCAAATGGATATTCAGCGTCTTCCAGCATGCTGGCATGGAGACGGGCCCATATCATCGCGTCATCAGCCCGTATGAGGCGTACATCATCCTGCAGGGGGGTACGGTTTAAAACAGCTTGTTTCCACTTTTCATTCAGTTGAGCAGAATCTTCTATATAAAGACAAGCGTGCCAGTCTTGATGAAGCAGTTCCCCGGCGGCATATCCGAGAATGTTGGTATATGCATGGTTAGAATATAAACACCGACCTGCTTTATCGCACAGGATAATGCCTAACGGAAAATCATCACACATTTTTTTCAGATTATCGTAATCGAGTTTATCTCTCTGAACTTTTGGAAGGATTTGCCATATTGAACCGCTGTCCGTCCTACGGGTTCGCAAAGTACGCATAACCTATTTCACCCGTTCCGTGTTGAATTATGAAACAGACGGGGTGAAACATAATTAACAGGTTTTTTTATTGAGGAGCATGAATATTCAAAGATAAATTTGGTTTTCATAACGGCTTTTCCTCCCCATTAAGTTTTTCAGCTTAATTTTCAGGATAAAGAAAACAGCAGTATTCGTATGTACGTTTTCGCACAAACCAATAAATTGTAATGTTGTTTTTTTGAGAGTTATGTGCGATACCGTACAAACAAGCCGAGAGTATTTATGTGTTAATAAATAGTGGGATCGCGTTTGTATGGACTCAATGACTGACACGGATTATGTGTGAGGAGTAAACATCAGATAAACGGATATTTATAGATCATTAAATTGTGAGCGTATGAGCCAAGAACAAGACCCCAGTAAAAATAAGATTCTGGCATCACTACTAAATCAAGCACGTGAAAGATTTTATCCGGGTTTAGAATTGGTTAAGATGCCTTTAGGGGAGGTGCTTTATTCTCCTGATAAACAGATTAACCATGTGTATTTTCCGACTACAGCAATAGTGTCTTTATTAAATGTTATGGAAAGTGGCGCTTCAGCGGAAATCGCTGTGGTCGGTAATGAAGGCATTGTTGGGATCTCATTGTTTATGGGAGGCGAAACGACCTCCAGTTGGGCCGTGGTGCAAAGTGAAGGATATGCTTACAGATTATCAGGCCGATTGTTGAAAAAAGAGTTTTTTCGAGCGGAAAAATTACAGCGTTTACTGTTGCGCTACACCCAGTCGTTAATCACTCAGATGGCACAAACAGCATCATGTAATCGTCACCATACGGTCGATCAGCAATTATGCCGTTGGTTATTATTAAGTCTGGATCGGTTGCCGTCCAATGAGCTTAGAATGACCCAAGAGTTGATTGCAAATATGTTGGGCGTGCGCCGCGAAGGTGTTACCGAGGCAGCAGGGCATTTGCAGAAAGCGGGGTTGATTCAATATTCCCGAGGCAAAATCACCGTAATAGATCGCAAAGGTTTGGAAGAACGTGTTTGCGAATGTTATCAAGTTGTCAAAAGAGAAACAGACAGATTAATGAAGGATAACGAAGTCGATTAAATGACATTGTTCACATCGGCGTGGGCTGGCCAAAAGAGAAGACTCTAGAGATTAATACGACCTTTCATTAATAAGCGTAGAGTAAACCTCTTAATGACATAAATTTTTCAGTGTCATTTTATGAGCAATACTGGAGTACCACATTGCTAATTTCTGAAGTCCAACTAATCAATCATCTTATTACTGATTTACCTGCACTGGAAAGAAATCGGCTTTTGGCCGAGTGCGAGCTGGTAGATTTAGTATTTGCTGAGATTCTGACGGAACCGAATGAGGCCATGCAATACGCCTGGTTTCCCAATCAAGGTTTTATCTCGTTGACGGTCCCAGTCGATAAAAGTTCAAACCTAGAAGTAGGACTCATCGGCAATGAAGGTATGTTGGGAAATACCCTGGTTTTGGGTGTGACTATAGCGCCATTGCATTCATTGGTACAGGGGGCAGGACAGGCTTTACGTATTCCAGTGGCTAACTTGCTGCAGCAGATTAAACAAAGCCCCATTTTGGAAGCGATGTTAAAAAAATATTTGTATGTCACCATGGTGCAATTATCTCAGACTGCAGGCTGTACCCGATTTCATTTAGTCGAAGCCCGGCTGGCTCGCTGGTTATTAATGACTCGTGATCGGGCTGAATCCAATGAGTTTCGCATTACCCAGGAATTTCTTGCCTACATGTTGGGGGTGCGTCGCGTCGGTGTTACCCGAGCAGCCACGGCATTGCACAAACGGCAGTTAATCAAATATCACCGAGGCAATATCACCATTCTGGATGTGAAAGGACTCGAAGCATCTGCGTGCAGTTGCTATAAAATTGATAAAAAAACCTACAAACGGATTATGCAGTGAGTGGCTTAAAAAATATTGACTGGTAATTGGTACGCCAACGCACAGACGTTATCCGCTTTTGTTTATATCGTGTTTTTTTCAATGAGAGGGAATGATCATGACTACAAGTACTATCTTATTAATTATCCTGGTTCTGTTATTAGTCGGAGTAATTCCTTCATGGCCACATAGTCGAAACTGGGGTTATGGTCCGACAGGATTGATCGGTGTGTTGGTGATTATATTGTTGGTTTTATTACTGACCGGTCGAATTTAACCCATAAGTCCTGCAGGCCCACTTTAAAAGTGGGCCTGATTGCTTTTAGTCTGAAACGTTGACCTTTTCACCTTCATCCAATCTTGCGTTAGGATTGAGGATGACACGATCTTCAGCTATCAGCCCCGATAGAATCTCAACCTCACTATTATCCAACCGACCGACACGAACGGTTTTGATTTCCACCTGGTTATCCGCATTGACCAGCATCACCGAAGGTTTACCTTTAATAGTCTTTAACGCATTAACCGGGATACGCACTGTATCCACTTTTTCGATTGCCTGAATCGTCAGTTCTCCACTGACCCCGGCCGGAATTGTCAGGTCGGTATTTTCCAGTAGATATTCCACCCGCATTGTTCCGGTTTCACGATTCACTTCACCTGAAATACGAGAAAATGGGACTTCAATTTGCTGATTCGACATATCAGGCAGCGTAAATTGTGCCGACTGTTGCTTATCAATATTGAATAGCTGGGTCTGGGGAATATCTACAATAACCCGTAATTTATCGCTGCGGCTTATACGGAACAACGGCATATCATCACTGCGTGTAATTCGATTACCACGCTCAGCCTGGCGACGGGTAACGATGCCATCAAATGGTGCCACAATCTCGGTATAGGCGAATTCATTTTCCAGCTGCTCCAGTCTTGCTTCATAAGTGGCTAATGTGGCTTTGGCAACAGCCAGCTCTGCTTCTTTTTCATCTACTTCGGTTGCATTCACGGCGCCGGAATCACGTAAATTAATGTAGCGTCTGGCCACTTTTTCAGTCAGATCCAGCATGGCTTTCTGGCGCTTTATTTCAGCCTTGGCCTGTAGAATTTCCTGCTCCAGTTCGGGGGAAGACAGTTTGGCTAACAGGTCACCTTGTTTAACTTCATCACCAATATCCACGTAACGACTTTCGACATAACCATCAGCTCGGGCAAAAATATCCGACTGTTCAATGGCCTCGACGCGTGCATTGAATACCAGTGGCTGATAATCAGTTATGTGTTTTGGTTGAGCGACCCGCACCGAGAGAGTTTCAGGGGTGTTAGCAGAGGATTGTTCGATATTGGCTTCGCTGGCAGGTTGAATTAAAAACCACACCGGAACAGCGATGACCGCAGCAACTATGATTGTCTTGGTTATATTTGACATGGTGAGGACCTCAAATTGTCGGCAGCTTGATGGGCTGCGGACGTTTAATAAATTGCATGATCATGCTGAAAGTCCATGGCACTAAAAACAGTGAGGCAAATGTACCCAGCATCAAACCACCGATAACCGTCCGGGCCAGTGGTGCATTTTGTTCACCCCCTTCGCCAAGCGCCAATGCCATCGGCAGTAAACCAATAATCATGGTGAGAGCGGTCATTAATACAGGTCTTAGCCGTGTCGAAGCTGCTTCGCGAGCTGCTTCAAATGCTGATTTACCTGCCACCCATTGATCTCGAGCAAAGGTCGTGACCAGAACGCTATTGGCAGTTGATACGCCAATCACCATGATAAAACCCATTAACGCCGGTACGCTGATATTCGTTCCAGTAAGCATTAAGCCGATGATCGCGCCAGATATGGCAATGGGCGCGCCGGATAATGCAACTAGAGGCATGATCCAGGAGGCGAAGTTAAACAGCATGATGATATAGATGAAAAATACCGCCAGTAAAAAGCCGAACAGCAGGTCACGGTAAGCTTCATCCATGGCTGCTGCCTGTCCCATGATTTCAATATCATTACCGGGAACGACGTTTTGTTTTAATTCATTCACAATCTGCTGCGTGGCTTTATAAACCGAGCCTAAATCTGTGTTTTCGGTATTGATTAACACATTGACGGTGGGTTTCAGCATGGTGCGACCAATGCTTCCAGCGACATTTCGTGGGGTAATAGAAGCAATACTTGCCAGTGGCACAGTCACCTGGGGATCAGAAGTCTGAATCTGCAAGTTCATAAGATCATCGGTGGTGCGTAATTTGTGTAATGGCATACGGGTTTGCACTTCATAGGAAAAACCAAACACCGGATCGGACCAGAAGCTGGGGGAGACGGTACCGGCAGAGCCTAAAGCACCTAACAGACTGTTCATGGTGTCTTGTGTGGTCACACCGAGTTCAGCTGCACGTTTGCGATCCAGGTGCACATAGTATTCAGGCAACGCAAATACTTGCTGAAAACCAATATCGACAGCGCCTTCGACGTTTTGCATCTTTTCAATGAGGGTTTCCGCCTTGGCAATGCTGGCTTGCAGATTTCGGCCGGTAAACCGCACATCAAGTGCTGTCGGTGTACTGCCGGATAATGTCTGATTGGTGGTATCTGCCGCTTGAGCAAATAATGTAACTTCCGGAAATTTTTGTTTCAGCATCTGCCGAATCGCCGATTCATATTGACTGGTGGGTTGATGACCTTTAGCTAACTGAATTTGTAATTCTCCATCGTAGGACCCGATAGTAAAACTGTCTATCCAGGCACGATTAATGGAGTCGGGCATGCCAATGTTATCAAATACAAAATCAAGTTCCTGTTCGGGGATTATTTTGCGTATTTCCTGCTGAATCTGTGCAAACTTATCGGCCGTTTGTTCAATGCGAGTGCCAGGTTCGGCCCTTAGATAAAGCCTCATCAGACCCGCATCAGTTTTTGGAAAGAAATCCCTGCCGAGATCCTGAAGTGCAAATCCCGCCGCTGTGACGATAACAACACCAATCAATGGTGCAATCACAATGTGACGCTGCAATTTACCAATCGTATTTTGTAAATGCTGCTGACCATTATGCAGCCGTTGTTCCAATGCCAGATGTAAATGGACCAATGGATTTTTGGAGTGTTTATTTACGGCTTTCTCATTGGTGAGTAAAAGTCTGGCCAAGGCAGGAACTACGGTGCGAGATAATAAATAAGAGGCAACAAGACAGGCAATGACTACAATCGCCATTGGCTGAAAGATATAACCTGCCACACCGGTTAATAAAAATATCGGTGAAAAAACGATACAGGTGGAAAGTGTGGAAACAAGTTCAGGGAAGGCAACTTCACTGGCGCTGGTCAATATGGCCCGACTTGGCTCCATGCCATCGGCCAGGTGACGTTTGATATTTTCAATTTCCACTAATGCGTTATCAACCAGAATGCCAATGGCCAGTGCCAGTCCACCCAAGCTCATTAAATTCAAGGTGTTGCCGGTTAAATTTAATACAAAAACTGCTGTCAGCAATGATAATGGAATAGAGGTCAAGACAATCAATGTGGCCCGTGATGATCCCAAAAACAGCAGTACCATTAATGCGACCAGTGAGCCGACGATAAGAATTTCCATTTCAATATGATGTAATGCCGTGTTCACAAACACCGACTGATCAAAAATTGGCGATATGGTAATGCCCTCAGGTGCCGCAGCCTGAATTGAAGGGAGTCGTTCGGTTAGTTCATTAATAATGTCTACAGTCGAAGCACCGCCCAGCTTAATCAATGACACCATGACCGCATTTTGTCCGTTGACGCGGGCGATATTAGTCTGCAACGCGGTGCCATCCCGAACATCAGCGACGTCACGTAGCAATATCAGTTCGCCATCTCGGGAGCGAATCGGCAGATCCTCAAAATCAGCTACTGCCTGTGGACTGGCATTAACAGTGATTTGCAGTTCATTCTGCGCTTCACGAATGCTGCCTGATGGCAGTGTCAGGTTCTGTTCATTAATCGCCTGCGTTACGTCACTTGCTGTTAACCCTTGAGCAAATAACGCCTCAGGATCCAGATCCACCATGATCTGCCGGGTGGCACCACCATAAGGCAGGGTCATGCGAATGCCATTAATGGATTGAACCATGCCACGCAACTGTAACCGTGCAAAATCAGCCAGTTGGCCATCAGTCAACGTATCTGAAGACATGACCAGCTGGATAATCGGCGTACTGGATTGATTGTATTCGGCAACCAATGGCGGTGAAGTACCTTCCGGCATTCGCCGACGGATGGTTTGCGATACACCGGTGACCTGCGCCATGGCATTGGCAATATCAACTTCGGGATGAAAGTCGATATGAATGACTGAGGTGCCATTCAGGGTTTGTGAACGAATTTCCTTAAGGTTATCGACATTGTTCATAATCGCTACTTCGCTAAAAGTAGTGATTTTTGATGCCATTTCATTGGTGTTAAGACCGTTATAGGTCCATACCACTTTTATAGAAGGTATATTGACGCTGGGAAGCACGTCGACGGGCAATTTCAGAAAACTGATTAAACCTGCTGCAAATATCAGCAGGCTTAAAGCGGCCACAGAATAAGGTCGGGTTAGAGCATAACGCACCAGCCACATAAATAGCTTCTCATGTTATTAGTAAATGTTGGGAGGTTTGGTTGCAGTGACGTTACGCAACCAATTCTTGAAGCGTAGAGTGCAGCGACAAAATTAAGGCAATGTTAACGTTGTCTTAATTCAGTTAAACGAACATAACGTTTTTATTTCGGGTATTGACCGATGTATGTATTGATTGTGGAAGATGATGCTTTAATGGGTGAGGGCATACAGGCCGGTCTGACGGCATTAGGCATTCAGGCCGAGTGGGTAATGAATGCCGGAGGAGCTGAAACGGCCATGGCCACCGCCAGTTTTGATGCCGTTATTCTCGATCTGGGCTTGCCAGACGAAGATGGCATGCATTTACTCAATCGCTGGCGGGAGCGTGGAAATAACTTACCGGTATTAATATTAACTGCCAGAGATGCAGTACCTGATCGCGTCAGTGGTTTACAGGCCGGTGCGGATGACTATATGAGTAAGCCATTTGATTTAACAGAACTTGCCGCTCGCCTGCATTCTTTAAGTCGCAGAGCGGCAGGACGTGCCACCCAGACGATTCAGCACGGTAGTCTGCAATTTGATCCCTCCACTTTACAAGTCTTGCTAAACAATAAACCGCTGAATTTATCCCGTCGTGAAATTACCGTATTGGAAACCCTTTTGCAGCAACCCGGCCGAGTGGTTACCGCTGCACAGTTGCAGGATCGTCTTTATGGCTGGGCCGAAGGCATTGAAAGTAATGCTGTAGCCGTACATATCCATAATTTACGTCGTAAACTGGGTGATGACTGGATTGAAACGGTTCGGGGCATGGGATATCGATTGGGAGCGCTCAATGAGCCCCGCTAAAGCCAAGGACTATTTACGCTGGCAGTTACTATGGCGGATTGGCATTGCAGTGCTGTTGATGTGGCTGCTACTGGCTCCGTGGTTGCTGATGAGTGTGCAAAAGGAAATGCAGAATACTCTGGATAACCGTCTTGCCGCTTCCGCCAAAATGCTGATGTCTTTAATGTCTCAATATGATTTGGATCCGCTGGTAAATGGCGGTCAACGCAATGCTTTATTTGATCCGGCTGAAAATCTTGATTTACCTGCGACACTTGCCTGCAAGGTAGCCAATGTCGCGGGAGATATTATCGCGGTATCCCATGATGCTCCTGAAAACGTACTGACCACTACGCAGCAAGGCTACCAAAATCGATTGCAGGATGGAGAGCCGTGGCGTGTGTTTAATTTGTCTCAGGGGGGATTGACCATTACCACCGCTGAACGATTGGAAACCAGAGATACGTTGATGCGGTCGGTGGTGATCGCCGCTGGACTACCGTTTTTCCTCAGTCTGGCGGGCACTTTGGCCGTAGTCTGGTTTGGTATTTTGCATGGATTTAAACCATTGCATAGCTTGACTCAGAATATGGCCAGACGTAATACCGAAGATCTTACCTCGTTAGTCTGGGAGCAACGCCCGGCCGAAGTACGCCCGCTGGTGGATGAGATCAATCGACTGTTGCAACGCATGCAGCAGTCTTTGTTACGGGAACGCCGGTTTACCGGTGATGTGGCGCATGAATTACGTACGCCATTAGCTGGAATTAAAACCCAGCTACAGGTCGCGCGACTGACGCAGGGAGGCAAGGCCATGCATGCCCTGGTGCAGGCAGAAAAGGCGACGGACAGGTTACAACGAACGCTGGATCAGCTTTTATTACTCGCCAGAGTAGAAGGCGATGGGCAATTAGCTGAAAGTACCCATTTACCAGTAGCTGAAATTAATAATATGGCATTGAGTGATGTTCAACATCTGGCAAGACAACACCAAGTGACATTGCGTTGTAATGATGGTGTGGATGAAAAGATCCATGCTTCGGCAATCTTATTATCGGCTGCTTTACGTAATTTGCTGGAAAACGCCATCCGTCATGCACCAGAGAATAGTGTAGTTACCCTGTCAGTTAATTTGGATAAACAGCAACTATGCTGGACGGTAGAAGATGAGGGCCCTGGCGTGTCGGAAAAATTGCTCACTGAGCTAACCCGACGCTTTGTCCATGGTCACCATAGTGATGGAAGCGGTCTGGGGCTGGCAATTGTTGATGCCATTGTCAGACGTTTTAAAGGTGAGCTTAATATCGAAAATGGCAACACCAACGGTTTGCGGGTCACCATCAGAATTCCACTGCCATCCAGTCTGGCTGAAAATGAAAATAACCTAGGGTAAGCTGGAATCTCAATTGTTTTTCAAGTCACTGCTAATGCAGTGGACTTAGCTGTGGGTTCCATATACGTTGCCACACCCAATTTAAGCCTTCTTTTGCATTTCTCTGCATACCCAATTGTTGTGGTCCTACTGAAATAACATTGCCATCACGTATCTCTGCTAGTTTAAAACGAAAGAAATAATTGGGTTCCATGCCCATACGTAAATCTGTCGCAACAATCATATTGTCCTGTTGCTCAAGCTTGAAGTTGTCCTGAGTAAACCAGTTTATTCTTTTGATATAGGTTTGATCGGGCAGAAGTTTTTTCAGCTCCATGCCTCGCTCGAATTGGGTAAATGAAAATGCTGTGTCGCCGTCAAAAATCGAACGAAAACCTTCGTAATAAACCTCTTCATCAATTACCACAATCCGCCATAACAGGGTATTTAACGGTGCCGGAGTGATTTTAATATGCTGATAGTCAATCTGTTGTTTTTGTAATGCCTGTTCGGTTTGCTGTGTTATCCAGTATTGGGCTGCATAGCTCCAGCCAAGATAAGCCGTGCTGAAGATAAGACTACCGATCATGACAGCATGGCTCAGCCGTTTTCCGGCGGCCAGAAGTATTGCCAGGAAGCCTGCAGCGAGTGGCAGACTATAGAGCGGATCGATAATAAATATACTGCCAATCGACGCAGGTGGAGGCATAAAGGGCCAGAAAAGCTGCGTTCCATAAACGGTCATTGCATCCAGTCCACTATGGGTAATCCACACCAACCAGATCAACGCCAGCCATCGTCGAAAATCCACTCTCTGATCCAGTTTACTCATTAGCCAGGCCACTAACGGTGCAAGCAAACTGTGCACAATCCATGAATGGGTCCAGCTCCGGTGGAAAGTCATGGTGTCCAGGTCATTAGCATATTGGATGAATACATCAAGGTCCGGCAAGATACCGAAAGCAGCACCATACAAAACAGAAGCTCTGGGCGCTTTGCGTCCTGCAACGCTGTAAGCCACTGCACTGCCAAGTAACGCCTGCGTAATCGTATCCATGAATGTAATGACTCCTTATTGTGACTGTTAAGCAGACCTGAACAGCGGAATTATGGTTCGTTGATCAGCTTTAAATCTATCTTAATAAAAATTCTGGGAAGATATCTTGCGCTGATAGGAATTAGTCCTGTAAATTGCAGGAAATATCTCCTGCTTTATTGGAATCTCAGTTATGAAACACCCCATGCCAAGCCCAACGCCGGGACAGGCCGATTTACAACCTATTATTCAAGCCCTTAACACCGGGCAGGCAGGTTTTGCTGAATCGGCAGCAAAAAAACTGCTTAAAGCTTATCCGCGTTCTTTTCCGGTATTAAATCTTTATGGCAATGCCTTGGCAGCGCAAAATAAATTTAAAGATGCGGTTAGTGTGTTTCGTAAAGCTACTGAAATTGACCCTAATGTACCCGAGATTTACTTCAACATGGGTATTTTATTGACCAATTTGAATCGTATTGACGAAGCGATTAACAGCTATAAAAAAGTACTGAGATTGAAACCCGAATTGACAGATGCCCTTTATAACCTGGGCTATGCATTGCAATCCCAAAACCGCTTTGAAGAGGCGGGTCAGTATTATCAAAAAGCCATTGAACAACAGCCGAATTTCCTGGAAGCCATTGCCAATCTTGGCGTTTGTCTGCAGGAACAGGGTCGGTTGGAAGAATCGGTAGCGATATATCAGCGTGCGTTAACGATTTCACAGGATGCCCAACTGTATTTTAATCTTGGTACAGCACTTAAAAATCAGGGAAAACTGGCCGATGCCATTGCTGTCTATAATCAGGCGCTGGAATTAAAACCAGACTATGCTGAAGTGCATAGTAATATCGGTGAAGTTTTGCGCGATCAGGGACGTTATGATGAATCAGTTGCTGCCTACAAACGGGCATTGGAGCTGGATCCCAGTTTACCTTTGGCAAATTACAGTCTGGCAGTCTATTTCTATGACAGTGGCGATTTGCCGCTGGCTTTACGCTATTTTCAACAATCGCAGTACGCGGATTGGCAAGAACGTTCTTTATATTGTCTGTATAAAACCGAGCGCTTTGAGGAATTCAAACAGGGCTTGGACCAACTGAAAAAAGCCCGCCATAGTTCGCCATTTCTGGCGACACTCGCAGGACATTACGCCGAAAACTTTGGCACGGTGAATGACTATAATTTCTGTAAAAATCCGTTGGATCTGGTTTGTCATGTGCAAGTGCCGGAATTAAAAGGCGATAGCGAGCTGCTAAAACAACTGCTGGCGGATATCGAACAGGCCGATATTGAAGAGAAAAGTCAGGGCCGCCTGCATCATGGTGTGCAGTCTGCAGGAAATTTGTTTAAACGCTCAGAGGCCAGCTTTCAGCAAATCGCCAAATTGGTAGCGCGTGCCATAGATGATTATCGCGAAAATCTAAAAGGTGAAAGCGGTATTTTTGCCAAAGGGTTCCCTAAGCAAACCGTGTTTGCCAGCTCCTGGTACGTCAGAATGAAAACCGGCGGGCATTTAACCTCCCATATTCATGAAGAAGGTTGGGTAAGCGGAGCGTTGTACCTGGCAGTACCCAAGCAAAAAACACATCCCGATGAAGGCAGCATTGAGCTAAGCACCCATGGGGATGATTATCCCAAGCAACATGACAACTTTCCCAGCAAAACCATCGCACCTGAGGTTGGGGATATTGTGATGTTTCCATCATCGGTATTTCATCGCACGATTCCCTTCAACTCGGATGAGGAACGGATTTGCATTGCCTTTGATCTGAAACCGGCCTGAGCCGGTTCAACGTGGACTGACCTGAAATACACCCACTAATTGGGATAATGTTTGGGCTGTATTACGAACCATTGTCGAACGAGATTGCAAAGCACTGACCGCTGACTTTAATTGTTCAGCAGATACTCCTACTTGTCGGGCAGTATCGCCGTGTATATGGCTGTTGTTTGCCAGTTGTTTGATGGTGGAGAACATCTGTTCGACCAGAATATGCAACTCACCATTATCGCTTGAAGCTTGTTCAGTCATTTTCAAACTTCTGTCGACGTTTTCCACTCCAGTTTCCATAAAGCGCATGGCTTCCTGAGTTTCCTGTTGCATGCCTTCAATCATGCGTTGAATTTCGTCGGCAGAATTCGCTGTGCGTGAGGCCAAATTACGAACCTCATCGGCCACGACTGAAAAACCTCGGCCATGCTCGCCGGCCCGGGCCGCTTCAATAGCAGCATTTAATGCCAGCATATTGGTTTGATTAGTAATTTCAGTGATAACATTGATTATCTTGCCGATTTCAGAGGTTCGGTCATTCAGTGATCTGACTGAATTAGCCGTATTTTCAACGACGTTGCGTATCTCTTGAGTGCCTTTGCGGGCACTTTCAAATTGAACCCGAGCGTCTTCCACGACTCGGTCCATTTCAAGTTTCATGGTCTCGGCGGTTTGATTAGCCTGGCCGATATCCTCTATTTGCTCTTTCAACAGATCGAGCATTTTAGTTATCGCGTCGGTCACTTCTGCTGATACCTGATAGGCCTCACGGTTGGTATCTAACATGGATTTATTGGTTTGGTGTACGTCGTGACTGGAAAAAATTACCTGTCCGACGATGCCATCCAGATTATCGATAAAACTGTTAATCCAGCGACCCATGTCGCCTGTTTCATCGGCCATCATTTTTTCATTATTCAGGCGTTGCCGGAGATTTCCCTCACCCTCAGCAATCTCCTGGATAACTCGTGTCATTTCATTCATTCGATCTGCAAGTCGTTTAGTACTGAATTTACGGATCAGTAATGCAATGATAATCATCATGCAAACGGATACCGTGTCGATAGCAAATTGAGGTAGCGTGGTGAAATAGTGTAAAGCGCTGTTTACCCCCACCAAGGCTATCATGCCTGAGACAAAGCTTTTCAATAAGCTGACATTCACTGAACGGCGACGGTAAACCTCTTCCAGGTCGCCCTCACACATCATTCCCCAACGATCAGGAGAGCCTGTTAATTGAAAAGTCACACCTTTACCAATGACGGGAATATGCCGGTAATCTGAATAACCAGGATAAGTGACAAACAGGTTTTCGCCATTGCGAATAGTTTCGCGTACCCCTGGGTGTAATTGGCCAGTCGCCGGATCGGTAAACCGAATTTCGAACTCGGTATGCCGATTAACTTTAACCACTCCCCAATGGGTGTTTATGCCGGACTTAAGATTTTCACCATGCGAGAAAGTGTTATCTTCAAACCGTGATCGGGACAGAGCAACGCCTTGCTGAATCATCGGGTCAAAACGTGATTCCACCATAAAAATATAGTTGTCCCCAGACTCTGTATAAACATGACCTGCTTCGCGTTGAATTAAATCACTTACTACGTCATTGGGTACACGGCCACATAACGCACCAACAACCTGATCGCCGTTTACTAACGGCAGATAAAACATCAAAGTCACTTCATCATGAAACTTTGAACTTGAGGGCCCAATCTTGAGCGTTAACGGATCGGTATAGGGACCATGCAAAAAGGACTGTTTCAGACCTTGTTCAACGGCGTTGTTATTCAGATCATGCTGGCCGATATGTGCTGAATAAGTCGATTGGATCACTCGACCGCTCTTTTCAATAATAAATATCTCGGAAAAATGTTTAGCAGAGTTCAGCCGTTGTTCAAGCAGAGAGCTATCCATATCACCGAGAGAACCGGGTAATTGCTCTGCGAGTAGCTTGAGCTGATTCCATTGGGAATGCGTCCATTGCTGTAGTAGTTTGACACGAGTTGCCGCAATTCCTTCGAATGTATGTTCAACTTCGGCATAGGTATCACGATTGAGATAACAGCTCCATCTCATGGCAAACTTTCCCGTTTGACCAAACCAGGGGAGCCAGCGTCGTTCAGCAACACTTAAATTCATCGACTGACTTTTTAAAGACATAGTAATTGATACCTTAGTTAGGAATACTCCAAAAGGGGTAGGCAATTTCTAAACCAGTCTGTGAAGTCGATTAAAAACAAGTGGTTAATCGTTAAAGAGAAAAAAATACCGCACTGGGTTGGTGCGGTAGGGGAGGAGCAGCGGGTTTTATTAGTGCACTTAAAAAGAGTAATGTAAATACCTGTTTTACAAGTCTATTATCTATGATTATTGTTGGATGTTATAGATTTTTGACGACGTCCAATACTTCATCAATATGTTGTTTGACTTTGACATTTCGCCATTCATTGATCAGCTTTCCTTCTGTATCGATAAGGAATGTACTGCGAACAATGCCCATGTATTCACGTCCATAATTTTTCTTCAGCTGCATCACGCCAAACAAGTTACAGACTGTTTCATCAGCATCAGAGAGTAAGTCAAAGGGAAACTGCTGTTTTTCCTTGAAGTTTTCATGAACACGCACGCTGTCTCTGGATATCCCGAATATCAGTGTGTTGTGAGCATTAAACGTCTCAATATGATCACGGAAATTCTGACCTTCCAATGTGCATCCTGGGGTGTTGTCTTTGGGGTAAAAATAGATAAGCACATTCTTGCCATGCAAGTCGGAAAGCCGGATGTTTTTATCGCCAGTGGAAGGCAATTCAAAATCCGGTACGGTTTGCTGTAAATTAACTGTAGTCATTAAACGTTCTCCATTAGTGATTATTTTGCTGGCAGTACCTTACCCAAAGCAGTCCGGTCTTGTCATCTACTGGCTGGCAAAGTACCATGCCAGTTTATTTTCGCGGAGTCTGATGAATATGTTCAGCGGCAGTATGGTAGCTCTGGTAACACCCATGCGGGCGGATGGCTCGTTAGACGGTGAAAGCCTGCGCAAGCTCGTTGATTTTCATATTCAAAATGGCACCAGTGCGATTGTGGCTGTCGGTACTACTGGTGAGTCCGCTACATTAAGCATTGATGAGCATACAGATGTAATTCGTCAGGTGGTGGAGCAGGCTGCGGGTCGCATTCCCGTCATTGCCGGTACCGGTGCCAACTCTACCGAAGAAGCCATTGAACTGTCCCATTACGCTAAACAATTAGGTGTTGCGGCCGTTCTGTTGGTCACACCTTATTACAACCGACCGACTCAGGAAGGTTTGTATCTGCATTTTAAAGCGATTGCTGAAGCGGTGGATATTCCGCAAATCCTCTATAACGTTCCAAGCCGCACAGCCTGTGATTTATTACCGGAAACCGTTGGTCGTCTGGCCAAAATCGGCAATATTATCGGTATTAAAGAAGCGACCGGAGATGTACGAAGAGTGTCGTTAATTAAGGAACTGTGTGACGATAGTTTCGAACTTTATACCGGCGAAGATGCCAATACCGTTGATTTTATTCTGGCGGGTGGTCGTGGGGTCATTTCAGTGACTGCGAATGTGGCACCTGCCTTAATGAGCCAGATGTGTGAATCTGCTTTGAAGGGTGATGCTGATAATGCCCGTGAAATAAACGATAAATTATCTTTACTGCATCAGCGGTTATTTTCTGAATCCAATCCTATTCCGGTTAAATGGGCTCTCCATGAAATGGGTCTGATACCGGAAGGGATACGTTTACCAATGACAGTTTTGTCTGAACAATTTCATCAACCGGTTCGTGAGGCGCTGGTCACTGCCGGTGTTCTGAATCCCTAAGTGAGTGAATGTAATTAAATGAACACAAATCGTTTTAAGTTGAAAGCCTGTGGAGTGCTGGTCGCAGTAAGCGTTTCAGGTTGTGGGTTAATGCCATCACTGGATGAGGTTGCTCCTGATAATACCCAAAAGTATCGTAAAGCAGAAACAATGCCACCGTTGGACATTCCACCTGACTTGAGCACATCACGAATCAACGATCAAATCGCTGGCAATCAGCAAAGCTCAGCAACGTATTCCGAATATGAAGAAGCCAGCACCAATCCATTAGCAGCGCGTTATAACATCACTCCAGAATCCAAACCTGCTTTATCGGGCGAGGGGGATGATCGGCATCTGGTCGTTCCGGGAGACCGTGATGAAACCTGGCAACGTATTGAAGCTTTCTGGGCGGATATCAATATGAATATTCACCGTAAAGATCAGCGTATTGGTCTGATGGATACCCAGCCGGACGTTGATGGCTATGCCTATCGTGTTCGTATGGAGCGCGGAGATGTAAATCGTTCGGCTCGAGTTTATGTGAATGGTGTAGATGATACCAATCGCAACAATCAGAAAGATGAAGCGATGCTGCGTCAGTTGGCTGAATATCTTGGTGGCTTATACCAACAGGATAAAGCACGTGCTGAGGCCTCTTTGCCAAGCTCAGCAGCACAACAAACTGAAGCGCGTGTCATTTTGTTGGATGAAGCCGAAGGTCAACAGGCTTTATTGGTGGAGCAGGAATTCACTACCGTTTGGGATCGTGTCGGTCGGGTATTGGATAGCCGTGGTTTTGCTGTTGAAGATCGTGACCGTTCACGTGGTACATATTACGTGCGCTACCTGGATCCATTTAACGAAGCTGAGAGAGAAGAACCTGGCTTCTTTGGTCGTATGGCTTTCTGGAAAGATGACGATGAGGTGGCGCCTGAAGAGTACTACTACATCAAACTTATTTCAGATGCGTCAGATACCCGTATAACCGTACTGGATTCTGAACAGGTTCGTACTTCTTCAGAAACAGCGAAACGTTTACTGGGTCTGATTCAGGAACAATTGACTCAATAATGCGCTTTGCATCACTTGGCAGCGGTAGCCGGGGCAATGCAACACTGATTTCACAGGGAAAAACCACAATTCTGGTGGATTGTGGTTTTTCTGCTCGTGAAACTGAAAAACGTCTGCGGCGTGTTGGTCTGACGTCTTCGGACCTCACCGCTATTCTGGTGACACACGAGCATGCCGATCATATCGGTGGCGTTCGAGTTTTATCACAGAAATTCAATATTCCGGTTTATGCCACACCCGGCACGGCAGCAGGTTTACCTGTTGATGTGATGCCGCATATTCACGAGTTTAGCTGTCATGAGCGTTTCAATGTTAATGATATTGAAGTCTCACCGTTTCCGGTGCCACACGATGCGCGTGAACCCAGTCAGTTTGTGTTCCACAACGGTGATTTCCGCTTAGGCCTGTTAACCGATGTTGGTTTTATCACACCGGTGATCGAGTCAGCTTTGACGTTGTGTGATGGGCTGATGCTGGAAGCGAATCATGATATGGCAATGCTGGATCAGGGGGAATACCCGGAATATTTAAAACAGCGGGTCGGTGGACGTTTTGGTCATTTAAATAACGTGCAATCTGCCGAATTACTTGCGAAAATTGACACCTCACGCTTGCAACACATTGTTGCAATGCATATCAGCGAAAAAAATAATTCTCCGACCTTGGTGAGTCCTTTATTTGCTGATGCACTGAACTGCACACCAGACTGGATTGGCATCGCTGAACAAGATGCCGGATTTGACTGGCGCGAACTTAAAAAAGCCTAAGAGAAAACACCATGCAAAAATTACAGCAACTTTATGCCGGTAAAGCCAAAAGCGTCTTTGCTACAGAAGACCAGGATTATGTTGTGCTCAGTTTTCGGGACGATACATCGGCATTTGATGGTGAACGTATCGAACAATTAAGCCGTAAAGGTGAGATTAATAACAAGTTTAATGCATTTATCATGGAGCAATTGGCCAACGCGGGTATTCCGACGCATTTTGAAAAACTGCTTAGTGCCAATGAAGCGCTGGTCAAAAACATGAAAATGATCCCGGTGGAATGTGTGGTGCGTAATGTGGCTTCAGGCAGTCTGGTCCGCCGGCTTGGCGTGGAAGATGGAATGGAGCTTAACCCGCCGGTATTTGAGTTTTTCCTGAAAAATGATGCTTTACATGACCCAATGGTTAATGAATACCATATCGCCACTTTTGGCTGGGCTACCGATGAACAGGTCCAACGCATGAAAGCGTTGACCTTTGAAGTCAATCAGGTGTTGAAAAAACTGTTTGCCGATGCCGGGATGATTCTGGTGGATTACAAACTGGAATTTGGTGTGTTCAAAGACGAAGTCTATCTCGGTGATGAGTTCAGCCCGGATGGATGCCGTTTATGGGATGCTGAAACCCGTAAAAAACTCGATAAAGACCGCTTCCGTCAGGGATTGGGTGGTGTTATCGAGGCCTACGAAGAAGTTGCTCAGCGAATTGGTGTGCCTTTGTAGTTGATATAAGCACAGAGACACAGAGGGCACAGAGGTTTTAAAAGATTTATCCGCAGATTACGCAGATTATTCACGTCATAATATCGAACGGACCTTGTTTCATTAATCTTAAGATTGATGAATTTAAAAAACTCAGTAGGTTGGCGTTGAGCCTGCGAAGCCCAACATCTTGTTTATGTCGGGTTACGCTGCGCTAACCCGACCTACATTATTTTTAAACTGTGTTTCTGTGGTTTGTATTCTTTTAATCTGCGCCCATCTGCGTAATCTGCGGATAAAAATACAGCTGATATGAAATAGTCGTTGTTTCTATCCAACGCTCCTTGCCACTCGATCAATCAGCCGACATAATCCTTTTTTGTTTATTCGCCAGAACAGGGAAGCTTATGTCGCGTTATCTCTCAAAATACCCACTATTGCCGCAGCAGCCAATTGAATGGTTACTGGCATTACTCTTCCTGGTATCTCCCTTTTATCTGGCCTCCAGTCTCGGTGGCACTGGATTTGATCTACCATTTAATATCACCGTCTGGGCGGCGGCGACATTAGTTATTGCTTATTCAGTCTGGTATTTCTGTGGGCAGGAAAAGCTGCTTCTTCCAGCAAATTACAAAGGTCTTTTGGCGTTACCTATTGGAATTCTGCTGGCTGCAGCACTTGCTGGCGTTCAGGATCCAATTACCTGGCTGTTTCGAATTGTGTATGTGATGGCAGGGGTTATTTTTCTGTTTGGTCTATTTCAGTTTCGGCTGAAAAACACCGATAGGATTTTGTTGCTGATTGCTATTGCAACCCTTATCCATAGTCTCGTTGGTGTTATTCAATTGTTTGAGTTACCAATTTTGCAGAATTGGATCCCACGTACCTCGATAGTGACTGCTACCGGTGTTTTTCAACAGGTCAATGTGATGGCCAGTTTCCTGACTACCGGCATATTGGTTTCAGTTTATCTTTGTTTAAGACCGATTGCTTATAAGCGTTTTTATCTAAAAGTCTTTTTACTACTAACCATAGGTATTGCGGCTTATGTGATGGTTGCAACAGGTTCAAGAATAGGACTGTTATCAGGCGTATTAGGATTACTAATGTTGCTCATAGCCTATCGAAGTCAAGTCAGTAAAAACTGGAAAACGATGGTTTCTGCTTTATTGCTAATTGTGGTGGCCAGCTGGTTAGCAAAAGAAGGGTTACACAGAACATTTGATAAATCTTACCAAATGGTAGCAGCGCAATATTCAGATCAACGTCTGAGTATTTACCGAATTTCTCTTGATGCTTTTTCTGAAGCCCCAATAAGAGGACATGGTATTGGCAGTTTCCTGGAAAAATTTGGCTTGGCTTCTTCTGCGTTTTATCAACAACATCCTACTGCAAATATGCCAGGTTATATAGCCCATCCACATAATGAACTTTTGCAATGGGCCATTGAAGGAGGATTATTGGCTTTACTGGGCATTCTTATAGCGATGTTCAGTGTGTTGTGGTTCGTATTCAAACATAAACATCAAAGAATACTTGCCTATCTTGCATTATTACTACCGATAACTTTTCATACACAAGTTGAGCATCCCTTTTACCTATCCTCATTTCACTGGTTTATTTGGTTAACATTATTATTTGGATTACTTAACCATCATTTAAAATTCAAGCAGAATCTGCTTAGTGAAGCAGCGAATAAATCACTTCGGGTTTTAATCCTGCTTTTGCTAAGCATTTCATTAGTCTTTTTATGGCAAACCGCACTGGCGCAACAGCAGCTATATACCTATTTGACTCAATCCCAGCAATCTCCCCAACTTAATCATGTGTTAAGTAATATGTATTACAAAAACTATGCTGAGAAGATTGTCATGCGAACACATCTGCATGATGCAATTGTAAGAAAGGATGCAGAAAAACTTATTCAGGTTGTGAGTTGGTTTGAATACGAACTGAATAAAAAACCAGAGTTAAAACTATTTGAAGACGTAATTAATGGTTATTTTGCTATGGAAAAGCCTGAAAAGCGTTGTGAAACCATTCGTAAAAGTTTGGAGTATTACCCGGCAAATAAAGTTTTAATTAAACTACAAAAAGATTGTTTAGCAAGAAACTGACAAAAAACGTCATAAACTGACGTGCCTGAGTAATTTGCGAATATTGAAAATAAATATTTAAATCTTAACTAACTGTTTTTAAAAATAAAAAAACATTGGCATGGAGAGTGCTCTATTAATTTGGAGCACAAAGCTTGTCGTCTATTTACGGAGATTGAAATATGAAAAAAACACAACAAGGTTTTACATTAATTGAATTAATGATTGTTATCGCGATCATTGGTATTTTGGCGGCAATCGCTTTGCCTGCGTACCAACAATATACTGAACGTGCCCGTTTTTCTGAGGTGGTATTAGCAACTTCTCCTCATAAAATTGCTTTTGAAGTTGCAGCTCAATCTGGTCGCCTAACGGCTTTAGCTGATGCTGATGCTGGTTCTAATGGTATTCCTGGTGCTGTAGGTGCATCTGGATTTGTTAATAGTGTCACAATGGTTGATGGTGTTATTACAGCTACAAGTCAAAATATTAATGCTGCTAATGATGATTATACATTAACTCCAGATGGTATAACCGCACCTATCCAATGGACAGTTGGTGGCTCTTGCTTAGCAGCCGGCCTTTGCTAATAAATATTGTTGAATTTTGTTAAAAGCCCCGATTCATCGGGGCTTTTTTGTAAGGAGCGGGTTAATTTTCAACATTAAAATATAATTGATATAACTATAAATCAGATATAAGTTTCACTAAAATCCGAAATATCTAAAATCCTTTTTGACAGCTGTCCCTAAATTGCTTTCAATTGCCCCATAAATTCTTAATTGGGGAATCCCGTGGAAAATTATCCAAAAATAATCACTGTTGGCTGGCGAGAGTGGTTGAGCTTGCCTGAGTTGGGTATTCAACAAATCAAAGCCAAGGTGGATACTGGAGCCCGAACTTCCGCCATCCATGCCTTTTCGGTTGAGCCGATTGATAAGAACGGTGAGCTTTGGGTAAGATTTGGGGTGCATCCCAATCAACATGATACCGAGACGGAAATCTGGTGCGAAGCGCGAGTTAAGGACGAGCGCAACGTTACTGACTCGGGTGGTCACACAGAAAAACGTTATGTAATTGAAACGCCACTGAGCGTTGGCGGGCATAGCTGGCCGATTGAAATTACCCTGACCAATCGCGATACTATGTTGTTTCGAATGTTACTGGGACGTACTGCCATGACGACTGGTAATATATTGGTTAATCCGGCATTGTCCTATCAAGCAAGCCCCGCATTCCACGACACTACCCAAGCGCCTAGAGATGAAGCGCTTGATGGAGAATCTGCATGAAAATAGCCATTTTGTCCCGTAATTCGAAGCTGTATTCCACTCGCCGATTGGTTGAGGCAGCGGAGGCACGAGGTCACGAAGTGGATGTGCTGGATGTGCTGCGTTGTTATATGAATATCACCTCGATGAAACCGGAGGTGCATTACAAGGGCGAGAATCTGACCGGTTATGATGCGGTGATTCCTAGGATCGGGGCTTCGGTGACCTTTTACGGAACTGCTGTACTGCGCCAGTTTGAAATGATGAATGTATATCCACTGAATGAGTCAGTGGCGATCAGTCGTTCACGCGATAAACTTCGCGCTCTGCAATTACTGTCACGCCGCGGAATTGGTCTGCCAGTAACGGGGTTTGCACATCGTCCGGATGATGTCGACGATTTAATCAAGATGGTCGGTGGTGCGCCGCTGGTGATTAAATTATTGGAAGGTACCCAGGGCATCGGTGTGGTATTGGCAGAGACTGCTGGGGCAGCTGAGAGTGTTATCGAAGCCTTTATGGGCATGAAAGCCAATATCTTGGTGCAAGAATTTATCAAAGAAGCCGGCGGTGCGGATATTCGCTGTTTTGTAGTGGGTGAGAAAGTGGTTGCCGCAATGAAACGCCAGGGTAAAGAGGGCGAGTTCCGATCCAATCTGCATCGTGGGGGCAGTGCCAATTTAATCCGCATTACACCGGCAGAGCGGGCTACCGCTGTCAGGGCAGCCAAAACGATGGGTCTGAATGTGTGCGGTGTGGATTTATTGCGTTCGAACCATGGACCAGTCGTGATGGAGGTTAATTCTTCGCCAGGGCTTGAAGGTATCGAATCAGCAACCGGTAAGGATATTGCCAGTTTGATTATTGATTTTATTGAAAAGAACTCTGTTTCAGGAACCACTAAAACCAAAGGCCGTGGTTAATGCCTGACGAGTTGATTATTGCCGGGCAAAAAATCGGCCCCGGACAAAATAAAGTAGTTGATGTAGCCCTACCGGATTTGTATATGCATACCTCTTTGAGTATGCCTGTTCAGGTGATGCGTGGACGACGTGACGGGCCTGTTTTATTTGTGTCCGGTGCGGTACATGGAGATGAAATTGTCGGCGTGGAAATAATTCGTCGGCTGGTTAGAAGTAAACGGCTTAAAAGCCTTAAGGGGACGTTGATAACCATCCCGGTGGTTAACGTATATGGTTTTATCAATCAAACGCGTTATCTGCCAGACCGCCGGGATTTAAACCGCTGTTTTCCCGGTTCTGAAGAGGGTTCTCTGGCGGCGCGCCTCGCCAATCTTTTTATGAGCGAGGTGGTGAATAAGTGTACCCATGGCGTAGATTTGCATACTGCAGCCATACACCGCGATAACCTGCCACAGATTCGTGCAGCGTTGGATAATCCTGCCGTTGAAGAAATGGCGAGAGCATTTAATGCCCCGGTTATTTTGAATTCAGGCTTGATTGAGGGATCTCTACGTTATGCCTGTCAGCAGGCCAATGTGCCGGTTATAGTCTATGAAGCCGGTGAAGCATTACGTTTTAATGAACTGGCGATTCGTGCTGGTGTCAGAGGCGTGTTGGCGGTAATGCGTAAGCTGGGCATGTTAACTGAATCCCGTACGAAACATTTAAAACCGGTAGAACCATTTGTCGCGCGTTCAAGCAGTTGGGTGAGGGCACCGCAAAGCGGAATTTTCAGAATGCTGGTTCCTATGGGAGCCCACGTGACCAAAGGCGATATTCTGGGAATGGTCGCGGCCCCATATGGTGATGAAAAATCGGAAACCAAAGTGGTCGCAATCTGTAGTGGCGTGATCATTGGCAGAACCAATATTCCTCTGGTCAATGAGGGTGAGGCGCTGTTCCATATTGCGCGTTTTAATCGCCCTGACGAAGTTGCGGACAGTGTGGAGGCGTTCAATACCAATCTGGATCCATCAACAGATACCAGCGTTCCAGAAGAGCAACCAATTATCTAGGCCTGCGATTCATCTCGTTACGTAGTAGTGCTGTCATAATATTTTTGCAATTTATCCGTAAAATAGTGACAATCCCGCGATTTAACTGAAGCCAAAGGGGGTCATACTGATGACACAAACCCATGCCAATCTTGATACACACTCACCTGATGTTGCCCCTGAAGAATGGAGTGCGCAACATAGCAGTAAGCTTTATGGTGTGCGTGATTGGGGGACGGATTATTTTGATATTTCCGCCGATGGCAATGCGGTCGTCAGTTTGCAGTTTGGTGAAAAGACTATTCATGTTCCATTGATCGATATTGTTAATGGAATGAAAGAGCGTGGCCTGGATATGCCCGCTGTATTACGCATTGAAAACCTGCTGGATTTGCGAATTACCCAACTGAACGAGGCTTTTGCCCGGGCGATTAAAACAGCTGGTTATAAAAATCACTATCGCGGTGTATTCCCAATTAAGGTGAATCAGCAATGCCACGTTATTGAGGAAATTGCTGATTATGGTCGTCGCTACCATCATGGTCTGGAAGCGGGCAGTAAAGCCGAATTAATTATTGCTATTTCACAGCTTCGTGACCATGACAGTTTGATTATCTGTAATGGATATAAAGACGAAGAATTTATTGAACTGGGTTTATATGCCCGTCAAATGGGGATTCCATGCTTTTTTGTATTGGAAACCGCCACGGAGCTTTCCACGATTCTGGAACGCAGTAAAGCATTAGGGATTGATCCGCTGATAGGTTTACGTATTCGTCTGGCTTCGACAGTTGAAGGTCATTGGAATGGTGACAGTGGAGACCGTTCTATTTTTGGCCTTTCTACCAATGCACTGCTTGAAGTTATCGACCAGCTCAAAAAAGCCGATATGTTGCATTGCCTGCAGTTACTGCATAGCCACTTAGGCTCACAAATTCCCAATATTCGTAATATCCGTAGTGGCGTAATGGAAGCCTGCCGTTTTTACACTGGCTTAATCGAAGAAGGCGCACCGATGGGCTATATGGACCTGGGTGGCGGTTTGGCAGTTGACTACGAAGGTGCTCGTTCTAACAGCACACACAGTATGAACTACGGCCTGGACGAATATTGCTACAACATTATCGAAACCTTGCAGGAATGTCTGGATCCGCTGGATATCGAACACCCAGTCGTCATTACTGAATCTGGTCGGGCATTGATTGCCTATTCTTCCATGTTGTTATTTAACGTATTGGAAGTCCGTGATCATAAACCTGGCACGATTCCGGAGATTGTTCCGGATGATAGTCCGGATATGCTGGTGAACCTCTATGCCGTGCTGAATAATGTAAAACTGCAGAACCTGCAGGAGTGTTACAACGATGCCATATATTATCGTGATGAATTACGTGAGTTATTCCATCACGGTCAGGCAACCCTCCGTGAACGGGCTTTAGCCGAGAATGTTTCATTGGCCATTTTGGAAAAAATCTCAGAATTGTTGCCCCAGGCACGCAGGGTTTCTGCTGAACTGGAAAGTCTGCCAGAGTTACTGTCCGATATTTATTACGGTAATTTCAGTCTGTTTCAATCGTTGCCGGATATCTGGGCAATTGATCAGATCTTCCCCATCATGCCGATTCATCGCTTGAATGAAAAACCCACTCGCGCAGCGGTCATCGCAGATATGACCTGTGATTGTGATGGCAAAATTGATTCGTTTTCCTATGAAGAGGGTATTCGTAAAACGTTGCCATTACACCCACTTATAGAGGGTGAGGAATATTATCTGAGCGTATTTCTGGTTGGAGCGTATCAGGAAACCCTTGGTGATTTGCATAACCTGTTTGGTGATACCAACGTGGTCAGTGTGCATATTAACGAGGATGGCAGCTTTGATTTTGTCCGTGAGTTTCATGGCGATAGTATTGCCGATGTACTCAGCTACGTGGAATACGATCCGAAAGTAATGCAGGAACAATTCCGGAAATTGGCTGAACAAGCTGTTCGAGATGGCAAGATTTCGGTTCCAATGCGTCAACAAATGTTACGTGCCTTCAGCGACAGCATGAATGGCTACACCTTCTTTGAAAGATAACTGCAGATTTATAAGGATTCAGCAATGTCAAAAGTGATCATTATTGGCGCCGGTGGTGTTGGCGGCGTCGTTACGCATAAATGTGCCCAATTACCGGAAGTATTTTCGGAGATTATTCTGGCCAGCCGTAATGAAGACAAATGTAAAGCCATAGCAGCGCAGCTGGATCGCCCAATCCGCACTGCTCAGGTCGATGCCGATAACGTGCCAGAACTGACTGCTTTACTGGAAAAGGAAAAACCAGATCTGGTCATCAACGTAGCGTTACCTTATCAGGATTTGCATATCATGGACGCCTGTCTGGCGGCTGGTGTTGACTATCTGGATACAGCTAACTACGAACCTTTGGATACCGCCAAGTTTGAATACAGCTGGCAGTGGGCCTATCGTGAAAAATTTGAAAATGCCGGTTTGATGGCATTACTCGGCAGCGGTTTTGATCCCGGTGCCACCAACGTTTTTACTGCCTATCTTGCCAAACATTACTTCGATGAAATCCATGAGCTGGATATTATTGACGTCAATGGCGGCGATCATGGTTATCCATTTGCCACCAACTTCAATCCGGAAATCAATATTCGTGAAGTCACGGCAGAGTGTCGTCACTGGGAAAATGGTGAATTTGTTACCACACCGGCCATGTCAAAAAAGCCAGCTTTACCTGTCCAGAAGAGGTTGGTAACTACAATATTTACCGTATGTACCATGAAGAACTGGAATCACTGGTAGTGAATTTCCCGACTTTGAAACGTGCCCAGTTCTGGATGAGCTTTGGTGATAGCTATCTTAAACATCTGGAAGTACTGGGTAATGTCGGTATGACCGGTATTGACCCAATTGATTTTAACGGTCAGCAGATCGTACCGATTCAGTTCCTCAAAGCTTTGTTACCAGATCCTTCAACACTTGGCCCTCGCACCAAAGGTAAAACCTGCATTGGTTGCGTAGTGAAGGGTGTTAAGGATGGTAAAGAGAAAATTGTGTATCTCTATCAAATAAAAGACCATCAGGATTGCTACGCTGAAGTTCAGTCGCAGGCGATTTCTTATACCACTGGTGTACCGGCCATGATTGGCGCCAAAATGATGTTGGAAGGCAAGTGGAAGAAACCGGGCGTCTGGAACATTGAACAGTTTGATCCGGATCCATTTATGGAAGATATGAATAAATATGGACTGCCTTGGGAAGTGATTGAACTGGATGATTTCAATCTCGACAATTGACCTTATGGAGCTATAAAAAATTAACCACAGAGATACTGAGGGCACGGAGGAAAAGTATACATCCGCAGATTACGCAGATGGACGCAGATTTTTAATTTTAATATGAATGTAGGTCGGGTTAACGTAGCGTAACCCGGCAAAAATAATCTGCGAGAATCAGCGTAATCTGCGGATAAAACACTGTGATCTTCGTGTCTCTGTGGTTAATAAGTGTTAATAATACAAATTAACTATCATTTTCAGGTATTTGAAAATAATGCAATTTACTGATTTTACCAAGCTGGATTTATCTCGATTGCCGTCGCCTTGTTTTGTGGTGGACGAGGTGGCTGTTGAGCGTAATTTACGCATTCTGAATCATGTGCAAACGGCCAGTGGTGCAAAAGTTCTGGCTGCTTTGAAAGCATTTTCAATGTGGTCTTTGGCACCGTTGACCGCCAAATATCTGAGCGGCACTTGCGCCAGTGGTTTGCATGAAGCTCGGCTTGGTTTTGAAGAATACGGTGGGGAAGTGCATGTATTTGCTGCGGCCTTCAGTCAACAGGATATTGATGAACTGCTGACCTTTGCCCACCACATTGTGTTTAATTCTTGTGGCCAATGGCTGCGGTTTCGTGATCAGTGCCTGGCAATGCAAAAACAGCGTCCAGATTTGCATTTTGGTTTACGAATCAATCCAGAACATTCTGAAGGTGCAGTGCCAATTTATGACCCGTGTGCTCCCGGTTCACGTTTAGGCATTCCGTTATCGCAACTGGATGAAACTGCATTGGATGGTATTTCTGGGCTGCATTTTCATACTTTATGTGAGCAAGGATTTGAACCATTGCAGCGAACTGTGGCGGCTATGGAAGCGAAGTTTGGCCATTTGCTGCCACAGATGCAGTGGGTGAATTTTGGTGGTGGCCATCATATTACGGCTGATGGCTATAACATCGATGGTTTAATTCAACTGGTTCAGGATTTTAAACAACGGCATCAAGTCGAAGTATATCTGGAACCGGGTGAGGCGGTGGCAATTGGTACTGGTATTTTGAGTTGCGAGGTGCTCGATATCAGCTGGAATCACCTTGATCAGGCGATTCTCGATACATCTGCTACCTGTCATATGCCCGACACGTTGGAAATGCCGTATCGTCCGGATATCACCGGTGCAGGTTTGCCTGATGAAAATTCACATACCTATCGATTGGGAGGATTAACTTGTCTGGCGGGTGATGTGATCGGTGATTACAGCTTTGATAAGCCACTGGAAATTGGTCAACGTCTAGTATTTGAAGATATGAGCCATTACACCATGGTTAAAACCACGACATTTAATGGCACCAAATTACCGGCATTGGCTATTTGGAATTCCGAAACCGATGATTTACGTGTAGTCAAAAGCTTTGTCTACAGCGATTTTAAAGAGCGACTGTCATGAACACCGAATTGAACGAAGAATTTCCGATTTTCCTGGGCTCCGAGATTGACCAGGCCGATCCAAAACAGGCGATGTTCCATGTTTTGCCTGTTCCGTATGAAAAAACGGTCTCTTATGGTGGCGGCACCAATAAAGGGCCTTCAACGATTTTGAATGCATCCTGGCAGCTGGAAAAATGGGACGGCAAAAGTAATCCATGTGATTTGGGCATCTATACTTGCCCGCCAGTCGATTGCAGCGTTAGCTCGCAACAGGTGATTGATAACATTGCTAATGCCACCGCTGAAATCATCCGTAATGGCGGAATTCCTGTAGTGTTAGGTGGTGAACATACCGTGACCTATGGCGTCATTAAAGGGTTAAAAGATGCCGGCATCGAAGATTTTGGTATTGTGCAGATTGATGCCCACGCTGATCTGCGTCATGCCTATGAAGGCGATATTTTGAGCCATGCCTCAGTAATGAAACGTGCTGTGGATATGGGTATCCCGTTATACCAACTGGGAATTCGTGCATTTTGTGAAGAAGAGATGCAGGTGCGAGAGGAGTTTGGTGTGTATTACCAGGATGCCGATGAATTGGTGCCGAATAATATCAACAGCATTACCTTGCCCGATGATTTCCCGAAAAAAGTGTTTTTTACGGTGGATATTGATGGTATGGATCCGAGTGTGTTTCCTTCAACAGGCACACCAGTACCGGGTGGCCTGAGTTGGTACCAGACATTGAATCTGTTTGAATCGGTTGCCAAACAACGTGAAATTATTGGTTTTGATGTAATGGAGTTTGCACCAATTGAAGGGTTTCATGCATATGACTTTGCTGCATCAATGCTGACCTACAAGTTAATGGGGATCACTGCTCGTAGTCGTCAATGATTTTTTGCGGTTAAAAAAATTAACCACAGAGACACGGAGGGCACAGAGACAAAAAATAGATCCGCAGATTACGCAGATGGACGCAGATTTATAATTTTTAACAGGACTGCAGGTTGGGTTGATTGTGCGAAACCCAACATCATCTAAGCATTTGTGCTTTGTCGGGTTTCATAAATTCAACCCGACCTAAATATTGTTAAAAAACTTAGGTCGAGTTAGCGCAGCGTAACCCGACAAAAATAATCTGCGAAAATCTGCGTAATCTGCGGATAACTTTAAAATCTCCGTGCCCTCCGTGTCTCTGTGGTTAATTAGCAGTTTTTGCTTTTCTTTGAAGCGTTTACACGTTAAAATTCGCGGTTTTTTTACTCTCTGGGGTCTGCGACATGAGCCAAGCTACAATCACATTGCTGCAAAACTACTACGATGCGTTCAACCGTCAGGATATGGATGCGTTTTTAAATATGCTGACTGATGACGTTATTCATGATGTTAACCAGGCCGGACGCGAAATTGGTAAAGAAAAATTCTCTGCATTTATGGACCGCATGAATGCCCATTACAAAGAACAAATCGTGGATATTTCCATCACCACTAATGAAGCGGGCGATCGTGCTGCTGTTGAATTCACCGTACTAGGCGAATATCTGAGCACCGATGAAGGTTTGCCAGAAGCTAACGGCCAGAAATACAATCTGCCTGCTGGTGCGTTTTTTGTGATTCGTGATGGCAAAGTGGCACGCATCACTAACTACTACAACCTGGAAGACTGGGTTAAACAAGTCGTCGGTTAAACTGCAGGCCAATCAGCCAGGCTGGGATGTTCTATCCAGCTTGGCTTTTTTATGGTTGCCTTTCCATTGCACTAAGTGAGATAACTATGCTGGAATTGAAACGCTTATCAGGCGAAGCACTGAATCAATTTATCCCGGAACTTGCCAGATTACGCATTGAGGTTTTCCGTGATTTTCCCTATCTCTATGATGGTGATCCGGATTACGAAGCTCGCTATCTGCAAACCTATATCGAAGCGCCTGACAGCGTGATTGTTTTAGCTTTTGATGGCGATAAGGTCGTTGGTGCATCGACGGGTATTCCGCTGAGATATGAAACTGATGAAGTTAAAGCGCCGTTTATCAAAGCGGGTATTGATGTTGATAGCGTATTTTATTGTGGTGAATCGGTCTTGTTGTCACAATACCGTGGCAAAGGTGCCGGCGTAGCGTTTTTTGAACATCGTGAGCAACATGCACAAGAACTGGGCGGATATGAATTCAGCTGTTTTTGTGGAGTACAGCGCCCAGAAGACCATCCACGCCGACCCTCAGGTTATAAGCCTCTTGACAACTTCTGGCGTAAACGCGGCTATGAAAAGCATCCTGAACTCAACACGACATTCAGCTGGAAAGAACTGGATGAAGAGCATGAGTCACCTAAGCCGATGACTTTCTGGATGAAAAAACTTTAGAGTCTGTTGAACATTAATAGTGCTTCTGAAAGAACGATAGACTCTAGTAATTTTGTTTGTATATCAACAGCTTGTTATTAAAGACATTAATAAGCCGTTAAAAATATATTATCTGGCATTGAAGTAAGGCTAAAAAGCCCAATCTTATATGTCTCGCTAACGATTTCCCGAGTTTGATGTAAATGAGCAAAGTAAAAGTCGCTGCAGCACAGTACGATATTGGTTTTTTCAAAGACTGGTCGCAATTCACTGATAAATTGACGCAGTGGGTAGCCGAAGCCGTTGAAGAGAAAGCCAAACTACTGGTGTTTCCCGAATATGGCAGTATGGAACTGGCCTCACTCTTTGGTGAAGCCATCTATACCGATCTTGGTAAGCAATTACATTCAATGCAGGATGTCTATGCGGACTGGCAGGATTTGCATCATCAACTTTGTAAACAATACGATGTGATGATGCTGGCCAGCACATTTCCGGTTCTGCAGGAAGACGGCACATTCCGTAATCGTGCCAATCTCTATGGACCGGATGGGCTGATTGGTTTCCAGGATAAATTGATCATGACCCGATTCGAAAATGAGCAATGGTTAATTCATCCAGGCCAACAGATTAAAGTGCTGGATACCGATGTCGGGCGTATTGGGGTCAGTATTTGCTATGACATTGAATTTCCATTGATTACCTATCAGCAGGTTAAGGCTGGCGCCGATTTGATTTTGGCCCCAAGTTGTACCGATACGCAGGCTGGTTTCCATCGGGTGCGGATTGGCTGTCAGGCACGGGCTTTGGAAAATCAATGTTATGTTGTGCAATCTCCTACATTTGGTGAAGCTCGCTGGTCAGAAGCTGTTGATGTGAATACCGGGCGTGCCAGTATTTATACCCCGGTGGATTATGGATTTACCGATAACGGTATCTTGATTGAAGGCGTAGCTGACAAGCCTGGTTGGGTCTGTGCTGATCTGGATTTGACTGAAATTGCCCGCGTTCGCGAGGAAGGTCAGGTCTTTAATTACCGAGATTGGCCTTTACAACACACATTAACTGGACCTGAGCAAACTCGCTAAACACTTTAAACACCGCTGTTATAGAGGTGTTTTTCTTTGTATCAGCCAATAGCCCTGCAAGCAGTGTGGATGCAGCCAGTTTTAGCAGGGTATAAAATATTGAGTCTAATTTAGCTTTGAAATTTACAGGAGTCGTGCATGACTAGCCCCGCGCAAATTGAGGAAATCGTCAAAAATTATCAGGATCCATCAACACTGATAACACTGGGCGACACCCGCGCCACGGTCAAAGTATCGCAGGACGATAATCAGACACAGGTCGATGTGACTTTGGGTTATCCGGTCAAAGGCTATGCTGCAGAACTGGCACAAAACCTAAAACAATTGATTGAAGCGGAAGGCGCAGCGAATGTAAGCGTCAATATCACAACTAAAATTGTAAAACATAAAGTACAGCAGGGTGTGCCAGCGCTGGAAAATGTAAAAAATATTATTGCCGTGGCCTCAGGTAAAGGTGGGGTAGGTAAATCTACCACGTCCGTTAATCTGGCATTGGCTCTGGCAGCTGAAGGCGCCACCGTGGGTATTCTGGATGCTGATATTTATGGTCCAAGTCAGCCGCGTATGCTTGGCACCACTCAACGTCCTGAATCAGTTGATGGCAAATCAATCGAACCAATTGAAAGCTATGGTATCCAAAGCATGTCGATTGGTTTTTTAATCGATGAAGAAGAACCAATGATCTGGCGTGGCCCGATGGTGACGCAGGCTTTGCAGCAAATGCTGGGCGATACCAATTGGAAAGAGCTGGATTATCTGGTGATTGATTTACCACCGGGTACCGGCGATATTCAGCTGACCCTGTCACAGAAAGTACCGGTCAGCGGTGCAGTCATCGTCACTACTCCACAGGATATTTCCTTACTGGATGCCCGCAAAGCATTGAAAATGTTTGAAAAAGTAAAAGTACCAGTACTCGGCGTAGTGGAAAATATGAGTACCCATATCTGCAGCCAGTGTGGTCATGAAGAGCATATTTTTGGTGCCGGCGGTGGACAATCAATGGCTGATCAATATGGTGTGAATATGCTTGGCAGTTTGCCACTGGATATTCATATCCGCGAAGATGCTGATAATGGTCAGCCGACGGTAGTCAAAGATCCAGATGGAGATATCGCTTTAGCCTATCGTGTGATAGCTCGCCGAATCGCCGCCAACCTGGCAATGCAGGGCAAAAATTATTCCGCAGCATTCCCGAATATAGTTATCAAGAACGACTAATCAAGCTATCATCAACATCTTTTGAGCAAATTGACGGATTATGAGCATAAAATCAGATAAATGGATCCGGCGTATGGCCGAACAGCAAGGTATGATTTCGCCTTTTGAACCAGGACAGGTTCGTGAACAAGAAGGACAACGTATTATTTCCTACGGCACGTCCAGTTACGGTTACGATGTACGTTGTTCAACTGAGTTTAAAATTTTTACCAATATCAATTCGGCGATTGTTGATCCAAAAAACTTTGATGCCAGTAGTTTTGTTGATATCAATTCTGATGTCTGCATCATTCCGCCAAATTCGTTTGCTTTGGCTCGTACTATTGAGTCATTTAAAATTCCACGCAATGTTTTGACTATTTGTCTGGGAAAATCTACCTATGCGAGATGCGGCATTATTGTTAATGTCACACCATTGGAACCAGAATGGGAAGGCCAGGTCACCCTGGAGTTCTCCAATACCACGCCATTACCTGCCAAAATTTATGCTCACGAAGGTGTAGCACAAATGTTGTTTTTTGAATCTGATGAAGTCTGTGAGACCTCTTATGCTGATAGGGCTGGTAAATACCAGGGTCAGCAGGGCGTGACTTTACCAAAATCCTGATTGAGATTATGACTGTGCGCAATATCAGCAGATTCGTTTTACCAGGGTTGCTGTTATTGCTGGTTGGTTGTGAAGATCGTCCGCAACAAATTTATCAGTGGCAGCATAGTGAGGGTAGCTATGCCGCTACCTTTTCAGCAGATGGAAAATTTTTGCTATCAGCCGATGTCGATGCCGCCGCCAGACTATGGGACCTGCAAAACAATCAGGTGAAATACAGCTGGCAAAGTGAGCAGAAGGAAACGGTTCGCAGCACTACCGTGGCATTAGCTAAATCCAGTCCGATTGCCGCTACCGTAGAACTTGATACGGTGATGTTATGGAACACGGATAACGGAATGCCAGAAAACAGACTGACATTTCCATTGCGCGTGAAAGCACTAGATATTTCGCCTGATGGCCAGTTTTTGCTATTAGCACTGGCAGATAGCACAGCAGTTTATTTTGATATTAACGCCAACCGGGTTCTTCATGTATTTGAACACGATGGTACTGCAGTCGATTCGCCGGTGAAGCATCCTATTAATACCGTGGCTATTTCACCGGATGGTAAAATGGCTTTAACTGGCGGTGATGATCGGACTGCTCGGTTATGGGATCTGCAGAGTGGGGAGCAGTTACAGAACTGGGTGCATGGTAATACTGTGACTCTGGTGAAATTTGATCCACAAAATCGTTTTGCATTTACCGCAGCGGATAATGACCATGCTTATCTTTGGTCATTGGCGGATGGCAGTCTGCAATCTCAGCTACGCAGTTCCGCCTGGCCAAAATCGTTGCCAGTTCCAGAATTCCCGGTTTTTAATACGACCACAACGGCCGTTAATTTTTCAGAAGATGGCATGTTACTGGTAACCGGGCACGCGGCAGAACGAATTTGCGTCTGGCAATTACCCCAAGGTGACAAATTACGTTGCTGGAAAGTGACCAGACAGAATCCACTTAATCCTGGAATGGTCATACAGGCTGTAGCGTTTAATGCCAATGCAAGCGCTGTATTGAGTATTGCTGGGACCGGTGAAGCCCAGCAATGGCAGTGGAGGTAAACCTCATGTACAAACTTGTGTTTTTTGTTCCTGAAACCCATAAAGAATTGGTTAAAGAAGCCATTTTTAATGCCGGAGCAGGACATTTTGATGGTTATGACTGCTGCAGTTGGGAAACACAAGGTATGGGCCAGTTCCGACCTTTAGAAGACAGCCAGCCATTTATTGGTGAAAACGGAAAACTGGAACAAGTAAACGAATATCGAGTTGAAACGATTTGCTCGAACGAGACTATCAAAGCTGTTGTCTCAGCGTTGAAACTCGCACATCCATATGAAGAGCCTGCTTATCAGTACTGGCCAGTTAATCAAGAGGATTTTTAATTTAATGAACGCACCTGCGTCCCCTAAAACGATTCGTCTCGCGGATTACACCGTCCCGTCTTATCTGGTCGACAACGTTGATTTGCATTTTGATCTGGACGCTTCAACGACTCGTGTGACCAGTATTCTGAACATGCGGCGTAATCCAAAAGGGCCAGGTGAAGCCTGTGTATTAAATGGCGAGCATTTAGAGTTAATAAGTATCAAACTTGATGGACGGACATTAACTGCCGCAGAATTTCAACGCTCCAATACTCAGCTGGTGTTGCCGACATTACCGGAAAAGTTTCAGCTGGAAATCGTCACCGAGATTTATCCAGATCAAAATACCGCGCTAGAAGGCTTATATCATTCAGGCGCGTTGGTTTGCACTCAATGTGAGGCAGAGGGCTTTCGACGCATCACCTATTATCCGGATCGCCCTGATGTGATGGCCGTATTTAGCGTGACCATCACGGCTGAGAAACAGAAATGGCCAATTCTCTTATCAAACGGTAACTTGCAAGAGCAGGGTGAATTAGCGGATGGACGCCATTGGGTTCGCTGGCATGATCCACATCCTAAACCCTGTTATTTGTTTGCTTTAGTTGCCGGTGATCTCTATATGCAACAGGACAGCTTTACGACCTTAAGCGGACGTGACGTGACCTTGCAGATCTATGTCGATAAAGAAAATCACGATAAATGTGATCATGCACTGGTGTCTTTAAAGCAATCCATGCGCTGGGATGAGGAGACTTATGGCCGTGAGTACGATTTAGATGTCTTCATGATTGTTGCCGTCAATGATTTCAATATGGGGGCGATGGAAAACAAAGGGCTGAACATCTTTAATGCTGCCTGCGTTTTGGCCAGTCCTAAAACGGCTACGGATAACGACTTTTACACCATACAAAGCATTGTCGGCCACGAGTACTTCCATAACTGGTCCGGTAATCGGGTGACTTGTCGTGACTGGTTCCAGTTAAGCCTTAAAGAAGGCTTTACCGTGATGCGGGATCAATCTTTCAGTGCGGATTTGAATTCTGCCGCGGTGCAACGAATTGATGATGTTGATCAGTTACGCAGTTTGCAATTTGCTGAAGATGCCGGTCCGATGGCGCATCCTATCAGACCCGATAGCTATATCGAAATCAGTAACTTTTATACCGTGACCATTTACGAGAAAGGTGCGGAAGTTGTACGCATGATCAAAACCCTGGTTGGCGAAGAGGGGTTCCGTAAAGGCACTGATTTATATTTTGACCGCCATGATGGTCAGGCAGTGACCACGGACGATTTTGTTAAAGCTATTGAAGATGCCAACCGTATTGATTTAACCCAGTTCAAACGTTGGTATTCCCAGGCCGGAACACCGGTTATTACAGCCACTCATCAATATGATGCAACAAAGAAAATATTGACCTTAACCTTGCAGCAATCTTGCCCGGCCACACCGGGACAGACCGAAAAACAACCATTTTTAATTCCAGTTGCAATGGGGTTACTGGATGCTGCAGGTAATAGTTTGCCTTTACAATTGATTGATGAAGCTCAACCCTATGATAACGACACCCGCGTACTTGAACTAAGCGAAGCAGAGCAAGTATTCCGTTTTATCGGGGTAGATAACAAGCCGATTGTCTCTTTACTTCGTGGCTTTTCCGCGCCAGTTAAATTACTGATTGAGCGTGATAATGAAGAACTTGCGTTTTTGATGGCCAATGAAAAAGACAGTTTTAATCGTTGGGATGCCGGACAAAGTCTCTTCATCCAAGTCATGCTGTCTTTAATCAACGATTATCAGCAAGATAAAACGCTGCAATTGCCGGAAACTTTGTCAAAACAATGTGCTGCTGTATTAGAGGATAAAACGGCTGATCCCGCATTGGTAGCGCGCATGCTGACATTGCCCTCAGAGAATTATCTGGCAGCACAGATGAAAGTAGCTGACGTGGATGCCATCCATAGTGTGCGTAAATTTGTAAAAGATACCCTGGCAACGCAGTTGAAAGCCCAGTTTGATGCTTTGTATCAGCAGCATAATTTGCCAAATGTGCCGTATCAGTTTAACTCAGAGCATATGGGAAGACGCAGCCTGAAAAACGTCTGTCTGGGCTATCTGATGGCAACCGGCGATCCGATGCAAACTCAGCGCTGCCTGAAACAGATGAAACAGGCAGATAATATGACAGACACTCTGTCTGGTCTGCGTCTGATGGTGGATCAGCCAGGTACCGAACGTGAACATGCCTTGCGCGCATTTTATGAGCAATGGCAGCATGACCGGCAGGTGGTGGATAAATGGCTTACTGTGCAGGCTCTATCCAGCCTCCCGGATACATTGATTCGGATTAAAGGGTTGATGAAACATCCTGCGTTCAGCATTAAAAATCCAAATAATGTTCGGGCGTTAATCGGTCAGTTTTGTCGTAACAATCCAGCGTTATTTCACGCAAAAGATGGCAGTGGCTATCGTTTCCTGGCTGAACAGATTTTGGTGCTGGATAAAATTAATCCGCAGGTGGCTTCGCGGCAATTGGGTGCATTCAATTCCTGGCGCCGATATGATGCAAAACGCCAGCAAATGATGCGCGATGCATTGCAAAATATTGCTCAGCAGCAGGATCTCTCATCTGATGTCTATGAGATCGTTAACAAATATCTGGCGGATTAATGAAATTTGAATTACATCCTCAGTTAGCTGCGGACACATTTCTGATCGGTGATTTACCACTGTGCCGAGTGTTACTGATGAATGACGCCCGTTTCCCGTGGGTGATTCTGGTGCCACGTCGCAAAGATATCAGTGAAATTTATGATCTTTCGATGCAGGATCAGCAATTACTCTGGCAGGAGTCAGCATTAGTCGCCGAAAAACTGATGAAACTCACCGAGGCCGATAAAATGAATATTGCGGCATTGGGAAATGTGGTTCCGCAGTTACATGTGCATCATGTGGCTCGCTTTAAAACTGATGCCGTCTGGCCAAAACCGATCTGGGGCCAGGGCGTAGCTGTGCCGTATAGTGATTCAGACAAACAACAAATGCTGCGTAATTTAAGCGATATGTTTAGAGGTTTTCTTGTTAGTGGCCAAAGCCTTAACGTTTAGACTTAATGTCGATAGAGAAGAGGCGATGCGCTACTATCGAGGCGAAGCTTCTGCTGTGGTTGCGATAACCGATTCGGGACAATCTCTACAGTTTCCTGCATTGCATGTTCGGCGTTTTATTACACAAAGCGGTATTCATGGTCGCTTCAAAATCCGCTTTGATGACAATCATAAAATGATCAATCTGGAACGTATCTCAGATTAAAGGCTTAGTCCGCTATTTCTCTTTAGGTGAATACACCAGGTAACTACCTGAAGCAATATCATGCCAGCTGAGTTTATCGGGGCTCAGCCACAACCACCAATATCCCAAACCTAATGGCAGCCAGGAAAAGAGGCCGACCATAAAGCGCAGAAATGCCTGCTGCCAGTTTATCCCGGTATTATTGCCGCTGATGAGATAAATCCGCCATGCACGCATGCCAAGTGTTTGTCCGCCATGGGTCCAGAACCAGCCATAAAAAATAAATGCCACGCCCAGCAGATAGACAAAAAAGAATGGATTATTGGCACCGATTGCTTCACCGCCATTAAGGGCTACCGCAACGGCAGCGGCGACTAACAGTACCGAGACCAATAACATGCTGTCATACAACATCACAGCAAGTAGTCTGAAGGGGCTGGGTTTACGGGGTGTGGAACTATTTTCAGTCATCATTAAAGCTCAATTTTATTGGGCGAATTCGGGCGTATAAAGTATCATTATCGCTTTAATTTTCTCTGAATTGGGTTTCAAATGCTGCAATTGGTTGGCCGTCCGGCTTTCTCTGCTTTCCGAATTGAAAAATTGCTGCGCGCTATCCGCGCTGAAGTCGCTGCAGTCAGTGCGTTAAGAAGTGAATATCACTATTTCGCTGAACTGGAAAGTGATGGTCAACTTAATCAAACGGATCTTGTTACCCTGGGGGAGATGCTCGAAGCCAGTAAAGGCAGTAGCAGCGCGCAAGCTCAGGAAAACCTGTTTCTAATTACTCCGCGTCCCGGGACTATTTCGCCCTGGTCCAGTAAAGCGACCGATATTGTGCATAACAGCGGTTTAACAGACATTGTTCGGGTTGAACGCGGTATCGCTTTTTATGTCACCTGCCAATCTACTCTCAGCAGTGAACAACGCGCTACGATTGCAGCAAAATTGCACGATCGCATGATTGAAAGTGTTTTTGATAATGAAGAAGACGCTGAACAATTGTTCATGCATACAGCCCCAAGACCATTATTATCTGTAGATATCCTTAACGGTGGACGTCAGGCACTGGTTGCAGCCAATCAAGATCTGGGTCTTGCTCTGGCTGATGATGAAATTGATTACCTGTTTGATAATTTCACAGCACTTAATCGTAATCCGAATGACATAGAATTAATGATGTTTGCTCAGGCGAACTCTGAGCATTGCCGTCACAAAATATTCAAGGCTGACTGGATTATTGATGGCAAAACCCAGGATCGCAGCCTGTTCGATATGATTCGTTATACTCACGAACAACATCCTGAAGGTGTCGTTAAAGCTTATAACGATAACTCTTCCGTTATCGAAGGCCCACGCAGCCATCGTTTTCAGGTAGATATGAGTGATAATCACTACTGCTACGAAGGCGAGCAGCAGCATATTCTGATGAAGGTTGAAACCCATAATCACCCAACGGCTATATCACCTTTTCCTGGTGCGGCGACTGGTGCCGGCGGTGAAATTCGTGATGAAGGTGCCACCGGACGTGGCTCTAAACCTAAAGCAGGTTTAACCGGTTTTTCGGTTTCAAACTTGCAGATTCCCGGCTTTGAACAACCATGGGAAACCAATTACGGCAAACCGGCCCGTATCGCTTCTGCTTTGCAAATCATGATTGATGGCCCATTAGGTGGCGCGGCATTTAACAATGAATTTGGCCGCCCCAATTTATGCGGTTATTTCCGCACCTATGAAGCTAAAGTGCCATCTGATGATGGCTTTGAAATGCGGGGTTATCACAAACCCATCATGGTAGCTGGTGGGCTGGGTAGTATTCGACCTCAGCATGTTGAAAAACATATCATGCAACCAGGCACGCAGCTGATTGCGCTTGGTGGCCCGGCAATGTTGATAGGTCTGGGGGGCGGTGCAGCTTCCTCGGTGGCTTCCGGTACCAGTGAAGAGGGACTGGATTTTGCTTCGGTGCAACGCGGTAATCCGGAAATGGAGCGCCGTTGTCAGGAAGTTATTGATCGCTGTGTGGCACTTAATGATAAAAATCCAATTGTTTCGATTCATGACGTTGGTGCCGGTGGTTTATCCAACGCGTTTCCGGAGTTAGTGGATGACAGTGGTCGTGGCGGGCGATTTGAACTTCGGGTCATCCCAAATGATGAACCGGGCATGTCACCGATGGAAATCTGGTGTAATGAATCTCAGGAACGCTATGTATTAGGCGTAAACCCTGAAGATATTGAGTTGTTCCAGGCCATTTGTGAAAGAGAACGCTGCCCCTGGGCGATTGTAGGTGAAACCACCGAAGACCAGCATCTATTGCTGGGTGATGCCCAATTTGAAAATAATCCAATCGATATGCCGTTATCGCTGCTATTGGGTAAGCCGCCAAAAATGCTGCGCGATGTCAAACATCACAGCATACCTAAACCCGAGTTGGAACTGAGTGGTATTACTGTTAGTGAGGCATTGGAGAGGGTATTAAAACTACCAACGGTCGCCAGCAAAAACTTTCTGATTACCATCGGTGATCGCAGTATAACTGGCCTGGTGGCCAGGGATCAGATGGTAGGCCCCTGGCAGGTGCCGGTTGCCGATTGTGCAGTAACGCTGGCAGATCACCACGGCTTACTGGGTGAAGCCATGTCAATGGGGGAACGTACACCTTTGGCGGTTATTGATGCTCCGGCATCGGGTCGGATGGCGATTGGTGAAGCATTAACCAATATTGCTGCGGCGGATATTGAGAAAATAAGTGATATCAAACTGTCAGCCAACTGGATGGCCGCATGTGGTCATAGCGGCGAAGATGCTTTGTTATATGACACTGTCAAAGCCGTTGGCATGGACTTATGCCCGCAACTGGGCATTGCCATTCCGGTGGGTAAAGATTCGCTGTCGATGAAAACAGTCTGGGAGGAAAAGGGCGAAACCAAAGCGGTTACTTCGCCGTTATCACTTATTATCAGCGCATTTTCGCCTGTTACCGATACCAGTAAAACGCTTACGCCACAATTACGGACCGATCTGGGTGAAACCCGTTTAATTTATCTGGATCTCGGTCACGGTCATAACCGTCTGGCAGCCTCAGCTCTGGCCCAGGTTTATAATCAGGTTGGGCATCGTGGTCCGGATGTAGACGATGCACGTACTCTGAAAAACTTCTTTGCGGCCATGCAGCAATTGAAGCAGGACCAACTGGTTCTGGCATATCACGATCGCAGTGATGGGGGTCTTATCACCACTTTATGTGAAATGGCTTTTGCCGGGCATTGTGGTCTGAATATCAATTTGAATGGACTGGGTGAAGCTTTACCAGTGCTGTTTAATGAAGAACTGGGTGCCGTCATCCAGATCAAGGCTGAATATCAAGATGCTGTACTGGAAGTTCTGCAGCAGTTTGATTTAAGCAAACACAGTCATATTATTGGTGAAGTCTCAACAGATCAAACGATTCAAATAAGCGTTAATAATGAACAAGTATTAAACCAGCGTCGTCAGGTATTACAAAAATTCTGGGCTGAAACCAGCTACCGGATGCAGGCATTGCGTGATAACCCTGATTGTGCCGAGCAGGAATTTGCTGCATTGGATGATGAGCAAGATCCCGGTTTGCACGCTAAGCTGAGTTTTGATCTCAAAGAACAAGTCGCCGCGCCATTTATTATCAGTGGACAGCGACCTAAAATGGCGATTCTGCGTGAGCAGGGTGTCAATGGTCAGCTGGAAATGGCCGCAGCATTTGATCATGCTGGCTTTACTTCAGTGGATGTACATATGAGCGACATTGTTGAAGGTCGCGTTTCTCTGGCTGATTTCAAAGGTCTGGTGGCCTGTGGTGGTTTCTCATATGGTGACGTTCTGGGAGCCGGGCGTGGCTGGGCCAGTACCGTTTTACACAATGCGCGTGCACGCGATGAGTTTGCGACGTTTTTTGCCCGTGAAGATACCTTCTCGCTTGGCGTATGTAATGGCTGTCAAATGCTGTCACAATTGAAATCATTGATTCCTGGCAGTGAGCATTGGCCGCGGTTCAGTCGTAATTTGTCTGAACAGTTTGAGGCACGTTTCTCATTGGTTGAAATCACCGAATCACCATCAATTCTGTTGCAGGATATGGCGGGTTCGATCATGCCTATTGCCGTTGCACATGGAGAAGGGCGGATTGACTTCAGCGAAGGTGGCAGTATGTCGGACGCGTTAGTGGCGATGCGTTATGTAGATCATTATGGTCAGCCCACTGAGCGTTATCCTTTTAATCCTAATGGTTCTGCAAATGGACATAACGGTTTTACCACCACAGATGGCCGTGTCACTATTCTGATGCCGCATCCAGAACGGGTCATCCGTAGTGTTCAGCATTCATGGTATCCAGATGACTGGGGCAAAGATGCACCATGGTTAAGGGTGTTCCATAATGCAAGACGTTGGGTCGGCTAAAAAATTGAATACCTCTTGAGTCCATCAAGGGGTATTTTTTTATCTGAGGATAAAAGCATTACGCTTAACGCCTATGACTGACTCAACCAACAACCAGTGTTACTTGGCAGGACGTTTGATGCGTCTGCTGATACTAATAATGCTATTGGCGTCTCACGGAATACTGTTTGCAGCCACCTCTGAACAAAAAGATCTCGAAAATTGGCAATATCGTTGGGGAGATTCACCATTTGTTGATGGAAAACCGGTATGGACCATGCCGGATCAGGAAAGTCATGCCGACTGGCAGTCCATTCCCAAGCCTACCTATCCTCCTGATCGGCAGGGCCAAGAAAATATCTGGTATCGCACCACTTTGCCAGATATAAATCTGATCGATCCAGTCGTGTTTATTTCCAGTATTGATTTAATTGCCGAGGTTTATCTCGATCAGCAGCTTATTTATCGCTTTGGTGAATTTGATGCGGAGGGAAAGGGGAGTATGCGGGGTGGCCATGGCATATCATTGGTCTGCCAGATGATTTTGCTGGCCGTACGCTATACTTCCGGGTCTATTCTGACTACACCGATATTGGTTTGTGGGGAGAAAAGAAGCTGCTTGAACGCTCTGCAGCATTACTGAATATACTCAATAATTCGCATAGCGATTTAGTGATTTCGGCATTCTTTTTCTTTATCGCACTGATTGCATTTGCATTTTCTGCAATGCGCGGTGATAACCGTGAGTTTATATATCTTGGATTATTTTCACTTGCCAGTGCAGGAAATCTGCTGGGAGAAAGCCAGGCATTACAACTACTGATATATGCGCCGTTAGCAAAAACCTATTTAGCGGCTATATCGTATTTTTCGATTCCGATTTTTATCGCATTGATACTCAATTACTGGCTCGCCGTACAAAGCGGTAAATTGATGCTGCGTATCGCCCAAATGCATATGCTTTATGTAGTGCTGTGTCTGTTATTAACATTGTTTGGAGCCTGGCACCTGGCCCATTTCTACCCGATTTTCGATATGTTATTTGTTATCACACTGGTGATCATGCTTTGGTTTTGTATTCGTCATTTCACGGTGATGAATACCGAACAAAGGTTGGTCATGGGGGCGTTTGGAATTTATGCCATATTTTTTCTGATTGATATGATTATTGCTCATGGTTTTGTGCCCTGGGTGAACTTTCCATTGGCCTTTGGCGGGTTAATCTTTGCGTTAATTCTGGTGGTTGTTTCGTTAAGACATTATCGGCAGATCCAACTGGCTTTAAAAGAATTAAATGTGTTGCTGGAACAGAGGGTGAGCGAACGAACTGCTGCTTTACAGAATTACGTGTTACTTGAACAGCAACGGGCAAATCAACTGGCTTTGATCAATGACTTCAGCCTTCGACTGGAAACCCTGATAAGTCGACTACAACCTAGCCAGAGCCTGCAGCAGGCCGGTAATATGATTTGTCAGGAATTACATAAGGTTTTTGCACCACTACAGCTGCGTGTATCGACCTTCAATGAATTTGCGGATTTATCACCAAATTCTGTTTTGAATGATAAGTATCGAATTGAGATTGATGATTTGCGGCTGGGTAAACAAACGTTCATTACCTTTGAACTGCTGGATCTTTCCACTGAAACATCAGAAATGCGGCAAGTGATTGAACAATTTATATTCAGGGCAATTGATAGATTAAGCGTGACGTTGAGTGGTATCAAGCATAGAGAAGACCTGCATATCATGTCATTTGAAGATGCTTTGACTGGCTTGAAAAATCGCCGGTATTTTGATGATGCCCTGCAACGTGAACTCCAACTTGCTGAGCGTTATCAACAATCATTATCTCTGCTGATTTGTGATATCGATAATTTCAAACAGTTTAATGATCGTTTTGGTCATGACGCGGGTGACATGGCATTGCGTATAGTTGCTTCATTGATGTTAGAGCATTTTCGTGAAACAGATATACCCTGTCGTTACGGTGGCGAAGAGTTTGTTGTATTGATGCCGGCCGCCCATCTTCAGGACGCGTTGGATCGAGCCAATACGTTATTGGAAAAAATTGCTGCCAAAACGATTATTTATCAGGACAAAGAGTTGGGCAGTTTGACTATCTCGGTGGGTATTAGTAGTTGGGATGGACGAGGAGATATACCACACCAGCTGCTACAGAATGCTGACAAGGCCCTGTATCGGGCAAAACAGTCTGGTCGAAACCGTGTAGAGGTTGCCTCTCCTTAGATCATATAAAGGGTAATTATTTTGCAAAGTGAAAATTTATGTAAAGGTGTGCTTCACGCCCAAGAGTAATGAATTTAATCCGTTAGAATATAGTCAGAAGTTTATAAATTGAAAAAAATAATAAGGACAGTGTATGAAAACCCTATTCACGATAATGATCGCAGCAATTTTTACCGTCAGTCTGGCAGGTTGTCAGATGAGTAAACAAAACGTGGGGGCTGGTTTAGGCGGTGTTGCAGGTGGTGTACTTGGTTCTAATGTTGGTGGTGGAACTGGACGAACCGCAGCCATCATAGGCGGTACTATTTTAGGGGCAATGGTGGGTGGTCATATTGGTAGTGAAATGGATGAGCTGGACAGACGCCGCACATATGAAACATTTGAAAATACCCCTACAGGACGTACTAATTCCTGGAATAATCCTGATACCGGAGCACAATACAGTGTTACTCCTACCCGTACCTATGAAACGAATGACCGCCCATGTCGCGAATACGAGATGGACGCCTATATTGACGGGCAACGTGAAGTCGTTAAAGGCACTGCTTGCCGTAACGCCAATGGGGAATGGGTAAATCAGTAACCCACAATAAACCTGATAAAAAAACCGGCGTCAGCCGGTTTTTTTATGGCTAAAATAAATTTCAGGACTGTTTCTTTGGGCAGAATGGACCAATCTGCCAAAAATGACGACATTTAAACTCATCTTCACACTCAGCGAGTTGGTTTGAGTATTTTTTGGCTCGTTCACTTACCTGCCTGGCTTTAAGCTGTACCTGTGGTTTAGCCTGATAACTACCGCGCCGATAGCCGGTTTGACCTTCATGATATGCCAGGTATAGATGTTTAGGGTTATCCATAGAGATATCTAACATGCGTTGACTGCGTTGGTTGTACCAACCGATAAAGTCTGTGGCATATTTCATATGTGTCCGACGGGCCAAGGGACTGGCGTTATCTGCCAGATATTCCTGCCAAACCTGATTTTGCGCCTGGGCATAGCCATAAGCAGATGATGTTCGTGACCAAGGAATTAAGTCCAGTAATTTGCTTCTAGGTGGGCGAACAAGGCTTTGAAAACTCGATTCCGATTGTATAAAAGCCATTTGTGAGGAAACAGGGGTTCCCCATTTTATTTCTGATACTTTTGCGTAGTCATACCAACGGGGTTGTTCACGAAACAACTCACATAGATTCTGTTGATTGTCAGGCAGGTTAACTGTGGTATCGGAGCAGCTGGTCGTTATTAAAACGAATAGCAATAACATGCTTACAATCGACAACTTAATAAAAAGTTCATGCATCAATAAAGCTTTTGCTGGACGAGCTGTCATCATGATATTGCCAAATTAGTTTGGTAAAAGCATTACATGTCAGAATAGCAGAGCCACTTTCAGAATTATGCATTACAGCGAGTCTTTTATAAATGGAATTAACTATAGATATACATACGTCTCTGGGGTTATTTATCAGCCTTGCAATACTGGCCGCCATACCAAGTATAAGCGTGCTATTAGTCTCCTCCAGAGCCGCTGTATACGGCTTCAGCCATGGTGCTGCCGTAGCTTTGGGCATTGTGATGGCCGACATTCTGTTTATCAGTATTGCACTATATGGTATGGGCTTGTTACTGCCATTAATAGGTCACTGGGAATTGCTTATCCGGATGCTGGCAGCGGCGTATCTATTCTGGCTGGCAATACTGCTTTGGCGTCAAAAAGACTTGAAACAACCCGCTTTACAAGTTGATCCACGGATCTCATTAAAAAGCAGTTTTTTAATGGGGTTTATTGTGACATTGGCAGATCATAAAGCGATTCTGTTTTATATGGGATTTTTCCCTGCCTGGGTCACATTAAGTGAGTTAACCCTTACCGACACCGGTGTTATTTTTCTAGTGACGTTTATAGCGGTAGGAGGGGTAAAGTGTGTTTATGCCTTTCTGGCAGCAACTGTCGGTCAGTCGTACTTCAAACAAGGACATCAATACTTGAATAAACTGGCCGCAATATTGTTAGTCGGTGTCGGAGCAATGATAGTTTTATCATTATGGAAATAACCATATAAATGTATGGCTTTACAGCTATAAGAGGTATATCAAACGTTCATTAAAGGACTTTAATGAAGAAAATGCTGGCAGTAGCATTATTTTTCTGTCATTTGTTATAAATGACGACAGAAAATAAACTGAAACAGATGAATAATTCATCCGGTTCTTGGGGGGAAGATGATTGATAAAATATTTTTAGCCAGGTTAATGGTCAGCGGATGGTTTTAGGTGTTTGTTAATCACGTTATACATGCGATCTGCTAATGATTGGCTCTAAACCAGTTTTTCTGTTCAGCCGATATCTGAACTTACAGATTGTTAAAGCGATGGTGCTGGTTGGGCTGGCCTATTATTTTGGTGCCCTGGTGGCCATTCATCAGACCATCACCCCCGAAGGTATCGCCATCCTCTGGCCTCCCAATGCGATATTACTGGCAGCATTTCTGATTTATCCAAAACATTATCTACCCTTTGTTGCAATAGCCGGCATCATTGCAGAGCTAGTAGCGTCTATCCCGGCATTTCCGGTCTGGGCAGCAAGCTGTTTTGCAATAATCAACATTGCTTCGGTTTCACTGGCAGCTTTTTTTATCCGACGCAAAAGTGGTCAGAATTTTAATTTCAAAAACCTTAAAAATGGTGCATGTTTTTTATTTTTTGCGCCATTTTTATCGGCTTCATTCGCCGGGCTTTCTGGAGCTATCGTCTATGTATTAATGGGGCGAACCGACACCAGCTATATTAATTTATGGCAGTTGTGGTGGTTTGGTGATGCGTTGGCCATGCTGGTATTAACGCCATTGATTGTGGTTTTATGGCGCTGGCTCCAGGCAGGGCAGCCACAATTTAAATTACATTATTTATTGGAAGCATTAATTCTCTGGACGGCTGTGATTGTGATTGGTTATCAAAGCTTTACCGTTGAAGCCTATGAAAAAGCTTTTTTGTTTTTCACGCCTATCTGGTTAGTATTGCTTGGTATTTTGGCTGCAATTCGCTTGGGCGTCGTCGGTGCAGCAGCAACGGTTGCTTTGATTACCGTTTTTGCTGTCGAACACTTAATGCGTGGTACCCATCCGATAATCGTCAATACACCACAGAATGCCGTTTGGCTGACGCAGGAATATCTTGCCATTATTGCTGTCGTCTCGATTGGCCTGGCGATGCTGATTCAAGAGATTTCTGATCAACGTGATGTGCTTAAACAACATGAAAATGCATTAAAAGCACAAAACCAGTTTTTAGAGGAGCGGGTGAACGAACGCACTTTGGCATTGAAAGAGGTCAATCAAGCATTGCAAAAAGCCAATGAACGATTGGCTAAAAGTGCCGCAACTGATGAGCTGACGGGTATTCCCAACCGGCGACATTTTCTCGGTGAAGTACAGCGTGAGTTACAGCGTTTAAGGTTGGATGGACAAACTGCCAGCGCCATAATGATCGACCTGGATCACTTCAAACAGGTCAATGATAACCTGGGGCATGAAGCCGGCGATTTAGTGTTGTGTAATATTGTAGAGCCGATCAGTAGTGCTATCAGGCCCAGAGATTTATTTGGACGTATGGGGGGAAGAGTTTCTGGTTTTTTTATCCGGCGCTGATCATGAATTGGCTAATACGGTGGCTGAACGTATTCGAGCGGAAATTGAATCACTTGAAGTTCTTTACCGAAATCAGAAAATCAACGTTACAGCTAGTCTCGGCGTGGCGCAATGGGATGGACGCAGTCATCTGGATGAATTGTTTCATCAGGCTGATAAAGCACTATATCAAGCGAAAAACAGGGGAAGAAACCAGGTGGCTAGTTTAACTCAGTCAGACTCCGACTCAAACGACAGACCATCACACGAAAATCATTTTGAGCTGCCTTAGGTTTTTTTATCTTTTATCTCCGATGCTGTTGTCATCTTTAGAGATAACCAAGCTTTATTCAATCGTTCAGTTCAGGTAAGCGACTGGCTCCCCAGCTACGATGAATACGATCTATTACACGTTGTAATTCTTCAGATTTGACCAATGCAAATTGGCCAGGCTCTAACGGATCATAATGAAATATGTACAACCGCGAGGCAAACTCCTCAAAAGGCAAGGATGCTTCGCCAAACCGTTCAGAATTTCCCGACGTACTGACCTGAATATCATCGCCCCAGTTCTGACCGCTGTCATTGTTGGGATTGTAGAAATAGACTCGCATGACACTATTTGGATCCAGTGTAACCCTTAAGATAGTAATCGCATGCCAGCCAACAAACCGCAGGGCACTATCAGTAACCGCAATACCTGCCGGTTGAGGATGAATCAAAGGCTGATTGTCATTGTAATAGGGGTGATAACTGGCATAGAAATGTCTAAGAAACACCTCCAGCTGCATTAGTTTGCCTGAGGCTACATCAACATTAATACTGAATCCGCGACCACACCACCAGCCATGAAACTCCGGATTAACCCAGCGATGAGGATCACCCTCACGATCAATACAGCAACGGCCCATTTCGGCATAAATCCGATCCAGATGCGGTACCAGGATAAGTGAAACCGGATCCAGATCCATGGGTAAATGACTGGCGAGACCTGAAAGACTGTCTTGTGATGAAATTGCCTTACCTTCGAAATGCATAATGATTTCATCATCACGTGCCGCCCAAACCACCATCTGTAAAAGATAATCCGGATCGTTATAGGCCCACATCGACATCGCTCTGGCCGACTGACAGGTCGGGTTATTACCCTGGCCAATGCCTAAAGGCTGTCCAAGCACACATAACACGCCTTCCAGTAATCGGCTGCTTGCACCTGGAGAATCGCCAAATAACGAATTCAAACGTTCTTCTGCCGCTGGAGAGAGAGGGAGCGATAATTGTCGCCATAAAGAGGGCGCCATTGCAGGTTGATAAAGAATGCCACGCTCCAGCATTAAGGAAAGACCGTAAACAGCTTGAGCGGTTTCAGGATGAATAGCTTTAGCAATAAGTGCCCGTACCAGATCACTGAAACTCAGCAGACAATCTCGACCGGTAGAGGATAAGCCCAATGCCTCACTTAACAGATAATCAGTTTCTTCCGATAAATGTCTGAGTAATACAGAGTGATAGGGCGACACCAGACCGGTATCATGCATCGCACGGGCAAAACCGCTGGCTTCATATTGAAGTGCAGCATTGTCCATGCTCTGCAGTCGTTGCTTATAAATTTCGACGCCCGGATCTTCTCTACAGGCCTGTGTTGGCCCGAACAGACTGCTAATCAATCGATCGGCGCCCTGACCACTATTGCCCATATCAATATCGGGATTTTGGCGGCAGATAGCAATTTGCGTCACCATCTGTTTGACATGATCGACTTGAATAGGCCGTTGCTGCAGAATTCGCCAGATTTCATCAATTAATTGATCAATAACGTGCTCATAGCCAATGCTTTCTGCCAGATGGTGCAACAAGCCCCGACTGATCTCAGCCAAACGACCCTGCAATTCCCGTTCTGCTTCATCGGCTGCCGAAAATAAGCGTTTCAGATTAACGGCCAGTACCTGTGTCAGAAAATGATGAGCCTGTTCTGACGAAATTTCCGGATGCACATATTCCTGTTTGGTCACTGCCAAAAACCTTAATTCGCTTAAGGTTTCAATAATCACCGTATAGACATCATTACTGAGCAGTGCCGGCGCACTCAGCGCCGGTATCAGGATCTGCGGTTTGGCATAATCTGAATTATCAAACGCACCAGCTTTTTCGATACGCTCAATATGCTGTGAAATAATCTTGAAGCCACCATCGGCATGCAAAACCCGCTTGACGGTATCAAACAAGCGCCCAGCCTTGGTAGGCTTGCTAAAACTTGGCGCCTGTTCCAATTGCTTAATGGCTTCATCCAGACGTTCAATCAACAAGGACTGATTCGGATCTGGATATTCAATGACATTGGATTCAATCAAACTGTTTACCTGCTTTCTGCTTTTACTGCATGTGTGCTTAGGGCTTGTTTATCTTTCATATCCAACACTGCTGGAGGCTATTTTTCCGTCCTACAAGGCGGAAATGATGCGATGTAGTTGTTCTACATAAGTCATTTCCAACGACGTAGGGCGGGAAAATAGCCCCAGCCCTTCGGGTTGTGACTGAAAAAGCGCCACTCTACGTTACTAGTCGCTTATTTAGAATAACTAAAAGGCGCTCCTCGTGCCTTGATTGACGCTTTTTCAGCTCACAACAGAGATGGAGATGAAAGATTAACAAGCCCTAGAGTAATCGACTAAATATAGAAATCCAATGATTCCTGTTCTTTTAGTAAATCACGCATCACGACGGGATCTTTGCCGAAGAAGTATAGCAAACCCCAATGTGTACCAAAGGCGGTGCGTTTAGTGACGGTTTCTTCCAGTGGTGCAGTCAATTCATGATAATCGAAATAGGGATTATCTTCGGTTTCCTGTGGAATTTCCAAACGGCTGACCACGCGACGACGAGGATAAACCCCAAAGCATCCAGCGACGCCTTTGGCATCCACTACTTCTTTCGGGAAGAAGCTGCTGATTTCTTCTTCAGTCGTTTTCGGATCGAAAGAAAGAATCAACGCATGGTAAGCATTAAAGCCATATGCCCGCTGTAGTAATTCAAATACTTTAAAACCGGGTGGACGATAGGCGACTTCACCGAAGTACATTTCACCATCACTGGTAACAAAGTATTCCGGATGTACAAAACCGAATTCAATATCAAACGTTTTAATCAGTTTTTCGATCTGTCTGGTTATTTCTGGACGATATTGTTCAAGTTCAGGCGTTGCCGGAACAAACACTGAATAACCTAACGTGACATATTCCGAAATATTCAGAAAACGAATTTTACCGTTATGGATCCAGGCCTCGACAGCAAATTCCCAGCCATCCAAATGCGACTCCATTAATACCGGAAATTCTTCATCCGGAATCATATCCACTTCGTCAGGTGTACGAATCACCCGGTGTCCAAGACAACCTGCTTTATCAAATGCTTTCAGATGAATAGGGTCATTAGGATCGCCATCCAATTTGAGTAGAGTCTGATTAACGCGTTTCAGAAAACGGACTACATCATCTTTATCATGTGCTTCTTCAAAAATACCAACCCGAATGCCACCCAGCTGAGCACGACGCTTCATCAAGGCTTTATCACGTAATAACAGTGACTGACCAAATAGTCTGGGGTTATTCATTAACACTGAGTTGATTGCTCCGGCCCATTCAACCGTTTCTTCAAATAAGGGAATCGCCACATCAACACCGGCTTCCTGCAGTGTTTGGGCGATTTCAAGCGAACGATCATTGAGTCGTTCAAAATTCCATTTGATATAGGGAATGTTGTGTTCAGTGCAATATTCTTCTGCCCAATCAGGCGCGACGACAACATATTGTCGATCGAATGATTCGGCAGCTTCAACAGCGTTCAGACTCCATCCCAGTAATGCGATATAACCTTTATCTGGATTGAAGCTGTGTTTCGCTGATTCTGCCATAAATTACCACCTTTGAAATTTAATAAATAAAACAATACCTTACAGATTTCACGGTGATATTGATAATCACCGGAACTGTTTAAAGGTCATTGAAGGACGCCATCGTCATGCAGGGGGCCAATGCCCATGCGAGATATAATGAGACACTAAAGGGGACTGATTAAGGCTAAATTGGTTTCATCTGCGGGAATTTAACAAGGCTAAATTAGCTTCTTAGTGTGGATAAACGGCAACATATCGGCTTGGGTTAAAGGCGCGGGCCATTAATAAGGCAAGTATTCCAAGTCCAGTGAGAGCAACCCAGGCCATAGTGAAACTTTGCAATGAATCACGCATCCAGCCCGCGATCCATGGTGCGATAGCTGCAATCATTGAGCCTATACCCTGAACAAACCCAGCCAGTTTGCCAGCCAGCAGAGAGTTTGTTTGATGATCCATGGTCACTATTAATGCCATGGGGAATATCCCGCCAATACCTAACCCGGCAATCGCTGACCACAACCATAAACTTATATCCGGTCTAAATGCCATACCACCAAATCCAATAATTTGCAGTGTACATAGCACATAAAGAATTCGGCGCCTGTCGATATTTTTAGCCGAAAGAGCGGGAAATAATAAACCGGCCACGACTTCCATCGCAGTGAGAAGACCAAGCATCAGGCCGGCCTGCTTTGCAGTGTATCCTTGTTCTATGGCATAGGGTGATAACCAGGCCAGAACACAGACATAACAGCTGGAACCCAATGAAAAAAAGATTGCCAGATACCAGCTGCGCCTATTACGCCATAGGCCCGGAGTAGCCACAATTTGTGCGTCATCATCCTGAAAACGTTTTGCATCGGGCTTGTAAAACCACCAGGCTATCAGTGCTATTAATGCCAGCAGACTCCAGCTGCCCAGACCCATCCGCCAGCCGTATTCAGCTTCAATGAACGGGGAAATCGACGCTGAGATTGCTGCTCCCAACATAATGCCGGTGATATACAGCCCCATCATTCTAGGATGTTGTGAACCGTAAATATTTTTGATCACCATTGGCATCAACGCCTGAATCAGGGCGATCCCCAGTCCAGCCAATAACGCAGTGATGATCAGGTTACTGGCATCGAAAGCCCATAAACGTAATGCCGCAGACAAAACAATCAGCACAATTGAAAAGAGAATGATTTGATTTACACCAAAACGATGGGCGAGTTGGTAACCGGCGAGACAAAACAGTCCCATTGCAAATACAGGCAGGGTTGTCAGTAATGATGCGAGCTTGAAGCTTAGGGTTATATCCTGTTGAATCGCAGGAAGTAGCGGGCCTACTGAAGCCAGGATAGGCCGCAGATTTAATGCTACCAGCACAATTACCACAGCAAAAATAATTTTCTGCAGAGCTGAAGCGTCGTGTTCTCTGGCGGACATGCCATTCCTTTAATTTGGTTTTTATTGAAGAGAAAGAGTTGCTGCAAATCAGCTACACGCCATTTTGGCGGGCAAGGGAAAACTAAGCAAATAGTTAGATGGCGCGAATAGTGATTATTACAGCGGGTTTAAGTTGGGCAGGGGAGTTTATCTATTGTTCAAATTCAATTGTTCATGCAGCTAATTGACAGGAGGCACAAAGGTGAATGGAGACAGCAAACTGCTGCCTCCAGGAGCAACCTTCTCAGGAAAGCAGCTTCTCGCGCTTGGGATCATAAAACGGTAATTTAACCAGTTCACCAGCAAGTCGCTTCTGCTGACCATCCAGTTTTCCAACTTCAAGCCGGCTTCCAATGTGAGCAAAGTCGGGAGCGACTCTAACCATGGCTATGTGTTTACCCATTAACGGCGAATAAGTCGCACTGGTCACAATGCCTACCGGGAATCGGCCGCTATATACGTGATCTCCATGTGCCGCAGGATCGCCTCCTTCAAGCAGCATGCCCATTAGTTTATGACGACTTGCAGGAGCATGACGGGCCAGTGCGTCACGGCCAATAAAGTCTTCTTGTTTACTATCGAGTGGCACACTGAATCCGGTGCCGGCTTCAAATGGTGTGATTTCATGGGTAAATTCATGATCAGCCATACTTAAACCAGCTTCTATACGCAATATATCCAGCGCATCAAAACCCATAGGCGCAATATCATAAGCCTGACCGGCTTGCCAGACAGCATCCCATACGGCCGGTGAATCATCCGGATGGCACCAGACTTCATACCCTAGCTCACCGGTATAACCGGTGCGTGAAATCATCACCGGAATGCCGGACGGTCCACTAAGACGTCCAATGGTGAAGTGAAACCATTTGAGTTTTTCCACACTGGGTTGGCTGTCCGAAGTCCAGACTATTTCGCTTAGTAATTCGCGGCTTTTCGGCCCTTGTACTGCCAGATTATCCAGTTGTTCAGTTGCATTGCGAATACTGACTTTAAAACCTTTTTGCTCAGCTTTTTCCCGCATCCAGACACCGGTATATTCCGCGCCGCATATCCAGCGATAGGCTTGTTCACCCATCCGGAAAATAGTACCGTCATCAATCATGCCGCCGGTTTCCAGACATATTGCTGAGTGAGCAATTTCGCCAATCGCCATGCGGCTGACATTCTGGGTTAATACATATTGTAAAAAGGCCACGGCGTCCGGGCCGACCACTTCGAATTTACGTAATGCTGATAAATCCAGCACCGCTACTCGTTCACGACAGGCCAGGTATTCTGCATTGGCTCCCCAACCATCGTATTCATTGGCGACCCAATAGCCGGCATAGTCGATAAATTTTTTGGTCAGTTCAGAAGTTCGGTTATGAAAACCGGATGCTTTGGTCATGCGAGGTAACTCCTCAGAAGTGGTTCGATGGGCAATGGCGCGGGGAAAATTCTGTTCGGCGCCATAAATACGCACATGAATATCGGTGGGCTGCCAGCCATTGGCCGGATCAATATCATCCGGACAGGCCGATGAGGCACAGATAAGATCCCGATCGGCGCGAAACAATACATAATCGCCGGCACGCGACCAGGGTTCATCCATAAAGACAGCACCTGAATCATCAATCGCCGTGTTAAAGAATAAGTTGATCGCTGGCCAGCCAGCACGTGGAGCGATGCCAAACGGTGCCAGTACCCGGTTAAAATTCTCGGTGCAGCTGATATGCCCAAAATAACCGTTGTCGTCGTAGTATTTTGGCGTGCAGGCTAACAGGAAACTGTCATGACGACCGACGGTATCCTGTACCACTTCCACCATCGATAACAGATCGGTTCCCAGAAAACGTGAGTGCAGACCGGGAACCGGATTACTCAAGCCCATCACCGTCCGGGTTGCGGTCGCATCAAGACCAACTTCAATGCCCTGTTCCAAGGCTTGTTTATCAAAGGCGACAAAGTCGGAGCATTGCTTACCATGAACATCGATAATCTGGATCCATTCGCCTTTCTGGACTTCATAGGTTTTTGCTGAGGCGAGAGGGATTCGCAACTCGGATTTAATCGGGCCTAAAGGCTCCGGCAATGAATCGTTGTTGGGTTCGGCGTAGGTGACTTTTATATCAATCTCTGTCACCGGTGACTGTTGAACCACCGTCATTTTTGCACCCGCCGCGACGATGATGACGTTAAGCTCGTTGAGTGCTGTTAAATTTGCCGTCTCTGACCCTGAGATAGATAGAACCTGCTCAAGATGGCTCGAATCAATTTGCCAGTTTGCCAATTGACCACGTAATTGTTCTGCAGCTGCCCCTGTCTGCTCAAGCTGTTGTTTGATAGTCACTGCTGGAACAGGGGGCGGTTATCCAGGAGCTCTGGCGCCGATTTGCCATTGGAATTCAATACGATAAGTTCACTGTTCTGCGCTTTATCCTGGCTGGATATTGCCAGTTTATCGCCAGCCATCAGCGAGAGTTTTATCGCTTGATGCCCCGCTAATCGATAGTGTTTGATAACCTTTTCTGAGGGGGAAGTGAAAAAATAATCTTTCCCCCATTGTTGTTGTTGCAGTTCTAACATCTGTTATTCCCAATTACGAAAAATCTGCGATAAATATGAGCTTATCTGGTGCATTTTTTCAGTTTTTCGCAACATTAAAGTGCATAAAAGGAAGTTGCTTTTCCCAAAAAAATGGCTGCTTGTTACTAACACACTATTTATCTTCAACAAGATTGCAGCAATTCTCCTGATGGCATACCTCATTGGGGTTACCCCGGCTTGAATTGACTTTAGATGGCATAAAAACTGCTGTCTCCAGCAAGGAAAACCTCGCGTGATGACGCTTTACACTGATAAATGGTATTCGTGGCTATTTGTCTTTTACTGGCCCAAAGCTGCCGGTAGAGATAAAAAAGACCTCAGCCGAAGGACAATGGAGTCATGCTCAATATCAAACGGAAAAACTGGCCAACGATACAAGAATGGTTGAGTCAGCAATTACAGTTTGTAAAACATAAAAATAAACCCAAACCTCCTCTGGACTTGAATGATCTGGCTTTTAAACTGGCAACCGCCAACGATATTAATGAAATTCTGCCCAAGGTACTCTCTTCGTTACAGGGATTGATAGATGAGCAATTCATTCCTGCTGAGCAGGGCGATCTACTGGTCTTATTCAGCAACCCATTAACGTCAGAATCATTTTTGCATCATTCGATGGAACAAGCGCCATCACAAAAATTGATTCAGAGTCTGCATCAGCATTTCACTATCAGAAGGCCAGAAGAAAATGGTTATATTCATCTGCAGATAAACGGAACTTCAGTTACATGTGTTCCAAGCCGTCTTTTTGAGCATGATAATCAGACCATTTGGCTTTTGATGGTTTTCAGTCAGGCATTGCCGAATGAAAAAAAACTCAAATGGGAAATGGTGTTAATGGAGCAGATTATTGCCAAGGGTTTACAAGCCTGGTTTCAACGTGAGAGCAAGGTTAAACAGGCGTTGGCTGCAGAACGGGCGATTTATGCTGCAGAGCTGCATGATTCACTGGCCCAGGTGCTGGGTTACCTGAAACTTAAAAGTGCCAAGCTTGATAAGTTATGTCTCAAAACAGAGTTTGCCGAGCTGAAGCCGATTACTGAGGATTTGGCTGCCTATACCCAATGTGCCTATCATCAGACTCGTGAACTGATCACTGCCTCGCGACTGACCATGCAAAGTGAGAGTCTGTCCCAGGGCGTGACCAATTCGGTAAGAGAATTTGAACAGCAGTCAGCAATTGTATTTGAATTGGATAACCGGTTGCCAGCGAATCTGTTGCCACCGAAACAGTCTATTCAGATCCTTTACATTATTCGTGAAAGTCTCAGCAATATCGTACGGCATTCTCATGCAAGCCATGCCCGGGTCAGACTGATATTGAAAGACCCCAGGAAACTGCATATCCAGGTCGAAGATAACGGCACAGGCATTGATTTCGCAGCAGCGCGTAGTGACAGTTTTGGTTTGCAAATAATGCATGAGCGTGCCGAGCGGGTGGGCGCAAAACTGCAAATATCGCAACGGCATGATGGTGGCACATTGGTGCAACTGGATATGGATATTGGAGATAAAGTATGAAGCCTATATCCGTGGTCGTGGTAGATGATCATCCACTGTTTCGTCGTGGGGTAGTGGAGCTGCTAAATGACAGTGATGAACTGACAGTGATTGCTGAATATGATTCTGCCAGGTCGTTATTAAACAATTTAAGCAATACCTATCCGGATATTCTGTTACTCGACTTACAGATGCCAGAGCAGTCGGGACTAGACGTGCTCAAACAGCTTCGCAACCATGATGAGCAACTCAAAATCATTATTATCACCGCCTGCAATGATCAGGAAGTTTTACTTGAGGCGTTGCGTTCCGGGGCTAACGGTTTTCTGCAAAAAGATACACCGCCGGATGAAATCCTCTCCCAACTGATATCAGCGGTAAAAGGCAATGTGGTGATCAACGCCGGAGCCGTCACATCTCTTGCATCACATCTTCGCGAACATAAAACGGAAACCGGCAACCAATCGAATGCGGCGTTTACCCAGATGACAGAACGGGAACGTGAAACGCTATTTTATATATCCAGGGGGTTGAACAATAAATTGATTGCCCGCGAGTTAGGGATTAGCGATGGCACGGTCAAAGTGTATGTCAAAAACCTGTTGCGTAAATTGAATCTGCACTCGCGACTGGAATTGGCGGCATGGGCTCACAATAATCACTCGGCTGATTTGCCGGACCGGGAAGGCTGAAATGACCCTACTTAAATGGCCAAATAAAATCGTTAACTCCGCCCCCACAGCATCACAATTGACCCAGCTGCTAAATAGTCTCAGTGATGTCGTCATGATGCTCGATGAACAGCATCAGATAATAATGATTAATCAGTGTTGGCAGGATATTACCGGTATCAGCATAGAGCAAACCCAAGGCAAGGTGTTTACTGACTTTCTCCATCCAGAGGATATTTCTAACTGGATACAGTTGTTGCAGAACATGCGTTGTGAAGCAAAAGAAGTTATCTGGTTTCGCCTGATAAGTGCCAGTGGCGAACTGCGCTGGTGTGAAATGCGCTTACAGTCAGTGGAAAAAAATAAACTCTATCCATTGTCGGCCACACTTTGTGATATTACCCCCCAGGTTCGTAATGAGCAGGTGCGTCATGCCAGCTACCGGAGTTTGCAAAGTCTTGTGGATCGTTTACCGGCCATGTTGTATCGAGCGCGAAACAATATCAGCTGGTCGATGGAATATGTCAGTGAAGGCTGTGAATATGTAACCGGTTACAGTGCCCAAACTATGTTGAATCAACCACAGGTGTCACTGGGGGCGATGATTCATGCAGCAGATGCAGGCTATGTCTGGGAGCAGGTGCAGATCGCTCTGGAAAACCAAAACACGTTTACTATCCAATACCGTCTGACCCAGGCAAATGGAAATGAAATTGTAGTTCTTGATAAGGGGAGGGGGTTGTATTCCGAGAGTGGAATGGTACTTGGTGTTGAGGGAATTATTTTTCAGATAGCTGAATAAATAGGTATTTTTCCACTTAATTAACCACTTACCCTGTTTGGGATACCCATAGAAGAGGATTTTTCATCACGCCATAGCAAGTTACTTTTACGCTGACAGCTGCATTAAACGCAGCCTCATGTTTATAAATAACTTTGATGGAGTGAACCTATGTCAACTCGAGTAGCGGTACTTGGCGCTGGACCCAGTGGCCTTGCACAACTTAGAGCATTTCAATCCGCCCAGTCAAAAGGGGCTGAAATTCCAGAAATAGTCTGCTTTGAAAAACAAAGTGATTGGGGCGGTTTGTGGAATTACACATGGCGCACCGGCCTGGATGAAAATGGTGAACCGGTACATGGCAGTATGTACCGTTACCTTTGGTCTAATGGTCCCAAGGAATGTCTGGAATTTGCCGATTACACTTTTGAAGAACATTTCGGTAAACCGATTGCCTCTTATCCACCGCGCGAAGTGTTGTTTGATTACATTAAAGGCCGGGTAGAAAAGGCCGGTGTACGTAAATATATCCGTTTTAACACCGCTGTTCGCAATGTAACCTACGATGATGCCAGTCAAAAATTCACCGTCACAGTTCAGGATCACAGCACAGATACGGTTTACGCTGAAGAATTTGATTACGTGGTCTGTGCTACTGGCCATTTCTCTACGCCAAAAGTCCCCACCTTTGAAGGCTTTGATAAATTTGGTGGACGTATTCTGCACGCCCATGACTTCCGTGATGCGTTGGAATTTAAAGACAAAGATATTTTGCTGGTGGGCAGCAGTTATTCTGCGGAGGATATCGGTTCGCAATGTTACAAATACGGTGCCCGCAGTCTGATTAGCTGTTATAGAACGGCACCCATGGGCTATAAATGGCCGGAAAACTGGGATGAAAAGCCTAATCTGGTCAGAGTTGATACCGATACGGCCTATTTTATCGATGGCAGTTCGAAAAAAATTGATGCGATTATTTTATGTACCGGCTATTTACATTACTTCCCATTCCTCTCCGATGATTTACGCTTAAAGACCAACAATCGTTTGTGGCCGCTGAATCTCTATAAAGGCGTGGTCTGGGAGGATAATCCGAAGTTTTTCTATCTTGGCATGCAGGATCAATGGTACTCATTCAATATGTTTGATGCGCAGGCCTGGTATGTTCGAGACATTATCATGGGGCGTATTGCATTACCGTCAAAAGCTGACATGAAGGCGCACAGTATGATGTGGCGGGAGAAAGAGCTGACGCTGGAAACGGCTGAAGAAATGTATACCTATCAGGGCGATTACATCCAGGAATTAATTGATGCCACGGACTATCCTTCATTTGATATTCCAGCCGTCAATCAGACTTTCCTGGAATGGAAATATCATAAGAAGAAAAACATTATGACCTTCCGTGATCACTCGTATCGGTCGCTAATGACCGGCACTATGTCGCCACCTCATCACACCCCTTGGTTGGAGGCTTTGGATGACTCGCTAGAAGCCTATTTGTCTGACAAAAGCGAAGTGCCCGTTGCTAAAGAAGCCTAACAACACAAGTATGCTCACAAACTAGGATAATAAAATGACGGGATTAACCAAAATTGTCGATAAAACAGTCGCACCTATCGAGACTGATCTGGATGGATGGACCAAGGTTGAAGGCAATCCAACCATGAAAACCTGGATTGAATATACCAGTCCTGATGAATCAATGATCACCGGGTGTTGGGAAGCGACACCAGGCCTCTATCATGCGGTTTATGCTGGATGGGAATTTGTACATCTGATTGAAGGCGATGTAGTGGTTACGCCGGATGATGGTGAGCCACAAAGTTTCGGACCAGGAGATGCGTTTATGCTGGAGAAAGGTTTTAGTGGAACCTGGTTGATTAAAAGTAAGGTTTATAAACACTTTGCTATCAAGTTAAAGTAATGTTCATAAACTCAATAAGGAGTGTGCCTGAAAGCATGCTCCTTTTTTGATTCGCTAATAATGGATGTAAAGCAATTTCGAAATGATAAAAGCAATTTTTACAGCAAGCGAAAATCTGGGTGGGCAACGACAAGTCCCGGAAATTGATCTGGTTGCGGGAAAAGGTATTAAAGGCGACCGCAATTTTGATAGAAGCCAATGGCCGGGGCAGAACATTACCTTTATCGAACAGGAAGAAATCAGTGAGTTTAATCGGCGTTTTTCGCAGCAGATTAGTCTGTCTGATACCCGGCGGAATGTAATTACCGAAGGCGTCCGTCTTAACGATTTAGTTGGACAGGTTTTTCGGATTGGCGATGTCAGTTTCAAGGGCGTAGAACTTTGTGAACCTTGCTCTACCTTGGGCGCATTACTGGAAAACGATAGCATAAGCAAAAAAGCTATCGTCAAAGCATTTACGCATAAAGCCGGACTGCGTGCCGATGTTCTGTCAGATGGTCAAATCAGAGTGGGAATGCAGATTGAACCTGTCGTGAAGTAGCCAGCTTTATCCAAGCTACTCCACCACAGAAAGCTTTATCTATTGGTATCAGATTCCCGATGTAAAACATCCAATAAAGCAAACATTGCTTGTCTGCTTCGTTTCAGCTGATCGATGTTATCCATTAATTCCACTTCCTTTTGTACAAACTCGGTCTCGGGCAAGGGATGCTTTTCCAATGCCAGAAAGGCTTCAACCGTGCCAGGCTCAACTTCCAGATGAAACTGTAATGCCCAAATCCGCTTGCCAAAATAGAAACCCTGACAGGGAGTAATCCTACTATCGGCAAAACAACGGGTATTTTCAGGTAACTCTACACAATCTCCATGCCAGCTAAGTGGGGTTAAATCATCAGGCATCCATGTTATTTCGGGATCGATTTTATTGACGGAAAACCAACCGATCTCCTGTTGAGCATTTGGATATACTTTGGCCCCCATGGCTGATGCAATTAACTGACAGCCGAGACAAATCCCCAGCACAGTCTTTTCTGCGTCAATCGCTTCACGGATAAGTTGTTTTTCACCAATCAGCCAGGGATAGTTGGTTTCATCATAAGTGCTCATAGGCCCACCCATAATGATTAACCAGTCAAACTCGGTGACTGAAGGTAATTGAACATGCTGATCCAACCGATAAGTAGTCAATTGAAACGGTTTATCTGCAAACCAATGCCGCATGGAACCAATCCATTCGCCATCAGCATGCTGAAAGATAGCGACTTTCTGCATTCGCAACTCCAAAATCTGATTAATACAGATAGCAGGGAGCTATCTGAAAAAAGTAAACTGCGAATCGCGGCGTTACGAGCAGTATGTGAACGATAGCGAATACTAATAGAAAAGCATAGTCTTGGGGCCTGTAAATCTTTCATTTCTGCCTTGTTGGAAAAAAATAGCCTTCAGCATTAGTCGCCTTGAAAAATCAAAGGCCAACAGAATGATTTAAATCCAATATTTATCATCAAAATCTATATTCAACTAAGGTTGCTAACGATCTTAGCTATAACCGTGAAGGTTTCAATTAAATGTTGCGTCACATTAAGCTACTGATTAAACATAAAAAAAATGTGGTGCCCCATTTTTACTCACTTTACGCACAATTGTGGTGCAAACTGGTTTACAGTTGATGAAATATAGGATTACTATCACTCCGGCAACCCTATAGTTAAAAAAAGTTATAAATAAAATTTGTCGAGGAACGGGTTGTTAATTTAATAAAAATCAACGGAGAGAACGTATGTCAAAGTTAACTGCATTATCAATAAGTATTGCTTTATTAGGAGCTATTTGGGCGTACCTGGCTTTAGGTCCATTAGCTGGTTTTGTTTTGGTCTGGGCAGGTTTTATTGCCTGGGCATGTTTCTTCCATACCGGTGCTGATATGCCGGCTTTACAGAAAACCATTGTGGGCATGAGCTATGGTGCGGTGATTGCTGGCATTGCTTTATTGTTAGCGACTACCAACCCGCTGGGTTTACCAGGTGTTGTAGGAACCGCTATTTATGTCGGTGTAACCGTATTTTTCCTGGTTATTGTGGCCAGATTTGATTTGTTATCGGTGGTACCAGCCAATGTTTATGGTTATGCCGCAACTGCCGCATTTGGTTTACAAACAGCAAATGCTGGAAGTGCCATAACTATGGATATGACTAATCCTGTATTGATCATCATTCTTTCCACGATTCTTGGTGCGGTTTTTGGTTTGTTATCTGCCAAACTGGCTGCTGCAATCGAAAAGAAATCTTAATATTGAACCGCATTTAAGCGGTTTTTTTATAACCATTTCAGGGCCGGTATAACTGAAAGATATTTCAGTTATACCGGCCCTGAGTTATGAATACTCCGTTAATCATGGATATTGAATTGCGATGAATTTGTTGACATGCTCATCGCACCCATTTTAATAAAATAGATTTGGACTTTTATGCGTTCAGCCATTTTTCTACTATTAATTTTATCCACTATTGTACTGGCCACATTTCCCATTTTCTTTACCTGGGCTAATCGTGTTGAACCCAGTTTTATTGGTTTACCGTTTGCCTTTCTCTGGCAGATTGCCATGGCGTTATTAGGCGCCTTTTTTCTGGCTTGCTGGTATCTGGTTGAGAGTCGTAGTGGTGATCTGGATATTGAAGTAGAGTCGGAGGCATCAAAATGATTCCAATGTTGATGCTGGCGGGTTTTCTGGGACTTATCCTATGGATAAACCGTCGTCAGATGGGCGTGAAAACGCTGAATGATTATGCAACAGCAAGTCATAGTATTGGGGTGTTGGGTATTACCTTAGGCTTTCTTGCTACCTGGTATGTCGGTGCCGGGTATACCGTGTTTTCAGGGTTTGCCGTCAGTTTTGGCATGATCGGTATGTACGTTATTCCTTATGGCATTATCACCATGCTGGTGATGTATCTGGTCGCTGAAAAATCCTTTATCTGGGGCAAGAAATATAACATCCGTACCCAGTCAGAACTGCTGGGGTTACGTTATCGAAGCGATGCAATCCGGGTATTAACAGGTTTTGCCGGTGTAGCGTTATCAGTACCGTGGTTATTAATGGAGTGGTACACCATTGGTTACGTTTTTAATTATGCGACTGATGGATTTATAAGCCCGTTACTGGGCATGATCATCGGCATATTTGTGGTGGTGTTTTATGTCGCACTCGGTGGCATGCGTTCAGTTATCACTGCCAATATTATTCAGGGTCTGTATATGCTGATTGCGGGATCAGCCATTCTGTTATGGGTTATTTATACCCAGCTTGGCGGTATTGAAGGCGCTATGCAACGCATATTGGAACAAAGCCCCGAAGCATTAACCTTTCCCGGTCCCGGCTGGGATATGTCGCCAAATTACTGGATGGCGATTGTCATAACCAGTGGTCTGGGCGGCTTTATGTGGCCATGGGTCTATAACAAGTTATTTGCTGCAGACAGTATTCGTACCATCAAACAATCGGTGTTATTTGCGCCGACGCTGGGTATTCTGTCATTCGGTTTACTGTTTCTGCTGGCAATGGCATTACATCCACTCCCATTTGCTCAACAAAATCCTCAGGAAGCAATGTTCTGGATCCATAGTCAGGCAGGTGCATGGCCGTTGGGGTTCTTTGCGGTGCTGGTAATGGCGGCAAGTCTGGGGACGGTGAGCAGTATCCTTAATGCTATGTCTACCGCAATTTCAGGTGATCTGGCACAGGTCATTAAACGTGATATCAGTGAGAAAACTGCCTTGCAAATTGCCCGTTGGTCAGTAGTTTTTATGAGTATCGGTGCATTGATTGGGGCTTATATACGAGAAGGGCAATTAGTGTTTCTGGCGTTGATGACTTATCAGGGCATGATTGTTTTATCTCCGGTGGTGTTACTTGGGTTGTATTGGAAGCGTGCCAATAAAATCGGTGCAGTGAATGGGTTTTTGGCGGGGATGGCAGTATCATTTGGCTTAACCATCTTTGAGCCAGCATTTATCATCACTTATGGCTGGACACCCGGCGTGTATGGCTTTTTAACCACATTGAGTATTATGCTGATTGCTGGATACTGTCGACCGGTAGAGTCACATGTGGAAAAACTCTGGCAGGATATTGCCATAGCAAAAAGCACCAAGCCCACAGGAAAATTAGCTACTGCAAAATCAAATTAGTTGTGATGAAAAATTATAACCGTTTGCCAAATTGTGGATGGTTAATGGCTTTTGGCTGGCTAATGCTGAGCATAAGCTCACCGTTAGCTCACAGCAAGGAGCAGGAGTCAGCCGGAAATGTTGTGCTGTTACATGGTTTGGCTCGCACAGCAGGCTCAATGGATTCGATGGAAAAACATCTGAACAAAGCAGGGTATAAGGTATGCAATATTGATTATCCTTCCCGCAAACATCGTATCGAGAATCTGACCAGCGAATTTGTTGTACCAGAAATCCAACAATGTTTCGGTGATGTTTTAACACCTTTGCATTTTGTCACCCATTCACTGGGAGGTATTATTGTCAGGCAACTCGCGGTGGAACATCAGCAAATCAAAATTGGCAGGGTAGTAATGTTATCGCCGCCTAATCAAGGCAGCGAAGTGGTCGACAAACTGGGCACCTGGGGCTTATTTGAATGGATAAACGGGCCTGCCGGCAAGCAACTGGGGACAACAGAAGACGCTATACCCAACCAGTTGGGACCAGCCACTTTTGAACTGGGTATTATTACTGGAAACCGCTCGATCAATCTGATCTTATCGACGCTGATTCCCGGACCCGATGATGGCAAGGTTTCCATCAAAAATGCACGATTGGATGGCATGCAGGATTTTCTGGTGGTTGAGCAAACACATCCGTTTATTATGGCGAACGATACGGTGCAATCGCAGACCCTGCATTTTCTGCAAAACGGGACTTTCCAGCATTAATTCATCATTACTTTATTGAACGGGCAAATATCCCGCTGTTTGCAGTCAAAAAACTGTTTGGGTTTTCTGCAGTCACTGTTAGGGTGAGTAATCGTATTTTAGGAGAACCGTATGCCGTTAATGACCCGTGCAACCAGATACTTCCTGGCGTTGATATTGTTTGCCAGTGCTGCCTCTGTCATGGCCGATGACTATCAGAAGCATGACTATAAGACTCTGGTGCTGGATATTCTGATTACTGGAGATAGCTCAGTAACCGGCGATAAAGCCGAGAACGCAGAAAAGATTGCCAAGTTCAGTGAACATCTGCGAAATGAATTAGACGATAAGACGCAGTTTAATATCATCAACGATGCCGATTCTCTGACGAAAGTTAAAGCGTTTGATGAAAAGCACGATCTGCATTATTGCAATGGTTGTGAACTTACCTTAGCGAAAGAGCTGGGTGCAGAGTTGGTGATTGTGCCAAATGTATTTCGTATGAGTCATCTGATTTCAACATTACATGTTGAGTTTAAAGAAGTAGAGTCAGGAAAGCTGATAAAGCGTAAATCCTATGATTTTCGTGGCAACACTGATCAGGCCTGGGAACGTGCAATTAAATATGCCATGCGTGATTTAAAGGACTGGAATAGAGATTAATTTAGGGTCTGTTTATCTGCTTTACCAACAAAAACCCCGGCTTTAAGCCGGGGTTTTTTATGAATTAAAGTAATTTTTAACCCTGCATAAAGCAGGAATAAACCCTACTTAATTTTTTCAAACGCCGCATTTTCATGACGGATAATTGAAATAATCAATCCGGCAATAATGGCGGCTGTGCCGATTGCAAATAGCACCAAAGCAAAAGGGTTATCTGCAAAGGTAAAATAGGCACTGACGTTTTCCCAGGTTGTAATTGAACTTCCCATAATAATGCTCCTTAGGTTTCAGAATTGGCTAATTTGTTAGGCACTTCACTGGTGGTCAGATCCGTCATAGCGGGTACGCCGCCTTCCGGATAAGGTTTAGCCAGGAGTTCAACCTCATCAATACCGATATCTTCGCAAGCTTCAGGTACACGCAGGCTGTTGGCTTTTTTCAGTAAGAATGACAAGCCATACCCTGGTACAAAGCCCATCAGCCCCATTACTGCAGCCCCGATGAGCTGGCCAACAAAGCTAATTTCCGGTAAACCTTCTGCATTAGGTGTTCCACCGGCAAATACACCGACCAGAACAACCGCAACAACACCTGTGAAACCATGAACACTGACAGCGCCGACCGCGTCATCAATACCACGTTTTTCCAGGAACTTGGCAAATTGAACTGCCACGATACCAGTAGTCACGGCAATGATGAACGCAAGTGAAGGAGAGTAGATATCCAGACCAGCTGCTACAGAGATAATACCGACCAGACCACCAGACATGGTCCAGAATGGGTCACGTGTAGCGATGTAGCAACCAATAATACCTCCGGCAAATCCCATCAGCGTATTAAAAGCAAATGCTGAAAGGTTAGTAGGTGTTCCATAAATTGTGGTCCAACCTGTCTCACCACCATTAAAGATGATGCAACCACCGAGGAACCCGAAGAAACCAAAGATAATCATCATCAGGCCAATCAATGTCATTGGCAGGCTGTGAGGAGAAATGATTTGTGGCACACCGTCAATGAACTTGCCTTTACGAGCACCCAGGTTCATCAAAACACCCAGAGTAAAGAAACCCGCTACAGCATGTACAACGCCAGAAGCACCGACATCGTGATAACCAAATTCGGTTAACAACCAGCCATCTGGATGCCAGCCCCATGCGCCTGCCATAATCCAGACCACACCACCCAGGAAAATAGTCAGTATGAGAAACGCACTGACCCGTATCCTTTCAATAACCGCCCCGGAGAGTATTGACCCGGTTGTGGCCCCGAATAAGGCAAATGCTGCCCAGAAAATCCCGGTTCCCATATCCTGAACATCAGGACCCATACTGGCAGCCCATGGTAATGCAGCTGCTGCTTCAATCGGGACAAAACCATTAGGAAATGCGTTATAAATCCACCAGCCAAACAGATAAAATGCCGGAATAATCAGTGCGATAGCAAGAATATTCTTGATACCGGCTGCAAGTGCGTTTTTACTTCGTGAAGCGCCCATTTCATAGGCCAGAAAGCCTGCATGTATCATTAACATGATGGCAGTACACCACCAATAAAAAACTTCTACATTCATGGCCTGATGCATTTCGAATACAGCTTGCTGGGCATCTAACGCTGCCTGCAAGGATTCTAGTGTTGGCGAGTTTTCCATCTTACTATCCTCATTTTAGTTAAAGTCATTTCCCGTTTACCCCTTTTCGGTCAACTTTGTTGTCCAGCAAAAAGCTGGTTTGAACGGCGCTGCTATCAAGGACTTTTTCAAGCGATCGATCCTTGATAGCAACACCAGAACACTGGAGCCTGCGAGCTTCACTCAGCAGATAAAGGCATTTGTGTGCTGCAGTAGCATAGGAAAGCCCAGCTTGCCGCACGTTGGAGATACAATTTCGTTTGTCATCGGTCAGGCCACGTTTAGGCGACCAGGTCATATACAAGCCAAGACTGTCCGGCGAACTGAGACCGGGACGTTCGCCAATCAGCATCAATACCGCCTTGGCATTAAGTGCTTCTCCGATATCATCACCAATGGCCACGCGGCCCTGTTGAACCAAGGTGATCGGTGCCAGTGTGAAGTCCTCAATGCCGTCGATTAATATCGGCAGCAAAGCGCTAATAAAAGGCACGACATTTTGATGAATCGCAGTGGCAGATAAGCCGTCAGCAATGACCAGCGCAAGGTCATAAGGCGTTTTTGTGTAATATGGTTTCAGGCTGGTAAAACTTTCCTCATCCAACTGTCGTCCATAATCAGGACGTTGCAGATAGGTCACACGATCGATGGCTCGACTATGTAATATCAGTGGCGGTTGAGTAGTGATTTGTGGAAAATCCTGCTGCAATTGGAGCAGCTGCTGTTGCAATGTTTCAACATCCAGCTCGGTATGCACCGCATCACGAGCCTGAGCATGAGCCAGTTGAAATTCCAGAGATTCCCGGGTTGGCGTACTGACCCCGGCACGACCAAGACCAATACGAGCTGCAGTGAACTGTCTCAACTGACGCCATGGATTATGCGTCACCATGTCATCGACAGCCTTGTATTGATCCGTTATCAGCACGTCTTTATCCTCAACCATGAAAATGCCTCACGGCTGAGCTGTTCAGTGAACCGGCGAAGGCTGGAGGTAAATGATTGGTGAGTTGGGCCAGTCCAGCGTTACTCATGATTTGCATTTTTTCCAGCCACGCTTCAAATTCTGGCGCGGCACCCAGACCCAACACCCGTCGGGCATATAACGCATCATGAAATGAGGTGGTCTGATAATTGAGCATGATGTCATCTGAGCCGGGAATGCCCATCACAAATGAGCAGCCGGCCGTACCAAGCAAGGTCAGCAGATTATCCATATCATTCTGATCGGCTTCGGCATGATTGGTGTAGCAGACATCACAGCCCATTGGCAGCCCTAATAACTTGCCGCAGAAATGATCTTCCAGACCGGCGCGAATGATCTCTTTGCCATCAAACAGATATTCAGGACCGATAAATCCAACCACTGTGTTGACCAGTAAAGGACTGAATTTTCGAGCCACTGCATAAGCACGTGCTTCGCAGGTTTGCTGGTCGAGTCCATGATGAGCGTTGGCGGATAAGGAACTGCCTTGTCCGGTTTCAAAATACATCACGTTCTGGCCGACCGAGCCTCGATTCAACGATAAAGCAGCTTGTTGGGCTTCAGCCAAGATGGACAGATTAAAACCAAAGCTGCTATTAGTTTTTTCCGTTCCCCCGATCGATTGAAAAACTAAATCTACCGGAGCACCATTTTCAATACATTCCAGTGTATTCGTGACATGAGTGAGGACGCAGGATTGTGTTGGGATTTCATACAAAGAAATCACTTCATCCATAAGATTCATTAATCGCGTGGCCTGCGTCACATTATCGGTTGCCGGGTTAATACCAATAACCGCATCCCCAGAACCATATAAAAGACCATCCAGCATACTGGCCGCGATGCCATTGACATCATCGGTCGGGTGATTAGGTTGCAGTCTGGTAGACAGGCGCTTGGGTAAACCGATGGTGTTGCGAAAAGCTGTAATCACTCGACATTTCTGGGCGACCAGAATCAAATCCTGATTACGCATAATTTTGCTGACAGCAGCAGCCATTTCCGGGGTAATGCCAGCACTGATTTGTTTAAGGACTTCTGTGCTTGCGGTATCGGTTAGTAACCAATTCCGAAAATCACCTACTGTCAGATGAGAGATAACTGAAAATGCTTCTGCATCATGTTCGTCGATAATCAGACGCGTAACTTCATCATCTTCATAAGGTACTAACGTTTCATTCAGAAATGTTTTTAAAGGCACTTCAGCTAATAGCAATTGAGCGACAGCACGTTGTTCTGCTGATTCAGCAATAACACCGGCCAATCGGTCTCCCGAGCGGGCAGGGGTCGCCTTTGCCATCAATTCAGCTAAATCTGCGAATTGATAGGTTTTGCTGCCCAACTGATATCGATAGCTTTGGCTCATAAACTGCTTTAAATCCAATTAGATGGAATAAAAATTGCACCTGAATAAACAAAGTTTACAAACTATGAATGCGATATCTATACCGGCCGAATATCGAAAATCGGCAAAATAATATTGGGTTTATATTCAGTTACTTACTTAGGCAGCACCGGCATTATTATTAAAACAGGTAAAGCAGATGACCGATAATCCAGAAAAATTTGCACCTAAACAAAGCGGGACTGTATCTAAATGGTGCGTTATGGAGGCCACAGACGCCGACGAGCAGGCCCATAACCTGAAAAACTGGCAACAGCAGTATGATCAGATAAGTAACGGACGCTTTTACGGCAAAATTGAAGAAGTACTGTTTGATTCAGTCCATGCATTTCGAGAGCACACCAGCCAAACCGTAAGACAACAATGTAATGTATGGCCTAACGCAATCTGGCTGGGTTTTTCAGCAGATGAAAAATCCTGCCGTATCAATGGCCATCATGTCAGTAGTGATCATCTGATGATTCGGCCTGGCAATACCCAGTTTGAATTAGTCACCCCAGAACAATTCAATATTTTTGGCATTGTCATTAATCAAGCCACGCTTCATGCTTTCGCTCGTAAACAAGGTATCGAATTAGATAACAGTTTGTTTTATTCGCCATTGAGATTCTGGCAGTCCGACAAACTGAATTCACTGCGCTATTTGTTAAATGATGTTTTGAAGCCACAGAAAGACCATCTGATCCGACAGCATCAGGAAGATATTTTAATTATGGCAGTGCTGGAGATTCTGCAACAAAACGAGCAGCAGATTCATGAAAAACCGAGCTTTGTGAAACGCCGTGCCGTGGTAGAAAAGGTCACAGCGTATCTGGACTCACATCCGGATAAACCTCTCAGTATTACGGATCTGTGTGATCTGGCACATGTCAGTCGTCGTACCCTGCAATATTGTTTTGAAGATGTATTGGGAATAAGCCCGCTTAAATGTATGCGGATTTCAAGGCTCAATGCGGTAAGACGGATTTTGCTAAACGGGTTAGAGGACGAGCAGACCATCTCAATGATTGCCCAGCAATGGGGCTTTTTTCATGCCGGGCAGTTTACCCATGATTACACCAGTCTATTTGGTGAGAATCCTTCCGTTACAGCAATGCGCCATCAACAAGTCTTAGCGGAAAAACAGGTTATTCAAACCTGAAAGCGGTGAGCACTCGATGGTTAAGGGATGATAGCTTTCGCATAACTTTCAGTTTCAATATCTACCGTTTCCAGCGTTATAGAAGTAGTTTTTAACGCAAGTTTTTCCAACTGTTGTAATACCAGCTTGGTTAACTGTTGCTTCTGTTCTGTGGTGCGGCCGTGATGCAGACGGATAGTGACATGGATAAAATCGATACAGTCCTCCGCTAGTCGAAAATACTCATAAGCCAGTGCTCGGGTTTTAATATGGGATGACTCAAATAAAGCCGATTCCAATACCCCATGATGAACGGCCTCCACCAATAGGTCTGGTGAGATATCCAATGAGCTGGAAAATTCAATAATGCAATGTGGCATAGTGACCTATCTCAAAAGCAGATAAAGACATATCAGCACTGATATCGCTGACAAACCTAATGAAAAAAATAAGAGATTTCGATAGGTTTTAACCTGCTTTTTGGCTTCTTCAGCAGCCGTTTCAAAGCCACTGATCGCCTGCTGCATATTTTCAGCCAGCACATGAATGGATTGAGCGTTCTGTGTTGCTGCTTTTTGCAATTCTTCTATCTGTTTAACCACAACCGGATCGGCTTTGACCGCTTCGGGTTTGGCAGTAAATGCCGGTATCGCATAGGCTGCAACTTGGGCTACATACGGCGCAACAGCCTTGATAATCGGGAGAAATTGAATGGCCATAAAAAACTCTTTTTTTAGGGGTAAACAATGAACTTTAATTTTGATACAAACATCGCAAATGTTACAGAAAGCACCAAGAGTTGCGACACCCTCAAAGCGCCAATATCGGCTAAAAAGCCGCACTAATACAGCTGAAAATTCAGTTGACTCAAGCGCAGACTAGGCTTTTTTTAAACGATAAAACAGCAAAACCTTCAAGACGGGTAAAGTGCACATCAACTAGCCCTAATTTGATAAGCTATCCGACTATTCTTTATCTGTACAAAAATTCATCATTAATGAACTAAAATGGCGCGTCAATGTGACATTGTGGATTTGCTTTGGTCTATTGACCACAGGAGTTGGCGGTTCCCTTCAGAAAATTATGATCAAACCCGCTTTTAACTATTCGATCTCATACAAGGAGACATCGTGAACAAGGCACTCATTTCGGTTCTTGGCAATGACCAGCCAGGCATTATGGCAGCAGTTGCCACGGTTATTACCGAGCATGGCGGTAATATTGAAAACCTGAGCCAAACACTGCTTCAATCGGTCTTCGGCGCATTATTAATGGTTTCAATGCCAGAAGACGCTCAGTGTGAAGAATTACACAAGGCTCTCCAGCAGGTAGGCCAGAAAATGCGTTTGTCGATTCACGTTGATCCCTGGGATGAGCAACCAACACCCTGGCAGGAAAACCCGCCCGAAGTACAACCTTACATTCTGACCGTAATCGGCCCGGATCGACGGGGTCTGGTGGCTGAAGTATCCACCCAACTCGCCCGTCATGGGGTGAATATCACCAATATTCAGGCGATTTTCAAAGGCGGTAAGAATCCGATGGATAATCTGATGGTGTTTGAAGTTGATGTACCGCGTTCAACCATCATGCAGGATTTGCGTGATGCACTCCATGAAGTCGGCCAGAGACTGGATATCGAAATTGATACGCAACATCGCAAGATCTTCGAATCCGTGAGCAACATCAGTAATTAAGGAACCTCTCATGCTCAACGAAAAAGACATTATTTCAACTTTGATGATGGTGCGGGAACAAAACCTGGATCTTCGCACCGTCACTGTTGGCATCAACCTGACCGATTGCGTCAGTCATGATCTGGAAACATTCAAACGTAAAATTTACGACAAAATCACCCGTTATGCTGGCCAATTGGTGGCTTCCTGTAACCGCATTGAAAGACGCTACGGTATTGAAGTTGCCAATAAACGTATTTCCATCAGCCCAATCGGTGTTGTCGGTGCACCTTTCAGTTCAGAACAATTAGTTGAGGTTGCCGTAACGCTTGATAAAGCGGCGCATGAACTGGGTGTGGATTTTATTGGTGGTTTCACTGCTTTGGTAGAGAAGGGCATGAGTAAGGGCGATCAGGCTTTGATCGAAGCCATTCCACAGGCGCTGACGGAAACGCAACGAATCTGTTCATCCGTCAATGTGGCCAGTACGCGTGCCGGTATCAATATGGACGCGATTCTCAAGATGGGCCAAATCATCAAACAGGCTGCAGAGCTCACTGCAGACGATGATGGCCTGGCCGCTGCGAAATTAGTGGTCTTTGCCAATATTCCTCAGGATGTGCCGTTTATGGCCGGTGCTTATTTAGGCATCGGTGAAGCAGATGCGGTTGTCAGTGTTGGTGTCAGTGGTCCCGGTGTAGTTAAAGCGGCTTTGGAAAAAGCCTTGGCTGAAGATGAAAATATGGATCTGAGCCGTGCGGCGGATGTCATTAAACAAACCGCAGCCAGACTGACACGTGCTGGTGAGTTGGTGGGCCGTGAAGTGGCACAATTACTCAATCTGCCATTTGGTATTGTCGACTTGTCGTTGGCACCGACACCGAATCGTAATGACAGTGTTGGTGAAATCTTTGAAGCGATTGGAATACCGGCGTTTGGTGCGCCAGGCAGTACCGCGTTTTTATCCATGCTCAATGATGCAGTGAAAAAAGGTGGTGCGTTTGCCAGTTCACATGTGGGTGGATTAAGTGGTGCGTTTATTCCGGTTTGTGAAGATTTGACCATTGCTGAGTCGGCTGCAAACGGTACCTTGAATCTTGAAAAGCTCGAAGCCATGACGGCTGTCTGTTCGGTTGGTCTGGATATGGTGGCTTTACCTGGAGATACTTCAGCTGAAATGCTATCAGCGATTATTGCTGATGAAATGGCAATTGGTGTTATCAACAAAAAAACCACAGCAGCAAGATTGATTCCAGCACCCGGCAAAAAAGCAGGTGATATTGTGCGGTTTGGTGGTCTGTTGGGTGAAGGTCCAGTGATGGCTGTCAATATGGGGAATCAGGAAAACCGCTTTGTTCGCTTAGGTGGCCGTATTCCGGCACCGATTCAAAGCCTGGTGAATTGATTTAATGTCCCACGCCAACGATGTTGGCGTGGGCATTTTCCGAATCTTAAATTGAATGAAAAAACTTGTTTTACAGTTTGTCATCCAACAGTGGGATAAATCCCAACTCACAGAACATCATGAAAATTTAAGACAGGCGCTACCTGATCGTTATCACCTTAGTAATGAGGTGTCAGCATTAGTTGATGATAGAGTGCTGTTGGAACAATTTGGTGATGACGTTTCCGGTAATCGTCTTCAATATCTGCTGCTAGAAGATCAATTGTTAATTGACCGCTTTCGTTTTGATCTCGTCGCCCAGACAGTTGAATTCAAACCCCGTTTACAGGCTGATGAACCACCGATATTACTCACTTCACTAAAAGAAGGCTGGATACAGTGTCAGTACCAATGGCGCTACCGAATGGATGAAGGCGGTTATATTTACTGGCTTTATGAAAATGTGGTCGTAAATGTCTGTTTCGCAGAACAACTCGACCCAGGTGTTTTTGTAAACTCATCTCCCACCCAACGTTTTACATCTCTGCTGAGCTGATACATCTAACTCTCGCAAAAACCATAAAGCGTATTCACTTTAATTCATGCGAGAGGATGAGATGGAGAGCACAGGTTTTTAATGACGAAATCTTTATAATTGCATTAAATTTCTAGGGGACAATTTATTTTCTTTCCGTAAGGTAAAAGTCTCTGGTTTTAGTGAAAATTATCCCTTGTAATTAGAAGGTAATATGCCTAAGATGCCCCGGCATTCTGAGATGGTTAAAATTAATTAACTGTTCTGCTTAACTATTTTTAATTATCTGTCTAGAGTCAGTAATCCCTTGAAATTATTAAAATTAATCGGTAAAAAACAGACGGGGTATTGACCATCTATCTAATGAACACCTCAGCCAAACCAAAGCTTGAAAGCCTCTCGTGAACAGCTATGTAGCCGATACTTCACCGGTTGCTATAGTGAAGTTTTGTTTGCAGTCTAAACAGCAGATAGCAATTCTCGACAGTACAGCTTCGATAATTGATATTTTTGGTTTTACTGCAGCAGAAATTATTGAAGATGCCTCATCGGCTTGGATGAGCGTTGATTTTGATGATCGTGGCATTATTCTGCAGAAAATGGCTGATTCAGCCCAAACGATGCAACCTCTGAATCTGGGATGGCATGTGTTACATCCGCAGAAAGGTAAGATTTTGGTGGATTGCAAAGCTATGCCGGAAGAGGATTCAGAAATGGGTACGGTATGGCATGGTTATTTTCAAAATATCACCGAACTTAAACGCACCGAGCAGGAAAATAAATCCCATCTGTGGTTTCTTGAATGTCTGGATCAGGTCAACCGGGCCATACAGGGAACCAATGATCTTGAGCAGATGATGAGTGATGTTCTGGCAGCGATCCTATCGTGTTTTGAATGTGATAGAGCATGGCTGTTATATCCTTGTGATCCAACAAGTCCCACCTGGCATATCCCCATGGAGCAGACTACTCCTGACTATCCCGGTGGTCTGGCTGCTGGAATAGATTTCCCAATGACAGAGCAGGCTGCCCAAGGGCTGCAAACCTATCTGGCCTCCAGCGAACCAGTAACGCTGATAACTTCTATCGAGAGTCCTGAAGCCCCAGAGTTTCTGAGAGAACATTATATTCGCTCAGTCATCGGTATGGCCATTTATCCAAAAACCGGTAAACCCTGGGTGTTTGGTTTGCATCAATGTTCGTATGAGCGAGAGTGGACCAACGACGAAAAACGTTTATTCAGTGAAATCGGTCATCGTTTGTCTGATGGCTTGACCAGCTTGCTAATATATCGCGATCAACGTGAAAGTGATGAGCGCTTTCGGCAAGCTTTTGAATTTGCTGCGATTGGAATGGGCGTGTTGTCCTTAAGTGGTCAGTGGTTACGCGCCAATCATTCCATTTATGAAATGTTCGGCTATTCAGAAACTGAATTACTGCAAATGACCTATCAGGAAATGACTCACCCCGATGATTTGCAAAAAGGACAAGCGGAGCTTGATCGGCTGATTGTTGAGCAAATTCCCTATATGCAGATTGAAAAACGTTATCGGCATCAAAACGGGGACTATTTCTGGGCGAGACTCACAGCCAGTATTGTCAGAGGAACAAACAACCAGCCGCTCTATTTCGTTTCACAGATTGAAGATATTGAAGAGCGTAAGAAATCTGATCAAAGCATCGCACTGTTAAATTTTGCTATCAATCAGGTAAAAGAGTGCATTTATATGGTTGATAGAAAGGGAGGCATCAAATATGTCAATCATGAAAGCTGCCATACCATGGGATACAGCTACGAAGAGTTAATAGCGATGTCGGTCCCGCAGATTGATCCTAACTTCTCTCAGCAGGTGTGGGATGAACATTGGCAAGCACTCAAACAAGAAGGTTCTGTTCGTTTGGAAACCCTTCATAAAACAAAAAATGGCAGGATCATTCCAGTCGAGGTGAATGCCAACTATTTTGAATATGGTGGTATTGGTTACAACCTGGCTTTAACGCATGACATCACGGAAAGAAAAGCGGTTGAAAATGCTTTGCGTGAGCAGGAAGAACGTTTCCGGCAGCTTGCCGATAATATTGAGGAAGTTGTCTGGCTGACCGACCTCTCAATGGGTCATCTGCTTTATATTAGTCCTGCCTATCAAAGCATCTGGGGACGCAGCTGTGAAAGCCTTTATGAAAAGCCATCGTCCTGGTTGGAAACCATTCATCCTGAAGATATCAATAACGTCAGTCAGGCACTTGCTCAAGGCAAAGTGACTGGCGAATACGATATCGAATTTCGCATTGTTCGTCCTGATAGCAGCATTCGTCATATTCAACAAAGAGCCTTTCCGATATTGAATGAAGCTGGCGAAGTGTATCGAATTGCCGGTACCGCCCAGGATATAACAGAACGGAAAGAGCAGGAAGCACACATTGAATATCTTGCCTATCATGATTCATTAACCGCTTTACCAAACCGTTTATTGACAATGGATCGTCTGGGGCATGCAATTACCCATGCTACTCGTCATGCCGATGTACTGGCTGTTTTATTTCTGGATTTGGATCGTTTCAAAACCATCAATGATTCACTTGGTCATCAGGCAGGTGACTTGCTGTTACAGCAGGTTGGTTCACGCCTGCTTGGAGTATTACGCGAAGAAGATACTATCGGCCGGGTGGGAGGTGATGAATTTCTGATTTTGCTCCCCAGTATTAATACACCTGACGATGTGGCACATGTCGCCCAAAAGCTACTCGACATTTTATCTCCACCCTTTATGGTCGTAGGTCATCAATTACATGTTAATGCCAGCATTGGGATCAGTTTGTGCCCCCGAGATGCAGTCAATGCTGAAACATTAGTGAAATATGCTGATACAGCGTTATATCTGGCAAAAGAGCAAGGCCGAGGCGTTTTCCGTTTCTTCAGTCCCGAACTGGATGATCGGGTTCATGCACGACTGCAATTGGAAAATGATTTACGAAATGCGATGCATACAAACCAGCTGTACTTGCATTTTCAGCCGTTAATGGATTTAGCGACGGGAGAATGCATTGGTACAGAAGCGTTACTAAGGTGGTCTCATCCTAAAATCGGCCTCATATCTCCAGCCACTTTTATTCCGGTTGCGGAAGAAACAGGTTTGATCTTACCGATTGGTGATTGGGTTTTACGGACCGCCTGCCTGCAGGCAAAAAAATGGTTCGAGGCCGGTAAAACGAATTTTCGGATGGCAGTTAATCTGTCACGCAGACAATTGGACTATGTCGACCTAGCTACAGATATAAAACGAATTCTTGATGAGACAGGTTGTCCGGCACATCTATTGGAGCTGGAGGTCACCGAATCCAGTGCCATGCAGAACCCTGAACAGGCTATTGTTATCTTAAACTCGCTTCATGAAATGGGCATTTGTCTGGCAATTGATGATTACGGAACTGGCTACTCAAGTCTGGCCTATTTAAAACGTTTCCCGTTTGATCGACTTAAAATTGATCGATCATTTATTGATGGTATCCCAGATGATGCTGATGATATGAGCATTGTGCATACAACCATTATTCTGGCGAGACAATTGCGTTTAACGGTGATTGCCGAAGGCGTGGAAACCCAGGCCCAGTGTGATTTTCTCAAGAAACATCAATGTGATGAAATTCAGGGCTATCTGTACGCAAAACCAATGTCGAGTGAAGATGTCGAAACCCGGTTTGGATTCATCAACACATCCCCTGATTGATCTGTACTGTGGAGTAATCATTCAACTTTTATGAGTTGAAATGATGTGTTCTTTAGCGCAACTGGCCAGGCCAATAAATAAAATGGCAAAAATTATAGTGGTTAACCACAGCTACGTAGCGGCCCAAAGGCTGATAAAAACTAAAACAGCAAAACCAGGACGATGCCATCAATGAATGACCGCAAGCGGTTTTTCCTGACGTTTAAGTGAATAATTCCGACGGTTCATGAATAACTGCACAGATTGATAGCACGAACAGGTCGATAGCTTAGTAGTTACAGACTGGTGAGATGCTTGTCAGATGCCCGACAACACGTAAGAATATGTTATGGATAAACCTCTTCTTGATTCATTTAGCGAATACGTAGACTTACTGCTCGACGCCATTTGTGCTGTGGATGAAGACAGCCGGATTATCTATATCAGCAATGGAGCGCATCGCGTTTTCGGCTATCCAGCCGAAGAATTGATAGGCAAAAGAATGCTGGATCTGCTTCATCCCGAAGATCATAATAAAACCCAGCAAAGTATTGATAGTGTTATGCAGGACAAACATGTCCTGGATTTTGAGAACCGCTATATACGAAAAGATGGCCAGGTGGTGCATCTGCTGTGGTCCACCAGTTGGTCAGACAAGCACAAAATGCGATTGGGCGTTGCCCGTGATATCACCCGCATTAAAGCCGCAGAGGAAATGCAAAATTCGCTGATTGCGATATCAGACACTGCGCACCGAACCAACGGTATCAAACAGATCTGCCAGCAAATTCTCTTTCATCTCGACTCTCATATCTCCATCGCGACCTTCGGCGTCGAAGTTTCGCCCATAAATGATTCTAAATGGCACACTATTTTTGAGAGTGTGGGCGGCTGTATGCACATGCTGAAAAATGAGGTGAAGCTTCGTATTGCCAGTGATAATCAAATCGTGCTCCAAAAAATTGATGACAAATTAATGTTATTAGTGCCGCTGGAGTTTGATGAAGAGTCTCACGGCATTATTGGCCTGGCTTTAATGGAACAAGATTATTCGCTGAATGAAAATGATCGAGCGTTATTAACTTTTACCGCTTTACAGGTTGCCACCGCCATTGAACGCCATCAACGATTTGAACGACTGCAACACTTGGCTTTATATGATGCGTTAACCGGCTTGCCTAACCGTGAATTATTTCAGGATAGGGTGCAACGTTCATTATTAAGAGCCAAGCGTGAACAAAACCATTTTGCTCTGATGTATATGGACCTGGATAAATTCAAAGAGGCCAATGACACTTATGGTCATGCGGCAGGGGATTATCTGTTAAAGGAAGTAGCAGGACGCATTACGGATTGTGTGCGAGAAACCGATACCGTCGTAAGATTTGGTGGAGACGAATTTGTCGTGCTACTGGAAACGGTGGAAAATCGCTTGGGTGCATTAGGAGTAGCCGAAAAAATCCGCTTGGCACTGGCAGAGCCCTATGAATGGCAAGAACATGAAATAGAACTTTCTGTCAGTATTGGTATCGCGCTGTTTCCTGAGCAGGGAGAGGATATCACCCAGCTCCTAGCCGCCGCCGATGAAGCCATGTACAAAGCCAAAAAGCGTGGAAAAAACTGTATTCGTTGAACAGTTCAACGATTGTTTAAGTTGCCCCTGGAAGTGCGATTTTGTTTTATCCATTTCTCTTCGAACTCACTAATGGTGAGAGGGTAGGAGAAGAAATAACCCTGAGCATAATCACAGCCTAAGATTTTTAATTCATTCGCTGTTTCTTCATCTTCAACACCTTCAGCCAAGGTTTTCATACCAAAAATCTGTGCCGTTGAAATGATGGTTTTAACGATCGCCATATTTTTACTGTCATGGAGCATATTGCGGATATAAAACATATCGATTTTGAGAATGTCAGCCTCAATGTTTCGCAGGTAGCTGAGCGAAGAATGTCCCATCCCAAAATCATCAATCGCCAGAACAAAGTTTTCCTGTTTGAGTTTTTTAATGATTTCTATCGCAGTTTCGGGGTCATACATGATTCCGGTTTCGGTCAGTTCCAGCTCAAAATCCGTCGGGCTTAAACCTGATTGTTTTACCTCGGCAATAAATTCATCAATGAAAACCAAATCATCAATACTTTTAGCAGAAATATTGATTGCCATGCGAATCCCCTGATCCGTAAACAAAGTATGACCTTGTTTTTTCCAGGCGTTCAGGGCATGAGCCGTTAACTGTAAAACCAGTTTAGTGACTTCATTGATTAAGCCGCGTTCTTCGGCAATAGGAATAAATACACCGGGGGGAACACTACCCAGAGTGCTGTCATCCCAGCGTAACAGTATTTCGGCACCGGTAAGTTGATGGGTCTGAGCATTAACTTGAGGTTGAATTCGGATAGAGAAACTATCGGGATCAAATTTCAGTGAATATTCAATCCGTTTCGCGATGAGGGATCGGCGTTGGATTTCTTCGCCAAGTTTTACGTTAAAAAAGTAACTGGGTTGTGATTTTTCTTTAGCAATATCCAAGGCGATTGCGGCACCCCGGGTAAGCGTTTCAAAGGTCTCTGCATCTTGTGGAAATAAAGCAATACCAGTTCGGGTATTCACCATGACTTTTGAGTCTGCAATCGTGAAAGGTGCCTTTAATGTATCCTGCAATCGTGCCACCATCATTGCTGCGGCATCGGCAGATTTCACTGCTGCTGCCAAGGCAAAGACTTCACCATTGATTCTGGCAAGCGAATCAAATTCCCGATCAATTGCTCTTTGATCGATATCGAAATTTCTGTGGTCATCGCTAAAAACATAACGTATCAAGGTATCGGCACTTCTGATGGTACTGGCAATACGTCGGCCGACAGCGTGCAACAAATCATCCCCGGCGATATAACCAAGTGTTTCTTTCACATCTTCGTGATTGACCAAATCGAGGTAAACAACTGCGATGGTGTAGTTAAAGCGTTTAGAGAGTTCCAGCAGATGTTTGACACGATCACTAAACAGATTTTTGTTGGCAAGCCCGGTTAATTCATCAAAATACGCCAATTGTTTAATTCTATTTTCTTTGGCCCTGATTTCAGTCAAGTCGCGCCACACCACCTGAATGCAAGCCTCTCCATGAAAGATAACTGGGGTCAGGGTTACCTCGGTAGGTGTATTCTCACCATGGATGGTGTTTTGCAGCCATTCAAAGCGTTGATAGCCCTCAGTCAATGCTTTGGAAATATAATGTTTGGCAAGATGTTTACTGGATTCCCCTACTTGGTTTGCAGGAGAAATCTTTAATGGAGATAGACCGATCAAATCCTGACGTGATGACACGCCATAAAGCTTAACGGCGGCATCATTACATTCGGTAATGACCATATCTTTGTTAATGATCCCGATCGCATCAGCTGATTTTTGCAATAAAATCGCAATCTGTGTTTCATTTTGCTGACGTAATTCATCGTTTTCATGCAAAGTTTCGGTTAATTGATCACGTAGTTTCCGTGCCTCATACAGGCTTTCCAAGGTTTCCAGAATGGGCGTCAGACGTTTTACTGTCTTCTCGGTGTAACCTTCTTCGGCATTTGCCAGCCCTATCATGCCGACAATATTGCCATTGTGATAGAAGGGGAGACCCATATAGGAGTTCAATGTGGGATGCCCTTCGGGAACGCCCCCAGAACGGCTATCTGAATTTGGTGAATTGGCAATAACCGGTTTACCGGTGGTCATAACGCTGCCAAGCAAGTTATGGTGGTTATGAAACTCCAGTCCATTAGCCTGATTGGATTCATACAACGCCCGGGTTTCATCATTCCATGCAATATTAGTCAGCGCTCGAAGCTTCAGATATGGGGCATCATTCTCGTCATTTAGTACATCGCCAATCAAACCAAAAGCACTATTGGTGAATTCGATGAGCTCGTTTAACAGCAACTCCAAAGCACTGTCATAGGATGCATTCAGAATAAAAGCCTTTTGAATACGATCGATGGTTTGTTGCAGATTTAATTGATCCTCATATTTATCAGAAACTTCTTGTCTGGCAGCATGGATCGACTTATGACTTGCATACATGTATGCATCAAATGCCAGAGTAATATCTAATAAGGCAACCTTGTATAAAGCGTTGATGGAGGGTTCAATTAAAGCGGGCGTTTGTGAGAGGATTTTAGCAATGTAATGGCAGGTCAGTTCTAGGTAAACGGCGTAAGAGCCAATGTACCACTGCGTTGTCAGACCCACTCGTTCATGGGCAATACCAACACGAATACGATCCTTGGCGTAATCCAGGTCATATTCACCAGCAGTCAGTCTACGAAAATAAGTTTTTTGGGTGGATTGTAGTCGGGCTCGGACTTCAGGATCTGCCAGTAACTCCTGAGCAAAATCGAATGACATCAAATGGTCGTAAAATGCGTTAATCAACTCGGTTTCATAGATCTGCAGGGGCACATGCAAGGCAAGAAGTAGCTCAATGTCTTCAGTACGTAGGCGGATCAAATCCTTGCGGTTGTGAAAACTCGTCTCATTGAGCGATATATGTCCAAATATATCTTCCATCGCGTGCATCATCCTTAGCATCCATTTTTCTAAGAGCCGCTTTGCAGAGCTAAAGTTTCAACTTTTTAATCAATTGATGACTAATTTAGTCAACTATTTATGCGGTGTTTAAAATATACTGCTTTTACGTGAAAATGCATAATCCGCTATTGGGTCTGATTTCCCAGCGCCAGTTAGCGCTACCCTATAATGCCCCTCCAACTTAGAACAGCAATGGCAACGCCGATAATGACACCTAACAAACCCAGAATTAAGTCACTGTATGGTTTGTCTTTTCTGGGGCCAGGGATCAATACAGACTCAGAGGGATTTTTCGGGTTGTAATAAATTTTGATATCACTATTAACTGGGTATTGATCGGCAAACTCTAGAGTTTCCGGGTACATCACCGTATAAAAGGCGGGTAATGTTCCAGTGTAGTTCTGGCCGTTAATTTGGTAGTTATATTCTACATTCAGCTTTTCAACTTCTTTTATTTGCCCACCTAAATTTCGTGAACCCCAAAGCAGCACTTCAGTCAGTTGTCCAGTAACGCTGGGCCAACGTTGGCTTGCCACTGCTTTCTGATAACTGGTCACAGAATGCTTTAACAAATAAATGCCAAATAGGGTTAACGCCGATCCTGCTAATAAAGCTATGTTCATTGCTTTAACTCTTTAATGTCAAACGCCATGCTCAGCCTGGATTTTTAATAAAAACATCATAAAAAATATAATGTTAATAACCGTAAGGCCTCGCATTAGCTTTTATCCAGATTGTTGTTAATTTTGTTCATGAATAACTACAACAATATCTTCAGCATCACTGAGGTTTACCGTGGTTTTATCGAGCCGTTCAGCACCTTGGGCCCAACTGCTTATCAGTTGTAATGAGAAAATATTTTTAAACTTTTATCTTTCCATGATTAATTGAGTAGCTCTCAGCTAATCCCCGTTGAGGGTATAAACGAATTTCCACTTCCACAAATTCACCCTTTAACAATTTTTTTTGAAAGGTAGCAATCCTTTATGGTCTGTGCAAATCTGCTAATCATCCTCTTTATATGCAATTGATAATGATTTAGATTAAGGTTAACATGTTGTGCTTTTAAAATTTAAATGGAGAAATTGATGCCACGGAAAAAGCTCTCACAACAAATGTTGTTTTTGTTACCAACGCTATCCTTATCGCTCGGGGTAATGGCCGATGAAGACGCTGTTAAACTGGACGAACTAACCATCACTTCAACCCGCTCTGACACACTGCTAAAAGATTCTCCACAGGTCGTTACCGTTATAAGCCAGGAAGAAATTCAGCAGCAAATGGAATTCTCCAGCGATACCTCTCAGGTGCTCAGCAGTTTGCTCCCATCTTTTTCTCCCAGCCGACAAAAATTGAGCAGTGCAGGGGAAACCTTTCGTGGTCGCTCTCCTCTGTTCCTGATAGATGGTGTTCCACAATCGAACCCATTAAGAGACTCTCAACGTGATGGGCACACCATTGATTTATCAATGGTTGAGCGTATTGAAGTGATTCATGGGGCAAGTGCCATTCATGGTTTGGGTGCTACCGGTGGCATTATAAATTTTATTACCAAGCGACCTACGGCCAATACACTAAAGCAACGTATGTCGGTTTCAACCACCATGCCGTCCAACAAAATTGATGCTGAAACCATGGGCTATCGGGCTGATTACAGCTTGCTGGGAAGCCAGAATAATTGGGAATACAGTCTGGGCTTGAGTTATGAAACGCAAGGCCTGTATCTGGATGATGACGAGGATCCTATCGGCGTCGATAACACACAGGGTGATCTGATGGATTCACGCAGCTATGACGTCTTTGCCAAATTGGGTTACTGGTTTGATGATAATCAGAACCTGGAATTGTCCATCAACCGTTTCCAGTTGGAAGGGGATAATAACTACACCAGTGTCGATGGCAATTTGGCCAACGGTACCCCCACAACCTCCATTAATGCGACCCCAATGGGGGATGCACCGAGAAACCGGGTATTAACTACCAGCCTGACCTATAAAAACTTTGATTTGGCGGGAATGGAATTTACCGCCCAGGCTTATCGGCAGGAATTTGAAGCATTATTTGGTGTTACAGACTCCACAAGTTTTGTTGACCCGGTTCTGGCCCCGGAGGGTTTTGATCAATCACAAAATGAATCCGATAAAAACGGCGCCAAATTCACCTTAATGAAAGATGGCTTATTTGATGACAAGCTCAAACTTACAACCGGTATCGATATCCTTGAAGACACCACCGAACAGCGTTTAATGCTGACCGGTAGAAGTTATGTGCCAGAGACGCAATTCAAAAACTACGCACCCTTTATTCAAGCGCAATTCAAGCCAATGGAATCTGTAGTATTCAATACCGGTTTACGTTACGAAAAAGCCAAGTTGAATGTCGATACCTATCAAACCGTGGCAAGTAAAAATGGTGTGACAGTGGAGGGCGGTAATCCTGAATTCAGTGAAACATTATTTAATATTGGTACGGTAGTCAGCCCAACCTCCTGGTTGAGCCTGTTTGCTAACTATTCTGAAGGTTTCGGTATGCCAGATGTAGGCCGGGTTTTACGTGGAATTGATACACCAGGACTGGACGTCGATAATTTTCTCGATTTAAAACCGATAGTGACAGAAAACAGTGAAATTGGCCTTCGTATTGATTGGCAGCAAGTCAACTTTGAAATCAGCTATTACCAATCAGATTCTGATTTGGGTTCCCGACTGCAACAAGTTGGTGATGATTTTTTCATCCAACGTGAAGAAACTGAAATTACTGGTGTAGAAACGACTTTGGGGTATCAAGTAAATAAAGCCAACCATCTGCAACTCAGTTATTCACATATCAATGGTCGCTCAGATAGTGATGGGGATGGTCAGGTAGATAGAGATCTGACCGGTGCTGATATTCCACCAAATCGTTTAATCGCCAGCTGGTCAGCAAACTGGTCACCTAAAGTAAGCTCTTTTATTCAGGCTAGTCACAACTTTACTCGCCGGTTTGATGAGAACCCTGAACTGGATTTCGACAGCTATACCCTGGTCGATGCTTCAGTCGGCTATAAACTACCAGCCGGTAAACTCAACCTGGCGTTTGCTAATCTGTTGAATAAAGATTACTTCACCTACTATTCACAGTCTGCACAGGCCAATCCAACCCGTTATTTTAAAGGTCGTGGCCGGACGGTAACGTTGGGTTACTCACTGGATTTTTAACAGCAGATTATCTTGGGCTTCGTGCCTTAGTACCGACTTACCATAAACGCTCGTTCCCACGCTCTTGTGTGGGAACGCGCTTATACAAAAAATTCCAAACCTATTTAAGTCACTAAACTCTTTAATCAGGAATCTCTGCTTCAACCAGCTTGGCCAGTTGTTCAAGTGATTCTTGCCATCCCAGATAACACATTTCAACTGGAATGACCGCTGGAATACCTTCCTGAACAATACTCAATTCCGTTCCACAACTCACTGATTTTAAGTCGATTGAAACCACCATTTCACCGGGAAGATTTTCGTCATCAAAACGATCCGTGTGGCGAATACGTTCATTAGCCACAAGCTCTACAAATTCGACAGTGAAAGTATGACTGTTGCCAGTACCGAAGTTTGTGAAAGACATCCTGTAGCCACCACCAGCGCGAACATCAATTTCATGGACCGTCCCAATAAACCCATAGGGAGGGAGCCAATATTCTAAAGCGCTTTTCTCTGTAAATGCCTTATAAACTCGCTCGGCTGGAGCTCGCAAAACGCGGTGTAATCGAACTGTACCTGTTTCATTCAACATAACAATATCCTTAATTTTGATTTATTCAGATTAGGAATAAATCAGTTAGTAGCTGTAGTGGAACAGAATTTCCAACTTGAAGCTTTGGAAGACCTCTGTCTCTACTGGATTGTCGAACGAGACTTCACGAGATCGACACTGTGGGGAAAAATTACTACATAGGGGAAGGATATAAAAAGACTGAGTTGGCTAATCCACTGATTCTCAAGAACAATATTTACAATTCATATATAAATTTATAGTTGTTGAAATGCAGCAGGTTTTGACACTGTTCCACATAAGTTTTATTTGAATAAAGAATGCATGGTGGGGCGCAAAATGAATGATGATATTTCCGGAAGCAGCTGGCGCCTGCCGGCTGATAGTCGTCGATCCAATCAACCAGAATGCGCTTGTCGGTTTATAAAAACGGCTGATAATGGAAAATTCTGAACTGAAACCTGTTTACATAATTGCAGGATGTTCTTCTAATTCAGTGAAAAGGGTATTTATTATTATTCTTTGCTGTGCTTTCAAGGCTGCCATCAATTTTGCATCGCGATGATATACATCGGGTCTGAATTCCAACCGACCATCGTCTAATGCCCTAGCTGTCCAGTAGTCCATCAAGATCGGTACGCTGGCAGGCAAGGGGATATTGCGTGTCTGTTTATTAAGCAAGGCATCGTTTATTGCGTTTTGGGTTTTCTGACTTGCACCAACGAAAAGTTTGTCCGCCAGTTGTTTGGCCGCTTCCACACGTACACAGCCGGAGCTAAAGGTACGCTTGTGGCTCGCAAACAGACTCTGATAGGGAGTGTCATGCAGGAATACGGAAAAAGGGTTGGGAAAACGGAAGACCACCAGACCAAGCGCATTGCTTGGCCCCGGATCCTGACGAAGCTTAATAGGACCTGGGTTTTGCCAGTCAATAGTGGCAGGATTTAATTCACGTCCATCCCGATCCAGTACTCTGAGTCGATTTTTGGCTAGATACGCTATGCTCCGCCGAATCTCGGGCAGCTTGTCTTGACGGTAAATGGTGGGGGGCACTGTCCAAGTGGGACTGAAGGTAAGGTGGGTTATGGAGGATCGAAGGATGGGGGTAGGGCGGCGTGCAGTCCCAACCTGCACCCTCCCTTGCCAGCCGATTTCTCCCTCATGAGTATAGGTAGCCTTTGCCCCGGCAATGTCAACCAGTAAAAGGGTGGGTGAGATTTCCCGCGCTAGCCAGCGCATACGCTCCAAGTTGATCTGTAACTGCTCCTCACGATAATTACGTGACAGATTAAGAGCGGCCAGCGTCTCGGGTCCCACAACTCCGTCTACCTTTAGGCGATGACGTGCCTGAAAATCCTTCACCATTTCCACCAGTTCTGCATCGTAGTGATCAGTGATATAAGAATGACGAACATTTTGCTGATCGACGCCGTTGATCTGTGATGCCAATCGTTGGCGGAGAATAGAAACTCTGACATCCTCCATGCCGGGTTTCAGTAGGGGGCCAGGTGGTACGATAGGCCAACTTACCTCACTATGTAGCTCGTGCCAGTTCTTGTAAGCTGAGCGTAATTTTCGGTATGCGGGTAATTTGGGCCGGGCGCTATCAAAACTGGCGCTGATGTTCTGCAGCCCCCGGCGAGCCACAACACCAAGGTTGTCAAGAGATGCGGCTTCGACCCCGCTGCTTTTATCCTCAACGAGTCGCCAGAGGGGGCAATATCTGAACGATCGAGTAAACCATACTGCAAGTGGTAGAGCGCTGCCAGATAGGCCGTAGACGCCAATAGATCGCGGCAGGCCAAGGTTTCGCCATCTGCACTGCTGATGGATCGCCATTCTTCCAGCTGCAAGAGGCCATACATCTTTGGATCCAGGCCATCCCATTTTACATCCGCAAGGGCAGCAAGCAAGCCATCATAGCGCCCAATATCCGACCACAGAGGAGCTGAGAAACTGTTACCGTATAAACTTTGCAGCCAGACCGCCTGGGATTGTGAACTGCTAGAGTCCGGGACACGACAAAGTCCGCCGTCAGACATAATCGGAGCAAGATCGCTGGCAAAATCTCCTAGTGAATTATTCACCGCCAACACCTGACAGGACCATACCGAAATGGCGAAAAAGCATGCAGTTAAAGCACACCACTTTGGTAACAAAATGTACAACCTTCTTGCTCCATTCTCCAAGCCTGTTAGAATCCCTTAACCATAACATTGTTAATTCGGGATGCGAACGAATTGTGCTGTTCGCACCATTATTGCGGTTCTGACATATGGACTCAGCCCTGATAGGGGCACCAGAGCACTATTAGGGGAAAACATTGATGCACAAGCCCTCATCCCGGCGCCATACGACAGCTTTTATCTTTAGCCTGATGCTGATCCTTTCCGTTCCATCTCTTGCCGCAGATAAAGCCCGAATGCTTTCGCTACTTACGGAAGACTTGGCCATTCAGGCCCCCAACATGAATCGAGCCGTACTGGACAAAGCCATTTCCGCGATGAGGTGTGCGGTCAATCATGGTGCTGACCAGGCGGACCGACTGGCGGTCATCGATTTTTCTTTACCTTCAACCGAACCACGCTTGTGGATATTTGATTTGAACAGCCGTTCACTGATTCTCGAGGAGCTGGTGGCCCATGGTCGCAACTCAGGTGATAATGTAGCGACCAAATTTTCCAATGAACAAGGCAGCCATCAGTCCAACATCGGTCTGTTCCGGGCTTCAGAGAGCTATATAGGCCGGCACGGTTATTCCCTGCGTATGGATGGCTTGGAACCTGGTATCAATGATCGCGCTCGAGAACGGGCAATCGTTATTCACGGTGCTGACTACGTGAACAATCAATGGATCAAACGCCATGGCCGCATCGGCCGAAGCCATGGATGCCCTGCAGTAAGCCGGGATGTTGCCGATCAGGTGGTGGATACACTTAAAGACGGCCAGTTTGTCTTTTCTTATTACCCTGATGATCATTGGCTTGCGACTTCCCCTTATCTCAACTGTCAACCCAAACGGGTGGCGGCAATTCTGCCACCAATCAACAATAAGGGTAGTTGATAGAGTCATCAGCGCGCACAAAACCAGTTTACTTGTGTACAAGCGATAACCAGTCCTGATGTCCTTAACCGTCTCATAAAGTTAGTGCTGAAATGATGTATTGTTAATGCTTCAACTTACCCCTTGATTTTCATAAAATTTAGAGTAAGCACGCATCGTTTCAATGTTCTTAATGCACTCATTAAATAAGTTTTACGCTACCAACATAATTAACCATCCAGCATTAATTACAAACCGAGTGTGTAATTCACATAAGCAGTGGCTGAGCCAGTACTTTGAAAAGGTAATTGTTGGTAGTAAAAATCTACTGCAATTCGTTGATTACTGGCGGGGCTGAAATAAGCACCAATGCTTGCCACAGGACGCGTGCGATTAAGACTGTCGTTAAAATTTTCACTGGTTAAGCCACTGACGCCCGTCGCTGTTAAATCATCTACGGAGTGAGAAAGGTCGTGTTCAATACCCACGCTACCAGTGAGATTCACTTTGTCTGTCAGTTTTTGATTGAGCTTCATACCCACTAAAGCAACGGTTGAACGGTCTTCAAGAGCGGCATAGGTCAAAGGCGAAAAGATAGAACCTTCTTCTGTATAGGCATCCTGTTTGATTCGGGTATAACGCAAAGCGGCATATGGCCTGACTAAGGTTCTCGCTTCATTCACCAGAAAGCTATAACTTAATTCACCCACATAGCTTTGTGTATTGATGGACGTGTCACCAACACCGGCTTCTGAGGTATTAGTGATCTCGCGTGTGGTGGTTAAATTTTTATCTTGGTACGCATTGGCAATTTTAACTTGATATCCCAAGTGATCTGCATTTTGATTCCAGACTATAAATATTCCCATCAGTGGATTTGCATTTGAAATATCCACACTGTCGACGGTATCAGTATTGAAATTGTGGTTTAAAAAGCCACCAAAGCGAAGGGTTGGTGTGGCTTTGTAGCCCGCTACGATTACGGCAGAAGTCTCATGCGTGCTGGGATTATCCACATAGGTCTGTTGACCACCCACAGAGACACAAAAACCTCTGGTATCAAATAAATCACAGTCATAAGTGTTCATGTTGGCAAAGTTTGTAGCGATAAGCTGCTGTGAAAATCCGCCGCGTAGGTCTGATGCTAGAGATTGAACAGAGGCTTGGGTATCAACAACGGATGGGCCGGCAAATTTAAATAATAAATCCCAGGCATTTAAAATCGACTCATTTGCTACCAGGCTGTAGCTATAGCTGCCATAAGTACCTGTTGTACCCGAAATATCGGCTATAGACGTAAATTCTTGCAGGACATTCAGATATCTTCCTTCGGAGACGACTGATGCATCGACGCCGGCAACAAGTGTGGTTCCCGTATTACCATAAATGTTAAGTGCCATACTGCCAGAGGAACGTGTGCCGTAAAGCTGACCATAATCCGTAGGGCTATTGATAATGATGTTGTAACTTTCGGGCAAATTACCCACGATTTTTATCGGGTTAGAAAGTCGTGCACCTTGTAAATTATTAAAAACCTTTATCGAGGCATTAACGTTGTTGATGCTTCCGAAAATACCGTTATAGTTGCCAAAATCACCCGTAATACGACCGACATTGGTTAATGAGTTGATGGTTGCTGCATTAGTAATACCGTATCTTACCGAACTCGACATTTGGCCAAAGTTAATCACCTCAACGTTGCCAGGCGAACTATTCCATAATCCCCATTGGTAATAGGTATCGATGGTTCCGTAATTGACTACTCTAGCTGATGTGGAGGTGGCCAAAATCACCACAGATCGACCCTTGACACCAGAAAACGCATCATTGTATACCGTAACACCGGAGGCAATCGTGACATCCGCCCCGGTATCAAGGGTTAGTCCTTTTACGTTATCTCCATTACAACTGGCTGTCACTTCCAGGGTAGTTGTGACTGTCACGCCGCCATTACACAGGGCAAAAGCAGGTCGGGTAAACAACACCAATAAGATGGAAATAATTAACTTCAACTCTGTTACTCCAGTGAGCAAGCATTAATACTGCAAATTTTTTGGTTGAGCAGCGGAAAGTAAAACTACGTTTTTTTATTGAGATTACTAATCGCTTAGAGTAGAAGTTGATAAGTAACTTATTATTTCAATTGATTAAATTTATTTTGCTAAATGCCTTTGGATTTCATTCTTGAGTACTTCAATTATGGCACTCAGACCAAGGCTTTAGGAATTTTTCACAGGTTATCACTTTTTAAATGACGTGGTTAAAATTGTTTATAAAGGATTACAAATTCAGCATAAAAAATAATTGAATAAAGGAGAAATTTTTTAATTATTCTGTAACTCAAAAAATATAACTAATTTATATAGATAAAAGTAAATATTAATAGTCAGGTTTATATTTTTATCTTATAAATGGAAGTCAAAGTAAAGTCATTGTTCCAAAGATGAACATTAGTGATAGGTTGAAAACCATTCTCAATTTTTCTGAACGATTTACTCAATTAGTGTCAAAACAGTAACTGACTAATCAATCAGAGGAGTTATTTTGTCGATTAAGGATATACGTCCACTGCTTTTTGGTGTGCTTACCATTTCATTAATCCCTGCCTGCTCAAGCGAGTCTCAACGGGCCAACCAAAATCTGGCAGCACCATCTGAAAGTGGTGTCTTACACGTTGCCACACGTAACGGTTCAACTACCTATTATTTAGACCGTCATGAAAATCCTGCCGGACCTGAATATGCGTTGATAACAGATTATGCTGCCGCACGTGGTTGGGAGGTTGAGTGGACAATGTATGACTCCACCTCAGCAGTAATCAAAGCACTCGACAATGCTTCAGTACATCTGGCCGCAGCAGGCCTTACCTTTAACACTCTTCGTAATGCAAAATACGCTAAAGGCCCAGCACATACCGAAGTGACCGAACAACTGGTTTGTCATCGGGAACTGAGTCCATTACCTGATTCATACGATAGCTTAAGCGATTTTGAGATTGTGGTGACGGAGGATTCCAGCTACGTAGCTACTCTCACTGAAATTAATGCTGATTATGCTGACATACAGTTTCGTGAAGATTCACGAACCAGTGAGTTGATACTTACCGCGGTGGCAGAAAAAAACATTCAATGCTCAGTGGCTGATGCCAATATCGTCAATATTATGCAACGGCATTTTCCCTATCTGGAAGTTGCCATGGACCTCACCGATGGCCGTAATCTCGGCTGGTATGCACCTAATAAATTCAGAAGCATTGCTAACGACGCGCATGAGTGGATGAACAGCCGTGAAGGTGATGAAGCCATTGGTCGGATGGAAAGTCGTTATTACAGCTATATCAGTGAGTTTGATTTCGTTGATTTACGTGCGCTCAATCGTAGTATTGATAAACGCCTGAAACGTTATATCGATGAATTCGAAACAGCAGAAGAAAACACTGGTATACCCGCTGACCTGCTGGCCGCCCTGGCGTATCAGGAATCAAACTGGAATCCAAAAGCCGTATCCCCAACGGGAGTGCGTGGCATCATGATGCTCACCCAGGCAACAGCCGAAGAACTGGGCGTGGAAGATCGCACTGATCCTGAAGAAGCTATCGATGGTGGCGCCCGCTATCTTGCTGATCGCCATCAACGCTTACCTGAATCAATTCCCGAGCCCGATCGAACTTACCTGGCACTTGCCAGCTACAACATTGGTCGAGGCCATTTATTAGATGCCCGGCAGCTGGCCCGTGATTTAGGTAAAAATCCGAATTCCTGGTCAGATATGCGTGAGGTCCTGCCATTGAAAGCGGACAAACGATATTACCCCAGCACCCGTTATGGTTACGCTCGAGGTTATGAACCTGTTCATTTTGTGCAACGTATTCGTAACTATCGTGATGTGATTAAGCCGGTTTTTACAGATTAACATCACAAAGAAAACGGGTAGGTTGGGTTGAGTTTACGAAACCCAACAATTCCATACATATCCTGTTGTCCTGTTGAACTTGTAACGTTTAAGAGAATTGTTGGGCTTCGTACCTCAGCGCCAACCTACCATACACCTCGTTCCCTTGCTCCTGCGTAGGAACGGACTTAAGCTGTAAATCTTACTGGCAAAGTTGTAAAAAGTTCATTTCCTGAGAATCTGAAATGTTGGGCTAGAAACCAACAGGCACGGCCAGTAACCATCTCCGAGGTATATTTTCAACTGGCATTGTCCTTGCGTTAATTGCTGGTAGACAACTTAAGCGCTTAGACCATAAGTAAGGTTAGCGCTCAACTTATCAGGAGGACAACCAATGCAAAATTCAGCGAATAATAGTAAATCTCTGCAAGGCAAAAAAATTGCGTTTCTCGTGACCGACGGCTTTGAGCAAATCGAATTGACTACGCCCTGGGAGCAAATCAAGCTTGCAGGCGCCGAAACAGAGTTGATAGCGCTCGAAGAAGGCAAAGTTCATGGCTTTAACCATCTCGACAAAGGCGATGCATTTCAGGTAGACAAAAGCGTCGCTGATGTATCGGCCGGTGATTATGATGGTCTGGTATTACCTGGCGGTGTTGCTAACCCGGATGCATTACGTACCGACCAAAATGCAGTTGAGTTTGTCCGTGGTTTTTTCACTGAACATAAGCCTGTGGCGGCGATCTGCCATGCCCCTTGGACACTAGTCGAAGCAGATGTACTTAAAGGGCGAAAACTGACATCCTGGCCAAGCCTGCGCACCGATATTCAGAATGCGGGCGGTAACTGGGTCGATCAGGAAGTAGTGGTGGACCAAGGGTTGGTGACCAGCCGAAAACCAGATGATCTCGAAGCTTTCTGCAGCAAAGCCATTGAAGAATTCGCCGAGGGTAAGCATGACCGCCAGCGGGCCTGATTAGACAGATTCGAGATCGAAAAGGGGGCGAGTTTATTTTAGTTAAATAAATCCGCCCCTTTTTTTAGTTAATTGACACCTGGATTTTCAAAATAGGGTAGGTTGAGTTGAGTTTACGAAACCCAACAATTAGATAACGTTGCGTCATTTATGAAGTGTTGGGCTTCATGCTTCAACCCAACCTACGGGATCTGTCTCTTTTAATTGTTGATCGTTTGATTTATCCGTCAATTGACATTCAATACCATGTAACTAATCACGACATACCGTAGAAATTTACCCGCTGTAACCAGTATAAGAAACCACTTTAAGCGAACCCGCAAAACACCTGCCATAACGGTTAATGGGTCACCGATTATTGGAACCCAAGCAAAACACAACGCAAACATGCCGTATTTAACAAAGCGCTGTTCTGCTCGTACGAAATCAGCTTCCGACATCCTTAACCACTTTTTTACCACAACCAAGCTAGCCCAGTAACCTAAAGCATAGTTTGTGAGTGAACCCAAAACGTTTCCTGTTGTTGCAATGATTACGAGCGTCGTGGGTGATAAACCATTCAGCAATAACGCACTCAAAACAATTTCTGAGCTTAAAGGTAAAATCGTCGCGGCTAAAAATGCAGAGATAAAAAGACCAATATGTCCGAGTTCTGATAAATATTCCATGATGCTCAATGTCTGTAGCACGGACAAAAATTGAAATAAATGGGGTCAGTTACCATTGATAGTTGTGAAGCAAATTTCAATCGACTCTGACCCTATTGATTCCTTGATTTTCAGAGTAGCAAGTAAACTTTTCAAGTTGGCTGACCCCTTGAACCCTTGGCCTGAGCCCAGTTCACCAGCTTAACAAACAGACCATTCAGTTCTGACTGCAATGCAGCAGCACGGGCAGCAGAATATGGGGCAGGAGAGTCACCTTGAACTTCGTGCATGTAGCTTTGCTGAGCTATTTCCAACTGCAACCCGTGAACCTGACTGGAAGGCTGGCCATAATGACGGGTTATCCAGCCACCTTTAAACCGACCGTTATGCACGAAAGAAAAATTACCACCGGATAAATGCTTTTCGACCAGAAGGGCAAGGTCTGGTGCGCAGCTTCGACCACTATTCGTACCCAGGTTCAAGTTGGGCAAAGTGCCGTCGAACAGTCGCGGACATTGTGAACGAATCGAGTGGGCGTCAAACAGAATGACAATGTCGTGATCCAGCAACAACCGGTCCAACTGCCCCCGAATAGCGGCATGGTAGGGTTCAAAATACTGCTTTTTACGACGTTCAATTTCTGCGTCGTCAAGAGGCGCTGAATACAGCGGCTGACCATCAAAACGGGTTGTTGGGCAAAGCTCTGTGGTGGCCTGGCCAGGGTACAATGACTGACCGGAAGGATCGCGGTTTACATCGACCACGCAGCGGGAAATAGCAGTACGAACGGTGGATATTCCCATTGAGCTGACAAAATCGTACAACTGGTGCACATACCAGTCGGTATCTGTCAGGGCTTGTTCGGTCGAACAGGCAAGCTGAGATTGGATAGAGTCGGGGATTTGCGTTCCGGTATGCGGTAAGCTCACCAGTACGGGGGCGCTACCCTGATTGATTTCCAGCCATTCGGTTGTCATCATTGAAGCTCCAAAATAAAACTTTGAGTTGTGGCCTTTCTCAGACCGTTAGCCAAAGGAGGTAGAAAACCGTGCTACCAAATCGTAAAAACAAGTTGGCTGACCCCTTGATATCCATTGATTAGGTCTATCCATTCTTTTTTCAAGTTGCTACCCCTGATATTATTGGGATCCATCAGGTAGCTTGTAGCGTCTGCTTTAATGTCATGTGATGTCAGAAAAACACTCCTCAAACAAACCGATATAACTGGAACATCAAACTCTCTGACCCTATTGTTTTTGTACATTGTTATAAAATATCAAAATCTATAAGCACTATCATTCAACGGTCTGTCCATCACGCCCAAGTTTTCAATTGTTAAAGCACCAGAGGGAGATGTTATAAAGCTTAATGAGTCATTTTTTGGTTCGCTTACGGTATAAGCTTGATTGCCAATGATATTTGTGTAAAAGGAGTTATAGGTTTTGCTGTAGTCGATATGTTCTCCATATGGAACTTGGCTTGCTGTAATTAGGATATATTTTTGATTCGGTGACGATTCTTTATCTATTTTAATAAATAACTCAAAGTGGTTATTTCCCCTTATGGACCACCTAACAAAGCTTAAATGATTAGGACCTGATTCTCTCAATATTTTATAGTTCTCATCAAGGATATAGATTTTAGGTAAAAATAATTGAATTGGTGATGTGTTTTTTTCTTGTGTATACGTAACAAGCTTGTAATAAGTAGTGCCAGATAATTTAGATATATCGAAAAGTTTGTAATGGCTTTTAAAATCATTGAAATCGGTAGCATGGCTATTTTCTAACATTGTGAAGTGAATAGTTTCTTCACTTAACATTTCTTTGTTCATCATTTCGGGTGTGACGCAGCAATCCGATGTATTCAAATGTGCAAGGCGCTCATTTTGAGTTTTTATTGACCCTTCAATCTCTGGTCTGTAGTTGTAAGTGCTACATCCCGTTGATAACAGAGAAGTAATAAGCATTAAACTTATTGAAATAAACTTCATAATTACCCTTTTTTATAACGGCGTGTTAATGAGGCTATTGGCCTCATAATTATTATTATCAGGTGGTCTTCTAATTCTGAAATTAATGGGGTCAGACACCACTTATTGTTGGATGGAGCTAAAAAGTACTACTACTCCCTAGAGCTTAAATAGGCTCTCAAATAGTGCCTGCAGCTTATTGTGTCCCAGACTATTCATTAGCGCCACGTTTCGTATTGGAACTTGATCGACATCAGGATATTCCACAATAGCTCGCTCAAGACTCGCCTCCCTAATAAGATGCAACAAGGGGTAGGGAGAGCGGTTTGTATAATTCTCTGCATCGTCCGGATTTGTTCCACCAAATTGGTAATCTGGATGGAAACTGGCGATCTGATAGGTACCTTCCAGTCCCATATCCAAAAGGAGGTTATCAGCATTACTTAAAAACTGATTGTAATCATAAAAGTCCTGCAATACATGTGGGTGAATCAGCAGCGTAGTTTCAACTGACGGATCACTATTGAGCAGTTCCAGCTCGTCTTGCAGTGACATCAACAATTGCTCTTCCGTTATCGCTCTTATGGTAGCAAAGCGCACCCGATTGTTCAGCATCTCATACTTAGCAAACGGGCAAAGATTCATTTCCATCACAAAAGTGTTAACCCACTGCCGGACCGATAGAACAATTTTATCGTCATTTCGGATCGCACTTGGTCGTGATAATTTCTTCATTCGTCTTTCATATATCGTCACCCAAAATCAAACACTCTGACCCTATTGATTTCTATTTTCAGCTCGGTTTGACCTGATTTGCATACCGTCCACAAAAACCCGCAGCAATATCTAAATAACTTTCTACTTGTTCATCAGTGAAAACGTTTTGCTCAATCAATTTTTTAATATTTTTAAGTGTTTGGTCTTTATCAGTATTCGGGTTATAAATAGCTCTGGTTACTTGTGAATGAATGCCGATGAAATATTGCAAACATACTTCCTGAAGTAAAGCTCTGGAAATCTCTGCTTCAGTAACTAAGAGAGCAGATAAAAAATTTCCACTTTCTAACGTTTTCTTGATTGAATGACTACGATGTTCTAAACCATAGGGACTGTTAAAGTTTATCCATAAGCCATTTTCCAAAAGATCTTTTTTAAGACAGTTATATTTTTGAAGTTTGGCATCCGCTATTTTATTCAGTCCCATTGGTTTCTCCTCAAAGAGATTTAGTAAATCTAATTCAGTTCTTTATATTTTTACACTGATCTCAAATATAATTGTTTTGAAGTGAGTTTCAATCGACTCTGACCCCTTTTGATCTTGCCCTTTATTGAGCTGCTTTTGCTTTCCTCATTCTATTTAATGCCTCTTTTTCTAATGATTGACAGAATTGTATAAATTCATCTAATCCAGCTTCTGTCACAACTTGTATATGAGCTAGTTTGGGTTCTTTTTTGTGATAATAATTAATGATGAGAGTGGAACGATCTACTTGTTGTATCTTTCCATCAATCAATTCAAATAGAGAATCTTTTATCAATAAAACTGGCATATACAGGAAATGCCTGAAATATTGGACCGCTTCATGATCGTCATAAATGTTTTCCCACAATTCGAGTTGTTCCTCGCAATACTGAACAATTTTTGAAATTCCTGTGTGCATTGCTTCGGGATGCAATGCCATAAGTTCATCCTTTTCTTTTTTTTGATGAAATGAGCAGTATTGAGTGAAAACGTGATCATTGTTGGCTATCAATTTGTCATAGTAAGTTGAATCTAGCACACCATAACTCACATTATCTGGAACAGTGAGGGCTTCCTTCAAACCACACCATTCTTCAATGTTAGGATTTGAACGAAACTCTGATAAAAGCAATATTGGGAATGTATTATTTTTTACTTCGAATACATATTCGATTTTGCTGCAAGCCCTAATGCTAGAGTCATGAGTATGATCACCATAGTATTCAGCAATAATATCTAGTTCACGAGCTTTACCTGTAATTGGATCCTCTATTACCTGATTGGCTTGCACGAAAAAACCAAGTGATGACAACTTTTCAGATATTGTTGATTCAAGTAAGTACCCTGAGCGTTCGAGTGCGCTATACATATCTTCTGTTGATATCTTCATTTACTGACCTATATTTTTATGAAAGCTATGAGATGAGCATCGAGTTATTTAAATTATTTGATCTGAGAATCTTCAATAATTTTAAGTAAGTCACTAGCCACAGCAATACGATCAAATGCTGAAATCATGTCCAGATCTACATCACGATGAAAGCTCGAATTTCTGTAGAAGCTGAATGCTCCAGTTATGTAATTGAGAAAAGCAGCTCTTTCATTTTTAGGAAGACTGTAATTAGTGAGAATGCCATCTTCGGGGTGAAAGGCCTTTTTTAACAAGCGCTCACCAAATAGTTCAGAACCTGCCCCAACTTTTTTACGGGTAAATACTTCAATAGCTTTGAATGCTTGTATAACTGCGCTCTCATAATGATTATTCTTTAGAAGTGAAAAACACTTTTCTACAATAATCGGGTGTATATACGTTTCAGGCATTAATGCATATTTTTCAACGACTTTTCTGAATTCGCGCTCTGGAAATCTAAACCCTTTTTTAGTGGGGAAAAACACATCTTCACCTTCAAGATCATAACCTCGTTGGTATTGACGAATATCAATGTGCGATTGAGGACTGAGTTTATATTTAACTCGAGTAAATCGAACCGGTTTAAAGCTACCAGGATTTGCTTCGGCTATTATTTCTTGAAACTCAATTTTTGCCTCAATTTCATCTTTAGACATCGATTACTTTCTTCCTTGTTTCCATAAGTTGAAATCGATAATGTCGGTCTTTTTGGGTGATAATTCGACAAAAGGATTTGATTTACTTCTCACAAATTTTTCAAGAACCTTTCTAGCTTCTTTGATTGTTCGAAATCCATTGTGATGCAGATACCTTCCAAATAGTCGTAGGTCAGTGTCAAATAGCTCTAATTCAACCGCAGCATGCCTGCATATTTTATCTTGGCATACCATTGTTCCAAATGTTTTCTGAGAGACAGGTTTTCCACTTTTGGTCAATTCCTCTTCCATGAACATTCCTCTGAAAGTTTTTCTTTTCCCCCATGCACCTGCGTGGGGACAGACTTGTTTCATTCAATTTATTATGGAGCGCTGCTTAATGCCGTCCCTAGCAGGTATTTGTTAGGTTTTTTCGTATGTTCCAAAAACAACGTAGTCTTCATCATTTTTATCTTTTATAACTTCACTCTTCGTCCTAAACGAGATCTTGTTCTTTTGAATTAGATTCGAAAATGAAGGCTGAATTTGACCATTCTTTGTAATCAGATTTGTAATATAGAAGGTCTTGAAATGGCTAAATGAATGTTTGAATACAGTTAGACTGCTGGGATCGCTTGGTGGATTCATCTCATGAAATCTCGAAAATGTCACAAGTAATGATGAATCTTTTTCCATACCATACTGGCCAAGCTTATCTGCCAGAACGTCTCTCGATGACCCAAAATGAACTTTGTAATCTCTAGGTGCACTTGATGAAATATTCTCAATGAAACTTAGCCTCATCTCATCTTTGGTATCAAAAACACCAAAATTTTCCTTTAGGGCTTTAAATATTTTCTCACCAGCCTCTTCATTTGCAAACATGAAACATGCTATTGGGGGGCTTTTCAGACTTGGATCTGACACAAATGCCATTCCTGACCACTTTGCTTCATTCCAGAGATCAACATCAATAATAGAGCTAATAAACATTGATTTTCGCTCTTTCTGTTCGAGCTCATCAATGAGTCTTTCTGCTGGCTTTTCACCTAACGGTGGCCGTTTAGACTTGCTTGTACCATGTAGCCTATTAATCAACCGTTCCTTGCTTGACTCATCATCGAGCTGGTAATAGGTGTATGGTTGCAAAGGTAGAGGGATATGAGGTCTATTGTGACTATCAAATATAACAGGAATAAATTTTGTGTTATTTGTACTCAATCCATACAATTGTTGCAGTATAAGTGAGGTCTCCCACTTTACCCCTAAACCATCATCGCTGCCCGAGAAATCGTTAGCTCTCTCGTAAAAGAGCTTTGAACAGCAAACTATTACAAAATCAGCTTTTTGTATCTGCCGCATCATCCATTTAGGCCACCCCTCAGCAGGAGCCTCTTCATACTGATCTATCTCTGAATCAATTCCTTTACTTCTTAATAAATTGGAAAACTCAAGGACATTATTTGACAACTCTACGGATTCATGTGCGTAGCTGATAAAAACCTTTGTGGGCAATTTCCTATTCTCCAAATTTGCTCCTACTATGGTTCAAGTGAACCTAAAGCATTTTAATGAGGCTGATTTCCTTATCATTACTCTTGGGAGGCCATCTAATTCTAAGCCAACCAGTCTCGAATAAAATAAATAATTGAATGATTTATACAAATGATCAACTGTAAGTAAGTTTAAATACTATTAAAAAGTCAATGACTTGAAATATACGAAAAGGCTAGTTAGTAATTTACTTTTCAAACTGCCTTTTCAACAAAACATACAAAGCCCCAGTTCCACCATCCTCAATTGTTGCACTGCAAAACGCCAGTACGGCATCACTTTGTCTGAGCCAGTGATTGAGTTTGCTTTTTAAAACCGGTTTGTTATCGCGTGATCCCCAGCCTTTGCCGTGAATGATTCGCACGCAACGTATCTTTTGTTCCTGACATTGTTCTAGAAACTGGGAGAGGGTGGGTTCGGCTTTGGCGAGGGTGAGACCGTGTAAATCGAGTTCAGCTTCGAGATGCACTCTGCCACTTTTGAGTTTGGCGAATTGGCGGTTTTGAATGCCGTCGCCACGATATTCCAGATACTCTTCGTTACCCACGGTTTCGGGGGCAAATAGACTGGAAAACTCGCTGCTGTCATGGGTGAGTTCGGCTGCGGAGGGCTTTCTGACCGTTGGCGGCGGCGGTGGTTTTCGATGAACTAATCGGTCGTGTTTGATCGGCTCGGCGTCGCTCATTTCATTGCGAAACAAGGAAAACTCGTCGTCATCATTTTTATTTTTGTTATCTGCCATGGCCGATGTTGCCTGAATTCATGCCGTTTGATGTGACCCATTGTGCCAGATGATGCTTGTGTAAAAAATCATTTTTAGTTTAGGATGATTTCCACTTGTCGGGGTGCCCCCTCTGAATTATCAGAAAGGGCTGAGATGAAACCCGTTGAACCTGAAGAGGCTAGAACCTCCGTAGGAAACAAGCCGGAATGCCGGTACGTCTGATTGTCTGACTGTAGCCGCCGTGTATCTCCATCACCTTGTTCGCGAAAGCGCAACGTCTTCATTTCCCCGACTTTTTTATTCAAAAAGGGGAAATCAGATGTCAGCAGCCAATCCAAAAGTCATTGATATTAAAGACCGTAGTGGCATTACTACTCAGCCATTACCAGGTTCTGAAAAAATCTATATTACCGGCAGTCGTGATGATCTGCGGGTGCCATTTCGTCAAATCTCTCTGACCGATACACCGAACCGTGATCCTAATCTGCCGGGTGAGCCGAATGCGCCGGTGATGGTTTACGACACCTCTGGTATTTACACCGATCCCACTGAAACAATCGATCTGGAAAAAGGCTTAACGCCGATTCGTCAGCAATGGATTGAGGAACGTGACGATACCGAAGTATTACCCGCATTCAGTTCCAACTTCACCCGTGATCAGGATGGGCAGGAATTTGATATTCCGCTGTTCACCAATCGTCGTCTGCCACGCAAAGCCAAACCCGGCAAAAACGTCAGTCAGATGCACTATGCACGTCAGGGTATCATCACCCCGGAAATGGAATATATCGCCATTCGCGAAAGCATGGGCCGTGCTGCACTGCAAGCCAAAGGCGAATTGCCAGCCGATAAACCCAATCACATTACCCCGGAATTTGTCCGTAAAGAAGTCGCCGAAGGTCGTGCGATTATTCCAGCCAATATCAATCACCCTGAAGCTGAGCCGATGATTATCGGTCGTAACTTTCTGGTGAAAATCAACGCTAATATCGGTAACTCTGCTACCACGTCCTCGATTGAAGAAGAAGTGGAAAAGATGGTGTGGAGCACCCGTTGGGGTGGTGACACGGTAATGGATTTGTCGACTGGTAAACATATTCACCAGACCCGCGAATGGATAATCCGTAATTCACCGGTGCCTATCGGTACCGTGCCGTTGTATCAGGCCTTGGAAAAAGTGAATGGTATTGCCGAAGATCTGACCTGGGAAGTGTTTCGCGATACGTTGATTGAACAGGCCGAGCAGGGCGTCAGCTACTTTACGATTCATGCTGGTATTCGTCTGGCGCATATTCCTCTGACCGTAAATCGCACCACCGGTATTGTGTCGCGTGGTGGTTCGATTATGGCGGCCTGGTGTCTGGCACATCATGAAGAAAGCTTTTTGTATACGCACTTTGAAGACATTTGCGAAATCATGAAAGCCTATGATGTGTCGTTCTCGCTGGGGGATGGTTTACGTCCAGGTTCACAGGCCGATGCCAACGATGAAGCCCAGTTTGCCGAACTGCGTACTTTGGGTGAATTAACCCATATTGCCTGGAAGCATGATGTGCAGGTGATGATTGAAGGGCCGGGTCATGTGCCAATGCACAAGATCAAGGAAAACATGGATCTGCAATTGGAAGTCTGCCACGAAGCGCCTTTCTATACCTTGGGGCCGTTGGTCACCGATATTGCACCAGGTTATGACCATATTACCTCGGGCATTGGTGCGGCGATGATTGGCTGGTTTGGCACGGCGATGCTGTGTTATGTGACACCTAAAGAACATCTGGGTTTGCCAAATAAAGATGACGTTAAAACCGGCATCATTACCTACAAAATTGCAGCGCATGCAGCCGATTTAGCTAAAGGTCATCCGGGTGCTCATGAACGTGATGATGCAATTTCCAAAGCACGCTTTGAATTCCGTTGGGAAGATCAATTCAATCTCGGGTTAGACCCGGATACTGCCCGTGCTTTCCATGATGAAACCCTGCCGAAACCGAGTGCTAAAGTGGCGCATTTCTGTTCTATGTGTGGACCAAAATTCTGCTCAATGAAGATTTCACATGATGTGAAAGAGGCGTTTACTGTGAAGTCAGAAGAGTTCAAGGCGGCTGGCAGCAAAATCTATCATCAGGTTTGATTGGATCGGATTCAGAACGCTATGAAGCATTATCTGATTATCGGTAGCGGTCTGATTGGACGCCTGACAAGCTGGCGTCTGATTCAGACTGGTCATGCCGTGACGATTCTGTCATCAGACGATAAAGCCGGTACCGACAGTGCCGGTTTTATTGCGGCTTCGATGATCGCGCCATTTACCGAAGCGGTGACCGCAGATCGGTCGATTCGCGATCTAGGTATTCAAAGTCAAGCGCTGTGGGATAAATGGCTGGCTGAGTTTGAAAAGCCAATATTTAATCCGCAGAGCGGCACGTTGGTCGTCGCGCACGAAGGCGATAAGGCTGAACTGGCACGGTATAAACGGCGTGCAGCACATATTCTGGATCCGACTGATTATCAGCAAATTGACGCTCAGCAGTTACAAAACCTGTCACCTGAACTGGCCGAGAATTTTCGGTCGGCGTTGTATTTCCCGCAAGAGAGCTGTCTGGATAATCGCCAGTTTTATCAGCAGGTCGGTGAGTTTCTAACTAAGCACGCCAATTGGCAAACCATTGAACCGATTGAAACGCTAAACAACGCTACATTGGAACGACTTTGTCAGCAAACGCTTGGGCATTCGCTGGATAAATTTACCTCGGTGATTGATTGCCGGGGCAATGGCAGCAAGTTGGATCTGAAAGACTTGCGTGGGGTTCGCGGTGAGGTGCTGCGTGTCCATGCGCCGGAAGTGAATCTGCAACAGTGCGTACGCTTAATGCATCCTCGTTATCCGCTGTATCTGGCCCCCAGACCGGATCAACAATATGTCATTGGGGCGACGGTAATTGAATCCGAAGATCGGTCACCAGTGAGTGTACGTAGTGCTATGGAATTGCTATCAGCGCTTTACAGCATTCATAAAGGTTTTGCAGAAGCCCGAGTGTTGGAAATGCGGGCGCATTGCCGGCCGGCATTACCTGATCATTTACCCACGATTCGCCAGCAGGAGTGGGGTTATCAAATCAATGGCCTGTATCGGCATGGTTATTTGTTGGGGCCGGTAATGGTCGACCAATTACTGACAACATTATCAGAACAAACAGATTCGGGAGTGCGTTATGCAAGCTGAGTCGATTCAACCCATTTCACTTATTTTGAATGAACAGCCCATAGAAACCACAAGCTTTAATTTGCAGGCGTTTCTGGCTGAGCATGGCTGGATAGAAGGCCGGTTTGTGGTGGTGATTAACGACAATATTATCGCCAAATCAGCACATCCAAACTATCAATTATCAGCAGGCGATCGCATTGATGTGCTGTCGCCGATCAGTGGAGGCTGAAATGCAGGCATCTGACTGGACCGTTTACGGTCAAACCCTTAGTAGCCGTTTATTTATTGGTACGGCGCTTTATCCTTCACCTCAAGTGATGTGTGATGCCATTAAAGCATCAGGCGCTCAGGTGATTACCGTATCTCTGCGTCGGCAAAGTGCCGGGCAGGCCAATAGCGGTCAGCAATTCTGGAACATGATTGAAGCGCTGGGCTGTCATTTATTACCCAATACAGCGGGTTGTTACAGTGCAGCCGAGGCAATTAAAACAGCCCATATGGCCCGTGAGTTATTTGAAACTGACTGGATCAAACTCGAAGTATTGGGTGACAGCTTTAACTTGCAACCGGATCCGTTTGCTCTATTGGAAGCGACCAAAACCCTGATTGCCGATGGCTTTAAAGTCTTTCCCTATTGCACTGATGATTTGGTGCTGTGCCAGAAACTGGCGGATGCAGGTTGTGAGGTTTTAATGCCCTGGGGTGCGCCAATAGGTACTGGTCAGGGATTGCTTAATCCTTATGCGTTGAGAACATTAAGAGAACGCTTGCCGGAAATGACTTTATTAGTGGATGCCGGCATTGGTAAACCCTCTGATGCAGTGCAGGCGATGGAGCTTGGTTATGACGGCATTCTGTTAAATACCGCGGTGGCCGAAGCACTTGAACCGGCGCTTATGGCTGAAGCGTTTAAACAATCCATCAATGCAGGACGTCTGGCATTTGAAGCGGGCATTATGCCAAAACGTGATTCCGCCAAGCCCAGTACACCGACGTTAGACCAACCAATCTGGCAGCAACATGGCTGATCATTCACAAAAAGCTATCTTATTAATCGGTGGCATGGATCCTCAGGGGTGTGCTGGTCTGACAGCAGATATCCAAACCGTGAGCCATCATGGTTTTCATCCTGTTCCGTTAATTACCTGTGTGACGGAACAGACACAAAGCGGTATGCGTGCATTAAATCCACTAACGGCTGAGAAATTTCTCAAACAATACGAAAGCTGTATTGCGGATTTTGACATTGCTGCTATCAAAATTGGTTTGATACCTGATTTGGAGATAGCCGAGGCGATTGAACGTATTCTTAAAATCCATGATGTGCCAATAGTGATGGATCCGGTGATGGCGGCTACGAGTGGGGGAAAGCAGGCTACGCCGGAAATATTGGAGTTTGTGCGTAACTCCGTCTTACCCAAGATCACGTTGCTGACGCCAAATTTACCTGAGATAGCGTATCTCTCTGAGAATGTCACCGGCTCGGTGGAGAAGCAGGTCCGCCATTTAATTGAAGAAGGATTGTCAGCGTGTCTGGTGAAAGGCGGGCATGGCGATCAAAGTTTTGTGTCGGATTATTTTGCCAATGCGTTTGGCCATTTCTATTGTTATCAACCACGGTTGAATAAAAATGTTCGTGGCACTGGCTGCGTGTTGGCTTCCAGTCTGGCGTGTTATCTAGCACAAGGCCAAGATATACGTGATGCAGTGATTTTATCGCGCAGTTATATCAACCGCGGGATTCGGGAATCGCAGACATTAGGGCCTTATCAGCTGTTTTCTCATCAACAGCAACCATTTGAACTTCGAGATATTCCACGACTGAGTTATACCCCGGATCTGATTGGAAAAAGTTTTAGTTTTCCCGAATGTCCAGAACGATTGGGAATCTACCCGGTGGTGGATAGTGCGGATTGGGTCAATCGTTTATTAACCATTGGCATCAAAACCATTCAATTGCGGTTGAAACAAACGGATAACGCATTTCTGAATACTGAGATTGCCAGTGCGGTGGATATCTCTCATCAACATGGTGATATTCAGTTTTTTGTGAATGATCACTGGCGTATGGCGATTGATAATGGTGCGTATGGTGTGCATTTGGGCCAGGAAGATTTACATGATGCTGATTTACTGGAAATCGAGCAGGCCGGATTGCGATTAGGGATTTCGACCCATTCATATTGGGAACTGGCCAGAGCCTTAGCGGTAAACCCCAGTTATATTGCTTTGGGACCGATATTTGAAACTGACAGCAAACAAATGCCGTGGCAACCCCAAGGGTTTGATCGGTTAGCAGAATGGATACGCTTATTAGATGGGCATACGCCGCTGGTTGCCATTGGCGGGATTGATCTGCCGCGTGCAACAGCGTTGCATAAAACCGGGGTGGGGTCAGTGGCAATGATTTCAGCGATTACCAAAGCAGCTGATTATCAAAAAGTCACCCATGATTTACTGACGTTATGGCGTCATTCAGCGAATTAAACGTAATTCCGTACGGCGGTTTTGGGCACGACCCTCAGGTGTTTTATTACTCGCAACAGGCTTGTTATCACGATAGGAATGCGTTTCGATAATGCCTTCGTCGATTTCAGCCTGTTCAATCAGAAAGTTTTTCACCACTTGCGCGCGTTTATCTGAAAGCTCGGTATTCAGTTCTCTTCGACCAAAACTGTCGGTGTGCGATTCGATAATAATGCGGGTGATGCTGTCATCCACTTTCAGATACTCCGCCAATCGTTTCATCCGTTGAGAAGCACTGTTGTCGAGAATGGCTTTTTCGGATTCAAAATACACACTGAATTGCTTTAAATCGTTAAAACTATCCGGGTGCATTTTGTCTGAACATTCCTGAAACTCGCGCATGGCGGGCAGAAATTGCACATTGGATAAAATCACGCTGACCGGTTGAATGCTGCTTTGCGAGGCATACTGCAGTTGAACGAATTGACCTTGTTGCAAAGCCGCCAGCGCTTTTTGCGCCGCATTACCTTCCACCCTGAATTCACGCTGTCCATAGCTGATGGGCAGAGTCACTAACTTTTGTCTGACCTGATCGAACTGCCAGGGCGTGTTGATGATCATCAGTTCAGCAGTGTTTTGCGAAGCGGGATGATCTGCCGTGGAAATAGTAAGCTGCAGCGGCTCACCATTTTCGCGATGAAAAAGGATATCCCCAAAATCCGTAACGTCATGGCTTAAGCTGCAGGAAAGCGGTGATTCTTCAGTCTGCCATTTTGCTTCGTGCACAGCCGATTGATAAACCGTGTCTGCAACAACGGGAGAGGCAAATAATAAAAACAGTAAAAACTTCATCAGTATTGGATTACGCTGTGTACGTTAAAGTCAGTTAGTAAAGAACGGCCATTCAGCCCAGTGATTTCCATCAGGAATGCACAGCCAACCACATTACCACCGAGTAGTTGGATTAATTCACAACTGGCCTTGGCCGTGCCGCCGGTGGCAAGCACATCATCAACAATTAAAATATTGTCGTTTTCTGCCAAGGCATCGGCATGAATTTCCAGGCTGGTTTCACCATATTCCAATTGGTATTCGACCTTATGGGTAGTGTGAGGCAGTTTGCCGGGTTTGCGCAGTGGAATGAATCCGACCTCTAGCATTGAGGCGGCGAGTGAACCAAAAATAAAGCCCCGGGCTTCCATACCAGCGACGGCAGTTATATTGGAATTTCGATAGGGTGCAATCAGCAATTCAACGGCCTGACGCAGTAAGACAGGGGATTGCATTAACGGGGTGATGTCTTTGAATAAAATGCCGGGTTCGGGAAAATCTGCGATATCGCGGATCTTGGTTTTTATCTCGTCCATCTGACGCCTAAATTATTTGAGAAGGGATGGTCACCACCAGTATTATAACGGCAGGTTTCGTTGGGTCTATTTTTCTTTGAGTTTCAACCATTACTGGGACGCAGTTTTTCCATTCATCCAGGCGGTAATGAAAGCTAAATTGACCCTAAACACATTTTCCAGAAAATTTTTTCAGGAGTACAACATTTCGTGATTCACAGATGGCAGAGAGTGCTGGTTTTCGTTCTGTTCAGTTTATTGACCGGTTGTTTTGGCTTTGGTGGTGGAGATAAAGAAGCTGACGATATGCAACCGCGTTTTTATATTGTCGATGTTGATCGAGGTAATGTTGCTGCGGAGTTTGCCCAGAACCGGGTTTTACGCATTAAACCTGTTCGTATAGCACCCCATTATCGCACCGAGAATATTGTGTTTCGTATTGGCGACAATGAATATCAACCGCAGGCAGGACATGTGTTGCTTACTGATCCGCAGGTAATGTTTACCTCACAATTACAACGATGGTTGTCTAAGAGTGGTTTATTCAGTGCTGTCATTACCGATGATTCTCAACCAGCAGATTTAGTGTTGGAAGCGGCAGTCACCAAACTTTATGGTGAAGAGCGCGCCGAGTATCCGCCGCAGGCTGTTTTAGAAATGCAGTTTTTTATGAGTCCGGGCGATGCTGATCGTAGCAAGATGCTGTTTCAAACCGGTTTTCGTGTTGATGCATCGATTGATGAAACAAACCCGCAAACCGTTGTAACTGGCTGGCAAAATGCGCTGGAAGAAATTCTCGCGACGTTGGAGCAGGATTTGAGCGATTATTTTGATAAAGCTGGTACACCCTAGCAGTATCTTATAAACGTGCAGGAAATCGCTCAGAGTGGTAGGATTACTCCTTTGTTATGGTTAGCATCTGTTCGGGTTTTGGCAGCAGAAATTTTTGTCTGAAACTTCAACAAGCTAGGCTTGCTTTTGTTCATTTTGGAAGAATATTAAATGTCTGAGATTGCTCTGGAACTGGACTCGATCAGTATCGAAGATGAAATGAAACAGTCCTACCTCGATTACGCAATGAGCGTTATCGTAGGACGTGCCTTACCGGATGTCCGGGACGGTCTGAAACCTGTTCACCGTCGTGTTTTATATGCAATGCGTGAATTAGGAAACAGTTGGAACAGCCCATACAAAAAATCTGCACGTATTGTCGGTGACGTTATCGGTAAATATCACCCTCATGGTGATACTGCTGTTTATGACACGATGGTACGTATGGCCCAGCCGTTCTCAATGCGCTATATGCTGGTTGATGGTCAAGGTAACTTTGGTTCAGTCGATGGTGATCCACCTGCCGCGATGCGTTATACCGAAGTGCGTATGGCGAAAATCGCCCACGAAATGCTGGCCGATCTGGACAAGGAAACTGTTGATTTCATCCCTAACTATGATGAATCCGAATCTGAGCCAGCTGTTTTACCCACTAAATTTCCAGCGTTATTGGTCAATGGTTCCTCCGGTATTGCCGTGGGCATGGCAACCAATATTCCGCCACATAATCTGACAGAGATCCTGAATGCCTGTATTGCGATTATTGATGATCCGAGTGTTACTACTCGTGATTTGATGGAATTCGTTCCCGGCCCGGACTTTCCGACTGCCGGTATTATCAATGGTGCCAACGGTATTGCTGAAGCCTATGAAACCGGCCGTGGTCGTGTTTACATGCGTGCTCGCGCCGAAATCGAAACCAATGAAGCCACTGGTCAGCAAAGTATCATTGTCCACGAGCTGCCATATCAGGTTAACAAAGCACGTTTGCTGGAAAAAATCGCCGAGCTGGTCAAAGAGAAAAAAATCGAAGGTATTTCTGCCCTGCGTGATGAGTCTGATAAAGACGGCATGCGTATGGTGGTGGTCATCAAACGTGGTGATGTGCCCGAAGTTATTCTGAACAATCTATATCAGCAAACCCAGTTACAAACGGTGTTTGGTATCAACATGGTGGCGATCGTTGATGGTCAGCCACGCACGTTGGGCCTTAAACCAATCCTTGAAGCTTTTATTCGTCATCGCCGTGAAGTGGTGACTCGTCGTTCGATTTATGAACTGCGTAAAGCCCGTGACCGTGCCCATATTTTGGAAGGCCTGGCCACTGCACTGGCGAACATTGATGAAGTTATAGAGCTGATTAAAGCTTCGCCAAGTCCGTCTGAAGCCAGAGAAGCTTTATTATCGCAAGGCTGGCGCAGCGAAATGATTCTGGAAATGCTTGGCGCTGCTGGTGCACAGGCTTCACGTCCAGAAGATTTGGCCGCTGAATTTGGTCTGGTAGAAGGACAATATTATTTATCGCCGGTTCAGGCCCAGGCTATCCTGGATATGCGTCTGCATAGACTGACCGGTCTGGAACAAGACAAAATCCTGCAGGAATACCGTGAAGTTCTGGATCAAATCCGTGACTTGCTGGCTATCTTGAGTGACCCAGACAATCTGATGGCTGTTATCCGTCAGGAATTAGTAGCAATTAATGATGAGTATGGTGATAACCGCCGTACCGAAATTCTGGATACTCATCTGGATCTGACATTGGAAGATCTGATCACTGAAGAAGAGATGGTGGTCACTTTATCGCATGCTGGTTATGCCAAAACACAGCAGTTGGATACCTATCAGGCGCAACGCCGTGGTGGTAAAGGTAAAGCAGCCACTTCAATGAAAGATGAAGATTTCATTGAACATCTGTTTATTGCCAATACGCATGACACTTTATTGTGTTTCTCCAGTACCGGTAAGGTTTACTGGAAGAAAGTTTATGAATTACCACAAGGTGGCCGTACGGCCCGTGGTAAACCGATTGTGAACTTGCTGCCTCTGGAAGAAAACGAACGTATCAATGCGGTATTGCCTATTCGTGAGTTTGAAGCCGATAAATTTATCTTTATGGCAACTGCTAGTGGCACGGTCAAGAAAACGCCATTAGTCGATTATTCTCGTCCACGCGCCAACGGTATTATTGCGGTCGATCTGAAAGACGATGACAAACTGGTTGGGGTAGCATTAACGGATGGTGAGTCTGATGTCATGCTGTTTAGCAGCAACGGCAAAGTTATCCGTTTCCCTGAAACCGATGTTCGCTCAATGGGCCGTGTTTCCCGTGGTGTTCGTGGTATGCGTCTGGCCGATGGTGAACAGATCATTTCGTTGATTATTGCTCAGCAGGAAGGTGCCATTCTGACAGCAACCGAGTTCGGTTACGGTAAACGCACCAACCTGGAAGAGTATCGTGTCCAGGGTCGTGGTGGTCAGGGCATTATTTCAATCCAGACTTCTGCACGTAACGGTCAGGTCGTCGGTGCAGTACAAGTCTGTGACGAAGATCAGATCATGTTGATTACCAATGGCGGTACGCTGGTTCGTACACCTGTTAAACATGTTTCTCTGGTAGGACGTAATACTCAGGGTGTACGTCTGATTAATCTCAGTAATGAAGAAAAACTGGTGGGTCTGGAACGCGTTATTGAAGATGAAGATCAAGATATCGACGATCTGCCACACACTGATGATTTAACGGAAGAATAAGCACTTTGAGAGCCTATAACTTTAGTGCCGGCCCAGCGATGTTGCCGGACGATGTAATGCTGACTGCTCAGCAGGAAATGCTGGACTGGCATGGTACCGGTATGTCGGTGATGGAAATGAGTCACCGAGGTCCTGAATATACCTCGATCGCTGAACAGGCTGAAGCCGACTTACGTGAATTGATGGGGATTTCGGATGATTATGCCGTGCTGTTTTTACAGGGCGGTGCGTCCAGCCAGTTTTCGATGATTCCGATGAATCTGCTTAATGGCAAATCACATGCGGATTACTTTAATACCGGCGCCTGGTCGGAAAAAGCCATTACCGAAGCCGGTCGTTACACTAAAGTAAATGTGGTTGCTGATGCCAAACCATCGCATTACCGGACCATACCCGATAAGTCTGAATGGCAGTTATCGGATAATGCGGCTTATGTGCATTACACGCCAAATGAAACGATTCATGGAATCGAGTTTGCAGATATTCCTGAAGTAGGGGATACCCCATTAATTGCGGATATGTCGTCAACCATTCTGTCGCGTCCGATTGATGTGAATCGTTTTGGGCTGATTTACGCTGGTGCTCAAAAAAATATTGGTCCTGCAGGACTGTGTATTGTTATTGTGCGTAAAGATTTGATTGGTAAAACCTTGCCGGGAACACCTGTGATGTTTGACTACAAAGTTCATGCGGATAATGGCTCAATGTATAACACACCGGCAACTTACAGCTGGTACCTTGCTGGTTTAGTTTTTCAGTGGCTGAAAAAGAAGGGTGGTTTAGAGGGCATGGCTGAAATCAATCAGCGAAAAGCCACTAAACTCTATGCCGCGATTGATGGCAGTGATTTTTATGCCAATCCGGTTGATATTCGCTATCGCTCATGGATGAATATTCCGTTTACATTGGCAAACAGCGATCTGGATAAACAGTTTCTGGCGGATGCAGCCAAAGAAGGCTTGCTCACACTTAAGGGGCATCGTGATTTGGGCGGAATGCGTGCCAGCATCTATAACGCTATGCCTGAAGCCGGGGTTGATAAACTGATATGGTTTATGTCTGAATTTGAGCGCAGGTTTGGTTAAACATGTCCGAGAAAAAAGCTCTTCAAGCCGTTCGTGAGCAGATTGATAAAGTCGATAAGCAACTTCAGGACTTATTAAACGAACGCACGGCACTAGCGCATCAGGTTGCAGAAATAAAACAGCAATCCGGCGAACAAGCAGATTTTTATCGCCCTGAACGTGAAGCGATGATTTTACGTCAGGTAATGGAACGTAATGTAGGCCCACTATCTGATAAAGAGATGGCCAGATTATTCCGCGAAATCATGTCAGCTTGTCTGGCCGCAGAAAAACCATTACGTATTGCCTATCTTGGACCGGAAGGCTCGTTTACTCAGGCCGCTGCTTTAAAACATTTTGGCGGATCTGCAGAACTTCATCCGGTGAGTACGATTGCCAACGTTTTCAGTGCTGTTGAAACAGAATATGCCTGTTACGGAGTGGTGCCAGTTGAAAATTCTACTGAAGGTATGGTCAATCATACTTTGGACAGATTTGTCAGTTCACCCTTAAAAATCAATGGTGAAGTGACACTTCCGATACATCACTACCTGTTGAGTAATGCTGCACAGCTTGCTGATATTAAAAAGGTTTACGCCCACCCACAGGCGCTGGCTCAATGTCGACAGTGGTTAGGTGATCAATTGGCCCAGGCTGAACTGATTCCTCTGGACAGCAATTCCGAAGCAGCAAAACGTGTTGCTGAAATGAATCATGATAGTGCAGCAATTGCGGCCAGCACGGCAGCAGAAATTTATGGATTAAAAGTCCTGGCCAGCAATATTGAAGATGAAGCGGGCAACACAACGCGGTTTCTGGTCATTGGTCGTCAGCATGTGGGACCGTCAGGTGTGGATAAAACCGCATTGTTGGTCTCCACAAAAAATAAACCGGGTGCATTACAAAACTTACTGAAACCTTTAGCTGACAAAGGCATTAGTATGAGTCGAATTGAATCCCGACCTTCACGGAAGGGCATCTGGGAATACGTCTTTTTTATTGATATTGACGGTCATTGTGAGGATCCGACGGTTGCCAGTGCATTACAGGAACTGGAGTCGGAATCTTCTGTTTTCCGCGTTTTAGGTTCTTATCCAAAGGCAGTGTTGTAAATGACCAAACTGGTATTAGCCAATCCACGAGGTTTCTGTGCCGGAGTCGATCGGGCCATTGAAATTGTAGAGCGTGCTCTGGAGTTATTCGGTGCACCGATCTATGTTCGCCATGAAGTTGTGCATAATCGTACCGTGGTCGAAGACTTACGCAACAAAGGTGCAATTTTCATTGAAGAATTAGCCGATGTACCAGATAACAGTACATTGATTTTCAGTGCACATGGTGTTTCCAAAGCCGTGCAGGAAGAGGGCAAACAACGTGGCCTGAAAGTGTTTGATGCCACTTGTCCGTTAGTCACCAAAGTTCACCTTGAAGTCGCCAAACATGAAAAAGTTGCCCGTGAATGTATTCTGATTGGGCATTCCGGTCATCCCGAAGTCGAAGGTACAATGGGTCAATATACTGCTGATCCAACAGCGATGTATCTGGTTGAATCACCAGAAGATGTCGCTAAATTAACAGTCAAAGATCCCAATAACCTGTCGTTTGTCACTCAAACCACTTTATCGGTTGATGATACCAGGATGGTGATTGATGCTTTGCGTGAACGCTTTCCAAACATCACTGGTCCCGGTAAAGATGATATTTGCTATGCGACACAGAATCGTCAGGATGCAGTAAAACGTCTGGCCGAAAATTGCGATCTAGTGCTGGTAGTAGGATCCATAAATAGTTCAAACTCTAACAGACTCAAAGAGTTGGCGACGAAACTTGGCACAGAATCTTATCTGATTGATGATGCCAATGAAATTGATGAAAACTGGTTAAAAGATAAAAAACAAATCGGTTTAACTGCTGGAGCTTCAGCCCCGGAATCGTTGGTTCAGGCTGTGGTGGATAAGCTGAAAATGTTGGGTGTTGACGCGATTATTGAAGATAAAGGTCAAATCGAAAATATTGCTTTTTCTTTACCGAAAGCACTTAAAGTAGATATTTCCAGCCTCAGAAAATCAACTTAAGGACAGCCATGCCCTTTCTGCCGGTATTCCTTTGGACCGACATTCTGATTTTTCTTCTGCTCGCTGTTATTACTGCCGGCATATTCTATCTTCGTAGCAAACCACATTTACGTTCCCCCTGGATAACGGTAATGCAACGTAAGCGTGGTGTTATCTCGATAATTATTCTGCTCAGTTACGTCACCATTGGCTTTCTGGACTCATTACATTTTCGAGTCGCACTGGATTCGGAAACAACCGAACAGCAACATTATTCAACTGAAGTGCTCAGTGTGCTTGACTGGATGGTTACGCCGATTCGCACCCAGGTTGAAAAAACCTATTCTGCCCCGTTTGCTACGCATTTATTTGTCAAAGAAATGCAGATTATTCAGGGAGGGCAGCTGGAATACAGCTATCCAGAACTGAAATACTCCGCAAAGCATCTGCAATCTGAATCTGAAAAGTGGACAGATATCGCTTCAAGCGTAGCCAAGAGTACAGCCGCAGCGATTTTGTTAATGCTGCTGATCATGGCTATTTACATTTTCTATCGGAAAACACGTTACCAACAAAATCTATTTGCCGAGCTGAAGCGAATAATACGCGGCGATTCGGATTATCCGATACGTACCTTTTATCTGATGCTTTTTATGCTTATCTGGCTGAGTATCACCTTAATTGTTTTAAGCCAGAATTATCATGTATTTGGAACAGATAAAGTTGGTCAGAGTGTGCTTTATCAGGCTTTGAAAAGTATCCGAACGGGGCTGGCAATTGGCACTTTGACCACCTTGATAATGTTGCCGCTGGCGATATTTTTAGGCATCAGTGCCGGCTATTTCAAAGGCTGGATTGATGATCTCATCCAGTACATTTACACCACATTGAATTCCATACCGGGAGTGTTATTGATTGCTGCAGCCGTTTTGATGTTACAGGTTTATATCAATAACCATCCTGACAGTTTTGCCACCGTGGCCGAGCGGGCCGATCTGCGGTTACTGTTTCTCTGTCTGATTCTTGGTGTCACCAGCTGGACAGGTTTATGTCGAATTCTGCGTGGTGAAACATTAAAACTGCGTGAAGCAGAATATGTACTGGCAGCCAGATCATTGGGTGTAAGTGGTTTCAATATCCTGCATCGACATATTCTGCCCAATCTTATGCATATTGTGCTGATTACTGTGGTACTGGATTTCAGTGGTCTGGTACTGGCTGAAGCGGTGTTGTCATATGTTGGTGTAGGTGTTGATCCTTCCATGATTAGCTGGGGCAATATGATTAACAGTGCCCGACTGGAAATGGCAAGAGAACCAGTGGTCTGGTGGTCGTTAACTGCCGCCTTTATCTCGATGTTTATACTGGTGCTGGCAGCTAATCTATTTGCTGATGTGGTACGCGATGCCTTTGACCCACGAATGCAGAAAGCACGATGACCTCGCCAGTCTTATTAGAAGTTACTGGCCTTAGAACCTGGTTTGATAGCAAAGATCAGCCTTATAAAGCCGTTGATGGTATTGATTTTCGTATTCATCAGGGTGAAACCTTCGCCTTATTAGGTGAGTCAGGCTGTGGCAAATCCATCAGTGCATTATCTTTAATGCGTTTAAATCCTTACCCGGCCAGCCGAATTGTGGCCGGTGAAGTCAAGTTAGATGGAGAGGATCTGCTTAAACTTTCTGAAGCGAACATGGAATCCATTCGCGGCAGACGTGTTGCGATGATTTTTCAGGAGCCGCAAAGCTCGTTGAATCCGGTATTAACAATTGGTCAACAAATCGGTGAAACGCTGCGTTGGCATTTCAAACTCTCTTCACAAGAAGTACAGCAGAGAAGCCTTAAATTACTGGATTCGGTAGGAATTCCAGATCCATTACGCCGTTTGAAAGATTATCCGCATCAATTATCCGGTGGGATGAAACAACGGGTGATGATTGCGATGGCGCTGGCTGGCGAACCCGAATTACTGATTGCTGACGAGCCAACAACGGCATTGGATGTGACAATTCAGGCACAGATCCTGGATTTACTCAAACAAATTCAGCGTGATACGGGTATGGCGATTTTGCTCATCACTCATGATCTTGGTGTGGCTGCCCAAATGGCCGATCAGATTGCTGTTATGTATGCCGGACAAATCGTTGAACAGGCTGACAGGCAGACGTTTTTTGACAGTCCTCAGCATCCTTATTCACAGAAATTATTTGAAGCATTACCCAGCGAACAGAAACGTGAACAGCGCCTGACGGTGATTAAAGGCAATGTTCCGCCGTTGAATCAGCATTTTGTCGGCTGTCGTTTTGCTGAGCGATGTGATCATGCCTGGGATCATTGTCAGCAACATGAACCACGGTGGATTGAGAGCAATCAAGCCGGGGTTCGATGTCACTTATACGATTCTGCTGTAGTGTCATCGAAAGTGGAGACTAAAAAACCATTACATGCATCCCATCTGTCGGATGTGGTTCCTTCACAGGTACATGCACTTGATGTCAGAGGATTGAAAGTTCATTTCCCCATTCGCAAAGGCATCCTGCAACGTCAGGTAGGCCAGATTAAAGCTGTGGATGGGGTTAATCTCAGCATACATAACGCTGAGACACTAGCGTTAGTCGGAGAGTCTGGTTGTGGCAAAACTACGGTAGGAAAGGGCATTCTGCAATTGGTCAGGGTGACCGCGGGTGAAGTACGTTTTCAGGGAAAAGTCTTAAACAGACTCTCGCAACGTGAGTTAAAACCTTATCGTGGTGAACTGCAGATCATTTTTCAGGATCCATTTTCCTCAATGAATCCACGGATGACCGTTGAGCAGATTATTGAAGAGGCGATCAGTGCTACTGAGATTCGAAAAGATCCGAAAGCAAAGTCCAGTCACATTGATTCCTTGCTGGAACGTGTTGGTTTAAGGCCTGATATTCGCCATCGTTATCCACATGAATTTTCTGGTGGACAACGCCAAAGAATATGTATTGCCCGGGCTTTGGCGACAGAGCCTGAATTGATTATCTGTGATGAACCTACCAGCGCACTGGATGTATCTGTTCAGGCACAGATCCTGAATTTACTACGCGATATTCAGCATGAATTTGGCCTGTCATTTCTGTTTATTACCCATAATATCGGTGTAGTCGATTATCTTGCCCATCGCGTTGCCGTAATGTATCTGGGTAGAATAGTGGAGCAGGGCAGTCGTCAGCAAGTACTGGATTCGCCGAAACATCCTTATACGCAGGCTTTATTGGCAGCAGTTCCGGACATCGGCAAGCAGGCCATACAGGTTGCGGTAAAAGGTGAATTGCCTTCACCTGCCAACCCTCCTGCAGGATGTCACTTTCATCAGCGCTGCCCACATGTAATGCCCATTTGCCATGAGCAATATCCCTCAATTACCGTGCTGGAAAATGGGCATCAGGTGAATTGTTTTTTATATGAAGAGAATGAAGATGGACAAACAGACCCAAACTGAACTTGAAGCTGCCGCTTTTCGCAGATTAGTTGCGCACTTACAGGAACGAAAAGATGTGCAGAATATTGATTTGATGAACCTGGCCGGGTTTTGCCGTAATTGCCTTTCAAAATGGTATCTGGCAGCGGCAGAAGAGCAGGGCGTGGCCATGGACTATGATGCAGCCCGTGAGCATGTCTATGGCATGTCTTATGAAGAATGGAAACAGAAATATCAGAAATAAAATTTAGAACAAGGCAAGTTGCCAGCCAACATATTACTGTTTGCTGGCATTTTCTCTAAGCACTTTCGCCAGTGCTTTGGTTTTGTCATCCACAATGATTTGGTTTGCTGGCATCAATTTGATGCTGGTGATAGTTATCTTGAGCTGGCGCACGTAATTACGGCAGTTATGACAAATAAATAAATGCAGCTTGAATGCCATACGTTGCCGAAATGACAGATCTTTATCCAGATAGTCACTGGCAAGTTGTTCAATTTGGCGGCATTTAAGCATGTTAATCATTATCCTGATACTGAGCGATTTTCTGTTGAATTGCAGAGCGTGCACGATGTAGCAATACTCTTGCATTAGACGCAGAGAGGTCGAGAATATTACAAATTTCCGACATTGATTCACCTTCCAGATCATACAAGCTCAATACTGCTTGCTGTTGTGGTGGCAGTTGTTCAAAAGTCTTGCTGATGATATCGCTGAGTTGGTCGTTGGCCAGAATGGCTTCAGGTGTTTCAAGTTCCCACTGCGAAACCGGTTCTTGCCAATGACCAGTATGATCAAAACGATCTGCGGTTTCTTTTTCCTGCCAGTTTTCATCCAGCGAAACCTGTCGTTTTTCTCTGCGAAGTCTGGTTTTGGCGGCATTGGCTGTGATTTGAATCAGCCAGGTATTCAGGCTGCTGCGACCGGCAAATTCACTCAATGACCGAATGGCTGACATCCAGGCATCCTGAGCAATCTCTTCTGCGAAGGCTTCCCCTATAATAGCTTTGGCAATGGTTACCATTCTTGGATGATAGAGTGCTACAGCTGTTTCAAAAGCGGTTGAGTCACCTTCAAGCATGGCATCAATTAATGCGGCATCATTTTCGTAGAAGTGCGAATCACGCTTGTCTGTCATGTTTGTTAATGAATCCTGACGCCAGCAGCCTAGTCTAATGCCTCAAATGTATAGGCCTTACGAAACAGCTGATATTAATAACGGATGCATCTTGTGCCTGCAAGTAAAAAAGTTTGTGGTCGATCATTCGAAGTGCATTTTATGTATGGTGATCGACTTAGTGAATTCGATAACGAAAGGCAGCAATCAAAAAATGTTTTTTGACTAAAAAGACAGGTGTTTTTCAGAAAATCGCATAAAAGTTTGTAACAAATGATTTGCTGGTCAGTCTATGTCAACAAGCCCGGTTATGAAAGTCGGGTTAATCATGTGACTCAATACATAAGGAATTTAAACATGGCTATGAACAAAAAAACTTCTATCGCATTGGCTGCCAGTGCAGCGATGACTGCAGGTCTGGCTTTTTCACCAATTGCTGCTGCAGATAGCAATCCATTCCAATCAACCGAATTAAGTCATGGATACATGCAATTGGCTAAACATCACGAAGAAGGGAAATGTGGCGAAGCCAAGTGTGGTGAAGACAGTAAAAAAGATGCTGAAGGCAAATGCGGTGAAGCCAAATGTGGCGAAGACAGCAAAAAAGATGCTGAAGGCAAATGTGGTGAAGCAAAATGCGGTAATAAATAATCCGGTATTTGTGATTCATATTAAAAACAGGGGCTGCAAGCCCCTGTTTTTCTTCTAGGGACAACCACTATGATCCAGTTGTTAAAAAACTTACAGTGGTCATTGAATACCACGCGTAAAGTGGACTTTTTGGCGCCTTTATTATTGAGAGCTTACCTGATACCGGTTTTCTGGGTAGCTGCCAATAACAAATGGAATCCATTCAATCCCGAGAGTTCATTACAAAGCACCATAGACTGGTTTGCTAATCCGGACTGGGGATTGGGGTTACCGTTTCCTGAGCTGATGGCTTATATGGCTTGGGGAGCAGAGTATTTTGGCGCTATTTTATTATTGTTGGGACTTGCCGTGCGCTGGGTCAGCATTCCATTGATGATTACCATGCTGGTTGCTGCGTTCAGTGTGCACTGGAAAAACGGCTGGCAAGCAATTCATGATCCGATGAGTGCATTTGCTGCTGAAAACGCGGCGGAAGCGATAGATCGTTTGGACCGGGCCAAATCAATCCTTCAGGAATATGGAAATTATAGCTGGCTGACGGAACATGGCAGCTTTGTTGTACTCAATAATGGTATAGAGTTTGCCGCAACCTATTTTGTGATGTTGCTGGCATTGTTCTTTATCGGGGCTGGTCGATATATCAGTATTGATTACTGGTTAGCCAAACGTTATATGGCAAATGAGGTGCATCATGTGGATTCGTAAAAAACATTCGTGGGATATTCCTGAGTCAGAAGTCACGGACTATCAGGTCTATTTGAACCGTCGACAATTTATTAATGGTGCAGCGGGATTGGCTGCAGCAAGTGCAATGCCACTGAGTTTCGCTGCTAAAGCACCAAACGGAGAAGCTTTTACTGATTTGCAGCAAAGCGATTTTTCCACTGAGGAAAAAACAACGACATATGAATCTATTACCACCTATAACAATTTCTATGAATTTGGCACTGACAAGGAATCTCCCTCGGCATTAGCCGCCGATTTTCCTGATCGCAGCGAGCCATGGATGATTACTGTGGATGGTGAGTGTGATAAACCAGGTAAATATGATTATAGTGAGCTAATCAAAACCCAGACATTGGAAGAGCGTATTTATCGTCTGCGTTGTGTCGAAGGCTGGTCGATGGTGATTCCCTGGGTAGGTTTTCCGTTAGCCGAAATCCTTAAACAGGCTCAACCCAACTCCAAAGCCAAATTTGTTGAATTTACCACGCTGTATGATCCTGAGCAGATGCCGGGACAACGTCGTCGTGTGCTAAATTGGCCTTATCGTGAAGGATTGCGCATGGATGAAGCCATGCATCCTCTAACGTTGCTGGCTGTTGGTCTGTATGGCCGTGAAATGCCGGGGCAGAACGGGGCGCCGATCCGTCTGGTGGTACCGTGGAAATATGGTTTTAAAAGCATCAAATCCATCGTGCGGATCCGTTTTGTTGAAGAAATGCCATTAACCGCCTGGGTTCAGGCCAATGCCGGTGAGTATGGTTTTTATTCAAATGTAAACCCGGATGTGAACCATCCACGTTGGAGCCAGCGACGGGAAAGACGCATTGGTGAGTTTCTTAAACGCGAAACGCTGATGTTCAATGGCTATGGAGACGAAGTCGCAGAGCTGTATAGCGGCATGGATCTTAAACGATATTTCTGATGCAAAAACATATCACCAGTCTGAAACGGCTGGTTTTTATCATTTCGTTATTACCACTTAGCTGGCTGATCTATGCATTGCTGACCGATAAGCTGGGTGCTAATCCTATAGAAGCGGTAACTCGGGACACCGGCGTATGGGCATTGCGCTTTATTATGGTGACTTTGTTGATATCACCACTACGTAAACTGACGGGTATCAATCACTTTATCCGCTTTCGCCGAATGCTGGGACTTTTTGCTTTCTTTTATGCAAGCGTGCATATGCTGCTGTATCTCGGACTGGACCAGTTTTTTGATGTACAGGAGATATGGCTGGATATTGTTAAACGTCCTTTTATAACCATTGGTTTTATCAGCTTTGTCTTGCTGATTCCATTAACGGTTACCTCTACCGACAAGATGATGAAACGCCTTGGTGGTCGTCGCTGGAAAAAATTACATTATTTAATTTATCTTATTGTCGTGCTTTCTTGTGTGCATTTTTATATGCTGGTCAAGCAAGATAAAACTGAACCATTAATTTATTTTTTCATTGCTATCCTGTTGCTTGGCTTCAGGGTATTCAGCCAGCGCAGGCGTAGTCAATCAGCCGCTTCATAAAGCTTATTTAACCGGCTTTTACAGCAGTTTTTTGTTATAAATTTTTTCCACAAGGTTTTGATTTTCTTGTCAGAATGGCGCTGTAGCACGCTTTTGTCGGCGTGCTGCAGTGTGAATTAAACAAAAACTGTTACAATGTGCGGCTGTAATTTATCGCGTTGAGATTTAAGAAGGTATATATGACTGATTTTGTCGATCACGATCCACAAGAAACGCAAGAATGGTTGGACGCTCTGGAATCTGTGCTGGAAGCGGCCGGTGACGAAAAAGCCCATTTCATTATTGAAAAACTTATTGATAAGGCCCGCCGTAGTGGGGTAAACCTGCCATACAGTGCCAATACTGCATACGTTAATACCATTCCGGTGGATCAGCAGGAACGTATCCCCGGTGACCAGGCAATGGAGCATAAACTACGCTCTTATATCCGTTGGAACGCGATGGCGATGGTGGTTAAAGCCAATATGAAACCTGGCGCAGTCGGTGGACATATTGCGAGCTTCTCATCAGCCGCAACACTTTATGATGTCGGTTTTAACCACTTCTACAGAGGTAATGATCATGAAGACGGTGCCGATATGGTGTTTGTTCAAGGTCACTCTGCACCGGGTATTTACGCCCGTTCTTTCCTTGAAGGTCGTCTGACCGAAGAACAACTGGATAATTTCCGTTTTGAAGTCGATGGCAAAGGCCTGTCTTCCTATCCACATCCATGGCTAATGCCTGATTACTGGCAATTCCCAACAGTATCAATGGGGCTCGGACCGATTCTGTCGATCTACCAGGCACGATTCATGAAGTACATGCATCATCGTGAAATTGCCAAAACAGCAGGCCGCCATGTATGGGCTTACTTAGGCGATGGCGAGATGGATGAACCGGAATCTTTGGGTGCAATCACTCTGGCCGGTCGTGAAAAACTCGACAACCTTATCTTTGTAGTGAACTGTAACCTGCAACGTCTTGATGGTCCGGTTCGTGGTAACGGCAAGATTATTCAGGAACTGGAAGCCTTATTCCGTGGCGCTGGCTGGAATGTATTAAAAGTCATCTGGGGCAGCGGCTGGGATCAATTGCTGGCTCGTGATACCGATGGCTGGTTGCTGAAACGCATGGAAGAAGTGGTTGACGGCGAATATCAGAATTACAAAGCCAAAGACGGCGCCTATGTGCGCAAGCACTTCTTTGGTAAATATCCGGAATTGCTCGATATGGTCTCAGACATGACCGACGAGGATATCTGGCATTTGAGTCGTGGTGGTCACGATCCACGCAAGATTTACGCAGCTTATAAACAAGCAGTAGATCATGTCGGCCAACCAACTGTTATCCTGGCTAAAACCGTTAAAGGTTATGGTCTGGGGCAGGCGGGTGAAGGTCAGAACACAACGCATCAGCAGAAAAAAATGGAACTGGAGCACATGAAACGCTTCCGTGATCGTTTCAATATTCCTATTCCTGATGATGAAATTGAAGAAATTCCATATATCAAACTGGATGATGACAGCGCGGAGAAAAAGTACCTGCTGGAACGTCGTAAAGAATTAGGTGGATTTATCCCTAAACGGAATCACAGTGCCCCTGCATTGGAAATTCCGCCATTAAGCATTTTTGATGCAGTACTGAAAGACAGTGGTGATCGTGAGTTATCTACCACCATGGCCTTTGTCCGGATATTAACCGCATTAATTCGTGATAAGAAAATCGGTAAAAACATCGTTCCAATCGTGCCCGATGAAGCACGTACCTTTGGTATGGAAGGCTTGTTCCGTTCGATTGGTATCTATTCATCTTCCGGCCAGATGTATGAACCAGAAGACTCAGGCAAGGTCATGTGGTATCGCGAAGACACCAAAGGCCAGATCCTGGAAGAAGGTATTAACGAAGCCGGTTCGATGTCTGAGTGGGTTTCTGCAGCAACGGCTTATTCCAACTACAACGTGAATATGGTTCCGTTCTATATTTACTACTCAATGTTTGGTTTCCAACGGGTAGGTGATTTGTGCTGGTTGGCTGGTGATATTCAGGCCAAAGGCTTCCTCATCGGTGGTACAGCAGGTCGCACGACATTAAATGGTGAAGGCTTGCAGCATCAGGATGGTCACAGTCTGATTCTGGCTAATACCATTCCTAACTGCCTGAGCTACGATCCGACTTATGCCTATGAAATGGCTGTTATCGTTCATGAAGGTATGCGCCGGATGTACGAAAATCAGGAAGGTGTGTTCTATTACATTACCGCGATGAACGAAAACTATACTCACCCGGCAATGCCTGAAGGTTCGGAAGAGGGCATCATAAAAGGTCTGTATAAGCTTAAATCTGGCGGAAAACACAAAGTTAAAGCGCAATTGATTGGTAGCGGTACCATTTTGCGTGAAGTTGAAGCCGCGGCTGAAATGCTTGAGAAAGACTGGAATGTCTCTGCCAATGTATGGAGTGCGACCAGTGTGAACGAACTGGTTCGTGAAGGCATGGATGTTGATCGTTATAACCGTCTGCACCCAACTGCTGAGAAAAAACGCAGCTACATTTCACAATGCATGGATGAGCAGGATGGGGTTGTGGTGGCTTCCACAGATTATATGCGTCTGTATGCTGAGCAATTACGTCCCTGGATCAAACAACGTTATGTTGTTTTGGGTACTGATGGTTTTGGCCGCAGTGATACCCGTGAAAGATTACGTAGCTTCTTTGAAGTGGATCGTTATCATGTGGTTGTTGCTACGCTCAGCGCGCTGGCTGATGAAGGCACTATTAAATATGATGTGGTTGCCAAAGCCATCAAACAGTACAAGATTGATGCTGACGCAACGAATCCAGTGAAGGTTTAAAACATGGCAGATTTAATCGAATTAAAAGTCCCGGACATTGGTGATTTTGACAGTGTCGAAATTATCGAAGTGTTAGTTGCTGAAGGTGATTCAATCAATGCTGATCAGGAAGTGATCACCATTGAATCCGATAAAGCGATGATGGAAATTCCATCATCGTTAAGCGGCACCATTAAGGAAATGAAAGTCAAAGTGGGTGATAAAGTCAGTGAAGGTTCAGTTATTGCCTTGATTGAATCTTCTGATGCCGGTGCTGAAGAAAACGAAAAGCCGGCTGAAAAAGCAGCTGAGAGCAAACCAGCAGAGAAAGAAAAACCTGCTGCGGCTGAGAGTAAACCGGCGCCAACTCCTACTCCTACAGTAGCGAATCCTGAGCCAGAAAGAACTGAAACATTACCTTATGCACCGGATACCGGTTCAGCTAAAAAACCTTCACATGCATCACCTTCAGTACGGCAGTTTGCACGTGAATTAGGTGTTCCTTTGGCTGCAGTTGTCGGCAGTGGTCAAAAAGGCCGTATTACCAAAGAAGACGTGCAGAATTTTGTTAAACAGGTGATGAATGCACCTGCACCAAAAGCTGCTGAAGGCACTGGTATTCCATCGGTTCCAGTCATTAACTTTGAACAGTTTGGCGAAATCGAAAGCAAAGAATTATCACGGATCAAGAAAATTTCCGGCAAACATCTGCATGCATGCTGGTTAAATATTCCACATGTCACACAGTTTGATGAAGCTGATATCACCGAATTGGAAGAATTCCGCCAAGAAAACAAAGAAATGGCTGCCAAGAAAGGTGTCGGCCTGACACCATTGGTATTCATTATGAAAGCCGTTGTTGCTTGTTTGAAACAGTATCCGGAATTTAATGCTTCGTTAAGCGAAGATAAACAAAGCCTGATTTACAAAAAGTATTACAACATTGGTGTGGCTGTTGATACGCCAAACGGTTTGATGGTGCCGGTGATTCGTGACGTTGATAAAAAAGGCTTTCTCGAACTTGCCGGTGAACTGGGCGAAATCAGTTCCCGGGCCCGTGAAGGAACATTAACAGCCAAGGATTTACAGGGCGGAACATTCTCTATTTCCAGCCTTGGCGGTATCGGTGGTCAATTCTTTACCCCGATTGTGAATGCTCCTGAAGTCGCCATTCTTGGCGTCAGTAAACACCAGATGAAACCAATCTGGAACGGAAAAGAATTTGAACCACGACTGATGTTGCCATTGTCGATTTCATATGATCATAGAGTGATAGATGGCGCTGCCGGTGCACGCTTTACGGTGATGCTGAATAACATGTTGTCTGATATCAGAAAGGTCTTGTTATGAGTTTGATTGAAGTCAAAGTACCGGATATCGGCGATTTTGATGCGGTTGAAATTATTGAAATCCTGGTTGCTGAAGGTGATTCAGTTAGTGAAAATCAGGACATTATTACGCTTGAATCTGACAAAGCCGCGATGGAGATTCCAAGTTCAGCTGCCGGCATCATTAAGTCTATCAACGTAAAAGTGGGTGATAAGGTCGCTCAGGGTGATGTCATTCTCTCTGTTGAAAGCGAAGCGGATTCTGCAGCTGAAGAAAAACCTGAAGCACCTAAAGCAGAAACTGCTCAGTCAGAACCCGCTGAAACAGAAAAGCCTGCTGAAAAACCCAAAGCAGCAGCTGTAACTAAATCTGAAGTACCTACCGATGCTGATATGCATGCTGAAATAGTTGTATTAGGTTCCGGTCCCGGTGGTTACACGGCAGCATTTCGTGCTGCTGATTTAGGCAAGCAGGTGATTCTGATTGAACGTCACCAACGAATTGGTGGGGTGTGTCTGAATGTTGGTTGTATTCCTTCAAAAGCTCTATTGCATACCGCCCACGTAATTAATGAAGCAAAACATATTGCTGAAAATGGGGTGACCTTTGGCGCACCGAAAATTGATATTCGCAAAGTCGCAGATTGGAAAGACGGAATTGTTGGCAAGCTGACGGGAGGATTATCAGCGTTGGCCAAGCAACGTAAAGTAACTGTAGTACATGGTGAAGCACAGTTCTCCGGTACCAACGTAATGCAGGTCAAAACGGAAGATGGCGATAAAACCATCAGTTTTGAAAACTGCATTATTGCTGCGGGTTCACGTGTCACGAAAATTCCGGTATTTCCCAATGATGATCCACGAATGATGGATTCTACTGATGCACTGGAGCTCGAAGATATTCCTAAGAAGCTACTGGTCATTGGTGGCGGCATTATCGGTCTTGAAATGGCGACCGTATACAACGCTCTGGGTTCTGAAATCAGTGTAGTCGAATTACAGGACAGCCTGATCCCCGGTGCTGATAAGGATCTAGTTAAACCGTTACATAACCATATCCAGAAACAATACAAAGCGATTTATCTGAAAACCAAAGTCAGCAAAATCGACGCGTTAAAATCTGGTCTGAAGGTCACCTTTGAAGGTGATAATGCACCGGACCCACAAACCTACGACAAGATTCTGGTCGCAGTGGGCCGTTCACCCAACGGTAAACTGATTAATGCAGAAGCTGCTGGTGTGGATGTAAATGATTATGGCTTTATTGAGGTCAATCAGCAGATGCAGACCAATATGCCGCACATCTATGCGATTGGTGACATTGTCGGTCAACCGATGTTGGCTCATAAAGCAACACATGAAGGTAAGGTTGCTGCTGAGCATATTGCCGGTAAAAAAGTGGCCTTTGATCCGATGACGATACCTTCAGTTGCCTATACTGATCCTGAAGTTGCCTGGATGGGTCTCAGCGAAGATGAAGCGAAAAAACAGGGCATTGATTACGTTAAAGGTGCCTTCCCATGGGCTGCCAGCGGTCGTAGTTTGAGTTTCGATCGTGATGAAGGTCTGACCAAAGCCTTGTTTGATAAAGAAACCGGGCGTTTATTAGGTGCAGGTATTGTCGGGCCCAATGCTGGTGAATTAATCGCTGAAGCGGTATTGGCACTGGAAATGGGGGCTGATGCAGAAGATATCGGATTAAGCATTCATCCACATCCAACCTTGTCGGAAACGTTTGCCTTTGCTGCGGAAATGGCTGAAGGCAATATTACGGATTTGATTCCACCTCGTAAAACATTACATTCCAAGTAATATCAGTCTATCCGTTCGAGACTTTTTGTCTCGAACGGATAAATAACCTCATATAGTAATCAGTAATGAACTGCTTTTCATGCAGCGGAACCGAGCGGTGATAAATCAGCTATGACCAGAGAAGCTTCTTTGCTTAAACCTCCGCTAAAATGGGCTGGTGGCAAACGCTGGTTAATTCCCAGACTGTTGAAATTATGGAAACAGTTTCCGGATCATCGACTGGTCGAGCCTTTCTGCGGTGGATTGTCTGTAGCGTTGGGATTAAATCCTGATAAAGCATTGTTAAATGATCTGAACCCGGCTTTAATCAATTTTTATCAGCAACTGCAGCAAGGTCTGACAATTGATTTGCCACTGGCAAATGATGAGCAGCTCTATTACCAATATCGTAAACAGTTCAATGATATTTCAGCACATACAGACGCTGAACGTGCTCAATTATTTTATTACTTGAATCGCACTGGTTATAACGGCCTATGTCGTTTTAATAAAACGGGTGGTTACAACGTGCCATTTGGTCGTTACAAAACAATCAATTATGTAAGCGATTTTGCGCCTTACCAATCGGTATTAAATCAGTGGGAATTCAGCAATATGGATTTTGCCCAGCTGGATATCCGACAGAATGATTTTATTTATGCTGATCCGCCCTACGATGTGCCATTTCGGCAATATTCCCAGCAGGGGTTTGACTGGGATGACCAGGTTCGATTAGCCGAGTGGCTGGCAAATCACGACGGACCAGTGGTACTGTCAAATCAGGCAACGGATAAAATCAAAAAACTCTATCGTGACTTAGGGTTTACCCTGAAATTTCTTGATGCACCTCGGACAATAAGCTGTAAAGGCGATAAACGGCAGGCTGCAAGAGAAGTGCTTGCTTTACGTGGATTTTGATACAATAACGCACCAATTTTTAATTTCTTCGATACAGGATTTCTTCCCCCATGTCTGACATCAAAAAAGTCGTTCTTGCCTATTCTGGCGGTCTGGATACTTCCGTTATTCTTAAATGGCTGCAGGATAAATATCAATGTGAAGTAGTGACCTTTACAGCTGATCTGGGTCAGGGTGAAGAAGTTGAGCCAGCACGAGCCAAAGCAAAATCGTTGGGCATTAAAGAAATTTACATTGAAGATTTACGTGAAGAATTTGCTCGTGATTATGTGTTCCCAATGTTTCGTGCCAATGCCATCTACGAAGGTGAATATCTCTTAGGTACATCAATTGCACGTCCTTTGATTGCCAAACGTCTGGTTGAGATTGCGGCTCAAACCGGTGCAGAAGCTGTCTCGCATGGCGCGACTGGTAAAGGCAATGACCAGGTGCGTTTTGAACTTGGGGCGTATGGTCTGAACCCGAACATTAAAGTGATTGCTCCGTGGCGTGAGTGGGATTTGTTATCACGGCAAAAACTGTTGGATTATGCTGAACAACACGGTATTCCAGTTGAAATGAAACAAGGCAAAAAATCGCCTTATTCAATGGACGCCAACCTGCTGCATATCTCTTACGAAGGAGGTATTCTCGAAGATCCATGGGCTGAAGCCGAGGAAAGTATGTGGCGTTGGTCTGTATCACCGGAAAATGCCCCTGATAAAGCAACCTACCTTGAACTGAGTTATGAAAAGGGCGATATCGTTGCCATTAATGGCGAGCGTATGACGCCTGCTCAGGTGATGATTTATCTGAACAAAGTCGCTGGTGAAAATGGGGTAGGTCGACTGGATATCGTTGAAAACCGTTATGTGGGCATGAAATCACGTGGCTGTTATGAAACACCTGCAGGAACGGTTATGCTCAGAGCGCATCGTGCGATTGAGTCATTAACACTGGATCGCGAAGTCGCTCATTTGAAAGATGAACTGATGCCACGTTATGCCAGCATGATTTATAACGGTTACTGGTGGGCACCGGAACGGCAGATGATGCAGACAATGATAGATGCATCACAGACATCCGTGAATGGTGATGTCAGAATAAAACTGTATAAAGGCAACGTCATAGTTGTTGGCAGACAGTCAGCCACCGACAGTCTGTTTGATGAATCCATCGCCACATTTGAAGATGATGCTGGTGCCTACGATCAGAAAGATGCAGAAGGTTTTATCAAACTTAATGCGTTAAGGTTAAAAATAGCAGGGAAGAAGAAAAGATAGGCATACGGATTTTGTCGGAGTACTTATGAAACATAGCGAATATGAAGAGCGGACTGCCGAATGGATGCGGCTTGCGTTTTCAAAAATGAACCAATATAAAATCGCTCCAACTCCGGCAAATTATGCGCTTTGGTTTGAGTACGTTTCCGGTACGAATATGGCTTTGGTAGAGGCCGTAGATAATGAAATCGAACTGACGGGAAAAATTACTGAACAGCAAATCCGTTTATTACACGAACAGTTCTTTGACGAGGATAAAGATAGAGCTGCGATGTTTGAGATGCGTCAGGAATTGGCGCGTCTTCTCAAACAGACCTTGAACTATATCTATACGGGCGTCACTACTACCGATCGAAGCAACAGTCATTTACAAAGCATGTTGAGTCGCCTGCAACCGGACTTAAACCGTCAGCAACTGCATACGCTCATTGAAGAAGTGCTTATTGAAACCCGACTGGCCGTTTCGTCTGGGGAATTGCTCAACGAGCAGTTAAACAGTGCGATGGCAGAAGTTGCTGCATTGAAAAAAGAGTTAAGTGATTCCCGACGTGAATCGATAACCGATAGTTTGACTGGATTAGCTAATCGTAAACATTTTGATGAGCTAATCAACGAGATGACCCGTGATGCAGATATTAACGGCATGGATGTGTCGGTCATTTTCTGTGATATTGATTTGTTCAGTGTTATCAACGAAAAACATGGCCAGCTAGTGGGAGATCAAGTGCTCAGAGTGATTGCTGAGTTGTTGAGAAAATCATTAAAAGGTCGTGATTTGGTTGCCCGCTATGGCGGTGAGGAATTTGCTGTTATTTTGCCTAATACCAGTGTGCAAAACGCCCGTCAGCTGGCTGAGAGCATTCGTCAGGATATTGCCAGCAAACGAATCCAACGCAAGGATACCCGTGAACCACTTGGTGCAATCACCATGTCTTTTGGTGTGGCGCGGTATGTCCCTGGTGAAGGCGTTGACAGTTTCCTGCAGCGTGTTGATCGGGCGGTTTATCTGGCAAAACGCAGCGGACGCAACCATGTTTCTGATGCGCCGCCGCCAATTATCTGATTAAAAACTATCCGTAAAAAACACTTCTTCGAGTGGTAACTGGCCCGCTCGAGGACGTGCATCTTCAAGCTTTTTCCCAACGGTAATCATCATCACAATAATATGATCATGCGGTAAATTGATGATGCGGGCGACTTTATCAAAGTCAAAGCCATCCATCGGGCAGGAATCATATCCCATGCCTCTTGCCATCAACATAATATTCATGGCTGCAATGCTGGCCGAGCGAACGCACTCATCACGCTGGCCTTGATGATGGTTGGTATAATAATTTTCGATCGCTGGCAGTATGGCATTCTGTGCTGCCTGTGGAGCATGTTGCCAATAGCGTTCAGGCTGTTTTTCCCACGCATTCAAATCAGCGCACAAAACCAGCAGTAAAGAGGAATCTACTACTTGGGCCTGCCCCCATGCGGCTTCCAAAATTTGCTGGCGTTTTTCAGCATCTTTTACCCGGACAAATCGCCAGTGCTGAATATTAAACGCAGTAGGTGAGAGGATGGCATGTTCCATCAACTCATTAACTTCTGCTTCAGTCATTTGATGTGCCGGGTCATAGTGTTTGACCGAGCGACGAGTTTGAATCGCTTGTTTTATATCCATTGTTTTGCAGGGGTACTCAGTTAAGTTCAATTTTGAGATACAGCCATTGTTGTTCATCCTGATGACTGCGATAGGTTTTTGTATTCGTTTGCTGGCGTTGTTGTTCACCAATCTGGCCAATTAAAATCCATTGATTTAGCGGACCATTGACCGTGGTCAGTAAGCTGGTTGTTGAGATATCACCATTACGCTGCATCTTAGAGAATAATGGCAGGATATCGACCCGGGCCTGTTGATTGCCGAGAATATTCACTCTTGCCTGAAAGCCATTATCCAGTTGAATGTACTGGGTCGTTTCCTGAACTGCAATACCACCATGAGGGTAAAAAATAAGCTGTTGCTGATTATCAGCGACAGCGCGGCCCATTTGTATATCAATAGGCTGACCGGCAATACCCCTTGCCTGGTACTGCTGATCCCGTTCTCGACTGTTTTTGGTGGACCAGCGATTTATTTCCACGGATGAATTTTTCGGGTTCTCTAAATCAATATTAAGTTGATCATCGGCAAAATGTTCATCATTTAACTGTTGCTGGGTTCGCAGCACTGTGACTGTAAGGCTCTGCTGCCTGCTATCGAGCTGTTTGACCAAACGCTCTATTTCCTGAAAATTTTGTGTCGAACTTTTGATAATCAACAGATTGTCATGGCCACTAATGGTTGTGTAGTTGTCTATCATGGGTTCAATCATGGGCAGTATTTCCGCCGCAAGTCGATGTTGCAATTCAATGGTGCGTATTTGATCGGCGTGGGCGGGTAATGCCAGCAAGAAAAACACTAGCGAAAAGATGATTTTCATAAATGTAACCGCCTTGTCGCAACATCTGCAGAGCTGTGATTCCAGCATTCTTCAAATTGTTGTTTGAGTTCCCGGACTATCAAAGGATCATGCAGATTAGCCTGACCTTGATAGCGTTGATTGTTGAGACAACGTAAATAGCCGGAATGATCCACCAACATCACTATATTTTTTGGTCGTTGTTGTTTTTCTGAAAGAATATTCACGCTGATCGAACTGGTGAGTTTAGCTATTAACGGTAGCAGTCGATGGGAATTAATAATGCTACTTTGGGTTTCATCTACTAATATTCTTATCTGCGTACGGCGACTATTGATGCAAAGTTGTTTCAAACAGTCGATTACTAACGGATGATCAAGTAGAACCATATCCATCTCACTGCCCAGAAAACAGATTTCCCGATGGGCAGTTTCAACCAAAGCCAAGGCAGCCGCAGCTGCCTCATGTTTTCCATCAAATGCGATGATTTGATTAGTGTCGGCCTGGTTAGAATTATCAGTCATTTAACAGTTTCTTGCCTGTTCAACAGCGTTACCGATATAACTTGCAGGCGTCATTTCTTTTAACGCAAATTTAGCGGCATCTGGCAAATCTAGAGTATCAATAAATTCATGCATGATTTGTTTGTTGACTCTCTGTCCACGAGTTAATTCTTTGAGCTTTTCATAAGGATTCTCAATTCCATATCGACGCATAACCGTCTGGATAGGTTCCGCTAACAACTCCCAGTTGGCATCTAAATCTGCAGCCATTGTTTCGGGAGCAGCTTCCAATTTGCTAATACCTTTCAGTGCAGAGCTGTAAGCCAGCATGGAGTGAGCAAAACCGACGCCGATATTGCGTAAAACGGTGGAGTCAGTCAGATCGCGCTGCCAGCGGGAAATAGGCAGTTTCATTGCCATATGATCGAAAGTCGCATTGGCAATACCCAGATTACCTTCTGCATTTTCGAAATCAATTGGGTTAACTTTATGTGGCATGGTGGATGAACCGATTTCGCCTTTAACGGTTTTTTGTTTGAAGTAACCAATGGAGATGTAACTCCAGACATCACGACAGAAATCAATCAGCACGGTATTAAAACGAATCATTGCCTGAAACAGTTCAGCAACATAGTCATGCGGTTCGATCTGGGTGGTGTATTTGTTCCAGCGCAGTCCCAGTCCAGTGACAAACGCATTGGCCATCATTGGCCAGTCCACATTAGGATAAGCCGCATAGTGGGCATTGTAGTTACCGACTGCACCGTTCATTTTCCCGTAAAGTAAAACCGCGGCGACGTGAGTGCGTTGCAGTTCAAGACGCTTTACAACATTGGCTAATTCTTTACCCAGTGTGGTGGGAGAGGCCGGTTGACCATGAGTGCGAGACATCATTGGTGTTTCAGCCTGTTCCTGTGCCAGTTTCTTCAGTGCACCTATTAAGGTGTCCATTTCCGGCAGAATAACGTTTTCCCGGGCATTTTTAAGCATAATGCCGTAAGCAGTATTATTGATGTCTTCCGATGTGCAGGCAAAATGAACAAACTCATTTACCGCATCCAGCTCGGCATTGTTTTTGAATTTACGTTTAATGAAATATTCAACCGCTTTCACATCATGGTTGGTTTCACGTTCGATAGCTTTAATCTCAGCCGCGTCTTCTACCGAGAAATCATTCATCAAATCGTTGAGGAATTTTTCGGCGTCTTCACTCAGTTTAGGTACTTCCTGGATATCTGCATTGGCGCCGAGTAAATGTAACCAGCGGCATTCCACTTCAACACGGGCTCGCAGCAGACCATACTCACTGAAATAGGGGCGTAAAGCCTTTGTTTTATCGGCATAACGACCATCAACTGGCGAGATGGCAGTAAGAGCAGTTAATTCCATGAAAACTCCATTAAAAATAAGCTGAAAATTGGCCGAAATTATAGCAGAACTCAGTCCTGATTCTGGATTTGATTCAGTTTGCTTTGTGAATTTGCGTTAAAATAACGGCCATCTTAGTTTCAACTTCGGAGCGTTTTCGTGCTGCAAGAATATCAAAAACATGTTGAAGAGCGTGCCGCAGAGGGTTTACCGCCTCTGCCGTTAGATGCAAAACAGGTATCTGACATCATTGAAGGGCTTAAACAACCTCAAAATACCGATAGAGAAGCACTGCTTGAGCTACTGATTCACCGCGTTCCACCCGGCGTGGATAAGTCAGCTTATGTAAAAGCGGGTTTTCTGGCGGCGATTGCCAAACAGGAAACACAATGTGATTTGATAACACCGGTTTATGCGACTGAACTGCTCGGTACCATGATGGGGGGATATAACATCCAACCACTGATTGAGTTACTGGATTATGACGCAACCGCAGAGGCAGCAGAAAAAGCGCTTTCCAAGATTGTTATGGTTTATGACGCCTACCATGATGTAGTGGAAAAAGCTGAAACCAACCAATACGCCAAGCGCATTTTACAATCCTGGGCTGAAGCTGAATGGTTTTTATCCCGACCACCGTTAGCTGAAGCGATTACGCTTTCTGTATTGAAAGTCCCGGGTGAAACTAATACCGACGACTTATCACCAGCAACAGAAGCCTGGAGTCGTCCTGATATCCCGTTACATGCCAAAGCGATGCTGGTCAGCAAAATGCCTGACGCGCTGGATACCATTATCTCGCTGAAACAAAAGGGTCATCCCATTGCTTATGTCGGTGATGTTGTTGGTACCGGATCTTCGCGTAAATCTGCGATCAATTCAGTGCTCTGGCACATGGGGCACGATGTGGCGTATGTCCCGAACAAACGCCAGGGCGGTGTTATTTTAGGGAATAACATTGCGCCTATTTTCTTTAATACCGCGGAAGACTCTGGTGCCTTGCCAATCGAATGTAATGTCGATCAACTGGAAACAGGTGATGTCATTACGATCAAGCCATATGAAGGTAAAATTTATAACGAAGCCGGTGATGTCGTTTCTGAATTCACTTTACGGCCAACCACTATTGCTGATGAAGTACGTGCCGGTGGCCGTATCCCTTTGATTATAGGTCGTGGTTTAACCGATAAAGCTCGCGAAACATTAGGTATGCCACCATCAGATGTTTTCAAACGCCCTGTAGAACCTGTTCATAGTGATAAAGGCTTTACGCTGGCGCAGAAGATGGTCGGTGTGGCCTGTGGTGTGGAAGGTGTGCGTCCAGGTGCCTATTGTGAACCTAAAGTCACCACCGTCGGCTCGCAGGATACAACTGGGGCAATGACCCGTGATGAGTTGAAAGAATTAGCCTGTCTGGGCTTCTCGTCTGATTTGGTGATGCAGTCTTTCTGTCATACCGCGGCTTATCCAAAACCGGTTGATATCAAATTACAGCATGAATTACCGGAATTTATCAGTACCCGCGGTGGTGTGTCATTACGTCCTGGTGACGGGGTTATTCATTCCTGGTTAAACCGGATGATCTTACCTGATACCGTTGGTACCGGTGGTGATTCGCATACCCGTTTCCCGATTGGTATCAGTTTCCCTGCTGGATCAGGTTTAGTAGCGTTTGCCGCTGCGCTTGGCGTAATGCCATTGGATATGCCGGAATCAGTATTAGTCCGTTTTAAAGGCGAAATGCAACCCGGTATCACGTTACGTGACCTGGTGAATGCTATTCCCTATGCGGCTATTCAGGAAGGATTGCTGACGGTTGAAAAGAAAGGTAAGAAAAATATCTTTAATGGCCGTGTTTTGGAAATTGAAGGTTTACCAGATCTGAAAGTCGAGCAGGCATTTGAACTGTCAGATGCATCGGCAGAACGTAGTGCTAATGGTTGTACTGTCAGATTAAATAAAGAACCGATCATTGAATTTTTGAATTCCAATATCTCATTAATGGAATGGATGATTGCAGAAGGGTATGCCGATGCCAGAACACTGCAACGTCGCATAGATGCCATGCGTGCATGGCTGGCTGATCCTCAATTGCTTGAGCCGGATGCTGATGCAGAATACGCTGCGGTTATCGAGATTGATTTGAATGAAATCAAAGAGCCATTACTGGCCTGTCCGAACGATCCGGATGATATCAAACCCTTATCCGAAGTCGCTGGTGCTCACATTGATGAGGTGTTTATTGGTTCCTGTATGACCAATATTGGTCACTATCGTGCCGCCGGTAAAGTGCTGGAGAAAATGGGTAATCTGCCCGTTAAATTGTGGGTTGCTCCGCCGACCAAGATGGATCAGCATCAATTAACGGAAGAAGGTATCTACAGTATCTTTGGTCGTGTTGGTGCCCGCACTGAAACGCCGGGTTGCTCGTTATGCATGGGTAACCAGGCACGGGTGGCTGATAATGCCACAGTGGTCTCAACTTCTACCCGTAACTTCCCGAATCGTCTGGGTAATGGAGCCGATGTTTATTTATCATCTGCAGAACTCGCGGCGGTAGTGGCCAGTTTGGGGCGTATTCCAACAGTTGCCGAATATCTGGAGAAAGTTGCCGGTATTCAGCCAATGGCTCATGAGATCTATCGTTATCTGAACTTTAACGAGTTGGAGCACTATCAACGTGCTAAAGCTAGTTAAATTGGTAACTCACAGAAACCAAAAAGGGCTGTTTTCACAGCCCTTTTTTATGACTATTATTGGTAACGAGCTTTATTAGGTTTGAGCGTGTAAATCTGTCGCTGCCTGTAATAATTTATTGCTCTGCAATAAAAACTGCCAGCGTCTGCCACCTTTCTGTTGCCATAACACTGCAGCGCGAATTCCAGACAGCAGCAGAGCACGAATACGATTAACGTTATCAGCTTGCTGCAGATAAGTGGAATCACCAAACACCTGAATACGCGGCGTGAGTTCACTGACGGTACGCTGATAGATATCGGCGAAACGGGCAATTACCTGCGGACTGGTGATGCTGCCAAAGTATTCAATCTGTTGCGGAATCTGATCCAGTTCACGGGTAATCAGATCCAGCATTGCGGGGCGCTTTGCCAGTTTGCGTTGCAAGTGCAAAATTCCGATTGCATAGCGCAACACCACAATATCGCCAGGTTGTTTACGTTTCGATAGCTGATTATTGAACTGACGGATCCCCGTTGTTAATTTACTGATTTCACCATAAACCGATTCAGTATCAGGCGCATCCATCACCAGTAAACTCTGCAGCATGGTCTGCATATCATCGTTATCGACCTGACCGGTTTCAGCAATCTGCTGCACTAAAGTCACGGATTGCATCAAAGCGGAGAGAGCAATGACACGATCATGAATAATTGTTCTCTGACTCATGGATGCATCCCCGGAGCGTTGGTATCGATAATAATGCCACCGCCCAGACAGACATCATCCTGATAAAACACAACAGATTGTCCTGGTGTGACGGCGCGTTGTGGCGAGTCAAATTCAACCTGAATATTGCCTTGTTCATCCTGAGTGATGAGGCAGGGCTGATCTGGTTGACGATAGCGGGTTTTTGCACTGGCACGACATGGCAATTCCGGGGCTTCGCCAGCCACCCATGAAAGTTGTTCAGCGGTAAGTTTAGTGCTGTAAAGCCATTCATGTTCACCTTGAACAACATATAAAATTCGCTTTTCCATATCCTTGCCAGCCACAAACCAGGGCTCACCGCTGCTGTTTTTACGACCACCAATGCCAAGGCCCTGGCGTTGGCCGAGGGTGTAATACATTAAGCCTGAATGTTCACCAATTTTTTCGCCTTCCGGGGTGCGCATTTCACCGGGCTGAGCCGGAATGTAACGCCCCAGAAATTCGCGAAAACGTCGCTCCCCGATAAAGCAGATACCGGTGCTGTCTTTTTTGTCGTGATTGATAAAGCCAGCTTTTTCGGCAATCTGACGCACTTCGGTTTTTGGTAATTCGCCCAACGGGAAAAGAGTACGGGATAATTGCGCCTGACCAAGGGTATACAGGAAGTAACTCTGGTCTTTGCTGTTATCCAGGCCTTTCAATAACTGAAATTTACCTTCATGTTCGCGCACTCGTGCGTAATGACCGGTGGCAATCAGATAACCACCCAATTCCATGGCGTGATCTAAAAAAGCTTTAAATTTGATTTCACGATTACACAGAATATCGGGATTCGGCGTGCGGCCCGCTTTGTATTCATCCAAGAAATGTTTGAATACATAATCCCAGTATTCCATAGCGAAATTGGCTTCATGAAAAACGATGCCCACTTTATCAGCAACTGATTGGGCGTCTTTGCGATCATCCTCAACAGTACATTCGCTTTCATCCGCATAGTCGACCCAGTTTTTCATGAACAGACCTTCAACATCAAAGCCTTGTTGTTTAAGTAACAACGCTGAAACAGAGGAGTCCACGCCGCCGGACAGACCGACAACTATTTTTTTGTGTTCAGACATAATTAATCAGTTAATAAATCAAGTGGATAGCGTTTTCCAGCGAGGTAATCCTGTAAACATTGCTCGACTAAAGGACTGCGAAACTGTGATCGACGCTGTTTGATAGTGTCAGCATCCAGCCAGACAGCCTGATGAATGTCAGTATCCAATGGTCTATCCAGCTTTTCCCCCAGGCTTCCGCTAAAACAGAAACGAATATAGGTATTTTCAGTTTGCTGATGTCGCCAGCGATAGATACCAATCAACGACTCAGGCGTAAATTGCCATGCTGTTTCTTCCAGTGTTTCCCGGATAACCGCTTCAATCAGGCTTTCTCCGTCTTCGAGATGGCCGGCTGGCTGGTTGAGTTTGAGTTCGCTGCCGATCATTTCCTCGACCATCAGAAATTGCTGGTCGCGTTCTATTACGGCGGCTACGGTGGTTCTTGGAGTCCAAATCATCAGCGTATTTTATCACGGTCTGAAAATTAACTTCGCACCATTGTCCGGGTTGCAGATCATTTAATTGCCAGGGGCCAATCGCTACGCGGATCAATCTTAATGTTGGATGGCCGACTGCAGCAGTCATACGGCGTACCTGTCGGTTTTTGCCTTCACTGATTTGCAATTCCAACCACTGGGTTGGAATCGATTGTCGAAATCGTACCGGCGGAACTCTTTCCCACAAATCAGGTTCATTGATAAGTCTGGCATTAGCCGGTTTGGTCAGACCATCTTTTAACATGACACCCTGTTGCAATTGTTCAAGCGCAGCAGCATCCGGAATGTTTTCCACCTGAACCCAGTAAGTTTTGCTTAATTTATGTCGTGGATCGCTGATATGATGTTGCAATTGACCATCGTCGGTCAGCAATAATAATCCTTCACTGTCCCGATCTAACCGACCTGCCGGATAGATGTCCGGTATATCTATGTAGTTCTTCAGTGTCTTACGACCGTCGCTATCGCTGAATTGAGTCAACACGTCATAGGGTTTATTAAATGCAATTAGTCTGGTCATGGTTATATCAACGCCATAGATCATGTAAAATGCCACTTTTAACTTCAGGAGCCGTGCATGGCATATCAACACATTAGTGTACCGGAACAGGGTGCAGCCATCGGCGTTAATGCCGATTATTCATTGAATGTACCTAATCAACCGATTATCCCTTTTATCGAAGGTGATGGCATCGGTATCGATATCACACCGGCCATGATTGATGTGATTGATGCGGCAGTGAACAAAGCCTACAACGGCGAACGCAAAATTTCCTGGATGGAAGTCTACGCTGGCGAAAAAGCCACACAGCTTTATGGTGCTGAAACCTATTTGCCAGAAGAAACCATTGATGCGTTGAGAGAATATTCGGTATCGATCAAAGGTCCGTTAATGACGCCAGTGGGAGGCGGGATTCGCTCTTTGAATGTGGCATTACGTCAGACGCTTGATTTATATGTCTGTCAGCGCCCGGTACGTTATTACCCTGGTACGCCAAGCCCGGTTAAAGCACCCGAAAATATCGATATGGTTATCTTCCGCGAAAACTCAGAAGATATTTATGCCGGTATTGAATGGGCTGCCGGTACACCTGAAGTTCAGAAGGTCATCGACTTTCTGCAAAAAGACATGGGTGTCAGCAAAATCCGTTTTCCTGAAACCTCGGGGATAGGCATCAAGCCGGTTTCCAAAGAGGGAACAGAGCGACTGGTACGTAAAGCCATTCAATATGTTATCGACAATGACCGTGATTCATTGACCCTGGTACATAAGGGTAACATCATGAAGTTCACCGAAGGGGCTTTCAAACAATGGGGCTATGACCTTGTTGAAAAAGAGTTTGGTGCTACGCCGCTGGATGGTGGGCCCTGGAAAACCTTTAATAATCCAAATACCGGTAAAAAAATCGTTATCAAAGACTCGATAGCCGATGCATTTTTACAGGAAATTTTATTGCACCCTAAAGATTATGATGTGGTTGCCACATTGAATCTGAATGGTGATTACATTTCTGATGCCCTTGCTGCACAGGTTGGGGGAATTGGCATCTCACCGGGTGCAAATTTAGCGGATGCCGTTGCGATGTTTGAAGCAACACATGGCACAGCACCGGCTTTGGCTGGAAAAAATAATGCGAATCCGTCATCATTAATCCTATCGGCCGAAATGCTTTTAAGACATTTAGGTTGGGGCGAAGCGGCAGATCTGGTCGTTTCCGGCGTCTCAGGCGCCATTTCTAATGCGCGTGTCACCGGTGATTTAGCTCATGCTATTGGCGTCGATGCGTTGAGTTGTAGTGATTATGCTGCAGCTGTTATTCAAAACATGTAAGGAGTTTCCATGAAAGTTGCAGACAACAAAGTAGTCGTGATCGACTACACGCTCACCGACAACAGCGGCACAGTCATTGATAGCAGTGAAGGTGCCGGCCCGCTGGCGTATCTGCATGGCGCTGGCAATATTATCCCTGGTTTGGAAGATGCCCTGGCGGGCAAAGAAACGGGCGATAAAGTCCAGGCCAGTATCGAACCAGCAAATGCTTATGGCGAACGCCATGATGCGCTAAAACAGGATGTACCTGCTGAATTATTCAGTGGTGTAGAAAAAGTTGAAGTGGGTATGCAATTTCAGTCCGAAACCGAGCAAGGCCCGGTTTTGGTCACTGTAGTAGCAATCAATGATGAAACTGTTACCGTCGATGGAAATCATCCTCTGGCTGGCGTACATTTGAACTTTGACGTTGAAATCCGTGAAGTTCGTGAACCAAGTGCAGAAGAGCTTGAACATGGACATGTTCATGGTGAAGGCGGTCACCAGCACTAAAAACTAAAACTTAGATTTAGTCTCAAAGACGGGCATTGTGCCCGTCTTTTTGTTTCAGACGTAGAATTTAATGCAAACTATAGAACAACTAAAACAACAATTTGCTATTGCTGATCGCCTGGATTTTTCAATGGGGCCGTCAGAATGTGTAATGATAAATATCAATACGCCTCATGCCAAGGCACGTATAACAACTCAGGGTGCGCAGGTATTATCTTACCGCTCTGCACATGCATTACATGATCTATTGTTTTTGAGTCGAATGAGCCGTTATGGTGATCGGCGGGCAATTCGAGGAGGTGTCCCGGTCTGTTGGCCATGGTTTGGTGTTGATCCCAGTGGTAAAGGCCGTCCTGCTCATGGTTTTGCACGTAACCGTGTTTGGGATTTGATTGATGTGCAACAGACTGAAAATGATGGCATTAAATTGACTCTGTCATTATCACCGGATCCTAAGGACGAACAGCTTTGGCATTGTGCTTATAGTTTGAAAATGGTGATTGAGATCAATGAACAGCTAACTTTATCCTTAACTACTGAAAACCTTGATCAAGAAAGTTTTGTTATCTCACAGGCATTGCATACTTATTTTGCAGTGGGAAATATCGAAAAAACTCAGGTGAGGGGGTTGAGCAATCATCATTATCTCGACAAGGTAGAAAATTTTCGTGAGAAACTTCAGGCTGGTGAGATCGTTTTTAACGGCGAAACAGACAGAGTGTATTTGAACAGTCCTGACAAGCTATTTATTGAGGATTCTGACTGGGCACGCCGCATTGTGGTAGAAAGTTCAGGTTCAAATACCACAATAGTATGGAATCCTTGGGATAGGGTGGCAACATTAAAAGATATGACTGATGACTCGTATCAGTACTTTGTCTGTGTTGAAACGGCCAATGCCGCCAATAACAGTATCAGTTTGGCACCGGGTGAATCGCATACGATTTCAGCTGGTTACAGAATCATGCCATTGGGTTAGAAAGTGACATTTCAATCTCAGCTGTTCAACAACGATATAGAGTGTGCTTAAATCCAGCGGTGACGTAATTCTTCACGATGTAAAGCCAGCCATTGGATAGCAATAATCGGAATCGCCGAGATAATTTTACCCGTTTCCAGCAAGGCATAGACTTCATCGAATGATAATACACTGACTGAGATATCTTCATCTTCCTCATCCAGGCCATGTAATCCACCAATATGGGTGCTATCTATGCGTCCACAAAACAGGTGTAATAGCTCGGATGTACCGCCGGGAGAGGTGAAAAACTCACTTATCTTGATCATTTCCAGTATTTCACATCCTGATTCCTCAACGGCCTCGCGATAGGCCACGGATTCTGGTGTTTCGCCAGGTTCAATTGCCCCAGCCACAATCTCAAGAAGCCACGCACGCTCATCATTTAGTTGTATGGCGCCGGGACGAAATTGTTCGATAATAACCAACGCATCTTTTTGTGGATCATAAAGTAATACCGCAACACAGCTTCCACGATGAAAGACTTCTCGGGTTAGCGGTGCACTCCAGCCACCTTTGTATAATGTATGTTTTAAAGAGACAACTTTTAAACTAAAAAAACCGCTATAAGCGGTTGTTTCTTCAATGATTTCAAACTGTTTTTTGCTCATCAGTTTTCCTTACATTTCAGGGATGTTATTCGACAGGGGTAAATGCTGATTTTGATATACCCTCTACACGACGCAATACCGCAGTAAATTTGGTGCCATCTTTTTCAATGTGCTCCAGTTTGACCGGCAAATAATTCAATTCCGGTGCACACCACAAAGTGGTTTCCCGATCCTTGTCGCTGTCTCTATCACGTTGTCTTTTGAATTTAACAGTGTTTATGCTGCCAAGTGGTGTAGTTATCGTTTCCTGCTCAAGTCTTTTGATCTGATAATGTTTTAGACGGCCGCCATCTGCAATTAAATAATTAAAGGTTTTCTGTTTGGGATTCTGCAGCAAATCCAATCTCAGTTGTACCTGATAAACATGTTTTTCCAATGTACTATCTTCAATTTCAAGATCCCATGGATGAACCCTGTCATCTATATGTACGGAGCGATTACGCCAATCAAAGTCCATGCGTAAATATTTATCTTTTTTGCCACCATTGCGTTGATAAAGATATTGACGGGGCTTAATCTGCTGTTGGGAGAGGGTCCATAAGCTGGTTTCCTTGACCGTATCGCGTTTGAATAAAGCAACTACACCTTTGGCCTTAGTCGCTGAACGAAAGCGATGCAAACCATCTGTTAAGGTTTCCAGCTGCTGGTTCAGCTCGCCAGCCTGCAAACCATTCATATTGATTTCATATTGTGCAGAATAATCAGCTAGGTCTTGAGCACAAACCGTAGCAGACATAAACAGCAACACCAGGTAGGAAAAATAGCGCATGAATAATCAGTTCTGTTGTTGAATCAGCAACCTTAAGGCATCAGGATAAAGCTTATGTTCCTCAATCAACACTCTGGCTGCCAGAGTGTCTTCAGTATCATTTTCCAGAATAGGTACTTTAGCCTGTAATATTATCGGTCCGGCATCCAGTTCCTCGGTAACAAAGTGTACCGTCGCACCATGTTCTTTTTCACCGGCTTCGATGGCTCGTTTGTGCGTATGCATACCTTTGAATTTAGGTAACAGCGATGGATGAATATTGATTAATTTATTCGCATAGTGCTTAACAAATCCTGCGCTCAAAATCCGCATAAAGCCAGCTAATACAACATAATCCGGAACAAAAGAATCAATCAGCTTCATCAGCTGTTCATCAAACGCTTCACGACTTGTAAAAGCCTTGTGATCCAGTATTCGGGTGGCAATGTCAGATTGCTGAGCAAATTCCAATCCAGCTGCATTGGGACAATTACTGATTACGGCAGCAACCTCCGCATCCAACTCATTTACCTGAATCGCTTTAACAATTGATTGCATGTTGCTGCCACGTCCTGAAATCAGGATGACCAACTTGGGTTTCAAGGCAGTAGTCATTTAATAATGACTTGTTCTTCGGTGTCACTATTTTCAATATGGCCAATACGCATAGCCGTCTCACCCAGTGCAGTCAGAATCTGTACGGTTGCATCGGCATCCTGCTCAGCTACACAAACCACCATGCCAATACCATTATTAAAAGTGCGATACATCTCACGATCGACCACATTTCCCTGCTGTTGCAGCCAGTCGAAAACGGCCGGTCTTTGCCAGCTTTTACTATCAATAATTGCCGTTACATTTTCTGGTAATACGCGGGGAATGTTTTCCAATAAACCACCACCGGTAATATGAGACAATGCGTGAATATTAATTTTTTCATGTAGTTGTAGTAATGACTTAACGTAGATTCTGGTCGGTGCCAACAGTTTTTCACCTAATGTTGCACCATCAAATGACATATTCAGATCAGCTTTGCTGACTTCAATAATCTTGCGAATCAATGAATAGCCATTTGAGTGTGGTCCGGAAGACGCGATCCCGATAATGGCATCACCAGCTTTTACCTGAGATCCATCAATAATGTTGTCTTTTTCTACAATGCCGACACAAAAACCTGCTAAATCAAAATCACCTTCCTGATACATGCTTGGCATTTCAGCTGTTTCGCCGCCTACCAATGCAGCCCCTGATTGAAGACAGCCTTCAGCAATACCGCTGACAACATCCGTTGCTACATCAATATTCAGTTTTCCGGTGGCATAATAATCAAGGAAGAATAACGGTTCCGCGCCAAGAACCGCGATATCGTTGACGCACATGGCAACTAAATCAATACCAATGGTGTCATGTATTCCAGCCTCGATTGCCAGTCTTAATTTGGTGCCAACACCATCTGTTCCTGAGACCAAAACCGGTTGTTTATATTTATCGAGCGGTAGTTCAAACAGGCTGCCAAAACCACCCAGTCCAGCCATGACACCAGCACGACGGGTTTTGGCTGCTAAGGGTTTGATACGCTCGACAAGCGCATTTCCGGCTTCAATATCAACACCGGCATCGCGGTAACTGAGAGCTTGGTTTGATTGGGTAGGTGGAACGACTGGATCGGTCATGCTGGCTTCCTGATTATTTGGACATCACACACAAAAAACAGCGTGTTAGAATACCACAATGCCTAGATTATTTTTCTCACTGATTTTCGTTTTCGCTGCGTCGATTGTCTCCGCCGCGGAAGTTACTGATTTATATCAAGCTCAAGCACCTGTTGCTTCGCAGAGTGAAGAAGATCGTCAGCGACTCGCGCCGGAATTGCTCAAACAGGTGGTAGTAAAAGTCGTTGGTGACCGTCGCGCGGTGGAGCAGGCAGATATTTCTGCTCTGGTAACCGATGCAGACCGGTATGTCGATCAATATTATTATCAGCAAATTCCAAATCCTGACAGCGATGTTGCGGAACAACAATTAGCTTTAACGCTCGAATTTAATGCTGAAGGCATCAATAACGCCTTACAACGAATCGGGTTGCCAGTATGGGACAAAATCCGACCTGAGACACTGTTCTGGGTGGCTATTGAGTACGCAGGGAAACAACAATTGATTGGGGAAGGTGATGAAGATTCATTACTTTTTCATATCGAACAGGCAGCAAAAAAACGCGGTATTCCGTTATTGTTGCCATTGATGGATCTTGAGGATCAGACTCAGCTGACTTTTAACGATGTTGCCACGGGTAATAATACTGCTGTAAAACAGGCCTCCGAGCGATATGGTTCTTCTGTCATTGTGTCAGCTCGTTTACGGGGTAATGAGGAATCTGTCGAAATAAGTTGGCAGGCATTGCTTGGTGAAGAGGTTGAGCGCTGGTCAAGTCAGGGTGATGTTAAAACAGCGATTCAAAACGGGGTGGATGAGTTTGCTGATCGGCTGGGTAGACGGCTGAATATCTCATTCAGTGAATCAGGTAATACCGAAATGGAAATTCATGTTTCTGGTATTGAAGACTACGATGGCTACAGTCGACTAATGGATTATCTGGGAAGCTTACAGGTCGTTTCGGATATTAAAGTCGGTAGCTTGGGCAGTGAGAAGCTCGATTTGGTTTTACTTATTCAGGCTGAGCCGGAAAAATTCAGACAATTACTAGCGATGGGACGGGTAATTGAGCCCGATACCACTGATGATAGCGGCTCTCAATACAGGTTATTACCTTGAGTCCACGGGATATTCCCAACCTCATTTGTGTATTTCGAATTTTATTAGTTGGCCCTATTGTCTGGCTGATGATTGAAGAAAAGTTTTCCACTGCATTGATTCTGGTGGCCATCGCTGGTATTTCTGATGGTGTGGATGGTTTTCTGGCTCGTCATTTTCACTGGCAAAGTCGTCTGGGCTCTATTCTTGATCCACTAGCAGATAAATTTCTGCTGGTCGCAACATTTACCACATTAACCTATATGCAACTATTACCCTTGTGGCTATTATTGCTGGTGTTTGGTCGAGATTTACTGATTGTTTGTGGTGCTTTGATTTATCATTTCAAATTCGGTGAATATGAACTGTCTCCGCTCTGGAGCAGTAAAATCAATACAGTTTTTCAGATTGCTTTAGTGTTGCTTGTTATTTTGCAGCAAGAATGGCTTCCGCAAGTAGCGACATGGAGTACAACCTTAATCTGGTTGGTGGTGGCAAGTGTCATCATTAGTGGTAGTGAATACATTGTGGTATGGGGGACAAACGCGTGGCGTCAGATGAAAAAAAGCTCATGAGTGATACCAATAAATTCCTGTTGCTAGGGCTATTGATTTTATCTGGCTGGCTAATGATGGAGTTATCTTCTGTTTTAACACCATTTTTTATTGCGGCATTATTGGCTTATCTGGGAGACCCACTGGCCGACAGATTGGAAAACTATCGTTTATCCCGCACTTTAGCGGTATGTGTTGTTTTCGCTATATTTGTGCTGACGGGAATGATTTTATTACTTATTTTTATTCCCATGCTTAGTGCTCAACTGGCATCTTTATTTGAAAAACTGCCAGCTTATCTGGATCAACTGCAAAACTCGCTGGAGCATGTGTTGCAAAGAGTCGGTTTATCAACAGATATGATCGACCTTAATACCGTTAAAACCGCTTTGCAGGATTATTGGTCGGAAGCGGGAAAAATGGCGGGTGATGTCTTTGGATATATGACCCGTTCAGGCCTTGTGATATTGCAATGGTTAACCAATCTGATCCTTATCCCGGTACTGACGTTTTATCTGTTGAGAGACTGGGACGATCTGGTGGCCAGGTTTCGCGAATTATTGCCGCGTAAACATGCAGACAAAATCATTAAGATTAGCGGTGAATGTGACGATATGCTGGCAGGCTTTTTACGCGGGCAGTTGATGGTCATGCTGGCCTTATCAATCATGTATTGTATCGGTCTGACATTGATTGGACTCGACCTGGCTTTACTAATTGGAGTGATAGCCGGTATTGTGAGTTTTGTACCATATCTTGGTTTATTTATTGGTATTCTGCTCGCCGGTCTTGCAGCCTATTTACAGTTTCAGGAATGGTTACCCATCCTGTGGGTCGTTCTGACATTCGGTTTTGCACAGATGGTTGAAGGAATGTTTCTGACACCTCGATTTGTGGGCGAACGGATTGGTCTGCACCCCGTGGCAGTTATTTTCGCAGTGATGGCTGGTGGCACATTATTCGGGTTTGTCGGTGTATTGTTAGCACTGCCAGTGGCCGCTGTAGTGATGGTTTTGTTACGGCATGCTCATCACCGCTACCTAAACAGTCATCTGTATTCCTGAGCAGCAGGTGATGAATAAGCAGGAAATACAGCTGACGCTGCGGTTAACACCGCATGAAATCTTCACGATAGATAACTTTATCTTTGAAAGCGATGAGTTAGCCTCTGTTGTGGATGCGTTCTGCCTGGAAAAAAACCTGATTTTCTCTATCTTTGGGGAGAGTCCGGGGTTGGTAAAACCCATTTGAATCTGGCAATTGCCGAACGCCTGCAAAATCAGGGGTATCCGGTGAGTTATATTAATCTGCAGGAACTTCGCGATACAGCAGATGCTGAGGTATTAGCTTCCTTAGTACAGAGCCATGTTGTCTGTTTGGATGATCTGCAGGCAATCTGTGGCGATGCTGCATGGGAAGAGGCGTTATTTCACTGCTTTAACCGTTTACGTGAGAAAGAGCATAAATTACTGATTTGCGCTGATCAGAACCCGGCACAATTAGCCATTGAATTGCCTGATCTTCGATCCAGACTGGCAACGGGATTAATTTATCAATTGCCTTCAATGACTGATGCATTGAAACAACAGGCGTTGATCAGTCATGCACAGAGTAGAGGATTGATTTTGCCTGAAGAAGTAGCCCAATATCTATTACGCCATTACAGCCGGGATATGCCGTCATTGATGTTAGTATTGCAACGTCTCGATAAAGCGTCTTTACAGGCACAGCGTCGATTAACCATTCCATTTGTCCGGGAAGTTATACAACGTGGCTGAAAAGCCATCAGTGACAATTATCTGGCCTGGTTTAGCCACTGCGATGCAGGAAATTAATCAGTCTTTATTACCCGAAGAACTGAAAAAATTATTAAAAAAAGCACATTTCACTGCTAACAACCATACGTTTGAAAAAGCATTAATTCAGCTTTTTAGTTCCAGGCTCCTCACAGGTGCTGATTTGCCCGCTTCGGCATTACGAAATCCAGGTCAACTAAGTCTTTGCGCTGATCCGTGTTATCTGCATGCTGATCGAGATCGTCTTTTATTGTTTTCAATTAATGATTTAACAATGGAAGAGGGCACCCAGCTTAGAGAATGCATTCAACCTTTATTGAATGATTTTGATGCACAACTGGTGCCTAATGATTTAAACCATTGGTCAGTTTGGTTGGAAAATATGCCCGATATTTCCCTAACGGCAATGCCATCACTGATTGGTAAGTCGGTAGTCTCAGCGTTACCGACCGGACAGGAACAAAATGCCTGGTTACGTTTGAATAATGAAATTCAAATGGCTTTATTTGAACATCCGGTTAATCAACAAAGACAGTCAGCTGGCAAATTGCCAGTGAATAGTCTCTGGTTTTGGGGCAAGGGAGACTGGCAACCGTCTACCAATGGATGGGATAAGGTCTATGGCGATTCGACTTTATTAAAGTTACTGTCCTCTGCGTGTTCTGTCAGCTTTAACTCTTTTTCTGAGTGGAAACCTGAGCAGTTGGGAGGTGGAAATCAATTACTGCTGTTACCGGAACTGGATTTGCAGAATGATTGGCAGCAACGCTTGCAGCTTGTGACGGCACAACAAATTTTGCCTTTAAAACAAAAATTACGCCGTTATCAAATTCAACAGTTACGTTTAATCATTCCTGAACATGGCCAATATCAGTGGCGCTGCTGGGATGTATGGAAGCCTTGGCCATTATGAATATTCAACAGCGTAATATAGGTGATATCAGTGAATTACCTGAGGAATGGCCAGCATGTATTCGAAGAATCATGGCGGCGAGGGGTATTGTTAAAGCAGATGAATTAACCTTTGATTTAGCTGGATTGCCAAAACCCTCGGAAATGCTGGGGATGGAAGCAGCCGTAACATTATTGATCAAGGCATTACAGCAGCAATGGCGAGTAATGATTGTGGCGGATTTTGATAGCGATGGCGCTACCAGCTGTGCAGTAATGATGCGTGGTTTGCGCATGATGGGGCTGCAACATATTGATTTTATCGTTCCAAATCGATTCGTGCATGGTTATGGCTTAACCACAGAATTACTTAACGAAATTGATAGTGAAACCCAGCCGGATTTATTGATTACCGTGGATAACGGGATTGCCAGTCTGGATGGGGTTGCTCTGGCCAAACAACGTGGTATGCAAGTGTTGATCACTGATCATCATCTTGCCGCAGAACAATTGCCAAAAGCCGACGCTATCGTTAATCCTAATCAACCCGGAGATAACTTTCCCAGCAAAATGCTGGCAGGGGTTGGGGTGGCATTTTATGTGCTGGTCGGTCTGCGGCAGGGATTACGTGATATTAACTGGTTTGAATTACAGCAACTGGCAGAACCTCGTCTGGTGGAATTGCTGGATTTGGTCGCATTGGGCACCGTCGCCGATGTCGTGCCTTTGGATAGGCTCAATCGCACACTCGTGGATCTTGGACTGAAACGTATGCGGCAGGGACGCGCCTGTGCAGGTATCAGCGCTTTATTACAAATTGCCGGTAAGGATATCAATCGCTTATCTGCACAGGATTTGGGCTTTGCCATTGCGCCGAGGTTAAATGCAGCGGGCCGTATGGAAGATATGGGGTTGGGCATTGATACCTTACTGACGGATAACTTTGCTATGGCTCAGCAAGCTGCTCAGTTGCTGGATCAGATTAATATTGAGCGTCGCTCGGTTGAACAAGGCATGCAGCTGGAAGCTCTGACGATGCTGGAAAAACTGCAGCTGAATGAAACCACTCAGGCAGCTGCTTATTGTTTATATGACGAAAGCTGGCATCAAGGGGTAATCGGATTACTCGCCTCTCGAATTAAAGAAAAACTGCATCGGCCAGTCATCGTGTTTGCACCGGGCGAACCTGGTGAAATCAAAGGTTCAGCGCGCTCTATAACGGGCGTTCATATTCGTGATGTCCTGGTTAATGTCGCTGCTAAATATCCTGATTTAATTTTACGCTTTGGCGGACATGCGATGGCAGCAGGGTTAACATTAAAGCAGAACGACTTTTCATTGTTTGAGCAGGCATTCAGGGAAGCTGTTCAGCTTTCAGCCGATCCCAGTGTATTTGAACGCGCTTTGTATTCTGACGGTGAATTATCGGCGCAGGAACTGAACCTGCAGCTGGCCGAGCAATTACCGGTTCTGGCGCCATGGGGTCAGGCTTTTCCGGAACCACAGTTTCATGGACAGTTTGTGTTACAGAATTATCGTCATGTCGGTCAGCAATCAGACCATTTGCGTTTAACCGTAAAACTGGATGATGGGCGTGAAATCACGGCAATGGCGTTTCGTCAAACAGCTCCAGTATGGCTCCAGATTGGACAGAAGATTGGCTTACACTACCGTCTGGATGTAAATGAGTTTCGACAAAGCAAATCACTACAGTTGCTGGTTGATAATCTGTTGCCGAGTTAAATATCCAGAGTTTGAATAGTTACCTGCTGTCTAAAATCGGCCAGTTCATCACCGTGAAATAATTCTGTTCCGGCGTGCATGACGGTACCGGCTCCACAGGCAATACCATAACGCAGTGCTGTTTCGGGCTGATCATCAAGGCAGAAACCGGCCACCAGCCCCGCGACCATTGAATCACCTGCACCCACAGTAGTATTCACTGGTACTGATAACGCTTTCGCATAAAAACTGTTGCTCGGACTGACTAATAGAGCTCCTTGATCACCTAAAGAAACACAGACATGTTTAACACCGGACAACTGCAGTTTTCTGGCGCATTCAGCAATTGATTCGATAGTGTCGAGTTTTATTTGTAGCAGGGTTTCCAGTTCATACAAATTAGGTTTAATTAAAAATGGTTTCGCCTCAATTGCCAAACGCAATATGTCACCATGACTATCGACGACAGTTCGTCCACCATGTTGCTGGATTTTATGCACCAAATCAGCATACAGAGAGGTTGGTACAGTGGGCTGGCAGGATCCGGTAAGAATGCCATAACCATTCCCTACAGCATTGGCAAAACTTTCCACCAGTTGAGTTAACTGGGCTGCCGGGACAGGTGTGCCAGCATCAGTGATTTGAAATTGAGATTGTGTATCAAGCTCAATAATCGTGCTGTTAATACGCGTCTGTCCTGAGACATGATGGAACAGAACATTGGGTAGTTGTTCATCAAGCATGTCTTGCAAAATCTCACCAATGGAACCGGCAATGACACAATAAGTTGTTGCCTCTACCTGCATACGAAACAAAGCCCGGCCAATATTGATACCATTACCCCCTGGATCATGACGGGCAGCATCGGAACGTGATTTTTGGTCGGGGATTAACTTTTTGACATGGTAAGTCACATCCAAAGCGGGGTTTAAACATAAAACATGAATGTTTCCCGATGACGACGTCATTACTGTCTCCATTAATAAGATTTGTTCGATAAAATGATGCTCAGCAGACCAATAGTAAACTGCATTTCTGATAAAGGCTCCAAATGAAACCAACTCATGTCGCGGTATTCAGCGCAAAACCTTATGATCAGGCCTATCTCACGAAAATGGCCGATGAGCAAGTATCATTATGTTTTTATGAAATGGCGTTAAATCCTATGACAGCAGCATTGGCCAAAGATGCTGAAGTGGTCAGTGCGTTTGTTAATGACGATATATCGGCTGAAACGCTTAAAACGCTGGCAGAAAATGGTACCCGTTTAATCGCCTTACGCTGTGCCGGAGTTAACCAGGTAGATTTAACGGCTGCTAACAAGCTTGGTATCACCGTCGTCAATGTGCCAGCTTATTCTCCCTATGCTGTCGCGGAACATACTATTGCGTTGATGTTGGCCTTAAGTCGGAAGATCCCTCGGGCTTATAATCGCGTTCGCGATGGTAATTTTTCTCTGGATGGGCTGCTGGGTTTTGATTTTTTCGGTAAAACCGCGGGCATTATCGGTGGTGGTAAGATTGGTTTATTGGTTGCCGAGCGATTACGGGTATTTGGCTGCCAGGTTTTGATTTATGAACCGCATAACGCTGCAACAGCCGAACAAGCAGGTTTTGACGTAGTGACACTCGACAGCTTGCTTGGTCAAAGCGATATTATCAGCCTGCATTGTCCATTAAATGATGCAACACATCATATTATTAATGCTGCCAGTCTCAGGCTGACCAAGCCGGGAGTAATGCTGATTAATACCAGTCGCGGAGCCTTATTAGATACGGTTGCCGTACTGGATGCCTTGAAAGCGCTGCATATTGGCTATCTGGGAATAGATGTCTACGAACAGGAAGGCAGTCTGTTTTTTGAAGACCATTCCACCGATATTATTCAGGACGATATATTCCAGCGTTTATTGACCTTGCCAAATGTGCTGGTCACCGGACACCAGGCCTATTTTACCCGTGAAGCATTGCAGCATATCGCTCAGACAACGTTGCAGAATATTGATGATTTTATGATGGATAAGGCACTGAAAAACAAAGTGGAAATACGTTAAGTGTTTGATGAAATCTTCACCAGCATCAATAAGTTGATGCCGGATTTTAAAGCCAGACCGCAACAAGTTGAAATGAGTCGCTTTATCCATCAGCGTCTACAACAGTCGCAAAATAGAATGGCGGTAGTGGAAGCGCCAACCGGTGTGGGGAAAACGCTGGCATATCTCAGTGGTGCCATTGAAACAGCTTTGAACAGTAAAAAATTACTGGTTATCAGCACTGCAACAGTTAATCTGCAACAGCAGTTGATTCAGAAAGATCTGCCACAGTTTTCAGCCGCTTTGCCGCAACCGATACGTTTTATGCAGATCAAAGGTCGCCGCCGTTATGTCTGCCCCAGCAAACTGGCACAACTGGCAACCACACCAGAACAGCAGGATTTAACGCTGGATGTGGATCAGAAATATCAGCAAGTATTAAGACAAACTCAAGCAAATAATCTGTTTCAGGATTGGGATGAACATCGCTGGGATGGTGATCGTGATAGCCGGACCGATGCTATTGATCCGGCTCTCTGGCATGAAGTATCCACTGATTCAGAAGGCTGTGCCGGTAAGAGCTGCCGCTATTTCATCAGCTGTCCATATTATCTGCTGCGTAAGGAAATGCAGCTGGCACAGGTGGTGGTGGTGAATCACGATTTATTACTCAGTGATGCTGACTTGGGCGGTGGGCTGGTATTGCCCAATCCTGAAGAGCTGATTCTGGTGTTTGATGAAGCACATAATCTGCCACAAAAAGCGCTGGGACATGCCGCCAAAGCATTGAACTTTGCCCAGCTTTATCAAACGGTTGAAACCGCTGACAGTCTGATGAAAAAGCTGCCCACTGCTTTGGCTTTCCGGCAGCATGACTTTGGTTATATGTTTAAGGAAATTCGTCAGGATTTACCAGCCATCATCAATCTGTTGCATCAATTGCTGGATATTCTGGGCAGTGATGCCACAGTAAATGAAATGCTGGAAGGCCGTATCAGTGAGCCACGGATTTTCTGGGGCAGTCCGTTACTTAATGCCTTGTTTATTCCCTGCCAGAACCTGTTACAACGAGCTAATTCCATCTATAAGCATTTCTCGCTGATTGGCAAATGGATTAAAGAAGGGCTGGAGAAAACCCAATTAAGTAATAAGGTTGGTGAAGCATTATTACCGCAAGTGGGAACGGTACAGAATATTTTTGGTTATCTGATTGATTTTATGGCGCTGTTTCTCGATGAGGATAAAGCCGAGCGCCCACCTAATGTGCGCTGGCTGGCACAGGAACAGTTTGCCAAACAGCATACGCTGGTGATTCATGCCGGGCCGATGACAGCGGCAGGTTTTCTGGATCGCAGTTTATGGCAGCGGGCTTATGGGGTGGTAATGACATCAGCCACGTTACGAGGCATGGGATTATTCCAGCGTTTCCGGGCGGATTGTGGCTTACAGCGTTACGATGAAAAACACTTTCTGGCGCTGCCTTCACCGTTTCGATATCAGCAGCAGGCTGTGCTAAAACTGCCGATGATGCAGTATTTACCCAATGAAAATCTGCCGCAATGGCAGCAGGAAGTGGTCAGCCAACTCAAATCAATTATTGATATTCAAGCGGCGACACTGGTGCTATTTACCTCACGCCAGGTGATGTTGCAGGTATATAAGCAATTGCCATTGTCATTGAAAAATTTGATTCTTTTACAAGGTGATCAGCTGTCGCCCAAAAATATGATCGTCAAACATATTCAGCGGATTGAAGCGGGGCGGGGCAGTATTATTTTTGGGATGGATCGGTTTGCCGAAGGCGTCGATTTACCCGGCAATTTATGTACCCATGTAATCATTACCAAACTGCCATTTCCAGTATTTACCCGCCCGATTGAACAGGCACGTCAGGAGTGGATCATAAAACGCGGCGGTCAGCCATTTATCAGTTTGTCATTACCGGCTGTCAGCGTGAAGTTGATTCAGGCCTGCGGTCGTCTGTTACGAAAAGAAACTGATTCCGGCCAAATAACCATCCTGGATCGTCGGTTGTTAACCAAAAATTATGGCAAACAATTACTGTCTCATTTACCGGATTACCAGGTAATAACCGAATAAAAAAAGCCCGGCGAGACCGGGCTTTCAGGGTGTATCAACAAACTTATTCAGTACGGCTGGTAACTTCCAGCAAATGATAGCCAAATTGTGTTTTAACCGGACCCTGAACGGTGTTAACCGGGGCGGAAAAAACAACTTTATCGAATTCCGGCACCATCATGCCTGGGCCAAATTCACCCAGATCACCGCCTTGGCGGCTGGATGGGCAGGAAGAATTTTCTTTGGCGACGGCAGCAAAGTCTGCGCCTTCTTCGATTTCACGTTTCAATTCCAGACAGATTTCTTCACTGTCCACCAGGATGTGTCGTGCGGTTGCTCTAGCCATAATAGTTCCGTAATTGATTTGTAAATTGCTGACTTATGCCAGCTGTTTTAACAGGGCCTTGGCCGTGGCTTCTGAAGAAGCCGGGTTTTGTCCTGTAATCAGTATGCCATCCGTAATCACGAATGAACTCCAGTCGTCACCTTTCTCGAAATTTGCGCCACGTTGTTTCAGGGCATCTTCAAGTAAAAATGGTACAACATCAGATAAGCCTACCGCATCTTCTTCACTATTTGAAAATGCAGTGAGCTGTTTACCTTTAATCCAGGGCTCATCGCCAATGGTTTTGACATGTAACAAAACAGCAGGTGCATGACAAACTGCAGCTACTGGTTTATTGGCGAGCACGAAACTTTCAATCAGTGCAATTGATTTTTTATCTTCGGCTAAATCCCATAACGGACCATGTCCGCCTGGGTAAAACACTGCATCATAATCAGCGGCGTGTACGTCGGCTAATTTAACTGTGTTTGCCAATCGGTTTTTAGCTTCAGCATCATTTTCAAAACGGCGGGTAGCATCCGTTTGAAAGTCAGGCTGATTGCTTTTTGGGTCAAGTGGTGGTTGCCCACCTTTGGGTGAGGCCAGAGTTATTTCTACCCCAGCATCTTTCATTGCGTAATACGGTGCTGCAAGTTCTTCTAACCAAAAACCGGTTTTTTCACCGGTATTGCCAAGCTTATCGTGCGAAGTTAGTACCACTAATATTTTCATGGTTATGTCTCCTGAAATCTGTGGTTTTGAGGAATTATTCAATGTTGCCTACCTGATATGGGGTTACGGCGATAAAATTCAAGCAATATTGCATTTCATTCTTATCGTCGTAAACTCGCATAATGCTCTGAAAGATCAGCAAACCCTAAAATAATAACAGCGAGAGAAAACTATGAAAAAAGAAACGATTTGTCTGCATGAAGGTTATGAAACTGATCCCGTTACAAAATCCTGTGCGGTGCCAATTTATCAAACAGTCGCTTATGAATTTGATAATGCCCAGCATGGAGCCGATTTATTCAATCTGGATGTGCCAGGCAATATCTACAGCCGCATTATGAATCCCACCTGGGATGTGTTGGAAAAGCGGGTAGCTGCTCTGGAGGGTGGCATTGCTGCTTTGGCCACGTCAGCCGGTAGTGCTGCGATTCATTATGCCATTATTACTATTGCTGAGGCCGGCGATAATATTGTGACAACACCGCAGCTTTATGGTGGAACCTATACCTTATTCGCCCATATGCTTCCTAAAATGGGGATTGAGGTACGCTTTGCCTCAAGCGATCAGGCCGCTGATTTGGAAAAACTGATTGATGGCAAAACCAAAGCGGTTTTCTGTGAATCAATCGGTAATCCGGCCGGTAATATTGTGGATATTGAACCCATTGCAATAATGGCACATAAACATGGTGTTCCAGTGATCATTGATAACACTGTGGCAACACCGGCTTTACTTAATCCAATTGAATATGGTGCTGATATTGTTGTGCATTCCCTGACCAAATACATGGGCGGTCATGGCACAACCTTAGGCGGTATTATTGTAGATTCTGGCAAGTTTCCCTGGGCTAAACACAAAGAAAGATTTCCGGTATTGAATCAACCAGAACCGGCCTATCATGGTGTGGTATACACCGAGCAATTTGCTGAAGCCGCTTTTATTGCCAGAGCGCGGACCGTACCTTTACGGAATACCGGTTCGGCATTGTCACCAATGAATGCGTTTCTATTATTACAAGGTATTGAAACGTTACCATTACGTATGGAACGACACTGTGACAATGCCATTGCAGTCGCTAAATATCTGCAACAGCATCCTAAAGTAGAGTGGGTGAACTATGCCGGACTGCAAGGAGATAGATATTTCGATCTGGCACAGAAATATTTCAATGGTAAACCTTCATCAATTCTCACATTCGGTATTAAAGGTGGCTTTGATAATGGCGTGAAATTCTATGATGCACTGAAGCTGGTCAAACGACTGGTGAATATCGGTGATACCAAGTCACTGGCCTGTCATCCCGCTTCGACCACTCATCGTCAGCTGGAAGAAGCCGAACTTAAAGCCGCGGGGGTCACACCGGAAATGCTTCGCTTATGTATTGGCATTGAGCATATCAGTGACATTATTGATGATCTGGAACAGGCCTTTTCAGCAGTTTGACTGGAAGATCCCGGCTCGATTAATTGAGCCGGGATTTTTATAAAAGTTTCCAGTGGATGGTCTCACCGGCACGCATAGGCACCAGTGTTTCATCTGCGAACTCCAGCGTGTCGGGAACCTGCCAGTCCGTTTTTTGCAAGGTGATTTTCTGTTCGTTTCTCGGCAGGCCATAAAAATCCGCACCGTAAAAGCTGGCAAACCCTTCGAGTTTATCCAGACATTCATAGCTGTCGAACACTTCGGCATACAGCTCTATTGCCGCATGGGCGCTGTAGATGCCCGCGCAACCACAAGCATTTTCTTTACTGTCTCGAGTATGTGGTGCACTGTCGGTTCCCAAAAAGAATTTCGGATTACTGCTGGTTGCAGCGGCAATAAGCGCTTTCTGATGGGTATTACGTTTCAGCACTGGCAGGCAGAAATGATGAGGCCGAATTCCCCCACCAGCATATCGTTACGATTTAGCAGTAAATGATGTGGGGTTATCGTTGCTGCCACAAAGTTGCTGGCCTGAGCGACAAAGTCTGCAGCATCTTTGGTCGTTATATGTTCAAAAACAATTTTCAGTTCTGGAAAGTCTCTTAACAGTGGAATCAGTTTTTCGTCAATGAACGCCTTTTCACGATCAAAAATATCGGTTTCGTGATGAGTCACTTCACCATGCAACAATAAAGGCATACCTGCCTTTTGCATTGTTTCCAGTGTTTTATAACAGTGAGTAATGTCCGTGACCCCAGCATCTGAATTTGTTGTTGCACCCGCCGGGTAGAGTTTGACGGCTTTAATGAATTTGGCTTGTTTCGCCGCCACAATATCTTGCGGAGTAGTATTATCAGTCAGATACAAGGTCATCAAAGGTTCAAAGTCAGACTGGGCTGGACGCGCATCCAGAATGCGTTGTCGATAAGCAGTGGCTTGTTCTACATTGGTCACTGGAGGGCGCAGGTTAGGCATAATAATTGCGCGTTTGAAACATCTTGCGCTATCTGTAACAGTACGCTTTAAGGCATTATTATCGCGCAAGTGGAGATGCCAATCGTCTGGTTGGCTAATGGTAAGAGAATTTAATGCTGATTTTTTCATAAAGCAGATTATGCCATAGCTGTTTAGCTTTGCAGTTGAAAAGTTGTTTCTGACAAATTAGCGATACTGCATCAGAAGGCGGTTTTTCTTGACCTTGACGGGCATTCACAGTAACTTTACCCGTTTGATATTTTGAAGCAGATCGCGTTAGCGATACGAGAGAGGAAGACGTGGAATTAAGCGGCGCCGAGATTCTGGTCCATTGTCTAAAAGACGAAGGGGTTGAGTATTTGTTTGGCTATCCGGGTGGTGCAGTGCTGCATATTTACGATGCACTGTATAACCAGGAAGAGGTCAAGCACATTCTTGTGCGCCATGAACAGGCAGCAACCCATGCTGCAGATGGTTATGCGCGCGCCACAGGTAACCCTGGTGTTGTATTGGTAACGTCCGGTCCTGGCGCAACCAATGCGGTAACCGGTATTGCTACAGCTTATATGGATTCGATTCCAATGGTGGTTATCACCGGTCAGGTGGCGACGGCCAATATCGGCAGTGATGCATTTCAGGAAGTTGATTCGGTTGGTATTACCCGCCCATGCGTTAAACATAACTTTTTAGTTAAAGATATTAACGATCTGGCAGAAACCATTAAAAAAGCTTTTTATGTAGCAACAACAGGCCGTCCTGGTCCAGTTGTGGTTGATGTACCGAAAGATATTACTGATCCCAATATCAAGATTCCGTACGTTTACCCGCAGAGCGTTCAAATGCGTTCTTACCAGCCTGTTACTAAAGGTCATCCTGGTCAGATAAAGCGTGCAGTTGAGTTGATGCTGAGTGCCAAAAAACCAATGATTTATACCGGTGGTGGTGTCGTGTTAGGTAACGCTGCTGAACCATTACGTAAGTTTGTCAGCACTTTGGGTTATCCGGTGACTTCCACTTTGATGGGACTTGGTTCTATACCCTGGGATGATCAACAGTTTCTCGGCATGCTGGGGATGCACGGCACCTATGAAGCCAATATGGCAATGCATGATTGTGATGTGCTGATTGCGATTGGTGCACGATTCGATGATCGGGTAACCGGAAAAATTGCTGAATTCTGTCCGCATGCCAAGATCGTTCATATTGATATCGATCCGTCATCCATTTCCAAGACAATTTCAGTAGATGTGCCGATTGTTGGTAATGTTGCCGATGTTCTGAATGACATGAATCAATTGCTTTCAGCCAGCAAGACCAAACCTGATCAAACAGCGTTGACTGACTGGTGGAATATCATTAACGGCTGGCGTGCTAAAAAATGTATGTCCTATGATCGCAATAGCGATCAGATAAAACCGCAGGCAGTTGTTGAGATGGTTCATGAAATCACTAACGGTGATGCCTATGTAACCTCAGATGTTGGTCAGCATCAGATGTGGGCGGCACAATACTATGGTTTCAGCAAACCCAACCGCTGGATTAATTCAGGTGGTTTGGGAACGATGGGCTTTGGTTTGCCTGCAGCGATGGGTGTTCAATTGGCATTTCCTGAGGAAACGGTCATCTGTATTACAGGTGAAGGTAGCATCCAGATGTGTATTCAGGAGCTATCGACCTGTCTGCAGTACGGTTTGCCGGTAAAAATTGTAGCGTTGAATAATCGTTATCTTGGCATGGTGCGTCAGTGGCAAGAGTTTTTCTATCAGAATCGTTATTCACATTCCTATATGGAATCCTTGCCTGATTTTGTCAAACTGGCAGAAAGTTATGGTCATGTGGGTATTCGTATTGAACGGGTTGAAGATTTGCGTCCCAAACTGGAAGAAGCCTTTGCGATGAAAGATCGCCTGGTGTTTCTGGATATCGTGACTGATCAAACTGAAAACGTGTATCCGATGATCGCTCAGGGTAAAGCGCATAATGAAATGCATATGTCGCCCTATTGCGATCTACCACAAGATCCAGAGCGGGAGCTGTCATAATGCGTCATATCATCTCGATTCTGATTGAAAATGAAGCAGGGGCCTTATCGCGTGTTGCGGGGTTATTTTCTGCACGTGGCTATAACATTGAATCGTTAACTGTTGCGCCAACTGAAGATGCGTCGCTGTCACGGATGACGATTGTCACAACCGGTACTGATCGAATTATTGAGCAGATAACCAAACAGCTTAATAAACTTGTAGATGTTGTGAAGTTGATGGAGTTGTCTGAAGGTCCGCACATTGAGCGGGAAATGATGCTGATTAAGGTCAAGGCTGCGACCATGGATCAACGTGACGACGTCAAACGTCTGTCTGATATTTTCCGTGGACATATTATTGATGTGACTGCTTCGACCTACACGATTGAACTGACGGGGGCTGGCAGTAAGCTTGACTCGTTCATTGAAGCTCTATCTGAACATAAAATACTTGAAACCGTACGCAGTGGCGTCTCGGGCATTGCCCGTGGCGAAAAATGTCTGCAATTGAATTGATTTAAAAACGAAGGAATTGATAATGAGTTTGAATATCTATTACGACAAAGATTGTGACCTGTCGCTGATCCGTGGCATGAAAGTCACAATTATCGGCTATGGTTCACAAGGCCATGCTCACGCCTGTAACCTGAAAGATTCCGGTGTTGATGTAACTGTAGCTCTGCGTGCGGGTTCGTCTTCTATTGCTAAAGCGGAAGGTGCGGGTCTGAAAGTTGCCGATACCGCATCAGCTGTAAAACAAGCTGACTTGGTAATGGTGCTCACACCGGATGAGTTCCAATCTTCTTTGTATAAAGATGAAATTGAACCAAACCTTAAACAAGGTGCTGTTTTGGCTTTCGCTCATGGTTTTGCGATTGTTTATAACCAGATTCTGCCACGTGAAGATCTGGACGTCATCATGGTTGCTCCAAAAGCACCAGGTCATACCGTTCGCAGTGAATTTACCCGTGGTGGTGGTATTCCTGATTTGATCGCTATTGAACAGGATGCCTCAGGTAAAGCCAAAGCAATCGCTTTATCTTATGCCTCAGCTATTGGTGGCGGTCGTACCGGTATCATTGAAACTACTTTCCGTGATGAAACTGAAACGGATCTGTTTGGTGAGCAAGCGGTATTATGTGGTGGTGCAGTAGAATTAGTTAAAGCCGGTTTTGAAACATTGGTGGAAGCAGGATATGAGCCTGAAATGGCTTACTTCGAATGTTTGCATGAACTGAAACTGATTGTTGACTTAATGTATGAAGGCGGTATCGCCAACATGAATTACTCAATTTCTAACAATGCAGAATATGGTGAATACGTTACTGGCCCGAAAGTCATTAACGAAGAAAGCCGTTGGGCGATGCGTGAAGCGTTGAAAAACATTCAGGAAGGCAAATACGCCAAACAGTTTATTCAGGAAGGTCAGTCTGGCTATCCCGAAATGACGGCTATGCGTAGGCTGAATGCAGAGCACCCGATTGAAAAAACCGGTGCCAAATTGCGTGAAATGATGCCTTGGATTCAAAAAATCGTCGATAAAACCAAAAACTAATTAGTTTTTTGAGTTGTCCTCAAACAAGGGCAGGTTGCTTGGCAATCTGCCCTTGTTTTGTTTATGAAGGTACGGATGTCATAATGAAACTACTTCTTCTCTGAATACAGGACATTTATGGATAATCATGAAGAACAACAAAAACGCGGCATTTACCTTTTACCGAATCTATTTACCACAGCTTGCCTGTTCGCTGGTTTCTACGCCATTGTCGCTGCTATAAGAGGCGACTTTACCACTGCAGCAGTCGCAATCTTTGTTGCGATGATTATGGATGGGTTGGATGGACGCATTGCTCGTTTAACCAATACCCAGAGCGCTTTTGGAGCAGAGTATGACAGCCTTGCCGATATGGTTGCCTTTGGTCTGGCGCCTGCTTTGGTCATGTTTGAATGGGCTTTGAATGGTTTGGGTAAGTTTGGTTGGATGGTGGCATTTATTTACGCTGCCTGCGGTGCGTTACGTCTCGCACGCTTTAATACTCAGGTAGGAATTGCTGATAAACGCTATTTTCAAGGATTGCCAAGTCCTGCTGCCGCAGCCTGTATCGCTGGCTGGGTCTGGGTAGGACATAACAATCAACTGGATCCTTCATTGTTATCATTTGTAGGTGTGCCACTGACGTTTGCCACCGCAATCCTTATGGTCAGTACTGTGCGTTACCACAGTTTTAAAGAACTGGATTTGCGTGGAAAAGTACCCTTTATGGTGATGCTGGGCTTGGTGTTGGTTTTTGCACTAATTGCAACAGATCCGCCAATTGTCCTTTTCACCGCATTTTTACTTTATGCGATTTCCGGACCTGTTTTTACACTGATTCAATTACGTAAGCATCGTAACGAACGCGCACAATCAAAATAAACCAACGGATAGTAGTGAGACCAACCATTTCTCACATCAGTGCGAGAAATAGATGTTTATGAGGAAAAATAATCTTGCAATTCTTTCTGCAACCCTCATTTAACCTCATTATAATGACAATAAAAAATGTGCTCAGCGATGAGCAGAATGTTCGGAGCGAGCGAAATGAAAGACCAGTTAATAATATTTGATACCACGTTGCGTGATGGGGAGCAGAGTCCTGGCGCATCGATGACCAAAGATGAAAAGGTGAGGATTGCCAAATCTCTGGAACGTATGCGGGTTGATATTATTGAGGCTGGTTTTCCAATTGCCAGTATAGGTGATTTTGAGGCCGTGCAAGCTGTTGCTAAAGCGGTTAAAGACAGTCGTATTTGTGGCCTGGCTCGTGCCCTGGACAAAGATATTGATCGGGCCGGTGAGGCGCTTAAATCAGCCAATGCGTCTCGAATTCATACCTTTATTGCCACCTCACCCATCCATATGCAGATGAAATTGCGGATGCAGCCGGATGAAGTGATTGAGAATGCTGTAAAGGCGGTGAAACGGGCACGACTTTATACTGATGATGTTGAGTTTTCACCGGAAGATGCCGGGCGCAGTGATCTGGACTTTCTCTGTAGGGTGCTGGAAGCTGTTATTGATGCCGGCGCTAAAACCTTGAATATTCCGGATACTGTTGGTTACAACCTGCCGCATCAATTTGGCGAATTAATCAAAAATCTGCGGGAAAGAATTCCAAATTCGGATAAAGCCATTTTCTCGGTGCATTGTCACAACGATTTGGGTTTGGCGGTGGCTAATTCGCTCTCAGCCGTTATGAATGGTGCCCGACAAGTTGAATGTACCATTAATGGGTTGGGCGAAAGAGCCGGCAATGCTTCTTTAGAAGAAGTGGTGATGGCCGTGCGAACACGTCAGGATATGTTTGATTGTGATACCCGCCTGGATACCACACAAATATTGGCAGCTTCACGTCTGGTTTCAGGTGTCACCGGTTTTGTAGTGCAGCCGAACAAAGCGATAGTCGGTGCCAATGCCTTTGCCCATGAGTCCGGTATTCATCAGGATGGTGTACTGAAAAATCGCGAAACGTATGAAATCATGCGAGCTGAAGATGTGGGCTGGAACACGAATCGTATGGTTCTTGGCAAACATTCCGGACGCAACGCCTTCCGTTCACGATTAAAAGAGTTGGGAATAGAACTGGAGTCCGAAGAAGATTTAAATACAGCATTTATGCGGTTTAAGGAATTGGCAGATAAAAAACACGAAGTTTTTGATGAAGATATTCAAGCACTTGTCAGTGATACCTTGACGGAGGATAACGAGCGGATTCGCTTGATTTCAATGCGAGTATGCAGTGAAACTGGAGAGATTCCGGTAGCCAATGTCACCCTTGCGGTTGACGATAGCGAAGTTAAAACCGAGATGAAAGGCAGTGGACCGGTTGATGCCGCTTTTAAAGCGATTGAATCAATGGTACAGAGCCATACGGAATTGCAGTTGTATTCTGTAAGCAACATTACCAGTGGCACCGATTCTCAGGGAGAGGTCAGCGTCCGGCTGGAAAAAGGTGGTCGTATTGTCAGTGGTCAGGGTACTGACACTGATATTGTTATCGCTTCAGCCAAAGCTTACATCAATGCCCTCAATAAAATGTTATTGCCCTCTGATCGGGCGCATCCGCAAGTCTGATGAGTTTATCTGCTGAACAATATTTTGCACTTGAACAGATGGGTATTCCTGTCTGGGTGCAAAGACAAGATGACGCTGTTCAACCTGATTTAACCACTTCGGAAAGTGAAATTGTTAATCATATTGACTATACAAATTCGTGGTTAGTTATTTCTGAAAATGCACTTACACCAATGGAAAACCGACTGTTACGAGCCATTTTTGTTAGTATTGGTATTAGTCTGGACGATGTGACAGTGATGGATAAGCAGTATGTAAACGTTCTAAAGATGTTTTCGGCTGATAAAACCGTAGCATTGGTATTAGGTTCAGAATTGGCAGCGAAACTGAACGTAAAGCCCCATGAAGCATTATCCTGCCAGCAACTCGAAAATAATCTGCAAACGTTGGTCGGGCCAAGTCTGCGAACAATGCTGGAGCAACCACTGCTTAAGTTCGAGATGTGGCAAACTATCCAGAGACTTCGGAACTTAAGAGCATACCCGAGTGACTGAGTTAGCAATTAGTCATATGCAACTGGCAGATATAGAAAAAGTCTGGCAGATTGAAAAACAGTCAAATCGTTTTCCCTGGTCCAAAGGTAATTTTGAAGACTGTCTGAAAAGCGGTTATCGAACATTTCTCTACGCAATAGATAATGAGATAATTGGCTACAGCGTTGTACAATCTGTACTGGACGAAGTTCATTTACTGAATATTTGCGTCAAACCCGGTCATCAGGGTAAAGGCTTTGGTAGACAAATTCTGAATCATGTTATTGAGATTGCACTGGAGCAATCTGCTGCAATTATTGTATTAGAAGTTCGAGCCAGTAACTTCAGGGCTCAACAGCTTTATTTATCAACCGGTTTTAATGAAATGTCAGTACGTCGAGGTTATTATCCTGCTGAACAGGGCAGGGAAGATGGCGTTTTGATGGGACTGGAACTTGGCATGTTCGCGCAGCTTGGTCAAAACTTGCTATAAGACATGCCCTCACTTAGACTAACGTGTTTACGTTGGTTATTTTCAATCAAGGAGATTTTTTATGGCTTTTGAATTGCCACCACTTCCTTATGCAAAAGATGCTTTGGAACCACACATCTCTGCAGAGACTCTTGAATACCATTACGGTAAACATCACCAAACATATGTAAATAACCTGAACAATCTGGTTCCTGGAACCGAATTTGAAGGTCAACCGCTGGAAACCATTATCACTAAATCCAGTGGTGGTGTTTTCAATAATGCTGCACAGGTTTGGAATCACACTTTCTACTGGAACTGCCTGACACCGAATGGCAAAGATGCTGTTTCTGGTGATCTGGCTGCTGCAATTGATGCCAAGTTTGGTTCATTTGCAGAATTTAAAGATCAATTTACCAAGTCAGCGACCACAAACTTCGGTTCAGGTTGGACATGGCTGGTAAAAAATGCTGATGGCAGCATTGAGATTGTGAATACCAGCAATGCTGGTTGCCCGCTTACAGCAGGCCAAACACCATTACTAACCTGTGATGTTTGGGAACATGCCTACTACATTGATTACCGAAATGCCCGTCCTAAATATCTGGAATCATTCTGGACACTGGTAAATTGGGATTTTGTTGCGGCTAATTTCGCGGCATAAACGTTAAGATTAGTCAGTAGTCTTATGACTGCTGACTGATTCGTTATATAATTTATGGTTTTTGGAATATGGCAGTTTTCTTTTGAAACTGCCATTTTTCGTTTCAATCCAGCAGAAATATCTGCTGATATGTCGCCTTGAAAAACAGGCAGGGAGATAAATGCCATGACCGAATCTGTCATGCCTACTTATGGACGTTTGGATATTACTTTTGCTAAAGGGGAAGGTGCTTGGCTGACTGATACCCGTGGCGAACGATATCTTGATGCATTAAGTGGTATTGCGGTTTGCAATCTTGGGCATTGCCACCCTGCGGTGACGCGAGCGATTTCTGAGCAGGCGTCAACATTAATACATACCTCGAATATGTACCACATCGAAAAACAGCAGCTATTGGCAGATAAGCTGACACAAGTGTCTGGTATGGAACAGGTTTTTTTCTGTAATTCCGGTGCTGAGGCAAATGAAGCAGCCATTAAAATTGCCCGTAAATATGGTCACAGCAAAGGCATTGATAAACCGGTGATTATTGTTATGGATGGCAGCTTCCATGGTCGGACAATGGCGACCTTAACGGCAACCGGTAATGCCAAGGTTCAGGCTGGTTTTGAGCCATTGCTTCCTGGCTTTGTGCGGGTTCCATTCAATGACATTGATGCGGTACGCATGGCGGTCAGCCACTGGCCTGAAGCGGTAGCGGTCTTAGTTGAACCGGTTCAGGGTGAGGGCGGTATCAAGGTTCCCGACAGTGAATATTTGTCTGCTATTCGGGATCTCTGTACGCAGCGCAAATTATTGATGATGCTCGATGAAGTACAGACAGGTGTGGGTCGGACTGGAAAATGGTTTGCCTTTCAACATAAAGCGGATTTATTGCCGGATGTCATGACGTTGGCAAAAGGTTTGGGCAATGGTATGCCTGTAGGCGCCTGTCTGGTTGCTGGTTTGGCTAAAGGCGTATTACAGGCCGGTAATCATGGTTCAACATTTGGTGGTAACCCGTTAGCCTGTAGTGCTGCTCTAGCCGTTTTGGAGACGATTGAAAAAGAACAGTTATTGGGTCATGTCAGCAGACTGGGTGAGCAGATGTTTCAGCAATTTAAACAACAGCTGGGCAAGACTGAAGGCGTGAAAGAAGTACGTCATCTGGGCTTTATGTTTGGTATTGAGCTCACCACGCCATGTGCAGAACTGGTTAAATTGGCTTTGCAGGAAAATATTTTGATCAACGTAACATCTGAAAAAGTTATTCGTTTATTGCCGCCAATGATTATTAATGCTGAGGAAGCGGTGTTGATCGTCAATAAGGTAAGTCAATTGATCAAAACCTTTCTGGCGTCACGGCCTGTAGAGAGCGTAGCCTGATATGAGACATTTTCTTACGCTTAAGGATTTATCGCCAGCCGAACTGGGGCAGTTGATTGCACGTGCCACAGAACTGAAAAAGATGCACAAGGCGGGCGAAATCTACCAGCCATTGAAAAATAAAGTCCTGGCAATGATTTTTGAAAAATCTTCAACTCGTACCCGCGTATCGTTTGAATCAGCGATGGTGCAGTTTGGTGGTGGTTCAATCTTTTTATCACCCGATGATACCCAACTGGGCAGAGGCGAGCCGATTGAGGACTCCGCCAGAGTCATTTCCAGCATGGTTGATGCCGTCATGATCCGAACCTTTGAGCATAGCAAGATTGAAACCTTCGCTAAATATTCATCGGTACCGGTGATCAACGCCTTGACTGATGATTTTCATCCCTGTCAATTGCTGGCTGATATGCAAACCTATCAGGAACATCGTGGTGATATTCGTGGAAAAACGGTTGCGTGGATTGGTGATGGCAATAATATGTGTCATTCCTATATTAATGCTGCTCAACAGTTTGGTTTTAATTTAAATATTGCCACCCCTGAAGGCTATGAGCCCAAAGCAGAGGTTATCAATGCAGTAGATGCACAGGTTCGCCTGTTTAATGACCCTGTACAGGCTGCTGAGCATGCTGATTTAGTGGTAACCGATGTATGGGCCAGCATGGGGCAGGAAGAGGAACAGCGAAAACGAGAAGCCGCCTTTGCTTCGTTTCAGGTGGATAAAAAGGTCATGCAACATGCCGCTACAAATGCATTATTTATGCATTGTCTGCCAGCACATCGTGGTGAAGAAGTCACAGCAGATGTCATTGATGGCCAGCAAAGTGTCGTTTGGGATGAAGCTGAAAATCGACTTCATGCGCAAAAAGCCTTACTGGAGTTTCTCTGCGCCTGAAGGCCGTTAAATGTCGAGTTGCTTGGCCAGTACAGTTAAGCGCTCGACCGTTCCAATATCAGACCACTGACCCTGATAATGTTGCCCAGTCGCTTTTTTCTGCTTCATAACCTCAACAAAAAATGGCTTTAAGGCACGTTTGGCAACCGGATGCTCTGCAAACATTTCCGGACGGTAAATTCCAATACCACTGAATGTCAGTTTTGGTTCACCTTCAAGTGATAGCAAACCTTCTGAATCAAGATAAAAATCTCCGGCAGGGTTGTGCGCAGGATTATTCACCATAACCAGGTGACATAGTTGCTCTGTAGATAACTCAATCTTGGCGAGATCAGCAAACGGAAAATCTGTCCAGATATCGCCATTTACCACCAGAAAAGGTTCATTGCCTAGCACTGGTAATGCCTGAATTATTCCACCAGCGGTTTCCAGCCCGCCAGCGACTTCAGCTGAATATTCAAAATGGGCATGATAGCGTTCACCACTGCCCAATATTGGCTCAAATTGCTCACCAAGATGAGCATGATTAATCACAATATCATTAAGCCCTGCATCGACCAGTTTCTCAATCAGATATTCAATCAAGCGTTTTGGACCAGCATGCAGCAAAGGTTTAGGAGTGTGATCGGTAAGCGGTCTGAGCCGTTCACCGCGACCTGCTGCGAGAATCATTACTTTCATATTATGGCCGCAATTTTAGGTTGTTCAATAAGATATTGATAGAGATTTTGTAGCTCTGGATAGCGCTCACAAACTTGATAGACATAATTTAAAGTCAATGCTAAATCATTCATATAATTAGGTTTATTGTCGCGATAATTCAGGCGACAGAAGATCCCAAGTATTTTAAGGTGGCGTTGTAAGCCCATTAAATCAAACCAACGAGGAAATTTTTCTGCTTGCTCGGTTGTTAACAATCCATGTTGTTGTGCCTGTTCAATATAATATCCAACCCACTGCTGTTGTTCAGCCGAAGACCATTGGATATACACATCACGCAACAATGAAACTAAGTCATAACTAATGGCGCCAATCACGGCATCCTGAAAATCAATTATTCCCGGTTTTTGTCCCTGCAGGTACATCAGATTTCGTGAATGAAAATCTCGATGCACAATAACCTGAGGTTGTTCTAAAGCGTTTTGCGTTAAAAATTCAAATGTTGCAGCTAACCATTCGGGCGGATGTAATCCCAAATGGCGCTGCAAAAACCAGTCATCAAACAGCAGTATTTCACGTTGTAATAATGCGGCATCATATTGAGGTAATGAATGGTTTTCGCAGGGAATCAGCTGCAGGGTTATCAGACTGTCAATGGCTTTTTTATAAAGCTCATCAGCCGTTTCAATGGATAGCTGTGAAAGGTAAGGGGTATTACCCAGATCGCTCAGTATTAGAAACCCCTGCTGCAGATCCTGCTCGTAAATATGGGGTACATTCAGCCCGTATTGCTCCAGCAATGTCGCCACGTGAATGAATGCATGATTATCTTCATGCTCCGGAGGCGAATCCATAACAATAAAACTGGCATCCATTTGCTGTAATCGAAAATAACGTCGAAAACTGGCATCACTGGAGGCAGGTGTTAACGAATAGTTTTTATCGGTCACGAAGTCTTGCAACCATTGTTGCAATTGTTGAAAGCGTATATCTTGTTTATGGTTCATCTGGGATGTGCGTTATTAAGTTTAAGAAATTATCCCAACAAGTGAGATAACTGCATTGAATTGGATGGCAGATTGTAGCGTATTCGCACTCAATGGGATAATTTGACCTATAAGCGCGGTCTCAGCATGGCAACAAAAAAACTATAAATATCTGGAGAGGATGTAATGATTAAGCACTATCTGGCTGCTGGTTCACTGGCAATTTTCAGTACTTTTGCAATAGCAGAAGAATCGATCCTGACCCCTTGGGATATGCCCCAGGAAGCCATTAATGAAATGACAAGTAATATCACCGCTTACAACAAGTGCATGATGCAATCACGGTTAAATGCCAGTAAAACCGGCAACTCAGCTACACAAAATGCTGATGATATTCTGCAATCATGTGAACCTAAACTCGACGAACTGAAAGAATTGTTGACGGCTAATAATGTGAATCCCGGTCTTACCGAAGGAATGGCAAGAAGTTTACGTTCAAAAGCAGCCCGTCAGTTGATGGGACAGACGATGAACAATTTGGCAGCTCAGGCTGCAGCAATGGAAAACGTTGAAAAAAGTAAAAAGCAATAAACGTGGTTTAATCGCACTGCTGTGCCAACACATCCACACCTTCGTTGGCCAGCAGTTCTATCAAGCGAATCAGCGGTAAACCAATCAAACTATTTGGATCCTGTCCGCGCAACTCCTTAAACAGGCTGATGCCAAATCCCTCCGATTTAAAACTTCCTGCGCATTGATAGGGCTGTTCATTGGTTAGATAAAACTCAATCTGTTCGGCAGAAAGTGCTCTGAAAACTACTTCAAAATAATCGACTACAGATTGCATATTTCCCGTGGCAGCATTAAACAAAGCCAGTCCGGTCATAAACGTTACGGTATTACCGGAAGCTGCAGAAAGCTGTTCAATCGCTTTGAGATGATTTCCTGGTTTACCCATCACCTGACCATTCAATACGGCGACCTGATCAGAGCCAATGATAAGGCTGTCAGGATACTGTTCAGCAATTTTACGGGCTTTGCTTTCTGCCAGTCGTCTTACCAGGTGATCTGGTGTTTCATTGGGATTTGGGCTTTCATCAATATCTGGTGAAGCTGTCAGAAAGCTCAAATGTAATTTAGCAAGCAGTTCAGCACGGAAAGGGGAGCTGGAACCTAAAATTAATGTTTGCATGCGTGGTAGTTAACCTAGGTGATGACAGTTGGAACATTGCGACCAGTAAGCGATTTGATTTTGGCAAGACTATCAGCAAGCTCAATCAAATCCTTCAGTCGTGTTTGGGTGTCCTCAAATAATTTATCTGGATTATCCTCGATAGCTTCGATATATACCCTTAGAGTTGCCCCTTGGGTGCCGGTGCCGGATAGTCTGAAAATAATACGGCAACCATCAGTAAAGCCAATACGGATACCCTGGTTTTCAGCAATGCTTTTGTCGACTGGATCGTGATAACTGAAATTATCCGCATAATCGACGATATAACCATTCAGAGACTGACCCGCTAAGTCAGGCAATTTCTGCTGTAACCCTTCCATCAACTGATTGGCTATCTCGATTGGAATTTCTTCATAATCATGGCGAGTGTAATAATTTCGACCATACTTCTGCCAGTGCTGACGTACAATTTCACTGACAGATTGCTGTCTGATTGCCAGAATATTCAGCCAGAATAATACTGCCCATAAACCATCTTTTTCCCGGATATGATTAGAGCCGGTGCCAAAACTTTCTTCACCGCAAATAGTTGCCATATCAGCATCAAGAAGGTTGCCAAAAAACTTCCAGCCAGTCGGTGTTTCATGCATGGGGATATTTAAAGCATGAGCGACACGATCAGCGGCCTGACTGGTCGGCATGGAACGGGCGATACCTTTAAGTCCTTTTTGATAAGCCGGAATTAATTCTGCATTCGCTGCCAGTATCGCCAGACTGTCGGAAGGAGTGACAAATATACCGTGACCCAGAATCATATTGCGATCGCCATCGCCATCCGAAGCCGCACCAAAATCCGGACCAATATCGGCAAACAATTCTTCCACCAATTCTGCGGCGTAGGTTAGGTTGGGGTCAGGATGTCCGCCGGCAAAATCGGGTTGTGGAACACCATTAATGACCGTACCAGCTTCTGCACCCAGACGTTTTTCAAGGATTTCTTTTGCATAAGGGCCAGTTATGGCATGCATGGCATCAAAACGCATTTGGAAACGACCATTGCATAGCAGGGCTCTGATGGCCGGGAAATCAAAAATATCAGACATCAATTCAGCATAATCGGCAACCGGATCAATAATATCAATCTGCATATCCTGTAAATATTGTGTACCAATTTCTGTCAACGAAATATCTGCACATTCCAATATCTGGTAAGAAGAAATATGTTGACTGTTATTGTAGATAGCTTCTGTAATACTCTCGGGAGCCGGTCCACCATTACGGATATTGAACTTGATACCAAAATCACCCTCCTGACCAGCAGGATTGTGGCTGGCTGAGAGTATCACGCCACCAAAGGCATGGTATTTACGAATGACACAGGAAGCTGCTGGCGTTGACAGCAGCCCATGCTGGCCGATAATCAGTCTTTTAAAACCATTGACTGCTGCCATTTTGACAATTGTCTGGATGGCTGTTTGGTTATAAAATCGCCCATCTCCACCAATAACTAATGTCTGATCTTGAGTGTCACCAACAGAGTCAAACATTGCCTGTACAAAGTTTTCCAGATAATGTTTTTGCTGAAAAACCCGGACTCGTTTACGCAGTCCAGACGTGCCAGGACGTTGATCATTAAACGGCTGACTATTGATGGTGGTCGACATGATATTTCCTGAAAATGGCGAATAATTTCTGATTGGTTAATACAATGTAATTTTGCTTTCCACTGTGATTGTGTCTCACTATACTGAGAACATGTTACGGTCTCAACACTTCAGTAATGCCGCTTTAATGCGAATAGCAAGTTATGCGTCGGTCATTACTGCATTAGCGCTTATTACTGCCAAGTTAACCGCCTGGTATATTTCTGATTCCATGAGTATTCTGGCAAGTCTTATTGATTCCAGTCTGGATTTGCTGGCGTCTCTGGTGAATTTGCTCGCCATTCGGCATGCCCTTCAGCCCGCGGATAAAGAACACCGTTTTGGTCATGGTAAGGCCGAGCCTCTTGCTGCATTAGGTCAGTCCATGTTTATCACTGGTTCTGCGATAATGCTGTTGTTTCAGGCCAGTGGTCGACTGATAACTCCTCAACCCTTAACGACCGGTATTGAATTGGGAATAGCGGTGATGCTGTTTTCCATGCTTGCCACCATCGGTTTATTGTTTGTGCAACGCTTTGTCATCATTAAAACTAATTCGTCTGCCATTCGGGCCGACTCTCTGCATTATCGATCTGATTTATTAATCAATTTCAGTGTCATTATCGCGCTGTTTTTATCCCATTTTGGGTTAATTTGGCTGGATCCGCTCATGGCGATTTTCATCGCAATTTATGTTTTGTTCAGTGCCTGGAGAATATTAAGAGATGCTGTTGATCTATTAATGGATCATGAAATTACTGATAAAGAGAGACAACAGATAATCCAAACAGCCTTAACGCATTCTCAAGCAAAAGGTGTACATGATTTACGCACCAGACGCTCGGGTACCACCACCTTTATACAATTACATCTGGAACTGGATCCCGAACTGAGTCTGCAACAGGCCCATGATGTCAGTGTGGCAGTAAGTCAGGATATTCAGGGGTTATTTGATGAGTCAGAAGTTATAATTCATCAGGATCCAATCAACAATCAGTCAATTGAACAAAGCCCGGCTTAATCGCCGTATAATATAAATTTCGGGAGTACCATTCATTTGCTTGAAGAATTTTCTGTAGAGTTGGCCGTCGGGCTAAGCATTGTTGCAGTAATTATTATCTGTTTACTCTATCGGCTTTTTTTTCGTAGAAGTCCTTCACAGCTCCAAATCGAGCAAGTGTTAAAACCCTACAAACAGGATGAACTTAACAATGTCATTCTTCCAGACGGGGTCGGCGGTATACTGGAAATTGAAAAGCTTTTTCTGCTGGAACAAGGTATTTTGATTTTGCGGGACTATCCAATTAGTGGTCATTTATTCGGTGCAGAACAAATTGAACAATGGACGCAAATTGTTGATGGGCGGAGTTATAAATTTACTAACCCCCTGCATCATCTTGAAAATGCGCGGCAGGCCATCCGCTCTTTGATTCCTAAAATGCCGGTATTCTGTCATGTGGTTTTTACTGCAGAGAGTAATTTTCCCAAAGGTAAGCCCGCATCCGTTTCAGTATTGACGAGTTTTGAACAGGATATGCAGAGGTTGTTTAATAGCCCGAAACTGCCAAAAGAGAGCCGAGAACAAATGTGGAACGTGATTAAACAAAATATACGCAACGATGCTCAATCATTGATCAGGGAGTAAACGTGGAGACGGGGACAAAACCATTGGTAGTGGCTATTTCATCACGTGCTTTGTTTGATTTGGATGAAAGCCACCGTATCTACGAAGAGCAGGGCACAGAGGCCTATTGCCGCTTTCAGATAGAAAATGAAGATGTGCCTTTGGAACCAGGTGGGGCATTTAATCTGGTCAAAAAGTTACTTGCCTTAAACGACAATAACCCTAAAACACCGCGGGTTGAAATTATATTACTGTCACGTAACAGTGCGGATACAGGATTACGGGTTTTCAATTCAATTCAGCATCATAATTTAGGCATCATCCGCGCCGTGTTTACTTCCGGCAGCAGTCCTTATCGGTACGTTGCACCATTTAGCGCCAACCTGTTTTTGTCTACCAGCCCGGAAGATGTTCGTATGGCCCTTGAGGCAGGTATTGCCGCTGCGACTATCCTGCCATCAAATCTGGGACATAACTCTGAGTCAGAACAATTACGCATCGCCTTTGATGGGGACGCTGTCATCTTTTCAGATGAATCTGAAAGAATATTTAAAGAACGCGGTCTTGAAGCCTTCACCGAAAATGAGCAGCAAACAGCCAGACAGGCGCTATCGGGTGGTCCCTTTAAAGACTTTTTAATGGCCCTGAATAAAATTCAAACTGAATATCCAGAAAACAGTTCGCCGATTCGTACTGCATTAGTCACCGCACGTTCTGCTCCCGCTCATGAACGTGTCATCCGTACTTTGAGAGAATGGGGCATTCGTATTGATGAAGCCATTTTTCTGGGTGGGATGGAAAAAGGGCCTTTCCTTAAATCGTTTGGTGCTGATATCTTTTTTGATGATCAGGAACGACATTGCATTTCTGCAAGAGATCACGTGGCAACAGGCCATGTTCCGCATGGCATTGCCAATCAGCTTATATTGAAAGATAACAACGAATGACACCAATTCCTGTTGCCGCACAACGGTTTATCCATCAGCTGACCAATAAACACATGCCGGTATTTCCAAATACCATGTTGGAGATTAACCAGATTCTCGAGCAGGAAGATAGCGCGGCAGTTGATGTTGCGCAGGTCATTCTTCGTGATGCAGCATTAACCAGTCGTTTGCTGAAAATGGCCAATAGTGTTTACTACAATCCTCAGGGTCACCATATTAATACTGTATCGCGGGCATTGATGTTGTTGGGGTTTGAACAAGTCAAAGTGCTCGCGCTGACACTGGTGTTGATTGACTCTCTAAAGGCCACCAAACGCCACGACAAAGTACTTAAGGAAATGGCTGTTTCTCTGCATGCCGCTGTTCAGGCACAAAATATGGCAATCCTCTGTCATTCCGAAACGCCTGAGGATATTTTTATCGCTGCATTGTTATCACGTTTAGGACATTTAACTTTTTGGGCGTTTGCTGATGACAAAACCGTAACCGCGTTTGAAAACCAGGATTGCAGTGTTGCTGCCGAGAGTGACGTGTTGGGTTTTACGCTTCAGCAACTTACTCAGGGCCTGGCAGAAGCCTGGTCGTTAAATGATTTATTAATCGATAGTTTTCGGCCGAATGTGAAATCCGAATCCGTTCTAATCATTAGATATGCTGGACAGTTGGCGATTGAAACCAGTAAAGGTTGGAATGCGGACAAACTTAACCCATGGTTTGAGAAAGTTGTCTCGTTGACACACCAAAAACTGGAAACCTTGAAACCCTCTGTATATGACAGTGCATTGTCGGCACAAAAGTTACTTAACCTCACCGGTAGTGAGCGTGTGAGAGGTTTGATACCACTTCCTCCAGAATTAAAAGCTGAAGGAGAGCAGCAGGATTTTGTGAGTGATTTTGAAGAAACCTCAGATTATCCGGCACCCGACCAATCTATGCAGCTACGCATTCTGCAAGACATTTCACAAGCTATCCAGGAGCATTGTGGTATCAATCTGATACTGGAAATGGTGATGGAGGGTATTTATCGCGGCGCGGGAATGGATAGAGTGATTTTTGCCGTATTATCCGCAGATAAAAAGCAACTGAATTGTCGTTATGTACTTGGCAATCAAAACGAACAGTTTTGCGAGTTGTTTCAGGTATCAATGGAGAGCAATGCTCAAACCCTTTTTAAAGATTTACTCGCTGCTGAAGATGCCGTATTGATCGACGACTCACAACCTGCGCTGTTAAAAAAACTGCACAGGGAAAGTAATCAACTAATGGCGGGCAAACCTATGCTGGCGATGCCGTTAAAAAAATCTAACAAACCGGTGGGGTTATTTCTGGCTGACAGACATGCTTCTGAGCGAGGATTAAATCGTCAGGATCTGATCGCTTTTCGTCAATTTTGCCAGCAGGCATCATTGGCATTCACCTTTTTGACAATACAAGGCTAGTTTTGGTTAGTTTATCTGGCTATAATGGCCGACTTGATTTGATATGAATGCATATTAATAACGATTTGCGAGAGTGGCGGAATTGGTAGACGCGCTGGATTTAGGTTCCAGTAGGGTAACCTGTGAGAGTTCGAGTCTCTCCTCTCGTACCATTTACAATTGTCGGCGCATAGACGCCAGCAATGCGCTTAATCCCCGTGTTTGAGGTTTAAAGAATGCAAGTAACTGTAGAAAATGTCAGCGAACTCGGTCGTAAAATGACCATCACCGTGGAAGATGCAAATATTGAACAGGCTGTTGAAAAACGCTTGGTTTCCATCCGCCCGACTGTTCGAATGGCTGGTTTCCGTCCCGGTAAAGTTCCGATGAAGATGCTGGTTAAAACGCATGGTCCCTCAGCACGCCGTGATGTGATTGATCAGATTGTTCAAGACAGCATGCGCGAAGCGTTCACTCAAGAAAATGTTAATCCTGCAAGCCCTCCTCATATCGATAGCATGAAAGAAGAAGATTCAACATTAATATATACGTTGAATTATGAGATCTTTCCTGAAATCGATGCAGTAAAGGTAGACGATATCAAGCTGGAAAAAACCGTTGCAGAAGTCAGTGACGAAGATGTCGACAAAATGCTTGAAACCTTGCGTGAGCAACGCATGACATGGGAACCATTAAAACGTGCCGCTAAAGAAGAAGATGGTGTCACCATCGATTTCGTCGGCAGTATTGATGGCGAAGAATTTCAGGGCGGTAAAGGTCAGGATGTTCTCGTTGTCATTGGTAATAACAGTATGCTGCCTGAATTTGAACAGCAACTGGTTGGCGTCAAACCCAACCAGGAACTGACTATTTCAATGACCTTCCCGGAAGATTATCGCGCTGAGCACCTGCGAGGTAAAAAAGCCGATTTTGCTGTCACTGTTAAACAGGTGGCCAAAAAGAAATTGCCAAAACTGGACAAAGAGTTTGCTGAAATGTGTGGCGTTGAAGGTGGCTTAGCCGCTTTGAAAAAAGAAGTCCGTTCAAATATGGAACGTGAACTTGCAGCGGCACTTAAAAATGTGAACAAGCGCAAAGCAATGGATAGTGTTGCAGCCAATAATGAAATTGCTTTACCTGAAGCACCGGTTGAGCGTGAAGCTAATTACTTGATGGAACAGGCTAAGAATAACCTGCGCAATCAAGGTGTTAACGTTGAAGGCTTACCTTTTGAATTAAGTAATTTCAAGGAAAATGCAGAAAAACGTGTCAAACTGAGTCTGCTTATCGGTAAGATTATTTCTGATAACAACATTCAACCTGAAGAAAAACGGGTTCGTGAAGCCATTGAAGCTATTGCTGCCAGTTATGAAGATCCTGAAGACGTTATGAACTATTACATGACCAATCAGGATAAATTATCTGAAATCCAAATGATGGTTGTCGAAGATACTGTTGTTGAATGGATCTACGATAATGTTAAAGTTGAAGAAAAAGCATCTTCATTTTCTGAAGTGATGAATGCTGTAGCCTAAAGGCACTAGCAAGTTTTTTTACAAAGACAGCCCGTGCTCAAACTTTTGGGCACGGGTTATTTTTTATTTGGCATTAAAACAGGACCGCTATGAGCACTAAATTTTCTGAGCAACTCAATCCAGTTCAAAATGCATTGGTTCCAATCGTAGTTGAACAAACTTCACGTGGTGAACGTTCTTACGATATCTATTCCCGTCTGCTAAAAGAACGTATTATCTTTTTAGTGGGTCAGGTTGAAGACCATATGGCGAACTTGATTGTCGCCCAGATGTTGTTTCTTGAATCTGAAAATCCGGACAAAGATATTCATCTTTATATCAATTCGCCGGGTGGTGCTGTGACCGCCGGTCTGGCAATCTATGACACAATGCAATTTATCAAACCCCAAGTCAGCACTTTGTGTATTGGTCAGGCCGCCAGCATGGGCGCATTATTGCTCACTGCGGGTGCTAAGGGAAAACGTTTTGCCTTGCCAAACTCACGCATTATGGTGCATCAACCTTTAGGCGGATTTCAGGGGCAGGCATCGGATATCGATATTCATGCAAAAGAAATTTTAAGCATTCGTGATCGATTAAATGGAATTATGGCCCATCACACTGGTCAGGATATTAAGAAAATTGAACGTGATACTGACCGTGATAATTTCATGAATGGTGAACAAGCAGCAGAATATGGTTTAATTGATTCTGTTATGAAAAGCCGACCTGAAGAAAAGTCTTGAGCAATCACAAACGTTAGGAAAGTAGTGCGATGAGCGATGACAAAAAAAACGACGACAAATTACTTTACTGTTCATTCTGCGGTAAAAGCCAACATGAAGTTAAAAAACTGATCGCTGGACCTTCAGTATTTGTCTGCGATGAATGCGTTGAACTTTGCAATGATATTATTCGTGAAGAGCTACAAGAAAAAACCGATGAGGCCGCTGATTCGAGATTGCCATCACCCCATGAGATTGATTCAGCGCTAAACAATTACGTTATCGGTCAGGCAAAAGCTAAACGAGTGTTATCGGTAGCGGTATACAACCATTACAAACGACTTCGTCACGGCACCAAAAACGATGATGTTGAGTTATCCAAAAGTAATATCCTGCTAATTGGACCTACAGGTAGTGGTAAAACGCTTCTTGCTGAAACCCTGGCAAGACAGCTTAATGTTCCATTCACTATGGCTGATGCCACTACATTAACCGAGGCCGGTTATGTGGGTGAAGACGTTGAGAACATCATTCAAAAGCTGCTGCAGAAATGTGAATACGATGTCGAAAAGGCTGAAACCGGTATTGTCTACATCGATGAAATCGACAAGATTTCTAAAAAGTCTGATAACCCTTCCATCACACGTGATGTGTCAGGTGAAGGTGTCCAGCAGGCTTTATTGAAGTTGATTGAAGGCACCATCGCTTCTGTACCACCTCAAGGTGGCAGAAAACATCCGCAACAGGAGTTTTTGCAGGTTGACACCAGCAAGATCCTTTTTATCTGTGGCGGTGCATTTGCCGGATTGGATAAAGTTATCCGTAACCGTACCCATAAAGGTGGCATTGGCTTTTCTGCTGATGTTAAGAGTGTCGATTCCAACTCACCAACAAGTGAAGCATTACGTGGCGTTGAGCCAGAAGATTTAATCCAATATGGTTTGATTCCTGAATTTGTAGGTCGTTTGCCGGTAGTTGCAACGCTTGAAGAGCTTGATGAGGCTGCTTTGGTGCAGATTTTAACTGAGCCGAAAAATGCGCTGACCAAGCAATATGAAAAACTGTTTGAACTGGAAAACTGTGAGCTGGAATTCAGAGCGGATGCGCTAAGAGCCATTGCCCGCAAAGCAATGGAGCGTAAAACAGGTGCTCGCGGTTTGCGTTCCATTATTGAAAACGTCCTGTTGGACACCATGTTTGACCTGCCGTCTTTGGATAATGTGACCAAAGTGGTTGTTGATGAGAGTGTTATCAACGGTGAAAACACGCCTATTTTGATTTACGAAGATCATCCTGCTGATCTCGCTTCAGGTGATAAATAATTTCCAACCTGTTGGATCTTTAAATTTTTGGCTGATATCGACGCGTCCGGTTTCTCCGGACGCTTGATTTCTTGATGCCTGTCCCCATATTGTTTTCACGAACACAATTACTGTGTCAGTTGACTCCCTTAAGAGGTCCGCATTGATGGAAAAAGAATTTGAAACTACATTAACTGATGGCAATGCACTGCAAAAAGTGCCTGTGCTGCCTCTTCGTGATGTTGTTGTATATCCTCACATGGTTATTCCTTTGTTTGTTGGACGTGAAAAATCCATCAAAGCACTTGAACATGCTACCGATGAAAACAAGCAAATCCTGCTGGTCGCTCAAAAAGATTCCGGTGAAGATTCACCTGCGCCCGAAAATCTTTATGAAACCGGAACGCTTGCCAATATTCTGCAATTGTTAAAATTACCTGATGGTACCGTGAAGGTATTGGTTGAGGAACGCAACGTGCCAAAGTTGCTTTGTATGATAATAGCAACGCATTTTGCGAGGCAGAAGTTGCCAGTTTTATCGATGAACATCCTGATCAGCGTGAGGCTGACGTTTTAATGCGCACGTTGCTCAGTCAATTTGAGCAGTACGTCAAACTCAACAAAAAAATTCCACCTGAAGTTATTGCTTCTTTATCGAGCATTGAAGACCTCGCGCGCATGGCGGATACCGTTGCTGCGCATATGACGTTAAAACTTGAAGATAAGCAGCTGTTATTGGAAATGGCGGATGTAAAAGACCGCATTGAAAAATTAATGGCTTTTCTGGAATCGGAAATCGATATTCAGCAGATTGAAAAACGCATTCGTAATCGCGTCAAAAAACAGATGGAAAAAAGTCAGCGCGAATATTATCTGAACGAGCAGCTTAAAGCCGTGCAGAAAGAGCTTGGCGAGTTGGATGACACTGGTAATGAAGTCGAAGAATTAGCGGAAAAAATTGCCAATGCGGGCATGAGCCCTGAAGCACGTGACAAAGCTGAATCTGAGCTGAAAAAATTAAAAATGATGTCGCCGATGTCTGCTGAAGCCACAGTGGTTCGCAACTATATCGAATATCTACTCGAAGTGCCGTGGAAAAAACGTTCACGTGTCACTCTGGATCTGGATCACGCTCAGAAAGTGCTGGATGAAGATCATTATGGTCTGGAAAAAGTTAAAGAACGCATTATTGAATATCTCGCTGTCCAGAAACGGGTAAAAAAACTGAAAGGCCCGATTCTTTGTTTGGTTGGACCGCCTGGTGTTGGTAAAACATCGATTGCTCAATCAATTGCGCGTGCGACTAATCGTAAATTTAGCCGAATGGCTTTGGGTGGTGTACGTGATGAAGCTGAAATCCGTGGTCATCGTCGTACATACATTGGTTCAATGCCGGGTAAAGTGATTCAGAATATCTCCAAAACCGGTGTGCGGAACCCATTGTTTTTGCTAGATGAAATAGACAAGATGGCTCAGGATTTTCGAGGCGACCCCGCTTCGGCATTGCTGGAAGTCCTTGATCCTGAACAGAATTCAACATTTGCCGATCATTACCTGGAAGTTGAATATGATTTGTCTGATGTGATGTTTGTTTGTACTGCAAATACACTTAATATTCCGGATGCATTGCGTGACCGGATGGAAATCATTCGACTGGCGGGTTACACCGAAGATGAAAAACTGAATATTGCCTTACAGTACCTGCTTCCAAAAGCTATTAAAGACAATGGTTTAAAGGCCGGAGAAATTGAGATTACCAGAAGCTGCAGTGATGGAAATCATTCGCCGTTATACACGCGAAGCGGGTGTTCGTAATCTGCAACGCGATATCTCGAAAATCTGTCGCAAACTGGTTAAACAGATTCTTCGTGAATCACCTAAAGAGACAGTGGTTGTAACAGCGGATAACCTGGAAGATTATCTTGGTGTTTACCACTATCAATATGGTGTTGCCGAGGAAGATGATCGCATCGGTCAGGTCACTGGTCTGGCCTGGACTGAAGTCGGTGGTGAATTACTGACTATTGAATCTGCGGTGATGCCAGGTAAAGGTAAAGCGAGTTATACCGGTAAACTGGGTGATGTGATGCAGGAATCTATTCAGGCAGCAACCACTGTTGTTCGTTCAAGAGCAGTAGAGTGGGGTATTGCTGAGGATTATCTTCAAAGTCACGATTTGCATATCCATGTTCCTGAAGGTGCTACACCAAAAGATGGTCCTAGCGCGGGTATCGGTATGTGTACGGCGCTGGTATCTGCGATTACCGGAATTCCGGTTAAATCCAATGTGGCGATGACTGGTGAAATCACGTTGCGTGGTGAGGTCCTGGCAATCGGTGGTTTGAAAGAAAAATTGCTTGCTGCACATCGCGGTGGTATTGATACGGTTTTAATTCCCAAAGATAACGTCAAAGACTTACGGGAAATTCCAGATAATGTAAAATCCGGTTTGGAAATTATTCCGGTACGCTGGATTAATGAAGTTCTGGAAAAAGCCTTGCAACATATGCCAACAAAAGTGTTACCGACTCCGGATACTGCAACTGTTCTGCCGCCAGAACAGGCCAGTTTTCACGAAGTTAATACACAAAACCGGCACTAATCTGATAAAAGCGAGTAGCGGAGATTTATGATGACCCAAAAACAACAACAGCGTTTAATCGGGACGCTATTGCTTGTCTTTTTCATCGCCGTGCTCGCTTATATCGTTTTATCCAAAGTTAGTCAGACAGAATCCGGCAGACAGGAAGTCGAAGAAGAACCCATTCAGTTTTCATCGGTGATTGAGCCTTTACAGGAAAAGGTAGATGATGACTCAGAGTTGGAAACAGCTATGTCTTCCTCCGAAGCTTTTGTCGATATTGATCCTAAAGTTAAAGACAATACTGCTCCGCAGCTACCTGACGCTTTTGTGTCAGAACCTGTCACACCTGAAACTGTAGCACCAGCTCCTGTAACACCTGAACCTGAAACTGTAGCACCAGCTCCGGTACCTGAGGCTCCCAAACCTGCTCCCGCGCCAAAAGCTCCCGAACCTGAACCGGTAGTAGAAGCTCCAGCTCCCAAGATAAGTCAACCCGAGCCTAAAACAGAATCGACTCCTGCTCCGGCAGAAGCAAATTCGCGCTGGATTCTTCAGTTAGGCAGTTTTTCAATGGAAGCGAATGCAATCAGTCGGAAAAAGCAGTTGGAAGAGCTGGGTTATAAACCTACGATTGAGCAAACCCGTTCAGGTGGAAACGTTATTTATCGAGTGAGATTGCAACCGAGTGCAGATCGATCTGCTCTGGAAAAAACTGCTGAGTCAATACGTAACCAATTGAATATAAATACCCAGGTTTTCCCATATCAGTAATGCATCACAAACAACTCAATTAACTAGTTATTTAAAGTAAATATATTGGGTTCGTTTGTGCAATTCTGATAAAATTCTCCTTTTAACACGCTCGCTCGACGCGGAGTCATAATGAACTGGGTAGATTATTTAATAATCGGCATTATTTTGATTTCGTCGGGCATCAGTATCGTTCGCGGTTTTATAAAAGAAGTACTTTCGTTAATTAGCTGGATAGTGGCGATTTGGGTTGCATTCATGTTTTTTGCAAACTTCGCCAGTTTGTTAACGCCCTATATTGATACAGCTACACTACGTCTATTTATTGCATTCTTTGTCTTATTTGTTGTCACATTAATACTCGGGGCACTGGTTAATCATTTGATTTCACAATTGGTTGAAAAAACAGGTCTCAGCGGCACTGACCGTGCTCTGGGAGTGATTTTTGGTATTCTTAGAGGTGCAGCAATTGTCACTATATTAGTGTTGGCTGCCGGAGTAACACCCATGCCATCTGACAGTTGGTGGCAAAATTCTTTATTGTTACAACACTTTGAAGATCTGGCGATTTGGGTCAAACAGTTTTTACCAGCTGATGTCGCCGAACACGTTAACTTCAACTAATCCTGACAGGGTCTTAATATATGTGTGGAATTATCGGAATCGTAGGTCATTCAGAAGTCAACCAGGCACTTTATGACGGACTGACCGTTCAACAACATCGTGGTCAGGATGCCGCGGGAATCATGACGTGTGACCAGAACGGACGGTTTTATCTTCGCAAAGATAATGGACTGGTAAAAGATGTTTTTCATACCCGTCATATGATTCGTCTGAAAGGTTCAATGGGCATTGGCCATATACGCTATCCTACCGCGGGGTGTTCCAACTCAGCTGAATCCCAGCCATTTTATGTCAACTCGCCTTTCGGTATTGCACTGGCCCACAATGGTAACCTGACCAACACACAGCTGTTATCAGATCAATTGTTTAAAAGTGATCGTCGTCACCTTAATACCGGTTCAGATTCCGAAGTGTTATTAAATGTACTTGCTCACGAATTGCAGACTTCCGGAAAGCTCAAACCACAACCCGAAGATATTTTCAAAGCGGTTTCAGAAGTACATAAACGTTGTAAAGGTGCATATGCTGCAGTAGCGATGATTGCTGGCGTGGGTATGTTGGCTTTCCGTGATCCCTATGGTATCCGTCCTGCCGTTATTGGCAAGCGCGACTCAGAGCAGGGTACCGAGTATGTTGTGGCTTCTGAAAGTGTCGTGATGGACACGCTGGATTTCGAATTTATGCGTGATGTCCAGCCGGGAGAATGTATCTTTATTGACATGGAAGGCAGTTTCCACAGCCAGCAATGTGCAGAGAACCCTGTTAAATCACCCTGTATCTTTGAATACGTTTATTTTGCCCGTCCTGATTCAATGATGGACGGTATCTCTGTTCACAAAAGCCGTATGCGAATGGGCACTAAACTGGCAGAGAAAATCAAGCGCGAATTTCCTGATCATGACATTGATGTGGTCATTCCAATTCCCGATACCAGTCGCAGCGCTGCATTACAACTTTCATATGATTTAGGTGTGGTTTACCGCGAAGGCTTTATTAAAAACAGATATATCGGCCGGACGTTCATTATGCCCGGACAACAGCAACGTAAAAAATCAGTGAGACAAAAGCTCAATGCTATTGACCTGGAGTTTCGTGATAAAAATGTGTTGCTGGTTGATGATTCAATCGTCCGTGGTACAACTTCCCAGCAAATCGTGCAAATGGCTCGAGATGCTGGCGCGAAAAAAGTCTATCTTGCTTCCGCCGCACCACCAGTTCGTTTCCCTAATGTGTATGGTATTGATATGCCTTCACCCTCTGAATTTGTTGCGCATAATCGCAATGTTAAGCAAATTGCAGAAGAGCTGGGTGTAGACTGGTTGATTTATCAGGATTTAAACGATCTGGTTGAAGCCATTAACAAGAAAAGTGATGTTAAACGCTTTGATACGTCCTGTTTCGATGGTGATTACATTACCGGCGATATTGATGAAACCTATTTGTATTACATTGATGCGCTGCGTAATGACATGTCCAAACAGACTGAAGAAGAAGGTAACGTTACTATTGAGCTACATAATGACGTTTAAATTGCACAGTCATCGTACTAATTTCAAACGTTTGATTCCTGCTGAAATCAGCAGGAATCAACAGCTTTTTGCTGTTTGATACCAATTCTTATATAATCCCGTCGATTATGCATCAGCAATTGCCAAAAGAGATTGATCCGTTTCGTTTTGCTCACAGCGGTTTACAGATAGCGGGGGAAATCCCGGTCAGTAAAATGTCGCGGTTGAGCGAAATGTTGCACGACAATTCAGGAACAGTGTCGGTCGATATGCAGTTTGATATTGATACAACCGGCACGCCCTATATGCGTGGACAGTTTGCTGTAACGGTTAATCTGTTATGTGAACGTTGTATGGAGCCGATGGCTCATTCAATGAACATTACAACGATATTGGCACTGGTTCGGCACGAAGGGAAAATTGAAGGTCTTGCCGAACAATACGAGCCATGGATCTTGAATGATGCAAAACAAGTTGATCCGGCACAGATTGTGGAAGATGAGTTAATACTTGCCTTACCAATAGTGCCAAAACATGATTATCCATGTTTGCCAGAAGAATTATGGCAAGCAGGAGATGAAGAAATTGAGCCTGAAAAACCAGTCTCACCGTTTGCCGTTTTATCTTCGTTGAAATCGAAGAAATAATTTATTTGTCGTTTTGGGTTTAGGAGTTTAAGCCATGGCTGTTCAAAAGAGTAAAAAGAGTCCTTCACGTCGCGGTATGCGTCGTTCACATGATGCATTAACCGAGTCAACATTAGCAGTTGATTCGACTTCAGGTGAATTACACCGTCGTCATCATGTTACTGCTGACGGTTACTATCGTGGCCGTAAAGTCATTGCTGATAAGAGTGAATAAGGCTTAACAGAAATTGACTTTAACAATTTCGATTGATGCTATGGGCGGGGATCACGGACCTCAAGTCGTGATCCCCGCTGCTATATCAACACTGCAAAGGCATTCTGATGTAGAGCTGATTTTAGTTGGCGATGAAGCCATTATTTCAGCAGAAATAGCTAAACATCAGTTCAGTGATAAACACCGGATGAAAATTCAGCATGCCTCCCAAACAGTTGGTATGGATGAACCTCCTTCTTCGGCTCTTCGCGGCAAAAAAGATTCTTCCATGCGGGTAGCTATTAACCTGGTGAAAGAGGGGCAAGCGGCTGCTTGTGTCAGTGCCGGTAATACCGGTGCCTTGATGGCCACTGCGCGGTTTGTGCTGAAGACGCTGCCGGGAATTGAGCGTCCTGCAATCATTACTGCCTTACCCACTATGCGTGGTCATACTTATGTTCTCGATCTGGGGGCTAACGTAGACTCAACTGCAGAACATCTGGTGCAGTTCGCATTAATGGGGTCTGTGTTAGCCGAGTTGATTGATGGTAAGCCTAATCCCACTGTTGGCCTGCTAAATGTTGGTGCAGAGGAAATCAAAGGTAATGAGAGGGTTAAAGAAGCTGCTCGTTTATTAGCCAAGACTGATCTCAACTACTACGGCTATGTCGAGGGCGATGGTCTTTATCATGGCGAGGTCGACGTATTGGTCTGTGATGGCTTTGTGGGGAATGTTGCGCTGAAAGCCAGTGAAGGTGTGGCGCATATGATCCGACATTATTTGCGTCAGGCGTTTCATCGTAACTGGTTAACTAAAATTGCCGGATTAATCGCTTCTCCTGTGTTGAAAAGCTTTAGCAAAGAGCTTGATCCTCGTGCATTTAATGGCGCAAACCTGATTGGTTTACAAGGTATTGTGATTAAAAGTCATGGTGGCGCAGATACATTTGCTTTCAGCAATGCAATTAATATCGCCATTCTTGAAGCCCGAAAAGACGTTCCAAAGAATATTACTAAACATCTTGAAACTCTTTTAGAGGAACAGATGTTGTGATTTATTCCAGAATTGCCGGAACGGGCAGCTATTTGCCGGAAAAATTTCTGACCAATATTGAACTCGAGTCAATGGTTGAAACCAGTGATGAATGGATTACCGATCGTACTGGAATTAAAAAACGACATATTGCCGGTGATGACGAAACGACAACAGATTTAGCTTATTTTGCCGCCAAAAATGCTATTTCTGCAGCGGGTATAAAGCCGCGTGATATAGACATGATAATTGTTGCCACAACGACGCCAACTCGGATTTTTCCAAGTACAGCCGCACTGGTCCAGCAAAAACTGGGAATTCATGGTTGCCCAGCATTTGATATTCAGGCGGTTTGTACTGGTTTTGTCTACGCACTGACCGTTGCGGATAAATTTATTAAGTCTGGCAGTGCAAAAAATGTTCTGGTCATTGGTGCGGAAACCTTATCTCGGATTGTTGACTGGACTGACCGCAATACCTGTGTTTTATTCGGTGATGGCGCCGGGGCAGTCGTGTTACAGGCATCTGCTGAACCCGGTATCATGTCGACTCATATTCATTGCGACGGTAGTTTCAATGAACTGTTACATGTCCCAACAGGACCTGGAAGTACTATTACTGAAGATCCTGCCTATATTGAAATGCAGGGTAATGACGTTTTCAAAATTGCTGTAAAAACCCTGAGTAAAATTGTTGACGAAACACTGGCGGCTAACCAGCTAAAGAAACATGATATTGACTGGCTCATCCCACATCAGGCGAATATTCGTATTATCGCTGCGACAGCCAAAAAGTTGAGCATGTCGATGGAAAGTGTTGTTGTCACGGTTCAGGACCATGGTAATACCTCTGCGGCATCTATTCCGCTGGCACTGGATGTTGCCGTGCGTGATGGTCGTATCAAGCGTGGAGAAACATTATTGTTTGAAGCGTTTGGTGGTGGTTTTACCTGGGGCTCAGCGCTCATCAAATTCTAATCTGAGGTATTTTTACCAATGCATTCAGCTTTTGTCTTTCCCGGCCAGGGTTCACAATCTGTTTCCATGTTAGCCGAGTTATCTGAATCCTTTCCGCAAGTGCAGCAGACATTTGCAGAAGCCAGTGACGCCCTTGGCTATGATTTATGGGCACTTGTGCAAAATGGACCTGAAGCCGAACTCAATCAGACCGATAAAACTCAACCTGCCATGCTGGCAGCAGGCATTGCTGTCTGGCGTTGCTGGGAATCAGTAAGTGATGATAAACCAGCGTATCTGGCCGGCCATAGCCTGGGCGAATATACTGCATTGGTTGCCGCTGGCGCTTTGGATTTTAAAACAGCCATCAAACTGGTGGAAAAACGTGGCCAGTTCATGCAACAGGCCGTTCCTGCGGGTGAAGGGGCTATGGCCGCCATCCTTGGTCTTGATGATGACACTGTAAAAGCTGTCTGTGAGCAGGCGAGTGATGCCGGAATCGTTGAAGCAGTGAATTTTAATTCACCTGGTCAAGTAGTTATTGCCGGCAGTAAATCAGCAGTTGATAAAGCCGTAATGATGGCTTCGGAAAAAGGCGCCAAACGCGCCTTGTTATTGCCGGTGAGCGTTCCTTCGCATTGTGCGTTGATGCGACCAGCCGCTGAGAAATTATCAGCTGAGCTTGAGTCTGTCTCTATTCAAACGCCGAACATCCCAGTAATTCATAATACCAGTGTCACCTCTACATCTGATCCAGACCAGATTCGCCAATTACTGGCACAACAGTTATACAATCCTGTGCGTTGGGTAGAAACTGTTGAGTGGTTTGCTGCCCAGGGCGTTGAGATTCTGGTTGAATGTGGACCGGGTAAAGTTCTGGCTGGTTTAACCAAACGTATTGATAAAACCTTACAGGCCTTACCGGTATTTGATTCGGCTACATTGCAAAAAACTCAAGAAGTATTAGGAGAACCATCATGAGCCTACAAGGTAAAGTTGCTTTGGTGACTGGTGCAACTCGCGGTATCGGCCGTGCTATTGCATTAAGTCTCGGTGAACAGGGTGCCACCGTGATTGGTACTGCCACCTCAGAAAAGGGGGCTGCTACCATCAGTGAATACCTGCAGGCAGCCGGTATTAAGGGAAAAGGTCTGGTGTTGAACGTGACGCAGGAAAATGCCATTGATGAGACTGTTACGGCGATTGAAGCCGAATTCGCCGCGCCGGATATTCTGGTCAACAATGCTGGTATCACTCGTGACAATTTACTGATGCGGATGAAGGATGAAGAATGGGACGATATTATCAACACTAATCTCACACCAATCTTCAAATTAAGCAAACGTTGCATACGTGCTATGACCAAAGCCCGTTGGGGTCGCATTATCAATATCACATCAGTTGTTGGTGTAATGGGTAATGCCGGTCAAACCAACTATGCTGCTGCTAAAGCCGGTGTAATTGGTTTCAGCAAGTCATTAGCCCGTGAAGTCGGTGCTCGTGGGATTACGGTAAACAGTGTTGCTCCCGGTTTTATAGACACTGATATGACCAGTGGGCTGCCTGAAGCACATAAAACCGCATTACTGGAACAAGTTCCGGTTAAACGCCTCGGAGAAGCAGAAGAAATTGCCGCTGCTGTCAGCTTTTTGGCCAGTTCTTTAGCAGGATATATTACTGGCGAAACGCTGCACGTAAATGGCGGCATGTATATGAATTAAGGGCCTGAATCTATTTAGACTCAGGTTTTTTATTGTGGAGATATTTTTAGGACAAGGCTTCCAGCTTGTCTCCGCAGTGCTCGCACTATAAAATGCGAGCACGTTGTTTGTACTTAACCACCAAAGGAAACAGATGTTATGAGTGATATTGAAGCTCGTGTTAAAGAAATTGTTGTTGAACAATTAGGTGTAAATGCCGATGAAGTAACTGCAGATGCTTCATTTATTGATGATCTGGGTGCTGACTCGCTGGACACTGTAGAGCTGGTTATGGCACTGGAAGAAGCATTTGAATGTGAAATTCCTGACGAAGAAGCTGAAAAGATCACCACTGTTAAAGAAGCTGTCGCTTATATTAATTCTGTTCAGTCTTAATATTACAGATTGCTTCAGATGTAGCCGTCTAGCGTGCAGGTCATGCTAGACGGCTATGTCGTATCTATAGAGAAGATTTGCATGAGGAAAACTGATGTCTAAAAGACGCGTTGTGGTTACCGGGCTGGGCGCGGTAACACCGGTCGGTTTATCGGTAGCAGAAAGCTGGGAGAATATCCTGGCTGGCAAAAGTGGTGTGGCTCCGATTACATCATTTGATGTAACTGATTTCCCAGTTCGTTTTGGTGCTAGCGTCAAAGACTTTGATGTTGAGACAGTTATTTCTCGTAAAGACGCTAAAAAAATGGATACTTTTATCCATTACGGAATTGCGGCAGCGGTTGAAGCTATTAAAGATGCCGGATTAGAAGTGACCGATGCCAATGCTGAACGTATTGGTGTGGCTATTGGCTCCGGAATTGGTGGCTTACCAGGTATTGAAGCTGGCTATGACAGCTTTTTAAATGGCGGGCCACGTAAAATTTCACCATTTTTTGTGCCCAGTAACATCATTAATATGATATCCGGTAATTTATCGATTATGTATGGTATGAAAGGGCCAAATACTGCCATTGTCACGGCATGTTCTACCGGAACACACTGTATTTCGGCTGCCGGTCGCATGATTCAATATGGCGATGCTGATGTGATGATCGCCGGCGGTGCTGAGATGGCGACATCCAAAACCGGTTTAGGTGGTTTTGCTGCGGCACGTGCTCTGTCGACCCGTAATGATGATCCACTTGCTGCAAGCCGTCCGTGGGATAAAGATCGTGATGGCTTTGTATTGGGAGATGGTGCTGGTGTCATTGTCCTGGAAGAATATGAACACGCCAAAAAACGTGGCGCTACCATTTATGCCGAATTAATTGGCTCTGGAATGAGTAGTGATGCTTATCATATGACCATGCCATCACAAGGTGGCGAGGGTGCAGCCCGTTGTATGGTCAATGCAATGAATGATGCTGGCATTAATCCAGAAGATATTCATTATATTAATGCTCACGGTACTTCTACCCCTGCAGGTGACGTTGCAGAAACGCAGGCGATTAAAACCGCTCTTGGCAATGCCTCAGAGCAGGTCGCAGTCAGTTCAACCAAATCAATGATTGGTCACTTGTTAGGTGCTGCAGGTGGTGTTGAAGCGGTATTCAGTATTCTGGCCATTCGTGATCAGGTTGCACCACCCACCATCAATCTGGATAACCCGGATGAAGCATGTGATCTTGATTATGTTCCACATACTGCTCGACAAATGCCTATCGATATTTCCATGTCGAATTCATTTGGCTTTGGTGGCACCAACGGTACTGTTATTTTCAAAAAACTCGATTAGTCGGTGACGGATGATTCTGATTAACGGCCAACCCGAAAACAGAATCGAAGTTACAGATCGAGGTTTGCAATATGGCGATGGTTTGTTTGAAACCATCGCCTATCGTAATGGGCAACTCGAATATTTCGCCCAGCATCTCTCCAGATTGCTTGAAGGCTGTCATCGGCTGAAAATTGCCTTTCCTGTTGAACAACAGCAATCTCTCGCGGGAGAAGTCCATACTGTTTGTCGTCAATTGAATAATGATGCAGTTATTAAAATCATGGTTACTCGTGGTTCCGGTGGACGAGGGTATCGTTATCAAACTGATATGCAAACCAGCCGAATTATCAGCACGCATGCTATGCCAAAATATCCCGAATCCCACCAGTCCGGCATTACTGTGCGCCTCTGTCAACAGCGTTTGGCGATCAACCCCGCATTGGCTGGAATCAAACATCTTAATCGTCTGGAACAGGTGCTTGCACGAAATGAATGGCAGGACGACTGTATCGTAGAGGGTTTAATGCTTGATTATCAGAATCAATTGATAGAGGGAACAATGTCGAATGTGTTTCTGGTACATAACAACCAATTATCGACGGCGGAGCTTTCAGACTCAGGAATCGCTGGTATTATGCGTCAACAGCTGATTAAAATTGCTGACAGATTGTCGATACCCCTGCATATCACATCGCTGACCATTGATGATCTCAAGTCAGCGGACGAAGTGTTTGTCTGCAACAGTTTGATTGGCATATGGCCAGTGACTCGTATTACTGATCTTGATATGCATTACAGTCATGGTCCAATTACTCAAACGTTGCAGCACACTTTAAATTCACTGAACAGAAACGAATGAAAATACCTTTATATATCAAACTGCTTTTTTTAGTCGTAGTAGCTGCGATTATCGCGTTAGTTGCCTGGAGCGAATATCAGCGATTCCTGCATCAGCCGGTTAATTTAATAGAAGATGAAACGATTTTTACTATTTATCCAGGTGATAACATCAGTAAAGTTAGCCAGCGTCTATACGATAGTGGTTTGAGCCCGGTCCCCAGTGTTTATCTGGATATTTATGCTCGAATGCAAGGCAATGCGCAGCAGATAAAGGCCGGTGAATATCGGATTGAATCTGACGCCACTTTACCGGATTTATTAAATCTCTTTATCAGTGGCAAAGTTGTCCAATACTCCATAACCATCGTGGAAGGCATGACAGCCAAGCAGTTATTTGAAAAAGTGCTGGGGCATCCAAAAATTAAAAAGACACTGCCCGAATTGAACAATGAAACAGTTCGTGAAGCGTTATCTATAGAAAATGAATGGGTTGAAGGTTTATTTTTACCTGAGACATACCATTTTCCTGCCAATACAACTGATGTCCAGTTTTTAAGGCGTGCCTACCAGAATATGCAGGTTCAGCTGGAGAATGCCTGGCAGCTGATGACAGAAGAGCTACCTTATGATTCAGCATATGAAGTACTGATCATGGCGTCCATTATCGAAAAAGAGAGTGCCGTACCCGAAGAGCGCCCTGAAATTGCCGGTGTCTTCGTTCGCCGTCTGGATAAAGGCATGCGTTTGCAGACTGATCCGACTGTTATTTATGGCATGGGTGACAGTTACGATGGCAATATCCGTAAAAAAGATCTGCAAACGGATACGCCTTACAATACCTATACCCGATTTGGTTTGCCTCCAACACCAATCTGTTTGCCCAGTAAAGAATCCATTGAAGCTGCAATAAATCCAGCTGAAGGCAGCAGCCTGTATTTTGTTGCCGGTGCGGAAAACGGTGGTCATGTTTTCTCGGACAATCTGGAGGATCATAATCGAGCTGTTAGAAAATACTGGAAAAACAAGCAGATAACACAATGAATGGAAAATTTATCAGTATCGAAGGCATTGAAGGTGCCGGTAAATCGACCCAACTGCAGTTTATTGCTGATTATATTCGCTCACACGGTAAACAGGTTGTAGTGACCCGCGAGCCAGGTGGCACCCCTTTGGGCGAAGAAATCCGTGAGGTGTTACTCAAGCCAACTGATCAGGCGATGGCTGAAGATACTGAGTTGTTGTTGATGTTTGCTGCTCGTGCTGAGCACATCCAACAGGTTATTTTGCCAGCATTAAAACGTGGTGATTGGGTTGTTTCTGATCGTTTTGTTGATGCTACGTTTGCCTATCAAGGTGGCGGGCGAGGAATTAATGAACAACGCATAAAACAGCTTGCTGAATGGACCTTGCAAGGCTGTAATACGGATGTCACATTTTTATTTGATTTGCCCGTGGCTTTAGGTCAAACCCGGGTAGAACAACGACAACAGCAAAAAGATCGGTTTGAGCAGGAAAAACAGGTGTTCTTTGAACGCGTCAGGAATTGTTATCTTGCCCGTGCTGAGGCAGAACCGAAGCGGATCAAGCGAATTGATGCCAGCCAGAATATTGAAGCGATTCAGCAACAACTCAAACATCAGCTGACTCCATTACTGGAAGCAACACTTTGATGACAGCGCTTTTCCCATGGCAACAGACGGTCTGGCAACATATCGTTGACAGAGTAGAGCAACAGCGTATGCCGCATGCTGTCTTGTTGACGGGTGTCTCCGGACTGGGGAAAAAGCAGTTAGCCGGCAAAATGGCTGAGAGTTTATTATGTCTTGCTGCTGACAAACAGTTTAACGCCTGTGGTGTGTGTCACAGTTGTCAGATAATGCAGGCAGGGAATCACCCTGATCATCTGACTATTCGTTCGGAGGAGGCCGGTAAATCGATCAAAATCGACCAGATTCGTGCACTAAAAGAAAAACAATCACTTACCCCAAGCGTTGCCAATTGGAAAACAGTGGTAATTGAGTCAGCAGATTTAATGACCAACAGTGCTGCAAACAGTTTATTGAAACTGCTTGAAGAACCACAGAACAATACTATTTTAATCTTAACCACCAATGCAGTACATCGACTGCCAGTGACTATTCGCAGTCGTTGCCAGCAGATGCATCTGTCAACTCCCGATTATTCGATGACATTAAAATGGCTGGATTCTCAGGGCGTTGCTACTGATGCTGATCAGTTACGAAAAATTTCCTCATTAACGCTGGATGCGCCTTTTGCTATCGTCAATGCGCTCGAGACCAATGAGTGGCAGTCATATCAACAGATTCAGCAGGATTTTGATCAATTGATACAACAGCAGGCAAATCCCGTGCAACTTGCCAGCCAATGGCAACAACTGGATCTGGTTAAAGTGATGCATCAATTGTTATCGACTGTTAAAGCCCGACTTCAGCAGCAGTATTTGGAGTATGCTGATGCCAGTCTAACGCAGCATTACTGGCCTATCGCTGATTGCATAGTGAGTACAATAAAGCTAATATCATCTTCAAATAACTACAACAAGACGTTGTTAATTGAAGACTTTATGGTTTCAGTGATGCGTATTACCCAAACCAAAGCAGCAAATCATTAATCTCGTCACCGGCAAATAATTAAAGAGTTTTTATATGAGCATGAATCCACGTAAAGGCATCCTCTCACTGAAAATAAGTGATCAGAACATGCTGTATCACTCTTTCATGCCTTTTCTGAAGAATGGTGGCTTATTTATCCCCACCAATAAACCCTATCAAATGGGCGAAGAAGTCTTTATTTTGCTGACCTTACTGGATGAGCCGGAAAAAATACCTGTTGCCGGCACTATTGCCTGGATTACCCCTAGAGGCGCGCAGGGCAATCAGGCTGCGGGCATAGGCGTGCACTTTAGTGAAGGTGACGGCGGTGCCAATGTGGTCCGCGGCAAAATCGAAAACCATCTGGTCGATAAATTGAAATCAGATAAAGCCACCTATACGATGTAAGAAAAATGGCGGTGCTCATGCCGTCAGCAACCGGGTTATTTATGTATATTGATTCACACTGCCATCTGAATTTACTGGCTGACCAACCTGGCGGTATTGCCGCAATGGTTGCCGAGGCCAGGGAAAACCAAATTGAACATATCCTTTGTATTGCCATTGATAACGACAGTATTGCTGAAGTTCGTCAACTTGCTGAGCAGTATCCACAGCTCACAGCCAGTGTAGGAATTCACCCCAATGTGGATCAAGCTGGCACACTCAGCACGGAACAATTGATTGAACTGGCTAACCATCCAAAAGTAATAGCTATTGGCGAAACCGGTTTGGATTATTTTCGTAGCGAAGGTGATTTGGGCTGGCAACGGGATCGTTTCAGTTACCATATTGAAGCCGCCCGACAGACTAAAAAACCATTGATCATTCATACCCGTGAAGCACGTGAAGATACCATGACAATGCTGGAAAATGAGAATGCCAAAGATGCAGGCGGCATTATTCATTGTTTTACCGAAAACTGGGAAACGGCAAAACGTGCTTTGGATATTGGTTTTTATATCTCGTTATCCGGTATCGTGACATTTAAAAGTGCCCGTGAGTTACAGGAGGTTGCTCAAAAACTGCCTCTGGATCGTATTCTGATTGAAACCGATGCTCCTTATCTGGCTCCGGTTCCTCATCGTGGTAAAACCAATCAGCCAGCATATGTTAAACATGTCGCCGCTTTCCTGGCTGAATTAAGGGGTGAGTCAATAGAAGAGATTGCTGCAGTGACCACCGAAAATTTTTACCGTTTGTTTCCCTCTGCCAGACTGGCTGCTTGATGAATAGAAATTTCGTCGCTGCGTTTAAATATTTTTTAATTGTTTGTATTGGAATTTCTACACTTTCAGGTTGTGATCAGCCTTCTGCCAAACTAAAACCGCTTAGCCAGGATGGCGTGATCCTAGCTTTTGGTGACAGTCTGACCTTTGGAACCGGTGCTGCGCCAGAACAGAGTTATCCCGCCTTGCTTGCTGAAATGACTAACCGCAAAGTGATCAATGCAGGTGTACCCGGTGAAGTCAGCAGTGATGGTAAAAAGCGTTTAGCAAAACTTCTTGAAGAAACCAAACCTGATCTGGTTGTGTTGTGCCATGGTGGTAATGATCTATTGCGTAAGCAGAGTCGAACGCAACTACAAGCAAACCTTCAAACGATGGTGGATGAGATAATCGCTTCAGGTTCGCAGGTAATATTAATTGCCGTACCTGCGTTGGGTCTCAATTTAGCACCATTACCACTTTATCTTGATATTGCTGAATCAAAAGGTATACCCGTCGAGCCGACTATTCTCAGTGAGGTGTTAATTGATTCATCATTAAAGGCTGATCATGTGCACCCGAATGCGCTTGGCTATCAACAATTCGCGCAATCAATACATCGTTTACTCATTGATTCTGGTGCAATTAGTCGCTAGGGTCTGTTGATCTTTCAAAGCCACAACAGAGGCGGCTATGAATGTTCAACAGACACTGATTCAATTGGCTGCTTTATTTAATGTGATTTTTTAAAGTTTTACCATGGGAAGACGATACAGGAATTATTAGGAAATAATCCCGTCAGCCCCTGGAGCCAGCATGTTGAAGTCATTATCCGTCAAAGCAAAAATGTTGCTTTTAAGTAGCCTTATGGTTGTCGGGATTATCATCCTGGCAGTAATACTTAGCCTTGGCATGCATTCACTTGTACAAATTGGACAGTCAGCCGCATTGAGTCTTCAGGCTGAAACCACAATGCGAAACTTACGAATAAATGAAAAAGACTTCCTGGAACGACGGGATCTGAAATATCAAACTGTTTTTAATGACAATATCAGCTTATTAACACAGCAACTCTCTCAGTTGAATGCTGAACTGCAATCTGAAAATATTCAGATTAAACAGATTCCACAACTGCTTACCTTAATCGAACAATATCATACGGCATTTAACGAGATAGTCGCTTTACGGCAGACTATCGGACTCAGTCATAAAGATGGACTTTACGGCAATCTCCGTAGCTCAGTTCAGGAAGCTGAAAAGATGCTTGGCAATTTTCAAAATGATGCTTTATTGAAAGATATGCTGATGTTACGCCGTAATGAAAAAGATTTTATGTTGCGTAGAGATGTGAGCTACTTCGAAACCTTTAATAATAACCTCAGCGTTTTTTATCAAAATTTGCAGCAAAGCTATTTAAGTGACTTTGAGCAACGGCAGATATCAGATTTGATGATGAAGTACAGCGATGACTTTACTCAGCTGGTCAATGCTGAACAACAATTTGGTTTTAACGAAGATTTAGGTCGGATGGGTGAAATGCGATCGATTGTCTATCAAATACAGGACTTACTTCATACCACATCGGAACAAATAACTGATGAAGTTCTGGCACACGAAAGATCCATTTTTATTACGGCTATTATTTCAATTGTGTTGATTTTAGCCATCTTGGTTCTATTATCCAGATTCATCAGTCGTAGTGTAGTGAATCCCATCAATTTGCTGGCTGAAGTGATGAAACGGGCACAACAAAATAAAGATCTCACAGAGCGCGCAGATATAGAGGGTAAAGATGAAATAGTGCAGATGGCACATGTTTTTAATCAGATGATGGGCGTTTTCAGTAACCTGATTCAAGAAGTCTTTGATTCGTCCAGACAGCTCAACGTGGCTGCTGAAGAGTTAACCGTCATTACCGGGCAAACAAGTCGTGGTGTAATGAGCCAGCAAAGCGATAGTGAACAGGTTGCCACAGCAATGAATGAAATGGCGGCCACAGTCCAGGAAGTGGCACGTTATGCTTCGCAGGCTGCTGATGCTTCGCGTACAGCAGATAACGAAACCAAAGCCGGAAAACAAGTGGTGATGGATGCAATTGACGGAATCAAGCAACTGGCGAAACAGGTGGAAATGGGGGCAGTATCGATCAAGGATTTACAAAAAGAAAGCGAAAATATTGGTAGTGTACTTACTGTCATTCAAGGGATTGCCGAACAAACCAATTTATTGGCTTTAAATGCCGCGATTGAAGCCGCCAGAGCTGGTGAGTCAGGTAGAGGTTTTGCTGTGGTGGCCGATGAAGTCAGAACACTCGCTAAACGTAGCCACGACTCAACAGAAGAAATTAAAAAAATAATCGAACGACTGCAAAAAGAAGCCGAAAAATCGGTTCAGGTAATGGATGAAGAGCTTGAGCAGGCTAACCGTAGTGTTGAAAAAGCAGAGAAAGCGGGCCAATCTTTGGATGTTATAGCCGAATCAGTTGCCTCGATTCGTGATATGAATACCCATATTGCCAGTGCGGCAGAGGAACAGTCAGCCGTTGCTGAAGAGATAAACCGAAATATTGTCAGTATCGCTCAAGTGGCTGAGGAAAATGCTGAAAGTACCAATCAAACCACGTTAACCAGTCAGGAATTGGCCAGACTGGCGAATGGACTGGAAACACAAATCAGTCAGTTCAAAATTTAATATTTCACTAGCCGGTTAGGCCAACTCTGGTATATCTTGGTAAACAGAGTTGGCCTTAACTATTAGAAGTGGGTAAAAAAATTGAGTAATAACTCTGGGGCTCATGATTATCTGTTAACCGTGCTAATGAACCAGCACAACCAAGCTGTCTTTATTTTTCGCGAGAACTTACTGTTAACTGCAAACTCAGAGGCTTTGCGGTTAATCGAAGCTTCTGATGAAAACGATATTATTGGCTTGCCATTTGAAGCATTTTTTGCTGAAGAACTAGATAGAAATACATTCAATCCACGATCTCCATTTCATTCCCCATTAACCCTTATTGGTAGAAGCGAGGCTCAGCGCTACCCAGCAACATTAGTTTTGGATGATGATGACAACAAATTGCTGGTTATCTTATCCAGCGAAATTCTTCCAGGTCCGGTACAACAATGGATGGCTACAGACCTCGGTGCTTCTCCAACGCTTATAGGTCACTGGGTCTATACCCCTGAAACATCAAATTTGTGGTGGGGGGAACAGACATTTGAAATATTTGCAAAATCATTAGAAGAGTTTTCTCCCACACTGGGAGGTCACTTACAGCAGGTACATCCGGATGATAAAGCTGACGTTACACGGGCTTTCAATCGTGCGATTGAACAGCAGGACAGTCTTGATGTGTGTCACCGGATATTAACGGCTGATAATGAATTAAGGTTTATCCGACAACGTGCCACCTGGCAGCCTGATAAAAATGAATTATTTGGCACAGTGCTGGATTTGACAGATATTCGTCAACATATGGGTCATATAGATCATATGTTACGTTTGATGGATGAAAGTCAACGTATAGGTCATATGGGAAGTTGGGAAATCAACTTGCTCAATGACAAAGTAACCTGGTCTGAACAGACGGCTGAACTCTTTGGCATAACGCTTGAAGAATTTGATGGAACAATAGAGAGTTTTCAGCAATTTATTCTGCCAGAAGATATAAAAACTCTGGAATCAGCACGGGCAAAACCCAGTAACAGCGGTATAGTAGAGGCTGAATATCGAATTACCCGTAAAGACGACGCAAGCATTCGCTGGTTATTTGAATGTGGCAAATCAGTATTTAATGCCAGTGGTCAGGAAGTTCGTCGTTTAGGCATGATTATCGATATCACTGAACGTAAACGCCTGGAGATGATACAAAAACTGGAATCCAGCATGGTTGAAGCCGTGGCTTCCTCTCTGGATTTACAACAGATTATGGAGCAAATTGTACTGGGGATCGAAGAAATTCTGCCCAATACCATCGCTTCCATTTTACTGATTGATGAAGAGGGTAAACGCCTGCTGCATGGTTCTGCACCCAATTTACCGGTCAGTTATAACGATGCCATTCATGGCGAGCCTATAGGCCCGCTTGCGGGCTCATGTGGAACAGCAGCATTTCTTAAAAGGCCAGTCATTGTATGTGATATTGAAAATGATCCTCTGTGGGAAAATTATCGCAACTTTGCATTGGCTTATGATTTAAGGGCTTGCTGGTCTCATCCTATATTTGATGAAAAACTTAACGTTATCGCGACTTTTGCCATTTATCACAACACGGTAAAAACCCCGGAACCCGAGCAGCTTGATACTATCGAGCGTATATCAAAAATTATTTCTATTGCCATTGCCAAGCACCGCAATGAAGAACGAATTCGTCGTAGCGAAAGCCGGTTTCGTCAAGCATTTCAGGATGCAGCTACCGGTGTGGCCATTGCCTCAACAGACGGCCGTTTTCTGGAATGCAATCAAGCTTATTGTGAAATGCTGGGGTATTCAGCTGAAGAACTGACGCAACTGGATTTTCATCAGCTTACCCATCCTGATGATAAAGAACAGAACCAGCAGGAAATCAGCGATATTCTGCTTGGTATCCTTGATAGCCGTATTCTGGAAAAACGCTACATCCATAAAACCGGCGAAACGGTCTGGGCAAGATTAAGTATCACCTTGCAACGTGATGACAGTGGCAATCCGTTGCATCTTATTGCCATCACCGAAAATATTACCAATACCAAGCTTGCCGAGGCGCAGCGTTCTGAGGCCGAACGATCATTAATGCAGTTATTGCGAAATCTGCCAGGGGTTGCTTATCGTAGTCTATGTGATGAGCAATGGACTATGCTCTATGTAAGCGAAGCATTCGAACGTTTAACCGGCTATAACGCTGAAGATGTTATCGGCAACCAGAGGATTGAATTTGCCAGCCTTATCCATCCAGATGATCGCGAGAAGATGTATGTTGAAACAATAAAAGCAATTGAGCAAAACCAGCCGTTTCAGGTCGAGTATCGAATAATTCATAAAGATAGTGGTATCCGCTGGTTTTGGGAGCAAGGTAGCGGTGTAAGAGATAAAGATGGCAACATAGTAGCGATTGAAGGCTACATGACCGATATTACGCTGCAAAAAGAAGCAGACGCCAATATTAGGGAGAGTGAGCAACGCTTTCAATTATTATCCAAAGCAACCAACGATGCGATCTGGGACTGGGATCTCCTGACAAACGAACTTTGGTGGAGCGATAGTTTTGCAACCTTGTTTGGCATTGATACCCAATCAAAAAAACCTTCTATTAAAGGCTGGGAAAAACGCATTCATCCTGATGAGCGTAATCGAGTCCTAAACAACCTTAAGCGAGCAATTGAAACCCAACAGCAGAGCTGGTCAGAGAACTATAAGTTTCAACGTCAGGATGGGGACTATGCAGATGTTATTGACCGGGGTTATGTTATTTACAATAGCGCTAACGAAGCAATCCGAATGGTTGGCGGTATTACGGATATAACCGATCGTCTTGAAATAGAAGAAAAATTACGACAATCCCAACGATTGGAAGCCGTTGGCCAGTTAACCGGTGGCGTCGCTCATGACTTTAATAACTTGTTGACAGTCATTGTCGGCAATGCCGAAATTATTACTGAGTCACTTGCCAGCGATTCCAAACTACGCGGCCTTTCTGAAATGATCCAGGAGGCAGCAGACCGCGGAGCAGAATTAATTCGCAGTTTGCTGGCCTTTTCCAGAAAGCAGGCACTGGATCCAAAACATATTGATGCCAATCAATTATTAAATAATTTTCAGGGGTTACTAAGCCGATCAATTGGCGAGGCGATTCAGCTTGAGCTGGCGTTGGAACCAGATCTCTGGTTGGCGCAGGTAGATCCGGGACAATTGGAAAATGCGCTGTTGAATCTGGCCATCAATGCGCGTGATGCGATGCCATCAGGTGGCAGGTTATTAATTGAAACCCTCAATGTTTCACTCTCCGAAGACTATGGTTCACAACACGATGTTACCCCGGGTGATTATGTCATCATTGGGGTGTCAGATACCGGGGTAGGTATTGCTCCAGAGAATCTGGATAAAGTGTTTGAACCGTTCTACACCACAAAAAGCAAAGATAAGGGTACGGGTCTTGGTTTGGCGATGGTCTATGGATTTGCCCGACAGAGTTATGGTCACATAAACGTTTATTCGGAAGTCGGTCAGGGAACGACCATCAGACTGTATTTACCCCGCTCACCTGAGGAGGTTGCGACGGCAGAAAACGCTTCTGTACTGCATATTCAACCGCAAATCGGCAATGAAAGCATACTTGTTGTTGAAGATGATGAATTGGTTCGCAATTATGTTATTTCGCAATTAGAGTTTATGGGATATAAGGTAATAAGTGCATCAAATGGAAGCGAAGCAATGGAAATCATTCAAAGTGATGCAGATATTGACTTATTATTCACCGATGTGGTGATGCCAGGCGGTATGAGTGGAAGAGAGCTGTCTGATAAGGCGCAGCGAATCCGACCACAATTAAAAGTTTTGTTCACTTCAGGATATACCGAGAACTCTATCGTCCATCATGGTCGGTTGGACCCTGGAGTCATGTTACTGAGTAAACCATATAGTCGAGATGAACTTACCACGAAAATCCGAAAGTCTTTGCAGAACGAGTCATAAATGTCAAAGTGTCTACAGAGTTTATTTTTATTGGATAACCAAGAGTAATCTGGGGCGATGACCGAATTAAAAGTACTCATTCTGGATGACAACAATCTCACTGCAAGAGCAATTGCTAATGTCGCTGAATTTATCGGTCTGTCAGCCAAAATAACCTCTGACTTTCAAAGTTTTCTGGAGATCATCAATGACTGGAGCCCACAATATCTGATTATTGATTTGATTATGCCGGATATGGATGGGGTGGAAGTACTTGGCGAATTGGGCCGTATGCAAATCGATGCTCAGTTAATCATCACAAGTGGCGCCGGGCAGCAACTATTACATGCTGCAGCACGTTCGGCCGGTGCGCATGGTCTTAATGTTCTGGGGATTCTTCCCAAGCCCTTTAATCCCAAAGCTTTCCGGGATTTGATTAAAGCTGAATCCATCAACACAGCTGACAACACCTTTGGTCAGCAACTCCGCGCTGAAAACCAGACCAATACCCTTACCGTCAATGAGCTGGAACAAGCGATTAACGCGCATGACATTTATCTGGTATATCAACCAAAAGTATCCTGTGTCAGTGGCACGCTAACTGGCCTTGAAGCGCTTGCACGCTGGCAGCACGCAGAAAAGGGCTTCATTTCACCGGAAAAATTTATTCCCTTAGCCGAACAGAATGATCTTATCGACAAATTAACCTTACAGGTATTTGAACAGGCATTACCTTTTCTAAATCAGCTTCAGGAAGCCGATCCGTCGCTAAAAGTCCAGAACAGGGGCTTATTGCTTTCGGTCAATATTTCTGCGGCATCACTCAGTAACCTCGAGCTATTCAAACAAATTGAAATGCTTTGTGAAGCCCATAATATCAAACCGGATCAACTGATCCTGGATTTGACGGAAACAGCCGCAATGGATGACCCTGTGATATCTCTGGATATTCTGACCAGACTGCGACTGCGAGGATTTCGTTTATCCATAGATGATTTTGGGACCGGTTTTTCGTCGATGTTGGCCTTGGTTCGTATGCCGTTTTCAGAAGTCAAAGTGGATAAAACCTTTGTCATGACTTCTGCGGATTCACGCGAATCAAGACTGGTTATTAAGGCGATTATTGAACTTGCCCACAGTCTGAACATGCAGGTGGCTGCAGAAGGAATTGAAGATAATGCTGCACTGGAGCTGCTACGTAAAATGGGCTGTGATCAGGCTCAAGGATATTTTATTGGTCGTCCCATGTTACCTGAGGCTTTTATTGACTGGTCGAAAAACACGTCAGAACATATTGATTTACAAAGACTTAAACGCCTACATGGTCTGGGACTTCTGGATAGTGAACCGGAACATCGCTATGACCGGTTAACCAAACTTTGTACACGTTTATTTGATGTGGAGATTAGCCTGATTTCGCTGATAGACGAAGATCGACAATGGATAAAATCGTCACAGGGATTCAGTCAACGGCAAACCGAACGTTCAGTGGCATTTTGTAATCAGACGATTGCTCAGGAAGATATTTTTGTTATTTCCGATACGCTGAATGATAAACACTATGCAGAAAACATCATGGTTACGTCAGCACCCCACATAAGGTTTTATGCTGGTTGTCCAATTCGGGCAAGATCGGGGGAGAAGTTGGGGGCTTTATGTTTAAAACACTCTATTCCCAGAACTTTTACAGATAAAGATAAACAATTATTAAAACAACTGACCGAAATGGTCGAAGAAGAAATCGACTATAACCCACTGTTAGATGAAGATAAGTTGACCGGCTTACTGAATCGTGAGGCTTTCGAACGCAGAGCACAAAAATTACTGAATATTTTTGTACCGTACCAAGCCAGTATTACCATGTATTACTTTGATGTGAATAATTACAAGCGCATCTCCCATGCTCACGGGATTTCTGCAGGTGATGAAGCCCTTATTCATTTTTCCCGAATATTGACAGAAATCTTTACCGATACAGAGTTAATATCTCGACTGGTCGATGACGAGTTTGTCGTTTTGAGTGTATGTGAGCAATCAGAAAACAAACTGGAACAACTGGCTGACGCAGTAAAAAACTATAATGCTAATGTCAGCCCACATCTAAATGTAGAATATACTGTTGGTACGGCTTCCAGTCGCTCGATGGACAACATCGATTTGCAATCTCTATATATGTACGCAGATACCGATCTATACGAGCATAAAAGTCACTAGGGCTTGTTGATCTTTCATAGCCGTCTCTGAAAGTTCAACACAGCTTAAAGCGGTTGAAATATAAAGCGATGGACCAATATTAAAGGTAGTTCATTAATTTTTACTACTTCACACCAAAACATTCACAATATTTTGCATTAATTCTTCTAACATAATGATTGTTAGAATCGAAGTATATTTATTTTAATTATATGGAAATCCAAACATATAGTTTCTATTTATATATAGTTTTTGTTATTTTGTGCAGACTCAAAGCTCAACTTTTAAGAGATAAGCCAACAACATGAATATCAGGTTGCCCAACGCTCCATTAACCGATGAACAATTGCAACAGCTTAATAATTTACTGCAAGGCCTGGAAGGCTGGCAGGTAGATTGGCTGTCAGGCTATTTGTCAGGTTATCGTGCGGCTCAGGGTGGAACAGCTGCTACGGAAGCTGCACCTTCTCTGCCGGACCAAACGATCAAACTGACCGTGCTTTATGGTTCACAAACCGGTAATACCGAAACGGTTGCCGGCCAACTAGCTGAGAAAGCAAAATCCAGTGGTATTGAAGTCAAATTATGGGATATGGCGGAATACAAACCACGAGAACTGAAGAACGAGCAATATCTGGCAGTCTTAACTTCGACACATGGTGAGGGTGAGCCGCCTGATAACGCAATGGATTTATATGAGTTTCTGGGAAGCCGTAAAGCACCTGGTTTAAAGGGTTTGAAATACAGTGTGCTGTCACTGGGTGATTCCAGCTATGAATATTTCTGCCAGACCGGCAAAGACTTTGATGAACGTCTGCAAAAACTTGGTGCAACCACAGTAATTCCTCGAGTTGATTGTGATGTGGATTATGATGATTTGGCGGAAAAATGGATCGCTGAATTTGTTGAGTCACTGACCAGCTCCATGCAGGCCAGTGCCGCACCACCGTCAGCCTCTGCTGCAATGAGTCAGCTTGAAACCTCCGTTCAATATGATCGCAAACATCCATTTTCTGCACCTTTGCTGGAAAACCAGATCCTCAGTGGTCGCGGTTCCAGCAAGGAAGTGCGGCATATTGAAATTTCACTTGAAGGTTCGGGATTGCACTACCAGCCGGGTGATGCATTAGGTGTATATCCACAGAATGATCCCGTTTTGGTCTCCATGCTGATTGATGCGCTGGGATTCGATGCTGATACTCCAGTAGAGCTTGAAGAACAAACCGAAACTTTAACCAATGCATTGATGCATCATCGTGAAATTACCGTGCTGACCCGCCCATTGGTCGAAAAATGGGCTGAATTGGCGCAATCCGATGAACTGAATAAGCTGATGGAAAGCAAAGCTGCTGTCACTGAATGGATCCGAGGCCGTGATGTTCTGGATTTAGTTCAAAGCTATCCATTAGCCGATATAGATGCCAACGGTTTTATCAAGTTGCTGCGTAAATTGCCGCCACGATTGTATTCGATTGCATCCAGTCAGGCCGCAGTTGATGAAGAAGTACATATCACCGTGGCAACGGTTCGGTATAACGCCCATAACCGTGAACGGGGCGGTGTAGCCTCAACCTGGTTAGCCGATCGCTTGGCCGAAGATGCCACTATTCCGGTGTACATCGATCCCAATAAAAACTTCAAATTGCCTGCCGATGACGATGCGCCAATTATTATGATTGGTCCTGGCACCGGCGTGGCCCCATTCAGAAGCTTTATGCAGGAGCGTGAAGAGCGAGGAGCTCGGGGACGTAACTGGCTGTTCTTTGGTGATCAGCATTTCCTGACTGATTTTCTCTATCAGACCGAGTGGCTGGCCTGGCGTAAATCTGGATTATTAACCCATCTGGATGTGGCATTTTCTCGTGATCAGACCGAGAAAATCTACGTACAGCACCGTATTCGTGAAAAATCCATTGAAATATGGAACTGGTTGCAGGAAGGAGCCTATCTATATGTATGTGGTGATGCGGACAATATGGCACCGGATGTTAATGAAGCCCTGATTGATATTATCAGTCAGCAAGGCAATAAAAGCCGCGAAGATGCCACTGAATATCTGCGTCAGCTGACGCGTGATAAACGCTACCAACGTGATGTGTACTAATGAATACAAAATTACCTGAAGCCGAACAACTCAAACTCGACAGTCGTTACCTGCGTGGCACCATTGCCGAAGGGCTTGAAGATGCCGTTACCGGTGCGATCTCGGAAGATGACAACAAACTGACCAAATTCCATGGCAGCTATATGCAGGATCATCGCGATCTGCGTGATGAACGCCGTCGTCAAAAGCTGGAACCGTTATATTCATTTATGGTTCGACTGCGTATTGCCGGTGGAGTGGTGACTCCACAGCAATGGCTTGGACTCGATGCGATAGCTGATGATTGCGCCAATGGCACGTTACGTATTACTACCCGGCAGACGTTTCAATATCACGAGGTTTTGAAAAAAGATCTGCGTTCATTAATGCAGCAAGTTAATGCATTAGGGTTGGATACAAAAGGCGCATGCGGTGATGTGAATCGAAATGTGGTGACAAATGTCAATCCGCATCAGTCTTCGGTGCATGCCGAAGTTCATCAGATTTCACAAGCTATAAGTGATCATTTGTGCTGGCAGTCGGGTGCCTATGCCGAGATCTGGCTGGGCGAAAAATGTGTCTATCAACCGGGTAAATCTGAAGAACCGTTTTATGGGGATCGCTATTTACCACGTAAATTTAAAATCGGTATCGCCATTCCACCTGAAAACGACAGTGATGTACTGGCCAATGATATTGCGTTAATTGCCATTATTGAAAACGACGAATTAGTTGGATTCAATGTTGCCGTCGGTGGCGGTATGGGCATGACGTATGGTGAAACGGCAACTTTCCCACGCTTAGCCACCATGGCCGGTTTTGTGCCAAAAGACCAGATTGTCAAAGCCTGCGAAACCATTGCTGCCATTCAACGTGACTTTGGTGATCGCAGTGTTCGGGCGCATGCTCGTTTTAAATACACCATTGATGATCATGGTATTGACTGGTTTAACGAAAAATTTACCGAATACCATGGTGAGGCGATGACGTCTGCCAGACCCTTTGAGTTATTATGCAATGGTGATCGATTTGGCTGGATCCAGGGTGAAGATGGTCAATGGCACTTGACCTTATATATTTACAGTGGGCGGGTTAAGGATACTGAAACACTGCAATTACGTACCGCACTTCGGGAAATCGCCAAAGTCCATACTGGCGAATTTCGCATGACCTGTAATCAGAACCTGATTATTGCCAATATCAGCCCTGAACAAAAACCGGTTATTGAAGCATTGGTTGAGCAGTACCAACTGGATATCGGTGAACGCCGTCCGGCCTTGCGTTTAAATGCGATGGCCTGTGTAGCATTGCCTACTTGTGCTTTGGCGATGGCTGAATCAGAACGTTATTTACCCACGTTTCTCAGTAAGCTGGAACAAATAATGAGTGATGTGGGCCTCCCGGAAGAGCTGATTAATATCCGCATCACCGGCTGTCCGAATGGCTGTGCCAGACCTTACCTGGGTGAAATTGCGTTAACCGGTAAAGCGATCGGACGCTATAACCTGAATCTGGGGGCTGATTTCAGTGGTCAGCGACTAAACCGTCTGTATCTTGAAAATGTGGACGAAGCCACCATCCTGAATACGCTAAAACCAATGATTGAACAGTTTGCTGCTGAACGTGAGAAAGACGAGCATTTTGGCGACTTTCTGATCCGTGTCGGTATCCTCGGCGCCGAACGCACACCAGAAATGATGCATAAGCCTTTGAAAGATTGACATAAAACACAGAGACACAGAGGTTTAAAAGAAATCTATCCGCAGATTTCGCAGATTGACGCAGATTTTTGTTAAACGAAATATTTAATTTGTCTCGGGTTACGCTACGCTAACCCGACCTACAAATTTCATTTTTTTATTAATCTGCGAAAATCTGCGTAATCTGCGGATATTTCAAAACCTAATTCATTCGACGGTATTTGATACGTTCAGGCTGATGATCTTTGCCATAACGCTTGAGGTAATCTTCGGCATATTCACTATAGTTACCTTCAAAAAACACCACGCTGGAATCGCCTTCATAGGCAATCATATGGGTACAGACACGATCCAGGAACCAGCGATCATGCGAAATGACCACTGCTGAACCCGGGAAGGCCAATATGGCTTCTTCCAATGCACGTAATGTTTCCACGTCCAGGTCGTTGGTCGGTTCGTCGAGTAATAAAACGTTGCCACCTTCTTTAAGCAGTTTGGCCATATGCAGGCGGTTACGCTCACCACCGGAGAGATCCTTCACATATTTCTGCTGATCTGAGCCCTTAAAATTAAACCGTCCACAATAGGCACGAGAAGGGGTCTGATAATTTCCGACAGTAATCATATCGGCACCATCAGCTATTTCTTCAAATACCGTTTTCTTGCCATCCAGTTCACGTGCCTGGTTTACATAAGCCAGCTGCACGGTACTGCCGATTTCGATTTCACCGGAATCGGGTTTTTCTTCACCGGTAATCATGCGGAACAAGGTAGATTTACCGGCACCGTTAGGGCCGATGATGCCGACAATTGCACCGGGGGGAATCGTCAGACTGAGATCTTCGAATAACAGTTTGTCGCCGTAGGATTTAGTGACGTTATGCAGTTCAATCACTTTGTCACCTAAACGCGGGCCAGGTGGAATATAGATTTCCTGGGTTTCATTACGTTTTTGAAATTCTTTTGAATTCATTTCTTCAAACTGTTTCAAGCGCGCTTTGGATTTTGCCTGACGACCTTTGGCTCCCTGGCGTACCCACTCAAGCTCAGCTTGAATGGCTTTATTGTGTGAGGCTTCCTGTTTCGATTCCTGTGCCAGACGTTGATCTTTCTGTTCCAGCCATGAAGAGTAATTACCTTCATAAGGAATACCACGACCACGATCAAGCTCAAGTATCCAGCCCGCGGCATTATCCAGGAAATAGCGATCATGGGTAATGGCAACTACGGTACCGGGGTATTCCTGCAGGAAGCGTTCAATCCAGGCAATCGATTCAGCATCAAGATGGTTAGTCGGCTCATCAAGCAATAACATGTCCGGGTGATCGAGTAATAACCGGCATAATGCAACACGACGACGCTCGCCACCGGATAACACCGCTACTTTGGCATCCCAGGGCGGCAGGCGTAACGCATCTGCTGCACGTTCCAGAGCATTGTCCAGATTATGACCATCTTTAGCGGTGATCAGATTTTCCAGTTCACCCTGTTTTTTAGCGAGTGCATCAAAGTCGGCATCCGGTTCGGCATAAGCTGCATAAATCGCATCCAGTTCATCCAAAGCGGCTTTGACATCAGAGACTGATTCTTCAACGATTTCCCGAACGGTTTTGCTGTCATCCAGCTCAGGCTCCTGAGGCAGATACCCGACCTTCATATTCGGCATCGGTCTGGCTTCGCCAATATAATCTTTATCCTCACCCGCCATGATGCGGAGCAGGGTAGACTTACCAGAGCCATTTAAACCCAATACACCGATTTTGGCACCAGGGAAAAATGACAGGGAAATATCTTTTAAAATTTCGCGTTTGGGCGGCACGATTTTGCCAACGCGGTTCATGCTATATACGTATTGAGCCATTTTAAAATCCAATAAAACAGGAGTTCAGTAGAAGCGGTGATTCTACCTGAAATTACTTTTGGATTCGCGGGCTGAGCGAAAATCTTTTAATGAAAAAATTAGTCATCAATTAAAATCAGCTTACCGGTTTGTGGATCTCGATATACCTGACCAACAGCTTCGTAACCACTACCATCCTGCACCTGCTGCTGCATAGTATCTGGCATTGTTGGCAGTTCCTTACCGAGAGTGATTTCCTGCGGCTGTACTTCAAAATGATCCTGTAAGTCCGAACTGAACGCGACCAGTGCAGCGATTAACCCACAGGCAAATACCAGCACAATATCAATCAAATTGGCCAATGGACCTAACGGATCTTCATCGGTATCGAGAAATGAACTGCGACGCCATTTATCCATTTTGCTGTTCCAATTCAGTTAAAGCAGCGTCATACCAACGCCGACGCATCCGACCAATGACAAAGCCGATCATGCCAGCCAATAAGCCAATAACCGTGGTATCAAACGCCACTGTCATCGCCGTAGTCAGAATTTTTAGTTGTCCTTCGCCTAATGCGGCGAGGCCTGGGCCCAAGGGAATCAAGGTGCCCATCAACCCGAGCATGGGTGCCAGTCTGGTAATAAAATCGGCCCGTTCAATTCGGCGTTTGCCCAGAGCAATCAATGCTTGGCTATCAGAATGCTGTGATAAACGGGCGATTCCCCAGAAGCGCTCGCCAATGGCAATACCGGTTTCATATACGGCCAAACCGACAAAAAACAATAACGCCCAGACGACCGGGGTTAATAACAGTCCGGTCAGCTGGTGCATTAATTCCAGTGAAAAATGTGGATACATTACATAGCTCCTTTACGACCGCGCCATAATCCTGCGGCAACGATTACTGATAATGCCAGCAACGTCCACAGCCAAAGCATTTTGCTATCGGTGGAGCTGGTTTCTGTAGTGTCCTCAGCAGCTTGATTGCTATTCTCGATTTGCTGGCTATCCTGCTGATTCAATTGTAATTCCTGTATATGAGTTGGAGGGGAGGCTGTTTCTGAAGTCTGTATTCGGCTTCGTGCCAATACGGCTTCCAAAGCTTTAGCCTGATCCGCATCGAGATGTGATTTCACAAAATCATACATTGGATGATTCGCATGGGTATGACCACTTCCGGGAATGCCTTTTTCAATAATATTGGCAGCAAACTGCTCGGCCAATTGTTTTTGAGTATTCAAATCAGCATCCCAGAATTCTTTATCTATGGCGACCAGCATCACTGCCAGGATATTGGTTTGCACATGTTGTTGATGACTATCACTTAAAAACTCATCCAATCCTAATTGCAGGCTGTCATCAACATAAACGGCTTTTACCTCTTCCCACACATGGTCAGTAATGATTTCCGGACTGGTCACCTGCCACCCCCAAAGATATTCGATAAATTCACTGCCCATGGTGCGCGCACCGGCATAACCTTCATTCATTAACGGCTTAATCCATTGTGGATTCAGATAACGGGCACGCAGCTCTCCCAGCAGGACTTGTGGCAAGTCATCGATTCGCAGATTATCGTTGTTACTGTGATTAATCACCGCGCTGCCTGGTTGCTGACCACTAACTGTTTCCACCGCCAGATTAAAACCACCCAGATAATCAAATGCATCATTGTTATCCATCAGGCCATACAGATTACTGGCACGACCCAAAAAGGTTTGTGACACTCCGGCAAGTTGCTGTTTGAACAAGTCCGGTTGCGATTCACCCTGCAAACCACTGCCATAAGCATGTGCCATACGTTTGATAAATACGTCAGCCAGTTCACTGCGATCTTCCCAGGCAGCTGAACGTTCAACCAGACGATTAATGCCAGCACCATAAGCCCCCGGGGCAATACCAAATACACGAAGGCTTGTTTCACGACCTAATTGTGCCGGATCGATATCCGGTTGTTGGGCCAGCCGTTGTATGGCCTCATTTACCCAATTGGTGGCCACCAAGTTTTTATCCAACGCTTCATCGCCGCCTTGTTGCCATTCACCTAAAGCTTCCAAAGCAGCGTTAAGGGCGACAGCCAAAGCAGGATAATCACGGATAATCAGATCTCGACTGGCATCCAAGGCCAATAAGCTGGCTTTATCCAGCAATACCAGATGTTCGCCATATAAATCCCGGAATAAACCTGAAGTGGTAAACAACACATCCAGCCGCTGTGGTTGTTCCTCATTTAATGGCAGACGTTCGAGACCTTTGATAATGCCACGGCTATTCCATATCGGGCGGACACCCAGCAGCTTCATACCAAACGCAATCATGGCACCTTCATCCCGCACTGAATCAGAGGCCCATAAAATCACCCCTTGTTTATTGCGATCGCCTACTTCATGACCTTCAATATTGCCCTTTTCGCCGGCCAAGACCGGTGCGGCCAGTTGTTGACCGATATCAAAACCCACACGGGTTGGCAGCAGGCTGCCATCCAACGCATAAAAATTACGGCCAGTGGGCAGAGCATCCGGCGTGCGAATGGGATCATTGCCTTTCCCCGGAGAGATAAAACGACCATTCAAACCATTCAAAAGCGCTTCAATCTCAGCCGCTGGAGACATTTGCAATTTTTGATAGATAGCTTGACGTTGAGCCTCGCTGGAATCGGTGTTGTCCAGAATTGAGTTCATCATGGTATCGAGTCCATCCGCGGACCAATCCCGGCCAAATACATGCAGACCCAGTGGCATAAAGGTCTCTTGAAAATTTGTCAGATAATGACCGACTTCATGCAGTAGAAAATCATCATCAATTTCATCGAAACCGGCACCACGCACTTGCAGCTCTTCATCCATGCTGGCGATCAATTCATTACGCAGACCCATAGTTTCGATTTGTTCACGCAGGCTGCGAATAGCCCGATCCCGTGTGGCTTTATCTGAAGCAGCTTCGGCGCTTTCAATCAACTGACGTAGTTGTAGCAGATCGTCATAAAGTTCAGTGACGGCGAGCGGGGGAGTCAAATGATCGATGATAACTGCCTGTCCACGGCGTTTGGCCTGTATGCCTTCACCGACGCCATCGACTATATATGGATAAAGACCCGGAACCTCACCGGCAATAATAGCGGGGTAATCATCTTCACCCAAACCTACACTGCGTTTGGGTAAAAACTCATAGGTTGAATGTCGACCAACATGCACCATAGCATCAGCGTTAAATTGCGACTGAATATAGTGATAAAACGCCAGATATTGATGTGGCGGAGGGAAAGACATATTGGCATGCAACAATTCTTCATGGATTTCCCAACCACGCGGTGGTTGCGGGCCGATAAACACATTGCCAAATTGCACGCCGGGAATCAGTAATCGATTATCCCAGACCATCACTTTGCCGGGTACTTCACCCCAACCGCGAATACCTTCAATCTGCATTTCCAATAATGCATCATGTAAGGATTCGCTATGCTGCCAGTCGGGCTGATGGCCTTGAGCAGCTGCATCGATGATCTGCTGATAATCCTGTTCCAGCTGATTTAATAAATCCAATGCTCGACTGCGGCCGGGATGACGTAAACCATCCAGTGCATGATGCAGATCCGTGGATGTTTGCTGCATAAATGCCGTTAGCAAATTGAGTTGAGATTGGCGAGTTGTCACACTGTCCAATGCCAGTGCCTGCTCAATAGCATCACGCATCCGCTGCTGTAATGCTGCCAAAGGACCATCAATCATTTCAGCCTGAACAGTTGCCGGTAACTGTTTGAACCAGCGTTGATATTCATCCGCTGTCATGGTGTTGGCGACCTTGGACATCGCTGATAATGCTTGTGCGTCTTCAGGTAAATTCACCCCTTTAAGTTGCAGCATATCCAGCAAAGATTCCGCATCTTTTGGCAGCTCACCAGTCTGATAACCTGCATTTTTCAGGCTATTCAATATTTCCAGCAGACTTTCAGGCACATTCAGATTATCAGCACCGATATTATGTCTACCGGGGGGATGGTTGTAATACACAATGGCGACACGCTTATCGGCATTGTCTTTTTGTTGTAGAGCCAGCCAGCCTTGCATGCGCAGTGCCTGACGGTTTATATGTTCTTTAATTGGTAGACTTTGCGTCAGCTGGGCCCCGGTTTGTGGGTCCATCTTTGCAGGCTCGGTCAATGCCAGAATCTGTGGCTGACTGACACCTTGCAACTCCGGCATGGCAATCCGATAATGAATCGAATCGCGAGGAATACCCTGTGAAGATAAGGCATAATCCGCCTCACTTAATTTATTAAGACGAATACCTTTTAAAACCGGAACATTAAGCTCAGTAAATAATTGTTCAACCTGCTCACGACCATCACCACCACCAATCACAAAGTCCTGAAAAGAAACGATTCCCCATGGTGTGTTTGGCAAAGATTTGTTCATCACCTTTTTGATCGTCTCAATAGCCTCAACACTGGGTTCGCCCCAGGCGGCCAATACGGAAACACATTGACTGTTCAGCGCCTGACAATACTGCTGATGCAGTTTCCATTCACCTGTTAAATCGCCGGTATCATGATCGACCAACCAGACAACAGGATTTGTTGTATCAAGTTGTTTGGCTAGTTCAGTTGGGCTTAACCATTGAGTTTTATCGTCTTTATGCAAAGCAAAGCGTAAAGCCCCAACAGGTTGTAATTCGGCTTTTTTACTGCCTTCTGTGAGCAACATGTCCAGCAGACTGCGTGAATTCTCTGTCGAACGGTTAACCCAGTAAGCACGAGCCTGTAACCAGTTAGCATACTCGGGATATTGAACCTGTTTGGCCTCTAACAGAGTTGTTGTGCTTAATGAGGCTTTATCACTCAAGATATGATTAGGAATAGATTGTGTAACCGGATCGCTATTTAATTCGATAAGCCGCTGGTCACTATGTAAAACATAGCGTTTTTGATCATTGTTATATTGCCGAACGAGTAATCGTTCCACAGGATCGCCAAATACACCAACCACTAATATGCTTGCACTGTTATCAATTAATTGCTGTAAGTCAGCATCAGTCAAAGCATTAAGCTGACTGACCGTGCGGATTTGAATGTCTGCATCAGGCTGTTGTTGTAATAATTGATGTGCTCCAGAGACCAAAGTCGGGGCAGAGCGATCTGACACAATAACCATTACATGATGCTCACTGGCATACGCACTTGAAGTTATCAGAGAAAACAACAGGGCAAATAGAAAAATGGGTCGGTGAAAACACAAGCGATATTTAACAATATAAGACATCAGACATCCTGCCGTAGCAAAAGCAGCTACCAGTTAGGTAAATAGCGGGCAGGGGACAGTATGGGTCTAATCTCGGAACGTTCAGGCACCCCGCCACGACTCCTTAGTTAGCTTCGGGCCGGTCTCCGGACTTACAGCTTAGCCATATTGGGGGCTGATTTTCTTTCCTGGCCATTACGAATGTTGGCGATGAAAGATAAAAACAGATCCTCGGCATCATGTCTCGTCTTCCCATACTGTTAAGTACAGTGACTGTCGATCTATCAGGCAGATAGCGACCAGAGCAATGAAATAACTGTTTACCGTTGCGGGGGCAGTACAGGAATAGCCAAATAAGAGGCGCACCTGTTTCCCGTTTAACCTTAATCACATGTAGCAATAAAGGCACCTGAAACTGCCTGCGATAATACAGACAAATGGTAATCAGTCAAACTATGCGATATTGGCAGTAATACGTTAATAAGACTGATCGTGATTTTGAGATAGTATTTGGCTGAACGTTAATAGCCCTTAGCTTTCATAGTCAGTAAGCTGTTTAATACTATGGGTAACTAATCCATAATCAATCACGACATTAAATTCAATAGAAGGAGAGTAAATATGGAATGGATATTACTAGGGATTGTCGGCCTGCTGATTTTATATGTGATTATTGAATACAATAAATTGGTTCGGCATCGCAATATCTTCCAGAATGCATTCAAACAGATAGACGTTACACTTAAGCAACGTCACGACATGATTCCGCAGCTGGTCAGCACCGTTAAAGGCTATGCCAAGCATGAACAGGAAACGCTTAATGGGGTAATTGAAGCCCGCAATCAAGCAGAAAAAATGCGTGATCAAACCGACTCGGGCGATGCAAAGTCAATGCTGGCGCTTGGACAGGCTGAAGGTGTGTTAGGTAAAGCAATGGGCGGCATCTTCGCTTTATCAGAAGCTTATCCGGATCTGAAAGCGGATGGTGCTTTCCGTGATCTGATGGAACAGCTGACCAGCATTGAAAACAAAGTGGCAGCTTCGCGCCGCGGCTACAACAATACGGTGCTTGAATATAACAATGTTCTGGAAACTTTTCCGACCAATATCCTAGCCAATATGTTCAGCTTTACTCGCGCCTCAGAGCTGGAGTTTGATGACCGTGAAGCGATTCAAGACGCGCCCAAGGTTGAGTTTTAAAAATGGCTGCAATGAGCAGCTATCAACTGGGTGCAAATGCCCGAAAACAAAGTCGATTGATGATGACTTTGTTTATTTTTTCTGTGGCGTTGATTGCAGCCGTGATTGCCTCGCTGGCTTCTGTCAGGATGAGCGGCGACAGTATTAATCAGACTGAACAGATAATGGTTAACTGGCAACTATTTGGGTTGGTTGCTGCCGGCGTTGCTATGGTGATTGTTCTGACCTCTGTTTGGAAAATAGTCACCATGGGCGGTGACGGTGCAAAGGTTGCTCAGGCTTTGGGAGCGACTGATATTAACGAGATAACCGGTGATCCCTTGGTTACACGTTATCAAAACATCGTTGAGGAAGTGGCGCTGGGAGCCAGCATTCAGACACCGCAGGTTTTTATCATTGAAAACGAACCCGGAATTAATGCTTTCGCTGCGGGTAGCTCTCCCGATAATGCGGCTATTGCCGTGACTCGTGGCGCATTAACTTTATTGAATCGTGATGAACTGACAGCAGTAGTCGCCCATGAATTTGCTCATATTCGTAACCTCGATATGCGGCTCAACCTTCGTGTAATCGGTTTGATTCACGGTTTGATGGCACTTTATGTTGTCGGACGGATTCTGATGCATTCAGGTGGGCGCGGCAGAAAAGGTGGTGCTCAAATACTGTTAATCGGAATTGCTCTGATTCTACTGGGATTACTAGGGGCTTTTATGGGAAAAATCATGCAGGCAGCGATATCTCGTCAACGTGAATATCTTGCTGATGCGGATGCCACACGTTATACCGGTGATCCTATTGCGTTAGCGGGCGCGTTAAAAAAATAGGGGCCCTCAGTCAACAAGGTGCCAATAAAGTCAGACATGATGAACTGGAAGAGGCCAGGCACATGTTGTTTGCCGAGCTTTCAAATAAAATGTCTGGAATGCTGTCTACACATCCACCTTTGGTAAAACGAATACAGGCGCTGGAACCCGGGTTTGACCCGGAGATTAACGGCTGGCCTGAAATAGAAAATGCTCAATAAAAAATTATCCCTCACCCCAAATAATACCTATTTGAAGTGAGAGATAATGGTTAACACTAATTATAGCGTCTGCGTAATAAATCGTTTACCAGGCAAAGTAATACGTAAAAGCCAACCAGTGGAGCCAATCCATAGACTAGTCCGGCTTGCAGTTGTGGTAGGTACGGTAAAGACAAGGCCATTGCAATGGTAAACCAGACATAGGCGACATATAACACCAGGAATAAGAAGCCTTCAAATCGATTTAACGTGCTTCCCAAAAAGAATAAGGGTAAACATAAAATCGCCACAGCCAACATAACAGGGACATCAATCTGCATCAGCTGTTCGCTTGCCAGTAATGGAGTAGGGGAAAACAAACCCGACAAACCCAATACCGCCAGAATATTAAAGATATTGCTACCTACCACATTACCAATAGCAATATCCCGTTCACCTTTGATGGTCGCAACGACAGAGGTCATGACTTCTGGAAGCGACGTGCCAGCGGCGATAATGGTTAAGCCAATAATGGCTTCACTGACACCAAATGATGAGGCAATCGTCACCGCACTTTGAACCAACCAGCGAGCGCCCAAAACCAGCAAGGCTAATCCGACGATGATTAGTAATACATTTTGCCAGGTCGGTACCGGTTTCGCATCAACCTCTACTGTTGCATCAATGCCCGTTTTTTTGCCCTGATAAAACAGAAACACCGTGTATAAAATGACACCACCTAACAAAATGGCTGCTTCAAGTTTGCCAATGGTGCCATCCTGAATCATCCACAATGCGACAAAACTGATGCCAATCATTATCGGTACGTCTTGACGGATCAATTGTTGTGAAACCATCAACGGCATGATTAAAGCCGCGAGACCGAGAATAAACAGAATATTGAAAATATTACTGCCCACCACATTGGCGATGGCCAGTTCAGCCTGCCCGGAAAAAGCCGCTTTGACACTGACAGCCATTTCAGGAGCACTGGTGCCAAATGCCACCACCGTTAAACCAACCACTAAAGCGGGAATTCCGAAACTGGTCGCTAAACGCGAGGCGCCTTTCACCAGTAACTCAGCTCCCATAATCAGTAGAATTAATCCTGCAACCAACATCAACCACGTCATCTTTTTATCCTTGATAAATGCTTTACAGTGAGTTCTTATTCACCATAAAGCATTAATTATTAATTACTTAGCGTTTAAATTTAAATCTGAATTTATCTACATAATGGCGTCCAGTTTCTTTTGCATTTCTTCAGCAGAAAGTCGTAATTGTGGCAGACCTTTGCGTAAGCGCTGCTGGCCCATCCAGAACACAATCGGTGCAGCGATAAACACCGATGAACTTGTACCAATCACGATACCGAATAGCATCGGTAGAGCAAAACTGGCTACTGCGCTGCCACCGGCAACTGCCATCGGTATTAATGCCAGAAATGTGGTGACTGACGTAAAGATCGTTCTAGTCAGCGTTGAAGTGATACTCTCATTAAGTAACTCCAGCATCGGTTTGTCAGGCGTTAAGCGTAGATTCTCCCTAACCCTGTCAAACACTACCACCTTGTCATTCACCGAATACCCAATCAACGCCAATAACGCAGCAACGGCCGTGAGATTAAATTCCACTCCCGCCAACACAAAAAAACCAATGGTTTTGGTTAAATCTAAGCCTATCGTTAATGTTGCCGCCAAGGCAAAATGATACTCAAAGCGAATCCACAAATAGGCCAGCATGCCAAAACCAGCAAATACAATGGCCAGAATAGTGGCATCGCGGAAATCACCACTGACTTTTGGTCCCACCATTTCAACACGCGGAAAACTGGCATCAGCCGATATTTCCGTTACCGTGGTTTTGATGCTTTCAACCACCTTACCACTCGCTACTTGTTCGGCTCCTTCCATAGGTAACCGTACAAGATAATAGTCATTATCTCCAAACTCCTGGATTGCTGCCTGGGTAAAACCTTTATCCTGCAGGGCTTTACGCAGTTGTTCAACATTGGTATCTGGCGCCTGCACCTCCATCACCGTGCCGCCGCTAAAATCGATGCCATATTTCAAACCGGGTTGAAAGAATAAACCAATCGCTGCCAGTGACAGGATGGCAGAAACGGTAATACCTACAAACCGTCCACGCATAAAATCAATCTTGCTATTGCTGAGACGATCCAGCGACTTTATACCCGAAATACTTAGTAATGCCTGTTTTGGCATCCGCTTTACCCGCCATTCCATTAATAACCGGGTAAAAGAAATCGAGGTAAACATTGACGTAATCAGACCAATCGCCATTGCCACGGCAAAACCTCGCACTGGACCACTGCCAAACATAAACAACAGACTGATCGCGATCAATGAGGTGATATTGGAATCCAGGATCGTACTGTAAGCGCGTCTGAAACCGGCATCCAAAGCAATTAGTGCACGTTTGCCACGACGGGTTTCTTCGCGGATCCGTTCATTTATCAGGATATTGGCATCAACTGCCATACCAATGCTCAGAATAATTCCAGCAATTCCAGGCAGTGTCAGTGTCGCACCTAATACACTCAACACACCAAAAATCAGACCTATATTGAGCGTCAGACTCAAACTGGCAATAAAACCCCAGCTGCCGTAAATAGCCAGCATAAAGACCAATACCAATATGGCACCAATCACCCCTGTAGTAATACCCATCGAAATGGAATCACTGCCTAAATCCGGTCCCACCGTACGTTCTTCTATAACGTTTAGTGGTGCAGGTAATGCACCGGCACGTAACAACAAGGCAAGTTCATTGGCTTCTGCCACCGTAAAGGAACCGCTGATTTCTCCACGACCACCAGCAATGACACTGCGGATAACCGGAGCGGTAATAACTTTATCGTCCAATACAATCGCCAAAGAGCGGCCAATATTGTTCTTGGTCATTTCACCAAACAACCGGGCACCTTCTTTATCCAGCTCAAAACTGACCACTGGCTGGCCATTTTCCTGACTGAATACCAGATTGGCGTCCTTAATATGCTGACCTTCAAGCGCCACCCGCTCTTCCAGAGTATAGACTTCACCTTCAGTCATACCCTGAGCTTTGATTACACCCGATGTTTCTTCATTAGCCGCCCAGTGAAAGGTCATTTTGGCGGTGGTTCCAAGCAGGGTGCGGATATAACCTGGATCATCTACCCCCGGTAATTGCACCAGAATGCCATCACTACCTTGTTTAGTAATAGTCGGGTCAACCAGACCGCTTTCGTTCAGACGCTGCCGAACAACTTTCAAGCTATGTTCAACGGCATCTTTCGTAAGATTTTCGCTATGCGCTTTAGTGGGGGTAATGGTTAAGCGATTATGGTCATCCTCTATTGAAAACAAGGCCAAACCACCTTTTGGATCTTTTATATAGGAACGAGCGATTTGCTTGATTTCAGTCAGGCGGTTGGAATCTTTTGGGATGATAATCAGCTGGTTTTTATTGACTGAAACTGGCTGAATAAAGATCCTTGCCTCACGTAAAGCATCTGTGATCTGTTCAGCTAATTGCTGATGATCATTTAGTCGTAAATCATCGATATCCACCTGCATCAGCAAATGGGAACCACCACTAAGATCCAATCCTAATTTAAAGGTATTGTCGGTAAACCAGGAAGGTAAATGTTGTGTCGTAGACTGCGGCAACACATTAGGCAATGCACTAAGCAAGCCCACAATAATAATCAGACTGAATAAAACAGCCCGTGAATAGAATGAACGCATACATAATCCTCGAAGAAAGCTTCGTTAAACAAAAAAGTTTTTAAAAGGATTATTGGAGTGGAGGTGCGCGATTTAACGGTAAATGATATTTGCCGTCACTGATAATCAGTAACGTCAAATAATACAGATCCTCAGCAAGCAATAGTGCCGCAGCAGGAAGTATCAGAACAGATGAATAAACCAGCCAGTGTTGTTCGTTATCACCATCATCTACACTTGGTGTAGCCAGATTTTCAATATCTAACAGGGACCGGAAATGATCACGTTGATTAGCTAAGGTAAGCTGATCGAACTCGGCGACAAAACCGGAGTGGGCTGAAACCGTTACCTGACGGAAATCTACCCAGCCAGCAAAGGCCAGGCTATTAAGCAAAAATAGCAATACAAACAGTTGCCAGAAATTGGCAGGGTGCTGGTCAAGCTGCTGTGTGTGGAGATGTTTCATGAACTTATTCGCTATCAAGTGCACAAATTGTGAGCTTCGCCAATAAAACAGTCAATGAAAATTACAGCAAACATCCAACTATTTTAAGGAAGGTATTTTATGGGTTTATTAATGGAAGGCCAGTGGGTCGATCGCTGGTATGACACAGATTCCAATCAGGGAAAATTTATTCGCAGCAAATCACAGTTCCGCAATTGGGTGACTGCTGATGGAAGTGCCGGTCCAAGTGGAGAGGGTGGTTTTAAAGCTGAAGCGGGTCGTTATCATTTATATGTTTCTTTAGCCTGTCCATGGGCACATAGAACGCTTATCTTTCGCAAACTTAAAAATCTGCAAGATATGATTTCCCTTTCGGTAGTCAATCCATTGATGCTGGAACATGGCTGGACCTTTGATTACGCGGAAGGGGTGATTGAAGATCCGCTGCATCAGGCGAAATTTCTGCATCAGATTTATACCACTGCCGATCCAGATTACAGTGGACGGGTAACGGTACCGGTGTTGTGGGACAAAAAGCAGAACACGATGGTCAGCAATGAATCTGCTGAAATTATCCGTATGTTCAACAGTGCATTTGATTCAATCGGTGCCAAGGCCGGTGACTATTATCCCCAGGCGTTAAGACAAGAAATTGATGCCATTAATGATGATGTCTACGACAACATTAATAATGGTGTGTATAAAGCGGGTTTTGCCACCACACAACAGGCTTATGAAGAGGCTGTTTTTCCATTATTTAATGCATTGGATGAGGTTGAAGAGCGTCTGAGCAAAAATCGCTATTTAGTCGGTAATGATATTACCGAAGCAGACTGGCGATTGTTTACCACATTGATTCGTTTTGATGCCGTGTATCACGGCCATTTCAAATGCAACCTGAAATGCATTGAAGATTATCCGAATATTTCTGAATACATTCGTGAGTTATATCAATGGCCCGGCGTGGCTGAAACCGTCAACATGCAACACATCAAAAATCATTATTATCGTAGTCATAAAACGATTAATCCAACGGGTGTGGTTCCTGCCGGGCCAATCTTAAATCTGGATAGACCACATAAAAGAAGCTAATCAATATGTGGTGGCAAGATAAAACATGACACTAGGGCTTATTGATCTTTCATATCCACCACTGCTGGCGGCTATTTTTGTGTCCGACAAGGCGGAAAGCACGCAGTGTAGCCATCCTACATAAGTGATTGACAACGCAGGCGGCCGCAAAAATAGTCCCAGCCCTACGGGTTGTGACTGAAAAAGCGCCACTCTGCGTTGCTCGTCACTTATTTAGAATAACTAAAAGGCGCTCCTCGTGCCTTGATTGACGCTTTTTCAGCTCACAACAGAGGCGGAGATGAAAGATCAACAAGCCCTAACATCAATAAAACCAAAGGCAATAATCCCCATAACAAGATAGTGCCAGAAAGTTAGTTTGGATCTCATAAAGTCTCCCGTTAATTGATGCTATTAACTTCAAGACAAGATTTAAAACAAAAAGACTGACTAATCAAACAAAATTCAATTCCGTAAGGTTTAGTTAAGTATTGGTGTCGTAGCATTAGCCTCATTTTGAGTAATGGGGCAATTTTGTGGAAAAACATACTGGATGCAAACGGCTGCTTTATGCTTTTGGTTATTCCATACAGGGGCTTTTCGCTGCACTGCGTTATGAAACCGCTTTTCGACAAGCCTTTCTGCTGTTATTAATTGCAGGCATTGGCAGTTTCTTTCTCGAGGTATCATCCGTTGAACGACTAGCCATGATCACGGTTTTATTGCTTGTGGTAATGGTTGAAGCACTGAACTCAGCATTTGAATGCGTTGTTGATCGTATTAGCACCGAACCTCATCTGCTATCGGGACGAGCCAAAGACTATGGTTCTCTGGCGGTGCTTATTGCCCTCATTATCGCTCTGGCTACCTGGCTGACCATCTTGTGGCCATTAATAGTGCGAGGCTGATGATGACTAAATTACAGTCTTTTTTTGGCCCTTATCTGATATTGATAAAGCTGCTTCTCACCGGCTTGGTTATTCTGAGTTTATCGCGTATAGGCTTAGTCGTGTGGCAGTGGGATAGGGTGGTTGCTGCGACATCACTGCCCACTATTTTCTGGCAAGGAATTCGTGCAGATTTGATTATGATGGGTATGCTGCTTGTGCCATTGGCGCTGGGCTTGCCATTACTGGCAAATCAATTAGGATGGAAGATTTGGCAAAAACTGGTGCTGATTTGGGGCGTGCTGGTTATTGTCCTTATCAGTTTTATGGAAGCTTCTACCCCCGCGTTTATCAGTCAGTATGATCTGCGTCCTAACCGCTTATTTGTGGAATATCTACGTTATCCAAAAGAAGTCTTTGCCACACTTTGGCAGGGCTTTCGTTGGCCGTTATTGATTGGAGTGACCCTCACCGTTATTTCCGGCAGCGTGACAGTAAAACTGTTGCAGCGCTGGTTGAACAATAATCAGAAACCCTGGCCAGTATGGAAGATTTGGCTTGCCTGGCCACTGTTGCTGCTGATACTTGCTTTAATGATTCGATCGTCTATTGGTCATCGACCTGCCAATCCGTCCAGCTTTGCTCTGACACCGGATGCCATGGTCAATAGTCTTATGCTGAACTCAGCCTGGTCAGTATATTTTGCGATTTACAATATGCAGCACGAATCCAATGCTGCTGAAGTGTATGGCACGATGACTGATGAAGCGATCCTGTCGGAACTACATAAAAATTATCCATGGATTGATGAAGATACTCAGCGTAAATTTCCCACCTTGAATACCCGTCAGGCCTCTGTACAGCGAGATAAACCACTCAATCTGGTGATTATTCTGCAAGAAAGTATGGGAGCAACGTTTGTTGAATCGCTTGGCGGCGAATATTCTGTCACTCCTGAACTTGAACGCCTAAAGAAAAAAGGCTGGTGGTTTGAACAGCTTTATGCCACCGGCACCCGATCAGTGAGAGGTATCGAGGCGGTAATCAGTGGCTATTTGCCGACGCCTGCACGAAGTGTGGTGAAGTTATCGCTCTCTCAACAAAACTTTTTCACCATTGCCGACCTATTAAAGCAACAAGGTTATTTCACTGAGTTTATCTATGGTGGAGAGTCACACTTTGACAATATGGCGAGCTTTTTTATTGGCAATGGCTTCGAGTCGGTGATTGATCAGCATGATTATGACAATCCGGTCTTTACCGGAAGTTGGGGTGTATCCGATGAAGATTTATTGAATAAAGCGCACCAGCAACTGCAACAAAAACATGCTGAAGGACAACCCTATTTCAGCTTGGTATTCACTTCCAGTAATCATTCACCTTATGAATTTCCCGATGGCCGCATTGAATTAGACAATCCTGTTAAACACAATAATACCAATACAGTGAAATATGCTGATTATGCGTTGGGCCAGTTTTTTGATAAGGCTATGCAAAGCGATTACTGGAAAGATACCCTATTTCTGGTGATTGCCGATCATGACTTGAATGTGTTTGGTGATGCTTTAGTGCCGATAGAGCGCTTTCAGATCCCAGGGCTAATTTTAGGCGCGGATATCCAGCCACGGAGCATACCCACTGTTGCCAGTCAGATTGATATGCCGCCTACCTTGTTATCCTTAATGGGAATAAGTGCGGAAACCCCGATGATTGGCCGTGATTTAAGTCTGGAAAGAGAGCAGCAGTCGAGCGGCCGGGCTTTGATGCAATTTGCCGACTATTACGCCTTGATGCAGGGTGAGAAAGTCACTGTTCTCAGGCCGCAAAATACGGCGCTTGAAGGACATTATTCACCGAGTACCCGGCAATTGAAAATCATCGGGCCTGCCGCTGCAGAAGATGAACGAAAAGCGTTGGCACATGTGCTATTACCCTCATGGCTGTATAGGGAACAACGTTACGATATGCCCAATTTAATACAGTAAAAACAGTCTGGAAATAACCGGCCTGAAATTATCTGTCAGATAGTTTCAGGCTTTTTTTATTTAAAAGCAGCTTAAGCTTTTCTTAAGTATCCGGCTTTATGCTAGGCAACCATAAACATCTGGAGATGATTTATGGAAGCAACCATATTAAATAATACGACACTGAAGACTGCAAAGCATTGGCAACAACGTTTGTTGTTTCCACATAAATCACTTTCGTTCATAGATAATCAATCAATTGATAAACCGGCTGTCCAGTCATTTATCAGTGAGCGGTTTAATGATGCTTTCGGAGCGGAAATCTGCCATTTTTTGCCGTACTTTCTCGCCAGTCATATGGAGGGTGAGATTGATTCTGCAATTGGTTTTCAACCGGTTCAGCAGCACCCATTATTTCTGGAACAATATCTTTCGCAGCCGGTTGAACACACCCTTAAGTTGTACGGTGTCCACACCCAACGGTCGGACATGGTCGAAATAGGTAATTTGGCAGCCAGTTTTAATAGTGGTAGTCCATTATTATTTATTTTACTGGCCGCCGTATTGGATAGGGCTAACTATCAGTGGGTGGTATTCACTGCAACCCGCCAGGTCAGGCATCTGATTTCTCGACTCCAGCTCTCAACCATCATGTTAGGTGAAGCTGATCCCCAGCGTTTGATTGATAAAACTCAACAGTGGGGCAGTTATTACCAACATCAACCGATGGTATTGGCGGGTCATCTTGCGACAGCTATTGCACATCTGCGCCAACATCAGGTGATTCAATCGTTACTGGAAACCCATCAGGATTTTGTGGAAAGCACGGCGAGGATAATTCGTCAATGAACAGCAAAATTTTACAATCCTTTGAAAAACTAGCCATTGAACAGCCAGACAACATTTGTGTGCTAGATGACGTTCAACAACGAACACGTCAACAGGTGATGCAGCAGGTTGAAGCGGTCGCAACCGAATTAATGGAATATCAACATCAGGTTATTGGTTTACTGGCTGATAACAGCGTGCAATGGTTGATTATGGATCTGGCAGCACAGCGCGCCGGAATCATTTTATTGCCATTGCCATTATTTTTTACCCCAGATCAACTGCAACATGCACTACAGAGTGCGGGGGCTATTGGGCTGATTCATGATCGTCCATTAATGATTGATGATGAGTTTCTGGGTGAAAGTCACTTTGTAAAAAGTTTGATGTTGACCTTTACAGCCTGCCGAAATATCTCAGTCATCGCATTGCCTCCTGGCACGGCAAAAATTACATTTACTTCAGGATCAACAGCCGACCCAAAAGGGGTGTGCCTGAGTAACGACAATCAATACCAAGTCAGTCAGAGTTTATTAAGCGTGCTGAAAATGGAAAATGTTCGGCATCTGGCCTTACTTCCATTAAGCACATTACTGGAAAATATTGCTGGGCTTTACACACCTTTATTAAGTGGTGGAGAGATTATATTACTTGGCATGGAGAAAACCGGTTTTTCCGGCAGTCTGTCAGGCAACATTTTTCAGTTATTATCCACCATTTCGCATTATCAACCAGAAAGTCTGATTCTGGTTCCAGAATTATTGTCGTCTTTACTAATCGCCGCTGAACAGGGATGGCAGCCACCTGAATCCTTGCAATTTATTGCGGTAGGGGGAAGTCGCGTCGCCAGCGAAATGATTGAACGTGCTCGTCAGATTGGTCTCCCAGTATATGAGGGATATGGCTTGTCTGAATGTAGTTCAGTGGTCAGTCTCAATACGCCAGTACAAGACAATCCTGGAACAGCCGGAAAGGTATTACCCCATGTAGATATCCAAATTGAAAAGGGTGAAATCATGGTGTCGGGTAATACTTTTCTGGGCTATATCGGCACGGACCTATCACATCAAAATACTGTTTCCACCGGCGATATGGGCTATCTGGATCAGGATGGATTCTTAGTCATCCAGGGACGTAAAAAACAGCTGCTCATTTCCAGTTACGGTAGAAATATAAATCCCGAATGGGTAGAAAGCGAAGTACTTGCTCATCCTGGGATTTTGCAATGTGTTTTGTTTGGTGATGCTAAACCGTATTGCACCGCATTAATTTATACCCATTTAAACGATGCTGCATTGGAAAACTGGCTATCACACGTTAATAAAAAGCTTCCAGTCTACGCACAAATTACCAAATGGCAGCGTCTTGAACAGCCGTTAACAGCAAAAGCTGGACTACTCACAGCCAATGGTCGACCAAAACGCGATCGAATTTTTACTTTTTTCAGCATGATTTGGAAGCTATCTATCAGGAGTCACAGTATGGGATTTTTTGACACACTCTGCCAGCAGACAGACGTTGAGCGACAACACTTATTTTCTGCCCCAATTATTAATCAGGCGATGCGGGGTGAAGTGACGCTGGATCTTTATATAGCTTTTCTAACGCAGGCTTATCATCACGTTAAACATACCGTTCCATTGCTGATGGCCGTTGGCTCACAATTGCCAGAACAGTATGAGTGGTTACGGGAAGCTGTTGCGGAATATATCGAAGAAGAGCTGGGGCATCAAGAGTGGATTCTGAATGATATCGCTGCATGCGGTCATGATAAAGAATTGGTGCGAAACAGTCGTCCAAATTCTGCCACCGAGCTGATGGTGGCCTATGCCTACGATACGGTTTTCCGCATCAATCCACTGGGTTTTTTTGGCATGGTTCATGTACTTGAGGGCACCAGTATTGCCACTGCAGATAATGCCGCGACAGCGATTCAAAATGCGTTGTTTTTGCCTGATAAAGCCTTTAGTTATCTACGTTCACATGGCGCTTTGGATCAGGAGCATGTGAAATTTTTTGAAGCTTTGATGAACCGGATTGACGATCCAGAGGCACAACAACTGATCATTCACAGTAGCAAAATGTTCTATCGTTTGTATGGCGATATTTTTCGGAGCCTTACAGTATGAATACGCCCCTGAATTCATCGTCCAACACTATCGTTTTAACCGGTGCCACCGGTGGACTGGGATCTGCACTGGCTAAAGTCTTGTCTGCTCAAGGTTTTTTATTGGTGTTGTGTGGTCGGAATCATGTTCAACTGGAACAGCTTAATCGTACATTAGGTGGTCAACATCACTGCATTGCCAGTGATTTAACGACAAGTGAAGGCCGTCAGGCAGTGCTTTCGTATTGCCAACAGTTTCCCAGAGGTATTAATGCATTAATTAATAATGCGGCCAGCAATCATTTCGGTCCACTCAAAGAGATGAATGAAAGCAGCATTCAGAAGATGCTCATCACCAACTTAATGGTACCTATCGAATTAACACGCTTACTACTCCCATTACTGGGAAAAGCAGATAAAGCCCAGATCATCAATATCGGTTCGGCATTCAGCCGACTCGGGTTTCCGGGATTCAGTGTTTATAGTGCCTGCAAATTTGGTCTGCGAGGCTTTACGGAAGCAATGCGTCGAGAGTTAGCCGATACACCTATCACTGTACGTTTATTTGCGCCACGCACCATTACTACAGCAATGAACGATGACAACGTGACTGCAATGAATAAAGCACTTGGAAATCATAGTGATAGTGTTGAAAACGTGGCAAGTCAGTTCGTCGATTTTTATCAGAAAACACAACGTAGTGAACAGTTCTTAGGCTGGCCCGAACGTTTATTCGGTTGGTTGAATTCAATCAATAGTCGCTGGGTGGATCAAGGCCTAGCCAAAAAACTTCCGCTGATTCAGCGTTATTGGACAGGAGCAGCAAAATGAAAAAAGTATTTGTTTTATTCTATAGTTTGGGATTATTTGTTTTCAGTCTATCGGCTCAGGCGATATCGCCTGAAGCATTGCAATTGCAATCCGCCTGGGAACATGCCAATTATGAGTTAACTGACAAACAACAGATAGAGGCGTTTGAATCATTAACTGCAAAGGCGGATGAGATAAAAAAACTCTCACCTGATCAACCGGATGTATTAATCTGGCGGGGAATTATTTATGCCAGTTATGCCGGTATTAAAGGCGGCCTTGGTGCGTTATCCATGGCAAAAACAGCCAAAGCGGATCTGGAAAAAGCCATTGAAATTGATGATCAGGCATTGAATGGTTCAGCCTATACTACATTAGGGACACTGTATTATAAGGTCCCGGGTTGGCCCTTGGGGTTCGGTGATAAGGCTACCGCAGAAAAGCTATTAAAAAATGCATTGAGATTAAATCCGCAAGGCATTGATAGTAATTATTTTTATGCTTTATTTTTAGTAGATAAACTACAATATAAAAAAGCGGAGTCTTATCTGTTATTCGCGAAAAAGGCGGCACCCAGAGCAGATAGACCACTGGCTGATAAAGGCCGTTTAATGGAAATTGATAAGGCATTGGCAGAAGTCAACAAACATATGAATAACCAAACGCATGCAAATACTGTTAATTGAAGATGATCTGTCATTGGCGCAAGGTCTTATGCGGTCGCTGCGGCATGACCGGTTTACGGTAAATCATTTAAGTCTTGGTCGTCAGGCGATTAACAGCATCAAAACTACACCGCCTGATATGGTAATTCTGGATCTGGGACTGCCCGATATGGATGGCACCGACGTGCTGGCAGAGATCCGAAAGCACAATGCTACAGTACCTATATTAGTATTAACGGCTCGTGGCAGTATTAATGATCGCGTCATCGGACTGGATGCCGGTGCCGACGATTATCTGGCTAAACCGTTTGATATTGATGAACTGCTGGCCAGATTAAGAGTGTTCGAACGCCGATTGAGCAGTCAGCAACACGCTGCATTACAAATCGGTTCCGTTAGTCTGGACAGCAAAGCCATGCAGTTAAAAGTGGATGATGCGTTGGTGGAATTACCGCGACGTGAATTTATGTTGCTGAAAATCTTAATGGAGAATGTTGGTCGTGTGCAGACCCGGGATAGTCTGGAATCAAAGCTGTACAGCTGGGGTGAAGAGGTCGCCAGTAATGCCATCGAAGTACATGTTCATCATTTACGTAAAAAACTTCCAGAAGGCTTTATTAAAACCATCCGCGGCGTAGGGTATCAAATCAGTAATCCATGAAATCAATCCGACTGTATCTCCTGCTGATATTAGTAGCTACTCTGGTACTGGTGATGTTTGTGTCGTTACTGAAAGGGTATCAGTCCAGTATTGAAACGGCACAACAATTGTTTGATGAACGTTTAATCAACACCGCTGAACTGATTGCCTCCGCTCACATTGGTCAAAATACAGTCGATTCGACGCAAAGTCCCACCAGTGATTATCTTTTTTTCAAATCTGGGATGCCAACGGCCAATTATTAACTCGCTCTAAAACTGCTCCCCATATTGCGCTAAGTCAATTTGAACAAGGATTTTATGACGTCAATTTCAAAGGCTTTCGCTGGCATAACTATGTACATCCTGATCCGCAATTTGAACGATGGATTATCGTCGGAGAACGCAGTGATGTTCGCAGTTCTATGGCGGAAGATATTGTTTTAGCCACCATATTACCGGCGTTTTTCGGCATCGTAGTGGCCGCCATAGTAATCTGGTGGTTAATTGGTACCGGGTTAAAGCCCTTGAAAACGCTTTCTGCGCAACTTTCCAGCAAACAGGCTGATGATTTAAGGCCGATTGAATTGGCCCCATTGCCCATTGAAATGAGTCAGTTGGTGAAAATTATTAACCAACTATTCTGGCGTCTTGACCAAAGTTTTCAACGTGAACAGCGTTTTGCGGCTGATGCGGCACATGAATTACGTACCCCTATCAGTGCCTTGCAGATACATTTACATAATCTTCGACAAACCTACGGGGATAACACAGAAGATTGGCAACTCATGCAGGCTGCTGTTGATCGGATGGGCCATCTGGTCAACCAGATCCTGATGCTGTATCGGACAGCGCCTGAGCAAATTGCAGCGAAAGCCGAAGCCATTGATCTGTACAAATTGGCCAGCGAGGTTATTGCACGAGATTATCAACAGTTTGAGAAGCGTCAGCAATATATTGAATTGATTGGTGAATCCGCCCAGGTGTATGGTCATTTATTTGCCCTGGAAACACTGTTACAGAACCTGCTAAACAATGCCAACAAATATGCACCGTCAAAGGGGCATATTGTCATTCATGTTCATCCCACTGAGAAAGGTGTGCGATTAACCATTGAGGATGATGGTCCCGGTATTCCGCCAGACCAGTATGAGCGTATTTTTGACCGGTTTTATCGATACCAGAACGAAAACAGTGATCTCCAATTACCCGGATGTGGTCTAGGTCTCGCTATCGTTCAACATATTATTGAAATGCATCATGCTGAGATCAAACTGACCAAATCAGCATTTGAAACGGGCCTTAAGGTCATTATAGATTTTCCTTCAGTGATGAATAAATGATGAAGTATTTTTTTATATGCATGGCTATCCTATTGATTCCAATAAAGAGTTACGCTGCGCCACCCGTATTTGAAATCCTCATCAAAGATCATCTATTTTATCCGGATGAACTAGTGATTCCCGCTGATACCAAGGTGAAATTACTGATCAAAAATCAAGATGCTACTCCTGAAGAATTTGAAAGTTATGAGCTTAACCGTGAAAAAGTCATCCCCGGCAATACTCAGGCGATCATTTTTGTCGGCCCATTAAAGCCAGGGACGTATCCATTTTTTGGTGAGTTTTTTCCTAAAACGGCCCAAGGCAGAATAATTGTCAAAGAGAGCGGTAAATAATCATGTTGCTGAATAGCGTTATTCTGGTGTTACGTGAAGTACTGGAAGCCGCCATGGTCGTAAGCCTGTTCATGGCATTTACTACTGTGAGTCAGCAAGCACGTAGCTTTCTGCTCAAGGCAATTCTGCTGGGATTGATTGCCGGTGGCGCTTATGCGTATTTTTTACCCGAGATATCAAACTGGCTGGAGGGCGTTGGTCAGGAAATAACCAATACCATTATTCATATAGGTATTTATGTATTTCTGATGGGGTTTTTATGGCTTATTTCCAGAGATATTGTCCTCCCCAATCGGCTGGTAAAAGGCATGATGATGGCAGCCATTATCCTGGCAATTAGTCGGGAAAGTGCCGAAATCATGTTATATATTTCCGGTTTTCGCAGTGATCATTTTTTGCTGCAATCCGTCGTGTCAGGCAGTTTAATTGGCTTAAGTATCGGGGTTAGCTGCGGTATTTTTTTATATCACCTGATGATTGCTTTAAAACCTGCAGCCGCAGCCAAATTCATCTGCGTGCTGGTTGTGATTGTAGGGAGCAGCATGATGTCCCAGGCCACTCAGTTTCTTATTCAAGCAGATTGGTTAGCCTCAACAGAACCCGTATGGGACAGCTCTCATATTATCAGTGAACACTCGTTACCCGGTCAGTTACTTTATGCATTGATGGCGTATGAAGCGACGCCTACCTGGAGTCAGATAATAATTTATCTGACAAGCTTGTTACTCATGTTGATCGTGATTCTTTCGGGACGATTTTCAAGGGCTATTTCACATGTTTAATTTTCAACGCCTCAGTTTTTTATTTTTTATTGTTACACTCCCGGCGCTCAGTCATGCCGATGGTAATCCGGTCGATAAAGTCTATGCGCCTTATGTACAGCCATTGGAGCGTGAAATTGAATGGAGAATGACCGATTCAGATGGGCAGCAGGTTCAACGATTAGGGGTGGGCAAAAGTCTTACCGACCGGCTGTTTATTGAAGGCTATTTGATTGGTGAAGATAATCAAAATAATGATTTTCGCTTACAGGCATATGAAATCGAAGCGCTTTGGCAACTGACCGAGCAAGGTGAATACGGTATTGACTGGGGGCTTATAACCGAACTTGAACGACAACGTGATGATAATAACTGGGAAGCAGCTGCAGGATTAATCGCTTTGAAAGAGTGGGGGAGATGGGTTGCAACCAGTAATTTCTGGCTTAAATATGAATGGGGCGAATCGCAGGAAAGTGAATTTGAAACCGCTTTATCGTTACAAACCCGTTATCGACTTTCTCGCTATTTTGAGCCGGCGGTTGAATTTTATGCTGGCGAAGATACTCGTGCATTAGGTCCAGTGTTTTTGGGCGATATCAGTCTTTCTCCCGGTAAAAAACTGCATTGGGAAATTGGCGTTCTGACCGGCTTATCTGCCAAAACCGCCGATACCAACTGGCGTGCATTATTGGAATATGAGTTTTAACGCTGTTGCATTTGTGAAATGCATTCCTCAAGCGTTTTGTTTTTAAAATCATCAATAGCTTGCTGCTTACCTTCATTGGTTTCAGCAATCGGTTGTTGATAGGCACTCAGAAGCAAGCCCCGCGTAACATTACCCATGGCGTTTTCCATTGCCTCGTGAATCGGTGTATTCATTTGTCGAAACAGCATATATGAGCCGGCTTTGCTGGCCCATTCCTCACAAACTTGTCCCTGCTCAGCCTGAACGGCAATGGCATTTGTCAGCAAAAAACCACCAAAGAAGAAACTCAACACGATTTGTTTCATTTATAAAATCCTAAATTTTTATACGATAACTTTACTGATAGCGAGATGAAGATTTTGTCAAAGGATTGAGCGAACAACTTTTTTGATGATTTAGGTTATTGTGAATTGGCATAGAGTCACGCCATGATGCTCTGTAGAATTCATAAGACAATAAAGTGATCGCGATGAAAAATAAATTTCTGGAAAGTGGCGAAGCAGGCTATCACCCACTGAAAAAATTTCGCACCATTATTAAAGGACTGCGTTATGCAGTATTAAGTGACTTCAGTGTACTTTACAAAGTAGTTGTCTCAGTCATCGTTGTACTGGTTTCGTTGTGGTTTCACAAATGGGTGGATGCCGCATTAATCATTATGGCAACTGGCTTTGCCCTGAGTGCAGAATTGTTTAATACTGCCATTGAAGCCATGTGTGATTTCGTGGAAGAACGTCATAACCATAAAATCGGCATCATTAAAGATATCGCTGCTGCAGCTGCCGGTGTGGCGATATTTGTTTGGGCTGTAGTGATTCTTTCCAGTTTTCTGGGCGTTTGGCAACGCTTGGTTTGAGTAAGCCAATTCAAAAAGTGGAGAGCAATGATTTGCTCTCCATGCATTTGTCAGATATCGCTATGAGGACCAAAAACTTCGTAATGAATTCGATCTGCAGCCACGTTTAAATCCAACAATTGTTGTTTGATGAAGCGCATAAATCCAACGGGCCCACAAATATAAAAGTGACCATCTGTCAGGGGCAGCTCAAATTGCAGGCGGTCTAATTGCATCAGACCATTTAGCGCCTGATTATCATCAGCATCATCCTGCTTATACCAATAGTAATAATGCAGCTTATCCAGCTGATTTGCCGCGTTTTTAAGCTGATCGGCATAAGTGTGCTGATTCTTATTTTCACAGGCATGCAAAAACCAGGTTGGTTGCTCGGTTTGATTCTCCAACAGGGTTCCAAGCATCGCCATCATCGGTGTGATACCGACACCGGCAGATATCAGCACCGTCGGTTTGTCTAAATGTGCCAAATAGAAATCCCCAGTGGGTGGCATTAACTCAACATGATCACCAACCTGCACTGTGTCGTGTAAATGATTGGAAACCAAACCTGCTCTTGGCTGGGTTTCACGTTTGACACTAATCCGGTAACTTTCGCCATTGAATTTATCAGAAATAGAATACTGACGGATTTCAATATTTTCTGCCTGCTCAGGTTTTACTTTAACGGCCAGATATTGACCGGGTTGGTAATTGGCAATTTCACCACCATCAACCGGAACAAAGGTAAAGCTGGTAACCAGTTCTGATTCCGGTTTTTTATCTTTCACTTTAAATAAACGTGAACCGGTCCAGCCGCCGCTTTTGTTTTGGTATTCGCTATAGATATCCTGTTCACGACCAATTAACACTTTGGCTAATAGTCCATAAGCCTGCACCCAGGCGTCGGCTACTTCATCGGTAAATTCTTCTGGTGCCATTTCTCTCAACGTTTCAATCAAATGATGACCGACAATCTGATATTGATCAGGCTGAATATCAAAACTGACATGTTTATGGGCCACTCTTTCGACCAGTTCACCTAAAGCGCCCAGATCATCAATATGCTTGGCGTACATTGCTACGGCGCTGAACAAGGCAAACTGCTGTCTTCCGGTTGCCTGATTAGCAAGGTTAAAAATATCTTTTAATTCAGGATTGTGACTGAACATGCGTTTGTAAAAATGGTCTGTGACCTCAACCCCGGCATTTTCCAGCAATGGCAGGGTACTTTTTACGATTTCAATGGTTCTGTTATCTAACATAAATAACCTCTTAACTAATTCAAACAACGGATTCTTTTTAGAGGTTGCAGAGGTTGTGCCATTTATAAAAAAGCATATAAATCAATTAAATACATAAATACGCATCAGTAGATGTGTCATATTGACATGGAAAAAACGTGTCTTTTAGACTTTTTAGTGATAGATTGACCTTAATTGAATAATTGAGTTGGCTATGCAAGATTTTGATTCAACATTATTACTTGAAGTCGCGCTGGATCTGGCGAACAGTATTAATAACGATGATCGTTTTGATCGCCTGTTGGCATCCATTCGCAAAGCCATTAAATGCGATGCCGTTGCATTATTGGGCTTGCATGAAAACCTGCTAACGCCTTTGGCCATTCAAGGCTTGTCCTCCGAAGTATTGGGTCGACGTTTTTATCTAACTGAGCACCCGAGACTTGAGCAGCTATGTAATGCCACTAAACCACTTATTTTCCCCGATAACTGTGATTTACCCGATCCCTATGATGGTTTGCTATTAGCCAGAACCGGCGATCTTCCGGTGCATTCTTGTATGGGGTTGCCATTGTATTCTGACCAAAAAGTCATTGGTCTGGTCACCATCGATAGTCTGCAGTCTGGGAGTTTTAATGCAATCAGTCCCAAAACGCTGGAACTGATAGCCGCATTGTCTGCAGCCACATTGAAAACAGCCCTCGAGTTTAAAAAGCTCGAAATTAGCGCCCAGCATGCGCAGCAACTGGTGCAGGAACTGACTCAGGAAGCCTTGTTAAAAGATGGCGGAGAACTGATTGGGCAAAGTACTGCCATGCAGACGCTGAAAAACGAAATCCAGCTGGTCGCCGGTTCGGATTATACCGTGCTGATAACCGGTGAAACCGGCGTGGGAAAAGAGCTGGTTGCACGCACTGTGCATCAATTGTCATTGCGAAAATATAAACCCTTAGTTCATATCAACTGTGCGTCTTTGCCGGAAACATTGGCTGAGGCCGAATTATTTGGTCATACCAAAGGCGCATTTACCGGAGCCGATCGTGAAAGAGCCGGTAAATTTCAATTAGCCCATGGTGGCACTCTGTTTCTTGATGAAATCGGAGAGTTGCCGTTAGCTGTACAAAGTAAGTTGTTACGGGTATTACAAAGTGGTGAAATACAACCGGTGGGTAAAGATAATGTCGAACAGGTTAATGTTCGTGTTATTGCTGCCACCAACCGGAATCTTGAAGAAGAGGTTAGCGAGGGACGTTTCAGAGCCGATCTCTATCACCGTTTGTCGGTCTATCCAATCAAGGTTCCACCATTAAAAGATAGAGATCAGGATGTTTTATTACTGGCAGGTTACTTTCTGGAAAAAACCAGTCGTAAATTAGGTATCAGGCAATTACGACTCGCTCAGGATGCTGAACTGGCATTAAGAAGCTATCACTGGCCGGGCAATGTTCGTGAACTGGAACATGTGATCAGCCGTGCTTCGTTAAAAGCCAAGGCAAAACCGACAACGACCGGTATTATTTCATTAAATAGAGCGTTTCTTGAGTTGCCAGCAACAACTATTGCTGAGAATTCAGTTGCAAAAACGGCTGAAATTAAACCTATGCTATCCCTCGACATGGATCTCAAAACCGCTACCAATGAATTTCAAAAACATTGCATTTTAACGGCCGTTACACAAGCTGATGGAAACTGGAGTGAAGCGGCCCGATCACTGAAAATCGATCGGGCCAATTTGGTCAGAATGGCAAAACGCCTAGGCATTTCGATTAAAAAATCTGTTGTAAATCATTAATTAAGTTATGCGCTTAATGAAGCCATATCAATCACAAAACGATAACGGACATCGGATTTTTCCATACGATCAAATGCCTCATTAATCTCATCCATTTTGATCATTTCGCATTCCGGCAAGATGTTCATACGTCCACAAAAATCCAGCATTTCCTGGGTTTCAGCAATCCCGCCAATTAACGAGCCTGCAATCCGACGTCGTCCGAAAATCATAGGTGCCGTATTTGGCCCTTCAACCGCGCCGATCTGCCCAACCAATACCAGTGTGGCATCATTATCCAGCAATGGAATGTAGGGATTCAGATCATGATTGACTGGAACGGTATCGATAATTAAATCAAAGCTCGAACCTGCGCCTTCCATCGCTGCCTCGTCTTTAGAGACCAGGAAAGCATGGGCACCAAGATCCATGGCATCTTGTTCTTTTTTCGGTGATGTACTGATAACTGTTACGTGAGCACCTAAACCCACCGCCAGTTTAATTGCCATATGACCCAAACCGCCCATACCGACAACACCTACGCGGCTACCTGGACCGACGTTCCATTCTCTGAGTGGTGAATACGTGGTAATACCGGCACAAAGGAGTGGGGCGGCAAGTGCCAAATCCAGATTTTCCGGGATACGTAATACAAACTCTTCACGCACCACCAGATGTTTGGAATAACCACCATGAGTTATATCACCGGTGATTCTATCGGGAGAGCCATAGGTTAAAGTAAATCCATTACGGCAGTATTGCTCATGGTCATTATGGCATTCATCACAATCCTGACAGCTATCCACCATACAACCCACCGCAACGTTTTCACCTGGTTTGAATTTGGTCACCGCAGATCCCACTTCGATTACTCGGCCAACAATTTCATGGCCAGGAACCACAGGATAGGTCGAGCTCCCCCAATCATTTCGCGCCACATGCAAATCAGAATGACAGACACCGCAATACAAAATTTCCAAGGCAATGTCATTGGCACGTAATGCACGTCTTTCAAAAGCTAACGGTGCTAGGGGAGAATCAGAAGATTGAGCTGCATAACCGATAGTTTTCATGAGAACTCCTAATTGAATTAAAGGTGAAGTAGCGGCGGACGCCATATGCTGAAACTAATAATGAGTTTAACAATAGACTAATATCATTAACGCTTTATTAATTTTGAAGATTAACCTTATTCATCATACCTTCATAAAGGTATTGCACCGTTTCAATACACCTCGGTTTTAAGATGATTGCAACCATGGTTCAGTTGTTTTGATAATTTGTAGTTTGTAAACCGTCATTATATTAGTGCGCACACTCTTTTTTGTTAATCACTGATTGGCCGGCATTAACTCTCATGTGATAATATTAATGATATTTATTCGTATTTATTAATTGAGGTCGTGTATGTCATTAATTTCAAAAAGAAAAAAACTCTGTGTTCTAATATCAATGTATTTAGTCACAGGATATGCATCTGCCGATGGCGCTTCAAAGTTGGACGCCATGATTGTCAACTCGGACTGGTTAGGTGAAACCTCTGAAGAGAGAGTTAAAACTTACGCAGGGTCAAGGGAAGTACTCACAAATCAAGAACTGCATGAAAGAGGAGCATTAAACCTTGAAGATGCTTTGCGTGGTGTAAACGGTATTCAAGTACTTGATGAGACTGGCACAGGTATTTTGCCCAATATTGGTATTCGCGGTTTGAATCCATTACGCAGTGAAAGATTACAAATACTAGTGGATGGTTACCCCATAGCTATAGGCCCTTATACAAATGTTGGTGTGTCTTTGTTCCCTGTCACATTACCGAGTATTGAAGCAGTAGATATTGTCCGGGGTGGCGCGGCTGTGCATTATGGACCCAATAATGTCGGCGGGGTGCTGAACTTGGTAACCAAACCGATTTCGCGAGAGTTTAAACAATCCATCCGTGAGCGAATTACCATTGCAGAAGATACGGGAAATGCTTATTACGATACCTATTATCGGGTTGCGGGTTTTGTGGGTGACGATCTCGGTGTGCAGCTTCAGGTAAATCTTCAAGATGGCGAAGGTTTCCGGGATCATTCAGAGACCGATGTACAAAATATCATTCTGGATGCCCAATACTTTCTTGATGATAAAAATGAGCTAGATATGCAATTACAATATTACAATGTCAATGCAGAGTTACCAGGCTCGCTTTCCCCTTCAGCTTACCGTGCAGATAGAACAGATTCACAACGTCCACATGATGCATATGATGCTGACATGTTGAGAGGAAATCTGACATGGACCTATAACCCAAACAGTAATGTAGAATTTCAATGGCGAAACTTTGCTCATAAGGCAGATCGAACCTTTGATTTCGGGCAAGGTGCAGCATTTTCTTTTGATCCGTCACTTGAAGCCGAATACGTTGCTGACTCACCTAGAATTTTTCATGTTTATGGTACTGAGCCCCGGATTACATTCAATCACGGCAATCATACTTTTATGGCAGGCGCACGCTTTGTTAAAGAGCAAGTTAGTTTTGATGTTAATCGTCTAACTCTTACTACTAATGAATACAGCCAAGTACGTAACTGGAATTTTGATACAGAAGCGGTTGCATTATATTTTAGTGACACTATTGCTCTGTTTGAGGATAAATTGAGCATTACTCCAGGTATACGTTACGAAGACGTCAGTACGGATTTTGAAGATAGAATTAACGGTACGACTAATAAAAACGAAACGGATAAATTTCTGCCTGGATTAACTGTTGGTTTTCAGGCCACCGATTCACTCTTTTTATTCACTAATGCACAACGCTCTTTGGTACCTGTTCAAACGGCTCAGGTAACTCGTGAAGGGGCTGTAGCTAATGAACTTGCTTGGAATTATGAAATAGGAGCCCGATCACAGCTATCCGAAAATGTAAGTGTCAGTGGTACTTTGTTTAGGATAGATTACGATGATCAAATTCAGTTTAATCGTACTGACAGCATATTTGAAAACCTCGGTGAAACACGCCATGAAGGTGTAGAACTTACCGCAGATTGGCAGGCAACAACCCGATTGGCGCTTGGCATCGGTTATACCTATCTGGACACAGAACAACTTAATGGTGCAAACAAAGGCAACGAATTGCCAAATGCTCCCGAGCATCATTTCAGTGCCCATGTTAATTATCGTGTGGGGCCATGGAAAACCACTCTAACGGGCCTGCATGTTAGCGAAAGTTATAGTGATGCGAATAATACAGATGAAGAAACGGTTAATGGTAGCGCCGGAAAACTCCCAGCATATACTTTAGTTAATTCGCGATTGAGCCGAGAATTTGTTGTCGGTGGAAATAATCTTGAAATAGCCGTGGCTGTTAATAATTTGCTCGATGAAGAATATTATTTTAGGGGAGTAGATGTCAGTCCTGTTGGCAGACTTCCTGCGCCCGGACGCTCTTTAATTCTTGAAGGCAGTTTAGATTTTTAACATACACTTCGAACATTAACCCGGTTACGCTTATTGATAACCGGGTTATTTTTTTTGGCTTATCTCCAGACTTTCATGAAAATATAAAATAACTTTGGGCAAATCATTGAATGTAATGAATGGCTTAGTTTTGAGGAAGAAAGGGGATTGAGATTTAAAGCTCAATGCCAAATGACCTCAATACAACCAACATAGCGTAGTAACAAATAACTGTGGCACCGATGGCAATCAAAAGGCTCCAGTAAAAATTTACGCCCATGTTCAGCAAAATAGGCAAGGTGATAAACAAAGCCAAAGAGGGAAGAACCAACCAGAAAATATTGGATGCCAAGATACTGATTTTTGTTACATCACCCGTTTCTTGATACAACCAAATGATGGCAATAACTGAAATCAAAGGTACTGAGGCCATAATGGCACCAAAGACGGAACTTCGTTTAGCTAGTTCAGAAATTACGACAATAACAACAGCGCTAACGACAACTTTAGTTATGTAGTACCACATAGGTCACCTGCATTAGTTGATAAAAATTTCGCTAGCCCCCTATAAGACTTTTTATTCTTAAATTATCGTTATTCAACAATATCACAACCATGGTTCAGATATTTTCCCCGCCTTAAATAATGCATTAAGCACTTTTTGAAAGAGCGCATTTTTGGTCTGCTTTTTATGCATCATATACACAGGAAAAGTAAATTCAGGGTAATTATCAACCTTGATCAAATCTCCTGAATGTAAATATTTTTGGACAACGCGCGTTCGAAAATAACCGCTGCCACCATTTTCCAGGATGTGCTGGAGCGCGAGCTGGCCAAGATTGATAGTCAGCTTGGGTCTTGCCAGATGTGGCAGAGCGATATCATGTTGTTTACGGAAATATTCTCCCCAATCTACATAGATATAAGGTTGTGCTTGGTTTTTAGCGGAGACATAGATCAGTTTTTCTTCCAGAACTTGTTCAACCTGAATTCCGGGACCGTATTCAGGTTGATGCACGACAATGACATCGAGTAAACCTTGCTGAAGTTTTTGATGCAACGAGGTTCGTTCACCAATTTCTGCATTAATCGCCGTTTCGGAAATATCCTGACTCAGATTGTTTAACCATTGGAGCATTAACGGACTCCAAAGACTGATTTCGCCAGCAATATTGAAAATGGTTCCGGTACCTGTCGGTAACGGTAAATTTCGCTTGGCACCTTCCCATGCCTGCACCATCGCTACCGCATGTTCAATAAACTTTTCCCCATCAAGCGTCGCGGTAGCACCGGAGCGATTCCTGATAAATAACCTGCAACCAAGCTGATTTTCGAGATTATGTACACGAGCAGTAACGGTCGTTTGAGTGACATTTAGTGCTTCTGCCGCAGCCCCGAAACTACCCAAGCGAATGATTTCCAGAAAAGTACGTGCCTGATTAATATCCATCAATAATTTTGATAATAAATAAAGATATTATTCATTATACATATCTATGATGAGCGTCCAAACTATTCACAACAAAGGTAATAGAAGAGTTTGGATATTCGTATGAATGCAAAAGAACATCAACATTACAATTATGATGTGGTGAAGTATTTCAGTGTCAGTGCGTGTATTTATTTAGTACTTGGCACGGCAGTCGGCGTATGGATTGCCTCGGAGCTCGCCTGGCCATTTCTTAACTTTGATATCCCCTATATTACCTTTGGTCGCTTACGTCCTGTCCACACCAATATCGTTGTATATGGCTTTGGTGGATCGGTATTGATGGCGACAGCCTATTATGTGATTCAGCGAACTTGTGGCGTGCGACTCTGGAGTGATCCCATGGCTTGGTTCACTTTCTGGGGATGGAATTTATATGTCATTGGCGCCATGATCACTTTGCCATTAGGCATTACCCAAGGTAAGGAATATGCAGAACTGGAATGGCCGCTGGATATTCTGCTCGCCGTGGTTTGGATTGCATACACTATTAATTTCATCATGACGCTGAGTCATCGTAAAAGCAGTCACATCTACGTTGCCAACTGGTTTTTCCTGGCCATGATGATCATGTTTACTTATCTGCATGTGATTAACAGTCTGTCGATACCCGTGAGTATGTGGAAGTCCTATTCTATCTTTGCCAGCGTTCAGGATGCGATGGTTCAATGGTGGTGGGGTCACAATGCCATTGGGTTTTATCTGACGGCTGGCTTTTTGGGGATCATGTACTACTTTGTGCCCAAACAAGCTGAGCGGCCAATCTATTCGTATCGATTATCGGTCATTCACTTTTGGGCATTGATTTTTGGCTATGTCTGGCTCGGTGCTCATCATCTCCAATACACCGCGTTACCTGACTGGACAGGCTCTCTGGGTGCAGCCATTTCATTGGCCATGATCATTCCATCATGGGGCGGGGCGTTAAATGGGATGTTTACACTCAGTGGGGCGTGGGACAAACTTCGAACAGACTATATTCTACGTTTTTTAATTGTGTCTCTCGCCTTCTACGCCATGTCCACTTTTGAAGGGCCGGTGATGGCATCCAAAACGGTCAATGCGTTATCGCATTACACAGACTGGACAATTGGGCATGTGCACTCTGGCGCTTTAGGGTGGGTCGCCATGGTTTCAATTGGCGCGCTTTATCATATGGTTGAACGGATGTGGAATACCACTATGTTTTCCGTCAGTTTAGTCAATGTGCATTTTTGGTTGGCCACCATAGGCACAGCAATTTATATCACCTCAATGTGGGTTGCTGGAATCATGCAAGGTTTAATGTGGCGTGCCTATGACGAGTATGGGAATTTGTCTTATACCTTTGTAGAGTCCGTGGCACAGATGCATCCTTATTACATTATGCGAGCCATGGGAGGATTTATATTCTTTTGCGGCGCCGTAGTGATGTTAATTAATGTACTCACAACGATTTATCTTGCTAATAAAAAAGCGTCAGAAGCAAAAGTGTCATTACAGCCAGGTTAATATGATGGATATTTTGTGGTTGTTTGCAAATATTATCGTCGCATTTTTAATGTCACATTGGCTGGTTGTTGTGACGTCTTTTATTGGTCTGTGTTGCATGCGGGTAATAGCGCTATGGGTATTTCACCCGGATAACAAAAAGCTATATGACTCACATGCCCATATTCCCTTAGAGGATTTGCTGGAAGGTGAAAAACATCAACCTTTAAAATCCAAATCATACTTTTCTATATTTTTATAAATGCGTATTACCGGGCTTATATTATTGTTTTTTGTTATATTGCTGATAAGTAATCTTTGGCTTTAATCGCGAAAGTCTACGTTTTCATCTAGGAACGATAATGAATCTTTACCGGCTTTCAAATATATTGGCCATTACGGTCGCTGCAGCATTATTACTGAGTTTAATGGTGATATTGGCCCTTGGTGGTTTTTCGCTTTTGGCTTATCTCAAAACCAGTTTGATCCAGATGTTTGGTTTTGTCATTGCCGCAACGGCTTCGCTATTTTTCTTTCTGCGACTGATTCATCAAATGCACTCCCGTGCTTATGTCATTTCCATGCTGGTTTTTATAATAGGTATCGCCGCGTTTCTGTCCGTTTCAATTGGCAAAATGTATATGTTTCAGTATCCAGTGTATGTTGAATCATATGGCCCGGGCAAAGGCCCTGGGCTTCCTCTTAACAATGTGCTGACATTCTTTCGGCATATCGGACAATTTGAGTGGATTGATGATATTGCCCATGATCCTAATAATGTGCCTGATCAGGTTTCTTCCCATAATAGCGGTTCAGAAAATGTTACCAAAATCACCTTGGAAACCAAGGAGGTTCTTGCAGAACTGGCTCCGGGTATCACCTTTAATTACTGGACTTTTAACGGCACCGTTCCCGGACCGATGATTCGGGTGAAACAGGGTGATACCGTTGAACTAACACTACACAACCACGCGACCAGTTTGCATCAGCACAATATTGATCTGCATGCCGTTACCGGTCCAGGTGGTGGGGGCGAAGCCACTGTAGTTGAGCCAGGCGAAAGTAAAACCATACGTTTCAAAACACTTAATCCAGGTCTGTTTGTTTACCACTGCGCCGTACCAAATATGGCAGTACATATGACGCATGGTATGTATGGCCTCATTCTGGTTGAACCTGAAGCAGGTTTGCCTGAGGTAGATAAAGAGTTTTATCTGATGCAAGGTGAGCTTTACACCACAGGTGCGGTTGGTCGAAAAGGCTTGCAAGTTTTTGATGCAAAAAAATGCTCGATTCTGAACCAGAATATGTGGTGTTTAACGGTCGAACCGGCGCTGTTGTCGACAATATGCAGGTGAATGTCGGTGATACCGTCAGACTGTATATCGGTAATGGCGGAGTGGCGATGAACTCTTCATTTCATCTGGTCGGCGAGATCTTTGACACCGTGTATCCAGAAGCCTCGATGAATGGTGCGCAATTCAAGAATGTACAAACCACAAATATCCCGGCCGGTGGCGCCACTATTGTGGAATTTAATGTGGATTATCCTGGGCATTATGTGCTGGTTGATCATGCCTTGATGAGAACAGATAAAGGTGCCTGGGGCGTCATTGAGGCTATCGGAGAAAAAGATCCGAACATTTTTAAGAAATTAGAAACCAATCCTTAACAAAATTTTCAAGCTGAACCAGCATTGATCTGGTTTTCAGTTATCTATAATTGATTTGGAGGAAGCTTTATGTCTCACAAGTTCAAGGTCGGGTACCATGTCACCTGGAATTCCGAAGCGGGTAAAGTTGGAGGCACGATCAGCAAAATTCACACACATGATTTTGATTACAAAGGTCACACACATCGCGCATCCAAAGATGACCCTCAATACGAAATCAAAAGCGATAAAACCGATCATATCGCCGCGCACAAAGAGTCAGCACTAACAAAAACAGCGAGCAAACAGAAGTCATAATGCTGCCGTTTTATACTGTCGGCCACTCGACTCGTACGGTGAATGAGTTTATCCAATTGTTAAGTCCAGCAGATATAACGCTTGTGGTAGATATTCGTTCATTTCCGCGTTCACGAACAAATCCTCAATATAACGAGGATGTTTTGCCACTCACTTTGGCCAAGCACCATATTGATTACCTCCATCTGACTGAACTTGGTGGACGTCGCAGCAAGATAAAAGCGATTTCAAATGAGGCGAATGGCTTTTGGAAAAATCGTAGTTTCCAAAATTATGCCGACTACGCGATGACGCCTGATTTTCAAGACGGTTTAGAAAAACTCATAAATTTAGGACGAAAAGAATGCTGCGCATTGATGTGCTCTGAGGCTGTATGGTGGCGATGTCATCGCAGAATAGTGGCTGATCATCTTATTGCACGCGGGGAGAGGGTATTTCATTTAATGAACACCGACAAAATCGAACCAGCAAGGTTGACTAAAGGTGCGATTGTGCAAGATGACAACTTAGTCACCTACCCCTATGAAGAGATAAAAATCACTAAGAGTACGACGTGATTTTCGCACTCACTGTAACTCCAGGAAACTAAATTACGACGAAAGAAAGTCAATTATCTGACCAAGAAAAAGCCATCATTCCCTTATTTCGTCAGGCATTCAGACCGTTATTTTTGTTTGGCGCAAGCTTCAGTGTGATTGCCATGTTGTTGTGGGGCTTGGTTATTTCCGGGCAACTTAACATCGAGTTTGTTGGCAACCAGTTGTTCTGGCATAGCCATGAAATGATCTTCGGCTTTGTTGCTGCAATTGTCATTGGATTTTTGTTAACCGCAGTTCAGAGTTGGACAGGGCAGCGAGCACCGCACGGCAACACGTTAATAATCATCGTACTGTTATGGCTGGCCGGAAGACTGGCATTATTATTTGGTGCAGGTTTGCCACTATGGTTAGTAATAGCGATTGATCTCAGTTTTTTACCGGTAAGCGCCTGGTTATTGGCGAAACCTATTTTACGAGCCAAACAAAATAAAAACCTGTTTTTCATTCCGGTGCTGTTATTACTGACTATCTGCAATACGTTTATGTACGCAGGCCTTGTGATGGAGCGCCCGGATATTCAGCAGGCAGGCAGTCTCAATGCCGTTTTACTGATCACACTATTAATGACGGTGATTGGTGGTCGTGTAATTCCCATGTTTACCGCAAATGGTACTCAAACGACCAAAGTGAACAATATTGCCTGGCTGGATAAAACGGCACTAATGAGTATTTGGCTGCTGTTTGCCTTACATTTTTTAATGCTGACGAAATTCATTCCATCCATTGTATTAAGCGTGTTGTTTGCTATTGCAGCAGTGCTGGTATTTATTCGTGGGTTTCGTTGGAAGATCTGGATTACGTTTCACATCCCATTGCTCTGGTCGTTACATATCGGTTACTGGTTCATATCGTTGGGGCTGTTAATGTTTTCAGCCTATTATGCCGGTCTCGCCATACCGTATAGTGTGGCTTTACATGCTTTGACTGCTGGTGCCATGGGGACAATGATTCTCAGTATGATGTCTCGGGTCTCATTGGGACACAGTGGAAGATCCTTAACACCAAAACGATTGATGTCACTGGCCTTTATGTTGATTATTTCTGTCGGCTTGACTCGAACACTGTTGATTTGGTTATTCCCAGCACAAATATCTTTTTGGTTATGGTTTAGCGTCCTTGCCTGGGCAACGGCTTACACTCTTTATGTCATTATTTATTTACCAATATTAACGACACCCAGACCTGATGGAAAGCCGGGTTAGCCCGATAACCATTTCACAAGTTAACAAAGCAGTTTTTTATTCACGCCAATAATCGTTGGCAATAGCTATTGTTTTGAATTCAATTGCCACTAGCTCAGCGGCATCCATTAATAGGGCAGGATCTTCAGCATATTTTGCTCTAACACGATGTTTGGCAGCGGCGTCAGTCTGAATGGTTCCAATGGTTTTTCGTACGATTTTAATGGCCAGCTGCCTGCCTTCATAAGGCGTTTCGGTAATTAATGTGGGACATAATTATCTTCTGCTGCCATCTCGTTGGCAGAGAGGTTAATTGGGAGTAACAACGGCAAAGTCATTAACAATATTGAATAGTACTGTTTCATTTGAGTTATCCTATTGTTTGTTGGCGAAATGTTCGCACACAAACAATATAACCCGAAAACAAGTAAGTCAAGTACCTATTTAAAATTACAGGATATCCATGGGACCGTTACTACAAGATCAAGTGTGTTTTGCGTTGTACTCAACAAGTGGGGAGGTCACCAAGGCATATGGAAAGCTGTTAAAACAACATGGGCTCACCTATCCGCAGTTTGTTGTCATGATGGCGTTATGGCAAAACGATGGTGCATCACCCACGCAGCTTGCAAAAGCAGTTGGCTTGAGCAAAGCGACCTTGTCACCCATTTTAAGAAAGCTGGAATCTAACGGATATCTTGTTAGAGAAAGTGTGCCAGATAACGATAAAACTAAATCCATGGTCTTGACTGCAAAGGGCTGTGAGTTTGCTGATGAGGGTGAAAATATTGCCAAATTGGCATTGTGTGCAACGGGTTTGAATGAGACTGAGGTTAATCAGTTAATAGCAATGTGCAATAAAATCAAAAACAATCTATAAATAAACCAGTCACAGTGTGTACCAGGTCTGTTCTTCTTTCTTCGTCAAGATAATGAGATTGAAAATGCACTAATCAAGACTCGATGAGATTTCACATTGCTTAGTTGATCACTTTTTTTAATATGTCGTTCATTACCTAAGGGTGTTTATCCGATAATTTTTCACTCAGTCACTTGACTTTAAAGACGACTGGTCGTATTTTTTACGCTATGGCAAATCTAAAAGAATTTAAAAGAGAACAAATCCTCAATCAGGGTATTCAACTGATGATGATGCACGGTTATCATGGCACCGGGGTCAAGCTGCTGCTGGATACTGTGAATGTGCCCAAAGGTTCTTTTTATAGTTATTTTGAGAGTAAAGAGAATTTTACGGCAGAAGCGATCACGCATTATATTGAGCCGTTTATAACTCGGTTACAGTCTTACCTGAACAATTCTGAGCTTGATGGCTTAGCCGCGATCAAAGCTTATTTTGAGTCTTTGACCCAAGAGCTGGAAAACTCTGATTTCAAAGGTGGTTGTTTACTGGGTGATTTGATGGGGGAGATCGGTGGTGTCAGTGATGTTTGTCGTCAGGCCTTAAAAACAGCGATTAACCAATATTGCACATTATTGGAACAAGGGCTGTTATCAGCACAGCAACAAGGAATTGTGCGTACCGATATTTCGCCTGCAACGATGGCAAGGTTACTTTTCGATGCCTGGCAGGGCGCATTACTGCATATGAAAATTGAACAATCCATTATCCCTTTGCAACGCTTTACTGCAGAACTTCTGGATAACTACATCACTAATTAATCACGCAAAGCCAAAAGGCTTTTTTTAGGCTCGAATAAAAGACGACCGGTCGCTTTTAAAGGAAGATTAACAATGAAAAAGTTTGTAATAGAAAGAGAGATTGCTGGTGCAGGTAACTTGACACAAGCAGAGTTTGACCAGATTACTGAGACATCCTGCTGTGTATTAAAAGATATGGGCCCACGAATCGAGTGGGTAGAGAGCTATGTAACCGACGATAAAATCTATTGTATTTATCGTGCACCCGATGCCGATACGATTAGAGAACATGCCGAAAAGGGTGGTTTTCCCGCTAATAATATCTCTGAAGTCAAACAAATCCTGAAGCCAACTTTTTAACACGATCACATGTGTTGAAACGGCTGACAACGAAGGAGGGTGACGATGCCTTACCTAACTAAAAATTCTGTCAAATTGTTAATGAAATGCTGCTTATTGATGGCGAGTGTGACGGCTCAAATATCACATGCTGATAATGGTTATGTGGTGAATGAGGTGTCAGAAGGCATTTTTTTCCATGAAGGCGTACATGAAGATGCCAATGAGGAAAATCAAGGCAAAATTGCCAATGTCGGTTTTATTATAGGTAATGATTGCATTGCAGTAATCGACACCGGTGGCAGTTATCTCGAAGGAAAATCATTACTTGCATCCATCAGAAAACAAAGTGATTTACCGATTTGCTATGTCATCAACACGCATGTCCATCCTGATCATATTCTGGGCAATGCGGCATTTAAAGAACCCCAAACCACTTTTGTCGGCAGTGCCAAATTACCCGCCGCAATGGCCGCAAGGAGTAGCTTCTATGAAACCAGGTTCAAGGAAATTCTGGGTGATGCATACGGCAATGCTGAATTTATTGCACCTACCCGCTTAGTCAGTATAGGCGAGCCACAAAATATCGATTTAGGCGACCGAAAATTGACACTTATGGCTTTCCCCACAGCCCATACCGATAACGATTTGGTGGTGCTCGACAACAATACCAAAACTATGTGGACCGGAGATTTGCTTTTTGTTGAGCGTATTCCCGCACTGGATGGAAGTATTAATGGCTGGCTGGATGCAATAGAGCAATTAAAGGATATGGATATTGCCACTGTAATCCCTGGACACGGCCCGGTCCTCCATCAAGACTGGAAAGCAGCACTTGAAAAGGAAAAGAATTACTTCATTCTGATTCGGCAACAAGTTCGGGAGATTATCAATGATATGGGCACCATCAATCAGGCAACTGAAAATGTTGGCGTGAGTGAAGAAAATAAGTGGCTGCTGTTTGAGGAATATCACAAACGTAATGTCACATCTGCATTTACCGAGTTGGAATGGGAATAAGGGGAATTAAAATGTTTAACAATATCTTACGTCACACACTTTGGGCAGTATCTATTACTTTTATGCTATTAAACACCGCTTACGCTAAAACAGAAAAAGAACCGATGTGGCCTGTTCTAAAAGAGATATATTTTGACAATAAAACAATTTTAACCGATGCCGATGACTGGCTGGTTTTGGAAGCTCCATCACGTGCTGAAGATGCTGCCATCGTGCCGCTGACGCTTAAATCACTCAAACCTCAGACAGCGGAAAGTTATATTAAAAATATCCACATCATAATTGATGACAATCCAGATCCTTATTCCGCCAATTTTCATCTAACTCCAGCTATGGAACAGGTGGATTTGACGTTTCGCATGCGCTTTCAGCAATATTCGAATGTCCGGGCTATTGTTGAAATGAATGACGGTACGTTACATATGGTATCGCGTTTTGTGAAAGCGTCAGGTGGCTGTAGTGCACCGGTGCAGAAAGATCCAGAGGCTGTAAAATCACGTCTGGGTAAAATGCTGATCAGGATGCGTAAGCCCGAATTAGGTCATGATGTTACGGCCCAGGTAATGATAAGTCATCCAAACTATAATGGCTTGCAGTTTGACCAGGAAACCAGACGTTATATTCCTGCTCATTATGTAAAAACAATGTCGGTAAATTATGCTGATCAGCCTTTATTTAGTGTTGATATGGGGATTTCTTTCAGTGAAGATCCTAGTGTGCATTTCACCTTCAAACCAACTAAATCGGGCGTTTTGAAAGCGACCGTTATTGACAGTAAAGAGACGACTTACACTGCTGACAAAACTATCTGAATCAAAACCAGATATGGGTAGGGTCCAATATCCGTTTTAATTATTAAAAGATTCAGCGATCTACTCCAGGATATCGGGAGTAGGTCGTTTTGTTTTAATGGTTGCAGCTGATAGGGTGGCTTATTTGAATAACGTACAGTCATAGGTTTAAATGGCAGGCAAAATAAACAATTCGCTATAAAATTATTTTAATTACAGGAAATTATCGTGCTGATTGGCAACTCCATCTATTTAGATTATCAAGCTACAACGCCTTTGGAACCTGAAGTTCGTGAAGCGATGGCGATTTATAGTGATGATCTATTTGCCAATCCACATTCAGCACATTTTCTTGGGCGCCAGTCTGCTGAGGCAGCCGAAATGGCCAGATCCACAGTTGAGTCGTGTATAAATGCATCCGCAGAAGAGATTATTTTCACTTCGGGGGCTACCGAATCAAATAATCAGGCGATTGCAAGCGTCCTGTTTGCCAATACTACAAAGCGTAACAAGATACTAATCAGTTCAATTGAACATAAATGTATTAAAAATGCGGCGTATTTTTTTGCCCATAAACTTGGCTATCAGGTGAACGAAATTCCGGTTGATTCAACCGGGTTAGTGGATATTGATGTATATCAATCCATGCTCAATGATCAGGTCTTGTTTGTTTCAATGATGGCGGTCAATAATGAAATTGGTGTGATTCAGCCCATCCAGAAACTTGTTGAATTAGCCCATAACGTTGGTGCAATTTTTCACTGTGATGCGGCACAAGCGCCTGAAGCCATTGATATTGATGTCAAACAATGGAATGTCGACATGCTGAGTTTATCGGCACACAAGGTATACGGACCGAAAGGTATTGGGGCACTTTTTATCAAAAACTCACTGCAAGCAACATTGCCACCGTTTATACATGGTGGCGGTCAGCAGTTCGGTCAACGTTCAGGTACGCTGCCTACCGGCTTATCAGTGGGGTTTGCCAAAGCGATGGAATTAAGCAGGGAAGGGGCAGAGCACAACAGAACCTGGTTGTCTTCCATGAAACAAAGGTTTATGGCTGGTCTCAGAAACAATGATATTGATTTCACTATTAATGGCACATTGGATAATGCCCATCCGGGATGCTTGAATATCAGGTTTACCAATGTTGACGCCACCAACTTATTGGCAGCGATGCAACCCGAAATTTGCGCTTCGACAGGTTCAGCCTGTAATAGTGAATATCCGCAGGCATCTCATGTTTTATCTGCCATTGGTCTTACAGAAACCGAAGCAACTTCATCGCTGAGATTCAGTTTCGGTCGTTATACCGATGAAGCACAAATTGATCGGGCTGTAGAAATTATTTATCAACAACTGGTAGAAGCATAAATCTGTAAAACGTCTCGAAACCTTAATAATCAACTAGTCAAAAAAATCGAAATATTTGCGCAAAGCAATGATTTGCTAATACAGCTGTCGTGATAAATCCGATGAATTGTATGTTTATTTAAAAATACCAATCCATACAGTTAGTTAAATTTAACTTTTCTGTATGTTTTAATTGCATACAATAAATGACAAGCATAGGATTTCTATCAAATTGTAGGTGTTTCCTACCTGATTTGAAGAGGTCCTCGTATGTGGTCACCAAGAATCCATCATGATGCCAGAGTGAAATATATTGGCATTGTCGAAGCCATCGAAGCGGATATCAAAAGCAGAAAAATAAAGCCGGGCGACCGACTACCTGCTCAACGATTTATTGCTGATGCTCTGAATGTGGATTTAACCACTGTCACACGGGCCATCAACGAAGCCGCAAGAAGAGGCTTAGTTGAAACGCAACCCGGTAGTGGTTGTTATGTTGCTCAAACATCGTTTACTCATTACAACTCAGTGCATTTGAGTGAAGGTAAACCAATCGATTTGAGCATGAACAATCCTCCTAATCCTCCCGGCATACGATTAGAGCAGGAAATTGCTCAATCACTCATCGAATTAAGTTATGCATCTAGTAAACCGATTAACCATCTCAGTTATCAGGAAACAGTTGGCCATCCTGAAGATAGGGAAGCAGGGCAGCTCTGGCTAAAAAATAAAGTCGGTAATATCACTTCAGACTTAGTATTAATTTCATCTGGTGCGCACAGTGCCCTGTTTTCCGTGCTCAGCTACTTGAAAAGAAAAGGGGCCAAGGCAATCGCCGCACCTGACTTGTCCTATCCGGGCCTGCGTTCTATTGCTGATTATCTGCAATTGGATGTGTTTGGCGTGTTGATGGATAACAAGGGAATCATTCCAGAACATCTTCATGATATTTGCCAACACCAAAAAATCGAAGCTTTATACGTTATTCCGAATATCGACAATCCAACCACCTCGACATTAACAGCGGAAAGACGACTCGCGATTGTTCAACTGGCCGAAGAGTTTAATTTTGCGATTATTGAAGATGATCCCTATGCCGTCTTTGTAGATCAAAACATCCCATCGTTTTATAGCTTGGCCTCTCAACGAGTTTGGCATATTGCTACCGTCTCTAAATGCTTATCTCCAGCATTTCGGGTTGCTTATATCGTAGCGCCAGATCTAAATGAGGCACTGGGTCTCGCTGAGGAGATGCGTACCAGCAGCCTTATGGCTCCGCCTTTAATGACAGCTGTCGTCTCAAAGTGGATTTATAACGGACGGTTTGCTTTTATCTCGAATGCAATCAAAACCGAAAATGAAGCTAGACAACAACTCGCGAGCGAGTTTTTCAAACTTAACCATATTACAACTCACCCAGCATCTCCCCATCTCTGGTTACAACTTCCAAATGGTCACAGAGCTTTAGATTTTTCCGAAAAAGCAGATCGAATCGGCGTCTCCATTGTGCCATCAACAGCCTTTGTTACTGAGAGAAGCAGGGTTCAAGCCGTTCGCGTCTCATTAGGGGTGGCGAATAACCATGATGAACTTAAGCGAGGTCTTTCACTATTGGCGGATTTATATCAACCAGGCCGGTTGAAATCCAAATCAATCGTTTAAATCGCAATTACAGAACATATAACAAAGTCCTTCTGGAGACTTAACAATGACAAAGCTATCAGACATACCTGTAAGAGTTGAAATTTATGATGCCCTAGCGGATTGGCAAGTCCATACCGGAGAAGGGGAGAAGGTGGTCGCTCGCAGAGTAAAAGGCCGTTTCCGCACCTTAAAAAACTACAGTATGTCGATATGGTTAATTTATTTTCTAGGCCCATACTTGCGTTGGGATGGCCATCAAGCGGTGTTATTTGATATTCCAAATCAGCAGTTTCATCTGTTTGGTATGACGTTATTTCCGCAGGATATATGGGTGTTATCACTGACACTGCTGTTTTTTGCCATTTTACTAGCTGCAGCGACCAGTATCGCCGGACGGGTTTTTTGTGGTTATTTCTGTTTTCAAACGGTTTGGACAGATATGTTCACCTTTATTGAAGGCAAGCTTGAAGGTAATACCCCATCAAAGGCGCATAAATTTAAAAACGCCCCGATGTCGGCAAATAAGGCTATTCGTAAAGCTACAAAACATGTGATTTGGCTTGCCATTGCAGTGCTTACCGGCATCACATTCTCAGCCTGGTTTATGGATGCGTACCAATTGTGGTCAGAAATTGTGACCTTACAAGCGCCCGTTCCAGTCTGGGTTGCAATGGGGATTTTTACCTTTTTCACCTATTGGTTTGCTGGTTTCATGCGGGAGCAAGTGTGTTTCTGGTTATGCCCATACGCACGTTTACAAGGCGTGATGTATGACCAGGAAACTGTTTTGCCAGCTTATGATGCTGTAAGAGGTGAACCTCGCGGAAAATTATCAAGATCCGGGCAAACCGAAAACCAAGGCTCATGTATTGATTGCAAACTGTGTGTGGCGGTTTGCCCGACAGGGATCGATATTCGAAAAGGTCAACAGGAAGGCTGCATTACCTGTGGTTTATGTATTGATGCCTGCGACAGCATCATGGACAAAATCGATCAGCCAAGAGGCCTGATTCGTTACGCCTCTTATAAAGAACTTCATCATGGAAAAACTAGCGTTAGCTTACTTAAACGGCCAAGAGTGCTGGTGTATTCATCCATCATGATGCTTTCAGTGGTTGGGGTCATCTACGGCTTCGCCAGTTTCTCCCCAACTTTTTTCACGGTTACACCAGAGAGGCAACCTTTGTATGTCCAGATGAGTAATGGTGAAATCCAGAATAAATACACGTTGAAGTTACTTAACAAAACTAATGAAACCCTTAATGTCAGATACAGCATTTCAGGCCTAGATACCGCTAATGTTGAAGGTCTTGACCAAGTGATCAGTATTGAGCCCGGAAAAATGGTACCCACAAACGCTTTAGTCCGTGTCGACCCCGCTAATGTGCCACGCGACAGCCTGAATGACTTTAAATTCACTGTTGAAGCTGACAATGCGGAACACATTTCTGACTCGTATAACGCTGTTTTCATCGTGCCCTGAATACTCTTTAAAGCTAAGGCAATAACAACATGTATCAATATGATTTTTACGATCAAGCGCTGGTTGATCAGCGGGTAAGACAGTTTCGCGATCAAGTTGAGCGTTATCAGAATGGCGAGCTTTCCGAAGAAGAATTCTCACCGCTACGATTACAAAATGGGCTTTATTTGCAAAAGCATGCGTATATGCTCCGGGTCGCCATACCTTATGGCACCTTGTCATCGAAACAGTTAACGATGTTGGCTGAGATAGCTCAAACCTATGACAGAGGCTACGGACATTTTACCACTAGGCAGAACATTCAGTTTAACTGGATAGAGCTTAATGATGTTCCTGCTATTTTGGCTAAATTAGCCAGCGTGGAAATGCACTCGATCCAAACTTCTGGCAATTGCGTCCGAAACGTCACCACGGAAGCTTTTGCCGGCGTTGCAGCAGACGAGATTATCGATCCACGGCCGTTTGCCGAGATCATTCGTCAGTGGTCTACTATCAACCCTGAATTTTTGTTTCTGCCACGTAAATTCAAGATTGCCGTTTCTTCATCAACAGAAGACCGTGCAGCGGTGCGTACCCATGATATTGGGTTGTATCTTTATCGTGACCGCCTGGATGATGAAGTGAAATTAGAAGTTATGGCGGGCGGGGGTTAGGCCGAACACCTATCATCAGCCAATCATTGAAAAAAGGCTTGTCATGGCGGGATTTATTGACGTATTTAGAGGCCGTGCTTCGGGTTTATAACCGCCATGGTCGTCGTGATAACAAATACAAAGCCAGAATAAAAATCCTGGTAAAAAGTATCGGTGTTGAAGCATTTTCCGAAGAAGTTGAAAAAGAATGGCAGCTGATCAAATCCAGCCCCGGTGAACTTACCGAAGAGGAACTGAACCGTGTGGCCAGTCACTTTGTCAACGAAAATTATCTCAATGCCGCCTATTCTGACTATGAACAGCAGTTGGTCGAGGATAGCGACTTTGCCAATTGGATCGCCATCAATACCCATGAACACAAACATCAAGGGTACCTGTCGGTCATCATTTCAACCAAACCTGGACCAGAAAATCCACCGGGTGATGTGAATGCCGAGCAAATGCGTGCAATTGCTGATCTTGCTGATACCTATAGCTTTGGTGAAATCCGCGTCACCCATGAACAAAATCTAGTGATTCCGTCTATACATAAAAAGGATCTGTATACCTTTTGGAATGGCCTGAAAGACACTCGGATGGCGGCGACCAATATTGGCATGTTAACCGACATGATCACCTGTCCGGGTGGCGATTACTGCTCATTGGCAAATGCCAAATCCATTCCTGTTGCAGCAGCCATTCAGAAAAAATTTAATAGCTCCAGTCAATTACAAAACATCGGGGCTTTAAGTTTGAATATTTCCGGTTGTATGAATGCTTGTGCCCATCATCATATTGGCAATATCGGCATTCTGGGTGTCGATAAAAATGGTGCTGAGTGGTATCAAATCACCATCGGCGGCGAGCAGGGGATAGATGCACGTCTGGGCAAAGTTATCGGACCTTCTTTCGGTGCACAGGATGTCCCCGATGTAATCGATAAAATTGTTGATGTCTATCTTGCTCACCGGGAGGAAGACGAGAGCTTCAGCAGCACCGTGGATCGGATTGGCATCGCGCCATTCAAGGAAAAAGTGTATTCAAACGCTGTAGAGGTTGAGGCATGAAAAACCTGATTAGCCATGTCAATTCCGAGCAAGCTTTCATCGATCACCAGGATCCGTGGGTTTATATCGAATCTTTAGATCTGATCAATGCATCTCATGCAAAAGCACAGCTTATTCTGCCGTTCGACGAATTTATTGCGTTAGATGCGTCGCAGCAAAAACTACTCGACATCCAACCGATCAAGGCGTTTTGGTTAAGCAATTCGACGGATATTCAATTATTGGCGCCATTCCTCAATGAACTGGTGTTGGTTTGTCTGAACTTTCCAAAATTTACCGATGGCCGTGCCTACAGCCAAGCCGTTGAATTGCGATCCCACCTGAAATGGCCGGGAGAGATTCGGGCTTTTGGAGATGTATTACGAGACCAGCTGGATCATATGCATCGCTGCGGTTTTAACAGTTTTGCAATACGCGAGGATAAGAATGTTGAAGATGCCTTAAAAGGTTTATCCAGTATCAGCATTAACTACTCAAATTCCGTACTTGAACCCTTACCGCTTTTCCGTCGCAGGTCGCTTTACAGGTAAGTTTTCACAGCAAGTCCACCTTTTATCACATTGAAATAATGAGTAATTTTATGCAGACAGAAAACTACAACTACACCATTGTGAAATGGTTTTCGGTAATGGCATGTATCTATTTTGTTATCGGTACAGCTATTGGTGTATGGATTGCTTCAGAGCTGGCATGGCCGGTTTTGAATTTTGATAATCCTTATTTAAGTTTCGGTCGTCTGAGACCTGTTCACACTAATACCGTCATATTTGGCTTTGCCGGCTGTACGCTGATGGCAACGTCATTTTATGTAGTACAGCGAACTACCGGTGCTCGTTTATGGAGCGATAAGCTTGCTTGGTTTACTTTTTGGGGTTGGAACCTGGTATTGCTCGGTGCCTTTATCACCTTACCGTTAGGCTTAACCCAATCCAAAGAATACGCCGAGCTTGAATGGCCAATAGATATCCTGATTACCGTGGTGTGGCTGGCCTATACATTCAATTTTTTGATGACAATCTCCAAGCGAAAACAGCCGCATATCTATGTTGCCAATTGGTTTTATGTAGCGATGATGATCATGATTACCTATCTTCATGTCATCAACAGCCTAGCCATTCCTGTTGAATTATGGAAATCCTATTCCATTTTTTCAGGTGTACAAGACGCCATGATTCAATGGTGGTGGGGGCATAATGCGATCGGCTTTTTCCTGACCGCTGGTTTCCTGGCAATCATGTACTACTTTGTTCCCAAACAAGCGAACAGACCTATCTATTCATACAGGCTTTCGGTTATCCATTTCTGGGCATTAACCTTTGGTTACGTCTGGTTGGGTGCCCATCATTTGCAATATTCAGCTTTGCCAGACTGGACGGGCTCACTCGGTTCAGCGATTTCACTGGCGATGATCATTCCATCATGGGGTGGGGCACTGAACGGCATGCTGACACTTAGTGGTGCATGGGACAAACTCAGAACAGATTACATTTTGCGGTTTTTAATTGTTTCGCTGGCCTTTTATGCCATGTCGACATTTGAAGGTCCGGTCATGTCATCCAAAACTGTAAATGCCTTATCACATTACACCGACTGGACGATTGGTCATGTCCATGCGGGCGCTTTGGGTTGGGTTGCCATGGTTTCCATTGGTGCTATATATCACATGGTTGAAAAACTATGGAATACCAAAATGTACTCCACAACATTAGTAAACCTACATTTCTGGATGGCAACAATTGGAACCGCTGTGTACATAACCGCGATGTGGGTGTCAGGAATCATGCAGGGTTTGATGTGGAGAGCATATGACGACTATGGAAATCTGTCGTATACATTTGTTGAATCAGTCGCCCAAATGCACCCTTATTATGCGATGCGTGCCGTAGGTGGCGTCATCTTTTTCTTGGGCGCTTGCGTGATGTTATTCAATGTTATCCAGACAATCTACCACGCCAAAAAAGCGCTAGTTGAAACTGATGCACAAACCATTACCCCATAAATAAGGAAGGTAAAATGATCGAAATAGTGAAAACCTTTTTTACGATGAATATGGAAACCATGACGGCAAACGATTGGTTTGGAACCGTCGTCACCATCCTGTCTTTTATACTGATGTGCTGTGCTTATTTTTGGGTTTTCCATCCCACGAATAAACATACAATAGAAGGGCATAGACACCATTTACTGACACATGATAAAGATGAACCGATTTAAGTTTAGATTGATTAGCCTAATTTGATGGCAAAACAGTCGGTACCAAATCATCAGTTTTCTGACTAAAATTGGTGTGTAGGATACTTCATGATGCAGGCTTACTGGCGTATTGCTGATATGGTCCGAACAAGGTTATTAGTTAGATTGATCATGTAAATAGAAATGCACTGTCGAATGTTAGATATATATTTCTGACAGACAGTATTAAAACAAATCCTCAAAAAATCATACTTCGAAACAGTGCCAAATAAACAAGTAAGAACAGCTGAGTATATTGATCAACGAATTTACTGATTATTCAGAATTTAAAATCTTGTGGGGTTTGTATCGTAAAACCGCTCAGATTTTAAATTCTGAACCATCTTAGAAAACCAATCATTTTTGTCATAACACTTATTATCTGAAGTTAACTCGAAACGGGTTTTTGAGGGTGGCTTATCTCTAATTCTTGCTTTTTCATAAGTTCGTATAATGTATATTATGTTAAATTTAATATCGATTAACAAGTTCAATAACGAATGTGAGTACTTAGCAACTTAATTTCGGTAACCCTATCCGTTTTGGCTTACCTCGTACATTTTCAGACCAAAAAGCGATGTTTCTATGTTGGTCCTAACCTAAATTAAGCACCATCCAAACAATTCTGTAGTGAGTGTGAAACTTAATATTGCTTTACACTGACTCTCTTATTAGTTGGTTTATAAAATAATGAGGAAATTAATATGAGCTGGAGAGAAACTGAAAACGAGAAAACCTATTCCGATGCTGAAGTCGAACAACGGCTCAAGGCTGAGTTACCTAACTGGTATCTCGAGAATGGCTGGATCCGCCGTAAATATAAAACCAGCGGTTGGAAATCCACTTTAATGGTCGTTAATACAGTCGGACACTTGGCAGAAGCCGCCTTCCACCACCCTGACCTCACTGTTTCCTATGCTTTCGTTATCGTTAAGCTCACCAATCATGCTGCCAAAGGCATTACTGATAAAGATTTTGAGCTAGCGAGAAAAATCGAAGAAGTCGTTATGTGGCAGCCAGGCCTGATTGAAGGTGGTGCTCTTGTTGGTACGCCCGATGATGCCCGTTTTAAATATATTAAATACGATTAATTATGGAACTGGAAATCAACCCTGCATTAAATGTTCTTGGTGAACCGTTACAAAGTTGCAGTCATGATCCGCTCACTGGCTTTTTTCGCGATGGATGTTGTAATACCAATGATCAGGATTTTGGCTCACATACGGTTTGTGTTGAAGTAACTCAGGCGTTTCTTGAGTTTTCAAGGTTTCGTGGCAATGATTTAAGCACCCCTGTTTCGGATTTTGATTTTCCCGGGTTAAAGCCAGGTAATCGGTGGTGTCTGTGTGCTCAGCGCTGGCTGGAGGCAGAACAACATGATGTAGCGCCCAAAGTCGTGCTTGCCAGTACTCATCAGCGGGCAACAGAGATTGTTCCATTAGCCTTATTAAAGAAATATGCGTTAGATTTGATGTGAGATTTACACTTTTAGTGATTGATTTAACATGACTAAATGGCAGCTTTAACTTGTCGTTGTACAAAGAAATCTTCGACCTGATTGATATCCTGTGTGATCGGCATGGCGGGCAAACTCCGCATAAACACTTTGCCGTATGGTTTATTTAACAGCCGTGGATCACACAGGATCAACACCCCATGATCCTGTTCATCACGAATTAATCGACCTATTCCCTGCTTTAACTGAATGACTGCAGAAGGGATCTGAATACTTCGAAACGGATTACCGCCCCGCTCCCGCAGGTTATTGATGCGTGCTTCCAATACCGGATCGCCAGGTGAGGCAAATGGAATTTTATCGATTAATACACAAGATAAAGCTTCACCGCGAACATCTACACCTTCCCAGAAACTGTTGGTGCCGAGTAATACGGCATTACCATGCTGTCGAAACTCCTCCAATAAAGTGGCTTTCGCTCCACTCCCCTGCACCATCAATGGATAATCCAGATCGGCCAGTAATTCTGCTACTTCATGCATTGCCCGATAACTGGTAAACAATAAGAAGATGCGACCCTGACTGTGCAAAATAACTTCTTTAGCAATATCAGCAACATATTGATTGTATTGCCGATTTGATGGTTCAACTGGAATATTGGGTAAATACAAAAGACTTTGTTTTGCGTAGTCAAACGGGCTTTCCCAACTGGCATATTCAGCGTTTTCTATGCCCAGATGCTGACAGAAGTGATTAAACTTGCCGGCAACGGTTAAGGTTGCTGAGGTGAAAACCCATGCTGCCGGTTTTTCTTCCAGCCATTGTTGAAAATGCTGACTAATTTCAAACGGGGTGGCATGTAAAACAAATCCGGTTGGTCGATTATCTAGCCACAGCACCAGGTTATCGTCATTTTGCTCAGAGAATAACTGAATAATATTGACTAACTCTTTAGCTCGAACATGGCATTGGGATAGGCCTGGGCTCTGTACCGCCAGTGGTTCAAGCTCTGATTCAAACACTTCAAGATAATCCACTAACTCATTGAAGTTATTTTTAATTTCGTCATTGAATAATTGCGTTAACCAGGGTGTACGTTGTTCGACATTGCCAATATGCAGTCGTAATGATTGTAGTTTGGCTTGCAGTTTTTCTGCATGTAATCCCAGAGTCTTGCTGTCGGCTGCGTGTTCCTGAACTTCCTGCACGGTATCACGACATAATTCAACGATTTGATTACTGCTGATTCGATTACCAAGAAACTGGCCTGCAATCGCTGGGAGCTGATGTGCTTCATCGATTATAAAAGCATCGGCGGTGGGTAATACTTCACCCTGCCCTGCAGATTTCAAAGCAAAATCCGACATAAGCAAGTGATGATTAATCACCACAATATCAGCTTCCTGTGCCCGTCGACGGGCTTCCACAATAAAACACTGCTGATATTCAGGACATTGCTGTCCCAGACAGTTATCTACAGTTGAGGTTACTCTGGGCCATAGGTGTGATTGGTTTTCCAGCAAATCTGATTCACTTAAATCGCCATTTTTGGAGCTTTGTGACCAATCACGTAATGACCTTAATGTGTCACTTTGTGAAAGTAATAACGGATCCTGCTCGGCAAGAGTCAGTCGATGATGACATAGATAATTACCACGGCCTTTGAGGATAGCCGCCTGAAACGGTACGGCCAACGCTTTACGCAATGTGGGTAAGTCACGTCTAAATAATTGATCCTGAAGATTTTTGGTGCCGGTGGAAATAAAGACTTTTTGACCCGATAAAATGGCCGGTGCCAGATAAGCGAAGGTTTTACCGGTTCCAGTTCCGGCTTCAGCGACTAAAACTGTAGCAGAGGCCAGAGTATCGGCAATACGCTGAGCCATTTCCTGTTGTGCCTGACGCGGATGATATCCCTTGATTTGCCTGGCCAGAATGCCGCCATCAGCAAAAATCTGTTGTAAATCATCCTGCATAACAACGTCCGTACGACTCCATTAACCAGCCTAGGTAAATCACGTAGCCTGATTATCCCAAATTTCAGGTTCTGCACCATTTTCAGCCGTCCAGATCCGTTCACCGATAATTTTGAATTGGGCGATAGACATGGCGCCGCGTTTTTTACGATTACTCTCACGATCATTCAGTGCTTCCTGAATAACCTGCTTGGAAGCATAAAATATTTCTACCGGCTGATATTCATCATCAAACAATACCAGTAACACCCCATCCCATTCCTGGGCGGGGTTCAATTGACCAATTCGTGGGGTGGATTTACTGGTATCAAAAATGGCGCGACCTTTAATCACCAATTTTTGATCGGCTAATGCGCCACTTTTACCTACGGCGTCATAACTGGAATTTAAATTATCCAGTAACTGCAGATCCAAAGATTTTGCGGCATCAAAACGGGCAATTTCCCCAGTAACTGGCAAAGTGCTGCCAGTTGCCTGACGATAACGTGCGGCCAGTTGTCGCGTTTCATGCATTAATGTATCGATGGAATATAAATCCATTTGTCTCTCTGACCGCCTTTATTCACATTCAAGCATTATACATGGCAAAAAAACGGTCTGCCTGCTTTCGCAGACAAACCGTAAATTTTGTCGAGGCTGTGAATAACCTACATACCTACGACCGTCATTTTTGCAAAAAATTCAATTAAGATTTTTTCGCATCCAGTTCTTTCTGATAATACTTATGAACCAGCTTATCCTGATTTTCCAACAGGTAATCGATGCTTGGTTCATGATTCATCGCTTTCTCGATAGCACGCGTTGTAGCACGACGATGTACATCAAATAACGCTTCATGATCCAGGTTTTCAACCGTGGTGATGCCAGGGTTTAACCAGACAGAAACGATGATGCCTAAATCATTGGCTTTTTCTTTAGGGATAGTACCGTTACGAACAGCATCCAAAACACCATTGGCAATTGCACCTTGAACCGTACCCATCAGAATATTGGTGTAGGCGGTATTTTTAACAGTCACTTTACTGACCATAATTGTTGCAGGACGAACCTGAACATCGGTATTCATCAGCGCTAATACGCGCGAGTGACCTTTAACCTGATCACCCATTAAATTGGCAAATGCGGTTCCTACTGGTCCATCCAGTTCGCCGATAACGACTTCTGGTTCCGCGGCAGTTAATGGTGGACCATCAGCGATCAGTGCTTCACCTGTTCGCATCACAATTCTTTCACTCATAAGCTATAGCTCCTTTAATTAGTGAGAGGGTTAGATAGAACAGTTCATTATCCGTGTCTGAACCTGATGTCGCAACCTTATAACCCTTTATGAGTACATAGATGCAGAGTAAACTGCACTGATTTGAGCATGGATTCAGCATGGCCGATATTGCAACACCTTATGAACGCATTGGCGGTGAACCTGCCGTTCGCAAACTTTGTCATACCTTCTACAAAATTATGTGTGAGACGCCGCAAACCGAAGTAATCCGTGGCTTACATCCGCAAAACATTCAAATCAGTGAAGATAAACTCTTTATGTTTTTGAGCGGATGGCTCGGCGGCCCCTCACTCTATATAGAAAAATATGGACACCCACGATTAAGAGCCAGACATCTTCCCTTTTCAATCGGTATTGAAGAGCGCGATCAATGGTTGTATTGCATGGCTCAAGCCCTGAAAACCATGGATCTGGATCCATTATTTGCTGAACAGTTAATGAGTTCTTTTGCCCAGACCGCAGATTTTATGCGTAATCGACAGGAAACGGAGTAAACATGCATATTGGCGCGGTCATAATTGGCGATGAAATTCTCAGCGGTAAACGTCAGGACAAGCATTTCAATCAATTGCAAATCATGCTGGCCAAACGCGGTCTTGAACTAAGCTGGACCTTGATTGTTGGGGATGATCCACAACAACTTGAACGAGCTTTGCGTTACAGCATGAGCAGTGACGATCTGGTGTTCAGTTTCGGTGGCATCGGCGCAACACCCGATGACAGAACGCGCCAGACTGTTGCGAAAATTGCCGATGTGCCATTAATCCCTCACCCCGAAGCAACTGCTGAAATCGAAGCGCGGTTTGGCGAGGATGCTTACCCCAATCGTATATTGATGGGCTACCTTCCAGAAGGCTCGAGAATAATCCCCAATACAATCAATCGTATACCAGGTTTTTCTTATGCAAACCATCACTTCACTCCGGGCTTTCCAGAGATGGCCTGGCCGATGGTCGAATGGGTTCTGGATAACCTGTATGCGCATTTAAAAAACCAGCGCCCAGCAACAGAGCAGACTATTTTTGTTCAACGTGGACGTGAGTCGGATTTGTTACCGGTAATGAATCAGATTGTTAACGATTATCCACTTCTGAAATTATCCAGTCTGCCTCATCTGGGTGATCCCCCCATATCGAATTCAGTCTGCGCGGCGATTTGGATCAGGTTGAACAAGCCATGCAATTGATTAAACAGGCGGTGGATCAAGCGGGTTTTGTCTGGTCCGATCAGTTAATCCAGTAAAACCACAGCGGTAAACTCGCCATGCAGAGCACGGTCGTTAATGTTACCGCTGCCGCGTAAAGCGATGTATCCAAGCCGTAGCGTTCACAGATCACAATACCAAAGACCATCGTCGGCATGGCAGCCGATAAAATCACCGTGGTCATAATATCGGTCGGCAAATTCAGAACCTGAGTCACCAGCCAAACACCCGCTGGCGCCATAAATAAGGTAATTGCTGCAACCGGTAATAATAGTGGTAACAGGTTCAATCGCAGACTCTGCCAGCGAATGCTCATGCCCAGTGCTATCAACATTAATGGCACCACGCCACCTGATAGCGTTTGCAACGCAGAGTGAATAAAATCAGGACGTTCCACATTGAGCAGATTTAATAGCACTGCGATGGTCACTGCCCATAATGGTGGTATTTTTATCAGGCTTTTTAATGGATGTGAGGACTGATCGTGGCTGCCATAATATCCCGCCATTAACATGCCCACCGTCATCAGTATGGGGGTACAAGCAAATAAATCGTATTGCAAAATAATGGCATTTGACCAGCTGCCAAGCACTTGATCCAATACTGGCAAGCCAAGATAGGTGACGTTGGGAAAAGTTGCCGCCAGGATCAACGCACCTTTTTGAGCATTGGTGACCGGTATCACTTTTAATACCAGCCATATAGACAAGGCTGCTGTCGCCAGACCACTCATTGCCAACAACGATATCTTCATTGAAGTGATATCAAGCGGCGCTTGCCAGATCACATCAATCACCATGGCTGGCAACAGAATATAAAAAACCAGATCGGTCAGAGCCCGGCGATGTGCCAGCGCCGGAATATGCCTGGGAGCCAAGGCCTGCCAAAGCGCACCACAGGCAATTAACACGGCCATTTGCGCCAAAACCATAAACATCGGAAGACTACCTTGAATAGAGGACGGTTGATCGTATCAACCGGTCACTGAAAACAAAAGCCAAAAGTGTATTGTTTTGCCCAATAACACTGGATTTAGCTTGCCTGACGGCAGTTGCACAGGTAATGTTAGCCCGATTACTGGATGATGTTGTAAAACAGCTGTCTCATGCTGACTCCAGCCTGATGATACCTTTAATAATGAGGTTGTTTCTTATGTCTTTATCAAAACAATTACTTATCTTGCTAACACTGATTTTTCTGATTGTGTTCTCAGTAAATTTTGTCATGAGCATGGACAATATCCGTAGTTATCTGCAGGGCGAATCGGAAGTGCATGTACAGGACACGGCAACCTCACTCGGTTTATCACTCAGTCCCCATATGGCTGATGAAACTGATCCGATTTTGCGAACCATGATGAACGCCATTTTTGATACCGGTTATTACAAGGAAATGCGTTTATTGGATGTGGATGGCAATGAATTAATTCGGCTGACCAATCCCGATGAAGTTCATGGTGTACCCAGCTGGCTTCCCCGGTTTTTTCCCATCGAAACTGCCACCGCTGTCAGTGAAATAAGTACCGGCTGGAATATTGCTGGCACCCTGCAAGTCACCAGTAATCCCGGTTATGGTTACCTCAAGCTATACGAACAATTTAAATCCACACTCAAATTTTCATCGTTCATTCTGTTAGGTGCGATTTTGCTGTTGTTGGTGGTACTGAGAATGACCTTACGTCCGTTAAAAGCCATAACAGAACAGGCAAACGATATTTCTGCTGGGAAATTTACCGTTATTGAAAATTTACCCTGGACCAGAGAAGTACGGTCAGTCGCCAAATCCATGAACAGTATGTCAACCAAAATTGGCAAAACCATTCATCACCTGAATTTGCGACTTGATAAGCTCAATGACAATTTGAATCGTGATCCACTTACAAATTTATTAAATCAGCAAACGTTCAAAGTCGATATAAAACAGGCACTCTCCATTGGCGAATTCGGCCATGTTATCTACATCAAATTCGATGACTTGAGTGCAGTGGTGAAAAATCAGGGTAAAAATGCAGTAGATGCACTGCTGAAGGATTTTGCCAGCCAGTTGCAACAACTACCATTTGCCAATCTGCGCAGTTATCGCTGGTACGGATCAGAATTTGCTGTTTTGACAACCGATAGCAATATTCAAGACATAACCCGGATTGCCGAACAGATTCAGGTTCTGGCCAACGAACTGGGGCAACAATATGAGCATAGCGACTTACTACATATGGGGATTGTTTCTTATGAACGTAGCAGTGAAGTTGAGCGACTCATGCCAGCATTGATTGAGGCCTATGAGCAAGCACGTTTGATTGAAGCCAATGCCTTTTACATCAAGGAAAACACCTTAAGTTCAATGTCTGAAATGAGCTGGAAAGCTACTATTGAACAGGTAATTAATACAGATTCGGCAATGATTACCTTTACCAACCAGGCTTACAATTACAGTGACACCGCAAAACCCCATCTGGTAATGCGTGAAGCCTTTACCGAAGTTCGTGATGCAAATGGTGATTTACTGCCTATTGGTACCTTCTTTTCAATGGCTGAAGCTTTTGATCTGGTTGAAACACTGGATAAACACATTGTGCAAAAGGTGTTGGACTTGATGGGCGAAGAATCCAATCCGGCTCCTGTGACAATCAACCTGTCTCTGGCATCAATTGCTTCAGCAGACTTCCGCCAATGGCTTGGCAAAGCAGTCATTCAATCAGGCTTATCCCCTGCCCTGTTAGCGTTTAGTGTGACCGCTTATGCTGCGGCCAAAGATCTGGATACATTCACCAATTTCAGCATCTTTGTCAGACAGTTAGGAGCTCACAGTCTATTAAAACGTTATAGCAGCGATGTGATTCCGGTGAATCTGCTGAAAGATCTGCATATTGATTACATTCGACTGGCACGCGATCTGACCACAGATATCCGTAGTAATACCAATAAACCGGACTTGCTCGATATCATTCAGGAAATTGCCCGCTTACTGGAAGTAAGAGTATTGGCAGAAAGTGCAAAAGACGAACAAGACTTTCTCTGGTTACAACAGGCTGGCTTGTTCGGGATCAGTCGTTAATCAATGTTGCTTCGGCTAAAACCTATTGTATTGACCTTACTGCTGGTTTGGTGGCTGCCGTTTTCTGTTCCATTGCTGGCAGAATTACTGATTTCAGAAGCGTTATTGCAACGCATTGAAAATGAATACGATAGTGAGGCCAGACAACGCGTTGAAGCCTGGCAAATATTGATGCAGGAAAATCAGGATTTATCAGAGCGGGAAAAACTCGCGGTAGTAAACGATTTTTTTAACAGTAATGTCCTGTTTGTCGATGATATTTTTTTATGGAATAAAGAAGATTACTGGGCTACGCCGATTGAAATGCTGTCACTGGGAGCTGGCGATTGCGAAGACTACTCCATTGCTAAATATTTCACCCTGAAACAGCTTGGCGTTGATGAAGATAAACTGCGTATCACTTATGTTAAAGCCATTGATCTGAATCAGGCACATATGGTTTTAACTTATTTTGAAAATAAACGCGCCATTCCCCTGGTGCTGGATAACCTGATTAATGAGATACAACCGGCCAGTCGTCGTCAGGATCTGACACCTGTTTACAGTTTTAATGGCACGGGGTTATGGCTGGCCAAATCCCGTGGCGAAGGACAACGGGTGGGTGATGCCTCGCGCTTATCATTGTGGGAAGATTTAGCTGCCAGAATGCGAGCCGAAACAGTTGCGGATTGAAGACAACGTTTGTCGCTACAGTGTCCGGCCAGCAATCTGATTAATCTGTGCAATCTGTTGTTGAATTTCGATTTCCAGTTGCAAAAGTTGGTGGCGATGTTTGTCGGCTATTTCCTGACTACGTAAAAAGCTTGTTAAATCCACCCCACCCATATCAAAACTACGTTGTTGCATATCAACATATTGCTGACTGACTGCATATTGTTCTTTCAATAGCATCTGTCTCTGTTGCAACGTTTTAAGCGTATCCATCGCGGCAAGCAAGTCAGCTTCAAGCTGACGTTTCTGTTGCTGCTGGGCAATCTGTAAATCGGCTAACTGCCGGCTGGCTTGTGCAATAGCCGGTTGCTGATATTGTTCATCGTTCAGGGCAAAGCTAACACCCACGCCTATGCTGTTGTTATAGGGATCGGCATGTTCATCCCGTTCACGTTTAACGCCTACAGACAGACTGGGATGTTGAACATTGTCATAACGGGCGTTGGCGATTTCACTGCGTTGTCGGGCAATTTGTTGCTCCAGCTCAGCTAATAATGGATGGGCTTTATCTATTTCAGTCGACAACGGTAAATTTTCTTCAATCACATCCGGTAAGACCTGCTGCCCGGTCAGGTATTGGTATTGATTTAAGCTTTGTTGCAAATCCATCTTTGCCGAAGCCAATTGGGACTGCATTTCCAGATGATGACTTTTTGCCAGCAAAGCTTCTGAACTGGCTAAATCCCCCCTCTACCCGATTTTCAACATTGTTAAGCAAGTTCCGGGCATTGTCCCGTAATGTTTCGGCATGGCGAACTTTGGCTGCAGAAAGCATCACTAGCCAAACATGACGTCTTACCTGTGCCGAGGCATCAAGGCGAATTCGTTGTTGATAGTAAGGCAGCTCTGCGGCCAAATGACGTGACAGATTCTGCTGATGACGTTTTTCACCGGGTAGCCAAATCGGCATTTCTACTGAAGATTCCCATTCCTGCAGACCCTCACCACTACCGATTACATCATTGAAATGATTCACCGATAAACTTAAAGGCTCAGCAAATAACTTTCCAGCAAGATCTGAACGGCTTTTTGCCAGCGCATCCATGCTGGATTCAGCTTGTCTGGCAGGGTGCTGGCTGTAAACGTAATCCGTCAGTGTTTTCAGCGTGATAGGATCCGTTTCTTCAGCATTAACGGAATAACTGACTAAAATTGAGCTCAGTCCGAATAATAAACACAGCATACGCAGTTTCATGTTCTACCCCTTATTCGGTGGTTTGTGTCTTGGCATTACGAAGTTTGGCAAAATTTTCGGAAATGCTTTCGTGGAACGACAATAATGCCGGAATGACAAGTAACACTAAAATCGTGGCAAACATCAAACCAAACGAAATCGATACAGCCATTGGAATCAAAAACTGCGCCTGAGGCGATGTTTCAAATAGTAATGGTGTGAGCCCGCCGATAGTAGTTAATGAGGTTAATAATACTGCCCTTAACCGTAAAACCGAGGCTTCAATAATTGCATTTTGGGTCTCCAGGCCTTTTTCACGTAAGTTCTTGAAAAAGGTCACCAGAATAATCGCATTATTGACCACGATGCCCGACAGCCCAAAGATGCCGAATAACGACAGAATTGTCAGGTCGATATTAAGTAACCAATGGCCGACCAGCGCCCCAATCAAGCCAAATGGAATGGCTGTCATAACCACTAGCGGCCAGCCATATGATGCGAATACCCAGGCCAGAATAATATAGATTAACGCAAAGGCCAGCAGTGTGCCCTGCTTCATATCCCCAATTGTATCGGCCTGTTCTTCTGCCCTGCCCTCAAAAACCACCTGAATACCATAACGCGCCATCAAATCAGGCAGAAATTCTTGCTGTAAATCCGCCAGAATAGTGTTGTTATTGGTCACCTGGCTGTCTACAGTCGCCGTGACATGTACCGCCAGACGGGTATCGGTATGGCGCAATACATCAAACCCTCGGCGTGCATCAAAGTGCACCACTGAATCCAGCGGCACACTACCGCCATCTGGCAGGCGAATCATAAAATCGTCCAGTGAGGCCTGAGTATTTCGTTGGCTATCTGGAAACATTACCCGAACTTCAACCTCGTCATCACCATCCTGAAAAATCTGTACCAGACGTCCGTCATAAGCCGAGCGTAGTTGTCTGCCAACGTTCTCAACCGTTAACCCCAACACCTCGCCCTGCTCCTTTAGGCGATAAATCAACTGCGACTGACCATAGGGTAAATCATCCTCAATTGCACTCACACCGGGATAACGTTGTAATGCATCAATAACTTCCCTGGCAGCCGCCTTGAGGTTATCGGTGGTGCCGCCGGTGAGCCGAATATCAATATCACTGCCAGGGGGCCTCCTCGACGTTCCGATATGGTGAAGGTTTCAATACCTGCAGGCATAACGATTTTCTCGCGCCAGGCATTAATAAATGTCTGATTACGCACATCGCGTTGGTCCGGCGAAGTCAATTCAACCTGCATTGAGGCAAAACGGTCATCCACCTGAGCATCAGACATGCCTCCGGCAGTACCCGCCGCGCCCAACTTACTGGTGGCGACATCAACCAATGGCTGATCCCATTGCTGATCAGTTTGCTGCAATGTCGCCGTGAGATGTTGCAGAAATTTATCAGCTTCGCTGCGCGGTGTTCCGGCAACAAAGCGTGCATTGGCTAATACCGTGGTGCCTTCAGGTGATGGGAAAAAGTTAAAACTGATGCGACCACCTGCCAGTAAACCAAAACTGATGATCAGTAACGCCATGGCAATACTCACCGTTAAGCCGCGATTTTTTACAGCATTGGTGACCAATGGACGGAAAAGATCATCACGCAGATAATTGAAAGCATTATCCAGGCGTGCACGTATTGCCGAAGGCTTAGCATGATGAATATTTTGAAAGCTATGGCGCAGATGGCCCGGCAGAATCAGAAAACACTCAATTAACGAGGCGATAATCACGCAAATCACCACAAAAGGAATATCGAACAGAATATTGCCAATCACACCACTGATAAGCATTAATGGAATAAACGACGAAATAGTGGTCAGCGAAGAAGATAAAATCGGTGCCAGCATACGTCTTGCACCACCTTCTGATGCTGTCAGTGATGGTTCACCACTCTGATAATGGGCAAATGCATCTTCTCCCACGACGATGGCATCATCAACAATAATCCCCAGCGACATGATCAGACCAAACAGGCTGATCATATTAATACTGCCTCCCAGTGCATATAACACAGCCAAAGCTGCCATAAACGATACCGGAATACCTACCGCTACCCAGAAAGCAACGCGCCCATGCAGGAACAGAAATAAAATGCCCAATACCAGTAATAATCCACCCAGGCCGTTTTTTAACAGCAGATTGATCCGTTCTTTAATCAGTTGCCAGCTGGCGTCATAGACTTTGAGCTCAACGCCCTCAGGCAGTGTTGCGGATTTTTCATCCAGCCACTGTTCAAGCACCCGCGCACTTTCCAGTGAATCGGCATTTTCCGTACGTTGCAATTCCAGTTCGATGGCTGGCTGCCCCTGATAAAACAGATTCATCTGTTTACGTAAGGGTCGCCTTTCAATAGTAGCCACATCTTCAAGTTTCACTAATCCATTGGCAAAATCGGACTGCAAAGCAAATTCAGCAAATGCTTGCACATCACGACCTTGATCCAGACTGCGGATCTGCCTTGTGCTTTCATCGTTGCCAATTTCACCAGCGGGTAAATCCTGACTCAGCTGGGCAATACGATCAGCAACCTCATCCAGATCCAGTCCCAATGCTTCCAATTTGGTTTTATCCAGCTGAATGGCTATTTCTTCAAGCGGTAATCCACTGATATTGATCCGCGAGATACCGCGATCCAACAGTTCATGCTCAATATCATGTGCAAGATAACGTAGGGACGCCAGGTCGCCAGTTTCACTGGTGATCAGAATGCGCGCCACACTTTCATAATTGGTGACCAGAGTGACTTCAGGTTCTTCACTATCCGTGGGTAAATTGCGGATCTGAGCAATTCGATCCTTGACCTGATCCAGTGCCTGCCCCATATCGCTTTTTTCAATAAACTCAAGGGTGACCCGTGACATACCGTAAGATGAGGTTGAGGTCATCTTTTTCACATAATCCACACTGCGAAGCTCCTGCTCTACCTGGCGGGTAATCGACTCGGCGACGTCCTCGGCACTGGCACCACGCCATTCAATGCTTACCGTAATAATATCCAGAGCAAAGGTCGGGAAAAACTGAGTATTAATACGATTTAACGACAGAACCCCGGCGAGGATCATCACCATCATCAACAGATTGGCAGCAACCCGATGTTGGGCAAAGAGACCAATAAAGTCGCGTTTCACCGTACTATTCATCTTTAATACTTACGGATAACCCATTGATGGCATTTGGTAATTGAGTAGTAATAATCTGATCACCCTGTTGCAAAGCTTCGCTTTGAATCAGCAAGCGGCTTTTGCCATCCTGATTGGAGTAATCACCGATTTTGCTGACTTGCACCGCTTCAAGCTGATTATTACGAACACGATAAACCCGATCCAAACCATATAAAGCACTGTAAGGAATGGCTACAGTATCCTGCCGAACGGGCAAATCAAGTTGGGCGCTGACAAACTGTCCTGCGGCCAAAGGTCCCGGATCACCTTGTAGGCGGAACAGGCCATCCCGTCCTGCGACATTGGCATTCACCTCACCGCTGAGGCGCTGTAATTCAAATTCATATTGCCGACCGGAAACTTCGGCAGTAGCGGTCAATTGCTGTGTTTCAAGCACTGAATAAATATCCGCCAGATAACGCTGCGGAATGGATGCACGCAATTCCAGTTGCTGCATATCATAAAGCGTCATTAAGGCATCACCCACCTGCACCCGGTCACCCTTGGCAATTTGCCGATCCGTGATTCGACCTGAAAATGGTGCTTCGATAATGGTACGACTCAAATCCAGTTCTGCGCGATCCAGTTGTGCCTGAGCCTGTTGACGGTTTGCCTGAAGTTGGGCAATTCGAATGGGATGATCCTGAATATCAAACTGCCGCTGTTTAAGCTCAAGGCTTTGTTGCGCCTGTAAAGAGATGGATTCATCCAATAAAGCCTGGGATGACAACTGGCTCTGTTGCAACTTTTCAGCACGATTCACCGCCGCTTTAGCCAGATCGACTAATTGCTGTTGCGTACCTAACAGGGCTTGATTGCGTTTAAGTTGCGACTTTTCTGCCTCGATCTGTGCATCAATCAGTGCCAGTTCGGCAGCAGCCTGTTCTACCGCCAATTGTGCTTCTCGAGGATCCAGCTCAATCAGCACATCTCCCTGTTCAACATATTCGCCATCAAACACATAAACCTCAGCGACATCTGCGGTAACAGCAGCTCGCAAATTAGCCATTTGCGGGGCTTCAAGACGACCATACAACGTTAATGTTGGTGATAATGCGGCAAAATCAATCGTCTGAGTCTCAACCAAAACACCCTTTACCGGACGATCCTGAACCGGAGCCTGAGGACGGGTACTGATCAACGTACTGAATATTACGATGGCCAATGCCACGACCAGCAAAGGGGGTAACAAACGTTTAATCAAAACCCTACTCCGTTAAATTTTCATGGGTGACTTTGGCAGATCACTCCGCTTCTGTCACGATGATTAAGCGTAACGCATCCAATTTCAGTTCAGCCTGGTGCAAATACTGCTGCAACTGTTGTTGTTGCAACTGCAGTGCTTCAATTTCTGCTGGCTTAATATGGGTGTTTTGTTCTGCAAGATGCTGCAGACGGTTCAATTCATGGTCCGTCAGCTCAGTCATTTTACTGATAGCTTGTTCAATTAACTGTTTTTGATGTTTGTCTGCCATTTTTTTACTAGCGTCAATTAAATTATCGATTCGGGATCTGGCGACCTGCACCATCTGCTGAGCAGTATGTTTGGGAATGCGGCCAGCTTGCTGATTCATTTCCTGCTCGGGTAACTGTTCTTCAAAACAACGGCCATTCTCGTCGATAACAATTCGCAGGTAAGATTCAGGAATATACCGCGTAATATTAAACTGCTTCGGTGCAGGACAATGCATTACAAAGGCGACTTCCAGTAACAAACTTCCAGCGGGGACCAGATTACTTTTTAACTGACAGAATGCGGTATTACCCAGATCAGAACTGATCACCGCATCCATTGCCGATAACACCAATGGATGCTCCCAACTCAAAAACGCCATATCCTCGCGGGATAACGCTCTGGCACGCTGATAAGTGGCCGTTAAACCGTCTTCTGGCAGGTCAATTTCATCACTTCGTAACTCATCACCACGCTGCAATATAATACTGTCAGCACTGTGAGCCTGTTGCTCAACACCGTAAGCATCAAAGAAATCATCCATAAAAGCAGCCAGTTCCAATGGGCTGCTGGCATCGTCTACCTGCATCAGGATTTCTTTTGCAGCGGCTTCATCATAGGAATTCAATGTGAGCAGTCGGTCCCGTCCCTGACTGAGACTTTCGCGTAATTGCTGCTCTGCCTTTTGGGTTTCTTTAAGCAATTTGGCAAAAGCTTTTTTGTCTTCGGGATGTCTTAGACATTGTTCCAGCTGATCAGCAAATTGTTCACGTAATGCGGCACCGGTTTTACAAACAGATTCAAACGCATTTAAACCCTGCTGATACCAGTCCAGCAACAATTGCTGAGCAGTATCCTGATAAAACGGCAGCACGATGTTGACGGTATTACGCTGGCCGATACGATCCAGTCTACCAATGCGTTGTTCCAGCAAATCGGGATTGAGCGGTAAATCAAATAACACCAGATATGAACAGAACTGGAAGTTACGGCCTTCACTGCCAATTTCCGAGCAGATCAGAATTTGTGCGCCCTCTTCATCATCAGCAAAAAAAGCCGCAGCACGATCGCGGGTAATTAATGTCATCTGTTCATGAAATACAGCGCTACGCACACCATGTTGCAGACGCAGATGTAATTCCAGCTCTTTTGCCGTTTCAGCATTGGCGGTAATTAATAAGGTTTTTTCTCCACGGTGCTGTTTCAGCCAGCTCACCAACCATTCAACCCGCGGATCCAGCTCCAGCCAGTCTTCACCTAAAAGTGTTTCTGGTTGTACCAATTGAGTAAGTTCGCTGTTGGTTTCGGGCAAAAACTGCTCTGGAAAATCCAGCGGATAAGTTGTCAACTGCCGCTCAGGAAACCCTTTAACGGTATCGCGGGTATTACGGAATAAAATCCGCCCGGTGCCGAATTGGTCTAGAAACTGCTGTTTAGCCTGTTCACGTGCTGCTTCAAATTCATCACTGTCAGCCAACGCAGATAACAACTCATCATCCAGATAAGGTTTTAATTGCACTTTTAAACGTTTGTTTTTATCGAAATCACTGGCTGATTCAACCGCCATCAATTGCTCGAGTAACAGACTGATTTGTTGATAATGCTGTTGTTCTTCCCGAAATTGCGCTAAGTCATAATAGCGATCGGGATCCAGTAACTTCAAACGGGCAAAGTGACTGTCCATACCCAGCTGTTCAGGTGTAGCAGTTAACAATAAGACTGAAGCAATCTGCTCTGCCAGTTTTTCAACCAGTTGATAACCTTCACTGCTCTCACTGCTCTGATCTTCATGCCACTGTAGATGATGTGCCTCGTCCACTACCAACATATCCCAGCTTGCCTGCAATACATCTGTTTGCATTTCAGGATGATTTTCCAGCGTCTGTAAATCAGTTAATACTAATTGAGCGCTATCAAAGGCATTGCCCTCGTCTAATTCAACCAGCGCTTCATAGCGTTCGGCATCAATCACCGTAAAAGCCAGATTAAAACGTCTTAGCATTTCAACTAACCACTGATGCACCAATGCTGAAGGTACAATCACCAGTACACGACTGGCCCGACCCTGCATGATTTGCTGATGCATAATCAAGCCAGCTTCAATGGTTTTCCCCAAGCCGACTTCATCGGCCAGTAAAACTCTGGCAGAAATACGGTTGGCCATTTGTGAGGCAATATAAAACTGATGCGGCAGACATTGGACCCGAGCGCCCAATAGTCCAAATACCGGTGACTGATGTAAACGATGAAAATATTGATGGGTTCGGAGTCGTAATTGGAACTGGCGATTTTTATCTATCTGACCAGCAAATAAACGGTCTGAGGCCTGGCTAAACTGTACAAAGCTATCCAGATCCATCTCATGAATACTGACAGCTTCTCCCTCAGCGGTTTCCCCCTGATAAATCACACAGCCATTTAAAGGATGTTTTTCACTGATGGTAAAAATCTGTCCCTTACGGGTTTTTACCTTTTCACCCAGCGGATAATCCACCCGGCTCAATGGTGCATTATTAGCGGCGTAACTGCGCTGCTCTTCGGCAGCCGGAAAGGAAATTTCAATTCGTCTTCCGGTGACTTCAATGATGATACCCAGACCTAACTCGGCCTCGCTGTTACTGACCCAACGTTGGCCAACTGCAAAACTTAATTCTGACAAACTGTGCTACCTGATTAATTGCGATGAATTTAGACATTGCCCTACCTGACAGGCGAGCAAAATATGCTGATATGGTAAATTGTCAGGCTGTATTTTCCTATAGTAAATAAGATGTCCAGCCAGTTTTTTATACTTCGCACTCCTTCAATCAGCGAATCGGAAATCAAAAAATCGCGGTTTATTGGCGTAGCTATGCATTGTGACAGTGAACAATCTGCTTTAAAACAGCTTCGACAATTGGCTGCACAGCATGCCTCTGCTAATCATCTGGCCTTTGCCTGGCGGATCCGCGCCGCTGAAGGGTTTATCACCGAACGTTTTTTTGATGCCGGCGAACCATCCGGCACTGCAGGTCGGCCCATTCTGTCACCGTTACAAGGCGAAGATCTGATTAATACGGTGGTGGCGGTCATTCGTTATTTTGGCGGGGTTAAATTAGGCACTGGAGGTCTGACCCGAGCTTATGGAAATGCCGCTAAACAAGCCATCGATGCAGCAGGCAAGCTTCCCTGGGTAGAAATGGCGCAACTCAGTTTAAAGATTGATTACAGCCAGTTACAAATGCTGGAATATCAGCTTAAACAGATCAAAGGACGAATTGTCGATCAGCAATTTACCGATATGGTCAGCGTGGTAATCGAATTGCCCGCTGAGCATCTTGTCGCAATTCGCGAACAATTCAGTTCGTAAACGTTATCAAACGCTGGTTAATGTCAACTGTACTGAAAGCAAATTGTTGCTGAATGAACTTCAGGCTATCGCGATGATAGAAAAACACATGAGTAATATCGTTTTTGTAGTGCCACTTGGCAAAATCAATACCCTCATCAAACAGCTGGGTCATACAAAACAGTTTCCCATCCGCCTTAAGCAATGATTTGAGGCGGGCAAATTCAATTGCTGGCTGATGAAAATGTTCAATAACTTCGCAACAGATAATAAAATCATATTGCTGTATTAACACGCTGTTATCCGGATAAAAAACCGGATCATACAACTTTGTCTGATAGCCTTTTTCAGTAATGATTTTACTGATAACAGGTCCAGGCCCCGCCCCAAAATCCAGACCGATTTTGTCAGAGGTAATCTGGCTTAGAATAGCCTCGGTAATTGGTGAGACAAACTGCTGATATCGTGGATCATCAACATCATTTTCATGGGTCAGATATAACGCTGTTTCGCTTTCCCGATCTGGCAGATGCTGTTTGCCCATCTGCAACGCATGACATTCATCACACTGCCAGTAATCGCGACCACGCCAATGATGATAAAAGGCTACGGGCGCGGCGCATAAGCGACAACTATTCTCGATCCACGGGTTCACAACGGTAAAAAGCTGGTCAGCAGTCCTATCAAGCCACCAAATACCCCGCCCCAGACGACCAGCCAGCCCAAATGCTGACGAATCAGGTCCTGAATCATCTGCTTGACCATTAATGGTGTCAGTTCTTCCAGTCGACTGTGAACGATAGCGTAAATCTGCCGATATAAATCATCGCTGACCGGCCCACTGCTAAGCTTTTCCCGCAGGTGCTGCTGAAAGTGTTCGCTATGGGCAATGTCATTCAACGAATGCTGCATTTTACGAACAAAAGGTTCTTTCAGTGGATTAAGCGCCTTGGCTCCGCCGACCATTGATAACATGCTGCCAAATGATGACTCCATAATGGTTGCCACCAGATTATCAAACACCGGATTCAGGTCAGTTTGATCGATGATTTCGGAAAAATCGAGTTGATGATCGCGCTTATCATCGAGCATCTCGCTGACAAAGCGATCCAGACTTTGCTGATTAAAAAACTGTTCCATTACCAGTTTTTCAATCGCTGTGCGAAACTCACTGAAGCGTGCTGTAATGACACCGGATCCATACAATCCAGGTACTTTCTCAAACAGCATATGAATGGCCAGCCAGTTCGTTATCCCTCCGGCCAAGGCAAACATTCCCATTGATAAAACCGGTTCACGCCAGGGAGTGTCCAACAATAAACCTACGCCAATCACTGCGGCCGCGCAGAGATTGGTTAATAAACTCTTATTCATCGTCAGTTAATTCTATTCAGTCTTTAGTCCAGCGAGTTAATGCTTCAATGATCTGTTGCGCCTGATCGCGGCTGGAGATATTGAATTTTGAACGTTGGCCATACTCACCATTACGTTTTTGATAGCGGCGGATCGTATATTTATCAGGACCAAACTCGCCAGTTTTGCGATCCAGATCCTGATAACGGAACATCACTGTTGCCCAGGCACCTTTGGTAAGAACAACCTTATCGAGTTCCTTGACGGTGGTCACATCGCCTTCCTGATAGGTCACCGTTAACTCATCAACTGTTTCTGACATAGTGTTTATATTCCTTTGATTTAATTAAAAAACTGTTTAAGCGCATTGTATAAATGCGAAGTATCCTGGCTGCCGGCAAGCTCACGAATCGAATGCATGGCAAAAGTTGGTACACCGATATCCAATGTGTGAACGCCAAGGTTACTGGCAGTTAACGGCCCGATTGTACTGCCACAGCCCATATCCGTTCGCACCACAAAATCCTGCACCGGCACATCAGCCAGTTCACAAAGCTGCCGGAAACGTGCACTGCTTTGACTGTTAGTGGCATAACGCTGATTGGCATTACTTTTAATCACCGGTCCTTTATTCAGGATGGGGCCATGTTGTTCATCATGCCGATCAGCATAGTTGGGGTGAATGCCATGCGCATTATCAGCAGAAATTAATAAGGAGTGCTGGATAATTCGTTGATAGCTTTCATTATCCTGGGCCAGACGCTGCAGAACGGCGGGCAAAAAGGTTCCTTGTGCGCCACTGGTCGACACACTGCCGACCTCTTCATGATCTGTGCATACCAGTAAATTGGCCTTATTTTTCGATCCAGCCAATAACGCCTGCAAACCAATATAACAGCTCAGCAGATTGTCCAGTCGCGCCGCACTGATAAAGTCTTCATTAATACCAACCAGTGCCGATGGTTGCGTATCGTAAAAACAGATTTCGTAATCCAGCACTTTACCTACATTCAGTTCACCCTGCTCGGATCTGAGCTGTTGCTCGAGTAAGGCACGGAAATCCGGTTTATCGCCCTCTTCGGTCTGCAGCACTATCGGTGGTAGATGCAGCTGCGGATTAATACTGCGATTCTGATTGACGTCCCGATCTAGGTGGATGGCCAGACTGGGAATAGTTGCCACAGGCTTTTTGAAATTAACCAACGCATGGCTTAATTGACCATCGGCATCAACAAAGCTTACGCGTCCGGCCATCGATAAATCCCGATCAAACCAGGGGTTTAACAGGGCTCCACCATATACTTCAACACCCAGCTGCCAGAATGAATTTTTTACCGTGCCCGGTTGTGGTTTGACTTTTAAACAGGGACTATCGGTATGCGCTCCCACCATTTGAAAACCGGCTTCTGCCAGATTGATATCGGGCAGGTTAAACGCAATTATGGAGGAGTCATTGCGGGTTACATAATATCCACCGGTCGATAATGTTCCCCAACTTTCTTTTTCATTGAGCTGTTTGTATCCAGCAGCCTCCAAAGCCGCTTTCATATTGGCTACCGCATGAAACGGTGTGGGTGAGGCATCAATAAAATCAAGTAAACCACGATTGAGGTTCTGGGGGGACATGCTGCTCATGATGAATTCCGGAGTATGAAACTGGACGATATGTTAACGATTTTGTCGCATCAATGTGACAAATTCAGCCGATTGTTTCAATCTTCTATGATTTGGCCACGATAAATCCGTTTACTTTTAGGCTTTGCAGAAGGTTGTTTGTCAACCGGTTGGGAGGGACTCTTAACCCTATCTGATGTTGAGTCTGTCTGCCCTTTTTCAACAACCAGATGACCACGATACATACGTGGGGTTTTAGAGTGACTGGAAGAGTCAACATTTTCAGATCTCGCCTGGCGTCGTAATCCCAGCGCGGCGAAAATATCTGCTTGATCTTCAATGCTGGCACGTCCACTTAATGGCATTTTCAGCGTACTGTTAAAACTGGTTCGTTCAATGAGTAGTCTTGGCAGTAATCTGGCAACCTCAATACCTTTTACTGAACCAAATGCCATCGCTTCAATTTGACCCTGTTCGAAAATAATATGGCAGGCTTTGTTATCGGCAGTCGTTAAAACTAGGGTCTGTTTATCTTTCAAGGTCCCCCTCTGCTGGAGAATATTTTTTCATCTCGCAAGGCGGAAATGATGAGGTGTAGTTATTTCTACATAAGTCATTTCCAACGCCGTGAGGCGGAAAAATAGTCCCAGCCCCATGGGTTGTGGCTGAAAACTCACCACTCCGCGTTGCTCGTCGTTGATTTAGACTCACTAAACTGCTCTCCTCGCGCCTTGATTGGTAAGTTTTCAGTCACAACAGAGGCGACCTTGAAAGAAAAACAGACCCTGGGTGCCGCTTTTTTGCTCGTTACATAACGTCAGAAGCAGCTTCAGAATTTCCGTTGTCTCAAGCATAAATCCCTCATTCTGTATCGTCCTGTTTTTTAGCTCGGATAATGCGCCGGGCATTACCGCCATGTAAACGACAACGATCAGCTAAAGCGCCCAGCGACCATGCTTCAGGCTGACGGATCGCCACTGATCGTTTGCACTTCTTACCGCCTGGTAATCGTGCACCACATGGTGGACGATAACGTTTGATCTTTTCCCATCCTTCCAGGGTTTGGGTGGCTTTACGAATGACTTTTACTTCCCGGGGTGACAGGCTGTTTTGGTCGACTGGACGTGTTTTTTCATCAGTGTGTCGCCACCAGTAACGCACCACTGGCAATGGCAGTCCAAAACGACGAGCCAAATCATCTGGTTTTCGGTAAATTTCCATCTCAAGCAGCGTCAATGCAGCTTGTTCCAGACGGGCAGTAAATTCGCGACTTTCTTCAGGTGTCATGCGGGTAAACAGGTGGCTGCAACGCAATAACCTCTTCGGTTAGATCTATATCTTCTGATTCGCTAATAGCCACATTGCGAACAGAAACTCCTGCATCAATCACACTTTGCGGATCACCGGTAATCAATGGATGCCATTCTGGTAACGTTTCGCCTTCAGCAAGTAAACGGTAGGCGCAGGTATCGGGCAACCAGTCAAAAAAGTGTGCCTGCTCGACGCTAAGTTGAATACAATCTGGCACAGTCTTTTGCCGATTAGCATAATCCTTACAGCGACACGTTGAAATATCCAGTAATTCACATGCCACACGTGTGTAATACATCCGGTCATCTGAATCATCTTCAAGCTTATGCAGACAGCAGCGCCCACAGCCATCGCAAAGGCTTTCCCATTCGGTATGTGTCATCTGTCCAAGACGTTTGTGTTTCCAGAACTCGGTAGATGTTTTATGCTGGTCAGTCATGAATCAATCAGTCTTATTGTCTTCGCTGCTCAGTACGCTGATACAGCAATTTGATCCGCAATCTGTATTGGTTGCGGGAGAGTCGGCCAAGCTATGCCTGAACGACTGTCAAGATACCAGATCAGAGACGCTGGCGACACCATTTGAACAAGCACAACTGAAGCAAATTCACAGTATCGATCTGGCGGTCATCAGCGACTTGACGGAAACTTTACCGTTACAGGCCGGGCAACAATGGCTGGGCTATTTACGCAATTTACATGCACCGCATATTATTCTGATTACCAATCCTGCGCTGGCGCAAAAACAGGGATGGCAATTTCGCGATTATCTGGCCATGGGCCTGCATCATATTGCCGGAACCAGTGATGGATTACAGGTGTTCAGTTATGCTATTGAAAATTACCAGCCCAAACGTGACTGGCTGAACAGTCGTTTCTGGGCAAATCCGGAAAACTATGACAAATATCGTTGGTAGGCTGTCATCAGATTGTCATCAAATCCCTCTAGTTTGCTTGGGGGTGTCGGGTTACAGAAACACTAAACAAGCTTATCGTTAATTAACCTTCAAACAAGCCATCAAAATGGAAAACATGGAAACACAAATTGATCTGAACAGCTCCGACCTTTACCTGAATCGTGAGTTGAGTCTGCTGGAGTTCAATTGGCGCGTATTACAACAGGCCCTTGACCCCACTGTGCCATTGCTGGAAAGACTAAATTATCTGTGTATTTCCAGTACCAATCTGGATGAATTTTTTGAAGTACGCGTTGCCGGTCTGATCCAACAAATCGAAATTGGTGATCCCTACCTGGAAGCTGATCAAATCAGCGCTCAGGAAGCATTAAGGTTGATCAGCATACGTGCCCATGAATTGGTTGATGAGCAATATTCGGTACTTAATGATGAGTTATTACCGTTATTGGAGCAGGAAGGCATTAAGGTCTTGCCAAGACCAATGTGGACAAGTGAACACAGTGCCTGGCTGGAACAGTATTTTCGCGATGAAATTCAGCCTATCCTTAGTCCTATTGGGCTCGACTCCTCCCATCCATTTCCCCGATTACTCAATAAAAGTTTAAATTTTATTGTATCGATGGATGGCAAAGATGCTTTTGGTCGCAATATCGGTTTTGCCATTTTACAGGCCCCCAGAGCGCTACCACGAGTGATTCAGCTACCTCCGGAATTATGTGAACCTGGGCAATATCACTTTGTATTTTTATCATCGATTATTCATGCGTTTGCCGATGATCTGTTTTTTGGGATGAAGATCAAGGGCTGTTATCAATTTCGTGTTACCCGAAACAGTGATTTGGCCATTGATACTGAAGAAACCAGTGATTTGCTGGCAACCATAGCGGATGAATTGACACATCGTAATTACGGTGACGAAGTTCGACTTGAGATTGCCCATAACTGCCCTGAAGAAATGGTTAATTTCCTGCGTGACCAGTGTGCAATGCATCAGGATAACGTCTATCTGGTCAATGGCCCGGTGAATCTAAGCCGTTTGCAGGCTTTGCATTCAATGGTTGAACGTTCGGATTTGAAATTTAAACCCTTTACTCAGGGAAGACCCAATGGTCTGACATCAGAGGTGGAAATCTTTGGGCTATTAAAACAGAAGGATGTCCTTTTACATCATCCCTATCAATCCTTTACCCCCGTCATTGATCTGATCAAACAGGCAGCTTCGGATTCCAGCGTGCTGGCCATCAAACAAACCTTGTACCGTACAGGTGCTGTTTCACCGATCGTCGATGCATTGGTCGCCGCCGCTCACGGTGGAAAAGAAGTTACCGTGGTTATTGAATTGCGGGCACGTTTTGATGAAGAAGCTAACGTTGCATTGGCTTCCAAGTTACAACAGGCGGGAGCTCATGTCGTATATGGCATTGTTGGCTATAAAACCCATGCCAAAATGCTGCTCATTCTGCGTCGTGAAAATAATAAATTACGTCGTTACGTCCATCTAGGCACCGGCAACTACCATCGTAGTACTTCACGTATTTATACCGATTATGGGTTGCTGACCTCAGATAAACAGATTGGTGAAGACGTTAATAACCTGTTTATTCAGCTGACCAGCCTTGGCAAAATTCCCAAAATGCATAAATTACTACATGCACCTTTCAATCTGCATCAAGGATTACTGGATAAAATTGACCGCGAGATTGCGCATGCCGAAGCAGGCAAAAATGCTCGCATTATCGTCAAGGTCAATGCATTGGTTGAGCCGGAAATGATTAATGCCTTCTACCGAGCTTCTATTGCTGGCGTTAAAATTGATTTGATTGTCCGCGGCATCTGTACTTTAAAACCAGGTGTTCAAGGCGTCTCAGAAAACATCCAGGTGCGCGGCATAATTGGACGGTTTCTCGAGCATACCAGGGTATTTTATTTCGAAAACGATGGACAGGTTGAGATCTGGGCCGGCAGTGCCGATTTGATGAAACGTAACCTGCTGCGTCGTGTGGAAACCTGTTTTCCGATTGAATCCAAACGACTGCAAAAACGCATTATTGCCGATCTGAATTTATATCTTGCTGATAATACCCAGGCGTGGATCCTCTCCGCTGATGGTCGTTACCATCGGGCAGCCCGCAACGAAGGAGATGAAATGATCAGTGCACAGAACACGCTTCTGGAAGAATTGGCGAAAATCAATTAATCATGCAAATCATCGCATTCTTTAATTTGAAAGGTGGCGTGGGTAAAACCACGTCTGCAGTTAATATTGCCTGGCAGGCCGCTAATGAGGGTATTCCTACTCTTTTGTGGGATTTGGATCCGCAGGGGGCTGCCAGCTGGTTGTTACAACGCAAAAGCAAGTCCAAAGCGGAAGCCAAAAAACTGTTATCTGGTAAAACGCCTATCGGTGAATTAGTTAAAAGTACCGATTATCCTTCTCTGGATATTATTCCTGCCGATTTTTCATTCCGGCAAATGGATTTGGATCTGGCAAAAGCCGGTGATAAAAAAATCAACTGGCCAAGCTTTTAGCCCCGTTTGGCGAAAGCTACTCGCTAATTGTGCTCGATTGTCCGCCCAGTTTTTCTGAACTGACTGAACAGATGTTCGCTGCGGCTGATGTGATCTATGTACCGATTATTCCCAGCCATTTGTCGATGCGTACCTTTGAACAGACACGAGACTTTTTCAAAGAAAATAATCTTAAGCCCAAACGTCTTCACCCCTTTTTCACCATGGCAGATCGCCGTCGGAGTCTGCATCGCGTCATGCTGGCCCATCCACCCAAGATGCTGAAACATGGTTTGCAAACAGCCATTCCCTATGCCGCCGTAGTGGAAAAAATGGGCGATGTCAGAGCGCCTTTAGCGGCTTTTGCAGCCAACTCGACTGTGAATAAAGCCTACGAAGCATTGTGGCAGGAAATTAAAGCCACGCTCGATAGTTCAAGCTGATTTTTGTATACGCCAGCAATAATGGATTTTTGAATTTCTTTCAAAATCAGTTGGCAAGGTTGCCTTACTAATGTCTTTTATATTTAGCCCTTGCAACGCTGACGCATCCAGTTTGAAGTCACGTCGGTTGGTGGAAAAGAAAATTTCACCTCCCGGATTTAACATGCCGGCGACTTTATGCAGCATATCGATATAGTCACGCTGTATATCAAACACCCCTTCCATTTTGTTGGAGTTGGAAAAGGTCGGTGGATCAACAAAAATCAAATCAAAACGTAAATTCTGTGTTTCGGGTTCATTTAACCAGGCCAATACATCTGCTCGAATAAACTGATGCTGCTCACCAACAAAGTTATTCAATTGCATATTATCTCTGGCCCAGCCAAGGTAGGTATTTGACATATCTACGGTGGTAGTGGATTTGGCTCCACCTGCAGCAGCATAAACCGTCGCACTGCCGGTATAGGCAAACAGATTCAGAAATGCTTTTCCTCTGCTGTTTTCAGCTAGCATCTGCCGGGTGATTCGGTGATCCAGAAATAATCCGGTATCCAAATAATCCGTCAGATTAATCCAGAAGCGAAGATCATTTTCCCGGACTTCAAAACGCTGGCGTAAAGCCGCCTGTGACTCATACTGGTTAGAACCACGTTGTTTCTGGCGTAACTTTAGCGCAACTTTATCGTCCTTTACACCTAACACAGCCGGAATGATTTGCATGACTTCATCGAGACGTTCGCTGGCTTTTAACGGATCGATATCTGCTGGCGGTGCATATTCCTGCACATGAACGTAGTCTCCATAAACATCAATAGCCACAGCGTAATCTGGTAAATCAGCATCATAAACCCGGTAACAATCCAGCTGGTTTTTGCGTGCCCATTTGGCTAAATGCCGAACATTCTTTTTCAACCGATTAGCGAACATCTCGGCTTGTGGAGAAACATTTTCCACCACCGATGAACTAACAGCAGGCTTTGCTTTGGTTTTCGGTGTTTTATCCCACGGTGAGGGGGATGCCGCCATTTCCTGCTGCACCGGTTTGGCATCACGCCGTAATGGTTTGGGGGCGCGATATGACAAGACTTCACAGGCAATCGGGCCATTGTCAAAAGGCTTGCTGTCAAATAGATTGAGGCCAGTCAATTTACCCAGCTGAGCGTTGTCAGTAATAATGGTCGTTCGCCATGCCGGTAGATGATGATTTACTAAATCACCAAGCGCTTCGTAAACATTATGTAACGAAGCGGCATCACCAATACGTTGCCCATATGGCGGGTTTGAAACGACTAGCCCAACGTCAGGTAGGGTTTGAGCGACCGTTGCCCAGTTCTGCAGATCACGATGGATAACCTGAATACGATCACTCAGTCCGGCGGCTTCTATATTGGCCTGGGCCGCCGCAACGGCAGATTTATCCTGATCCCCGCCCATTATCATCGGCAAACGTGCCAGCCCACTAAGGCGTCTTCTTTCAGCATCCGCCTTTAATTGCTGCCAGGCAGCCTTGTCATGCTGCTTCCAGTAGAGAAAACCAAAATAATCTCGCTGTAAACCTGGCGCAATATCGGCCGCCATCAATGCTGCTTCGATCAAAAAGGTACCACTACCACACATCGGATCCAGCAATGCCCAACCTTCACGGGCAAGTTTTGGCCATTCAGCAGACAATAAGATGGCTGCCGCCAGGTGTTCCTTTATCGGAGCATTCGTCTGACTGACGCGATAGCCGCGTTTATGCAAACTTTCGCCGGATAAATCAATACTGACAATTGCCTGGTTATGTTTAAGGTAGACATTTACCCGCAGATCCGGCTGATGCAAATCAACGGAAGGTCTTTTACCCGATAAATCACGCAGTCGATCAACGATGGCATCTTTAACTTTCTGCGCACCAAACTGGGTATGATGAATTTTCGAACGAAAACTATTGAAATCAATTGCCAGAGTGGTGTCTTCAGCATCGATATGCTCTTCCCAGGCGAACTCTTTAATCCCGTTATAAAGCTGATCAGTCGTTTCGGCGGTGAAGTGAGCGATTGGCATTAGCACTCTGACCGCGACGCGTGACCATAAACAGACCTGATAGGCTTCCTTTAGACTTCCGGTGAAACGAATGCTACCTGCCTCTGTTTTGTACTGTTTGATACCGATTTGTTTGAGTTCGGTTTCCAGCAACGGCAACATGCCCCGTGCTGCGGTGACGGTGAACTTGTGTTTAGTCATGAAACTATCCTGATATAATCACAGCATTTTAATACAGGTAGCTCTTCACATGGCAGTCAATGATAAACAACGCCGATATCTGAAAGGATTGGCTCACCCGCTAAAGCCAGTAGTAATGATTGGTAACGCGGGTCTTACTGAAAACGTACTGGCTGAAATTGAAAATGCTTTGGCCTATCACGAGCTGATTAAAGTCCGAGTTAGCGGCCAGGAAAAAGCTGATCGAAAGCAAATGCTCGATGAGATTGCGAAAAAAACCGGTGCAGATTTAATCATGGTAATCGGTCATATTGGTGGTTTATATCGCCCGGCTGATAAGCCTGTCATCCAGTTGCCGGGTTAATTACAAGGACAATTCATCTTGATACAAAAACCCGCTGAAACTGAACAGAAACTTGCCTCGATTATTGCCGAGCGATGGAGTGGCAAGGCTTATGATGCATCGCAGGCCGTCAGTGATGACATCATCATGGCTCTTTGTGAAGCAGCTTTATGGGCGCCCTCCTGCTATGGCGAAGCACCATGGCGTTACATTATCTGTAACAAATTCAAAGACGAAATAAGCTGGCAAAAAACATTGGATTGTCTTGCTCCGGGCAATCAGGAATGGGCGGTAAATTCACCGTTATTGATCGTGACGGCATCACTGCCCCACTTCACTCGTAACGGCAGCGAAAACCGTTGGAATGGATATGATACTGGCGCCGCCAGTCTTAATTTATGTTTACAATCAACCGCATTCGGTCTGATGTCTCATCAGATGGGTGGATTTGATGCTGATAAATTACGAGAGGCTTTAGCCATACCAACCACGGTAAATCTTTGGTCGGTAATTGCTATTGGTTATCCTGCTGCGTTGGATACGCTGAGTGCTGAAGTGTTAGAACGGGAACTAAAAGCCAGACAGCGACGTCCTTTAAACGAACATTTTTTTGAAAATCGTTGGACCGATTAAAACTTATAACAATGAAATTGAGGTAAGTAAAATGAAATCAATGGTGATTATCACAGTCCTGAGTTTATTCAGTAGCGCCGCTTATGCATACGATAAAATTTATTTGAAAAGACTGCTGGAACAAAACCAATGTCACCATTGCAATTTAAGTGAAGCACCACTTGAAGATCATGATCTGGAAGGTGCTGATATGAGTGAAGCCAATCTTAAAGGAATTATTCTTACCAATGCCAATGTAAAAGGGGCATGGTTCACTCATTCACGTATGCAGGGGGCACAGCTTGAAGGGGCAGATCTGCGTAATTCCCTAATGGATTACGCCCAGTTGATGGATGCCAATCTGAAAAACGCCAAACTTGATGGTGCGCATTTGATTTTTTCAGACATGAGTGGCGCAGACCTAACCGGGGCATCAATGAAAGGCGTTCATGATCGAGGGATTAAATTCTGCAACACCACGATGCCTGATGGTAGCGTAAATAATGATGGTTGTTAGGTTAGAAAGAAAAGCATAGTTACTGCATTATCTCTTTCAGGATGTCGTAATAAGCCTCAATTAATGTTGCTGATAAAAGATAAATCGAGCCCAGGTTAATAGTCCCGATATTTAGAGAAAAATTCCCGGTAAATTACTCCTGACATTCGTCGCAGTAATCGCTAGTATATGGCGGACAATTCAGCCATAGGAACCTATTTTGTTTTTGAAAAAAATCGTCTTCGTTTGTTTGTTGGTACCTGTTTTATCTCACGCTGCGCCCGTTACGTTGATTCTGACCAACGGTGATCGTTTGCAAGGTGATTTATTAGAACGTAATCAGGAATCCCTTACTATTAAACATCAGCTGCTTGGTGAAATGATCATTAACACCAATACAGTTTCCGAAATCAAAACAGATTATGAAGCTCTGGCTCAGCAGACCCCAACGGATGACACCCCCATTATTGAACCGGCTGACCTTGCTGAGGCTGAACCGGAAGATAATGGCCTGCTGGGGACCGGCTGGTTAACAAACTGGGAAAGACGTTTTGATTTGGGGCTGGCGGGCAGCCGTGGAAAATCTGATAACAGTCAGGTTAATGTTGCATTTAATGCTGACCTGGCAACCGAAAAAACCCGGATTAACAGCCGAACGGCATATTATTATGCTAAGTCTGAAGAGGAAACTTCCGACAACAGCTTTTTTACCTCAATTAACCGCGACTGGTTGAAACCTGAGACACCATGGTTCATGTTTGCTGGTGGGCGATTGGATGTCGATAAATTCAAGGATTATGATTATCGGCTCAATGCCAACGCCGGTTATGGTTATGAATTTGCCAATACTGATGATTGGTTATTCGTTGGACGTTCCGGTGCGGGTTTTAACAGAACGTTTGGTGGTGAACGTGAAGAATTTACCCCTGAAGGCTTGTTAGGTCTCGAAACACGCTGGCGCATTAATACTGCGCAACGTTTAGCTTTAGCCAATACGTTTTATCCTAGTTTCGATTCTTTCGATGCCTACCGGAATGTCACCACATTTGATTGGATTCTTGACTTGGATGAACGTGCTGGCGTAGCGTTAAAAGTCGGCATGACCAATGAGTATGACTCTGAAACCGAAGATGAAATTAGTAAAAACGATTTCAAATATACTTTGTCGCTGTCATGGAGTCTCTAAGGCTACGTTGTTTAGCCTAATACGTCTCCAGTAATGGAAGCAATGAACACAGTTCAACCGTTCTGATTACGCGTTTTCAGATGCTACTCTGTATACTGACGCTGAAAATTATTAAGCTCGAAGCTTCCAAGTAAATTGAAAATTAGTGAACAATCAACAGCAACAACTTAAAACTCAAGTAAAAAATACCATGCTCGCCGACCAGCACAAACTGCGTCGGCGATTAGTGCAGTTACAGAATAAATCCGCCAATGAGAGCGAATGGCTGAATCTGCAGCAACAGATTGAACGTTCAAATGAGCGCTTTCAGTTTCGTTTGAACAACCTTCCAAAGCCCTCCCTTAATGCTGATCTTCCCGTTATTGAAAGAAAGGAAGATATCGCAAAAGCCATTCAGCAGCATCAGGTCATTATTCTTTGTGGTGAAACCGGTTCCGGTAAAACCACGCAGTTACCTCAAATATGTCTTGAGCTGGGTCGCGGTGTTGGTGGTCTGATTGGTCATACTCAGCCGCGACGTATTGCCGCCCGGACTGTTGCAACACGTATTGCTGAAGAACTAAAGTCCCAAATCGGTGAAGCGGTTGGTTATAAAGTCCGGTTTCATGATCAGGTAAAAGCCGATAAAAGCTATATCAAACTGATGACAGACGGTATTTTGCTGGCTGAAACGCAAAACGACCCCTACCTGAATCAATATGACACGCTGATTATTGATGAAGCGCATGAACGCAGTCTGAATATTGATTTTCTATTGGGTTATCTCAAACAACTGCTGCCGAAACGCCCGGATCTGAAACTGATCATCACCTCGGCAACTATTGATACTCAACGATTCTCTGAGCATTTTGACAATGCACCGGTGATCGAAGTCAGTGGCCGCACTTATCCTGTTGAAATCCGCTATCGTCCATTATTAAGTCGTGATGATGACAGTGAAGATCTGGATTTTGTTGACGGTATCGTTCAGGCAGTAGATGAATTATGTCGAGTCGGGCCAGGTGATGTACTGATATTCCTCTCGGGTGAACGCGATATCCGTGATGTCTCTGAAGCACTTCGCAAACATCATCCGCCCAATACCGAAATTCTGCCATTATTTGCCCGACAATCAGCCAGCGAGCAGAACCGTGTGTTTAAAACCGGTGGCCCGCGACGTATTATTCTGGCGACCAATGTAGCGGAAACGTCGTTGACCGTACCGGGTATTCGTTATGTCGTTGATCCCGGTCTGGCGCGTATCAGTCGCTACAGTGTACGAAATAAAGTGCAACGTTTACCGATTGAGAAAATATCGCAATCGAGTGCGAATCAGCGTTCCGGTCGTTGTGGTCGTGTTGCCGCCGGGGTTTGTATTCGTTTATACGATGAAGAAGATTTTGCTGCCAGACCGGCATTTACCGATCCGGAAATTCTGCGTACCAATCTGGCCTCAGTTATTTTGCAGATGACCGCATTAAAACTGGGCGACCCGGCTAAATTTCCATTTATCAATCCCCCGCCACCGAAGATGATCAACGATGGTTATCGGTTGTTGGAAGAACTCAATGCTGTAAATGGCAAACGCCAAATAACCGAAACAGGTCGTCAGCTTGCCAAATTACCAATTGATCCGCGTATTGCCAGAATGATTCTGGCGGCAAATGATCAAAACAGTCTGAATGAAGTGCTGGTGATAGCCAGTGCCCTGAGTATTCAGGATCCACGAGAACGTCCGATGGATAAACAACAGGCTGCAGATGAAGCACATAGCAAATACAAAGACGACCGATCAGATTTTTTAGCGTTTCTTAAGCTATGGGATTTGTATCATGACCGTCAGAAACACTTAAGTCAGAACAAATTTCGCAAATACTGCAAAGAAAACTTTCTGTCTTTTCTGCGTCTGCGTGAATGGCATGATATTTATCAGCAACTGCATGTGCAAACCACACAAATGGGCTTCAAACCTAATCAGCAACCCGCTGAGTATCAATCCATTCATCAAGCCTTGCTCAGCGGTCTGTTAAGCAATGTGGCCATGAAAGCTGACCAGCATAGTTATGCCGGCACACGTAATCTGAAACTGAAAATTTTTCCTGGCTCAGCATTACATAAAAAAGGTCCTAAATGGATCATGGCGGCCGAGCTGGTGGAAACTGGACAACTCTATGCCCGGATTGTCGCCAAAATTGAACCCGAATGGATTGAACCCATTGCAGGAGATCTGGTTAAACGCCAATATAGCGATCCGCACTGGGAGAAAAAACCGGCTCAAGTAGTCGCTTTTGAAAGTGTCAGTCTCTATGGATTACCCATAGTCAACCGTCGAAAAATTCACTATGGACCATTGGATCGCCCTACTTCCAACGAGATATTTATCCGTGAAGCTCTGGTCAATGGTGATTTCAACTGTCAGGCCAAATTTTTCCAACATAATCGCCAGCTGATTGATGAAATTGAACTGTTGGAGCAAAAATCACGGCGACGTGATGTGCTGGCAGATGAAGACACTCTGTTTGCTTTTTATCATGAACGTATTCCTGACGATATTATCAATGGCCACGGCTTTGAAAAATGGCGTAAACAGGCAGAAAAGAAAGACCCTCAGTGTTTGTTTATGAGCCGTGAAATTCTGATGCAGCACAATGCTGATCAGGTTACGGTCGATAGTTATCCGGATCAGTTGCTGGTGAATCGTGTTCCGTTGCCACTTGAATATCATTTTGAGCCAGGCAAGCAACATGATGGTATTACCCAGACGATTCCGCTGTCACTGCTCAATCAAAGTGATCCGGAACGTTATGAGTGGTTAGTGCCAGGCTTATTACGTGACAAGGTGATTTTTCTGCTAAAAAGCCTGCCTAAATCCTTGCGCCGTCATTTTATTCCTGTGCCGGATTACGCCGATCGATGCCTGAAAGCATTAACGCCTTATGAAGGAGCATTGTTACCTGCTTTAACTGAGCAATTACGTAAAATGACAGGAGTTGAAATCAAAGCAGATGATTGGCGGCAGGAAGACCTGCCACTGTATCTGAAAATGAATTTTAAGCTGGTTGATGAACAAGGCGAACTGCTGGCAGAAAATCGTGATTTAAATCAGTTAAAGCAGGACTGGTCAAAAGAGGCTGCTGCCAGTTTCCGTCAGTTACCCGATTCTGAATATGAAAAATCCGGGATGACCGGCTGGGACTTTGATGCTTTTCCGGAGCATATTGTGATGCAGCAAAATGGCCTGGAAATGACGGCCTATCCTGCCCTGGTAGATCGTGGTGATCATGTGGATCTGACCCTGATGGATACCTTGCAGCAAGCTAAATCATTCTCAGCTATAGGATTGAGAAGACTATTTATGCTGGCTGAAAAAGATAACGTTAAATATCTGCAGAAAAACCTGCCGGATATACAGAAGATGTGCCTGCATTATGCCAATGTACCAGCTGCGCCATTTGAAGAGAACAAAACCCAGCAGATTTCACCATGCGAGCAGCTGAAACAGGATTTGATAGCCGTTGCCTTTGATCGGTGCTTTCTGAAAGATCAGGACTGGCCACGAGACAAACAACAGTTTGAACAACGCTTACAACAACGTAGAAGTGAACTCATTAATATTGCTAATCAGCTTGCCAGACTGATTGCCGAACCATTAAGTGAATATCATGCGATTGCCAAACGGTTGTCTGGAAATATTCCTCTGGCTGCAATGCATGCAGTTAAAGACATCCGTGAACAATTAAACTATCTGCTGTATCAGGGATTTGTGCATCACACGCCGGATGAGGCTTTACAACGGTTACCCGCCTATTTTCGGGCCATCGGTGCGCGTCTGGATAAACTGAAAACCGATCCAGCCAAAGATCGTCAACGGCAAATGGAAGTCCAGCCCTACTGGCAACGTTATCTGACCAATATCAAACGTGCTGATAATGAAGCAATGCAACAATATCGCTGGATGATTGAAGAATTTCGTATCTCGGTATTTGCCCAGGAAATTGGCACTGCCTATGCCATATCAGCCAAACGTCTCGATAAGCAATGGGCAGAATGTTAAATCTTTAACCTTTCATCACCCATTCAGTCGCAGTTCAGTTAAGTATTGTTACTCTGACTTAAACTTCAGTATGTGGAGTAAGTCATGCACAAATATATTGTTCATCTCGTTGGTATCAACGATACCTATTCTTCTGACATATCTTCACACACTCTACACGGGCAACAGTTCAGATGGATAATGCTTTCTGGAACTCAGCTGATGAAAACCGATGACATGTTAAGCTCAAAAAATCATGTCCTTTCGATCGGTCGATAATCAGCTATGAATTTACGTTTGGCAGGATTTATCTTTCTTTGCAGTAACAATTTCTGGTTGGGGGGCGTTCAGGCTCAGGTTCCCTACACCGTTACTGAAGGCAATAAACTGGATTCACAAACCTATCAAGGCTATTTGCTTTATCGAAACTGGTGTGCCCGTTGTCATGGCACTTTCGCCCAGGGACTGGCTGGCCCCAATTTAGCGAAAAGTCTTAAACAGACCTCAAAAGACGAATTCATGCAGGTATTGGTCAAAGGTAAAAATGGTCGTATCGGCATCATGCCTGGATTTAATGATAATCCCCAGGTCATCAATGGCAGAGAGCAACTTTATAATTATTTACGCGCCCGGGCAGACAATGCTATTGGCCCGGTGCAACCTGAGCAGGGATCAAAATGATACATTCACCCCAAACCTGCAGTTTGCTATTATCCACTTATAACAAGCACACTAAAATTAAGGTTATTACATGAAATTTTCCTGGTATCTGTTACTTCTGATGCTAACGTTACCTTTATCTGGTTACACCGACCATTTGCCGCCTGAAGCAGAGGCGGGAACCAGTATTAACGATATCGCCCTACCGCTGACCAAAAAAACTGCCGCAGAATTAGCTCAGGTTGAAACCGGTGGACGGGTTTTATCGGTAGATCAGGAACAATATCAAAACCATACAATTTTCCGCGTCAAAGTCCTGCATGTTGATGGTAAGGTGAAAACCTACCGCCTGGATCGGCAAACCGGATATCAAATGCAATAGCTATGCGTGTTTTATTAATTGAAGATGAACCTCACCTGCGCGAACAGATCGGTCAGCATTTACGTCAACATCAACTTACTGTAGATATGAGTGCAGACGGTGAAGAAGGCTTATTCCTCGGCTCTGAATATCCGTATGACGTTGCTGTTATTGATTTGGGGCTACCTAAACTTTCCGGAATCGAGGTCATCAAACAGCTTCGCGAACAAAACATCACTTTTCCCATTTTGATCCTGACTGCTCGCGGTCGCTGGCAAGATAAAGTCGAAGGGCTTGAAGCCGGTGCCGATGATTATCTGGTCAAACCCTTTCATTTTGAAGAATTACTGGCGCGTTTAAATGCGCTGGCGCGTCGTGCTGCAGGCTGGTCAAATTCCACTATGCGTTGTGGACCGGTAGAACTCAATCCAGCTTCTCAGCAAGTAACGGTTAATCAGTCGGCAATTGAATTAACTGCATTTGAATACCGTCTATTACATTATCTGATGCTGCACGCTGGAGAAGTTATTTCCAAAACTGAACTGACGGATCACATATATGAACAGGATCAGGATCGCGACAGCAATGTCATAGAAGTATTTGTCAAAAGGCTGAGAAATAAACTGGATCCGGATAAATCAATAAATCCGATAGAAACATTACGAGGCCGGGGTTATCGGCTGACGCTGCCTCGTGAATAAACTCAACTTATCACTGACCAATCGACAGCTGATTGCCGTTACGCTGGTATTAAGTGCGTTTCTGGGTATCTCGGCTTTCAGTTTATTTAATGCCTTTGCTGGAAGCGCCGAAACAGCCCAGAAACAACGTTTATTAAATTATGTTTATACCCTGCTGACTGCTGCTGAAATCAGCCATGACGGTAAGTTACATATGCAGGAAAGTCTGGCTGAACCAAAATTTTCTATTCCCAATTCAGGTCTTTACGCACAAATTACCAGTGGTAATAAAATTGTCTGGCAATCCCCTTCGGCTATTGGTTTATTTTTGGCTCTTCCCTATCATCCTGGCCCTTCAGAACAGTTATATAGTCAGATTAATCTTGATAATGGCATGAAGTTACAGAATCTCGCATTTGGGATTGTTTGGGAAAATGACGATGGTGAACATTTTGATTACACCATTAATGTTTCTGAAGATCAGCATATGCTGGAAGCACAGATAGATGAGTTTCAGTTAAACCTCTGGTACTGGCTCGGTGGAACCGGATTGATGTTGTTAATTGCCCAATGGTTAATCTTGCGTTGGAGTTTACAACCGCTACATAAAGCAGCAGCTGATTTACACGCTATTGAAGCGGGAAAACAACAACGTCTGGGTGATGACTATCCCAGCGAGTTACAACAGCTCACCCGAAATATTAATAACCTGTTGGATCACGAACAATCTCGTCGACAACGCTATAAAAATTCACTCGCGGATCTGGCGCATAGCCTGAAAACCCCCTTGGCTTTATTACGTTCTGAACTGGAAAGCTGTGATGATGTAACCGCCTGTAAATTGACCGGTGAGGAACAGTTGGATCGCATTAATGCTCTCGTCGATTATCAATTGCAACGTGCTGCCACTGAAGGCAAAAGTAACTTACTGGCGCCGGTTTCGATTGGAGAAATCATCACTAAATTGATGAATTCACTAAAAAAAGTCTACCAAAGTAAAAATATCCATACGCAATGCGAAATTGAACGAGATGCCATGCTGCATGCTGACGAAGGCGATATGTACGAGTTACTCGGCAATCTATTGGAAAACGCATTCAAATACTGCGACCAACAGGTCAATATCGTTTTACGCCAGCAAAATCGCAGAATTGTCGTGCGTATTGAAGATGATGGTCCTGGCGTTCCAGCACATGCCAGTGCAGATATCATCAAACGTGGCAGACGTATGGATACCCAGATTGAAGGTCAGGGACTGGGCTTGGCAATTGCCAGCGATATCGTCGAAGCTTATCAGGGCAAAATCAGTGTGCAGCAAAGCTATCTGGGTGGTGCATGCTTTTTAATCGAACTTATCGATCACTGATTTTGCTGTAATTGCTGCAGATATTTAAACAATAGTCGGGCAGATTTTGGCGGCTGTTGTTTGGCGGCTTCCTGCTTGGCATTCCGGACCAACTGTCTTACGTGTTGATTATCAAAATCTTCAAAATAACCGCGTAGATCTGTCACAACAGTATCGTCTTCTGCTAATAAGCGATCCCGCCAGTTTTCCAGTTGATGAAACTGGTCAGTTTGAGCCTGTTTAGGCTGCTTCAGCTGTTCCAGTTTCTGCTGTATTTCTTCATGATCCAGTCGGGCAATAATGCCACCGATATAACCGGTCTGCCGTTTTAAGGCCCCTTTACTCATGGTTTGGGCTTTAAGAACCGCTTCAGTTAAATCTTCGTCCAGCTCCAGTTTTAATAAGTCTTTTTTTGGCAGCTCTATTAAATCCTGACCTAACTTTCTTAACGCATCGAGTTCTCGTTTAATACGCGATTTACTCTTGGGAATCGAAGACCAATCAAATTCCTCATCAAGGTGATCCTGTTCAAATTCTTCATTCATTTTTTATTCACCTTGTACTGTAACGATCACACGACGCTGCTGCCGATGCGTTCTGTGTTCCCATAAATAGATTCCCTGCCAGATCCCCAAAGCACATTTTCCATTACTGACCGGTACCACCAGATCGGGATTAGTCAACACGGTACGGATATGCGCGCTCATATCATCCGGACCTTCATCCTGATGTAAAAACATGGGATCTCCATCGGGGACGATATGTTGCATGTAGGTTTCCAGATCACGTCTGACATCAGGGTCAGCATTTTCACAAATCATCAAAGAAGCACTGGTGTGTTGGACAAACACATGACAGGTTCCGGTAGTGATTCCCGAAGCAGATACAATTTTAGCCACATCATCAGTGATATTGATGGTGCTGCGGCCTTTCAATTCAAATTGTAATTGTTGTTGCAAAATCATTTTGTTCTACCTTTTTCAAAAGCAGCAAAGGCATTACCCGAATCGAGGCTCTTCCTTACTAAATCCCCTGCTCTATTCTGATCTGAAACCAATCCACAGTGCCATAAAGCCATTGCTGCTCCATAAACCAGCAAATCATAAGCCACCCCTTTTTCACCCTGCAATGCCGCAATTCCACGTTGGGCTGACTCTGCTGCTGTCAGTTGATCCAAATCAGGCATAACGCCTCGAGTCTGCTGATCAACACCAAATGCCTGAGGATCCAATGAACAGGGTTTTAATGCACCATCGATCAATAAAAAGTTATCCGAGGTTTCACGTAAGGTTGGCACAATCCCGCCTTCCAGACCACGTACGATCAATGCGCTGTCAAAGCCGCTCTGTTTGGCAAGATAAGCCAACACTGGCGGATAGGCTTTATGTACAAAGCCTATTTGTAGATGCGTTTTCTTAGCCTTAACCGGCATCACCAGCTTTTCCAATGTCGCCAGACTAGGGCGTTTAATCATCAAACGGCGTAAATCCTGTAACGCAAACAAACTGGGTGTGGTAATTGCCTGATCAAGATAGGCCCAGCCGGTATCAGCATGGTTTAGTTGTTCGGCCGCTTCAGCGACCGTCAACTGAATATTCACACCCGCTGCTTCTAACACCTGTGCATGGGTGACACCAAATTTCGGTGCCATTTGGTAAACACCTTGCGATAACGCTGGCAAACCACAAGCTGCCATTACGGCAGGTAAAAATGCCGCTATTGGACAATGGCGGCTAAAGCCATTAAACGGATCGGAAAGTAGCATCACATTATCCACATCAAGTGGATGTTGTCCGGTCTTTTCCTGGATAGCTAACAACAGCCCCAGATTTTCTTCATCGGTTTCCCGTTTCATTCGCAATGCAATCAGCATTACCGCCATTCGCACCGGATCCACTTCACCTGAGAGGATTTCCAGCATCGCTTCACGGCTTTCCTCAAGACTGAGATCTTTACTCAGATGGGGGCCGGTGGCGACTTTTTTGATGGCATCAGCAACTGCACTCATTTAATTAATCCACTGTATTAGGGTCGCTTCATCGACCACGTCAATCCCGAGAGATTGGGCTTTATTCAATTTGGAACCGGCATCTCTGCCCGCCACCACATAATCGGTTTTGGCAGAAACGCTGCCTGCTACTTTGGCACCTAACGCCAATAATTTTTCTTTGGCTTCACTACGAGACAAATTTTCTAAAGTGCCCGTCAGTACAATAGTTTTACCGGCCAACTCTGAATTGGCATACACCGGTTTTTCTTCCGGCCAATTGACCCCGGCTTCTAAAAGCCGCTGAATCACATCCAGATTGTGGGTTTGTCGGAAGAAAGTATAAATATGATGCGCAACTACTGGACCCACATCTTCAATTTCAATTAGCTCGTCTTCTTTAGCTGCCGTTAGTTTATCCAGATCAACAAAGTGTAAAGCGAGTGACCGGGCGGTTGCTTCACCGACTTCTCGAATACCTAATGCATATAAAAATCGTGCAAAACGGGTATTTTTAGCCTGTTCCAATGCATTCACCAGATTTTCGGCAGATTTTTCTCCCATACGTTCCAACGCTGAAAACTGTTCTTTGTTCAGATAAAACAAATCCGCTGGATCTTTAATCAGCTCAGCATCAACCAGTTGCTCAACCAGCTTATCGCCCAGCCCATCAATGTCCAATGCTTTGCGAGAAGCAAAATGTTTTATAGCTTCTTTGCGTTGTGCAGCACAGAATAGACCACCACTGCAACGCGCTACGGCTTCACCTTCTACCCGTTCAACCTCTGCCCCGCAAACTGGACAATGCTTTGGCATTACAAACTCGGTGGCATTGGCAGGACGCTTGTCTTTAACAACCTGAACGATTTCCGGAATCACGTCCCCTGCCCGGCGAATAATCACCGTATCGCCAATTCGTACATCCTTACGTCGGACTTCATCCTCATTATGCAGCGTGGCATTACTTACCGTAACACCACCGACAAAAACCGGTTGTAAACGTGCAACCGGGGTTAATGCACCGGTGCGGCCAACCTGAACTTCAATATCGACAACCTGAGTGCTTTCTTCCTGTGCCGGAAATTTATAGGCAATTGCCCAACGCGGTGCTCGTGAGACAAACCCCAAACGTTCCTGCAAACGGCTGTCATCGACTTTGAACACTACGCCATCAATTTCATAGGACAAACTGGCCCGACGCTCCCCAAGCCGATGCAGATACTCAAGGCATTCATCAACACCTTTCAATTGCTGGGTATCAGGAGAAACGGCTCCTCCCCATTCGCTGATGATCTGCATGGCTTCTGTATGGCTGGATGGACGTTCCATGCCTTGAAGTTCTCCAAGACCATAACAGAACAATGCTAACGGTCGACTCGCCGTTACTGAGGAATCGAGTTGTCTTAATGATCCTGCAGCAGCATTACGTGGGTTTACGAAAAGTTTTTCATTGTTGGCCAGGCGCTGTTGATTAAGCTTTTCAAAACCCGCTTTTGGCATATAGATTTCACCACGGATTTCAACTACTTGTGGAATATTCTTACCGTGAAGTTTCAATGGAACATTGCGGATGGTCCGAACATTTTCGGTGACATCTTCACCCACCGCACCATCTCCACGAGTGGCAGCCTGCAACAGTAAACCATTTTCATATCGAATACTGATGGCCAGACCATCCAGCTTGGGTTCAGCAGCATAAGTAATCACATCATCAGTATTAAGACGATCAAGAACACGCTGATTAAACGCTGTTAACTCGGCTTCATCAAACACGTTATCCAACGACAACATGGGCATCGCATGAGTCACTTGGGTAAATTTATCCAACGGAGCCGATCCCACCCGTTGTGTCGGTGAATCCGCAGTGATCAGTTCAGGATAATCGGCTTCGAGTTTTTTTAATTCAGCAAATAACCGATCATATTCGGCATCCGTTACCTCCGGATCATCCGCGCTGTAATACAGGAAGTTATAACGATTAATTAAGTCTCGAAGCTGTGCGGCTCGCTCGCTGATTTCAGGTGAAATCGTCATCAGATTTATTGCCTGCCTGCAAAGATAAATTTAATTCAAAGATTCGGTTACGCGCGGCTTCCAAATGTTTATCGGTAATCGGTTCACGTTTTTCGTCACAAAGGATGCCACCGAGATAGGCGGTCAGTTGCTGCGCGGTATCCAGCATTGAATCAAATACTGTCAGACCATTTACCGGGCCAGGAAGTCTGGCAAACATTAATAAGCCAGGAGTCTTCATTGAAATCAATTGATCAGGAAGCAAAGTACCGGGATCCAGAATATTCGCCACACTGAACAATGTCTGTCGGCGATTATTAACGGTATAACGATGATATATCTGCATATCACCGAAATGCATTTCCTGCTGTTCAAGTGCAGATTTGATTGCCCGTCCGGTAAACATTTGTGATTCGGGGGCCATAATGGTCAATGCCACCACCATTTCCCAATCGGGCGTATCGTCCTCTTCGTCAACATCGGCAAATTCGTCATCCATTTCCGAATCGTCGAATTCGTCGTTAACATCAGCCACATCTGAATCCATACGAACTTTGGGTCCGTCGGATAAATCCACAGTATCTTGCGCAAAAACTGAGTCAAATCGCGCGTGAAAATCACTATTCTCGTCGTTATCAAAACGATCCAGTTCACGCTCGAATTCCTGGGCACGCTGTTGCTGCCGGGAATGGCTATACCAGCCGCCAATAATCAGCGCCACTAAAACAACTACAGACAGGAGAATGATTTCTAACACTTAATTAAATCTGCCAACTCAGGGATAATAACGGTTTTGTTCACACTTAGAGATTACCTATGTCTACGCTACCAAGCAAACAACTGGAAACCTTCGATAACGCAGTACCGGAGCGGGATTATACCATCCACATCGAAACACCTGAATTTACTTGTCTGTGTCCGAAAACTGGTCAGCCGGATTTTGCCACGATTAAGATCGATTATGTACCGGATTTAAAATGCGTTGAACTGAAATCTCTGAAGCTTTACTTCTGGTCTTACCGTGAAGAAGGTGGTTTTCATGAAAAACTGACCAACCAGATTCTGACTGATTTAGTGGCTGCAACTGAACCCCGTTTTATGCGTGTTACCGGCATTTTCAATGTCCGTGGTGGCGTTTATACCAATGTTGTTGCCGAATATCGCAAAGAAGGTTGGGTCGCACCAACGCCTGTCCAGCTTCCATAAATATGCGCGAGAGCGCATGGATTGGCATTGATTTCGGCACCTCCGGGTGCCGGGTCTGCGCCGTAGACCAAAACGGCAATATTATTGCCCAGATTGAACAAAACCTTCCCGCAGCTCCACACCCTTACCTCTCACCCAAACAGCAGTCTCTTTATCTTTTTGAGGCGCTAAAAAGGCTGGTAAAGCAACTTCCCGCAGTTGTCATTGAATCCATTAGCATTGATGCGACTTCCGGCTCGGTAATGTTATCTGACCACCAAGGAAATCCTCTGACCGAGATGTTGATGTATAACGATCAACGTGCTTCCATGGCGAGTGAAAAAATAGCGGAAAAAGCACCTATCAATTCAGCAGCAAGTGGTCCCAGCAGCGGTTTGGCAAAATTGCTGTATTTTCAATTAACCCTGGCGTTACCTGAAAAATATTATCTGTTGCACCAGGCCGATTGGCTGGCTATTCAGCTCGGCGCGACACCCGGTATAACGGATTACAATAATGCCTTGAAGTCTGGTTTTGATGTAGTGGAAAATCACTGGCCCAGCTGGCTGGAATTAATAACGCCAATGAGCGTTTTACCAAACGTTGTTGCACCAGGTACGGTGATTGGCAAACTCTCAGAAGCCGTTATGCTAAAACTTGGGATAAACCAGTCAGCACCGCCCCTGATTAAAGCCGGAACCACTGATAGCCTGGCTGCATTTATCGCTACTGGGGCTCGCCGGGTTGGAGAAGGCGTAACATCCCTGGGTTCAACGCTGGTCTTGAAACTTATCTGTAAAAATCCGGTATTTGATGCTGAAACAGGTATTTACAGCCACAAATTAGGAAATCGCTGGTTATGTGGTGGCGCGTCTAACAGCGGTGGAGCAGTATTGAGACATTTCTTTACTGACGAGCAATTAATCACGTTAAGCCAGAAAATTGATTTAAACCAGTCTGCACCGGACTATTATCCATTGCTAACGCCGGGAGAGCGTTTTCCAGTTGCTGATCCAAACTATCCAGCAAAATTGTTACCCCGACCAGCGGAAGATCATCTATTTCTGCATGGGTTGCTGGCTGGCATTGCCAGCATAGAAAAAACAGGTTACCAATATCTGCAACAATTAAGTGCTACACCGTTAACGTCGATTCGAAGTGTTGGCGGTGGCGCTAACAATCCTGTCTGGACGAAGCTGCGTGAGTCTTTATTGCAGGTTCCATTTGAAACAGTGGAACATACTGAAGCAGCATATGGCAGTGCATTGCTTGCAAGAGATGGTCTTACATTATTCCAATAAGGTATTGAAAAAATGGGCGATTTTATCCATGGTTCGCGCTATTTATTAAGCGGTTTCAAACTTATCAATCAACCCGGCGTACGTCGCTTTGCCTATATTCCAATTCTGATAAATACCTTGTTGTTTGCTGGAGCGATCTGGCTAGGTATTAACCAGTTTGATTATTGGATGACACAATTGACACCAACCTGGTTACCGGAATGGTTATCCAATGCATTGATGTGGATTCTTTGGCCGTTGTTTGCGGTACTGATTGTATTAATTGTGTTTTTCACTTTTTCCATTCTCGCCAATATCGTTGCTGCACCATTTAATGGACTGTTGGCAGAAGCTGTGGAAAAACGTTTATCCAATCAGGCTCCACCTGAACAAACTGTCTGGCAATTAATTGCTGACACACCAAGAATGATTTTTAATGAATTACGCAAATTGGCCTATTTACTGAAATGGATGATTCCACTGTTTATTCTGTCGTGGATACCCGGACTGAATCTCATTGCTCCATTGTTATGGTTATTTTTTTCCAGCTGGACTCTGGCACTTGATTATCATGACTATCCAATGGGAAATCATTTAATGGGATTTAAGCAGCAACGAGAACTGCTCAGAACCAAGCGATCGTTGGCGTTAGGCTTTGGCATGACAACTTTGGGGGCAACAATGATCCCGGTAATAAATTTTCTGATTATTCCAGTCGCAGTGGCTGGTGCAACGGCCTTATATGTTGGGAAATTACAAAAGAACAATAAAATTGATCTTAACAATAGCTTTCCAACTAAATAAGCTTAAAAAAACGCCTGAAGTCATTCTTCAGGCGTTTTTTTCAACAATTATTCAGTCTTAAATCAGACTTACTTTTTTCGCTTATTTAAAAGTCGATAATTACACCAGCATAAACCGTACGATCAATATTCGGGCGTGCACCAAAAGGTTGGCGAGCCACAATTTCTTGACGGTCAAAGACATTTTCAACTTTCAAAAATACTTCTGGCCCATCCACGAATTGATAACGACTGATCAAATCCATCGTGAATAAACCGTCTGTGCGATCAAAACGACTGTCTGATTTATTACAGCCGACATCCACACAAGTTTCATCTATGTATTTAGCCACTGCGTAATTATTCCAGCCACTGCTATGTTCTAAACCAACTCTCGCACTGAACATATTTTCAGGAATATTTTGCAGTTCTAATCCACTATCAAGTTGATCACCAGATGTGGTTTCGCCGTCAGTATAGGTGTAGGTAATATCCACGGGGATCATAAAGTTACCAGCCGCAAATAATTTACCTGCTTGAAACTCAAGACCTTTAACCTCTGCTCCACCAAGGCTAAATGAACCAGAAACAGCATCATTACTGCATTTGGAAGCGATCGAACACTGCTCGACAAAGTTACTAAAGTCAGAGTAGAAAGCGATTGCCTCACTGTAGAATGTGCCTTGATTAAAACGCACACCGAATTCATAGTTATCGCTCAAACCCGGATCAGTACCATCTTCAGCTCCGGCACTAATCGGAACCATACCTTCATGGTAACCCGCTAATACTTGCCAGTTTTCCGTCAAATCATATGTTGCTGAAATACCCGGTAAAAATTCCTGATAATCATTTTCAACTTTGCTGTTAGTCGTTACGGTTGATCGGCTTGGGTCTGTATATCGCCGAGCTTTGCTTTCAACATCTTCCATACGCAGAGACAAGTTCACTAATAACTTGTCGGTAACCTGGAAATTATCGGTGATCCACATGCTTAGTGCTTGCGCTTCCTCTAAACGATTATCGCCGCCACTCACAGTATCTGCATCGCTACTTTGAAAAACCAGTTGTCCATTAATCTGATCATAGGTATCGACTGGTTGGAAACGATCCGTTTCATCGAAGTGCTGACGAACACCAAAATTCAGATCGTGTGCACCAACCAGCCAGTTGAAATTCAGCTGTGCGCCATAAGAATCATACTCACGATTATTATTCTTGTACTGAAGACCAGCAACATCTTGTGAACCATCAAGTATTGCCTGGGCGTTAGCGTCTCCAGCATTAGCTTGATCAATTAATTTGATGTTGTTGTTATATTTAAACCAGTTACGCTTGAATTCATTATGGTACAGGGTCACTGTTGAATTAAACGTGTCGCTCCATTTGAAATTATGGGTAAGGTTCAGGCCAGTATGGTCGTTATCCATATTGTCTATTTCTGTCAGTCCGTAACGACGGTTTTCATCATTTCGGAAATCATCATCAGTTAAACCTGCATAGGTTTCATTAGAATCTTCGAAGGAACGTTGGAATTTAAATAAAACTTTATTGCGTTCATCTTCCCATGACAATTTGCCGACATAATCCTGAATTTCAAACCCACTGTCCTGTCCACTACGGTCAATATCTTTGAAACCTTCATTATTACGTTGAACAGTCTCCAATAAATAACCAAAGCCACCTTCTTTACCACCGTAATAGGCATGGGTATCAAACGAACCTTCATCACTAAGCATAAACATGGCACGGCCACGATTACTCTCCGGGATCGGCGTAGAAACCAGGTTAACGACACCACCAATAGTTTGAGGTCCATAACGTAATAATGGTGCGCCTTTTAACACTTCAATCGAATGCAAACGCATGGCTGTTGGAAAATAGTAGGCTGCTGGATTGGAATAAGGAGCTGGAGCGATCAACACACCATCTTCCATCAGCGTGATATTTTGGCTGCGTTCTGGTGCTGCAGCGCGAATACCAATATTGGGACGCAAACCTAAACCATCTTCTTCCAATATATAAATACCAGGAACAGTTTTCAGAACCTGATGAATATCTGTGGTGGCCTCAGTTGTAAGCTGATCATTATCAATATAATAAGCCGATCCCGGTAACTCACGAGCAGCTTGTTCACTACCAATAACAGTTACGGAATCTAATGATTTGACATCTTCCTCTGCTGCTACCTGTGAACCATATAGTGTTCCAAGTGCCAATGTCACCACTGAAACGATAGGTTTGAACTTGAAATTTCGCGGCTTGCGAATACCATTTGCCATATTATTTACCTTCAAAATTGCCATACGTAAAGAAATGTAAAGGCGAATGGTAATGGTTCTTATTAACCAGTCAAGAATTTTTCACATCTAAACCAGGAATTTTCGGAACAATCAGTGAGAAGATGTAATAACAAATATTACAAAGCTATGAAAAATAGGTATTTAACAACAATTATGAATATTGTTGCTATTTAACAACAAGCTCATCAAGCAGGTTCTCAATATCATAATCACAGGAACCACATCCTGAAATTGCGCCAGTTTTTCGTGAGATAGTATCGGTATCGACGATACCCTGCTCGAAAAGACTGATGATCTTCCCACGAGTGGTTCCACTGCAATCACAGATCACTTCATCAGCTCTATCTGGGGCGTTATTGTTGTTACTCATGCAAGTTAGCTACCTGACAATAATAATTTTCAGAACAATTTTTCAGTTTGGTTTAGCATATTAGATAGGCTTAACTCAAGTTATGGTGCCTGTTTACTAGATCTGAAATATTGAATTAACCAGATCTAAACCATATACGACCGAGCCTTCCCGAATTCTATCCCGTTTCATTTATCCCGCAATAAGGATTTAGCCCAATGTTGAGTTATTTATCTCTTCATCAAAAAACTGACTCTTCACTCTACACAAAGACCCTTTCCGGGCTTATTACGGCTTTTTTCTCATTCTGTTTATCCAAACAGCGCAGGCAGAAACATCTGTTGAAAATGGCGATGCAGGAACAGAATTTTCACGTAACACAGTGGTTGAGATAGCCCGCCAACTTGCCGAAAAGCCCTTTAAAGCTCCGCCAAACGCGCCCGACGAATTAGCAAAACTTGATTATTCAACTTATCGACAAATAAATTTTCAGGAAAATGCAGCGATCTGGGGCAAGACCCCAACCAAATTTTCGGTTCAATTATTCGCACCTGGCTTTTTGTATAAAGATTTGATTGATATTGATGTAGTCGAAAGTGGCAAGGCTTTTCCACTCGAATTATCTGAAACATCCTTCAAGGTTCCGAATGAGGCAATTGGTAAAAAACTTGTAGAAGTTGGTAAATATGCAGGTTTACGGCTGCACTATCCAATAAACAATGACGACTATCAGGATGAGTTTATTGTATTTCAGGGAGCCAGTTATTTTCGGGTAGTTTCCAAAGGACAGCTCTATGGTATTTCTGCTCGCGGTCTGGCCATTGACGTCGCACAACCCAAAGGTGAAGAGTTTCCTCTTTTCAAACGTTTCTGGATTGAAAGGCCCTCTTCAAGTCAGAATGCCATTGTGGTGCATGCCTTACTCGATAGTAAAAGTGTTACCGGTGCCTATCGTTTCGGGATTCATCCAGGATCGCCCAGTAAAATTGATGTCGATGCCATCCTCTTCCCACGTGTTGATATTAAGCATGTCGGGCTAGCACCACTAACTTCCATGTTTATGCATGGCGGAATGGATCGCGCTGATCAATTAGATTTTCGACCTGCTGTACATGACTCTGAAGGTTTGCAAATGCGTAATGGCAAGGGTGAGCGTTTATGGCGTCCATTGAACAACCCGCAAACACTCCAAATCAGTGCGTTTATAGATGAGAACCCCAAAGGATTTGGTTTGATTCAACGCCACCGTGAGTTTGATTATTATCAGGATCTGGAAGCTAATTACCACAGACGTCCTTCTGCCTGGGTCAAACCTATAGGTGACTGGGGAAAAGGTCAGGTAGAACTTGTTGAAATTCCATCAGCTTCTGAGGAAAACGATAACGTTGTGGCGTATTGGAGACCAGCCGATGGCTTGAAAAAAGGTGAAGCGTTTGAATATGCCTATACCTTAACCTCGCCTGATGATGTTCCAGAAGACACTAATAAACCGCGCATTGTGAACAGTAGCAGTGGTCTCAAGCTCTTTGATGATAGTAAAGAAATAGTGATTGATTACAGCAATATCGATAGTCAGGATATTGAACAGATTGATGTTGTTGCCAGTATTAGCAATGGCAAAATTCTTGAAAGCCGGATTCAGGAAAACCCGCATATCAAGGGTGCAAGGGTATTTATTACTTTCGATCCTGAAGATGCCGATGTAGCGGAATTTCGGGTACAGTTAAATAAAGATGATAAATATGCTGCACCCACATGGCTTTACAGATGGTTGAGCAGGGATTGGAATAATTCTTTATGAGTGTTGATTTACGGATCGATAATACCGAAAAAGGCATGCAATATGAACGTGCCCTGCCTGCCGAATCGCCCCTGGAAATGCCCCGACATGGAGTCTACGAACAAGGACTTTCCATGCGTCATAGCCAGCGCACCTTCTTCTATATTTTGCGAACGCTTATATCGCGGTTATTCGTACTCGGTGTAATGCTTGGATTGTCCTATTACGGTATTACGGAGATTTACGGGGTATTAAGCACTACTAACGTTGTCACCAACCTGCAGTGGTTATTTTTAATTCTTTTCAGTATCAACTTTCTCTGGGTTTCGTTTGCATTTGCTCAGGCACTGCTGGGCTTTTTATTGCATCTAAAGCCTCGACTTATTAAACAGTCCGAGCAGGAACCTGACTATACAACGGCCATTCTGCTGCCCATATACAACGAAGACCCCATCCGTATCAAGGCGGCGCTCAAAGTAATGCGTGAGGATTTATTAGTCAAGGCGCCAGGAAAATATGCGTTTTTTATTCTCAGTGATACCAATAAGGCAGATGCATGGATTGCAGAAGAACAGGCTTTTTTGGATTTGATTAACAAAGACGAATCAGGCTGTCCGGTTTACTACCGTCGCCGTCAACAGAATACTGAACGTAAAGCTGGCAATATAGGTGATTGGGTACAACGCTGGGGCGGTGCCTATGAAGCCATGATCGTACTGGATGCTGATAGTGTGATGAGTGCCGAGTGCATGCTCACCCTATCCCGTCGAATGGCTGCCTCGCCTGGGGTCGGATTAATCCAGACCTTACCAACGATAGTCCGGGCCAATACGCTTTATGGACGCTTACAACAATTTGCCAACCATTGTTTCGGCCCTATTTATGCCGAAGGTTTATCTGCCTGGCATGGCCTGTCATCCAACTTTTGGGGCCACAATGCGATTATCCGAACCCGTGCGTTTGCCGAATCATCGCATCTGCCAATTTTGCCCGGTAAACCTCCGTTTGGTGGCCATGTATTAAGTCATGATTTTATTGAAGCAGCGCTGCTGCGTCGTGCAGGCTGGGGGGTCCGATTTGATACCGATATTCAGTCGACCTATGAAGAGTCTCCTCCTTCGCTGATTGACGTAATGATCCGGGATCGTCGCTGGTGTCAGGGTAACCTGCAACATACCCCTTTTATGTTTGCCCAGGGTTTTGTGTTACCCACTCGTTTACATATATTTTCCGGATTGATGTCATATCTTAGTGCTGTTTTCTGGCTGTCTTTAATTGTGGTCGGTTTGGCCATTGCCGTACAGGCAAGATATGTGCGTCCGGAATATTTCGCCAATCCTTCACTGTTCCCTACCTGGCCAGTATTTGATTCTGAGCGAGCCTTAACGCTTTTTATCGTATCTATGGCCATTGTTATTGCACCTAAGGTGTTTGGCTGGTTTGCGGCGCTGATAAATATTCCACGTTGCATGAAATTCGGCGGCCCTATTCTGCTAACAGTAAGTGTCGTTGTGGAAATGCTTATGTCGGCGCTGTATGCACCGATATTAATGGTGCATCAGTTTGGTGTGGTGGTGGGAATTTTCCGTGGCAAGGACAGTGGCTGGATGCCTCAGTCACGTGATGATGGCGCGTTAAGTTGGGCTGCTGTAGCACGAGCGCATGCTGGACATACATTATTCGGCATCATTCTCGCCATTATTGCTTTGTTACTTAGTATAGAACTGTTTTACTGGCTACTGCCGATCACAGGTGGGTTGATGTTGTCGATCCCTTTGTCATGGCTGAGTGGTGGAACCCGACGCAGCAAACTGCTTAAATGGCTTGGCATACTGCGGGCTCCAGAAGAAAAAAATCCCGCTCCCATTCTGGTGGATTTGGAGCATCAGCTTTCAGCCCTTTCTCCACAGCCCAAACAGCATGCCTTTATTCGGTTGCTAAACAATCCACAACTTTGCAACTGGCATATCGCTCAATTGCCTGACAATGCAAATCAAAAACCTGTATTTCATCCACCCAGAATATTAGCGGAATGGAAAGTACGACATGCCGACAATATGCAACAACTTGAGTCATGGCTTGAACCGCAGGAAGAGCTGGCATTTTTAAGTCAAAGAGATTGTCTGCAACAATTAAAAAGTCTGGAAAACAACTTAACCAAACAAGCGGTATAAATTTAAGAAAAACTTGCTCAGCCAGCTAATTTTGCTGGCTGGAAAAGCACAGCTATAGATTGCTAAACTTGAATCTTAGCCAGGGTTGAACAAACTTTTATCACCTCGATATGATTTTACAGACAGCAAAAATACTGGCTGTCATTCCCACTCTTCTGAAACGAGAAAATCAAAGGAGAAATTCGATGATGCGCGTGAAAGATGTGATGACAAAACAACCTTTTTACCTTGATGCAGATGTCAGCATTCAGGAAGTTTCCCAAACTATGCGAGATAAGAATCTAGGCTTTGTACCACTCAGTAAAAACAACCGAGTGATTGGCGTGATCACTGACCGGGATATTGCACTCAGAGTAGTTGCAGATTCGAAAGACCCGCATCAGAAAGCACGAAACATTGCGACCGAACGGGTTTTATATACTTATGAAGACAAACCTATTGATGAAGTTGTAAACAATATGGCTGATCAACAGGTGCAACGCCTGTTAGTGCTTAACAACCCGAACAACGAAGAGTTGGTGGGTGTTATCACGCTGGGTGACATTGCTGATAAATGCAATGACGAAGCGATGGCAAAAAAAGTGATTAATGCGGCACGGCATTATCACTAACTTTCACCGCAGCTGATAAACCAGGTTCGACTCAGATTTAACTGGGTCGAACCTTTTTCTGCACTATCAGATAAAGATGTAATTCAGGATATTGATCGTTTTCCAGATGCCGGCATACTGCCCCTGTTTTATCAATTAATTTGAGTGTCATTTCAGACGTCAGCTATCTGATCATAACTTTTAGCAACTTGTAGTGGTTTCATCAGGGTTACATCGCTCTATAATTTAGTCAAAGCGGCATGAATCCGTTCAACAGCCTGCATTAAACGCGTTTCATTGGTGGTATAAGCAAATCGCACATGCTGATCGGCCAGATGCTGCCCAAAATCATTTCCCGGGGTAATAGCAACTCCGGCTTCCTGTAAAAGATAACGGGATAAATCCATACTGTTGTTAATGGTGTCGGTTAGGAATTTGCTGCAGTCAGCATATAAATAAAACGCACCCTGAGGTTTCACCGGAATGGAAAATCCAATTTCCTGCAGCGCGGGTAACAGAACATCCCGACGTTTCTCAAACACCTCTCTGCGTTGTTCAAGTATATCCAGACTTTCTCGATCAAATGCCACCAGAGCAGCATGCTGAGCATTGGTCGGCGCAGCTAAAAACAGATTCTGAGCCAGACGATCCATCACGGGTTCAAGACTTTCAGGTACAACTACCCAGCCTAATCGCCAACCGGTCATACCAAAGAATTTGGAAAAGCTGTTAATCACTATCGCTTCGTCGTCTACTTCCAGAATGGAGGGTAAATGAACACCATCGTAATTTAACCCATGGTAAATCTCATCGACAACTAACAGACCTTGTTTAGCCTTAACAGCCTCTGAGAGGGCTTTTAAGCCGTCTTTATCAATAATGGTTCCGGTAGGGTTAGAAGGAGTGGCAACCAGGGCCATTTGGGTATCCTGATTCCAGTATTTTTCGATATGTTCTGGAGATAATTGGTAGGCCGTATCGGCACCCACTGGAACGGAAACTGCTGAGGCTTCCACGAAACGGGCAAAATGACGATTACAGGGATATCCCGGATCGGTCATCAATAAATGCTTGCCAGCCTCTAACAATGCCCCCATCACTAAAAGCAATGCCCCTGAGGCGCCAGGTGTAACCACAATCCGCCGGGGTGAGATATCCAGCCCGTATTGCTGCTGATACCATCCGGCAATTTTCTCCCGTAACGCCATTAACCCCAATGAGGGGGTATAAAAGGTATCGCCTTTATTTAATGAAGCAATTGCAGCATTAATAATCGGTTGAGGCGTCAGAAAATCCGGCTCACCAATTTCCAGATGGATAATATCCCTGCCCTGCGCCTGCAATATCTTCCCTTGCGATAATATATCCATCACGTGAAACGGTTTAATTTCCTGAGCGCGCTGTGTAACGTTAATTGGCTTGGGCATGTAAATCCTGAAGAGATTGAGCTGTTATATAGCTTGTATTAATCGGCGAACCATCGATGACTTGGCATGGGGCATCCGGTTCGCCCAGTTGGTCTACAACACAAATTGCCTGCGTGAAGTCATCATCAACAGTATAGGCATTCAGGGTTACCAATGTAGTTATTCCTGCACCAGTTGATGCCAGCAAGCCATTGGCGGAATCCTCAATGGCAAGACAGTCTCCTGCATCCAGTTGCAATTGTTGTAAGCAGTAGTGATAAATATCCGGAGCAGGTTTTTTGGCAGGCACGACATCACCCGCTGCAATACAATCAAACCAACTGAGGGCAGCCTCGCCCAACGTGGCGTTGATTAATGCTGTGACATTTTCTGCAGTAGTGGTTGTGGCGATCGCCAGGCGAATTTCTTGCTCCCTTAATTCGCCAATTAATCTTTTGATACCAGGGCGTAACTCGATCGTCTTTGCTTCCATTATCTGAGCATAATGTCGTGTTTTATCAGCATGCAGGCTGGCAATTATTTCACTATGATCACCAGCAAAACCACATTGTAAATGGAAGTTTTCCAGGTAATATTGAATACGCTCTTTGCCACCGGTTACAGCTAATAATTGTCCGTAAAGCTGTTCATCCCAATGCCAGTCCAGGCCCGCTTCGGCAAATGCGCGATTGAACGCCTGACGGTGCCCATCCCGCTCGGTTTCAGCGAGGGTTCCATCCACGTCGAATATAACGGCTTTTAAATGATTCATTAGTCTCTTTAGTCTTGAAAATGGGGTAAAATAATCTAATTATTTTGCACATGCCGGAAGCATCTGGTATAGATGCGCCCTTGATTTTTAGAAAGTATGAGGTTTGCCAACATGGACCCGACACAAAATGATGTCAAATTCACTCCGTATCAACCGGGTGATGATGAAGAATATATGAGCAAGGATATGGTAAAACATTTTCGGGGTATTCTCGAAAAATGGCGCTCACAACTGATGGAAGAAGTTGATCGTACTGTTCACCATATGCAGGATGAAGCAGCAAACTTCCCTGACCCTAATGATCGTGCCACTCAGGAAGAAGAATTCACACTTGAACTGCGTACCAGAGATCGTGAACGTAAACTGATCAAAAAGATTGAAGAATCATTGATCGACCTTGAGAAAGGTGATTACGGCTTCTGTGAATCATGTGGCGTAGATATCGGCATTCGTCGTTTGGAAGCTCGTCCAACAGCAACACTTTGTATTGATTGCAAAACACTGGATGAAATTCGCGAAAAGAACCGTGCCTGATTTTATCTGAAGACTCACCTCATACGTGACGAAAAGGTAGGTCCTGAAAGCCCTGTGATGGTCATCATCACAGGGCTTTTTTAGCGTTCGTAGATATACAGTAGATCCACACCGCTTTGCGTACCGGACTCGGCTTGTAAGGTCCAGATTTTACTTAATGTATAACGTAATTGAACAGTGCTAACCGGCTCAAAAATACCAATGCCATAGCCTAAATAAAGTTTAGGCGACAGATATTTGCCGATTTGCACGGCGGCGTTATCCGGACTTTCTCCAGTGAACTCAACAGTATCCAGCCCAAATGTGCTGGCAATTTTTTCACTGACCGCATTGCCATTGGCAATCCCCAGATTAGTGGCCGCTGAGGCCAGCATCGCTGCATCAGCAGCACTAGCCTGCCCTAATGGTCGTCCCAGCACAATATACGACAGTACATCTTCCTGGCTCATAGTTGGGTTTGAAAATAATGTGGCTTGTGGATTATTCGCTGGCCCGGTGATATGAATCCCAGCTTCATAATCTGTGCCTGTGCGAACGGCTTTAATATCCAGATCAGGATTATCAATGGCCGTTCCAGCAAACCGTACCTTGCCGTTATTGATTTTTAATTCGCGACCATAGGCAGCATAAGTACCATCATGGACCGTAATTTCGCCATCGCCTAATAACAGCTCTCCGGCTTCGCCATAAATGCGTAAATTACCTGCGAGACGACCATTAAAACCCAGGGCACGAATCAAGACGTTTTCACCCAGTTCAACCGTTACATCAACATCAGTTGCTAAACGCATTTTCTCGTCTGTCGTATCCTGCCCAACGACGACAACATCCGGGCTGGCTGAAACAGTGGTATTAAAATCCATGGGTGCAAGATCAGCAGTAGGTATTGTTACTTTACCGCCGATTTTGGCTGTTTCAGGAGTAATTCTCAGCGTTAAATCCGGGGAGGCAATCACATAGGCCTCAGGCAAGTTCATTAATTCTAACTTGTCCCCCTTAATCGTCGCATCCAGCAACCAATCAGAATCGGTCATTGTGAAGTCACCGGCCACTTCCAACTGACCTTCTGCTGATTGAGCCTGTAATAATATTTTCAAGCCGGATAAGGGATCACCATTGATGTCGGCATTAATTTCCGTCAGGGTAATCCCCATATCGACCAGAAATATCTGGCCATCACGCAAACTGATAGCAGTCGTTAATTCAGGCTGATTGAAAGTGCCCTCCATATCAACATTAAGTTCCAGTTTGCCTGCAAGTTCATCAAAGGCCAGCGTTTCCAGATTTAATGAGGCAAGGTCTTCGATAGAGTTCTGCAATTGCAAAGTGACTGGCGTATCCATGGGTGCCGCCATTACCGTTTTGATTGGTGCGGTTTGCAATCTGGCTTCAATAGGCTCTACCCCAGCAATGTCCGGCTCAATAGTGATGGCAACCATACTTTCTTCTGCTGTCAGCTGATAGCGAAGATCAACCGCATTAAATGCAATCGGTTGCTGCTGGCTTATCCCTTCAGACTGCAGTTTTAAGATGCCATCATGCAGCGATAAATTACCCGTCCCGGTAATATCTCCCTCGGTTTGCATTGCTAATTGGACTTTACCGGAAATTTCACCTGATAATGTAGCGTAGTCCTCTATCAAAGGCTTGAAAGTCGCCACCGACAATTGATTTATTTCAATTAATGTTTGTGCACCTTCTGCGGTATTTTCACCCTGTAAACAAAGCTGTGCCTGCTCAGAAGATTGCCAGCAGTGTTGGGAAATAATCTGTTTATCGGCTGATAATTGAATCGCACCCGGCTCACGTAATTGCCAGTTGCCAGCTATGTCATTGGTAACGGTCATTGACTGCAACTGTCCAGACCATTGGTCATCTTCATCCAGGCTGCCTTGCAACAGACTGGATAATGTCCCGATTTCAGATTGTATCTCCAGCGCCAATTGATGCTGGTCACGCTTGCCATTCAGGCTCAAATCAATGGAGTCGATATTCTGCTGTGCAATCGTAATTGCGGTGGATTGAATGTTCAGTTTACTTTGCTGATTATCCGTCAGATCCACCTGGGCATCTGCTGAAATCGACCCTACAGTCAGCTCATCTGCCCAACGGATAGCTGAACCTTCCAGATTGGCATTTAATTTTAATTTGGCCAGCTCACCGTAAAGTTGCCCTTCTCCACTCAGAGTGCCAAATAATTCGGGATGAAAATCCTGCAGATTCGGGGATGACAAACTCCAACTCAGGTCCAGTTGTTTTTCTACTTTGCCGTTTAATGACAATTGCGAATCCCCGAGATTTAACTGCAGATTTTCGATATCAATATCGGTATTTACCGCTTGCAGGTTACTGTCCAGTGAGAAATTACGATCACGTAACACACCATTTAAATGTAATTCCTGCACACTGGCATGAAACTCGTTTTCACCTTTATCCTGAAACGTTACCTGCGCCTGACCACTAATCAGCCCGGGCCATTCTGCAACTAAGGCAGCAGGATCGATCTGTCTCAATGTCAGTTTGCCATCAACTGCAAGCTTTTCTTTCCAATTAATGCGACCACTGAATCCTGCCCCGCCATCAGCTATTTTGGTATCGGCCCGTACATCGGTTATGCCTGCTTCCGGACTATTCGCCACCAAATTAAGAATGAGGGGAATCTCATTCACAATGAAATCTGAATCGACTGTTAAATTGAAAAGCTGTTTCTCTCCATCCAGCTTAAATTGCCCGGTATAACTTTCTACCGGCACGCCGGTTAAACTGGCAGGAAGCTGCAGATTTTTCCATTCGCCATCCAGTTGATAGGTTAACTTCGGCTGCCAGCTCACATCGCCACTGACGTCTAGTTGACCTAACGCTGACTTGATTTCAAGAGAATTAATCGAGGCCTTTTGCATATCCCCACGCAGGTAAGAAGTTATATTCCATTCCTGCTCAATGGCCTGCAAAGAACTGCTGAGAATCAAACGATAGTCCTGCAAAGTGCCATCAACGGAAAATTCACCTGAAGCCTGACCAACCAGCAGTTCAGCATCTGTCTGCCAGGGCCATTGTAATTCTGACCAGCTACCATCAATGGAAAAAACACTTTCCGTGGGATCTTCTGTAATGAAGATGTTTCCATGCAATTCGGCAAAACTGTTCTGACTGATGGCGCTCATTAAATCCACTCGCCAACTTTGTAAATCATTGGAATTGACACTTAAACTGGCTGCAACCGGTGGATTTAATGTCTCAGATTCCTGCAACTGAAAGTCGAGTTCTGCCTTGGCACTATCTAATGTACCTTGGGCATTCAGATTTAATGCTGTCAGATCACCAATTTCATTCTTCAGGATCCGTGATAATGGCAGTGTTCCACTCTCAGCCGTAAATCGCCAATCCAAATCATCAAGAATATTACGCACCATCAAGGTTTGCTCGGAAGCGAAAGGTTCGCCTAGCTGCTGACGTAACGTCATTTGCTGCAAATCACCGGTAATCGTCCCGGTAGCAGAAATAAGCCCCAATTCTGGATCATTAAGACGGGCGCCATAGTTCAAATTGGTAGCATGTGGCGAGCTCAGGTTGACGTCGCCAAGCAGTGTAAAAGCCAGAACATCCCGATTCAGTCGCAATGAAGAAATGATTAGCCGATCGTAGTTCACCCGTAATGACGTATCAAAACGATCGAACAATGGTGTTATATCACCTTGAGGACTCACCATTTCTGCATGCGTTATTCGCAAAGAACGCAAATGAATTGCCAATGGAAGACTGATATCCGGCACAGTAAAGTCTTCATCCACGGTAAGGTCTTTATCCAGCCCATCTTTCTGCTTAATTTGCAGCTGGTCGATATGCAACTGATTAATAATCAAACGGGTGGAAAGTAGCGACCATAACTGCCAGCGTGCATCAATACTTTTTATATAAAATGCATCGCCCTCTTCAGGTTCATACGAAACACCTTGCAGATAAATGCCGTCATAAAGTCGGCCACTTGCTTCATCAATTGACAGTGCTGGAAGAGATTGCTGAGTAAAATTGAGTGCGGTGTTAAAACCTGACTTTGTCATCAATAACCAATACATTGCTGCTGGAACAACCAGTAACAATACAATTGCGATTATCCATAATGCGCGTTTTATCACAAATCAGGCCCTATCACGATATGCAAACCGAAAGGCTTGTCTTCATCTGAAATTCCATTGGCTATATCAACCCGAATCAAGCCAACCGGTGAACGCCAGCGAATGCCCACCCCCACACTATACTCTATTGGGTCAGACCAACTATTGAATGCGTTACCAAAATCAGTAAATATTGCCGCACCCCAGTTTTTAACAAACATATGTTCATATTCGACACTCCCTACCGCCAGATAACGGCCCCCAATGACTTCCTCCAGATCATTCTCCGGTCCCAATGATTCATAATCAAAACCACGAATACTGTTATCACCACCGGCAAAGAAACGCAGAGAGCTGGGTAATTTTGAAAAGTCACTGACTTCTGTTGCACCAACTGTCGCGCGAGTGATAATTCGGTTTGACTCACCAAAACCCTGGATATATTTACCACGGATGACTATCTGACTAAAACTGATGTCAGATAAAATACCTTCAGCCGCACCACTTAGTTCCAAACTGACCCGTCCACCCTGTCGGGTATAAAGTGTGTTATCTGCCCAGGTTCTTGCATACGCAATACCGGGAATCAGTAATGATGTGGAAGCAGATTCGTCAGACACATCAAAACTTTCATTTAAAAACTTGATGCTACCTGTTTCTTCCCAGCCCCAACGCATTCGGTTGTAATAACTCCCAACAGCAACTGAGCGACTTTCACTGGTATCGGTATCTTCTTGTTTATATGCCGTATTAAAACCTACCGTATCAATATTTTCACTCCAGAATGGCATCTTGTAATCCGCACCGACCTGAGTGGCAATCTGCGATAGACGACTTTCAACCGAGAGTCTGTGTCCACGATCATTCACGTACCGGTTCTGCCAGCCCAGACTCATTCTGGCGCCTGTATCTGTACCATATCCGATACCTGCACTATAGCGATGCTTGAGATTTTCATTCAGCGAAACGTCTATCGGCACTTCTGCATTTTCCCGAGCTGATGTCATCGCCTGAGCTGAGACAGTGGCGAAGTAACCGCTGTTTTGTAAATTATTTCGAAGTGTGAGTAATTTATTGGCATCGAAAGGTTCACCGGGGTCAATGGGTGACATAGCCTCAAGTAGATCTGCATTGACAACGGTATCGGGAAATTCAATGTCACCGAATCGATAGCGTTGCTTTGAGTCATATTTCAGACAAATATCGGCGGATTCGGCTTCTATATCGACACGGACTTCGCTACAGGTAAACGCACCGTCAAAGTAACCATGCTCAGCTGCAAGTCTCAAAAAAGCTTTTTTGGTATTTTCATAACTTTGATGATCAAAATGGTCCCCAACCTTCAGCGGCAGTTTGTTGAGCATTTTGGTAAATGCTGGATCATTCTTGGCATCTCCCTCCACAGCGGCATCAATTTGGCGAATGATAATTGGCTGACCCAGGTCAATTTTATATTTGGCTAACCAATTATTTTCATCAGTTTCAGTTAACTCGGCTGTAATTTCGGGTGAATAATAACCATAAACGGTAAGCATGTGCTTCAATTCATCAACAGCCTGTTCATGTAAGCGTTGAACACTGCGGGAATCCAATCTTGGGCTGTTTTTTTGCCGATAAATACTTAAACCATTTATCAAGGTTTCACTCCAGTCCTTTTCTATACCCTCAAGCTCGATCTCGATATTTTTTTCGGTGTCAGCCCAAACCATAAAGGATTGAAATAAACACACAAAAAACACAAGGATGATTCTGCTATAGAAAAGTTTCGGGCATAACGGCATAGAGTCTCTGTCATGATTTACGAAGAGTGTAGAAATGAATGCATCTAATTACTGACATTTATTATGACACTTTCAACGCGACAGCGTTCTTAACTCAGGTTATTAGGACTTGCTGATCTTTTATCTCTGCCTCAGTTGTGAGCTGAATAAGCGTCAATCAAGGCACGAGGAGCGCCTTTTGTGAAATACATCCATGTAAGGGGCTGGGACTATTTTTGCCCCCGCAGAGGTGGATATGAAAGATCAACAATCCCTAATCAGTTGGGTCTGGCAGATTTTCTTTTCGAAAAGCACTCGGCGAACAACCAAAAAAATGACTGAAGCGTCGACTGAAGTGACTCAGATCATTAAAACCGTAGTTATAACAAGCCTCAGTGATACTTTGACCACCTCGTATCGCATCAGCGGCTGATTTCAATCGTACCTGCTGATGAAACTCACCCGGAGTACATCCCAGTTGTTTCTTGAACTCTACATACAAACGACTTCGACTCATGCAGGCCTGACGGCAGAGTTGATCAATATCAAGTGGCTGAGTGAGGTTTTGTTCAAGGGTATGCAGTACAGCCGTGATCCCGCTGGTATCGGGAGCTTGTTTACAATAACTCAGTAATACTTCACGTCCCTGCTCGCGAAGCAATCTGATCACCAGCTCTGAAACACCAAGATCAACCATCATTTCTTTATCCGGATCATTTCGGATATAAAAAGACACCATTTTTTCCAGTAAATGCTGCGTATCCTGGGTGTGATGTTTATGAATGATACGTGGTTTATATTCCCAGTTATATTCCGGCACATCCGTTTTGACTAAATCACGCATTCGGCTGGAAATCGCTTCAATGCGTTCACGGGAAATCTCGATAGTCAGACAAGTGGTCGGTTGCTGCTCATTGGCATCAGGAAAATCAATCTCAACATGCTCACCAGGCGGCATAACGTAAGATTCGTGGGGAACAAACAATTCACCTGAAGCATTGTAGTGATCATGCATGACTTTACGACCACTCACCATCCCGCAATACAATAAATGATCAGCATTAAGCGCTACGCCCGTTGAGCTCCGATAAGTATCGTAAATGCTCAGCTCGGTCTCCGGTCCGTTAAACGTTACTTTATTTTCTATAAGCAACTGACGATTTTCGTGCCGACCACTTGTTGGGAATGTATTCAGGCTCATAGTTTGACCTTCATGAATAATGTTGGATTGTGTAGCTGATGTTTAGGATTAGTCAAGTGATAGGAAAGTATAGCGATGAAATTGATGCCGAACTCATTTGGGAATTTTTCATAAATAAAAATAGCAAGCTTATAGAACATTGTGGTAATTTTTTTGTCACTTGTGGACTGACAGTCAAGTAATTGGGAATATGAGTCAAGTAGTTTATCCACTACAGGTCTTATGCTGAACATTTGCAAATATCAAAACAACAAGAGAGAGAGAATTATGATTTACGCAAAACCAGGTACACCAGAGTCGGTGATTTCATTTAAATCACGCTATGAAAATTTTATCGGCGGCGAATGGGTAGCCCCTGTTAAAGGCGAATACTTTAATAATATTACTCCCGTCACCGGCGAAGTTATTTGTGAAATACCTCGCTCGGGTGAAGCAGACATTGAATTAGCGCTAGATGCGGCCCATAAAGCACGCGAAGCATGGGGTAAAACCTCAGTTCAAGATCGCAGCAATATCCTGTTGAAAATTGCTGATCGTATTGAAGCAAACCTTGAAAAACTGGCTGTGGCCGAAACCTGGGATAACGGTAAAGCTGTTCGAGAAACCCTGAATGCCGATATTCCTTTAGCGGCTGACCACTTCCGCTATTTTGCTGGTTGTCTGCGTGCCCAGGAAGGCACCATGGGTGAGATTGATGAAAACACAGTGGCCTATCATTTCCATGAACCTCTCGGTGTTGTCGGTCAAATTATTCCGTGGAACTTCCCACTGTTAATGGCAGCTTGGAAACTTGCTCCAGCACTGGCAGCCGGTAACTGCGTAGTCATGAAACCCGCAGAACAAACACCTGTCTCTATTTTGATTCTTGCAGAATTAATCGCCGATTTACTGCCAGCCGGAACGTTAAATATCGTCAATGGGTTTGGTCGTGAAGCAGGTCAGGCACTCGGTACCAGCAAACGTATCGCCAAAATCGCATTCACAGGTTCAACGCCAGTTGGCTCATTGATCATGAAATACGCTGCTGAAAACATTATTCCTTCAACAGTTGAACTGGGTGGTAAATCACCAAACGTTTTCTTTGAAGACATCATGCAGCAAGAGCAGGATTACATTAATAAATGCGCTGAAGGTCTGGTGCTGGCGTTCTTCAACCAGGGTGAAGTCTGTACCTGCCCTTCCCGTGCGGTTATTCAGGAAAGCATCTACGACGAATTCATTGCTGTGGTCATGGAACGCGCCAAAATGATCAAACGTGGTAATCCACTGGATACTGAAACTCAGGTAGGCGCCCAGGCATCGCAGGAACAGTTCGATAAAATCCTCAGCTATGTTGAAATTGGTAAACAGGAAGGTGCTCAATTATTAATGGGTGGTGGTATCGCCCAACTTGGTGATGAATTCAATAAAGGTTTCTATATCGAACCAACGTTGATGAAAGGCACTAACAAAATGCGTATTTTCCAGGAAGAAATCTTTGGCCCTGTGGTCTCAGTGACCACCTTTAAAGATGAAGCTGAAGCACTGGAAATTGCCAACGACACCGAATTTGGTCTGGGTGCTGGTTTATGGACCCGTGATATGAACCTGGCTTACCGTATGGGACGTGCAATTCAGGCCGGTCGTGTATGGACCAACTGCTACCATCATTATCCAGCTCATGCTGCGTTTGGTGGTTACAAGAAATCAGGTGTGGGTCGCGAAACTCATAAAATTGCTCTGGAACATTACCAACAAACTAAAAACCTGTTAGTCAGTTACAGCACCAGCCCTCTCGGTTTCTTCTAAAGCTCACCAGTAATCAAACTAACTCTCCCCTAAGCAGTGCTTTCGGGAGAGTTTTTTATTGGATGTTCACTACATTTAACGTTGACAGCGTACTATACTCAAAAAGAGAGAATAATAAGGTAAGGTATTTATGGCTCAGAATAATATTGAATCAACTCTTCATGAAAACCGGCACTTTCCACCTTGCGAAAGTTTTTACAAAGACTCCGCTTTAAACCCTAAAAAGCTTGATGCGCTTTATGCCAAAGCAGCTGAGGATCATGAGTCTTTCTGGGGTGATTTGGCGAAACAGGAACTCGACTGGATCAAACCCTTTACTAAAACGCTGGATGACAGCAACGCTCCTTTTTATAAATGGTTTGCCGATGGTCAATTGAATGTTTCCTATAACTGTCTTGATAGACAGCTAAAAGATAACGCTGAAAAAACCGCCATCATCTTTGAAGGTGAACCCGGTGATGTACAACACATCACCTATCGCATGCTGCATGAGAAAGTCTGCGTATTTGCCAACGCTCTGAAAAAACAAGGCATTAAAAAAGGCGATCGGGTCATTATTTATATGCCGATGATCACCGAAGCGGTTGTGGCCATGCAGGCTTGTGCCCGAATTGGCGCCATTCATTCAGTGGTATTTGGTGGTTTCTCCGCTGAAGCATTAAAAGATCGTATAGAAGATACCCAGGCAAAACTGGTGATTACCGCTGACGGCGGGCATCGCGGCGGCAAAATCATCCCGCTGAAAAACACAGCAGACCAGGCATTAAGCAAAGGCTGCGAAAGTGTTGAAACAGTCATCGTTTTTCAACGTTGCAAGAATGATATCTCGATGCAGGAGGGTCGTGATATCTGGTGGCATGATGCTGAACAGGATCAAACAGCAGAATGTGAACCCGAACCGATGAATGCCGCGGATCCATTATTTTTACTTTATACCTCAGGCTCAACCGGTAAACCAAAAGGTATTCAACACTCGTCAGCTGGTTACTTGCTGAATGCCATTACCACCATGCGTTGGGTGTTTGATATTCAGGAAAAAGACGTCTTCTGGTGTACTGCAGATGTTGGCTGGATCACCGGTCATACCTATGTTGCATACGGACCGCTGGCCGTGGGTGCCACAATGATCATTTATGAAGGTGTACCTACCGTTCCGGATGCTGGACGTTTCTGGGATGTTTGCGCCCGTCACCATGTCACTATTTTCTATACTGCTCCAACAGCGATTCGCGCTTTGATGAAAGCGGGTGATGAAATTCCACAGCGTTATGATCTTTCCCATTTACGGTTATTAGGTACCGTTGGCGAACCGATCAATCCGGAAGCATGGATGTGGTATCACCGTGTTATTGGTCAGGAACGTTGCCCAATCGTGGATACCTGGTGGCAAACCGAAACCGGTGCTCATATGATTGCCCCAGTTCCATCCGTTACTGTCACAAAACCGGGTTCATGTACTCGTGCACTGCCCGGCATTGATGCAGCAGTGGTCAATGAACAAGGTGAAGCGCTTGGTCCAAATCAAGGTGGTTTCCTGGTGATCCGTAAACCATGGCCTTCCATGATCCAGACTATCTGGGGCGATGACCAACGTTATAAAGACACCTACTGGCCCTATTTCGATGGTAAATATTATCTTGCCGGTGACAGTGCTCGTCAGGATGAAGAAGGTTACTTCTGGATCATGGGGCGGATTGATGATGTGTTAAATGTTTCAGGTCACCGACTTGGCACCATGGAAATTGAATCAGCTTTAGTAGCGCATGAGGCGGTTGCTGAGGCTGCCGTCGTCGGTAAACCGCATGATATTAAAGGTGAATCCGTATTTGCCTATGTCGTGTTAAAAGGTGAACGACCTGAAGGTGGAGAAGACGAAGCAATAACCAATGAATTACGTGCCTGGGTAGCCGAACAAATCGGACCTATCGCCAAGCCGGATGAAATTCGTTATTCAGACAATCTGCCTAAAACTCGCAGCGGTAAAATTATGCGTCGTTTACTCCGTACGATTGCCAAGGGCGAAGAAATCACCCAGGACACATCAACGTTGGAAAACGAAGGTATCTTATTACAATTGCAAGGTAAGGCTTGATGGCGAAAGCCGAAACCGAAAGTCAGGAAAATCAACGGCTGGACAAATGGCTTTGGGCTGCGCGGTTTTACAAGACCCGTAGCCTGGCCGTTGAGGCTATTAATGGCGGTAAAGTGCATGCAAATGGTCAACGGGCTAAACCCAGCCGAACCATCCGTCCAGGGGATCAATTAACCATTTCGCAACCACCGTATGAATACGTCATTGATGTCTTAGGCCTGCAAAAACAACGTCGACCGGCCAGTGAAGCCCAATTGCTTTATCAGGAAACAGCTGAAAGTCGGGATAAACGTGAACTGTTACGTGAACAAATCAAAAATGAGCCGTTAGGTTTCCGTGATCAAAAAGGCCGCCCCAGTAAACGGGATCGTCGCCATATTATTAAATTCACCCGGGGCGATTAATGGATAAGACTTCCCTGCTTAATGCTGCTGACAAACAGCTTCCCGCATTACGTTATGCTGTTGAATTGCAAAAAACGGCTGCCACTGTTGGCTTTGACTGGCCGCATATTGATGGCGTGATTGCCAAGATTCATGAAGAACTGGATGAGGTTGCTGCTGAACTGGATGATGCCGATCCAAAGAAACTACAGGAAGAAATTGGCGATTTATTATTTGCTATTACCAATCTTGCCAGGCATTTGGATGTCGATCCTGAACAAGCTATAGAGCAATGTAATCAGAAATTTCTCAGCCGTTTTCAATTTATTGAAACGCAGATAATTCAGCAGGGAAAATCATTACAAACGGCTTCATTAGATGAGCTTGACGCCTTATGGGATAAGGCAAAATTATCTGATAAAAAGAATGAAGATTAATCCATAATCTATTGATTTTAAACGTCTAAAGACAGCCTAAATGCCAACATGGATGATTCGATAAAACCGTGTTGTTCATAAAAACGATGGGCAGCTTCATTATCGTTATCGGTTAACAAGGTAATGCGTTTACAGCCTTTCTGTCTGGCAAAATCAATCGCATATTTCAATAACGCTGACCCAATGCCAAGACCCCGGCTTTGAGGAGCTACCACCATATCTTCAAGAATCGCCACCCGGCTACCCAGCGCTGTCGAAATGGTGTACAACAAATTCACCATGCATACAATCTGCCCGGCATCTTTTGCGACCAGAATATCGCCGATACCGTCGCCTTCAATAATCGCTCCCAATCCTAAAGCTTGCATCTCTGCGTCTGGTTTAAATTCGGTTTCCTGACTAAACAAGGTGTCGAGTAACCGGCACAACTCAGGGATATCAGAAGGTACAGCAGTCAGTATTTCCATATTATCCGGCAGAACTTAATGATGTGGCGGTTTGAAACTGTTCCTGACCGGTATACACCAGAAAATGTTTACCTTTGGCGCGAGCGACCATGCCAATACCAATATCCTGTGCAATGCTAAGCCCCATTTCTGTGACACCACTACGTGATAAGAGTAAAGGCACCTGCATCTGTGCGACCTTAATCACCATCTCAGATGTTAAACGCCCGGTGGTATAGAACACCTTGTCATTACCTTTGACATCGTTGAGCCACATCCAGCCGGAAATCGCATCGACAGCATTATGCCGGCCAACATCCTCCACAAAGCTTAATACATCATTTCCCTGGCAAAGCGCACAGCCATGTACTGCACCGGCCTGTTTATACATTTCGTTATATTCGTTCAGGGCATGCAAAACATCGTAAATTGACTGGGCACTGAACTGGGGACATTGCAGTTTCAGTTCAGCCAACGAATCCATTACATGACCAAACATGGTGCCCTGCCCGCAACCACTGGTCGCAATTCGTCGGGACATAAGCGAATCAAGATTATTTTTCTGCTGATGGGTCGTCACCGCAACAGCATCAACGTCCCAATCCACCTGAATGGATTTGATATGGCTGATTTCATCAACCAATCCCTGATTGCGCAAATAACCAAGTGTCAGTAGCTCTGGCTGACCACCAAGCGTCATCAAAGTAACAATCTCGCGATTATCCAGATAAATCGTCAGTGGCCGTTCGCCGGTTAATGACACTTCACGGGCTTCGCCAAATTCATCTAAAACGGTAGTGGTATGCAGGCGGTTGATGCCCTGATTGGTCATTTCCGGCTGATATCTAGCCACCGGTAACACTCATATGACGGAAAATAATCGGTTGTTCTTTGATATTAAAGTCATGGCCTTTTGGCTTGATATCCATTGACTGAATAATGGCCTGTTTGAGTTTATCGAGATCACCAGGATGGCGGCGAATAATATCGCGCAAGTCCATCGAATGTTCCTGCCCCAGACATAATAGTAAACGACCTTCCGTAGTCACCCTGACCCGATTACAGCTTTCACAGAAATTATGACTGTGAGGCGATATGAAGCCGATTTTGCTGTTGCTGCCAGCAACCTGGTAATAACGTGATGGTCCACCGGTATTGGCAATACTGCTTTGCAAATCAAAATGCTTTTGTAATGTGGCCAGCACTTCATCACTACTGCAATAGCTTTCATTACGACTGTGCGTTACCTGCCCCAATGGCATTTCTTCGATATAGGAAATATCCAGATCATTATCGATAGCAAACTGAGCCAGATCGACAATCTCATCATCGTTACGGCCTTTCATGATGACCGCATTCAATTTGATGCGTTTAAAGCCCGCTTGTTTGGCAGCATCAATCCCGTCCAGTACCTGAGTTAATTCGCCAGTACGGGTTAATTCACGGAAACGTTCGGCATTCAAGGAGTCCAGACTGATGTTAATGCGATCCATACCGGCTGCAGCGAGCTTTTCAGCGTACTTGGGTAACTGGGAGCCGTTGGTGGTTAAGTTCAGCTCTTTAAGCGATGTGGTGTGCTTTAACGCGCCAATTTGCTCTATTAACCAATCGACGTTGCGACGTACTAAAGGTTCGCCACCGGTGATGCGGACTTTTTCCACCCCGAGTTCACAAAAAGCTTTTACCAGAAAGGCAATCTCTTCCAGCGTCAGCAACTGTTCGCGTGGCATGAAAGTCATCTCTTCATCCATGCAATACACGCAACGGAAATCACAACGATCAGTGATCGATATCCGTACATACGACACGCGCCGTCCGAAGTTATCGATTAATTGTGTTTGGTTATCCGTCATAATGTCTATTATGCGCTAGCTACGCTCTTTATGAGAAATGTCACAAGAATCTTTTGCAGTGGAAAAGCCAAACAAGGCATAGCCACCACAGCGACCGCTTAATCCGTTAATCAGTAGTCCCAATCCCAGCAAGGCCCACCAACTTTGGTAATACAATGCTATCGCTATTATAAACAGACCGATTATGATACGTAACGTTCTATCAATATTGCCGAGATTCTTTTTCATTGCATTGCTCCAGATACAAACAAGCCCCTTTTCAGGGGCTTGAATGAATCAATCTTATTGATTGCTGAATCAATCGTTGCCAGAGAAGGCACCGATTAAATGCAACAGGCTGGTAAACAGGTTGTAGATACTGACATACAAGGTCACAGTCGCCATGATGTAGTTTGTTTCGCCACCGTGAATGATGTTGCTGGTTTCATACAGAATCAGACCAGACATCAACAGCACGAACATTGCAGAAACCGCCAGCGACAGACCAGGCATGTTAAAGAAGAATGCTGCCAGTCCCGCCAGGAAAGCTACCAGGATACCGACAAACAGGAAGCCACCCATAAAGCTGAAGTCTTTTTCAGATTTAATCGCGTAAGCAGATAAGCCTAAAAAGACAATCCCGGTTGCGCCCAGAGCCTGCATAACAATCTGCGGACCATTGGGTAATCCCAGGTAAGCGTTAACGATTGGTCCCAGTGTCAGGCCCATAAAACCGGTCAGCGCAAATACAGAGGCAATACCCCAAACGCTGTTGCGCAGTTTAGCTGTCAGGAACAACAGACCGAAGTAGCCGATCAAGGTAATAATAATGCCTGGATGCGGCAGGTTAAACACCATTGACACCCCAGCGGTAAGCGCACTGAAGCCAAGCGTCATCGCCAGTAATACATAGGTGTTACGCAATAACTTGTTGGTTTGCAGCGCAGATTCGCGCGAACGCACAACTGTTGATTGAGTATCGTAATTCATCAGTTTATTTCTCCATTACTCAGTAAAGTATTGATGATAGGTAGTTCATCCAATGGACATCATCCTACCGGATAAGTTCTAAATGGCAATAGCAATATAAATTTCGCTTTCACTGTTGTCAGAACAAGTCATTCCTAGTAATATGCCGCGTCTTGGAGGGATGGCAGAGCGGTTGAATGCACCGGTCTTGAAAACCGGCGTGGGTTTATAGCCTACCCAGGGTTCGAATCCCTGTCCCTCCGCCAAAACAAACTAACGGACTTCGGTCCGTTTTTTTGTATCTAAGGTTTGGTAATTGCGATTTTAGCTGTTCTGTATTTAGAAATTGTTTCAGGCTACATCCTCGTGTCTATGCAACCCTTTTATACTGACAACTCCAAATTCTGTCTCCGCCACTCCACATCAACATCTCGTTGTTCTAAACAATGTCATTCCTACCACTTTGTTAGAAACTGCTTACAGCGGCCCATGTATTTAGATATGTGCCAAGCACTCAAAACGTTGCCTTAATAGCCAAATGCCGAGATAAAGTAATAGCGATGTACGTTGACGCACAGACGGTCAGCGCATTGCTGGCTAACATCAGGAGCGAGATCTCTAGCAGATTAATCCGCATGGCAGTGAACAAGGTATGGCAGGTCTCAGCTCAGCGCGATGAACACAGTGGAGAGCTACTTTTACTTAAGATGCGTAGTGTATTGGCGACCTAATCCCTACCCGCATGCTCCATACAAGACCGGCGAAAATCCTTGTGTCCTATTAGGCTTAATCACAGCGAGATCGTGCCGCTCGGCTACCGTTAGTCCTTACATAAAAGGAAGAATTATGGACAAATCTCTTTTACCATTAATATCTATAATTGATTCATATATTTCACGGAACACAGAAACCTCTCTAGTCATATTTTTATCCACAGATTTTTATCAACGAATTTTGCATTCGAACAGAACCTCGTTCAATTTAACTTATGATCCCCCCAAATTGTTGGGACATACTTTTTCCGTACGAGATGATATCGATACTATGGAGAAACAATTTTTTGTTACGAGTGAAACTGCATTATGAGTTGAATCGCCATTACTTTTTGACGCCTTTCAGCCATTTAATGTGGCAACTAGAGAGGCGAAAATAAATCAATGTAGTCACAATCCATTGATTAAGAGCGTTTGAATTCACAGATCTTAAAACCGGCATGGGTTTATAGCCTACCCAAGCTTCGAATCCCTGCTTCTCTGCCAAATAAAAAAACGGACTTCGGTCCGTTTTTTTGTATATGGGGTATGGTAATTGAAATTTTAGCTGTTCTGTATTTGCGTTCCCACGCATGAGCGTCGGAACGACTTGCAATTAAACTTATGTACATCTCCTTCTGTAACGCAGAACTTGCCTCATAGTCATGTGCATTTCCATCCTGGACTTAATCATCTGAAAATCGATATACAAGATAATTCCAATCGCAGTTATGCCAAATAAAAAGAAAAGGTCGCCCCATGTTGGTAAGAACAAGCTCAACAAAAACCGATCAATTATTTCGAGCTGAAATACGAGTAAAAACGAAACCATAATGATGATTTTATAAAAGTGCTGAGATAAGCCTACCTTCACTGCTGAACGTTCTCTTACACCTTTGATGAATATTTTCCGTAATAATCTTTGCATATCCATAACCAAGTTATTAAAGGAAAATCATATTACTCACATCATTTTTACCAGCGCATTAACCTGAAGCAAAGCAGTACTAAAGCGCTTTTTGCTCGAATTTTCGCCCTTATGAACTCACCGCTTTTGCAGATAGTGCCAGTAGCTATTCTTTAATGATAGTTTTCGTAAAATCAGGAAGAGCAGCTGTAATAGGATAGCCCGCCAACCTCAAAAAAAGCGTGAGGCTTCAACCTGTAAAATTTCTCCTCTACGTCTTTCGATTGCTCGTCGTATGGATTTGTCATGACTTCTTGCAGCTCTCGAATGAGTGAGTAGTTCCCCTCCTTCGCTTGCTGATAAGCAGGCACAACTAACCACTCCCGCAAACTGTATTTTGGATTGACCCGTTTCATCTTGTTGGATAGCTCTTCATGAGAAAACGGCTGAGACTCTGTCGTGTTGGCCTTAGCGATAAGCGCTTTCCATTTTGTGAGCCATTCTGCCCAGCGATTATTTATCCGTTCGGGGTCTTGCTTATAGGTCGGGTTCTGATAAAAGCTTTTTTGAGTGGACCAATATCATCCGGCAGCATAGAAAGTTCGCGGAAGAAAATGGTGTAATCAACTGATGTTTGCATCATCAGTGATACCAGTTCGCTAAACAACTCCTCATTAAAAGTATCAAGCCCAAGTTTGGCTGCCCACATTTTCTCCATTTGCACCTGCATTACTGATGCGAAGCTGCTTTGTATCTCGTCGAGTTGTCGCAGACTGTCCTGATGCGAAGTCAGCAATGGACGCAATGCTGTACAAAACATGTGAAAGTTTTTTTCCGCTGCAACAGGTTGATTCAAAAATGCGAAATGTTGCCCTCCTCCCGTCCATGGCTGGTAGTACGGATCAAACAGTTCGCAGAATCCAAATGGACCGTAGTCGAGTGTGAATCCCCCAGCAGCACAATTGTCGCTGTTGAAGTTACCCTGGCAATAGCCGACACGGATCCAATTCGCAACAAGTGACGTCAGTCGGTTTCGGAACTCGCGTGCAAGCATCAATACTTTTTCGGGAGTGCTGAGGTTTTGGTCAATGACGTCTCCATACTCACGATCGATGAGGTGCAAGACGATCTGCTCCAGCTCTTCCATTGCTTGTGGGTGTTCATTCTTTCGGGCACGACGACCGAATAGCTCAATTTGGCCAACCCGAATAAAAGACGGTGCGACCCTTGTCGAGATCGCTGCCGGCTCTAATATAAGCGTATCCGGATCTCTAGAATGTGAGCCTTCTGAATACCACGGACGCTTTACTTTTTCAGTTTGCGAGACGTAAAGACTCAGAGACCGTGAGGTTGGAACCCCAAGCGCGTGCATGTGCTCCTGAGCCAGAAACTCTCGTACACTCGACCGCAAAACAGCGCGTCCATCTGCGCCGCGGCAGTATGGCGTCCTGCCCCCACCTTTTAACTGCATTTCCCAATGATGACCATTGATGACGATCTCTAGTACCGAAATAGCACGACCATCGCCGTATCCGTTACCGGTCTGAAAAGGACATTGCTGGGTGTATTCTGTACCGTAAATGGACAATGCGTAGCCACTCGCCCAGCCAACCTTACGCATCGGCTCTGGAACGTATGCGAGATTGCCGGAGAACACTCGCATGAAATCGGCCGACTGAGCCAAACTATCGGCAAAGCCCAGTTCGCGAAACAGGTTTTTACTATGCGCCACGTACTCGGGATCTTCGAGTGGCGTTGGACTGACAGGAACATAATGGCCTGAGAAGACTTGACGGGGATAGTGGTCGGCTCCGTTTGATGTCGCATCAGGATCAGCATTGAGCGTGTCCATAAACGAGTAACTTACACACTTTGCAAGATTGTCGAGATTGGAGATTGTTTCCATAGAGTCGGTTTGCTGGTGTGGTCGCATTACCATCGGGCTCCTGTTAAGGTGGGGAAAAAGCTGCTTGACCGCTGATTAATCACTTGCATCGGCAGCTTGTCCGATTGCAGATCAACACTTTGAGCATAACTTTGGATCACTTTCTGATTGTCACTTGAGGGTTTGCATCTCTGACAGCTGTCACTCATGTTAGTGCTCAGCTTTTCTTGCCACTTCTCCACAATAGAAATTATCTCGTGAGCCACTATTTCTTGGATTTATAAGTTAAACCGTAGACAAAATTAGATATTGGTTAGGTGAAAGATTGCTTAGAGCGAAAGATCAGATTTAGAAACAAACTATAGGCTTTAAGACATTTTACGCAGATATTTTCGTAGTTTATACGTGGAGTATTTTTGCTTGCCATAGATCTTTAATCGTTAGGTGCAAGTTTTAAGGATAGCCTTATAAACCTGCCGCCAAAAGTTAGCCTAGAAAGCGACAACAACACAAAGTAAGGTGTAGTTACATATGATTCCATTATCCATTCTAGAACTTGGTCGTGTACGCGAAGGGTCTGATCGCAGAACGGCTCTTAATGATGCCCGGACCTATGCGCAGCATGCTGAGCGACTGGGATACAAACGCATATGGGTAGCAGAGCATCATAATATGCCTGGGGTGACGACAGCCGCCACCTCCATCGTCATTGGCCATATCGCTGCTGGGACAAATACCATCCGCGTGGGATCCGGTGGCATCATGCTGCCTAATCATGCGCCATATATAATTGCTGAACAGTTTGGGACATTGGAAGCGCTATTTCCCGGTCGTATCGATCTTGGGTTGGGCCGTGCTCCCGGCACCGACCAAATGACCTTACGGGCTTTGCGTCGAAATCCAGCCAATGCTGACAACTTTCCGCAGGACGTGCAGGAATTACAGGCTTTTCTTGCCCCCAAAGATGCCGCTCAACAAATAGAGGCAGTACCCGGTTCGGGAAGTAATGTGCCTATCTGGATATTGGGCTCCAGCTTATTCGGTGCACAACTGGCGGCGAGTCTGGGATTGCCTTACGGCTTCGCCTCGCATTTTGCCCCACAAGCGCTTTATCAAGCACTTGAGGTTTATCGGATGAATTTCAAACCCTCGGCACAACTGGATAAGCCATACGCAATGGTTGGAGTCAATGTGATCGCGGCTGAAACAGATGAGGAAGCTCGCTACCTCGCAACATCACAGCAAATGTCCTTCACTAACCTCTTTCGTGGTACTCGCGGCTTGATGCAGCCACCTATCGACGATATAGAAACCTACTGGTCGCCTCAGGAAAAAGACCAAGCAGGTCAAATGCTGGGTTGCAGTGTCATTGGAAGCCATGAAACTGTTCAAAACGGTTTGCAAAATCTTATCGAGAAAACGCAAGCCGACGAATTAATGATCGTCTCAGACATATTTGATACCACAAAGCGGCAACGTTCAATTGAAATTACCGCGCAGGCAATGGCTTGAACGTCCCCTAGATTTTGCACCAGCTAACTCTAGTAGCGTACCTTTCCAGCACTGGTTAGATCGCTTTCCAAGACATTTGAATGTGTGTATCTGTGTGGCATATTTTCTCAAAGCCAAGACGTTCATAGAATCGCAGTGCAGGTGAATTCGTTCGAAAAACCTTAAGCTCTAGCGGTACTTAGTTGGCAGCAGCCTTTGACTGTAGTTTCTTAAGTAGATGAGTGCCAATCCCTTTATTCTGATAGTCCGCTATAAGAGCAATATTTTGCAGATAAATCCTCCCGCCATCTACGCAGAACTGAACATAACCAACGATGAGGCCATTGATCGAGACAACTAATGTAGTCGACGATTCGAGCTCACTCGCGAAATTAGCTTTTTGCCATTCCCCCCCCCAAATCTGATGAATGTGTGAGTAAAATACCGTGCGATGTATCTCAAATAGAGCTTCTAATTCACCTCCACCTGCTGGACGAATATTCATACTTTCTTCCCGATCTTACGGCGAGTTAAGTTGTGAATGACACTTATCATATTCGGTAATAGCTACGATCTTCATTTTTGGTATCATAACGCTCAGCGTAACCGACACCCAACGGAGCGCGGCGCAGTTGGCCGTCCGAGTTCACGCCGTGGTTAGGCCGATGTCGCACTATTGCGTTCCTTCGATACATCAGGTCTTCCACTGACAGAGATCATGGTCCATGTTCCACCCTGCTTGAGGTAGACCTCACTCCATCTGCCGGTGACGTTGATGGGCGTTGCATTTTTGGGGACGACCATCGCGGAGTAGGAATAATGAACGACCCCCACTTTGCCCTCGTAAACCTGAACACTCAGAGGATGAAGTTCGTACTCGCGCAATTCTGGAGATTCACCGGATACCGAGTGAACTGCTGCATCTCGGTCGTGCGGGAGCGGGGCGCTCATGTCCCAACCTACATAGTCGGGATGGAGTGTGGAGCGAATCTGGCCCTCCTCCCTTCCCTTCGATAATGCCCACAGATCAACCACGCGCTTCCACAGGTCGCGTTGTTCTGGGGAGAAATCGACAATGGGTAATTGAATCGCCATGCTCTCTCCTAACTGTCCTAACGCCGCCTTAAGCGGACAAAAATAGTTGGCCACACTTTTGTTGAGGCACGAAACAAAGTCAAGTGTTTTTGTTCCGTTTAAAGGCCTTCTTAAATGCCCTTGACTCAAAGGATTAGCTTGTTTTGGTAATCACTCAACAAGGGGGCAGCCAACTTGATTTTGATATTTCGAACTTTTCCGATCCCCTCCGTGAGGTTTTAAGACTGTAATAGCCCCATTTTAAAACGGACACTCAATTATTAAGCGATAGGCTTAGACCTATCTTTAAGGAGTGTCTATGGAACGTATTGAAATTTTTACTGGCGAACAGCGTCGTCGTCGCTATACTCCGCAGGAGAAAGCCAAATTTGTTGCCATGAGTATGCAGCCAGGGTATTCGGTGTCACTGGTGGCCAGACAAAACGGCATCACCCCAAGTTTATTGTTTAAGTGGAAGAAACTCATGCAAGACGGTGGCATGTCGGCAATTCAATCTGGTGATGAAGTGGTCAGCTCAGCTGAGCACAAAGCGTTGCAGAAAAAAGTGAAGCAACTTGAGCAACTGCTTGGCCGCAAAACCATGGAAACGGAAATTCTGAAAGAGGCGCTGGAGATAGCTCAGTCAAAAAAGTTACTATCGCGCATGCCATTGTTGCCACCGGACGATTCCCTCTCATCCGAGTCGTAAGTGCACTGGGTGTGTCGCGCTCTAATCTTTACCAACGGATTAATGGGCGACAAGCCGGCCGTCCGACACGTTACAGCAAATCAGACGATGCCTTGCTGTTGCCACTGATTGAGAATTTGTGTGACAAACGTGCAACCAATGGCTATCGACGTATTACGGCGCACTTAAATCGCCAGTTAAAATCGGGAGAGCATGCATTTGTGAAAGTGAATCCAAAGCGGATTTACCGCATCATGCGACTGAATAATTTGCTGTTAGCGAAGCATACTGGTCGTGTTGGTGATAATCGAGCGCATGAAGGCAAGGTTATTACCCTTCACTCCAACACACGTTGGTGCTCAGATGGTTTTGAGATCGGCTGTTGGAATAAAGAAAAAGTCCGAGTGGTGTTTAGTCTCGACTGCTGCGACCGTGAAGTCATGAGTTATGTTGCCACCACCACTGGCATTAACGCTTTGATGGTGCAGGACGTATTGGTCGAAAGTATTGAAAAGCGGTTTGGTGATGTTCAAGAGCTACCTCGCCAGGTTGAGTGGCTGACCGATAATGGGAGTTGCTATATTGCCGATGACACTCGGCAGTTCGCGAAATCACTGGGCTTTAAGGTATGCACAACCCCCGTGAGAAGCCCTGAGAGCAACGGCATGGCTGAGGCGTTTGTGAAGACCTTCAAACGTGATTACGTGTATTTGAATGACCGACCAGATGCGGCAACCGTCATGGCGCAGTTGTCTGATTGGTTTGAGGACTACAACAATTATCATCCGCATAGCGGATTGAAAATGATGTCACCGAGGGAGTATCGAGCTCTTAAAGTGGCAAGCTAGGTGTGTCCGTTTTAGTGGGGGCAACTACAAAGACTGCATGTCTATCCGTTTGCTTGCAGACCTAATGTTGAAAGTTTTCATAGCCCAGTGCCTATCCCCGAAGAGTGGCATCAGTAATTTGTTGATTTTCTTTCCCTAACGTCGTTTTGTCCATAATGAATTTATAACCAGTAGCTCTTTCTACTTTGGTAGCTGCCAACGCAAGATAAATTGGATGCTCTGTTTTCAACTGTTCTTCTTCGCCAAGTGCATTGTGGTGATAGCTGGACCAAGGATAAAAGAGTAAATGCAGGTGATTTGTCATGATGACATAGGCATGAAGCTGGCAGTTGACTTTATCTAATGACTCTCCAATATCATGGAGAATACGAGCCATATCCCCTTCTTTTTCAAATATGTTTTGACGATTATTGCCTCGATGCATGATTTGCAGAGGCTGACTGGGTAGAACCAATCGAGGAAGTCTTGCCATGTCGTTACATCCTTGTAGCGATAAGGTTTTGGCTACTTTATTACATCAGTTTACGGAATGAAACCAAATCAAGTTGGCTGACCCCTTGATTTCTCAGAGCAGTTGTTCGTCGACTTCATCCAGCACTAGTGTCAGATTGCTATATAACGTCGCGGCGATGATGCTGTTTTGCTGAGTCAGATAACCAATTTGCTTGTGCCAAGTTTGTGTTTGATCTATTCCAGTGTTGTGTAGGGTCAGATTACATAGATTCAGCCGTAATGTTCTCGTTCTCGAATTTGTATATTAATTTTTGTTTATGGGTACTGACATCTCTCATCGCAGTACTCTAAATAGATATATCCTTTATCTCGCATACATTCAGCCCATCCTTTAGTGAGTCGTCCCATCGCTTTTATGTCATTAGGATCGTCAGGTCGTTTGGCGGCCAGGATTTTGTCATCAGAGAAAAGTACATATTCAGTTCTTCCGCTTCCGCACGCTACCGTATCGTCTAACCTGCTCTCTTTAGTCATACCTTCCTTTATCCAATGCGCGCCATAAGGTTTAACATTTACCCCCACGCTTGGATCGCCAGTCATCCAGTAACCACCTATACCACATGCAGCAAGAAAGGCACATAGAACCGCAGTAAGAAATAACTTTATGCGAAATATCATTTTACATTCCTTAAAAAAATGGAAATTGCTTGCCAGACATCTGGCGGCAGTAACTCCGCCATTGCAAATGGCGTGGAAGGTACAATAGCTACGGCGCTCCAGGCTTCATGAAATGTCTTTTCTGCATCGTTTCTGCCACGCGTCGCATTTCCCTGCTCGTCATACAAACCAGTGACTTGCCCCCCAATAAAGTCGTGCGTTCCACCAAAAGCTTCAATCAGCTTGTCCTGCCAGCTACCCGCTTTATAGGGTGTTCCAAATAAAGTGCCCATGTAACCCTGAACACCACCAGTAGCACCGGGCATCTTTTTGCCTTCTGGGTGTTCAGTAATGAAATAGTCAAAGCTCATAGGGGATTTATCATCTTTCTTAGCTGTGAACATTATTTGGCCTTCTTTCAAGGCTAATTTTGGTATGCCATTTTGATCTAGAATTGGCGTGTCATCTGGATTTTTCTGAATTGCACAACGCTCATTCATCGTTCCACACAATTTATCTAAGTCTACCCGCGTACCGCCTGTTCCAATTCCGTCTCCACGCACGCCTTCGCTTTTGCCATCAAGCAGGTTATTCAGCTTATTACCATAAGCATCTACCGCGCCTACAAACTTCTGAGAGTTTTCAATGGTGATGCGTCGCATCTCCTCAGCTGCCGCTGACAACGCTTCCTTGGTGAGTGCAGTTCCCCCAAGTCCAGTCACTCCACCGATCAACACGTTCATCACTTGTTCTTCGATACGTAACTCTTTTAGCTGTGCTTGGATGGAGGCTTTTGCTTCTTCAGTTTCAGCACTTTTGAGCTGTTCATTTAACATTTGTCTCTTGCTCTGCACGTAATCACCTACCGCTTTATTGGCTTGCTGGCCAAATTCTTGTGTGATTTTCACCTGCGCTTCAATTTCCTTGGCGACTTTCTCTGCATCAAAGATAGGGGCGATGGTATTAGCGGTTGAATTTCCTTGGCTATCGACTGCCTCTCCTTGCTCATTAATATGTACATCCCGATTGAGCACGGCTACCGTGGTGGCAGCATCATCGCCAGTGAGGTTTTGTTGGCTATCATTATCCGTGATAGTTAATGCACCCTGACTGATGGCGCTGATTGAAGTGCTTTCTGCTTTATCGTTATCTTTTCCTATACCGGCCCCAGAGAGTTGTGGTAGCCCCGCCTGAATACCCCCGCCGATGGTTGCTGAGGTAGCCTTGCCATCGTATTCAGCATTATTGCTGATGTCTGATACGGTGAGTGTTTCCGTGGTCAGATTGTTCTTGTTGTCCTGAATGGCTTGCTCTGTAGATGCGATTACAGCACCCTTGAGATTAGTATTGCCCGCCACGTTGACTTGAAAGCCTTCATCACCGGCGAATATACCCGCTTGTTCATTGACGCTGGCGTAATCACTTTTGATCTTGCTTTGACTGGAGCTAATCGAACCGCCAGCCATGCCAGCTCCTATCGGAATGCTGACACTGATACCTGCACTTTTCTGTTTGCTATCGTAGGTGCTGGTATCTTGCAAACTCTGGATATTGAGATTGCCCTCTCCCGAGTTGCCGACATCGGCCACTACTTGATTACCCCTCACTTGTGCACCGATAAGGTTGGTGTCGCTGCCGCTTTCCAGGCTAACTTTGTTACCCGCTTCTACCATGGTTTCTGTCCAGCTAACATCTGTGCCATTGGCTTTACCTTTACCTTTAGATGCGCTGGCTGTGATAGCAAGCCCATTAGTGCCAATACTAATACCAACACTTGCACTACTGTTTTTATTTTTGCTGTTGAGTGTGTCGGTGTTTTTAGCAGCAATCAGATTGACTTGATCATCAGCTTTGATTGAGATGTTTTCTCCCGCATTGATAGTACTGCCGATCACATTGACATCGGAATTGTGATCGGCCCCTGTGGCGCTGATAGTGACATCTCCTCCAGCCATCACTTGACTACCTTGAACGTTGGTGCTGGTTTGGGTGGAGGTACTGCTACTCTTAGAAGTGCCAATGGAAAGGCTGAGGTTAATGCCACCAGCTTGATTGGCTGCATCCGTCACGTCATTGCCTGTAGGTGCAGCAGATAATGCTTGTTGAGTGGAATCATAGGCATTTTTAGCTTCTAGTGCCGTCGCGCCTACCGCCAAGGCCTTCATACGTCCATCCGAGGTATCACTGGCAGCTTCAGTCATTTGTTGTGCTGTTTGAATAGCAGAGATAACTGGACTGGTAATGGCAAGCGTTAAGCCACTTTGTTTGAATTTAGTTTCATGGGTTGTATCACGGGTATTTTGCCCGGCAAGGATATTCACCTGTTGGGCACTGATATCGATATTGCCTTGCGGGGCTAGAACCTCACTGGCTTTTGGGTGTAGCGCTTGCCTGCTTCTATTGCCACATCACCTTCAACACTTCCCACGGTGCTGCCAGTTTGCTTTGTACTATTGTGAGTCTGGGTTGTATTCAGTGAGCTGGAACCCAGGGTGACACTGGCACCACTGGTACTTAGGCCACTCGTTTTGGTTTTACGCATATGAAATTCGTAAGCTGTATCCTTGGCAGCAGTGATATTCACGTTATCTCCAGCGTTTAATACGGTGCCATTATCACTGATGATATTGCTGCCACGGATATTCAGATCGTTACCAGCTTCTAACATAACGGTATCACCACTAATGGTGCTACTGATGCTGTTGTCTGCTTTAAACACATCTCGTTGAATCTTGGTTTTACTGCTGAAGGTGCTGCTTCGTTTTACCTTACGTGCCGTATCGAAGTTGCTGGTTTCACGGCCTTCGATGATGTTGATATCTTGCATAGCAGTGACATTGATTGCGCCAGCTTCACTGGTAATGCTAGCGGCAGTTGCATTAACGTCATTGCCTGCATTGAAGCTAATATCGCCCGTTGTTTGAATATCGCTGCCAATCTCCTGCGTGCCGCCATGTTTTACATAGTTTTTCGCATTACGAATGCTGCTGTTCTGTTCGGCAATCTGCACTGTGCCAAGATTGATGTTTTCTTCAGCGTTAATTTGTGTGATGCCCCCTTCACCCTGATTAACGATACTGGCCGCCATCAAGTTAACGTCATTACCTGCTGAAGCAATGAGAATGGCATCGGGATTGCTGAGATACAGTCCGGCAACACGATCTATATTCGTACGACTAAAACTGCTGGCCCCTTCGCTTTGTTTGCTGCTTTGTGTCATGCTCCGAAGATTAATATCATTGCCTGCCTCCAACAACATGGCATCTCCTGCTCTGACTTGACCGCCCATGTTGTTGATATCATCTTTCGCTTTTAATAACGTCGAATCAGCCACAATCTGACCGCCCAGATTATTGATATTGTCAGCATTCAATTCCACGATGTCGCGACCTGCAATCGTCCCCTCATTGGTCACATCCGCAGTGAGATTCATGGTGACCGTGTTGCCTGCCATCAAACCGGTGGTCGGCTGCATATCCTCTGTCTGTGGCCTTATATACACCTGAGGTACCAAGGCTTGATTAACTGTTCCATCAGGTAGCGTGACTGTTTGCTCAACCAGCCAGACAATATCGCTGGTGAGCTGAGCCATCTGCTCGGCTGAAAGTGCCACACCCGGAATAAGCTGTAAATCACTCACCTGTGTAAGAGCCGATGTCATCAACGCCTGATATTGCGCTTCATCAGTAGCGTGTCCATCAAGGAATCGACGGCCTGTTAGTTGGGCTATTTGTTCACGCACCAGACGTTGTTCATAGAAGCCATCCCCCAAACGCTTTTGCGTAGTCGCGGGATCGAATGCCAGTTGCTGCAGCATGTAGTCAGAACTTAACCAAGAGCGATAATTGGCAAAGCGTGGATTGGTTTCAATCAGATAATCTGCTGCAACATCAGGTGTGGGTTGAAATAAGTTGCTGGTGACAATCGGTAATGCCGCCGAGTTAACTGTAGTGCCACTGCCCGCTGGAACGGTATTACCATCCAATTGTGTAGTGGCAAGGTTATAGGTCACGACTTGATTGGCTGGATTGTAAGGGCCTATAACATCAACATCGTAATCATTGTCGTTGCCGTCCCAATCGTAATAATAAGCCGTGCCGCTATAGCTTGTGGTGGTCCGGCCTTCTGAATTCAGGTTTTGTACTGAGGCCCCAGTAACATCAAGGTTGCCACCCGCGATGATTTGGCTATCACTATTAAGCACGGAGCCGCTGATAAACATATCGCCACCCGAGAGAATCTGACCAGGAGCTGAGGATACGATTTGTGTTTCGTAAAATCTTTTTGTACCTAAATAGCGTGTGTATTCGCGGAATGTGTATGACCCTGCTGAACGCCATTCAACATGAACGTTACCAATATGGGCTCCAGGATAGTCAGAGGTTTCATAAATGACACTCGCCCCTCGTGGTGTAAATCGATCAAAACTACCGCTTCCAGTTTGAACAACTTCGGTAATGAGTTCGGCATTCAAGTTTTGTAAATCAGCTATGGTCAAAGCTGCATTACCTAATGCCTCGATAGTAGCACCTTCATTGATGAGTGAATCTGCTACTCCAATAGCTTGATTAGCCCCATCCAGACTACCAGCGATTGCCAGATCACCTGCACTGAATATTAAACTATCATTGCGATTTTCGATGCTCACGGCACCGATATCAAGCTGATCACGGGCGGCGATCATAGCCTCTGCATCATTGCCAAGTTGGGCGACTTGAATGCCGATTTGATCGCCAAAAATGCTACCGGTTTGACTGTTGAACAGATTGTCTGCTTTGATAAGTGTATTTACACCATCAATCATGCCGTGGTTTGTGATCGTGTCAGCAGCGGTAATATTAGTATCAAGGCCAGCTATCTCCCCATTCACCGTATTGTCGATGTTGTTGGCGCTAATTTTTAGCGATTGACTTGCAAGTATGGTCGATTGGTTGGTGATATCACCACTGGTATGTAAGTTAAGATTAGCGCCTGCTTGCAGCTCACTGGTGTGAATATAATCAGAAGCCAGGTTGATGCTAATGTCACCATCTGCTGTAACGCTGCCATCACTTTCCAGACCTGCGACATCCAACTGGATATTGCTTTTAGCACTGATAGCGCCGGTATTTTGTAGCACCCCGTCGGCAGTAATACTGACACTGCCAACGCTTGCGCCAATATCGCTAGCGTTATTTACTCCCACACCAGCTTCTGTCCCAACCATGTGAATTTTGCCTGCATACATGCCTCCCAAGGCAGCAACGTCAACCGCAAAAGCAGGGACAGCAGTTCCTGCATCAGGAGCAATACTGCTTACGTCGGTCTGATGACCATTACTATCGACATTGACCTGGTTCGTACCCGTAGTAATGTTAAGACTGTTAGCCCATATACCGGCGTTCACATCCACTGCGCGTGAAATCACGTCGGTAAAGTTAGTTTGTGAAGTATCGAGTCCATTCCCTAAAAAGTTAATCTTCCCGCCACCGACGCGATAACCAAGCAGATTGCCATTATTCAGGATGGGTTTCCCCGTCGTCAGCGTGGCGCGATTCGCATTGATAAAGCCACAACCACTGCAGCTGATACCTGCCGGATTGGCAATAACAACCTGAGCGCGATTACCGGCCACTTCAATATAACCGTTCAGTAAACTCGGATTTTGACTGTTAACTTCATTCAATATTACTTTAGCTGTGCCCCCGGCAAGGTAGGGATTGCCTTGAACCCAGCCGCCAAGTTGGGTTTGGGTATTTTTATTGCTGTTATTGAGGATAGCGCCTTTCGACTTTACATCGAACTGGCGATAGGTGTTACGTGAGACACCTGCAGCACTGGGGGTCTGAATATTGACCAGTGGCAAGCCATTTGCTGTTTCATTAACAATCGGTTGCTGATTGGCTGGGGCATTTGGATCGGCAATGATGTCTGCATAGGTTGGGCTTGTCATTATTACCAGACTACTGATGACAAGCATTGAGAAAATCAATGGGCGCAGAGTGGCGAGGACCATAGCGCAAGGTGTTGTTGGTACGATAGGGTTACTTCCCGAAGAATGACATCCGACGTTTTCTGCAACCACCATCATCAAACCGCGTGCTCTGTTAAACACCACCCTGAATTTATTTTTGTTCATCTTGTTAATCCCTTATCTCAGATGATTCAACGAAACATAAATCAAAAGGTCAGGTTCAAATTGAAACCTGTTGCCGTACTAGCTGTTTCAAACCCTCTGGGCTTTTTAAGTGCTTTTCCCATAAACACGTCATAACTAAATCCGCCAAAGCCCCCTCTTACCCCCATTACGATTCCTGCCAGCTGCCTACCTAGTAAAAGATCACTGGATTGACCGCCGACTTCGCCATAGTCCAGCCCCCAGTAAACTGCCTGCCCCGTATTGCCGATCAATGCGCTTAGGTCATTACGTAAGAACCAGCCGTTATCCGCACGTAAATTCCATTGACCGTCAAAGCCCCGAACGGTGTAACGATTACCGATAGACAGGCGATCCTGTGGTGTTAATGGTGTGAAATTATATTGGCCACGAAATTGGGTTGAGTAACGCAGAGCCTGCTCACCCCATGGAGCTTTAACAGAAAATGGCAAGTCGAAACCGAGGTCAGCCGTCAGTATTTCCATACGTGAAGTCCCTTCATCAAAGGTTTCTTCAGGCGCCTTGAGAGCATTCATTGCTCCAGTCCCCCGCTTGTAAGCTAATTTGTAATCCAGCAGCGATTGTCCTAAATACCAGGTTTGACGGAAACCGAACTCCCAGCCCGCGGTACGGCGTCTTTGCACTTCAATTTCTGTATCGTTTATGTAGTTAGAGGATTTTCTGAAGAACCCGCGAAATGAAAGATAAGTTTTATTGATGGCATTGCGATATATGAGACGACTGGCCTTGATATCCGAGTTCTGGCTGCGACCACTGTAGGTATAGGATTGATTAATACCTGACACCACTTGATGGTAGTCATAGTTGGAACTGTTAAAGCCGAATAACCAGTAACCAACGGGAAACGAATAATGAATAGTCTGGCCGTCAGATCCACGTTTGCCTGATTCGCCCCCACCCAGATCATGGTTGTAATTGACGTAGAACAAGTCATTTAGCATCAGTAAATTGTCACCAGACAAGGTAACGCCAGCCTGATATTTTCCGGTGGAATCGAACCCGGCATCATCAGCGCTGATAGTCAGTCGAAATGGAAAACGCTGCTGATATTGAATCACCACATCACTTTCACCAGGCACAGCATCAGGCCCTTTTGCTGGCTCTATCTGGATATCGACTTCTGTAGTGGGTACTCGTTTAAAATTCTCCAGACCTTGCTCAATATCCCGCAGATTCAGAATGTCTCCGCGTTGAACAGGAATCGCATTCCATTTGGTCGCTCTTGCAGATACACCTTTTGCAAAGCGAACCTTTCTGACTCTACCGGGTATCACCGTAAGTTGTAATAAACCGGATTTAAGATCCTGTGGAGCGGCCAGCACCCGGGTAGTTACAAAGCCCCGGGCAATAATGGCATTTTGAATACGGCTCATTGCGACATTAATGCCTTGTGCCCCAAGGCAACGTCCTATGGCGGAATCATTGCCATCCGTTATGGCAGATAAAGCAAACTGAAATTCTGCAGCGCTATCGCCAATCAGTGAGACATTGGTGATAGTGAAACAGGGAGATTCACTGTCTGGATAAACGAGGAGTTCTGGCGGAGAAGCTGGATTTGGTATTCGTACATCAGGAGAGATTTCCTGTTGCTCGCGAAGCTGACGCTCGCGCTCTTGATGTAGCAGTTGTTCTTGTGCGGCACGATCGATAACCGTAGCACCAGCATAAGCTGCTAGAGAAAATAAATTCCATATAACAAACGCCCCTACCCGAAGATAGGGTGCTCGTCTTCCATGACGAAATTCCATTTTTTTCTTCTTGAAGTCCTTTCAATTACCAGAAATAGTAATTCAAGAGCAAAGACACAGGCAACGCTCAATCGACATGGAATGACAAAAGTGTGCGCCAGTTAAAATTTTTATGGATAACCGATTATCTTTAATCCAGATTGATTTCAAACATTTGCTTATTATCAACTGCTGGGAAAAACGCTGGCCTTTCATGCATCAGCACGATAAGCATTTTATCCTGCCATTGCGGATACAAACACTGCCAGATGCGTTCTGCCATCTCTACATCAATGCCGTTAAATGGCTCATCCAGCAAGATCAGTTTCGACTCTTTTAATAAAAGTCTTGCCAGACAGATCCTTCGGGCCTGCCCTCCGGAAAGTTGGCTGCCGGTATCACCCAGCCAGCTGTGTAATCCTTTTGGTAGTTGTTTGGCCCAATCATCCAACTCGACTAAAGTCAGTGCCTTCCAAAGTTGTTGTTCGTCGACTTCATCCAGCCCCAGTGTCAGATTGCTATATAACGTTGCGGCGATAATGCTGTTTTGCTGAGTCAGATAACCAATCTGCTTATGCCAAGCTTGTGTTTGATCTATTCGCAATGGAATACCATTTATCAACAACTGATATGGCGTTATAAATGAGTCTGGTATTTCAAGGCCTGCCATTATATTGGCTATTGTCGACTTGCCACTCCCGGAGCGGCCACTTATTAACAGACATTCGGATGGGTTAAGTTCAAAAGCAAAAGCGGTATCTATGCTGCTGATAACCTTGGGGTGATCTGCCAGCATCATCGACAATCGCTGAAGCTCTTCCAGCGTCGATTTCTCTGAAGATGCATGCTCTGCCAGGGGTTGTAGGCGTTCAGCGGCATAACGTGTTCTGCCCCACTGCCCCAGCTGGCCTGGCAGGTTTAACAGTAACTCACCCAATCCAAACACCGCCAAAAACAACATGACGGCAACCGGTCCACTGACAAGCTGATTCTGGTAGGCAAATAACGCTGCAATAGCTACAGCGATGACCAACAGCCCATGGCAGATATTTACTATTAACTGTGCGTTGGCAATATGTCGATTTAGTTTTAGCTGTGACTCGCCAATCTCACTCAATGAACTGACTAATCTTGCTTGATCCGCTTTCTGCAGGTGTGCTGCCTGAAGTTCTAACTGTCCCTGAAGATGCTCTATGGTTTGTGAGCGGGCCTGGTTAATCTGCCGGGCATAATCGCTACTTATCTGCGAGGTTTTCCGGGTAAAAAAGCTGAAATAAATACTCCCTAACAGCAGTGTGATAATTCCGAAAGTAAGCCCCAGCGTGAACCAGAAAAAACTGATAAACACAGCAAGCAACAGCACGCTGGATAGCACAACCATTGGAGGTAACAGTAACTTTAATAACAGGCTGTCGAGATTATCCAGATCCGCAGTTAACCTACTCAGCCATTCACTATCCTGAGTATTTCGCAGTTGTTGAACCGGCAAGTCCATCAGGCCGGTAAACAGGGTTAGTCGAAATCCGGCAATGACTCTTAACACCATATCGTGACTATGCAGCCGTTCAAAATACCGTCCCACTGTCCGACTTAACGCAAAAAATCGAATACCACCACCCGGTCGGTAGATATCCAACAAGACGGCAGTGCCTGCGGTAATCGCCAGCCCGGTGATTGCCGTAGCTGTTATCAACCAGCCGGACAATGCTAATAACCCCATGGCGGATATAGCAGTTAACAAGGCCAGCAATAAAGAGATGATTAATCGCTTTTTCTGGTTTTGCAGAACTTTGAGTAACCAAAACTTAAGTGGCGCAACATTATTTTGAGAATGGCTAGACATCGTTAGTCACTCTCCCGACTGGCAAACTGCAGCTGCTGATCGGCTAGTGCCAGTACATCGGCATCATGGCTGGAAATCACTAAAATACACTGCGGTTTTAATGCAGCAAGCGCCGCCAGAACATATTGACGACTTTCTGCATCCAGACTGGCCGTCGGTTCATCAAGTAATACCAACGGTGCCGGTGAAAGTAATACCCTTGCCAGTGCCAAACGTTGTAATTGTCCTCCTGACAGACCTTCACCATGTTCATTAAGTTGGATGTCTAAATCATTGTTTCTATATGCAATTAAAGTTTCCAAACCTAACTGACTTAATACCTTTTGCATTTCCTTTTTGGTTGCATCTGGTGCCAATACGGCAAGGTTATCAGCCCAGCTGCCGTTAATGATCCACGGTTTTTGAGGCAGATAACGAATCGCTACCGATCCTATCGGCTGGTTATTTAAAAGCACTTTGCCGGATAACGGAGGCAGATAACCGGCCAAGGTATGCAATAACGTGGTCTTGCCGCAGCCGGATGGACCGTTAATCACCAGACACTGCCCTTTGCTCAACTTAAGATTGATAGGGTCCTGAAGAACATCACCAGGCTGATAACCGATACACAGATCGGTGGTAATTAAGATTGAAGAGGAATCGTCTGCAGTGAGTTCAAAAACATCCTCTGCTGGAGACTTTGTAGCGTCGTCGGGTAAATGTTTCGCAATATGTGAAGCCGCTGCCATTGCCGCGGCACGGTCATGATAGAACTGGGATAGATTTCGTAAGGGCTGAAAAAACTCGGGGGCCAGCAACAGAATAAATAAACCGCTGAATAATGTGATATCTGCCGCTGGGCCCCAGCTGATGGAGCCAAACAGGGCAAAACCGATATAGATGGCAATACTGGCAATGGCGACGCTGGTGAAAAACTCCAGAACGGCAGATGACAGAAAGGCCAGTTTCAGGGTTTTCATCACCACCTGACGATAATCCTGACTCCTCTCTTCGACTTCTGTTAAAGCCTCATTCTCTGCTGCAAACAGTTTTAACGTGGTGAGATGTTTGACGCGATCCAGAAAATGTCCGGCCAGACGCTGGCGTTGGTAAAAAAAGCGTTGATTGACCGCTTCAGCTCCCCAGCCTATCAGCATCATAAATAACGGAATTAACGGTGCCGCCACCAGTAAAAACAGTGCAGCCAGCCAGTTGTAATAAAACACCACTATTAAAATCAACAGCGGTGTCAGCAATGCCAGCAATTGTTGCGGCCAGAATCGGGCGAAATAGCCATCCATCGACTCAACATCTTCAATCAACTGGCTGGCCGCTGCACCGGGAGAACGTTGACTATGGATTAACGCACTGGTTTGTCGCCAACCACTGAGGACCTGCTCGCGTAAAAATTCTCGGGCATGCAGACTGGCCAGTTGCGAGTAATGCTCCTGAGCTCTGATCAATATCGATCGTAAAATAAGACTCAGCACCATCAGCACAATCAACATGGATTGTTCAACGAGTGGTTGCTGCTGGATGATTAAATCATAGGTCAGTTGTGCCAGAGCATACCATTGCATAATCATTGCAACGGTCGCCAACAGGCCCATAAAAACAGCCAGAAGCAATCGGCTTCGCTGCTTTTGAGTAAGCTGTTTGAGTAATAAACGTCCGGCTTTATTCAGGGCCTGTTGATCTTTCATAGCCGCCTATTCAATAACTGAAAATACGCCTGATAAAGGCGCGTGCGCGTATGTCTTCGAACGCTATGTTACAGACGCATTCCGCAGGGTATTAAGACCAACTGCCTCCAACAACGTTGGTACCTGCTTAGGTAGAGTACCTAAATTTCAGCTTTTGCGTCGTGTTGGAAGCAATTTGTCTGGGCGGTCGTGACTAGGAATTAGTGATAACCACCTTTCACCTTGCCACGGAAAATATAGTATGACCAGGCGATATAGCCCAGTACAAACGGAATCACAAACAGGAACCCCAGCAACAGGAACAGTTGTGATTCATAGGCCGAGGCTGCATCCCATAGCGTGTAATCGGGTGGCACCAGATAAGGCCATTTACTGGCGAGCAGGCCGAGATAGGTGAATAAAAACAACCCCATGGTCGCCACAAACGGCATGCCTTCCTGTTGTTTTTTAACAGAACGAAATACCAGAAAAGCACAGTAAAGCGCTAATATTGGCAATAACCAGATGATTGACACGCCATTAAACCACCGGTTGAGTACGCCTTGATCAACAAACGGTGTGTATAAGCTGACAACACCAAACACCGCCAATACGGCTATAAGCAAAATGGGAGTGATTTTATAAGCCCACTGTTGCAGTTCACCTTCCGTTTTCATAATCAGCCAAGTGCTGCCCAATAGGGCATAACCTGCGACCAGACCTAAGCCAGTAATAACAGTAAAGGGCGTTAACCAGTCTAATGCGCCACCGACATACACAAAGTTACTGGTTTCAAACCCCTGAACATAGGCCCCGACCACTGCTCCCTGTGCAAATGCTGCCACAAACGAACCACCGGCAAAGGCCCAATCCCATAAGTATTTGGTGGTATTCGCCTTAAAACGAAATTCAAACGCAACGCCACGGAAAATCAAGCCTGCCAACATCAAAAACACGCCTATATATAAGGCAGGCAGAAACACCGAATAAACCAGTGGAAAGGCCGCCAGTAATCCCGCACCGCCTAACACCAGCCAGGTTTCATTGCCGTCCCATACCGGTGCCACGGAGTTCATCATAATGTCGCGTGAATGATCATCCGGCGCGAAGGGATACAAAATGCCCTGCCCCAGATCAAATCCATCCATCAATACATACATCATTACCGCAAAGCCAATAATTCCGGCCCAGATAACTACTAAATCGAATGGCTGATCCATCACAGACCTCCTTCTAAATTGGCATTGGCAGCAGATATTGGCCGTTGAGCTTTTTCAACATCTGAATCAACATGTTCAGCGTTGGCCGTTTCCAGTCCGCCGCGAAATACTGTCATCAGATAAAACACCCCGGCACTGAACACCATGGCATACACTGCGATATAACCAATCAGCGTAAACAAAGCCATACCTCCGGTTAGAGAAGGCGTTAACCCCTGCGCATGAGTCATCTGTTCATATATCAACCACGGCGCCCGACCGGTTTCGGTCACGATCCATCCCGATAACACGGCAATAAACGGTGACAGACTCATCACCCGCAAGCCATTGAGGAAGGTTCTGTTTTCCAGATAGCGTCCGCCTCTGCGTAGCCAGAGTCCTGCCAGGCCAAACAATACCATCAGCATTCCCATCGCTACCATCACTCTAAAGGCCCAGAACACAATAAATACCGGTGGCTGTTTATCCGGCGCCACTTCATTTAATCCGGGCACTTCACCATCCCAATCATGTGTCAGGATAAAGCTGGCCAGTTTGGGAACTTTGATTTCAAAAAGATTCTGCTGATTTTCCTGATCCGGCAAGGCAAAGAGCAACAAGGGCACACCGGTTCCGGTCTCCCAGTTACCTTCCATCGCTGCGACTTTCATTGGCTGGTGTTTCAAGGTATTCAAGCCATGGAAATCCCCCACCAACACCTGTGCAGGTGCCAGGATCAGAATCAACCACAAGGAAATTGAAAGAGCTTTTTTATTGGCTTCCAACTCCCGTTTTTGCATGATGAACCAGGCAGTTACCCCCGCGACTACAAATGAAGCCGTCAAAAATGACGCCAGTGCCATATGCATAAAGCGGTAACCAAAGGAAGGATTGAAAATTGAGTTGCGCCAGGACGCCACATAATAGAGCCCATCGCGAAGTACCAGTCCATCTGGTGTATGCATTAACGAATTAGCGGCGAGAATCCAGAAAGAAGAGATAAAGGTACCTAAGGCCACCATGATGGCCGCAAATAAATGCACGCCTTGTGGGACTTTATCCCGACCAAATAACAGCACACCAAGAAAGGCTGCTTCCAGAAAGAACGCTGTCACAACCTCATAACTGAGCACTGGCCCGAGGAAATTGGCGGTTGCGTAGGAAAAGTTACTCCAGTTGGTACCAAACTGGAATGACATCACTATGCCCGAGACCACGCCCATTCCGAATACCACGGCAAATACCTGAATCCAGAACTTCGACAATCGCTGCCAGATTGGATTACCGGTCTTAAATGACAACGCTTCCAATACAGCGATGAAACTTGCCAGGCCAATCGTAAAGACTGGGAATATGGCATGAAAACACACCACGAATGCAAACTGAATTCGTGACAGTATTAGCGGGTCGAGTTCCATGGTGCCTCCGTTTTTTTGGTCAGCTACAAAAGCCGGGAATGGCCTGTTTACTGACTACAAATATCATAGGAAGTGCGACACAAAAATGATTAAGATCAATTTTTTTGGAATTTCGATAAATAACCCTACTTAAACATAGGTTAAGCATTGTCAGAAATGAATTGTTTAAGATGAGACTTGTCACTTTTATAGAGTGCTTTATGTAAGCACATGAAGATTTATTGGCATTGGGATACTTTCTTTATCAGGATAACAACGATAGTCTGGTATACGAATTTACCGAATGAAATAACGTTTCATGTATCTCAGGAGGAAAGAATATGGAAGTAGAAATTCAAGATGAAAAACATACTGGTCGAGTTGCTGCAGTTTTTGGAGATAAAGACTCAGCGAATGCTGCAAAGCAAAAACTCGTCAATAATGGTATTTCGCCTACGGTCATCAATATCGTCAAACCTGAAGACAACAATATCAGCAAAAAAATTGAACCAGAAAGTCATGGTATTGCCAAAACCATAGTGAAATCACATGGCTGGTTGGGCCTTATTGGGATGATACTCGGTTTAATCATAGCAACTGCCCTGGTCATCAGTGGCCCCGAAATGACTCAGTCCAGTCCGTTATTCACTTATCTGGTTTTTATCTTTTTTGGTTTGACCTTTGGCATGATGATCGCCGGTGCTGTATCAATACGTCCCGATCATGATCCCTTAATTACCAAAACAGTTGAAGCCAGTCATGAAAATCATTGGACAGTGATTGTGCAAACCGATGATCATGAAGAAATTGATTTGATCAAAGACCTGCTGGAAGGATCAGCCATTTCCATCAGTGAAACATTTTGATTTTTCCGTCCACTTATTCAACCAACGAGTCGGTCCTTTCCGGCTCGTTGGGAATAAATCCCAGCAAATTTTTACCTAACAGCCTTTAAACAAAAAAATATTTTTTTTATTCACCAAATTGGATCTATTTCGGTGATCGCGCATGGCATCTTAGTTACCGCCTGATCATCCCAAAGTTATCCACATCTAATGCACAATTTATGTGCAACTTATCCCCTTGCTAAGTCTTTAAAAACACATTATCTTGTGGTTCAATCATGTTGCGACCACAATTTGTTGTGGTTTGCCGTTTTTTAAGTCTTACCACACAATGCAGGGAAAATCACTATGGCGAGCGAAGCAGAACACTACACCCAACCCTCCTCTGAAACCGGTTACAAAGTTATTCGTCGTAACGGCAAAGTCACTGAGTTCAATAGCAGCAAAATTGCTGTTGCGTTGACCAAGGCATTCTTAGCCGTTGAAGGTGAAGCAGCCAAAGATAGCCGACGTATTCATGAAACCGTTGCCGAACTTACCCGTCAGGTAAGTGAAAATCTGCTGCGACGTCTGGATGATGGCGGCACCGTACATATCGAAGATATTCAGGATCAGGTTGAACTTGCTTTGATGCGTGCCGGTGAATATAAAGTCGCCCGCTCCTATGTGGTTTATCGTGAACAGCAATCTCAAAAACGTGCTGAAGAAGAACGTAAACACCCGCAACCAGCCAATGAAAGCAAACTGCATGTCACGTTGAATGACGGCACTCGCCAGCCGTTAGACATCGACCGCCTGCGTAACCTGATTGATGAAGCCTGTGAAGGTCTGGCTCAAGTAGATAACGCAGCCATCCTGCGTGATACCCAACGCAATATCTTCGACGGTGTTTCTGAAAAAGACGTCGAAAAAGCACTGGTCATGTCTGCTCGTACCTTTATCGAAAAAGATCCTGCCTACAGCACCCTGGCTGCTCGCCTGCTGATGGACAGCATCCGTCGTGAAGCGTTGAGCTTTGTTTATCAAAGCCCTCGCCAGGCATCACAAGGCGAAATGGCTGATCAATATAAAGATTACTTCAAGACTTACATTAAAACCGCTATTGAAAACGAACTGATTGATTCAGAACTGGCGTTATATGATCTGGAACGTCTGGGTAGTGCACTGAAACCAGAAAATGATTTCAGCTTTACTTACCTGGGTCTGCAAACTTTGTATGACCGTTACTTCATTCACTGCGATGGCACCCGTTTTGAATTACCACAAGCCTTTTATATGCGTGTGGCAATGGGTCTGGCCATTAATGAAATCGATCGTGAAGCCCGCGCTATTGAGTTCTACAACCTGCTGTCGTCTTTCGACTTTATGAGCTCAACGCCTACCCTGTTTAATGCTGGTACTTTACGTCCACAATTATCCTCTTGCTACCTGACAACCGTACCGGATGACCTGAGCGGTATTTACAGCGCGATGCGTGATAACGCTCTGCTGTCTAAATATGCTGGTGGTCTGGGTAATGACTGGACTCGCGTCCGTGGTCTGGGTGCGCATATCAAAGGCACCAACGGTAAATCACAAGGTGTTGTACCGTTCCTGAAAGTGGCCAATGACACTGCCGTTGCAGTAAACCAGGGCGGTAAACGTAAAGGTGCAGTTTGTGCGTACCTTGAAACCTGGCACATCGACGTTGAAGAATTCCTGGATCTGCGTAAAAACACCGGTGATGATCGTCGTCGTACCCACGATATGAACACCGCCAACTGGATTCCTGACTTGTTCATGAAACGTGTGGCTGAAGAAGGTCAATGGACCTTGTTCTCACCAGAAGAAGTGCCGGATCTGCATGATCTGACCGGTCTGGCGTTTGAAAAAGCCTACGCTGAATACGAAGAAAAAGCGGCACGTGGTGAAATCCGTAACTTCAAAACCATGCCTGCCACTGACCTGTGGCGCAAAATGCTCGGCATGTTGTTTGAAACTGGCCACCCTTGGATTACCTTTAAAGATCCATGTAACCTGCGTAGCCCACAACAACATATCGGTGTGGTTCATAGCTCAAACCTGTGTACTGAAATCACCCTGAACACATCTGATCAGGAAATCGCGGTGTGTAACCTCGGTTCGATCAATATGGTTCAGCACATTGATGCCAACGGCAAACTGGATAAAGAAAAGCTCAACCGCACGGTAAAAACAGCGATGCGTATGCTGGATAACGTTATTGAGTATAACTATTACAGTGTGCCGCAAGCGCGTCATTCCAACCTGCTGCATCGCCCTGTCGGTCTGGGCATCATGGGCTTCCAGGATGCGTTATATAAACTGCGTATTCCTTACAGCACCGAAGAAGCGGTGAAATTCGCTGATGAATCCATGGAAGCGGTCAGCTACTACGCGATTGATGCGTCTTCAGATTTGGCTGCAGAACGTGGCAAATACAAATCCTACGAAGGCAGCTTGTGGAGCAAAGGCATTCTGCCGATTGATTCCATCAAGATCCTCAAAGAAGCACGTGGCGAGTATCTGCAACAAGACGAAAGCAAAACCATGGATTGGGATGCACTGCGTGACAAGGTTAAACGTCAAGGCATGCGTAACTCCAACACCATGGCGATTGCACCGACTGCAACGATTTCAAACATCTGTGGTGTCAGCCAGTCAATTGAACCGACGTATCAGAACCTGTTCGTGAAATCGAACCTGTCGGGTGAGTTCACTGTTATCAACCCATACATGGTTGAAGATCTGAAAGCACGCGGCTTGTGGGATGACGTCATGATCAATGACCTCAAATACTACGATGGCAGCTTGCTGGCAATTGACCGTGTACCTGATGAACTGAAAGCGCTGTACACCACCGCATTTGAAATGGATGCACGCTGGTTGATTGAAGCCGCATCACGTCGTCAAAAATGGCTGGATCAAGCACAAAGCTTGAACCTGTACATGGCGGAACCATCCGGTAAGAAAATGGACAATCTATACAAACTGGCGTGGGTACGTGGCCTCAAAACCACTTATTACCTGCGTTCAATGGGCGCAACCGGTGCCGAGAAAACCAGCACCGCGCCAACCACAGCAACAACTGCTAAACCGACTGCACCACCCGTGTTAAAGCCGGTTGCCAAACAAGAAGATGACTTTATTTCAGGTGAAGGTATTGATGCACCGAAAGCCTGTTCAATCTTGGAACCAGACTGCGAGGCTTGCCAATAATGTTTAACTGGGATGATCCACTTGCCGAAAAACCGGCAACTGACAAAGTCGACAACGACCTGCTTCCTGTGTCTCAGCAAGCGGCCAATGAACTCGACACACCCGAGCCAACCTCGGCCAGTGTCAGTGAACTGCCGCCATCGAATGCCAAAGCTATTAATGCTGATGACAAACGTGTGGTGAATGGACAAGCTGATATCAATCAGCTTGCTCCATTCAAATATCCGTGGGCGTGGAATTACTTCTTAAACGCCAACAAAAACCACTGGACGCCACTTGATATCAACATGGCACAGGACGTTCACGACTATCGTCATAAACTGACGCTGGAAGAACGTCATGTTTATGAAAACGTGCTGTCATACCTGACCACCTCCGATATTCTCGCCATGCGTAATATTGGTCTGGCAGTAATGGAAAAAATGACCGCACCGGAACTGCAGATTTATCAGGCACGTCAGGTGTATGAAGAAGCATTGCATACCTGGACCTACCAGCACTGCATCGAAACCATTGGTCTGGATCAAAGTGAAATCTACAACCGCTACCGCGTAGTGCCGGAGATTTACCAAAAGATCAAACTGGCCAATGAACGTCTGGATACCGTTATGCGTAGCGATATCGATCTGCGTGATAAAGACGAACTGGAAAACTTCGTCATGTCCTATGCGTTCTTCGCCGGCATTTTCGAAGGCAGCTGGTTCTATAACGGCTTCTCACCGATCTTTGCCCTGCAACGTCGTGGCCTGATGAAAGGCACTGGCGAACAGCTGCAATACATCATGCGTGATGAAGTCATGCACGCCTCGTTCGGTATTCGGGTTTGCAAACAAATCATCAAAGAAGAAAACGTCAAACTGGATCCTAAGAAAATCCAGCAGATGTTTGAAGAAGCTGATGCAGCAGAAGCAACATACGGTGGCTATATTCTGCGAGACCCGATTCTGGGTTACTCAAAAGAAGCCCACCACGGCCAATTCCGCTACACCGCGAATCGCCGTGCCAAGCAATTAGGCTTTGAAGAACCCTTCCCCGGCGCCGAAGCCACCCTACCCTGGCTTGATGAACAAGCCAATATGAGGAAGGAGAAAAACTTCTTCGAAACCAAGGTCACCGAATATCAAACCGGTGGCGGTTTGAAATGGGATTGATTGTTTGAAATTTAAAGAAGCCAGAATAAGTGATTATTCTGGCTTTTTTTATTAAATTTAAGGGATATAAATTGTGGGCACTATCTACCAACAAATCAAAAGTGCTGATACCGCTATATGTGAAAATATTGCCTTACTTTCAGATAATCGAGCATTGCTATCACTAAATGCACTTGCCCAACTTCGCAACCTAGTTGAAGGTGTTGCAGCTCTGATTCATACGAACTCTCTTGATGCCGAGTTCAATTATTCAAATATATGTAATGCAATTGAATTCCTAAAGAGTCAAGGAGGATACAAGTACATAAGTCAATTTCATAAATTTCTTCAAAAAGCCGCCTCTCACTACACTGTTGATGGCGACTCATCTGAACGTTTAATGCTCAAGTACTATGAATACCTGTATCGTATTCGTGTTTTACTAGAAAAAAGGTATAACTTTCAAGTACTCATAAATTTAGATCAATTTCCTATTAATCTAGATCCATCATTGCGGGAATATCACGAAAAGATTTCTGAGAAAATTGAGCAATTAAATGCACATGCCGATTCTATTTTAAATACAGATTTATACTACATCCATAAAATACGTCCATTCTTTATAAAGGGCGAGATTTACTACGAAGCCACCTTTTATCGTGCTGTTAGTAGAGCTAACAAATCAGACCGTATTATTGCTTTTACTAATATCGATATATCAGACAAGTACGCCACCTACTTAACACTTGCAGATACGTTTATTGAAGTACTTAATCAGGTAATGCCAATCAAAATTATCCGGTATTGGGAAGTCTCGATACGTCCTTGTGAACTCAATAATTTTGCTCGTCTGCTAGATATAGTCTTGGCTACCCGGAGAGATACTTCTGAATATCGTTATTTAATGCAATGGTTAACATCTCGCTCAGCAACATTGCTTGACTTAGTTGAGATGAATGACGACCAATACGAAATTCATAAAGCCCAAGCGCTTTCAGCAATGACACAAGCTCAGATATTTAAAGTATTAGATTCAGCGCGTCACATCATAAAATCAAAATTAGCTGGTCATAATATTCTTCGTTATCTCATGCTTAGAATGAATAACCAAATTATAAAGTCCCAACTGCATAGCCAAGGATGCAGGCGACTATCACATATGAAGTTAAAATGGGGCTGTATTCCTTTCGATGATATGCCTTTGTGTTCGTCACTAATAGGTCATAACCCAAGGTATTGGGACCTTGTAGAAAGTATTGATATATGCAATCAAGAACATGAACTATTGGCTCGACATGTGAAGAATAACGTAGAGCATAATGGAGTTTTGTATACTCCTGTCAAGGATCTCTCTGAGTTCGAAGATGTTGACAAATTAGTACTTTCATACAATAACAACCTCTACCACTCTCACAAAGAAGAACGGTCAATCATTCAAGATAAAGGGCATCTCTTTATCAAGGGGTACGAAGATAAAGCAGTATCAATCATTGAAACTCTTCAACAAAAAGCATCATCCGGGGTAGGTGGATACACCCAAGCTGTTGGAAAATGGCTTAATGAATCGTCCTATCATATCGATGATTCATTTAAGAAAACGGCATTGCAACAACTATTCAGCGAATCATGCGTTGCTCTTATTTATGGAGCAGCTGGAACTGGCAAGTCAACTATGGTGAATCATATTGCACAGTACTTCGGCGACAAGAGGAAACTATTCCTTGCACATACGAATCCAGCTATTGATAACCTTAAACGAAAAGTAAATACACAAAACTCCGATTTCAAAACAATAAAAAGCCATCTATACCAAAATACTATTTTTCATCAATATGATCTTCTTGTTATCGATGAGTGCAGTACAGTAAGCAATACTGATTTAATTAGTATTTTAAATACTAACTTTAGACTACTAGTTCTGGTTGGTGACGTTTACCAGATCGAGTCAATTCAATTCGGTAACTGGTTTGAAATGATAAGAGCATTTATGCCAAATACAGCTGTATTTGAACTTGAAACCCCATACAGAACTGAAAACAATTCTCTTTTAGAGTTTTGGAGAAGAGTTCGGGAAATCACTGATGACATTACTGAATTTATGGCCCGTAATAATTACTCAATGCTTCTTGATAAAACACTGTTTGAAGCCCGAAAACAAGATGAAATTATCCTCTGTTTAAACTATGACGGATTATATGGCATCAATAACATTAACCGTTTTCTTCAGAGCTGCAATCCTAATATCTCACATAATTGGAGAGCCTATACATACAAAGTCGGAGATCCTATCCTATTTCACGATTCTGAACGTTTTAGACCAGTCATATATAACAATTTAAAAGGTCAAATTAAAAACATATACATTGGAGAGGCTTCAATTCAATTCGAAGTTGAGCTTAATACCTCTGTCAGTGAATTAGACGTGATCAACACAGAACTTGAATGGGTTGAAAACTCAACTGTTCGGTTCACTGTTTACGAATCAAATGATGCCGATGACGATGATGAACCACTTAATACCTCAGTACCATTTCAATTAGCATATGCAGTGTCTATACATAAGGCACAAGGCCTCGAATATGAGTCAGTTAAAATTGTTATCACCGATGCAAATGAAGAAAATATTAGTCACAGCATATTCTATACAGCAGTAACACGCGCTAGACAACATCTACAAATATTTTGGACTCCAGAAACAGAACAACGTGTTATCAGTAATCTTCGCCGTAACTCCGTTGCAAAAGATAGAGCCATACTTACTGTTAGAAACGGCCTTAATGTAGCTTAAGAAAACAAACCCGTAGGTTGGGTTGAAGAATGAAACCCAACATTTTATAAATGACATAACATTAGCGAATCGTTGGGTTTCGCAAGCTCTACTCAACCTACCCTACATTTATTTATTTTTATAATCACATGGATGGTGATTGATGCAATATCGATGGGCTTTTGTTGCCGGGGGTAGGTATTTCTTTACGGTCACTCTGCTTGAACGAGATAAATCACTGTTGACTGATCATATCGATCTGTTAAAAACCGCATTTCGCAAAGTTAAACTCGCCCATCCTTTTGATATTGATGCGATCGTGGTATTGCCTGATCATCTTCATACTATCTGGACTTTACCTGAAAATGATTTTGACTTCGCCACACGCTGGCGATTGATTAAATCGCATTTTCTCGCGGCCTACCCTCTACCGAACGAATCAATAATTCACGAAAACAAAAATCTGAACGTGGTATATGGCAACGCCGATATTGGGAGCATTTAATCTGTGATGATTTGGACTATCAAAGACATGTTGATTATATTCATTACAATCCGGTGAAACATGCTTATGTTGATAAGGCGTTTGATTGGCCTTATTCCAGCATCCATAAATTTATTGAGAGGAAAATGTTTTCGAGTGATTGGGGGGGAGTTGGTAAAACGATAAATGATGTGGATATGGGGGAACGTTAATTGGTCAGGTGTGACTGCTAGCGTTATTCACTTTTATAAGAACAATTAAGCATTAAAAAAATCCTGGCAGCATATGGCTGCCAGAGCATTTGTGTTACCAGAGCTAATTAATTAACGCAAAAGCTCAACATTTATTCATAACGATAGTTATCCCCTACTAGGACTATCAATTTTAATATTGAGACTAAAAATTCTGCTCGATAGCATTTAACAATTTTAATAAAGCATCTAGACGCTGTTGTGGCTGTCTCATTTCAAGTATTTCTTGTTTTATTATTGCTGGCATATCGAATAAGCCGTTAACCATAAAGCTAAATTCAACAGCTGATAGGTTTTGCCATTTATCACTCGCCAGCATTTTTTGAAATTCGTCATTACCATGGCCAAGAACCAATAAACGCTGCATCAGCTTTTCATGACTTTGCCTTAATTTGATCAAGTCGCCATCTTCAATCGGTTCATCTTCAAACGGCTCACAAGCCCATATATAAAAAGGCAATTGCTGTCGCACTTGTTTTAGCTCTAGTCGTTTTTCAAGATGAACAATGACAGCCATACGGCCATCATCTAGTTCCTCTTGAAGCTCTACTTTGCCAGCAGAAAAAACGTCACAAGGCTTATAGGTAGATTGGTTACTGTTAAGCGCTTCATCTCTTGTCTGCATCTGTGTCATGTTACGAACGATACCTTGGATATGACAAACGCCCATCATCACATCGTTATCGATACAGTATCTCACCATTTTTCTATAACGTGGCTCAAACACATGCAATGGAACGGGCACGCCAGGAAAATTAACTGATTCTGGTATCGGGAAAAGCGCTACTTCTATCATAGGGTCAACAGTTCCTGCCTATAGTCTTAAAGGTGACATAGTAGCAAACGTCCTTGCAACAGTGTTTCCATTAAACCCGCTTTGGGTCGCAAGTCGCCAAATTACATCTAGCTAAAAACACCCAAACCTACTCGATTCCAATCTGTTGTCTCTCAGGCTACCTGATGACTAATTATTCATTGGCTTATATGGGCCGGTACCCAGTCCTCAGATTCGTCGGGTGTCCAGAATGTCAGACGAATACCTGTTGCTGAAAATCTTCGCTAGCAAGGTAGTTTGGGCTGAGGCATGAAGCCAAACATTTCAAATATGACAAAAAATCCCATCATAAACTAAAATTACAAATCCCTTGTTGAGCTTCATAAATTCAACCCAACCTACATTTCTTCATATCATGGAGATTTACTGTTTGATCTTTCTAACACACCGCGAACATTAGGATTGAAATCCGTTTCATGCTTTTCTATCACTTTGATTTGATGTCTGGTGTTGTTTGACGACGTCCTTTTTAAAAAGACGGTAAACCCAAAGGAAAAAATAAGGCCCAAAGAACACCACAAAGAAAGTGGTCGTCATGATACCGCCGAGAACACCGATAGAGATCGCATTCTGTGCTCCTGAACCGGGGCCGGAAGCAAAAGCCAATGGCAGCACGCCTAGTATAAAAGTAAGAGACGTCATCAAAATGGGCCTAAACCGCTGTTGTGCTGCCTGATAAGCCGCATCGAAAGCCGTTTGCCCCTCTTCAAAGTTGTTTTTCGCAAATTCAACAATCAATATGGCGTTTTTCGCAGCAAGGCCAATAGTAATTAACAGTCCGACTTGAAAATAAACATCATTAGCCTGTCCAGTGCTCCATGTTGCCAACACGGCGCCTAAAATACCCAGAGGCACGGTGAGGATAATAGCAACCGGTATAGCCCAACTTTCATAAAGCGCCGCCAGGATGAAAAAAACGGCCAAAGCGGATACCAGATAAAGTAAAAGTGTATTGGTGCCTGCCTCCTTTTCTTCATAGGACAGACCTGTCCATGCCACCTCCAGCCCATCAGGAAGTTTTTCAGCTATTCTTAAAACCTCCTGCAATGCTTTACCAGAACTCACTCCTTGAGAAGTGGACCCTTGTATTTCTCTTGAGGCTGCACCATTAAAGCGTGTCAGTTTAGGTGATCCATAAGTCCATTCACCTGTGGCAACTTCTACAAGCTGTACCATATCGCCATTTTTATTTCGTACGTACCAGTCATCAATATCTTCAGGCAACATTCGGAAAGGTATGTCACCTTGCACATAAACGCGTTTTATACGCCCGTTTTCTAAAAAATCATTCACGTAAGTCCCACCGAGTGCGGTGCTCAACGTCTGATTGACAGTGCTTATAGGAACACCAAGAGCACGTGACTTGATGTTATCAATCGTTAGATCATATTGGGGACTGTCGGACAATCCGTTAAAACGAACCTGCGTCAAAAGTGGACTTTGATTGGCCATGCCTAAAAACTGATTGGTTGCATTAACCAGCGCTTGATGGCCTAGTCCCGCGCGATCAACAAGTTGAAACTCAAAACCACCGGAATTACCAAGCGCACTGACCGGTGGCGGCACCAGAGGAAAAATCATCGCATCCCGGACTTTAGATAAAGACTGTGCTGCACGGTTTTTTATATTAAAAACACTGTTTTCTTCACCCCGCTCTTCCCAACTTTTCATTTTGATAAAGGCGATACCTACATTTTGTGCTTGTCCTGAAAAGCTAAAACCTGCAGCGGCAAAAAGACCGTCTACGGCGTCCCCAGCCTCTTCAAGGTAGAAATCTTCTATAGCCTTAACTTTTTCGACTGTTTGTTCAAGTGAAGAACTGGGCGGCCCGTTTAACAGTGTAAACATTCGGCCCTGATCTTCATCGGGGAGAAAGGATGTCGGGATACGAAGGAAAGTTAAGACGGCGATAATAATAAGTACTAAAAACAATGCTGGTAAGACAAATCGATTCTCAAGCAATACGTCCAACATGTTTTTGTGACCTCGACGTAAAGCTTCAAAGCCATGATTGAATGATGCAAAAACGCCTTTATCTTTTTTTGCTTTTCTGGATTTTAAAATCACCCCGCAAAGAGAGGGTGACAAGGTCAATGCTATAAAAAGCGATATTGCCATAGCGACTGAGATAGTCACCGAAAACTGGCGGTATATCACACCCACCGAGCCCTCAAAAAAACTCATGGGTAAAAAAACAGCCCAGATAACCGCCGTAGTGCCGATAAGGGCTCCGGAAAGCTCCTTCATAGCCGATTTTGTGGCTTCCTTTGGGTCACGTTCAGGATCTTTTTCTAATTTACTTTCTACATTTTCTGTTACCACAATTGCATCATCGACCAGCATACCGATTGCAAGAACCAGTGCAAAAAGCGTCAGAACATTGATCGAATAACCGAGTATGAAGATAGCCCCGAAGGTTCCAAGCAGAACGATGGGAATAGCAATTGCTGGAATAAATGTCGCACGAAAATTTTGTAGAAATATGAAGATAACAAGAATAACCAAACCGATGGCCATGAAAAGCGTTTTCACCACATTAACGATCGATGTTTCAATAAAAGTTGAGACATCAATGGGATAAATCACTTCAAGATCGGCAGGAATAATATTATCGAAGTCTTTTATACGGTCCTTGATGCTTTGAATCGTCACCAGTGCATTAGCGCCGGGAGCAAGCTGGACAGCGATACCGGATGCTGGTTGCCGGTTCCAACGTCCGATAATATTATAATTCTCGGCCCCGATTTCAATTCGGGCCACATCTCCTAATGTGACTCTTGAGCCATCCTCGAGAACGGTTAATAAAATGGCTTCAAACTGTTCTGGAGAAGAGAGCAGAGATTGCGACGTAATGGTGGCATTAATCTGCTGCCCTTTTGCTTGTGGTGCGCCGCCTATTTCGCCTGTGGCAAGCTGAACATTTTGATCTTGTATGGCATCAATAATCTCCAGCGCGGTAATATTGAAATTATTCATACTTCGCGGATCGAGCCAGATCCGCATGGCATGTTCTGAACCAAAGCTCTGAATTTGACCAACGCCGTCAACGCGGCTCAAAGGTTCTTCAATATTGGATGCCAAAAAATCGGATATATCATTCCGACTCATTGCCCCTTCTTTGGAATAAAAGCCGATGATCAGCGCTTCACTATTGCCACCTTTTTCAACAGGAACCCCTAACTGCTGAACAATGGTCGGCAAGGAAGATAACGCTTTAGAGACTTTGTTTTGGGTTTGTACCTGAGCGATATCCGGATCAGTTCCAGGCTCAAAGGTTAGTGTAATAGTGGCACTGCCAGAGGAAGAGCTTTGCGCTTGTATATAACGAAGATTGTCGATTCCAGTAAGGTTTTGTTCGATAATCTGCGTAACGGTATTCTCAAGTGTTTCAGCAGAAGCCCCGGGATAGGTGGCAGTAATAGATACTTTAGGCGGCGCAATGTTGGGGTATTGTTCAATCGGCAACTGAAACAGCGAAAATAAACCAAACCCTATGATGAAAAGCGCGATAACCCAGGTAAAAATTGGGCGCCCTATAAAAAAGCGTGAGAACATTTCTAGCGTTTCTCAACTTTATTCTGCTGTCGCTGCCCTACCTTGATGTTTGGGGCCATCGGGGGTGGCGCTTCATCTTTAAGAGAATTCGGTGCAACTTCGAGATTCATGTCCTCATATCCAAGATCGATTGGTTCAGGTTTTACCAAGACTCCCTCACGTAACATCATCGTCCCCTCTACAATCAAACGATCCCCGCTTTCTAGCCCATTAAGAACAATCCAATTATTTCCATAGGCCGCCCCTGTGGTTACAGGAGTTTTGGCAGCTTTATTCTCAGTATCAATAACCCAAACACTTTTCCTACCCTCAGCATCTATTACAACGCTTTTTTGAGGAACCACGATCTGTTTTGTACGGCCAATCTCTTCTATGGAGGCCCAGACAAACATACCCGGCAACAGGATAGTGTCTGGATTATCAAACACAGACCGCAATCGTATTGAAGCAGTCTGTATATCAACAGAAACATCCGTTGAGTCTAAAGTGCCCTTGTGTGGGTATTTTTGTGTTGCATTATTCAGATAAAGATAAACTTGATATTCAGATTGAGATTCTTTATTCAGCCGTGCAGCAGATAAACGCTCCTGTAAATCCCGTACCTCTGATGCAGACTGCGACAAATCCACGTAAACAGGGTCAAGCTGGCGTACAGTCGCCAGCGGAACGCTTTGCTGAGAGGTAACGAGCGCACCTTTTGTAATGCTGGACGGACTTATATAACCGCTTATTGGTGCGTATACGCGCGTGTAGTCTAAATTGATTTTTGCACTTCTAACTTCAGCTTCTGCTTGGCTTACAGCAGCCTGAGCTTGAGCAAGGCTGGCCAGTGCATTGTCATACTCTTGCTGGCTGACTGCATTTGAAGTGATCAGCGTTTCATATCTATTTACCAGGTTTTGGGCATTTTCTCTTCGCGCTTTAGCATCTTGCAGATTAGCCTTGGCCATTTGATAATCCGCTTCATAGCGAGCGGCATCAATCTGATAAAGCTGCTGCCCCTCTTCTACATATGATCCCTCTTTGAATAATCGCGACTGAATGATGCCACTGACTTGTGGCCTGATTTCAGCGACCTGATAAGACACTACACGACCAGGAAGCTGATTCGTGTGTTGTATCCGTACTGGCTTAATTTCGACAAAGCCCACGTCAATAGCCTGTTGACTCATTCCGCCCTGTTCTGATGCGTTCTGTTGATTATTGTCCTGATTATCATCACATGCCGACAATGAGATAATAAGTGCAAAAATGGCAAGAAAAGACAAAAATCTAACGTTCATAGCAAAGATATTCAGCAAGCATTTCTAATCAAGTACTCCATTAATGTTGATTTAACTAAGAAACAGTAAATGCTTTTAAATCAGATGGATGGAAATGAATATGACTGTGAGTAGTCAGCGTAAAAAACTCATCCCTTGAACTTAAAAGAGGGCCAATCCTTATTGAAAGGATATGCCAAACAGCAGGCCCCCTTTAGTCCTATCAGATTGTTGTTAACCACCAAACTTTTCGTTTTCGCCAATATTCGGCGTGGTATGTTTGATATTGGCTTTAGCAAACTCATAAAGCTGGAAGGCTTTATTCTCTTTTGCCATCCAGTGTTCGCCCATTTCAATTTTAACTTCCAGTAAGGCGACATCTGGGTCGTCTTTACCTTCAGGGAACCAAGCAGCAATAAATGGATTCCAGTATTTGTCGATCAGTGTTTGATCATCTGACACCCGAGCACTTCCCGACAGTGAGACATAAACACCTTTGTCCTGATCAGAAAAGGTCAGGCAGACATCATGGTCACGATCCGTTTCGCTAACCTTCTCAGCACTGCGACGGGTATAGAACCAAAGAGTGCCATCATAGGCATCCTGAACTAGGTGCATTGGCCTGGCACGTGGCATGTCGCCATCAAGTGTGACTAACATGCCGACTTTAATATCTTTTATCATTCCCCAAATTTTTTCCTTATGTTCAGGACTAGACATAATGCAAACCTCCTAATGGAACACTATAAATAAAAATACAGCGATTACATCGCTGCTTTTGATATATCAATGACGCTTTACCATTTTTGTGAATAAAGTGATAAATCAGCTTTACACAAAAAAATTTTCTTTCTTGTAATAGTGATAACAAATAGCCCGGAAGGTTCCGGGCTATTAAAGAACTCATTGTTTCTAATGCTTAATTAAATATCCATCCAGCCAGCGTTTTTAGCCTCGTTCCATTCTTTTTCCTCAATATCACCGCTGTTATTTCCGTCGTAATGGCGATAAAGGCCTTCATGAAATTCATTTTCAGATAGTTGTCCATCTCCATCTTGATCCCATGATTCATAAATTAAATTGTATTCATCATGCTGACTCCATTCATCTTCGCTCAATTGGTTGTCATCATTCACATCCCAGTCGTCGAAAACACCACGTTCGCTTACACGATCAATAAATTCATTTTGATCTAAACTTCCGGTAACTTCGTTATCCGGCGTACAAGCTAAAAGGCTGACACTGCCCAATGCGAATATAAATGCCATTGTCAGTTTGTTTTTTCGGAAAAAAACTGTATTTGAATTAAGAAATTTCATACGATTTATCCTTTAAATTTGTTTTGAAGTAGGAAAAGTAAACATATTTATAAAAGTGACAAGTCAAAGACTTGAGTTTCGTCTTGACTGTCGGACTTTTCCTGGCGTTTATTACACTCGATATTCATAGCCATAATGAGCGTATACCTCATCCTGAAAGGCTTCATCAGCCATATTCGGCCAGTTGTCCTTATCAAAACCGGGAGCGTTTTCTAATGTGTCTTTATCCACATTCAAGATGAGACATTCTTCTTGTGTATCAACCGCTATGGCTTGCGGTGGAATGGCAAAAAGCTTATCACCCATCCCTAAAATTCCACCGAATGATAAGACGTAATATTGGACCTGGCCACGTTCGGTATTAATCATGATGTCCTTAACATTCCCCAGATCTTCACCCTGAGCATTTTTAACCTTGTCACCTTCAAGTGACGATGCAGATAAAACTATATTGTTGAATTTCATATCCATTCTCCGTTTTATTAGTTTTATGGGTTAATTACACCGATTTTTAAAATCACGTTGTGTTTTTGTGTTGCTTATAAACCTTGTGACGCTGTTGCTTTATTTAACGCATCAATGAGCCATGCTTCGGCATATTCCAACGCTAACGCGTAATCAAACATTGCGCCCTCCTCCATAAGTCTCCTAAACTCAACTTGGAGCTCTTCCTTATCCGGGCTTTCTTTTTTCATGGTCTGTAAATAAGCATAAGCAGCCGCCAGCTCTTCCGGTGAGCTTGACTCTGTGCCGCCACTATCGATGATCTGAACCACCTCTTCGATAGATTTTGCTTGTTTAAGCGCTTCGGGAATCATAATTTCTCCTTTCGGTATCTAACCTGACAATTGCACAGATTAAATTACGTATAAATGAAATAAAGTACATTTATTAACTTGATGTTTTTATTTATATTATTTTCTCTCTAAGCAAGGGAAAGAAAAACCCAAAGTACCTCCAATCCTCCTTACTCTCATCAATGTAATTATTGAGTGAGAAAGCAGAAACTGAAGACACTTTATATTGAGTTAAAACTGAGTTTGGAATTAATCTCCAAGTTGCTCTTCGAGTTCGTTTGCCATCTGTAAATGTTCTCGTAAAATGGGCAGTTTTTCGCGTGCAAATGCACGGATTGCATCATTGTCTGAATGGCTTGCACGTTCAAACAGCTCAATAGTCTCTTCGTGAGCATTGATTTGATTTTCGATGTAAGCGTCGTCGAATGATTCATCATTTCTAATGCTTAGCATCATGGCTTTAGCCATATCCATCAGTGTCGGATCGTCAGCGACTTCCAGATCTTGTTGTCTTGCGATGTCTCTCAGTTCGTTATTTGCTTTTGTATGATCTTCTATCATCCGATTAGCAAACTCATGAATTTGGGCTGTTCCTTCATCCAGAGCCATACGTGCTGTTTCAATCTCAGCAATTCCTTTCGCAGAAGCTGTTTCAACGAAATCTTCAACATCAACTGGATCTCTCGTCATATCATCCTCCCAATCAGGATTTGGTTCATTCGCAGCGTTTTCCGCTGCTATAGCACTGATAGTATTTTCATCGGGTATATCAACTTCACTTTCGTCAGCTTGAAGCTGTGCCGTTGAAAGCCCCAAAGTCGCTAAAATTGCAACGTTAAAGAGTTTGTTTTTCATATAAATTCTCCATTTCATTTGAAACGCACCCCCATCTTTAAGTGAAAAGAGAGGGCTTTCCTAAAGTTGTAGGTATTTAGCAGGGGAATATTTATGAAACTGCATACAAATTAGGCATTCCCCCGATTTAAATAAGATAAGGGGTATTACTATGCTTAACGCAATATGAATGCCAACACTAATATTGACAGCCCAATTGAGTTATTAAGCAGCTTATGGGAAATATAATATGAGTATAAATAGGCAGTTAAGGAGATGAATAAACTTGCTCACTTAACTTGAAATCGTTTTGACTGACGTTGTTTTTTCTATTTATTAATAAAAAGTGAAAAGAAAATTCAGAGAGATATGAATTTTTTACAACCGATATAACGTAATTGCTTCATGAATCGTCACAATCACCGTAGCCTTGCTGACGGACTGGTTTTACAGAGCTACAGACATTTTTGTTATTTGGGCTTAGATGAGCATTAACAAGGCTGGTTTCTCTATCTTGATCATGCCGGATGAAAGGGCAATTTAAAGTTCGCGCCCAAATGCGCTGTGCAAATCCTTGTTCCTAATAGGCTAAAACCACTATTCGAAATGGGTCATGTCTTTTGTTGTTGCAACTGCCAAAGCTTAGCGTAGACCTCATCCAGCTTTAACAAGGATTCATGGGTTCCTTGCTCAACAATTTGCCCATGTTGCATGACGACAATGACATCGGCATCCACTACAGTAGAGAGACGATGTGCAATCACCAGGCTGGTCTGCCCCTTTGAAATATCGCGAATGGCCTCCTGAATAATACGTTCAGAATGACTGTCCAGCGAAGAGGTTGCTTCATCAAACATCAATATAGGCGGACGTTTTAAAATTGTGCGGGCAATGGCTACCCGTTGTTTTTCACCGCCACTAAGCTTTAATCCCCGCTCACCGACCAGAGTATTTAAACCGTCTGGCAATTCAGTAATAAAGTCTTCTAAATGGGCCAGTTTTATGGCTTGTTCTACTTCGGCATCAGTGGCATCAATACGGCCATATCGGACATTCTCACCCAGTGTTGTATTAAACAAAACGGTATCCTGGGGCACGATACCAATTGCCTGGCGTAACGAGGCCTGTGTGACATCGCGAATATCCTGACCATCAATACGAATACTGCCGCTTTGAATATCGTAGAAACGAAACAACAACTTGATTAAAGTGGACTTGCCCGCCCCACTGCTGCCGACCACCGCGACTTTTTGTTTTGGCAGCACCTTAAAACTGAACTCGTTCAAGATCGGCAATCGGTCACTGTAACCAAAATTCACCGCATCAAACTCAATGGCACCATCCGAAATGACTAACGGCTTGGCCTCCGGTTTATCGTTAATCTGTGGGGATTTATCTAATAACGCAAACATCCGCTCAATATTGGTCATTGAGCTTTTCAACTCACGATAAACGAAGCCTAAAAAGCCCAACGGGATAAACAGCTGCATGGTGAACGCGTTGATTAAGACAAAATCACCCAGCGTGATTTGTCCCGCAATGACCTGAGAGGCTGCCAGCACCGTCATGGCTGTCATCGCGGAGGCAATAATCAACGCCTGTCCACCATTTAATAAAAATAAGGACAACCGATTTTTACGCCGAGCCTGTTCCCATTTAGCTAATTCGTCATCATAGCGGTTGGCTTCAAAAGCCTCATTACCAAAAAATTTGACGGTTTCGTAATTCAATAAACTATCAATAGCACGAGTATTACTAGTGGAGTCAGCTTGATTCGCTTCACGAACAAATGTCAGCCGCCAATTGGTGACTAACACTGAAAATGCCACATAACTGACCACTGCCAGCAATGTTATCCATGCAAAGCCGACATGATAGTTAAGTAACAAAATACCAATCACCAACACCATTTCCAACGCTGTCGGCACGATATTAAAGACCATGACCCGCAGTAAAAACCCCACCCCGGTAACACCGCGCTCAATGTCGCGTGACAAACCTCCCGTACGTCGATTTAAATGAAAGTCGAGTTCTAAAGCATGAAGATGTTGAAAGACCTTAAGTCCGATACGGCGCATTGCTCGCTCGGTAACCCGACCAAACAACGTATCGCGAAGCTCGTTAAATAAGGTTGTGGAAAGGCGTGCAACGCCGTAAGCCAGTAATAATCCAAGTGGCAGCGCAAGCATCTTATCCGATAATTGGTTGCTATCAAGACCATCCACGATGTGTTTTAAAATGAATGGCACCACAATAGTCGCTAGCTTGGCCGCCACAAGACTCAACATCGCGATGACAATACGACCACGATATTCGATAAGATACGGCCATAACGATTTTAGGGTTTTCCAGCTTAGTCTTGCCGGTTCTGCATCTGGCGGAGGAGACAAAGATCGCAATAGACATCCTTTTAATGGCGTAAGTGTTTGGAAAACACCTGAGATAAATTGAGAACGATAATGTTATCGTCTTTTACCGTGCGTATGACCTGTCTCTCACCGGATCTATCCCAATCACTCCCTGCAAAGCACAATTAGGCATGCTGCAAAGATATTGCTAGAAAAATTTAATCCGTGATGATTTAGATGATCTAAGACATATTGATTGCATTCATAGCAATCGAGCGAAAAAGATGCATGTCGATAGAACAGTTGAGTAGCCTTTAGCATTATTCATCACTTAATCACATAAAGGCATGTTTACTAATAGTAAACGCATTTTGAAAAGAAGCTTGTTTTAAATGCGTGCAAAAAGAATGGTTTGTTAAGCTTAGTGGCTCATCCAATACGACTAAAATGCCCCACATTTCAAGTTCATGCTCAAAGACGTTACAATCAATGCGCGAACAAACATGCTGCTTTACAAACTGAATTCGCACTACTAAATCAACTCGATAACATCATCTCTAGGGATAGTATGGAACATAAAATCTTATCGACTGGCGCAAAGGCGCTTGAAGTAAATCTTGATGCTATCCGTTATGGTTCTTTTGCAGAAATCGGGGCTGGCCAAGAAGTTGTTCGCTGGTTCTTTAGAGTCGGTGGTGCTGCAGGCACGATTGCTAAAAGTATCTCGGCATACGATATGAAAGTAAGCGACGATATTTATGGCAAAGCGTCACGTTATGTATCTCGTGAACGTCTGGAAGACATGCTGGATCATGAATATCACTTAATCGTGGAATGTTTAAGCGAGCAACGTGGTGATAACACGGCTTTTTTTGCCTTTGCTGATACCGTATCAGCACGTAACTATCACGGAACCAATGAATGCCACGGTTGGTTGGGTATTCGTTTTCAGACGGAACCACATGCTGCACATAGCGAAATCATTATTCATGTCCGTATGTTGGACCATGAAAATGCATTGCAGCAAGAGGCACTGGGCATTCTGGGGGTGAACCTGGTACATGGTGCATTTCATTTAAGCCATAACCCTGACTTATTGGTGAAATCACTGCTGGATAATCTAACCACGGATCGTATTGAAGTCGATATGATTGATTTTCATGGTGATGCTTTCTTGCATGTTGATAACCGTGTTATCAGTTTGAGACTGGTACAACTTGGCTTGAGTGATGCCGCGATGTTTTCGGCTGATGGCCGAGTGCTTCAACCCTCAGAGCATTTACGTAAGAAGAATGTGTTAGTAGAAAGAGGTCGGTTCCGTCCGGTGACCCATGTCAATATTGATATGTTAAATGCTGCCAGAAAACAGTTTGAAGCCGAGGATGACTCGTCTCCGGAAGAAACTGTTTCCATTATGGAAATCACTATGCATAACCTGCTTGATGGCAATGACAGCATCGATCTGGAAGATTTTATTAGTCGAGCAGATGTGTTGGAGGCCACCGGACACACGGTCATGATTTCGGACTATCCAGAGTACTATCGCTTGGCAACCTATTTATCGCGTTACACCAATCGCCGCATCGGGCTGACGATGGGAGCGCATAGTTTGATTGAGTTGTTTCATGATCACTATTACACCACGTTACATGGTGGGATTCTGGAAGGTTTTGGCCGGTTATTTAAGAATAACGTCAAACTCTATATTTATCCTTTCAAAGACGCTGAAACAAACACGTTATTCAAAGTCGATAATCTCCAGGTCGATGAACAACAGACGTATCTGTATGAGTATCTGAAAAAGGGTAATCACATCGAACAAATCGAACAGTTCAATGAAGATTACCTGCACATTTTTTCGCCGGATGTCTTGAAAATGATCACCAGCAACGAGCCCGGCTGGGAAAAATTAGTTCCTGATGTGGTCGCTGAAAAAATTAAAGCCCAGCAACTGTTTGGTTATAAACCTTCAGATTAGAGGGTGATTGCAAAACTAGGCTTGGTTAAGTTGAGTCGAAACACCACACTGGCGTATTTCACTCAACCTGTGTTGGTCTTTCGTTAAGATTTTACCTTTCGATAATGTTTCGAGACCTTCGCTCGATTACCACAGGTATCCATACTGCACCATCTCCGTTTATGGCTGCGTGAGTTATCCACAAACATCAAAACACAATCTGGATTTAAACAGCGCTTAAGATAAGTCCGTTGATCACTGGCCAGCATGTTCGCTAACTCGTAAGCCAGTAGGCCAATAATATCTGCAGTGGAGTGACAGACATTTTGATTAATTAGCTGGTACCCCTCAGACAACTGCTCAAGCTGATAATGCATTTTATAGTTTTGCAGATAGTTATTTAGTGTAGCTATAGCATCATTCTCAATACTTTCCTTCTCAATAATCTGAGTGAGAATCTGCCTTGCTTTGTCTCTGAAAGCAAGTAATTTCCCAACATCAATACCCCCCGCAAGATCCACATCAATATTGGCTTGTTCCAGCCATGCCATCACATCACTTTCAGTCGGTAATAAATCGACCAACTCACCTTTCACATTAACTTCTGTATTAATGAAATCAACGCCAAGGTTGTTACCCACAAATTCGTATTTTTGTTTTATCTCATTCATGTAACCACTATACATGCATTTGACAGGTTAGTTAAGCACTGGTAATTTATAACCTGTATAAATAACTTATACAGGTTAGTTTTATCTTAAAAGTGGAGCACACAATGAATAAACAAAATTTTAGTAATTTCTATCTAAGTAGCCCTAGAGGAAACGCCTTGGGTAAACTGGGAATTTCTGTTCGGAATGGCATATCTACTATTGGACCTGGTTTGCCATGGCTTAGAAAGTTAATGATGGGGCTGCCGGTTTTATTTATGCTCAGCCCTCAATGGTCGTCTGCACAAGTTGAAGCGGGTAGCAAAACCCAAGCCATCGCTAAATCTCAGATAACTGATGACTCATCTGTGAGATATGGCTATGAAACAGTAGAAGGTCTGGAAATCTTTTATCGGGAAGCAGGCGATAGAAACAAGCCGGTTATTGTTTTACTGCATGGTTTCCCAGCTTCGTCACATATGTATAGAGATGTCTTGGCTGGGTTGGCAGAAGATTATTATCTGATTGCACCCGACTATCCCGCTTTTGGTAATAGCAGCTTTCCAGATCCTGAAAACTTTGAATACACATTTGATAATCTCGCTCGTGTGATGGATCTGTTTTTGAAACAAAAAGGGATTGATCGGTTTTCAATGATGATTCAGGACTATGGCGCGCCGATTGGATTCAGGTTGGCTGTTAAACATCCTGAACGTATTCAAGCCATCATTACGCAAAATGGTAATGCCTACAAAGAGGGTTTGTCGGTAAAAGGTTGGGGACCGATATTCGATTACTGGAAACACAAAACCCCAGAATTGGAAACCACTATTGCGGAAAACGTGTTCACCTTTGACGGGATGAAATGGCAGTTCACTCACGGGACACAACAACCCGAAACGATACTGCCTGATACCTGGGTGCTGGCTTATGCCAACCTTACCAAACCAGGACAAACACGGGCTCAATTGGATCTGTTTTATGACTATCAAAATAATGTGCTGAAATATCCCGAATGGCAAAATTATCTGCGTAAACATCAACCACCGGTACTCGTCGTATGGGGCAAAAATGATGCATTTTTCCCTGTCGAGGGCGCTGAAGGATATAAAAAAGATGTAGAAGATCTGGATTATAACGTGCTGGATACCGGACACTTTGCGCTTGAGGAGGAAGGTCCATTTATCATTGATAAAATTAAGGCGTTTTTAACCTCACGAAATATTCAATAATCTCTGAAGGATGTTTAATTGTAATGACTTGGGCAGGTTTCGCCTGCCCAATTTTTTAATAGTTGAATAAATTATCACTATTTCGTCGAGATGATGTTACTAAGACATTTTCTCGAAAGCATATTGGGGCAAACTGGTTTCAATCTTGAGAAAGACTAGTTGATGTTCAGTTCGACTTTAACAAACCAGAAGCCAACGTCAAAAATGCATCTACCGCTTTGCTTGATGCAGCATGGGGATCCTCTGCATTGGCGATCCATAAGGAGGCGCCAAACAAGGCACCGTTAATCAGACGGGCCATCGCCAGAGAGTCAACCTCTCGCAAGACACCTTCCTCCATCAGCTTTTCAATACTGAGCTGCGTACTACGAATACAACAGTTTTTACGAGGCCACTGCGAAGGATCACCTAATACAGCGGGGCCATCTAAAAGCATGATGCGCTGTATCTCATGTTCACATGCCATATTGAGATAGGCGATGGAACCATTAATAAAGGCATCCCACGTGGTTGGGGCTTGCGACTTTATCGCTGACAGCCGCGTTGTCATTTCATCTTCAATCTGTTGAATAACAGCTTTCAGTAAGCCTTTTTTACCGCCGAAATGATGATAAAGCGCACCGCGTGTCAAGCCGGCTTCTGCCGTAAGATCATCCATGCAACTCTCCGCGAATCCATGTTGAGCAAAAGATTCTCTCGCAGATTTAATGAGCTTAGCCTGGGTCTCGGCAATCATATCTTCACGTTTTTGCGGCATCATTTTCTCCAAATTTTACATACGTAATGCATGTTAGTTGACATACAATACGTATGCGAAATACTATACATTACATACGTCGCGTATGAGCAAGAATTTCCATACTTACGTTAAGGGCAATTATACCTACCTTACACTTGCCTTCTGACATACGTATCGTATGTAAAGTTGCAGTATCAGAAATTTGCTGGAAACCCCATTTCTAAATAAAACCAAGGAGAACCACATGATAAGTACAAGAAACACGTTAAGACTGTTTTTGTTGGGTAGCATCGCTGTAATGGTGCTGTCCGCATGTGGCAATCCGCAAGCGGCTAATCAGGCTGAAGCGCCGGCTGCACCCGAAGTCAGCGTGGCCCAGGTGGTGAGTGAGCGAATTACCGAATGGGATGAATTTACAGGTCGATTGCAAGCACCGGAAACGGTCAATCTTGTGCCTCGCGTATCAGGTTATATCGAACAGATACATTTCACTGAAGGCGCTTTGGTCAATAAGGGCGATTTATTAGTACAAATTGATCCACAACCGTTTGCAGCTGAAGTCGCCAGACTTAAAGCCGACTTACAAAGTGCTGAAAGCGCTTTAGCATTGGCTGAAACCGAATATAACCGGGCAGTGAAACTCAGTAGTGCACGCGCTATATCGGATGAACTTCTGGACACCCGTCTTGCACGTAAACAGCAAACTGCTGCAAGCGTTGCATCGGTTAAAGCTGCCCTGCATCGTGCCCAACTGGATTTAAGTTACACCCGCATTACCGCTCCTATTAGTGGCAGAGTGTCTTATGCCCAAATAACAGCGGGTAATTTTGTTAACGCAGGTCAAAGCCAGTTAACCAGTCTGGTGTCGACCGACAAAATGTACGCTTATTTTGATGTCGATGAGCAAAGCTACTTGAAATACCAGCGTCTGACAGAAGCCGGCAAACGGGCTGATACCCGCGATGCCACAGCAAATCCTGTTTATATGGCGTTGGCCGATGACAGCAGTTACCAACATATTGGCAATATTGATTTTGTCGACAATAGCGTAAACCAGCAAACCGGCTCTATACGGATTCGTGCCAGTTTCCCCAACACTGACGATCGACTTTTACCAGGCTTATTTGCCCGTATCAAACTGGTCGGCAGTGACTCATATAAAGGCATCCTGATTGATGAAAAAGCCATCGGTACGGATTTAAACAACAAGTTTGTGTTGGTCGTGAATGCTGATAATCAATTGGAGTACCGCGCAGTCAAGCTTGGTGAAAAGGTAAATGGTCTGCGAATTGTGCGTGAAGGTTTATCCGCAAACGACAAAATTGTGGTGAATGGCTTACAACGCGTAATGCCCAATATTCAGATCGAACCCAAATTAGTGGATATGGCAACCAAAGAGCAATTAGCGGGTTTGCGTAAGGCTCAACAGTTGTTGGATAAAACCAGCACCTCACTGGCTGCAGAATCTGACAGCTCAGCAGATCAAGGATAAGGATAAGGAAACCTCATGTTCTCGCAATTTTTTATCAAACGGCCAATTTTTGCAGCCGTTATTTCACTGTTCTTTTTAATTACCGGTGCTATTGCAGTATGGCAACTACCCATCACCGAATACCCTGAAGTAGTGCCTCCCACTGTTGTGGTAACAGCCAATTACCCAGGGGCTAACCCTAAAGTAATTGCTGAAACCGTCGCCTCGCCATTGGAGCAGGAAATTAACGGTGTGGAAGAGATGCTCTATATGTCTTCTCAGTCCACCTCGGATGGTCGCATGACACTCACCGTGACATTTGCCATCGGCACCGATGTTGATTTAGCCCAGACTCAGGTTCAGGCCCGGGTAGATCGTGCCATGCCACGCTTGCCACAAGAAGTACAACGCTTAGGTGTTGTCACCGAAAAATCATCACCCGATTTAACCATGGTGGTGCATTTAAGTTCGCCAGATGATCGATACGACATGCTCTATCTGTCTAACTATGCGTTGCTGAATGTTAAAGACGAGTTGGCGCGAATTAACGGTGTGGGCACTGTAGAACTGTTCGGCGCCGGTGATTACAGTATGCGGATCTGGCTGGATCCTAATAAGGTCGCGGCTCTTGGTTTATCTCCATCACAAATTACTGCCGCAATCCGTGAGCAAAATCAGCAGACAGCTGCCGGAAGCTTAGGTGCTCAGCCAAGTGCTGATGCAGAATTTCAGCTGCTGATAAACGTTAAAGGTCGTTTATCTACCGAAGAAGAGTTTGGCAATATCATTATCAAAGTCGGCGACAACGGTGAGATAAGTTACTTAAAAGATGTCGCTCGTATTGAACTGGGTGCCTCAACCTATGCCCTGCGATCGTTATTAAATAATAAAGACGCCGTGGCTATTCCTATTTTTCAAGCCTCAGGTTCTAACGCGATTCAAATCTCTGACGATGTACGCGCCAAAATGGCAGAGTTATCGAAAAGCTTTCCAGATGGGTTGGCCTACGACATCGTTTATGACCCAACAGTGTTTGTTCGCGGTTCTATTGAGGCGGTAATAAAAACGCTGCTTGAAGCATTAGTACTGGTGGTACTGGTGGTTGTGCTGTTTTTGCAAACCTGGCGTGCATCCATTATTCCTTTGGTGGCAGTACCTGTGTCATTAATAGGTACGTTTGCCTTTATGCATCTTTTAGGTTTTTCACTCAATGCTCTATCGTTGTTTGGTCTGGTATTGGCCATCGGTATCGTCGTTGATGATGCCATCGTAGTGGTTGAAAACGTTGAACGGAATATACGCGAAGGCCTAACACCGATTGCCGCTACGCAAAAAGCAATGAAAGAAGTGACAGGCCCTATCGTGGCTACGACATTAGTATTAGCAGCAGTGTTTATCCCGACAGCCTTTATGTCAGGCTTAACCGGGCAATTTTATAAGCAGTTTGCTTTAACCATTACTATTTCTACTTTTATCTCAGCGATTAATTCGTTAACGCTAAGCCCTGCCCTGTCGGCGCTATTATTAAAAGCACCTGGTGAGAAAAGAGATCTGTTAACACGCGCCATGGACAAACTCTTAGGAGGCTGGTTATTTGGTCCGTTTAATCGCTTCTTTGCCCGTTTATCCAAAGGTTATGGCTGGTTAGTCAAAAAGGTCATTCGCTTTGGCGCGCTGGTTGGCATTATGTATGTTGCACTGCTGGGTTTAACGGGCGTGCAGTTTGCCACTACCCCTTCCGGTTATGTGCCAAGTCAGGACAAACAATATCTGGTGGCGTTTGCTCAATTGCCAGATGCTGCGTCGTTAGAACGTACCGAGGAAGTGATTAAGGAAATGTCGAATATTGCGCTTGAACAACCCGGCGTAATCAGCTCTGTTGCTTTCCCCGGACTGAACATTAACGGTTTTACCAACAGTCCGAACTCCGGCATCGTGTTTACCACCTTAAGCGATTTCAAGGAGCGTAACGATCCGTCAATGTCAGCTGATGCTATCGCAGCAGCGTTAAACCAGAAGTTTGCCGGAATTGAAGATGCCTTTATTGCCATCTTCCCTCCTCCCCCGGTACAGGGGCTTGGCACCATTGGTGGATTCAGGCTGCAAATACAGGACCGTGCTAGTCACGGTTACGAAGAGCTCTACAACGTGACTATGCAGGTCATGCAAAAAGCCTGGGCCACGCCTGAACTGACTGGCATCTTCTCCAGTTATCAGGTCAATGTGCCGCAACTGGACCTGGATATCGATCGCACTAAAGCCAAACAGCAAAATGTGTCACTGGATGAGATATTTCAAACACTGCAGGCTTATATGGGCTCGGTGTATGTCAATGACTTTAACCAGTTTGGCCGTACCTATCAGGTCAATATGCAGGCTGATGAGCAGTTCCGTCAGAGTGCATCACAAATCAGCCAGTTAAAGGTACGTAATGGCGATGGTGAGATGGTTCCACTGGGTTCCTTTATCAATGTTACTGATACAGCGGGTCCTGATAGGGTCATGCATTACAACGGTTTTACCACGGCTGAAATTAATGGTGGGCCAGCCCCTGGTTACAGTACCGGTGAGGCTCAGGCAGCGATTGAGAAAATACTGGCCGAAACGTTACCCAATGGTATGACCTATGAGTGGACAGAGCTGACTTACCAGCAAATTCTGGCTGGTAATGCCGGGGTATTTATCTATCCATTGGTGATTATGCTGGTCTTTATGGTGCTGGCAGCTCAGTACGAAAGCTTAAGCTTACCGCTGGCCATTATTCTGATCATTCCGATGACATTATTGTCAGCACTGAGCGGCGTTTTAATCTACGGCGGGGATAACAATATCCTCACTCAGATAGGGTTGATAGTGCTGGTGGGGCTCGCCACCAAAAATGCCATTTTGATTGTCGAGTTCGCTAAAGAACTACAAGACCATGGAATGAGCGCAATGGGAGCCATTCTGGAAGCGGGACGCTTGCGGTTAAGGCCGATTTTGATGACCTCTATCGCCTTTATTATGGGCGTGGTGCCCATGGTATTTTCAACCGGTGCCGGTGCTGAAATGCGTCAGGCCATGGGTGTGGCCGTGTTCTCCGGCATGATTGGTGTCACCTTCTTTGGCTTAATCCTAACACCATTGTTTTATTACATGCTGGCCAAGCGTGGCGAAACAAAAGCGCTGCCTTCGTCAACGGCAATAACCGATAAGGTGGAGAATACCCATGTATAACAAACACAAACTTACAACAATTGCCATATTGGTGATGACATTAAGCGCCTGCGCTGTAGGACCAGATTATCGGTCACCTGACAAAGTGGCTGATATCACTATTAGCAGCCCTTATCAGCAAGCCGAGTTGGCACAAAGCTGGTGGCAAGCCTTTGATGATGAGTCGCTGAATCGGCTAATAGATCGTGCCCTGGACGAAAACCGGACGTTAGCGCAAGCGAAAGCCAATGTCGATCGGGCTTATGCCGTGTTTCAAGATGCGGATAATGACATTCTGCCAAAAGGCACCTTGGACGCGGGCTATCAGGCCAGTGAAAACGCTATATTGCAGCAGGAAAATGAGAGTGTGATTATTCGAGGCTATAGTACCGGAGCCAATTTAAGTTGGGATTTGGACTTGTTCGGTAAATTACGCCGTGCCAGTGAAGCGGCAGAAGCGCAGGCTCAGCAGGCGGACATTCTCTGGCACGATGCTCAGGTCCAGTTAATTAGTCAGGTGGCAACCAGTTATGGTGAATACCGTGGCGCTCAGCTGCGCTTAAAAGTAGCAGAGCAAAATGTGCAAAATCTGCAACAGAGCCGCGGCATTGTCATGGCCAGACTGGAGGCCGGTATGGCCTCAGAACTGGAGCTCGCGCAAATAGATGTGCAACTACATCAAGTAAATGCCTCTATACCGGCATATCGCGTCGCTCTGTTGACTGCAGATGCAACTTTGTCTGCTTTGTTAGGACAGCGGCCCGGTCAACTAGAACTTGATGATGTACCTCGTTTACCTCAGTTAAAACACCCTGTATCCGTGGTGGAAGGTGAAAACTATCTGCGTTATCGAGCGGATGTTGCGAGTAGCGAGCGATTATTGGCTGCCCGTACAGCTGAGATTGGCGTGGCTACCGCCGATTTATATCCGAATGTATCGATAAGCGGTTTTTTGGGCTTTTTATCTGGCCCCGGTTTAACACTGGGTAGCGATACCAAAAGCTGGTCGGTTGCACCCAGTTTAAGTTGGCAGGCTGCGGATTTAGGATCCGTCAGGTCACGTATTCGTCAGGCTGAAGCCAGTTCGCAAATGGCACTCGTACAATTTGAGCAGGAGGTATTTGATGCCATCAATGAAATGCAACTGGCACTTAACAGCTACAACCTTAGCCGTGAGCAACAGTTAAGCACTGAGCTGCAGTGGCAGGCCAGTACCAAAGCGGTAGACATTTCCCGCGAGCGTTATAACGCCGGTAGTGGCGAATTTCTCGACCTGCTCGACTCTGAGCGAGAATTGCTACGCAGCCGCGATCAGTTGGCTCAACTGCAACAACAAAGCTTTCTTCGCTTAGTCGATATTTACCGGAGTTTTGGTGGTGGGATACAGCTGATTTAGTGCGGGTTGTTCCATTAAGTAGCCGCTTCAACGTCCAGCTGTTTAATAATGGAGATCTCTAAAGGTTGGGTTTCGCAGGCTTTATCCAACCAACCAATTTTGGTAGGTTGGGCTGAGGCACGAAGCCCAACAATTAATCTGTTTCACGTGTTGGGCATCATAAATTCAGCCCAATCTACGTTTAATTTTTCACAAGTAGTGTGACCAAAGCCAATAACGACGTATTTATTTTGTGTCTTACTGCTTTAACGGTATCCTCTGCGTCATTGAATCTATTTATAAGCAAGGATAACTTCATCAATGAACAAACTAATATGGCTGTTCGCCTTAATTCTATCTATTTCGTTATCTGGCTGTGGCTATGATGAATTTCAGGGCAGATTTGTGGGCCCGGAAGGTAATATCAGTTATCAGTTTAATACCGATGGAACGCTTGAGATTCATCAGGGAGAAGATGTCACTACTGCCGAGTATGAATATGACAGTGGCGAACAAATGATTAAACTGAAAGCCGAAGAAGATTTACCCACTGATACCCTGACCGTTAAAGATGAAGATCATTTGCAAAGCGGTGATATGACGCTGACTCGTGGTGTCGATTATGCGATGCTTGCCGACACTACCTGGATTGGACAGCAGGGCCAATATACCTTTGCTTTAACGTTCACCATGACTGACAAGGGCATGGAAACGATTTCTGAGCTAGTGACTTATCACGATGAGGATATGACTTATCTTTCCCAGACAGATGACAGCATTACCCGCCTTCGAGGCAATATGCTGTTACTTGATCTTACGCCTTATACAGTTTCAGAAGTTACACGTGATAGTTTCAAAATCACCATTGGTGAAAACAGTATGGTTCTGGAAAAACACCCAAAAGACACTGAAATCACGATTCGGGATGGTTACCAACCAGAAGATGAATAACCTTGATTACTGATGTGCATCCAAACTTTCTGGATAACGTTTTAATTTAATCTAATTGTTTCTCAACTTGAGTTACGTTTGTGTGACCTTGTTGCTTGCTTTGAATGTCCATGGTCAATAAGGTTGCCATCTGCTAAGGCATGTTTGGAGATAACAAAATAATGATTTCACCGATGATTCCCGAAGATGAAAAACAAAGACTTGAAAAGCTTAGAGCGCTTAAAATTCTTGATTCGGCACCTGAAGAAAGATTTGATCGACTGACCCGCATGGCCAAGCGTATGTTTGGAGTAGATATCTCAGTGTTGAGCTTGATTGATGATGGGCGCCAATGGTTTAAATCCAAAGCTTCAGAAAATGAGCTTCCTGACGAGACACCGAGAGAAATTTCGTTTTGTGGTCATGCCATATTAGGTGATGACGTATTTGTTATAGAAGATGCTCTGGAGGATCATCGATTTAAAGATAATCCATTGGTTACAGCTAATCCCAACATTCGCTTTTATGCTGGCTATCCACTAAAGATAAATAATGGTAGCGCCCTTGGCACCCTTTGCATCATTGATGATGAACCAAGAGAATTTGATCCGGAAGATTTGCAGTTATTACGCGATCTCGGCGTAATGGCCGAACAGGAAATTGCTGCTTTGCAATTGGCGACACTGGATGATCTGACGTTAATCTCAAATCGCAGAGGCTTTACGGCGCTGGCTAAACACAGTTTGAATGTTTGCCGTCGCAAAGGACTTTCAGCTTCTATCCTGTTGTTTGATTTAAATAAATTTAAACCCATTAATGACCAGTTCGGCCACGCTGAGGGCGACAGAGCGTTAATCGTATTTGCGAATTTCTTGCGGAAAGTTTTCCGTGATTCTGATGTATTCGGCCGTCTTGGTGGTGATGAGTTTGCCGTGTTAATGATGGATGTTGATGCTGAAAATACGCAACGGGTTATTCAACGCTTTGATAACGAAGTAACGAATTATAATCAGGAAGCAGCTCGGGGTTATGATATTGAATACAGTGTGGGTTTTGTAAATAGTCTGGTTGAAAAAGATATTGATGTTAATGTTTTTTTAGCTGCTGCTGATAAAAAAATGTATGCCGAAAAAGGTAATAATGTTCGTTAATAATTAGCTAAAATTTGAGCGACTAAATACAGTAAAAAATATCCATCACTATTGCATTTAAAAATATAGATAATGTCAGGTTTAAAACGGAATAATTCTGCTTACACCTATAGATAATATTTGGCATAAGTTGTGCGTTACACGACTCATTCAATCCCCCCTTTAATGATTTTTTTCTGGTAGGCGTCACATAAAATTGATTGCCGATCTGATTATATGTAAATATGCTGGAATAATTAGAACATCAGGTTGATGTTAATGGTTCTCACTTTTTCAAATATACATTCAACAAAACCTGATAAATCTAAATAAAAGGAGCCGGGATTGAAAGCACGTTTGCTCTTATGGATGATAGCGACGAGAAACAGCTTTGTCGCACTTTTGCCGCTCACTTTTCTTCGCGTTATTGCCGAACTTATACTGAACTTTCCCTGGCTTTATTATCAGCAGTCAATGGATCATTGGCTTGGTGCAGATTGGCGTGAACCATTAAGACAAATCATCGATAATTCATTTACTTTGTTTGGTTTGTTACTGGCAGCTATCGTCTCTTCCCAACTTGTTTTTCGTATGCCAGGTTTAACCAAACACCGTGAAATTGCCCCTCCATTAATGGTGGCAATCAGTGCGGTAATTAACTTTCTGATCATCACCGTTTCACTACCCAATATTTCTCCAGTTGAGTTCAGTGCAGAAGTTATTCTTATAGGGATTGTTGTTGGGCTGCTTTCAGCCGAACTAATGCTCTGGGCCGCCAGAAAACCCTATCTTGATCTGTTGAACCTGCCTGTTGATACCGATACTACCTTTTATCAAGCGATGCGCTTAAGCCCGTCGATTATTCTTAGCGGAATGATCTTTTTTATAACGGCTCTGATACTGGCTTCAACACCTGATTTTCCCGACTTTACACAACTTATTATTGATTGGGCACATAACAATGAATATGGAACCTGGATTTTAGGTTCCTTTGTCACTTTAATGAACCAATTGTTCTGGTTTGTGGGTCTTCATGGCAGTATCTTCATATACGGTGCAGCGGATGGAGCGCTATTTTTAGCGAACTTGGATGCAGGATTCAATGCTTCATCTCTGGCGTTTAGAGTCCTGTTCAATAACTTTGTGCATTTGGGCGGATCTGGAGCAACGCTCGGCCTATTAATAGCAATTTTTATTGTTACGCGGCGTGGTGCACAGAATAAAATTGCGAAGATTTCTATAGTCCCTTCTCTGTTCAATATTAATGACATATTGATCTACGGATTACCGATTGTATTTAATCCGTTTTACCTGATTCCATTTGTGCTGATACCGGTTCTATTGATGTTGATATCACTGGCCGCTTTGCAGTTTGGATTGATCACTATTTACGATTCCGCAATTGTGGGTTGGACAACGCCCCCTTTATTATCAGGCTGGCTACTGACGGAATCCTGGCGTGGTGTTGCTCTGCAAGTTCTGTTAATCGCTATCAGCACCTTGAGCTACCTGCCCTTTGTGAAAAAAGCTGAAAAACACCGTCAGCAACAGTCTTTAGATGCTTTTACACAGGCATCAGACACGATAATCAAGGTGGGCAATACAAGACAAAAAATTATTACCCGCCAGGATAAGGTTGGCATGATTGCCCGGGATCTTGCTGTTGATATGCAAAATGCGATTAAACAGAATTCGCTGACACTGGTCTATCAACCCAAGCATGATCGTCAGGGGCAAATCGTTGGTGTTGAAGCCCTGCTTCGCTGGACGCATCCAAGATATGGTTTTATCTCTCCTATTGTGATCATCGCTGTCGCCGAAGATAGTGAATTGATTCATCATCTGGGCCGATGGGTAATCAAGCAGGCTTGTGCCTGCAAAGCTCGCTGGAATGCCGCAGGATATAAAGCATTAACTGTCGCGGTAAATATTTCTCCACTTCAGTTAACAGATAAGGATTTACCTTTTTATATTACGAAATATATTAAGGATTACGGTATATCGGCAGAAGAACTTGAATTGGAAATTACCGAATCTTCTGAAATTCCCGATACCAGCCTGACAGATTTGATTTTACAACAGCTGGTCGAAACCGGTGTGCATCTGGCAATGGATGATTTCGGCATGGGCTATTCATCATTGTTATATATGCGCCGCTTTCAAGTGAATGCAATAAAAATTGATGGTTCCATTACACGGGACGTTCTGGTCAATGACACTAATGCAGATATTGTCAGGACAATATGTTCACTGGGAAAAGCACAAAGAGTGCATGTGGTGGCAGAATACGTGGAAACCAAAGAACAACGCGAAGTGTTGTCTGAAATGGGCTGCGATATTTTTCAAGGCTATTATCACAGCCCACCAATAGCAGAATCGAATTGTTTAAACTATTTCCTATTGCACAATGGTTTAGTCCAGGGAAAACTTTTGATTTAACAATAAAATAAGGCTTGAGCGAACACCCCTTACTCTAGCCTTATTTATACCAACTAATTATGGATTTAGTCTTCTACCAAAACTAATTGCATAACTCACAGGGCGAGCTAAAAGAATAGGATCGTCTGTTGGGCTTATGCCTTCCGGGATAGCCAACGGGTTAAACATATTAGCTTTTGCATAACTTTCACCGTCCGTCATGATTTCAGTAAGCGTCAATGTTCCGAGCTGCACTATTTTTCTCTCTGTTGGCCACACAACTGTAGGATCAGTGATTACATCTCCCTCTTCAGCTATTTGCAGGGCAATTGTAAACTTAGCCGCGCCAGTATCATTTAATCTCTCTGGCAATTCATCCTGTAGATAATTGTTAGCAGCGTTTTTTCGTTCTTCATCTGAAAGGTACTCTGTGCCATTCACCGGAGTAATGAGGTAACGGCCATAAACGGTTTTACCTTGTTCATTTTCAAATTCAAATGCATTAATGCCATGGAATTTTTCAGTGGCATAACTCACTGGAGCGGGCTTAGGTAATTGCACAAAGGTTAGCGTTTCGGGATGTTGTTCCAGAAAAGCTTCTATTGGTGTCGGTTTAGCTTGTGAGTTTGCCGAATCTTTGATGGCTGTTAATAATCCAAGAAAATCTTCAGGTGTCTTGACTGGGAATCGTTCTACCGAAATCACCACCATATCGGTATATTCCTCTTCCGGTAACATAAACCTTATCGCCATGCCTTTAGGAAAACCATCCGGGCTTGAATCCGCGATATCGGGCACACCGCTGGCGTTTGAAAACCGAACCACCACATCTGTTTTAGGGGTATTAAAGTGAGGTGCATAGGTGATATCAGAGGCTTCTTTCGATGCTTCAAAATAACCAGAAGCCATGATCCCTTTCGCATGATTAGAACGTATGCCTGGATGAGGGCCACCGGCAAGCTCCGAAAGTGTATCAACCAGTCTTTCGGTGACTGGCAGTTCATCGGCACTCAGCGTATAAGACGACATAATGCCCAGTAGCAAACCAATATTAAGAATTATTTTTTTCATATGACTTTCCTTGTAGATAAATTAAGCAACAACTTTTATGACGTGTGGTACGGCGATATTCCAACAGTTAATTATTAAGGTTTTACGATGCTGACCACTTTTTTTAATCTCTATTTCAATTGCTTGACCGTCATTCAATCAAACACAGACGAATATTAATCTACTTTAAAGTCGCTGAGCATCAGTATTTGGCAATATTATTGAGCGTAAGATTAGATTAATCAGGCCGCTGAAAATGATTAGTCGTTGTACAATAGTCCATTATTTTTCTATCCAACTTCAAGGGAGCTTTCATGAAGATTCAAAGCCATTTTGCCGATCTTGATACACCTACTGGTGTGATGCGTACCTATATTCATCGTCCTGTTGGTGAAGGCAGCTACCCTGTAATTTTGTTTTATTCCGAAATTTTTCAGCAAACCGGCCCGATTGAGCGTGCGGCCAGATTAATGGCCAGTCATGGTTATGCCGTATTAGTCCCCGAAGTATTCCATGAGCTAAATCCGATTGGTACGGTGCTGGGTTATGACGATGCCGGTCGCGATAAAGGCAATGCCGATAAAGAAAACAAAGATGTGCAGGGCTATGACACCGATAACGAAGCGTTAATCAAATTTGCCAAGCAACAATCCTGGTGCAATGGTCAATTTGGAGCGATGGGTTATTGCATTGGCGGTCATCTGGCTTTTCGTGCAGCACTGCAACCTGAAGTGAAAGGCACTGCTTGTTTTTATGCTACCGATTTACATATTCAGAAGATCCCGAATAAACCGGGTCAACACAGTATGGAACGTCTGGCAGATATCAAAGGCGAATTGCTGATGATCTGGGGCAAACAGGATAACCATGTTCCCTCAGAAGGCCGCACACTGATCTACAGCAAACTCAACGAAACAGACATTCCGTTTACCTGGCATGAATTCAATGCCGAACATGCGTTTATGCGTGATGAGGGTGATGGTGGCCGTTATGATGCCCAAACAGCACAGATTGGTTATCAACTGGCGTTGAATCTGTTTAGCAGAACGTTGCGTTAATTAAACTGTTTCGTTCCCACGCAGAAGCATGGGATCGAGATTCAACGGCTAAATATGGCTCCCATGCTCAGCGTGGGAGCCTATTTGAATCTGAGTCTCCGAAGATATCACTTAACTGAGCTGTCCATCGAATGAATAACACAGCTAAATCGGTCTATACCCTGTTCAATTGGAATATTCTGATCCTGCCGACCGATGAGGAAATATTTGTTGGTTTGTGCAATCGACCTGAAACGGTTCCACCCTTTGCGCCACCCGATGCAGCAGATGATTTATTGCCTTTTATCCTGCAAAACAGTAGTGCCATATCAGAATTCAACGATAAAACCGGCGTCGGATTTGATAGTGATGGCAGTCGTTATGTATTGATTGGCAAAGCTTCCGATCCCACCGGTATGATTCGTTTTAGTGTCGGGCAGATGATGAAGCCGGATGAAATTCGCTGGAAGTACGAGTTTATTGATTAGACCATTTGCGTTACCACGCAGGTGTGTGTGAACGAGATCTTACCGTTTCTGGCTCCCATGGTTACCCGTGGTAAGCCCTATCCTCTAGGGCGGTAATGCAATATAAGTACCGTCATTACGTTTGGTCAACTCTCGCATCAATATGCTGAATCTGTCAGTACTGTTAACGGATAAAAAGCCTACACCGTGAATTTTGGCTAGTCGTCGCCCATCGCTGAGTTGCTTGTTCTGTTTGGTTAACCGATCAATAACCGGATCATACGATGAGCCGGTGTAATCATCGCCAAATACATAGATTGAAGTAGTGATATTGGGTTTGGCATATTTTCTCAACGCCATTTCTATGCCTTCCACTGGACTACTGTTGGATACCACTGACCAATTCTCAAACATTTTGATGGCACTGTTTCGTGTAGAGGGCGTATCAGGCATCCAGCGACCATCGTAGCCGGAGATCATCGATGTGCCCATATCATTTAATATCTGGAAGCCTTTCACTTCAGGGTGAATATTCAACACATTCACCACTTCTCTGGATACCCGTGACCAGATCTGTTTCATACTGCCAGACGTGTCGATAATGAACACCACATAATCGCTGTCAACCGGAATACCGCCTACTTCTGCGGAACGCTTATCAGCAGATTTCCTTGGCGTTGGCAAAGCCGCCTGCCTTAGGCGTGATTCCACCAGACTCAGTCCCGAAATACTTTCTTCCAGTGCGGCATTTTTTTGTTGCAGTGCTTTGAGCTGATTTTCCAAAGAAGATTCGGCCTGAGCAATAGCCTGTTTTTCACCCGATAAGGCTTCTAACGTCGAAAGCTCCTGTTCAATTTGCTGACTTACTTCAGCCACCGAGTTTTCCAGACCAATCAACGAGGCCAGTAAACTGCTGATATCATCGGCACCAGCAGTGGAAACATCGACATCGGTTTTAGAGATCAATATCAACATGACGACGGCCCCAAACCCACAGGAAATCACGTCCAGAAAAGACAGACTGAATATATCGATGCCTTTTCTACGATGTTTCATGGCCAGTTACTCGCCGGACTGATCAGTAATCCGCCGGTGGTGGCAGCCCAAATCCAATATTGATTCACGGCATCGGGATCACCTTCTAGCGGCAGCATAATAACATCGACCTGTACGCCCCGCTTCCCGCTTTCGTTGATGGTTTGCTGAAACAATTTCACTCGGCATTCACCCGAAATCGTCTGCGCATTACCGGTAAGCGAACTGCAACTGGAGAAAGGATTCAGACTACGATATTGCGATTCACCTTTGGTCGGTAAACCGTCAGTAATCACGTAGAGGTTGGTTGGTGAAAACTGATTTACGGTATTCAAACCTTTTTGCAGGTTCGTTGCGCCTTCGGGGACAATGGTGTTTAACTCACTGATGATTGATGCAGTCGTTTGTGATGCACTGGCTTTTTGCCAACCTTTTTTATCACCTAATACCTTGGCATCTTCACTAAAAGCCACTACCACCACGTCACTGTTCTCCGGTGTTCGTGCCAGCAACCATTCAACAACATTTTTAGTGCGTTGCCATTTGGCGGCATTCTTTTTGTTTTGCTGGGAACTGCTTTTGGTGCGAATAATATCAATCAGTTTTTCATTGGTCATTGAAGCGCTGGTATCAACCAGAATCGCTATTTTGGGGCCTTCAACTTTCAGTCCTAACAGATAGTTTTCTTCATTGATACGAGGAGCTTCAACCAAATCCTGTTGTTTTTGTGGCACTTTAATGGAGGTAATACTGGATTTAAGTTCATCCAGTTCACTTTCAGATCGTTGGACTTGCTGACTCTGACTCGCCAGTGTTGACTGCTTTTCATCCAGTTGTTTTTTTAACGCCTGATAACGGGCATTTTCACTGCTTAACTGTTCTCTTATTTGACCCAATGTGGTCTCAGCATCATCCCTCACCTGTTCAAGCTGACTGATATCTTGTTTAAGATTATCGATTTCAACCGGGGTTTCATCAATTTTCTGTTTGACCAGCATAAACACAAGAATAACCGCTCCAAGGCCACAGGACATGATATCCAGGAATGCCAGACTGGAACCTTCGGTTTTTTTCGTCGGTAGGCCATTTGCTGTTAGCGAATGCGTCTCAACAGGTATTTGTCGCAATAGCTTTGGGTATCGACAATCTGGCTGTCCTGCATGCGTTGCAGTTGATGGAACAAAAACATCAGAAAGATGCTGATCAACAAGGCGACCAACGTCGAATTAAATGCCAGACCAAGACTATCAGTCATGCCGGAAATATCGCCAGCAAGTGCTTGATCAGCTTGTGAAAGTGCCTGACCGATACCACGCACTGTGCCAATAAAGCCGATAGAGGGAATGGCCCAGATCAGATAGCGGATCATGGAGTTTTCAGAGTCTTGTTTTACAGCCAATGCTTCAAGATTACTTTCAATGGCATCTGACAGGTTTTGCACATTGTTGGTCGAGCTGTAACGCCATAATGAGGCACGTAAAGTCTGAACCAGTGGCGAAGAGATTAAATCCTGGGGGATCTCACTATCCAACCGATGAATAATACGGTTTACATCCAGTTCTTTATGCTCAGATTTATCAATTGGTTGCTCATTATTGTTGGTTGGATCCTCAATTAAATCAACGCTATACAGGTATTTTGTTTTGAGAATCTCACGGTATGAACTGGCAATTAAAAAACAGCCCCAAAACATCAGAATAAAACAGATTTCCTGTTCGTAGTCTTTGATGATAACCACAATATTACGTGGTGATGATTGCTGTTGTTGTAAGGCAAGTTCAACCAGTTGTGCAGCCTCTGGCCGGATAAAACCGATATAAATCATGTGCACCACAATGATCGATACGATCAAGGCAGCAAAGCTTTTCATCAAATCATTCATCTTCAGATATCCACTGGGAACGAAACGGGGGAGTTCAGACTGATAACCGATTTACCTGCCCAGGCATTGTGAATCATCAACGATAAGACCACTAACAACATGATTGAAGCCCCAATCAGTAAAATTCTTTTGAATAGCATCATTCATTCCCTCCAGATAAAAATCGGCTGATTCTAAAGCCCAGAATATCGCGACCCAGCTCTGCACCATCGCGGTAGGACGCTCTTAATTCACTGAGTGATCCAGAACGCCAGTTTGCGCCTTTTATCACACGCATTGCTATGGTTGAAGTATCAAGAACATGTGGATAAATGGTATCCAGTTTCGGCACCGTTAGTGAGTAACTGTCGTGAGTCCATTCGCTGACATTGCCTCCCAAATCGTAAAGCCCAGACTTTTCTCGGTCAAAGCTTTTCACTGGAGCAATTCCGGTATAACCATCATAAAATCTTGGCACATATAGCTTCACACTGCCTTTGGCAGATTCATCGGCAATATTCACGGCTTTGGTTCGGATGGTTTTATCGTTGCCCCAGACGAACAAAGTTTGTTCGGGTTTACCAGCTTTTCGAGCCAGCCATTCCCACTCCGCTTCCATTAATAATCGATAGCCATCAGCATTGCTATTAATTTGATTCAGCTGATTGCCTTGCAGCTGGTAAACGGGGGTTAAACCTTCCTGCTGGCTTAACCAGTTGCAGAATTTGACCGCTTCCAGCCAGCTCAAATTAGTGATCGGTAATTTGCCATCGCCAGATTTACTGCTATCAAATTGCTGGAACTCAGCGTTAGTCACTTCATGTGTGCCGGCATAAAAAGGTCGGTTGAGTCGGACCTGTTTTAAAAACTCGTTGGCACGTTGCCCCGGCTCATCTCTTCCTGCCCCCATTTTAATAATGTCGTTGGGGAAAAAAAGTGCCATTTCACCACCGGCTTTGGTTTTATACACTCTCGGAGCTTCAGCTTTTCTGGCTTTTGCCTCGGGGAGTAAAGTAACGGATATTCTTTGTGGTTCACTCGCCGTTGGAGTAATGCTTTTCGAGATCGTTCGATATCCCTGCAGGCTGAACTGTACATCATGAGGAACGGCATTTAATTCCAGCTCAATTGGCGTATTTCCTACCGCTTTTCCATCAATTTTCACTTCAGCAGTTGGCGTGGATAGAATTTCCACCTTACCCATTTCTTTTTGCAGAGTGAGATCAAGGGTTCTTTTTTCATTGGTGTCCAAAGTGAACGTTTCAGTTTTGGAGAAAAATCCCGGCTTTGAATAGTGCAACCGGTGCTGTTTACCCGCTTCAACCGAAAGGCGATCCTGATTATCGATTCGCAGCCCATTCAATGTCAGTTGACCACCTGAGGGTTGAAGATTTAACCGTACACCCGCCGTTTCTGCAGATAAACGATAGTTTCTTTCTATCGTTGGGCTGGGATTTTTTATCTCAATGGTTTCTTCGGTGGTTTCATATTTTTGCAGTGTTAACTGCACATCATGAAAACCGCCTTGCAGTGGTACTGTAAGCGGTGTTTTGCCAACTTCAACAGCATCTACCTTTACCATTGCGCCACTTGGCACAGAATTTACAACAAACTCACCCTGCAGCGGTTGCAGTTCAACATTCCGGGTGACTGTTTCACCACGGCTGAGTGTCAGATCGAGCGTCGTCATTTGATAATGTGGATGCTTTGCAATGAGCTGATGGTCGCCCGCAGGGAGTTCGTACTCAAGATGATTTGCTACTGCAATGATTTCATCGTCTATCAGCCATTGAGTGAGATTATCGTCAAGCGATGTGGACAATATAATCTTAGCTGGCAACGGGGTTAATGTAACCGTAATGACTTTGCCAGTATCAGCTCGTTCAATGGTTTTTCTAAGAGGGTAAAAGCCTTTCGCAGTTACTTGAATTTGGGTGGATTCAGCAAGCGAATATACTGAATCCAAAATAACCATTGCCAGCCAGGACTCGGCGTTAATTGATACATCAGAAGCATCATCTGGCTGAACCTCAACACGGGTACCCCGTGATGCAAAGATCACTGTCACTATAATCAGGAAAACCATCACAAATATCGTCAATAACCACAGATACATTCTGTGCTGACGTTTACGGGCAAGTTCCAGCTGCTGATTAAATTGGCTCATCACATACCAGTGTCAGACTAAAACGATTTACGTCGTAGGGAATAGTAACTTCAACTAACTTTGACTTGTAACCCTGGCGTTTACCTTCAAAAGTATATTGGCCGGGTTTAAGCTGAATCACTTTTGAATCAACCACACCTACATTACCAACACCCCGCACCAGAATATGTGTTTGATTATCGGAGCGGACTTCAACAGGAACAGTCTGGTTCACTGCGGTTAATACCGTTTCCAGTTCACGACTTTTACGGGTCAGCGAGAGGCTTTGATTACGATATGCTGCGGCAGCATTAATGGCAGCACGTGCCTGCTCTGCCAGTTGGCTGTTTGACAGTCGATAAGGCGATTTCAGGTAGTCATCGATCTGTTTATCCAATGACAATATGTTATTGGCCATGGTCAGTTTTTCTGTGGCCGATTGGTTATTGGGGTTTTCCTTAACCACCTGCTCAAGATTGGTTTTTACAGCTTGCCAGTTATCATTAGACTCTGCCTTTGCCGCGTTGGTCAGACCCGACTGAATCCGCTGGTTTTTTTCATATTGTTGTATCGCAGTATTTACATCACTCAGTTCGACTCGATTGGAGTAGATATTTCGCGCCTGACTCAATGCTGATTTGGCCGCTTCAATGCGACCATCATCAATCGCAGCATAGGATTGGGAGATAAGCGATTGAAATTTTTGATTATTAAGTGTGGTTTGTAACGCCTGAGCACGTTGCTTCAACGCTTCTCTTTCTGGCGTTAGCGTTAATAACTGGTTGATTAATCTCAGCTCGGTCTGGGGATTATTTTCGACATTAGCCACTTCAATTTGCTCAACTAAAGATGCAATCTCCGGTAATTGCTCAATTCTTTCTGCTAACGCCGAAGCCTGATTAGAACTACTATCCAACATCAATGCTTTTGAAGTTGCTGCTTTAGCTTGTTCATACTGATTTTCATCAAAAGCCTGTTGAGCGTTTTGCATGGCCGATTCAAATTGATTCTGGCTGTCCGAAATAGCAGTTTCAGCCAGTTTGATCAAAGCATCTAATGTCGCATTAGCCTGAGCATATTTCGCTTCACCAAACTGTTCTATTGCAGCACTTTCATTTGCATTTAAACGATCAGCGAGCGGTTTATCCCACTTTGGCAGATCGATCTTGTTTAACTCGGGTTTAATTGTATTTTCAAAATTGGCATAGGCTTCGAGATATTGCTGACGCAAATTTTCACTGTCCTGATTGCCACTTTCCAGAGGTGAACTTTCAACAATATCCAGTGGCTGCTCAGTTTCGGCGCTATTGGAAGGGGTTTTGGTGGCTGACGCCCACAAAACTAATGCCACGCAAAACACGCTCAGCAAAATGATAATAAGCAGTGTTTTGAAGAATAATTTTCGTTTAGCGAGTTTAGCCTCAGCGATTTTCTGATGGATCATGATCTATGGCTGAACCTCAAGCGAAATTTAGAGCTGTACATCAGGCGTAGCTTCTAATTGATACATCCGGTTCAGAAAATCTCGCCATTGGCGGAACTGCTCATCAATATCACCCGTTAACTCGACTGATTCTTCTTCATAAGTCATCACCTGTGGTGCCATTTCCAAGTTCACCGATTCACCTAACTCGTTTAATGCCTCTTGATGAAACTTGGCTTCCTCACGAGATTTAAAGCCACTGCTGATCAGCACAGCACCGCCAACACCACCGGCAACAGTCGCAAGATCACGAGCAAAACGTGGATCGTTGGAACTGCCTGACGTAGCGGCAGCAACAGCTGCACCGATTAAAACTGCCCCGCCAATCATTTTCCAGATGCTTTTGGTTTTAGCTTCTTTGCGCAATTGCATTTCTGTGGCACTGGCTTCCTGCCATGCCAGATAGCTGTCATCCATTTGCTGGGAAAATGCACTGTAATTCTGCTGCAGATTATCTACAAATAACTGTTCACGAACCTGAATCGATTTGACTCTTTGAAACATTGGATCAGCATCACTCGGCATACTGACCAGCTTAATTTGTTGACCACTGGTATCGAGATACTCCATAAAGGCCTGTTCATTGAAACTGGCGGCGAAACGCAGATCGTTAATATTCTGCAGTTGCGCCAGTTCGCTTTGCTGTTGTTTAAGCAGGGCTTCAATTATCGCCTGGGCCGCTTTATCAAAAGCGGGATCATAGGGGTCTTTGCCGTCATTTCTCGGATTTTTGTAAAAACCTTCACCAACCTCATATTCAATGGTGTCGTTTAACCACTGCTTACCACTGGCATCAACCACATTGAGGCTAAATTCAAGCTCTTGACCATTTGATTCAATGATCTCGCCGACAGCAAATAAATCACCTGAAGCAGTGCTGTTGGGGGCTACCCGAACCGCACCAAACTTACCACTTTCATCTAAAGCCGTTTTTAATTTATAAGCAAATCGATTGGCTTCTGCTCGTCTCAATTCAGGCCAGATACCTTCTTCTTCATATTCAGCTGCTGAATCGGAAAGCCCTGGCGAAAAGACCGGAATAATGACGTCAAGTTTAACGCCCTGGTAGGGTATTTCTTTGTTTTGTTCCTGGGCCGAGGCCAGTTGTGGACCGGTTTTTAAATTACCTGAGGATGACGTAGTTGCACATCCCGTTAGTACATGGGTCAGGATAATAAGATAGATAAGAAACCTGGAGGGGGCTCTAAATGACTCAGTCTTCAACAATGTTCATCCCCTTATATTTACGATATTCATTCCAGAGTTTCTTTTTAATCTCTGGATCTTGTTCAGCTTCCGCAGCCAGTCTGATTTGTGCAGCAATGGCATCGTCGTTATTGGCGGATGGAATGTCTTCCGGGATAGCACCGTTATCTGCACCTCCCGAAGATACCACTGCCGCACCATTGCTATCAGTTTGTTCAACTGAATCTGCTGTGCCGGCCTGAGCTGGCATCGAGCTTTCCATTTCTGTCTCAGCTTCAGTACCCTGCATTTCCTGGCTGGCGACTGAGTGATTACCAGCATTACCACCCTGATTTTCTCCACCGCCTTGCTCGCCACTATCTCCACCATCACTGCCAGCCGCAGACGTATTATTTGGATCAGACAAATTGCATGACTCAAAGCGGTTAACCGAATCAAAAAAGCTTTTTCCATTAATGCTATTCTTTCTGCGCGAGTAAGCTCCGGGTTATCACTGTAACGAATTTCCGCTTCACCGCAGTCCTCATTCGCCTCAACGGCCTCTTCTGCATTTATGTTGAAACTTGCTGTTAAAACAATCGGGAAAATAATAGATAAGGTTTTATTCATTGAGAATAAAGACAATAAATCCTGGTAACGAATGGTGAATTTTTTCATAGAAATAGCACTAATCCATTCATAATTTTTTCAGAAAACCTGAGTCAATATAGTTTATAGAGCATTTGTCAGTAGAAGGCAGTAATAAGTTTTCACTGCTTTATATAGCGCACATTATTAAACAGTAAACCATTGTTCATGAATGCAGAATGAATAGTCTAATTGTTTCGCAATTTATAAAGCATTTAAATGGATATCAGGAATGGCTCTCAGTTAAAAGGTCGTTACTTGTGTTCCCACGCAGGAGCCGTGGGAACACAAGTAAAAAATTTTTAACACACAAAATTCACATCATCAGGCGCATACTCAACAAATGAAAACATCTGCTCTCGTTATTGGCGGCAGTGGGCAGATTGCTCAGGCCATCATTGAAAAACTATTAACTTACTTAACTGCTGAAAATATTGTGGTGGTTAGTCGTGGACCACAACCCGATAAGTTTGCTGGTGTCATCTGGTATCAGTCTGAATATGACGAAACAAGTATGGGCAACCTGGCGATGCAGTTTTACGACCAGCAACGTAACTTTGAAAAGGTCTTTATCTGTCACGGCATCCTCCATGATGAATCAGTAAAACCGGAAAAACGTCTCGAACAACTTACAGCAGCCTCCATCAACCATGTGTTTAATATCAATACAATTACCCCGGTGCTTTGGCTGAAACAGCTTTTACCAGTGCTTAAACATGCTGAAACCTGTCAGGTGACCATCTTCAGCGCACGGGTTGGCAGCATTAATGATAATCACATGGGGGGCTGGTATAGCTATCGCGCCAGCAAGGCAGCGTTGAATATGCTGTTAAAATCCACCGCCATTGAATATGCCCGTCGCGCCAAAATGGTAAAGTTACTGGCATTTCATCCCGGTACCACTGACTCTCCACTATCTCGTCCGTATAATACAAACGTGCCTGACGATAAATTATTCACCCCGGATTTTGTTGCCGATAGATTGTTTGAAATTCTAAAGGGTTTGCCAGCCGACGGTGAATTGTCATTTCTGGATTGGCAAGGAAAAAACATAGACTGGTAAACAGGTTTTTTACATATCCTGTTTCCGTTCACGTGCATTCAATCTGTCGTAGGCTTCTTTCTCATGATGAATATCACTGATTAAGCCCCGGTGCATAGCCACTGAAATAGCTTCCTGATTCTGAAACCGGCCTCCTTCCTTAAACAGCAAATCAAGCAAATCCCGGGCAGGCATATCCAGATATTTCGATAACTCCTGTGATTCATTGGAAAATTTTTCCAATACTTCCGGGTGTTGTTGCTGAACATTTAATATCGCCAGATTATCAATAATAGCCAGTTCTTTCGCTGTTGGCAGACTCAGACCATTATCCTGAACAAACCTTAAACTGGTCAGCCCTGTCAGCTGATGAAAGGTGTTCTGAACCAGATTCAGATCGGCATTTCGCCCAGCCAGGGCAACCCTCAACCATTTCAAACGATGACGGGCCAGCACTATCATGCTTTGTTCTATTTCTTTGCTCATAGACTTCAGCTCCTTTGGACTTCCTGCACCCTTGTTAGCATAGCAATGCCCTGTCATACAAGCCATTCCTATTAGACTGGTATTATTCTGCAGATAATATGTCATGATGATTCAAAATATTTAGCAGGTTTTAGTAGTGGGGTATGTCAGATGAAACACTTAGTCATGATGACTTTTGCCTTAACTTTCGTTGGTTCGGTCCAGGCAGAAAATCTGGAGCATGGAACCATTACCAGCTGTGCCTATCAGGCAGGAACTGCCTATGAAATCCAGAAAATCCGTCAGACCGAAGGCGACGACTGGGAAACGTTTGAAACAAAAATCAAATCGATTTACAAAGACTCTCAAGGCCGTGATGATTTATTGCAAATTGCCAAACAGGTATTTATCCAGCCCCCCAGTAAATCAGCGGATTTTATCCATGATCAGATATTTGATGCCTGTGTTAAACGTCAACAAGGCACTGAGTCAATTTACTGATTTTCAGCGTTTTGACTCAATGAGTTAGCCCTATCAAAAGATTACACGCCAACACAACAAAAATCAGTGCTGTCGTGCGACTGAGATAAACCTGAGCATTGGGTTTTCTTTTAAGCCAGTCGCCAAGCTTTGAAGCTAATATAGAAATACCACTAAAGATAAAGAGTGAAACAACACCAAACATAGCCCCGAGCAATATAATTTGTGGCGTAATCGCACCATAGTTTGAACTGGCAAACTGTGGCAGAAAAGCCAAAAAGAAAATACTGACTTTGGGATTAGTTACATTCATCACAATGCCGCGAAGATATAAGTTGGCATCACTCAATACTACGCCCTTACCTGATAATTCTTGTGTCTGGCTGTTAAGAATCTGCCAGGCCAGGTAGACCAAATAGATTGCGCCGATTATTTTCAACGCACTCAACGCCCAGTCAGAAGTTTGCATAATAGTGGCAACACCGAATGCCACTAAACAGGTGTGAAAAACCAACCCTGTACATAGACCTAAGGTAATCAGAATGCCACTGCGTTTACCATAAAGTGCTGACTGGGTAAGCACAAAAATATTATCTGGCCCCGGAGCCAGGGCCAGCAACGCTGAAGTAAAAATAAAAACCGCATAGACTTCAATTGGCATGCGTTAGAAAATCACAAACATTGTTTCATTATCTAGTTGAACTTTTAGGCAAAAAGTAAATATTAAAGACGGATGATACAAACTGAAGCTCCTACATCTCTAATAAACTGATTTACAGAAACTCAAATCCTACTTGAAACAGTTTTTCAACCTCATCGACATCCTGCTGTTCGGTCAAAAAGATGACCAGATGATCGCCGCTTTCAATCTGAACATTTTTTTCGGCAAACAAAATCTTTTCTTTGCGTAATATCGCTCCAACGGTCGCCGTTTTAGGCAGTTTGAGTTCTGAGAGTTTACGCCCCACTACTTTCGAGGTTTGCTTATCGCCATGTGCCACGATCTCAATGGCTTCTGCAGCACCCTGTCTTAACGAATGTACGGTAATCACATCACCACGACGAATATGGGTCAATAGGGTCCCAATGGTGATTTGTGCAGGCGATACGGCAATATCAATACTGGTTCCTTCAACCAGTTCAACATGGCTGGCCTTACTGATAATGGAAAAGGTTTTGCGAGCTCCCAGGCGCTTCGCCAGCATCGCAGACAAGATATTGGCTTCGTCGTCGTTAGTCACAGCGCAAAATACATCCGTTTTATGAATATATTCTTCTTTAAGCAGGCTGGCATCACCCACATCACCATGCAAAACCAGGCTGTGATGCAGTTCTTCGGCGATAACCCGTGCACGATTTTCATTATGTTCGATAATTTTAACGTTATGTGACTTTTCCAGCCGCTGTGCCAGTTGTTTACCAATCTGTCCGCCACCGGCAATAAATATTCGTTTATAGGGTTGGTAATCTTTTTTGAATACTTTTACCAGCTCACTGATTTGATGTTTTTCGGCCAGAAAAAACACTTCATCCTCGGCCTGTAACGTGATTTTTCCTCCCAATGAAATAGCACTTTCATTTCGGAAAATGGCCGCGATACGCATTTGTATTTTAGGAAGCAGATCCAGCAAATCATGGATGGCTTTACCATCCATAATACTCCCGGCATCCACTCTAACGGCAACCAGTCGAGCACGATCTTCAAAAAGGTCAGAACCTGCAAGACTTCAGGTTGCTCAATTAGATGGGTAATGTAATCAGTGACTAATTGCTCAGGACTGATAATGACATCAATTGGCACAGCATCCAGCGCGAATAAAGCCGGATATTCCAGATAATCTGCGGCACGTATCCGCGCCAGTTTTTTGGGCGTATTAAATAGTGAGCTGGCAATCTGACAGGCAATCATGTTGATTTCATCATTATGGGTGACCGCGATCAGCATATCGGTGTCTTTGATGCCCGCTTTTAACAAGGTTCCGGGGTGTGCTGCATATCCCACCACCGTGCGAATATCCAAATGTTCCTGCAATCGCTCCAGCAATACCGGATTCTGATCAATCACCGTGACATTGTTACCTTCATTGACCAGACTTTCTGCCGTCGAACTGCCGACCTGTCCCGCACCCAGAATAATAATTTTCATCTGCAAAACCTCTCTGTTAATTGCGCCAATAGGCTGGCAGAAATAGAATCAACAAGGTGAACACTTCCAGGCGTCCTACCAGCATTGCGAAGATCCCGAGCCATTTAACCGTGGCATCCATTGTGGCAAAATTCGAGGCAACCTCTCCTAAACCCGGGCCCAGAAGATTGATCGTTGCAACCACTGCCCCAAAAGCTGAAATCAAATCAAGGCCGGCTGCCATCATTGCAACTGTCAGCATCAATGCTGTGACAATATAAAGCACATAAAAACCCCAAATCGAAAACAATACTGTTTCAGATATTGGCCGTTTTCCCAACTTCACCACAGATACGGAGCGAGGATGCACCAATAACTCGAGTTGCCGTAAACCCAGTTTCGCCAGCAACATGATACGCATAACTTTAATGCCACCTGCGGTTGAACCGGCACATCCACCAATAAATGACAAAATCACCAGAATTAACGGGATGTGTAATGGCCATTCCGCGAATACCGCCGTACCAAAACCGGTACTAGTCATAATGGAAGCCACCTGAAACGCAGCATAACGAAGCGCTTCCCATCCGCCAGAATACACCCCGGCGAAATACAGGCTTACCGCAATAAAAATACTGGCAAACACAAACAATAATCCAAAAGTTCTTACTTCCGGATCTTCGGCATATGAAGATATTAGCTTGCGTCTTAACACTAAAAAATGCACGGCAAAGTTCACCCCGCCAGCTAACATAAATACGATTGCGATAGCTTCAATAAGTGGACTGTTAAAATAGCCGATACTGTTGTCATGAGTAGAAAAGCCTCCGGTCGCCACGGTAGTAAAGGCGTGGCCTACCGCATCGAAGAAACTCATCCCTGCAAACCAGTAAGCTAACGCACAACACACAGTAAGTAACAGATAGATCAGCCACAGGGAACGGGCAGTTTCAGCGATTCTGGGTGTCATTTTTTCATTTTTGGCAACGCCGGAAGTTTCCGCTCGATACAGCTGCATGCCCCCGACGCCTAATAAAGGCAGAATGGCGACCGCCAGAACGATAATCCCCATGCCGCCTAACCATTGGATTTGTTGTCGATGATATAAAATTGATTGGGGTAATTGATCTAACCCAACAATAACGGTCGCGCCCGTGGTGGTAAATCCTGAAATGGATTCGAATACCGCATCGGTAAAACCCAGATGCAGACTGAGGTAAAAGGGTAAAGCGCCGACCAGCCCCAATATAAACCAGAAGAGTGTCACGACCAGAAAGCCATCACGAACGGATAATTCCTGACGTTGATGATAGTTGCTTAGCCACAACGATAATCCCAATAAAAACACAATCAGGCTGGACCCGATAAAGGTTATCCATTGTCCATCGCTGTAGATCCATGAAACGATTAATGAAGGCAGAAAGCTGAGACTGTAAAACATCAACAGCAAACCAAATAACCGGATGATGGCTCGCCAATGCATTAGCTTACGACCTCAATCAAAAATGTAAGCCAAGCAACACACGGTGTAATATGCCTTTGAAACAACTTGGTAAAACTCAACATCAGTCTATTCATCCCTATAATCAACGTGAATGGATTATTGGTTTCAGGAGACTGAAAGTCAGCTAAAAAAAGATAAAAATTTTATATAAATTTTACTTTTTTAAATGCGATTTATTGTTAAAACAACTTTACGAATTTTCCAGAAAAAGCGATCAGCTATGCGTTTTCTTCCAACTAATACTCCGCTCAAACATTATCTGCTCGCGATCGGATTGATTTTTGTGATCGTGTTGTTTGCCCAGGTGCTTAACCGTTATCTGCCCTACACCAGTCTGTTATTACTGTTTCTGGCGGGTGTGTTGCTGATATCAGCCAAAACCAGTTTTGGTCCGGCTTTATTAAGCAGCTTGTTCAGCTTTATGGCTTTCAATTACTTTTTTACTGAGCCTTATTACACTTTTAATATTCTGCACAAAGCGGATGTCGCCACATTAATTATATTTTTGATGGTGGCATTGATGACGGCACATTTAGCGACGCAAATGCGCGAAGCTATAGCCAAGCAGGAAATGGCATTAAACCGGCTGTCTCATTTCTATGAGTTCAGTCAAAAGCTCTCTTTCGCGACCAACACTGAAACCACTATCGAAATTTTATTGGAGGCCTTGCGGCGAGTTCTGAGCAATGATGGTCGTGTGGTGATTGCCATTCAGCAGGAGTCTAAATTGATTTTGCACCCGGAGGGCATATCGAGTGGTCATCCTGGTGAAGAAGTTTTTAAATTAATGCTATCCAAACATCTGGACGGTGAAACCTGGCACAAGGGATGGTTGTTTTTTCCACTTAGCTGGGATGGCAGACAGCTTGGCCTGGTGGCCATTAATGAACGCATTAATGACAAGCAAATTACGGCTACAGAAACGTTCTGCCAGCTAACCGCAGTGGTATTACACCGTACCATGCTGGTGGCGGAACTCTCACAAACCAAATTACTGGCAGAAACAGAACAACTACGTGCCACATTACTTTCTTCAGTTTCACATGATTTACGTACCCCCTCTCTTCCATTATCGGGGCGAGTTCGTCATTACGTGAATATGCTCAGCATTTATCGACTGATGATCAGCAGCTGCTGATCCAGACCATTGAAGATGAAGCGCACAGGTTGGACCGTCATATTCAGAATCTGCTTGATATGACTCGTCTGAGCCAGGGTAAACTGAACCTGAATCGTGAATGGATGGATATCGACGATCTGATTAACGGTGCTATAAGACGGTTGGGCCATCAATTAGATAATGTGCAATTCGAGCTTGAATTAACCGAAGATACCCCGATGTTTTATGTTCAGGGATTAATTATGGAACAAGCCATTTTCAATCTGCTGGATAATGCCATTCGCCACAACACAGCAGAATTGGCAATAAAGTTAATCGTTCAGCATGATGACAATTGGATAACGCTGGATATTATTGATAACGGACCGGGTATTGCCGATACTGAAAAGGAAAAAGTATTCAATATGTTTTACAGCCTCGCTCAAGGTGATCGACACGAATCCAGTTTACCGGGCTCTGGAATGGGCCTGGCAATTTGCCGCGGCATGGTTGAAGCGCATGGTGGCGAGGTGATGACATTGGATAATCCTTATGGCAAAGGCACGATGATGCGGATCAAGCTACCAAATAACCAAGGGGCTGTTGATCTTTCATAGCCGCCAGCAGTGGTGAATATGAAAGATCAATAAGTCCTAACCTCGACAGAGTATTTACATGGCCACAATATTACTCATAGAAGACGAAGCTCAGATTAAGAAATTTTTGAGGATCAGTCTTGAAACACATCATCATGTGGTGCTGGAAGCCAGGCTCGGTGAACAGGGATTAGCCATTATGGTCGAACAAAAGGTTGACCTGTTGATTGTGGACTTAGGTTTGCCGGATATGGATGGACAGGATGTTATAAAAGCATTACGTAAATGGTCACAGATCCCGATTATTGTTCTGTCTGTTCGATCCAGCGAAGATGAAAAAGTGCAGGCATTGGATGCCGGTGCTAATGATTATGTCACCAAACCGTTTGGCATCAGTGAGTTGATGGCTCGGGTTAGAGCGTTACTGAGAATAAGTGACAATACTGTAGCTTCTAACAGTAAACGTGAAATCAATGGCCTGTTTATCGATTTAGCGGAATATCAGGTCAAACTGGATGACAGAATAATTCATTTATCTCGCAAAGAATTCGAGTTGCTTCGATTACTCACAGAACAGCCAGGGCATATCCTGACCCATCGTTTTTTAACCCAGACCATCTGGGGTGAAAGCTTTGTGGATGAAACACATTATTTACGTGTTCTAGTACGCCAGTTACGCCATAAACTTGGTGAAGAACCTATACAACCAAGATTTATTGAAACCGTTCAAGGTGTGGGATACCGGTTTAAAGTTTAAATTAAAAAACTCATTTCACCTTAAATCTGCCTCAATGATATGACAGGAGCCATATCACTGAGGCGTGAAACACATTCAGACATCGTAGTTGCTGGAAGATATATTTCCACCGCGTCCTGTCCAGTTGGTGTGAAAAAATTCACCTCGGGGTTTATCGAGTCGTTCGTATGTATGGGCACCAAAATAATCGCGTTGTGCCTGTAACAAATTGGCTGGCAAACGTTTACTGCGATAACCATCATAAAATGACAAAGCACTGCTGAAGGTAGGTACCGGCACACCAACATCAATCGCTGTAACGACCGCTTTTCTCCAGCCCGGCAATGCTTCGCTGATGGCGTCAATAAAGAACTCATCCAGCAATAGGTTCTGCAAATTCGGATTCCGCTCAAAAGCGTCACGGATTTTGGATAAAAACTGGCTCCGAATAATACAGCCACCACGCCACATCATCGCAATACCCCCATAATTCAACTCCCAACCATAAGTTGCCGCCGCTTCACGCATTAACATATAGCCTTGGGCATAGGAAATGATTTTGGAGGCATAAAGTGCATCCCGAACGGCATCAATCATTTCACGTTTATCACCAGTAAAAGCAACCGCCTTAGCCGGTAATACGCGAGATGCCGTAACCCGTTCATCTTTCAACGCTGACAAACAACGGGCAAATACCGCCTCACCTATCAATGTTAAAGGCGTGCCTAAATCCAACGCATTCATGCCCGTCCATTTTCCGGTACCTTTTTGACCTGCGGTATCCAGAATATGATCGATTAACAAACTGCCATCAGGTTCTTTTACTTTAAGAATGTCGCGAGTAATTTCAATCAGATAGGAATCCAGCACACCATCATTCCATTCGGCAAATACCTGTTGAATTTCATCACCTGACAACCCCATGCCTTCTCGCATCATCTGATAGGCTTCACAAATCAGTTGCATATCGCCATATTCAATACCGTTATGCACCATCTTCACATAATGGCCTGCCCCATCATTTCCTACCCAGTCACAGCAAGGCTCACCATCAACCTGCGCAGAGATTGATTGGAATATATCTTTTATTGCTGGCCATGCAGCTTTATTACCACCGGGCATTAACGAAGGTCCATGGCGTGCCCCCTCTTCACCACCAGACACACCACTGCCAATAAACAGAATCCCTTGCTGATGTAATTCCTGAGTACGGCGATCGCTGTCATTAAACAAAGAGTTACCACCATCTATGATAATGTCACCTTTCTCCAGATACGGTAAAAGTTGCTGGATAAAGCTGTCGACCACATCCCCTGCCTTTACCATCAACATAACCCTCCTGGGCCGTTGCAAGGATTCAGTAAACGCTTTCAAATCGTGACAGGCAATAATTCTGGAACCATTTGCAGGGCCCTGCATGAACTCGTCTACTTTCGTGGCTGTTCGGTTGTAAACAGCAACGGTAAAACCTTTATCGTTCATATTTAAAGCCAGATTCTGACCCATGACAGCAAGTCCGACGATACCAATGTCAGCGGTTTGACGGGTTGTTTTCATATGATTAAATCCCTATATAGTTTTGTTGTAGTGGCTTATTTGTTCAGGGTTGCCACAATACTCATAAAGAATTAACCTGTAAAACAGTTTATTTATACAAAAACAATCGATAAAAACGATTTATATCCATATAAAACGTGATGCAGCCATCATTTTTAGATTATTGTCAGCATTTATTGCGCAGAAAGTGTGACGTGGTTATCATTTATTTGTGGGAAATCGTTATTTTGTTTAAATAACTTTGAATTAAGAGTCTAAATTAGCGGCTCCAAGCTGTTGTAAATTCATGTGTTTTCTGTTTTCCTTAGGTGCTGGTAGGTAAAGTTTCCTGTGAAAACAGGAATTATTCATTTACGCTGAATAGAGTTATAGGAGTATTAATAATTATGTGACTTACCTGTTAGTTCAATAATTGGCCTAACGTAAAACAAAGATGTTTTTAAAATCAGGGAGATATCGATATGGCAAGTTATTACTTAGATTCAAATCCTAACTTACCTAACAACGGATGCGATATTCATCATGTGTGTCCAGAAGGATGCCCTAACCTGCCACCTCTGGTAGAACGGGTTCATTTGGGTGACCTGCCGGATAGCAAAACGGCAATACATGTCGCCAGAAGAAAATTTTACAACCATGCCCATTTAATTGATGGATGTGCACACTGCACCAACTCCACTCCTCACGAAACGCTTAACTAATTAAACAAACTAATTAAAACAGCGGTATAAAAACTTTCCCCAACTTAACTTTTCATGTGATAAAAACTTTGGTATCTGCCTGCAAAAGATTTATCCTTGCAGGCAGATAACCAAAGGATATTTCATGTCTGAACCCAGAATTATTCCCACTCCTTCCCCAGACCCCGTTATGAACGATAATTCAAATCAAGCCAAAACACTGACGATTGTTATTTATGCCCTGCAAGCAGCATCCTTTATTGTTGGCTTAACGTTCCTGGTTGCCGTTATCATGAATTACATCAAACGCGATGATGTGCGTGGTACGTGGCTTGAGTCACATTTTCGCTGGCAGATCCGTACCTTCTGGTTTTGTCTTTTGTGGGGCTTGATAGGTGCTTTATTGAGTGCTGTTGTTATCGGGGTTTTCATTCTGCTGGCCAATGCAATTTGGGTTATCTACCGAATAGCCAAAGGCTGGATGAATGTAGCTGAAAACAAACCAATGTACACTTAAAGTCCACCTGCCATACGCTGTTGTTGTGGGAGTTTCAAAAACGACAGCTTTTTGTTTCAAATCAAATGCTGAATTTCATGTTAGTCTTTGCAATCTTTCAACTTTAAACTCATGTATCACTGGACTGTATGACCAAATATCTCACCCTGGCAATGTTGCTTTTCTTTAGTGTTTCTACTCACGCTACACAAACTTTTTCTGACCCTGCATTGAACGGCAAGCCTACACCGGAAGGTGCAGATATTGCTTTGTATGTTGTCGATACCGCAAGTGGCAAGGAAATTTACTCTGAACGTGCTGAACAGTTCCAACAACCTGCCAGTTTGCAAAAAATCATTACCGGTCTCGGAGCTCGCCTGGTTCTGGATAAAGATTTTCGGTTTGAAACCACAATGGAAACGACTGAAAAAGATGCCATAATCAATTTCAGTGGTGACCCGACTTTTACTCGTACCCATCTGCGTGTTTTGGTCGAAAAGCTTAAACTCAAGCAAACTACTATCGATGGAAACCTCTATTTGAATGGCAGCGCCTTCGACACCTCTGAGCGTGCTGTTGGCTTACCATGGGATATTATGGGTGTCTGTTACAGTGCCCCGTCCAGTAGCATTACGATGAATGGTAACTGTATCTACGGAAAAATTGAGGGCACTACTCCAGCGCCCGTTAAGGAACTGAAAGCCAGTGGCTCGCCGTATATCAGTATCAGTGCTGACGATATCATCATCCGCGAAGGCCTGGAAAATCAGAATATTGATTGTGATCTCAAGCTGACTGCCGACAATAAAAATCACTTCTCACTTAATGGATGCGTGGGCTCGCATCGTTTGCCAGTAAATTTTCATCTTGCGGTACAAAACACCACCTTATATCTCAAGGAGGTTCTTCAGGAGGAGCTGGATCGTGCCGGAATCAGATTACGTGGCAAAATTATTCGTGACGATACCGCACATGGGACCGTTATTGCCTTGCATCAATCAGAACCATTGATGAAACTGATCGATTTGATGATGAAACGGTCGGATAATCTGATTGCTGATAATCTGCTTAAAACGGTTGGTCGTGTTTATTACAAACAACCTGGTAGTTATGAGAATGGTGCGGCCGCCATCAAAGCGGTATTTAAGGAAAAAGCCGGTATTGATTTGTCTCGTGCCATTATCATGGATGGTTCAGGGTTATCACGTAACAATAGGGTCACCGCTAAGCAATTAATGCAGGTCGTCCAGTACATCTTCAGCAATAAGGAACTGGGACTGGTTGATACGCTACCTGTATCAGGACAGTCTGGAACCCTGCGATACCGCAGTAGCCTGATCAATACGCCATTGAGTGGCAAAGTAACGGCAAAAACCGGTTCTATCTATGGTGTTTACAATCTGGCTGGAAAAATAAATACAAAATCAGGCAAGTCATTGTACTTTGTACAGTTACTTTCCAATTATCATTCAGATAGTGACAACCGCAATGTTGCGCGTAAACCACTTCGGGATTTTGAACGTGGCTTTTATGAAAAGTTATTTAACGAGCATTAAATAGACGATTACTTGTCCTGTAACCAAAAAAACCCTCTTTGCTCACACAAAGAGGGTTTTTTAGTGAATACAGCTTTAACTTACCAGGCTGATTCACCCGTTTCTGGATCATACATTTCATGATGGATTTTGTTGCGGTTCGCAATCAGTTCATCAATTGTTGGTGAACCTGACATCGCACGTTTGATGGCCAATTTCATGGCTTCGTAATTCGTGCGGTATAAGTCCTTGCGATCAACATCTGGATTAGCAGCCGCATCTGGCGCGATCCAAATCATCGCCACGATACATAAATCATCAGCATGTTCTTTTGGTATGACGCCTTCAATAACGCTATCCAATACCGCATCGGCCACCGCCGACTGAACCGGTCCACCAAACAATTCCACATAACTGCTCGATTTGATGGTCACTTTAGGCACGATCATGGTTGCCGGTTTAACCTGTTGATTGGTGGCACGAATGGCAAACATACGGGTGTGACCTTCTGTCTGCCCCATCAAATTGGCAAATGCCTGGCCTGCCGGACCTTTGGTGCTGCCAATTAAAATTTCCGGCATCGCATCGGTGCCTTGATCTTCACTGGCAAAAACGGTGGCTTCTGCGGTTCTAAACCAAACGGGTTCTGACATTGTTAAACTCCAAATAATTATAAGAAAAAACGCGCCATTCTATGTTGCTGGTATCTGCGCCCGCAAGCAATAATCCAAAAGGTGTAATTGACCGTCATTTATGCAGTCCGTTTTTGGTATTAATCACATTCAATAAACGCTAACGAACCAATCAAAATGACCTGTATTCAGTATATTTATCAATATAAGCTGAGGAATATTACCTTTTAAGCTTCCAAAATATTGCATCCGGTGAGCAGAGCAGCTGTAATTTTTAAAATAAAAAACTTTTTCCTAAAGGGATTAACCGTTTGCAAATGTATTACAACGCGCGATATCTCCAGTTTCAAATCCCGTTTTAAACCACTGCATTCGTTGTTGCGAACTACCATGGGTAAATGAATCGGGGCTTACATAACCTTGCGATTGTTTTTGCAAGGTATCATCCCCTATCGCACTGGCAGCTCTTAGCCCTTCTTCAATATCACCGGTTTCCAAAAGTTGACGTTGATCATTTGCATGATTGGCCCAGATACCTGCAAAACAGTCTGCCTGTAATTCCTGTTTGACCGAGAGTTTGTTGGCTTCTGTTTCGTTTAACCGGCTGCGGGCAGCATGAACTTTTTCTGAAATCCCCATCAGAGTCTGAATATGATGTCCCACTTCATGTGCAATCACATATGCCTGAGCAAAATCACCAGGTGCTTTGAATCGGTTTTTGAGTTGATCGAAAAAATTCAGATCCAGATAAATCTGTTGATCTGCAGGACAATAAAAAGGGCCGATTGCTGACTGGGCAGTGCCGCAAGCCGAACGTACCACCCCTCTGAACAACACCAGATGAGGCTCCTGATACTGTTCATCATTTTCCTGAAAGATACTGCTCCACGTCTGCTCGGTATCTGCGAGGATTACTGAGACAAATTCAACTAGTTCTTTTTCCTGCGGCGTTTGATTTAACGTTTCGGTGGAAACGCTGGTGGGTGGACTTTCTCCCAGTCCTAGCGCATAGAGCATATTGCCTAAATTACCGGTAAACAAACCATAAGCAACCACAGCGACAATTACTAACAAAGTACCTTTAACACCAAGAAATCGAAAAACCAACGGTAATAATCGTAAACCACCACGTCCTAAGCCTCCAGCTCCAGAAGTACGCATGGCCCGTCTGTCTTCAATATTGCTGCTTTTGGGTCTTCCCTTCCAACGCATTGTTATAAATCCTTATTTATAAGAGCTGAAATGTCGATGAAATTAACGTTATGTGATTCTGCAGACATCATAGTCTTTTCCATAGATGAAGCTAAAGCAGTTTTATAAGCGTCAATGGTTTTTATTTAAAAGCTTATTTTCTACCGAAATAGAAATTTTTCACGGCATATTCACCTGGAAAAAGCTACTTTAATCACGAATCATTAAACGAGCCGTTAATATGCGTAATAGTAAATCTGAGCCAAATTTGAAACACATCCTACAATCGAAACGGTTACCGTGCCGAGGTTGCACTGCTGACTGTAAAAACTATGCTTTTTGCGATGGTAAGCCATGGCGGCAGAATCAAGCCGGTGTCCAAATAGGATCCAAAATTCATTAATTTAAAAGAAAACCCAATAAACCTTTATGATTTATTGGGTTCTAGTTGGATAAGTCAGATTCCGGTGAAGCAATTTTAATATTGCTGCCCAACACCTTGTTCAGTTGCCTCATCTAAACCACTATCTTCTTCATCATAAGGAGGTGTTTCAGGTAAATCGCTATCATCTTTGTTGCGGTTGATTTCTTCAGCTGATTGAGGGTTTTCAATTTCCTCCACATCTTCATCACCATAAGGGTTCTCGCTCCACTGTGGGTCAGCATCCAGCTCAGAGTCCTGCCCCATTTGATTATCCTGTTCATCGGAACAACCGGATAATATGACCGACGAGAAAGCTAATGTCATGGTAAAAAATAGTGCTTTCCACATAGTATTTACTCCTTATCATTAATCTGTGCCATAGAGCTAGGATTAGTTAACGAATTGAGGTTGTTGCGTAATCAAGAAATTTGTTCAAGGGTTGCATTAATCCATGCTCGGTGACGTCTTTCATCTGCCAAACCATTTTGTAAAATGAGTTTTATTGTTCCTGGGAAAGGCTCATCTACCATTTCTTCATAACTTTTATTAGTAACTTCTTCATTCATTTTCATTGCTTTAAGAATGGCCTTATCTCCACCCAGTTCAGCTATCACAACTTTGCCTTTAGTGAGTATCTGTTTTAGATCACCGCCATCAGCCGGATTTCCACCTTCCAGCCTTACTGATTCACTTAAAGCCGTAATGTGGTTTTGATGGTCTTCCATAAATGCGGCTAATTGTTGTTTAAACTGCATGTCATCAAGACGCTCAATCGCCGCTTTATAAGCAGCAATGGCATCGTAATCGAGTTCAATTAAATTATTGAGCTTTTTGATTAGATCTTCCGAGTTCATTTCAGTCATTACGATTATCCTTTCAACATTAGATTTATTACGTTTTACTGAGTGTTAAATAGTAACTTTGGAAATTCTTATCTGGTTGAGCTCACACTTGATATAAGTGCACATTAACCACTATCAGCAATCCTTATGCCAGACCCTGAGAGTAAGCATTAATGAGGTTCTGAAAATTCTAGTTTCCCCCTCGCAAGGGAAATTTCGATTTATTCCTATAAATTTTTCTGTAATGACAGTAATTTTTACCCATATTTTATTTTCTTTTATTCATTGAAAACTTATAAAACTTTCAGCTATATCCAAGCCCACCAGGCTTTAGCAGAGATTTGTTCATCTCGGGTACGTAATTTGCAAAAGGACTGATAGTAATCTACCGAAATCAAAAGGTTTAGAAACATGACTGATACAAAAAAGACACAGCACAACGCCATAACCTTACTGAAAAAAGATCATCAGAAAGTTAAACAGGCGTTCGCCCAATATGAAGAGCTCGGGCCATATGCGTTTGTTCATAAGAAAAAGCTGGCCGATCAAATTTGTGCAGAACTGACACTGCATACCCAGTTGGAAGAGGAAATTATCTACCCAGCGTTTCGTGAAAAACTTTCAGATGAAAAAGATTTGCTCAATGAAGCTAAGGTTGAACATGACAGTGCCAAGGTATTGATCAAAGAAATTCAACAAATGCAGGCAGATGAGGAATTATTTGATGCCAAAGTCAAGGTGCTTTCAGAATACATTGAGCACCATGTTAAAGAAGAAGAAGACGAAATGTTTCCTTTATTGCAGAAAAGTGATGTTGATTTGGCGTTACTCGGCGAAAAACTGTTTCAACGCAAACAACAACTCAATAAATAACACTTGAGTAAAACTTCATAAACCCATCTGGGAATAATGATTATGAATAACAATCATGCAAACAAAGCAGAGATGGAATGGATCTCACTGAAAAAAGAAGCCACCGTGTTCCCCATTTATTCCATGCGTAAAGCCTGGGATGTTTTAGAAAAGGAAATCAATTTCTTATCTGCATCCGCTGACAAACCAAACAATGATTCAATCAAACAGGGCAGGCTTGATATTGGTGAAATCACGGTTTTGGATCCCCGATTGGGAAATCTTATCCATAGTCTGGAATATACCCGTATGAGTATCGAGGGAATCCAATCCCCTCCTGTTTCGATGATCGTGGATTACATTCAAGCCTGTGAAAGAGTGCATTGGATTTTGGATAACTATCGTAAGCTCGCCAGCTGACCTTTCTGACCAACAATATAAAAAGGGAATTTGCAATGGCAAAACTGGTTAAATGTAGAAAATGTGAATATCAGGTAGCACGAACTGCCAATAATTGCGTCCAATGCAATACAAAAAATCCTGGTCTGACCACCACAGATTATTTTATTAATACCCTATGTTTTGCCACACTTCTGCTAGGAATCATGCTGCTCTATAAAATCTCGTTTAATGAACAGTTAATCCAGATTGCAGATGTGGAAGCGGCAGGGTTTGAAAAACAGTATCAACGCCAAACCTTGATTGAAAATGCGGAAGATGGTTGGGTTGGCCAATGGAAGAGTGAACGAATTGAACTGTATCAATTTACCGATACAGTGGCCGTGGACTTGGAATTTTTTTCCAAACGGGCCGCTCCTGATAATGTAAATGGATGGAACGATGCCTGTATACACAAAAACATCATTTTACTTAGTAAAGGGCATAATGCCTGTCAGACACTTAAACAGTTATAAAATAAATTATTGGAGCAGACTCTAAGGGCTTGTTTATCTTTCATCTCCGCCTCTGTTGTGAGCTGAAAAAGCGTCAATCAAGGTACGAGGAACGCCTTTTGTGAGATACATCCATGTATCCCACCCCGTTGGGGCTTACGCTCAAAAACGTTTATCTCCATGGATGGAGTGTATGCAAAAGCAATGTCTGGAACATTGCTTGTCCTGACGTTTTTGTAGTTATTCTAAATAAGTGACGAGTAACGCAGACCGGCGCGCGCCTCCCTGGCGCGCCGGCATACAGTTCATCCGTGGACATAAGTGACGCTTTTTCAGTCACAACCCCAAGGGCTGGGACTATTTTTGCGGCCGCCTGCGTTGTATGAAATACATCCCTGTATTTCACCGCTACGCGGCCAGCTAAGCTGTTCAAATGAATTCCAACTCATTTGTCAATCACTTATGTAGGAAGGCTACACTGCGTGCTTTCCGCCTTGTCGGACACAAAACAAAATAGCCGCCAGCAGTGGTGGATATGAAAGATAAACAAGCCCTAAATCATTAATCCGCATCAAATGTTTCAATATCATCAGTAATCTCATCATATAGACGAAGTTAGGACCTCAGTATCTTTTTTCGTCTTAGCGGGGGATCATTCTGGAACAAGCTTCTAGTTTTCATCTGCTTCAGCTCCTATTACTCCCTGTGTCACAGTACCCCGGCTAGATTTGTACTTGAAATATTATTACTATGAGTAACAGGATTGTCTATCTCGTTTTAATTCATTCATTTCATCTGCCAGTAAAGGCAGACTCGTAATCATGCTGGCAAAAAAAGTCATTTTAATGAGTTGTGTAGCCATTTTAAACTCCTATCCAAAATGCTCAAGAAAGCATTAAGGCTTATATCAAATAAGAATATGAAGTTAGAAGGCCTTAAGGACATCATATTTCATTTGTTAAAATGAAATGCTTAGGTGAGAAATTAGTTTGATAAAAAAAATGAAAACGTAGCGTTACTTCCTTAGTAAATTTGTTGGTCAACACTGAGAAATCAACCAGCTAATTACTCCATTAAAACGCTACGCTCCCATTGAACTTAGAATTTTATTTTACGTTCAATTTATTTTATTCAGGATATCCTTCCTCACCCATTTTGTGGGCAGGGTGCTTATCGTTTCCGCCCTTATCCTTATCATAGGCTTCTTCATCAGGCACCACGTCCATGTCTTCATCCATTTCATCATAGGTGGTTGTATCACCCTGACGGTTTTTGTCCATTTTCTTCTCTTTATCCTGATGTTTTTTGTCCATGTCATGCTGAGTTTTATTAACTTTTTGTTCCCACTCAGGATCATCTTTATTCATTTTTTCATGATCATCTGCTAAGACAGGTGTAACAGCAAAAGCTGTAGCAATTGCAGTTGAAAGAAATAGTTGCTTAAACATTTCATTCTCCTTTTTATTTAACGGCAATTTTTGTATTCAGGTAGAAAATCAAAGAAAGAGCCGAATGCTTTCCTTGTATCAAACAACCTCGCAAGCCTCATGCCAAAATAATTATCACTATAAAATACACGGAAAATTCAAAAAAATTATTATTTAAAATCAGCAGCTTGACGAGACTTTAATGCAAAATACATTAAACTTATGCTCAAGATCTATTATGAATTTTTCATGTACAACTAATGACAAAGTCATGTAATTTTTACAATCACCTCTAAATTTTTTTAGGTGTTTGTTCAGCATTGCCATAAAAATTTCTAAGTAATAAATCAATAGCGGACTAGCATCAGACATTACATTTGAAATAAGGCTATGCCGACTGAGCCAGCATAGCCTGTGTATTTAAAACGATTATGAAGCGCTATAAAGGGTTGTTACATAGTTTGCTTCAAAAACTCGACCTTCAAAAAAGTCGTGATCAATGCTTCCTTGCACGCTTACTCTGTCCCCTACATCAAGCTGTTGAAATCCCTCATTATCAAGCGGATTGTATGTCAATTCATCCACTTCGACAGTCAGCTCCTGAAGTCCGGAATCAAGCGTAAATTGCTCTCCATTCGCATCTACGCTGGTAATCGTCCCCTGCACTACTGTATCCGTTACACTGGGTGAGATTATTGAATAACCTATATCCTCCTCATCCATTGCACTCGCATAAAAATAGGTATCAATATTTTTTACATAAACACTGCTGGCTTCTATAGTAGTCAGATCGTAAAAATCATCATCGATCATGCCTGAGACTCTCACTTCATCCCCCTGGATTAACTTGTAACCATCAGCATCACGGTCGCCATCGTCCATTTCTACAGTGATCTGCCCATCACCATAATCCAGTTCAAACGCATCAGCGGTGACAGAGGTAACTTCACCATTAATACTGATCCAGCTATCATCTTCTAACGCGTAAGGATTTATAGCGACTGCTGGCAATGCAAATAAAGTCAAAGAAGCAAATGTCAGGATTCTCGTGTTATTCATATCTTCCTCCTAATAAACGTCTTCTATAGTCTGAGTAAAAATCAGTCATATTATTTACAAGGAATACGTTTGATGACTCTAAATCAGCAATGCTTAACTTGGTCATCATTATCAACTCTAAAGCTGAATTTGAAATTATTTGGATAATTAAAACACTTTAGATTTATTGCATTAATATCTCGTTATTCCCTGCTCAAAAAATTATGCAACCGTTATACCAGTCCAAATAAAAAAATTAACTGAAAACCGTCAGACTTGGCATTAATTTTATCTAGAGGGTTTTATAGATTTAAATATGTAACTGGCAAGGTTAATTTAGATAATTGTTAATTAAAAATATTTCGAGAGAGTCATGAAATTTTTTCAGATACCTGTAAAAAATTTAAACACGGACGAGTAATATAAAATAGATATTTGTAATACAAACAACAACTAGGCTGAAGATTCTGTCAGGATTGTATTATCAGAGATCAACTTGATTTAGTTTAATCCGGTGAGACTTGTCCTTCGCCATCAAGGGCCATTCTGACCTTGCTGGCCAGCTCTTCACGCTTATAGGGTTTAGACAGAAGTAATACCCCTTTATCCAGTCGACCATGGTGAACAATAGAGTTTTCGGTATAACCTGATGTATATAAAATGCGCAATGATGGTCTTAGCCTCAGGGCATGCTCGGCTATTTTTCGGCCATTTAATCCTTCCGGTAACACGACATCGGTTAATAGCAAATCAATCGTCTGTTCAGATTGCAGAATATCCATTGCCTGTTTGCCATCGGCGGCTGACAGTACCTCATAACCTAAAGCTGTCAATTGAGTTAATACATATTCCCTTACCATAGGATCATCTTCAACCACTAAAATAGTTTCATGACCAATCTGTAAGTTGATGGACTCTTGAGTATTAGCTTTTAGCTGGGGTGTATTATCCATTGCAACTGGTAGGTAAAGTCTTACTGTTGTTCCCTGTCCAGGCTCAGAATAGATATTAACGTGACCGTTACTTTGTTTAATAAAGCCATAAACCATTGCCAACCCTAAGCCTGTCCCTTTGTCTTTCGATTTGGTGGTGTAAAAAGGCTCAAATACTTTATCAAGTTTGTCTGCATCAATACCGCAGCCAGAATCCGAAACGGCTAGCACAACGTAATCACCTGAAGTGATGTCATGATTTTGAGCATATTCTTCCGGTAAATGGGTATTTTTGGCTTCAATAACTAATTGACCGCCTTTTGGCATGGCATCTTTTGCATTTAATGACAAATTAAGCAGCGCATTTTCAAACTGTCCAGCATCGACAAGGACGTGCTTTAATGGACCTTCAGCAATAAACTTGATGACAATCCCTTCGCCAACAGCACGTTCCAATAACGGCCAAAGCTGATCGATAAGTTGTTTGATACTCTCTGGCTTGGGATCAAGCGGCTGTTTACGGGCGAAGGCTAATAGACTGCGGGTTAACTCCGCGCCTCGGTAACCGGCTTGTAAAATCATATCCGCTAATGGTTTGAGTCTGTTGGAATCCTCAAATGATTCTGTAAGGATTTGCGAGTTGCCAATTACCACCGTGAGCAGATTATTAAAATCATGTGCCACACCACCCGTTAATTGACCTACCGCTTCCAGCCGTTGAGATTGGCGCAGTCGGTTTTCAAGCTCCATACGTTCGGAGATATCCTGAAAGGCACCATGAACGCCGATTATGTTTCCTTCATGGTCACGAACAGCTTCACCAGATGTCCGCACCCAGATCGGTGTTCCAGCAGAATTAATGATTTGTAACTCTGCATCATAGGGAATTCCCCGCTGATAGCAGGCAGTAAATAATTCCTGCATACGTGGCTGATGCTCAGCAATATAAAAAGAAAGACCTTCTTCAATGGTTGGGCTATAGCCTTTTGGTTTGCCATGGATGTTGGCCACCATCTCAGACCAAATAACCTGTTTGGTTCTCATATCCACCGACCACCCACCAAACCGGGTGATTCTGCCAGCAATTTCCAGTAATTCAGCTTGTTTTTTTAATTCACTCTGCTGCAGGATGATCTGTTGGTTTGAGCGATCTTTTTGATCCAGCAGCGCATTAAAAGCCATCGATAACTCTGCCATTTCATCTTTGCCAAACACCTCAGCCCGAGCTGTGTTGTCATTAAGCGATATTTTTTTGATTGTATCGATAAGATTTCGGGTAGGCAGAGCGATACGCTGATAAATCATATTGAATGCCAATACACATAACACACCAAAGATCAGCGTAGATAACATGAAAACAAACAAAATACGGTTTATATGACTTTCAATAACTTGCTGATTTTCCTGCATCAATTGATCAATAGAGCTTTCAATTGCAATACCATGATCAGCAACCTGGTTGATAAGCAATCTTGATCTCAACGGCAATGACAGAGGATTCATTTGATAGTCATTAATGATGGGGTCAGTATTTTCCGGAAGACTTTGATAAGCATCTTCTACTGATTTAATCAACTGATCGATATGCCGTATTGCCCGTTGGGCATTAAACTTACCTCGCTCCAGTTTTGAAAGATCTTGCTGGATTTGTCGCGCATCACTCAAAAAAACCTGCCACAGACGTTCGTCAGGCCGAAATATCAATAAATTATCACTGCCGACAGATAATGCATCAATTTTGTTATTTAACGTTGCAAACGAATTAAGTTCAATGCGTTTTAATTCAACCTGGTGGTAACTCCAGGCACCTAACACAATTAAAAATAGTAGTCCCAGCAGACATGAACTGATAAAGAAAATAGACGTTTGAACCAGTTTCATCACTGGTTCTCCTCAGTTTGCATCGTTGGAATCTTAACTAAAAAAGGCTGTATTGCTTTTAAGGGTTCGGGAGCAAACCAGGAGGTCACATTGGTTGGTTTTTCGGATCCGGGAAAATTATTGAGCTTAGCCCATTGAATATTCTGATGTAATTCTGAAATTAAAGACCAGTTTAAATTTAACTGATGTAATCCTGGCTGATAATTTTGACCCAAAATTGCGTTTTCACTCATTTCCTGGCTATACATCTGCATCACGTTATCCGTGTCTGAGTGTATAAGACTGATGGCATCGGCGTAAGCCATTAGCAATTGCTGACAGTTTTGTGGGTTCTGCTCCGTTATTTTGCGAGTTGTTACCAGTAGCCATTTTGCGCTATACACATGACTACCCTCCACCTGTTTGAGCTGGTCACCATATTCCGCAATAAAATGATTGGTCCATGGCTGCCAGGTAACAATTGCATCGACCTTGTCATCAATTAATGCCTTACCCAATTCTGAAATGGGTAAATCGATAATATCTACCTGATCTGTATTTACCTGATAAAAAACCGAATAAACCCACCAGATATATTCTGAATTGGTTCCTTTAGGCAAACCAATACGTCCTCCTGACAAATCAGTAACTGTCTGAATTTGCTTACCATTAGTGGTTGTCAGGATTTGATTCATTAAGGTGGAATGCAGAAGATTCCCCAGAATAACGGGCTCATCATTCTGAAGTTCATTATTTGCATTAGCTAATTTATCCAGCGTAAACGCTGTTGGTGAGACCAAGGCAAAATCAACTTTTCCGGCACGCAAATCGTCAAGACTTTGCCTACCCGAATTATTAAAACTCACATCAACATCAAGCTGATATTTTTTGAATAACTCATTTTTACTGGCGACAAGAGTGGGGAGATCCCCCAAATAATTCACACCAGCCAATTTCAATGATGGGATGTCTGTATTCTCAGAACTACAAGCGACTGAAAACAAGACGAATAATATTAAAACTCTTTTCAGGCCCATCTTATTTTCCGTAATGAGTTCATATGCTTATAGTTATTATTGCGTACACAACGCCCAGAGCTTTAATTTATTTATGTCATCAAAATTAAAGTAGTCCTGATAATTTGTTATACCCTAACAATCAAGATCTTGAAATCCCTTGCCTATAAAAGCGAAGAAACCGTTCGTGAAACATCCTCAGGACCATGCAATATTTCTGTCATCACTGATGAAACAGCAGAAAGTTGTTCATTACTGTCGAGGGCCCGTTGTTTCACGCTATCCATCTTTTGCGTGACATCATGTGTAAGCTTACGGTTTTGCTTAACAACTTCTTTTATTTCCTCCGTGGACTCGCTTGTTCTCGACGCCAGCTTTCTGACCTCATCAGCCACCACGGCAAACCCACGCCCCTGATCGCCGGCACGTGCGGCTTCGATGGCTGCGTTTAATGCCAACAGATTTGTCTGTTCTGCAATGTCATTAATCGTTGAAACGATATTTTCAATATTTTTAGATTCATTATTCAACTGTTCGATATTGGCTGACGTATCCGATACATCCTGCAGAATTGTGTTGGACATTTGTACCGAGGTATTGAGTAATTCAACACCATTTTTAGCTATTTGCGAGGTTTCCTCTGCTGTTGAAAATGACATCTCCGCAGCACGCATTACTCGGTCGTTATGCTCGATTCTCTGGGTAATATCACTGGCAAACTTAATGACCTTAACCACCTTGCCTTCATCATCAAACACTGGATTATAAGAAGCTTCTAACCAGACGGCTTGACCAGAAGATGTTTTCCTTTGGTATTGATCAGAGAAAAATTTTCCCGAACTGATTTCTGACCAGAAATTGGGGTTTTCTTCGTAGAATTGATCGAAACAGAACATGCGATGATGCTTACCAACCACATCATTTAAAGAATAACCAACTACCGAAAGGAAATTATCATTAGCCGTTAAAATTTGTCCATCTGGAGTAAACTCAATAATCGCCATTGAACGGTTTAATGCATTGGAGGCCGCTTCAAGATCACGCATTTTGTTATGTGAACGCGTCACATCTGAAGCAATTTTAAAGATAGCGGTAACGTTATTGTCCTTGTCAGTTATTGGAAAATATGATGCTTCTAACCATATTGTTTGGTCTGGCTTGGTAAGTCTTTTAAACCTGCCGGATTGTTGTTTGCCCCGTGAGAGTTCATCCCAGAATATTTTATACTCCGCAGAACGAATATAATCGTCATGGCATAAAACCTTATGGTGTTTGCCGACCAGTTCTGACTTTTCATAACCCACAACGGATAAAAAGTTGTCATTTACATCCTCGATAATACCTTTACTATTAAATTGAATAGTCGCTACAGATTCCTGTATTGAATTGATAAGGCTGTAAATTTCATTATATTTAGTAGTTACCTCAGCTAAATCACTTTTAAGTTTTTTATTAAACATCTTAATATTGCCCACTGCTGCCGAATAATTTTTATTATGATTATCAACACGAGATAATCATTATTTTTTATGCGGAATTAAAGCGGATAGATTGTGAATTTTATGTCAACAATCGACTGGATCTTGTGAATTTTTTAATGGGCAAGCACACAAAAAAAATCAATGATGCTAGGGCTTGTTTATCTTTCATATCCTCCACTGCTGGCGGCTATTTTTGTGTCCGACAAGGCGGAAAGCACGCGGTGTAGCCTTCCTACATAAGTGATTGATAAATGAGTCTGGAACTCATTTGAACAGCTACGCAGGCGGGTGCAAAAATAGTCCCAGCCCTTCGGGTTATGACTGAAAAAGCGCCACTTATGTCCACGGATGGACTGTATGCCGGCGCGCCAGGGAGGCGCGCGCCGGTCTGCGTGGCCTACATGGATGTAGGTCAGGGGCGTGAGCAGGATGCGGAAGCTTTGCTCGTCGCTTATTTAGAACAACTACAAAAACGCCGGGAGCGTTTTTGAGCGTAAGCCCCAATGGGGTGAGATACATGGATGTATCTCACAAAAGGCGCTCCTAGTGCCTTGATTGACGCTTTTTCAGCTCACAACAGAGGCGGAGATGAAAGATAAACAAGCCCTTATAACTAAACTAAAAATGTTTGCCAGAGGCATGAAAGTTCAAATTTCTGCTTTATATCTGGCAATCAAGGATCCGGCGGTTCCAAAGGTGGCTAAGTGGTTGGGTGTTGCGGTAGTGGCGTATGCGTTAAGCCCGATTGATCTTATTCCAGATTTTATTCCGGTGATTGGTTATCTGGACGATTTGATTATTTTGCCTTTAGGAATTTACTTAGCCATTAAACTGATACCGGAGGCAGTTTGGTCTGACTGTCTGGCTAAAGCTGAGTTACATCCCATTCAATTACCCAGAAATCGTTATGCAGCGGCTGTAATCATTGGCTGTTGGATACTATTTGCAGGCATGTGCAGTTATGGTATTTGGTATCTGATATCAAACTAATCACATTTACAGCATCATCGTGGTCCTAACATTTTTTCCGGCTGGATAAGTTCATCGAATGCTTCTGCAGTGATCAAACCAGAGCGAACAGCCTCTTCTCGTAATGTGGTTCCATGAGAATGTGCCTTTTGTGCAATCAAACTGGCGTTGTCATATCCAATGATCGGTGAGAGGACGGTCACCAGCATCAGTGAGTTATTTAAAAATGCTTCGATTTGTGGCCTATCCGGCTCAAGCCCGCGCAGGCAATATTCTGTAAAACTATTGATGACATCTTTTAATAATCTGATGGATTGTAATAGTGAAAAGATCATTAACGGTTTATAGGTATTCAGTTCTAATTGCCCCTGAGCACCCGCTAGCGTAATCGTTACGTGATTTCCCATCACCTGTGCACATACCATCAGCATGCTTTCACATTGGGTTGGATTCACTTTTCCCGGCATGATTGAGGAACCGGGTTCATTTTCAGGTAAATGCAGTTCGCCTATACCGCAACGAGGTCCTGACCCCAGTAATCGAATGTCAGCCGCAATTTTGTTCAGACTAACCGCCAGAGTGTTTAAAACACCCGATACATTGACCAGACCATCGTGAGCGGCTTGCAAAGAGAGTTTGTTATCACTGGCAGTAAAAGGTAAGCGGGTAAATTCGCTTAACTGTCTGGCAAAGTTTTCAGCAAATTCGGCAGAACTATTTAGTCCTGACCCCACGGCTGTGCCTCCTTGAGGAATAGCATACAGTTCAGCAGTTGCCTGCTTTAACCGATCAATATTAGTTTGTAGTTGGGCCGCATAGGCCGAAAACTGCTGCCCTAACGTTAACGGTGTTGCATCCTGCAGATGCGTTCTGCCAATTTTTATTATGGATTGCCATTGTTTCGAATGTTCCGCCATTACCTGCTGCATCTTTGTTAAGGCTGGTAACAGCTGAAGTTGAATTTGTTCTACCGTAGCAATATGCATTGCTGTCGAAAAACTATCGTTGGTGGATTGCCCCATGTTGCAGTGATCATTGGGATGCACCTGAATCGTCGAATTCAATTGCTGTGTCGCCAGATTGGCAAGCACCTCATTTGCATTCATGTGGGTTTGTGTACCCGAACCTGATTGCCAGATGGTTAATGGAAATTGCTGATCATGTTCGCCATTTATCACTTCAAGGCTAGACTCAGCTATTGCCAAACCGATATTTTTTTCCAATTGCAGACAATCAATATTCGCCAGAGCGGCACAGTGTTTCACCAACCCCAAGGCACGAATAAACTCACGAGGAAAGGTTTCACCACCAATGGCGAAATGTTTCATGGCCATCTGGGTTTGCTGGCCCCAAAGTTCTACAGCAGACATCTAAAGCAATCAGATTTAACGCTTACTGCCGTAACTGAACGTTAAGTTGATCAACGACCTCAGCCCAGTCAGAATCAGAAGCTAAACATTCTTTAATAAAAGCTGATTGAGAGGGTGACCAGAAACTGGCGTTTTCCAGTTTTTCATCTTCCTGCAGCGTATGGCTAGCCATAAATTGCTCGATGGCTGCTTCATTGCTTTCCAACCCCAGCTGCATAAAAAGGTTTTCCATAGTGTGTTGTGTCATATCCATAGCAATGGACCTCAAATTTAAGTTAATTTCTGAACTTAACACTACGCTTACTTAAGCTGTTTTTCAAAGCTTCATTCAGGGGCTGAAATTATGAGTAAAGTCCATTACATTAGGACAAATACATCAGGATGATTGAATCGTCATACTGATACATTTTGACCTTAAGATATTGATGCCAGCCAGTCTTGGTAACTTGGTTTAGCCTCGGCATGTAAACCGGCAGAACTAAAGGCTCTTTCACTATCGATTATTTCACCGTTGTGCTCAAACACATTATGATCTGCATAATGTTTTGCCCAGCTTTCAAGGTCATGTGTCATCGAATTCATTCTCATCGTCTCACTCCATTTTATTTTAAAAAAATCTGCTGATTGCCTTTTACAAGTCAATCAACTGAAGTCGATTCTAAGGACGGAATGTTTAATTTATGTGAAGAATCAATGCTCTGAGGTCAGGATGTGAGATCGCTCACATTTATCTATCAATATTATTCTTCGTTTAACGGTGCCAACCATTGAACACCTCCAAGTCTGCGTTGCTGCTGCAAATTCCATTCGGCACGTTTATGTAAATGCTGCGCCGGTCGGGCCGGGTTGTAATTCAATGGACTGGGTAATGAGGAAGCCAGTAATGCTGCTTGCATCGGTGTCAGATTAGCCGCAGAGCGACCAAAGTGATATTGGCTGGCCGCTTCCAGGCCAAACACTCCCGGCCCCCACTCAGCAATATTCAGATAAATCTCAAGAATGCGCTGTTTGCTCCAGCTGAGCTCAATCAGCAAGGTAAACCAGACTTCGAGACCTTTTCTGAACCAGCTGCGGCCGGTCCATAAATACATGTTTTTTGCCACTTGCTGACTGATCGTGCTTGCACCACGCAAGCCTCCCCGACGCTCTCGTTCTTTTAACGCCTGCTGAATCGCCTTAAGGTCAAATCCACTGTGTAACGGAAATTTCTGATCCTCAGAGGTCACAACAGCTAAAGCCGCATGTTTTGGCATCTCGTCCCAGCTGAGCCAGGTTTTGCGAAGTTGAAAGTCTTCAGTTGACGTTATCCAGCGGTCTGCCATCACCATGGTTATTGGTGGATTTACCCAGCGAAAAGGTAATACCAGCAATAGACTCAACAGGACAAACGCCAATATCGTTAGCAGCAATACCTTTAAAAAGAAACGATATATTCGATGCACAGTTATTCCTAAGCAAAACAGGCATCCTCAGGATGCAAATCTGCACATAATGAAACGTTTATTTTAGTCACGCAAGCTAGGGCTTGTTGATCTTTCATCCCGACCACTGCTGGTTTACCGTCTGGTTATTCCAGCCTTCTTAATAACAACATGGGCGAAACGGTTAATACAGGCGTTAATTGCCAACGTCCAAGGATGGCAAGAATCACTGCACTGATAAAAGGCAGGCTCATCACAACTGGCCAATGCCAACGAAATTCGCCATCAAACATACGATTTTGTAGTGCCCACACGGCAACTTCAGCTGCCAGTACACCCAGAATGCCAGCCAGAAAACCAATCAATGCAAACTCAATAGTTGTAGATTTGACCAGTAATTTCTGTTGGCCACCCAGGGTACGTAATAAGGCGCCCTCACGCTGCCGCTCCGACATCGTTGCACTGACAACTGCGACCATCACGGCAATTGCGGCCAGCAAAATCATCAATAATATCGCTTCCACCGCCTGTGTTACCTGAGCAATGATTTGCTGAATTCGTTCGATAATATGATCAATTTCCAACACTGAAATGGTGGGAAACTGCCGCACAAAATCGTTCAATAACGGTTTATCCTGTTCAGCAAGGTAGAAGCTCGTCAGCGAGGTACTGGGTAATCCATCTATCGTGCCATTGGGCGGAAAAATAATAAAAAAGTTGGGCCGCATGCTGTCCCATTGCACACTGCGAATACTGGTGATGGTTGTGCTGACTTTTTCGGCCCCCACCGTAAAGCCCAGTTCATCACCAACCTCTACCCCAAGTGACTCAGCCAGTGATTGTTCAATCGACAACCCTGTTGTTTCACCTGGCTTAAACCAGCGCCCGGAAACGATTTGATTATCATCTGGATAAGAATCTGACGTTGTCAGGTTTAATTCGCGGCGCAATTCATCATCATCTTTATTGAACGCAACGTCTTGTGCAGGTTGCGCATTAATCTCAGTCAGTCTGCCGCGAACTATAGGATATAGAGGGCTACGGTTTATCTGATGCTGTGAGAAAAATGCTTCTACCTCATCCACTGCTTCCGGAGCAATATTCAGCAGAAAATGATTTGGCGCATCTTCCGGCAACTGCGCCTGCCAGTCGGCTAATAAGGAAGATCGCACCAGAACTAACGTAGCGGCCAACATAATAGTCATGGCAAATACCGACATTTGTGACAGGGTCGCATTACGATGTCGATACAACGCAATCACCGCCAATCGCCAACCACCCTTTCCGGCAGGAAATCTGCGTAATAACCAGATTAGACCCGCACCGACAACCGCCAGTGAAATAACTAAAACAATAACTGCCCCGAGCAATGCTGTTACCAGCTTAATATCATTGACATACACCCATAACAACCCAAATATCACCGCTACAGCTAACAATAAATCTTTGACTAAAGCGGACTTGTCATTGGTAGGCAAGCTGCGAAAAACTCTCATTGCCGGTGTATTGCGTAAACGATCAATCGGAGGGTAGGCAAAGGCAAATAAAGCGACTAAAGCAGTTAGTATGGCTGGCCACAGTTGCCAGAAGTCAACCTCGAATTGTAACGGCTGATCCATTAACTGTGCGGTCATTGAAGCCAATAACCAGGCAGCAGGTATGGCGAGTATTAAGCCAATGATGGTTGCCATTAGGCCCCATACAATTAAGCGTGATAAATACAATATACGAATACGTTTGCCAGTCAGCCCCATGGTTTTTAGTAATGCCACGCGATCCCGCTGGCTTAAGGCATATTGTCTGCTGGAAACAGCTATTGCCACAACTGCAAGCAACACCGCCAGACTGCCGCCAAGTAATAAAAAGCCCTCTGCTTTTTCTAAAGATTCCCCCAGGGTTTCACCTTGCCGGACATCCACCCAGTGGTAATTTTCTGTTAAGCGCGGCTCCAACCATGCTTCAAAATCAGTCAGTTCGGCCTCACTACCGGCAAATAATCCACGGTGCCGAACACGGCTCCCAGGTTGTATCACCTCCGTAGCGGCTACATCATCCACATGCATCATCACTCGTGGTGCGAGAGAAGAAAGCCGAAAGCCACCATCCGGTTCACGCATAATCACGCCGGTCACTTCAAGGGAAGTGGCGCCAATTTCCAGCGTATCACCAGGCCGTAATTTCAATAAGCGCATAAGCCGGGGATTCAACCAGACTTCGCCGGGTTGAGGCCCAGAGGATGAGACTTGCCTCGGACTCTCCAGATCGGCCTGCCATTCAATTTCTCCCCGTAAGGGGTAAGCATTATCAATCGCTTTGACGGCAACCAGCTGGAATTGGCTTTCGTTGAAAACCATGGTGCCAAACTCAATCATGCGGCCAGTTTGAAGACCTTGCTTTTCTGCCTCGGCATACCAGGCGTCTGGAATGGGGGCGTTGGTTCGGCTGTTTAACTGACGATCTGCTGCCAAAAATGCACTGGCCGATGTCATTAATGTTCTTTGCAGATGATCTGCAAAAGCATTAATAGTTGCCACAGTTGCTACAGCTATGATCATCGCCATTAACATGACTTTTACATTTCGCTCACGTAAATCCTGGGTGAAGGAAATCACTTTAGCCGTCACGTTCATGCAGATAACACCTCTGCATTTGCATCTGTTTTCTCATGCAGTACGCCTGCCTCAATAATGAAATATCGCTGACATCGCTCTGCCAGTTGTTGATCATGCGTCACCATTACCAGCGTAGTGCCGTGTTCACTGTTCAGATTCATTAATAATTCAGTAATCGCCTCCCCCGTTCGGGTGTCCAGATTACCGGTAGGTTCGTCTGCAAATAACACTTGAGGATTCACAGCAAAGGCTCTGGCAATGGCTACCCGTTGTTGTTCACCACCCGATAATTGTCGTGGTGTGTGTAGCATTCGCTCACCTAGACCAACCCGTTTGAGCAGGTATTCAGCTTTATCCCGGGCATCAGCTAAACCGGCTAACTCGATGGGTAACATGACATTTTCAATAGCTGATAATGTGGGTAACAATTGAAAAGACTGGAATACAAAACCGACGCGCTGAGAACGCAGACTGGCACGTTCATCTTCTGACAAAGTACTAATGAGATGACCATCCAGACTGACCTTTCCACTGGTTGGTAAATCCAGTCCTGCCAATAACCCCAGTAAGGTGGTTTTACCTGAACCGGAACGCCCGACAATGGCTGCAGACTCGCCTTTACGAATGTCCATATTGACTTGTTGTAAAATTGACAGTTTATCGGTGCCCAAATCAACCGAATGTGACAGATTTTGTACCTGTATCATGAAGTCGTTTGACGGATCCGGTTGTCTATCTGTGGACATACTTTCCTCACATAATTAATTGGCGGTTATGAAAACCTTATTACCTACACAAACATTGTTTATCTGGCTGTTTTTGGTCCTGGTCAGTTTCCAGTCACAGGCGGCTGAACCACAGCAAAAAAATCTGTTAATCGTTGGCGATAGCCTTAGTGCAGCCTATGGCATCGACAGTGATGCCGCCTGGGTTGAGTTACTCAAAGATCGTCTTGAACAGGAAACTCCCGGAAACTGGAATGTCGCCAATGCCAGTATTAGTGGTGAAACAACCGACGGTGGTTTACGCAGATTACCGGATTTGCTGGACAAACATGATCCCGCTATCGTTGTGATTGAGTTGGGAGGCAACGACGGGTTACGCGGGTTCCCACCTAATGTCATTCGAACTAATCTAGCCAAAATGATTCAGTTATCCCAGCAGCATGGTGCCGAAGTATTATTGGTGGGCATCGAAATTCCACCTAATTATGGTCAACGTTATACCACAGCGTTTGCCAATGTTTTTTCCAGTCTTGCAGAAGAATATAATCTGTCTTTTGTGCCCTTTTTCCTTGCTGATGTATATGATGGCGAGGCCATGATGCAGGCTGATGGAATTCATCCTACGGCAAAAGCTCAGCCACAGTTACTCGACAATATCTGGTCTGAATTACTGGCATTACTTGAATAACATACATTCACTGATTTCCTTGAACGCATTATCAGACCTCATTAACAGACAATTGTTGCCTGATGAATCAATTAATTATGTACTATCAAAAATACAAGATTACAGATGATTAAAGCCATCATTTTTGATATGGACGGTGTTTTGATTGATTCCGAGGAAATATGGGATCACGCTGAAAAAACCGTTTTTTCCAGTTATGGCATTTCGGTCACGGAAACGGATCAGTTACTGACTCGCAATATGAATATGTTGGAAGTTTCGGAGTATTGGTCAGCAAAAGCGCACAGACCATTTTCACTGGAAACCTCACAGCAGCAAGTCATTGAACACGTCTGTCAGCATATCCAAAAAAGCCCCTTGCCATGCAAGGTGCACTCAACTTATTGAAACACATTCAGCTCAGTAATCTTCCAATCGGACTTGCCACCAACGCTCCAAAACAGGTTTGTAACACAGTGCTGAGTTGTCTGGACATCGAAGCCTATTTCAACTCGATTCAAACTGCTGATGATGTGGAAAACACCAAACCCCATCCAGAAATTTATCTGAAAAGCGCCGAAAACCTGCAAGTGGAACCACATCATTGCCTGGTATTTGAGGACTCTCCTACCGGAGTTAAAGCAGCACATGAAGCGGGAATGCAGGTTATTTATGTAAACTCAAGGCGAATGGCTGATGCTTCCATCCTCAATATTATTCGCTCTGCATTAAATTCACTCGACCAGTTTTCCTGGCAAGATCAGAGATTTTTTGATTATTGTGAAATAAAAACGTGAAGCTGTTCATAATTTTCAGTATCACTCGTTAATTCACACCCGATAGCGCTTTTTCTTCACAGCTCATTCACCCATTTAAACGTATTCTCATCGCTTTAATCCTCTTAATCATTACTCTTATCGCTTTGATGTTTAGAGTAGCTTACGAACTTGTGAATAATGCCAATACCACCAATCAAAAAAGCTATCCATGTATGTATCACGTTAATGTTGGTGAGTATTGCTTTGCTGATTCTAGTGAGTTCACATCAATTGGTGGCAGCTATCCTGCCAGGTTCACTTAATGGCCTGGAAACCCGTATTCAGCTTGAACCTCAACACCTTGAATTCGATAATGCACTTCCAGCACCTATGTTAATAACTGGTCTTTTCAGCACCTGTAAATCTACCTGCCCAGCCAATATTAATCAGCTACGTTTGGTTAAAAATCAGTATCAGGGCGAAATGAACTATGTTTTTATTGGCTTAAATCCTGAAAACGACTCATCAGAGACATTGAAATCATACTTGTCTGAGTTCTCGCCAAACATGCATTTACGAGTTCCTGCAGATACCCAGGCGGTACAACAACTTATGTCCTTCTTTCCAGAAAATTATTCAATGAGTAAAACTAATATCCATCACGCTGGATACATCTATCTTTATCATCCTAATGCTAAAGGTTTAATTACCTATCGGTCACCAAATAGTCAGCACATTCTTGATGACTTACTGATACTGCAAAGTCGCGGAAAATAACCCAATGAAAACTAAAAATGCTTCAGTACAAACTATTGATGAAAATGTGAACCAACGAAAATGGAAAGATAATGTCAGCAATGACAAGTTTGTACTCTGGTTATTAACCGCTCATTTACCGTTTATCTTTTTTATCGTACCCATGGGCTACGGAACACATCTGAATGGCGCCATTCCTGCTCTCATCATTGTTTTGGCTGCATGGTATGTATATAAAACGCTGCCCGGCACACTGCTTTCAAGAAGTGTTATGTCAGCAGCAATGATGATAATGTCGATGATTTTGATCATGCAGCAGTTAGGTCGTCTGGAAATGCATTTTCATATCTTCGCTGCACTGGCATTTCTTATTATCTGGCGTGATTATCGGGTTTTACTGGTAGCTGCCACCGTAATCGCAGTTCATCATGCGGTATCTGTTCCATTACAACTCTCAGACCTCAGTATTGGAAGCATGCCCTTTGTGGTATACGGCCAACAGTGTGATTGGGCAACATTTGCTGTACACGCTACATTTGTGATTTTGGAAACGGCTGTGTTGGTGTTTTTTTGTTTAAGAATGAATTCACAATATCAATTAGCTAATCAGATTATGGCCGCCATGCAGGTCGCCGCCCAACAAAGTGATCTGACGCTTGATATGAAAAATATTCAGGCGAAAAGTCCTGCGGATTCAGCATTTGTAAAATCAGTACAAGACTTTTACGGGTTGATGAATCGGACGATTGATGAATTTAAAACGGCAGGTACTCAATTAGACGAGCTGACAGAGTTATCTGTTATCAGTTCATCATCAAACCTATCCTCTTTAACGACACAGAGCCAACGCGTCGAAGCAATTGCAGCTGCCAGTCTAGAAATGTCAGCTAGCATCGGTGAAGTTGCCAGAACTACTGATAATGCGGCAAGCCTCTCTACACAGACAGTTGAACAGCTCAATAATTGTCAGTCAATGTCTGATAATGCGTCTATTAAAGTCAACTCACTCATCAATAAACTTAGCGAAGTAAAAATGGAATTCGAGCGTTTACAAGCTGACACAAGTGCTATTCAGAACTCTGTTTCTCTGATAACTGAAGTTGCATCACAAACCAATTTATTAGCATTAAATGCATCAATTGAAGCAGCACGAGCTGGTGAACATGGTCGAGGTTTTGCGGTTGTTGCCTCTGAGGTACGTAACCTGGCAGAAAAAAGCCAGAATGCCACTCAGGAAATTATGGCCGTTGCAGAAAAAATTAATGCATCAACCGATACGGTGATGGGCAGGCTTTTAGAAAGTAATAGCGATGGTGAAGCAGCTATAGAGATAGTCAAACAAACCAATTTCTTAATAAAGGATTCTGCAGAGTTTTCAAATAAAATAAACGTCTTAAATCTATCCATTTCACAAATGATGCAAGAACAAAGTGCCGTTTCAGCAGAGATAAGTCAGACTTTGCACCATATTCAAGATTCGAATAGTGATATTGAAATTGCAGTAAAACAAAACTCTGAGCGTAATTCAGATATCAAACAAATTGGTTCAGTTATCAGGGATAAAGCCAATGTATTTAAAACCTGATTTCCTATAATTACGCCATTGAAGCAATGGTTTTTCGAAAACGACTTAACGATAAACCAAATAGAACACTCCCCAGCAAAATCAAAACCAGAAACTGTGGCCAAACTTCGGTAAAACCGGCTCCTCGATACAAAATCGATTGTGCCAACATCACAAAATGGGTATCAGGAGCCAGTAACATAATGTATTGAATAATATCCGGCATACTTTCTCTGGGTGTGCTGGCCCCTGACAGTACTTGTAACGGTAATAGAATCATTACCAACAATAAGCCGAATTGAGGCATTGATCGGGCAACCGTGCCCAGAAAGATACCCAGTGAAGTGGTCGCAAACAAGTGAAACAAGGTCCCCAGTAAAAACAACCAGACTGATCCCTGTATGGGTACGGCTAACCATGTCTGGACCACCAGCCATAAAGACAACGCTGTTGCTGTGATAACCACTAAAGCCATGGCCCAGACCTTACTGGCCATGATTTCAAAGGGCGTGACAGGCATGACCAGTAAATGCTCAAGCGTGCCATGCTCACGCTCTCTGATAAGCGCTGCTCCAGTTAAAATTATCGATAACATGGTGATGTTATTGATAACCTCCATTACCGCGCCAAACCACTGGCTATTCAATTCGGGATTAAATTTTGCGCGTAACACCAAATCAACTGGTGTCACGCTCTCCTGCCGATGCCTTTGCACAAAGGCGTCAATCTCACCGCTGACAATTGACTGTACATAGTTATTACCGGTAAATGCCTGTCCCATGCGGGTTGCATCAATGTTCAACTGAATAACGGGTTGATGACCAGCCAGTAAATCACGTTGAAAATTAGATGGAATATGCAAGGCAAATGTATCAATTCCCATATCCATCCGGGCATCAATCTCATGCTGTTCAATCAGCACCGGTGGCAAAAAATAGGGTGGATAAAAGGCATCTACAATGCGCATGGATAAAGGAGATCGATCATCGTCAACAATCGCTATCGGCGCGTTATTCAAGGAATCAATCATGGCGGTAGCCGCCGCATAAATCGACAAACTGAACGCGTAAACAATGAAGATCATCAATACCGGATCGCGTAATAAACTACGTAATTCTTTGATACCCAGATGCAAAATATTGCTGATGGCCATTTATCGTTCCTGCTTTTTCAACAGCATAACGCCGACCAGCATTAATACCGGGACAGCAATAAATAACGCAATAAATGCGGAGTGTAAATCCGAATAAGATAGCCCCTTGGAAAACACGCCACGGGAGATAGTTAAAAAATGCGTGGCAGGATAAACCTCCCCAATCCATCGGCCCAGGCCTTGCATTGACGACACCGGATCAATCATGCCCGAGAATTGCACTGCCGGAATCAACGTTAATAACGCGGTACCAAATAACGCCGCAATCTGACTACGTGTGAAGGCTGAAATCAACAAGCCCAGTGATGTAGCACAAACTACATAGAGCAATGCTGCAAACGTCAGGGTGAGAAAACTTCCGGTAAGCGGCACCTGAAAGATAAATACCGCAAACAACACCAACAATACGAAATTCAACATGCCCAGCACGATGTATGGCAATTGCTTACCGAGTAGAAATTCCAACCGACTTACCGGCGTGACATAAAGATTCACGATCGAACCCAGTTCTTTTTCCCTCACTACAGACAATGCCGTCAACATCGATAAAATCAGCATTAGCAACAGTGGAATCATCGCCGGTACCATTGCCACCAGACTTTTCACATCGGGGTTATAACGAAAGCGTGCTTCAATGGTGGCAGGTTGTGACGTGATAGACGATCCCAGTATTTCCCTTGATTTCATAGTCAGCCAATGACTATGCATTCCCTGCACATAACCACGAATATTCTCACCTCGAGTCGGCATTGAGCCATCAATCCAGGCGCCAATTTCCACCGGTCTGCCACGAGCCAGATCCCGGCCAAATCCATACGGGATCTCAATTGCCAGGCTGAGTTCGCCGGACTGCATTCGCTGCTCTATTTCGGCATGGCTATATAACGCAGGTTGTTCAATAAAATAACGTGATCCTGATAAATTAAGCGTGTAATCACGGCTGGTCGCTGATTGGTCGGCATCAAGCACTGCAAATTTAAGATCTTCTACATCCAGACTGATGCCGTAGCCCACCACAAACATCAGCAATAATGTGCCCAGCATGGCCATGGTTAATCTGATGGGGTCTCTAGCTAATTCAAGTGTCTCACGTCGACTGTAACTGTATAAGCGGCGCAGACTGAAGCCTGTAAGCGAAGCAGATGGGGTGTCATTTTTATTATTGGTTTTTATCGAATTTTTAGCGCTTTCATCAGTAATTTGCAGATTTTCCTGGCGCCGTACCTCCTCCTGCAAATAATCGACAAAAGCATCTTCTAATGAGGCGGCATTTCTGGCCTTTTTTAAATTCTCCGGCGTATCAGTTACTAATACCCTTCCCGCATGCATCAATGAAATCCGGTCGCAACGCTCCGCTTCGTTCATAAAATGCGTTGAAATAAAAATGGTTACCCCATCCTGCCGAGCCAGGTCCACCATGATCTGCCAGAACACATCACGTGCAATCGGATCAACTCCCGAAGTCGGTTCATCCAGAATCAACATTTCCGGTCCATGGATCATGGCTACTGCGAGTGACAATCGCTGTCTTTGCCCAAGGGGCAAAGCATCCGGCAAACTATCCAGTACCGCTTCAAGTTCAAAGCGTTTTGCCATCTCATCTATTCTGGCAGCAATACTATGCGAAGGCAGTTTGAATAATCGTGCATGCAAATCCAGATTCTGCTTTACCGTCAGTTCACCGTATAACGAGAATGACTGCGTCATATACCCCACCCGTTGGCGGATACTCAGATCATGTGGATCAATGGTTTTGCCAAATAATCTGGCTTGTCCTTCTGAAGCCGCCAAGAGACCCGTCAGCATTTTCATCGTTGTGGTTTTGCCACAGCCATTGGAGCCGAGAAAACCAAAAATCTCGCCACGTGGAATACGGAAACTCACCTGATCTACCGCGGTAAAATGACCAAATCTTCTGGTGAGATTATCTGCCTCAATGGCAAATTCATCATGAGATGATTCTCTGCGTTGGGGGATAACCACAGGTTGATGACGATTGCGTAGCGCTTCCGGTAACAACGCTATAAAAGCTGATTCCAGTGAGCTGGTACCAGTTTGCTCTAGTATTTGTTGGGGCGTGCCTGTGGTGAGAACCCTCCCCTGATTCATTGCCACTAACCAGTCAAAGTCTGCGGCCTCCTCCATATAGGCAGTTGCCACCAACACACTCATCGCTGGATTATCACTTCGAATACGCTTAATCAATGACCAGAACTGGCGTCGTGATAACGGATCCACACCGGTGGTCGGCTCATCCAGAATAAGGAGCTCTGGATCATGAATCAGTGCGCAACATAACCCCAGTTTTTGCTTCATACCGCCAGATAATTTACCTGCTGGACGGTCAGCAAACGCTGTAAGTCCTGTAGCTTCCAGCAAATCACTGATGCGTTGTTCGCGCTCAAACCGATTATGGCCGAATAAACGACCAAAAAAATCGACATTTTCAAATACGGAGAGTGTGTGATAAAGATTTTTACCAAGCCCTTGAGGCATATAGGCAATTCGGGGACAAACTTTCTGCCGGTGCTGAGTTTTTCGCATATCGCCGCCCAGTACTTCAATCGTACCTTGCTGAATAGCGTGTGCGCCGGAAATCAATGAAAACAAGCTGGATTTGCCAACACCATCTGGCCCGATAATGCCCACCATGATCCCAGCTGGAATGTTGAGACTCAGATCATCTAACGCTTGTGTTTTACCATAGCAAAGACTGATATTTTTCAGCACAGCCACCAGGCGATTGTCATCCAACGCAGACAATGCCGACGCTGTCATCAAGGAATCCTCACTGCCAGATGTTCTGGCCATTCTCCCTGGGAATCTTCAAGAACATATGCGACACCGGGTAGTCCGGTTTTTACACGCAATATGTAGGTATCCAACAGATCCTGCGGGATCTGGGCACGCACTCTAAACATCAATTTTTCCCGTTCAGTAGCGGTTTCAACGGTTTTGGGAGTGAACTGTGCGACATCGGCCACAAAAGACACTTTGGCGGGGAAGACATATTCAGGGGCGGCATCCAGAATAATTCTGACATCGGTTCCTAAGGCTAAACGTCCTGCACTGAGGGTCGGTAAAAAGAAGGTCATATACACATCCCGCAGATCGACCAAATTCAACACCCGTCCACCAGCACCAATAACTTCTCCAGGTTGGGCAATACGATACTGAACTCGACCATCACGGACAGCTTTAAGCTCACTATCAGATATATCAGCCTGAATACGGTCAATGCTGGCTTGTGCACCTAATAAAGCAGATTCCGCTCCTGCCAATTGTGCTCTGGCAGTGACAATAGCTGCATCTGCTGCGGCTACCTGAGCCTTTGATGCACTGACAGCGGCGATGGCACTTTGCTGGCGAGCAAAATCATCATCGGCTTCCTGCTGAGAGGTTGCTCCACGTCCTGCCAAGGATGAAGATCGCTCGTAACGCTTACGCGCCACATTTAGTTCAGCCTGACGCTGGGCAACCAGGGCCAATGCCGCTTGTTTTTCTGCTTCACGCTGTACCAATTGACTTTTAGCGATAGCAACAGAGCTCTCGGCCTGATGAAATAATGCCTGGGCTTCACGTAACTGTGCCATCAGGTTTTCAGTATCCATTCGGGCCACTACCTGACCAGTCGTGACAAAATCACCTTCTCGGACCAATATATCCTCAATTCGCCCCGCGGTTTTAGCGGCCACATCGATTTCAGTCGCCTCAATTCGGCCGTTGCCATAAACCAGACCGGCATTAGGATCCGGTGCCAGATAAAAACGCCATACAAGGAAAATGGATAAGACAATTATTGCTACAACAATTAACGCACGAAGCAAATGAGTATTTCGGTTAAGTGGCATCCGTTTTCCCTTATACAAAGAAATTTGCCAAAACGTCGTAAAATTTCCGAACCTTAGGAATGTTTTTTAAAACGACATTGCTATTGCAGACTATTTGAAGAAAGCAGTGGAGATTATGGATCTCACAAAGCCTTATCAGTTTGACTCAAGTTTACAACAGCGAAGCATAATTAAAACGATGAATATGCTTTAACTTAACAGCTTTTGATGCAGATCAAATGAATTTTGTAACGAAAATTTTCACTCAGGGTTGATGTTGTTCACACCCTTGAAAGACTTGTTGTTCCACTTTATCTTCTGATAAATCATCTGGGAAGGTGTAAGCAAGATTTATCGCCAAATCAACAACACGCAAGAACTCTTCATTGGCAAACTCAGGACGCATTGTCTGCTGAACATCCTGCTTGGATTTTCCGGCTTGCTTATGATGATAGTAATCACCTGTCAGATTGGCGATAAGATCACATTGTTTATTGTTTTCCATCTCATTTGCATGAAGCGCCGAATTACAAAACGCCAACACAGATAAAGCCAGAATAGTTTGAATTTTCATCAGCAGCTCTTGTTTTGATTAATCACACCAATCTTCTGACTCTCGAACAAACAGTAAAATCCTTCAGCCATGAATTATTCAGAAAGTTACTTTTAATGAGTGGTTTTGATTATAGGAATTATTGTCAAAAAAACGGCCAGTAAAGGCCGTCTTTTTATTAATTAATATTAAGGTCTCTGTTGATCTTTCAGAGCCGCCTCTGTTGTGACTGAAAATTCACCAATCAAGGTGCGAGGAATGCAGTTTAGTCGTTCTAAATAAATGATGAGCAAAGCTTCCGCATCCTGCTCACGCCCCTGACCTACATCCATGTAGGTCTCGCAGAGTGGTGCATTTTCAGCCTCAACCCTTAGGGCTGGGGAGTATTAAAGATTTTTACGATCTGTCCATTTTTAATCACTACATGGGTTTCCTGATCTTCCACCATGCGATATAGCCATTTTTCAAAATAATCATTTTCTACGTCAGAATCGGCTACTTTTCTTAGCACCGGGCGGGTATGTTTGCTGATAAAGGCCGGTTCCCAGAATTGACCACAAATTGCTTTAATATCATCAGTGCTCATACCGATTTTGATGCTGTTTGAGCCGCACGCCATGGTTTCTTCATGGGATGATGCACTGCCAGCAAAAATATTGGCAGAAAGCAGTAGTGTCGCCACTGATACTAACAAGGTTGATAAACGCATAACGATCCTCACAAAACGGTCATTGATTCACTGATTTCGGGACAATATGCGACCTTAATGCATTGCTCGTCAACCCATCTGCTTTCCAATCGTTCAAAAAGGTCTATTTATTCACTATTTTATTCGTAGTTCCGTTCAATAAATGTGTTTTTCTTTGCAGGATGATTTGAATTTTGACTGCAACAGATGTTTATACTGCTGGTTACACACTAAAACGGAATATTACAGTGATGCCGCCCAAACCTATTTATATCACTTACGCTGGCCCAACCCTACTGGCGACGTCACTGCTTAATAAAGGCACTGCGTTCAGCGAATTGGAACGGCAACAATTCAATCTCAAAGGTTTGATACCTCAGCGATTTGAAACGATTGAACAGCAGGCTGAGCGTGCCTATCAGCAATATTCCAGTTTTATAGAACCAATAAACAAACACATCTATCTGCGTACCATTCAGGACAATAACGAAACCTTGTTCTATTACCTGCTGGAACATCATCTGCAGGAAATGATGCCGATAATCTATACCCCCACCGTAGGCGATGCCTGTGAGCGGTTTTCACAAATCTATCGTCGGGCCAGAGGATTGTTTATCTCTTATCCCGATCGCCATCATATTGATGAGATTCTGCTGAATGCAACCAAACGCAATGTAAAAGTCATAGTGGTAACCGATGGCAGTCGTATTCTCGGTTTAGGCGATCAGGGCGTTGGTGGTATGGGAATTCCCATTGGCAAGCTTTCTTTATATACCGTCTGTGGAGGCATCAGCCCGGCCTATACTCTGCCCATCATGCTGGATGTCGGAACAGATAATGCTGATTTATTGGATAACCCTCAATATATTGGCTGGCAACACCCACGTATTGATGCTCAGCAATATGATGAATTTATTGATTTATTTATTAGCGCTATCAAAAAGCGCTGGCCCAATGCGCTGTTACAGTTTGAAGATTTTGAACAACGCAAAGCTTTGCCGTTGTTAACTCGCTATCGTGATGAACTTTGCTGTTTTAACGATGATATTCAAGGCACGGCTGCCGTGACCGTGGGTTCATTATTGGCCGCTTGTCGTGCCAAACAACAAACGCTTTCCGAGCAAACCATTGTCTTTGTCGGAGCGGGATCTGCAGGTTGTGGTATAGCGGAACAAATTGTGTCGCAAATGATGACTGAAGGCACCAGCGAAAAGGATGCCCGCAAACGCATTTTTATGATTGATCGACCGGGACTTCTCACCCAATCATTGCCTGGATTACCGGCTTTTCAACAAAAACTGGCTCAGCTGGATCTGGTGTGTGCTACCTGGAATATTTCGGGTATCAATGCCAATTTAGCTGAGGTCATTGATAACGCAAAACCGACGGTGTTGATTGGTGTTTCAGGTCAGGCGGGAATATTTACTGAAGCAATAATCAAATCCATGTATTCACATTGTCCAAAACCGATCATCTTCCCGTTAAGCAATCCATCCAAACAGATAGAAGCTCACCCTCAACAGATTATTGAATGGACAGAAGGTAATGCACTTATTGCTACTGGTAGCCCCTTCACGCCCGTTGTGTATGAAGGAAGTTTTTATCCTATTGCCCAATGCAATAACAGTTACATTTTCCCGGGTCTCGGGCTTGCTGTTGTGGCTGCCGGAATAGAAAGAATTACCGATGATATGTTGATGACCGCAAGCGAGGTGCTGGCCGGAGCTTCACCAATGACTACCCTAGGTAACCAGGAACTTCTCCCACCACTTACCGATTCGGCAACACTCAGTAAAAAGATTGCCTTTGAAGTGGCCAAACTCGCCCAACAAAAACAACTTGCCCCAGAAATGACTGACAGCGCTTTATTACAGGCGATTGAAGATAATTTCTGGCTGCCACGTTACCGTGAATATCAACGGGTGAATGTCTAAACTGTAAACATAAAAAACGGCTTGCAGTGAGTAACTGCAAGCCGTTTTTAAATAGCCAGTGATTGGATTAGAAATCCATCGTCGCGCTTAACGTAACAGTGCGAGGAGCGCCTAATACAAGATAACCTGTACCGACTGTTCCATTAGCTCCTACATATCCACCAGCCGAAGCCCAGTAGTCTCTATCAAAAACATTATTTACTCTGGCACGTAATGTGAGATCTTTACCGTTCACCTGGATTAAATATCTTGCACCTATATCCATTCGGGTCCAACTTGGCAATTTCAGCTCATTAGCAGAATCCGCATAATTAGATCCCGTGTAGATAACTCGGCTATCGAGAGCCAAACCACTGACCTGGGGTACTGCCCATTCAACTCCTATATTTGCCTGATATTCTGGAATACCCACAACGCGGTTCCCATTTAAGTCGTCAGTACCCGTTTTATCCTGTTTGGCATCCAACCAGGTTACACCGCCAAGTAACTTAATATCATCAGTTAATAAACCAAACGTAGTTAGTTCGATACCCTGATGGTTATTCTCGCCAGAAGTTTCAAATACCGGATTCGCAGGATCGGAAGTATCAGTAAAAGAACGAGGCATATCAGTGGTGAAATAAGCGAGTCCCCAACCTAAATAATCGGTGTCATATTTCAAACCGATTTCTTTTTGCTCTGCAATGTACGGAGACTGCGCCTCTCCACCATTAACCAGGTCTGTTCCAGCAAATTTGAGTGGTGCTGTTTCACCCTGGCGTAGACTTTCGATGTAATTTCCATACACAGACAATTGGGGGGTTAGCTTATAAACCACGCCTACTACAGGAGTATTCTCTGTTTCTTTATAATCAGTGGTTTTACTACCCGTAATGAAATCGTAATTTTTTACTTCGATTGTCTGTCTACGAATCCCCAATGTTAATAGTAATTTCTCGTCAATAAACGACAAAGTATCGCCAATTGCGTAGCTTTGGAGTTGAACAGAGTTAGTTAGTCTTGGCTCTAAATCTGCATTACTTTCAAACCCAATTGGTGGTTGCTCAACATCAAACGGGGTATATAAATTGGTGCCGAAAGTTGCCCCCGTCCCATAAGCATTTTTTGAGTCCAATTCAAAAAATGAAGCAGAAATCACCCATTCATGCCCAACATTACCGGTGTTAAATAATCCTCTAAGACCTAACTCCCCCGTATCAACTTCATCTTTTCGGACATTATCAAAGCGAAATGCATTTCCTTGACCAGTATTCGCATCAGATACTCGAATATTTCCCAGAGAATTGTCTTCATCTGTACGACGTAATCCATAAGCAGCCCATGCTGTTGTTGTTTCAGTGAGATCATATTCACCACGCATAGTACCGAACCAGTCTTGCTCATCGGAATAAGACCAAGGCTGTGCCCAATTGCTATCAGAGTCGGGGGCTGAAGGAACATGATCAACTCCTAACAATGTTACATTGGTACGAGTCTCATCTAGTTGGTTATCCTGATAACCAATATCGGCTGACAGACGAGCCCTATCCCCCTCCAGTCAAGCCCCACCGAGAATAAACCCAATTCTGACTCTTGATCTTCAATTGCAGTGCCACCATCACGGTAAGCCGTATTAACCCGTACACCAAACTGTTTTTCTTCACCAAACCGTCTGGCGATATCGGCAGATACCAACCCTTGCTGCCCATGTTCTGTGCCAACTGTAATTCGATTCAATGGTTCATTTGGAGCACGTTTTGGCAGTAGATTAACATTACCACCGATGCCGCCACCGCTTGGCGAAGCACCAGTAAGAAATGATGAAGCACCACGCAAAAGCTCTACCCGTTCAAATAGTTCTGTAGCGATGTACTGACGTGGTAACAGTGAATAAAGGCCGTTATAAGCAATATCATCTGAACTCAATACAAAGCCACGAATAAAATAGGTTTCTTGAAAATTACCAAAACCTCTTGCGACCCGAACCGATGGATCATTCTGTAAAACATCACCAACGCTTCGAGCTTGACGGTCTTGGATAAACTCATTTGTATAGGCAGTAATACTAAAAGGACTATCTAAATGGTCAAGTGTGCCCAGAATGCCCGCTCTTCCACCTACCGCAACCTGACCGCCGCTATGTGCTGGAGACAAACCCTCGGCTGAGGCATCTGCACTGGCTGTGACCGTAATCGATTCCAGTTCTGCCGAATCCGTTTCGCTTTCAGCAGCGGATACAGTTTGTGAAGCTAATAAGGCTAAGCCAATCGATATCGCTAGCGGCGATAATTTGATACACATGAAACTTCTCCGGGGAAGAAAAGAAAAATCATATGCTACGCATCGAACAGATTAATGTAAATACAAATCGTTGTTATTTAGATACAAATAACAGTCAAATTTAAGTATGAAAGATACAGTTCAACTTAACCCCTTCAGTTTTGCTATTATTTGCCAGTCAAATACTGACATGTCGCTGTGTAAACGCGCATGGCTGACGAAAAGAAGCAATGGTTCTGTCGCATGACAGCCATGATTGACCCTCTTATATATTCAGGATTTTTATGCCAGAGATTATTATTGAAAAAAACCCAAGTGAAGCACGCTTAAAAGAACTGGGCGTTGCCGGTTGGGAAATTTGGGATTGCCCAGTTACCGAATTCCGTTTGGATTTTGATGAAACTGAAAAAGCTTACATTCTTGAAGGTGAAATTGTCGTCACTCCAGACGGCGGCGAGCCAGTCACAATCGTTCCAGGTGATTATGCGATTTTCCCAACAGGCTTGAAAAGCATGTGGCAAGTGACCAAACAGCTGAAAAAACATTACAGCTACGATTAGTCAGTAACATTTAAAGGCATCTTCGGATGCCTTTTTTACTTTTGCAATACGTACAACTTTTCGCCACGCTATGTGTCAGTAAACACTGAATACTTTTAACAAGGGAGATTTTATGAAAGTCGTCGCTTTTGCAGCCAGCAATAGTAAACACTCTATCAATAAGCAATTAGTCACTTATGCAGCGAGTCTGCTTGAGAATGCTGATGTAGAAGTGCTGGATTTGAATGATTATGAACTCCCACTGTTTAGCGTTGATATTGAAAAAGAAATTGGTCAACCCGCATTGGCTCAAGCCTTTCTGGATAAATTGGGCAACGCTGATGCCTTGGTTATTTCACTGGCCGAACATAACGGAAATTATTCGGCGGCATGGAAAAATCTGTTTGACTGGTGCACACGAATCGAACAAAAAGTCTTTCAGAAAAAACCCACTATCCTGCTATCAACCTCTCCGGGTGAACGCGGTGGGGCAACAGTTATGGAAATTGCTCTCAACTCAATGCCCCGCTTTGCTGCCGAGATAAAAGGGAATATGTCGCTCCCCTCTTTTTATGATAATTTTGATACTGATAACGGAAAAGTGATTAACACTGAATTTGACAAGCAGTTACATAAGACTATGCATCAACTGCCTCAATAATTGATTGTCATAATTTAGAAATATAGTTGTAGTAATGTGGAAATGTTTATCTATATGCTTTTCGATTGATTCATTCTTCTAAGGATCTCACATGAACGACTCGGTAGCTTTGTTGGATTTAAAGAAAAAGGCTCAAAAACAGCTTTATAAAATCAGTGAAGAAACTTCGGTAAATAGTGGGAGAGCCAAGGCTTTATTACTTTTATCTGAAGGGGCGACTCAAGAAGAAGCGGCTGAAAAAACAGCACTGAGTTTAGGTCAGATTCGCTACTGGCTGGGACGCTACCGTGCAAATGGAATTGATTGTTTTCCTGTGGCTGTTGATACCAAGCCCAAGAAAGAGAAAAAAGACAAACCCAAAAAAGCAAAAAAAGCTGACAAGAAAGCTAAAGATAAACCCAAAAAATCAGAAAAGAATAAAAAGAAAAGTAAAAAAACCAAGTCTAAATAATTATTCACATCCAGCCGCAGTTGCCGAGTCCCAATGAAATCGGGCGGCTGGAACCTTTGAATAGTGTTCATCACCACGCTTTTCACTATTATTTAAGCAATCTCTACTATAATCCCCGCTCTGCTAAACGATAATTAAAATTATCCAGCTCTCTGGCGTTTTCTAGTGCCTGTTTTTTTTGAACCAAATAATTCTAAAAAATATAGCCTAATGCAACGTTACTTTGTCTCAGCTGATAACTGGATATTTTTTGTTAAAGATCCGTCATGAATTGTCGACAACAAGACTGAACAATAGCGCTAAATAAAAAAGTTGGCAATACCAAGTTGCGATCTTTAAGGACAATTCAATGAACATGCATAGCATACGTACCAAAAGCTCTTTACCGGTAATGGTGATGGGGTTAACCATTATTATCGTCATCTCGATGTTCTGGTGGATGATGTCCTTACAGAATAATCTGATTGAAATTCAGTCGCGTAGCTTTATGCCTGCCAGTGAAGTCATTCTTAATGCTGACCGGGATCTGTACCAGGCCAAACTAGCCCAACTCAACATCCTTTCGGGTCAAAGCAACGCAGCCGATGAAGAAGAAATAAATCGCCAGGAAAATATCCAACAGGTGGCGGCTCGTTACGCTGAATACAGGGAATACTTGAAAGAATTTCCTGAAATATCCGGTGACCCGGCGGTGTTTAATCAGGCCTATCAAGAATGGGTAGCTTCCTCTGATGCGCTGGTACAAGCTTATGACAATGGGCTTTCTTTAAATCTCCTTAAGCAAACTGAAGATCAGGAGTTTGCTGAATTACGAGATATTCTGGATAAGTCCGGCGAGGCAGTGATTAATGGTTTTGAGGTCATTGAAAAGCAACTTGCTGCAGATATCCGCACCAAAATGACGATCACATTTATTGCTGTCGCGATCGTTTTGATAATCGCGATGATTTTCAGTTATCTCATTCCAAAAAAACTGACTAACGACATCAATTATTTGGTAAAACGGATTAATGAAATTGCCTCAGGTGATGGCGATCTCACCGCTAGAATTGATGTGTCGTCTAAAGATGAATTCGGTAATCTTGCTCAGGCGTTTAATGTTTTTGTCTCTAACCTGCAGGATTTAATCAAAAATATTCTGTCCCAGGTTGCCAACCTCGGCAATCTCACTGCCAGCCTGTCGGATGCATCAGTTCATACCAAAGATATTAACGATAAACTGAATTTATCGACAGAATCCATTGTAAGTGCTGTTCATGAAATGACGCTGGCCAACAAGGAAATGGCACAAGTTGCAACCAATTCCGCTTCTGAGGCCGATCAAACCGCTGGTTTAGCTGATCGCGGTATGGCCGTAGTCAGAACGTCGAATGAAAAAATCGCCGCATTGATTCGCAATATGGATTTGGTATTGAACTCCTCTCAGGAGCTTGAAACCAATTCCAACAATATCGTTACCGTTTTGGAAGTTATTCGTGGTGTGGCCGAACAAACTAATTTGCTGGCACTGAATGCCGCGATTGAAGCCGCTCGGGCAGGTGAACATGGACGAGGTTTTGCTGTTGTGGCAGATGAGGTCCGAACTCTGGCAACCCGAACTCAGCAAAGTACCAATGATATAGATGAAATTATCCAGAAATTACAATTGTCTGTCGGCGCATCTTCAAAGGCTATTTCTGAAGGTAAGGTAAATGCTGATGAAACAGCAAATACCTTTGTTGAAGCCGATAAAGTTTTCCATGAAATTCAGCAGTCCTCTAACCGGGTAAATGATATGGCGACCCAAACAGCTCAGGCAACTGAAGAGCAGACCTGTGTCGCTGAAGAAATCAGTAAAAACCTGCACGGTCTAAACCAACAGACAGAAGCAGCCAGTGAAGTAGCTGAAACGGGTGAAGAGTTATCACAGGAAATCAGACGTTTTTCTGAAAGCATGAAACAAATGATGAGCCGCTTTAAAGTTTAGTGTTAGTCGGGAGTGGGTCGAAGACCGCACTGTTCCAGCAAATCCTGCCAGGCTTCAGTGTGTTCTTTTATACGTTGTTGATATAACGTCCAGATATTCTGCTTATTATTCACATTTAACGTTTGTTGATAATACGCATTAAACGTCTGCGGCATGACCTCTTTTTGCAGCTGTGCCAGTCTGGCTAAGGGCTGAAACAGCTGATCAGCCCCACTGTTTACAGCTAACATATAGGGTTGGACTTTTTCAATATAAACCTTGAAAAACATCGATTCCAGAATCTTTGCCTGAGTATTCGGTTTGCCCTGTACACATAGTGGTTTTTGCTCAATGCGTTGCTTCAGAATCTGAGTTCCATCATCCAGCCGACTTATCAGTAATCTCGCACTATTCTGTAATTGCCCTGCCCGGCTTCCATATTGCCAACGTTGTTGAATCTCGCCCATATACTTAAGATCCTGTTCATACTCGCCTTGTAGTAGTTGCTGAACCCGTTTGTTTACATAAACAATATCCTGACTATAGCTGCTGATTTCGTATTGGCTTTTCTCAGGATCATAAAGTCCTGATGACAAACTCATTAGCTGCGCGATTTCCTCTGTTCCCCAGGTGGCATTCCAAATCACACGAGGTAAATACTGTTTTTTTATTTCAATGACTTGCGCCAGCTTTGTTCTTAATGTTTCACTTTTAATCTCGACCAGACATTGTTGTGACGCTTCTATAAACCGTAATTCGTAACGTAAATTATTTAAAGGCTGCATCACTCGTCCCAGTATCGAGTTTTTTTCTCCCACCACAAATTGCAGTTCACATCCATATAAAGACAAAAAGTCCAACATATTGATATCGTGTTCAGGTATGAATAATCGACGGTCTCGTGGTCGGGGAATTCGCTCTATATCAATCAGATCTGAATAGACCGGTTCCACATCCAACACATTGGCTAACCGCTTCACATATTCATCCATCAAGGTTTCCGGTTTTGCCAACGGGTCGCAGGCACCAAGCAACGACATAAGGCTAAACAGAACTAAAATTCGATATGGAATATTCATTAAATGGCTGGTCGAAAGGATCTAAAACTCAGAGAATTGACTGTGACACTTTAAATAGGTTAAAGACTCGTTATAAATTTATTGTATGCTCCATAACAGGCTAAACAAATAGGATAGGTATCTTGACGATTACGACAGATACATCTCATCCAATGGTGAGTGATGAATATTTTCAACAATGGCAGGATCTGATTGATCTGTTAGCCGAATTCATGCAAGTGCCTGCTGCACTTCTAACGCATGTAGATGAAAATAATCAGCTTGCGGTCATGGTTAAAAACCGGGCGTCGACCAACCCATATCAGAGTAATCAGAAATTCGATTTAACCGGATCAGAAACATATTCCGAATTTGTCATTCGTGAACAGAAAACGCTGTTTGTTGCCAATGCATATGAAGATACCGCATGGAAGAACAAATATGACCCGACGCTAGGTATGATTAATTATCTTGGCGTGCCCGTCACCTGGCCGAATGGAGACCCGTTTGGCACTTTATGTGTTCTTGACACAAAAACGCATTATTACAGCGAATTACAACTCAAAATGATGGTGCAGTTACGCAATATTTTTGAAGCCCATCTGGATATTCTGGAACAAAATCTTGAGCTGGAAGAAGTGGCCAAAACACTCGAATATCTTGCCAATACAGATGATTTAACAGGTATCTGGAATCGACGGGCTTTTATTGCTCAAGCAGAGACAGAACTGCAGCGAACCTCTCGGCATAATCGAACATTATGCCTTTTAATGTTTGATATCGATAACTTTAAACGCATCAATGATTTGCACGGACATAACACTGGCGATGAAGCCATCAAATTATTTACAGAATGCATTATGAATTCAAAGCGTGCGTACGATATTTTTGGTCGCATTGGTGGCGAAGAGTTTGCCATGATTCTTCCTGAAACCGATCTTGACTCAGCACTGGCATTAGCTGAACGGATGCGTGAATGTGTAGAACAATTGAGCCTGCCATTAGTCAGTGGTGAAAACGTGACGTTCACTGTCAGCATAGGTCTGACAGAATATGGTGAAGAAGATGATGGTATTTTTGCACTGCTCTATCGCGCGGATCGTAAACTCTATGAAGCAAAACATCTGGGCAAAAACTGCGTAGTCGCCTGATACGTGAAAGCGTTTATATCAACTTTCAAAGTTTAACTCGGTTTAGTTTGTTTAATTAATCACTTTGTCCTGGTCGAGCTAAATCCTCAGGAGCGTTAGATGGCGAAAGCCAAAAACAGATTACAGGCTCTAGATGCCTTAAGAGGTATTGCCGCACTCGGCGTAGTACTGTTTCATTACCTGCCTTATTACGATGAACTTTATGGTCACACTTTCTCATCACCTGATGTGCTGGAATTTGGTCGCTATGGCGTTCACCTGTTCTTTATACTGAGTGGATTTGTGATTTTGATGACACTGGAACGAACCGACAATGTGCGCTGGTTTGGTCTGGCCAGAGCTTTTCGGTTGTTACCGGCTTTATGGGTTTGCATTCTGCTGACTTTCTTTATGGTTCAAGTGCTTGGCCCGGATGATCGCTCTGTCTCGTTCAGCACAGCATTAATAAACTTCACGCTTTTACATAGTTACTTGGATTATTCCCATGTCGATGGTGCCTATTGGAGCCTGGTGATTGAAGGTACATTTTATCTATGGATGGCCATCTTGTTTTATGCATTGAAAAGCTGGCAGCAGCTCCGCATGGTTTTGTTTGGTTGGCTGATTATCAGTTACATAGCGGTGTTTAATCTGGAAAATCTATCCCCATCATTACTGTTTTTGACCCATGAATTATTATTTGCCATGTATGCCCCTCTGTTTATCAGTGGGATGTTGCTATACCGCTGGTACAAGTCGGGGAATTTGACCGCCAGTGAGGTGCTGTTCCTCGCTCTGTCGATGAGCCATGCACTCATTGCCTACCCCGCACCATTCAGTCTTTTTGTTTTAGGTTGTTACGCTGTTTTTGTGCTGGCAATAAGCGGTTATCTGGATTTTATTGTCAATCGGCTCACCTTATGGTTGGGCAGCCTGTCCTATTCTCTTTATCTGGTCCACCAAAATATTGGTTACGGAATCATCAATTACAGCTATGCAATTGGGTTATCAGGCGTCACCGGAGTTGCTATTGCCATTGGAGTGTCATTTCTACTGGCCATATTGATTCACCTTCACGTAGAAAAGCCTGCGTTGAATTGGTTTCGCGAAAGACGTTATAAAACTGCCCCGTTAGTTGCGATGAATTAACTAAGCCAATGATTTCTGACTTATGAGTGGCTATAAGGAGTACCTGTGGAGCCAATGCAGATATATTTTGATTATTTATCAAATAGAGTTTGACCTTTACATATAATGTCTATATATTCAATCGTGCTTGCAAGTACGACAGATATTTGTTTTCAAGTTCGATGTTTCCGCTTTAATGTTAGATCCAAAGAGTACTCGTCCTGTTTTCAAAATACCCGCTCCACTTACAGCATACCCGCCCAAATTGGGCATTTTAGATTTACAAAAAATAGGATGATTTATGTCTTCAACTGGAACAGTTAAATGGTTTAACGAAGCTAAAGGCTTTGGTTTTATCGAACAAGAAAACGGCCCTGACGTTTTCGCACATTTCCGTCAAATCCAAGGTGACGGTTTCAAAACATTGACTGAAGGCCAACGTGTAACATTTGATGTTACTCAAGGTCAAAAAGGTCCACAAGCTGAAAACATCGTTCCTGCATAATTGCTACGATAACAGTTTGATTTTCACCTTCGGGTGAAACGAAAAAGCCCCGTTTTCCGGGGCTTTTTTGTATCTGCGTGTTATTAAACACTGTCAGCTTCCACAACATAACGGGCAAAACTCTGATATTTACCCCACATTTCCTGTGCCATCGCATCAGGAAACACATGAAACTGACCAGCTTTGAGACCATCAATAATAGCTTTTGCAACTGTATCAGCGGTTTCTGCAATATCACCAAACCCGGCATCTTTTGCCATATCAGTTGCTATTGGACCAGGATGCACACTCATTACTCTGGTGCCTTGTTCAGCAAACTGCCCCCGTAAGGCCTGAGTTAATGAATAGGCTGCAGCTTTAGAGGCGGCATAGCCTGAAAATGCCGGGAATGATCTTAATGAAGCAATTGAATTGAGTTGGATAAAGGCTCCACCACCATTTGATTTCAATACCGGTGCAAAAGCCTGAGCCATATAGAGCAAACCGTTTACATTAACCGCCATCTGAGTTTGTAGGGCTTCAACCGCATGCTCATCTAACGGCATTGCCATTTGCAAAATACCTGCGTTATTTACTACCAGATCAACATCATTGGCTTTCTTGGCAGCAGAAAATATGGTTTCTGGCTTTGATAAATCCACTGCAATGGCAACAAGCTGTTCGGGATATTGCGCCAATAATGCATCAGTGGATGCGACATCACGCACAGCCAGATAAATTTTGCTGACACCCGCATGGATAAAAGCCTCGACAATCGCTTTACCAATACCCCGGTTAGCCCCTGTCACCAAGGCTATTTTACCTGTTATGTCATAGGTTTCATTCATCTAAAACACTCCCACTATTTCACATCATCAGCCCTGACATCAAAAATCATATTCAGACCAGCTTGATCCAATGCTTGTGCTCACCTACATTAGCAGTCTTTTTAGTAAATATTCGGAATCGTAATGGATATCCAGCAAATTGAAACCCTTTTCTTTCAATCTCTGCACATCGTGATGGACTGGGCTAGTAGTCCAAAATTTTACTCTCAAATCGGACTGATAGTATTAGGCGGTTTACTGGCTTTTTCAATTGCCAGTTTTTTAAAGAGCCGCTCACCACTTTTAAGACAGCTCCCCGCTTCAGGTCCTTTACTTAAATTACGTAACAGCATTTATCGTAGTCGGGATCTGATCTTTCCCTTGATGATAATTCTGGCTTTTTCGATTGCTTCTGATATCAGTCAGTTATGGATAGGTCAAAGCTGGTTAATTCAAATATGTATGAGCTGGGCTGTCATCTATATGCTCTACAAACTGATAAATCGAGTTGTTCATAAGGCTTTATTTAAAAAGCTCGCCCTCTTTATTATTTTACCCATTGCTGTGCTACATCTTTTTGGTTGGCTGGATGCAGTTATCGTTTATCTTGAATCTTTGTCATTTGAGTTAGGCAATATCAAGATTTCTGCTTACGGCATTATTCGTGTGCTGATATTCGGCTCGATTTTATTCTGGCTAGGACGTATTTCCAGTACTGCCGGGCAACAAATTATCCGTAGTCAGGAAGATCTGGATATTGGTACCCGTGAAGTATTTGCCAAACTGTTTCAGATCGCCCTGTTCTTTATCGTCTTTATTCTGCTATTGCAGATCATGGGGATTAACTTAACTGCACTGGCGGTGTTTGGTGGTGCTCTGGGTGTGGGTTTAGGTTTTGGCTTACAGTCAATTGCCTCCAACTTTATCTCTGGCATCATCCTGCTGCTCGAACGTTCTTTGAGTGTCGGCGACTACATTGAGATGGAGGATGGACGCAAAGGTATTATTCGTGAGTTGAATATGCGTTCTTCTACGCTGGAGACCTTCGACGGAAAAGATATCATGGTGCCGAACGAACAGTTCATCACCACCAGTTTTACCAACTGGACCCATAAAAATCTCAAGCAACGCTATTCCCTTGAATTTCAGGTCGCCTATAAAACCGACCTGCATTTTCTGTTTGATTTATTACGACAGGTTGTCGCCAGCCATCCTCGGGTGATAAGTGGTGACGATGTGCCCATAGAAGAACGTCCGGATGCAGAAATTGCGGGATTTGGGGACTCTGGTGTCGATATTCTGATTGAATTCTGGATGGAAGGCATCGATGATGGTGTTAACCGTGTGGGTGCCGACTTATTGTTAATGATTTGGGATGCGTTAAAACAGCATGAAATTGAGATCCCATTTCCACAACGTGAAGTTAAAATTCTTAATGCCAGTGGTGAAGCGATTCGTTAATTCAGGAAAATCCTGAGTGGCAACGGGGTAAATGCTTATTTGATTACATTAGTACAGGTGTATTATTTGAATTGTAAAAAGTAATTTCACTTTTAACAGGAGAAATCGACATGTGGACTAAACCAGAATACTCAGATATGCGTTTCGGCTTTGAAGTAACAATGTACATCTGCAACCGTTAATTTGCAGCTAAGCGAAACCTAAGAAGCCCCGACAAGTTCGGGGCTTTTTTTGCCTATAGTTTTTATGCGTTATGCTGAGCGTGTTTGTTAAATCCTGTTAGCGGAAGGAAAACATGATGAACCAAGACTCCGAATTGTATGAAGCCATTGTTAACACTGCTGTCAGCCTGGCTTCTCATTCTTCATGGGAGTCAGTACGGTTGTCCGAAATTGCTGCCCAACTCAATATTTCACTTGCCGATATTTATTATTGTTTTGCTGAAAAAGAACAAATCGGTGACGCCTGGTTTGATCGTGCCGATCAGAATATGCTGAAGGTGATGCAATCCAGTGTATTTGCAACATTAAATAATCAGCAAAAATTTCATCGCTTGATGATGGCATGGTTGGAACCACTTGCAATCAATCAAAAAGTAACCCGGCAAATGATTTTAAATAAACTGGAACCGGGGCATCTTCATATTCAGATTCCTGCATTGCTACGAATCAGTCGTACTGTGCAATGGCTGCGTGAAGCATCAGATCAGCACTCGACATTACCATGGCGAGCAGTGGATGAAACAGTGCTAACCGGGGTGTATTTGATCACTTTTTGCTGTTGGCTCACCGATAACACTTCAATGTACCAGCGGACACGACGTTGTCTTGAGAGACAATTAAAGCTTGCTTCAGGACTCGGCTTTCTGAAATAGCTATTTCATTTGTTATCTGGTTATTCGGACTATTAATCGCCAGGCTATAAATAAAAAACCAATAGGCAAAATCAGCATTATCAATACAAATTCAGCCAACAAATAGATGGCCGCATTTATCCCCTGTTCTGCTTTGGTCTCAATACTTTGCAATCTGTTTTTAATGTCCAGGTTATCTTTGAATCCCTGATACCAGCCGCGTTCAGAATCATCTGACTCAGGCTGAATCTCAGCTACTTCTTGCTGTGTGCTATGCAAAATAGCAATGGCATCCTGTCTATCTTGCTCCAGCCAGAGCTGTAATTGATTGGAAGCAACTATAGTGACCGGAATCGCCAAACGTAATAAGGTCATGATCAACACCATCTTAAACAGCATGGAAGACCATCGGTCAGGAAGTTTCTGCCATAACAACAGAAGTAAAACGATGGCAGCAAAACCCGCTATTGCCCAACGCAAAATGTCAATATCACCAACTGCTAACAGGATTTTCTGAATGCCCAGCGATGCAGAAGCCACTAATAAAACGCTTGAAAACTGCTCGATCAAATCATTCAGAGGGTCCAGAATTTCGCCAGGAGTCAATGTCAGACCTACCCCCATTGGTTCGATCGATAATTCAGTGCCTTGTGCCGCTGAAATAACCGCATTCAATCCCCGGGCAATCGCATAGACGGTAAGTGTGATCCTGAGCATATGGCCTAATTGAGCCCCCGCATTTGACTCAAAAGGTATCAGCGCCAAAATCAAACACAAAAGCATTAGCAGTACAGCAATAATCTGTGTTCGATGGAATATCGTTTTCAAGAATAACTCCGTTGTCTATCGGGCCGTATATCAAAATACATGTATTTGATTCTTTCCTTGTGATTTAGCTTGATACAATGCCTTATCCGCATCCGACATTAAAGCCATTTCAGACTTATACGACCTTTTGAAGCTTGCGATACCAATACTGATAGTTATCTGTAATAATTTTCCATCTGGCGCTATAAATCGGGTAGATTCCACCTCACTGCGAAAGCGCTCCAGCGCCAACTCACCCTCCTCACTGCTGCACTCTGGAAGAATGACCGCAAACTCCTCGCCGCCGATCCGAGCGGGGAAGTCAATATCACGACAGTTGTCACGCAGAATGTCAGCCAGTTTCTTTAAAACGACATCACCATAATCATGACCATAGGTATCATTAATCAATTTGAAATCATCAATGTCCCAGATAACGAGACAATAGCTTCTCCCTGTACGCACGGCTCTGGCATGTTCAGTTTTCAATCTGGGCATAAAGGCACGCCGGTTTGACAGGCAAGTTAACGGATCACGCTCAGCCGCTTTTTTCCAGGCCTGACGTGAAGCCATCGTAAGATTAATTTGGTTTTGTTGAATAGCGATGACAAATACAGCCAATGCACTGGAAAATATGTAAGCAATCAAACCGGTCAAAGTAAATTGATAATTATTTGTTAAAAACACACTGTTATCAAAAGCCATAATGCTGATAACAATCACAAAGCACAGGCTACTGAACAAGTTGATAAAAACCAGTTTCAAATAAATAGCCATCATCACCATAACTGGTAACAGCAAAAATATTAATGGCCCATAAACGGTAGCAGCCAATATTACGATTAATCCGATTATCGCTGCCCCTGACCACAGCTTATTTAATTCGCTTAGCTGCACCGCCGGGCTATGTGCAAACCCTGTAAAGACCTGATAAATCAGCAGTATCCCCAAGGCATGGGCAATTAGCAGAGTAATATAAAGGTCTATAAACTTTTCAGCTTCAATATATCCATTTAACAGCAGATTGGTGCCTATCAATAACGCTGATAACGCCGGAACAAGGCCACAAAGTAACAACAGAAATTTAAGTAAATGATGGGGTCTGCTTACGCCGTAGGGCAGAAATCGACGCATAAGCAACATTCCCAAAACACTCTCCCCACCCATGATCAATGAAGCGACAATAATATACAGCGAGTTGTGGTGAAACGTGTTTTCTACTATGAGTGGAAAATGGGCTGCAAAGGTTGCCATGACAATAAACGGAAACGCACGAACTCCCCACAAAAGGCACATTACCAGCCCGATACCGGATGAAAGCGATAATAAATTGATATTTCCAGGGGGAAATGAAAACCAGGTAAGACCCAGTCGGGCAAATAAATAATAGAGCGAGGTGGTCAACAGCAGATTCAACAGACCATTGATAGTGCCGGGAAAAATCGTTGTTTTCACCCTGCCTCCCCTTTCAAGAAATAATTTACCTTGAAAGCATCTCTATACAAAAAATGACTCTATTTGATTGTCATAGGCTCAGAAGAAAAAGGCAAGAAATAAGACAAGGATAAACAAGCCCTAATCATAAGGTTCATAGTTTTTATCCGGTTTATCGTCTTTTACAGCTGGGTGCTTTGAATCACGAATACCCAGATAATAAAAAACCAGTAGTAACAGATAAAAAAACAGCAGGCCATCTTCAGAGGCTATACCCAATAACGCCCAGAGTGGCACCACATAAAACACTAAATTGAGCAAAACCGTTAGCGTTTTTCCCAGACGGCGTTTTCCCAAGTCAAACAGATAGCCGGCAAAGAGGCCGGTCATATATCCACCGACAATTGCCAGAATCAATAACAGAATGATGCCAATCGTTGAAAATCTATCCATTTCAAACCTAAATTCTGATAGCTACAGTTTAATAATGACGCTGTAAGCGTTTTTTGTCATTTTTTCCTAGGACTTGTTTATCTTTCATCTCCGCCTCTGTTGTGAACTGAAAAAGCGTCAATCAAGGCACGAAGAGCGCCTTTTGTGAGATACATCCATGTATCTCACCCCATTGGAGCTTGAGCTCAAAAACGTTTATCTCCATGGATGGAGTGTATGCAAAAGCAATGTCTGGAACATTGCTTGTCCTGACGTTTTTGTAGTTGTTCTAAATAAGTGACGAGCAAAGCTTCCGCATCCTGCTCACGCCCCTGACCTACATCCATGTAGGCCACGCCGAGTGGCGCTTTTACAGTCACAACCCGAAGGTCTGGGACTATTTTTGCGACCACCTGCGTTGTATGAAATACATCCCTGTATTTCACCGCTACGCGGCCAGCTAAGCTGTTCAAATGAGTTCCAGACTCATTTGTCAATCACTTATGTAGGAAGGCTACACGGCGTGCTTTCCGCCTTGTCGGACACAAAAAAATAGCCGCCAGCAGTGGTGGAGATGAAAGATAAACAAGCCCTAATAGTTGGTATTTGAAAACAAAACAGGCAATATTGATAGCGAAATAACGCTGGAGGGGTTAGATATGCGTCAACATTTTTTGCTACTCGGTCTGTTCTGCCTGATTGGCTGCGGTGAGCAAATTGACAAAGTTGAGCAGGACAGAGTCGATCCGGTGATTCAGTTAACTGACTGGTGTTTTCAGCATTGGACAGAGCAGCAATGGACATTGGGGGAAACCAATTTACCTGCTGTAGAGAATCAATCATTTGCTGAGGGAATTCGTAAAGTATGTCGCGCCCGCGCTGAACTTTATGCTGAAGGCTATGAAATTTACCCGTTTATTACCGACACCATGCAACGCGAGATTTATGCACTGGTTTTTTCAGCTAGTGTGGAAGATATTAAATCACATCTGAAACAGCATCTTCCAAAGCTACAACGTATTTAAGCTACAGATTTAATTGCTGATGTAGCCCCTGTCGATAAGCGGTGATAGCCGGAATTAAAGCGACCACAAAACTGGCGATAAGCACCATCGGCAGCATAAACATAAACTCATTAATGATGGATAATCGGGTAAGCAAAATCCCATATTCCTGCAATAACCAATCTTTCAATACATACATACTTAGTTGTAAACTGATAAAGGCGGTGAATGCCGCAGCCAGACTGATCAATAACGCTTCAATCTGTAGCAATGCAAACAAGAAGCTTGGCCGATAACCCAATGCTCGGAGAACGGATAATTCATGGCGCCGTTCACGCATTGAAACCAATAGCATATTGGCCATCCCAATCAGCGCACCTAACAGCACCAGTGAAGCAATTAATAACAATAGCTGTTCCACACTGCTCAACATTGTCCACAACGACATCAATGTGGCGCCAGGCAGAATAGCCTGTAAGGGTTCCTGCTGATTTTCATTGATCTGCCGCTGTAAATTAAAGGTCTGTATCCGCGAATTCAGTCCCAGCATAAATGCCGTTATGGCTTGCGGCTGCAGATCTTTAACATTTGGCGTAGCTCTACCTGGTATTTGCACCCCTCCCTGCCAGTTGGCATGAATGGCTTCAATACCTTGCAAACTGACATAGACAGATTGATCTACCGGCGTTCCTGTTGGCGCCAGAATACCCGTGATTTTGAATGGATTATCATCATGATTGCTAAAACTGGTATTGGCAATTCCATGAGAAAGCACGATAGCATCATCGACTTGATATCCAAGTTGCTTGGCGACTTCTGAACCAATTACTGCATCAAAATGATCATCAAATGCTTTCCCTTGTTGAAATTCGAGTGGCTGTTTATTACCAAAGCGAAAAAACTCGAAAAAGTCGGTGCTGGTTCCAATGACCCGATATCCTTTATGTGAATCACCTAAAGAAATTGGAATGGTCCAGGCAACAGCAGGTTGGGAAGCAATTTCCTGATAACTCTGCCAGGAAATATTATTGGTTGGTACACCGATATGAAAGACTGAATATAGTAAAAGATTGACCTGTCCGGTTCGTGCACCAACGATTAAATCCACCCCCGAAACGGTTTTGGTAAAACTGTCTTTGGCCTGATAACGGATAGTTTCAACACTGAGCAGAACAAAAATACTCACCGTCATCATCAATATAGTCAGTAACACGCTAACACGTCTTGCCAGCAGACTTTTCCAGGCCAGTTTAAACAGCATGTTTCTCTCCTGCGACCACAAACGACTGTATATCCAGCTGTCTGGAAAAATGCTGTGCCAAGCTGCGATCATGACTAACAAAGATTAGCGTGGCCTTTGCTGCTTGGACCTGGCCCAGTAACAAATCAACAAAACTATCGCGTGCATCACTATCTAAGGCTGAGGTGGGCTCATCGACGATTAATAACTCAGGTTGATTAACCAAAGCACGAACAATCGCTACCCGTTGCTGTTGACCAACACTCAATTGGGAGGCTGGTCGCTCCAGTAACGCCACCTCCAATTGCAAAGCCTTCATCAATTCCAGAGTACGTTGTTGCAGATGCTTTTTATCCAGCTTAGAAAAGTGGCTGGCTAATTTGATATTGTCAGCTACAGTTAAATATGGAATGAGATTAAATCGTTGAAACACCATGCCAATATGTTGTGCTCGAAATGCATCGCGTTTGCGGTGATTCAGTTGATTGAGTGTCACATCATCAAGCGTAATATTGCCTTGTTGTGGTATTAAAATTCCGGCCAAGAGATTTAATAAGGTCGATTTTCCCGAACCTGAAGGTCCATAAACAAATACCGTTTCACCTTTTTCTATTTGCCAGTGAGCAATATGTAATAAAGCTTTGTCTGAATCTGGTTGATAACGAAATTGGCAGTTTTCGATTTGGATTGCGGGACGATTGGTCATACGTTTACCGGATTGAATGATTGATAATTTTGGCAAGGATGCTAATTGTTATAACATAGCATTTTTGCTCGACTTTTAACCTCTCGGATTTTCCATGACCTCACTGAAACCTGCAAAGTTCTGGCTTTCTCTTCTGGTATTAACTGGTTTGGCATTTGCTCAACCGTTATTCGCTGACAGTAAATATGAGTCTATCGATTGGGTGGATCTGATGCCGGATGATGATTTGGAGGCATTGATGAATCCACCAGAATATCTAGATGAGATTGAAGATGGTTCGATGGAAGACCAAATCAGCAGTCAATTACTAGGAGCCTTGGAAAATTCTGCCGATGACCGTTATCAACAAGCTTTGACTTCAGCCAAGGTCAAGCCTGAATACGATCAACGCCCCATCCGCCTACCTGGTTTTATCGTTCCCGTCGAAATGAATGAACAACAGCTGGTGACCGAGTTCTTTCTGGTGCCTTTTTTTGGCGCCTGCATCCATTATCCCCCACCACCGCCGAATCAGATTGTTTATGTGACCTCCAAAGAAGGCGTTGCTCAACAGAATCTTTATGATCCCTATTGGGTCGAGGGCACGCTGGCCACTACAATCACCGAAAATGAGGTAGCGGTTTCTGCTTATTCCATGAATGCCGATAATATTGAGCTTTATGAAGAATAGTGCTTTATAAGTTAATCGCAGAAAAACGCTCGGGCTGATCAAATAACAAATCGTCTTGTACCCCATAGTTGGATAATTTCATCGAATAAAACCGATCAAAGTAGTCTTTTACTGTGGTTTCAATCTGCCGATCAAAATGTGGTTTAACGGTCATGGTTTGGCCAAACTGACGCTTCACAAACTCTCCGCGTTCAATAACCAGCTGACCGTTTTTGAAGACCCATTGCGCCTTCCTGAACATCGCGGCTTTATCATCTTGCTCATGATAAACCGCAATATCGGCCAAAGCCCCAGGTTGAAGGTGTCCACGGTCATTCAATCCCAGTAATTTTGCCGGGGCCGCCCGCGTCATAATGGCAATATCGTATAAGCTGAATTCCTGTTTCAGATCTTTGAGCAGGGTTAACTCCATGATCTCCGGATCCAGTTCTGCCAGACAGGCCATGCGAAAATCATAGTCCATCAATAAATGCAGTAAATCCGGATAACGGGTAAACGGTGCACCATTAGGATGATCGGTGGTGAAAAACAAACGCCAGGGATCTCCGGATAACAGGAAAATCTCCAGACCAATGGCCCATTGCAAACCATTAACAAAACTTGCCTTTTTATATTGATAAGGCACGATACCGCCACTACCCTCATCTTCGGCATGCCACATCACCCATTTGTGCGGGCTGGCATCGCCTCGACGGGAGAACTGAGCAATGATATCGCCAGACATTGTCACCGTCTGCCCAAATAACACCTGCCCGACATCCATAGTAATATTGGGATGTCGATTAAACGCTTCCATTAGCTGGGCTGCGGCTGAAGAAAAACCACGATTACCCTCTGCGCCATAACCATAAAACTGCACATGCGCCAGATGCATCGGTAAGCCCTGGGCAGCCTCCATGGTAGCAATGGCGGTTTGTACATTACCGGGAACACCCAGATTATTACAATGCACATGTACCGGATGTGGTATACCCAGCTGATGCACAGCAGTCTGCAATGAGGTTAATAAGCGGCGGGAGCTGATGCCATAAACCGGCACTTCATCATCCAGACCAAACTGTTCAACCCCTGCTTTAAACGCCTGCGAACCACCGGCATTAATCACTTTCAAACCTAATGCCTGGGTAGTGTTAATGGTCCAGCTGACATAGTCATTAATCTGATCTTGCGAAGCACCACTGCGCAACATGGATACCAGCAAATCATCACTGCCCAGAATCGCCAGCGCAGCCGTATCAATGATCGGGATATCCGCCATTTCTCGATGTACCTGCGGCGCATTCACTGGCAACGTTGCCGGTTCAACCACCATGCTGTACCCCATTTCGGTGTAGCGATAACCGGTTTCAAAACTCGACCAGCGAGCATTATAAAACGGCAGATTTTCCTGTCTTTGTAGATGATTTCGATGTTGATCGGGCATTAATAAACGTGCGGTATTTACGTTACCACCTGCAATATGACTATGAATATCCACACCGCCCGCCATGGTAATGGCACCGTCCAAATCATGGGTGATGGCCGACTCTCTATCTGTGATCTGACTCGGATCAACGATTCGATCATCTCGGATCCACAGCTCCATGAGTTCACCATCCAGTTTTTGTACCGGGTCATATACTCGAGCGTTTTTAAGACGGGTTAACATGATTTATCCCACACATCTGTAATAATTGGCTTTCCATTTTTTTTGCATCAAGTGGCTTATCGGTAATGAACTCAATACGGCTTTCTGCTGCCTGACTGGCTAGTCCATCAATCGTCAAGTTGTCATCAGCTTGATTGATAGCGACAGAGCCTTCGCTGGTTCGAACAACAGCTTTAAACCGAATCTGTTTAAATTGCTCCAACCACGCTATCAGCGGTTGGTAATCAAAATAGAATGTTGATTTGAACCGCCAGCCATAGCTATACCAGCCACTCAACTGTTGTCCTAACGCCAAGTAACCACAGTCGGGAATAGGTTGAGTTTCATTCTTCAGATCAAAAACCGCGGGCTGCTCTTGCCAGACCGCCTGATTAAATTTAGCGTTTGGCTTTAACCATTCAGGATTAATTTTTGCGTCCTGAGTGATGTGTAAAGATAACTCCTGAAGATGCATTTCATTCAGGTAAGCTTTTAACGCAGCAATTTCGCTCTGACCATACATATCTGACTTGTTCGCCACGATCAGATCGGCGATCTGTAACTGCTGCTGAAAAGTCTCATGCTCGCGATATTTCGCATCAGACATATGACGTGCATCAACCAATGTCAGCGTGGCGCGTAAATCAATGATCGATTGATAAAATTCACCTGACAGCACGGCAATCACTTCTTCTGGATGCCCCAACCCACTGGGTTCAATCAATAATCTATCCGGTTTGGCTTTACCAATAAGCTGATTGAGTGCCACCTTCATCGGCAACCCCGCAGCACAACACATACAGCCTCCGGGTACTTCGCGAATCGTGACCTCACCTAGAGAATGGTCATCGGTTTGCAGCAACTGGCTATCAATACCCACTTTGCCAAATTCATTAATCAATACTGCCCAGCGTTCACCTGGCGGTTTGGTATTTAGTAACTGCTGGATCGCCGTGGTTTTACCAACGCCGAGAAAACCGGTAATCACATTAGTCGGTATCGCTTTTTGAAAAAGCCTGAAAGTTTGTTCAACCACGATTTCGGCGAGTTTGTAGCAAAATTAACCCAATAAAAAATAACCCGACGATCACTAAATTAATCAGAGTTATAAGCGCGTTGTTAGGAACAATTGGTCGATAGTCAAATACTGGAATTTTAGTGAAATCTGCCGCAGTGAACGGCTGGTCAAAAAAATAGAATTGAAAGAAATAATCGCGTAACTGCTGTTGATAGTCAGCAACCTGATCCAGAAAAAACTGACTTGCCAGCATATCGGTATCAGCGAGTCGATTCATACTGTATTGCACTCGCATCACCGGGGATAGCCAGGCAAAAGTTTCTCCGAACCGGTGGGAATGTATCCGGCTATCACGAAATTGATTCACTGCATCCGCTACAATCACATCGCTCATATGTTGCATCGCGTAATACCAGCGCCAGTCGAAAGGCTTTTGTAAGGTCGACTCTGTAGTATGCCACTGAGGATAGTCCTGCAAATAAACATCAAAATCTGCCTGCTTATCCCTATCCCAACTATCATGCATGTATTCACGTTGATCAAACACCATTGACACATGCTCAGCCGGTTGCTGTTGTTGCGTTTGATACAGATAAGCCAATCCTGGCAGCACAAAAGCAAACACAATCCACAGACTGATAAATAATAAACTGTTAAAAATGGCGCTACGTTGCAAACTGATAATCCAGCCTGTGATCACAAACCAGCAGAGTTGATATGCCAATAATATGGCTGCAATCTGCCACCATAATCCATCGAATCTGATATCTGTCAGCACAACAGCCGCCAATAGAATCAGTACGTTCACCATCGCCAGTAAGCCTGCTGCAATGAGCATTTTTTTAGTTAATAATAATCCGCTATTAGCCACTTGGGAGGCCAATAACGACCAGCGTCCGCTGGCCTTCTCTTCTGCCAGCAGATTTAAACTTAATGCCGCAATCAATAACGGCATCAGGTAAATCCAGATAAAACTCAAGTCCAGCTTACCGATGGGCATAGCGGCAATATTGCCCGTCGCCGTATTGCTCAATTGGCTTTGCAAACCTAATAAACGAACCCTTGTGTGGGTGGCCGCTTCACTGCGCTCACCTTGAATCAATGCCGACCAGGCAGAAGGTTTTTGCCAGACAGGATGAAACTGGTAATAACTCATATAACCCGAGTCGTATGGAGCTAACGGAGCATCCTTCTTATAGTCTGCCAATTCGGCTTGGTAATTTGCTTCGCTGATAGCCCGCTGTTGATATTCACGTTGCAGTCCCATCTGGCCCCAGATAATGGCTAATAAAGCTGCTAGAAGATAAGCTGCCATCAGCCATTTAAAGAGCTTGTTCTGCCATAACAAGCGTAATTCAAATTGAATAAATCTCACCTAATCAAACCTCGTTCCGACTACAGGAAAGTAACAACACACCGATGATTAACCACCCCAATAATATTAATAAAGGCGGGTAAATCAGATTCAGTTCGGCCTGCAAGGTAGGAGATTGATAATCAAATTGCTGCAGATTTGCCAAATGCTCATTCGAGACTTTTTGTTCACGGTCATGGGCATGGTCGATTTGTTCTGCATGCATCTGATTCAGCTGCTTGATGAAATTAAAGCGAAATTGCTCAGCAGCGTTTTCATAATGCAAAAAACTATCCGCGTTGGTCGCCGCGAAAATGGACGACAATTTATTGGCTAATAAATAAGGTGAAAACCACGCCACCTTGCTGACCAATTGATTTTGCTGTTCAGCGATTTGCATCAACTTTGCATATTGCTGGGTAAACACCTCGCTGGTAATTCGCTCGCCCTCCTGCATCAACACGCCGCGCCAATTCACTGGTAAATCTTCAACTCGTGAAACGCCGTATTCTGCCAATACCTGCTCACGAAACTCGTTATAGTAAGGATCATCGGGGTCATGTGAATTACCAACTTTGGCAATTTCCTGCGCTGTCTGAATATCAAACACCGCCCGATCAGGTATTGGATATTGCATATCAGCCAGACTGTAAGCCATTTTAGGCATCACAATCACTGTCAGCAGCCAGAACAACAGCAATGCAGACAAGCTTTGTTGATTGGTACGACACCAGTTGGAGAACAGCACCACTGTGAAGGTCCATAACAGGCAGTAAAACAAATACAAAACAAACATAGCGCCCATTCGTAATACATCACTGCCATGTACTGGCGTTTGCAGCATAAAGCCAGTTGCAATAACAAATATCACTAATAGAAATACCAGCGATATCAGGCTGAATGCCAACGTTTTGCCGAATAACAACTGTTTGACGCTAATACCTTGTGAGACCAATTGGCGCAAAGTGCCCTGTACACGCTCACCACTGACACTATTAAATGCCAAAGCAATCAATACCAAAGGCCAGATCACCAGTATGACCGTCGCACCTGACAGATAGCCCAGCCCCATATAGGCCGTACTGCTGACATATTGTTTAAAGCTGCTGCTGTTTTGCCTATGTGCTTCCAGAAATAACGCATTTCCGACAAACGGATTCACTCCGCTATCAATAAAACTCATGGGAGAAATGATGCGAAACACCATGGTGCCGTAATGCGCTGCCCGATGCGGATGCCGATCTGGCTGAGCATCCCAGTTAGCATCATTCTGCTGCTGCCAGAGAGTCTGGGCTTCAATAAAATCCTGCTGCTGTTGCCAATGAGAAAATGCAATTAATGCCGTTAATATTACTAACAACGGCAACAGGATTTTCAGAGTCTGGCTGCGCCACTGGGTGATCAACTCATGACGAGCAATTTCAATAATAGTCTGCATCATGATTAGAACTTATAAGCCACTGAAACACTGGCATTAACGCCATCACCAGGTGAATGGATGGTGTCAACCGGATCGCCTGCATTCCCAAAGTCATATACGTATTCGTAATATTCATTGAACAGGTTATTAACCTGAAAGTTTATATTGCCCCAGCTTGTCTCGTAATCAAGACTGGCATTGACCAGATTATATTGACCAAACTTGCCGCCAGCATTTGCTTCGTTAATATAAGACGCCCCCTGAGCATCGTAATGTAAACGTCCAGTCAGCGTCGGAGTAAACAGATAACTAACACCCGTTGAAGCGGTATAGGAAGGAATACTGCGTAATTCATTTCCTTTGTCAGCTCCGGGACTTTGAATCTCTGAATCCACAGTGCTGAAGTTACCCCAAAGAGTCAGTTTGTCAGTTGCCATCCAACTCATGCCAAAATCCGCGCCCTGACGCAGCGTTTCACCCACATTTCGAGACACGCCATCAACCAAAACAAACTCGTCTTTGGCTTTCTGTTCCCAATAGGACAAGCGAAATTCTAGGCTATAGGTTGGCATCCATTTCACCCCCAGTTCCCAGCCATCATTGATTGAAACATCACGTGCAGAACGGTCACCATCGGTATAGGCACTACTGCTGACCGGGTGCTGGAAACTGCGTCCTGCATTGGCAAACAAAGTCACTTGATCAGTTGGGTAGAGGAACAGATTAAATTTAGGCTGCACAATGGTGCCATAGTCATAACTATCCTGATTACTGATCACCTCATCGGCTGCGTTACGCTGTTTAAAATCTCCATCAATTCGATCAGCACGGATGGCGGCATTCCAGGCGATAAACTTATTCGGTGTGTGAGATACCTGCAGATAGGTGCCTTTGCTGACAAAATCATAATCAAAGTTACGCGACACATTACTGGTATCACGTTGCCGCATATTGCCAATTGTGCCAAAGCGCTGCTCCAATACATCCTGGCGTTCGATGTCCAGCCCCCAGTTTAATACCCACTGCTCATTAATATCCCAGGACAAGGTCGAGATAAAACCATAATGATCCTGCTCATCATAACGATTGCCCAATGAACCAGCTTCACTAAACCTCACCCAGCGCTCACGTTCGTAATAGTTGTAATACGCTTTGGCTGACCAGGTCAGATCATCACGTAATGCGGTATCAAAATGCAGGCTGTAAGATTGAGTTTCCTTATCACCACCATCTTGTCTTGCATACGCTGCAGAGCGAGTCGGATGTTTGCGTGCTTCTTCTTGGGTGAGATATCCCGGTGCATCAGCATCATACTCGGCCATTCGTGCAATAAAACCGAGTGAGGTATCGTCTGATAAGTCATAAAACCAGCGGCCACCGACACTGTATTTATCGATATCGTAATTATCCCGATAGCCTTCTGACTCGCGGTAACCAGCAAAATAGCTGTGTTGCAATGCGCCGGTCTGTTCTCCCCAATAACCCTGAATCTCACGTGCGTTATAACTACCGAGGGTTACTTCAACGTCACGGCCAATATCTGAACGGGTAGCAATATGGTAGTTACCCGCCACATTAAATGTGCCGTAGCGTGGATCACTATTACCCTTGTAAACCTGAATAGTGTCAATGTTGCCTGGAAACAGTTGATCCATCTCGCTGTAACCATTGTGCAGATTAGATGGAATGCCATCGATTAACAGCTTTGCATGAGGAGTACTTCCCTCAGCAGCAAAACCGCGAATACCAATATCAGTATTAATGATGCCCTGATTGTAGCGGGCAAAATAAACACCGGGAATTTTGGTAAACAGCTCCATGGTATTGTTCACGTGACTGATGGATAACTCCTCACGCGAGATAATATCCTGTGAACCGGCCAGATTTTCATCGGCATAATCCGGACGCGTACCCAACACCACCAGGGGATCAATACGAGCAGCGGGTTCATTATCGGTCTCGGCAATAACAACAGATAACGGCAGAGCAGACACAATCAGGCTGCTGATAAAAGTTTTTTTCACGGTAAAGTCCTTTTGTTTTTTTATGCAGCAAACTGATCAAAGTAACGTTGCGTTAGCTGATCCAGTGTTAACGATTGCGTGGTAATGAGATCGGTTAAATGGCCTTGTTTCATAATGCCAATCCGGTCAGCCAGTTGATGGGCACATAAAAGATCATGTGTGACGATCAACACTGCTGCTCCGCGAGATTTAATCGTATTCACTACTTGAATAAAATCCTGAGTGGCAACCGGATCCAGACCAGAAGTCGGCTCATCCATCAAAATCAAACGGGCATGCTTTAACAAAGCAAATGCAATGGCTACTTTCTGTCGCATGCCTTTGGAGTATTCAGCTAACTGCTTGGAAAAGTCTGCCTGTTTAAGCCCTGCACTGATTAACGCTTCATGGATTTGCTGATCGGTTAATTTCATTTTTGGCCAATACCGCCAGATAGTGAATATTTTCAATTGCATCAAACCGGGGATATAGATTGACGTTTTCGGGCACATACATGATTTTTTGTCGACAAGACGATGACTGCTGATAGAGGTCCTGACCTTCTAAAGTGGCGCTGCCACTGGTTGGTGAGGTAAAGCCTAACAACATATTTAAGGTGGTAGTTTTTCCTGCGCCATTTGCACCCAATAAACATAAAACTTCGCCAGAAGCGATTTTAAAGTCGAGATGATCAACGGCAATTCGATTACCAAATGATTTGGTTAACTGGTTCACTTCCAGCATGATTTCTCCTGGATTTAAATATCACAAAAGATGCAAAATATTATAAAAATACGATATATCACATCATTATTAAGCCAAAAAAAGAGTTAACTTTCCTGCTGGCAGGTTTCACATAATCCATGTAGTTCAAGTTGCGGACTGTTTAGTTGAAAATGATTATGTTCAATACTCTCTTCGAGTGCATGAATCAGTTGCTTATCCACTCCTATTTCTCTTACCTGCTGACAGTTGTCACAAATCAAAAACTGTGGTGTCTGGTGTGAATGCGAGCAGGCGATATGAGCACAGGCAATAAATTTATTATTGGAGGCCAGTTTATGCACCAGACTGTTCTGCATTAGAAAATCCAGCATTCGATAGACCGACATGACTGGAATATTTTCCTCGGTTTTCTGACGATATAGCTCAGCAATTTCATAGGCTGAACGTGGGGCCTGTGCATTTAACAACACTTCGAGAATATGTTTGCGTTTGCTGGTTAACCGCACACCATGATCAGCACAACTTCGTTCAGCTTGTTGCATTACTTTATGAGTATCGACTTTCGCCATTACTGGATCCGGATAGAGGTTCGTTGTTGATTAAGTTTTAATTGCTGCTGGCCGGTCGGTAAAACCATCTGCACTTGCATAGTTTCCAGATTACTATAAACATCAAATAAATTGATTTTCAATTCGGTAATATTTCCAGGTTTTTCACAGCGTAAAAAATAGCTGACATCTACGTCAGCGTGCCCTGCTTCGTCAGAGTCAGCAAAAGGTTCTTCGACTTCGATTGATTCAGCTTTACAGCTCGATCCCTTAACTTCTATAAGGGTAGCAAGCATTTCAAGCTGTTGCAGCATATCCTGATAAATGGCTTCTTGCTGTTCTGTTTCCGGCTGGTGTTCAAAACCTAGAAAATTCATTAATGGTGACTTTAAATGCATCATCAATACGTGATCATCCATCACTAAATCCAGTGTGGCCATTCCATGTACATGGGCACCATGATGACGATGATCTGCATCATGATCATGATGTTCGTCCTGAGCATAGACAATAGCGCTCAAGTGCAAGCCACAAAACAGGGTGACTAAATATACTGCAACTCGCATGTCCAACAGTCTCCTACTCACTCGGCAAAATCCAGGGTTAGCAATAACCTTTTATCAGTCTTATTGATATGAGGCGAACGATGCACAATGCCATTCACCTGACTATTAATCCAGCCATCACCCTTGAATAATCCAACCTGTGCCTGTTGAAGTTGGTGAATATCCTGATGATGTCGATATATTCCTGACAAATGATCAGGTAATCCATTAGCACCAGCACCCAGTTTTGAACGATCGACATTGTCTTCTTGCAACCATTCACTGCCCTGTCCGTGATAGGTCGTTACCAACCGACAAGCTAAATGATCAGTATGAAATCTGGGGCACATAGTCTCGTTTATCAGGCTGAGGCGCAAGCCTACAACGTTTAAATCGAACAGATCTGCATACATTTCCACTAACTGACTGACATCCTCAATAAATAAATGTCGTTGAGGATCCTCTGGTAATAATCCACCAAGCCACGCACTGACTTCAGCCGGAGCAATTATTGTGCGTAATTGTAACGCATTGAGTCCTTGCGTTAATGCATCAATATAGTCCTGCAGTGTCTTTTGCAACTGTCGCTGCCAGATAACCAGATTGATATGCGGTTGATAAATTGAGGTCATCACTAAAGCTAAATCTGCTTTCTGCACATGCTCAAATACTGGATTGAGGGCAATAGCACTCTGATTCATTTTAAGCTGCCTCCCAGGCTGGAAAAGGATCGGGCAATGTTTCCCAGAGCTGCTTCCCGGCCAATAATTCACTGTCATTTAATAAACAGGCATCCAGTTCTGCTGTCACCATTTCAGCATTTAAGTTCTGACCAATAAACACCAGCTCCTGACGCATATCACCAAAGGGTTCCTGCCAGTTTTCTTTTATGGTTTGCAGACTCTCCTCATCCTGTGGCCAGCGATTTTCAGGGATAGCTTTCCAGAACATTCCGGCAAAACCATAGCGGGCAATACCACCCGCCTGATTCCACTGCCCGGCAAACTGGGGGCGGCTGGCTAACCAGAAATAGCCTTTGGAGCGAATCAACTTGCCACAGGGCCAATCCTGATGCAGAAACTCAAAAAACTTCTGTGGATGAAAAGGTCTACGGGCGACGTAGGTAAAACTGTTAATGCCATACTCTTCAGTCTCAGGGATATGTTCGCCCCGCATTTCTTTCAACCATCCAGCTGCCTGTTCGGCTTTTTCAAAACTGAACTTCTGCGTCCCCAATACTTTATCCAACGGGATCTGGCCATTTTCTATCAAAATTATCTCTGCTTCGGTATTGAGGCTTTTCAAAATGCCCGTCAGCTCAGTTAGCTGTTCAGCAGTACATAAATCGGTTTTGCTGATCAAAATGACATCACAAAACTCAACCTGATCCACCAGCAAATCAGCCACACTTCGCAGATCATCTTCACCAAGGTTTTCACCGGTTTCCTGCAGTTGTCTGGCTTCATTAAAATCACGCAGAAAATTCACTGCATCCACCACCGTTACCATGGTATCGAGACGAGCAATCTGTGACAGACTTTCTCCCTCTTCATCAGCAAAGGTAAACGTCTCAGCCACTGGCAAAGGTTCGGAAATACCGGTTGATTCAATGACCAGATAATCGAAGCGTTGCTCTGCTGCCAGCTGACGGACCTCAATCAACAGATCTTCCCGCAAGGTGCAGCAGATGCAGCCATTGCTCATTTCCACCAGCTTTTCTTCGGCGCGATTAAGCTGCACATCCTGCTGAATTTGTTGAGCATCGATATTGATTTCACTCATTTCATTGACAATAACTGCCACTTTTCGACCTTCGCGATTATTTAAAATATGATTCAATACGGTGGTTTTACCGGCTCCCAAAAAACCTGATAACACAGTAACTGGCAGGCGTTTATCTAGATTTGTGTTCATAAAGCCCTTCTCCTTGTTCATTTAATAAATCCTGTTTATCCATTTACATTTCCCTCGTAACAGGAAGAAGTCGAAGTGACAGATTTCGGTTCCAGAGATGGGCGGTAATCAACAGCAGTCCGCCACTCAATGTGATCCATGTCTCCAGAGATTCCGGACCGATTAATGCTGAAACCATGGTGGAAAGTCCAATTCCACCGAGTAATAAAGGCCAATGATTTTTATGTCTGCGATAAGCTCCCGGTAAACTCAGAATCGCCAGCAGGATCACCGGAACGAGCATTACCTTATGCACCCATTCAGAAGTAAACCAATCCCCTAACAGTCCCGCTGTGCCAAATCCAATGACTATCGGTGTTACTAAGCAATGGATCATGCATGCACCTGAACAGGCCACGGCCAAATCATCTTTCATTTTCAGTTATCCCATAAATTATGATATATCATATCATTTCAATAACTGCGGCAACTGTCAACAAGTTAAAACGGAATTCTTATTCAGACATTCGTTTGATTAGCACATGTAATTCATAAAGTGTGGTTTGGAACGTGGTTTCCTGGGCATTAAATCCTGCCCGGCTGGCATGCACGTCCCCTGCTAGATAACTGGCCAGTAAATCATTTCCAGATTGAAAGATGTAATGATGAAATTGGCTGATCTGGTCAAGCGTGGCATTGTCCAGATAATGATGGTATCGGGCCTTTTCAAGCCAGATTCCGCAATGAGTATCGGATAATTGGGTTATCGGCCACTCGGTTTTAATCTCAGGCTCAGCAAAAAGTCTTTCCTGAAGTTGATGCAACCAGTATTTAAGATAAAAATAAAACAGACTGAGTCGTGCCTGCTTATGGTTTTTCAATAGACCCGATTGTGAACACCATTGCCTGAAGGGCTGATATGAGCTTAAAAACTTCATCAGTTGATCAATCGGCAAAGGCTTGGCTAACGCGTAGCCCTGTGCTTGATTACAGCCCATTGCCAATAACACTTCACCATGGGCAATAGATTCAACGCCTTCGGCAATAACCTGAATATTGAATGACTGTGCCAACGCAATGACACCTTCTACAATCTTACAATCCTCAGGCTCACTTAACATTCGTCTGACAAATGTCTGATCTACTTTGACAACATCCACCGGTAAAACCCGGATATGGGTCAACGATGAATAGCCGGTACCAAAGTCATCCAATGCCGTAGTAATGCCGAACTCTGATTTACAGAATTCGACTACATTACTGATAAGGCTCAAATCGCTTAACCGATTACTTTCCAGTATTTCAATCTGGAAACGACTGGTGTCCAGGCCAGGATAATGCTGAATCTGATATTGCAGCCAGTCAAAAAAATCTGCTGTCGATAAGTGATATGCGGTGAGATTGATACTCAGCTGATAGTTATGACCGTCCTGTTGCCAGGATGCGAGCTGTTTTAATGCCTGACGAATAACCCACTGGCCAAGACTGACTTCCAATTCAGTATCGTAAACCTGATCAATAAATTTATCGGGTGACAGCAGACCACGTTTGGGATGCTGCCAGCGAATCAAGGCTTCAAAGCCAAAGATATGCCCGGTACTCAGCGTCACCTTGGGCTGATAAAACAAAACAAACTGATCTTCACTTATTGCCGTCGCAATTTCTCGCAGCTGCTGGTTACGCTCGGTAATCTGGACCTCTTCACCTGGATCGTAGGCAACCACGGTAGATTTGCCATCCAGCTTGGCTTTATACATACATTGGTCAGCATGGCGGATTAATGTGTCCAGACTGCCTTTATCTTCGGGATAGAGCGTATAGCCTACTGAAGCTGTAATCATCATCGGCACATCATTAATGATAAAGGGGAGTGATATGGCTGAAAGCACTTTGTTAATAATGTCTGTGGCAGCAGCATGACTGGAAATACCACCGATAATCAGCACAAATTCATCGCCTCCGTAGCGCACGATGCTATCGCTTTCCTTCAGAGCAGTTCGAACACGTTCGGGAACCTTTTCCAATAATTGGTCAGCGGTGACCTTGCCATGAATATCATTAATACTTTTGAACTCATCCAGATCCATAAAGGCCACAACCAGTTTTTCATCCTTCTGGTCTGCCAGGGTACTCATATGACTGAATTCATTTTCCAGCCGGTTTTTATTGAGGATCTGATGTGAATTTCGATTTAGAACAAGATCAGAAAGAACAGCACGATACTTCCTGTCGGTGGTGATATCACTTAAATGACCCAAGTAAAACACTTTGCCGTGGGCATTGATTCGTTTCACACTAAACCGGGCTATGTAGTGCGATCCATCCTTGCGTTTATTGGACACTTCGCCTTGCCAGAAACCGTTGCGCTGCAATGACTGCCATAGAGACTGATTAAATACTTTATTTTGGCTTTCAGCACTAAGGATTTGCGGTTTGCTGCCGATAAGATCAGAACGGGAGTAGCCAGTGATATGTTGCATCGCTTCATTGATATCAACAATTTTCTGATGCTCATCCGTGATGACGATGCCTTCATGTGCAAATTTGAAAGCATTTTCTAATAATGTGTTTCTCACACTACGTGCCTTGTCCTTAACGTTGATCTTTAGCCATTCGTTCCGTCAGCTGCACAAGTCCTATTCACTGGTCTTTCACGTGTACTGAGCAACACTGGCTTTATCTAATACCACGGTGATAGATACCAGTGGTAATGAAACTACAGATGGTAACTAACTATGTCAATAACAACTGTTTACACTCTTTAAATAATGAGCGCGAGAAAAGGACCTTTTGGCCTTAGACTGCCTGCTGAGCTTATGTCTTGGCTACGTTCTGAGGCAACACAGCACAATCGGAGCACGACCAGTGAGGCATTGTTTTTATTACAAAACAGCCTGACGCATCGCTTCGGCAAAACAGCTGTGCGAGAATTTCTGCTGAGACACCCTACCAGCACCTACACTGAGGCTTTCGGGTTGCGCATTCCGGATGATTTGAAAGACCGTTTGCGTGATTTCAGCCATCAGCATGAAATCAGTCTCAACCTGGAAATTGTCATGAGATTGTTTCAGGATTATGAAAAACATCGCCAGCATTCTGTTGCTGCAAACATCAACCGGGGTGGTTACCGCGCAGTTGCTGAGAAACAATTTACTATTTCCGATTCCGAACAGCGATTACTCTGTTTATTTCGCGGTCTGAATGAGGCTAATAAAAAAGTCATAATGACGTTAATCAACAATCTTACGGATAATGATTGACTGGCTCTCTGATTTATTCAAATAAACGTCTTTGCCCCGTTAGAAATTCCGATTATGATCGCGGCCTTGATTGTCTTTTTGGCCCTGATTCATGCAAACCACCGCACCCTCTCCGCTCAGTTTTCAACATAAGTTAGAACGCCTGCGACAAAATCGTTTGTTCGAAATTATCGTGGTCAGCGTTATTTTATTTTCTGCCATGGTCACCGGGGTTAAAACCTATGAAATCCCCCTGCAAATTCTGCGCTTAGTCGACTGGCTGGATTATGCGATTACCCTGTTTTTTGTTGTTGAAATAAGCGTTCGTTTTCTGGCAGAACCCAATAAGCGCGATTTTTTCAAAAGTGGCTGGAATGTGTTCGATACTATTATCGTCGCGGTCTCTTTGATACCGGTCAATGATAGTGAACTGGCTTATGTGGCCCGGTTAATACGTATCTTTCGGGTATTACGGATGGTATCGGTAATCCCCGAACTCCGCCATTTGCTCAACTCTCTGCTCAAAGCGTTACCACAGCTGGGTTATGTTGCCTTGATGATGTTTATTATCGTCTATATTTTTGCCGCCATCGGCACCACGCTGTTCGAGGAGATAAATGAGTTTCTTTGGGGGGATATTGCTGTCTCAATGCTGACGTTGTTCCGGGTAATGACTTTCGAGGACTGGACTGATGTCATGTACGAAACCATGGCAGTGTATCCACTGAGCTGGATTTATTATCTGGTGTTTATCTTCCTCAATACTTTTGCCTTCCTCAATATGCTGATTGGTATTGTCGTCAATGTGATGGAACAGGAGCGTGCCGAAGAGCATGAAGAAGCGCATAAAAATGATATGACCATAGAAGATTTATCCGCACAGCTTGAAGAACTCAAAGCGCTCATCAAAACCCGATCCTGAAGTAATCCGGCGACGTCATTCTGCAAGCCGCCTTCACATTTGATTCACAACAGACATCCGATCATCAGCATCTCTATTTCAGGAGGGATGTCGATGATTGGTCGTAAATTATCTCTGTTGCTGTTTATCACGCTGTTAGCAGGATGTCAGTCAATGTCAAAACCGATTCGTACCGAAAACCATGTAGATATAAACCGATTTATGGGTGATTGGTATGTGATCGCCAATATTCCCACCTTTATTGAAAAAGGTGCACACAATGCTGTGGAATCTTACGAATTAAATGAAGATGGCACGATTGCCACGACCTTTACTTTCAATAAAGGCAGCTTTGATGGCGAACTAAAACAATATCATCCCAAAGGCTTTATTCTGGATGACGAATCTAACGCCGTCTGGGGAATGCAGTTTATCTGGCCTATCAAAGCCGACTACCGAATTGTTTACATAAATGACGATTACACCCAGACAATTATAGGTCGTGAAAAACGCGATTATGTCTGGATAATGGCCAGAACACCGCAAATTCCTGAACAGGATTACCTGCAAATGCTGAAACTGCTTGCTGAGCAGGGTTATGATATTTCGCAGATTAAAAAAGTCCCTCAGCAATGGGATAATTAATATATGTAAACATCATATGTAAATACATATTTATTAATTCTGTTTATATCGATTTCTTGCGATGATAGTCGCCTTGAATATGGCTTGGGCGATAAAAATGTCTTTGGAAGCATGGTTTACGTTAATCGTAACAACTAGTGTGTTACTCGTGTTGATATTCAGTCGTGTTCGCCCACATATTGCTATGATCACTGCCCTCACTGTATTACTGGCAACCGGCATTCTAAATGCCGAACAAGCCCTAGCAGGGTTCAGTAACAGTGGTTTGATTACCGTCGCTGCCATGTTTATTGTCGCTGCCGGTCTGCATGCGTCTGGTGGTGTGGACATTATGGTGAAATCGTTTCTGGGGTCACCCAAAACGGTACGTAGGTCCTATTTACGTATTTTTACTCCGGTCGTTTTCCTCAGTGCGTTTTTAAATAATACTCCTGTTGTGGCTACCATGATTCCTGGCCTTTTGGCCTGGAGCAAACGCATCAACATCAGCCCGTCAAAGATCATGATTCCGTTGAGTTATACCGCTATTTTGGGAGGCACTATAACGTTGATTGGAACCAGTACCAATCTGGTAGTGAATGGGCAATACCAGACATTAACTGGTGAAGCCGGGTTTTCAATATTTTCGATTACCATTATTGGACTGCCTGTTGCGATTTGTGGACTAGTGTTTATGTGGCTTTTCTTTCCTAAATGGTTACCGGATATTGGTAAAAGTCATGCATTCGAAAATGTTCGGGAATTCACGCTGGAAGTGATGGTTGAATCTAATGGTCCACTCGTGGGACAGAGCATTCAGCAAGCAGGTTTACGCGAGCAAAAAAGTGTTTATCTTGTCGAAATCGAGCGCAATGGGACATTGCTGACCGCCGTCACACCAGAACAACGTCTGCAAAGTGGCGATCGTCTGGTATTTGCTGGTGACACGCAGGGCATTACAGATTTATTGAGAATCAGGGGCATTGTCGCTTCCACTTCAGATTCAGAAAGTAGTGTTTTTTCTGCTGATCGTCCCGAACGTAGTCTGGTTGAAGCAGTCGTTTCTCCACATTGCGCCGCGATTGGAGAAACTATTCGCGATGCAAAATTTCGTCAACGTTATGGTGCGGTAATAATGGCTGTCGCGCGAAATGGAGAGCGTATCCCAGGCAATTTGAGCAATATTGTTTTAAAAGCCGGGGATACATTACTGCTGGAAGCCAGACCGGCTTTTGTCAGTCGGCAACGCTATAATAAAGACTTCTTGCTGATTAACGACCTCGGAAAAGAATCACCGAATCATGATAAGGCTGGCATTGCCTGGGTTATTTTAATTGCTCTGGTTACCGCCGCTGGTTTTGGGGTAATCAGCATGCTGAATGCGGCGTTGATTGGGGCTGTAATGATGATATTAACTGGCTGCTGCTCGGTGAGCCAGGCTGAACGTAGTCTGGATCTGACAGTGATTTTGACCATTGCCGCTTCATTTGCATTAGGTGTAGCGTTACAGCAAACCGGTGTTGCCGACGTGATTGCCACCGGTATAGTTTCATTAAGCCAGAATCAAGCCTGGTTAATGCTGGTGATGACATATATTGCTGTATCTGTACTGACCGAAGTAATTACCAATAATGCGGCAGCGGTATTAATGTTACCGATCGTATTGGAATTAACCTCCAAAGCCGAACTGCATAATGAACCATTCGTGTTTGCCATTATGATGGCGGCATCAGCCAGTTTTGCAACCCCATTGGGCTATCAAACCAATTTAATGGTGTATGGCCCAGGTGGTTATCATTTTCGTGACTTTTTAAAAGTAGGTGTGCCGATGAATTTCTTTATTGGTGCCGTAACCCTGACAGTCATTATGTTGATTTGGCCATTAAACTAAATGTTGATAGCTAATACGCCAATACAGCTCGCTTGTGAGCAAGATATCCCAGCGTTAGTCACACTGTTAACGGAGTGTGCCAATCATATGCATCAGCAAGGTATGTCCCATTGGCTGAATGTTTATGACGAAGCGTCTGTCAGACAGAATCTGCTACAAAAAACAGTCTATGTCATCAAGCAGGATTGCCGGGTTATAGGTTGTGTCGCTTTAGGGCTTAAACCAGCCGATTATTATGCAGACTGTTGGCCACAGGCCCCGCGGTCTGACTTCTATCTGACGCAATTGGCCGTACATCCCCAACACCAACAAGCGGGTTATGGACGACTACTGCTTCAGCACTGTTTAGGGTTAATCAGTGATCGGACCCTGCATTTGGATGCAGTAGCACATTATCCTCAATTACTTGAATTTTATCGAAAGTCTGGCTTTAAACAAATTGCCGAAGGCATTGGTCTCGGAGATCGTCGTTATTTGTTTGAGTACAGTCACTCAACCTAATAATGTATCTATCAGCATGATGGCAAATAAGCCGCCCATCAATCCCACTGTCGCTCTTGTCTGATGTCCGTTACGATGCGTTTCCGGTATGACTTCATGCGAAACCACAAATATCATTGCCCCGGCGGCAATGCCTAATCCCAAAGGATAGGAAACCGGTAAACCACTGGACAGGAATATACCCATTACGGCGCCAACCGGCTCGACCAGACCGGTTGCTGCAGCAATCACTACGGCTTTGCCGGAAGATATATTGATACGTCGCAATGCCAATACCACAGCAAGACCTTCGGGGATATTCTGTAAGGCAATCGCTGCGGTTAACGGAATACCCACCGCCAGATTACCATTGGTGTAACTTACCCCAATTGCCATGCCTTCCGGAAAGTTATGCAAGGCAATCGCCAAAACAAACAGTCCAACCCGACCTACCTGTTGATGCCCTGCTCCGCACGGACCAAGATGTTGATGTTCATGCGGCAGATAATAATCCAGCCCTAGCATCAACACCACTCCGCCAATCATGCCAAAAATGATGATAACTACTCCACTGACAGCATTTCCCGTCAATGCAGTACCTACTTCAATCCCCGGCAAAATCAACGAAAAAAACTGGCTCCCAACATCATACCTGCAGCCATGCCCAGCATAGTATCTTCAGTTACGGCGGGAAGCTTTTTAACGAATAAACCCGGTGCTGCACCCAGGGCCGTTGACAAGGCCCCAACGCCTCCACCTATAAGTGCCCATTTTAAAAACTGTGGGTCAACAGTGGACTGCCGATACAGCAAATTCATCAGAAACAATATTGCAAGCCCAGCGATTGACACCAGCAGTAGGATAGAAATTACTGGACGACTATTGAATTGTGTACGCCAACTTATAAAAAAAGCAGAAAGGGTTTGTTTTATTGCCTGTTGCATCGTGCTGTTCCCAGAGTTTATCTATTGGCTTTTTGATCTTTCATAGCCTCCAGCTATGGTGGCTATCAAAGATCAAAATGCCCTATGTCTTACACAAAAATATATTTAATGAATGACAGATTGAACTAATGCATGCCTAAACATTTCTTAACGATAATAAACAATTTTGGAGCATGGCGATGCAAGCTTTACAGGAACAATCCGTAATGTGTCCATATTGCGGTGAAACTATTGAAGTTTTACTGGATGCCAGTGTGGAATACCAACAATATATTGAGGATTGCTTTGTCTGTTGCCGCCCAATCGAATTTTCAGTGAGTGTAAATGCAGATGGTTCATTCAATGTCGTAGCTGTTGATGAAAATGCATAAAATTAAAGTTTCACTGGAGCTTATTGCGTAAACACAGTGTCTTATTGCTGAAAAAATCCACCATGGCGTTAAATTAAATAACGATTTTTAAGTAGATTTTAAGCACGAAAAAAATAAACCCATGGATTTAAAGGAAAAATATCCTGCTTAAACAAGGATAGTTTACTTATTGAAGGATGTTATATTTCGGTTTCTAATGGACTTCTACCAAAGATGGGAATGCACATTGAATCGTATTTGGCATAATAGTTTTTACCCGTTACTCATTGTGGCGCTTTTAATACCAACTGCTCATGCCTCATTGGATCTTTTAGCAGGCGTCGAAGCAGGTATTGAAACCGACACCGCGATGACCACGATTGATCTTGATAGAACTCAGGAAATCCTTTCATCCAATGATTTCGAGTCCGAACATGGCTGGATTAATCACCATACTGGCATCCAATATCAAATCCAGCTGTTGCGAAGTTATTCTTACGGGCACTACCCCTGCCTTGCCTATCAGTTAAAAATCAAAAACGGTGATGACTTACAGGAAAAATCGCTGGATGCCTGCCAGCATCGTAGTGGCAAGTGGATTTCGGTTTCACCCAGTTCAATGGCTTTCTAAAGACATCCTCTAACGATTCCAAACCTCAATCTCAGCTATGGTGCATCAGCAATAAATATCGCTCGTTTTGGTGCCGGGTAGCCTTCAATGGTTTTATGCATATCCTGAGGGTCCAAAAAATCGGCTAACGATTCAAATGTCATCCACTCTGTTGCTCGTTGTTCTTCCAGTGACGTAAGATTTTCATCCACACAGCGCACATTTTTATAACCACATCTACGCAGCCATATCAGCATCGTTGGAATTGATGGAATAAACCAGACATTGCGCATTTTGGCGTAACGTTCCTCTGGCATCAGTCTCATGCCCTCTTCCCCATCAATAATCAGAGTTTCCAATACCAGTTCACCGCCGCTACGAAGACAATGACGTAATTCCATCAAATGGCTTAGCGGTGAACGGCGATGGTATAAAACGCCCATGGAAAAGACCGTATCAAAGAGATGCAATTTTTCAGGCATATGTTCAATACCAATCGGTAAAACAAAATGCTTTTCACTTTGAATAAAGTGCTGCATCAATTGATATTGCATACTGAATACTAATGTTGGATCGATCCCCATTACCATCTGGGCACCCTCACCCACCATGCGCCAGCCGTGATAGCCATTGCCACCACCAACATCCAGAACCTTTCGTCCATGCAAAGGGCTGAGATGCGGTAATACGCGATCCCATTTCCAATCCGATCGCCACTCAGTATCAATATGTATATCAAATAATTGATACGGCCCTTTACGCCAGGGATGAAAGGTTTTGATCAGCTCAATAAATGAAGATGAGTCATAAGCCGCCAAATCTTCTTTTACGCCAATATCAACCCGTTGTTGCAGTTCTATAACAGAAGGTTTTATGGAGGGTAAATCCGCCAACGCTTTTTGCCATAACGGCATCTTGCCATGAAAATCATCAGCCAGTCGCTGGTCAGTAAATTTGGCCAATTGTTTGGCCCAATCAGCTTGTCCAACGGATTCAAGCCAACGATAAAACGGGTCATATACTGTCATTTAAACGCTATCAAAGAGGCAAAGTTAAAACATTGAAACCAGCATTCGCTACGAGAAAAACCGGCTTGGCTAAGGCGTTGTTGGTGCATTGCCAGAGTTTCGGGGATTAATACGTTTTCCAGCGCGCTGCGTTTCTGACTGATTTCCAGATCACTATAGCCATTGGCCCGTTTGAAATCGTGATGCGCTTCAGTGAAAAATGTCTGTTGTTCAGGACTATCAAAAGCCAATTTTTCCGACAGGATAAATACGCCACCCGGTTTCAGGCCCTGATAGATTTTATCAATCAACTCATCCCGTAACGCTGGTGCAATAAACTGCAAGGTAAAGTTCATCACCACTACCGAGGCATTTTCAATAAGCGTTTGGTTAATATCTTCACAGCGTAGCTCAACCGGTACGCGATTATTATCCGCCGCGATGATTTTCTCCGCCCGTTCAATCATTGCTAGAGAATTATCAACAGCAATAATCTGACAACCTTCCGCCTTAATACGCTGGCGCATTGACAAGGTAATCGCCCCTAAGGAACTGCCCAGGTCATAGCAACTGCTGTTTTCCTGAGCATAACGAGCGGCCAGAATGCCGATATTGGAGATCAGGGTGCCATAGCCAGGCACCGAACGCTGGATCATATCGGGAAACACGTCCACCACGCGTTCATCAAAACGAAAGTCCACCATCTGTTCCAGCGGAGAAGCGAATATGTTATCGGCTTTTTTAATCATCCCTGTTGTGCCTTCTTTTTAGCAACATTATTCCGCAGATACACTGGTAGCGCCTTATCAGCACTGACAAACTCACCACGCCGATAAAACTGCTCAGCAAGTTTAAGAATCGTTGCTGCACCAGGATAAATATCGGCTTGCTGGTCAATCAATTGTTCAAAAAAGTTGGCTTGCAACATCTCAGCATAAACCTGCCAGCCATTTCCTGCACCTAACCACTTTTCGGCATTTGCTGGAAAAAAATGTTTAGCAGTACACACTTTTTCCTCGTCGATTAGCGTCACAAACCCATCTTTCACCTGAAAACAACCTGCATAGATTTCATCCATACGGGCATCCATGGCCACGGCTATGTTTTGATGACCAAAAGCATCAAAAGCAGCCTGCGCAACAGCAGCAAGTGTTGAAACAGGGATGACTGGAAGTTCACGGGCAAACGCAATTCCCTGCGCAACTCCGACACCAATGCGCACACCGGTAAACGAACCAGGGCCCCTACCAAATGCCAATGCATCGATATCGGCAATTGAGGCATCGGCTTGCTTGAAAAGTTGATCGAGCATCCCCAAGATCAGGGTCGAATGCCCTCGCTGAGTCATTTGCTGTTGCTGATACAACACACCGTTTATGGTGATTGCAGCAGAACAACTTTCAGTACTGGTATCAAGGGCAAGCAAATTCATAGGTTGGTCATCATCATGTCATTTGTCCGTCACAGTCGCGCATTATAATTCAACCGTGCACTACAAAGGAGTTTTGCTATGGGTTATATCGTTGATACCATCTATATTTTCCGCGAATTGATGAAGCTGCTGTTTGTGGTAGTAACATCACCTTTCGCCGTCGTGGGTAGTTTGTTGATGCTGGGTAGTGTTACCTGGCAGTCATAAATATTGAGGAAACCAATGAGCGTCATACATCTTCAAGCACTGGATAAAATTCGCGAACAGGATTGGCATGGCGCTCATCAACTTATCCAGCAATACAGTGATCCACTGGCCTGTTTAATCCATGGTTACCTGCATCGAATTGAAGGGGATCTTTCTAACGCTGCTTACTGGTACAACCGTGGTCAAGAGGCTGTACCAGCAAACAGTCTAGAGGACGAGCTAAAACGTTTGTTTAAACTCGCCCGACAAGATTAATCAAATCAACTACTGTCTGATACCTTCAATAGACAAAATCAGAAAGACTTCCTGAGAGCTTGGTCCCAACTTGCTGACATCAATGTCATAATCTTCAATGATAAAGCTGGTTTCGCCATAAAAACCGACTCGATAACCACCCCATGGATCATCACCTTCACCGACTTTCTCAACTGGAATGGTCATCGGTTTGGTAACACCGTGCAACGTGAAATCGCCTTTCATCAATAATGTACCGTCTTCCAGCTGTTCGAAGCTGGTGGAAGTAAAGCGAGCATCAGGATATTGCGCCGTTTCAAGAAATTGTTCACGCAAATGTTTATCACGCTCAGCAAAATTGGTATCTACACTGGCAACATCAATTTTCACATCAATTTTTGACGCTTCCGGGTTTTCCGAGTCATAACTGAAAGTCCCTTCAAAATCATTAAAGCGACCGCTCATCCAGCTAAATCCCAAATGCTGAATCCGAAAATCAATAAATGCATGGGCTTTCTGGGTATCAATAACATAGTCAGCCGCATGAGCAGGCAATGTAAACACCGTACTCATAGCCAAGGCAAAGATGGTTTTTTTCATGGTAACTCCTGTTGGTTTAAAGATTAAGCATGCGACGCAACGTTGCATCTTTATTGATGAAATGATGTTTCAACGCCGCCAGGGCGTGGAATGAAGCCAATGAAATAATGAAGTAGCCAGACCATAAATGCAGTTTGCTGACCAGATCACTGGTTTCAACCGATAATTTGGAAATAGCTGGAATACTGAACCAATCGAAAATCCCCAAAGATTCACCCTTTGCAGTGACAATCAGGTAGCCAGTTATTGCCAGGAGGACAATGGCCAGGTTCATTAATTGGTGAACGACTTTGGCTGCCAGTTGCTGCCAAACGGGGGAAGATGAAATACCTTTTGGTTTTCCTGCAATGGGTCGCCAGATCCAGCGCAACACTACCAATAGAAAAACAATAAATCCCAAACCTTTATGCCACCAGGGTGCCTGGTAATACCAGTCGTCATAATAGCCAAGGTCGACCATCCATATGCCAAGAAAGAACAAGCCAATGGTGAGCAGTGCGACCGACCAATGCAGCAGTATGCTGATTAAACCGTAGTGATCTTTGCTGTTGATTAAACGCATGCACTCCTCTCCATAGGAATCTCTTGAGATGGTTTTCAGACCCAGCTTTTACCGGCTGGGTTCCATTCAAATGCTATCGTTTACGGGAACGTTGCGTTCCACTTTTTACCTTTTTGGAGCGAACATGCTGGGTACGGAAAGCCGGTTTTGTTGAAGGCGTTTTTGCCTTACGGGTAATACGTTTGCCTTCACCCATTTCGCCAGTGCCTTTGGGTTGAAAGCTCGGTATAAGATGTTTTTTGCCATTACCGATCAAATCAGATCTGCCCATACTTTTCAGGGCTTCACGTAACATCGGCCAGTTTTCCGGATCGTGATAACGCAAAAACGCTTTATGCAAACGCCTAACTTTCAAGCCTTTCGGAACGGTAATATCGCCGCCCTGACGACGTACTTTGTGTAAGGTATCCTTGCCCGAATGATACATTGCGGCTGCAGCTGACATCGGTGAGGGCAAATATGCCTGAACCTGATCGGCTCGAAAGCCATTATGTTTTAACCATAACGCCAGATTCATCATATCTTTATCAGTCGTACCCGGATGGGCAGCGATAAAATACGGAATCAAATACTGTTCTTTGCCAGCCTGCTTGGAATATTTATCAAACATGGCCTTAAATTTATCGTAGGTTCCAATGCCCGGTTTCATCATCTGTGACAGTGGACCATCTTCGGTATGTTCCGGTGCAATTTTCAGATAGCCGCCCACATGATGAGTGACCAGTTCTTTGACATATTCCGGTGACAGAACCGCGAGGTCATAACGCAATCCAGAGGCAATCAGGATCTTCTTGATACCCGGCAGACTGCGGGCACGACGATATAAATTAATTAACGGCGTATGGTCAGTATTCAGGTTTTTACAGACACCCGGAAAAACACAGGACAGACGACGGCAACTGGCTTCGATTTCTTCGCTGTTACAAGCCAGTCGATACATATTGGCGGTCGGACCACCGAGATCCGAGATAATGCCGGTAAAGCCGGGCGTGGTATCGCGAATGGCCTCTATCTCACGAATAATCGAATCTTCACTGCGGCTCTGGATAATACGACCTTCATGTTCGGTAATCGAACAGAAAGTACATCCACCAAAGCAGCCACGCATGATATTCACCGAAAAACGGATCATCTCATAAGCTGGGATATTGGCCTGGCCATATTCCTTATGCGGCAAACGGCTATAAGGCAGATCAAATACCGCATCCATCTCTTTGGTAGTCAAAGGAATCGGTGGTGGATTGAGCCAGACATCCTGATCGCCGTGTTGCTGAACCAGCGCCAGTGCATTACCCGGATTAGTCTCTAAATGTAGAATCCGTGAAGTATGTGCATAGATTATTGGATCGTCTTTAACGGTTTCGTAACGCGGCAGGCGAATAACGGTTTTCTCAGCATTACGCGGAGAAACGCGATGAATTTTGATTACATTGGTAGCGGGTTCAACTGGAGCAGCATTTTGCTCAGCAGTTTCGGCCTTGGATTGCTCGCAGCTCTCTTCGGTCTGCATCTGATATGGATCAATTGGCGGATTAAGCTGGCCTGGTTTATCAATACTGGTGGAATCTTTTTCCCACCAGTCATCACGCCGCCCATGACGCCTTGTATAGACCGTGCCACGAACATCGATCAGTTCACTAACCGCCTCACCTTGCGCGAGACGATGAGCTATTTCAACTACCTGCCGCTCACCATTTCCGTAAACCAGTAAATCGGCTTTGGAATCCATAATCACGCTGCGGCGTACTTTTTCGGACCAGTAATCATAGTGAGCAATACGACGTAAACTGGCTTCAATGCCCCCAATAACGATTGGCACACCCTTGTAAGCTTCACGACAACGCTGACTGTATACAACAACACTGTGATCAGGGCGTTTACCACCCTCTCCATCGGCAGTGTAAGCATCATTACGACGAATTTTTTTATCTGAGGTGTAACGATTGACCATCGAATCCATATTGCCGCCAGTGACGCCAAAAAACAGATTCGGTTTACCTAATCGCTGAAAATCTTCAGTGCTGTTCCAGTCGGGCTGCGAAATAATTCCGACCCGAAAACCTTGCGATTCCAGTAATCGACCAATTAATGCCATGCCGAAACTGGGATGATCCACATAGGCATCCCCGGTAATGATGATCACATCACAACTGTCCCAACCCAGAGCTTCCATTTCACTGCGTGACATTGGCAATTGTGGCGCAACACCAAAGCGGTGAGCCCAGAATTTGCGGTAAGAAAAAATATCGGGAGCGGCTTGCATACAACCTCAGATCAACAACAGCGAAAAATCAATGGCTTATTGTAGCAAACACCTGATGGCTTGTTCTTAGGTTTTAGGTATCTTCGATGCAGTTAAATATGACGAATACATTTATGTTCTGACAAATGTGGCTGCAATAAACTGGCTAGGGCGTGTTTATCTTTCATCTCCGCCTCTGTTGTGAGCTGAAAAAGCGTCAATCAAGGCACGAGGAGCGCCTTTTGTGAGATACATCCATGTATCTCACCCCATTGGGGCTTGCGCTCAAAAACGTTCCTGACGTTTTTGTAGTTATTCTAAATAAGTGACGAGCAACGCAGGCGGGCGCAAAAATAGTCGCCAGCAGTGGTGGAGATGAAAGATAAACACGCCCTAGGGATTAACTGCCGCTTTAAAAGACTCAAGTGAATCAATAATAATGACCGGTGTGCCTTCATCAACCCACATGGCTAACTCTCGCACTTCAGAGTTGCGCATTGCAATGCACCCTTTGGTCCAGTTCGATATTGCATGAATATCCAGTTTGTCTGGTGTCTCTTCACCGATACCATGAATGCCAATCTGTCCACCTAACGGTGTATTTTGCGGCGGAGTTTCATTGTAGATAAACGCTGCGAGAATCTTGCGGTATTGCGTGCGGGTTATTCTGCCATCTTTAAGCGCTTGTTTTGCATCATCCATATTGGGGTAATCCAGATGCATAAACAGATAAAACTTATCGCTGCTGCGGATATCTTTGATTCGATAATGTCCCTGGGGTGTTCTGCGATCACCTTCCTGCATTTTTGGCTGACGACCCCCACTGCCAAAGGCCACTTTAAAACTGCGTAAGGTTTTGTCGTTTTTTCTAACCAGTAATTTATTTTCTGAACGCACAATCACCACTTCAATAGCCTCTGAATCTGCCATCGTGGCAGCAGCAGGCCAATGAAATAAAAAGACTAAGAAAAGCAGCCTGAGCATATGGCAGTTAATCCGCTAAGAAAAGACAATAGATTTTTATCATAAAACGCCTGAATTATCACCTGTAAATTAATATTTTTAAAGAAATAATCGGTTTAAAAATGAAATATTCTGTTTTATCAGATCATGCAATGATTGCGGTAAACCGATATCAAACTGCTGATTAAGATTTTCGGCCAGGTCTCGATGTCTTTTTAACTGGCTCACATTGAATTTTTGCTTCAACGCCAGACCAATCACATTGCCTTTATCTGCCACCGGTAGCACTAAGGTCTGATTATCAAAACTTTGATTTATACGTTGCATCGATTGACTGAATCCCGGCCGATCGGTTCCCCATAGATTGATACTCATCAGTCCATCGTCATTAAGCACGCCGGCACAGGCATCGAAAAATGCCTGGCCACCCACACTGGCCGACATTCCCACATGATCGAAAGCATCGACCAGCAACAGATCATAAAACGCGCCATTGCTGAAAAACTGGTTACTGACAAACTGATAACCATCATCGTGATGAATCCGCAGTCTGGGATCATTATGCGGCACTTCAAAATAGCGATGTGCCACATCAATCACATCCTGCCGATATTCGATGACATCAATCTGACAATCTTCAAAATGGTGCAACAAAAACTTGACCAGTGATCCACCACCCAGTCCGATAACACAGATAGTTTTGGGATTCGGTTGAAATAATAAGCTGGCCATCATGGCGCGGGTATAACTCAGTTCAAGCAAATGGGGTGATTGCAAGGACATGCTGCTTTGTCGTGGATAAGTTCCGAAATGCAGCGATCGCTGATCGCCAATATCAACGACTTCAATAATGCCCTCATCAGAAGCGGCTTGATAAACTACTGAGCCACCATAGTAAAGGCGCATTAAGACGCATCCTCTTCTTCAAAAAACTGCGTATATAACCAGCCATGAACCAGATTGGTTAATCGCCTGGACGAGCTGGCGAAATAATGAGCCGCCCCATTAACTTGTCGCAATTGATAATTGGTTTTCTGTTCGGTTTTCATCTGTATATGCCGTTGCAGAACAGCTTGTTTAATAGTGTCTTTCTGACGACTGCCCAGAATTTCCAGTATTGGAATCGCCGTTTCAATCATTTTTGTTCCTTCTGCTAATTCACCGGTATTTATCATGATTACTGCGGCAACCGGAACCGCAGTTTCGTTAAGCGTTTTTAAGGCCAGTTCTCCCCCTGCACCCTGACCAATCAAAACAATATTTTCATGACCTTCCTGCTGTAACTTTAATAAAGCTGCATCCAGACGCTGAGCAGTGGTTATCGCTGTAAATTCTGCTTCAGCTGGTTCTGCCGTTTCAGTGGTATCGGCTGTTTCAGTATTTTCATTATCTGCGGACGTATTCTCAGATTCTGTTGCTGCAGCTTCATCTGTTTCAGCCTGTTCTGCTGAATTCGCCTCATCCACAACAGCAGCGCCTTCCTCTGTAGCGGGAGGCTCTTGTTCACTCGCTTCAGTAAACCGAATAATCTTGATTGATAATGTATTCCAGCCATAAGCTGGCAACTGTCGTCTTAGAATACCAATCGCAGCACTGTCGATATGTTCATTGACGTCATGCAGTAACAAAATAGCACCACGAGGTATACCTAAGGTTTGGGGTAAATACGCTGATGCAATGGTTTGATCGCCTACAGCTAATGGCTCATAGCCTTTCGTTATTGAATCCTGACGCAATATTTGCGGCTTTGCTGCAGATGTTTCATCTAAAGCACCGGCCTGTAAAGTCATGCACGGGAGAAACATCAAAAATGTAATAAACAATCGTGGGTGAATTCGCACTTGTTTTCCTATTTAGCTCGGTTGGACAACTGACGCCAGTATAAAGAGCGATAATGAATTTCAAAAGCTGAAAAAACCCGGCTTTTGGGGTAGAGTAACGGGTTTTGATAGCAAATTTTTAACTAACTTAGAGAGAATCCGACATGGCCGAATTCAAAATTGCCCCATCTATCCTCTCCGCTGACTTTGCCCGCCTTGGCGAAGAAGTGGTAAATGTACTGGCCTCAGGTGCTGATATCGTTCACTTCGATGTTATGGATAACCATTATGTCCCTAACCTGACGATCGGACCTTTGGTCTGTGAAGCTTTGCGCAAGCATGGTGTTACCGCTGAAATCGACGTACATTTAATGGTGAAACCGGTTGATCGCATTATTCCTGATTTTGCCAAAGCTGGCGCAAGTTACATCACTTTTCACCCTGAAGCCTCGGATCACATTGATCGCAGCCTGCAACTGGTTAAAGCAGAAGGCTGTAAAACCGGTCTGGTATTTAACCCTGCGACGCCATTAACGCTGGCTGAACATGTTCTGGACAAAGTAGATCGTATTCTGCTGATGTCTGTGAACCCGGGTTTTGGCGGTCAGAAATTTATTCCTCACACGCTGGAAAAATTGCGTCAGGCTCGCAAAATGATTGATGAAAGTGGCTATGATATCGATCTGGAAATTGATGGTGGTGTAAACGTTCAGAATATCCGTGAAATTGCTGAAGCCGGCGCCCGTACTTTTGTTGCTGGTTCTGCCGTATTTGGTGCTGCTCAGGATAATGATCCTAATAAGTATGAAACCGTAATTGCAGCACTGCGTGCTGAATTGGCCCAGGCAAAAATCTAATCAATGGCATTAATCAAGCCAGAGCTTGCGTTAATTGATCTGGACGGCACACTGGTTGACAGTGTGCCTGATCTGGCTTGGTGTACCGATCAGACCATGCGGGCACTCAACCTGCCCGAACGTGGCGAAGCCAAAGTCAGAAACTGGGTGGGTAATGGTGTTGAAAGGCTGATAAAACGCGCCTTGATAAATCAACTTGATGGTGAACCAGCTGAAGCACTTTATGCCCAGGCAGTTCCAATCTTTATGGCGTTATATGCAGAAAACACCAGTAAACGCAGTCTGCTATACCCCGGTGTAAAACAGGGATTGCAATGGCTCAAGGATCAGGGCATTCATCTGGGCTGTGTGACGAATAAAGATGAGCAGTTTACGCTGCCCATTCTGAATAATCTGGGGATCCGCGATTATTTTGAACTGATTGTCAGCGGTGATACCTTGCCGCAGAAAAAACCGGATCCTGCACCGCTGCTTTATGCAGCCAATTATTTTAAAATCGAGCCACAGCAGGCTTTGATGATTGGCGACTCGGTCAGTGATGTCAAAGCATCACGCGCCGCCGGTTTTCAAATCGTCTGTATGAGCTACGGTTATAACCATGGCAATGATATCCGCGCTGCTCACCCAGACGCAGTAATTGATAGTTTTGCTGAGTTAAACACTCTTTTTTAGAAGCCGAAAATGAAACAGGCACAATTCGACCAACTGGCCAGTGAAGGCTATAACCGTATCCCTCTTTATCGCGAAGTCCTCGCGGATTTAGACACGCCATTAAGTACCTATCTTAAATTGGCAGATGCGCCCTATTCCTATCTTTTCGAGTCGGTTCACGGCGGCGAAAAATGGGGACGTTATTCAATTATTGGTCTTCCCTGTGAATCTGTTATCAAAGTATTCGGTGATCAAATCAAAGTTTATCAACGTAATGTATTGATAAATGAAATTCAGCATGACGACCCGTTGAGCTGGATTGCCGATTTTCAGGCGAAGTTCAATGTGCCCACATTGGAACATTTACCTAAATTCAACGGTGGCCTGGTTGGCTATTTCAGCTACGACACGGTTCGTTATGTTGAAACCCGTTTAGGCGAAGCCCCTGCAAATGACCCGCTGGGCTGCCCCGATGTGTTGCTGATGGTGTCAGACGAACTGGTGGTGTTTGATAATCTCAGTGGAAGATTGTTTTTGATCGTACATGCTGATCCAACACTACCCGATGCCTACGACCAGGCACAGCAACGTCTGGATCAGCTGATTACTGAGTTGCGGGAATCCACCCCTAAATTTAACGATAAACGTCCACAGAACTCGATTTCCGAACAGGATTTTGTTTCTGGTTTTACCCATGACGGCTTTATCGATGCGGTCAGTAAGGCAAAACAATATATTAACGATGGCGACATCATGCAGGTGGTACTTTCACAGCGTTTGTCAGTGCCTTTTCATGCGGCAGAAATTGACTTATATCGCGCCTTACGCACATTAAATCCATCGCCGTACATGTATTACCTGAACCTGGAAGACTTCCACATTGTCGGATCTTCTCCGGAAATTCTGGTACGCATGGAAGACAATGAAGTGACGGTTCGCCCGATTGCCGGCACGCGTCGTCGTGGTAAGACGGAAGAACAGGACAAAGCACTGGAACAAGAACTGCTCAACGATCCAAAAGAACTGGCAGAGCATTTGATGTTGATCGATCTGGGGCGTAATGATGTGGGCCGGGTCAGTCAGACAGGTACGGTAAATCTGACCGATAAAATGGTCATCGAACGCTATTCACATGTGATGCATATTGTTTCCAATGTGACTGGACAGGTTCTCCCCGGAATGACGGCAATGGATGCACTGCGTGCTACCTTCCCGGCCGGTACCGTCAGCGGTGCGCCGAAAGTGCGTGCAATGGAAATTATTGACGAATTAGAGCCGGTTAAACGCGGCGTTTATGCTGGTGCCATTGGGTATTTGTCCTGGGCTGGCAACATGGATACAGCCATTGCTATCCGCACAGCCGTCATCAAAGACAAGCAACTGCATATCCAGGCAGGTGCCGGTATTGTCTATGATTCTGTTCCGGAAATGGAATGGGAAGAAACCATGAATAAAGCCCGTGCGATATTTAAAGCTGTTGCCATGGCTGAGGCAGGTCTTGAGCCGCCAAAACCAACTGAATAAATAACAGGACACCTTATGCTGTTAATGATTGATAACTATGATTCGTTCACCTACAACCTGGTGCAGTATTTTGCTGAACTGGGTGCTGAGGTGGAGGTGCAGCGTAACGATAAACTGACCATTAACGACATAGAGACCCTTAACCCTGAACTTATAGTGATCTCACCCGGTCCTTGCACGCCAAATGAAGCTGGAATTTCATTAGACGTTATTCATCAATTTGCCGGCAAAAAACCTATTCTGGGTGTCTGCTTGGGCCATCAGGCAATTGGTCAGGCATTTGGGGGCAATGTTGTGCACGCACGCGAAATCATGCATGGAAAGACTTCACCGGTGCATCACAACAATGTCGGTGTATTTAAGGGATTGAATAATCCATTGCAGGCAACTCGTTACCACTCACTGGTCATAAAAAAAGAAACGCTGCCCGATTGTTTTGAGGTGACTGCATGGACAGAAAATCCGGATGGCAGCATTGATGAAATTATGGGTGTCCGGCACAAAACCCTGCCAATTGAAGGGGTGCAGTTTCACCCTGAATCCATTTTGACTGAACAAGGTCATCAATTATTAAAAAACTTCCTGGATGAACACCATGGCGGACAATGAATTTACCATGCAGGCAGCCATCAAGCTGATCACCCAGCATCAGCATCTGTCTGAGCAGCAAATGACTGCAGCAATGCGGATGATTATGACCGGCGAAGCAACAGACGCTCAAATTGGTGGCTTCTTGATTGGTTTACAGATGAAAGGCGAAACCATTACCGAAATTGCGGCAGCAGCGTCGGTAATGCGTGAATTAGCCACGCCAGTACAGGTAACCGGTGAGCATATTATTGATACCTGTGGTACCGGTGGCGATGGTGCCAGCAGTTTTAATGTCTCCACCGCCAGTGCCTTTGTAGTGGCTGCGGCCGGTGGCAAAGTCGCAAAACATGGCAATCGTTCTGTCAGCAGCACTTCCGGCAGCGCTGATGTATTGGAAACAGCGGGTGTGAATCTGGAACTAACACCTGAGCAGGTAGCCCACTGTGTTGAAACAACTGGTGTCGGCTTTATGTTTGCCCAACGCCATCACGGTGCAATGAAATATACCGTTGGGCCTCGCCGTGAAATGGGTGTCCGCACTATTTTCAATTTGCTCGGCCCACTGACCAATCCAGCCAAAGCCAAACATCAGGTAATGGGTGTATTTGATAAAAAATGGGTTGAACCGATTGCCCAGGTATTGCAAAAACTGGGCAGTAAACATGTGATGGTGGTGCATGCCGAAGATGGTATGGATGAAATCAGCATCGGCGCCGACACCTTTGTCGCAGAGCTTAAAAATGGCGAGATTTCCACCTACACAATCAAACCCGAAGATTTTGTGATGCAACGAGTTGATATCAGTCAGCTGACCGTCACCAATGCACAGCAAAGTCTCGATATTATTCAGCGTGTATTTGCCGGTGAACCTGGCCCTGCCCGCGATATTGTTGTGCTCAATGCCGGCGCTGCCATTTATACAGCAGATTTGGCTGACAACCTTGCTGAAGGCGTTCGTCAGGCAAAACATTATATTGATAGCGGTATTGCTCAACAAAAACTAGATGCACTCATCACCTGCAGCCAACTTTAAAGATCGTTTATGACTGACACACCCGATATTCTGAAAAAAATTCTACAACGTAAACAACAGGAAATTGCCGAGCGCAGTAAACGTTTGCCTATTAATCTGTTACAGCAATTGGCTGAAAACGCTGAACCGGTACGCGGTTTTGTTGAGGCGATTGAACGTAAACTGGCTGCTGGACAAAGCGCCGTTATTGCTGAAGTTAAAAAGGCCTCACCCAGTAAAGGCGTGCTACGCGAAGACTTTCGCCCTGCTGAAATTGCCTTGTCTTATGAAAACGGTGGCGCGGCCTGTTTATCGGTATTGACCGATAAGGATTTTTTCCAGGGCCATGAAGATTATCTGAAACAGGCGCGTACGGCCTGTCAACTACCGGTCATTCGTAAAGATTTTATTATCGATCCCTATCAGGTATTTGAAGCCAGGGCGATCGGCGCCGATTGTATTTTGTTGATTGTTGCCGCGTTGGATGATGATCAACTGGAACAGTTAAGTCAGTTAGCCATTCAGCTGGATATGGATGTGCTGGTTGAAGTGCATAACGAAGAAGAGTTGCATCGTGCATTGGTATTGAATCTGCCTTTGATAGGCATCAATAACCGCGATTTACATACTTTTGAAACGTCGCTGGAAACCACTATCAAGTTACTTAATTTCATTCCCGATGAAACAATTGTGATCACCGAAAGCGGTATCCTTGGTAAGGAAGATGTCACTTTCATGCGTGAGCACGGTGTGAATGGTTTCCTGGTTGGCGAGGCTTTTATGCGGGCAGATGAACCAGGTGAAGCGTTAGCCAACCTTTTTAATTGAGGCATTCACACCACGATGGTCTTCGTCAAACAATACCATCGTTTTACCGTGCGCCCACAAGATGCCGCGTTCCTGTAATTCTTTTAATACCCGGCCGACCATTTCCCGCGAACAGCCAACAATGCGACTGACTTCCTGACGGGTGATCTTGATTTGCCGCCCCTGTTCGTGGCGCATTGCATCAGGTTGTGCGGCCAAATCACGCAGGGCTTCTTCTACCCGTCCGGAAACGTCCATAAATGCCATATTGGTGGCTTTACGAGTCGTGGTCAGCAAACGTTTGGACATCTGCTCACCCAACGTTTCCAACAGATAGGGATAGCAACCTTTTAATTCTGTTTTGGAAAGCGCCTTGAGGGTTTGATAACTGATTTCTTCGGTGCGGCAATCGGTTCTGGCTTTGACCACGGACATGCGGTCATTGATATTATCGTGAAAATAGCCAACTTCACCGATAAAGTCGCCCTGATTGAGATAGGCGACAATTAATTCCTCGCCCTCTTCATTTTCAACACAGATGCTGATAGAGCCTTCTCGAATGTAGTAAAGCCTGTCAGGAATATCACCCGGTCGCGCCAGCATTGTTTTGGCGGGATAGACTTTACTGTGGCAGTGTTTGAAAAACTCTGCCAACTGCTCTTCTCTCTCTTTGTGTTTTAAATAATCCATGTCATGAAGGCCCAGCTTATTTTTATAAGGATTAATTCTGCCCAATTCCGATGAATATGGCAAAATTAAACGTTGTTATACGTATTTTATGCAGGATGAGTTAAATGAAAGCAAGAGTAAAGTGGGTTGAGGATGTTTTATTCGTCGGTGAATCCGGAACCGGACATACCATCGTAATGGATGGTCCTGAAGAAGCCGGTGGTCACGGCACGGGCATGCGTCCAATGGAGCTTCTGTTGCTGGGCCTTGGTGGCTGCACATCATTTGATGTCATCGATATTCTGAAAAAATCACGTCAGGATGTAACCGATTGTGTGGTTGAAGTTTCCGCAGAACGAAGTGAGGAAGCGCCAAAAGTCTTTACCAAAATTCATGTGCACTACACCGTCACCGGTCGCAACCTTAAACAGAATTTTGTCGACCGTGCGGTAAAACTATCTACAGAAAAATATTGCTCGGCATCTATTATGCTGGCAAAAACCGCTGAAATCACTCATGAATATGAAGTGATAGAACAAGCCTAAATACTTTTTCTAATAACGGAGCATAACCATGCAGCGACCAACACGAACTGGCGGTTTGCGTCATGTGGCTTTAACCGTCGAAAATCTCGAAGCCTGCGAACAGTTTTATGTGGACTTACTAGGCATGGAAGTCGAATGGCGTCCTGATGCGGATAACGTTTATCTGACATCTGGCAATGACAATCTGGCGTTACACCGTGGCGAAAATATCAATAAAACACCGGTGCAGCCTCTGGATCATATTGGTTTCATTATTCCAACACCTGAACAGGTTGATGAATGGTATGCCTTTCTGGATCACCATGCCGTTCCAATGCGTCAGCCACCACGTACCCATCGCGATGGAGCCCGCAGTTTTTATTGTTATGATCCGGCCGGAACAGTTGTACAGATCATCTACCATCCCCCGATTTCGTAAATCAAATTTGTAAAGCAGAGTTGTTATGATCAAGACCTTTATTTATAAAAGCCGTAAAAAAGATGAGTTATATCTTTATCTCAGCAAGAAAGATGACTTTTCAGAAATTCCGCTAAGCCTGTATAACTCAATGGGCAACGAACCAATATTTGTGATGGAACTGGAGCTGAGCCCAGATAAAAAACTGGCTCGTGAAGATGTTAATAAAGTAATACATAACCTGGAAACACAGGGCTTCCATGTACAAATGCCACCGACCAATGATTTGTTATTGCACCGTGAGCGCACCGGCCAGTTACATTAATTGAGCGACAGCATTCAGATAAGTTTTTTCAGCTCGTAAAGTAATTCCAAAGCCGCTTTGGGCGTTAATTCATCAGGATTGATTTGCTCGATTTTGTTTATCAAGGCCGAATTATCCGGCTGAGCAAATAAATCCTGTTGCGGCGGTTGTTCCTGCAAATTTGAACCAACGGTACGTTGAGTTTCCAAAGCGGCTAATTTATGTTTCGCCGCCTGAATCACATCGTTTGGCACCCCTGCCAGCTGCGCCACCTGCAAACCGTAACTCTGATTGGCTGCACCCGGTTTTAGTTGATGCAAAAACACAATCTTGTCGCCATGTTCAATCGCATCAAGATGCACATTGCAGGCTTTGTCATATAATCCTGGCAGCTGAGTCATTTCAAAATAATGCGTAGCAAATAAGGTATACGCGCCAATATCACGCACCAGTTTTTCGGCGCAGCTCCAGGCCAGTGCCAAGCCATCAAAGGTACTGGTGCCTCGCCCCACTTCATCCATTAATACCAGGCTTTGAGCTGAAGCATTATTCAGTATATTTGCTGCTTCATTCATCTCCACCATAAAAGTAGAGCGACCCGACGCCAAATCATCACTGGCACCAATACGGGTAAATATCTGATCAATCGGGCCAATAACAGCCGAATCAGCAGGAACATAGCTGCCCATATACGCCATAATCACAATTAATGCTGTCTGCCGCATATAGGTGGATTTGCCCCCCATATTGGGGCCGGTAATCACCAGCATTGACTGTTCATTTAACTGCAAGTCATTGGGACAGAAATGCGTTTTCTGAATGGCTTCGACAACTGGATGTCTGCCCGCCTGAATCGATAAGCCCTGCTCTGCAGTTAACTGCGGCGCGACATAATTAAGCGTTTGCGCTCGTTCAGCCAGATTGGTCAAAACATCAAGTTCTGCCAGAGCCGCAGCACAATGAGTCAATGCGGCCAGCTCTGGGTGAATCAGTTTAAAAAGCTCTTCGTATAAGGATTTTTCCAATGCCAATGCTTTTTCGCTGGCGCTGAGTACCTGATCCTCATGCGTCTTCAGCTCGGCAGTAATATAGCGTTCAGCATTTTTCAGCGTTTGCCGACGCTGATAATCAGCCGGTAACTGAATATTGTGGGCTCGGCTGATTTCGATAAAAAAGCCATGCACTTTGTTATAGCCAACTTTTAAGGTGCTGACACCGGTGCGTTCACGCTCACGCTGCTCCAGTTCACGTAAAAAATCATTGGCATTCAGATGCAGATTGCGCAACCGATCCAGTTCCGCATGATAGCCTTCTGCAATCACCCCGCCATCTCGAATCAACACTGGCGGTTCTTCGATAATGGCTCTATTTAGTAGCTCAAGTAATTCCGGAAAAGTCCCCAATTCGCGATCGATCTGCTTCAGCAATCTGGTTTGAGTAGCCGATAAAGATTGATGCAGATTTGGCAGAGCAGTCAACATGCGACGTAACTGCACAAAGTCACGTGGTCTGGCACTACTTAGTGCTACTCGGGTAACGATACGTTCAATATCGCCTAGCGGTTTTAACAGGGTTTGAATGGTAGCAATGACATCCTGTTCAATAAGGTTGCCAATCGCCCCCTGACGCTGTTGCAAGGTAGTTAAATCTCGTTTCGGTTGTAACAACCAGCGTCGCAGTAAGCGTGTGCCCATCGGCGTAACGGTATTATCAAGTACTGACAATAGAGTATTTTCCCGACCACCTGACAGGTTTTGTTCCAGTTCCAGATTGCGTCTTGATTGTGGATCAATGCGAATACTGTCGGCCGGTGTTTCAACACTTATCTTGCGTAACTGCGGCAGCGCTGTGCGATGGGTTTGCTGGGCGTAATTAAGTAAACAACCTGCCGCCATAATGGCCAGCGGTAAATCATCACAGCCAAAGCCTTTTAAATCGGTGGTCCCAAAGTGCTCACATAAACGTCGCCGCGCCGCATCCAGACCAAAATGCCATTCCGGAACAAACTTCAGTTGTTTGTTATAACTATTTAAGGTGTCGCCATGACTGTCATCAATCAGAATTTCTGCAGGCTGTAATCGGGCCAAATCCGCTAACAAATCCGCTAGCGATTGATGCTGACATACATCAAAACGGCCACTGCTGATTTCGGCTACGGCTAAACCGTATTGATCCTTTTGCCGGGCAATCGCAACCAGCAGATTCTCTTGTTTACTGTCGAGTAAAGCCTCATCGGTTAAGGTGCCAGGAGTTAACACCCGTACTACTTTCCGTTCTACAGGGCCCTTGCTGGTTGCCGGATCACCAATCTGCTCACAAATGGCTACAGCCAATCCACCTTTTAGCAATCTGGCCAGATAACCTTCAGCCGCATGATATGGCACACCCGCCATCGGAATCGGCGCACCATTACTATTACCGCGTGCTGTCAACGTAATATCCAATAACTCGGCAGCTTTATGCGCATCATCAAAAAACAACTCATAAAAGTCGCCCATTCGATAAAACAATAATAATTCTGGATGCTCGGCCTTGATACGCAGATATTGCTGCATCATTGGCGTATGATTGGTTTTTTCGGTCATTTTTATAGTTTAGCGTATGCAAGATTATTCTGACGCAACACTTTATCAGCTTACCCAGCAACTGGCACAAGCGCTTCAATCGAAAGGCTTACGTTTAGTCACTGCCGAGTCGTGCACCGGTGGCTGGCTAGCGAAATGTTGTACTGATCTGGCTGGCAGCTCAGGCTGGTTTGAAGGTGGCATCGTCAGCTACAGTAACCAAATCAAACAACAGCATCTTGATGTTCAGCTCAGCACGCTCGAAAAATATGGTGCCGTCAGCGAGCAAACTGTCATTGAGATGGCCTCTGGAGCCATCCAAAATTTCAACGCAGATATATCCGTCGCAATTAGTGGCATTGCTGGACCAGATGGCGGCTCAGTTGAAAAACCAGTGGGTACCGTCTGCTTTGCCTGGGCAGATAAACAAAGTGTGTTTTGTAATACTTTTCATCTGCGCGGCAATCGCGAATTCATTCGCCGCCAGGCAGTATTTATCGCACTGGATGGCCTGGTGAAAAAATTAGCTTCCACCGAATATTACGCCTGAGCTCAAATACAAAATTAATATCCACTAAATGCCTGTTTGAAACCGTAATCGACGCTGGTGAGACATGGCTATCTGTGTGATAATCCATAGTTTTCTGATATCAGCTAAAGGGCACACCAAATGGATGAAAACAAGAAGAAAGCGCTTGGCGCAGCCTTAGGTCAAATCGAAAAACAATTTGGCAAAGGTGCAGTCATGCGTTTGGGCGATGGAACCGCCCACCGTGATATTGATGCGGTCTCAACGGGCTCAATCGGGTTAGACGTTGCTCTGGGCATCGGCGGTCTGCCGCGTGGACGTGTTGTTGAAATCTACGGCCCGGAATCTTCAGGTAAAACGACGCTCACTTTGCACGCCATCGCTGAAATGCAAAAACTGGGTGGCACCGCGGCGTTTGTTGATGCCGAACATGCACTTGATCCGCTTTATGCTGAAAAACTGGGCGTCAACATTGACGATTTGCTGGTTTCACAACCCGATACCGGTGAACAAGCTCTGGAAATCACCGATATGCTGGTGCGTTCAGGTGCCGTTGATATTGTGGTTGTCGACTCGGTCGCAGCATTAACACCTAAAGCTGAAATCGAAGGTGATATGGGTGACAGTCACATGGGTCTGCAGGCCCGTTTAATGTCTCAGGCTTTACGTAAATTAACTGCCAATATCAAACGTTCAAATACGCTGGTTATCTTCATTAACCAAATCCGTATGAAAATCGGTGTCATGTTTGGTAACCCGGAAACAACTACCGGCGGTAACGCGCTTAAATTCTATGCTTCTGTTCGTCTGGATATTCGTCGTATTGGTGCCATCAAAAAAGGCGATGAAATCCTTGGCAACGAAACCCGCGTCAAGGTGGTTAAAAATAAAGTCGCTCCACCATTTAAACAGGTCGAATTCGATATTCTTTACGGCGAGGGTATTTCCCGCGAAGGCGAATTAATTGATTTGGGTGTCAGCGAAAATATCGTCGAAAAATCCGGTGCATGGTATAGCTACGATGGTAACCGCATTGGTCAGGGTAAAGATAACGTACGTATTTATCTGAAAGAACATCCTGAAATGGCCAAAGATATTGAAGCTAAAATCCGTGCCGTGATGTTGCCAAAGAACATCAAGGTAAGTGCTGAAACACCTGTGGATGATGAAATCGACGCGTGAAGTCCCGCTCAGCAACCGAACAAGCCATTGGCTATTTAGCCAGACGAGAACATAGCGCTGCAGAGTTACAGCAAAAACTTCAACAAGCCGGTCATGAAACAGATAAAATTCATGCCGCTTTAGAAAAGCTGCAACATAGCGGCCTGCAAAATGATGAACGTTTTGCCGAAGCGTTTATCCGATCTCGTGCTCTTCGCGGATATGGTGAACTACGAATTCGGCAGGAAATGAAACAGAAAGGCGTGGCGGATGAGCTGATTAACGCCACCATGCAACAGGCAGAAACTGATTGGTTTGCGCTTGCCATCGAAGTACGATGCAAGCGTTTTGGCGAGCAGAGCCCCGATGATTTTAAAGACCGTGCCAAACAAATGCGGTTTTTACAATATCGGGGCTTTACTCATGAACAAATAACGGAAAGTTTTAAACTGACTAATGAAAACGAGCGCTGATTTACGCAAATTGTTTCTGGACTTCTTTGCTGACAAAGGTCATGAAGTTGTTTCCAGCAGTCCATTAATTCCAGCCAATGATCCGACATTGTTGTTTACCAATGCCGGCATGGTTCAGTTTAAAGAAGTCTTTCTCGGTCAGGAAACCCGAAAATACACGCGAGCTACAACTACCCAACGCTGTGTCCGTGCCGGTGGTAAACATAACGATCTGGAAAACGTTGGCTACACTGCCCGCCACCATACGTTCTTTGAAATGCTGGGTAACTTCAGCTTTGGTGATTATTTCAAACGTGAAGCAATTCAATACGCCTGGGAATTTCTGACCGAAACACTGCAATTGCCAGCCGACAAGTTATGGATCACCGTCTTTGAAGAAGATGACGAAGCAGCAGATATCTGGTTAAAAGAAATCGGTGTTGATGCTTCCAGATTCTCCCGCATTGGCGCCAAAGATAACTTCTGGTCAATGGGCGATACCGGCCCCTGTGGCCCCTGCTCTGAAATATTTTATGACCATGGTCCCGAAGTGGCCGGCGGCCCACCCGGCACACCAGAAGAAGATGGCGATCGTTATATCGAAATCTGGAATCTGGTCTTCATGCAGTTTGACCGCTCTGCAGATGGCACGCTAACCCCACTGCCAAAACCTTCAGTTGATACTGGCATGGGCCTTGAACGTCTGGCAGCCGTGTTACAGAACAAACATAATAATTACGACATCGATCTGTTTCAGAATCTGATTAAAGCGATTCAAAAACTGTCGGGCACTACCGATTCCAGCAATACTTCCCTACGTGTTATCGCTGACCATATCCGCTCATGTGCCTTTATGATCACCGACGGCGTTCAACCTTCAAATGAAGGGCGTGGTTATGTACTGCGTCGTATTATCCGCCGCGCTATTCGTCATGGGCACAAACTGGGGTTAAAAGAAGCCTTTTTCTACAAACTGGTCCAACCCTTAGTTGATGAAATGGGCGAAGCATTTCCAGAACTTACCAAGGCACAGCCCGTTGTCGAACAGGCTTTGCAAATTGAAGAAGAACGTTTTGCCGATACGCTGGATAACGGTCTGAAAATTCTGGACCATGCTATTGAAGAAATGGGCGATAAAGAAATTCCCGGAGAGACCATTTTCCTGTTGTACGACACCTATGGTTTTCCCATTGACTTAACGGCCGATATTGCCCGCGAACGTGGTTTGACGATTGATGTTGCAGGTTTTGAACGTCATATGGAAGCACAACGCAATCGTGCCCGCAGCGCCAGTCAGTTTGGTGGTGGTTTGTCCGAAACGCTGATTATTGATGGTGAAACCGTTTTCTGTGGTTACGATCATATGCGTAATGAAGGCGTGATCACTGCCCTGCTGGTTGATGGCGAAAATGTCGACAAACTGCATGCCGGTCAGCAAGGCATTATCGTTCTGGATCACACTCCGTTTTATGCTGAATCCGGTGGTCAGGTCGGTGATCAGGGTGAAATTAATACGGCGGGTGCACACTTTATTGTCAAAGACACTCGCAAACAGGGTAAAGCCTTTACCCATATTGGCGAATGTAAAGACGGTACCTTTGAAGTAGGCCAACAGGTCATTGCACATGTCGATGAATATAATCGGCAGGCAACGGCACTGAATCACTCTGCGACGCATCTGTTACATGCTGCATTGCGAAATGTGCTTGGTGAACATGTGACACAAAAAGGCTCATTAGTTGATTCACAACGTTTGCGTTTCGACTTTTCGCATTTTGAACCGGTGACCGCTGAACAACTTCGCGAAATTGAACGAATGGTTAATCAGCACATCCGTGTGAACCATGCTGTTGAAACCCGCCTGATGCCAATTGAAAAAGCGCGTCAAAGCGGTGCCATGGCACTGTTTGGTGAGAAATATGATGATGAAGTTCGCGTGCTGAGCATGGGTGACTTTTCGATTGAACTCTGCGGTGGTACACACGTTGGCCGCACAGGGGATATCGGTTTATTGAAGATCATCAATGAAACCGGCATTGCTTCAGGTGTTCGCCGTATTGAAGCGGTCACCGGTGAAGCAGCGCTGAACTATATTGAACAATCAGAAAACCGCCTCAATAGCATTTCCGAACTGGTCAAAGCCAAACCAGAAAATATTGAAGAAAAAACCCAGCAACTGGTGCAACGCACCCGTCAGCTTGAAAAAGAATTGGAATCCCTTAAATCCAAACTCGCCAGCAGTGCCGGATCCGATCTGGCAGCATCTGCTACCGAAATTGGATCGATAAAAGTTCTGGCCGCCAATCTTGAAGGGGCTGATGTAAAAAGCCTGCGTGATACGGTTGATCAACTTAAAAACAAACTGGGCAGTGCCGCCATTATTCTGGCAACTGTAGAAGGTGAAAAAATCACCTTAATCGCCGGTGTCACTAAAGATGTGACCGATAAAATTCGGGCCGGTGACCTGGTATCGCATGTCGCCGCACAAGTAGGTGGTAAAGGTGGCGGCCGACCAGATATGGCACAAGGCGGTGGTAGCGAACCACAAAAATTAACTGCTGCACTCGACTCCGTCACCGAATGGGTGGCATCTAAGCTGGAAAATTAAGTCATGGCACTTATCGTACAAAAATACGGCGGTACTTCAGTCGGTTCTGTAGAACGTATCCAGGAAGTCGCTAAAAAAGTTATTCAATATCGTAAAGATGGTCACGATATCGTGGTGGTCGTCTCCGCGATGAGCGGCGAAACCAATCGCTTACTGGCTTTGGCGAAAGAAATTAATCCAGACCCACGTGGTCGTGAACTGGATGTTCTATTGTCAACGGGTGAACAGGTCACGATTGCCCTGCTCAGCATGACACTTGAGCAAATGGGTATGCCAGCACAATCCTATACCGGATCCCAAGTAAAAATCCTCACTGACGATGCACATAACAAAGCCCGCATCATGCAGATCGATGATGAAAAAATGCGTCAGGATCTCAGCGATGGCAAAGTTGTCGTCGTTGCAGGATTCCAGGGATGTGACGAGCAAGGCAATATTACTACGCTGGGTCGTGGTGGTTCCGATACTACTGCGGTGGCGTTGGCTGCAGCGTTAAAAGCCGATGAATGTCAGATTTATACTGACGTGGATGGTGTATATACCACTGATCCACGCGTTGTCCCGGAAGCACGTCGGCTGGATCACATTACCTTTGAAGAAATGCTCGAGATGGCCAGCCTGGGAGCAAAAGTTTTGCAGATTCGCTCGGTCGAATTTGCTGGAAAATACAACGTGCCATTACGCGTACTTTCATCATTTACTGACGGTGGCGGCACATTAATTACCTCTGAGGAACCCTCAATGGAACAAGCGCTTATTTCAGGTATTGCCTTTAATCGCGATGAGGCAAAACTAACTATTTTAGGCGTCCCTGATCAACCAGGTGTCGCCTATAAAATTCTGGGGCCAATTGCCAAGAAAAATATCGAAGTGGATATGATTATCCAAAACACTGGTCATGATTCCACTACCGACTTCACCTTTACCGTTCACCGCAATGATTATCAAACAGCGTTGAAATTACTGAAAGAAACCTCAGAATCCATGGGTGCCCGTGAAGTTACAGGCGATGAGCATATCGCAAAAATCTCACTGGTTGGTGTGGGTATGCGTTCACATGCAGGTATTGCCAGCACGATGTTTGAAACCCTGGCACAGGAAAATATTAACATCAGCATGATCTCCACCTCCGAGATTAAAATTTCAGTTGTGGTGGATGAAAAATATCTGGAACTGGGCGTAAGAGCGTTACATAAGGCATTCCAGCTAGAACAAGCTAAGTAAACCATTGATATCAGGAAGTTTTTCCTATCGATAAGGTGCAACTATCCTGATATACTTTCCACCAAAGATAAGCGGATAATTTATTGTCCAACGCTGTCATAGAGGAAGGAAGACAAAAGATCTTCCAAAAGGAAATAAACGGAACTGGCACGAGGCCTAGCTCAACGAAAGGAGTCATCACTCTCCTCCCCTCGGTGCCAGATTTTATACTGAAAGGGGAATAACATGTTAATACTTACACGTCGCGTTGGAGAATCTCTCATCATCGGTGATGATGTTGTTGTAAATGTACTGGGTGTCAAAGGTAATCAAGTAAGAATCGGTGTAGATGCACCAAAAGATGTCACAGTTCACCGTGAAGAAATCTATGATCGTATTCAAGCTGAAAAAGATCAATCAAACGCAGGTTAATTAGGCAAATCGACTAGCCAAAAGAATCACAGCTGGTATAATGGCCGGCTTGATGGAGAGCTGGCCGAGTGGCTGAAGGCGCGCCCCTGCTAAGGGTGTATAGGTTAATCCCTATCGAGGGTTCGAATCCCTCGCTCTCCGCCATTTTTTTCTGAAATTATCCTTGTGATAATCAGTAAAAAACAGTACAATTTCACGCTTTAAAGCGCCTGTAGCTCAGCTGGATAGAGTACCTGGCTACGAACCAGGCGGTCGCACGTTCGAATCGTGCCAGGCGCACCAAAAATTGAAGTACATCGAAGCAGTTATCATTAATTTGATAGCTGCTTTTTTGTTTCAATGTCCCATTGATTACTACCTGCCCCATAAAATCAGTATTACCTACTTATAAAACAATCTGAAAAATCATTGAATGAAGAAGATACCGCTTTTACGTTTTCTCGATCACCTGACATAACAGCTGTGAACATTGCTAGCAACCCATTAACTCCGTTTGAACTCTTTAAGACTTGCTTCAATAGTTCTATTGGATACCCTCGACTGTGTCTATCAATGGCGTGAAGACCACCGTGTACATATGAGTTCAACGGCTTCCATTGGTGCTCTTTAAACTCAATGATTGAATCAAAAGCATTTTTAGGGCTTGATGAAGCTAACTCTTCAATCATCTTGCTCAACATAGGCAGTTTTTCAGCGATATTTGCATTCTGTTCATTTAATTGAGAGCCGAGACGTTCGAGCTGTTTTTCCGATGCTGAGTAGAACACCCATACTCCTCTAACTAAACTTTCATATTGACTTCTAAGCATTCCAACAGCTGATGTAAAGTTACCAGAAATAATCAGTATTTTTAGGCTCTCAGCATGCTCAATTGATACGCTACACATGACTTTACTAAGACGTATCCTCTCAGAGTTATCGTAGGATGTCTTGAGTAGCATTTGCGTCGTAAACTCTTCAAATTCAGCAGATCGTTTTAATAAATTATTAAACTGCGCTCCTCGCTGTGCATTAGCATCCATTTTGTCGTCCATGTTTATCTCCATTGAGCAATTAAATGATAATAACTCAACGTTGATTTACTTACCCGTTTCACGTGTCGCTGGCGTAATAACTTCTGGTTTTCTTCGATAAACTCGATCAGTAATAACTGAAGAAGCATGACCAAAAGCTGACGAGCCCGCTCTGATTCATTATCATAAGCCACCTTTGCCCTGAGGTCGTACTCTGTAAAACGTACTGTAGGCTTAGTTTCCTTCAAAGCCTTGGCCATGAATCGCTGCCATATACTGTCAAAAGAATTTGAACGACCATTTTCTGACATACATCCTTGACCCGTTCGCGTACTGAACAGCCATGGTGAATCAGTTTTTTTTCGTAACTTTTTGCATATCTCAACAGCTTGGGTTAATTCTTCAATCCATTCATAGAACACTTTCTTGTCTGTCTTAGCCTGAACATTAAGTGGGAATACGTTTATGCCGTTCTGAAGGTCTACAAGTCGAATAGAAAGCAGATTTCCCCTTCCTCAGTTCTGTTAACGACTTCAAGCATATGTATGCCTCAAATAGAGCAAGTCCGAAATTAAAGAAAGCTGTATGGCTCCTTAAATAGAGCTAAAGCTGATTGTTTCATGCTAAGTTGAGCTTCAAAATCTGAACGTTGCTGAGAAATATTTCTCAACTCGAAATCAATTTCTTTGATTTTTAGCTCAGCATTTTCAATCATTGATTCGTCACCATAATTTTTTAAATGCTCTAAATCTGCAAGTAAATTAAGTCTATGAGACTTCAATGACACCCATTTGGCTTCTACCTGTTTAAGGATTAAATTGAGCTCCATTATTTCCTTATAAATATAACCAATACGTTCTTTGTCATTTTTAAGTCTAAAATTTCTATTTGTTAAATCAGTGATCTCATCTTTACTGCCGGGATTAACATTTTGATTGAGATATTTTGACGAATATTCAAAAAACCTATCTGCTTGATAAATGAGAATTGACTGTTTCGTTTCATTTTCAAACTCTTCAATAAGTTCTGGCTTTGGTCCAATAGTTTTTCCTGTAGAAGAGACATTCCACCAGTCTTCTTTTTTGTCATCAGTTACGAAGATGATATCTGCTTGTTTATTTTTAGCGAAATCTAATATTTGGTTCCAAATGATTAAATCACCATACACTCTCATTTTACTTGCAAATGTATCTTCGTCATTTGCTTTATGTCTGTCTTTATAGCCTGGAGGAATTTTTTCTTTATATCTTTTGGCACCGTCGGAAAATAATTCTTCTAAACGTTTATCGTCATATTTTTCAGTAATCTGCTTGCTAAACAATCGATCAATATCGGTTTTTATTTTATCCTCATCATGAATATATTCTTGTTTAGTATGGCTATTTTTTAATTCTTCTAACAATTCATCCAAGACCTTATCAACATTTACTTTAAGACTGTCTGATACAAATGGATGCTGACGTTTATTATCTAACTTAGCTTTGAACGTATCAATTGAAGTGATCATTTCAAGGTATGATTTAGATTGTTCAGCAATTACTGTGGAACGATTTTGTAGATATTCTTGAGCAGCTCTATAGGGTAACCACAATCTTTTTTGAATTTTTCGATTAATGAGAATCGTAAGAAAGTCCTTTTTTGTTGATTCAGAGTATCGGTATAAATTAAGAAGAATATTGGCATCTATCATAAAGAAAGCATCATTCCAAATATCTTCAATTTGTGAAGAGCTCTTTTTAAAGTGCCCTGGAAATATATCTCTCATGCATTATCCTTTCACTGCCCCATAGCTAAGAACGACCTTAAGTAATATCTTATCTTAAGATAAATTATTGTGTCGGATTCATGGGACATGGAAGGTTTATTTATTATTTAGAATCCATTGCTTGGAAATTCTCACTACCTAACTACGAACCAGGCAGTCGCACGATCGAATCGTGCCAGGCGCACCAAAAATTGAAATACAATCAGGCAGTTATCATTAATTTGATAACTGCTTTTTTGTTTGTATTGCTGTTGTTGTTACGAGCAAATGCTTTGAACGTTCAGGACTAAGCAGCTACCCAGTTAATTTGAAATCTACTGGCACTACGACGGTAAACGATTTATTCGACAGGTTGCCTCGGACGGGCAATTCTCTTACGGCTTTTTCTAACATCTCGCGAGCAGCTCTATCTAATACTTGATGTCCACTGCCTTGTCCTATGATGTTTATTTCTACCATTTCCCCTTTATCAAACCGGACGCTGACCATGACAATGCCTTCCAAATTACGGCGAATGGCTTGTTGGGGATATTTTTTATTTTTGGAAACCATGGCGTAAAGCAATTGGCCGTAACCTTTCCAGGCTTCGTTACGATCAACTTCATCTGTCCCGCCTCTGTTATCTTCGTTGGGGTTATCACCGGTGGCATTGACTGCTTTACTGGTTGAGGATGCATTCTCTGAACTGACCGTGGATGATGGCAACGGTGATATTTCTGCTACCTCCTCATTTATAGGTTCATCAGGTAAGGGCGTGACAGGCTCCTCAATCACTTCAGCCACTTTCGGTTCGGCTATCGGTAATGCCTGTTTTGGCTTCTCAATAACTTTCGGTTTTTCCGGCTTGGGTTCAACCTTGGGTTTAGGCTTTTCAACTTTTTTGGGTTCAGGTTTTACCGGCTCTGGCTTGGGCGGTGGCTCTACCGGTTTTATTTCTTCAACAACTTCCTCTTCAGGTACCTTTTCAAGCACAACCAGCTCTTCGGGTTCTGGTGGCGTATCGTCTTTGGCGACAAGAATTTGTTTATCAATAACTGGAGGCTTTATCAGTTCTACCGGCTCTGGAATCGGCTCCGGTTCGACTATTTCAGGTTCTTCTTCAACCAGCTCAACCTCCTCTTGAAGCTGCGTCACTTGAACAGCAATTCGCATGGGAGCAGCTGGAGGTGAATATTCAATCACTGGTAAAAACAATATGAATAAACCAATGTGTATTGCTAAAGCCAGCAAAAAACCTGGAATAATTCGATCAGAGCCAATGGCCTGAGCTGATGAAAAATCCGGGACCAGAGTAGTTGTCATATCAGGTGTTCACAGCAGTATTCAGCCAATGAATCATGGTTAATTTATCGTCTCAGGCTGCATGACAAATGTGAATTTAGTAATGCCCGCTCGCTGGATGGATGCCATAACCTTAGCTACTTTTCCATATTCGGCTTTCTCATCAGCAAAAATTTCAACGGTACTGTCAGCATTCTCTGCCGTCTGCAGTAATCGCAAATCAAGCTCCTCCTGAGAAACGGCCTCATCGGTAAAATAAACCGTACCGTCATCAGTCACACTAATACTGATGGTATTTGGCTGAGTTAGTGAAAGATCAGACGTTGCTTTAGGAAGATTAACCGGTACCGCGTTGGTTAATAAAGGTGCGGTAACGATAAATATCGTCAGCAAAACCAACATAACGTCTACCAAAGGCGTCACATTGATTTCACTCATTGCAGTGTCATCACTACCCATATTCATTGCCATAACGGAATCCTTAAAAAGTTAAGACGGTTGCTTTTAAAGTCGATCTTTGATTTTAATAAATACCGCTGTCCGTATTTTTGGCTCGATTCACTTCATCAAATTGCCCACCGGATTTCAGTACTAATAACTGAAACGCTGAAGCGAAGTTATCCATGGTGGCAACAGAAAGACGCACCTTACGCAAAAAGTAGTTATAAGCCAGAACAGCAGGCACCGCCGTAGCAATACCGACAGCAGTGGCGATCAACGCTTCACCAATTGGGCCCGCTACGACATCCAGACTGGCTGACCCCGTAGCTGAGATAGCTTTAAGTGCATTCATAATGCCCCAGACGGTACCGAAAAGACCGATAAACGGTGCGGTGGATCCGACACTGGCCAGCACTGACAATCCATTTTCCATCCGGGTTTGTTCGATATGCGCTTGTTGCCGAAGTGCATGCAGTAAAATCTGGCGTTTGTCTTCTGGCGATATGCCATCACCATTCATATCCTGTAATGACGCTAATTCAGCTAATCCTGCCTGACAAACGCGTGATAATCTGCCTTTGGTCGACGCAACTATCTCAGGCACTTCATCAATATGTTTTATCTGCGAAAACTGCCTTAAAAAATGACGGTCATAACCAGTATTACGGTAAAAGACAACAAACTTGGTGATAGCAACAGCCCAGATCAGGACCGATAAAAATGCGAGAAAAATAAGTACCGCATCAACTATATCTGGTACTGAATCCATAGAAGCGCTTTCCTTCGTTAAGTGAGTAGAAAAAACTGACCTAATATCAAAATACTGATGATTTAAACTGCGAACTTGCCTCAGAACACCAAACTATTTGCATATCTTCATCGGTCTGGGTCCCAAAAAAACGTTAAGTTTTTATGGCTCCCTACCTTCTATGCCAATTGAAAATGCAAAAGTGACAATTTTTTTTGGAATTTTTTTAAAAACGTTCTCTATGACTAAAATAATCGGCTCTATTCAGCAGCCTTTCTAGCGAAAACCAACGAAAGTGAAAGGGAAAATATCCTTAATTTGAATTTGGTGACTTAAACGTTAACGGCTGCCAAACTGCTGTTTTAGATGAAATCACGTCTCGCCCATCGTTAATCAGTTCTGGCGGTATCAGTATTACCGTTATGAAGCCATACCCCCCTAAGTAGCTAGATTTTAAGTTGTAAAAATCAATAGACAAATTGTGCCGAATAACATGCAACCTAATTGAATGGACTAGTATTACCATTCTGCATAAGGCGTTCCTTCTGAGGAAGTCAGCTGCGAGCCACTAAACACATTTGCAATACTGCCAGCATATTCATCTGAAATTGGCTTACTAAAGATCCATGTATCTTCACTATCCGTAATGGGATCAATTGGCACCTCTCTCAAATATTTTCCCTCAACCAAATCTTGCAAACTACTGGGGTATTCGTTGTGATCATTCAAATACTGATCGATAGCACTTCTCATCACAATCAAGTCATGGCGCAGCACTTTCTCTTTTGAACGATCGACTGATTCCATATATTGGGGTGCCGCCAAAGTCAGTATGAGAGCAATCAGGATGACTATTATTAATAAGCCAATAATCGTAAAGCCAGTTAATGTTTTTTTGTTCTCCATTCCCTTTCCTCCCATTTCATTCCTTAATGGATTTATATTTTTTATGCTCTCTTCTGCATGAAATTTATCTCTTGCTAATGCTTGCTTTACTTAAACCTTGCACTATTTACCGACTTATTTAGTTTTTCAGGGTTTAGGACCTTTTATGGCACCGCCCCCTAAATCATATAAAAATTTATGAGGATTTCTAACAAAAAAAAGGGTGTACCTGACTGGGGAAACAAGTACACCCTTCGCTCAAGTTCTAAGCAAAAACTTGCGTATCTGTGTCTTAAAAAACTCATCGGATCAAAGTTGGCATCAGATTTACTTCCTATCCAATTCTCATCAGTTTTCTACTGAACCAAACTCAGGTAATGAATAGTAAAAAATCTGCCTCCTTAGAATTTTTACTATGCCTCTGTCCCTAACAATAGACGGGCATTTGTGACTGCCCGAAGCTCCCATTCATCACAATCTTTAATTCGTGCCTTAATACTTACCAAGATTGTGGTTGAATCCCTTTTGAGGCAGTCGCAAATGCACTGCCTTTTTCCCTTATCCCTAAACTATTAAAACCGCCATCTCATGCTAAGCCATGCCCCCCTTGGTGCTCCCGGTGCCACAAAGTTTGTGCTATCCCATTCCAGAGAGTTATGGTTATAACCATCTGGTCCAATTGCGCCATAGGTTCCTGGTGAGAATGGGTTACGCCCTAAGGTTCCAGCGGTAAAGTACTCATGATCAAACACATTATTCACTAACAGATTGACGCTTAAATTTTCATTAAAGTTATAGGTACTTTGGACATTAAACGTCATATAACCGGGCACTTTACCCGGATTACTAGTGGGTTTTCTGGTTACAACCGTTTGTACACCACCATCATCAATTGTTTCGGTGAGTACTACACCACGACGGTGTTTGTTGTTTTCGTTACCACGTACATAACTTTCTGAGTGTGCAATCGCTGTTACCCCAATCTCCCATTTAGGGGTAATCATATAGCTCACCGTGGCATTTAAATTATGTAAAGAAACACCTGGCATCCGATCTCCCGGCCCAACATCTATCAAGCGGCTATAGTCGTAATTACCGATAAAATCTTCATAGGAGCTGCTATTGTCATTACCTGCAATGGTGAAATCATCTTCAAAGGTCGCGTGCGTCAGTGCATAGTTGACACTAAATCCCCATCTGTCTTTTTGACCAGATATACCCAATTCAATCCCTTGTCGGCGGGTATCTCCAATGGTGTCAAAGAAGTTACGATTACCAGGAAAAGTAATCAGATAGAGATCATCTTTTAAATTAGTTTGGTAGGCTGTGATATTCCACTGAATCCATTCATCCCAAAGACCACGGGCGCCAATTTCCCATGTCTCGGCTTTTATCTGAGGCAAATAGGGGTCACCCGATAAATTTGAAGGCAGAGAACATGAACGATTCTCTTGAAGACTTTTATAAGTACCCTTCGAGCCAACAGGTGTTTTATCCAAAGCGCAACCCAGTTCTATTACAGAAGGCACGCGAACACCTTGAGCAAAGTTTGCATAAATATTCAAATCATCCCTAGCATCCCATGCCACGCCCAGAGAGGGATTTAACGAGTAGTAACTAAAATCCTCCCTTTCTTCTGGATTTTTTAAATTTAATGAATCAATTTCTTCATAGCCGGTAGGACAATCAACTCCAGGTGGGCAAATATCATAACTGTCAGGAAATGCTTCCAATTGAGTCAAATCGAAAACAAATGTACCGTAGTTACGGGAAGCAATTTTATTATGCCCTTTAGTATCGTTATACCGCGCCGAAGCATTGAAGTGCCAGTTGCTGACTGGGCTCCACGTTTCACTGAAATAAAGACTTTTGGTTAATTGCTCGCCCTCAAAGTTATTATTGCTGATAGGTATATCCGCAGCGAGATACTGATCACGAATCTCATCAGGAGCATAATAAAATTCACGGTTTGGGGTGAATAAACCCAATTGTTGTGAAGTGGCATATTCAGCTGTGGGACGATCAATTGAGGCACCGATCATAAATTTGTGTTTTTCTGTGTTCCAGTTCAATTGAATGGAAGCGCCATCGGTTATCTGATCAATACTATTATCCGTAAGTACGGCTGTCGGGGTACCATCAATCACACCAGGATTGGTCTGACTATAGTTAGCGCCATCAGCCGTTTGAAACCCACCGTCAGGACCAGTTACTTTCAATTGGTTATTGTTTATATCACCTTGACAAACATCCGCATTAGTAGGGGGTTTGATTAAAAGAAGTTGTTTCACACCATTTTTGGTGTAATGAAAAGCAGCTTGTGATAAAGAATTAACAATAAACCCTTGAAGAAAACCGGGTTGAGCGGTAACAGTTTTTAAACCAGCAAGATTACTCTGCGTCTCGTATAGATAATCGGAACCTGGAGTGGGCTTTTCTAAATTAGTAAGTCCCCCAGGTTGCAGAATGTTACCGGTGTAAAAGTTTTTATCATAAGCAAAATATTTTTGTGCATAATCAACATAATAATCAGGCAACTCTGCATTTAATGCGTCCGGGTCCAATGCCTCAATTGCTGCAAAAGCATCCTCTAGACTTGCGTTTGCAAAACTCGTGAAAGCCGCTTGCTCTGCAGAACCATCAGCAACAACATAATAATCAGGTAGACCATAATCATTACTGGATTCAAACAAACAAGTATATTCCTCTCCTTCATTTAAATTACGCCTGATATAGTCATTGCCTCCAAATTGCGTATAAACATCAGCACCTTGTGAATCCCGTTTACTATTTCGTCTATAGACTTGTCCGGTGACGCTGAATTTATCATTGACTTGGTAGGCAGCTGCTAGCTGAAATTGCTGCAGTCTGTTTTCGGTGACGTCAGGCGAAGTGAAAACACCATTTCGATCTTGTCGATATTCTTCAGTTGGAATCAGCCCATTACCAACCAGATCTGTCTCTACAATTAACGTACTAAGATGTAGATCCAGTTTGTCACCACGATAACTGGCTTTACCAAAAAACTGGTTGACCTCACTTGGTGAATTTTCCCGCCAGCCATCTTCCATAAAAAAGCTGCCTGCCCCGAAGAATGCAATGGTGCCATTATTCCAGCCGCTCTCTGCCAGTAATTGTTCACGACCAAAGGAGCCTTTCATCACGTCAAAAACAGTATCTGTAAAGTTAAAACCATCTTTGGTTTTCATGGTGAATGCACCGCCCAAGGTGTTTAATCCAAAAATTGGATTGGAACCCGGAAACACATCTACACCAGCAATCGCGTTCATCGGAATCATGTCCCAGTTCACTACATCACCGAAGGGCTCGTTGACCCGGACACCATCTAAGAAAACACTTAACCCTTGTGGCGTACCGATTTGTGGCCCCGCCGTAAAACCGCGGTATTGAATGTCCATCTGGAAGGGGTTGCCCTGGTAATCGTTAACCGTGACCCCCTGGAGTTTTGAGTTAAATAAATCGGTCATACTTAGAGATCGGGCATCTCTAATCTCATCAGCACTGATGCTTTGCACGTTCCCGGGAATTTCTTCTTTGGTGAGTCCAAGACCTGGCATTGGGCCAATCTCATAGAAACGTTGTGCACGAACATTGACCTTTTCCAGTGTCAAGGTTGCTTCTTCGCCCAAAGCGGGTAATGCTGGCACTAGAAAATATCCACCAGCTTGATCATCGATCGCTTCGAGACCGCTGTCTTTTAAAAGACGGTTAAAGCCCTCATCAACAGAATATTCGCCATCCAAGCCTTTGGTTTGTTTGTCCTTGGCGATGGAGGGATCAAAGGTTAATCGCACGCCGGTTTCGGCGGCGTACTCTGAAATCGCTTTGCTTAATGGTCCCGCTGGGATGGAATAGTTTTTTCTGGGTGCTTCCTGCACAGTTTCATCTGCTGCCATTGCAATATGATTCAACGGTAAAGTTGAGGCCATACTCAGTGAGGCAACTGATAGACAACGATAAAACTTTTTCTTCAGGCAGAGTTTGCCCTGATTGTGCAAATTCAACATTCTCTCTCCGATCTTTTTTGTTCTTCTATTAGCTATGCCAATCGAAAATCGAAAAGTGACAATTTTTTTGAAATTATTTTTGAATTTTTTTGAAACGAGGGTCTGTTGGTCTTTCAGAGCCACCACTGCTGGCGGCTATTTTTTTGTTCAACAAGGCGAAAATGATGCGATGTAGTTGTTCTAAATAAATCATTTTCAACACAGTTGGGCGGAAAAATAGCCCCAGCCCTTCGGGTTGAGGCTGAAAATGCACCACTCCGTGTTGCTCGTCGTTTATTTAGAATGACTAAACTGCCCTCCTCGCGCCTTGATTGGTGCATTTTTAGTCACAACAGCGGCGGATATGAAAGACCAACAGACCCTGGATATTTGGCCGGTTTAAGCTGGTTTAAGCATAACCAGATAGGGCGTGAAACTTTCAATACGAATAGAAAGTGTTTTAGCAATGCTGAGTAATGCCGCATCCACATCGGTGATTGGAAAAGCGCCTGAGATTTCTAAATCAGCAATCGCGGGATCACATCGCACCACACCATGGCGGTACCGGGATAGTTCGTCGATGACTTTTGCCAGCGGCATGTTATCAACAATGATAAAACCTTTGGTCCAGGCATCGGCAGCTGACATATCAAACAACATTTTTTGCTGGAATAGCATTGAGGTGAATTTCACCTCTTCACCGGCATTGACCACGACTTTATCGCCGAGTCCGTCTATGGGCCTGACTTCTACTGCATCTTCAAATACATTGACGCAGCTGCGATTGTTATAAATGCGGGTACTAAACCGGGTGCCTAACGCCGTCACGGTGCCATGCATGGTCTGAACGATAAAGGGACGATAAACAGGATTGGTTTCTTGAGCGGTTTCAACATAGACCTCGCCTTGCAGGAGTCTGACGCTTCTGATTTGTTCGTCAAAGTGAATCGAGACTTTGGTATCGGTATTTAAAACAAGTCGGGTGCCATCATCCAATCTGAATTTTTGCACCTCACCTTTTGCTGTGGAGTAGTCCGCCATAAAGTGATACCAGGGCTTTTCTTTATAAGTCAGCCAACCTGCTGAACTGACGGCTAACAATAGACCCAGGTTTTTAACGAACTGTCTTCTTCCATTGATTGCAGGTGTGGCCACATACCTTCTATTCAGTACGGCCATGCTGGTTTTTGTATTGAGGCCCATGAAGCAGTTGGTGACTTCTTCGACTTGTTGCCAGGCAAGCTTGTTGGCCGGATCGGCATTAAGCCACTCTTTCCAGGCTTGGCGGTCTTGTTCTGTAGCGCTGCCAGAGGTTAACTGAACATACCAGTTCGTCGCGTCGTGCAAAGCTTTGGTATTAGTATTTGCCATATGTAACTGTGCAAGCCGTTTAGGAAGACATGTTAATGCAGTGTAATAACGCCTTAGCAATGTACTGACGAACTGAGCTCACAGAGACCGATAACCGTTCAGCAATTTGAGCATGTGAGAGTCCTTCAAGCTGAAACCACAAAAAAGCACTTCGCACTCTGTCTGGCAACCCATCTAACATCTCATCGATCTGAGTTAGCGTTTCAATCATGATATTGATGGTTTCGGGTGAAGGCGCTTCTGCCTGAGGTAAGTTGGCAATTTCATCGAGGTAGGCCGCTTCAATATCCCGGCGTCGAACATGATTGACCATCAAACCATGGGCGATGGTGGTGAGATAGGCCCGGGGTTCTTTGATATTGCTCAGGTCATCTTTTTGCAGGACACGGGAGAAAGTATCTTGCATCAAGTCGGCAGCATCAAAACTGCAGCCCAGCTTTTTGCATAGCCATCCCATGAGCCAACTATTATGTGATTGATAAAGCTCTGTAATCAGTGAATCTCTTGTTTGAGTTATGGTATTCACATTACAGACATCTACTTCTTGGTATAAAGCGGCAGTACTCAAATGACCTCTCCCAGTAAACATGTTGAGCGAATTTTTAAAGGCTCGCCCGCCTGTAGCAGTGAAAAGCTGACTCAATTTCCCACCACCACCATGTAGGCCAAGTCTGTGATGCGAATCACAGAGTGGGCTTCAATTTACTACGTAAAGAAGGTCAAAAATATAGGAAATAATCCTAAAGTTATAAGGGAAGATTTATTTATTGGTTTTCGCTATATATCCCGCGCCATCACTGACTTTGAAGTTAAATATTATTTTTATGAAAGACGGAATTACCATGATCACCTCCATATCTTCTCTTAATATCAATTGGTATTTAGGGAGCAGTAACGAGTTGTCCACGTTACTTTTATCCAAACCGGTTGACGCTTATCAAAAGCTTTAAAGCTTCCAACTGGCTCAAGTACTTTGAGTAAAACGGCTATGGAGTGATGAGAATAAATAAACAATTTGGAAGCTAAGTTGGTTAACGAATTATTTTCGTGCAATCAGGTAAAAATTACCTACTGAATAAATACTTTGTTAATGGTCATCTATTGGTTGCTCTTCTCTGAACGCAAATAATCGCCGGGTACAAATTTTGCGTAAAGTTTTTCAATTATTCTTAACCGGGGGCTGTTGATCTTGCATATCCCCGCTTTTTTATTATGGAAATGACATGCTGACATTCATCGGTGCCGTGCTGGTTTTTATTATTATGGTTGATGCGGTCTGGACGACGTTAACGACTCGGGGCAGTGGTTTTTTAGCAGGTCCTTTAACGGTAAGCCTTCGATGGGTGATGAGATCTCTTTCCTATAAAACGGGAAATCGTAATGTGCTCGCCCATACCGGCACATTGACTATTATCACGCTGGTGCTGTTTTGGTTATGTGGTTTATGGCTGGGCTGGGGCTTAATCTTTATTGGTATGCCAGGCAGTGTAATAGAAGATGGGGACATGCAACCGGCAAATCTGGTGGGGTATTTTTATTTTGTGGGCTTTACCTTATCTACACTGGGCATCGGCGATCTGCGTCCGGTGGGAGATATTTCACGGATATTGACCAGTGTGGCAGCTTTTAATGGGCTAATTCTCGTCACCTTGATGATCTCCTACGCTATTCCCTTACTTAACGGTGTTATTAGCCGACGCAAATTGGCTTTTTATTTGTCGTTGTTAGGTGACAATATGACCAATCTGGTGCTGAATGCCTGGAATGGAGAGGATTTCCGCGATCTTGAGTCGACCATCCATTTAGTGTCTGGTGAGATAATCCAATGTGCAGAAAATCGCTTGGCCTATCCGATATTAGATTATTTTTACAGTTACGAACGAGAGTTTTCCTTGGGATTGCAACTGGCAACAGTCGATGAGGCACTGAACTTGTTGGTTTCAGGTGTCGATAAGTCATTGCTGCCAGCAGAATCCACCATCTTAAATATTCGTAAAATCATTCAGCTTTATCTTACTCGCTGCCATTCAGCATTAAGCCACATTGAGGCAGATGTGCCGCCGCTTCCTTCTCTGTCACCTCTCAGTCACTCCGGCCTCACATTGCAAAGTGATAAGACGTTTGAATCCAGCATGGCAGAGTTTAATGAGCGTCGAAGGTTACTGCATAAACTGGTTTTACATGAAGGCTGGGAATGGACAGATGTCAGCCCGGCATAATTGAACAACTTCAATGGGCTTCATGGTCAGTCGCTCATCTGCTTGGATTTTTCACCAATAGCAATGATATCTGTGCGATAAGGATTGGCCTTGAGTGTTTGTGCCAGTTGCACCATGTTATGCACCATTAGCAAGGTCATATTATTGGTGAAAAAGTGTTTATCGCCCCCGGCTTCAATATAACTCGGTCCCGGACCGGCATCACCAACGTAGTAGGTAAACGCATTGACCGGTAGCGTAAATCCTTGCTCGGACAAGTCCAGCATAATACTGGCGGAGGCTTTTTTGGCACCATCTTCATTACCGTCTACCATGACGCCAGCCACTTTATTAAAAGTGGGATATTGACCATTTTTGTTATTGCCTTCACTCATAATGCCATCCATACGTTCAACGACCATTTTAGACACCGAACTTCTATCGCCACGCCAAATCGGTGTCGCGATAATCAGCATATCGGAAGCGTAAATACGTTCGAGAATTTTTGGCCATTCATCCTCACCTTTTTCATCCGAAGTATTACCAAAACTTACATGGTAATCGACCACCCTTATGGTTTCTGTCTCGACCTCCAGATCGTTCAATACTTTGCTGGCAACATCAATAAAGGCATCCGTATTTGAGGTGGCTGGCGACTGTTTTAACGTGCAGTTCAAAAACAGAGCTTTTAACTGATGGTTGGAATCGGTGGCACTCATAAAGTACTCCTGATAGTAAGTTAAAAACGTTACTGGTAATGGTCGTGAAGCAACGTCGCGAAGTGAACTGTTTGAAAATCGGGTGAGAGACAGAAGCGTCCCCTCACCCGTTGGTGAGGCGTTTAATGTGGCTCATGCAGATGATGAAGTGTTGTTTCCAGCCATTCTTTATGACGACGTTCATCTGCCAAATGATCTTGCAAAATTGAATTCACTGGCTCAGGAAAAGCTTCTTGGACATTTTCCTCATAGCGATTATTGGTCATGACTTCATTCAACTGCATGGCCTTCAAAATACCGTCATCACCTGCCAATTGAGCAATGTGTACGCTGCCATTGGTGAGGATTTTTTTCAAATCACCCTTCTCTGGTGGCGCACCACCCTCCTGGCAAACAATCTGGCTGAGGACGGCGATATGATTTTCATGATCCTGCATAAATACATTTAACTGATCTCTGTACTGTGGATTTTCAAGTCGCTCGATGGCGGCTTGATAAGCTGAAATAGCGTCATAATCCATTTCTATAAGATCATTCAATTTCTCAACAATATTTGTTTTTTCCAGGGTTTCACTCATGATAATTTCCTTATTCAATATTAATGAGTGGTCTGGACGCCTTCTTTAATTCCCTTCAAGGCTTGCCCTACCTGGACAGAATTTAAATGTTGAGCCATATCGCCAATACTGACGACGCCCACCAAAGTATTTTCATCATTGAATACAGGCATTCTTTGAATCTGTTCATCATTCATCAGTACAGCCACTTCTTCAATGGTATTTTCTTCGTGGCAGGCAAGGACTTTTACGGTCATCACTTCATCAACTGAAATCTCTGATAAATCATTCACCTGAGATACGCCGCGAGTCACAATATCTCTATCCGTTATCGTACCGACTAAGGTATTGTCATCAGCAATAAGCAGAAAGCCGATATCCTGGTCTCGCATGATTTGAGCCGCTTCTCTGACCAGCGTCGAAGGCAAGATCGTTGTAACTTCAGTGTTCATAATTTCTTTTACATGCATCATGGTTTATCTCCTTTGCATTGAGAGTTTTGATTTCTCTATCTGTCAGGAATTTTTGCAATGCATATGCCAACCTTTTGCTAAGCGCCTAAAAGCGCTCCGTAAGGAAGGTTTATAACGTCAACTGATAAAAAAGATGAGGAAATATAAAACAAGCTCTATAAAAATTTCATTTAACAGGAGTAATTTTTACCAGGGATTTTATTGGACTATTACCTAAAAGGAAGGAGTTTGGGGCTATTAAAAAGAAAATAGTGAATCGGTGTTTGAGAACAGAATTATCGTTCGGTTAACTTAACGTCATACATCCGCTTATCTGCAGCATTTAAAAGCTCATCTGCCGAGGTTGCATCCTGTGGGCAGGCAGCCATACCGATGCTCGCTGTGACCGACAGGCTTTGATCGTTATGAATTAGCGGTTGTTTAATGGTTTCAACAATGGATTTAATAACCCGTTGGGCCTGGCTTGGTGAGGTTTCGGGTAATAAAACTGCAAATTCATCACCGCCCAGTCTGGCTACGGTATCTGTTTCACGCAGGATGCTGCCGAGTTGGGTGGCGGTATGTTTAAGGATCTCATCCCCCACATGATGACCATAGTTATCATTAATTTCTTTAAATCCATTTAAATCAATAAATAAGATGGTAAATTCACGTTTATGACGCCGATAGTTCTGTATCAGTTTATTTAAAAACTCAAAGAACATCAGGCGGTTGGGAAGTCCAGTCAGTCCATCATGAAATGCCTGCCATTCCAGCTTAACTTCAGCCTCTCTTCTACTGGTAATATCAATAATAAACGCCAGTACGTGTTTATCATCCAGGGCGGTGAGACGTTCCAGAAAATAATATTCTTTGCCGTTTAATACCAATGGATATTCAATGGTTGACGGTTCTCCCGTCTTTACTGTGGCAGCCATCAACGCGAGTTTTCTATCTACCAGATCTGGGTCCAGCAGTTGTTTGATATTCATGCCATTTAATTTATCGGCATCAACCAATAAAGGAAAACTATCTTCTACTTCATGGTCAATTATTTTGCCATCCACCCGCATAGTCAGCAGTAAATCAGGCATCGCATCAATAATGGCTTTATTTCGCTGATTAAGCACCGCTAACAGTTTTCTGGATTCAATCTGTTTGAGCAGTTGGTTACCTAAAAATACTAATAACAGCGTGAAAACTATCAAAATGATGATATTTCGCGTCACCACCTGTTGTTCATATTGTCTTATGAGTTGATCGGCCGACGCACGATTTTCAGCGACAATGGAGAACATTCCCCATTTATCGAGAAACTGAAAATCGCACTGGGCATTGTTCTCTAATTGAACCCGATGAATACCCAGCTCAGTTGAGGCCAGATATTTATGATCTTTGCATAAACTATAAATATCACTTTTATGCAGTCCTTCGTACATACTGGATGACCAGATGAGTTTGCCGGACTGATCGGTCAATACAGCAGAAATATTTTTGTTCTTGGTAATGCTTCCAAGCTGAGCAGTCAGGTCTTCATTTTTAAGGGTCGCCACCACCACTCCCCTAAACTTATCTTCACTATCCCGAATCGGATAGCTCATCATGATAGATAGTGCACTTTCTTGAATAATGGATTGCCTCGGTGAGGAAATGAAAAAACTGGTGTGTTCGTTTTGAATGTGTTCGGTAAAATAATCCCTTACCGAAATTGGCTGTTGAGATCCGGGATTGGTAGAAAATGTAATTACACCTTTGCTATCGGCAACATATAGCTGCCATATGGTGGGATTTAGATTTTTGAGTCTTTCAGCGTAAGCAGCGACTTGCTGCGGTGCCTCAATACTCATAGCGCCAAGCTGTCTGAGGTTTGCTCCTACAAAAGAAAATTCTTTATCAATCAACTCGGCTTGTAACACCGATAACATGCCAACCCGCTGATTGATCTGCTCATTAATCGGATTTTTATAACCAGAGACTTGTTGGTGGTAAAAATAACGCAAACTCATCGCACCAATAAACCACACAGAAAGCAGCATAAAGACTACAAGCGTACGGTTAAAAAATAATTGGTTGATATGTTTTGTCATATCTTAAGGATATCGTCTTGATCGTGAAAACACACTAAAAACTCTTTGTGATTCGGATAGTTGCGCACAGTTTTAAAAGAAATATCCGTTGAGAATTTACATCGCACTTTGGGAGATTAGTTTCACTGTAAAATTTACTTTCAAACGAAGTTGTGCGGTTAATTTGCCAGACTCTGACGACCACATATCTAAATTTTCAGGATATTTACATAACACCTTCGAATTCTCTGGCAGAGGGCTTTAACGGTTTTTTATTAATATCATGTACCGCACGCATTAAACGGAAAGCTGCCCAATAATACGATTTTTTGGCAAGTTTAGCGTTGGAATGCCTGATAGTTGCAGAATTGACATCAAGCTGTTGGACACTTATTTCTGGAAACTTAGCAGAATTGTTGGCCAACATTCTGGCGACAGGAGTGTCGGGCATCAGTGTGAACCTATTTAGCATTATTCGTTCAATATATGGAGTGTGTTGGACGATAAATTGTCTCGTCAACATTACATCGTTAACCTCTTCGCCCGGATAACCAATAATAGCCGTCATTCGAACGCTGATTCCCGCGTCATGGGCATCCTTCAGAAATGTTGAGACTCTATCCAGCTTGATTCCTTTGGCCATTAGTTTAAGCATTCGCGGACTGCCTGACTCCAGTCCACAGGTGATTCGAACCAGACCGGCTTTCGCAGCTTTTTGCAAATCGGCTTTTGACAGACCATTATCCATTCTTGAGTCCACATGAACCGAAGCTGTCCATTGTGCATTAGGAAATTCTTTCGGGATCCTTTCTATCAATTCACGCCAAAGCACTAAATCCGAATTGAGCTTTAAATCGAGAAATACAAATAATTGCGAACCGAATTGAGTGCTTTGAAAACGCATTTCTTCAATGACGTTGTCGATGTTTCGACTACGGAAGCTTCTGCCTGAAGCCGTACTCACATCTGAACAGAATGTACAGATATCCCATTCGCAACCACGACCGGTCATTAATGGAATAACTTTATTGGGATAGGCATGCCAGGGAAAGTCAGAAAAATCTGGAAATGGCAGTTTATCCAAATTCAGTAAAGGCAGGGCGATATCAATAGATTGCTGTTCTGCTTTGTAAACACCCGGATAAACATTAAGTTCATTACCTTTTATAACATCTGCAATCAGGGGAATTAATTGGGTTTCAGGTTCGCCTGCATAAACTGCTGTAACACCAGGTATGTCATGCCATAAGGCGGCAATTTCCTGATAAACAAACGCACTCCCACCAATAACGACCGGAATCCCATCCTGCTGGCAGAGTTTACTTATTTCACAAGTGATATCGTAATACATCGTATAGGCTGAAATAAGCACTACATCGGGCTTTTTTAATAATAATTCCTGTAAATACTCCAAAATGACTTTTTTATCTTCTGAGCCACCGGGATGCAAAGCCTGTTGAATGAATTTACGAACTCGCTTGACCAATTTACTTGGGGTAACAGCAGTCCAGTGCTTTAGAAAATTTAAATAGAGTTCACGACGACGTGCCTGTGTCAGGCGAGGATAGCCTGCAACACCCTTGGCAAAGGGCGAAAGAATATCAACTTCAATTTCATTTTTTCTTAGCACACTCGTCAGATAGCCAACTGACAAGGTGGGATAACGTGAAAAGTTATTTAAGTCGATGACAAGCACACGCATATCGCTTCCTTGTAATGATGAGTTGCACAGGCACTGTTTTACTACATCCTACATCGAAATGCTGTATTCGCTATATAAAAAATGGCTTGATGAAAGTGCATACCTCACACTTCCAACAAGCCAGATAGATTTGCTGTTGTAAAAAGTTTTAGTTAATCACAGTAATGACTCAATGGCATCCGTCACCTGTTTATCACTTGGTTTAACTTTGCTGGGAAAAGCGGCAACGACTTTGCCGTCGGCATTAATCAGGTATTTACTGAAATTCCAGCCAGGTTCTTCGCTTTGCTGGTTAATTTCCTGAAACACCGGGTTGGCTTTCTGACCCGTTACAAAACTAGGAGCAATCATGGTAAAGGTCACGCCAAAGTTTTCCCGGCAAACTCGCTCAGCTTCGGCTTCGTCTTTTGCTTCCTGATTAAAATCATTACTGGCAAAGCCCACTACCATCAAACCACTTTCTTGATACTTCTGATGCAAGGCCTCCAGCCCTTCAAACTGGCGCGTATAACCACAGTGACTGGCGGTATTAACGATGAGTAATGGCTTGCCATTGGCCACTTTACAGAGGTTAACTGTTTCGTTGGAATGCAGTTTGGGCAATTCATAATCCAGAAATTCAGGACAGGACTCTGCTGCCTGAGCCGAGAAAGAAAGCATTAAACTTGATATTAATAGTAAGACATAACGCATCATAAAATCCTTTGGCTAGAAGTAAGTCAAACCCTAGGGCTTGTTATCTATGCAGACCTTAGGGGCCACAAAAAGTTGATATAACGTTAAATTAATTATCTATCAGCTTTAAATGGCAGAAGCCAGATAGTTGTCATCTAACCGTGGCACGGCATCCAGCAGGTTTTTGGTATGCTCATTCTGTGGCGATTTCATGATTTCCTGGGTATTACCGGATTCTACTAATTGTGCTCTATGCATGACCACCATGCGATCGGCCAGATAATCCACAACGCCCATATTGTGGGTGATAAACAACATGCCAATACCCTCTTCATCGACCAGCTGTCTTAACAACCGCAAAATACCGGCCTGCACGGAAACGTCCAGAGCTGATGTTATTTCATCACACAATATAAAGCGTGGTTCCAACACTAAAGCTCTGGCAATGGCAAGACGTTGACGTTGACCACCGGAAAACTCATGTGGATAGCGCCATAGACTATCGGTTGGCATCTCAACCCTGTCCAAGAACCGCGCTGCGATTTGGGTGCGTTCAGCATCGCTACTGCCAATACCATGAACCCGCATCGGTTCGATTAACGTGGTATGAATCGGCAGACGTGGATTTAAACTTGACCCCGGATCCTGAAACACTACCTGCATCCGTCTTCGCAGTGGCCGCATCGCTTTAGCAGATACCTGGGTGATATCTTGGCCTTCAAGAAATATACTGCCGGATGTCACTTCCTGCAGACGTAACAAGGCTCGCCCTAATGTTGTTTTACCGCAGCCAGACTCACCTACCAGAGCAACAACCTCTCCTGCATTGACCTGCAGCGAAACGTTTTCAACGGCACGAAAATGATCGACTACCCGGCGCATTAAGCCGCGACGCACTGGAAAATATACGGAGACGTCTTTGACTTCCAATAAGACTTTTTCTGGTTTCACCGGCCTGTCTGGCCTGATCAGCCGTTCCGGTAATGCGGCTATCAGACTCTGGGTATATTCATGTTGCGGATTACGTAAGACATCTGCGGTCTTACCACTTTCCACCAGTTTGCCTTTACGCATCACCCCGACCACATCAGCAATTTGTGCCACCACGCCAAAATCATGGGTAATAAACAGCATGCCCATTCCATATTTGGTCTGTAAATCACGCATCAGCTTGAGAATCTCAGCCTGGACCGTTACATCAAGGGCAGTGGTCGGCTCATCCGCAATCAATAATGCCGGTTCGCAAATCAGCGCCATCGCGATCATCACCCTCTGGCGTTGACCACCGGATAACCGATGGGGATACTCCCGAATCCGACCTTCCGGGTCCGGAATCCTGACTTCTGCCAGTGCTTCCAGAATCTTCTGTTTACGTGCCTCTTCGTCCAGTTCGGGACGGTGTATCAGCAATACCTCTTCCAGTTGTTCGCCAATCGTCTGCACGGGATTAAGTGAGGTCATTGGCTCTTGAAATATCATCGCGATACGACTGCCACGGACTGATCTCAGTGTTTCGTCATCCGCATTGAGTAAGGCTATTTCAGGTAATTGTCCCTGAGGATCCGTTAACCTAATATGGCCGTCAGGATGCCGGTAATGACCATGCGGTAATAATCCCATGATCGATAACGCTGTCACAGATTTACCGCTACCGGATTCACCGACCAGACAGTAGGTTTGGCCGGGTTCAACCGCCAGACTGATATTATCAACCGCCCGTAACCAGTTATCGCCCTCACCCAGCTCTGTTACCAGGTTTTCAACTTCCAGTAACGTCATGACTGCATCCCCCGATTGGTATGGGGATCAACCGCGTCACGCAACGATTCACCCAACAGGTTATAGGCGAATACCGTCATAAAAATTGCACCACCCGGGAAAACCGCCAACCACCAGTTAAATGTCGAAGATTGCACGGCCTGATTAAGCAACTGTCCCCATGAAGGATCATCGACTAAACCCAGACCAAGAAAGCTTAACGTCGCTTCAGCCAGAATCGCAGAGGCCACACCAAAGCTGGTCGCGACCAGCAATGGAGCCAGCCCGTTGGGCAACATATGACGAAATAAAATGGATCGTAGCGGTAAACCACTGGCGATGGCCGCTTGAACAAAATCCTGCTGCCGAAGCTTGAGAAATTCGGCACGTACATAACGTGCATAGCCCGACCAGGCCGTTATACCAATAATCACCATCATCATGTAAATGGAACGGCCAAAAAACGCCACGAATGACAACAACAAAAAGAGGGTTGGAATAGCTTCAAAGATTTCCACCAGCCGCATGCCAATAATATCGACAATGCCTGAAAAATAGCCCATCAGACCACCAATAATGGTTCCGATAACCAAGGCAATTCCGGTAGCTATAAAACCAATTCCCAAGGCAATACGGGATGCATGGATCATTCGGGATGCTACATCTGCCCCATTTTCGTCAGTACCCATCCAATGGGTACGTTCGTTTACTGATAAGGGTGACTCAATCCCGGTATCGGCGTAATCACGAAGATAATCCTTAGCAGAATATGGAATCGGTGCCCGAATGATATTGTCGACTTTACCGGCAGCTTCCATTTCGCGGTAATGCTCATATACCACCAATACCGGCGGTGTTACGCTCGAGTAAGCAATAAATGACACCACAGCAATGCTGGCAACCCACAACAAAATCTTTTTCCCGGCAACAATTGATAAGGCTGAAATCACCAGGGTTATGAAAAAACCACTCAACCAGACCCAGTCCAGTGGTTCCATATGTTGCAGTAATGGGCTGGAAGCCTGTCCGTCCACAACCATGTAAAGCGGGTGACTGCTTGCCAGAAAGGGTGAAAAGGTGGCGATTAACACTAACAGCCCAATCCAGGCCAAACCGATTTTGGCGCTGGTGCGTTTTAACAGTGAAGAAACCACCTGTTGGGTCCAGGATTTAGACGGTTGCTTGACTGGAATATCGACGACTTGCTCAGTCATAACTGACCCTCGGATCAACAATTGCGTAGGCAATATCAGCCAGTAAATAGCCGACTAATGTAAGCAGACCGGAAATCAATGTGACCGATAACACCAGCTCACGATCACGGGTCTGCACCGCTTCAACCGCCAATTTGCCCATCCCATCGATACTGAAAATGCTTTCCACTATGACTGACCCCGCTAACAAACTGGGCAATAAAGTGGCCGATACTGTAATCAGTGGCAAAAGTGAGTTTCTAAAGACATGACGCCATAATACGGTTTCTTCATCCACTCCCTTCGCTCTTGCCGTGCGGGCATAATCAGCGGCTAGGTTTTCCAATAAAGATGAACGCGTCAACTTGGCAAGAAAGGCCAAACCACCATATGAAAGTGCGATAACAGGCAATACCAGATGCCATAACCGATCCAGTAGATAGCCGCCTTGCAGAATGTCCACTCCGAGTAATCGCGATATGGCTAATCCGAGTCCTATTCCAAAGGTTCCGGCTACGATAATTCTCAATGCAATATTATTAAGCCCAGCCAATAGCCTGAACAATAAGGCCATGGATGGAATCAAAAATAGATGCAACACCCCAAAAGCTTGACCATGCAGGTTAAACGCCATTGCATACCCTAGCAGAGCCCCCACAATGACCCCGGCATACTGCCGCTTTTTTAATGAAAAACTTACTGCAGCACTGATCAAAGCAACCGTTATCAATGCCACACAAAACACGGTAATAAACACATCGCCAAAGCTGCTAAATAATGGAAGGAATGTTTGATCCGCCGTTTCGCGGCGCATCAAACCCCCGGTTGGGAACCAGCGCCAATATTGCTCTGAAGCAAAAAAGCCGATAAACAAAACACCAGCCAGCATACTCGGTACTGACCATAAGCCGAGCAGGAAAATATTGGAGGTGACATCGAATCGTCCTCCCCGTTGGCGAGCGGCTTGTACGCCGATACCGATTGCCAGAGCATAAATCAGTGGTATTGAAATCAGATTGAGTAACAAGGTGATTGGTAGTCGTTCAGCAATCATATCGGTGACTGGTCTGCCATAACGAAAGCTGGTGCCGAGATCAGGACCTTTCCACAATGAAAACTCACCAAAACTACCATCAGCTAATCTTTCAAAACCAATCGGTGAAATATTATTTAACCAACGGACATATTGCACCGGGGCGGGCTGGTCCAGACCATACAATTTGTTGTAATAGTCTTCCAGGGCCTGACGGCTTTGCGGTTCCAGTTCCATGCCATCAACCAGCGACTGGGCACTAATACCGCCCGGAGCAGCAGCCATAACAGTAAACACTACAATAGTGATTCCGAGCAGCGTCGGAATCATCAGTAAGATGCGTCGCAGCAAATAATTCAGCATGTCTGTCTAACGCCTAGCGACTATGCTGCAGTTCGGCCGGGACATATATCTCTACCGGGACAGCCATAAGATTAAGCCCCAATGCAGTTTTTTCCAGGTTATGAATGCGCCGGTCAATAAAGGCCATGGTATTGCGACGGAACAGGAAAGTATAAGGCTGATCCTGCACCAGAATTTTCTCTGCCTGATGCCATAAATTCATGCGCTTTTCTTCATTTACTTCACCACGAGCTGCATCAATGATGGCATCCAGCTCAGGATTTCGGTAATTGATAAAATTATCGCCACCTTCAACGGTTTGGCTGGAATGAAACATCTGATAGATGTCGATTTCGATACCTGATGTCCAGGCCAAGGTGATGGCATCGAAGTTTTTCTGTTGGATATTTTCTACCATGACCGACCATTCAGTGGGATTTGGTTTCATGATAATGCCTGAACGAGCATATAAATCTCTCAGAAACAGCACCATGCGGCGAGTATCATCACTGTCCTGAAAGTAAGTCAGCGAAAACTCAAAATTGTCACCATCCGGGGTTTCCAATACACCATCATTATTGCTGTCCTGAAAACCGGCTTCCAATAATAATTCACGCGCTTTTTCAATATTATAGCCAATTGCCTCATTAGCCTTATCATGCTGAGCCGAGCCCGGCATAAAGGGGCTGGCTGCAGGTTGCCCATATCCCAGGAAAATTTCTTCCAATACTCTATCGATATCGGTGAGCATGGACATTGCGATCCGCACCCGTTTATCGGCAAATATAGTCTTTTCACCGCCACGTTCCTGATTCCAGGCAATAAAACTGTAACCTGCGGTAGGACTCATATATTCAAAATTCTGACTGCGTTCGATGATGTCTTTGTCATCCAGTAACGTTTGATATTCACGTGGACGAGCACTGTAGACATCAATATCCCCATTACGGAAAGTGGTTAAACGAGCACTATCATTTTCGATAATTCGCCAGACAATGCGATCAAAAGAAGCACTGACCGGTCCCCAATAGCGAGGGTTACGTACCAGTTCAACGACACCTGCATCGGGAGACCATCCTTCAGGATTGGCTAAACGGAATGGACCTGAGCCGAGCAATAAGCCCCGGCTTTCATTAAACGTCTGGGGATCATCAAGAAAGCGTCCATAAAAATGTTCCGGTAAAATTTCCAGACTGCCGGCCAGTTGTAAGCTATTAAAGTAGGGTTCCTTGAAGACAAATTCCACATGGTAATCATCCAAGGCAGTCACCCGCTCTATGCGCGAAAGATATGCACGACTGCGGGGTGCGGCTATTGCCTCATTCATAATGAAATTAAAAGTAAATTCTACGTCTTTAGCGGTTAATGGTTCACCATCTGAAAACGTAATATCACGACGTAGTGCAAAGGTAATCGTCAAACCATCAGCAGAAGTTGACCAGTCTTCTGCCAGCAATCCATTCCATTCCAGTGTTTCGGGGTTTCTGACCAGTAATGATTCCAGCACATATTGTTGAACTTCGGCGGAGTATGCGTCAGCAGAAACCAGGGGGGTTAAGGTGCGGATATTGCTGCCAAACGCCATCATCAACCAATCTCCCTGGGCATACTCTTCGTGTTCAGTCGCTCGGCGGGCACGTTCAAAAGCATCTGTCTCTTTGGTGACTGATTGGTCTGAAAAGGAGGTGTTGGCAGCACTACTGAAATCGGCCGTACGAATCGTTTTTTCAAGATTACGTAATAAACCACGCGTCGAGCGGATATCCTTGGCCTGCTCTTCCATAATACGGGTCATTTCATCCATCTTGGTCCACTGCCTGTCTATCTGAACCATAAGTAGCAGGAACATCACCACGAATAAACTTAATCCCAGCCAAAACCAGAGTTTACTGATACCTGCATTTCCATTTTTCATGCTTTATTTGCCTATTTCTCTGTAGATGTTTGTTATTTTTTATGACTTTAGTTCAGCCTGACAGTTTGTTGAGCTGCTGTCAGTAGATTTCTACTAAAAATTTAGCTTCACGACTTGACAGTTGCAAATCCGGGTTGGTTCTTGTCGTAGCTAAAATTGTTATGACTGAATTCACTAGAATCTGTTGATCTTCCAGCGTCAGTATTGCAGACGGTTATGTTAAACATCACCAGCCCTTAATCACCCTCTCCCAGACAGAACTTGATTTCAGCCAGATTTTTTTCAACACTTTGTGTGCCCGCCTGTATTGCTTCAGCTGCACGGTAAAATTCCAGCAAACCGATATGTGATAAACGTGGTTGTAACAACACATCTGGTGGGTCACCCGCCATACGACTACGGGTGATACGATCCTGAGTGATATTTACCGACGCAGCAATTGCCGCGAACATATCCGGTACATCTTCTTTGGGCGTTTTCTCTTCACCAAAAAGATTGCCAGTGTAATTGGTGATGAAATCACTAATCCGGTTTCCCAGCAGACTGCTGCTTTGATCATTCTGGGGAACGGGAGGATTCTGATGCAGATGTTTTCCCAAAATATCGCCATTCAGGTTGACTGCAATCACAATATCAGCCCCCAATGCGCGACAAACCGATACTGGTACAGGATTAACTAATCCGCCATCTATCAACCATCGCCCATGATGCTTAATGGCTGGAAATAAACCTGGCAAAGAAATAGAAGACCAGACGGCTTCAAGCAATTTCCCCTCGGTATTCCAGACTTCCTGACCGGTATGAAGATGGGTCGCGACACTAGCATAGCGCGTCGGAAGGTCTTCAATTAATGTGGCTTCTTCAGCCACATACTGTCTTAGGAATTGATGCAACTTATCTTTATTAACGACCCCATTAAATGGAAAACCAATATTAAAAAATCGCGCCGTTTCGAGTTTGGTCAATTTTAAAAGTCGTTGTTGCAGATCGGGCAATTTATTACTGAGATATGCCGCACCAACTAATGCACCTATAGAAGTACCGACCACTACATCGGGCTTGATTCCTGCCTTTTCGAGAGCATTTATCACACCAATATGTGTCCATCCTCTTGCTGCCCCACTGCCAAGTGCCAAGCCGATTTTCAACGAATTTTTCATTTAATGTTCACTTCAAATTTAAGGGAAAACCGTATTAACATGATGAAAAAGCTAAAGATATATACATTCCGACCGTTATAACTAAATGACTCGTGTAACCTTAGGTCAACATGATGGATATATCACGAATTTATCATAACAACTTTTTAATTACCTACAGCACGCAACCGGTTAACCCTGGACAAGCGTCTGCGGAAAAAACCCAGCAAACAATTCATGAAGAGCGAAGGCAGCGTCGTGAACGTCGCAAACGTAAACAGAAAACGCGAATAGAAAGACGGGTTTCCTCAGAGCGCAGGGGCCCTTCGTTTGATGCAAAGGCTTAAATCCGGCTGTTCTTTAAAAGCTTTTACTCATGCGGATCATAAAGATAAACCATTAGTACGCTTTTAAAGCTTTTTTAAAGACTTTCGATCAAACAAGCCCCATCGTCCTGTTTTAACCGCGCCACGACGAATCCCGTTAACCGGTGCTATGTAAAACAAATCACCATTTTGTCCCAAAAGCTGTTGTCTGACCCCACTGGCTTTGGCAATTTTGGCATTGGCTTTCATATGCATTAACTCGCCATGAACCGGGATCGCACATTGTGGCTGTACCCATTGGTACATGGTTTTAAGTTCTTCGCTAGCAGGATGTCCCGAGGCATGAATGGGCAGCGCGCTATTATCAATATCAATAACATCAACCTGCATGACTTTAAGCCGTTCTATCAAAGTGGCAATCGCCAGTTCATTTCCCGGGATGACTTTTGAACTAAAAATAACGGTATCGCCAGGTGATAATTGCATATCCCGAAAACTGTTCAGACTCAGTCGATTTAGCGCTGTTCGTGGTTCTCCCTGACTACCAGTCGCCACCAATAAAACCGTATGTGCAGGTAAAAACCCTAAATGCGCTGAATCTACTGACGTTTTCACACTGTTCCATAAACCAACATTTTTGGCAGCTGACACGGTGTTGATTAATGAGCGGCCAAGCAGGCCCAAATGGCGCCCGGTTTCGTCAGCAATTCTTGCCAGAGTGTGTAACCGGGCGATATTACTGCCGAAACAGGCGACCACGACTCTGCCTTTGGCCTGTTCAACATGGAATTTCAAACCTTGGTATAAATTCGCTTCTGATTCCGACCACCCCTGCACATTGGCGTTGGTCGAATCACAGACCATCGCATCAACCTGATATTCAGCTAATTTTTGAAAGGTACCTGCATCATATGCCGGACCCACCACCGGAGCTTTATCAAGCTTCCAATCCGCGGTATGGAATACTTTTCCTGCTGCTGTAGAGATAAGCAATGCATAAGGTTCGGGGATGGAATGAGTAAGTTTTAACCACTCCACATGAAATACGCCGATCTGTCGTTTGGCATCTGCTTCAACCACAATGACCGGCACTTTATCTGCGATACCACGTTCAACCAGCTTTCGTCGTAACATTTCAGCGGTAAATGCTGTTGTATAAACAGGGCACCGAAAGTATTCCCAAAGATAAGGCACTGCACCAATATGATCTTCATGAGCATGGGTAATAATCAGACCATCCAGCTGTTGACGACGGTCGATCAGAAATTGCGGGTCAGCCATCTGGATTGGCGGGTTCTGACTATTAAGTGGGTCACCAAACTCATCTACTTCAGCTTGAAATGTCACACCACAATCCACAATCAACCAACGCCCGTTATGTCCATACACATTCAGGTTCATGCCTATTTCTGCCACAGCCCCCCAACGGCAGGAACCAAAAATCATCTTTTCCAGGTGTCATCCAGGCCTCTTAATTCAAATGCGTCGGTGTTCATTCTTTTCAGTTAAAACAAGTGTTGCTATGACTGGTAATGTTTTCACCAGTTCATTTTTGCTATCTTCATGATAGCAGTTGCACTTTTGCAACATTATAAATGCAGCCAGAGAAATTCTTTTTCAAAGACACTCCAGCAAAGCCGTGATGTGTCTGTTCCGCTAGTGGCAACAGCTTTTTGTTTTACAAAGTTATCGGTTAACTCCTGAAACAGGACGTTTAGGTTTTCTCTTTCATTTTGGCTTTAACTACATTGTTTGAGTAGATTTTGCCGCTCCGGTCATTAAATCAATCGTCACAATTAACATAGCTACATCGTTGTTATTGAAGCTTATAAGCTGCATTTGGCATAAAGGAAATATCTGACTTAAATCAACAATGCTATACTTTGCGGCTGTTTACAGTTGAAAACGCTGCAGGCTTTTAACTATCCCAAATAATCAGAGGCAAACAGATGGAAAAATCCACCCTTATGTCAGAAGGATTAACGCTCATGGTAACCGGCATGGGTTTTGTATTTGTGTTTTTGACCGTATTAGTACTGGTGACGACATTAATGTCGTGGATAATCACACGTTATGAGAAAAGTGTCGGCGCCCTTCCTGCTGAAGGCATTCCTGCCCCTACTGCTGTATTAGGTCGGAATCAGTCAGGGCAGTCCAAACAGCAATCCCAATCTTCTCAAGATTCAACATTACTGACAGTTTTATCCAGTGCAGTTCACAAATACCGTAAAAACAAGTGACGCCAAGTCGCTCCACGAATTAGTAGTTTAATCAAAGGCCATAATATGACCGAAGCAAATAAAAAGCTTGGCATCACCGATGTCGTTCTGCGTGATGCCCATCAATCACTTTTCGCTACTCGACTCCGTTTAGATGACATGCTGCCAATTGCCGACAAACTGGATCAGGTAGGTTACTGGTCAGTTGAAACATGGGGTGGCGCAACTTTTGATGCCTGTATCCGCTATCTTGGTGAAGATCCCTGGCACCGCATCCGCAGTCTTAAGGCAGCCATGCCCAATACCCCACAACAAATGTTACTTCGCGGACAAAATTTGTTGGGTTATCGTCATTATGCTGATGATGTGGTGCGTAAATTTGTGGAAAGAGCCAGCATTAATGGCGTAGATGTGTTCCGCGTATTCGACGCAATGAATGATCCCAGAAACCTTGAAGTTGCTATCAAAGCCGTTTTGGATAATGAAAAGCATGCACAAGGTACCATGGCCTACACCATCAGCCCGGTGCATGATTTGCAAATGTGGCTGGATATGGCCAAACGCATTGAAGATATGGGTGCCCATTCATTATGTATTAAAGATATGGCTGGTTTGCTTAAGCCTTACAAAGCTTATGAACTTGTTAAAAGCCTTAAGCAAACCATTGATATCCCTATACATATGCAGTCTCACGCGACGACTGGCCTGTCGACAGCGACCATCATGAAATGTGTTGAAGCTGGTATTGATAATGTCGATACCGCTATTTCATCAATGTCGATGACCTATGGCCATTCGGCGACTGAATCGGTTGTGGCCATATTCGAAGATACAGCCAGTGATACCGGTCTGAATATCGAATTGCTTGAAGAAATCGCTGCGTACTTCCGCGAAGTTCGTAAAAAATATGCCAAGTTTGAGGGAAGTTTACGCGGGGTCGATTCACGCATCCTGGTAGCCCAGGTTCCTGGTGGCATGTTGACCAATATGGAAGGCCAGCTACGCGAACAAAATGCGCTGGACCGGATGGATGAAGTGTTACATGAAATTCCTCGCGTGCGTGAGGATCTCGGATTCATCCCGTTGGTAACACCTACTTCACAAATTGTCGGCACCCAGGCAGTTATTAATGTATTAACCGGTGAACGTTATAAATCCATCACAGAAGAAACACAGGGTGTTTTACGCGGGGAGTATGGCTCTGCACCAGCACCATTTAATTCTGAGCTGCAAAAACGTGTGCTTAATGATGAAGAAGCGATTACCTGTCGTCCCGCCGATTTGCTTGAAGACGAAATGGAAAAGCTGACCAGTGAATTAATTTCACTTGCCGAAACAGAGGACTTTAAACTCGAAGAAGGTGAAAGACAGATTGATGATGTTTTAACCTTTGCGTTATTTAATCAAACAGCAATCAAATTTCTTAAAAACCGTGGCAATCCAGATGCATTTGAACCGTTGCCAACCGCGGAATCCACTCACGAATCCTCCACTCCAGCCAAATCGGCAGGTGCGCCTGAAACTTACACCATCACGGTCAATGGTCAGCAATATGTCGTTGAAGTGAATGAAGGTGGTGATATTAGTCAGATTGACAGCTCACAGGCGCCTCAGCCTGCTGCGCAGCCAAGCACAAATGAAGGCGTTGCTGTAAAAGCACCTTTGTCTGGCAATATCTGGAAAATCATGGTTTCTCAAGGCCAGTCGGTTAATGAAGGCGATGTATTGCTTATCCTTGAAGCGATGAAAATGGAAACACAGATAGTAGCCGAACACGATGGTACGGTGACTTCAATCAATGTTAAACCAGGTGACACCGTAAAAGTTGGTGACACTCTCGTTTCTATCGCTTAAGGGCAACTCTAATGGATAAGTTATTACATCTTTGGGAGGCCACTGGCTTCTATCAAATGCAACCTGGCCAGGGCATCATGATCCTGATCGGCATGTTGTTGTTATATCTGGCGATCAAGAAAAACTTTGAGCCTTTACTACTGGTTCCAATCGGCTTTGGTGGCGTGCTTGCCAATATTCCGGGAGCCGGGTTAGCTGAGGCCGGTGGTATTTTGCACCTGTTTTATGTGGTTGGTATTGAAAGTGGCGCCTTCCCGCTCATCATTTTTATGGGTGTCGGTGCAATGACCGATTTTGGTCCCCTGCTCGCCAATCCTAAAACCCTTTTTCTGGGGGCTGCAGCCCAGTTTGGTATTTTTGCAACGTTAATGGGGGCGGTTTTACTCTCTACCTTCGGTATATTTGACTTTAGTCTGGCTGATGCTGCTGCCATTGGTATTATCGGCGGCGCTGATGGGCCTACATCGATTTATGTTGCCAGTAAGCTTGCACCAGACTTGCTGGGTGCTATCGCTGTTGCCTCTTATTCTTACATGGCATTGGTACCATTGATTCAGCCACCGATTATGCGTGCGCTGACTAATGAAAAAGATCGTAAAATACGTATGCATCAGCAGCGTCATGTATCACAACGGGAAAAAATTGTTTTCCCTTTGGTCATATTGATTCTGGTCGCTCTCTTCTTGCCTGATGCAGCGCCATTATTGGGTATGTTCTGTTTCGGTAATCTGATGAAAGAATGTGCGGTAGTAGATCGTCTGAGTAATACTACTCAGAACTCACTGATCAACACTGTGACGATTTTCCTTGGCCTTGCGGTTGGTTCCAAATTAAGTGCAGAAAGCTTTTTGAATCAAATGACATTAGGCATTCTTTTGCTTGGTATGTTGGCCTTTTCTATCGGTACGGCCTCCGGGGTCATCATGGCCAAAATACTCAACAAAATAACCAAAGAGCCCATCAACCCGTTAATCGGTTCTGCTGGTGTATCAGCAGTCCCCATGGCGGCCAGGGTTTCTAACAAGTTAGGTCTGGAAGCTGATAAACATAACTTCCTGTTAATGCATGCGATGGGCCCGAATGTGGCCGGGGTTATTGGTTCTGCAGTAGCTGCAGGTATCCTGATTAACTACGCAGCAGGTTAACCTCTTTTATTGCTCCCTGAAAATAGCTTTTTTCAGGGAGCAATTTGTTTACCTTTAACTATTCTCACTTTTGCAATCTGATCGCCAAAACCTCTTATTTCACAAGCATATCCGGCAAAAGATGCGTGAGATTCAACCAGGCCCTGCCATTTTTCACCCTGGGCATAATCACCATTCATCTGGCTAAAATCCAGCCCAAAGCTTTTCAATAAAACTAACGTATTGCTATAGCTCATACCGGGCTTTATTTGTTCACAAGCAGATTTGATCTTATCGGTTTCCCACACATAATAAAGTGGGTATAACATCAACAGCACAATTGAAAATTGTATCAATTTAACAAGGGTCTGTTGATATTTCATAGCCGCCTCTGTTGTGACTGAAAATGCACCAATCAAGGCGCGAGGAATGCAGTTTAGTAGTTCTAAATAAATGACGAGTAACGTAGAGTGGTGCATTTTCAGTCACAACCCAAAGGGCTGGGACTATTTTTTTGCCCCACGGCGTTGGAAATGACTTATGTAGATCACTACATCGCATCATTTCCGCCTTGTTGGACAAAAAAGAGCCTCCAGCAGTGGTGGCTCTGAAAAATCAATAGACCCTGAATATTTCATGGCCATGTTTCCTTTCATTGAGCCATTTTTAAGTGTGTTGATTGTAGAGTGAGTCACATTGTTAAAACGTGACCTAACGATTATTTTTACAAAATAACAGGAAACTTCCATGTCTAACGAAATAATACCCGTTCATATCACCAAAAGTCCGGTCGAACTTTTCAAGATCCTTAAATTTGAAGGTATTGCTGACAGTGGTGCCGAAGCAAAAAATATCGTTGCTGAGGGACACGTAAAAGTGAATGGTGAAGTTGAAACCCGTAAACGCAGACAAATGGTCGCGGGTGATATTTTTCAAATTGGAGAGGATAGCTGGCAGTTGGTGGATTGACTTAATGGTAGTTTAATATATGATTTACTGCATATATGAATATTCAAATATGATTTAGCTGTGGATTTACTGAGTTTTCACAAATGTCTGGCAGATGAAACACGTCTGCGTATGGTGTTGCTGATTGTTGATCAGGGCGAACTTTGCGTATGTGAGCTGATGTCCGCTATGAAAATAAGCCAGCCGAAAATTTCACGTCATCTGGCGCTTCTCAGACAACATGGACTATTACAGGATAGACGTCAGGGACAGTGGGTTTATTATCGACTTAATCCGGAACTCCCCGCTTGGTCACAACAGTCCATCAATGCTGCTTATCAGAGTAAACCTGACTTCTTCAAAGAAGATTTAACCAAGTTGCAACGCCTGGGTAATTGCTGCTAAAAATTTTCATTAAATATATATGGATAAACATATGTTATGACAGCCAAACCTTTCAAATTTTTATTTCTTTGCACACACAATGCATGTCGAAGCATTCTTGCTGAGGCCATCTTCCGACACTTGGCGGATACCAGGTTTATTGTGGCCAGTGCGGGCAGCAACCCTGCGGGTAATGTTTTCCCTGAAACACTGACCAAATTGCAGGAACATGGTTACAGCGTTGAGGGTTTATCCAGCAAATCCTGGGATGATTTAAAAGATTATCAACCGGATGTTGTAATCACTGTTTGCGATCAGGCCGCAGGTGAAAGCTGCCCGGTCTGGTTTGGTAAGGCGGTAAAAGGACATTGGGGATTGACCGATGCTTCCAAAGTAGCGGATCCACTTGAGCGAAATCAGACTTTCGATGAATTAATCAGTTTGCTCGACGCCCGTATTAGCGCATTACTGCAATTAATGCCAGATGAATTATCTGCCTCTGAACTCAGTGCCGACATTAAACGCATAGGAGCTACATACTGATGGGCATATTTGAACGCTATTTATCGGTTTGGGTCGGACTGAGTATTCTGGCGGGTTTGTTCTTGGGAAATCTGTTTCCCAGCCTGTTCAATCTGGTTGCCAGCCTGGAATATGCACATGTCAATCTGCTGATCGCGATATTTATCTGGTTAATGATTTATCCAATGATGGTGCAGGTGGATTTCACGGCAATTAAAGATATTGGCAAACGGCCTCAGGGAATCTGGCTGACTTTAGTCATCAACTGGCTGATCAAACCCTTCACTATGGCTGCCCTGGGCTGGCTGTTTTTTAAGGTTCTGTTTGCCGGATGGGTCGATCCCCAATCGGCTGATGAATATATTGCTGGCATGATTTTACTCGGTGTAGCTCCCTGCACGGCAATGGTGTTTATCTGGAGTCAATTGGTCAAAGGTGATGCTAATTACACGCTGGTACAGGTGTCTCTCAATGACATAATTATGATTTTTGCGTTTGCACCGATTGCCGCATTTTTACTTGGCATCACGGATTTGACCGTACCTTGGGAAACCTTGCTGATTTCAGTCGTTTTATATGTATTGTTACCCTTATTAGCCGGCTTTTTTACTCGACAACATATTATTAAAAACAAAGGTTTGCCTGAGTTAACCCGATTTTTAAATCACATCAAACCCTGGTCAATTCTGGGATTACTGGCCACTGTACTGCTTTTGTTTGGCTTTCAGGCTGAAACCATTCTGCAACAACCTTTCATTATTTTACTGATAGCAATTCCACTACTGATTCAAACCTATGGGATTTTTGCGCTGGCTTATTTCGCAGCGATCAAACTGCGCCTCCAGCATGATGTTGCTGCACCGGCATGCCTTATCGGTACCTCCAACTTCTTTGAAATGGCTGTTGCCGTTGCTATTTCATTATTCGGGCTTCACTCCGGCGCTGCTCTTGCAACTGTGGTGGGAGTTCTGGTCGAAGTGCCGGTCATGCTGACGTTAGTCTATTTCGCCAATCGCACCAGAAACTGGTTTCCCAAAAAAGAGAATTTATCATGACAATTAAAGTAGGTATTAATGGTTTCGGCCGTATCGGTCGATTATGTTTACGTGCCGCATGGGACTGGGAAGATATTGAGTTTGTGCAGATTAATGATCCTGCGGGTGATGCTGAAACCCACGCCCATTTGTTAAATTTTGATTCGGTACATGGCCGCTGGGATCATCAGGCAGAAGCCAATGGCAATACTATTTTTGTTGGCCATAAAACGCTTGCTGTAACCACCAATAAAGCTATTGATGATACTGACTGGTCAGCTTGTGATGTTGTCATAGAGGCTTCCGGTAAAATGCGCGACACTGGTTTGCTGCAAGGCTATATGGATCAGGGTGTAAAACGTGTGGTCGTTACAGCTCCAATCAAACAACCCGGTATTTTAAATGTCGTAATGGGTGTGAATGATGATCTGTATGATGCCAATAAACATCCTATAGTAACGGCCGCATCCTGCACTACCAACTGCCTGGCACCAGTCGTCAAAGTCATTCATGAAAAACTGGCTATCAAGCATGGCATGATCACTACCATCCATGATCTGACCAATACTCAGTCAATTATGGATACTCCCCACAAAGATTTACGCCGTGCTCGGATGTCCGGCACTAACTTGATTCCGACCACCACCGGAAGTGCTACAGCCATTACTGAAATTTTTCCCGAACTCAAAGGGCGACTCAATGGACATGCTGTACGTGTGCCATTAGCCAATGCTTCATTAACGGATTGTGTGTTTGAAGTTGAACGTGCAACCTCGGTTGAAGAAGTCAATGCACTATTAAAAGCTGCAGCAGAAAATGAGTTAAGTGGTATTTTGGGCTATGAGGAAAAACCGCTGGTTTCCAGTGATTATCGTGGCGATCCGCGTTCCAGCATTATTGATGCACTATCGACCATGGTCACTAATGAGACCCAGGTGAAAATTTATGCCTGGTACGACAATGAATGGGGTTATAGCATGCGGACAATGGAGCTGGTGCGTAAAGTTGGCTTAAGTTAAGTTAGCTTGCCTTGCGAAACGTCAGGTTAAATCGATAAGGCCCGGTCAGTGGATGCTGGCCAGGTTTTAATGTTAATACACCGTGATAATAACGACGCGCTGCCCTGCCCCAGACGATGACATCGCCATGTTCAAGTAGTACACGTTGCTTTGGATCATTTCTGCTGGCACCACCGAACTGAAAAATAATGGGCAACCCAAGTGAGACTGAAACTATTGGCTGAGAAAAATCCCGCTCATCCTTATCCTGATGCAGCCCCATCTTGGCACCGACTTCATATTGGTTCATTAAACAAACATCAGGATTAAAGTCAGAAAAGCCACAAATCTGAGCCGCTTTTTCAGCAAGCTCACGAAAACATTGCGGCATTTCAGGCCAGGGCAAATTGGTCAGTGGATCGATCTCAGTATAACGATAACCATGGCGATCGGTGTGCCAGCCTACATCACCGCAATTGGTAATTGCTGCAGACATATAAAATCCGCCAGGTGTCTGCATTTTGCGAAAAGTTGATTGGGCATTAATCTGACCAATGGCAGTTATTAACTGTGAGGCTTGTTGAAGGGCAAAACCTTTCAGAAGGAAGACATCCGGCAGGATCTCATCACAGTCTTTAAAGACACTCTCAGCAAATAAATCTGCTGTATGCATTAGGGCTTGTTTATCTTTCATATCCACCACTGCTGGCGACTATTTTTGTGTCCGACAAGGCGGAAAGCACGCAGTGTAGTCTTCCTACATAAGTGATTGACAACGAAGGCGGCCGCAAAAATAGTCCCAGCCCTTCGGGTTGTGACTGAAAAAGCGCCACTCTGCGTTACCCGTCGCTTATTTAGAATTACTAAAAGGCGCTCCTCGTGCCTTGATTGACGCTTTTTCAGCTCACAACAGAGGCGGATATGAAAGATAAACAAGCCCTAGGCCAACATCAATCGCTCACGGCGTAACAGCGCTTGTTTACTCTCGACTCCCCAACGATATCCGGAAATTGCACCATCTTTGCGAATCACTCGGTGACACGGGATGATAACCGCAATATTATTGGCTCCACAGGCACTGGCAATGGCTCTTACAGCCCCGGGTTTATGCAGTTTTTCAGCAATATCGCTGTAGCACACTGTTGACCCCACCGGAATTTCCCTTAAGGCTTGCCAGACTTGTTGTTGAAAAGTCGTGCCTCGCAGATCCAGATTAAAATCCGTGTTTTTTTGTGGGTTATGAATAATCTCAATCACTTTTGAAAGTGTATTTTTAATACCACTGCCCCCGTCAACACATTTTGCCGTTGGAAACTGTTTTTGCAGGCTGGCCATTAGTTCTTTAGCCGATTTGCCCAGGTAAACGGCACAAATACCATTTGGAGATTCACCAACAAGCACATTCCCCACTGGACTGATACCAATAGCAAAATGAATTTGTTCAAATTCTGGTGCAATGACACGTAACTCACTTGCCATTATCGATTGTCCTCTGTTCACGTAGCGTTCACCTTAACGTTGTTAGATTACATTTATAAATATTAATTCCTTCATTAGTTTAACAGTAAGGAATTTGCCGATGCAGGTAGTCAGAAATTCCATTAAGCTATACTGCATATAGGAATTTTTCCTGGACAATATTATGAAACTTAAATTAATACTGCTTTTACTCTGTTCTCCGCTGCTGGCACACGCAGGTGCGGTCTCTCAGCTTGGTACAGGTGATCCATTGAAACTGGTTTATCAGGAAATGCTTTATCAGTATCAGGTTGGTTTGCAATTACATGAACAATACGACTTCAAGCAACCAATTGATGTGATGCAATGCAAAAATCAGCATGGATATATTCAAACCCGTGCCAGATCTATGGTGGGCACTGCAAAACAAGTTGAAGAAGAAATTCGCAGTGACGTAATTGATGCGGCATGGTTTGCGCTAAATTGCTCACGTTGCGGCAGTGCAGCTGATAGCTGCGATCAAGTGCCGGAAAAACTTGAGTTCATCAAGCTACAACTTGAAGCCAAACAAAAAGCTAAAGCTGAACAGCAGTAGTTTACAGGCGTTATTTTCGTTAGTACCTGTCGAATTTTATCTTTCCTGCCTTATGCTGAAGGGTGACTCTAAGTGCCTCCAAACAGCGGCTAACATACAGAACCTTTATCTCAGTTTAAATCCAACACCGGTACAGATTTAAACTTGTTAATGAGTTCTTGTTGCTGACAATGCGGTGCCTTTTTCAAAGGATCAGCCGTTTCAACTCCTTTTCACAATTATTTCAGAGGTATTTATGAGCCAACTGCAGGCGAATGATTTGTTATCTCCAATCAAAATTGGGCAGGTTACACTGAAGAATAGAATGGTTATGGCCCCATTAACCCGCAATAGAGCGGGAGAAGGTTTAGTGCCGACCGAAATGAATGTTACTTATTATCGGCAACGTGCCAGTGCCGGCCTGATTATCAGTGAAGGTTCACAAATTGCTGATGATGCATTGGGTTATCCGCATACCCCCGGTATTCATACTGATGAGCAAGTGCTTGGCTGGCGAAAAGTAACGGATGCCGTGCATCGGGAAGAAGGACTGATCTTTATGCAACTCTGGCATTGTGGTCGGGTTTCACACAGCTCCATGCTGCCAAATGGTATGAAACCGCTGGCACCTTCTGCCATCAAACCTGCAGGTGAAGTCTATACCTATGAAGGCATGAAACCATATGAAACACCCCAGGCCATAGAAACAAGCGACATTCCACGGATTATTGAACAATATCGTCATGCCGCCTGCTGTGCGGTTGAAGCTGGTTTTGATGGCGTTGAAATTCACGCTGCCAATGGCTATTTGCTGGATCAGTTTCTTCGGGATGGAAGTAATAAACGCACTGATCAATACGGTGGCAGTATTGAAAATCGCGCACGATTGATTATGGAAGTCACTGCGGCAGTATGCGAAATATGGGATCCCAAAAAAGTGGGGATTCGCCTCTCCCCGCTGCAGCCGTTTAATGATTTATATGATTCCAATCCTGAGGCGACTTTCAGTTACATGGTAAAGGCGCTCAATAAATTTGAACTGGGTTATCTGCATGTCACTGAAATGGGCGCTGAAACTCCCGGTGTTGCCGGCCCTTATTTTGATGTTAGCTCTTTGCGTAAATTATGGAATGGTCTTTATATGACTAACAGTAATTATGATTATGCGTCAGGCAATCAAGCTCTAAAAGATAACAAGGCTGATCTGATTTCGTTTGGCAAACTGTTTATTGCTAATCCGGATCTTCCTGAACGTTTTGCCAAAAATGCACCACTGAACCAACCGGATCCAGATAGTTTTTATGGTGGTGATGCAAAAGGTTATATCGATTACCCTTTTCTTGAACCGGTATAAGTTTATTTTTGATTAAGAGCTTGTTGATCTTTCATTTCCGCCACTGTTGTGACTGAATGTAGTACTCAAAGTGCGATTATTGCAGTTTATGAGTCGGAAAAAAGTTTCCAGCAGTGGTGACGATAAAAGATAGGCACCCCCTAAAAAGCCGGCTATGCCGGTTTTTTTATGCCTGCTTTTTTATTTATGAAAATATGAAAAATATCACTTACAGTTGAATCAGCAGACAAACGAATTAATGGGTATGTAATAATTGAACTTATAGTTATTACAACTGCGTTGAAAATGACTTATGCAGGATGACGACATCTCAACATTTCTGCCATGTTGGAAAAAGTCTCGTCTTCAATATTGACGGCTTTAAAGATAAACAGACCCTCGGTTTAATATGGATTTTATCAATACTCTTTTTCTACTTGGCGGCCTGCTTATTTCCCTAAGCATTCTTGGTAGTCGTCTTTCATCAAAGTTTGGCCTGCCATTACTGATTATCTTTTTAGCCCTGGGCATGTTAGCCGGTGAAGAGGGTGTTCTGGGGATTCAGTTCGATGATTACTCCCTGGCTTTTCTGATTGGCCATCTTGCCCTGGCAATGATTCTGCTGGATGGTGGATTACGTACCCGTTTGAAAACCTTTCGTGCCGGCTTCAAACCTGCACTTTCCCTTGCGACATTAGGTGTTTTACTGACCAGTGGCAGTATCGGCTTACTGGCAATGTGGATATTTGATCTCAAGCTGCTTGAAGGGTTATTGATCGGCGCCATTATCGGTTCAACCGATGCGGCTGCGGTATTTTCCATGTTGAGCGGGCGAGGAATAAACCTGAATGAACGCGTTGGTGCCACCTTGGAAATTGAATCTGGCACCAATGATCCTATGGCAATTTTCCTTACGATTATGCTGGTCGAGTTAATGACCGGTGAAATGGGCGGTGCCTGGGATACGGCTTTATTTTTATTACAGCAATTCGGTTTTGGCCTGATTATTGGTATCGGAGGTGGCTGGCTAATTGCAAAATTACTCAATTGGATGGATTTAGCGCCGGGACTTTATGCCATGTTGGCTCTGGCTCTGGGTTTCAGCGTGTTTGGCTTAACCGGAGTCATTGGTGGCAGTGGTTTTCTAGCCATTTACCTCTGTGGTTTGATGATCGGTAATCAACCTGGCCGTCATTTGAACTTTATTCTTCCTGTACATGATGGTCTGGCCTGGCTCAGTCAGATTGGTTTATTTCTGATTTTAGGTTTACTGGTCAATCCGAGTGAATTATTGCAATACGCCCTGCCTTCACTGGTTATCGCATTGGCATTAATTTTTGTCGCCCGACCCATCGCGGTATTCCTGTCCATTAAACCTTTCTTTCGCTTCCGCTGGCGTGAATTGGGGTTTATTTCGTGGGTGGGTTTACGTGGAGCGGTGCCTATCGTATTGGCTATCTTCCCGGTGATTGGGGGAGTAGAAAATGCCTCGCTGTATTTCAATGTTGCGTTTGCTGTTGTATTACTTTCGCTGTTGATTCAAGGCAGCACCCTGTCACTAATGGCACGTTGGATGCGGGTAGAGGTGCCGATAGGTATCAAACCAAACCATCAGGGAGCCTTGGGCATTTTGCCAACAAATGATTATGAAATGTTTGTTTATCGGATTGAGAACGAACAGCTTGATGGTCAGCAGATCCGTTTACTGCGCTTCCCTTCTGGCACATTGATATCGGCATTATTCCGTAATAACGTGATGCTGCATCCCAAAGGCAGTACTGAACTGAAGTTGAATGACACCATTTGTGTGATAAGTCGTAATGAAGATTTGGATGCACTGAATCAAATCTTTAGTGGTCATTCAAAACTGAAAAATCGTGAGGCATTTTTTGGATCATTTACGCTACGCGGCGATGCCTTATTATCAGACGTCGCAAAAGCTTATGGACTGGTTATCAGTTCTGCAGAACATGGTATGACATTAAGCGAATTTATTTCCCGTCGAGTCGGTGGCCATCCGGTAGTGGGCGATGATGTGGACTGGCATGGCATTCATTGGGTAGTCAATGAAGTAGATGGCGATAAAATCATTAAAGTGGGTCTCAGGCTTTACTGATTATAATCCAGCATAAATTTCCAATACGCCATTAATGACAAATTGCACCGCGATGACCGAAAGAATGATGCCAAAAATTCGGGTAATTATCTCTTTGCCGGTTTCTCCCAGATAACGCACCAGAAAATGGGAATACACCATTGCCAGGTAACAGGATCCTGTGGTCAGCATAATCGCTGCAAACACCAAAATTAAATGCCAGGCTGTCGGTGCCTCACTGGTCAAAATCATCACCGTGGCAATGGCACCCGGTCCGCTCATAAACGGGATAGCTAACGGAATCACCGAGATATCCTTGGCAATTTTGCCTTCTATTGCAGGATCAGATGCACTGCTGGTCTCACCTTCATCCAGTCCCTTGTGAATCATGCTCATCGCAATACCAAATAAAATCAAGCCACCGGCAATACGAAATGCCTCGATGGTAATACCAAATATGTTGAAAATAAGACCACCCAGTAAGGCAAAAACAAAAAATACGCCAGTAGCAATCAGGCTGGAGCGTTTGGCGACTGCCTTACGGGTGGTTTCTGAGGTACGAGGCAACAGCGATACAAACATAAAAGCAGTTGTTAATGGATTCACAATGACAAATAAGGCGGCAATCGCGATGATCCAATAATCAAATAAACCAATTGCATTCATAATGTATCCACTTAAAGAAAACGCTATGTTCGCATAAATGCGTTTTCTGTATTGTCTTGTTGTTTAATTAATAGAGACATATTTTCAATCCGGTTTTTTACTTTTTCTGAAGATCGTTAATCAGCATTTTCATCTCATCAATTTCCCTGCGTTGCGCCTCAATAATTTCATCGGCTAATTGACGTACCCGTGGATCACTAATCTTTGCCCTTTCGCTGGTCAAAATTGCGATCGAGTGATGTGGAATCATGGCTTTCATATAAGACACATCATCAACCGTGGTCTGGCTCCTTACCAGCCAGAGTGAGCCCGCAAAAATTACAATACTGACAAGATAAATAATGATATTGACTGTGACGTTGGAATACATGTGCAGCATAAAGCTCAACATCACTATTGCCATGGTTGCCCCCATTATCAGTGCCATATAACTTCGGGTTTCACTGAAAAACACATGATCAGCCTGATAGGTATTTAGATACATTAAGCCGAACATCACGAGAGTGGATGTCAGGATCATGGCAGCAAATCTTCCATACATTTTCATCAGCTTATCTCCTAATTAAAGACTAGGGTCTGTCTATTTTTCAGAGCCAGCACTGCTGGCGGCTATGAAAGATAAACAGCCCCTCGTTAACACCCCGTGAAATGAGAAAAATATTCTTGTTGTTATATTAAGTTAACATTTATTAGGGCGATTGATCTTTCATGACTGCCATTCTGGACAAAAAATCAGCCATCGGCAGTGGTGGATATGCAAGATAAACAAGCTCTGGTTGATACCGCAAAAAAAAGCCCGGATAATTCCGGGCTCAAAATCAGGCAAACTGACCGCTGCGATAATCAGCAAAAGCCTGTTCCAGTTCAGCACGGGTATTCATTACAAATGGTCCTGCCCGTTCAACTGGTTCATTAATCGGTTTGCCAGCCACCACAATGAATGTGCTGTCCTGTTCTGCCATTACTTTCACCGCATCACCTTCTTTTAGTACCGCCAGCTGCGAGGCACCGATTGAAGTCGGTTTATCGCCAATACTGACTCGACCTGCTGCTACATAAATAAAGGCATTATGAGTAGCTGGTATCTGGTCTTCAAATACACTACCCGCAGGCGCATCAATCACAAAATAAACCGGCTCAATAAAACTATTATCTATAACGCCTTTGGTTCCATTAAGCGTTTCACCGGCTACGACTTTTACCGTTAAACCTGCTTGGCGTGTCTCTATTGCAATCTCGCTGGCTGCTTTTTCCTGGTAGCGTGGTGGCATCATTTTATGTTCAGCGGGCAGATTCACCCACAACTGGAAACCTGCCAACAACCCCGCTTCCTGCTCAGGTTTTTCCGAGTGGATAATGCCGCGGCCTGCTGTCATCCACTGCACGCCTCCACTTTCAATCACCCCCGCATTACCAGCGCTGTCTTCATGGCGCATTTTACCTGCCAGCATATAGGTCACTGTTTCAAACCCACGATGTGGATGGGGTGGAAAACCGGCAATATAGTCTTCAGGTTTATCACTGCCAAACGCATCAAACAATAAAAATGGATCCAACATATCTATTTCATGCGAGGCGATTAACCGTCTTAACGACACCCCCGCTCCATCCGAGGTCATCTGGCCCCGTATCCATTTTTTCACTTCACGTTGTTGTGCCATGATGGCCTCCTTACGCCGCAATCACTGCAGCCAATTTCTCGCTGCTGTCCGGCTGTTCAAAATAGTGGTTGGCATTGACCAATGTGACATCGCTAATGCCAATAAACTGCATAAAAAATTTCAAATACTGACTGGCAAAATCCACATCACTTTCCAGTGGTACGCCACCTGATGCCATCACCAGATAAACTTGTTTGTTTTCCAGTAAGCCGACAGGACCATTTTCGGTATAGCGAAAGGTTTCGCGCGCCCTAGCCACCAGATCAATCCAGGCTTTCAATGCTGCCGGTATACCAAAGTTATAAATCGGTACAGCTATCACCATCACATCCGCTGTCTTGACTTCATTAATCAGCTGATCAGATAAGGCCAATACATTTTTTTGTGCCTCACTTCTATCTGCCGGATCGGTAAAGTTGGAATTAATCCATTCTTCGTTGATGAATGGCAAACCTGAAGCCACATCACGTTGCTGCAAGGTTACATCATGTTGACTAGCCAATATTTCGGTCAACTGGGTCGAGACAGTCCGGGTTAATGATCCGTCATAACGACCACTGGCATTAATATGTAATACGTTTAATTTTTGCATCATTTAATTCCTCTTATAGGTCGGTTAAGTTAGTACTGTGACATTTTATAGTTCTTGAAATTTTGATAAAGAATGCTATAAAGAATTTATTGTTGATATATAAAGAACAATAAAAGGATATGGCAGTGAATCAAATTGAAGATATGCAAACGTTTAAACGTATTGTTGAAGCAGGCAGTATCAGTCTCGCTGCCGAACAGCTTGATACCGTGAAATCGGCAGTTAGCAGGCGGTTAAAAGATTTGGAAAAACGTTTGAATGTGACTCTGCTGCAACGCACCACCCGACGCCAAACGCTCACCGAGGCCGGACACCGTTATTATCAGCATTGTTTGCGATTACTTGATGATATTGCAGAGGCAGAAGCACAGATATCCGATATTGAAGCCGAACTCAGCGGCAAGTTACGAATCTCCGCGCCGGTGTCTTTTGGCTTAATGCATTTGGGGCCCGCCTTACAGGAATTTCAGCAATTACATCCCCTGATTGAAATGTCGATTGATTTCAATGATCGACAGGTTGATTTGATTGCTGATGGATTTGATCTGGCAATCCGCATCGCCAGACTGGATGACTCAACCTTAATTGCAAAAAAACTCTCATCTACACGGCTGCTGGTCTGTGCCAGTCCAGAATATCTGGCCTATCATGGCACGCCAGTCATTCCCATCGATCTTACTAATGACCATGCTATTTTGCATTATCGAAATACCTCTGAAACCTGGGTGTTTCAACACAATGGCAGCCCCATCAGTTTGCATTTGCAGGGCAAGCTTTCAGCTAATAATGGTAATTTTCTGTGTGATGCAGCCATCGCAGGCCAAGGCATTATCTTCTCTCCAGATTTTCTTTGTTATCAGGCTGTGCAATCAGGAAAGCTTGAGGTCATATTGCGTGACTATATGTATGACAACGAGGTTGGCATTTTCGCGGTTTACCCACAAACCCGCTATTTGCCAAGGCGCAGTCAGATTCTGATTGCCTATTTACAGAAATATTTCGTTCGCAATGCACCCTGGTTGGATTGCTGAGCTATTTGACAGTCTTTGGCGACAATGCTCAACTGTCGCCCACAAGAAAAATCTTATAAAGAGAGAGAAACTATGACTGAAATTTATGGCACCCAGCATCGGCAATTACAACAGGAATTCGATAAAGAAAAACTTGCGGATCGGGTCGGCGAGGCCATTATCACTGATTACATTACTGATCAGCATCGTGAGTTTATCGCATCACGTGATTTCTTTTTCCTGTCCACGGTTGATCACCGGGGGTTTCCAACCTGTTCCCATAAGGGCGGCGACATTGGTTTTGTAAAAATTCTCGATGAAAAAACACTCGCCTTTCCCAGTCTTGACGGTAACGGCATGTATCTGTCAATGGGTAATATTGATGCCAATAAAAAAGTTGGCATGTTGTTTATCGATTTTGAAACTCCACACCGGGTTCGGGTTCATGGTACTGCCGAACTGAGTCGCGATCCGGCAGATCTGGCGTTATTTCATGAAGCAGAACTGGTGGTCAGAGTCACCATTGAAGATATGTTTCAGAACTGCCCTCGTTATATTCACCGTTATAAACGCATCAGTGAATCTCGATATGTGCCAAAAGCTGAATGCCAGACACCATTACCAGTCTGGAAGCGTTTAGATGCCGTTCAAGACGTTATAGATGATAAAGAAAAGGCTAAAGTGGCTCTGGAAGGCGGCATTATTACCATGGAAGAATACGAAGTACTGCTGCGAAAAGGTGAAGCGTAAATCATTGAAAAATAAGTAGTTTGCGCACCACTATGTCTCATCTTTACCACATTTATATTTCGGGAAAAATTCCCGCAAGTGATCAATGCCCGACACATCAGGTTTCCGGGTATTGATCATTTTTTACAGCTAAATCCTTGCTTGAAAATCCATATTGCGAAGCGAATACTCAATTATCCAAGGCCTTGTGTCTATTTACCTTTCAAAGCCGCCTCTGTTGTGACTGAAAATAGACCAATCAAGGCGTGAGGAGTGTAGTTTAGTTCCTCTAAATAAATGACGAGCAACGCAGAGTGGTAGATTTTCAGCCACAACCCGAAGGGCTGGGACAATTTTCCACCCTACTGCGTTGGAAATGAATTATGTAGAACAACTACATCGCATCATTTCCGCCTTGTTGGACGGAAAAATAGTCGCCAGCAGTGGTGGTTATGAAAGGTAAACAGACCCAAGAGTTGAGGATAAAAACAATGATTTCGATTCGCCCCAGTGCTGTTGCAGGTTTGTATTATCCCGCCCGTTCAGCAGAGCTTGAAGACTTGTTGGCAAAACAGTTTGATAAGCCCTCAGACCACATTCACCATCATGCTAAAGCGCTTATTGTTCCGCATGGGGGTTATTTCTATTCCGGTCAAGTCGCTGCCAAGGCTTATCAGTCCTTAATGGAAGTAGCCGATGATATTGAACGGGTCATTTTAATTGGTCCCTCGCATCGTACAGATTTCAAAGGCATTGCAATGAGCGAGGCAGATTATTTTGCTACGCCGATTGGCAGTGTGGCGGTAGACAAAAAAATCTACCCTCAGTTAAGCCGCATTAAAGGGGTTGAAACCTACGAAAGCCCGCATGATAACGAACATTGTCTGGAAGTCCAGCTACCTTTTTTACAATATTCGCTAAATCAATTTGAAATTGTGCCTTTACTCACCGGCCAAGCTAGTTCTTCGCTGATTGCCGATGTTCTGGGTACGGCAACCCAGGATGCTAAATCGTTAATTGTGATCAGTTCTGACCTGAGTCACTACCTGGATTATGAGACCGCACGCAAGATAGACCAATATACTTCACAGGCTATTATCAGCATGGATAATCACGATATTGATAAGTTTCATGCCTGTGGCTGTGATGCCATCCGCGGCTTTCTTGAGTATGCCCGCAATGCAAATATGTCCGGTCAAATCATGGCGTTAAGTAATTCCGGTGATATCGTCCGCAAAAAAGAAAGCGTCGTCGGATATGGCGCCTATTTATTCGAATAGGCATAAGTCGGTTTGACCACCTGATTTACTGCCTCGACCACAGAAGGTAATACCCATGCACCGGGATGACGGATTTTATCTTCGTCTCCCGGTGTATATTTTCCGGTCTGCACCAGACAACCTCTTAATCCTGCTGCCAACGCACCTTGTACATCAGCAAACGCATCATCTCCTATCATCAGTACTTCTTCAGCAGCAAAACCAGTAGATTCCACTGCTGTCTGGAAAAATGCTTTTGCTGGTTTGCCTAAAATCTCAGCTTCCACATCACAGGCAAACTCAAGTGCCGCAATAAAGGGGCCAGCATCCAACTGCAACTCTTCGTTTTGCCGGAAATATCGATTCAAACCTATACCAAGCAGCGGTGCCCCATCCATCACCAACTGAAATGCCCGGTTCATGTTCGCATAATTAAATCCATCGCCGGCATCGGCAATGACCACAGCATTGGGAGAACTTTGATCCAGATCGGCAAATTCCGGGCGCAGCTTTTCATGCACCAGGCAATATGGACGCAATTTGCGTTGCTGTAACGCTAACTTCACTGCGCCGGGAGCGGTTAACACTTCCTCAACACTCAGATCGAAGCCCATCTGCAACAGTGACTGCAACATGTCGGTGCTGGTTTTTCGGGAAGTATTGGTTACAAAGCGCACCACTATTTGCTCGTTCCGAGCCAGCTGAATGGCCTCTATAGCGCCATTTACCGGCTCGTTATCAACATGCAATACACCACTGATATCAAATAAAATCGCTTTTATCATCATAATCACCTTGGGCATGTTATGTATGTATAAATTATGCTCGGTTACATGCTGACAAACAAATTACACAATTAATTCTGCTTGATTCAACTGTATAAAATTGCGATCTACCCCGGTGCTGTTAAAAATTCAATGTCATCGCAGAAGTAACTATGAAAGTTCAACAAGCTCTAGGGCTTATTGAACTTTCATCTCCGCCGCTGTTGTGAGCTGAAAAAGCGTCAATCAAGGCACGAGGAGCGCCTTTTGTGAGATACATCCATGTATCTCACCCCATTGGGGCTTGCGCTCAAAAACGTTCCTGACGTTTTTGTAGTAATTCTAAATAAGTGAGGAGTAAAGCTTCCGCATCCTGCTCACGCCCCTGACCTATATCCATGCAGGCCACGCAGAGTGGCGTTTTTTCAGTCACAACCCGAACGGCTGGGACTATTTTTGCGCCCGCCTGCGTTATATGAAATACATCCCTGTATTTCACCGCTGCGCGGCCAGCTAAGCTGTTCAAATGAGTTCCAGACTCATTTGTCAATCACTTATGTAGGATGGCTACATGGCGTTTTTTCCGCCTTGTCGGACACAAAAATAGCCACCAGCAGTGGTGGATATGAAAATTCAACAAGCCCTAATAAACAGTATAGAATAGCGGGCTTTTCTTTCCCAGTTACAGGTTACGCTTATGAAAGCTCCTCAGGTCGGGTTTGTCAGTCTCGGTTGCCCAAAAGCACTTGTTGATAGCGAACGTATCATCACCAAATTACGTTCAGAAGGGTATGAAATTTCCGCCAATTACGATGATGCTGATTTAGTGGTGGTCAATACCTGTGGCTTTATTGATTCTGCCGTTGATGAATCACTGGAAAGTATTGGTGAAGCCATTGCGCAGAATGGCAAAGTTATCGTGACCGGTTGTCTGGGAAGCCGTGACAATACCATTCGAGAAAAGCATCCACAGGTACTGGAAATTACCGGTGCTCATGCGCTCGAAGAAGTGGTAGGCGCGGTTCACAAACATCTTCCACAACCCCATGATCCGTTTATTAGTCTGGTGCCGCCTGAGGGCATCAAACTAACTCCCCGACATTACGCCTATCTGAAAATTTCCGAAGGCTGTAATCATCGCTGTACCTTCTGCATTATCCCCTCCATGCGTGGGGATCTGGTCAGTCGCCCAGTGAATCAGGTAATCGCTGAAGCTAAGCGTCTGGCTGACGCTGGTGTAAAGGAAATTCTGATTATTTCGCAGGATACCAGTGCTTACGGTGTCGATTTGAAATACGCTGAATATGAATGGCAGGGTGAGAAAATTGCCACCCGCTTTACAGCGATGGCCAAAGCACTTGGTGAAATCGGCATCTGGGTACGTATGCATTATGTTTACCCTTACCCGCATGTGGATGATGTGATTCCATTGATGGCTGAAGGCAAAATTCTGCCGTATCTGGATATTCCGTTTCAGCATGCCAGCCCGCGTATTCTCAAATTAATGAAACGTCCGGCTTCATCACAAAATAATCTGGAACGCATCCAGGCCTGGCGGGCAATTTGTCCAGAAATCACTCTTCGCAGTACCTTTATCGTGGGATTCCCCGGTGAAACCGAAGCTGAATTTGAGGAATTGCTGGATTTTCTTGATCAGGCTCAGTTGGATAAAGCCGGTGCTTTCAAATACTCGCCTGTTGATGGTGCAGTGGCAAATCAATTACCCGATCCGGTGCCTGAAGAGATTAAAGAGGAACGTCTGGCCCGGTTTATGGCGAAACAGGCAGAAATCAGTGCCTACCGGCTGCAACAGAAAGTTGGGAAACGCGATTTTGTGATTATCGATGAAGTTGTTGAAGAAGGTGCCGTCGGGCGGAGCCGTGCTGATGCCCCTGAGATTGATGGCCAAGTCTTTATTGATCACGCCACCCATTTAAAAGTGGGAGATATTGTTGAGGTGGAATTTGAAGAAGCCGATGAGCATGACCTCTGGGCAAGACTGGTTTAGAAGTGGTTTATACTTAATCTGCAAGGCATAGTATTAAGAAAATATAGCCCGGCAGCGTGGTTGGAAAAGCATTATGCCGGAGCGTTGCTGATCTATTATTCATGGCTTGTTGAAGAAAAAGCACCTCTCCAGCAATGATGCAGATTAAGAACTGATACGGTTTTTACCAGAGTCTTTAGATTGATAAAGTGCATTGTCGGCGCGGATCGACAAGCGCATAGCTGATTCTCCCTGACGCAGCTGCGCTACCCCGAAACTGGTGGTAATGGTAGCGCGTTTATCCAATTTGGCATCCATGATCAATTGTCTTAATTTTTCAGCGGTATGCGCTGCTGCTTCGAGGCCAGTATTCGGTAACAAAATCATAAACTCATCACCGCCCCAGCGTGCCAGCAAATCGATTTCGCGAATATTCTTTTTTAATAAACGACTCATCTGAACCAACACCATGTCTCCATTGGCATGGCCAAACTCATCATTTACGATTTTAAAATCATCGATATCGAGGGCAATTATTGAGAGTGGTTGCTTGAAACGCTCAGCCCGCTCGACTTCCAGCTCCAATGTTTTTTCCAAACGATATCGGTTGGCTACACCCGTAAGTGTGTCTGTTTCAGCGAGGCGTTGAACTTCGGCAATCTTGCTTTCCAGTTCAGCGTTGGTTTGAATCAACTGGTGAGTACGTTCTTCGACCAGGTCTTCCAGAGAATGATTTTGTTGCGCCAGCCGATCCAGGTTGAGTTTTCGTTCATTGATATCCCGATGGGCGCCAATCATTCTTGCAACAGAACCATCTTCATTCCATTCGATAATTCTGGCACGGTCTTCTACCCACAAATAACTGTTATCAGCCTTTTTCAGTCGGTATTCAATCTGGTATGAACTGCTATGATTATGTATGTAGTTATCGAAGTGGGCTAATACACGCTGATGATCTTCTGGGTGCAGATTTTGCTCCCAGGATGCTACGCTGGCAGGAAGAGTGGCGGCGTTATACCCCAACATTCTGAACCAACCAGGACTACGATAAACGTATCCGGTATTTGCATGCCAGTCCCACACACCATCGCTGATTATGTCCAATACGACTTGCAGACATTGATCGTCTACCTCGCCCAGCCCCGTCTTCATACCCAATCCTTAGTAATCAAACACTTAAGAGCGGAAGTATCTTATAAATATTTATGTGATGCAAGTCACAATATTATTTGGTTGTCGAGAGAGACAGATAATCATAGGAAATGACGATAAATAAGATAGTAATCAGTATTGAGAATGTGGAGCCCAAATATAAAAAATATGGTGACCTGAGAAGACCTCAGGCCACCATTATTCATAGCCATTTAAACTGCTGTTAATTTTCGCTTAAGTCACAATCGTGCTGACGAGATAGGCTGTATAAGCGACAAACACCAGCATTAACGCACTACCTTCAACGCGATTGATACGCCCTTGTCTTCCGCGAAAACCAAAGCCAAAGATAAATATCGCTATGGTCAGACCAGCCATAACGGCAATATCCCGTGTAAGTATTTCTGCTGGAACACCAAAAGGATGAATCAATCCTGCGATACCCACTACAGCCAGGGTATTAAACAGGTTTGAGCCAATAACATTACCCAGCGCAATATCATGCTCGCCTTTTTTACAGCAATCAGTGATGAGGCCAGCTCGGGTAATGATGTTCCGATGGCCACGATGGTCAAACCAATAATCAAATCACTGACACCAAACGCTACGGCAATTTCTACTGCGCCCCAGACCAAAATTCGTGAACTGATAATCAAAAAAATCAGACCGATAAATAACCAAATCAATGCTTTTTTCAAGCTCATTGATTCTGTATTGAATTCAGCTTCCATTTCGGTACCGAATGCATCTGGTGATTTCTTCATGCCCTGATAAATGGTCCAGCCCATCAACATAAAGAACACCAAAATCAACACTCCGGCATCCAGACGCGACAATGAACCATCAGCTAACTGCCAGGCAGCCAAGGCGGTCACTGCGATTAGAATCGGCAACTCTATGCGCAACACTTGTGAATGCACTGCAATCGGACTGAGTACTGCGGTCAGACCCAGAATTAACGCAATATTGGTAATGTTTGAACCATAAGCATTGCCCAGAGCGAGGCCAGGATTGCCTTGCGTTGCGGCCAATGCAGAGACCACCATTTCCGGTGCTGAAGTACCGAAACCGACTATCACCATGCCGATTAGTAACGGCGGCATACCGAAGTAGCGGGCAGAAACTGCGGCACCATCAATAAATCGATCAGCACTCCATACTAATAAAATCAAACCAAAAATCACCGCAGCAAAGGCAAGTGTCATATGTTCTCCGGAAAAAATATTGAGGAATTTATAGCGTTATTATCAGGGGTGAAACCGTTCGCTGGCAATTCGAATCTGTTAACGACGGGTCAATCGTACATGGCGACGCAGTATACGTTGATTTTCACGTTGCACATCGTCACGTTTACGCCATGACCATAAACGATCCCGGCTTTGTTTTGAGGTATCTTTGATATCAACAATGGGATACGGGTAATCTCTCCCCAACTGAAAATTTAACATCATTTCCTCCATAGGTGTGATTTCCCATGGTCGGTGAATAATTTCATTAGGTAAATCGCAGAGTTCGGGTAACCATTCACGGATAAACTTACCCTCGGGGTCCTGTTCTTCAGCTTGCTTGGTTGGATTATAAATACGAATGGTGTTGGTGCCCGTAACCCCTGCCTGCATTTGTAGTTGTGGATAATGAATACCCGGCTCAAAATCCAGAAACACCCGGGCCAGATGATAGGTTCCGCGCCGCCAGTCAATATGCAGCTGATGACATAAAAAACTGACCAAAATGTCGCGCATTCGAAAATTGATATAGCCGGTTGCGTTCAGACAACGCATGCTGGCGTCGACCAGCGGATAACCGGTTTTACCATTTTGCCAGGCTATCAAATCAACTCCCGATTGCTTATCCTCTCGCCAGGGGAAAGATTGATAACCCTGGTTTACCGGCCGAAATTCCATTTCCGTTTCACTTTCAAATTTCTGCATAAAATGACAATGCCAGTGCAACCTTGAAGAGAGTGCTGCCAAGGCTCTTCGCCAGCCGGGGTCATTCCAGTGCTCCAGTAACTGTTGATAGACCTGTCGCAGGCTGATATTGCCCCAGGCAAGATACGGTGACATTCTGGAGCAGGATTGCCGACTCAGATCCGGACTGGAAATCTGTCGGTTATAAAGTTTGCCACGCTTGGCAAAAAATTCAGCCAACACTTTTTGCGCGGTCAATTCGCCACCATATTGAAAAAGCATATCCGTTTGCTGCCATTCGACCGGAGGCGTGAATGGTGTCATCTGCACCTCGGTAATAAAGTCAGCCTGTTGCCAATTACTTTCCGGCACGGATTGCCGCATGACCTGTTGCCAATGTTTATCCCAGTCCTCACGACTGTTTGCGGCACGAATGACCGCACCTTGTGGAAATTGATTCCAGCTAATTTGTTGATGTTTAAACTTTTTATGGAGAATTTTATCTCGCTCATAGGTGATGTTCAGACCTATTTCCTGATGACTGAAAACCGTATCAATCTGATAATACTGCTGTAATTGTTCAAAGACAGCTGGCGCTTCCCCCTCTATCACCACCACACTGGCTTTGTTTACTATCAGCTGCTGATCCAACTGTTGTAATGACTGCCAGACAAATCGCCAATGGCGCAGGCTGTAATGCGCATCATCCACCAGCGAGGGTTCCACAATATATAACAATAAAGTGGGTAAATTCTGTTCACATGCAGCATTAAGCGCTGCATGGTCGGATAAACGTAAATCACGTTTAAACCAGACGACATTGATTAATTGACGGGTCATTTTTTGGGAGGAGGCATGATTGGCCAGTCAGCCGCATCAACTGAATCCAGCGGGATAATATCAATGTCTCCCTGCCAATGACGGATAAATTCACCATCTGGATCGTATTGCCGGGTTTGTTTTTCAATATTAAATTGCCGTCCACCTCGAGGATCAGCCCCTACTCCAGCAATATATTGCCAATTGCCCCAATTGGCAGCGACATCATAGTCAATTAATTGCTGCTCAAAATAAGCGGCGCCAAAGCGCCAATCCAGATTCAACTCATGAACAAAACAGCTGGCAACGATCTGCCGTCCCCGATTGGACATATAACCTGAAGCATTAAGTTGTTTCATACAGGCATTGACCAGCGGATATGGTGTATTACCGTTACACCATTTCTGATAACGTTCCGGGTAATAGCAACGTCGGCTTTTAGTGTTTTTTATTCCGTCAAAGCGAAATAATCTGGCGCCATAACGATGGGCATACCATTGAAAGTATTCCCGCCACAGTAATTCAAAGTAAATCCAGTAAGTCGAATCATTACAGACCTTAGTCTGTTCATAGTTTTTGAGCCGGGAAGCCAGATGTCTTACAGAAAGACAGCCTAACGCCAACCAGGGAGAAAATTTGGTTGAATTGGTCCAGCCGTCCAGTTCATTTCGCACAGTTTTGTAACTGGCTGGCAGGTCCTTGGAGAAATAATCATTGATATGTTTCAGTGCAGCCGTTTCCCCTCCAGTAAATTTTGAGGGTTGAAATACCGGCTGGGGAATCTCATCAACCGCAATTGGTCCTGGCGTTGGTGGCAATTGCTGAGGAATCGACATAGGCCTGGGCAGCGCTAAATCTTCGACTTGTTTACGAAACTGGGTAAATGATGTTGGTAGTTGATTAAGTTGGAAGGGTAAATCATCAGCAGAAAATAATGTGTGACTGGGTTCTGTCACGAATTCACGATCCGGAAATTGTTTTTGTAACAGCTTCCAGTGACGATTTTCATAAACACCTGCATGCTGGCTACGGGCAATAATATCGACGTTATATTTATTGATTAATTCTGTCAGCGCCAGGTGCGGGGTTTGTTGTTTGATAATCAGTACTTGTCCGACATGCTGAAGCTGTTGCTGCAGATCCTTTAGCGACTCGACTAAAAACTGTAAACGACGCTCCCCCATCGCCTTGGCATTCAACCCATTAGGTCTGAACCACTGTGGGTCCAGACAAAACACACAGATAAGTTTATCAACCGACTGCATTTTCCATAATGCAGGCTGATCATGCAGTCGCAGATCATTGGTGAACCAAAATATTCCTGTGGTCATAGGGTTTCAAAACTCCATTGGGGTGAAAAGCTGACAGTTCAGAGACTGCAAAGAGAGATATAGGTTCGATGTTTCAGAACTAAGTAGCGTTGAGAACGTCAGAATGACAACCACTTTCAGTAGAGAACACAAAATGCATCAATTGACGGTATTCTTTGATGGTCAGTGCCCTTTGTGCACTAGAGAAATTGCTTTATTAAAACAATTTGATACGCGACAACGACTGCATTTTGAAGATATTCACGCCACTGACTTTGTTTATCGTTATCCCTACATTGATGTCGTTAGCGCCGATAAAAGATTGCATGGTCAATTGGCAAATGGGCAAATCATTACCGGGCTGGATGTGACGGCTAAAGCCTGGGGCCTTGTAGGTCATCATCGCTGGTTGCAGATATTACGCTGGCCGGTCATTCGCTGGTTTGCAGATTTAGCCTATCTGTTTTTCGCCCGGTTTCGTCATCCGATTGCCCGATTATTCGGTGATAAGTCCTGTCAGGATGATAACTGTAAGTTATAGGTTCTATTGATCTTTCAGTGACGACTATGAAAAATCAACAGACCCTCAAGTTATTCAGACTTCGGTTAACCAGTAACAACCAAACCGCGGGATGACCACTGTATTGCCAAACTTCTCGGGACTTTGTCCGGTAATAGCATCCACCAGATGCCCCTGATAGGATTGTGACCATCTCGGTAACTGGTCCAAATCCAGACGCTGAGATTGTTTATCGAAATTCGCAATCACCAAGACCCGATCGGCAGGTTTTTGCAGATGGTAACGCTCAAAAACAAACAAGTGCGGATTATCTACCTCGACCAAATCCCGATTATTAAAATCAGCAAATGCATCCAGTTCTTTATGCACCGCAATGAGTGTCTTCAACTGGCTGAAAATCAGATATTCAACTGTACCCGGTACATTTCGCTGTTCAGCTTTTTTCCAGTCAATAAATGGTCGATGTACCCAGCGTGAATCATCCATTTTGACTGGATCATCACGATAACTTTCATCATTGGTCGTACCAATTTCATCGCCATAATAAAGTAACGGCAAGCCACCAAATGACAGAATCATGCTATGCAATAACACGATGATGCGTATCGCATCATCAATAGCCTGCTCATCTCCGATATCAATGGCATATTGCAAACCCACCAGCGAGGCCAGAGAGCCGGAAATACGGGCATCACCGGTTTTATCATTCTGACCAAATGGTACACCTCTGGCGTGTGAATCAGCATATTGTCCGGTGAAATAGTCGATCAAAAAGCGTCTGTGTTCACGTGGCTCGTAACCTGCCAGCTCTATGTCTTTATCATCAAACCCCAGACCGATATCGTCGTGACAGCGTATGTAATTTAACCAGGTAGCGCGCTCCAGTTTTACCGGAAGACTTTTTATTCCCTGATTCAGCAATCGGGCATTTTTGGTGGCCACTGCATCCCATAACAACGCCATAAATGTGGCGTTATAGGCAATTTCACATTCTTTAGCGATGACCGCATCTTCGCCAAAATATTTAGTCACTTCGACGGGAGCAACAATGGCCTCAGCAATAAACAGTACACCCGGCGCTGTTACCTGACAGCAGTCTTTCATTAGCTGCAGAATCAGATGGGCTTCGCGTTCGTTCTGACAGGTACTGCCGATCTTTTTCCATAAAAATGCCACTGCATCCAGCCGCACAATATCGGCACCCTGGTTGGCCCAAAACAGGATAATATCGAGCATTTCAATGAATACAGTGGGGTTACTGTAGTTCAGATCCCACTGGTATTCGTTAAATACCGTCATCACCCAGCGTTGCATTTCCTTGTTCCAGGTGAAATTACCTGGAGCTGTTTCCGGAAACACTTCGGGCATGCTCTGCTCAAACATATCCGGGACGTGACGGTTTTCAAAAGTATAAAAATAATCGCGATAAGGCGAATAACCATCACGTGCTTTCTGTGCCCACTCGTGCTGGTCAGAAGTGTGATTTAACACCACATCCATCACCAGCAACATATCACGTTGACGGAGATCACCAGCCAAACCACGCAGATCGTTGAGGTCTCCGGCACGGGGATCAATTTCACGGAAATTACTGACAGCGTATCCACCATCACTTTTCCCTTCAGGGCATTTCATGATGGGCATGACATGTACCAGATTAATACCCAAATCCTGAAAATAATGCAGATGTTCACGCATGCCTTGCAGATTTTTGGCAAACCCATTGCAATACAGCGCCATGCCAACCCACTTCTGACTGAGAAACCAGTTGTAATCCTGTTCCCGCTCTATATCCTTAGCACGTAATTCTTCAGACCGATCGATATATTGTCTGGCAAGTGTCTCAACAAGACGCTGGGCCTGTTCGGCAAAGTCCGGGCGTTTGCCATACAGCCTTTCAAATAACGAATGAATGGCGTAGAAGTTGGCACCCAGCCGCGTGTAGAAATAACGCAGATCATGTTTGGAAAACTCTGGTTCAATCTGATTCAGGATGGCATTCAGAAGTGAATGAGATTGCTGTTCGTACATGTAATTTCCTGATTAAAGAGTCGGATAATTCTGGGGGTGTGGTTATGTGAACTCAGAATAAAAAGCAGGATCCTCGCTGACCGCTCCCCGTAATCCTATCACTTTGCTGGCAAAATGCTGGGCATTCAATAAAATTTTCTGTACTGGCCAACCGGCTAACAACCCGTGAATATACATTGCACTGAAAGCGTCTCCTGCACCCACAGTATCAACCAGCTGCTCAGCAGCAACCCGTTTCTGTTCATAAAAGGTTCCATCGTTGCAGCGCACGATACCTCCTTCCTCTCCCCGTGTCACGATCAGTTGTTCCAATTGAAAATGGGTTTGCATCCGGGTCATATCCTGCTGCAAATCCGCTGAATTAAAGCCCAGTTCATTCAATTCCAAATGATTCAGCTTGCACCACTTCGCACGTTCCAGACATTTGTATATATCTTCCTTGCTCCACCACGGTGTGCGTAAATTCACATCCATAAAAACCGAGACGGATTTGGGACGTGTCAGAAAATCAAAAGCATCTTTCGACACTGAATTTCTTAATGCCAGAGAACCATGATAAACAATGGCATCATTACGCAGGCCTGGCAGCTCTGCTGTTTGTATAAAATCATAAGCCCGGTCAGCTCTGATATCGTATGAAGGCTCGCTGCCCTGCAAAGAGACCTGAACCTCGCCCGTGCGATGTTCATTATCTGTTTGCAGCCCTTCAGTAGAAAGCTGCCAATTTTCCATCGCATTGCGGATCTGCTGACCGGATTCGTCATTGCCAACTCTGGAGATGAAAACCGGATGATCCCCAAAGGCTTGTAAATGCCAGGCGACATTAAAAGGTGCTCCGCCCAGCTTTCGCTCGCCATCCGGAAAGCAATCAAATAATACCTCGCCAAATATGGCTAGCGCGGACTGCTGGCTCATGTATTGTCTCCTGATTCAAGTTGGTTTCTGAATCCTTCAGCATAATGCCAAACACCTTGTAATACCCCTGCACTGTAATTGCCATTCATGCCCAACGGCCCAGGATCAACAGCAATATAAAGCGACTGTGGGTGACCATTTTCAGCGACTAATTGCTGTGCCATGGCTTTGATTTCATCTGAGGCGTTATTGACCACCACCGATTGTATCGGGCTGGCTAAAACCGGCATATCATTACCACTGTCACCAGCAAAAACCACCTCGGTATCCTGATACCCCAAACGGCTTTGCAAAAATTCGATGGCGTGCAGTTTGGTGGCATGTTCCGGTAACACATCCAGTAAACCAACATTGGTCAGCTCATCAATACTCCACATTACTGAAGCGTTGATTCCATTTTTTTGCAGATGGTTATGCACTTGTGCAATGACCTCATCCTTATTGAGATAAAGCGGCAGATAAAAACTCAGTTTGTGGGTGTTTTGCTTACTGAACTCCTGCAATTGCAGATCTTTGATATCACTCAGCAAGGCCTTCAAATCAGAATGTGATTGACCGTTCCAGTCTTTGGCAATTTCATCACACCAGCTCTTTACTTCCTGCCACCGTTTATCTTTGTATTGAAATATTTTAGTTCCCACATCGCTGATAATGTAATCCGGTTGTGGCAGGCTATAGGTACGGATAGCTTTTTCAACCAATTGACGATGGCGGCCCGTCACATATACCAGACAAACATTTTCCGTTTGACAGAACTTTCGGAATCGCCTGCGTGCATTGGGATGTTCAGCCTGCATTCCGTTCGGTATGACAGTGCGATCCATATCGGTACAGAGTAATAATCTTGCACTCATTTAATTTGAACCTGTTGCTTGTTCAGAGGTGGTTTCAAAAAAATTATAATATTCAATCGCTTCCATAATGCCTGCAGCATAAGGCTTATGGGCAAAATAGATATGTGAAAAATCTTCCAGCTGTGACAGTTCTTCATGATGCCTGTTTGCTACAACAACAGCCAGTGTGTTGCCACGCATCATATCCTCATCGGCACCACTTCCACCGGCCACACAGATACGTTCAAGCGGCATTTGCCAGCGATCTGCAACAAACCTCAACGCCATACCTTTTGATGCTCTGAGCGGCAGAATATCCAGATACTGACCAAAGGCGAGTTGAACATGTACCGATAACTCTTCTCGGTGTAACAATGATTTCACGGCCTCAACATCTATCTGTTCGGGATTGATGTAATAACTTAGCTTGAACTGACTCTGTTCTGACTTGGGCTGTCGTTCCAGCCCTGGAATATCATCAAGCAATTTAGTCACCCGATGAGGTAACCACAAATGGTCAATATGTTTGGTCCAGGCCGTATCCGGTGTTAGTTTTGGTGCATAATAAATTTCGCTGCCACTACTGGTAATCAGAATATCCGGCTCGGGAATACGATGTTTTTTCATCAGTTTTAACGCCTGGTCCAAGCGCCGGCCGGTAGCAATAACAAATTTGGTACTTTTACGATTATCCCGCAGCAGACCAAGCAATGCCTGCAAGGATTCATCATCACCAATCAGATTCAAATCCAGATCGGTGACCAGTGCTCTTTCATCGCGTCCCATTTCACGACGTTCAACTGGCAAGCGCAGTAATTTTTCAGTGCGTGCAGCAATCGGTTCAATGATTTCCAGGTAGCGTTTTGCATGTGCTTCCCAGGAATAATGTTCAGTGACGCCTTTCAGGCCATTTTGCTGACACTGTTCCCAGTATTTATCGTCAAGTAATAGTTTCTCTATCGCAGTACTGATACTGGAAATTTCCAGTGGGTCAATTAATTCGCCATTCAGACAATTCGCCATGATATCTCTGGGGCCACCATCTTCGGTGGCAACAATCGGCAAGCCGCTGGCAGCTGCTTCAATCAATGTCAGTCCAAAAGGCTCTGTCAGGGCCGGGTTAACAAATACCCCTTTGGTTGCGGCTGCTATGCGATAAATCAGAGGTACTTCATCACGACGATGATGTTTAGGAATAGTGACTTTGCCGTAGAGATCATAACGATCAATCGCCACCAGAAGCTCATGAAATACTTCCTGTGCCCCTCGTTCCAGATCATCAATATCATCACGATTACCAGCAATCACCAGAATATTGGCATGTTGCTGTAATTGTTCTGACTGCCCATAAGCCTCAATCAGACTGACAATATTTTTACGCTTATCTGGCCGCGACAATGCCAGAATCATCGGTTTTTCCGGTTCATCCAGATGTTTGGTAATGCGTTTAAATAACTCGCTTTGCAGTTCATCTCCCTTTGGTGGAGTGAATTGCTGAACATTAGTACCGGGCGGCACGATACGCATTTGAGCCGGCTGATAGTGATCATAAAGCTCATACTGCTCTTCAATTTCCTGATGCGTACTAGTGATCACCCGCTCTGCGGTAGCCAGCGTAATTTCTTCTGCCTCAATTCGCTGGTTCATCTTGTACTGTTGTTCTAATTGATCGATATCCACGCCACTGGCCAGCAATCTTCTGCGTTTGACTCGTCCCAGTGAATGGCCGGTATGGATTAGTGGTATTCCCAGCTGATTGGCAATATGCGAGGCAACCAGTCCGGAATCAGCATAATGACTATGCAAAATGTCTGGTAAAAACGCCTGTCTACGGAAAAAATCCACCAGATTATCGGCAAAGGTATCGAGATATTCCCATATTTGTTCTTTAGCCAGATATTCTTCAGGCCCGGCATCAATTCTTATGATACGTAATTTTTCGTTGAGCTCTTCAATAGGCTGGGCATAATCAGGCGAAACCTCATCATCCTCGACTCGTCGGGTAATTAGTAAAACTTCACCGACCTTTTCCTGCTCAGACAAAGCCTGAGCCAGCTCAAGCACATACAGTGTCTGACCGCCAGTATCGGCATCTCGACCAAGTTCGAGATCATGACCACGAATAAGACCATGGATATTTAACAGAGCAATCTTAAGTTTTTCATTTTTATCTGACATAGGCGTTTTATGGTTTCTTCACAATGCGTTATATCCGGACACTCAGCTAGAGTCAGACAAGGAATATTCGTCTGTTACTTTGCGATATTCCCTTAAAACTACCCGCTAAGCTGCCAGAAGACAAATCAATCTCGTTCTTAAAGGGGTGTTGCAACCATGAGCGTATCATGCAGTCTGTTAGTTACGTATTAACTTAAATTTAAAAAGGAAAATTTCTATGAGTTTGCAGCGTATTTTTTCTTCTTTATTATTATTGTGTTTACTGCCACTTGGTCAACCTGTTATGGCAGAGGCGTTATTAGAGAAAACAATTGACAGTCCTTCACGGTCAGAAGCCAATAAGCAACGTGATATGTTTCGCCATCCTTCAGCCACCTTGATGTTCTTCGGCATCACCGCTGATATGCATGTTGCTGAAATATGGCCAGGACGTGGCTGGTATACTGAGATCCTTGCCCCATGGTTAAAACATGGTAAGGGAAAATTGATTGCAGCCGGTTTTCCTGCGGACACACAATCGGCTTACAGACAAAATCTTCGCCAGGAATACAATACCTGGCTAAAAGCCTCTCCAGAGCTATATGACGAAGTAGTTGTCACCGAATTTGGCCCGGAAAGCGATTGGCAATTTGCTGATCCACAAAGTCTGGATGCTGTTTTAACCTTTCGCAACGTTCATAACTGGGTGCAGGGTGATTTTGCCGACCAGGCCTTTAATGCCATTTTCACAGCATTAAAATCCGGCGGTATTCTGGGTGTGACTGACCATCGGGCCAAACCGGGAACGCCGCTTGCTGTGATGAAGAAAAGTGGTTATCTCACTGAAGAATATGTGATTTCACTGGCTGAAAATGCTGGCTTTGAACTGGAAGAAAAGTCTGAAATCAACGCGAATCCGGCAGATACGGCGGATCATCCCAATGGTGTCTGGACCTTGCCACCCAACCTGCGCGTAGATAATGAAACAGATAAAACGAAATATCAGGCCATTGGTGAAAGTGATCGAATGACCTTACGTTTTCGTAAGCCTTGATGACGGAAAGCTCAGACACAGAAATCTGTGTCTGAGCTATTATTTATCGAACCACCCTGACAGCAATTTCCAACACCACTGGTTGTTGTAAACGGCGTTCAATTTCCTGTTTTACTTCATCCATCACGGCATGATCCACTGGGGTTTTTGACACCATGGTCAAGCTGATTATCACTGGATCACGTGGTCTCACATTGACATCCACCAGTTTGACACCTGCTATTTCCTGGCCATCCAACTGACGTAACACATTATTTTCGGCCACCATCCGCTCAAAACCGAAAGCCAGCGGAACCGCCAGAATAGCCACCATCACCAGCGTCAGCATCAAACCACGTTTCGCTCGATGAAATGGACTGTAACCCAGAATCATAAAGGTGATTAACGCTGCCAGAATAATGCCAACAAGGTTCGTCAGATATAACAGGAAAGCACCAAAAAACACGGTCAAGTCGAACCAACCCAAGCCAATACCAGCAACCGCCAGCGGTGGCACCAGGGCTACAGCAATAGCGACACCGGCAAGACTTTTAGCCACTTCAGCACGCGCATGAGCATAGGCACCGGCAATTCCCGAAACCACGGCCACACCTAAATCCAGCAAGGTCGGACTGATTCGTGCGGCGATTTCACTATTGATATGATTCAACGGTATAAACCAGGCAATCAGCATGGCACAAAGTAAGGCGAGCCCGGTGCCAATAGCGATACTGCGACCACTATCGATCATCAGATTTTCATCCTGGCGCAGGGTGCCTAATGACATAGAAATAATCGGGCCCATCAATGGGGCCAGAATCATCGCACCGATAACGACTGGAATAGAATTGGCAAACAGGCCAAAAGCCGCCAGCAAAGTGGATAACACCATCAACGTTAAATAGGCTGGAGTAGCCTTTGCGCTTTCGCGCATCATCATAAATAAATCTTTGAACTCTTCCGGCGCAGCATGATGCATCCATGGCAATGGATAACTGACCAGTTCATTACGCGCTTTGCCCAACGGCAATGCCTGGGTGCGAATAACTTCTTTCTGATCCCCACCACTTTCCGATAACGCCAGTAGCCTGCCGGGTATCAACCGAATAGTCCGCCGCTCTACTTTGAACTGCAGTTGCTGTGCCTCGGAGACCATCTCATCATGACTGTATTGGATGGGTTTATTGGTTTCCAACGTAAGCTGGCTACTTTTAATAAAGCCGACAAACGCCGGGTTATTTCGGCTCCAGATAGTTCGCATAAACAAAGAGGCAAACAGAAACCTGAGCATTTCAAAGACACTTCTTGGCGCCAACACCAGTGCATGCAGCATGCCATCATTGGCATTGGAATCGGGCATAAAACGGCGGGACAATACTGAGCTTCGGCCATGCTCAACTGCCACCACGCCAAAGGCTGCTGTTTCAATCACTTTTTCTTTCTGAGTGGTAATAGTGAACGGTGTAAAACGCACCTCTTTGAGACTACGCATCAATCGCCAGAAGCGTCTTACCCTCACCAAGAATGCTTCTACCATTGCTTCGCCAGGGACCAAAGTAAAGGTCTGCCCTACAATCACAGAGTTGAACACCGGTCTTTCATTACAAAGCAACAAATCCAGTTGCGAAGCATCGTTATTCACAATATCGCTAAGTGCATCGTCAAAATTGGCGGCAATCCCAAAACCATAGCGGGCATGTTTCATCTCGGGATGCGGTAACAGCCCAATCGTCCATTTCTGCTCACGTGCCTTTAGCATCAACTTACGCAGCAACTCATCATTCAGATAGCTGATGACCAGCTGATCATCATCAAATTGACATGACTGCTCCAACTCAAAGCTGCTGAGCTCAATATCCCATTGCTGTTCAGGTAATTTCGGCAGAATCTGTTCTTGAACAGTTGATTCATCTTCCGTCGAAAACAACAATACAACTCGGCGTTTATCAGTCATTGAATCAAGTTTGCTGATCAAATCTTCTACCATTCAGGCGCTCCGTAACGGGGATAATTCTGCAATATGTTATCAGACCAATCAGAAACGTCTGGTCTGTAAGGAGATGGAAATGTTATGAACCCAAGTATATTAATCTTTGCTAGCCATTACTGCTGGCGGCTATTTTTTCGTCCAACAAGGCGGAGATGAAAGCTCAACAAGCCCTAGCTTTGATATAACAATTTATTCATCGTCACAATGGTGTCAGTTCGAATCTGTTTGGGGCAGACACGTTCACATTCACGGTAATTACTGCAACTGCCAAACCCTTCAGCTTCCATTTTTGCCAGCATTTTAGCCGGTCGTTTATGGTCTAGTTGTCCCTGCGGCAAGCTACTCAAGTGACTGACCTTAGCAGCAATAAATAACGTTGCTGATGCATTCGGACAAACCGCAACGCAGGCGCCACAGCCAATACAGGTAGCTGCATCAAAGGCTTTATCTGCTACCGGCTTGGCCACTGGCTGGGTATTGGCCTCTGGTGCTGCACCGGTTCTTACCGGTATATAACCACCCGCCTGAATAATACGATCAAACGCACTGCGATCGACCATCAAATCTTTAATCACCGGAAATGCCGTTGCCCGCCAGGGCTCAATCCATAATTCGTTTTGATCCTGATAGTCACGCATATATTGCTGACAGGTGGTCGTCGCCCGGTGCCGACCATGAGGTTCGCCATTAATCACCAGACTACAACTGCCACAAATGCCTTCACGACAGTCATGATCAAAAACAATAGCTTCTTTACCAAGAGTGATCAGACGCTCATTGAGGGCATCAAGCATTTCCAGAAAAGAAGATTCAGCTTCCACTTCCAATTCATGTTTTTCAAAAAAACCTTTGGCTTGGGGATTGGCCTGACGCCATATATGCAGGATAAATTTCATTGGTAGTTGCGAATCCCAGGACTGACAAAATCGAAATGCAGCGGTTCTTTTACCAGCTTCGGCTGAACCACATCACCGGTGAACTGCCAGGCAGAAACAAAACCAAAATCGTTGTCGTGTCGTTGTACTTCACCGTTAGCGGTTAAATGTTCGACCCGAGCATGGCAACCACACGACTCTTCACGGCTTAATGCATCAATACACATTAATTCGCCAAGTTCCATAAAATCGGCAACCCGACCGGCTCTTTCCAGCGTCTGATTAAGCTGTTTGTCATTGCCACTGACTTTGATTTCCCGCCAGAATTGTTCACGCAGTTGCTGGATATCTTCAATGGCCTGTTTCAAGTCAAATTCATTGCGTGCCATGCCGCAGTGATCCCATAAAATCTTGCCCAGACGACGATGAAAATAGTCTGGCGTCTGTTTTGGTTCAGGCGCATTCAACAGTCTGTCCAGTCGCGATTGCGAATAGTTCATGGCCTGCTGCACTTCTGGATAATCTTTATCTTCCAATGGTGTTTGTCGAGCAAGATAATCGGACACCGTGGTTGGTAGAATAAAATAGCCATCTGCCAACCCCTGCATCAATGCACTGGCTCCAAGTCGATTGGCACCATGATCGGAAAAGTTGGCTTCGCCGCCGGCAAACAATCCATCTACAGAGGTCATCAGATTATAGTCCACCCACAATCCTCCCATGGTGTAATGCACGGCAGGATATATTCGCATCGGCTGTTGAGTTGGGTCTTCAGAAGTAATTCGCTGATACATATCAAACAGATTGCCGTATTTTTCATTGATTACGTCAGCACCCTGTTCTTTAATGGCATCGGCAAAATCCAGATAGACCCCCAGCTTCTGCCCATTAATTTCATGACCGACACCACGGCCATCATCACAAATATGTTTGACCGCCCGCGAAGCAATATCGCGTGGTACCAGATTGCCAAAGGCCGGATACATGCGTTCCAGAAAATAGTCCCGATCCTGTTCCGGAATTTCACGCGGGTCACGACCACAGTCTGCCGGATTTTTGGGTGCCCAGATGCGGCCATCGTTACGTAAAGATTCACTCATCAAGGTCAGCTTGGATTGCAATTCACCATGTTGTGGAATACAGGTGGGATGAATCTGGGTAAAACAGGGATTGGCAAATAATGCTCCATGCTTATGTGCTCGCCAGATAGCAGAGGTATTACAGCCCTTGGCATTGGTCGACAGGTAAAAGGCATTACCATAACCACCTGTGCAGAGCACCACACAGTCCGCCAGATGTGAACTTAATTCACCGGTCAATAAATCCCTGACCACGATACCTTTGGCCTTGCCGTCAATTTTGATTAAATCGTGCATTTCACAGCGGGAAAAATGCTCAATATGCCCTTCAGCTACCTGCCGGCTCATCGCCTGATAAGCACCGAGTAATAACTGCTGACCGGTTTGACCTCGTGCATAAAAGGTTCTGGATACCTGCGCTCCACCAAACGAACGATTGGCAAGATAGCCGCTGTATTCACGGGCAAACGGCACCCCTTGCGCTACAGCCTGATCAATAATCGACGTGCTCAGTTCTGCCAGTCGGAATACATTGGATTCGCGGGCACGAAAATCGCCACCTTTGATCATGTCGTAAAACAGACGCCAGACACTGTCACCATCATTATGGTAATTCTTAGCGGCGTTAATCCCCCCTGAGCAGCAATACTATGCGCTCGGCGAGGACTGTCCTGATAGCAGAAGGTTTTCACCTGATAACCCATTTCTGCCAATGATGCTGCAGCAGAAGCACCAGCCAGACCGGTGCCGACCACAATTACTCGATATCGTTTTCGATTAGCCGGACTGACTACCCGCAGATTGTATTTATGCTGAGTCCAACGTTGTTCCAATGGACCTTTTGGGGAAAAGCTGTCTAATGGTTGTTCTTCAGTCATTTATGCTTTCCAATAGGCCAGAATCGGGACAATAGCAAATCCCACCACTAGTAAAACGACAATGGCAGTGCTAATCCAGTAAAACTGTTTTGAAGTTTTGCCCAGTGTTTGTAATACATTGGTCAATGAGTGTTGCAGGTGCAGTCCAATTAACAACACGCCCCCAAGGTAAATCAGCAATTGCCATACTGAACTGAATAACGTGAGTGTCTGCGTGTAAATATCAGCACCGCCAAATGACCACATTTGCGCCATATGCCAGACAATAAACAGCAAAATCAGCGTAATAACGATGGATACCAGCCATGCGGGAATGAAATGGTGTTGCCGGTGCTGATAAGCCTGAACCCTGGCCTTGCTGTTGTGCAATCGAATTTGCACCGCGACAATGACATGAAACACCAATGATGCTGCCACTAATAGCCATAAAGGCCAGCGAATCAGTGGTTGATTATAAAAATCGTAAAACGCCTGGTATTGCTCGGGACTGAAAAAGCTCAGATTAGTGAGCATATGAAAAATCAGATATGCGGTCAGCACCAGACCGGCCATCGCCATCAGGCGCTTTTTAACTTGCAACAGTGCCATCAGCTTTCCCGACTCATTACAATTTGATCGGTCTCTGACAGCGGTTCAAGTTTTTCACGCTGAATGGTTCGCACACAGCTGTTCCAGCGCAGAATGGCTTCATCATTATGATCTGGACGCATTTGCTCTGCCTGCTGGTAACATTCCAGCGCCTTAATAAAATAATCATAGGCAAATGCACGGGACATGGGTTGAGTGAGCATAAATCTGGCACGACGTTCCAGCACAATACCGGTGTAATAGGTCTGTTTGTATTCACTGGACAGCTTGCTGATAGCCGTTTCAATATCCTGAAACGGCGACTGACTGCCACTGATACTGATCTGATCAGTTAACGCAAGTATGTAAACCACCAAAGCCGCCTGATTTTCAGGCTCGATATTGAGAATATCCAGGCAGATGCTTTCCGCAATTTCGGGCTCAAGTAATGAGCGATATTGTCGCGCACGGTCCAGAGCCAGTTCAATTGACTCGGCATGTATATCATGTAAATTCAGGTCCATCGCGCTCTCTTGCTACTAGGATTTGCCGTCACGGCAGATATAGCCTCAATCTAAAGCAATTGGCATGGCTTTTCAACGCAACCATGCCACATTATTCAAAATAGAGTCTGATAAGGTTTGTTAGCCTTTCATGGTGGCCATGAAAGATTAACAGACCCTAGTTAATCTGTTATCTTTGACGGTTTTCTAACGGCTTAATTCCGGTTTATTTATGCAACGAAAGATTCTGGTCACCAGCGCACTTCCCTATGCCAACGGTTCTGTCCATTTGGGACATCTAGTTGAATATATTCAGACAGATATCTGGGTACGTTTTCAAAAGATGCGGGGCCACGAATGTCATTATGTATGTGCCGATGATGCCCATGGCACGCCAATTATGTTGCGCGCACAGAATGAGGGCATTACCCCGGAACAATTAATTGCCGACATCAGCAAGGAACATCAGGCGGATTTTGCCGAGTTTGCGATTGGTTTTGATAACTATCACAGCACACACAGCGAAGAAAACCGCCAACTGGCCAGCCAGATTTATCTGGCAAATCGTGATGCCGGACATATCGAAAGTCGTACCATCAGTCAGGCCTACGATCCAGAAAAAGAAATGTTCTTACCGGATCGTTTTATCCGCGGTGAATGCCCCAAATGTGGTGCAGCCGATCAATATGGTGATAGCTGTGAAGTTTGCGGTGCCACATATGATCCAACCGAATTAAAAAACCCTGTATCAGCCGTTTCTGGCGCTACTCCCATCACTAAAGAGTCTAAGCACTATTTCTTCAAACTAGGTAATTTTGAACCAATGCTGCGTGAATGGACTCAGGGCGACCATTTACAGGCTGAAGTAGGACGCAAACTCGGTGAATGGTTTGACAGCGGTCTGCAGGATTGGGATATCTCACGTGATGCACCCTACTTTGGTTTTGAGATACCGGATGCGCCAAACAAGTTTTTCTATGTGTGGCTGGATGCTCCGATTGGCTATTTAGCCAGCTTCAAAAACTACTGTGATCGCACCGGTGTGGATTTTAATGAATTTATGCGTGCCGACAGCCCGACTGAAATGGTGCACTTTATCGGCAAGGATATTATCTATTTCCATGCGCTGTTCTGGCCGGCCATGCTTAAGGGTGCCGGTTTCAGATTACCAAACCGTGTGTATGCGCATGGCTTTCTTACCGTTGATGGTAAAAAAATGTCCAAGTCGCGTGGCACTTTTATCAAGGCCCGCACTTATCTGAATCATCTGAATCCGGAATATCTGCGTTATTACTTTGCTGCCAAGCTGAATAACACTATTGAAGATATCGATTTGAGCCTGGAAGATTTCCAGAGTCGCATTAATTCAGATCTGGTTGGCAAGGTTGTGAATATTGCCAGCCGCTGTGCCGGTTTTATCAATAAACGCTTTGATGGAAAATTAAGTGACTCATTGACTGATGAAGCATTATTTAACGCATTCACCGATCAATCTGAGTCGATTGCCAGACGTTATGACAATCGCGAATTTGCTCAGGCAATGCGCGAAATCATGGCGTTGGCAGACAAAGCCAATCAGTATATTGATGAACAAAAACCCTGGGTGCTGGCGAAAGAAGAAGGCAAAGACGCAGAAGTACAAGCCGTTTGTAGTATGGGCATCAATATGTTTCGTGTTTTGATTGCTTACCTCAAACCTGTATTACCACGAACGGCTGAACAAGCTGAAGTTTTCTTAAAAATTAGTCCATTGCAGTGGGCTGATATTGGTCAACCATTATTAGGTCATACTATTGAACCGTTCAAACCTTTAATGACTCGGGTCGAACAGGACAAAATTGACGCTATTATTGAAGAGTCCAAAGAGAATATGGCTGCAACAGCTGCCCCCACCAAAACAGCTGAAAATATTGATCCGATTGCCGAAGAAATTCAGTTTGATGATTTTGCCAAAATTGACTTACGCATCGCCAAAATTGTTAATGCCGAACATGTCGAAGGTGCTGAAAAACTGCTGAAACTGACGTTGGATATCGGACTGGCTGAAAAACAGGTATTTGCAGGCATCAAATCTGCTTATGCACCTGAAGATCTGGTCGGTAAATTAACCGTGATGGTCGCAAATCTGGCCCCACGTAAAATGCGCTTCGGTTTATCAGAAGGCATGGTGCTGGCCGCAGGCCCTGGTGGTAAGGACTTGTTTATCCTAAACCCCGATGAAGGAGCAAAACCGGGAATGCGGGTTAAATAATCTTTGAACCGTGAACTAAGCACTCAAAAAAGACCTGATGTAAAACACATAAAAAAAGCCGGCATGATAGCCGGCTTTTTAGTGTTACCAAGACTGATTTTATTGTTTCAGTTCTTTTTCCATACCAATTTCATACAACTCTAAATTGGCTTCTTCAATTTCACCAGTTACGGCATTTACATCTACTTTATATTCGCGGCCATGTTCATTCACGATATCAAATTCATAAGTGACCGAACCTTCGTAACCGATTTCATATTCATTGGAAACTACTTCGCCCGGAATGAAATCCAAAGCCGTTTGACGAGCTGCTGATTCTTCAATTTTGGCGTATTTCTGGAATGTAGGATCATTTGCTTCTACTTCACGCTCGACTTCGGTGACAAAACCTTCTTCAGCATTACATTCGACATTGTAGGTACTGCCATTTGCCGAAGCTTCAATATCAAACTCATATACTGGGTCATCACCTTCCATTTTCATTTCAAGTTTACGAACATTGCCAGGAATGGTATCCAAAGCAGCATCCATACACGTTTCCATTTTGACCAGTTTCCATTCACGGATATCGTCAAGATCATAGTTGTCGTTATCAGCCAATGCCATTGAAGATAAAGACATTGTGACTGCAGCTGTTAATAATGTAGCTGTATGTTTCATAGTATTGCTCCTTAAATATAAAAACCTGCTTCCATTCTCTACCCGCAAGAGCAATGTTGGTTATCTTTTTGAATTGATTAGCTAACCCCTAACCCGGTTATCATTATATTGGGAATTTTTCCTGTATACAAAAAAGCCCCGGAAAATAACTTTCCGGGGCTTTAATTTGATTTTACTGCTGAACATTCACCTCAATGCGTTTGGGTTGAAGCTGTGGCATTTTAGGAATCGTCAACTCCAACACCCCATCCCGTGAAGCGGCATTGATGTTATCTACATCAGCGGTTTCCGGTAGGGTGAAACGCCGCATAAAACTGCCACTGAAGCGTTCAATACGTTTGTAATTATCCTTTTCTTCAATTTTTTTACTGTCACGCACACCTTTAATGGTCAACAGACCATTTTCGGCTGTCACTTCAATATCAGCGGCTTTAACGCCGGGCAAATCAGCGTGAATAATGAAACTCTCTGCGTTTTCCTGAATATCAACTGCTGGTGTCCAATCCTCTTCACTGAAGTTGGTTTCAGCGGCCGGTGACTGGAATAGCGTCGACATTTCACGCTGCAGATTATCAAGCAGACTGTAAGGTCTATAACGTTGAATAGCCATAAAAACACCTCCATAACAAGTTCATCATGAAGACGAATACTGTCTTCTGATCAGCAAGATTGGGATGTGTCAAAAAAAATTCAAGAGGCTTGCAATACTTTTAAATTAACTATTAGTTATCAACTGGATAGCAATTAAGGTTAATGTTTAATAATACCTAATACAACGGCAATATTCGCCAGATCTGCCGTGGTGTTTACATTCAGTTTATTTTTAATCTGTGTGTTGTAGTTCGCCACTGTTTTATAGCCTAAATGTAATTCTGCAGCGACTTCATGTGCAGTCATCCCTTTAGCCGTCAGACAAAACACATCAAACTCTCTTGGCGATAACAACTCCACCACCTGACCGTAATGCAACGTATCACTGGGATGTTTGAAATCATCTATATTGGGCAAAATATCCTGTTCAATATAACGTTTGCCCTGAGATACCGCTAACACGGCTTCTGCCAGTACTTCTGCAGCACTGTTTTTAGTCACATAGCCTTTAGCACCGGCCTGAATGGCACGCTCGACATAGATCGATTCATCATGAATGCTGTAGACCAGTATAGTGGCCTGTGGATCCTGCTTTTTAAGACGACGAATGGTTTCCAATCCTCCAATGCCGGGCATGGATAAATCCATTACCACCACATCAGGACGCTTGCGTTCATATTCATGACAGGCCACTTCGCCACGATCAACATCCACTATGTCGCCAATAAATGGTTGAGAATCCAGTAACATTCTGAATCCGGCTCTCACCACCTGGTGATCATCTACCAGCAATACACTTATCTTTTTATCATTCATTCTCTGTTTTCTCTATGATTGGCATCCATACACTGACATTAACGCCTTTTCCTGCTTCAGACTCGAATCTGAAACGGCCTCCCATATTCTCAACCCGTTCTCGCATGGCCAATACCCCGAACCCATGTCCGGAAGTCTCACCGCCTTGCCCGTTATCATGGATCCGCATAACTACACGTGGAGAGGTATGCTCGCCCTCCTGCCGAATCAGTAATGTTACCTCAGTGGCATTGGCATGACGCACTACATTGGTGAGACATTCCTGTGCAATTCGATAAACATGTATCGCCAATTCATGTGAAACATCATCCAGACAGTCATCATAATCCAGTTTTATCACCAGATCGGGATGCCTACGACGCCACTCATTAACAAGATCGGTCAGCGTTGCCCCCAAGCCTAAATCAGCAAGACTTAACGGATGCAAGGTTCGCATCATGGAACGAACCACGCCGGCCAAATGGTTACATATTTCAGCGATTGAATCGGAAATTTTTGCTACATCCGTACCCGGCTGGCGAATCGCTGTAGACATGGCTTTTATAGCAGTCAACGATTGGCCCATTTCATCATGCAATTCGCGGGATAAGTTTCGTCTTTCGGATTCCTGAATCTGCATTGTATGACGGGCTAACGCCTGATTATTCTCTTTGGCGACTTTCAAAGCATCAGACAAGTGATTGATTTCTGTGGCAATAGCATCGAATTCACTGATTTTGAAGGGCGGTAGTTTACGTCCATATTGTCCAGACTCTACACGCCTAAGCCCAACAACAATCGTCCGCACATTTTGTAGCATGGAATTGAATACAAAATTAATGGCTAAAAATATTACAGCGACCATTGTCATTACTGACCAGAAATAAGCTTCCGATTCCTCCCAGGCTTCAGCAATTTCATCCATCGGATCAGCTCGAACAATAATTTTTTTTACTCTGCCATCAGCAAGTTTTATGTCATATTTTGAAGATGGATAGGTAGTTTTAACAGCTCGTTGAAACCATTGAGGTGGTAACTCTTCATCTATATCATCAGATACAAACCATTCTACTTCCTCATTCTCTTCATTAATAAGACTTATATGTAGATGACGGGTATGTTGAATCGCACTAATTTGCTGAAGCCATTCATATTCAGTCATGGAAGTTCGGGATAAATGGCTAAATCCCAAATCAATCATTTGCAGGGCCAGATTGAACGAAGAATTTACCTCACGTTCAACTGAATGACGTGCTTGCCATATTGTTAACAAGCCCCCCACAAGAATAATAATGATCACCGAAAATATAATTCGACTATTGATCAGGCCTCTTAAGCTCATATAGCGCTCTCGATATCACATGGAATGAGAATAATCATTGCTCCTTAAACTAATGTTATGTGTTTAGTTATTATTAATTAACATAAAAGCTAAACTGATAAAGCATCATTATCAATATAATTCAATGAGTAAACTGAGAAATAAAATTACTGTGAATAGCTTAAATGGCTTTTTCAATCATTATTCACAAAGGAAAAAAAGGTGATTTTTTATTTGAGGTATTTGTTAGAGGCACCCGCTCCTTGCCCAATGAACAATTCAATTCGAGCCTACCGTATCTTTCGAGGTGCTTTTAACTGGCATGTCGATAACAAACCGATATTGCTTACCAAAGTGTAATATGACTTCTTTCTGGCCACGCTTGAGAATCTTAACTTCGATATGAATATCACTGTAGCCGTCATGTGCTAATACATCATCGATCATGTCAGTGAGTTTGAATTTGAGTAATTCGGCAGAGTTTGTGGTGGCAATGTTCATATTATCCGGCTCAGTTTGATTTCTGTGAGTGGATAGTAGACAAAGAGGAAAATATCCCATATAGGATATTTTCCTTATTTTGTTAATGACGCTATAAAAATAGAGAAAAACGGACTTAAGCAATTGTTTTTATATTTAATTATTAATTCTAATTAAATTTAATAATAAATCAGTTCACTACACCGTTTAACATTGATAAACCGAGTCTACACATAAGAAGAATAAAAGGAATTCCTCCTATATGCGGTGGCGTCTAAGATGACTATGATTAACTCCAACAGCTTGCTAATGAGATTCTCTCGGGGCTTAGCCCTGAAATAGTTGCTAACTGTAGTGTTAAAGTTTGTTACCTCTTCAGATTGGTCATGCGATCTGTTTAACCGTGGATAGACCTATCCACGGTTTTTTTTTGCCACAATTCTCTACTTGTCAAAGTTAACCAAACAAACTTAAAACATACCTAGTTGTAATTGAGCGGCTTCGCTCATTTGGTCTCGAGTCCAGGGTGGATCCCACACCAGTTCAACATGCACTTTGTTCACACCGTCAATGCTGCTGATTTTGTTTTCTACATCCCCGGGAAACGTCTGTGCCACGGGGCATCCCGGTGCGGTAAGCGTCATTTGGATAACCACATTTCCGGATTCACTCACATCAATCTCATAGATCAATCCAAGCTCATAGATATTGACCGGGATCTCGGGATCAAAGATGGTTTTGAGCATCTCAATTACATCTTCTTTTATATCTTCAGCGGTAAAAGGTTGTACCTGATTGTCGTTCATAAATTACTCAGTACTAATCGAAATATCATGATCACTGTCTATCGCGGCGTGCACGGTATGCCAGGACAAAGTCGCGCATTTTACCCGTGCCGGAAACTCTTTAACACCACTAAGCACTTCCAGTTTGCCCAGCAGGTTTCGGTCAGTTTCTTCACCGGTCATGGATTTATGTACCTGCTCGTAAATGGCCTGAGCTTCGTCAATGGTTTTGCCTTTCAAAGCTTCAGTCATTAATGATGCAGAGGCCATGGAGATGGCACAGCCGCTGCCTTTGAAACTGACATCATCAATCTTATCGCCATCAAGCTTGAGATAAACCACCAGCTTATCGCCACACAACGGATTGTTGCCATGCGCAAGATGATTGGCTTTCTCAATCTCACGAAAATTACGTGGCCGTTTGTTGTGATCCATGATCACTTGCTGGTAAAGCTCTCTTAAATCACTCATCAGGCAAAAAGCTCCTGTGTCTTTTGTATGGCGTTAATTAATGCGTCGACTTCTTCTTCTGAGTTATAGAAGGCAAATGAAGCACGTGCAGTGGCCGGAATATCATAAAACTCCATTACCGGTTGAGCACAATGGTGCCCGGTGCGAATAGCAACGCCTTGTTGATCAAAAATAGTGCCTACATCGTGTGGATGAACGCCTTCGATCATGAAAGAAATTACTGCAGCTTTCTCGGCAGCGGTACCAATAATGTTGACACCAGGCAAAGACTCAATTTTGCGGGTCGCTATCTCCAGCAAGTGATGTTCCTGGGCGGCGATATTATCGATCCCCACCTGCCACATATAATCAATCGCTGCACCCAAACCGATAACACCGGAGATATTTGGTGTACCTGCTTCAAATTTGGCTGGCAGCTCGTTATAGATGGTTTTTTCAAAACTTACCGAAAGAATCATATCGCCACCACCTTGATAGGGTGGCATGGCGTTTAGTAGATCTTCACGTCCATACAACGCACCAATACCAGTGGGTGCAAACATCTTATGGCCGGAGAACACATAAAAATCACAATTCAGATCCTGAACATCGACTGTCATATGCGGCACAGCCTGTGCACCATCGATTAATACCGGAATATTTTTCGCGTGGGCTTTTTCAGTCATCGCTTTAACTGGATTGATGGTGCCCAGTGCATTGGAGACATGACCGATAGCCAGAATCTTCGTGCGTTCAGTCAGCATGGTATCAAATTGCGTTAAATCCAATTCACCTGTCTGAGTCATCGGAATCACTTTGAGTTTGGCACCAGTCTGTTCACATAGTATCTGCCACGGCACGATATTGGCGTGATGTTCCAAATGACTGATCAGTATTTCATCATTTGCTTGCAGCTTTGGTCTGACAAAGCTTTGCGCCACCAGATTAATCGCTTCGGTGGCTCCACGGGTAAAGATGATTTCTTTATCTGAGTTGGCATTTACAAATTGGCGAACTTTGCCACGGGCTGCTTCATATAAATCGGTAGCACGTTGACTTAACTTATGTACACCACGATGAATATTGGCATTATCGTGCAGATAATAATGACTGACGGCATCAATGACCTGACGTGGTTTCTGGCTGGTGGCGGCATTATCCAGATACACCAATGGATAGCCATTAATCTCCTGATGCAGAATCGGAAAGTCCGCACGGATAGTATTAATGTTCAAATTACTCATGCACACCACCTTTAGGTAAACGTTTTTCAATTACCTGGGTAATAGATTGTTTGAGTTCCTGATTGGTAATGCGTTCAATCACGTCAACCGCAAAGGCAAAAGTCAGCAAGCTACGAGCACTAACTTCATCGAGACCACGGCTACGCAGGAAAAACAATTGATCTTCATTGATTTGACCTACTGCACTACCATGTCCACATTTGACATCATCGGCATAGATTTCCATTTCCGGTTTGGTATCAATTTCACAACCACGAGACAACAGTAAATTGCGGTTGCTTTGATTGGCATCGGTTTTCTGGGCATCTTTATGAACGATTACTTTGCCGTTAAACACCGCATGGCTTTGTTCATCCAATACACCTTTGTAAACTTCTTCACTGGTGGTATTTGGGACGCTGTGATCAATGCGAGTGTGATTATCTACATGCTGTTCTCCGGTCACCAGATACAGACCGTTCATCGTCACATGGGATTGCTCTCCCAATAATTGGCTGTGTACATCGTTTCTGGCGAGTTTTGCACCTAGAGAAATATTGGTGTTATGCCATTTACTGTCAGTAGCCTGTGAGGCAGCCATAGTGGCAACATGATAATGCCCCAGTGATTCACGCTGTAATTTGTAATGAAATAATTCTGCATTTTCAGCCAGACTTATTTCAGTTACTACATCGGTCAAACCATTGGCTTTATCATTGCCAGCATAGGTTTCAATAAAGGTTGCCTGACTGTCTTTTCCAAGCACAATGACATGACGCAGATGCATTGCGTAATGTTGCGTATGGCCGCTGTTTACCACGATTAATTCAATCGGTTTATCAATCTTTGTATTTTCAGTTACCTCTATGAAAACCCCCTCATTCATCAACATGGTGTTCATCGCATTAAAGCCTGGCTTTTCCATGCTGATTTGTTGATTGAGAAATTCGCTGGCGCGCTCAATTGATTGAGATAATGGCGTTACGGTAAGCCCATCAGGCAGTCTGTCAATGGATGATGCAGTCAAATCCACACGACCATCGACAATCACCAGACGATAGGCATCTTCAACCAGCTTCAGCTCATGAATATCAGCATATCCTGGTTGGGATACCTGATGAACAAACTGTTCCTGACCAAACTGCCACAGGCTGGTGTATTTCCAGTCTTCTTCTTTTCTGCCGGGTAAGCCCATTCGTGCAAACTGATGCTGAGCTTGTTCACGCAGGGTTTTCCAACGTGCGTTGTCAGCCACCATAATGTCACGGCTGTTAGCAACAGCAGAAAAATCGGTATGAATGTCTGTTAATACTTTCATGCAGGCTGCCCTTCCGGCTCTGGTGCATCATGCACCCAGCTATAGCCGGATTTTTCCAGTTCTTTTGCCAATTCTTTATCACCCGATTTTACGATGCGACCTTCAGACAACACATGGACAAAATCGGGAACGATATAATCAAGTAACCGCTGATAATGGGTAATCATCACAAATGAACGCTCAGGACTACGCAAGGCATTAACCCCCTCAGAAACGGTTTTCAGAGCGTCAATATCCAGGCCTGAATCGGTTTCATCCATAATGGCCAGTTGCGGCTCCAGTAAGGCCATTTGCAGGATTTCATTACGTTTTTTCTCACCGCCGGAGAAACCTTCATTTACACTGCGGTGTAAAAACTGTTCGTCCATCTTGACCAACGCCATTTTGCTGCGGACCAGCGTCAGGAAGTCGATGGCATCAAGCTCTTCCAGACCCTGATGTTTACGAATGGCATTTAATGCGGCTTTAAGCAGATAGATATTACTGACGCCGGGGATTTCTACCGGATACTGAAAAGCCAGAAACACGCCGCGTCTGGCACGCTCTTCAGGTTCCAGTTCCAGCAGGTTTTGACCTTTATATATGACTTCACCCTGGGTGATTTCATAGCCTTCACGACCTGTTAATACATTTGACAAGGTGCTTTTACCGGCACCATTTGGTCCCATGATGGCATGAACTTCGCCAGCATTGACCGTCAGATTGATACCACGCAGAATTTCTTTGCCCTCAATTGATGCGTGTAAATTTTTTATTTCCAACATTTTCATAATTATTCTCTATTCATTTTTTATAGGTTAAGCGGCCTGACCCGCCCAACATGTAGTTATGTAAGTGAACGCTGTTTAACCAACCGAGCCTTCCAACGACAAGCCCAGCAGGTTCTGAGCTTCAACCGCAAATTCCATCGGCAGCTCACGAATAACCTGTTTACAGAAACCGTTGACAATCATTGATACAGAATCTTCCACATCAAGGCCACGCTGCTTGCAATAAAACAGCTGATCTTCACTGATTTTTGAAGTAGAGGCTTCGTGCTCAACCTGAGCACTCGGATTTTTCACTTCAATATACGGAAAGGTATGCGCAGCACATTTATCGCCCATCAGTAACGAATCACACTCCGTGTAGTTACGCGCATTCTCGGCATTGGGTCCAATCCGAACCAGACCGCGGTAGGCATTGGATGATCTACCAGCCGAAATACCTTTGGAGATAATGGTCGAGCTGGTGTTTTTACCCAGATGGATCATCTTGGTTCCGGTGTCAGCCTGCTGCATATTATTGGTAACAGCCACTGAGTAAAATTCACCTACAGAATTATCCCCCTGCAAAATCACACTTGGATATTTCCAGGTAATGGCTGAGCCAGTTTCGACCTGAGTCCAGGAGACTTTTGAACTTTCACCACGACAGGCTGCACGTTTTGTTACAAAGTTATAAATACCACCTTTGCCGTTTTCATCACCGGGATACCAGTTCTGCACAGTGGAATATTTAATTTCTGCACGATCCAGTGCCACCAGTTCTACTACCGCCGCATGCAGCTGGTTTTCATCACGCATAGGCGCTGTACACCCTTCCAGGTAACTCACATAGGAGTCATCATCAGCAATGATTAACGTCCGTTCAAACTGTCCGGTATTAGCCGCATTGATACGGAAATAAGTGGAGAGTTCCATCGGACAACGCACCCCTTTGGGGATATAGACAAAAGAACCATCGGTAAACACAGCACAGTTCAATGCAGCGTAATAGTTATCTTTATAGGGAACAACACTACCCAGATATTTTTTGACCAGTTCAGGATGCTCATGAATGGCTTCTGAGATTGGCATAAACAGGATGCCCTGCTCGGCCAGTTTATCTTTAAAGGTATTCGAGACTGAAACGCTATCAAACACCGCGTCAACTGCAACCCCTGCCAAACGCGCCCGTTCGTCTAATGGTACACCCAGCTTTTCATAGGTACGCAATAGTTCCGGATCAACTTCATCCAGGCTTTTTGGTCCATCAGTTTTTTTCTTGGGAGCTGAATAATAACTGACTGACTGATAGTCGATTTCAGGATAATGGACGTGTGCCCATTCCGGCGTTTCCATCGTTAACCAATGGCGAAAGGCTTTCAGGCGCCATTCAAGCATGAACTCCGGCTCACCTTTAATAAGGGAGATCTGACGAACCACATCTTCATTCAAACCCGGTGGCAAACTGTCTGATTCAATATCAGTATAAAAGCCAGCTTTGTATTCTTTCTGGGTAATTGCTTCTAGTTGTTGTGTTTGATCATTCATGTTGATCACCATCCTGTAAGGTAACTGTTCTTGCCCTGTAATTGGGCGGGTAAAATTGAACTGTTCGCGGCGCTGAAACTGTTGGCGCCAGCATATCGGCTAACTTGACCTCATCCAGCGCGTGAAATACGGCATTATTGATTTGGTTCCAGTTTGTCTGCACGGTGCAATGCGTTTCCTGATCACAATGCGTAACAGTACTTACGCATTCCGTTAAAGCGATAGGACCTTCAATTGCGGTAATAATCTGCGCGACGGAAATACTGGCGGGATCTCCACTTAATGTATATCCACCCTGCGCGCCACGTTCTGAAGTCAGTAGTCCTCCGGCTGACAACACTTTTAAAATTTTTCGCACCGTCGGCAATGGCATATGCACGGCATCAGATAGCATGTGGGCACTATGCTGTTTGCTTCGGTGCTCGGCTATGTAACTCATCAGCACAATGCCGTAATCAGTCAATTTACTCATGCGTAACATTTGACGCCCTCCTAATTGATACCATTATAGTATCATTTGAACGAATAACCAAGTGTATTACTCGGCTATTCAATCTGAAAGCTGTGAAAAAATATGAGACAATCGCATGGCGAACTTCGCGGCTGATAAGATCTCTAACGCACGCAAGCTAAATTATTTTATTTAAAATTTGAGAGTCATAAGACATGAAACTGAAATATCTCGCTTTCCTTCCCGTTTTATTTGGAGCTAATGTAATGGCAGAAAACGCCACCCTCGATACCGAACAACAAAAACTCAGCTATATCTTCGGCATACAAGTCGGTCAACAAATGATGATGGAAGGTGTAGAGCTTGAAATGGATGCATTCAGTGCAGGTGTTGCCGACATGATGGCTGGCCGTCAACCACAGATGGATCAGGCAACTGCGCAGGAAATCATTGGTAAATACCAGCAGAAAAAATCACAAGAACTGGCTGCAATGATGAACAAAAAACAAGCCGAGTCTAAAGCCTATATGGCAGAAAACGCTAAAAAAGACGGTGTAGTCACAACCGATAGCGGCCTGCAATATGAAATTCTTGAAGAAGGTGATGGCGCAACACCAAAAGCAACTGATAAAGTCATCGCCCATTACGAAGGTACTTTGATTGATGGTACTGTATTTGACAGCTCTATTCAGCGTGGTGAACCAGCAACCTTCCCAGTGAATGGCGTTATTCAAGGCTGGCAGGAAGTCTTGCAGATGATGAAAGAAGGCGGTAAATGGCGCGTGGTCATCCCAGGCAATCTGGCTTATGGTCCACAAGGTGCCGGTGAAATGATTGGCCCCAATGAAACTTTGATTTTTGATATCGAGCTGATTGCGATCACGCAGTGATAATCATTTAAAATCGACTAAAGCCGCCTCCTGGCGGCTTTTTTTATGCTTGCAATAATTGTTTGAAATAGACCCAATCAAAATAGGGCCCGGGATCAGTTTTACGTCCAGGAGCGATATGCTCATGACCGGTAATTCTTTCTTTCGATAATAATGGATAGGCTGCAAGCAGAGCTTTGCTCACATTTGCTAGTTGTTGATATTGATCTTCGGTGAATGGCGTTTCATCATCACCTTCCATTTCAATACCGATTGTAAAGTCATTACAACGTTCACGCCCTTCCCAGCAGGATACCCCTGCATGCCATGCACGTTTTTGAAATGGCACAAACTGCTGCATCAATCCATCTCGTCTTATCAACAAATGCGATGAAACTTTTAGATGCGCGATTTCTGCAAAATAAGGATGTGCATTCGGGTCAAGCTGGTTTAGAAAAAGATCGGCAATCCAGCCTCCGCCGAACTGTCCAGGCGGTAAACTGATATTGTGAATAATGATGCCGCTGATATCGCTCTCATCAGGACGGTCATCATAATTTGGTGAGGGTAAAATCTCCGCCGCATCCAGCCATCCACTTTGCTTGTCGATAATCACTCATCTCTCCAACATAGGTTTCTGAATAGATTATCAGAGCTTTAACAGTTACCCTATCGTCTGTTTAAATTGAACCCCTAACACTATGACGATTCAGAATTTCATTCCAGCAAATTTTATTACCTCACAAGTCAAACTCTCCCTACTTGAGGATATTGGACAACAAGATCTCACCGCAGATCTTATTCCAAAAAATGCGATAGCCAAAGCCAGACTAATTAGTCGTCAGGATGCTGTTCTATGTGGGCAAGACTGGTTTAATGAAGTCTTCAAGCAGCTGGATCCAAGTATTCAAATCCACTGGTTCTTCAACGATGCCGATTTGCTGCGGGAAAATGCGGTGGTATGTGAACTCTCCGGTAATGCCCGGGCATTATTGAGTGGCGAACGTACCGCTATGAATTTTTTGCAGACGTTTTCCGGTACCGCTACTCATACCAAACTTTATGCTGACATCATCAAAGACTTGCCGGTTAAACTGCTGGATACCCGCAAAACCCTTCCAGGATTAAGGCTTGGCCAGAAATATGCGGTACGTTGTGGTGGCGGAGTTAATCATCGCTTTGGGCTGTATGACGCCATATTGATTAAGGAAAATCACATTCTTGCTGCGGGCTCAATTGCAGCAGCGGTAGCTCAGGCCAAAGCTTTGCATCCAAATGTGTCAATTGAAGTTGAAGTCGAGTCTATGGATGAATTACATCAGGTACTCAATACTGCTGTGGATATTGTTTTGCTGGATAATTTTTCACTGGAGATGCTTCGCGAGGCTGTTGTGGTTGCTCAGGGTAAAGTAGCTCTTGAAGCTTCTGGTGGTATTAATAAAGAGACGCTACGAAGTATTGCTGAGACAGGTGTTGATAGAATTTCTGTGGGGCAATTAACCAAAGATTTGCAGGCTGTCGACTTATCGATGCGATTTATTGATTTATAAAAAAGAAAGGCCGCATATAGCGGCCTTTCTTTTAGCTTAACAATTGGATTAAAGAGTAATTTTAAAACCAATCCATCCGGCTCTCGGTGCACCTGCTCCAACAAAGCGGGGATCTTCATAATCCAGACCAGGCGCTTCATCAGGTTCGCCGTACAAACCAAAGTTCTCGTATTCACTATCAAACAAATTGTCGACTTTGGCAAAGAACTGAACATTTTTATTCAGCTTATAACGACCATGGAGATTAACCAATCCATAACCACTGATTTTCTTATCTTCATTTGCCTCATCGCCACGGTAATATTGGCTGGAGTGATATGAAGCTGTCGCACCAAGAGATAATTTCGGTGTAAAGGCATAATCAACACCGATCTTGATATTGTGTTCAGGAATACTTGGCAGACGGTCGCCTTTACTTACGCTGAATAAATTGCCATTACGGGAATAATCAAAATTATCTTCGAAGGTCGCCCGAACATAACTGTAATTACTAAACCAGGCCAGTTGTTGATATTGGCCATTCAGTCCAACTTCCAGCCCTGCACGTGCTGTTTTGTCAATATTTCTGAAGTTACCCAGACCTAAACGCCCACTAACTTCTTCAGAAACTTCTTCATCTTCTGAGAAGAAGAACAAATCATCCGTTAGCTGAGTGTAATAAATGTTGCTATACCAATTAAACATTTCTTGCTGTCCACGCAAACCTGCCTCAACTGTTTTAGCGACTACATCATCCAGAGGAGGATCTGCTAAAAAAGCATTAGGGTAAGCACAAGGTGACTCTGGTTCGGCACAAGTCAGTTCAGATGCAGTGGGAGCACGATTAGATTCGCTATAGTTCCCATACACAGTCAAGTTATCCTGTAACGCGTAAGTTAAACCAACTGTAGGATTAAAGCGTTTGAATACATGTTTATTACCAGACTCATTAAGATCCTGTTCACCACCTTCGCTGGTCCCAGAAATATCAATCTGAATCCAGTTATAACGTCCACCCACAGTTAAATCGAGACGTTCAGTTAATGAATGTGTGTTAGTGAAAAACAAACTGAATGTGTCTGTTTCAATATCACCATCAACTACTGTTTCATCAATAATGAAGCCCGTTCCATCTGTTCCACGCGAATCAGTAAATTCTGCTATTTCAGATTGGGATGAATATTTAACATCTGAAGTATCGTAGGAAGCACCAACAATCAATTGATTTTCCCGATCGAACAAATCATTCAAAAAGGTTGACTGTAAAGCAAAACCATAACTATCTTGTTCAGTTTTACTAGTGTTATTCAGGGCTACATCATCACCATCTGCAAAGCCGAGCGAATCTGTACTAATGATTTCGTCATCACCATCAAATACACCTTCAACACCATCCTCGTCTTCGCCGATTTGCCCACCAATTACACTTAACTCAGAACCATCACCATTAAACGTGCTGCGATCACTTCGACGATAATAGGTGTTAGCAGACAGCATGACATTGTCATTCACCCAATGTGATCCATTCAAAGTGAACATACGCAACTCATTTTGCGTATTATCTGGATGGGTGAAAACAGTTTCCCGATCGTCAGCAACTAACTCAATTGGAGAAGCACCGTTACCATTCAAATCACTATCAACAGCGGTAATACCAAAATCCAGACTACTGGTTTCATTACGATAGCTTAAGTTGGAAAAGAACTGTTCAACTCTGGAAGGTGAAAAATCACGCCAACCATCTTCTTTGGTAATGGAACCGGTCACAAAATAACCAAAATTGCCGTCATTGCCCCCCGTTTCAATAGTGCCCGAATCACGACCAAATGAACCGGTGTAAGCTTCCAGACTATGACCAGGATGGGTAAAACCGTTTTTCGTTTGAATCGATAAAGCACCACCCAGAGTATTCAGACCAAATAATGGATTTGAACCTGACATCATATTCATGCTGGCAATTGCCGATTTAGGCAATAATTCAAAGTTCACCGCATCGCCGAAAGGTTCGTTGATACGAACACCATCCTGATAAACCGATATTCCTTGAGAATTACCGACAAGTGGAGAAGCGGTGAAACCACGGAATTTCAAATCAGGTTGGAAAGGATTATTTTGAGCGGCATTCAGACTCACACTATCCATTGTCTGATTCATAAAATCAGAAATATCCAAGCTTTGGTTACGCTCAATATCTTCGTCAGTTGCAGTTTGAACATGACTTGGAATTTTATCTGCCTCCAGTCCTACCCCATGTAATGGTGTGAGACTGATAACTTCGATATTTTCAAGTTGAAGATCCGGTTCTGCAGCTAAGCTGAGTCCCGGAGTTAATGCACTAGCTAGCAACGCAGGCAGGAGGCCCCGTCGGAATGGAATCGCCATCTTAATCTCCCAGATTTAATATTTGTATTAATTTTTTTATATCGCTTTCTATGAAGCTTAGGGCGATGCTAGCATGACGTTTCGCACATAGAATTAGGAAAAATTCCTAAAACAATAAGGGAATATTAATCTGTTGATTTTATTAGGAAAACCAGGATAGTTGATTATGCAATTGTACAACTTCACCAATAATCAGTAGCGTTGGTGCGACAGGTTGTTGTTTTTTTGCCAATTCAGGAAGCTCGGCAATAGTACTTGTCCAAACCTTTTGATTCTCTGTTGTGCCTTGCTGAACCAGTGCCGCAGGCATATCGGCTTTCATGCCGTGCTGTTGTAGCTTCTGACTAAGAATATCAAGCCCTGCGAGGCCCATATAAACAACCACTGTCTGGCGAGGCTGCACTAAGGCCTGCCAATTCAAATCCAGCTCACCTTCTTTTAACTGGCCTGTTACAAACACACAACTTTGTGAATAATCACGATGTGTTAATGGAATACCGGAGTAGCAAGCAACACCGGAGGCCGCTGTTATTCCCGGCACGACCTGAAAAGGAATTTTCTGTTCAGCCAGCGTGGCAATTTCCTCACCACCACGACCAAATATAAACGGATCTCCACCTTTCAAACGTAAAACACGTTTGCCAGCCTGAGCGTGTTCCAGTAATAGCAGATTTATTTCATCCTGACGCTTGCTGTGCCATGCTCGCTGTTTTCCGACATAAATCATTTCAGCTTCTTTACGTACTAATGCCAGCACTTCCTTGCTCACCAGACGATCGTAAAAAACCACATCGGCCTGCTGCATCAATCGTAAGGCTTTAAAGGTTAGTAAATCGGGATCACCGGGGCCGGCTCCCACCAGATAGACTTCTCCTTGTTGCAAAGCATTATCAGCGGTTTCATCAATCAGGGTTTCGAGGGTTTTGCTGGCCAGTTCATCACGTCCCGCCAATACATGATCGGCGACTGGGCCTTGTAAAACAGACTCCCAGAAACGACGACGCTGTTTAATATGGCCGAACTTTGCCTTCACCCGCTCACGATATTCCCCCACCAGTAAACCCAGTTTACTGTAAGCCGGTGGAATCAGTGTTTCCAGTCTTGCGCGTAATTGTCTGGCAAGAATAGGTGACTGACCACCACTGGATATCGCCACCACAATCGGTGATCGATCCAGAACCGAAGGCAGAATAAAGTCACACATATCGGGTTGGTCAGCCACATTGGTGAGAATATTTCTGGCTTTGGCTTCCTGATAGACCTCAAGATTAACTTTTTCATCATTGGTCGCTGCGATCACCAGCGTTTGCTGATTCAGGTAGCTTGAATCAAATCTATCATTGACCCAACGCAACCTGCCCTTGTAATCAGGCTCTTCCAGCAATTGGCGCGACATCTCTGCAATCTCGGGGGCAACAATGGTTACTGATGCCTGAGCTTTCAACAATAGTGCTGCTTTACGAGCTGCAATTTCGCCCCCCCAACCACCAGACACTGGCGTTGTTTTAAATCTATAAATATTGGTAAATAATCCATCTAACTTCTATTGTGTTAAGGGTAATTCCACGGCCTGCAAAATATAACCATCGGATAAATTTTGAACAATCGCCACCAGTTTCAGTTTGTCCTGCTGCCATTCAGGTGACAATTTCACTTGATGTTCAATAAAGGTTTCACCAGAATCATCAAGCTCAAATGGACCCAACCATCGACGAACCAGGTTTTGATGATTAAAGGTCTGTCCGGCATTATCTCCACCAAGGACAAGACTGCTGACATCATCCTCCGTAATAGCAAAGTACAGTTTGCTGTGTTGACGATTTTCCTCACCCGTTACCAGGCTTCGGCTATCAATCATCAACTGATCATTAATCAGATAAGCCCTTAAACGAATCTGTGCTTGAGCATCAAATTCATTGAGAAAACTTACTGCTTCAGCGAAATTCGCCCGCCAATTTGGCAGGGACTCGCCACTTAACACAAATTCCGGAGTGTAAATAGTTTGATATCGGTTCAGTCGGGCCAATTGTTTCTGGCGTTCAGAAAATACCGGTTTGGCAAATGCATCTACCCAGCCTTTCTTATCATTCAGATAATCCACATGAAAGCCCAAAACAATATAATCAAGCTCTGCCCGCTGCTGTTGATATAACCAGCGTTCCGCAGGTGGACAAAGGCCACAGCCTTCTGAAGTAAATAATTCCAGTACCGCGGTATGTTTATTACCACTCGACGCCTGCCACCGATCTACTGCCTGAACAGAAAATGGCAGGCATAATAAAAACAGCAATAACACCTTAATCATGGAGAGATTCATATCAGCCTCCTTCAGAGATCACTGAATCCTATTCACTAGGACTCGGTGACACTGCGGAAATTTTCTGCGACATATCCTGAATTTCAGCCAGTTCTCGCAAAACAGCCGTTGCATAACTGCCCGGCCCCAATTCAAACTCTAACAGTAAACTGGTTTCATTGATAAATTGCCATTTAAGATTCTGTGGAAACAATCTCAGCGCACGACGTTCCTGCGATAAACCCAGTTTCTCCAGCTGCTGCTGCCAATCCTGCCAGTCTTTTAATACACTCTGTTCCAGAGCCAGCGTATCATTCTTACTGATAGCTTCCCCCTTACCCCAGAGTGGTCCGGTCGGATGGATGTCCATTTCGTTAATTCGCTTTTCAAGTACGTCATCTTTGGTCTCAGCGACAAAATAACTGGCTCTGGTACCAGCCAACAACATAACGTCACCTGCCAACAGTTGATTCCAGTTGCCTTGACGGATTCTTTCGGCCAGCACCAGATTGAACAGCCAGGAACGCGCTGCTGAAATAATAATACTGCGTTGATTACGCTTTTTCGGCTCGGTCCCTTCTGTGAACCATTGCTCTGCTTTTTTCAGATTATTACCGTGATGACCGAAACGTTGTTCGGCAAAATAATTAGGTACCCCCTGCTCCGCAATTAATTGCAGATTCTGCTCCCAGATATTCATGTCACCGACAATGTCGGTTAATCGCAAACGAAAACGGTTTCCGGCAAGTGCCCCACGTTTTAATTTTTTGCTGTGACGAACCGCTTTAAGAATTTTGATTTGTTCATTTTCAAATGCCAGCCAATCCGGTTCTGGCAACCCCTGTAAATTTACACTGAACCATTGTGAAGTAACTGCATGACGATCTTTAAGCCCGGCGTAACCTACTGCAACGGGTGATACACCGGCAAAACGGGCAATTTCCTGGGCCAGCCAGTCGGTGTTGGTATCGGTTTTCTGCACATATAGCCAGACATGCGACCCTTCGCCCTCCGGCGAAAATGGCAGATGCTCCTCCACTTCAAAATAAACGGCTTTCTCACGTAACTTGGCACCACAACTTGACGCAGTGGCAGAATGGCGTGGCAGGGAAAAATAATCAAAATGTTTCAAACAGATACAACCTTTTGGATAAGCGCCACAGCATGAGCCGCTATGCCCTCCTGGCGGCCGACAAAGCCCAGCTTTTCGGTTGTGGTCGCTTTGATATTAATCGCTGAGGACTCAATATGCAGGTCAGTGGCCAGCAATTCTCGCATTTGCGGGATATACGGCGCTAATTTAGGGACTTGTGCTACCACTGTAGAATCGACATTGCTGACCTGCCAGCCTGCCGCTTTCAAATCGTCATAAACACGACGCAACAGTACCCGACTATCAATTCCCGCGAAGGCCATATCATCATCTGGAAAATGGTGGCCAATATCCCACCAGCCTGCAGCGCCGAGCAAAGCATCACATATTGCATGAATCAACACATCCCCATCGGAGTGAGCCTCCAGTCCATGCGTATGAGGGATATTTACGCCACCTATAATTAACGAACAGTTCTCAGCAAACCGATGTACATCATAACCGTGGCCGATTCTCACGCAGCTTCTCCATTATTCTGTTGTTGTAAAAAGAGCGCTGCTAATGCCAGATCCTGTGGCAGAGTAATTTTGATATTGTCAGCATGGCCAGCTACCATTTTGGGTACTAAGCCCATAAACTCCATTGCACTGGCCTCATCTGTAACATTGATATTACTTTGTTTCGCTTGAGTTAATGCCTCAGCCAAACCTCTCAAACGGAACATCTGAGGAGTGGATGCTCGCCATAATCCAGTTCGATCTACTGTTGCTTCAATGGTGTTATCTGTATTCACACGCTTGATCGTCTCACTTAGCGGCACACCTAAAATACCGCCCACCGGATCATCGCTTAATTGCTGCAACATGGAATCAATATCACTGTGCCGAATGCAGGGTCGTGCTGCATCATGAACCAGGACCCAGGGATCCTGCCGGGTAAGATTTTTTAAAAATTCCAACGCATTGCTCACTGAATCTGCCCGATGCTCACCCCCCAGTGTTGTATGGATGGGCCAGTGTGATGGCAGATTCAATGAAGGCCAGTAGGGATCATTGGCTGAAAGCGCGACAACGACCCCTTCAATTGCAGGATGACTGATAAGCCGTTGCAGACTATGAACAATTACTGGTTGATTATTCAGTAGTAGATACTGCTTAGGGCGATCGGCCTGCATTCTGCTGCCGATCCCTGCAGCAGGCACCACCGCCCAGACTTTATTGTTCATCATCATCTGGAAGTTCGATTATGTGAAAAAAGGTCTCTTCTGGCTTAACCATACCCAGTTCACTGCGAGCACGCTCTTCCAACGCATCCAAACCGCTTTTAAGATCAGCAACTTCTGCCGCCAGTACCTGATTACGCTCTTCAAGTTTTGCATTATCAATACGCTGTTTTTCAACTGTGTGATGAAGTCTTAACAAAGCTGGTAAGCCATCATGACTCAACCACAATCTGTATTGCAGCATGACAAAAATTAACGTCAGCACAATCAGTACTGTTTTCATACGTCAAACTTCACTGACAGGCGAAAGCCCGCAACCCCGGATAAATTGCTGCAGCGCCCAGTTCAGCTTCAATACGCAGCAACTGATTATATTTTGCTACCCGGTCTGAACGCGACATTGAGCCAGTCTTGATTTGACCACATTGGGTGCCCACCGCCAAATCAGCAATAAACGTATCTTCAGTCTCGCCACTGCGATGGGATGCAATTGATTTATAGCCTGCTTCAGCGGCCATATTCATTGCATGAAGTGTTTCACTCAACGTGCCAATTTGATTCAGCTTAATCAAGATCGCGTTGGCCACCTTGGCTTCAATGCCCTTCTGCAGAATCGCACTGTTGGTAACAAATAAATCATCACCCACCAATTGAATACGATCCCCTAAACGATCGGTCAGCAACTTCCATCCCTGCCAGTCATTTTCATCCATGCCATCCTCAATGCTGATGATTGGATACTTGTTGCACCAGTTTTCCAGCAAATCGGTTAATTCAGCCGCGGTGAGACTACGCTGTTCGGATTCCAGACGATACATACCGTCTTTATAAAACTCGGAACTGGCGACATCCAGCGCGATCATGACATCACGGCCCGGCTCATAGCCGGCCTGTTTGATGGCTTGCATAATCAGTTCCATAGCGGCTTCATTTGACGCCAGATCGGGGGCAAATCCACCTTCATCGCCCACAGCGGTATTAAGACCCTGGGCTAATAAAACTGCTTTTAACTGATGAAATACTTCTGCTCCGGCACGAACGGCTTCTTTGAAGCTTTTGGCACCGACTGGCACAATCATGAATTCCTGAAAATCAACACTATTATCAGCGTGTGATCCACCATTGATAATGTTCATCATCGGTACCGGCAAGGTCACCGCCTTATCTCCACCAAGATAGCGATATAAAGGCAAACCCTGTTCATCCGCACCGGCTACTGCTGCCGCCATGGAAACCGCCAGAATTGCGTTGGCGCCAAGACGTTGTTTATTATCAGTACCATCACAGGCAATGAGTTTTTCATCCAGGCTGGATTGATCGAGACAATCCATTCCAACAACAGCCGCACGTAACTCAGTATTGATTGCTTCAACAGCTTTGGTTACGCCTTTGCCCAGATAACGTGACTTATCGCCATCGCGTAACTCAATCGCTTCACGTTCGCCAGTTGAAGCACCTGAAGGTACAGCTGCTCTTCCCATAGCACCACTGGCAAGAATAACGTCAGCTTCGACCGTAGGATTACCACGAGAATCAATGATCTCACGGCCACGAACATCTATAATTTTACTCATAATTGTCTCCATCTATAGTTGAAGTTGCCAGACAATAACCCTGTTCTGGCATGCCACCTGTTACAGGTAGGCGTCTTCAATAAAGTCTTGTTGTTTAACTGTTTTATCGATAGCAATCAGCGTTTCCAGTAAAGCCTGCATTTTATGCAGTGGCCAGGAATTCGGTCCATCACTTAGGGCTTTTTCAGGATCCGGATGCGTTTCCATGAACAAGCCAGCAATGCCAGCCGCTACTGCAGAACGTGCCAGTACAGGTACAAACTGTCTCTGGCCACCGCTTTTGCCACCCTGACCACCAGGTTGCTGCACTGAGTGGGTGGCATCGAATACTACCGGGCAATCCATATGACGCATGGTCGGTAAACCACGCATATCTGAAATCAATGTGTTATAACCAAATGAGGTACCACGTTCACATAACATGATCTGCTGGTTACCCGTTGATTTGGCTTTATCCGCGACATGCTGCATATCCCATGGCGCCAGAAACTGACCTTTTTTGATGTTTACCGGTAATCCCTGGCTGGCAACATTAATAATAAAATTGGTCTGACGACATAAGAAAGCTGGGGTTTGCAATACATCGACCACACTGGCAACTTCTGCCAGCGGAGTGTCTTCATGAACGTCTGTCAGAATAGGGAGGCCGAATTCTTTTTTAACCTTTTCCAGAATCGCCATACCCGCTTCAAGACCAGGACCGCGATAGGTATTAGTAGAAGTACGATTGGCTTTATCGAATGAGGATTTGTAGATAAAAGGGATACCCAGTTTGTCTGTCATCTCTTTTAACTGACCAGCCACATCCATGGTCATTTGTTCACTTTCGATAACACAGGTGCCGGCAATCAAAAACAACGGTTGTTTACCACCAACTTCATGACCACATAATTGCATTACTGCTGTCCTCGTTTTTTATGATTCGCCACCGCAGCATTGATAAAACCTTCAAATAATCGATGTCCGTGTCTTGGAGTGGAGGTGAACTCTGGATGGAACTGACAGGCCACAAACCAGGGATGGCCTGGAATCTCGACCATTTCTGCCAGTGAGTTATCTTTTGACATGCCAGAAAACAGTAATCCGGCATCTTCCAGTTTCTGTTTGTAATTATTGTTGAACTCATAACGATGACGATGACGCTCAACGATTTCATCAGCACCGTAAATCTGTTGTGCCAGAGATCCTGGTTTCAGTACACAGGGATAACCGCCCAAGCGCATGGTGCCACCCAGATCTGAATCATGATCACGCTGTTCTACACTGCCATCCTCTTTCTGCCATTCTGTAATAAGACCTATCACAGGATCTGGCGTATTAGGTTCAAACTCGGTACTGAAAGCCTGTGTCAGGCCTGCTTTATGACGAGCATATTCGATGACGGCCACCTGCATCCCCAAACAAATTCCCAGATACGGGATATTGTTTTCGCGGGCAAACTGGGCGGTTGAAATCATACCTTCGACACCACGTTTTCCAAAGCCGCCAGGCACCAGAATGGCATCCATATCGGCAATACTGTTGGTGCCATTTTTCTCGATCATTTCAGAATCGACATAATGCACATTGACCTTGGTACGGGTATGAATACCGGCATGAACCAAGGCTTCGGAAAGGGATTTATAGGCTTCGGTCAACTCCATATATTTGCCGACCATGGCTATATTGACTTCACCCTGCGGGTTGGAGAGATTTTCATAAACCTGCTGCCACTGACTCAGATCGGCCGGTTTAGCATCAAGTCCCAGTTGTTTCACCACAATGTCATCAAGACCTTGTTTGTGTAACTCCATTGGTATCTTGTAAATGCTGTCTACATCAATACAGGTGATAACCGATTTTTCAGGCACATTGGTAAACAATGAAATCTTGCGGCGTTCGGATTCCGGTAGGGGACGATCCATACGACACAGCAAAACATCCGGTTGAATACCGATAGTGCGCAGTTCTTTTACGGAATGCTGAGTGGGTTTGGTTTTGATTTCACCGGCAGAAGCAATATAGGGCACCAATGTCAGATGAATAAACAAGGCACGATCACGGCCTAATTCAGTGGCCATCTGACGAATGGTTTCCAAAAACGGTAATGACTCAATATCGCCGACCGTTCCACCGATTTCCACCAGTGCAACATCGGCATCGCCAGCGCCTTCATAAACACAGCGTTTGATTTCATCGGTTATATGCGGAATGACCTGCACCGTATTGCCAAGATATTCTCCCCGGCGTTCTTTACGGATAACATTTTCATAGATTTGGCCAGTCGTATGGTTATTGCGGCTGGTCATATTGGCATCAATAAATCGCTCGTAGTGACCTAAATCCAGATCGGTTTCAGCACCATCATCCGTTACAAACACCTCACCATGTTGCAGTGGGCTCATTGTTCCGGGATCAACGTTGATGTAGGGATCGAGTTTAATCATTGTGACCTTCAGGCCACGAGCTTCTAGAATCGCTGCCAGTGAAGCCGCCGCGATTCCCTTACCGAGAGACGACACAACACCACCAGTGACAAATATAAATTTAGTCATATTATGGAGAGTTTTTGCAATAGCGGTGCAGCCAGAATAGCCACACTCAAAAATATCGTCATAAAGTATCAGAATTGCCCGAGTCGCTCAATCAAAATATCCCCATCAAGTCTGTTCAATCACTGGTAACCAGCCAGTTTCATCGGATAAAGGCTTGGCTGTTTCTGCACAGGCATACCCAACAATTGCGACTAATTGCTGGTTGGCAAACAACAACGGAATTGAATCGCGTTGCCAAACCGGGATTTGCCATTCCTGGAACAACTTTTTTAATGATTGATGATGAGACTTGCCAGCTAGCTGGATTTTTTCTCCACCCTGACGAAACGTTAATGCTAAACCAGAGCGAAACAATTCGGCACGAATCCCTTCTCCCCTTGCAGCTTTCCAAACTAACTGATGCTCAGCATCCAACAATATGGGCTGTTGATCGTAAAGCAGATTCACGGATGAAGCCGGTAAAGGATGTTGTCTTAACCAACTGATATAAAGTGTGTTCTGATACCGTCTGGCAATGTATTGGCTCCAACTGACCTGAGGCTGCCCATCTGCTGCGGCTTGACAGACTTCCATTAAAATCCGTTGCAAATTTATGCTTGACGGCAGCACCATATTTAACTGTTTTATAAAAAATCGCAGCACATTGCGTTGCCTTGGCTCACTCAAAGCCTGCAATTTGGTAATGTTTAAACTGCCATTAATTGAATTAGCTTCAACAGAAATTAAATCTTGTTCCGCTATCTCATCCAACAGAATTTGGCTTTCCTGCAGGTTATTTGCTGAACGTGCCAGATTTCGGTTTAAGGCAGGCCAACGTTGTTGTAACAATGGCCAGATTTGATGACGTAGGAAGTTACGATTTATCTTGGTATTTTGATTACTGGGATCTTCAATCCACTGCAACTGATGTGTTGTTGCGTATTCAAATAACGCTTCTCTGGAAATAGTCAACAATGGCCGAACAATCTGCATTTTCTGCCATTGAGATATTACTTTCATCGCTCCTAATCCACGAGTGCCAGCCCCTCGCAGTAATTGCAGCATCAAGGTTTCAGCCTGATCTTGCAAATGTTGTCCAGTTAGCAAAATGCCATCATCGTTAATCAGTTGATGAATAGCTTGATAACGCGCAGTCCGTGCGGCCGATTCAAGGCCTGACTGATTAATATCTGTAACTGTCACTTTCAAGCAGTGAAAAGGCATGTGTAATGAAGCAGCAACCTGTCGACAGTGTTCAGTCCAACGGGCAGATTGAGATTGCAGCTGATGGTCGACATGCACGACCTGTATTTTTTGGAGAAACTGCTCACGATGTGTTGCCAGAAAATGCAGCAGCACATGGGAGTCCATACCACCGCTGTAGGCCACCCATAAAGTAGAAGATCCGCAATATTTGCGGATCTTCTGAATAACTAATTCTGTGTCAAAAGACACTTGTATAAACCAGGGCCTGTTTATCCTTCAAAGGCACCATAATTAAGCAAACGTTGTTGACGGCGTTTAACCAGTTCATCAACCGGCATCGCCTGTAACTGTTTAATTTTAGTATTGATTGCTGTTTTCATATTTGCCATCAGTGCTTCAGGATCACGATGCGCACCACCCAGGGGTTCTTTGACAATTTCATCGATTAACCCCAGGGATTTCAGACGATCTGAAGTCACGCCAAGTGTTGCGGCAGCATCAGAAGCTTTTTCAGCGCTCTTCCAAAGAATGGAGGCACAGCCTTCCGGTGAAATAACCGAATAAATACTGTATTGCAGCATCATTAAATGATCTGCAACACCGATTGCCAGCGCACCGCCTGAGCCACCCTCACCGATAACGGTGCTGATGATGGGGGTTTTTAATTTAGCCATTTCAAACAGATTTCGAGCAATGGCTTCACTCTGACCGCGCTCTTCAGCACCGATACCGGGATATGCACCTGGCGTATCAATAAAGGTCAATACTGGCATACCAAAGCGTTCGGCCAGTTTCATCACCCGTAACGCTTTACGATAGCCTTCTGGGCGTGGCATACCGAAATTACGAGCCACTTTTTCTTTGGTATCACGGCCTTTCTGATGACCAATAACAATCACCGGCTGGCCGTTGAAACGGCCCATTCCGGTAATTAATGCCTGGTCATCGGCGTAGGCGCGATCACCATGCAATTCTTCGAAGTCAGTGATCAGATATTTGATGTAATCGAACGTATAAGGTCGCTGCGGATGGCGAGCCATTTGGGTGACTTGCCATGGCGTCAATCCGGAAAAAATCGAGCGCGTAAGCGATTCACTTTTTTCCTTAAGCTTCTGAATTTCTTCGGTGATATTCAGATCGCTGTCATTGCTCATGTAGCGAAGTTCGTCGATTTTAGCTTCCAGCTCGGCAATAGGCTGCTCGTAGTCAAGGAAATTCAACTGCATTACAAAATTACCTTCGAATCAAAATAGTTCGATTATACACGCACTAGGGCTTGTTGATCTTTCATATCTACCACTGCTGACGACTATGAAAGATCAGCAAACCCTATCGTTACGCTCAGCTGAGGATTAATTCGTCTTCTGCATCGCTGTCATCATGGGTTGCCCCCATACGGATTTCCAGACTGAGGTCATTACGTGAATCGGCATTACGCAATGCATCCTCCTGAGAAATCTTGCCTTGCCGATACAGTGTCAACAACGCCTGGTCAAAGGTAATCGTCCCCGGTTCACTACTTTCTTTCATCGCATCCTTGATCGCACCGATCTGACCTTTATTAATCAATTCAGCGATATATGGCGAGCTGAGCATGACCTCCACCGCCGGCACCAGATTGCCATCCTGCACCGAAGGTAATAAACGCTGCGAGATGATGGCACGCAAATTCAGTGACAGATCCATCAGGATCTGACGATGCATCATTTCCGGGAAAAAGTTAATGATCCGATCCAGCGCCTGATTTGCATTATTAGCGTGCAAGGTCGCTAAACACAGATGACCGGTTTCAGAGTAATTGATAGCGTGCTTCATGGTGTCCATGTCGCGGATCTCACCAATCAGAATGACATCGGGTGCTTCACGCAAGGCATTTTTTAATGCATTTTCGTAAGAAAGAGTATCAATACCGACTTCGCGCTGTTGCACAATTGATCGCTGATGGGAATGCACAAATTCCAGTGGATCTTCAATGGTCAGAATATGTGATCCGGAATTTCGATTTCGATGACCAATCATTGCGGCCAACGTAGTGGACTTACCACTGCCGGTGGCACCGACAACTAGAATCAAACCACGTTTTTCCATCACCACATTACCCAGTACCGGTGGCAAACTCATTTCTTCAAAATTTGGAATATGGGTGCGAATATAGCGAATAACCATGGAGACTTCGCCCCGCTGCCGGAAGATATTGACCCGGAACCGGCCAACGCCATGGACTGGAACGGCAAAATTCATTTCCAGATTTTGTTCAAATTCAGCAATCTGTTGCTGATCCATTAATGAATAGGCGAGCTCTTTGACTTCACCTGTCAGCATTTTTTTACTGCCAACGGGGCGTATCACCCCTTGAATTTTGACTTGCGGTTCGGTCGCAGTACAAAAAAACAAATCTGAGGCTTCCTTATCAGCCATCAGTTTCAGGTAAGGCATCATTTCCACGTCAGCAATCCTTAGAATAAACGTTTGAGTTGCATTAATCGTACACGATTGACATCAGCCAACAAAGCGGATTAAGTCGCTTAATAGCGCACCGTCACAGTTTCACTAATTGGTAAATCTGCCAGCTCTTTCAACAGGGTATCCGATGGAGTGATTTGCCAGTCATGCCCCAGTCGGATCACTACTTCAGCATCCTGATTAACATACTTGAGTTCCACTGGAATTACACCACCACAAAATGGTGACATCACAGCTTGCATCTGCGAAATCCATTGTGCATCCTCACCTTGCTGCTTCACCGTCAATTGGACTGACTTACCAAATAATTCACGGGCTTTCTGTAAATCATAAACTGACTCTGCCGTACCAGCGAGACCGCCACTGAAATTATCCTGGCCAATCTTGCCCTGAATCACCACCAATTTATCCGGTTGTATAACATTTTGATATTGCTCATAGACATCGCCAAAAACCCGCACTTCCAGGCGGGCTGTCTGGTCATCCAGAGTAATAAACGCCATACGGCTGCCGTTTTTGGATTTCATCGTACGAATGGCCACAATCAAACCAGCAGTCAGTAATGGAATTTCATTACGTTGATAGCCTTTGGATTCAGGCGCATCCAGCTCACTGATTTTTTTGGAATAAATTGGGCCAGCTCGGCAGCATAACGATCGATCGGGTGTCCGCTTAAATATAACCCCAGTGTTTCTTTCTCAGCACGTAATAACTGCTCTTCCTGCCATTCCGGCACATCTTCCAGCAAATCAGTTTGCGGTTGATCGGCATGAGATGGTTCAGCCAGGCCAAACAAATCATTCTGCCCACTGGCGGCATCACGCCGATGCTGCTCTGCAATCTGCATCGCCCGGCTGAGGCTGGATTCCAGACTGGCTCGATGTCCGCCAAGTGAATCAAATGCACCCGCTTTAACTAAAGATTCCATCACTCGGCGGTTGATTTTTTTCAGCTCAACCCGACGACAGAAATCAAATAATGAGGTAAATGCTTCGCCCTGCTCGCGTTCTGAAACAATACCTGCCAGTGCCGATTCACCTACCCCTTTGATGGCGCCCATGCCGTAACGGATAGTGGTTTCATTTTCTACGGTAAACTGGATTTTGCTGAAATTAACATCAGGCGGTAATACCGTCAGATTCATATCCCGGCATTCATCAATCAGGCCGACAACTTTATCCGTGTTGTCCATATCCGCTGATAATACTGCCGCCATAAACGCTGCTGGATAATGGGCTTTCAGCCAGGCCGTTTGATAGGCAACCAATGCATAAGCAGCTGAATGCGATTTGTTAAAACCGTACTCAGCAAACTTTTCCATCAAATCGAAAATCGGTCCTGCAGTGTTTTCCTCAATGCCACGATTTTTAGCACCTTCCAGGAAAATCTGTCGTTGCTTGGCCATTTCTTCGGGCTTTTTCTTACCCATCGCCCGGCGCAGCATATCGGCTTCCCCCAGACTATAACCGGCCAGAACCTGGGCGATTTGCATAACCTGTTCCTGATAAACGATTACCCCATAGGTAGGTTTCAGAACGGGTTCGAGATCGGGATGCGGATAATCGACTTTGGCCCGGCCATGTTTACGATTAACAAAGTCATCGACCATGCCCGATTGCAACGGCCCGGGTCGGAACAATGCCACCAAAGCGATAATATCTTCAAAATTATCCGGCTGCAGTCGCTTGATAAGCTCTTTCATACCGCGCGATTCCAACTGGAATACCGCAGTGGTTTCACACCGTTTTAATAAGTCGTAACTGGGTTTGTCATCCAGCGGCAGCAAGGTGATATCAATCTTGTCCGCCTCGTCAGCTGACAACATCGCTTTTACATTTTTAACCGCCCAGTCAATAACAGTCAGGGTTTTCAGGCCCAGAAAGTCAAATTTAACCAGACCGACACTTTCAACGTCGTCTTTATCATATTGCGACACCAGACCAGCGCCATTCTGTTCACAATATAACGGTGTGTAATCAGTCAGTTTTTTCGGTGCGATGACCACGCCACCGGCATGTTTACCGACGTTTCGGGTCAGACCTTCCAGCTGCAATGCCAAATCAATCAGCGTGCGAACGTCTTCTTCCTTGTCGTAACGTTCTTTAAGCTGAGGCTCTTGTTCCAGCGCCTTGCTCAGAGTCATTTTCAGTTCAAACGGCACCAGCTTGGCCAGTTGATCGACCATGCCATAAGGATGACCCAAAACACGGCCGACATCGCGCAATACCGCTTTGGCGGCCATGGTGCCGAAAGTAATGATCTGCGAGACATGATCCCGACCATAATGCCGGGACACATAATCGATAACGCGATCCCGGCCATCCATGCAAAAGTCGACGTCAAAGTCAGGCAGTGATACACGCTCCGGATTCAAAAACCGTTCAAACAGCAGATCGTATTGCAGCGGATCTATATCGGTAATTTTTAAAGCATAGGCTACCAGAGAGCCTGCACCGGAACCCCGTCCAGGTCCTACCGGAACCCCGTTATTCTTGGCCCAGCGAATAAAGTCGGCAACGATTAGAAAGTAACCTGGAAAGCCCATTTCATTGATAACGTCGAGTTCAATCTGCAGCCGTGATTCATATTCAGGGCGCTTTTGTTCACGCTCTGCCTCATCCGGAAACAACACCGGTAATCTTTCAGCAAGCCCCTCAAATGATTCCTTGGAGAAGAATTCCGCCAGTGTCATGCCATCAGGTACCGGGAAATCCGGCAGATAATGTTCGCCCAGTGTTAATTCAACATTACAGCGTTTGGCGATTTCGACCGTGTTGGTGATGGCTTCCGGAATATCGGCAAACAAACGCACCATTTCTTCCGGACTACGCAGATATTGCTGTTCGGAGTACATTCTTGGGCGACGCGGATCATCAAGCAACCGGCCTTCATTAATACAGACCTTGGCTTCATGGGCTTCAAACTGATCCGGAGTTAAAAAGCGCACATCGTTGGTCGCCACCACCGGCAAGTCTAGCTCACTGGCCAGTTGCAACGCCTGTTGAATATAACGTTCTTCATCATCGCGGCCAGTTCGCACCAGCTCCAGATAAAAGCGATCTGGAAACAACTGCATCCACTGTCTGGCCAATTGTTCAGCTTCTGTTTGTCGACCGCCCAACAAGTCACGGCCTAACAACCCTTCACGCCCGCCACTTAAACAAATCAACCCGTCAGTTTGTCCATCAAGCCATTCAGGTTCCAGCATTGGCACACCTAAATGCTGTCCTTCTGTATAGGCTCTTGAAATCAATCGTGACAAGTTGTGATAGCCCTTCATCGTGCTGCACAGCAACACCATACGCAGGCTTTTTTTGCTGTCACTGCTGTCCCGCAGCCGGATATCGGCACCAAGAATAGGTTTGACCCCGGCTTGCATTGCAGCGCTGTAAAGTTTTACGGCGGCAAACAGGTTATGTTGATCGGTAATGGCAATTGCAGGCATGCCAGAGGCAGCCGCTGCCTTGACCAGCGGTTTGATACGGACCAGTCCGTCAACCAGAGAATAATCAGTGTGTAAATGCAGGTGTACGAATTGCGAGGTCATTAGACAGTTTTTTAATTCAAAGCAAAATGATAACACTGCCGACTGGCGGTGTAGGGAGAATCAACCGAAAAAATATCAGGCAAGATCCAGTTGCCGATCAGTATCAGGAGCATAATTGGCAACGCTATAAACCGCCTGTTTCCATTGCTCGCTAGCCATTAGCGTCTCGCGGTCAATCGGGTGACGACCATGCAATCGAACCAGACGCATATGTCTTAGCGGATCGGCATCACATTTAAGGTTATCCAGCACACTTTCAACTTCTGAGGGGTTATTGCAAAGTAGCAACAAGTCACAACCCGCAGCTAAAGCAGCTTCTGCACGAGCTGTACTATCTCCCATAATGGCAGCACCTGCCATACTCAGATCATCACTGATTACTGCACCCTGGAAGCCCATACGCTTACGCAGAATTTCCTGGATCCAATAGGGTGAAAAGCCAGCCGGCAAACTGTCGCATTTTTCATAAACAATATGTGCTGGCATGATGCCCGCCAAGGTTTGTGAGCAAAGTTGCCTAAATGGCAGCATATCAGCCTGCCACATATCTTCCAGATAGCGTGTATCGATCGGCAGACCTGAATGCGAGTCGACTTCCACGGCACCATGACCAGGAAAATGTTTACCAACAGCTGCCATGTAAGCCTGTTTCATGCCGCTGATATAAGCAGCAGCCAGTTTGGTAACCGCTTGTGGATCCCGATGAAATGCACGATCACCAATCACTTCACTGATGCCGTAATCCAGATCCAGAACCGGTGCAAAACTGAAGTCCACTCCCACGGCACGAAGTTCTGCCGCCATTAACCAACCGGTTACTTCGGCTTGTTTAAGGGATTGTTGAGGATGTTGCATGTAATGCTGGCCTAACGTGCCAACAGGTGGAAGCCGGCTGAAGCCTTCACGAAACCGTTGTACCCGTCCACCTTCATGATCCACAGCAATGATGAGATGTGGTTGACGTATTGCGTGGATTTCAGAAGTCAGTGCAGCAATTTGTTCCGGAGATTCATAATTACGGCTGAACAGGATGACACCGCCAACCAATGGATGTTGAAGAATTTCTCTTTCTTTCTCACTGATCGTTACGCCGATCAGATCCACCATCAACGGGCCTAATGTCATGTAATTACCTTATTCGTGAATGAGGACTTTCAAACCGGGTTTGACCAGATCAAACAACGTCAGCAAATCCTGATTGTGCATGCGGATACAACCGTGGGATTTAGCGATGCCCATTGGCTCGCTATCCGGTGTGCCATGTATGTAAATATAGCGACGCATTGTATCAACATTTCCCAGTCGATTCCTGCCAAGTTCCAGTCCGCTTAACCAGATTATGCGCGTTAAAATCCAGTCTTTATCGGGAAATTGTTTCGCCAGCAGTGGTGAAAAAATTTCACCAGTAGGCCGTCTGCCACGAAACACGGTATTAACCGGTTGCCCCTCACCAATACATGCCCTGATTATATGCCAGCCTCTGGGAGTGCATCCTGAACCTTCCTGTTCACCGGGTCCATTTAAAGCCGTTGAAACAGATGCAGAAAACAGCACCTTGTCATCCCTTATTAGCTGGCAACGCTGCTGAGACAGAGAAATGTCGAGAAAAAGATTTGTCATGGTTAGATTTAAATTCAACCTGCTATTGGTCAATGACGTGTCGAACGATACGCCCGCGATACACCAAACCAAGTGTATATCTGTGATGCGGTCAGCAGCAACAAACCCACCATTGCTACCCATAGGAAATAGTCTGCCAGTGATTCACGCGGCATTTTGCGTTCGACTAGTAACGTCTGATAATGCTGTTGATCAATATTCTTCATGGCTGCTGCAAATTCATCGAGCGAACCAGCCTCAAAAGCCTGATAAGGAACCGACAGGCTTTTGAAAAAAGTATGTAAATGTCTTTCCGGTGCTCCCTGCCAGAGCACGCTTTCACCGGGCATTTCGTCAAGCGTCATGCCACTGACGGAACGCAGATAGATCCAATATAAACTGAGATTATTGTCCTGTAATATCTGGCTAATCCGTTGTTCCTGCTCAGCGGATAAAATTTGTCCTCCATCGGAAATCAACAACACAATTCGCGCTCCCCGATAGACTTCTCCATCAAACATTTCACCTGCTTTTTTTAATGCCACAGAGATATCGGTTTTGGTCAATCCGCGGCCTAACCCTCCTGCTTCAATAGTGGCCAGTGTGGTTTCCTTACTGTAGGTTAATGGCAAAATTCCGCTTGCCTGTTCACTGAAAAACACATAGCCAAAACGGTCATCAGGACGACTGGAAACAAACTCGGTCAAATAATAACGGGCAACACTGCGCTTGCTTTCCTTGAAATTCATTTTAGTGGAGAGACGATAGGTGTGACGGCGAGCAAAAGGCTGATCCATACTGCGACTGCGATCCAGCAAAATAATGACTTCTGCTCCCTGACCACTGCGCTGCACCGTATGTTCAGGGATATGTGGTTCTGCAACCGCCATGAGTAATGCAGCAATCACAATCGATGTCATTACACGCAGTGTATAACCCATAACTGTGGAAACAGTATCGTGAGGTAATAATGATTCCCAGACAATTTGCTTTTCAGTATTACGACTTACCCACGGCAGCAGCACCAGTGGCAATAAATAAAGCAGATATGGATGTGACCAACTCATGCTTTACAGACAATCAAACAGGTTAGAGAAGTTTCAATATTGAAATTCCATTTCGCCTGATAAAAAAGGTAAACTCCAGCTTACTCATGCTGTTTGGTGAACAGACTGTAAGGTAAAAATACCAGAAGCAGTAAAATTAAGGCGATTGATGCCAACCAGACAAACAAATCATATTTGACCGGTTGCTGCCGGGTGTCAGAAATTTTCTGCATTTCTTTGATCAGTTTCTGTGGGGATGTTGGTGAAGAAATAAACTCAAAGCCAACCCGTCTTGAGACCGTTTCCATATGAGACTTCTTCTGCGAAGATAAATGTTCTGTCCGCGGACGGTTATTATTGAGCTCGGCCGCATCTCCTCGACTTGATGCGTACACATCTTTATGCATAACCTCGTTGATCTCCCAATATCCCTCTATTTCACCAAACTCATTGGTTTTTGGAATAGGCACCAGATCACTCCCCCAATACCGACGATCACTCCAGGTACTTCGCCTGGTGTGTCAGTGAATTTGGGAAAAAGTGTTTCATGAACCGGTGGCGCTTCATGACCATCAGTTAAAAATACAACCGTTGGCTGTGGGGTAATTTCTTTAGCCTGACGAATCGCTGTATAGAGCGCTTTGGATACTTCACTGGAACGAGCCCACGCCATCGTTGGATGAAATTGAGACAGCATCTGCATCAGATCATGATAATTGGCACAGACTTCAACGGGCGTCATCAGAATCAGGCTGCGAGCTTCACTGAAAATTGCCAGGCCGGCATGAGAACCACATGGCATACTCAAAATTGACTGACGGGTATATTCCTTGGCCCAGTCCAGTCGAGTAATGGTTTCACTGCCAAAGCTAACATCTTCCACGTTCATACTGTCGGTTATATCAATGACAAATAGACTGTCCATCACCTCTATTTCGCGATCCACCGGAGGTAACCATAGAGCCGCCATAATCATTAACAGACTGATCAGCATGACCAGAGCTGTTAAAAATATACGTTTAGGATAACTCAGCCTCATGGTAAATCAACCTTGAATGCCTTGGTTTCAATACTGCGCTCGCTGTAGATCTCCTGCTTTTTAAAATTACCATCTACTTCAGGATCTTCTGGCACTAAACGCAGTGCTACCTCAAGATTAAAGCGCGCATCCCAGAAATCCGGCTGTTGTTTCAGAGCACTGCGATAATCCTGTTTAGCTAATTCAACCAGTGGAATCATTTGCGGATCATTGCCATCCATTGCTATCGCTTCACGTAAATTGATGTTGCCACGATTGAAATAGGCAGCAGGTAACAACTCTGTTTGCTGGCTGCCAAGAACCAAGGTGTATTGCTCTAAAGCTGCATCGTTCTCGTTTTGTTCAACCAGATAGCTGCCTTGTGCAAAATGTGCCCGAGGATGCTCCGGAATCGTTTCATATTGTTCGGGAGCAATGACAAAAGCTTCAACTCTTTTTTGCTGCCATAACTGCCAACTTGATAACAACATCACACCAATGCTGATAACAAAAATCGACAGCAACACCCAGCGTAATAATTTTAATGTGTTACTCATGTGCTTTTCGAACTCCCCAGTAACTATATAGATGTGAACTTGCCAACGGCAGCATGGCAAGCAACGCTAACCATAAAAACCAGTCTGCCTTGGGTTCGTGCGGCACCAGCTCTTCGACAATCAAGGTCTGATATTGCTGTTCGTCAATTTCATCCATCGCCGCAGCAAACTCTTCCAATGATCCAGCTTCAAATGCCCGATAAGGAATGCCAATACTTTTAAAGAACTCATGAACTTTACGCTCGGGCAGATCGGTATAGAGAATATTGTCATTTTCCGACGGTTCCAGCGTCATGCCTTGTCTGGCTTTGAGATAAATCCAGTAAATACTAAGATTCATCTCCTTGTAACGTTTGGTGATTAATTCCATGGCTTCATCGGTCATTAACTGACCACCATCAGAGACCAGTAAAACAATTCGCGAACCACGATAGGGCTGATCCTCAAACATTAAAGCCGAATTCATTAACGCATCAGCCAGGTTGGTATCGGATAAGCCCTTACCTAAAGAATTTGCTTCAATCGTATTGAGAATAGCTTCTTTACTATAGGTCAGTGGTAACAGATTGATCGAATTCGTACTGAAGAAAACAAAACCAAACCGATCATCGGGACGTTTTTTTACAAACTCAGTCAGATAGGTTCGTGCAACCCGACGTTTGGAATTGTCGCCTGCAACAGAATAATTAGCAGCCTGAGTGGTCACAGCAAACGCATCGTCCATACTACGACTACGATCCAGCAGTAATACAATCTCAGCTCCCTCACCAAACCTCTCCACGGTTCGTTCCGGTATAGCCGGGCTGGCAACAGCGAGCAATAAAGCAGCAATAACCACGGAAGACAACACTTTCAACGTCAGGCTAATGGTTCGGGATAACGGATCGTGTGGTACTAGCGCTGTCCAGGCCACCGTTTTATCCAGATTGTTATTAAACCATGGTAATAACACCATCGGTAATAACAAAAATACAAGGGGGAAAGCCCATTCGAGCCCAAACAGCATCATGCCATTTTCTCCCTCGCCCGGCAGGCACGAGCCAGTTTAATCAAACTGTCAAAATCCGCATTCTGCTGAGGTTCCCGGCTGAAATAGTGTGATGCTGATTGCTGATAAAACCTTGTGATCTCTGGCTGTAAATCAGCTAACCACGGACAGGCATCCCACAATTGCTGAATCTGACTGTAAATCACCACCGTGCCGGCACTGTCATTAAATGCATGATGCATAACGCGTGTGGCAGCATCCACGTCTTTATGTCCAAACCAGCGTAATTTGTTCATTGAAAATACCGCTCTAGCAAACGGCAGACGTTTGCCCGGGCGTAAGCCAATATGCCAGACCAGCCATATAAGTGCCGTAATCAAAGCGACGGCAATGGCATATGTTAGTTGTTTTTGCAGCGAAGCAAAGTCTGCAGGAAGTAAACGCTGATCACCACGTAACGGAATTTCCATCGCATTTTCTTCAGTGGCATTCAAAAAAGATCCGGCAGAAAATTCAGCTGACGGAATATCCAGCAATTCACCCGCATTGGTTCTGAGGGTATAGGTGGGAGTCTGTAATGTGCGTGTTTCAGCAGGTACATTAACCAACTGATACTGCAGCTCAAGCACATTATTATTACTTGATATCTGCTGCAGATTAAGCCAAGGCCCATGTCGTTTGTTCAATTGCGGCAAACTGTCTGCATCAATATCGCTGACACTTACCGGCAGAACAATGCTGGTCGTTACAATATCACCAATCAAAAGGCCCCAACTGCGATCAATGTTAATGATCACATCCTGAGCCATGAGCTGACTACTGAAAATAAAACTGATAATGAGGATCCAACGGCGCATTATGTGCATTCCTATGATTTTTTCATGGCGGAGAAATACTGGGTCAATTGTTGTGGGGTGACCTCTCCAGAGACAAAAAGCGGCTTAACGCGATAGCGCATAAAACAGGCCGTCAATTTCTCAAAATGTTCATCCAATTGCTGCTGCCAACGTTTTTTGATACCCGGCCGAATCCATACGCTATGACGTTTTCCGGTCTCAGAATCCCTGGTTTCAGTCCAACCGGCATGTGAAGGCAGATGATCCACTTCATCATGTTGCCAGACGATAGGTATCACCGTGTAATGTGCCAACTTGCGTAAAGTGCGATCCACCAGGTCAATATCACAGCAAAAGTCTGATGCAATAAACACCATGGCTTTAGGGCTGGTAATCAAATCTGCAGCATCAAATAATCCTGCCGCGCCAGGCTCTGAAGGTGGCGCTGCATGAATGATTTTTTCAGCGGCCAAAGCAGGCATACTGCGCTGTCTGGTTGGCATCACTGAAACATCTTTACGCCACATGGCGTCAAATCCAGCCATGGCAAACCGATCGCCAAAGCCAATAGAGCTGTGAGCAATCATATGGGCCAGACGAGCCACCCGTTCATTACTGACACTTGAAACCGACATCGATCGGCTTAGGTCGGCAAGTAGCCATAAGGTAATAGAAGAGCGTTGCTGATAACGGCGAACCAGCCAGCGTTCCTGATTACCTAAAGCGGAATCGGCAATATTAGTGCGTAAACTGGCACGCACATCCAGACGCCGTGGGTCGGGGTAATCAAACAAGTCGGCAAAACCGGCAAAACGATCACCACTTCCCATTGCAGTTCCGTTGTGTGCACCTGGCACATGTCCGAAAACCTTATCTGGAAAGCGGTAGCTAAATTCCTGAGGTTGAATAGGCTTCATGATGAGGCCTGCTTACGGCGTAGCGATATGGTCGCGTAACGCCTGTACAAACTGCGGCATCAACTGCTCACGACGGCCATCATAGACCGGCGACAGGAATACACGATGGGTCAATGATGGCAGTAATACATAATGAATATCGTCAGGCATGACATGGTCACGCCCTTCCAGCCAGGCACAAACCTTGGCCGCACGAACCATCGCCGACATACCACGAACACTGGCGCCGGCAACGACCAGATCCTCTACGTAGACATCGGGTAAGGTAATACCGAGTTTATGAGGTTCCCAGCTGGCATCCCACAGACGTACGACATAGTTTTCAATTTCCGGAGAAACATAGACGCTATTCTGAATATCCCGATCCAGAGCATTCAAATCACGATAGTTCAGCAGTGGGTCACCTATTGAACTCAGCAATTCATCTACATCATGAAATGCCGGATCAAAAATCAATTTACGACGCTGTTCATCTTCAAGTGGTCGACTGATATTAATCTCGAACAGGAAACGATCTCGCGCTGCCGCACTAAGTTCAAAGGTTTCCTCTTTTTCCACGGCATTACGATCAGCAAATACGATCATATGCGGAAAACGATACTCTTTACCAAACGCTTCAGCACTTCGCTCGGCCATCGCTCTGAGCAGCAGTGATTGAACCTGGGGACGGGCACGGTTAATTTCATTAAAGAAAAACACCGCGGTTTCTTCGCCTTTGGCAATCAACGGACCAGGTTCGATGACCGGTTTACCATCAGCATTAACCCAGGCACTGTAAAGCAGATCGTTAGGCATTAAGTCCACACTACCTTCGATACGGCCAAATGCACCACCTAATGCTTTTGAGAAAGCCCGTAACAAGGTAGTTTTCCCCACCCCGACCCCGCCTTCAAGCAATACGTGGCCGCGAGCATGCAGTGCGATCAAGATCAAACGAATCGCCTGTTGCTGACCAATCACCACATTATTGACAACCTTTTCCAGTGCCAATGCATGTTCACGAGCAGTAGCTAATTGCTGCTTATCCGACATTCTCTCTCCCCTTTAAATAGGTAATTTTTTATTTTGAGCCTTATTCAAAAATCATTTTTCAAATGAAGGCTGTTTATCTAACGCATCTTTGCAAAGCGAGCAAAACCCTAGACTGACAGCAAATGCTGGAAAATCCCAGTGATTTGCTGTTTTAGTTTTGATTTTTATCGTTTGACTAGGGCTTGTTTATCTTTCATATCCACCACTGCTGGCGGCTATTTTTTCGTCCTACAAGGCGGAAATGATGCGATGTAGTTGTTCTACATAAGTCATTTCCAACGCCGTAGGGCGGAAAAATAGCCCCAGCCCTGCGGGTTGTGACTGAAAAAGCGCCACTCTGCGTTGCTCGTTGCTTATTTAGAATAACTAAAAGGCGCTCCTCGTGCCTTGATTGACGCTTTTTCAGCTCACAACAGAGGCGGAGATGAAAGATAAACAAGCCCTAGGTTTTGTTATCACAGGAATTTATCACTGAATATCAAAATGTGAAACCAGCTAACTAATAATAGATTTAAAATAAATACTCCATAAGCACTTAAAATGTTGTATCAGCTTTACTTGCAGAATGTTGTTTATTAAACAGTGAAAGCCAGTATCACACATCAGATATTTGCCCATGGACATCGGGCAAATATCCCGTTAACTGTGGTTCAGCTTTGCAGAGCCTATATCTGCGCCTAGACTATAGCGATTGTTTAGATGGATACATGATGAATCTCAGACTACAGCTTTTCTTTAGAATCATGCTGATAGGCTTTGTCTGTCTGGTCGTTAGTGCGGGTTATGTGCTTTATCAGACCGATCAGCAAGCCAAACTGGAGGCCGATCTGACTGCTTTGCGTATTGAAAAACAACTTACTCAGCAGTTACTGAAAATGTTCTCCCGTTATGATTACTCGATAGCTTTCCCGGATTCCAATATTTTGCAGCAACTGAATGGCGTGCCTGGCTCGTGTGTACAGTTTTTATCACGTACGGAAAGTCGTCGCCGCAGTTTGTGTAATGAAGTTGTGCATGATGAAACCCGATGGCCACAGTGGTTTGGTGAGCTTTATCAACAACTTTTCCAACCAAACTATGAAGCCAGTCGGCGGTTTTCATTTAATGCCATCACCTATGGCAACATTATTGTTTCGCTGAATATGGAAACTGAGATTGCCCGTGCCTGGAGTAATCTGCGTGCGGTGTTCGGTATTTTATCGGTAAGTATTCTGGCCGTATCGTTATTGGTGTTTATGACCATTCATCGGATGCTGCACCCGGCACAGCTTATCGTTCGTGGTCTGGAAAAAATGCGCCAGGGGGACTTGCAGACTCGTATCCCCAGTTTTGAAATAGGCGAATGGCGCCGCACCAGCGAAGCGATCAATGCGCTGGCCTCCACTCAGCAAGAGATTATGAATGAGAACCGTGAACTCGCACTGAAATTGATTAATGCACAGGAGGAAGAACATCGTTATATCAGTCGAGAACTACACGATGAGTTTGGTCAGTGTCTCGCCGGTATTAATGCTTTAACTACTTCTATCAGTCAGACTGCACGTAAGGACTGTCCTTCAATTATCAGTGAAACCGAAGGTATCAGTCATATAACGGCTCATATGATGTCCGCTTTGCGTGGATTATTAACCCGTTTGCGTCCAGCTGATGTCGATGAACTGGGACTGACAAGAAGTCTGGAAAAACTGATAAAAAGCTGGAATCAGCGCACTGGTGGAGAAACCCGATTTAAGCTTCAGATAGACGATGGGGTTGATTCATTACCAGAACCATTACCGGTCAATCTCTATCGGATTGTGCAGGAATCATTAACCAATATTGCCAAGCATGCTGATGCCAGTGAAGCAAACATCAAATTGAAATATGTTCATCAAAATCAGTTAACGCTGCAGGTTGAGGATAATGGTAAAGCCAAACGTGACAGCTTCAATCAGCATATGGGTGTAGGTTTATTGGGAATATCGGAACGCGTGAATGCTTTGGGCGGTAAAATCACCATGGATATCCAGAGCAAAGGCGGATTGAAACTGCTCATCAATTTACCGGTTAATCCAAAACCTGCACCGACAACGGAGCACCCGCATGTCTGAAAAATCGATTCAAATCCTGTTAGTTGATGACCATGCCATTGTGCGTGAAGGTTACCGCTCGCTGTTACAAAAACAACCCAATTTAACTGTAATAGCGGATGCCCGTGATGCTGCTGAGGCCTATCAGAATTATAAAACCTTCGAACCTGATGTGGTCATTATGGATATTTCCATGCCGGGACAAAGTGGTCTGGAAGCCATTTCACGCATCAGACAATATGATGGTCAGGCACGTATTCTGGTGTTCAGTATGCATCAGAATCCCAGCTTTGCATTACAGGCGATTCGAGCTGGTGCACTGGGGTATGTCACCAAAAGCAGCGATCCGACTTTGTTAATACATGGAATTTATCAGGTCTATGAAAACAAACTCAGTCTCAGTCCCGACGTGGCACAGGCATTGGCCGTAGAAAAACTGGGACAGGATAAAGCGAGGCTGGATGATTTAACGGTCAGAGAATTTGAGATTTTACGACTGTTACTTGAGGCCAATAATAACCAACAAATTGCAGACATTCTGAATATTAGTCCGAAAACTGTATCGAATTCACATTACATTATTAAACGAAAACTGGATGTGAATTCGGATATTGAACTCACCCGCCTCGCCATTCGCATGAAGCTATTAAACTTGCGCGATTTGATTGACGAGGCGGAATGAATTCAGCTTTCGTGGATTAGGCGGCTTTATCCTTATCATCAAACTCATTACGAATCAGATAATCAAAAGCACCCAGAGCTGCTCTGGCGCCTTCGCCCATTGCCATAATGATCTGCTTGTATGGAATGGTCGTCACATCACCGGCAGCAAAAACACCCGGCATTGAGGTGGCACCGTGAGAGTCAATTTCAATCTCACCGTATTTACTCAATGTGAGCGTGTCTTTTAACCAGTCGGTGTTGGGCAACAACCCAATCTGCACAAACACCCCAGCCAGCTCGACATGATGTGATTCCTCAGTTGCACGATCTTTATAATTCAGACCGTTCACTTTCTTGCCATCGCCAGTAATTTCGGTGGTTTGCGCACCAATAATTACCGTTACATTATTCAGACTGTGCAGTTTTTTCTGCAATACCGCATCGGCTTTCAGCTGATCGGCATATTCGAGCAGGGTTACATGTCCAACAATACCGGCCAGGTCAATTGCAGCTTCGACACCGGAGTTGCCGCCGCCGATTACCGCAACATGTTTACCTTTAAATAACGGACCATCACAGTGAGGGCAATAGGCAACGCCATGACCACGGTATTCTGCTTCACCCTGCACGCCCAGCTCACGCCAGCGGGCACCAGTCGCAATGATGATTGACTTACTGGTCAGAGTGGCACCGCTTTCCAGTTCCACTTCAAGCATTTTGCCTTTCTGACTTAATTTGTTGGCGCGCTGTAACTTCATCACGTCTACTTCATATTCCTTCACGTGTTCTTCAAGTGCAGCGACCAGTTTTGGCCCTTCGGTCTCTTTGACTGAAATAAAGTTTTCAATCGCCAGGGTATCCATTACCTGGCCACCAAAACGTTCAGCCACGATACCGGTACGAATTCCTTTACGTGATGCATAAATTGATGCAGAAGCACCAGCCGGTCCGCCACCAATAATCAATACATCATAGGGGTCCCGCTGACTGATTTTTTCTGCTTCACGTTTAATGGCACCCGTATCCAGTTTGCCGATAATTTCTGCCAGGCTCATACGGCCCTGACCGAATACCTCACCATTCAGGTAAACAGTCGGCACTGCCATAATCTGACGTGCTTCGACTTCTTCCGGATACAGTGCACCATCAATCATGGTGTGATGAATATTTGGATTCAACACCGCCATCAGGTTAAGCGCCTGTACCACTTCAGGGCAGTTCTGGCATGACAAGGAAATATAGGTTTCAAATACAAACTCGCCATCAAGCTGTTTGATTTGTTCAATCACTTCAGGCTCGGTCTTCATCGGATGCCCGCCGGTGTGCAGCAATGCCAAAACCAGTGAGGTAAACTCATGGCCCATCGGGATGCCGGCAAAACGGATTTGCTCCTGCCCTTCAGGCTGTTTAATACGGAATGAAGGTTTACGTGCATCGTTATCGGCATCAGAAAAGCTGACTTTGTCTGACATATCAGCAATTTCCACCAGCAACTCACGCATTTCCAGAGATTTTTTGCCATCATCCAGTGAGGCAATGATCTCAACTGGACGTTGCAGATTCTGCAGATAAGTTTTTAATTGCGCAGCAATATTAGCATCCAACATAAGGCACCTGCCTGTCTAAAATTCTATAAAGTATTTGGGTGATGTCCGGGCCGATCGGCCCGGACACACTGATCCAACGGATCAAGAATTTCGTAAGAAGTTGTCGTTAAATTAAACGACAACTTGCTTCAGATTTTCTTTAGATTTTGCCAACCAGATCCAGAGATGGTGACAAGGTTTCTTCACCTGGCTGCCATGAAGCTGGGCATACTTCACCATCATGTGAGGCAACATATTGAGCAGCCTGGATTTTACGAACCAGTTCTTTTGCACTACGGCCAATGCCAAGATCGTGAACTTCGCACACTTTGATCACACCTTCTGGGTCGATAACAAATGTGCCACGCAGCGCCAGACCTTCTTCTTCAATCATGACTTCAAAATTACGGCTGATAGCACCGGTTGCATCACCAAGCATTGGGAAGTTGATTTTCTTGATGGTTTCAGAAGCATCGTGCCATGCTTTGTGTGTGAAATGGGTATCAGTAGATACTGAGTAAACTTCAACGCCCATTTCCTGCAGTTTCGCGTAATGGTCGGCCAAATCACCCAGTTCAGTCGGGCAAACAAAGGTGAAGTCAGCTGGGTAAAAGAATACTACTGACCATTTACCTTTCAGATCAGCATCAGTAACAGGTATGAATTCGCCTTTGTGAAATGCAGTGGTTTTAAATGGTTTAACGGTTGTATTAATCAAAGTCGACATGGTCTACTCCTTGTTGATTGTCAAAAGCGACAATCGTCATTCTATGGCTCGATGATGCAACGGTCAAACAACTTAATTCTATTAATATAATCGGAATAAGCGATTGCAATACAGTCTTAATGAAAAAAGCCCCTGAAGCTAAACTTCAGAGGCTTTTAAAGTACGTTTGAACCGATATTAACGGTTGCAGATGTACATGGTTACTTCAAAACCGAAACGCATATCTGAATATTCTGGTTTAGTCCACATGATCATTTCTCCATTCTATTTTAAGGGTATCGCTATCCGCTTTTCTGGATAACGTGAGGAAGATATTACGCCGCAAAATACAGAAAACTATCAGGCATAATCTTGATCGGACTCAGGATTTTACTGATTCCTCCAACTTATTCACGATAGATTTTATCGCAGTAGTCAACGTAGTTAATTGCTCCGAGGTAATGATGTAAGGCGGCATGACATAAATCATTGAGCGAAATGGTCTTATCCATACGCCCTGCTCCACGATAAACCCTGGCAGCCAGTCCATAAACTTATCCAAAGGCTGATTTAGTTCCACCACCCCAATCGCCCCTTTGCTCCGAACATCTTTAACCAGTGAATGGGAAGATAGTTCATTTAGCTCATCCGTAAGCTGTGCTTCAATTGCCCGCACGCTTTGTTGCCAGTTTGATTCAAGTAATACATCAATACTTTCACAGGCTACGCGACATGCCAACGGGTTACCCATAAATGTCGGGCCATGCATCAACACCCCCTGTCCGTCAGCTGAGATCCCTTGTGCCACTCTGGTTTGACATAGTGTGGCCGCCAACGTCATGTACCCCCTGTCAGCGCCTTACCTAAGCATAGAATATCTGGCACGACACCAGCTGTTTCATAAGCGAACAAATCGCCTGTCCGACCAAAACCAGTAGCTATTTCATCAAAAATCAGCAACACGCTATGCTTGTCACACAAAGTCCGAAGCTCACGCAGATATTGCGGACAATAAAAACGCATGCCCCCAGCGCCTTGCACCAACGGCTCGACAATCACTGCCGCCAGCTGTTCATGGTTGGCTTCAATTAATGCCCGCATTTCAGCAATATCACTGTCCTGCCATTCAACATCGTCGCGACAGGTGGGGGCTGGAGCAAACAGATGTTGTGGAAGTACCTTGGCAAACTGGGAATGCATGCCATTAACCGGATCACAAACCGCCATCGCGCCGAAGGTATCGCCGTGATAGCCGCTTCTTAGTGAAAGCAGTTTCTGCTTCTCTGTTTTACCCTGTGCAAACCAGTATTGAATCGCCATTTTAATAGCGACTTCAACTGATACCGAGCCGGAATCAGCCAGAAAGACATATTGCAGGGCATCATCAGTGATATCGATTAAACGTCGTGCCAGACTGACCGCCGGATCATGAGTCAAGCCGCCAAACATTACATGCGACATTTTATCGAGTTGATCTTTAGCTGCTGCATTAAGACGTGGATGGCCGTAACCATGAATAGCTGACCACCAGGAGGACATACCATCAATGATTTCGCGACCATTAGCCAATGTTAAATACACGCCTTTTGCCGAAATCACTTCATGTAAAAGCGGCGGATTTTCCACGCTACTATAGGGATGCCACAAATGCTGCGCATCAAATTGCAGATTGCTTAGTTCGGTCATGGTCGGAATTAAATCACGCTTAATGGTGGGATAAAACAAAACTGCCCGTACTTGACGGGCAGTATTCATTATAAAAAATTAATCGTTTTATTTTGTCACGCTGAAGCTCTCACCACAGCCACATTCAGAAGTGACATTCGGATTTATGAATTTGAAGCTCTGGTTCAGTCCTTCCTTAACAAAATCCAAAATCATGCCTTCCAACAGAGGCAGGTTATCTTTATCTACCACGACTTTGACATCGTCCTGCTCAATAATCATATCGTTGGCCGCAACGCTATCTGCGTAATCAAGGGCATAGCTATAACCTGAGCAGCCACTTTTGACTACCCCGATTCGTAAGCCAATGCCACTGTCACGCTTGGTAACCATGTCGCGAACGCGTTTTACTGCTGATTGTGTCAATGTAATTGTTGTCATTTCATTACCTGTTCATCAAATGGTTAAAACGACTGGCTTCTTTTTCAATTACGACTGCCAGTTGTTCAATTTGTTCTGTAGTATTTTCCAATGAAACACTCACCCGGACAGCACCTAATGCCGTCATATCATCTACGCCCATGGCTTTAAGCACATGGCTTGGTATTTGTCGTCCCGTGCCACATGCTGAACCACTGGAAACCGAAAACCCCTTGCGATCCAGTGACATCAGTAAGGTGTCGGAATCAAAACCCTGTAATGAAAAAAACACTGTATTTGGCAGACGTTCTGTTGACTGTGCAAAAACCGTCACCCCGGGTATTTCGCGTAATCGAATTTCCAGCAAATCTCTTAATTCACGACAATGTTGCTGATAATGCGTTAATTGTTGCTTGGCTTTCTCAGCTGCCGCCCCAAACCCGACTATTGCCGCAACATTCTCGGTACCACTGCGCTTTTCGTGTTCCTGACCACCACCTAATACATATGCAGGCCAGTCCAGTTTTTTATCAACAATCAGCGCACCAACGCCTTTTGGACCACCGAACTTATGTGCAGACAGACTCATCATCTGAATCCCAGCCGCCTGAAAATCAATTTCCAGCTTACCGGCTGCCTGCACGGCATCACTGTGAAATACGATATCCCGTTGCCTGGTCAGTTCGGTTAATTGAGCAATATTCTGTATTACGCCAGTTTCATTATTTGCCCACATCACCGAGACCAGACGGGTATCGTCGGTCAGTAAGGTTTCAAATATCTCAACATTGATCAGACCATCAGCATTAACCGGAATGAACAGTACTTCAAAACCCTGCTGTTGTAATCTTTTGGCGGGTTCAAGCACGGCAGGATGTTCAGTACTGCCAATTAAAACGCGTCCGGAATCGTACTTCTGAGCAACGCCACCAATGGCCTGATTATTCGATTCTGTGCCACCACTGGTAAATATAATTTGATCGGTTTCTACATTTACCAAATTGGCGACTTGTTGTCGTGCATGATCAATTGCTGCAAGCGTATAACGACCAAAACGATGGCTGCTGGAAGGATTACCCTGTTGCTGTTTAAGATAGGGCAACATCATATCCAGAACGCCTTCAGCCAATCCGGTTCCGGCGTTATGATCTAAATAAGCAAAGGACATAAGACTCAGTAACGAAAATTAAAGTGCATCAAATTTGATGACTTTTTCGCTGTTACCCCGGTTGTTAAGATTTCGTTCGTAGTCACTTACCACATGATGCAAGGTGATACCTGCCAGATAGAGTCGAATCTGATCACTCAGGCTTTGCCATAACTCATGACTGACACATTGCTCATCAGCATGGCAGTTATGTTTGCCCTGACATTGCGTGCTATCCACTTTTTCATCAACCGCTGAAATCACATCCAACACAGTAATTTCGGTAGCTGCCCGACTTAAACGATAACCACCGCCAGGACCACGTGAACTGCTGACTAACCCCTGTTTCCGTAATCTGGCAAATAACTGTTCCAAATAGGAAAGCGAGATACCCTGACGCTCGGATATATCAGCAAGCGTGATCGCGCCGACACCGTAATTCAGACTTAAATCGAGCATTGCTGTCACAGCATAGCGACCCTTCGTCGTTAAGCGCATATTGGTTTCCTATCACAGACTATTCTGATAGTTTTCCATACCCGACTATTTTAGTCAACTTTAGCTGAATCCTGATCTTTATCCAACTCGCATCCTTCCAGTTCAGGCATCGAAACATCTGGCATTTCGCCGCCTAAACGATGAATTGTCTGGCACATGGAATCCATGCGCTTTTCCATTAAATGAATATGTTCAATCAATCCATGAATGGCAGATGCCACCGGATCCAGTGTTTGTGTTGAGGTACCATAAGCATCAAAACCAACGGATTGCGCCAGCTTTTCCTGGGCTTTTTTGTCGGGGTTCTTCTGGCTTCTGACCACTCGTCCAGGGATACCAACAACGGTTTCATTCGCTGCAACATCCTTAACCACTACCGAATTGGAGCCAATACGGGCTCCTTCATGAACAGTAATCGGCCCTAAAACTTTTGCCCCAGCCCCCACAACAACATTATTGGTTAACGTCGGATGGCGTTTGCCACCTTTCCAGGAGGTCCCCCCCAGTGTCACACCATGATAGAGCGTGCAATCATCACCAATTTCGGCTGTTTCACCAATCACCACGCCCATGCCATGGTCAATAAAAAAGCGCCGACCGATTTTGGCGCCCGGATGGATTTCAATTCCGGTCAACCAACGACCGATAGTCGACATAAAACGAGCCAGCCACATCCAGCCTTTTTTCCATAACCAATGGCTGAAGCGATGCAGTGTTAATGCATGCACACCTGGGTAGGTGGTGACGATCTCAAACACATTGCGCGCCGCAGGATCTCTGTCAAATACGCAGTAGATATCTTCTTTAAAACGCTGCCAGCGGGTCACATGTAATTGATCGTTCATTTTGTACTCCTCGCTTTGGTCTCTGCTGCACGCAAAATGCCATGCAAAATCTGAACTTCATTCCGGTCAAGATCTGCACGGTTAAATAAACGACGAATCCGCCGCATTAAATTACGTGGATTGCTCGGATCTAAAAAGCCGATGGTGGTCAGACTGCGTTCGAAATGGTCGTATAAATGCACCAGATCTTCGGCGTGAATGGCCTCACGTTCTTCACCCACACGACCTCGTTCAATGGTCGGATTGAAACTCATGCGTAATTCATATGCCATAACCTGAACCGCAGCAGCCAGATTTAACGAACTATATTCTGGATTTGCCGGAATATTTATCAAGGTATGACATAGATCCAGTTCGTCATTTGATAAACCGGAATGCTCCCGCCCGAATACAATTGCAATATGGGTATCATCATCATATTTTTCAAGCGAGGCAACCGCTTCACGCGGATTCATTAATGGCACTGCAAGGTGTCTGAGCCGGGCACTCATGCCAAACACATGCTGACAACCGGTTAATGCCGACTGCAGGGTGTCATGCACCACTGCTTTCGCCAACACATCATCTGCTCCAGAAGCCCGTGCTGTCGCCTCGGCACTAGGATAGATTTTCGGCGATACCAGATGAAGATTTGATAAGCCCATGGTTTTCATTGCCCGGGCAGAAGCACCGATATTACCTGGATGTGTGGTGCCAACCAGCACAAAGCGAACTTTGTCTAAAAGAGTCATGCAGTTTTCCTGGTGATAAACATGGCGTCACCGTAACTGAAAAAACGATAACGTTGCTCAATGGCGTGATGATAGGCCGTCATTATATGGTCGCGTCCGGCAAAGGCCGAGACCAACATCAATAAAGTCGATTCGGATAAATGAAAGTTAGTGACCATCGCGTCTACTGAACGAAACTGGTAGCCCGGATAGATAAAGATATCTGTTTCACCTGAATAGGACTCAATTTCGCCACTACGTGAGGCGCTTTCCAATGCTCTTACGCTGGTAGTGCCTATTGCAATAACTCGTCCACCTTTTTTGCGAGTTTGACGAACCTTTTCACAAACGGTTTCGCTAACTTCAATACGCTCGGAATGCATTTGATGCGTACGAATATCCTCAACCCGCACCGGCTGAAATGTTCCTGCTCCGACATGCAATGTGACTTCAGTCATGTCTATACCGCTATCGCGGATTCGTTGCATCAGCTCATTATCAAAGTGCAGCCCGGCTGTCGGTGCTGCCACCGCGCCAATTTGCTTGGCATAGACGGTTTGGTATCGATCCAAATCATTTTTATCAACTTCACGCTCTATATAAGGGGGTAAAGGTAATCGTCCGTATTGTTCGAGCGCCTCAATTACGTCGCCTGCAATATCAAACTTAAGTTCAAATAACGCATCCTGACGGCCCAGAACCTCAACACGAAGCTCGGTTTCCAAAATTAAAATTCGACCCTCTCCCGGAGACTTGCTACTGCGAATGTGTGCCAGAACGCGTTTATCGTCCAGGACCCGTTCTACCAAAACCTCAATTTTCCCGCCAGTTTCTTTTTCGCCTAACAGGCGAGCAGGAATGACTTTGGTGTTGTTGAACACCAGCAAATCATTGGGTTTGAGTAAATCCAGAAAGTCGCTGAACAGGCGATCTGCCAGCTCACCACTATTTCCATCAAGTGTCAGCAATCGGCTGGCAGTTCGGTGTTTGGACGGATACTGGGCGATTAATTCGGGTGGGAGTTCAAATTGAAAGTCGGTACGTTGCATGGCGAGATCATAGCAGAGCTATTGCGCTTTTCGTTAGGTAAAATCGCTTCCAGACATGAAAATATCATCAAAACGTTAAAACGGGCTTTCATAATCGGACAGCCCTCGTTATAATGCTCGGCTTGTTGCCGGGGTGGCGGAACTGGTAGACGCGCCGGATTCAAAATCCGGTTTCTTCGGAAGTGCGAGTTCGATTCTCGCCCTCGGTACCAACATTAAACCTTTTATAAATCAACAGGTTTATCCAGAATATTTAAGCCCCATCAGTTATACTGTTGGGGCTTTTTATTTACCGACAGTAAACGTAAATCACCGCCTGTTTTCCTGCTTTACCGCTCAAGAACGATTCTATAACGCACATCTCCTTTACGCAGTTTTTCAATCGCCTCATTTATCTGATCAAACGGATACATTTCCACAACCGGCTTGACCTGATGACGTTGAGCAAATTCCAGCATTTTGTTGCAGGTTTGCATACTGCCGGTATCTGATCCGGAAATACTTCTTTGCGCTTCTGTCAGGTTGAATACTTTAATATCCAATGGATCCATGGTTGCCCCGACAAAATGCAGCCGCCCTTTTGGTTTTAATTTACTCAGGTACAGATTCCAGTCCAGTTTGACGTTAACAGTAGAGAGAAGCATATCGAATTTTCTGGGCAGCTCAGCCATGACGACGGCATCACGCGAATCCACGCTGTAATGAGCCCCCATATCCAGAGCTTCCTGTAATTTTGCTGCGCTGGTAAATGCTGTGACTTCGCATCCCCAGGCTTGCAGAAATTGCAAAGCAATATGTCCTAACCCGCCAATACCGATTACTGCCACCTTATCTGTTGGCTTAATATCAAATTGCACTAACGGATTGAATACCGTCAAACCGCCACAAAGCAATGGCCCGACGGATTTAAGATCAATCGCTTCAGGTAAAGGAATAACACTATTGGCATTTGCCCTTACCTTATCGGCAAAACCACCATGATGGCCGACAATGGTAGGGGTAAGATCTGAACAGATATTTTCATCGCCGTTATGGCACTGTTCGCAGGTTTCACAATAATCAGCATACCAGCCTAATCCGACTGTTTGCCCGACTTCCAGGTTGGTGACAGCGGCACCAATCTGACTTATTGTTCCAACTACCTCATGTCCAGCAACGACCGGGTAAATAGACATCCCCCAGTCATTGTCGATAATGCTGATATCGCTATGACAAATACCGCAATATCGCACCTCAATCTCGACCTCATGCTCTCCTAACAGGCCGGGGTCATATTGATATGGAGTAAGTTTGGCCCCCGCTCCAGCGCAGCATAAGCATTAATCATTTAATATCCTTAATTCGGTCAGGAATGTTAATTACATGATTATTATAGGTCAGCATCGTTTGGACACTTATCCCAAACTGGCAACTTTCGATGAAATAGTGAAGCTAGGAGCAAAATGTATAGTTCACGTTTAATCATTTTGCTTTATTCATCTCCATTACTGAAGCAAATATCACTGTAAATATCCGTTATGCATAATCTGAAGACGCATTTTTCATAACGCTTGTCAGATGTTATAGTCAAAAAAAGCACCATAAAGACATATAGCGCTATATCTATCGCTAGAATCTGTTGATCTTTCAAAGTCACCACTGCTGGAAGCTATTTTTTCGTTCTACAAGGCGGAAATGATGCGAGGCGGCTATGAATTATCAACAGACCCTAGTTTACTAAGCCCTTTTTGCCAAACTTACTTCTGTTTACTCAAATGGATCTGAACTGTCTGCAGAAATGATCCGGAGAGGTATTTATGCATAGGAAATTAACAATTTCAGTATTTTTAGTCTGTTCAGCATGCAGTCAAAATGATGTAAACCTGACATTTGCTGAGTTGGAAGCTGCTGGTTTTGAAAAACATCAGCAACAGTATTTTCAATTAGTAGGAGCAACCAACGCCTGGTCGGGCAAATGGGCCAATGAAGATGTCGAAGTGTATACCTTTGATGATCCCGATCTCGAAAACGCACCTTTTTATAAATCCATTAAAACAGATGGTTCTGATTCAAAGTGGGCCGATAAATGTGTCCACAAGAATGTGATTTTGCTTAGTAAGGGTTATCAGGCCTGTGATCGTCTCTATGAGCTTTAGTGTCTGTTGATCTTTCATAGCCGCCTCTGTTGTGACTATGAAAGATCAACAGACAGTAGATCAGAAGCAGTTGCGGAAAAATGACGATAATTTAATTTACGAGAGGAAATGAAATGAGTGAGGAGTATGCTCAACAACTAATTGATATTCTGCTTTTATCGGATAATTTTCAAATGGATTTAAAAGCCCTGATTTCCAAAGTGGCCCATTTTGATGGCGATTCGGTTGCCGATAGAAAATGTCTGGCAGAAGCATTTGATATGTTAACGAGAGAAAAACTTATTTGGGTAGATGATGAACCCATTTATGAAAGCCAAGGCGATCAAGTGCTTTTCAATGAGATGATTATTGGCTTAACCAAAACCGGATCCAACGCATCGATAAACTAATAAAAAAAGCCCTTTCAATTAATCTGAAAGGGCTTCTGTTAATGAAATATTATTCGGCTTCTTTAACAATCTGTGCCTGATGGAAGTTTTCAATACCCATTTTATCAATCAGGCTGAGTTGTGTTTCCAGCCAGTCAACATGCTCTTCTTCAGATTCGAGAATATTCTTGAATAAATCACGGGTAACGTAGTCACCAATCTGTTCGCAATATTGAATACCTTCTTTCAGGTCTGGTATAGCATCAAGTTCTAATGAAAGATCGGCTTCCAGCATTTCACGAGTATTTTCACCGATACGCAACGCACCCAAATCCTGCAGATTCGGTAACCCCTCCAAAAACAGCACGCGTTCCGTCAGGGCATCAGCATGTTTCATTTCATCAATCGATTCATGATATTCATGCTCATAGAGGTTTTTCAGACCCCAGTCCTTGTACATTTTGGCATGTAGAAAATATTGGTTAATGGCTACCAGCTCATTACCTAATACTTTATTCAACAGCTCAATAACTTTTTTATCACCTTTCATCGGATTCTCCCTTATTCCTGGATCTGATGAAGACGATTATCGTTCATAAAGAATAAATGTCAAAGATAAGCTATTGATATTAAAGGCAAATGATAACAATTATCATCTACATTCTGTTCCATACGAGGTGGAAAAATAAGAATTAGCAATTAAAGCTAAGTAAATTAGTGACTTGTTTGTTTGGCAAAAAGCCACAAATAAACTATGGAAATAAGACTTTGAAATATTCAGGATTCAATTGGAGTTGAGGAGGTTCTACTATCTGCGCAGAGTTAACGCGTACCGTTCACAGTTTGGGCCACCAGAAAGTTATCCTGTTCGATAAGCTGTGGGGCATGTTGCTGCAAAACACGGTTTACCTTGAACTGACATTTACCACAGCTTGCGGCAGCACCAGTGCATTCACGGATAGCTTCCAGCGAGTCTGCGCCAGCATCAATAGATGCTTTAACTTTATCGACATTCACGTTGTTGCAAACACAAACTATCATGAAATAAACCCTATTGGTTAACCGTGTTGTTAATGATAATGATTGTTATTTATTAAGTCAAATGGCTTTTGTTATTTTTTGGGAGAAATTCCCAAAATTGCTACTTGCGATGCGGATGTTAACATCGTAACGTAGCTATAACAGGCCTTAAGAGAACAGTATGAAAGCAATATCAGCGACAGTATTAATAGTTGAAGATCATCGGGACTTGGCTGCTAATGTAGGTGATTATCTGGAAGTTGGCGGTTTTACCGTTGATTTTGCAACAGATGGCATTACCGCATTACAGTTATGTGAAGAGCACCATTACGACGCAATCGTTCTGGATATCATGCTCCCCGGAATTGATGGCTTTGAAGTCTGCCGCAGATTACGTCAGGAAATGCATCTACATACGCCGATCATTATGCTGACCGCCCGTGACACCATTAATGACAAGGTGAACGGTTTTGATTTGGGTGCAGATGATTATTTGATTAAACCTTTTGAAATGCGTGAGCTCGAAGCCAGGCTGATTGCAATGATCAGACGTCAACGGGGAGAGCTAGAAGGTGGAAAGTTAACGGTAGCCGATCTCACCTATGACCTCGATACTATGCGTGTTATGCGAGGTGATAAGCTTATCAAGCTGTCTCCAATAACGTTACACATCTTGCGGATTCTGATGCGCGAATCGCCAAAAATTGTCAGCCGCGAACGTTTGGAAGCTGAAGTCTGGGGTGATGATGCACCCGATAGTGATACGCTACGCAGTCATTTGTATAACCTGCGGAAAAGTCTGGATAAACCTTTTCAAAACCAGTTAATGCATACCTTACCAGGTGTGGGTTATAAGCTTTGCAGAGAAGAAGATCTTTAAAGCTTATTTAGCTTAACGGCTGCGAAACTGCGCTTTGGGAAAGTGCACACTGACCTCGGTCCCCTCGCCCATTTTGCTGGATAAACGCAGATTCCATTCATAGCGATTACATAACCGTTTAACAATAGTCATACCAATACCATACCCCGTAGTCTGTTGCTTCTCATCTGCACGGAAAAACGGTTTAAAGACTTTCTGCATTTGATCCCGGTCCATCCCAATTCCACTATCGGCCACTGAAAACCCGTCCGATCGGATAGAGACAGTAATATTGCCACGCAGAGTGTAATTAAAGGCATTACGCAATAGATTACCAATAAGAATCGGTAACACTCGTTCAGCAGCCAGTACGACTAAAATACCCGACTCTTCCACATTCACCGTGATCGGTTTATCGTGATGAATCATTCGCAGGTTATCCAGTTCCGCAGCTATCAAATCATTCACCGTGATTTCACGTAAAGGTAACGCCTCAACCTGCTCCCTGGCTAATAACAACAGCGTTTCAATCAGCGATTCCATATCCATCAGTGTGCGATACATACGGTTCATTTCTGTCACTGCTTGATCGCCATATTTGCGTTCAACCACCTCCAATGCTCCACGGATTACAGCTATTGGGGTACGTAATTCGTGACTGACGTCGCGGGTAAAATTCCGTTCACGTTCAACAAAGTTTTCCAGCCGGTTAGTAAATTCATCTAACGCCCGGACCAGACTGGAAACCTCGTCATCTGGAATGCTTCTCAAATCATGCAGATCCAACTGGGGAAAATTACCCTCCCGAAAGTCCACTTCGTTGACTGCCCGTGACAGTTTCATTATGGGTGAAACTGCCTTATGTGACTGTCGATAGGCAATCCAGGCCAGCAGATAAAGCACAACTAGAACCATCGCCAGAGGTAATAGACCAAAGACTAAAGCCAGTCGGGAAACCTTCACTTCATCAAAAATCAGATACAGACGACGATCACCTTTGTCCTCGACATAAACAATGGGCTGCTGGCCTGCCAGCTCAGCACGTTTCAAGCCTGGTCCCAGCTCCTGTAAGGCTGGTGGTAACTGAGAATAATTGTCCCGTTCGGCCATGTAAGCTTTTAGGTTCATGGTGTTGGGTAATGGAAACTGCGGATCTTCTGCACGCATATCCCAGAAATGTTGGGCTTCACCCTCTAGAGCAGCACGCACCAATACATCTTCAAGGGTTGCTTTTGCAGCGTAAATTCCGGCGATAGCCACCAGACTAATTAATGCAATTTGTATTAAAAAGACTTTAACCAGCTTGGCATGAAGATTGGTATTGGATTTAGCCATCGACTCAGTTTACTCGCTTTGAGAATAAATAATGCGTGACCAACCACTCGGTTCCATCGCGATAGCCAAATAATTCAGCACAGGCCATAAAGAATAACCGCCATCGCTGTAGCCAGATAGCGCCCTCCCCTTTACCGTAGGTTTCATCAAACAACGCTTTAATCTGTCTGGCATTTTTATCCGTATTTTCCAGCCAGGCTTCAGCTGTTTTCTGATAATGCTGACCATTGACCAACCACTGCTTTTCAATCTGCAGAGCATCCTGAAAATGCAATAACGTGTCTGCTGAAGGCATCAATCCACCGGTAAAAAAGTAGCGTCCCATCCAATTATCATCGCCTTCAGTTTCGAAAGGATAAACGACATTACGATGACAGAAAATATGCACAAAAAGCTTGCCGTCAGACTTTAGCCAGCAACTTACATTGTTGAGCAGCTGCTGATAATTACGCATATGTTCGAACATTTCTATCGAGACAATCCGGTCGTATTGCGTATTCAGTTCCAGTTTATTGACATCGCAGGTAATGATATGAATATTGGTTAATCCACGGGCAAACGCTTGCTTTTCAATATACTCTCGTTGCGAATTGGAATTTGATACAGCAGTGATTCGTGAATACGGAAAACGTTCAGCCATATATAAAGTCAGTGACCCCCAACCGCAGCCCAGTTCAAGAATATCCTGCCCGTTTTTGAAATCACCCCGTTCGAGATAAATATCCAACATGGCCTTTTCAGCCTGATCCAGTGATAAGGTGTAATCATCCCACCAGCAACCGCTGTATTTGAGATGTTTGCCTAAAGACAGCTGATAAAATTCGGCTGGTACTTCGTAGTGTTGTTCATTAGCCGCCTGGGTTTCTATCGCAATCGGACTGTTTCGTAGCATTTCCATGCATTGATTTTTGATTTCACTGGCGGCTTCCGGATCATAGGCATTTTCATCTTGCAGGCGTTGCTTAAGCAGCCTGCGAATGCCAACTCTTATTAACATGTCAGGCACCAGTCCTTTTTCAGCGATAGTGATCAGACTCATATTTTTTCCTCCAGGGAATAAATGCACTGGTTGTTTGTTGATAGCGACGATATTTATCCCCACGACTGCGAATCGCGTGTTGTTCGGTGTAGGGTATGCCGGTTATGAAATACAGAAATAACAACATCACTAATGGTGCCAACCAGAGCCACGCTGCGTGTTCTATGCCAATCGCCATTAAGGGATAGCTAAACCAGTGTAACCATTCGAAAAAGTAATTCGGATGTCTGGAATAATTCCACAAGCCTGTTTCGCAGACTTCACCTTTATTTTTCGGATCAGCTTTGAAATTGGCTAATTGCTTATCGGCAATAGTGACCCCTGTGATAGCAATAATGGCGACAGCAAGGCCGGCATATTGAGCGAGACCTAAAGATTCAATCTGTCCCTGAGTAATAAACCAGACTGGAATGGCAAATCCCCACGCCAATAAAGCCTGGAACTGGAAAAAGAAAAAATGATAAAAATTGGTTCTAGCGCCCCAGTACTGTCTCAGGTATTTATAACGTCCATCTTCATCTTCACCTAACACCCTTTGAGCGAGGTGTGTTCCCAAACGCAAATACCAAAGCATCATGATACCCGATGCCATAATGCTCAGAGGCAGATAGCCCTCACTGGTCAACAAATGAAAGAAAGCCAGAAAACTTAATGAAAAAGCCCACAATACGTCGACAATTCCAGCATTTTTACTGCGAATTTGCCAAAACCAACCGCCCAGCATTATTAAAGAAACAATGAAAAGACTAAACCACAACATGTTGTTTTCCTGATTCCTGATTGCGCCAGTAGATAGCTAATGTCAGTAATAATGGAATTGCCAATCCCCAGCTGATTGCAAGTACTACGATTAATATCTCTGGTTGCAGCCAGTCTAGTGCACCTAAACGACTGCCTGCATAATAGGAAACAGGACTGGCGACCGCAGAAAATATTCCCGCCATCACCCGACGTTTTAATAACCATGACAACGAGTGATTCAGCGTTAACGCAAAGTTAATCCATAAACACCAGATCCACCAGGGTGCAATCGGTTCAATAGTTTGAGCCTGATAGGCCATCAAACTCCAGGCAGACCAACTGGAGTCCAACACGACACCAATTAAAATAGCCGCCAGCACCAGTTTGTAATCTGTCTGCTTCCATAAATAGAAACGAAAATGAATAATCAAAAAGGTGGCGGTAAAAATAACGGCCGGTGAATTCAACTCAGCGGCCCCACTCAACACACAAACAAACCAACCGATTTGAAACAGTAAAAAATTAGCTATCGTCAGACGATCAGGCATATTCTGGACACCACTGGGCCCGGCGGTTATCGACCTTACTAAATAATAAGTGCACGTCACTGATACTCCTTTCGGCAAAACCACCTTCGCAATAGCAAAGATAAAACTCCCACATCCGAATAAATGAATCCGGATACCCCATGGCACGAACTTTATCCAGCGAAGCGTTAAAACGTTCACGCCAGGTGGCCAGAGTAATCGCGTAACTTGGGCCAATGTCTTCAAGGCTGGTGAGTTTAAGCTTGGCTTTGGCTGCAGCATTACTCAGTACTGTGACACTGGGGATAAAGCTGCCGGGGAAAATATAGCGCTTGATAAAATCTACTGATTTTACTGCCTGGGCATAACGGTGATCTTCCAGCGTGATCGCTTGAATGATGGCCAGGCCATCTGAGGTTAATAAGTCGGCACAACGCTGAAAATAGTCATCAATATAGTGATGCCCCACCGCCTCGACCATTTCAATTGAAATCAGCTTGTTATATTGCCCTTGCAGATCACGATAATCTTCAAGCAAAACTGTTATCCGATCAGCGAGACCCGCTTTTGCCACACGCTGAACAGCGTAATCATATTGTTGCCGGGAAATCGTCGTTGTGGTGACTCTGCAGCCATAATGCTGAGCAGCAAATACCGCACAACCTCCCCAACCAGTACCAATTTCCAGCAGATGATCTGTTGGCTGTAAATCCAGCTTGTCACACAATCTCGCCAGCTTTTGCTGTTGCGCAGTTTCAAGGGATTCAGTACCGCTGTAATACAATCCGGACGAATACATCATCCAGTCTTTATCCAGGAACAACTCAAATAAATCATTCCCCAAATCATAATGGGCAGCGATATTCTTGCGGCTACCACTTCGGCTATTGCGATTCAGCCAGTGAAAGCCTTTTAATAACGCACCGGTAATTCTGGCAAAACCTTGTTCGAGTTCATCAGTCAATGACTGGTTACGCACCAGAATTCTTACCAGTGCTGTTAAATCACTGCAATGCCAGTCGCCCTGCATATAGGATTCAGCAGCGCCCACACTGCCACCTTGTACGACAGCCTCAAAAAAGCATCGATCATAGACGGTCAGAGTAATCGATAGATCGGCCTGTGGATCGCCTAATTCATAAACTTCACTGGCTGTATGTAAATGAATACAACCTTTGCGGATCCTTCCTAGCTGGCCGATAACAGCTTTTTCATATAATTTCGACAGTCGGCTGGGTTTGCCATTCTGTGTTTCAATGACGGCCGATTTACTCATTTATCCTCTCCATTCGGTATAACAGGCTGGGTCACGGTATCGGCTTGTTGATCAGGATGACTGAATGAAGGGGTATGCTTGCCCCATAAGCGTAACGCCTGCCAATAAATACGCATAACAACTCTGAGTGTCTGTAGCGGATAGCGGATAGGTAACCAACGCATGCTTTTGGCGGTCATTGGCTGGAAATCAGCCTGTAATGTCGCATCAAACTGGCGTTCTCCCTCACGCATTAACACCATGTTGATATTGATTGCATCTTGCTCCAGCTGAAAACGCCAGTGATATTGAATATCCATCGGCATAAACGGTGAAATGTGAAACTGCTTGTCAAAATCAAAACGCCAGGGCTGATTTTGTTGTTGATTCACTTTCAATACATAGGCATAACGTTCATTCCATGGTGTATTGTTAATTTCAGCGACGATAAACTTGAGCTGTTGCTGCTCGAAACAGAAATAAAACGTTACTGGATTGAATATAAACCCGAGATAACGCGGATGAGTAAGGATCTTTACCGTACCTGAGAACGACTCACCACTACGTTGCTGTATCAACTCCACCACTGCCTGTTTCAAATCAGCCTGGTCGGATTGCAGATAATCCTTACGGTAAAAACTAATCAGATTGAAGCGTTCCAATGACCAGAAACGCGAACGTTTAAAATGTGATTGCAGTTCATCCAGATCCAGCATCAGCATTGCCAGTGGATACTGGAACTCATGATTTTTTGGCAGATGACGCTGATGATGCACCCAGCCACGATAAATTCCATCAGGCAACATTGGCGACTCCCGGCTGAGAATTTTCCAGGGCATCAATCACCCGCAGAGCACTGCTCACACCATCCTCATGAAATCCCCACCCCCAATAGGCACCGCAATAAAAAGTATGCTGCGTATCAGCAACTTCCTGCCAACGACGTTGAGCATTAAGTGTGGAGAGATTATAAATTGGATGGGCATAACGTCGATGCACCAGGACTTTTTTAGGGTCAATCAAATGTCCGGAATTTAACGAGACGATAAGCTCTGCTGGAGCATTCAGACTTTGCAGCGTATTCATGTGATAACTCACCGTACATTGCTGGCGTAATTCAGGGCTTACGCGAACATTCCAGCTGGCCCATGCCTGAGGATTTTTCGGCAATATATCTACATCTGTATGCAGATGCATCTCGTTTTCCTGAAAGCCTATTCCCCCGAGAACGGCCACTTCCGTTTCACTGGGCTGATCAAGCATACGTAATGCCTGATCCGCATGGGCAGCGATGATTACTTTATCAAAATGACGCTTCTCTCCATGTACCGATAAGCTGACACCATGGATATTTCGCTCTATTCGTTGAATGGGTGACCCTGTCATAAACTCTGCATCAGTCTGCTGTACCAGCGCATCAACATAAGTTTTTGAGCCACCTTTAACCACACGCCATTGAGGTCTATCCGTTAACGACAGCATATGATGATTATGCATAAAACGAATAAAATACTGCGCCGGGAAATCCACCACTGAAAGACTGGGGCCCGACCACAAGGCACAAGCCATAGGGATTAAATGGTCGTTAATAAAAATATCACTGTAATTATTGATTGCCAGATATTGGCCCAGTGTCAGACCATCGTCGTCTTCGTTTAATAATAACGGGGCTTCACGATAAAACCGCACCAAATCCCATAACATTCGATAAAAACGAAAGCTCACCAGATTACGACGCTGACAGAATAATTTATTCAAATCGGTCGCGTTATATTCCAGACCAGAAGTGGCATTACTCACACTGAAGCTCATCTCAGTGGGCTGACTGTCCACCCCAAGTTGGGTTAATAACTCACTGAAATTTGGATAGTTCTGTTGATTAAAAACGATAAAGCCCGTATCCACATGAAAAGCTTTGCCAGAAATCTCTATGGAATGCGTATCGGTATGACCACCTAGATAATTACCGGCTTCAAACACGGTTACTTCATGTTTTTTGGCCAGATAATATGCCGAGGTCAAACCGGATATTCCAGCACCAACAACCGCAATTCTCATAAACCGGCCTCAGAAAGGACTTTCTTGCTTTCACGTTTGTGAAGCGGCACTGTGCGGACATCCCAGATGAGTCCTGTTTTTTGCATAAGTTTTAGCAAGTAATAACTTATATCGACTTCCCACCAATAAAATCCTTGCCTGGCAGAGGCTGGATAATGATGATGATTGTTGTGCCACCCCTCCCCCAAGGTCAATAACGCCAGTACTAAATTATTACGGCTTTCATCGCCCGTTGTGTAGCGCTTTTTACCAATTCGATGCGCCATGGAGTTTATCAACAGCGTTGCATGTAACAACACGACAGTTGAAATAAAATATCCCCAAACCAACATTTGCCATCCATTGGTTCCCAGTGCTGGAGCAATCTTTTCCAGTAATACACCAGTGATAAACAAGCTTACTGCCAGTAAAATCGGTGCGATCAAATCGAATCGATTCAGCCAGCGTAATTCAGCAAACCTTTTCCAGTCAGGAACTAGGCTGTAATCAGCTTGATAATGTTTTCCTGAAAGAAACCAGCCCATATGACTCCAAAAAATACCCTGTTTGGGGGAATGTGGATCGGCCAGCTGATCTGCATGACGATGATGCTGACGATGATGTGCTGCCCACCATAACGGTCCGCGTTGTGTTGCAGTTGCACCAATAAAGGCAAAAATAAATTGGACCGTCCGAGATGTTTTAAAGGATTTGTGAGAAAAATAACGATGATAGAACGCTGTTATGGCAAACATCCTTATTAAATATAAAGCGACTGCAACAGCTACTGCGATCGAAGAGATGCCCACCAAAAAAACTGCCAGACATGCCAGATGCATGAACAGGAAAGGCATAACCCTTAACCAATCAATACCGGTATCTGGATTACCAAGTTCGGCAACAGATAAACCGGCTTCACCATTGTCAAACCATTGTCGAATTGATTTCATGAAGTGTCTCTTTTTCGATGTTGAGAAGCTTAGTCAGTAAAGTGTGAATTGCATGTGAAGAGTTTAGGGCGTGTTTATATTTCAGATCCTGACTGTCTCTCTTCACTCCATTTTCACAAACATTACGTTTTGATCGGCCAACTGATAGTGAACATCGGGAAAAAACACCATGTTAAATAAATCTTCAGCGACAAAATTGACGTGGTTATTACCCATATTAATTTTAATAACGGCCTGTAGTGGAAATGCTATGCAAAGTGCTTATGTAAATGACTACCAGAAAGCCCTTGAATCAAAGGGCTCGCAGCCAGTTGTAAACAATGAGGCTGTTAAGGGTTTTATTGAGGTGTTTAATCAGACTCAACATGGCGAGGTGGCAGAGATTATCCGTCAAACTTATGCTGAACAACTTTATTTTAACGACACCTTTCGAACCATTACTGATAGAAATGAACTCATAGAATATATGCAACAGACCGGGCAGCAGGTCGACCGCCTGGAAGTAAATGTTCAGGATATTGCTCGCAGTGGTCACGACATCTATGTACGTTGGATAATGCAAATGCAGTTTACGGTAATGGGAAAACAAGTCGACAGCAAATCTATTGGTATCAGCCAATTACGCTTTAATGACCAAGGCAAGATTATCTTACATCAGGATTTCTGGGATGGTGTGGATGGGTTTTATCAATACTTGCCGATTATTGGTTATTCCCTGAAGAAAATCCGGGAGAAATTATGATCAAGCACATTCTGTTTTTTTCCCTCATACCTATACACCTGGCTCATGCCAACAATTTTGAACAGGAAATACAGCTCGATAATTATACCTTGCAACAATGTTCAGCGGTGCCTATCAAAGTGATGTTGTTCAATCTCGGTGATGTTGCTTTATATCGGGAACAATGCAGTGAGGACACTGCACTGACCAGCCAGCCAATTCAGCTTTCTTTTATTTACAAGCGGAGTTTTGATGCGGAGGATTTTCAAAAATCTTCGGTGGAATTGTTACAGCGTAATCTGGATGATGACTTTTTCAAATCAATTGAAATGGCATTATTGGATTTTAATGCTGGCTATCAGAAAGCAGAAGAAGGTGATCGTTACGATATCCGCTATTCGGCTGAATCAGGTTTATTGTTATTCAAAAATGGTCAACAATTGAGTCAAAGTGATAATGCACAACTTGGCAAAGCTTATTTTGATATCTGGTTTGGCAAGCATCCTTTCAGCCAAGGAATGAAAGAAGACTTACTGGCAGGTCTGAAAAACTAAACCCGCCTATCGGCGGGTTCAAATAAGTTAACTATTTTCTTCACTGGGATATAACAGCTTTTGTAAGCCCGGATGATCCTGCAAGGGCTGTAATGCCGGTTCCTGAGCAATTTCTTCTCGATAACTCTCACTGCGCGAAATAGCTTCTTTAAGATAATACAGCGCCTCTTCAAATTGTCCCATTGTCGTATAGGCACATGCCAGCTGATAAAACGCATGGCTGTTTTGTGGATCAATCAATAAAGCCTGATGACAAAGATTGGCTGCCCATTGAGGCTCACCTAATTCAAGTACCGCGTCAGCCTTATAAGTCAGTGCCTCACAATCATCGCGTTTAATCTTCAGAATATGGTCATAAATACCGATTTTATGTGATGCCGTATTTTCTTGGGCGGCACGTAGCCAGAGTGACTGCAGCTCCTGAGTACGCTCAATCTCTTCACGGTTCTCTTCAATGTGCTGTGTTTTCTGATTGAGTTGTTGCTCAATCGCATGTAAACGCTGTTCATATTCCATCACCAGTTTTGAGATCTCTTCATCTGCCAGTGAATGCACACGCTCTTTGATTTCCCGGATCGATGTCCAGCCCACCAAAACTAATATTGAGGTAGCACCAGCAATAAGATAGAAAAAGTAGGTAACCGTGTTGGTTGAATAAGTGACCGCTTTATCCACCGCGTTAATTTCACGATTCACAATCTGCTGAATCATCTCGTTACGCTGGGCAGCCATATCGGTACGTAACTGTTTTAATTCATCCAATACATAACGTTCTATAAATGGCGAATAAAGCGGCTGCTCCAATACCTCTACTTCTGCTTCGAATTGTTCCAATTGCGCCTCAGGTAAAGGTGCTACCTGAGTTTCCGGCTCTGCGTTTGCCAGCATTGGCAAACATACAAAATACAAAGCAATTAAGATGCGAGGCATATAGCTCTTCCGTGGTCATGCACCTCAACAAGATAGCTGTGCAGATTTTTGATCGCATCTGCATAGTCATCTTCATCAATAATAAATTGCATGTCTACCTGACGCATAGACTGATGCATAGCCAGCACACTGATATTTTTCTCTGCCAGTGCACTTACTGTACGAGCCAGGATACCGGGGATTTTCATATCGCTACCAATCGCCGACACAATGGCTACTTTCTGCTGATTAATTTCTGCTTCCGGAAATTGTTCCTGCAAAGCTTCCCTAATCCGCCGAATATTCTTCAGGCTGGCAGTAAGATAATGCGTAATGGTGTTGGCATTAATATCTTTGGAAATAATGTGGGCCTTATTTCTACGAATCTGAGCCAGGATTTCACGGTCATAATTTTCAATATTGCCCGCCATATCCTGATCAAACAGCTCAAATGCATAAACATGCTTGCAACCGGCGATAATTTCTACACATGGTTTGCTACTGATATAGTCGCCTGTGATTAATGTTCCGGCATGTTCAGGTTCAAAGGTGTTTCTTACCCTTAACGGAATATTATTCTGCCGTAAGCCTTTAGCCGCTTTAGGGTGAATGGCTTCCATACCCAGATTGGCTAATTGATCAGCAACATCGTAATTGGTCCGGCCAATCGGCACCGCATTGTCTTCGCCTACCAAGCGTGGATCTGCACTGCTTAAGTGAAACTCTTTGTGAATAATCGCTTCATTGGCATTGGTTAATACTGCAATACGGCTGAACGTCATCTCGCTGTAGCCACGATCAAAGGTTGACATCAGACCATCATCACTATGGGCGTAGCCCGTGACTATGGGTAACTCTTTACTCAGATCAATCTTGGCAAATGCCTTATCAATACGCTCATCAAGTTTCATGTGCTTATCGGTCTGCCAACCGGTCAAATCAACATAACGGGCATTGATCTTGTCTTTTTTCAGTAACGTTGCTGTATTCCAGGCACTGTGTGCCTCACCAATACTGGCAAGCATTTCACGCACTGTTGCCAGATGCATATCCAGGGCAAAGTGACCGTGCTGGCAAAGACGTTGCAGATCCGCCAATACCCGTTCTGCATCATCAAGACGTTCGCCAATAAACTCATTCGCTTTGTTTAATGTTTTTTTATCTTTAAACAATTGCTGGTTGATGGAAAAAATCTCTTGTTTGAGCTTTTCCATCGCTTCCATCCAGCTATCGTCATTCAAACTATTGGCAAATTCAGCGTAAACGCCAGATGTGCCATTTTTCTTATGCTCAAGCAAAAGGTTAGTAATACCACCATAAGCTGAAACAACAAACACACGATTGTAAATTGACTCGTTATGAACCGGTTTCAGAATAATATTGTCGCGCACGGCGACATAGTCGCTCATGGAAGTGCCGCCTATTTTTTCTACCGTATGAAATTGCATATCTACTCTCTGTTAATTCGTTGTACTCCGGGCTAAACCGGAAAGGCTGCATTGCCTGTTATTCAGTTACTGTTTCGGCGTCTAACTCATAAGCACCTTCCGCGTTGTGAACTTCTTTGCCATTTAATGGCGGATTGAACACACAGGCCAGATGAAGCTCTTTAAATGCACGCAGGATATGACGATCATGTTTATCCAGGTTATATAAGGTACCCGGGGTAATTTTATAGACCTTGCCGTCATCCAACGTTTCCACTTCCCCTTCCCCGCTGATGCAATACACAGATTCCAGATGGTTCTGATAATGCATACGGAAATCGGCACCGGCATAAATAGTGGTAATATGAAATGAATAACCCATATTGTCGTCTTTCAATAACATACGGGTACTTTCCCAGTTGCCGTCCGGTGAAACGATACGACGAGAGGTTTGTTGAGCTTCTTGAAGTTGTCTGACAATCATGATTTTGTCCTCTGTAAATGCTTTGCAATATCCGGTGAACGCAAATCGGCTCACCGGATTATTAATGGTGGGTTGGTCAGTTTATTAACTTGCCGCTTTATTGCTCTCCGGCTCAACCACATCAGATTTACTGGCTTCATCGCTTACTGAATAATCACCTTCAAAAAAGTCCTTCTCTTCCGGAATACTGTCTGCTTTATCACAAACTTCTTTAATCGCCTGCTCCAGAATATCGATACCTTTTTTCAGGTTTTCATCCTTAATGGTGAGTGGGCAGAGGAATTTCACAACATGATCATCTGCACCACTGGTTTCAATAATCAGACCTTTCTGGAAACATTTACGGGTGATTTGTCCAGCGAGTTCGCCATTGACACAATTAATACCGCGGAACATGCCACGGCCATGTGAGTTAAAGTTACCTTCACCGTATTTCGTTACAATGGTGTCAACACGATCAGCAATGTATTGGCCTTTACGCTGTACTTCTTTGGCAAATTTATCGTCTTTCCAGAAATAATCCAGTGCAGCTTTAGCTGTGACAAATGCATGATTGTTGCCACGGAAGGTACCGTTATGCTCACCTGGTGACCATTGATCGACTTCAGGTTTCATCAGCACTACAGCAAATGGCAGACCATAACCACTGAGTGACTTGGATAAGGTGACGATATCAGGATAAATGCCTGCTTCTTCAAAACTGAAGAAGGTACCGGTGCGGCCGCAACCCGCCTGAATATCATCAACAATCAATAACACATCATGACGTTTGCAGATTTCTGAAAGACTTTGTAACCATGTCATTGAGGCTGCATTGATACCACCTTCACCCTGAACGGTTTCAACAATTACCGCCGCTGGCTTGTCGACACCACTACTGGAATCCGACAACATTTTGTCGAGCAGATTAGTCGTATCAAAATCATCCCCTAAATAACCATCATAAGGAATTCGGGTTGAACCATGTAAAGCGATACCAGCACCACCACGGTGAGTTGAGTTACCTGTTACCGATAAGGCACCAAGACTCTGACCATGCCAGCCATTAGTAAACGAAATAATGTTTTCACGGCCGGTTTTTTTACGGGCAATTTTTAACGCGGCTTCGACCGCATTGGTGCCAGTAGGACCGGTAAACATGACAATGTAATCAAGGTCACGTGGCTTCAGAATATTCTCGTTAAAGCTTTCCAGGAACTCACCTTTGGCACGTGTGTGTAAATCCAGCCCCTGAGTAATACCATCACGTTGAATATACTCAATCAGTTTCTCTTTAAATAAAGGGTGATTATGGCCATAATTCAGCGAACCGGCACCAGCCAGAAAGTCGATATATTCATTGCCGTCATCATCATAAATTAACTCGCCTTGGGCTTTGTCAAATAGACGAGGGAACGCGCGGGCATATGAACGCACTTCTGATTCGATCTCTTCAAAAATTTTCATTCGCTTTTCTCTCCTGTGAAAGTTGTGGCCATCGCTGACCTGAATTCAGTATTGATTACGCTATGGGTTTAAACGGACCGACTTTGACTAACATTTCAGTATCATGCTGATCGGCAAAATGTTTTTTTCTATCAAACATCACACTACTACTAATCTCGGTATCCAGCTTACGGGCAAGGCTTTCAAATAACGCCCAAGAAGCTTTGTTGTCTGGGGTTATCGTCGTTTCGATTCGTTTGATGTCGTGGTTTTGTTCACGCGACAGAATCTCTTTAAGCATTCTTCCGGCAAGTCCCTGCCCTCGGGCTTTTTCACCAACGGCAACCTGCCAGACAAATAATGTTTCAGGGCGTTGTGGTATGCGATATCCAGAAATAAACCCCACCAATTCATTTTCAAGGACAGCTGCTACAGCAGTCTCGGCAAAATGGCTGCTTTGCAATAAGTTGCAATACATCGAATTGGTATCTAATGGAGGGCATTCAGAAATAAGTTTATGCACGGCTGCACCAAGCTCTGCCGTTGGTTGCACTAACTCAATAGGTAAAGGTGCAGTCTTTACTTGGCTCATATATTTAATCAACTCTAATATTTATGACACTAAGTACTTAGTGATGTAAAAAAACCAGTAAATTCCATCATATTTGCGTTTAATTAGTATAATCATACGTTTGTGACTTGCAGATGACAGAATCTATATATATAGTACACTAAACAAATTAAAAGTCCAGACCACTTTTTGCTCTATCATTTATTTCGAGCTCTTTACAATGGTCAATATAAAAGTCTGGCTGATAAGCCGATAAGACTCGTAAAGTGGTCCGCCCCAAGTTGAAATATTCATTAAAGAAACGTGGGAAAATATGTTGAATTCAATTCAAATTAATACTGAAACTATAGACGCACTTGGTCTAGATAAAGAGCAAAGGGAACACCTGTTGAATCATATTGAAGAAGTGCTTATCGCATTGCGTCGGGTTATCCGCGCCACCGATCTACATTCCAAATATCTGGCCAAAACCACCGGTTTGACCGCCCCTCAGATACTTTTATTACAAACATTGCGGGATAAGGGGCAAGTAACCATAGGTGAATTAGCTCAGGAGATGAGTTTAAGTCAGGCTACTGTGACCACCATTCTGGATCGGCTGGAAAAACGTGGATTGGTTTATCGACAACGCTCTCAGACTGATAAACGTAAAGTTCATGCGTACCTGACTGAGACGGCTACAGAAACACTTAAAAGCGCGCCTATTCCTTTGCAGGATCGTTTTACCCGTGAATTCAGTAAATTAGATGAATGGGAACAGGCGATGATAATGTCCGCTATAAAACGGGTTGCTCAAATGATGGACGCCCAGCATATTGACGCCTCACCTGTTCTTGATATTGGTTTGTTAGATCGGTACGAGGATGAACAGGATGTGGTTAAAATACCTGCAAAAAAACGATAGTATCTTACGATCTTTAATAGCTCTTAGGGCTTGTTGTTCTCTCATCTCAGGCTCTGTTGTGAGCTGAAAAAGCGTCAATCAAGGCACGAGGAGCGTCTTTTGTGAGATACATCTATGTATTTCACCGCTGTTCGGCAAGCTAAGCTGTTCAAATGCATTCCAGACTCATTTATCAATCACTTAGGATGGGTACACGGCGTGCTTTCCGCCTTGCCGGACACAAAAATAGCCTCCAGCAGTGGTGGAGATCAAAGAACAACAAGCCCTAGGAATTTTGCAGGCCATTTCCGCTCTCAAGCAGACGTTCAATTTCACCCACTGGCAGGGGTTTACTATAGTAATACCCTTGTAATTCTCTACACCCCATTGTCGTCAGCATGTTTACCTGTTCAATGGTTTCGACGCCTTCAGCAATGGTTCTCAACCCTAGGTTATCTGCGAGTTGGACTATGGTACGTGCAATTGCGGCATCTTTAGGATTTTCGACAATTTCATCAACAAAACTTTTATCAATTTTCAACGTATCAATCGGGAAGTTTTTCAAATAACTCAATGAAGAATAACCGGTTCCAAAATCATCAATTGCCAGACCTACTCCCATGTCTTTTAATGCCCTGAGTAACGGAATAGTCTCCATAACATCCTTAAGCATGGCCGTTTCAGTAATTTCCAATTCCAGAGAAGATGCGGGAAGCCCCGAGTTCTTGAGACTTTGGCCAACCTGTTCCAGCAATAACTGCTGATTAAACTGCATCGCAGACAGGTTCACCGAAACCCGCCAGTAGATATCGAAACGTTTTTGCCATTTGCGGGTTTGTAAACATGCCTGCTGCAAAACCCATTCACCTATGGCAATGATCAAACCGGTCTTCTCGGCCACTTCAATAAAGGTGAGTGGACCAAGTAGACCTTTTATCGGGTGCAACCACCTTAACAAGGCTTCAAAACCAATTATCTGCTGCGTTTTAACATCAATTTGTGGTTGATAAAACAACAGAAACTCATTCCTCTCCAATGCCTGACGGAGATCCTGTTCGGTCTGCAAACGCTCATACAAGTAATCATTCATTTCTGCTGAAAAGAACTGGTAATTATTGCGCCCCAGTTCCTTGGCGTGATTCATTGCCACATCAGCATGTTGCATCAAACTTTGGACGTTATCCCCATCTTCAGGAAAAAGGGCAATACCAATACTTACTGTACTGAAAACGTTATAACCTTTTATATCAAATGATTTTTCAAACTTGGCAACAATGCGTTGCGCTATATTTGCCAGTACATCCACATTATCGATATTGGTCAGCATTACAGTAAATTCATCGCCAGCAAAACGGGCGACGCGGTCATCCTTATCCTTACTTACCGCAATCAAATCCGCATCCCGCAGACAATCCTTAATTCTTGCTGCAGCTTCACATAACAATGCATCACCTACTGCATGACCATAGGTGTCATTGATATGTTTAAAGTGATCCAGATCGATAAACATCAACGTTAACGATTGTTTTTTATGCCGGGCCCGAGCAATTGCAGTTTCTAACTGCTCAATAAACAAGCGTCGATTGGGTAAGTCGGTCAGCGTATCGTAATAGGTAAAGTACGCAATTTCCTGCTCAGAACGTTTAAGCGAGGTGATGTCCTGCAAAGTTCCAACAATCTTCCACCCACTATAATCTTCGATAATTTCCGTGCGTTCATGCAGATAAAACAATTGCCCGTTATCTAACTGAATACGATATTCAATATCATAGGGATATTTATTATTTATCGCCCGACGTAAAGCATGCTTAAATAAAGGTCTGTCTTCGGGAAAGATACGACGAAGTATCTGCCTGAATGAAATGCCTTGGGAAAGATCTTCTATACCCAACAACTGATGCAGATCAGCACTGCATTCAATTTCATTTTGTTTGAAGTTCCATTCCCAATAAACCAGATGGGCAATTGCCTGCGCCTTGGCGAGTTTGGAGCGACTCTGACTCAGTTCACGTAAGGTGTTGTTGGCTTTAAGAATGTAACGGATTCGATGGGCAAATAAAGGCCACTTGAAGGGTTTGGTTATAAAATCTGTTGCACCGGCTTCAAATGCTTTTTCAATATCATCAACTTTGTCATGAATGGTCACCATAACAATCGCTGACTGCTGTCCTTTGGGAAGTAAACGTAACTTTCTGCAGCAGGTAAACCCATCCATGCCAGGCATGGAAACATCCAATAGGGTTATATCAGGTAAATGCTCGGCAAATAAATCGATTGCCTGTTCACCATTTTGGGCTTCAATGATGGTTAAGCTTGGATCCTGAAGTGATTGCTTCATCAGCAGGCGAGTCACCGGATCGTCATCAACAATAAGCACGGTATATAAGGATGGACTATCCATGTTGCCAGATACCTGAATTTCTATGCAAAGAAACACTGATATAAGAATGACCAAACAGATCAGCGGCAGTTTATATCAGCAATATTAAAGAAGAATATAAACTACCATAGCGTTATCAGCTTTAACCTGCGCTAGTGCACATTTCTGTAAAGTAAGATTCAGGGTGCCGGGTTAGGTAATGTTTTATGGATATCTTCAATCGAGGCAACAACTTCATCAGAAAGCACTAATTGTTCACTGCCGATATTAGTCTTTAGTTGCTCCATACTGGTTGCGCCGATGATGGTTGCAGCAACAAATGGTCGACTATTCACATAAGCCAACGCCATTTGCGCTGGATCCAACTGATGTTGCTGTGCTAAATCAACATACGATTGCGTGGCTTGAACTGCCTGTGGATTGCTGTAACGGGCATAGTGTGGCCATAAACTCATTCGAGCATTGACAGGCGCATTGTTCTGTAAATATTTTCCGGTTAGTACACCAAAGCCCAATGGTGAGTAAGCCAATAATGGTACATTCTCCCGATAGCTGATTTCGGCACAGCCAATCTCATAGGTACGGTTTAGCAAACTGTAAGGATTCTGTACTGAGGCGATCACTGGCAGATTCATCGCTTTTGCCACTGAAATAAACTTCATCAAACCCCAGGGAGTTTCATTAGATAAACCGATGTACCGGATTTTTCCGGCTTTTATCTGTTTTTCCAAAGCCTGCAGGGTTTCAATGACTGGCGTCATGGCCTCTTCAGCGGCATCGTGTTGATACCCTAATTTCCCAAAATAATTGGTTTGTCGTTCAGGCCAATGTAATTGATACAAATCCAGATAATCGGTTTGCAGACGTTGCAGACTGCTGTCTAACGCTTCGCTGATATTTTTATCATCAAATCGTGATTTACCCTGACGTATATGCCCTACCCAATCAGCACCGGGGCCAGCGATTTTGCTGGCGAGTACCAAATCATCACGTCGGCCACGTTTCGCTAACCAATTACCGATAATCGCTTCAGTGGCCCCATAGGTTTCAGCCTTTGGAGGTATTGCGTAAAGCTCGGCGGTGTCAATGAAATTAATACCCTGCGATACAGCGTAATCAAGCTGTTCAAATGCTTCCTGTTGGGTGTTTTGTTCACCATAGGTCATTGTGCCAAGACAAATCTGGCTGGCTTTAAGATTACTATTGCCCAGGGTATTGAACTGCATAGAGGCTCCTGTGATTTTCAGACGGTAGAAACAAAACAACGCCCATTAAGAGCGTTGTGATGATATTAAAGTTGCGTATGGTCGGGACAGAAGGATTTGAACCTTCGACCCCTTGCACCCCATGCAAGTGCGCTACCAGGCTGCGCCATGCCCCGAGTCGTTGATTTTAAACGATTTACTTATTTCGCTTTTAGGCAAATTAGACGATTTGCGAAAACAACTGCGAAAACAAAAAGTAGATTTGAGATTTGGGGTCAACTTATAACCCCACCATGTCAAGGTGGTATTGTAACTCGCGCAAACCTACTAGGAGAGCGATTCTACACTGTTTTTAGCCACTGTCAAAAATGGCAAAATCGGCATAATAAAAACAATGGGTTATATGATTGTTTCGGATTTTGATATATATTAATTTTGGTTATAAAAGGATATTAATGATGATCAGGGAAATACTTGTAGGATCGGGTTTTGATGGTGCCTTATTGCGACTTCGCGCTAAGGCTGAAATATTAACCCAAGCTAATAAACGCTCGCTGTCTGTCGGGACCGTAATGAACGATCACCTATCCACATTTTTAGTGGTCAGGCTGTGCGACACGCACAAGACCTTTATTGATATAGGCGCTCACATTGGCTCAATTATCTCTGGGGTTAAAGCTCATTCCAGTCCGTCAAAAATAATTGCTTTTGAAGCGATGCCGGATAAAGCCAAAAAGCTGTCATCCAAGTTTAAGGATGTTGAGATCCATTGCTGCGCTGTATCTGACCGCGTGGGCGAGGTCAGTTTTTTTATTAATGAAAAGTTAACTGGTTATAGCTCCCTTAATAAGACCAAAAACACCAAAGAGATTTCTGTCGAAATGAATATGGTGGACAATTTAATTGATCGCAGCGATGTGGATGTTATTAAGATTGATATTGAAGGTGCTGAGCTTGGCGCTCTCCTTGGCAGTACTCAGCTAATCAAACGATGTAACCCTGTTATCATGTTTGAATCTGGCCCCAGTGAAGTACTTGGATACACTAAAAAAGCCATGTGGGATTTTTTTGAGTCGCAAGATTATCAGTTGTTTATACCTAATCGATTGCCACATTCAGCTAGTGGATTAAGCCTTGAAGCCTTTATTGATTCGCATCAATATCCAAGACGAACAACCAATTATTTTGCGGTTCACAACTCGCGGATTGCTGAAATAAAAGCAAAGGCGATGAGAATACTTAAAGTCACCTAAGCCTTGATTGGCATGCGAGTAGCTGCCTGGTTACTCGCTCAATTCCTTCTCGGAGGGAATAATAATCTTGTCTAGCGTCTCTATTAAGTTCGGGGGCGCTTCCATTATCCAAGCTGGAACTGGATCGGGTTTCGGGCAGTCGATCGCTACTGGCTGGACAGGTGGCGTTGACGCGCAACCGCTTACGACCAGCATCAACATCAGTACGAAGCTGGCTGTTTTGCTTCTCTGCATCACGCAATAAAGCGTATTGTTCAACTTCTGCAGCAGCCCATACACGCTGTTTAATATCAAGTTCATCTTGCAATTCTCGTTGTTTGTTTGCTGCAGTAACAGCGATTGATTTCAGTGTTTCGGCGGTTTCGAGATTAATTTCTGCAATCTGCTCACCCATTCGCCAGCCTTGTATCTGCCAGCCAGCAACGAACGTCAGGCACATGGCCGCTATCAGAATGTATTTATTCATAAAGGCCCGCCAAACAAAGATTGTCACGCTCTGCCTGCCTGCGATTATAAAGGCCTTGAATAAACCTGCCGCTTGCATAAGACCAGTTAGGCTTACCACTGAATGTATTAGCCAGTAATCTGCAGCCGTTTAAATAATCACCACGGTTAATGTGACGCACTGATTGGCTCTTACACGCCTTGGGTGCACCTACGTTCCATGCCAGTGACGAAACAGCGTCAAACACGCCTTGTGGCGGCTCATGAGTTAAACAGCTCAACAGCTCCAGCTGAACCTTGGTTAGCGCAACAATCATGACTCGATCGCATTTTTCTTTTGGCCAGTATTCACCAACAATCACCGGCTCATCTGTCACATATTTGGTGATGCCGTGACATGCTGTAGGCAGTCCACCCGCAAACTTATCAGCGTAAACGGTCATACCTTCACTACCGCCCTCCCATAACGCCAGAAACACCATTAAAGGGATGGATGCCAGCGATAAACCACCAACCTTTGCCAATCTATTCATGCTTTACTCCAGGCATAAAAAACCGCCCGAAGGCGGCTTGATATGTCTTTTTACATTTAGCTTCTTGGCGCAGGATCGCCATTAACACCTATGCCGAAGCACTCATAAAATGCAGGTAATGCGTTATCAAACCCAACCGTACCAATCCATCCAGCAGTAAGGGTTAGCTCTGAATCAGTCGGTGATGCTAACCATGAAGCTGGCTCATCTGTTACCCGGTCTCCCACCCAAACCTTGACCTGTATGGTATTTGGCGATCCAGGTGTAATTCTAAGCAGAATGTTACGGTAGCTTGCTGTGCCTTGAACGACAGTGTTGGTTGATAGCTGGGTAAATGTACCGGCAACCCGTTTATATATAACGACATTATCATTTAATGAGCTTAACTGAACACCATACTCGTTATCAGGCCCATCCGAAGCAAAGGCCACCATCCTTAAGGATGCAGGGTTAGTGTCAGAATCCTTACCTCTTGCAAATATCTCCGTAACACCTGATGAGTCTAATGCGTTAAATGCTAACCCTCTAGCATTTGCCGTCCCTGTAGAGTCAAAGCGAAGTACATTTGATCCCGCCTCATCTATAATCTGATAATCACCCACAACAGAGTTGCGCTTCAATGTAGTGTTTGCAGGTTGAGCGCCAATAGTGTCTGTTGAAAAGTCAGTAAAGTACGTGTCTGGGTTGGTGGTGCTAAAATTACCATTGGCAGGGTTTACCCACCCAGGATCTACAGATGTGTTGTTTGTCCCTACCGTAGAATTTAGTTGTGTAATGGTCTGCCCAACACCCCCAATCGTTGCGATATTTCCCGACACCCTATTCGGTGCATAAAGGTTTGTATTGTTGACAGAAATCTTAGTTAAGTCACTATGGAAATTTAAGATGCTAATATCAGCCTCATTGTAAACCGAATCATCATACTGATATAACTCAGAGGCTGCATCCGTTGAATATCCAAACACCATTCCATATACTTTGTTGTCGTTCGAGAACAATTGATATTTAGGTGATGGGCCTAAATCCCAACCAAAATATCTACTAACAACAGTACTATTGCTGGTACCAGAGGCACTCCATACCTCATTGTCAGACAATCTAGCCCGCTTCATGCTGGCATATTGAAATAAACCAAATTGTGCATTGCACTTATTACGAGCGATAAGCATTATATCACCCCATTGATCCGCAACCCCTTGATTTATTTTTGAAGCGTCATATCCTCTCCTAGCCCCTTCTGTAATATAGTTATTTACATAGGATATGTATTTGGTGTCAATACCATTATTTTTAACAAAGTTGGTATTAACTGCGTAATTAAGGTCTGTTCCAGCACCAAATTTTATCCATGCAGCGTGGGCATGTGTGTTATCTCCTGTGTGATATAAATGATGATGTCTTACATTATCATCACCATCAGCTTTTGTTTCAATGCCAATAAATCGCCATCTTGCTCCCTCGTTAAACTTCATTAACGTACCACCACCACGACTAACTGCCCCACTATCTAAGTATCTGTGGTCAAACCCGCCTGCCTGCCAATGGATGGTTTGTTTGTGTAGTTCCCCATTAATTCCAGAAAAATCCATAACCATACCTATGCCTTGGTCTGTTCTGGATAAGGTGTATCTATCCCATAAAGAAACGTGGTTTGCTACTTCTGTTTTTGCCGAAGTATTAGCTCCTCCACAAGCAATATTAACCCACTGCCCATCAACTACAATGTTGCTGGCAATAAATCTATTTAAACCACCAACTTCGGTGGACGAGCTTGCTCTGTAATCAACGACATATGAACCTGTTCCAGTTCTCTGTATTGTAGCTATACCATCGTATGAAATAACATCCAATTCACCTGGGAGGATGGCCTTGTAAGGATCTGTAGCATAGGCGCTCCCACCGCGCAATCTATGCCGAGTGTTGTTAGTAACTGTCGCGGTTAATTTTGGCCCAGTTGAGAATGTAAGGCCAGTATAGTCAGCACCCAACGCGTCTACTAACTCAATCTCGTCATTACTTATTTTTGCCGCTATTTTAAATTGCCCAATAGGGACACCGGCTTCAGTCGCACCAGTGATATACCCTACGTTATAACGGTTAGTGTAATTTCCTGCGGTTGCTGCTGCGTGATCGTAACTGGTAAACATACCTGTCGCAAAAATACGCTTAGTAGCGTTGGTGTATGTGGCTGTACCTGTCCATTTAAATGGACTAAATCCATCGTTCGTATCTACTCCGCTTACACCATCAACCCATCTTTCAGGTAAAGCATTATCTGATACAGGCCCAATTAGTTTTTCAAAAGTTGCAACACGGGCAAATCCGCCGTTTTTACCTCTAACAAAAACTTTCGCTTTGTATGTTTGAGGTAGGCGGCCTATTGCAGAAAACTCAAAGCCGATCTGGTCTGTATATGGATTGACAGAAGCACCAGAAAACGGGTCAACAACGCCCTCTAAATCTTCTAACGGGTTATCATTTTCATCCGTTAACAACCAACGAATGTCGCAGTCTAGCTCTGGTACTATGGGGTTGGAGTTAAACAGGTGTGTCCCTGACGCTCGAATATGTCCACCCACACTTAGCTGAATGGATTTAGGTACTGTATCAGGAGTCTCAAACACAGTTATGTCATCAACAACCAATCCCGTTACGTTTACATCTTGTGGGCCGTAATAATCTGATGGAAAGGCAATCTGCGTCCCCTCGCCCTCAACGCCGGGCACAAAAGGTCTTTTGCGTAAGCCACCTAAAATCAGCTGCAATCCAAGATTCATGTAAAACTCCGGGCAATAAAAAACCCGCACTTGGCGGGTTTGTGGGTGAGGGTTACCTTGTGGTCACATTTTCTTGTTTTGGCGACTCAAAGGCTTGTAAGTGTTTAAGCTTTATTAAAACTCTAATAGCTGGCAAACAAGGCCGGTTCCAGTACTGATTGCAATCGTGCCTTTCAGGTATTCTTTGATTGAGTTAAGCGGGATAGCCACGACAGCATCAGCCGCGATACTGCCGACAGCATAGCCGCCAGATACGTCAACATCGCCCACGCCACGAAGCGCAACGGTAGTGGCTCCATCACCATCAATAACGGGCGATAAGGCTCCAACTGTTGGGTTACTTATAACTAAAACAGGGTTTTTACTCTCGTTGTATGTAAATGTGTCGGCTGTACCTGTTAGGGTTACTGCTGTGACTGCCCGTGAGCCGTTGCCCTGCATGTTTGTCGCTGTAATTGTTGCCATTGTTAAGCCCTCTTATGGTGGGTAGGTAATGAGTATTTGGTTTAATGCGTTGATGGCGTCTCGATACACTTGGGGTGCGGTTGTTAGGGTTTCATCTGCCAGGTTGTCCAGATCGGCTTTGTATTTGATCCGGATACCTTCTATTTTGGGTGCCAGTGTGACGTTCCAAAAGTCGGCTATTCCAATGATTAATTGAGCTGCAGCAATGTTTGTGATGTTTCTGGCTTCGGCTTCAGCGGTGATGTATGGGATCAGGTTGTCTGCCACCAGGTTGTCATCGATGAATAACTTCGCCTGCTCCAGTTTTTGCATATAGACGGCTTGTTGGCCAGGCACGTCGGTGATGTACATTTTGCGTACCTCACCGGCGCGGGTGTCTATTTTGGTTTTAAAGTCACGCACTCGCTCGGCATCATCAGCATGCTTTGAGATTTTAATAAGCATTGAGGGTGACCTCTAAATCTTTATAGTGCAGATGGGTAAAACGCAACCGGCATTGCCCCTCGCTTTCGAGTGCCAGTTCTAGTGTGGTATCTGATGCGAGTCCTTCAACCTTTTCAGATCCAGCATGTTGTATCTCATAAAAGGTATTTAGTGGAATATTGGTGATCTGAAAAACTTCATCCATTGGTTTGGATGGACTGTCGATTGCTATCGGAAAATCTGCTTTATCGCGAACAATTAATGATGGCAGTTCAACATAAAACAAATCATCGGGATATTCCGTCAGTCTTTCCATAACAGCTTCATTCGGCTCGGTTGCCTGTATATCTATCATGGAATTTGGGCATGTACCATTTCTGATAATCGCACCTGTCAAATTGTTATAAACGATAAATTTAGCCATTATCGTTTTACCTCTAATAGCTGCATAAAACGACTGCTTGCTGAAATAGCAAAACTCCCGAACCTTTGACATTCAACAATGAAAGTCGCCGATCCAACGCCTCTGGTGTACATGGTTGAGATGGAAACTATTTCAAGGTTATCAACCAAAATTGAACCCTGCCACAAGATCGCCCCTGTACTCGTACATCGAAGCCTTGTATCAATAGTTGATCCCCCGCCTGCCGATGGACTTAAAACAAATGTAGATGTTACTGCTATTGGTGAACCAGTTGAAGTGATAGATATGGTTGAAATAGTTTGCCATATATTACTCCCTCCAGCCGGTGTACTTCCGGAAGCATAGGTGCTTACAGGAAGAGTCACTGCATTGCCTGCAATCGTTAAGGTTTCAACCGCTGCATCTTGTATCTTGGCTGTAGTAATTGCCGCATCACCAATCAGGGCATTGGTTATTGCTGCCCCTGCAATGTAAGTGGATATATTGAGACTGGTTAATTCGTCAACGCTGGCAAATGCTCCCAAGCCTGTGACGCTCGATGATGGAATATCTCCGCTAAAAGTCCCGCCTGATGATATAACCAGATTGCCTAAATCATCATAAATCTCTAACCCTTTTGCGACCAGATTGCCGTTCACATCAAGGTAAAACTTGCCGTTAGTCGCATCTTTCGCGCCGGTTCCATACCAGATAGGGAAATCACCCGCGCTGGACATTTCGACCCTGTAGCCCGTTAAGGCGGAGGTTTTAAACACGCCGCTGGTGACCTCTCCCATATTGGCTGAGAGTGCTGACAGATTGGCAACCGTGATCTTATCCGCCGTGACTGCGTTGGCCTTTAGCATCGGTGTTTCGATGAAATCATCGGTAATAACGGTTGCGACTATTTCGCCGCTTTGGGCGCTTATCTCATCGGAGAAAAGCAGCTCATCAGTTCCCCACACATCGACGCCGGACGCTTTGAAATACCACGTTTCCCCATAATTGACCGGAAAGGCATACAGCAAGGTGCGAATGTTTGGCTCAACCAGTGTGCCGGCATCAGGCGTAAAACCTAATATTTGACTAGCATATAACCTGAAATTGTTAAAGTCCGGTTCTGCTGATTCTGGAAATTCAATGACGATTTGATCAGCAATGCCAGAAGCCGTTACGCCAGTGAGTTTTGCGACCTGTTGGTTTTTAACCCGTAGCGTTGCTGATGGGCTTTTGACCCCGTTAGCATTAATCGCATATACCACCACATCAAACTCACGCCCTACTCCGTGGATAGCGGCTTGATCGGATCTGAACCGGAATGTATTAGTGGTTAAGACCTCCGAATAACGCACTGCTGCCGTTAAATCCAGCACCTCGACAAACCATGAGGGGGCGTTAGGTTGGTCTGCCCACGTTACATCAACAAACGTTCCGGTAAACGGCGCGGCAACTGCAAGGCCAGTCGGTTGGTCGGGAATACCAAAATCAGATCCAACGTTGACCTGAACCTGAAACCATTGCCCGATCTCTTCATTCTGTGGCGCTACACGTACATCCACCACGCCAAACAAAACATCAATCAGTGCGCTGTTATTGGTGGTGGTGCTGACCCGATTCCACGTAACACCCACATCATAGGAGATATCAACTAAGTAGCGTTTAGCGTTATTCGCTGGCGTCCAGGACAAAATCAATTGTGGATTGGTTAAGGTTCCAGACTGAACCACCACCAGATTGGAAACTTTAAAAAGCTCAATTGGTTTTGGCCCAACACTCGGAGGCGTGATGATGGTTCCGGCATTGATTAATGCATCAAAGCTGTGAACGGTTGGATCGTCAATGACCGCCTGTATTTTGACTTTGGTTTCACCTTCTGCCCTGACATTTTGTGCCAGCATTTTACGCGGCACTTGGGTCGGTGATGAGAACGCATAATAGGTTTTTTGCTTCTCATAGCCCGTATAAAGATACGCGGGCAGTGTGCCGATTACCGTTACTTGATCGTCTGCAACAAATGTACAAGGAAACGGATCAAAGGTGACACCCGAATCATTACGCAAGTAAATTAAGTGATCGCCCGTACCCTCAAAGCTAACAGGCTCAGATAGCGTTAAGGTATTGCCATCGACTGCAACCACCTCACCACCCTTACCCCAGCGGCTAATGTCCTGAACAACTACCAGTTTAGAAAGATAGCTGACATTACGACCATCTAGCTCGGTGCTAAATTCAGCAACCACATTGCGATATTCCTGTTTCGCCGCCATAAACATGGCTTCACGGTGCGCTTGCAAGCGACTGGTGCAACCATCCAGCTTTACCTTTTTAGGCTGACTGGCGGTGCTTCCTGGAACGGCTGCGGTGATAAAGTCCTGCTTCCATGTGCTTGGGTCGGTGTACTCGACCTCTACGGAGTCATCAGCAAACTCGTCAACCGTTAAATAGCTAACACCCATCGAGCCTTTGAGCGTATTGCGCCCATTGAACATATAGGTATTGGTCGTATAGTTGCCATCCCGGACGATACTGAACTGCTCACCGTATTGAATAGGCTCCGCCCTGCCGACCATGCACATTTTTTTAAGCGCTGTCCATAGCGTTGTTTTGGTGTCAAACTGGCCATCGTAATAATCGTTGCGGGCACTCCATTCATCAGCCAGTGCCTTAATACCGGCTAAATCAAGGTTTTTATCCAGATAATTACCGCCATATTCGGCTTTTATCGCATCACAGAACGCCCACGCAATATTACGTGTATGCGCAATCGGTAGCCATTGTGTGCCATCCCAGACCGGCAATTTACGATAGGCAATCAGGTTAAACAGGCGCTCATTCTGGCTGGACAGATTATCGGTTGCTTTCGCTTTGACTGCCCAGGTTGAATGATTATAAGTTTGTGTTGATTCCAGATAGGCTTTAAGCCCCACCCATCGCACCTCATCTGACTCTTTAAAATCATCGGTTGAGTTGTTTACGCGCCGCCCACGAACTTGAACACGTCCTGTGGTGGTGGTAATGGCTTTGCGGATAGTGCGCCGGATAGGTTCAACACTGGCTGCCGTATAGGTCTTGTCTTCAAATAACTTCCAAAGCCCCACCCCTTGATCGAGTGCGTCCACATCACGATACTCAAAATAAACGCGAACACTTCGAGCATCTAACCCGCCGTCCTCATTTGAGTAATACAGCCCTTTTGGGATAAGGATATCAATGGCAATCTCTTCGGCTACGGTATCCACATCATTGGCGATAAACGGGCCGACATCGCCGGTATATTCAGGCTCATTCGGGGCAAATAAGGTTGAATTAGTCACATCAGGCGATACGTTCACCGCATCACGAAACAATGTGATCTTTTGCCCTGGCGAATAGAACTCGTATTCAACTTCATCAAAGTTAGCAATGGGCGTATCACCAATCTTTAAATCAGAATAGTCGTATTCACCCTGACCAATTGAGAATAGTTGATACAAAAACTGATCGCCGCCAATGTATTCACGATAGGGCGTTGATGCAAAGTCCGGATATATCCGAAACCGACCATAACGTGAAGGGATAACCTTGCCGAGACGCGCCTTATTACCCTGTGCATCAATCGAATAAGTTGGACTGGCTTCGGGGATCTCACCACTCTTATCGGCATCGGGAACCGAGGTGAGCCATGATGATACAACTGAAAGGGCAACCGAGATCAAGATGTTCGCCACAATCGCGCCCAATTCCAGACCATGTACCCGATGGCAGACAATAACGGAATCGCCTTCAACTAATAAATGTTCAGTCCATTTATCGGCTGTGATTTCTTCGCCGTTGACCATACATAAAACGTGATCGCATGGCCCATCGTAATTCCCACTTAACTGGCGAAATGTATCATCAATGGAGTTGCCTCCATCGAAATACACCACGTCTTTTGAATAGACGTCCAGCGGTGATTTAAGAACTTTTAGCGATACGCTCATGTATATAGAACTCGATTCGTTTAAAGCCAGTTAATCGGATTGTTTGAAGCGTTTCCTTGCAGACATCAGCCCCATCTTTTGAATGCAGCACAACGCCATCGGTAAATATGCCAATGTGGTGAAATAGCTTGTTCTGTGACATCAGCACCACTGCGCCATCGGTTGGCGTTTCCAGCTTGATCCATTTGCCACCGCTTAACTCGCTGAACACTGCCCGGTTAAAGGCTTTGTGATCGTCCGTTAAAATATCAATGTAGCGGTCAAGCACAATGCCGTAATGCTCTTTCAAGCAGTGCTGAACCAACCCCCAACAATCAAATGCGCCGCTGCCTGTAGCATAAGGTTGCCACCGCATACCGATATAGCCATCAGACCAATGCATCAGGCAAGCCCTGGATGGGTATCAAGCTTGTAAAAAATGGAAGGGAACTGCTTATTAATGACATCGGCAAACGTGGCGGAGAACGACACTGAATCCGATGCTGCAGCAGGATTTAAAACAGTCATGGTGATGGGCTGTGACGCTGGGGCAGTTAAATCACCGGACTCAAATTCTCGGAATGTGATCTTAACCGGTTCACGGTTGGCTTTAGCCTGCAACTCTAACTGCTGAATAATTTCATAACTTGCCCCATATATTGTGCAAGTCAAATCCTGACGGCCCTTAACGCTCTTCTCAGGTATTGAAAGCTTAAAGGCTGAGGCAGTGAAGGTTACCAGTTCAGAGGGGTTATATGGCGCGTCAGATTCGAGTGTAGCCTGCAAATTAGTAAACCCTTGCACCAGTCGATGCACATTAGGCGAAAAGGCCGAATGACTCAGCTCAATGGTGATGTAATAGGTTTTATTGTTGGGGTTGGAGGCAAACAGTTCATCTAGTGCGGTCGTCATACGGTTTCAACCTGTAAAGACATTTGGTATAAATCGCCGCCCATTGGTGTCTGCTGCCCCCTGGCAATGATTTGAACGGTTTTAAGTCCCAGCACACCGCCTTGCATCAGCTCAATGTTGAACGGGTCAACACCGTTGTTTATGTCGGTTTCGTAGAACGCTTCAAACTCGACCAGCTGGCCCAGCGTCATAATGAACGGCAAGGTAATGGTGGATGGCACATTAACGAAACGATTTCGTATCCGTCTTGGTCCCTGCTCCATTTCGGAGACTTCACGCCCATCACCGGGTTGAAGGACATAACCATCTGCATTGGGCTTGGGTAAGGTGTCACGCCAATTGACCGGCATTATCGTCTGCTCCCCACTGCTCGGTTAAGTCCGAAGATACTTTCCATTGCTTTGGATATATCGCCATCACCGCGAATGATTTCAGTTGCCACCGCACGTTTTGATTGATCGACAGCCTCGGCAATGACAATCTGGCGCTCATTGCCATTCATAGTGTCGGACACCACCCGCACAGGCGCGCCATTGTTTACGATTGTGATAGGCTGCGACTGTGATCCATTCATAGTGACTGGAATACTTCTGCCGTCAGGTAATGGCACATACGCTTCATTCATGCGCCCTTCACCAAAAAGGGCCAGTTGTGGGCTATTAGCCACGCCGCCTTTTGAATAGGCTTTTAACGGCATTGAACCACCCGAGGACATTACCCCGCCATCAGCAAAGCCAAAGAATCCGGCGATGCTTCCTCCGATATTGGTTTTTTCAGTGAGCCGCCGACCAGATCGAATATCTTGGACGCTGCCGCTTCTGCTGCCATACGTCTCAGGGAATCAATAAAGCCTTTCGCCATGCCTTTAATGCCGCCCTCAAAGGGATCAAACAGAAAGTCAGCAAATGAATCCTGCATATTACGAGCGGCTTGCTTGGCAAACTCGGTCATTTCTTCATTACTGCCTTTGACCGAATTCTCTAACTTGTCCTGTGCTTCATGCACTCCACGGGTATAGGTTTCATACGAAATCAACCGCTCGTCAGAACCTTCTTTAGTGGTTGCGATTAACTCATTTAATAGGGTGATTTCATCCTGATAGATTTCCTGCGGTGTTTTCAGTGTATCGTTGAGCCTTTCGGCAACCATCGTCAGTTCTTCATAACGCTCCGCGACCAGATCGACTGCTGTTATCTGTTCCTGCGCTCTGATGATGATCGTATCGCCAAAGTCAGCTTCTTTAGGCAGTCCGTTGCCTTGTGTGGTGCTTTGGGGTTTTTCTGGTGCCGGCAGGTTAAGATTGGTATTGGTTTGACCTGCGCCCCAAATGGCCTGCTGTAATCGTTCAGCTTCTTCTCTTGCTTCCGCCAATTCTTCTTTGATGCGGAGTTTTGCCATCGGGTTTTTGGCGCTGGCGAGCCGTCTTTCCAGATTATTAACAATCTCGTTTGCCTGCTCTGCTTGCTCTTCCAGGCTATCGGTGAAAAAGGCACCGACTGCTGCTGCCCGCTCTGCCAAGAAACCACCGAGACGTATTGTGCCGCCGACAAATGCCGCAAAACCTTCCTGAAAGGCAGGATTGCTCACCATGCTTGTGATATCAGCAATCGCGTCTGCCATGCCCTGCATATTGCCGCTGGACATTAGCTCAAAAACGGCATTTCTATATAGATTTATTTGCGACTGCAGTTGTGATGACTTGGCTATTGCTTGATCGCTAAACGTCTCGCTTAATTTTTTTGCAAGTCTTGGTAGTAAGTCCGAAGCCAGAAGCTCGCCGTTATCCAGCATTTTATTGAGTTCTTGCGTGGTGACACCCATCGCATCAGCCGCCAAGTTAAACGCACCGGGTAAACGCTCACCCAGCTGACCCCGCAATTCTTCGGCAGACACATTACCTTTCGATATCATCTGCTCGATAGCGCGTAAAGCGCCTTCTGTGGCAAAGGAGTCACGACCCAATGCGGTCATAGCTTCGGAGACGCCAATAAATATATCTCTTGTGCCCTGACCCTGTAAGTTGGTTCCTCTTGCCGCTGCCGCTAAACTGGAATAAGCATCTGCTGATGTCCTTAAATCCAGACCCAGCCTTGCTGCTTCCTGACGCAGAAATCCAAACTCCGTGGCGGCGGCTTGTGTGCTACCTGTGGCCACTATTAGTGAGCTATTAATAGACTCTATCGCCATCCCTGCATCAGCTGTTGATCGCACAATCCGGGCAATACCCAGAACAGCGATGGCGCTTGCCGCAGCCGTGACCGCTGCCTTAAGACCGCCAAAGCTTTTTGAGAGCTTATTGGTCGATTTCTCGGCCTTTGCGCCCTCTTTATCGAGCTTATTAAGCTCTGCGGTGGTTTTATCCACGCCTTTTGAGGTCACTTTGACGACAAGGCTTGCTAAATCTGCCATTAGTTACCTCTTAGTGCGTTGCGGATGGCGCTTTCATTTCTGGGCGCTTCTCGGTTGTAGTACGGTCTGGGTAAGTCGGTTTTGTCGTATTCTGAATAGGCATTGGTAAAGGCTCTGCCCATTGTGTATATGGCTTCACTTTCAAACGGCGCTAATGCGATCTTTTGCGACTCCGCCCAGGCATTAATCTCGACCCAACTGGTTAACAAGCCGCACTCAATCGACATGCTGGAAAGGTAAGCAGCCCCATCTAACTCGGGCAGCTCAGCTTCCAGCGTGTCAATCCTTGGTTTGTTGGTGTTTTTGTCTCTGGAGTTAAGCCACGCTAGCTGCCTTGCAAACAGGCGTATGTTTTCTAACGTGGCGGCAGAAAATTTCTTACATCATGGATGAACTGGATCACTTGCCCGCGAATCGTCGAAACTTCGTAGACCTTTTTAGCGTTTTCAGGGCTGAACTTTAACGGCTTGCCGCCGGATTCAATGTTTTTCCAGCCAATCGTTAGCACTGATAAGTACTCAATATCGTTCTCAACGCTGTCTTTGGATTTATCCGCTAACAGCTTGCGTGCGATATTGCGGTACTGACTGGATGAAATGCCATACAGCGAGATAACAATGTCCGTCTCTTTCCCGGTTACGGGGTCGACTATCACGCAATCAGCCGTATCCTTTTGGGTAATAAGCGATATATCCATTAAGGAGCAGCCACTTCAACAACACCGGCGCGATCAATACGCACATTAGCCGTCAGCATCCGCATGGTGTCAGCATCGCCGCCATTGGTTACAAAGCTAAAGATAAGGCCCATGAAATAATCTACCTCGCCATTACTGTACTCAATCTTGAACGAATGATTACTATCATTGGCACTACCTGTTTTCATAATGAGCTGTCCAGCATCGGTGCGGTCTGCACCAATCTCAAACGTGGTTTCAGGTTCATCATAAGAGCCTTTGCGGTGAAGTGTTCCGCGCTCTGCCAGGGTTTTATATGAAACGTCAGTGTAGGTGCGCCCACGAGAGCCAACACTGATCACCTCGCCCACATCGGTATAAGTAAGTGCTGCAAAGCCAGCGGCATCATGTGTGGCAGGCTCGCCAGCAGATACGCCAATGGTAGCGCCTGCAAAAGTAACAACATTAGTCATGGTGGACCTCTATGTAAAAGATTGATATGAAATGGAAACAGGCACGACATACCAAGCCCCATCGCGCGCGCCTGAACCACGAGAGACTGAACGAATACGGATTGTTTTATCGTTGTATGTAAGGTTGCCGCGTGGGAAATAGGTCGCGAGCTTATCTGCCAGCACAATGGCTGCGCCCTTTCCCTTGTCGGCATCGGTGAATATGTTTACTTGGTAGATGCCTAAATGCTCGATGGCGCTGGAATTGCCTACACCCATAGGCTCGGAATCTGCCGGTAACAGTGTGGCGGAGAGATAGCTCACGCCCGCTGTTGGTTTATAACTTTTATTTTCCCATGCCACGCTGATGCTGTTGGCTGATGAGAAATTGTTAAGGCGTGAATCAAGTGCCGCGCTAATGTCGAGAAATGATGTGGTCATAGTTTGGCCTTAACGCAAAAAACCCCAGTTAAGGGGCTTTTAATGAATTTGGTTTGATTACCTAAGCTTTCGTGCTTGCTGGCCTACTTCACGCTGAAACTCAGTCACAGTGACCTTAACCATGCCTGCTGGAGCCTGTTTTGAGCTGCCATCCTCAACAGATTGCGCATAGGGTTGGTTATTGGTTAAAAAAAGCGTATCGCCTGCACTACCTTTGCCTGTCACTGCATTGATGGCGGTAATGGTTAAGCCGCCTGATTTATCAGTACGCTTTGTTGTACGGTTGGACTGCTTGTTAATGGACGGTATCCAGTTGGCGCGTAATCGTCCGGTTTTAACAGGTGTTCGTGTAACTATTCTTGAGAACATGCCAAGCGCCGTACCGCGAAACACTTTGCCAGCATCCCTTTCCGTTTTGCTGATGAAGTTCTGCATATCTAACGTAAAACTCATAACCGTATTGCAATCTCGTAAATAATCGGGTCGCCTTCATTCGGGTTGGTGGGTGTTACGCCCAATATTGTCCAATCTTCTGAGCCGATAGCGACCTTCTGCCCTGATTCTGGCTGAAAGGCTAAATCATTGCCGTACATAATGAAATATGCGAGCTTGTCAATTGTAAAACTATCAAGTTTAAAGCGTTGGTCTAAGTCCTTCGCCTTGCCGCCTGTTACGGGCAACACAACTGCTTTAATGGTTTGCGATTGTTCGGTTGATGTGTCTGTGCCTACTACCGGATCGAATACCGAATCCACCTGGCGGGTAATAGTGACGTTTTTGCCTTTCTTGTTTATGAGGCGTTTGGCGGTTGCCAGTGCTGATTGATAACTCATCCCCTTGTCACCGTAAAGTTACAGCCGCCTGTTCTTACGCCTATCAGTTTGTTAGCAAGGTTTAAGATATGCGGAGCCATTTCCTGATAGAGATAACCTGAATCAGAATACTCTTCTTCAATCTCGCCTACCTTGTTTCGTATGGGTAAGCGTTCTGGATCGGCTGTTGGATCGACACCTTCATCAATGGAAATTGCAACTTCCATCTGTAACAGTTTCAAGGTTTCGGGGATTTCGTCTTCCTCAACGTCAAAACCATCCAGCTTCACGTTTGAGCGAGGCCATTGCATCCGCTGTGCTTTGGTGAGCTTGTTGCCAATAAATTCCAGCGTTTCAGTGTAATACGCCGCACGTATCAGCAAGGTTTCAGCTGTGCCGGTTAAGGTTTTGCCGATACTGGTTACATAAGCGGTAAGCTCGGCCTCGGAGACATAACTGTTTGCCCCTGAGACGCCCGCGCCGGTTTCAACGGTAACAGCCATTAGCTCAGTAGCACCGCAACCGTACAGGTAATGGAATCGACTGTTTTATCTAGTGCAAATGCCATTGAGCCTGTTGTGGTGAAGCTTAAATCAGGGCTATCGGTAAAGCCGACTGTGACTGTTCCTGCATCCAAAACGGTCAGGGTTTGATATTTGCCGGGCTTAACCGTCAATGCTGTTGTTGGCGTGCCTGTATACGTCTTAGGCGATAGTGGAACCGCCTGAATGATATTTCGATTACTATCATCAGCTAACATGATTAACCCCGCTCAAATGTAGCAAGATACAGCGCATATATTGCTTTTTTATCGCTGGCATTGGAATAGTCAATATTCTTATCTGCCAGAATGGATTTTAATTCTTTGGTTGTAATGTCATCGTAATTGACAGGCGAAACCTTTTGTGCCGCCTGCTGTTGTCTTAAACGGTTAAATGCTGCAAGTCCCATTGTATATCACCTTTGTAAAGAAAGAAGGGGCTTTCGCCCCTCCAAATTTAGCCGTTAGTGATAACTTGAGCAACACGAACGTTTTTGCGTGAATAAACGCGATCCCAGTTTGCTGCAGCTGCTAGCTCTGCATTAGTCGGAGTCGCACCGGCAACACTTGAGCTGGTGAACTTGATGCCGCGTGGGTGCATGATGAAATGCGCACGAGTGACCAGTACATCATTACCTGCCAATGAATCACGGTCAGTTTCACTCGGTACAGGTGCATTGCCCTGACCCAAGCCTAACGCGCCATTACCAAACAAGTAAGTGGTGTATTTAGGTGCTGTATCAGTTGTTAACGCGCCACCTGCTGCTGTGTACGGCATGCTGTCATCAACAATGACACGCGCGCCGCGATAGGTTTCAATCTCAGATTCGCCGTCAGACTCTTTCTCGAAAGAAATCGCGTCCAGTTTTTTAAGATTGCTGTACACGGTTGAATGCATTGCGATACCAGTCACCGTACCAATTGCATCACCAAACGTAGCCTGACCATCGACATACAGGTCGCCACTGAACTTGGTTGACGCGCTTACATCAGCATTGGTTGCACCTGATGCATCGACTGTCATATCGCTGGTATCGTTTGCCACGTTATCCGCAAATGCACCTTTTAATGACGCAAGGCCAAGTGCTTGATAACGGCGCGCCCAATAATCAGCAACCAGATTGCCGACTGCCATCATGGGATCGGAACCTGACAAGGCTTTTGCCAAGTCATTAACCTGCCATGCTTTACCACGCATATGCAATGCCGCCACGTCTTGTGATGCATCGATTTTAGCTGGCGTTAATGAACTGGAATCACTCAGCACTTCATCAGCGCCGGTTAAATCATTCCAGAACGGCATGTTTATCAACTTACCGCCGCCCTGGGCTAAAGAGTTAAGAACACTATCGTTTGACACAATGCCGCCCATGTAAAAGCGGGTCAGCTCAGTGGTTCGCTCGATAAAGTAAGGGTTGAAGACATCGGGGACGATGACATCAGAAATTTGTGTAACAGCCATTGGTTATTCCTCTATTGGTTTGCAGCGGCTTTAAGAGCTTGTGCTTGCTGCGGATTGTTTTTCAAAAGCTCTGCCTGTTTGGTTAAATTAAAATGCTCACCCTTTTTAAATGGGTTCTTTATATCGGCACCGCCGCCGCCACCGGGAGCACCACCCCCACTGGCCTGACTACCATCTACAAGGAAGTCATATTTCTTTGTAATATCCGAAACCAGATCATCAATTGATGAAACGGTCAGGTTTCCAGATTCGTCTAATACTTTCAGTCCGTTATCCGTAAGCTTTAAGCGCGACTCAATCTTTTCAGTCAAGAGTGATGCTCTGGCAGTATCTTTGGTTAATCTCGCTGCTATTTTTGCCGCCTCAGATGATGTCTTTTCGTTGGTGATTTGCTCGCGAAGGGCTAAAGCTTCTTCTTGGTGCTTTTTGCTCTCAGCCTGTGACGCTTCATATAGCGCCTTGTAATCACCTTCTGCTTTAGCTTTCTCTTGAGAGGCTAATACAGCGGCTTCCGCTTCCTCTTTGGCTTTCTGCTTGGCTTTCTTGGTCTCTGTCAGCAGTTCGTCCATCTTGGCCTGCATAGAATCCTGAGCGGCCTTTGCGTCCTCGATAGCTTTCTTTTGTTGCTCGATTACTTTTAATGCTTCTTCTAATTCCACGGTTACACTCCCACAGGGTTGCGATCACAGATCGCGTGCATAAAAAACCCGCCGGAGCGGGTAAGTTGATTAATTAAACGCCAAGGGGTTCAAGGCGCGAAGTTGGTCTAATGTATAAACTCTGCCAGTGTCATCGGTAAAACGTTTGATACCTAGCTTGCCAGAACGAAATAGCTTCGCCCGTTCTTTACCTAGCACCTCATCCTGCATTTCGTTTGACTGACGTTTGAGCCAGCCGCCGTACGTTGTTCTTGCTGATACAGGGCCGTCGATTGATGCTCTTTCGCCCTCAATCACTGAGCCTAAATCATATTCAGGATCGACAACCGGGACACGTACAGAACGGCACCCCCAATGGCGTGGTGTTTGTACGCCTTCACCAACTGGAAAGATGGTCCCGTCCAAGCTGGCGCATTCGATGGTTGTTGAGGCGTCAAGCGTTGCGACATAACGCTCACCTATCAGGACATCTGCATTTTCCTGGTAGACAATCTCACGCGCCTTGCCGCCCATGTGATTGGTCGATGTTCTCACCAACGCCTCGGCCTGATTTCTAAGCCTGCCCGATACTAACTCGGTCAAGTCTCGGTTAATCTCTGCTGATGTACGTCCGGCAGTAAAGCCATCCCTAACCAGCCTTGTGACCTCTCGGCTCTTGCTGGATGAGAATTGCGTTGCCGCCTGACTGATGGTTAATCGCTCAACACCCCTTGATGTCAGTAACTGCATCGGTGCATCAGTCATCACCGCACGTATTCTGTTCAGTGATGCTGGATTGATCTGGGTTGCTGTCGTGGCTGCAATAATCGCCTGTTGTGCAAAATCAGACTCATTCTGTGCAAAATCAATCAATGATTGTGATAAATCATCGCTGTATTCGGTCAATATCTGCTGTGATAGTCGTTCAATGCGCCGCATTAATCTGACTGAGGCCACCCGACCATAATCACGGCTTATCATTTCTTGCAATTCGATGGATAATCGGTTCAACTTTCTGAAAAGTCTTTGTGCATCACCTTTGGCGTAACGCTCGATAAATATCTGGCGTGAGGTCAGCGCATCAATTAACGCCTGATTACTGCTCATATGACAGGGCTTATATCTTCCGCTTCGCTGTCAATCTCTTCGTCGGTTCTTTCCATTTCAATCTTGCCGACTTTTCTGAGTACATTACGCATATCGGACTTAGCAATTACGCCTCTGTCCAGCAATTGAATATCAGCAATAATCTCTTGAGCCGATAAAGTCTTGTCGTAAAAGTCCTGATTGATCTCAAACGTGACCTCTTCATTTGCACCCATAAACTGAGCGCACCAGGTTAATGCTTTGGTAATGGCTTCTGAGGCGTTTTGTGCTACGTTTGATAGCACACTGTTATCGCCTGCATATTTCATCATCGCGGCTGTAGCTGTCTCTGGGACTTTGCTGTCTTCAATGAGCCTTGCACCTAATGCAATGGCTTGTTTCTCTTTATGCTCCATCGCTTCAAACGCGGCCGCATTGGATTGAGCTTGCAGTAGCTGTGCGCTGCCACCGCCTGCTGTCGTAATGCCTTGTCTTGAGCCTACCATCACGCCTTTGGGGTTTAACTTTGTCCACTGGTCTGCTGTGGTTGTGCCAATATCAATATGCAGCATTGGCTGACCATGAATGAACACCCCTTCCTCATAGTCGGCACTGTTTCGGTAATGGGCGATGTTAATTTCGGCTAAGTCATAGAGTGGCGCATCATCGACATCGGGATCGTTTGAATACGCTCCTGCAATAACAAAGGGGATCTCACTAAAGCGTACCCCTGCGGCATCGGTTGGAATGGTTTCTTCGTATATCGCCCCATCACGATAAACGTGCATGGTGTATACGCCATCGACTAGACGTAAAACGCGGTATTGGTATTTCTCAAAGGTGTCAAATTCATCCTCACTGATGTCGTACTCTTCTTTAAGCACCACTAATGAAAGAACAACAACACCACCAATCGCCTGCGTTTTCCAGTTGATAATATTCTCTGCTTTGTATGGCTTTATATTCGCCTGTAAGCGTAAATCTCTGACCTGTGCGGCTGATAGCCCTGATTCGGATTTAGGGTAGTCAGCAAGCAAGCCATAGCGACCTACCTCTAATAAATGGCCTACTGTGTTTTTACCTAACTGCTCCAGTGATATTCCATCGCCTGTGGCATTTGCCTCGATGTAATCCAGGTTGGTTGGGATCTCAACTTGTGGCGCTTTACGAAATGCCATCCCGACCAGACCATTACGGGTTCTGGCGGTCATGTTGACGAACAGTGCGCGCAAACGATAAGCCTTGTATCGCTCATCGGCATCGGTAGCGTCTTTGTTAGGATTGGGAAGGTATAACTCCCCTCTGGCTTTAACTGCTTGGGAGCCTTCCACGCAATCACGTACAAGCTGCCATTTTGGTAAGCATTGTGCGTAATCTAAATGCGTTGTATCAACTGCCATTATTAAAGCCCACGTTTATGTTGAATAGGTCGTCATTTATCGGGAACTCGTAATCAATCATGTAGCCGATAGCGGTTGTAATATGTTGGTATTGGTTCTTTTGGTCTTCCTGGAAGGTTGAGCCTTCCTGCAATTGCACTGTGGCTAAGCCTTTATCACACCATTTAGCGGTAACAGGGTTCACATACAGGCTGATATCGCCACTTGCTGTGCGTATCTTTGCCCTGACTGCGTTCTGACGGTCTTTAATAGATGGATGGGCCGGTTTGACTCTTCGCTCGTATTGCCAGCCATTCTCTTTCAGTACGCCCTCAATATCGGTGTAATCAGAACTATGTCCGTGTTTCTCGCCTGCTCTACCTGCTGGATCGCCGTAGATAATGACGTTTTTGTTTTTGTGCTCTTTGTACCGCTCCACAAATTCAATAGCGGATTGCTTTGATATGGCTGAGGTCAGGACGATTTCATCAAGTAGGAACACGTTATTTTCATCCCTTACACCGACTGCACTGGATAGCGGGGTGTAGTTCTGATCGTGCATCCAGATCAACTGCTCATGTGGCTGAATAATTCGGTCTGTATGGTTCTCGGTACTGTAATCTTCGTAAATCCTGCCGGACACCGTTTCAAATGATGCCTCGAACTCTTGCCGAAACTGCTTGGCGCTCATCTGCCGTTTGGCTGATTCGATTACATCAGGCGGCAATATCTCAGCACTTTTCCAGTGATAGTAAGCCCACTGTGGATCGTTCGCCGTCTGTGCGTACTGAGCCATATCATAGTAATGATTTAGACCATCAGGAACGCCTAACAACCAACACCAGGCGCGATAATCTGCTCTGGTTGGGTCTACTGTATTCAGCGCCGGTAATATGTGCGACTCCCACGCATGGGCTTTAATGTCAGCAATCTCATCAATGCCGCCACCTGTCCAGTTAACACCCTCAATCCGTTCAGGCCTATCTAAGCCGATGAGGTGTATTTCAGTTCCGTTGGGAATGTAAATCTTTAATTCTGATTCAGATGGCTGTTTTTCATGGATGGCTGAAAGACCGAATGCCTTCATGTCATCCCAATAAATCTTTTTAACCTGTGCGTGCGTTGGTGCTGCGATGAAGTATTTCTCATCGGCATGTTTCATTGCCTGCTTTGCAATAAAGCGTTTAAAGCGTTCTGTTTTGCCTGAACGTCTTCCTGCCGCAACTACAGGGAATCGCACGCCATTACTAACTGCATCGACAAGCTCAAGCTGTACTGGATGGTCTTTTAGCTCATACCACCGCTTAAACTGTCGGTCTAGCAATACCTCATTCAATTAGGCAACCTGTTAGCCAGTTCTCCGAGTTTGTCGGCAACTAGCGTATTGTTGTTGTTCTGTATTTGTGTTGGTTTGGCGTGGCGGTCGTTTAACTTCGTCATAACGCTAAGCTTGTCGACACCTTCAACCACTGCCTTAAAGTCTGACCCTGAGTCAGATGATGTTAATAGGTCTCTAGCCTTCCCCATTGCCTGTGAGGTAAATCCTTCAATATCTCTGAGCAACTGGATTTTAAACTGAACAGAGTGTTCAACTGCGTTCAGTTCTTCGGGCGTTAATTCTGCACTCTCTTGAATTACTTCAACTTTTTTCTGAACAAGGCGTTCAGTTTTCTTTTCAACGCCTTTGGTCGCAGTGTTAACGGTTCCTAATGAAATTCTGTATTTTTTGGCTAACTCTCTCTGGCTATATGAACCTGTATGAAAGTCAGCTAACAAGGCCGCCTTGTCATACTTGCTTGCCATCTGTATAGCCCCTCACTGAGTTTGGTCACTGACCGTATAGGCTGGTTTATAAAGTAAATTCAGGCCCAACACGATGGGCTTTGTAATGTGATGCGATACAGCTATCGAACATCAGTTCAAATACTTTGTCGTGTTCTAGTTCAATGGGTATTTGGTGGTAGACGAGATAAGCCATGCCGAGAAGGGTTTGATAGCCTTCGTCGTCTTTGTATATTCGTTGGGTGTTTGATTTGAACGCTTCCCAGTCATCGCCTTGTTGACGTATTTCCTGGACGTTGGTGGCGACACCTGCGCGGTAGATGCATTGATCGTGTATTTGCTGCTGGCTTAATGCCACTGCGAAAATAAACTCAATCATGCTGCCCTCCTTTGAGGGTTATTTATCAGTCTCTGTCGTCTATTTCATGCGGATATGGATGGTTGTTTGCTTTGTTACGAGCCATTTCTGCCTCTATCCGCATCTGCTCAAGCTTTAATGTTTTGCTTTTGAAGTACCAAGTCATCAGTGACTGCGTTAAAAAACCAGCTGCAGCAAAGAATATACCTGCCAGGATAGCCACAACTGTCCACTCTTCCGGACTGAGCCATCCTAAGAACAGTAACCCGGCACTTGCACCGTAGTTTGTCTTCGCTCCTATAGTGGCGGCTGTTTCAGCCAGGTGATGGGTGATACCTGTCATTAAACACTTCCCAGACAGACAATGGGTATCCCTGCGTAATGACTCGGCGCTGAAATAAAGTCACGCGGATGCACAGCTATCTGTTTAAGCTGAACGCCTCTTGAAGTCATGTAGCTATACCACCTGTCTATTCGTTCAATAATGTTCATTTAAAAATCCGGATATCAGGCAATAAAAAACCCCAACACATTTCTGTATTGGGGTTTGGTGTTAGTGGTAGAGTGATGACTGAGACAATCCGCGGTTGCCAGCGTTGGAATTTATTACCTCAACTTTTTCAGCCATCACCCTATTACATTATAGTACCAACTGTCTCGCCAAAGAAACGACTGGAGTTATCCTGTCTTCTCAATCGGTACTGTGATGTAATTCAGACGAGCGTTCGCTCACCTTACCTGAACTATACCACCTTATTGTTGGTTTTTTTGTCCAGAAAATTAATCATAATTAATCTCTGGCTTTTTTAGGCTGTTTTGAAGAAACTGAATCAACTCCAGCGTTTCTCCTTCACTTATTTCATAGTCATATTGAATTGATTTTCCATCGTCCTCACCAACTATAGTAATTCCACATTCACCATTACCGTGCCGATCAAAAAGCATATTATGCCAGCCCGATGAGTGTTTAGCGTTTAATACAAAACTGATCATTTTTCCACCTCCTGATTAACCGTAAATAGTCGTAACCTTTACACAACTTTCAATCACGCAGTCCCTCATCCACTCAATGCGGTTATCGACTTTCGTTCTACCTAAGCCATAACGTAATGCTATTGATGCAACACTGCGTTTTGACTCATCTTCGCCCCATCGTTTTTTAGCAATCAACTGGTCTTGCTTGCTCCACCGCTTTGATAGCTTGTGACACAGCTCCACCTGCGCATCTTCAACAGGTTCTCTATAATCACCCGGGCATCGCATATCAAGGTTATCCATGCCAAGGTATTTGCCAGCCACCCATTTGAACAGAACTTTATCAGCCTGCTTCTGCAAGCTCTTTAAGTTCGGGCTGATAACCGTACTCTTTCGTGGTTTCTTCGAGTATGAACGCATGAATGTCTCCGTATATGTCTGAGTAAAAAGGATAGTCGCCAACGCCGTCATAAAGCCCTACAAGCAGATATTTAGCTGTGCTGTCTTCGCCTATATCTATCACCCTGTAATCATCCTCACGTATCAGCATGAAACGCTTTTTACGGTTGCTCCAGACAATGTTTATGCCGACCTTTTTACCTGCTCTGCCAATCTCAACGAGTAGGCTCATGTAAATACGCTCGACTTCGGCACGCATTATTGACACCACGACAAGCTTGGCTCCAAAAATCGGGGAGAAAGCCCTGCACCCATAATCACATAAGGTGGTGAAAGCCTGTTAAAAAAAATATCGGCTTCAAGTTTTGATTTGGTTTTAAGCCAAACAACCCATAAACCATCTACTCTCTTAGCGACACAATACCAACCATCTATAATGAATTTTTCAAACATAATCACGCCCCCAATTCATATTCACCGTCTAGGTATTACATCTTTTTCTGATGGAGCTCCATTTCATCATTAACATTCCCAGCCTCTTCGTAATGCCTATCTGTTTCAGTGCTGTTTGAGGTTAGGGCGCAGATTGGTTTGCCGAAAATTCGCTCATAGTTTTCTCGGTATGCGTCCATATCTGTTGGGCGTTGTCTTGAACCTTTACCAGCCATAAAACAACTCCATTTTTCGTTCGTGATAAATATTCTGAAAATCACGATAAACCCAATGATTAGGAAAGCTTTTAATGTGAGAGTTAATTCTGTCCCGCTCTTTATCTAGTGACTCCAGTGATTCACAACTTTGAAACGAAAGCCTTGTGTAGCTTCTGCCGCCACAAAAAAGCCAAGTGAATGATATTTTTAGCCATGACCTTATTCGCTTGAATCGATCAATCATCTGTAATGCCTCCCCAAATGTTCTTCGTTAGCCTTGCACTCGGCGCATTTTGTTGTGCCGCCTGTCGCTGCTTGCCTTGCCATTGGTATGCGATTCCCGCAATCAGTGCAGTCCTCTGTCACTGCTTTTGGCCTAGCCGCCTCAATAGCTCTTTGCTTGTCGCGTAATGCCTGTTCTCTTTCCATTCGCTCATCTGTTTGGTCGAATATGTCAGCCATAGATATTCCTCAATTCTGCTCGCCGCATAGGGCGCAAATGTAGCCATCAAGTGATATGAAAAAGTGCATACAGCCACAGGCGCACTGATAAGCCGTTGACGGTGAGGCGACTCCTACGTAAACACCCTTACTTAAACTGCACTCAGGACAGTCCAGCGCCCTTGTGCCAGCTTCGGCAACAGCAACCCATTTGTGATCGCAATGAAGACAAATAGCCTCGCCGGTCATGTGCGGTTTTAGTGAGTTGATTCCTACAACGTTGTCAGCCATTTATCTGCTCCAATATCTGCTCCAGGCTGTGAACGATGGCGTAATGACCTTTCCACTCCGCCGCTAACTTAATTTGGCTGTCTTTGATTGCTCCAGCCTTGAGCTCGCCTGATTTTTTAACTGCTTTGTCAGGGTCTTTTATTTCAAACCAAAACGTCCGCCCCCTAGCTCCAACCAATATGTCATCCATACCTGTTTGGACGGTGAAGCCTAGTTGACGAAGCTGTTTAACGATGTCGGCTTGGTTTTCATCCACTCTTGCTGCTTGGCGGTATTTAGACACCCTGAATTACTCCAAAAACTGGCTAATCAAGCTTGAAAACATGTTAATCATGGTTTCGTGCTGTCTATGGTCATAAGCAAAAAGGTAATCGGTTTCACAATCCGGCCTGGTAAACCTGACGTTCATTTCTAAGGCGCAAATCTCCATTAGTTCATGGCAAATAATCATGAAAATTAGACTGTCTGAATTATCGACTCCTATCTTTATCAATTTCTCTGGATAACTGAATGAGCCTCCGGAATCTGACTTGTCCCACTTAACCTCAAACTGATATGAGTTCACTTTGAGCTGCTTTATTTTCTTAATTTTCATTTCCGCTTCCTCATCTCAAACTCATTAACCACAATTTTCATAACGCTTGGTCTTAAATGTGCTGGTACTTCGTTGAACAGTTTTTGTCTTTGCTGCCTTGGTGATTCCAGTATTTGTTTTGCGTGATACTTGGCACATAAGCTGTTAATCATTTGTTAGCCTGCCGTCCTTGGCTTTGCTAAATGGCTTAATATCAAAAAGCATGCTTTTGCTTACGCCGCATTTTGATTTCTTTACGCTTAAGTTTTTTGGGTTTACCTTTTGCGTTGAATAATTGCGCTCTGCCCGTTAAAAAATGACCATCTTTTTGCAGCTCAAAAAGTCGAGCGTCCATCGCCTGTTTTAATTTTTCCTCATTTTCCGAAATGAAAACTTCTTGCAGTTTTTGAGCCTGCCCATCATCATCAAAATATCTAGTCTCTTGCATGATTAGGCCTCACTGAGTTTTTGGCGTAGCAGATAACCTTCCAGCAACCATATTTTTTCTCTAGCATTTTTAAAGGCAATCTCCCGCCCGATTCCTTCATCAAAATTTTCAGAGCTTGCACAGGCGCTTTCACCCACCACCGTGAAGCCGTTTACCAGTGTTAAGCAGCACACTGTTGTCGTTGTGCCAGGGAAAACGTGATACTGGCCAGCAACAATGCAATTATCGATGTGTTGCGGATTTAGTCTTGGTGCATTCAAGCCTTTGTCATTAATCTTCTGTTCAATTTGCTGTTCACTCATAACCACATACTCCAACCAAAGACTCGGCATAGTCTCCGGCGCTCAATAAAAATATTCAGACAATGCCGTGTCTGTTTGTTATTCGGGCAATCACTTAACGCCCTTTCCTGCTCTGCCCTGCTTTGCATCGCAAAAATAGCCTTGGCAATCTCTGCTGGTGCTTTGTCATGCAAGTTTTATCAGCCCCATTCTCAGCAACAACGATTGCGTGTTTTTCATTGCGATCAAGTGCTCAAAATCTCTTTGGTCGCGTGTATGTGTTTTGGTATAGCCGCCATCCAGCCATGCATGGCACTGATGGCAGGCAAAGCAGCCATGAAGGTCGCTTGATTTCATTCCACCTCCACCGCCGTTTAAATGAGCAAATACCGTTGTTTCTGGATTGCCATCACATATCCCGGGTAAACGGACTTGGCATTCTTGGCCTCTGGCTGCGTCTCTGATTTTTTTGGATTTCACACCAACCACCCCACAAACAAAGCCACCACTACAATGGCGATTACAAAAACAATTCCGGCAAATAAGATGCAGTCTTCTTCTGTGTAAAGCTCAAAAATGTCATCGCTTAAATCGGTTGGTTTTGTTGGTTTGGATTTCATGCCGCCCACCTCGCATCTGGAAGATAAACGCCCATCAAAGCCCCTACCTAATAAGCGGTTTCGATAAGCTGGCTGTACTCCTCTTTGCCTAATTCCTCGCTACTGCGTGTAATCTCTTTTTCTACACCGCAAATAACTACCGTTTCCTTGCCCATTAACTCTTGCTTGATTACTTCCTTCATCTGGCCTTTTGTGTAGCCAAGCTCATCACCTAAAATGCCGCAAAGGGTATGAAAGAAGTTTCTCTGCTCAATGGTTTTCTGTTCTTTGTAATCCTGAACCGTGATTTTGAATTTCTTATCAGCCGGTAAAGACTTAAGGCACTCGTAAAGACCAACTTTAATTTTGTCTCGTCTCTGGTCATCCAGGAATATGAAGGTGCGGGAGAGCATTAGGCGGCTCTCGCTGTGGATTTTTCACGGACCAGATTAATTAAACGTCCGTATGTAATCGCAACTGGCTTAACCTCGTCTGGCACGTTTCTCAGTCCACGTTTATTTAAAATCGCGTGCTCTGCCCTGCTTATCATTTGCAGGTTCTCTATCTGCCAGTGAAGTGGATTACCATCAACGAAAATAACAATATGACCTTTCGGTATTGGTCCGTTGTGCTTTTCCCATTCAACGCGGTGCTTGGCGTGCCACTTTGCTGGCTCAGCTATTTTGATTTCGATATAACCGTCTTTCGAGATCCGTTCAGAATCTATCGGTCGATGATTAACTGGAACGTTACCTTTTTTAAATGTGGTTTTATTCGGGCCTTTCGCATGAGCGTCGGGGTGTGGGATATTGCCTTTTTGAAACTTTCCGTCGCGACCTGTTGACCAGCCTTTACGCGTGCAAAGTGCCTTGATATTTTCCAGCTTATGGTTAGCACCAAACTTAGCGTTTACAGCATCAGTTAATTCCCTGCGAACCATTTCCCGATTCGTATAGATGAAATCTAACTCAGCTTGGCTGTATTTAATTTGACGGCCTTTCATAGCTGGTCCAGCATTTTTGGCAGTGGTGATTTAATGCCGTATTCAAGCTGTAATTCATGTGCTTGTATGGCAATTTTTGCGTTATCGATAATCTGACCGCTGACCGAAACAATGCTTTTACTGCGTTCTATTTCTTCGCGTAAGGCATCACCTTTCAAGCCGTCACTACCAAGACGATCAAGCTGTGCAAATAAACTGCTGTTCAATGTTGATAAGTTCATATCGTGCTCCTAGTTGTTTTTCCTGTTTTCACACCGCACCCCAAATCCGACCGCCTGAAGTGTTATGCCCGCGCCTTCTACTGGCTTCACCGACTTGGATAATTTTTCCTGACTTACTCAACCCAAAATAAACACCACCAAACGCCCTATCGTCTTTAGGAACGTGTCCAGCTTTCTTGCAGGCAATGGTTACGTCTTCACCGGACATAGGGCCGTTTTCTTTCAAAATTCGGTAAGCTTCGGCTGCTGCTGCTTTTGGATCGAAATTATTTGTTTCGCCATCTACTGGGTCTTTTGTTCTGGTGTTAGTTGTGATCATGGTTAGCTCCTAGATGTACTGGGCGTATTCGTTATTAGCGTCATAGCCTCTTGTGTAAAGGGCTTTGTCTGCGTCCGGTAGATTTTCATCCGCCTGCACTTTTGGTCTGTAGGATTCCCAGTCAAACTTGATAAATTTGCCGCCACCTTCACGCATACGGTCTAAGGCGCGTTCGCCTATGTAGGCTTTCACTTCTTCGGCGTTGTGATTTGATATCAGGATGGTTGGCTTGAAATAGTTGTAACGCTCGCTGATTACTTCAAACAGCAAGTGTTCTTCACTTTCACTGCCTTTTTGCACACCGATTTCGTCGATAATTAGCAGGCCAATGTCACGAAACTCGTTGATAGCGTCCTGTTCAGTTTTATTACTGCCTTGGCGATAGGTTTCACGTATTCGCCGGATCATGGCTGATACGGTGATAAACAGAACCGCGCCGCCTGCCTCAAGGAATTGCGTACCTACAGCACAAGCAAGGTGGGTTTTACCGGTTCCAGGCTTTCCAGAGAGGATTAAGCCAGCGCCAGTTTTTTGTTTGCTGGCAATGTTGTCGGCATAGTCTTTCGCCATCTTCCAGGCTTTGGTTTGCTCTGGCGTTTCGGCCCTGAAGTTTTCAAAGGTTCTAGTTGTGTAGCGTGGCGGTATGCCAGAGCGTGAAAATTTAAGCTCAATAGCTCTGCGCTTGTTTAATGCATCAAGCTTGTCTGTTTCTGCCTGATGTTCCGCTTGAGACTCTGCTACGCATTTCGGGCATGGCTGAGTGCGGGGCTTTCCACCCAACATTAAAACCGTTGCCTCGTAAGTAAAATCGTGTTTCTCGCATGTAATCGTTTGAATTTCTGAATCAAGCATTAGTGATAAATCCTTCTGTTCCTACGGAGTAGTCTTTGTTGCTGAAGTCGTTCGCTGCTTTTCTGCTTCCGGTATCGTTTTGCTCCCACGTATGAACGCAGTTCTTCCAGTTTTTGATTTTGGTTTTTCCACGCATCCAGTCACTTGTTTCGTAGTGATCGAAAAACTTCTGTGGATTTATTCCGTTGTTTCGTGATTTGCAGTAATCAGCAATTTCAGCAACGGTTGGTTTGATGAATTTTTTTGATGGTGATTTTTTTCAGGCGGTTCCTCTTTAGCCTGATCTTCTTTTTGACTGATGTTATTAGTAGTAGGATCTGTCGGATTTAAATCCGAGTTATTTTCGGATTCATTTCCGACATAGTGATTCGGATCTATTTCCGAGTTTTCTTCTTCACTCGGATTTGTTTCCGACATAGCTAATTCGGATCTATTTCCGACATAGTAAGAGCGACCTTTTTTTGTCAATCTCATACAGTCTTTTTTGCCCTTCTTGATGTACTCAATAAGGCCAATTTCTGCCAAGCTTTTAAGGTGTCGGTAAATGGTGTCGGCTTTTAAGTGAAGTAGTGGCAATTCAGAGCTGATGCGTTGACGTGATACCCAGTAATAAACCTGTCCATCTACAATCTCAGGCGTTGCCCAGGTTGACGCACCAGTAAGCAGGTCAAGTATGTGCGCCTGATTAACATTGGTTAACCCAAGCTCAATAGCTTGTTTTTGATTAACGTGGATCGAGTGTTTCATTAACTAAACAGCCCTCACCAGCTTGCCAGCTTCCTGCTGATGAATAGCCAGCTTTAAATGCTCACAGGCTTTCTCAATGCGGTTTAACTGACTAATGCAGTCTGCTTTTTCACGTTCTGTGTACTTACCATCTGCCTCAGCCTCAGTAATGATGTGCGCCATTGATCCTAATTCGTGCGTGATATGCAGAAGTGATTCAGTAACGCCCCGCTCAGTTGCTCCAGCACGCTTTTCAGCCAATCTCATGGCATTGTTAATGCGATAGTCATCTGTGAGGTTTTGCAGGGTTAGAAGCTGTTCAGGGGAGAAATGAGAGTTATCAGAAGTTGGGCAGGCTTTGTTACGCATAACCTGCTCACTGATACCCATTAAGGCTGCAAGCTCACGAAAAGCGCCGTTCTTGCCGCCCTTGTATTCGTGTGTCGTGCTCCAGATGGCTAACTTAACTTGATTCATTGTTTGAACTCCTGGAACTTAAATATTTTTTTCTTGCCATGGCTCGGTTAATCTTGAACCATGGATAAATCAGCTTTCAAAAACGTATCAGGCACAAAAAAGCCCACCCGAAGGCAGGCTGTTATGCGGCTGATTTATTCGTGCTAAGGAAGTCATGTAGACGCTGGATTTTTTGCACGCCAGGCTCTTTAATGATTCCGTCACGAACCTTGCGAACCCATCTTCCGGTTACACCAATATTGGAGGCCACAAACTCCGGCGATAAATCGCTGGCGTTAAGTAACTTCATGGTCTGCTCATATAAGTTTTTATTCATGGGTCTATTATGAACAACTGTTCCTTTTCGTGTCAAGAACAATCGTTCAAATTAGGAACAAAGTTTCCCGGCGTTTTGTATAAAGTACATGATATGCAAAACAAACCATCTACCCAGGAAACCCTCGTTAATAACCTGAAAAGGTTAATGGATATCTGCGAGTGGGAAATAAAGGATTTGGAAAAGAAAAGCGGTGTTACTGCGAGAATGATACGTTACATACTCAGTGGTGAGCGTTGCCCTTCAATTGAGATCGCAGACAAGTTGGCTGCCGCTTTCAACTTAACTGGTTGGCAATTGATTATGCCTCAGCTTATGGGTGATATTAAGCAAATGCGCCACATTGAAGCCTTAATTGATAACTGGAATAAAGCCGACCCTGACGGAAAGGCTTTTATCGAAGATGCCGCCAAACGCGAAGCTACACGCAAAGTTTCAAACGGCGATACCCACGCACATTGATGATTATATACACTGCGTGGCATACACCTGTTACGCGTATATTGTGCAAAATACACAAGCATAAATGGCGGTTCCTGCACCTTAACGCTGAAGGTGAAAAGGTCTTCAGGTGCGCCAGGTGCCAATCTATCAGCGTTGTAATCGTTTAGCTTTTTTCTGATCCATATAGCTGGAAACCCATAAGGCAGGCCAGATATAAATCACAATAGCATTCATCATCACAAACACCACAAACCCCATAAAGAAGTTGTCTTCATCAGCATGGTCGCTGAATATCTCTAATGAAAAGCCGCGCATAAAAACAGCATAACCAATAACGCAATATAGAATCATTGCCTTCTCCAGTACGTAAGTACTACATGCCCCACTTTACCACCACATCAAATAAATATCCTTATTCTGTGTCGCTTTTAGCGCCCTCCGTTCCCGGCTGGCCAATTATTTTAAAATAATGGAACAATTGTTCTTGACATAGTTGGAACAGTTGTTCAATAATGGCTCTCAAGTTCACAAGAACACGGGAGCAAAACAACATGAAGTCAGCAAAGCTAAATCCAGCTCAAATAGTCGGCGGTTGCTCGACTGAATATCCAAAGCCACGGCCTCCAATGGGCTTACTCGAAATAGCGCTTAATGCCTTTGGTTTAACTGCATTTGCATGGCTGCTGTTTTATGTCGTGTGCAAATGGCTGGGGGTGCTGTGATGAACTATCCACAAGACATAGAAGCCGGTGCAAATCGCAATCCAACGCATCCATTAAGCCCTTGGTATATCAATCCTGCTGAGCGTATTCAATCCATCGCTGCAGACATTATCAACGGCGATCACGATTGGACGGTTGAAGACTGCGTTGCTTCATTTATCTACGAAGACGATGCCCTTCTTGCTCGATATAAGCAGGGTTTGCAGGACATAGCTTTAGGCCCTGCATGTGGCGGTGAATTACACAGAGTAGTTGACGAAGCCGTAATGCTGGCAGCTACCAAAATTTATGAGGGGCTTTGATATGAAAAACGCAGATCTACCGGCTATGCCAATTCCGCTTTTTAATGGAGACACATTTCACGAGCATGGCCCAGCTGATGGTTTAACCAAGCTTGAATACGCAGCCATAGAAATGATGAAAAAACTGTCATCCAGAGATTATGCAAGATTTGATTATATGGCTGAGGATGCCATTGGTGAAGCTGAAGCGTTATTTAGAGCACTGGAGCAAAGACCATGAAAACCTACCTACTCCCCGAAGTAGCAGGTCACGGCGAAATAACAGAATGGGTTCCTGCTGATGTGGCTAGGGAGTTGTTGGAGGCCTTACAGAATCTCGGTCAAGCGGTTTATGAGCACATGCAAGATGAATCGTTTGACTCAATATTGCCAGAGTACACAGCAACATATAGAGCATTGGCAAAGGCCAAGGGTGAGTAATGACCACCACAAAACGCGACCTAGCACTTTTAGCAGCAATATTTTTAGGAATGGCTATGGCAGAACCTACTTTAGAGAAACAGTTTGAGCAAGGCTTGAACGAAGCAGAAAGAACTGCTTTTTATGAGATTTTTGCACAAAGCAACGAGCAAAACGAAAAACAGGAGCAAGACGATAATGACTAATCAGCTATCAGTACGCGAAACAAAGGTGATGGATGCTTTTGCCTTGGAAGGTATTAAAGAGCAATTGAAAGGCTTGCTGGCTAATAACCCTAAAAAGATTGAAGCATTCAAGGCCCGCATCTTAAAAATGAGCTTGAGCTATGGGCTAGATAAATGCACGCCTGAATCAATTATTAATTGCGGCCTGCAGGCATTAACTCTGGACTTACCACTAGAAGCTGGACAAGGCTACATAGTTAGCTATGGCGGCGCAGCGACCTTTGATTGTGGCTACAAAGGCTGGCAGGTACTTGCCAAGCGCGCCGGTTACTCAGTTGTTGCTGACGTTGTTTATATCTGTGATGAATTCAGCCAAAGCGGTTTTGGCTTTGATAGAGAGATGATTTTTAACCCCAATTTCGCTGAGCGTAAAAGCTCAGATGATGCATGGGCTAAAGCTAATCTGACCGGCGTAATTGTTTCGATAATGGAAGACAAAACCGGCAACAAAACGCACACCTTTGTTTCTGCAGACCTGATCAGAAAAATCATTGGCATGTCACCAAGTGCTGGCAAGAAATCACAGAAAGATGGAAAGGAATACAGTCCTCACGACAAATGGGCTGAGCAGATGTTTGCGGCCAAAGCCATTAAGCAGGTTCTTTCTAAGGCTCCAATTGATTTAGCTCAGGCATCACAGCTGAATGAAGCAATCAACATCGTCAACAGTACTGAGTCGATAGCGCAGCAACAGAAATCAGCTGAAAGCACTTCATACCCACAAGATCGCATGGATGAAATGTTCCCCCAGTGGGCTGACATGGTGCGGGACGGTAAAAAGCCAGCAATGTCCATCATTACTACCATTTCAAATTCTTACAAGCTGACATCAAAGCAACTTGAAAAGCTGATGACGCTTAAAAATTTCGAACCAATCGAAGTGGAGGCCGAAAATGCTGAGTGAAGAAATGCTTTTGGCGCGTGCAGGCAACTTCACTGCGTCAGAAAACCATCGTCTGATGGCTGGGTGGGACACGCCTGAACCGGATAGCAGTTTTACTGAGTTTGCCGATATTTATGACGTGCTTAAGCCGTTATTTGTTGATGGTGAACGTAAGTTTTTAGTAGGTGATTTGTCTGGAAAGTTCAATTTCAAACTAACCGGTGAGCTGATACAGAAAACTCTCAACGTGATTAAGTTTGAGATCCCACCAACAGGCCTAGCGACCTATGCCGAAGAAAAGGCAATGGAGACGCTGTTTGATTTTGACCCTAGTTTGAATTTCAGCACAGCCCACACCAGAAACGGCGAAGAACGCGAGCTTGATTGCATGATGAAGCTTGCTGAGAAAACCGGACTGGAGTTTTTGCATACCGGTGACAATCAAGTGCATATCCATGCCAATGAGGTTGGCTGCACACCTGATGGCGTTATTTTCGACGAACTAGACTTAATCTCCACCGGTGCAGAGGTTAAATGCAAAAGCCCATTAGAGCACGCCAAAAACCTGTTGATTAATACCAATCAGGATTTGATGGATGCCGCCTTTGATCACTTTGTGCAAATACAAACAGCCTTGCTGGTTACAGGTTCCGACCACTGGTATTTCGCGAACTATAACCCATTCGCAAAACGCAAGGATATGCAGTTCAAGCACATCATTATTTACCGTGATGATGCGTTTATAAAAATTCTCTCAAAACGAATCGAAATCGCCAAAAAGATTAAGGCTGATTTCTTAAGCAAGTTTCAAATTGACGAAGTAAGGAAAGCAGCATGAGCGACCAGGTTCACTTTGACGCCAACTTGAGAATGAGGTTTAACCCTCAGTTTCACACTAAGCATCACAAAGACTGGACTACCAAAGAAGAGAAGTACTTGATCGACCTTTACTACAAAGTTGGTGCAGACCAGTTAAGCCTAGAGCTTGGCAGAACCGTAGGCGCTATCACCGTGAAAGCGGTAAAGCTACGGCGGCAAGGCCGACTAAAAGCACCACCAAAAAGGACGCACTTCCAGAGGAATGAAGGTTTTTTATAACGACAAGAATCTTGCAGATTTATTAACAACCAGCCCCTTAAATGGGGCTAAAGGGTGTAAACAGGTTGAGTTTAGAGGTAGCCAAATGGAAAGCACAGAGCATGAATTGAAAAAGCAATCTTATCCAGGCTTTGGTAGTTGGTCTCAGTGCGTTGATTGTGGCTGCACTTTTCATTCAAAACATTGGTGGTTAGCTGGCTATAAAAACAAAGAAGAACCGCCTTGCGATTTAAACAATCTTGATAGCTGGAAAGAGTCGGCAATCAAAATTGATATGAACGAACTGTAAGAAGACATTTAACAAAGGAATAAGGCAATGGCCTCACCAAATACAGCAAATGATTTTCCAGATAAGAAGTATCAGATCATTCTGGCAGATCCGCCATGGAGTTATCGGGATAAATGTAATAGCGGTCAGCGTGGTGCCGGATATAAATACCCCTGCTTGGACTTGTCTGATCTGATGCAGTTGCCGGTGAAATCCATTGCTGACGATGATTGTGTTTTATTTATGTGGCACGTTGCACCTATGCCACTGGAAGCAATAAAACTGGTTGAGGCTTGGGGCTTCACACTTAAAACGATGAAGGGCTTCACCTGGCATAAAACAAACAAGCTTGCTGGCACTTCATTTATCGGAATGGGCAACTGGACCCGAGCCAATACAGAAGATTGCTTAATCGCAGTTAAAGGAAGGCCGAAACGTATTGATGCCTCAGTACGCCAATTTATCGAATCAACCATTCGCAAGCACTCGCAAAAGCCTGATGAGGTTCGCGACCGGATTGTAAAGCTTATGGGTGATCTGCCACGCATTGAGTTATTCGCTCGTCAGAATGCTGATGGCTGGGATGCTTGGGGTAATGAATTGCCACAACAAGGAATCAACTGATGCTAACCGAGTACAGAACACCAGGCCAATCATTACGCATCAATGACAACGTTGTTGTAACAGTTTTAGAGGTCAACGGTAATCAAGTGCGTATCGGAATTGACGCGCCTTTATCAGTAGAGATTGACAGGTCAGAACTACGTGAACGGAAACTAGCAAGCAAACTGGAGACAGCTAAATGAAAGGCCCAGCACCAACAAAACACGAATACAACGGCGAATACTTAACCGTTAAACAGTTAGCTGATATTAAAGGCGTAGGACGCTCTTATATGGCCTTACTGCTATCAAAGTATGGAGCCTATGATGCGATGGCATATTCAAGGCTAAACCAGGGTGAGCGCATGAAAAAGCGTTACGACTATAAAGGCCAGCAAATGACATTAGACGAGCTTATTGAGATAGCCGCTGTTAAATGCACTTGCTCTGCAATGTCTGCCCGAATCAAACGGCATGGCGTTGATTTTGCCGTAGAGCATGACGACTTTAAAGCACTGAAAAACAATGGTGGCCGGCACATGAAAAAGATGAAAGACCCTGTACTGCCAGAACATGACCCAGAACAGCACTACCTAGACAACCTACTCAGCAGCTTAAAACGCATGGGGATTGATGAAAGCAATATTGAGCATGAAGTTCAACGCAGATTTGCGGCTTAATGGAGACGGAAATGACAATTAAAGATAAAGAGCTGTTCGACTTGTTTCAGTCAAAAACCAATGATTTTGATTTATGTATCAAGATTCAAAATTTAATGGATAAAAGAATAAGAGATGTGAGAGGCAAAGAAAACGCTCAATTCTATGAGGTTCTTGTGAAGCTATCAAACAGCATAAACAATGCTGGCTGGCAAGATAGACATAGCGACCAGATTGACTTCATTAACAAGCAGACTGGAAGAATATGTGATGAATATGGGGATTATCTGCCATGACTAAATCAAATAGCGGCAAAACAATCGGTGAAATTCTGATTGCTTATCACCGTGAAACCAATCCTGTAACAAAGTCTGTTTACCGGACGATGCTTGCTAACCGGCTAGATAGGCTGGAGGCAAAGCTATGACTAAATCAAATGATGGATGGGTGCCTGAGGTTGGTACTGAGTGCGAGTATCAGCTTGGGTGCGGCCACTGGTTTAAGTGCAAAATTAAAGCAGTATGCGAAAAGCAAGGTGCAATTATTTATTGTGATGCAGCTGAATATGGTGAGCAATATGTAAGCTTTTTTGGAAATCAAGCCGTCACATTCAGAGAAATCAAAACAGAAGCCGAAAAGAGGCGGGAGGAACAAATTAAAGACTTAGCATTAACTTTAATCAGTAATTCTCAAGGCTCTATAAGGAGCAGTGGTTTAGCAAGCGCCATAGCAAGCGCTGTAATTGACTCAGGATTCATCAAACCAAAAAAGCTAACTGATTATGATTATGAATTATTGTTAAAAAATCATTGGTACGTTCTTGGAAAAACTAACAAAGATTTTGCAATGGCTGTAGAAGCATACGTTATTGGGGAGGGTTGATCTATGAACACATGGCCTAACGGCGTAAGGCGCGCAATGAGTCAATCAGAGCATGAGGCCTGGAATAGTCAAAACTATCCGGGAACATTACAGCTGTGTTGTCAGTGTGATGAGCCAACCGGAAGATGCGAGGAAGACAGTCTTTATATTGATGAAGATATCAATCCAGTATGTGAATCATGCTACGTATCGCTATCGGAGGATTTATGAAACCCACCCCAACCGAAATAACCGAATGTACTGATGAGAAGCAGTTGTGTGAGTGGGCTGCTGTTTATTGTATGGGGTGGACTAAAAAGACTCGATACCCGTTAGATGGTGAGTTTATGAGTCGCGATGAGTGGTCAAGCAATGACGGCGAAACTGGCGAATATTGCGACGACTGGATGCCTACAATTAAAACCCCTACAGGCAAGTCGCAAGCTATGGACTTAGCTTCTAAATATGGCCTTGATATATCCATGCCGTATGACTCAACTGATACGGCCTTAGTCAAGTTGCAGACCGGCGAAGACGTTGAAGATTATTCATGGCAAATCGCCGTAGTCAAAGCCGCCATACTTTCAGCTATTGGAGAGTGATTATGAGTGAATTTCAAAGAGAAACCCGTTATGGGGTTACAAAAATTAAGCGTCTTCTTCCAAAGCAGAAAGATGCATTTTTTCAAGAGTTTTCTGAGTTATGCGCAAAACACGGAACTAAATCTGTTGCTTGCGTTGTGGTCGAAAAAGGATGGCCTATATACGAAGAAGTTTGGGATATGGTTCAGAGGCTGGCAGAAGGTCGAGAGCAAAAGATTGACCAGCTTCAACGCCAAAACGATGAGCTGGTTGCGAGAGTTGCTAGGCTATCGGGTGCTTTGTCTGAAATCATGGAGCATGGACACGATCCAGAGTGCGATTCTATCCATTACGCAAATATGGAATGTGATTGCGGATATTCCAATGCTGAAAGGGTATTAAACGAAACCAAACCACAAAACCTACAACACATCGAAGCAGCGGCTGTTGAGAAAGCAAAAGCTTCATCACAAATGAAAGCGGACTGCATGGGTAAGGTTAGCTTCGTAATTGAGAACGGTAACTGCTGCCCTCAATGCTGGCATGAGCAGGATGATGATTGTGATATCTGTCATGGTGAGTCAGGGGAAAATGGAAGCTCAAACCTAACCGTTCAAGTGCCTTGGGACACCATGAAGGATATCTGGAAGATGATGAATGAGTCGTACGCCAGAGAGCTACGCCAACAACAAACCAATGGGAGTGATGGGGATGAGTGAAATTATAAAAATTCTTGACAGCCGATTCGTGACTGATAGAGATATTCGGGTTATCAAAGCGCTTGTTTCCTCAGTTGAATATAGTGAATTAAAGCAACGCATCACCGAACTTGAGCAGCAACTGAAAACGGCAAGCGGTGACGCTGAATTAATTGAAAAGGCATGCAAAATAACCGACGACGAAATATCTGAATTTAGAAATAAGTATGCGCCCGTCCATAGAATAGGTATTGAGTTTGGCGCTGAGTGGATGCGACAAGAGATATTGAAACGGCTACGCCAACAACAAACCAATGGGAGTGATGGGGAATGAGTGAAAAGAAAGTATGTGTTTCTGAGCAATTCATAAAGCAGCTACAAGAGAGGAATGTATCCCTTGAGCAGCAGCTTAAGGCGGCTAAGGCGCAGGGCATTCGACTAGCTGCTGAAAATTGCATGGCTTTTAAAACCTTTGATGACCATCGGTTTTTTATTGATAGACAAGACCTTTATGAGTTCGCATACAAAGTTGAACTTGAATACGCCAACAGCCTAGAGGGTAAGTGATATGGGAGCCATCATAAGTGAATGCAAACGATACCGTTACGCGCTTTATCGTGACGTTGGGAATAAGCCGTTGGTTTTCTGCATGCTGAACCCATCAACAGCTGATGCTGAAACCGATGATAGGACAATAGCCAAGTGTAGAAAGTACGCTAAAGGGTTTGGATATGACGGAATCATTGTGGTCAATCTGTACGCCTACCGGTCAACCGATCCCAAGATAATGCTGGCAGCAAGCGACCCTGTTGGTCCGGACAATGACAAGCATATATTTGAGCTTTGCCGTGGACGTGATGTTATTTGTGCGTGGGGCGCAAACGCTTTGCACGAAAGAATAAACCAGGTAATAACGATCCTTAATCAAGCAGCTGCTAACACCTTTTGCTTATCACTCACAAATAAAGGACAGCCTGGGCACCCTCTTTACTTAAAGAATGATGCGCCAATGCTTCACTACGCATCACGTCTAAATTGAATAAGGATTAATGAAATGACAATCATACGAGTCGAAGGTCACGAAATTGATACGAAAAACATCGTAAAAATAACTGATGCAGGCTGGCGTCGAATTGGCTTTCATATTCATTTAGTTGGGCCAAGGGTGATTAAAGTTGATATGGCGGAACCTTATGATATGACGCCAATGGGCGTGTCAGACCTCTCGAGACCCTATAGAGAACTTAAAGAAAGTGTTCAGAAGAAATGGGAAGCCGATAAAAGCGAAATAGAGACATTCTGTCTTTAGCATCATCACCGAATTGAATAAGGACTAACAATGGACAACGCAGGCAAGCTCATAAAAGAAATTGTAATTGCCATCCCCTACCTGCTTTTTGTTTATCCGTTTAAGTGGGTTTTGGGGAAATTAACTGGTAAAGGAAAATAAAATGCCATACATCACAGATGAAGAATATCAGCAGTTTCAGGATTTAAAATTCATCCAATCCGAAATACACCGAGTACAGGACGCATGGAAGGAGTCAGCCAAGCACGCAGACAATCCTGATGAGGCACAGCTCCGTGGTCAAGGGCAGTCCTACCTGATGGACTGTAAGTTTGTTGGTGTGAAGCCTTGGCGCAGTAATTTCCCTATGGTAATTGACTCTCAGATAAGTGCCATTAACTTTTTTAGCTTTTACGATAAAGCCATATTGCCAAAGGCGCTGTGGGAATCAGTTGAGAGGGAGTTAAGTAAAAATACTAATGGTGACTTGATTGAATACCTGAGCAAGCTTGATGGGTGGGAGTTTGAGCCGATTGAATATGAACACCAGTTTTATAAAGGAGGTGACTTTATAAACTCCCTGCACGGTTTTGATTTTAACAGCACGTCTGATTTAACAAGCCCGCTTAGCTATGTTAGCCAAGGTAAAGAGGATTAACAATGGCCTTAATGAAAGTATCAGGAATAATAAACAGCTAATGAGCGCCCTCTTAACCTCAGAAGACCTTGCATTGTGGACTGGCTATAAGCAGCCCGCAAAGCAAATGACGTGGTTAAGAGAAAATAATATCCCTTACCGATTAGATAGAAGAAATCAGCCGATTACCACTCTTGATGCAGTCAATGCTAGTCTTTTAGATCGCAGAGTCAGTGATGAGGTTGCTTTCTAATGGCCCCTAAAAAACGTGCAAATGGTTTACCGCCTTATGTGTATAAGCGGAAACACGGATATCAGATGCGGGTGTATGCTGGCAAGGGCAACAAAATGACTGCGGTTACACTCTGCCCTTCTGATGCGCCAATATCGGAAGTGTGGCGGTGCTATGAGAACCATATAAAGCACACTGTTAAAAATCTGTCATGGCTCATGGCTGAATACAAAAAGAGCAAAGAATTTTTAAGCAAAGCGGCAAGTACTCAGAAATATCAAACTGAAATGGCGAAGCGTATTTGCGACTATACGATGAAAAACGGCAAGCAGTTTGGTAGTGCTGAATTGAAAATGATTACGCCTGGAGGTATGCGTCAGTATCTCGATGCGCGGGATCGTGACAAGTCACCGAAGGCCGGCAACCGTGAAGTGGCATTGATTAGTGTGGCATGGAATTGGGCGCTGGAACGGGATCTAATTGATAAACCTAATCCGTGTTCTGTTGTGCGTAAGAATAAAGAAGAATCACGCACACGTTATGTGACCGATGCTGAATATGCTGTGGCTTATGAATTAGCGGCACGCTACCCCTATCTGCAGCCAGCAATGGAAATGGCTTATCTGTGCCGTATGCGTCGGATTGAAGTGTTAAATGCCAAGCGATCACAGATACTCGAGCAAGGCTTTGACACTCTACGAACTAAAGGTAGTCGAAGTGCGATCACGTTATGGTCTGACAGATTGCGTGCCGCGGTGAACTACAATGCTGGTGACGTGAAAAGTATGTACATCATTCACGATAAGAACGGTCAGAAAATTACGGAAGAAGCATTTAAGTCTGCATGGACGCGACTGAAAAAGCTAATGGTTGAAGCGGGCATTGAGGCGTTTAATTACCATGATTTAAAAGCCATGGGGGTCTCAAACGCGACCGGGGATAAGTTGGCAGCATCGGGGCATAAAGACCCACGCATGTTGGCAACTTACGATAGAAAAAAACATTTAGTTGAGCCGACGAGGTAAGTAAATGAAAAAAAGAGATTACCCATCATATACTGGGAAAAGATTTGAACGATTGCTTATTTTAGGTATGAGCCATCAAGGTGATTGCGGGGCTTTCTTTGCCAAAACATTATGTGATTGTGGAGTCGAAAAAAGCATAAGATATGGCGACATGATAAAAGGAAGCACAAAATCATGCGGCTGTCTTCAAAAAGAAAAGCCCAACAGATTATCCCATAATGAAACTGGCACTAGACTTTATTCAATATGGCATTTAATGAAAGGTCGCTGCTCATGCAAGTCTTACAGTCACTATGAAAGTTATGGCGGTCGAGGTATCAAGGTATGTGCAGAATGGATGGATTATGAACCATTTCGCGACTGGGCTTTACGTGCCGGATATGAAAAAAACCTGACGATTGACCGCATCAATAATGACGGTAATTATGAGCCAGGTAATTGCCGATGGGTTGACTGGTATTGCCAGGCCAATAATACTAGAAAGAATATTTATATTGAATATGAGGGCAAGGTAATGACGCCAGCCCAGTGGGCTAGAGAAAAAGGGTTACACCCTCAAACGGTTTATTCTCGAATACAGAAAGGCTTGAGTGTCGATGAGCTTTTCTTGCCACCAAAATCCGCTATATTTAATTTACGGAGGAATGCGGCCTAAAGCTGCGAAAACAAAATAGCGAAGCAAGTAAAAATGCGGGTATAAGTGACAGTTCTTTTTCGCACTTTTTGGGGTAACATGATGATTTTATTGAAAAACCACCTTGCACCCCATGCAAGTGCGCTACCAGGCTGCGCCATGCCCCGACAAGCAACAAAACAGTGAAATTATAACGTATTAAGCCAGTATCGTACGAATTTGTTCCAGCTCTTTCAGCATTTCATCAATCAGTTGTTTGCGATTTTCATTACTGGAGGCAGCTTCTGGTTTGTGTTCCGTTTCCAATTGCTGGCGGGCACCACCAATGGTAAACCCCTGTTCATAAAGCAAGCCACGAATTTCACGAATCAGCACCACATCATGGCGTTGGTAATAACGGCGATTACCACGGCGTTTAACGGGTTTGAGCTGGGTAAACTCCTGCTCCCAGTAGCGCAGAACATGTGGTTTCACCCCACATAACTCACTGACTTCACCAATGGTAAAGTAGCGTTTACCCGGAATTGCAGGTAGTTCGTTGTTATTACTCGCCTCTAGCATAACTGTCCACCCTTGCTTTCAGTTTTTGGCCAGGACGAAAAGTAACAACACGACGGGCGGTGATTGGAATTTCTTCACCCGTTTTCGGGTTACGGCCTGGCCGTTCATTTTTGTCGCGCAGTTCAAAATTACCAAACCCTGACAGTTTCACTTGATCACCTTCCTCAAGTGCTCCACGGATTTCTTCAAAGAACATTTCGACCAGTTCTTTTGCTTCACGTTTATTAAATCCCAACTCTTCATAAAGTTGTTCAGTCATATCGGCTTTTGTGAGTGCCATTCTTTACCTCTATTCTTATTATTGAACCGACGTTAGGTTCTAACAACCGCACCCAACTCACTTTGTAGCTTGTTGGTAATTTGCAGCATTAATGCATCGACTTCATCGTCGGTCATGGTTCGCTCACCATGTTGAAGATGGAAAGCGACCGCAATACTTTTCTTGCCAAGCTCGACACCATCTCCAGAATAAACGTCAAACAATTGAATTGACTTAAGAATATCAGACTCGATACCTTTCAGGCAATGCTCAATTTCAACGCCTACAATGGAATTGTCGACAACCAATGCGAGATCTCTGCGAATAGCAGGATAACGCGATAAAGCAGTAAATGTTGGAATGGCAGATTGCAGACAAACCGTTAACGCTAATTCGAAAACATACGCTTTACCAGTAAAGCCTAATGGCTTATTCAGTTTGGGATGCAGTGCTCCCAACCAACCCACCGGTGTATCATTTTGATAGATACGTGCAGCTTGTCCAGGATGCAATGCAGGATGTGTTTCAGCACGAAATTCAACCTTGCCATTTCCCAGCGCCAATAATGCTTCGACATCAGCTTTCACATCATAAAAATCAACGTTACGAATTTTTTCCGCCCATTGTTCAGGATGAACATCGCCATAGACCAGTCCACCAATACACAAATACTGATCGATATCAGCCAATTCCCCCGGAACACTCGACCCACTTCAAACAACCTAATCCGGTCCTGCTGACGATTCAGGTTGTAAACCATCGCCTGCACCAGACCCGGCCAAAGTGAATGACGCATTACTGATAGATCCGCTGATATCGGATTGGCTAATTTGATGGGTTCAATATCACTGTCGGCAAAGTGTTTTTGTAATGTCGGGTCAACAAAGCTGTAGGTAATTGCTTCAAAATAACCACGATCTACCAACAGACTTTGTAGACGTTCTGTGGCAAGCCGTTTTTCTGAAATTGCACCTGGCAATACACTGATTTCAGGCCGGGTTTGCGGCAACCGATCGTAGCCGTAGAGACGACCTAATTCTTCAATCAAATCCACTTCGATATTAATATCAAAACGGAAACTTGGCACAATCACCAGCCAGCCATCTCTGACTGCAGTAACTTCCAGCCCCAACCGTGTCAGCTGTTCTTCTACTTCAGCAGCTTCCAACTCAATTCCCAACACCCGTTTAATACGATTTGCACGTAGCAGAATTTGCGGCGTTTCAGGTAACGCACTTTCCTCACTGATAACAGTTAACGGGCCTGCCTGACCACCGGCAATTTCCAGAATCAGCTGAGTGGCACGTTGCATCGCCTGTTGTGCAAGTTGAGGATCAACACCCCTTTCAAAGCGGTGCGATGAATCAGTATGTAATCCATAACTTCTGGCCTGCCCAGCAATCGCATCAGGCGTGAAGAAAGCCGCTTCGAGAAACAATGATGTTGTTTTATCATCAACCGCGGAAGCTTCTCCACCCATTACACCGGCAAGAGCCAGCGGACCAGACGCATCGGCAATAACCAATGTCTGTTGAGCAATCTCAACTTGCTGACCATCCAATAACGTCAGTTTTTCGTCTGCCTTGGCAAACCTTACAATAATGCTCTGCTGTAACTTCTGTAGATCAAATGCATGCATTGGCTGCCCCAGCTCCAACATCACATAATTAGTGATGTCCACCACGGCGCTCAGACTCCGTAATCCACTGCGACGCAGTTTTTCCTGCATCCATAACGGTGTTTTGGCATCAGGACTGATATTTTCAATTACCCGACCAATATAATTCGGGCAGGCTTGTTTGGCTTCTACTGAAATTGGAAATGTTGTCTGAACAGATGCCGCTATTTCATTAATAGTGACGGGTGTCAGATTGGTTCGGCTAATCACACCCAATTCGCGTGCAATACCGGCAACACCCAGACAATCACTGCGGTTTGGTGTTAAATCGACTTCAATAGTGAAATCATTTAATGCCAGATATTCTCGGATATCACTGCCAACCGGTGCATCGTCAGGTAATTCCAGTAATCCTTCAGAAGATTCTGCCAAACCTAACTCTTTTGCTGAACATAACATCCCGAATGATGGCTCACCACGCAGTTTGGCTTTTTTAATTTTAAAATCGCCTGGCAGAACTGCACCAACAACGGCAACCGGAATTTTCAAACCTTCACGAACGTTGCTGGCACCACAGACAATATGCAATAACGCATCCCCGGCAACATCTACTTCACAAACCCGCAATTTATCGGCATCTGGATGCGGAACAACCGATTTAACCTGTCCGACCAATACACCTGAGAAATCTCCGGCCACAGGCGAAACCGAATCGACTTCCAGACCCGCCTGAGTCAGTTTCTCGGCAATGACCTGCACATCAAAATCAGGATTTACCCATTCCCGTAGCCAATTTTCACTTAATTTCATGGCGAACTTCCTATCCTATTTGAACTGACGCAGGAAGCGCAGATCGTTCTCAAAAAATAATCGCAGATCATTCACGCCGTATCGCAGCATTGCCAGCCGCTCAACACCCATGCCAAATGCCAGACCCAGATATTTTTCACTATCAATATTGACGTGCTCGAATACTTTAGGATGCACCATTCCGCAGCCCAGTACTTCCAGCCAGCCGGTATGACTGCAGACCCGACAGCCTTCACCACCACAGATAACACATTCAATATCAGCTTCTGCCGAGGGTTCGGTAAAAGGAAAGTAGGAAGGGCGAAACCGTACATTCAGCGGCTTTTCAAAGAACGCCTGAAGGAAGTCTGCCAAAATACCTTTCAAATCAGTAAAGCTGACATTTTCATCCACCATCAAACCTTCTACCTGATGGAACATTGGTGTGTGAGTTAAATCTGAATCACAGCGATATACCCGGCCCGGGGCGATGATTCGTAAAGGTGGCTGTTCATTTTCCATGACCCGGATTTGCACCGGAGAAGTATGAGTGCGCAGCAGCATTTCAGCGTTAAAATAAAATGTGTCATGCATCGCACGCGCAGGATGACTTTCGGGAATATTCAATGCCGTGAAGTTGTGATCACCGTCTTCGATTTCCGGCCCCTCGGCAATTTGAAAGCCGATTTGACGGAAATACTGTTCAATACGCTGCAGGGTGCGGGTCACCGGATGCAGACCACCGACTTCAGCATTACGACCTGGTAGTGTCACATCTACTGTTTCTGCAGCCAGTGCAGCCTGCATAGCCTGTTCAGCCAGAACTTTGGTACGCGCTTCGGTGAGACCCGCTACTTCCTGCTTGGCCAGATTGACTTCTTTACCAATTAAAGGCCGTTCTTCAACACTCAGATTACCCAACTCTTTTACATAGCCAGTAATTAAGCCTTTTTTGCCGAGATACTCAACTCGAACATTGTCCAGCGTCTTGGCATCGGTCGCGTTTTCAATCGCGGTCTTCGCTGCCTCAACAATCTCTTTTAATGCCAGTAACTGCGATGACAGTTCAGCCATATTTCCTCCACCTGAGGATCAATCAGAAATAAAAAAGGGCCGTCATCAACGGCCCTTTCCTGTGTAACTAATAATAAGATCCGCGCTAAAGCGAACCGACTGATTAGTTAGCCAAAGCCGCCTTTGCTTTTGCAGCAATAGCAGCAAATGCAGCAGAATCGTGATAAGCAATATCTGCCAGTACTTTACGATCGATTTCAATAGATGATTTTTTCAGACCATCGATCAAACGACTGTACGAAATTCCACATTCACGGGCAGCAGCGTTAATACGTGCAATCCACAATGTACGAAATACACGTTTTTTCTGACGACGATCACGGTATGCATATTGACCGGCTTTGGTAACTGCCTGGACAGCTACACGATAGACATTCTTGCGACGACCATAATAGCCTTTGGCCTGCGCGATAACTTTTTTATGACGGGCTCTGGCTGTTACGCCACGTTTTACTCTAGCCATTGGAATACTCCTTAATTATAGAAGAGGCAATAATTTGCGGACTGACAAGTGATCTGCTTTGCAGATTGTCAGCGTAGAACGCAGTTGGCGTTTCCGCTTAGTGCTTTTCTTGGTCAGGATATGGCTAGTAAACGCTTGAGCGCGTTTGAACTTTCCGCTACCGGTGCGTTTGAAACGCTTCGCTGCACCGCTATGATTTTTCAATTTTGGCATTTGGAACTCCGCATTGTTAATTTAATTAATAGTTATTTTTTATTACTTGGTGCCAAAACCATGATCATTTGCCGACCCTCTTTCTTCGGATGTTGCTCAATAACCGACAGGTCTTTCAGATCATCAGCTACTCTCTCAAGCAATTTCAGTCCTAATTCCTGATGGGCCATTTCACGTCCACGAAAGCGGAGGCTGACTTTGGTTTTATTACCTTCTTCGAGGAAACGTGTCAGGTTGCGTAGTTTTACCTGATAGTCACCCTCTTCTGTCCCTGGTCGGAATTTTATTTCCTTAACCTGTATCTGTTTTTGCTTTTTCTTAGCAATGGCCTTTTGTTTATTAGCCTCAAACACATACTTGCCGTAATCCATAATACGGCAGACAGGTGGTTCTGCCTGTGGGGCAATCTCCACCAGATCCAGCTCGGCTTCTTCAGCTAATTCCAAGGCTTTCGCCAACGGAATAATACCTAATTGTTCACCGTTTGCATCGGTTACACGAATTTCTCTGGCTGTGATTTCAGAATTCAGCCTTTTTTGATCTGTAGCGATGTTTTTAATCCTCTAAAATAATTCGACCGCGGCGAGCGACGTCTTCTTGAAGCAAGGAAACGAAGCTCTCAAGCGACATAGCGCCTAAATCTTCGCCTTTGCGAGTACGTACTGCCACGGCATTTTCTTGTGCTTCGCGATCCCCAACAACAATCAGATAAGGTACGCGACGCAATGTGTGCTCGCGTATTTTAAAGCCAATCTTCTCATTTCTCAAGTCCGTATCAGCTCTAAATCCCTGATTTTTCAATTGTTGGGCAATTTTTTGAACATAATCTGACTGTTTATCGGTAATTCCCATGACCATAACCTGACGAGGTGCAAGCCATGCCGGAAACGCGCCAGCATATTCTTCGATGAGTATACCGATAAAACGTTCGAGTGATCCAAGAATCGCACGATGCAACATTACCGGCACTTGTTTGGAACCATCATCAGCTACATAAGTTGCATCCAATCGGCCAGGCATTGAGAAATCGACCTGAATGGTGCCACATTGCCAGACCCGCCCCAGACAATCTTTTAAGGAGAATTCGATCTTCGGTCCGTAGAACGCACCCTCGCCGGGTTGCAGTTCCCAGTCCAGATCTTTGGCATTTAATGCCTGTTCAAGAGCATGCTCCGCTTTATCCCAAACGGCATCACTGCCGACACGATTTTCCGGACGAGTAGATAACTTGATAATAATGTCGTTAAAACCAAAATCGGCATACACGTTAAACAATAGATCAATAAAGGTAGAAACCTCAGTCTGGATTTGATCTTCAGTACAGAATATATGCGCATCATCCTGAGTGAACCCACGCAAACGCATCAAGCCATGCAGGGTGCCTGAGGGTTCATTACGATGGCATGAACCAAATTCCGCCATACGTAAGGGTAAATCACGGTAGCTTTTCAGCCCCTGATTAAATATCTGAATATGGCAAGGACAATTCATCGGTTTAACCGCGTAATCGCGGTTTTCAGAATGGGTGCTGAAAATCATGTCACCGAATTTGTCCCAGTGACCGGATTTCTCCCACAGACTACGATCGACAACCTGAGGAGTGCGCACTTCCTGATAGTCATTTTGGGCCAGTACATCGCGGATATATTTTTCAACTTCGCGATAGATGCGCCAGCCATTGTCATGCCAGAAAATCATGCCAGCCGCTTCATCTTGCAGATGGAACAGATCCAGACTTTTCGCCAGCTTCCGATGGTCACGCTTTTCGGCTTCTTCCAGACGATGCAGGTAAGCTTTCAGATCTTTTTTATCTGACCAGGCTGTACCATAAACCCGTTGCAGCATCTCATTTTCTGATTTACCACGCCAGTAAGCACCGGCCAGTTTCATTAGTTTGAATGCTTTAAGTTTTCCGGTATTCGGTACGTGCGGACCACGGCATAGATCCATGAATTCACCCTGTCGATAAACTGACAGGATTTCATCCTTAGGAATATCTTCGATGATCTGAGCTTTATATTCTTCACCCATTTCACGAAAGATCTGTACTGCTGCATCACGGGTGACTTCTTCACGAACCACTTGCAGATCTTGCTTGACCAGCTCTTCCATGCGTTTTTCGATTTTTTGCAAATCTTCAGGTGTAAAACCTTTTGGATAGGAAAAATCGTAGTAAAAGCCATCTTCGATAACCGGGCCAATAGTGACCTGTGCATCGGGATAAAGTTGTTTTACAGCTTGAGCTAACAGATGTGAGGTCGAATGTCGGATGATATCGAGCCCTTCTTCATCACGTTCGGTGATGATGGCTAATTCAGCATCATCTTCAATAACGTAATTGGTATCGACCAGCTTGCCATTCACTTTGCCTGCCAGAGCAGCACGGGCTAAGCCGGCACCGATATCAGCAGCAACATCATGGATTGAAACGGGATGATCGAACTGGCGTTGACTGCCATCAGGAAGGGTAATTGAAATCATACGGTATCCTTGGTTGTGGCCAATACGAGAGGCCTTAAAAACCAAAAAGCACCTGCAAGAGGTGCTTGATGTATATATCTGGTAGGCACGATTGGATTCGAACCAACGACCCCCACCATGTCAAGGTGGTGCTCTAACCAACTGAGCTACGTGCCTGCCGTGAAGCGCGAAATTATACGCAGTCAGGCATATTTTGCAAGCGCTTTATACTGTCAAGAAGGCTAAAGGACTAAGTATTCCCAGGCATGTATTTAGTTGTCTATTACAGAGCGACAGGCCCTAGCGCCATCTTTCTCACTTTATCAAGTTCATCTCTTAATTTAGCCGCCTCTTCAAACTCCAGGTTCTGTGCGTGTTTATACATCGCATTTTCAATCTGTTGAATACGTTTGGCCAATTGTTGTGGAGACAGCGAGGCATATTTGGCATGTTCTTCGGCCACTTCGGCAAAGCGCAGCTTTTCCTCTTTTTTACTTTTCGAATCATCCATGCCACCACGAATCGCTTTGATAATGCCCATCGGGGTAATGCCATGCTCCAGGTTATGAGCAATTTGCTTTTCACGTCGCCGTTCGGTTTCATCAATTGCCCGACGCATGGATCCGGTAATCTGGTCTGCATATAAAATCGCTTTACCATTGAGGTTACGCGCTGCACGTCCGATTGTCTGAATCAGAGAACGGTCACTGCGCAGGAACCCTTCTTTATCAGCATCCAGAATTGCTACCAACGAAACTTCAGGTAAATCCAGTCCTTCTCGCAATAGGTTAATTCCCACCAGCACGTCAAATTCACCTAGCCGTAAATCACGCAGAATTTCCATCCTTTCGACCGTATCGATATCCGAATGCAGATATCGCACTTTGACGTTGTGTTCGCGTAGATAATCAGTGAGATCTTCAGACATACGTTTGGTCAAAGTGGTGACCAAAACCCGCTCATTGACGGCAGTTCGTTTATTAATCTCGGAAAGCAAATCATCGACCTGCGTGCCAACCGGACGGATTTCCACTTCTGGATCGATTAACCCGGTTGGACGCACTACCTGCTCGACAATATTGCCAGCATGTTCTGCTTCGTATTTCCCAGGTGTAGCCGAAACAAAAATGGTCTGCGGTGCCAGCTTCTCCCATTCATCAAACATCAAGGGGCGATTATCTAATGCAGAAGGCAAACGGAAACCATAATTTACCAGTGTTTCTTTACGTGAACGGTCACCTTTATACATAGCGCCGATCTGCGGAATCATCACATGGCTTTCATCGATGATCAGAATCGCATCATCTGGCAGGTAATCAAATAAGGTAGGAGGCGCTTCCCCGGCCTGTCGAGTGGATAAATGCCGTGAATAGTTTTCAATGCCGTTGCAGTAACCGAGCTCTAACAACATTTCAATATCAAATCGGGTACGCTGTTCTAATCGCTGTGCTTCCACCAGTTTATTTTGTTCATTTAATACCGCGAGCCTTTCTCGCAGCTCATCTTTAATTGAATCTACTGCGCCGAGTATGGTCTCGCGTGGTGTGGCATAGTGAGTTTTCGGATAGATAGTAATGCGGTTCATTCGTTGCAATATTTCACCGGTCAACGGATCGAAATAGCTGATTTGTTCAACTTCATCATCAAACAGTTCAACCCGCACCGCATCACGCTCCGATTCTGCCGGGAAAATATCAATAACTTCGCCACGAACCCGGTAGGTGCCGCGAGACAGTTCAATATCATTTCGCGAATACTGCAACTCGGCGAGGCGGCGTAAAATTTCGCGTTGATTGATAATATCGCCCTGAACCAGATGCATGACCATTGCCAGATAGGCATCTTTATCGCCCAAACCATAAATACAGGAGACACTGGAAACGATAATCGCATCGCGCCGTTCCAGCATGGCTTTGGTTGCCGATAAACGCATTTGCTCAATCTGTTCGTTCACCGAGGCATCTTTATCTATAAAGGTATCGGATGACGGCACATAGGCTTCCGGCTGATAATAATCGTAGTAAGAAACGAAATATTCCACCGCATTATTGGGAAAGAACTCTTTCATCTCACTATAAAGTTGTGCAGCCAGCGTTTTATTGGGTGCCAGAACCATTACCGGACGTTGCACAGCTTGCGCAACATTCGCAATCGTAAAGGTTTTTCCCGAGCCGGTGACCCCCAACAGGGTCTGCCACATTTCACCGTTGTTTAATCCCTCAACCAGCGATGCTATCGCAGTTGGTTGATCCCCTGCCGGTTCAAACTCGCAGACTAATTCAAATTGTTTTTTCATACTCTTTAGCAATGTCCGTGTTTATCGTATATTACGGTTTTCTAATCACTATCGTTTCTCGAAGGACAGATTTTGACTATCAAACTCTCACAGCGCGTTCAAAGCATCAAACCCTCACCTACTTTAGCCATTACCGCACGCGCCGCGGCCTTGAGAGCCGAAGGTAAAGATATTATCGGTCTTGGTGCCGGCGAACCGGATTTCGATACGCCGGATCATATTAAACAAGCAGCAATTGAAGCGCTTGATAAGGGCCAGACCAAATATACCGCGGTTGATGGTACAGCTGAATTGAAAAGCGCCATCATCAAAAAGTTTTCCCGTGATAACGGTTTAACGTATGAAGCCAATCAAATTCTGGTTTCATGTGGCGGTAAACAAAGCTTCTTTAATCTGGCACAGGCTTTATTAGAGTCTGGCGATGAAGTCATTATCCCGGCCCCTTACTGGGTATCTTATCCTGATATGGTTTTACTCGCTGATGCCAAACCTGTCATCATCATTGGTGACCGCGATCAGCGTTATAAAATTACTCCGCAACAACTTGAAGATGCAATCACCGACAAAACCCGGTTATTTGTCATCAACAGCCCGTCCAATCCGACTGGTATGACATACACCAAAGCTGAACTTGAAGCTTTGGGTGAAGTGTTGCGTAAGTATCCTGACATTCTCATCGCTACTGATGACATGTACGAACTTATATATTGGGCCGATGAACCGTTTTACAACATCGTGATGGCTTGCCCTGATTTATATGACCGCACAATCGTTATGAATGGTGTATCCAAAGCCTATTCAATGACTGGCTGGCGTATTGGTTATGCCGGTGGTCCTGCTCAATTGATTGGTGCGATGAAAAAAATCCAATCGCAAAGCACATCAAACCCCACCTCTATTTCACAGGCGGCCTCGGTGGAGGCCTTGAATGGTGATCAGGGTTGCGTCCAAACCATGCTGGTTGAATTCAAAAAACGCCATGATTTTGTGGTCGAAAAACTGAATCAGATACAAGGCATTACCGCTTTGGAAACAGATGGTACTTTTTATGTGTTCCCTGATATTAGCGGTGTATTGGCTAACAAACCAGATTTAACAGATGACTTGGACTTTGCAGAGGCCTTGTTGGTTGAAAAAGGTGTTGCTGTGGTTCCTGGAACAGCATTTGGTCTGAAAAATCATATTCGTTTATCAATAGCCACCAGCGAAAGTAATTTACAAAATGCTTTACAGCGCATTGCTGAATTTATTGAGCAATAAGCTACTCCTAATTGCATTTGAGCCGAAGGTCTGCTGATCTTTCATCAACGTCGCTGTTGTGACTGAAAGATCAAAAGACCCTATTGATTAGGCTCTTTTCGCTTTTGCTGATCAACAGTATCTTTCCTGTAATCAACTGGGTTGAGCTCTGTTTCAATCCAGTTAATCACCTGTTTCTGTTGTTTACGGTTCACCATCTGCTCAGTAGATATCTGTTTTGGAAAAATGCATGAACCTCCATCATGCTTTAGCTTAAACCCTCGTCGGGCTCCCACTGGATGTTTACTGGGCGCATGAATAGCTGCTGCTCTTAATTCAAGCGTTTCAACCTGTTCAAACACAATTGTCTCTCCTTCAGCATTTTCAATAATATCCCTGAAGGTTCCAAGTACCAGATAACCTCCATTTAATAATGGTCCCTGACGCAGAGTCTGCTGCACATTTTGCTCCATCACATTCACACGTTTGTACTGGGTTACACCAAGTTCATATATTTCTCCAGATTGCATCGTTACAACGGCCTGGACACATTGAATATGAATTGCTCTCTCGCCCATATTGACCAATAGGCATAATGCATCAGGATTTTCATTCTGGGCGTGATGAAAAATCAGATAAGGTCGATTACTGCGACGATACTGAACAAAGAGTAGTTGTAAATAAATCACCCAAATAAGTGCCATAACGGCAGAGCTGATGGGAGCAATATATTCCACTGATTCCTCCTTTGGTCTGAAAAGTGTTTTAAGCTAATCAACACGATACAGTTGAAAAAATATTACAATCAATAACATATCTAAAGTCTTGCCCAGACACTTAAAAAAATTAGTACTAATCCTTGACCCTCCAGGCTCAAATCACTATCATAGCCATCTTTCTGTTCCCCGATAGCTCAGTTGGTAGAGCAAATGACTGTTAATCATTGGGTCGCTGGTTCGAGTCCAGCTCGGGGAGCCAATGATTATTAAAAAACCTCAGCAAGTTCTTCTTCTGAGGTTTTTTTATATCTGAAATTTGTAAATCAAACTTAATATATAAGTTGTTTACTCAATCTCCCTCTCTACTCTTTGCCTCACTCACTTGACTGTGGTTCCAGAATGTTAAAAAAGATTCGGACACACGGGCAATTATTCCTATTACCGCGTTGCTAACATCCTCACTCCGTTCAAAAGCTAATTCCACATGACGGTTTATTAAGGGCTTTTGAGGTGGTTAACATAGAGGAAACAATATGAATAAAACTAAATTATCTATCGCAATGATGTCATTGGCGCTTCCGGGTCTCACTGTTGCTGATGAGTTACTCGGCATGCAGGAGAATCCAGATACCTGGGTGATGTCAGCAGGAAACTATGCCAATACACGTTACAGTCAATTAGCTCAAATCAATCTGAATAACGTGCAGGATCTGGAAATGGCCTGGTCTTTTTCTACCGGCGTATTACGGGGTCATGAGGGTAACTCGCTGATCATTGATGATGTGATGTATGTTCATACACCTTATCCAAACATCGTCTACGCGCTGGATTTGAATAATGACGGTGCAATCAAATGGAAATACGAACCCAAACAAAACTACGATGAAACGGTTCCAGTAATGTGCTGTGACGTGGTCAATCGTGGTTTATCTTATGGCGACGGTAAAATTTTCCTCAACCAGGCGGATACCACGTTGGTGGCGTTAGATATTAATACCGGTGAAGTGCTCTGGTCAGATAAACGTGATACCCCCACTACCGGCGCAACCAATACCGGTAATGCCAATGTCTTTAAAGACAAAATCATTGTGGGTATATCTGGCGGTGAATTTGGTGTTCGTGGCTATGTTCAAGCCTATGATATGAATGGCAAAACACTCTATAAAGCATACAGCACCGGCCCTGATGACGAAATGATGATCGATCCAGAAAATACCACCGCTATGTTGCAACCAATCGGTAAAGATTCCTCATTGAATTCTTGGCAAGGCGAGCAATGGAAAATTGGTGGCGGCACCACCTGGGGCTGGTTCTCCTATGATCCTGAACTGAATCTTTATTACTACGGAACCGGTAATCCATCTACCTGGAATCCGTTGCAACGCCCCGGTGACAACAAATGGACCATGTCCCTGTTTGCTCGTGATCTGGATAGCGGTGTGGCCAAATGGATCTATCAGATGACACCGCATGATGAATGGGACTATGACGGTGTTAATGAAAATATTCTGGTAGACCAGAAAGTAAAAGGCAAAATGCGTAAGATGCTGGTGCATTTTGACCGTAACGGCTTTGGTTACTCCATGGATCGTGCAACCGGTGAATTATTGGTGGCTGAAAAGTTCGACCCAAGTGTTAACTGGGCCAACAGCATCAATATGAAAACGGGACTTCCGGATCGCGTTGCTACCTATTCACCTGAAGCCAATGGTGAAGATACTCAGACAACCGGTATCTGTCCTGCAGCCCATGGTGCTAAAGATCAACAACCTGCGGCTTATTCGCCAAGAACGGGGTTGTTCTATGTGCCAACCAACCATATCTGTATGGATCTGGAACCGTTTGAAGTTGAATATTTAGCTGGCCAGCCATACGTCGGTGCTGAAGTGAATATGTTTGCAGCCACCAAAGACAATATGGGTAACTTTATTGCCTGGGATGCTCGTGAAGGTAAAATCGTCTGGACAAATCCTGAACGGTTCTCAGTTTGGTCAGGTGCAATGGTTACTGCTGGTGACGTGGTGTTTTATGGCACGCTGGAGGGCTATCTGAAAGCTTTGGATGCCAAAACCGGACGTGAACTTTGGCGCTTTAAAACCCCATCGGGCATTATCGGCAACGTTAATTCCTACAAACACGATGGTAAACAATACATCTCAATTTTGTCGGGCATTGGTGGCTGGGCCGGTATTGGTATGACCAATAATCTGGAAAATGATACTGATGGCCTTGGCGCCGTAGGTGCCTATAAATCCCTGTCAAGCTGGACCACACTGGGTGGTGTATTAAGTGTATTTAGCTTGTAACGTAATGTAAAAGCAGCTTCATAAGTTGGCCCGGCACTATTAATGAGTGTCGGGCTTTTTTATTTAGCAAACTTGATTTCATTAGCTACTCGTAAAAATGTTTAGCCCTATTTTAGAAATTTACGAAAATGCTGAATTTGAATTGTTCAAAAGTGTATAGGCTTCGATTGATTGATAAATATCAAATTTCCTGCCACGGCCTTAATAATACGACACAACTCTCTTTAATAATCTTTGGTAGTGCGCATTAGATTTAAAGGACTGCTGTGGAAATCCCATTGTGAAGATCTGAGATCTTTTTGCCGTTGAGGATTATTGTGACATCTCTTTCTTTAGCAGTGATTTCAATGGTGTTCCTTTTGTCGCCGGCCTAAGTCATTGGATCCTCATCAGTGAAAAAGACAATTCAACTGGAACCATCAGTCTGTTCCAAACGTTGGTCGAAAATGTTCACTTCATAGCAGGATCCAAACGTCATTGCTGACGGATTCTGCCAACAAAAAATGTGACTTATCTAAATAGCTCCCTGACGCACATAGAAATACAACTTATTAGCCTTTGTCATAAATGTTTAACAAACCGCCAATAGACTGAGCGAACTGTAAATCGAGTGTTTTACTTTTTTCAATTGTCAGGAGTTTTTATGAAACTATTTGCGAAGAGCGCAAAGTCAGTTTTTGTCATTGGCGCACTTATTGGTGCCATGAGTTCAACAGCTGCATATGCTGATCTTAAATTGAATGGTTCTGGTGCAAGTTTCCCAGCACCACTTTATAACAAGTGGTTTAAAGACTACAGCAAGCAAACCGATGGCGTTCGTGTTGATTACCAATCAAAAGGTAGTGGCGCAGGTATTCAGGATTTCATTAACGAAACAGTAGATTTTGCAGGCAGTGATGCTGCGATGAAAGACAGTGAAATAGCCCAGGTCAAAAAAGGCACTATCCTGTTACCAGTAACGGCGGGTGAAGTTGTCATTTCATACAATCTTGATGGTGTTAACGAACTGAAACTGCCACGTGATGTTTATCCGGAAATCTTCCTGGGCAACATTACTAAGTGGAATGACCCGAAAATTCAGGCTGCTAATCCTGATGTAAAACTTCCTGACCAAAACATTACTGTTGTTGTTCGCTCTGATTCAAGTGGTACCAGCTATGTATTCACTAATCATCTGGCAGCAATCAGCGATAATTTCAAAGAACAGGTTGGTGGTGCAAAAGCACCAAACTGGCCAAGTGCTGGCACAATCGTCAAAGCACCTAAAAATGATGGTGTAACAGCAACTATCAAACAAACACCTGGCGCAATTGGTTATGTTGAATATGGTTTTGCCAAACTGACCAAAATGCCTACTGCTCTGCTGGAAAATCAAAAAGGTAACTTTATTGAAGCCGGTGGCGAAACAGGTGCTTCAGCCTTAGCGACGACCGCTTTCCCGGAAGGTAATCTGCCAAACAGTGATGTACCGGATCTTCGTGCATGGGCAACTGATCCATCGGGCGATGATGCTTACCCTATCGCAACATTCACCTGGTTACTGGTTTACAAAAATCAGGGTGAAGAGAAAGCCAAAGCATTAAAAGACCTTATTGAATACATGATCACAACTGGGCAGGAATCATCTGAAGCAATGGGTTATATCCCGTTACCAGAAAATGTTGTTGAAAAAGTTCGCAACGCTGCCAGCATGATTCAGTAATCACTCTTGGTTATCTGATAAAACAATGCTGCAAGTGTTTTAAACACTTGCAGCATTTATCTGTTCAAGCGTCTGAAAATTTGATGTTAGCGATATTTACTATAAATATTCACGATTGATAGGAACACAAATGGTTCACGATCCTTTTAAAGATTCCGCGAGTGGCAAAACGCTGTCCGCTCCTCCTTCTCCCAGTGATTACATGAAAGATTCCGTCTTTAGATCTTTCGCTTATTTATGTGCTTTATCAATCATACTTTTATTGGCTTATATCGTCTTTGAACTCGGTTCTCAGGCCTTACCTGCGATTAAGGACCATGGTTTAGGATTTATCACTGGTACTACCTGGGATACCAACCAGAATGAATTTGGCGTGTTACCTGAAATTTGGGGAACGTTATACAGCTCACTACTTGCCCTGCTGATTGGTGGCGGATTAGGGGTGGCTATTGCCATCTTCCTGACCCAGGGCTTCATGCATGCCAAAATCGAAGTGATGTTCAGAACCATCATAGAGCTGTTAGCGGCTATTCCTTCAGTAGTTTATGGTTTATGGGGTATTTACGTGCTTATCCCGCTAATCAGGCCGGCTGCCAATTGGCTACATGAAACGTTTGGCTGGTTTCCCTTGTTTAGCACAGATTTAAGCGGTCCAGGCTTGGCTCCCGCGGCGTTAGTGCTCGCCATTATGATTCTCCCGACTGTAGCGGCCATTTCGGCCGATGCTTTCCGTCGTATCCCCTACAAAGTTAAAGAAGCAGCCTATGGCATGGGGGCAACAAAATGGGAAGTTATTCTTAAAGTCATGCTACCAACAGCCTCCTCCGGGATTCTGGCAGGTTTGGTATTGGGATTTGGTCGTGCCTTGGGCGAAACCATGGCGCTGGCCATGTTAATCGGTAACGTTAATGACATCAGTGTCTCGCTGTTTGCACCTGCTAACACACTGGCATCCCTGCTTGCTTCAACCTTCCCTGAAGCTGGTCAGATTGAAATTCAGGCACTGATGTATGCGTCACTGGTCCTGCTGCTTATCACCTTTGTGGTCAATGTTGCCGGTCTGGCTGTGCAGCAATACACCATGCGTAAATTTGAGGGTAAAAAATGAGTCAGATTAACGAACAGGTTCTGCCACCAAGAATCAATTTGCCTAGCCTTGAAAAAAATGTACTCGAATTGAGAGCCCTGAAAGATTTCTTTTTGACAGGACTGGTTTGGGGGTTAGCAATATTAGCCAGTATTCCACTGATATCGGTTATTTACATGCTCATCATGGAAGGTGGTGCACGGCTTGATTTTGAAGCTATCACAGCATTGCCACCCGCCGGGTTCGAGACCGGCGGTGGTTTTGGTAATGCCATCGTCGGAACACTGACCATGGTAGGTATTGCCTCCGCACTCAGTATTCCCATTGGAACCATGGCTGCATTGTATCTGGCCATTCTTAATCCCAACAGTAAAACCGCGACCGTTTCCAGATTTTTAGCCAAAGTGCTGACAGGGTTTCCATCTATTCTGGCCGGTGTGTTTGTCTATGCTGTCATCGTTATTACCACAGGCACCTACTCGGCCTGGGCCGGTGGTGTGGCGTTGGCTGTATTAATGCTGCCAACGGTCACTCTGGCTGCTGAGGAAGCCATGAAACAGGTTCCGCAAAGAATGAAAGATGCTGCCTTTGGCATGGGATGTACCCGTACCCAGGTCATATTTAAAGTGGTATTGCCAACCGCCTTACCCGGGATTGTAACCGGAGTCATTCTGGCGGTTGCGGGTGCTGCAGGCGAATCTGCTCCATTACTGTTCACAGCTTTATTCAGCAATTACTACATGTCTGAGCTGGCAGAACCCACTGCCTCGCTATCCATTCTGATTTATAACTTCTCTGGTATGCCGTTTGAGAATCAGATTGAACTGGCATGGACCGCCTCGCTGGCACTGGTATTACTCGTACTGTTTTTCAATATCATTGCCCGTATCGTTGGCAGATCAAAATTTAGAGAATAACCAAGGAAATAACTATGAATATGCAAGCCGAAACAGGCGAGTTCATCGCCAAAAAATATGAGCCTAAAGGCCCTGTAGTTTTAGACTGCTACGTCAAAAATATTTACTACGGTGATTTCAGAGCTGTTAGAGATACCACTATCCCGGTTGAAAAAAATAAAGTGACAGGCTTTATTGGCCCATCAGGTTGCGGTAAAAGTACCGTACTGAGAAGTATGAATAGAATGAATGACCTGATTGATTCTTTCCGTTTTGAAGGTCACATTCAATATCATGATCACGACATCTACAGCAAAAAAGTGGATGCTGTGATCGTAAGACGTTATATCGGCATGGTTTTCCAGCTTCCTAATCCTTTCTCAATGAGTATTTATGACAATGTTGCATTTGGTTTGCGACTCAATGGTTATAAGGGCGATGAAGAAGAGATGGTGGTCAAAGCGTTGAAAAGAGCGGCCATCTGGAATGATGTAAAAGATAAACTTAAAAACAGCGGTCTCTCACTATCAGGTGGTCAGCAGCAGCGTCTGTGTATTGCCCGAGCGATTGCAACAGAGCCCGATGTGCTGTTAATGGATGAGCCCTGCTCAGCCCTGGATCCGATTGCCACACGTCAGATTGAAGAACTGATGGTTGAATTAAAACAGCATTACAGCGTGGCGCTGGTCACCCACAATATGCAGCAGGCCATGCGTGTGGCTGATGTCACAGCATTTCTCGGGGTGGATATTTCTAATGGTGGCCGCACCGGTTATCTGGTGGAAATGGACGACACAAAGAAAATCTTTGAAGATCCACAGCAATTGCTCACCAAACAATATGTCAGGGGCGAGTTTAGTTAATACTGCCTTTTTTCATATTTTACGGACAACTACGGAAAGACATGATGAACTATCGGGTTTGATTTGATGGACAATATTGCAAGACTAGATATTGCTGCCATCAGATCCTGCCTGATAGATACGCAACATAATTTTAAAAAGATTAACGCCTCGCTCAAGGTAAAAAGAACACCACCAAGCGATACGGTGATCGAAAACCTTATAGCAGGTTATGCAAAAATTGACGAGTACCTGGTCAATGGCATCGATTTATTTGCCTATGGTAATTCGGGTTTATTGCTCGAACTGAACTATATTGTTTTGTATCAGCATTCAACCACTTCCTCTATAGAAAAACACTCCCAGTTTGAAGCCACCCAGGCGCATTTTTATGATGTGAGAGATGGTGGGATAGGTCAGTTAATGGATTGGCTGGCACTCAATCAGAATACGAATATCTGGAAACGTTGTGCTGGTATCTTTACCAATATCCTCAGTCAGCCGCAGCTCTTTTTAGAAGGAAATCACCGCACAGGCTCATTGATTATGAGCTATGTGTTGATGCGGGAAGGTTATTCACCTTTTGTCTTGTCTTATGAAAATGCCAAGCATTTTTTTGAGCCTGCAGAGCTCACCAAAAAGCGACGGAAAAAATCATTGGTGGATGATTTCATATACTTACCCAAGCAAACACGAAAATTTGCCAAGTTACTCCGAAGCGAACAGGAAAAGCGCCGGTTTTTAATTACCTAGGGCTTGTCTGTCTCTCATAACCACCGCTGCCGGCGACTATTTTTGTGTGCGGCAAGCGGAAAGCACGCCGTGTAGCCGTCCTTCATAAGTGATTGACAAATGAGTCTGGAACGCCTCTGAACAGGCGGCTGCTGAAATAGTCCCAGCCCTTCGGGTGGTGACTGAAAAGCGCCACTTATGTCCACGGATTGACAGGCCACTGTCATCGTGGCATTCGGGCGTCCTTGCCCATCATATCCCGCCGCGCCAGGGAGACGCCTGCCGGTCTTGCGTGGCATACATGGATCTATCTCACAAAAGGCGCTCCTCGTGCCTTGATTCACGCTTTTTCACAACAGAGGCGGAGAAGAGAGACAGACAAGCTCTAGTGATAATTTCCGGTCGATTTTTTATCTTTTAATTCACCACGATTGGATCGCAGGAATTTTTGAAACTGTTCGGGATCGTTTTTGAGAATATCGACATATTCATTCACTAATTCATGCCAGTCGGATCCACCGTAAATAGAAAACTTCTCCAGTGAGACCATTAATAATTTAGCAGCGACTCTAAGTTCTTTTTTATCCGCTTCACCATACCAGTCCGTTAATTCACCGTAGAGTGCTTCGATTTTTTCTAACGGCGTAAACTCAACCACCATATCTTGATTTTCTTTTTTGCTCATAGTGATTCTCTAATACTGTAAATGGTGTTTTGTGTGATATTCAGAGAGTTAATTCATCGGCTTAAGCCATGCCAAAACGTTAAATCAATAATCGATTTTTGCTCGTAGTCTTAAGCTGCAAAAATATTGCTTGATTCCATAGTAGATAATGGCATCCGTTCTGTCAGTATATAATCCGCTAAAAGCCGGTTTGAATAAATCCCCAAACGTAAAACGCCGACATAAAGCCGGCGTTTTAGTTGAATAATGTAACTGCTCGGTTTATTTATCAGAAGTAAATTCCGGATAAGCAGACATACCACATTCACTGATATCCATACCTTCCATTTCTTCCTCTTCATCGACACGTAGTCTGGCGAATTTATTAATAATCGACAGTACGATAAATGAGGCGATAAACATCCAGGCAAAGGTAACCACAGTCCCGATGAGCTGACCGGCAAAGGTCGCATCCGGGTTACTGAACATTACCGCGAAGATACCCCAGATACCGGCAGTACCATGGACCGAGATTGCACCGACCGGATCATCCAGCTGCATTTTATCCAGAAAAATGACAGAGAACACCAGCACGATACCACCAACTGCACCAATGATAAGTGCCAGGCCAGGGCTTGGCAGTAAGGGTTCGGCGGTAATGGCTACTAAACCAGCCAACGCCCCACTAATAGTCATGGTTAAGTCCGTTTTACCGAACAGGAACCTGGCCAGCAATGAAGCAGCGACCATACCAGCTGCTGCAGCCATATTGGTATTTACAAAGATCTTCGCCACAGCGTTCGCTTCTTCAATATTGGCAATTTTTAACTCAGAACCGCCATTAAAACCGAACCAGCCAAACCACAGGATGAACATACCTAATGTTGCCATCGGTAAGTTTGCACCAGGGATCGCGTGAACCTCGCCGTTTTTACCGTATTTTCCCTTACGTGGACCGATAATAATAACGGCTGCTAACGCAGCGGCAGCACCCGCCAGATGTACGACGACTGAACCGGCAAAATCCTGGAAGCCCAGTTGATCAAGGAAACCACCACCCCATTTCCAGTACCCTTCTACCGGATAGATAAAGCCGACCATAAATACCGCAAATACCAGGAACGGCCAGAGACGCATACGTTCAGCGACAGCACCAGAAACAATCGACATGGTTGCTGCTGCAAACACTGCCTGGAAGATAAAGTCTGCCATGGCAGAGTAATACGGAGCACCATCACCACCCGCTAATACGGATTCAGTACTGTTATCTTCCCCCAGGAAGAAATCAATACCCGGAATCCACGAATTCACCGGATCGGCCGGATACATGATGTTATAACCAACCACGAAGTAGACCAGACAGGCAATACTGTATAAGAGGACGTTTTTATTAAGGATTTCGACAGTATTCTTACTGCGTACCAAACCCGATTCCAGCATGGCAAAACCCGCTGCCATCAACATAACAATCGCTGTACACATCAGGAAATAGAATGTGTCGAGCGCATAACTCACTTCAATTGCAAGCGTATCCATTCTGCTCTCCTTTAAATTGCTGCTTCACCGGTTTCACCCGTTCTGATGCGAACGGCCGACTCCAGTGTTGAAACGAAAATTTTGCCATCACCGATTTTTCCGGATTTGGCGCTGGTAGAAATGGCTTCAATGGCTTTTGCCACATCATCATCACCCACCACTAATTCAAGTTTTATTTTTGGCTGAAAATTAATCGTATATTCTGCCCCCCGATACATCTCGTTATGACCTTTTTGCCGACCATATCCTTTAACCTCTGTCACGGTCAGGCCAGATATACCAATATCCTGGATCCCGGCCCGCACCAGTTCGAGAGCATGTGGGCGAATAATCGCCGTTATCATCTTCATTTCTCGCTCCTGTTGATTAAAATTAAATTTAATTTACCCCGGCGAAACAATGAAAAATCCATGCCACGTATTTTTTCTATGATAGTCAGTAGGTTAAGTTTTGATATTAGCTAGGAGGAGATCATAGGCACCAATTTGGTGCAACAGAAAAGTTAAAAATGCACTGCCGATGTGCAATTTTAAGTAAAGGAGTTTTTATTCTGGATTTAAAGCAGGGTTTGTTGTTAGGGCATGTTTATCATTCATCTCCGCCTCTGTTGTGAGCTGAAAAAGCGTCAATCAAAGCACGAGGAGCGCCTTTTGTGAGATACATCCCTGTATTTCACCGCTACGCGGCCAGCTAAGCTGTTCAAATGCGTTCCAGACGTATTTGTCAATCACTTATACAGTAAGGCTACACGGCGTGCTTTCCGCCTTGCCGGACACAAAAATAGTCGCCAGCAGTGGTGGAGATCAAAGATAAACACGCCCTAGCAGCGACTGAACGCCTGTTCCAGATCGTTAATTAAATCTTTGATATCTTCCAATCCGACCGACAACCTAATCAGACTACCGTCCACATCAGCTTGTTTAAGTATTTCTTCTGACAAACCATAATGCGACGTATAAATCGGCTGGGTAGCAAGACTCTCCACACCACCCAGGCTGGGTGCTATGGCAAACACGTTCAGCAGATCAACAAACCGCTCGGCCATTGCAGCATCACCCGCAATGTAAAAGCTGACCATGCCGCCAAAACCGGACATTTGCTGGGAAATAAAATCCTGTTGAGAATGCAATGTTAAGCCGGGATAACAGGTTTTACGGACCTTGGGATGTTTGTCCAGATAGTCAGCAATCAGCTGGGCATTAAAATTATGCCGTTCTACTCTGACTGCCAATGTGAGGAGACTGCGGGATAGTTTATGGGCAACTTCCGTCGAAATCGTCTGACCGAGATTTTTACGCCAATCATTGATAGCTTCAAGTTGCACAATACGCCCGGACAATACACCGGCGGTCAAGTCACTGTGCCCCCCAGATACTTTGTTGCACTTTGCACAGTAAAATCTGCTCCAAGCGCAATCGGACACTGATTGACAGGCGTTGCAAACGTATTATCTACCACTAACAATGCATCGTACGCATGAACCAGTTGTGCCAACCGAGTGATATCTTGCAGCTGTAATGTGGGATTACTCGGCGTTTCAATAAACACCAAGGCAGGTTTATCAGCTTCCAGTGAAGCTTCTACTGCTTTCAGATCTGTTTTCTGCAATGAGAAAGTTTTGATACCCAGTGCAGGCAGTTGTTTGCTTAAAAGTTGCTGGGTGCCACCATATACATCCCCAACACAAAGAATACCCTGAGCAGCAAAATGCATAAACAAGGCAGAAATTGCTGCCATACCGGAAGAAAATGCCAGGCTGGCTTCAGCATTATCGAGTTGAGCCAGTTTAGCTTCCAGAGCGGTGATAGTTGGATTCATCCCATAACGACTATAAAAAGCACCAGGTGCCTTACCCTCCATAACATCCCGCATGGCCTGCGTGTTCTCGAAAGCAAACAGGCTGGAATCATATAGCGGGGGCTGAGGTGAACCTTGATCATTATGATAGGAATCACTGTGTATGCACTGAGTCATTGTCAGCTTTGATTTCATGTTTCTGTCTCCTTGATAAACACCACTTTTTTGCCAAAAATCTGATAGTTTTAGCATCTAGGGTCTGTTGATCTTTCATCGTCCCAGCCCTTCGGGTTGAGGCTGAAAATGCACCACCCTGCGTGGCTTACATGGATGTAGGTCAGGGGCGTGAGCAGGATGCGGAAGCTTTACTCGTCGTTTATTTAGAACAACTACAAAAACGCCGGGAACGTTTTTGAGCGCAAGCCCCAAAGGGGTGATAGATGGATGTATCTCATAAACGGCACTCCTCGCGTCTTGATTGGTACATTTTCAGTCAGAACAGAGGCGGCTATGAATGCTCAACAAGCCCTAGTATTAATGAATTATATGTACTGAACAAAAAAATCCGGCCGAAGCCGGATTTTTTTGAGGTTTTGAGAACGGTTCAGTTTGCCCGGCGCCCCGATGAAAATTTCTGAGACTTTGATTAAGACAAACTACCCCTGATTCACTTTTAACTCTCCAGATTTTAAGATTTATTATCAGTGACAGGGTCCACATCAGGCTCAATACCCCAGTAGACTTTATCAAGACCTTCAGCCTGAGCATCATCCGATACATCCATGCCAATGGTGTGTTTAAAAATAAACGACATCACCAGAGCAGTAATAATACCGAAACCAAGACTGACCACGATGCCCACTACTTGCATTAATACACCAATTTCACCATGCTGGAAAGCATAGGCGCCCTCTTCGATACCGAGGTAACCGCCACGTGGCACACCAATGTGTAACAGGCCCGTCATAATGAGACCATAAGAACCTACACCCGCAAACAATGGCAGTAATTTATGTTCATCAATATTACGTTTTTGCATGAATTCATAAATCAAGTACGCCACCACCGGCGCACCCAGCGCCACCAAAAACATTTGCCATGGCACATAAACGTCAAATCCTGAAGCACCGGCCACATAACCTGCCAGAGGTCCCAAAAGCAGATAGCTGAATTTACGGGTTGAATAAGCCAGAACAGCACCCATCAGAGCACCACCTGCCCATGCCGCACCATAATTGTTAAAGGCAATACCCACACTGGTATCCGCCATGGTCACACTCACTGCCAATGCTTCTGGATCGAAGAAAAACAGACATGACAGAATAACCATCGGCAAACCTGCAAAGATAGTCATCACACCGACGGTTAGCAAACCCAGATTTGGTGGGCGGTATTCTGAGACATTCGGATGCGCTGAGAACATACCTGGACGAGGTCTCAGCTTACGTACAAACACCATTGCCATACCGGCTGGGAATAGGTAAACAAACCCCACACCAAAGAAATCATGGAAGCCCAAATTAGTCAGTGGACCAACCGACCCCCAAGTAATCCAACTCAAGATGGATGAAACAATTGTTGCGACAAAAGCGGTGATGTAATAAGCCGATGCTTTCATCCGTTCTGATACTGCAAAGTGCAGCAGAACATTGACGATACCAGCAAAACAAGCGAGGAAGAAAATAAAGATCTGGAAGTTATTCAAACCCGGAAAAACTGCCGGATCCACATTTTGCGCCATTGAATTTGAAAGTCCACCGCCAACCCACCAGTCTTTAATGGAATCAACCAGTGTGTAATCTACCATGATGTAATATTGTGACGCCCAAAAAGCAAAACCAATAAGAAAGTAAGCCGTAAAACCGATAAAAAAACCGACCATCTTTTCTATCGTGGCATTAAAGATATTACGTCTTCGAACTCCCCCGACATCAATCAGCATTAAGCCAATCACAACAAAAATAGCCCCGACTGTACCCGAGGCATAAACCAGATTTTGCACAAGCATCCCCAGACTAACCTGCTCGGCAAACAAATTTGCGACTTCTGTTTCCATAAAAGTATCCCTTATTATATTTTTGGCTGCGGATGGGAATTCAACCGCAGGAAACTGAATCTATGCCCCGGTCAAAGGTGTGTCTATTACTCAGACTAATTACCACTTAGGGGGTAATAGCCCTTGATATGGCTTCGCTTTTAGTGATTTGACATTATTTGGAATGAGGAAATGGCTTTATTTTTTTATAAGAAAAACTAAATTGTTTTCGCAATAAAAACCCAGAAAATCTATTTTGACAATCTGCGCAGCCTTCCATGACTGATTTTAAACAGGAATTTAAGCTGAAAATATGCCAAGTAACTGTTTATAAAAGACTATACAAACTGAGTACTACTTCAGAAGGATTGTTCACAATCCTGTGACGTTATTTAATCGGACCGTCACTAACGAAGGAGACATTTTTATGAAATTTAAAAAACAGGCTGTTAAAGATCCACAACCAACAATGGGTCTTGATGGAATTAATGCCACATTGGGTGACAGTATTGTTTCTGATAGCCAGGACAAAACGCTTTGCGCAGGTTTTTTTCACCTGAACAAAACAGATGAACCACTGGTTTACACCTACGATTACGAAGAAATGAAGTATATCGCAGAGGGTGAATTTTTTATTACGGACGAAACTGGTCAGAAAGTACATGCCACTGTCGGTGACGTGCTGTTTTTTGGCAATGGTGAAACCATTACCTTCGAAACACCGACTCGTGGTGTCGGCTTTTTTGTAGGCCAGCGTAAACCACTGTAATTTGTTAGGGCGTGTTTATCTTTCATATCCACCACTGCTGGCGACTATTTTTGTGTCCGGCAAGGCGGAAAGCACGCAGTGTAGCCTTACTACATAAGTGATTGACAACGCAGGCGGGCGCAAAAATAGTCCCAGCCCTTCGGGTTGTGACTGAAAAAGCGCCACTCTGCGTTGCTCGTCACTTATTTAGAACAACTAAAAGGCGCTCCTCGTGCCTTGATTGATACTTTTTCAGCTCACAACAGAGGAGGAAATGAGAGATAAACACACCCTAGGGTCTGTTGACCTTTGTAAATTCCAGTAATTATTGCCGGCAACCCTTATTCAGGATTGTCGGCATTAATTTATTCAGCAGTTATCTACCATCCTGTTGATGCTTCCAGACCACCGCTTCCAAACGTGAAGTAAGATTAAGTTTGCGCAGGATATTTTTGATATGCACTTTGACTGTGGTATCACGGATATCCAATTTTCGGGCAATGGTTTTATTATTCATCCCCTCAGCCAGACATTCCAGAATTTCGTTTTCACGAACTGTCAGATTTATCTCATCCGCACTCACTTTATGTTGCGGGTCAATGAATGCTTTCTTTAATATTTCGGTCATACTGTCCTGTAAGACGGTGACGCCTACAGCTGCTTTAAGCAAATGATTCCTCAAGTCCTCCGGTTCCATATCCTTAAGTAAATAACCATCAGCACCTATTCGCAATGCCTCAAGCAGATTCTCTTCTGCATCCGAGACTGTCAGAACAACATAATGAGCATCCAAATCTGTCTCTTTGAAACGTCGTAATGTTTCCAGTCCATCCATACCTTTCATATTAAGGTCCAATAAAACCAGATCCGGGTTAACCTTTAGGGCGAGATCTATCCCCTCCTGGCCTGAAGCTGCTTCCCCGACAATTTCAAAGCTCGGATCATCAGAAATGATCTGTCCAACACCCTTACGAAATAAAGGATGATCATCAATCAGTAGTACTCTTATTTTTTCAGTCATATTTCTCTCTCACTATAATTATTGTACTGATTTTGGTGTGAACACCAGCCTAACTCGGGTGCCTCCATGGCGTTTGGCCATCACTTCAAGGTTCCCTCCCAGGCTGTTGGCACGTTCCTTCATGATGATCTGACCATGATGATCATAGGTGTTGGTATTCGCCGTAAAACCTATGCCATCATCTTCTATGGTTAATACCACATTTCCATTTTTACGAAGCTCAAGGAATATCGCGACATTCTTTGCTTTAGAGTGCCGCACGATATTGGATAATGCCTCCCGGAGCACGTGTAACATATGAAATTCTTCATTGACCGTCAGACGGCAATTAACCAGTCGGTAGTCAAGATTGATGTTTATGCTGGAACGCTGTGAAAACTCATCAATAGTGGTTTGAATAGCATACCCCAACCCTCTTAAGTCCATATGCACCCGGAACGTGGTGAGCAATTCGCGTAATTCGCGATAAGCCGAATCAAGACCTTGCCGAAGCTCTCCCATCATCTCCGCACTTTTTATCTTGTCATCGCCAGCTGACTGAAGCCGAGCCAGCTGGATCTTCATAAAGGACAAGGACTGTGCCAGAGAGTCATGTAGTTCACGAGCAATCGCGGCACGTTCCTCCAGCACAGCCAGACGACGACCTTCTTCATCATGACTGTGAAACTTGGTGGCCATTGTCAGTAGTTTTGCAGTAATTTCCAGTACCTGGATTTCGGTATTTTCCAGAAATCTGTCTTTTTCGGTCTCAATCAGCAAGATCCCAAGTGCTGACGCGGGTCCACTGAAAGTTACTCCCACACAACGAATTTCCGTACCTTCCTGGTTTTTTCCATATAACTGGACAGACCGTTATGGTGAAGTTCATCAAACCTTTGATTGTCCAGTTTGGGCGGCGGGTGATGCGAAAAAATGATTTGTTCGCTGGTTATGACAGCCGCATCATCGGTGTAAATAATCGCGACATTGTCAAAATTCATTGCTCGTTCAAGCGAATAAAGTACTTTGAGCAGCGTTTTTTCACTCAGGATCTCATGGCTGGTGATCTCGATGAAATTAAGTATAAACTCATGAGAGCGTAATAAAATAAGCAACTTCTCATTGGTTCGTTCAGCCCATGCAACCTGTGATGCATAGCCTTCAATTTTGGCTGTCATTTCAAAAATACGTTGTTCAAGGCGAGTAAACTCATCAGCATTTGGTTCCTGTTTTTGAGCGGGGAACTTCAGCATCAGAAAAGTCTGCAATCTGTCCATACGTTCAACCAGAAAATTTTTCGCCCCCAGCATAATGGCAATAATGCAGCTGTATAGAAACAAAAGGCTGATTATATTAAGCAGAGCGATCACTGAAATTTTGATTTCACTATCACGATGTAAAGCATCAGCCAGTTTTTTGTAGGAAGCCAGCACATTATCAGCCAGTCTCAGCTGTGTGGCCTGACGAATGTTAAGTTGAGCCACATTGTCAAAGTTTTTTTGGGCCTGCTTGACTTCCTCAAGCGCGACTTTCAACGCATCATTTTCCTGATTAAGCATCCAAACAACGGATTCATGTTCAACATTCAGATAATTTCTTTTCATTTGAACCAATGTTTTCTGTGCATCAGCTGGACGCAGACTGTTCAGATAAAATAAATGTTTATCCCAATAAATCTTATGTTCATTAACTTTCTCAATTGCATGTTTACTGGACAGCATATAATCCAACAAAAATAAATTTCCTGCCTGGATTAAAAGTATCGTCATTGCAATACATAAAAGCAGTGTAATCAGCTTGGAAAAAACAGCTCTTTGGCGTATGCTTTTAAAAATATATTTCAGGTCAATTTTCTTCAAAACCGGGCTTCCCGAAAAAGCTGTTCTCAAGGGTCAGAACAATGGGTCTCATTATATTTTCCATGATCATGTTAAGCATGATCACAGCCATCGTATTTGGTACTTGGTGGGACAGCACAGCCCCATTCAAAATCCATTTTGCCGTGGCGGCTGCAATTTTTGCAGCATTGTTTTCCGTGGTGCTCACCATTGCCTTTTATCCTCATAGTCAAAGGAAATTGATGTTGGCCGGCAATCAAACTACCGGCAAGGATCACGGTTGGGCCAATGATGTCGCAAAGCGCCTGTCTACACCCTCTGCTGTCATTGATGGTTTTAATATCATTTTTGCCAATAATGCCTTCCTGCGTGAGCTGGGAATGAATGGTATGCGCGAACTGGTGACTAATATGCCACTTACAAATATGGTCCATCCCAGTAATCATGCTGCGCTGACAAACTTCATGAGACAGATGAAAAACAGCAATGAACCGCATCAGACACTTACGCTACGTATGCTTTATATTGATGGCACCACCATACCCGTGCATATTTCATTGTCACCTTTAAACTCACAAGATCAATCGAATCTCAATTTATTGCAGTTTTCATCCATTACACAATCGCAAAATGATTCAGATTTAAAATCAGATAAATTCAATTTTCCAAGCCTTTTAAATAATATCAGACAAATCATTTTTATAAACAATGTTGATCAGGAAATTATATATGCAAATACTGCCTGGGAAATGCTTACTGACTTTAGTGTTTCAGAATCATTAAATAAACCTTTTTTAAGTTTTATCCACCCTGAAGATATTTTACTGGTTGAATCCAGAATGAATTCACTTATTCAGGGTAAACGTCAATATTTTCAAATCGAATGTCGAGTCATTACCAAAAACGGTTCATATCGATGGATTGAAATCCGTGCTTCACGCAGTTCCAATTTCAAAGGTGAACGTTCCAGTGTCATTGGCACACTGACGGATATCACTCAGTTAAAGCAACTTGAAGCGGCACAGAAACATAATCGTCACTCGCCTGTAGATATGATCATGACCAATATTCCCAACATGATTTACCGTTGTAAAAATGATCGCGACTGGACTTTTGAATTTGTCAGCGATAGTTGCCTTGAAGTCACTGAATACCAGCCTTATGAGTTGGTTAACTCTAACAATGTCACCTATATGCAGCTGATTCATCCCGATGATCGACCTCGTTGCTGGGAACATGTCCAGGAACAAATAGCCAAACAGCGAAAATTTCAGATGATCTATCGTATCTGTACCCGTACCAATAAAACCCGCTGGGTTATGGAACAAGGTGAAGGTATCTTTTCTGCCAGTGGTGAGTTGCTTGCCCTGGAAGGTGTCGTTATCGATCTGAGTAATGATAATCTATCTCAACTTGATGTCGGCTTACGTGACATGATCGAAAACAAATCTGTGACCTGTCCTGAATAAAATTAAAGCACCCCAGAAGGGGTGCTTTATAGTCATAATGTTAAGTGACCGAATCAGAAACTACGCATGATATAAACAATAAACTGACTATCACCGCGGTTATCGCCATCTACACCAGTCCACCAGTCCTCATCAGCATTGGTATCGGTGTAGTTAACTCCAGCATTCCAACCATCAGAATTGGCGATGGAAAAATCTTTGTTCAAGCCGATCATATAGTCGGTGTAGTTGAACTCATCATAGTTTTCAGCTTCCAGTCGACCAATATGCAAATGCAGATTTATACCCATCGGCAAACCATAATCAAAATTCAGCTCAAAATACTGTGTGCCTTTTGAATCGCCATTTGCATAACCGTCAATTCCGGCAGACTTATTATTGATACCGCCCCAATCAGTCAGAGTTCGGCTGTACTTAGCAGTAAACCATTTCCAGGTTCCAGCAACATAGGCTTCAGTGGTGTCAAAATCCTCGCCGTTATATTTTTCACGGTCCGGATAATAGAATTGAAGCAAACCGACATCGACTGCAAAGTCATCATTGAACTGATGATAGTAACCACCATACAGATCAACTTCTACACTGTTACCAACGTTATCGCCTTCTTCAAGGTTTGTGCCCCAGATACCAGCATACCAGCCACTTTCATGTGCATAATCAAAACCACCCTGCAGAGCAACATCCTCATTAGAGTAAGTAATACCACGAAATACATACTGACTGAACAGACCGACATTGGCACTGAAAGTGTGTGGCGAGGTTGTTTCGGCAAATACTGATGCGCTCGTCATTAAGCTCATCCCGGCCAACCCTGATACCACAATATTTCTCATTTTCATTTTTTGTTTCCTTCTGGGTTTTTAAAGGTAATGCGAACCGCTGACCGGCATTAGCCAGCGGCCAGTGCTATGGACGAAAGCCCATATTCATTGAAAGGAAATTTATTCCGGCTGGGTACCCAGTCCCAGTTCGGCTCCGTCTTCCAATGGTTCCAACCAATCGATAACGGTTTGTCGATAAAGATCCAGCCCTTTATATTCCGAGAGATCAGGATGCAGATTAGTCAGCACCCTACGTAGTCGTTTTGCCCATTTTGGATAAGTGATCAATTCATCAAGGCTGATAAGATAACCACGGACACTGAAGGCAATTGCATTACTCCGTGGCAGACGGAATAACGCCTGCAGTTCAACACGAAGGTGCACTTTCTCTCCTACGTTTTCCGGAGTGACAGAAGCGTTATCCGGTCCCCACAATGGAAACTCTTCAGGTGAAGTATCCAGACGCGGATTCACCGTCATGGTCCAGTTGAGTCGGCGCACCGGGCTGCCATATTGCAGATGCAGCAAATATTTCAGTGCTCTGTCAAAAATGCCGATTTCATTCGCTTGTGGAACCGGCCCATGCCACTCTTTGAAAGACATGCCGGCATCAAAAGCGATCGACCAGTCAGCCTGACTGGTGACCATACCCATATCGGCAAACAAGTCATCGTCGCGATGATCCATGATGATCCAGTCACCCTGGACCTGACGGGTGATGTATTCAAACGGCTCCATTGGCAATGTACTGGTATCACCAAAAGTAAATGTCTGATCAATTTCCAGTGGTTTGTTAATCCAGTGCCATTCATTGCCGTTTTTGGTCAGTTCAAACCATTGAGGATAATCCGTCGACAATGAATCCATGATCAGTTCGACCATGTCCCATTGAGCGTCCATCATGTGTGGCAATGCAATATAACGCGTAGGGTCACGTTCCAGTGTCAGACGTCGATCTTCACATTCGGCGATGTAATGCTCATCAATATCGATGGCATGTTCGAAAACCGATCCCGGGTTGGTTGATACATGCTGCTCGATATTGACGCTGTACATGTATTCATCTTCGGCAAACGGAAATGGAAAACGCCGTATTGCCTCAGGTGAATTACGGAAGGTGTAATCATCACGGAAAGTTTCTTTTTTAAAGGCTGGAGTATTCATAAGACGTCCTCAGATATTGAGTAATAATTTCTGGCAGCGGGCCCTGGATACACAGGGCATGATTTTGTTACCAGACGCTTTTTCGGCATCGGATAAATAGTGGTCGTTATGCATCAGTACACCATCGCACTCCAGAACTTCTACTTCACAGCGACCACAAGCACCGCCTCGGCAGAGAAAATCGGGTTCAAGTCCAGCCTCTTCCATTGCTTCGAGCATGCTCATATCACCCGGAACCTCAATTTCCATATTGGACTTGACCAACTGCACCTGAAACGAATCACCAATAGGTGGAGCCAGGAATTGTTCACTGTGTACATGGGTTTTTGGCCATCCCAAATCTTTCGCTGTCAGCAATAGCGCATTGACCATAGGTTCTGGCCCGCACACATAGACATGGGTGCCTAGTGGCTGGTTAGATAAGAGATTCTGAAAATTAATTCGCTGACCTTCACTTTCAATATGCAGATGCAATCGGTCACCACACATTTGTTGCAGTTGCTCGACAAAAGCACCATGCTCAGCTGAACGGAAGGCGTAATGCATTTCATAATCATCACCGAGTCGGTTTAAATCGGCGATTTGCGACATAAACGGCGTAATACCGATACCACCAGCAACCAGAATGTGTTTTTTACCTAGCTTGGAAAGGCTGAACAAATTGACGGGATAGGTTATCTGCAACCTGGATCCAACTTCGACACTGTCATGCATGAACACCGAACCACCGCGCGAATTCTCCTGACGCCGAACCGAAATATGATAACTGTCAGTATTTTCCGGAGAGCCCATCAGCGAATAGGGATTTCGATGGATACGACCATCAATGTTCATCGACACTACTACATGGCTGCCACCGGAGAATTTCGGTAACGGCTGGCCATTTTCCTCAACCAGCGTGAAATGTTTCACCATATCGGTGACCTGTTCGACATCGGCCACTTTTACGTTCAGGATACTCATGGATAAACCTCTTCAATCTGTGGAATGTTGCCAGGCTCCTCTGCATCCACCATGACCCCCATGTACGCACCAAGACGCCGGGAAAAATGGTCACGGACAAACAGATGTCGACCACAATTGCTACATGGGAAAACATTGTGATGAACATCACGGGTAATGGTTTTGCAGTGAACGCAATACACCGGTCTTGCCAATGTGCCGCACAACTCTTTCTGCACATCAACATCCTGAACACCAGCAACGCGGGTTTTCTGCAAAACTTGCCACATAAAAGCTTCACTGCCTGCCACATAAAAGCGGGTTCCCATGGTGCAGTGTTTCAGTCGTTGTTCCAGATTAGCCAGCAAACTTTCTTCTGAATCACAAATATCCAGTTCCTCCAGTACTATTTGCTGCAGGATGTCTGAATAATTCTTTTCGGCCGTTGGTAAATCTGCATAAAGCACCTGAATAGGTTCTTTGGGGTACATTTGCTGAAATAATTTAAGAACAGCAATACCACCCTCCCCCCGGCCACCACCAAATGTGCAACCGCTGGGGTTTGCCATACCAGTGAGCCATAAAGTGGTTTGCTTCTTATCCAGTAACCTCTTTGCATAATGATTTCCTCATTAAATCTGGCTTAGCGCGGTCAGATTCCTGGCCGGCGCTCTGCAGACTATTTACTTTTGTTGTTCCGGATGAGTACGCAGACGCATCGGGTCATAGAAAGGCATCTTTGCAACATAAGCTTTAACTGGCTGTTTGCCTTCCACCATCACTTGAGTCCCGATTGCGAGATGATCCGGGTGCAGATGAACCAGTGCCAGAGACTGCATCAGATAATTGCTGTAACTGGCACTGGTCACCACACCAACATCTTTACCGTCATGAGTTATACGAGAACCAGGTTCAACAGCTTCGGCGGTCATACAGATAATGCCGGCCTGCTTGAAACGTTCTTTTCCTTTGGATGCCAGAACAGCGGCCTTGCCGATATAATCGCCGGGTTTATCCAAATCGACGCCCCAGCCCATATTGACTTCCCAGGGAGTGGTATCGCCCTCAGGCATTTCATAGGGGAAAAACAGCAGACCTGCTTCGACACGGGTAAGATCAAGCGAATCCCAGGAGGCGGCAATCACACCAAATGGTTTGCCTTTTTCCAGAATCATGTCCCAGATATGAATGGCATCATCGGCACTGCAGTAGACTTCATAGCCGCGCTCGCCTGAATAGCCACCACGGGCAATTTTGATAGCACAGCCAAATAATTTCGCGTCAACATGACGGAAATAAGGCAGTGTTTCCAAATCAAAGTCGAGATGAGGGTTTAACACTTCCAAGGATTTCGGTCCCTGTAATGACAGAATATGTACATCCAAATCTGCTGCGATCTGAACATTTTTACCCTGGGAGATCTTCTCCAGCTGCTGCGGAGTGGCCCCACTGCCATGTGACAGTCGAAACTGATTCGGCGCATCACAAATCACCATAATGTCATCACATAGTGCACCGCTTTCATCTACTTCAGCCGCCAGCCTGGAGGTACCAGGTTCCATTTTGGTCACATCAATAGTGACCAGTTGATCCAATACGGCTGTTGCATCAGGACCACTGACGTTCAGAATATTCAAAGCAGATACGTCATATAGACCTGCACGTGTCCTTACAGCAATCACCTCCTCATCTGGATCTGATTTATAACTCCAGGGAATCGGCATATTGTTCCAGGTATCCCCATTTAATAACGAACCGAGTTCCTTATGACGTACATTCAGGATTGAATTTCTAAGCATTGCGATCTCCACAGTCATTAAAATTTATGGTATAGGCAAACCATAGCCCAGCAGACCATGCTCGAAAATTCCCAAGATGGCGTACTCCCAATGGAGTAAACAGAATTGAATTAGTTAGGATCTTCTACAGAATCAAGGCTATTTATTAAGCTGATATAGATTTTGGGAGTTGCTGTAAGCGTTGCAGGGTTTGAATCATTTCCAGTACAACCTGGGCTGACTCTTTGCCTTTGATACGAGCCCGGGTACTCGCCTGTTCTTCGTTTTCGGTAGTCAGAATGGCATTGGCAATGGGTATACGATAATGCTGCTGTATTTCGGTAATGGCCCGTGCCGACTCATTGCAAACCACCTCAAAATGATAGGTTTCACCTCGTATCACACAGCCCAACGCTATCAGACCATCAAATTTTCCGCTTTCCGACAGTTCAGATAGAACCAATGATATTTCCAGTGCACCCGGCACGGTAAACAGCACAATATCATTGCTGGCTACTGCTGCTCGATTCAGTTCATCGATACAGCCGCTGACCAACGCGCTGCCTATTGCCGGATTAAAACGTGACTGTACGATACCTATCCGCAGACCTTTACCATTCAGTCCCGCTTTCGTTGCTGACACTTTTAGATCATCTGTCATGACGTTTTCCTTAAATATAGGTCGCGAAACCAACGGGGATGTCTGCCTGGGCAGACATTGCCAGTTACCCCCGCCAGCTCGCGAATTTACCAGGTCTATTGATTTTTCATCGCCACCACTGCTGGAGCAGATGAGAAAACAAAAGTCCCTATAAGCCCAGCCTATTCAAAATGGCTACGCAGCTCTTCTTCTATTTCGAAAATATCGCCGACAATGCCGTATTTGGCGATAGTAAAAATTGAAGCGCCTGGATCACTATTGACCGCAACAATAGTTGGCACATGTTTCATGCCCGCCATATGCTGAATCGAACCGGAAATGCCCATCGCGACATACAATTTGCAGGATCCAACCACCTTGCCTGACTGACCGACCTGACGGGATTTTGGCAACCAGCCGGAATCGGCTATAGGTCTTGAGCAACACAAAGTGGCATCCGCCATCTCAGCCAGCTCACGGAACTGCTCCACATTGGCTTCTTCGGCAATGCCACGGCCTATCGACATAATGAAATCGACCGTGGTGATATCAATATCATCTGCCCCGCCTGCCTCAACAAATTCCAGGTTAGTACTGCGTGATTCGATACTGGTCATATCTTCTGAAGATACCGCTGGAGAAGCTTTTTCCTCGGTCGGTTTGAAGACACTTGGACGAATGGTCAACAGCACACACTGCTTGCCTGGGAAATCCAGCTCTACATTGACCTTCTGGTCATATCCGGAGCGTGTTGCCACCAGATCATCTCCATCATATTGCAGGCCGTATACATCAGTGGCAAAGCCATAATTACCCTTGCGAGCCAAAGTGGCTGCGTAGCCGAGTGAATCGACGCTATGGGGTAGCAGAACAACTTCAGGATCCAGCTTTTCCATCAGCGAAGTGATTGCAGCTTCAAAGATATCCGGATCAAACTCGACACTGGCCGTTTTTACCGTGATGATTTCATCCACACCGGCAACTGACAGGTCTGCAATATAGTTTTCAGCCTGTTCGCCAATCACAGCGACAACAACCTTGTCATCAGCCTGTCGCAGTTCCTGTGCCGCAGCAATAACTTCCAGTGAGATAGGCCGCAGTTCGCCACGACGGTGTTCAGCAATTAATAAGAATGTTTTCATGGTTATTCCCCTTTGAACTCACGAATAATTTCAGCCAGTTTTGCTGCCTGTTCAGAAGGTGTACCTTCAATCATTGAGGCCATACCTTTTTCAGGAATATACATACGCCGTACACGTGATAAAGCAGCATCAACCCCGACATCACTTTCACTCAGGCCCAAATCACTCAGGCTGATTTCATCTACAGGTTTGGCAGCTGCCTGCTTGATACCGCGTAATGAAGCGTAACGCGGAGTATTGATGCCTAGCTGAATAGTAAGCACCGATGGGCAGTCAATTTCCACTTCCTGTGACAATCCGCCTTCCAGTTCACGAGTGATTTTGGCTTTGTTACTGCCAGGCTGATATTCAAGTCCTGCAACCACTGCCGCATGAGGCCAGTTCAGACTGGCAGCCAGTGAAATACCGGTCGAACCCGCTGCATCATCTGATGACTGCACACCAGCAAATACCATATCCGGCTTTTCTTTTTCGACGACAGCAGACAGGATGCGACCGATTGTGACCGAATCAGAGCCTTCCATTGCTTCATCCCAGACTCGAATAGCGCGATCAGCACCTTTAGCCAGGCATTTTCTCAGGACGTCATCAACCCTTTCCGGTCCCACCGATACCACCACCACCTCAACTTCGGTATCAGATGATTCTTTGATAATCATCGCTTCTTCAAGTGAAAAATCATCCCACTCGTTGAGGTCGTAAAGCAGGAAATCCTCATCGACATCAAGTTGATCATCACGAATTTCGAAGTCTTCATCTAATGCAGCGACTTCTTTAACTGCAACCAGTATTTTCATCAGATTTCTCTCCTAGTTGACTGTATAAAACAGCATTTCTAATGCAGCGAAGGCTGCAAATACTTTTGTGTAAACCATTTGAACACCATAAAACGGACGGACAGATCAGGATCGTCATGCAGACTCCAGCGGTCGCGATCATTCAGTGCAGGGTTGGATACCAGCATTAACCTATGCAAGTAATACGGGTCTTCCAGCAGTGGCAGTAGAGTGTCTCGTTCGGCCTTTGGATTGATAATCACGCCCCGACGTATATCAGTCTGTTGAGCACCCGACAGTCTGACCAGAATGGCTTGCGGTGTATTGATGTTGCTGGCCACTCCGCTCAGCACATCGACATCATTTTCAGCAGACAGCATGCCGAGCACATCTGCAGGTGTGTTCTTTTGATAGGCCACACCGGCTCTGACCCAGACACTGTTATCTACAGACAACCGCCTGAGAATATCGATGGATGTCAGTGGGTTTCGAGTTACTGCACGGCGAACTTCATCATTCTGGTCCTGGGCCAGTTTATTAAGCAGCAACTCATCTAACCGGGGATGACGGGCTACTCTCTGTCTAACCCAGTGATCTTCATCATTAGCCAGCTGTTGCAAATTTTCATCTGTCAGGTCAGTTCGACTTGCCAAAGCACGACGCACGCTATTGGAACTGTTGTGGATCATCTGGTTGGCGAGTTCTTTGCTCAGAGAGGGGTTACCTGCCAAAGTACGAAGCACGCTGACGTCATCATGTTGAGCCAGAATGGCTAATTTTTCCGGAGCTAACCGGGGATTTGCCGCCAGATGTCTTAGAATGGTTGTGTCAGTTTCATTAAATGCCAAATCCAGCAAATACTGAGGACAACGGATATGTGTCACCACAGCTGATCGGATAAAACAGTTGCCACGCTGATAGAGCTTTTCCAGTAATTCAGGAGGTGTATCAGCATGGACAGCCAATTCGTTATCAAACATGTCGGGATAACGTTGTTCAAGGCAAATCAATGTATTTGCATCTGTATTGGGATGCGCAGCAATGGATTTGAGAATCGGAATATCATCCTCGCTCGTTGCCAGACTGTTCAGTAATGCCGATGAGCTATGTGCATGCTGAGTCAGCAGACTGATCAACTGCCGATCATGACCACCTTTTTTATAGATAGTGTTCAACGTGTCGGCACGACTGGCTGGATTTTTATCCAGTCTCAGCCTGACTGTTTCATCATCGATTTTCGCCAGCATTTGCAGCACAGCTGCAGGAGTATGCTCCCAGCGGGCCAGCAGCAGTGTGTTGCGACGCTCCTCACAGAGTATGTCGCGCAACTGCTGTTTTTGCTCACCCTCAGCCAGTTCAAACACGGCTGCTGCACTATGCAGATCGCCACTGCGTATCGCACAGTTAATCAATGCATCAGCGGTCTCCGGCAGGCCGGTATCAGGCGGAAACAACATCGGCATCGATGACCTCAAATTCATCAAACTCGACACATTCGTTGACCAGCTCAATCAACTCTTTCACGACGAATTTGCCTTCATACCCAGCCGTTTTCAGTGCATCTTCAAACATGGTCAGATCTTTTGGGCATGACACGATAAAGACATCAAGCTCTTCAATTTCTGCTGCTTCACGCATACGGTTCTCAGAAGGTTTTTCAATACCGACCGGATCCGGGATCCAGATACGACCACCACCTGCACCACAGCAGAAGGAGTTGTCACGGTTACGGTCCATTTCGATCAGCTCGCAACCCAGCAACTTGATCAGTTCACGAGGCGCGTCATAGCCTTTGTTATAGCGACCAAGATGGCATGGGTCATGGAATGTCACCCGATAATCGAGCTTTTTGTTGAGCTTGAGTTTGCCCTGTTCGAATAACTGCTTGAGTAACGTGGTGTAATGCTGAATTTCAAATTCACCACCAAAATCCGGATATTCATTACGAATAGTGTTGAATGAGTGTGGATCGGTGGTCACAATCGAGTTGAAGTCACATTTTTCCAGGGTACTGATATTGGCATTAGCCAGGAATTCATAAAGGCCCTCTTCCCCGACCCGACGCACATCATTACCGGCATTCATTTCTGCTTCTGTAAAGCAAGCCAAAGTCAACTCCCGCCTGTTTCATTAACTTGGCAAAAGAACGGGTCACCACCTGGTTACGCGGATCAAAAGAAGCGTAGTCACCGACAAACCACATCACATCAACCGGTTCTTTACGTGCATCTTTAATGGTGAACGGCAACTCCTTGGTCCAACGTGGACGTTTACGTTTCGATTCATTCATCGAGTTGCCGTTTTTGTGGATTGACTGCATGGTTTTCTGCAGAATCGGTTCCATATTGCCTTCATCCACCAGCTTGCGACGCATCTGCACAATGATAGGCACATGCTCAACCGCGACCGGACAGATTTCCACACAGGCAAGACAGGTCCGGCAGGACCATAGCGTTTCCATAAAGACCTGTCCCACATCCTTACCATGAACATCCAGCTCGGCTTGTTCGGGAAGTTCTTTGGATTGCAGAGATTTATTGGCAAATTCCCGCAATGAGAGGATAACGTCACGTGGAGACAACGGCGCACCAACCGCATTTGCGGGGCAAGCTTCATGGCAACGGCCACACTTGGTGCAGGCATCCAGATTAAGCAACTGTTTCCAGGTAAGATCAGTAATCGTTTTGATACCAATATCTTCCTGATCTTCCGGCACACTCGGCAAACGTTTACCGGCCATCGGATCTCGGAACATCAGCGAGCCTGATGCGGTGAAGATATGTTTGACTTTGGTATATGGAATAAGCGCGATAAAGGCCAGCGCCAACACACCATGAAACCACCAAAGTCCAGTGCGGAAATTACCTGCTGCTTCAGCGCCCATACCGACGCCAACCATTATATGGGCCATCAATGCTCCGATGGGTGACCACCAGCGATAATCCCAGACCGTTGCGGTATCACTTAACCAGACCAGACGTGCGGCTTCCAGTAAAAAGCCTGTGAAGCCAATCAGGATAAGCGACCATAAAAAAGCCCAGTCTTCGCGGCGGTAGCCACTGCGATCATAATCTGGGTCGCCGGGTTCACGATCCGGGCGGGCATAGTCAAGCTTGGGCAGCTTTAACCATTTTCTGCGGTACATCATATAAAGCAGCCCCCCAATCAGACCGACACCAGCCAGATCCAGAATCAAGGAGAACCACAGATAAAAATCGCCATACCAGAACGTGATACCAAACAGGGGTTCCAGAATGTCGTATTCGAGGGTAATCGTGGCTGTGCCGATAAACAGCAGCACAAAGCCGAAAAATATCAATGCATGGGCACGACCAGCGGACTTATCACGCCGTTTAAGGGTGCGATGCGTTGCCATGGTCTTGCACATGTCTTTAAAGCGTGCAAAAAACTCACCCCAAGAAGCATCAGGCTTGCCGCGGCGATACTTGCGGATCTGCACATAAACACCGTAAAGAAATATACCGATAGCGGTATAGCCAATTACGTAGAAAAGATAAATTGACCAGTTTGAAAAGCCTTCAAACAGAATTCGCGTAATTTCATGTGCTTCATTCATGACACACCTACTTTCCTGGGAAATTCATAATGATTGAGCAAACGGAAGGTGTGCTGTCCCAATCGACAGCACACAACCGGTTCCTGCTATTTAGATCTTGTACTCGATCTCATGGTTACCACCCGGCATATGCGGTGTGCCCCAGGCAATCGTTTCGCGTTTGTACGGCAACGGGAATTGAGGATTTTCAGACTCAATCTCACGTGCCACGCGATGACCGGTAAAGGTGGCATCAGCGATATAACGAGGCGCTTCAGCATCACCAATCAGATACACACCCTTGATATCGTTCTCAGCCCATTCACTTTCACGGGCTTTGAGTTCCTGATAAAGCTTGTTATCCGATTTACGGCCAGTGACCAGTACCAGAGAATCAAACTCCAGCCAGCGATGCGTTTTGTTTTCATCACGTGGCAATTTACCCGGGCCACGATAGCTGCGACGTGAGCCATCCCCCCACATGTTGTAGATTTCCAGACGTCCAGTCTCAATGCGGCTACAGAAATGATTACCGATTTCTTCGATATTCAGTTCGTGCAAACGGCGCATCATATTTGGATATTCCAGTGTGAATTCCATATATTTCGCCAGGTGGACACCCGTAACGATGGTGACTTCATGACCGTCATTAACCAGTTTTTCAGCCAGACTTGGCGCCATGAAATAACTATCGGCATTGAGAATAACGACACGCTTACCGATTTTCTTTTCACCGGACATGACTTGTTCAGGTGTTAATTGATCCGGTAATGACGCATCAGCGCCGGGAATGGCATCATGAGTCAGACAGTTATCCCCATTGGTATGCCATTTGGCACCGGTAGCGATAATGACTTTTTCTGCACCATATTCCAGTACATCATCAGCGGTCAGTGGTTTTTGCCCCAGCGCCAACACACTGTTTTTATTTTTCTTAACCAGTTTCTGCAGCTGTGTTTCACGATAATCACGGTGATATCCCCACTCACCCAGGCCTGGTAAAGACGCTATCTGATTCAGATGACCACCAACTTTTTCAGCGGTATCGTAAACGTGAACCACATAACCCTGTTCCATCAGAACCCGTGCAGCTTCTGCGCCTGAAGGTCCCGCACCAACAACCAATACTGAATCAGAGGAAGTGGCTTTCTTGAATTTTTCTGGATGCCAGCCGCGGCGATATTCTTCACCTGCTGTCGCATTCTGCGTACAGATCATTGGTGGGCCACCAATTTCCCAACGGGAAATACAGACATTACAACCGATACAAACACGGATATCGTCGTAACGCCCTTCTTCAATTTTCTTCGGTAAGAACGGATCTGAAATAGATGGACGTGCCGCACCAATAATATCGGCATAGCCTTTGGTGACGATTTCAGTCATTTTTTCCGGATCAGTAAAACGACCTACACCGAGTACCGGTTTTTTGGAAACTTCTTTAACAAACTTGGTCCATGGAACCTGGTGACCTTGCTGATAGAAACGTGATGGACCCGCATCTTCGCCCCACTCCGCGATATCACCGACATCCACATCCCATAAATCCACCAGCGGATCAGCCATCTGGATGAACTTCATACCATCTTCTTCAACTTCAATTTGGCCGGGTCCATACAGGGTATCGACGGCAAATCGAGTCGCAATGGCACAATCACTACCAACGGCGTTACGTACTTTTTCTAATGTTTCAAGCCAAAAACGTGCCCGGTTTTCTAATGAACCACCATATTGGTCAGTTCTTTTATTGTAATAAGGATTTAAAAATTGCAGTGGTAAGTAGGAGTGCGCACCGTAGACATAAATAATGTCAAAACCGGCATCACGTGAGCGGTAAGCTGCATCAACGTAGTATTGCTGGACTCGTTGAATATCGCTCAGATCCATTTCTTTACAATAGCTCAGTGTTTCAAATTCTGAAGCAATCTGACTTGGGCCCATCGGAGTGGCCCGGCTTTCCAGACAAGGTGCATGAGCACCGCCGTACCAAAGTTCCACACCGGCTAACGCGCCAAATTTATGGACCTCATCGGTCATGGCTTTTAGATTACGTACATCGCCTTCATCCCAGATACGGGCAGACAACCGCATGGTGTCATCAGATTCGGGATGGATTGAGCAATATTCCGTATTCATTGCAGCCCAGCCACCCTCAGCTTTCAATGAGCGATGAGCGGCCTGGAAACCAGGTTTATCTGAACCGGCACCAATACAGTGTGGTACCTGATAAAAACGGTTTCTAAGAGTTTTGGGACCGATTTGAATCGGTTCAAATAAAATATCGTGCTTAGGATCGCGTGCCATATTCTGTTCTCCATTATTGTGAGTTCGGGCAAGCTTATTTTCAGCCTTGCCAGAAACCACAACAATTCTCCTGATGTGTTACCACCTAGGAAGTACGAGAGGATTGCGCGAAGTGATTACTCTGTCGGAGATGCTATATGGGCTGTCAGATATGACTTAATGAGCACAAATTTCGTCATGCGTTGAAATTGATTCGAATCCATGAATTTTGGAAAGAAAAAATGCTGAGGGTTGAGGCTACAGATCAGCCACCAGCAAACTGCTGAAAAAGACAATAAGAATGCCAGTCAGCAAGACCAGATAAGGCAGCATACCGGCACGGCAAATAATATCTCTTCCATTTTCATCCAGTGACATGTCTTCACGCATGGCTTTGGGAAACATGCCTTTATCCACAATATAATGACGCCAGATAAAAATCGGAATCACCAGCAGTGCCAGTAGAATTCCACTCATCAATGTTCCCTTACCCCAGACATTCGCTCCCATGCCCATCAGCACCATATTTACGTAGGACAATAGCGTGCCGATCACAATCAGCAATGTTGGAGCACGGTAAGGTCGCTCCCAATTAGGCCGATCCAGTCGATGAATCCAACCGGCGTTGAGATTGAGAAAATTAAAAATGATATATCCCACATTGGACGCAGCCAGCAGGAATACATAATCAGACATGCTAAGCAGCACCAGATTGACAATCAGGTTGGTCCACATTGCGGCAGTCGGGGCGCCCTGTTCATTTACCTTGGATAGATAACCGGGTAACATACCATCGATAGATCCCTGATACAGGGTGCGTGATGAACCGGCCATGGTGGTCATCACTGACAACAGTAACGCCAGCACCAGCATCACCACAAACACATTGGCAAACATGCTATCCCCGCCCAGAATACCGGCCAGGACATTTGCCACCCCCATACCGCTGTAGATTTCTGCCGATAACATTCCATCATAAACTGCCGGTGCCACAACCTGACCGGCGCTATTGAGGGTCTCCCGCTCTACAAGCTGTCCCAGTCCCAGGTGTCCCTGAAATGCCAGAGGTACCAGTGAAAACACCGCAATACACAATAACCCCGAAAAGAAGATGGCCTTGAACGTATCGCTTTTGGGATTTTTGAATTCCCGCGTATAACAAACCGCCGTTTCAAATCCATAAGTTGACCAGGCTGCGATAAACAGCCCCCCGGCCATCAGTTTCCAGCCTTCAAGGTTCCATTTACCTTCTATCACATTACCGATTGAATCATAGGCCAGAGGTGTCAGAGGGGTAATATTTGATAACGGTAAATCACCGGTAATCAGAGGCACTAGGCCAACCAACAGTAGTGGCAATAAACCCGTCAAACCAAATATCATGGTGGCACGTGCCGATCGAAGTATGCCGCCATTCTGGATAGCAAACACCACCAGCATAAGGGCACTACCGATGATAAATGTCGCGTTGATTCGCAAGCTCAAACCGTCTTTCAGATAGGACAGATCAACCAGCGTGATTTGCCAGCTATTAATGACGGCATCCGGTGCAAACAGAGCGGAAAGAATATATCCTGCTGCCAGCCCCGATCCGATAGCAAGAACCGGCCCCCAGGCGATCCAATTGCACCAAACTGATATCGGCGCAACAACCTTTATATATCGGATCCAGGCAACTGCACCATAAACCGATGCACCACCGGTTTTATGTGGAAATAATCCGGCGATTTCGGCATAAGTAAACGCTTGCAGAAAACCAAAACTGATAGATATGATCCATATCAGCCAGGCTGGCTGGCCGACTGTTGCGGCCACCGCTCCCATGGAAAACAGCACAAGTGCCGGTACGCCACTCGCTACCCAGAAGGCGCCGGTCCAATTGATTCTACGGTGTAACGTTGATGGGTCTGCCCTATTTTCGGCCAGCACATCAACGGCTGCCATATTGGCAGGTACTGAAGGCTCACTCACCCGTTTACCCCTGTAGTTACAGTTCTTTGGCTGTATTATTTTTTAGTTGTTATTGTTTACATTATCACGCATTAAAGATGGCCAACTGCCTATCATGAAAATACATTAACAAAAAGCTCGAAGCTGGGCATCTGACAATATGATGGCTATAGCCATGTTATGGCAACACGCCTTTAGATGTACTTCCAATGTGGTAGGATAAGCGCCTGATTGATCTAGCAGGGCTTAATAGGTTTTGACAAAGATCCTTGCACACAGCAAAGCGACAAGGCTAAGCCCGAATATAATCACAAGAGCCAGTACATCGGCGTAAGGATATCCCCAGAATTCAGTCATTGGTTGTTACTCCATCTAACAGACCAGTATCCAACATACGTTGCCGACCAAAGTCAGACAAAGCAAACTCAAACAATAAACGATCTTTCGCAATTGCTTCACCATCATCAAGCCGATGCCCGATACGGTTAATAAGCCCGGCTGAGGCCAGCTCATCCAAAGCAATACTGAAATGATTTATCCAGTAATGGCCCTGCAGCTCATATTCAACCAGTGCCCGTTGAATCAATTCAAAATCCCATAAACTCGGATACTGATTTAGCGTGATCAGCAGAAAACCCTTTTGGGGTAGTTTCATGATTCCACCTCACGAAGAGTAGAAATGTTCTCAGCCGGTTCACGATACATAACAAAGCTGCCGGTTACGGTCAGAATCAGTCCCAACACGAAATACCATTCCGGTAGTTCCAGAGTAAATGCCATAACAAACAATACGGCAAACACCCCGTATAAATTGCCTATCGCCTCGCCCCGGCCCACACCAATCAGTGAAAAACTCTTATAAAAAGCGGTATAACAATATGCATGAGCAATTGAGGCCAATACCATCCAGAGCATCACCATCGGGCTGGTCAGCATATCCACCAGCAACGTAACAATGGGTAAATCGGTCAGCAGGTAGATCATCGGCAGTACCAGAACGCCCCAAAACAGAATTTCAAAACTGAAGCGGCATTGAATACCGACATCAGGATCAGTAACGTCCATTGCACGCGACGCTACCGCTCCCTCAGCCCCCCAACCAATCGCTGACATGATACCCCCTACATAGCCCAGCCAGGCATAGTTTTCGCTGATATCAATCTCCCCAAACAGGCCCGGACCGTAAATGACCATTCCTCCCATGATAATAATTGCCATACCCAGTGCAGCACGGCCGGAGATTTTTTCGTGATACCAGAGTCGCGCAATGATTGCACCGACAACGGGATAAAATAGTGAGGTAATCGCCGCAAACACAGGGCCAACATAGCCCATCGCCATATACGAGCCGAAAATGGCCATCGGACCACCACACAAGGAAGCGAGCGCATACCATTTGGAGATTCGTCTGAAACGCACAATGGTGCGTCCATAGTCACGTAACTTACCCAGCATGCCGTTCCAGAGGATCAGAAACAGTAACACGACAACAGCGTGGATCCAGGTCATGACTGCCGTGGCAGCCAGACGCATGCCATGATCTCCGTTATGAATGCTGACAAAGGGTTCTTCATACCACATTGCTGTACCAGGTACATACCAGGCACCCCATAGCACAGCAGTCCAAAGAGCCCAGGTAAAACCCCAACGCTGACTGCGTTGGAAATGATTATGTAGTGCTTTATCCAACGATAATGACATTAAATTTCCCTACAACGCCTGTATCAGTTCTGCAAGAGCAGCATCCATTCCCTTTTCCGACTTTTCAGGTAATACATAGTCTTCTACTACCAGACCAAAACCCGTCATATTGTGAATTTTGCGTGGACGTGTCATCAGCCGCATCCGGCTAATTCCCAAATCAAGCAGGATCTGTGCACCGATCCCATAATCTTTCAACTCGATACTGGCGACCGGCAAAGAATCCGGACTGCTGATTTGCCTCAGAATGTCCTGTTCAGACTCATCACGCCGTAACAAGACAATAACACCGGCCCCCTCGCTGGCGATTTTCTGCATCGCAGCATGAATGCTCCAGCTATGGGAGTGTTGATTAGCATCGAGTAATTCAATGACTGATAGCGGTTCATGAACCCTGACTAAGGTGCTGGCAGCTTTTGTCGGGTCCCCATACACCATGACCAGATGGGTTTTATCAGTCGTAATATCGCGATAACCGATCAACTCAAACTCACCAAACATCGTATTGATAAGACGACTGCTTTTGCGTTCAATCAATGTTTCTGTCTGATGCCGATAGGCAATCAGATCAGCGATGGTGCCAATCTTTAAGCCATGCTCATGGGCAAATCCCTGTAGATCCGGTAATCTCGCCATGCTGCCGTCTTCATTCATGATCTCGCAGATCACTGCAGCCGGGGTTCTATCAGCCATTGCTGCAATATCGCAACCTGCTTCAGTATGCCCTGCCCGAGCCAATACACCACCAGGTTGCGCCATTAACGGAAAAATATGCCCCGGCCGCACAATATCGGTTGGAGTGGCATTTTCTGCCACTGCAGCCTGAACAGTTCGGGCACGGTCTGCAGCAGAAATGCCGGTAGTAACCCCTTCTGCAGCTTCAATGGATACCGTAAAGTTGGTGCTTAACTGAGCCCGATTGTGTTTAACCATCAAGGGCAGCTCCAACTGACGGCAACGTGCTTCGGTCAGCGTCAGACAAATCAGTCCACGCGCATAACGGGCCATGAAGTTGATATGCTCTGCAGTGACGGCATCTGCGGCGATAACGATATCACCTTCATTCTCCCGATCTTCATCATCAATCAGAATCACCATTCTGCCCTGACGAATCTCGTCAATGATTTCCTCAACCGGTGAAATCACCGATTGTTCAGCAATGGGGAATCCTAATGGAGAGTTCATAGCGATCCCCTGCTTTTCTGCAACATGGCATAAGCCGAATGGTTATGAATAGATTCAAAGTTTTCACATTCAATGGTGTAATCGACAATGGCTTCACAGCTATTTAGCGATGCAGCCACATCACGTACCAGATCTTCGACAAATTTTGGATTATCGTAGGCATATTCGGTGACATACTTTTCATCAGGGCGTTTGAGCAAGCCGTAAAGCTCACTGGAAGCCTGTTTTTCGATCCTCTCAATCAGGGATTTCAGACTGATAATCTGTCCCAATTCAGCTGTCACAGTAATCATTGAACGCTGATTATGAGCACCATATTCGGAGATTTTTTTCGAGCAGGGACATAGACTGGTTACTGGAATCGCTACTTTAAGTTTAAGACTGAGCGTTTCCTGCATATTGGCAATCAGCGTGACATCATAATCCATCATACTGCTGACGCCGGAAACCGGTGCCTGCTTACGGATAAAAAAGGAAACTGCATTTCCAAGTGACCGCTGTCTGCTTCAAGCTGAGCCAGCATGGTTTCCATGAAATCGCCGATAGTGTCCGTTGACATCACCAGATCAGGCGTTTCCAGCAGCTCAATGAAGCGTGACATATGTGTGCCTTTTACATCGTGCGGTAACTTCACATACATATTGAAGTCAGCCACCACCTGTATCGGCGCTTGATCGGCATCACTCTGAAAAAATATGGGATAACGCAGAGATTTTATACCAACTCTATCGATGATTAGGCAGCGTTTATCTGGCGTATTCTGAACATCTTCCAGTTGAATATGCAGGGGTAGGTTCATCGATCTATCCTTCTGTTTTTGGATTGCTGGTTAATCACCTGCTGTATTCCTCAAAAAAGGGTGGATCAGCCTTTGATAACAAAAAACTGCTAATTTTGTTGTCTGGCATGATCCACCCAACGCCTCAACGAGAGAACGGATCGAGGAAACTAAATGAAGCTGAATGTAAGCTTTAACTCAGCTACGGTTACATTATTACGTCGCGCAATGGGCCTAACAATTCCAAAGAAGGATTACTCCCAAGTAATTAGAAAATCACCCTTTCGATAGAACTGCAGAGCCCCTACTTTTCTGATTAATCTCCCGCTGCAGCGTTTAAAGCGACTGCAGGCTGCAAGCGTGCTTCATATTGCGTGTAAAGCCAGATAGGCAGGTACATTCCCAGAACAATAAAACCAACCCAGGTAGAAAACCAACCCACTTCAAGACTGTTCAGATACACCACACCGATCAGACAAAGCGGAATATTGAACAGACCGAATAACAGTGCAACATTCTTCCAGCCTTTTGGCGCTTGGAATGGTCTGTCCAGATTGGCAAAGTTAGGATTATTTTTGGCTTTGACATAAGCAAACAGGCTAATACCATTTGCACAGGTATAACCGATAGCTGAAGCAGCTAAAATGGCTGCGGGTGTGCCCATCGATATTAATAGCAGGTTAAACAAGCCGATAGCCACCATCGCTACAGCAGGTGTACCTCGTGAATTCAATTTGCCAAAGACTCTCGGTAAATTTCCTTCAGTCGCCATTGAGTGCATCGCTCTGGCAGAACCAAGATAGGCTGTTTGAATAATCAGAATCATTGCAGCAATCAGCATAATAATAGCAATCATTGCACCCGCCTTACCAAAGGCAGCTTCAGCAACCGGAATCATCGGTGACAGGGATTCAGCAAGAACGCCTTCAACCCCTAAAACGCCGATAACAGCCGCCTGGACCAGTACAAAGGAAAATAAACAGATTGCCCCGCAGACAAACAATGCTTTGGGAACATCCGTGCCTGGTTTTTTATACTCAGGGCCATAAATCGCTGCGGTTTCCCAGGCACAGGCACTCCATTGGGCAATGGCAAACAAACCGAACAAAATCAATATATGGTGCATATCCCAGGACCAGTCTGCAGGCAGCCAGCTGTTGGTGATATTGCTGATTTCCACCGCCCCGGTTGCAAAAGGCGTGACGGTCATGACCACCAGAGGTATCAAAGAAATGGCTGCCAAGATGTAACCTAAAATCGCACTGTCTTTAAGACCAAAGCAGTTGATGATTAGCAGTACACTAAAAATCACACCCCCTGATAATAAAGAGAGTTGATACTCGGTAAACATTGTTCCCAGCACCGGAAATAGTCCATGCAGATAACTGCCGACAAGGATGGCAAAGATAGCCAGTACTGGATTCCATGCAAACCAGTAACTCCAGGCACTAAATCCACCGATAAGCTTTCCTTTGTCATAATTTCCATCATAATTCTGGGTTTTGAAGACATTTTGGGCAAAACCGGGTAACCCCGAGGCTTTAGGAAAGGTAGTGGCGAGTTCAGCATAGGCAAGATTTTGCATAAAGCCCTGCAGTACAGATAAACCCCATATAAGGATTGCTGCTGATGCTACCCAGAGGGGAAAGTAACCCAATGAAGGTAAAATCAGCAACGGCACGCCGGACGCAATAGCCAGCCCCTGTTTCCAGTCTATGGAACGTTCAAGGTCATTGGAATGCTCTCCACTTCCAGTCATGGAGGCACTTGTCGTGCTCATGTTATTTTCTCTCATAAGAATAATCTCCAGCTTATTAAGCGTGTAATTTCTTGTAGTTATTATTTTGATAAGTAAGTAAAAAAAATAGTTAACATGTTGAATACAGGTTCATTTCAAACCTGGTTTGAACTTAGCCTAATAATGAGGGATTGATAATTCCCCTCAATAAGTACTCCTTTAGGTGTATCTGTCAGCCTTTATGCAAGGCAAAATATTGAGAAAAAATGTCCTGCTCCACCGCAACTATTTCTGCTTTGCCATCGTCCAGTGCAGCCGTGCCCACATATACGCATCCATGATGGATATGGCATAAATAAAAACCCCACCGGCAAACTTGCCAACCAGCGAAACATCCGGCGCAGCCAGATTGAAAGTAATGACGCCCAGAACCATCATAAAAAACACCATCATCAGACCTCGTATAGGTGCATGATTCAGTACCTGACCTACCCCGGGCAATAAAATAGCGACGAGGAGTACAAGGTAGGGATGAATGGGTCGGAATGGTTTTCGCAAAGTCTCACTCATGCGTTTTTGCCTCCAATTAAGTTCTGTTGTAAGCGCTGTAACTGACGCGTCAATGCTGCTATCTGATCAGAATCGATGGGTTCGTCATCAAATTGCACCGATCGCAAAAGTAAATAATTACCCCTGTCAGCCTGACGAATCAGATATGTCAGTCGAACAGCATCAGGTGTTATAAGAAGTTCTTTGACTTTTTGATCGGCAAATATCGTCCTGACATCAGCATCAATTGCCTGCAGTTCTGGCGCCACATCCCGACTCATATAACGGGCATGCTCCGGCCAGCCAGACAATGGCTTGACCGGTTGAGACCATTGCCATGAAGGACTGTAAAACTCGGTATTCTGTGGTCGTACCAGAATATCGAGACTACCGTTGATGGCAGGAGTGTTAGGCAATTTGATATGCAACCACATCACCGGAATCTTGCGGGCAGTCAGGTTATCCACCTCAACCCGTAAACTCAGCGGCGTCTGATTAAAAACGCCTTTTACTGAGGCATAACCGGCAGCATTAAAGTGAGTTTCACTAACCGTCATGACCTTCGCGAAACCATTAAGCAAATTCGCACGCGATTGAATCACCTGTCGATGATGTTGTTTATATAGCCACCACAGGGAAAAACTAAACACAATGACCAGCATAAAAACACCGAGCTCAGACATAATGTCCTCCCTCCCTCAGTACAAAAAATAATTGACTGAACATTGAGAAATCCTCTGAAAAACAGTAAAAAATCGTAAAAAAGACCCCGCAGTCAGCTTTTCACTCACTGCGGGGTCAACGATTAACGCACCACCGTTACCGGACAATGCGCCTTACTGATAACCTGCTCGGCAATTGAACCAAGCAGTACCTTGGAGACACCGGTACGGCCCACAGACCCTGTTATCACATGGTCATAATGATTTACATCAGCAAAATGGATAATTGCTGCTGCCACATTATGTCCCTGTACCGTGGTACAGGACACCGATCCCAGCCCTCGCTGTTGGGCCTTGTCAAAAGCCTGCTGTAACTCCCTCTGTATCTGCTCATCAGCTGCTCTGAGCATAGTGGAGTCCCAGAAGTAGGTTTTGGAAACATCTTCTCCTGTCGGCCTGATCACATGAATAAATGTCAGTTCAGCCTTCGCCAGAAGTGCCAGTTCAACGGCAAACTCAACGGCTTTTTCAGCACTGTGAGAACCATCTGTTGCACATAGTATTTTTTTCATTTCCGCCTCCTCCTTTAATAACCTTTCGGCCGTGGCCAAGGCATGGTGAACTGGTCACCGCGTTTCACAAACTGATAACGACGTTTTACAAACCAAAATGAAGCAACAATGTAGAACGCCATAATTGACAGCAATGAAGCGCCGTAACCGAGGAAAGTGGCGAAATAAACCACCGAACAGAGTGCTAGCAGTGTAAATGCCGGAATAGGATGAAACGGATGAATGTAGCCACGCTTAATCACATCCAAAGGCCACATTTTTCTGAATCGCATCATATTGAAGGACATAAAGGTATAGCCCAGCAAACCAGACAGAATGGAGAAAGTAATGACCTGATCCAGCAGTCCGGTAAATGCAAATGAAACGGCTATTGGGATCAGGAATATTATGGCCCGGAATGGGGTTCGGTAATGAGGATGAATGGCTCCGAACCAGGTTGGCATATAACGGTCACGTCCCATTGAAAACCAGGCTCTTGCCGCATCATTGATACACCCGTTAGCAGAAGCAATCGCCGCAAACATGGTGCCGATAAATAACACTATCTGCAGTGATGGATTACCGATAATGGATGCCGCATCATACAAAGGTGTAGTTGCCTGCCCAAGATATTGCCATGGCATCAGACCTGTGGAGACATACCAGGTCAAAGTCGCAGCCACCAGCAGGGTTAGAATTCCACCAATAGTACCTAGTGGAATAGCCCTTCCAGCACTACGTACCTCCTCTGCAGCCTGACAGGTTCCTTCAATCCCAAGGTAATACCACATACCAAACTGCAATGCAGCAACCACTCCAATCCAGCCATAGGGCAGCTCCGTTAATAAATCACTATGCTTGAGAATATTGCCCGGATTCAGTGGATCACTCCCGATAAACAAAGCAATAATGGCCAGAAAAGCAAACAGCGTAATAACAAAATTTACCGTCAAGGTCATAAACACCCCGCGGTAATTCAGCCAGGCCAGAAAAGCGATGGTCAACACCACAAACGGCTGCGGATTCAGATCGGCATAGCCGGTTGCCGAGGCCACCGCTGCCATCAAATCCCCGACAATCAGGGCATCTGCGGCTTCCAGCATGGTATAGGCCATCACCAGGTACAAACCGACATTAAAGGCCATAAGTGGACCAATAATATGTTTTGCCTGAGTATATTGCCCGCCTGCAGCTGCCACCGTTGATGTCACTTCGGAATCGATCATCGCCACACAGCTATACAGCAAGCCGATTACCCAACAGGCAATCAACGCACCATAGGCACCGCCTTTGGCAACTGAAAAGTTCCAGCCCATAAACTCACCGACCAGTACGATGCCAACGCCAAGTGCCCAGACATGAAATGGATTCAACACTTTCAGCATTGAAATACGTTTTTGATCTCCACCAGTAGAAGTAGATTGACTCATTTGTCTTCTCCCTCGTGTTTTATTTGCTCCAATAATTCATCAGAGCCCTCACGAGAACTGATCAGTAGCTCCTCATCAAACTGACGAGAGACACTTACAGCATCGACTACAATCCATAGCAGCAGCCCGGCAGAAATGATCCAGGCGGCATAGCTCAATAAATCCCAATAAATCATCTCGCATCCCCCTGTTGATTATTTGCCTGGTTACCTGGAGCACCGAATTTTTCCTCAATCACCTCGCGGTATTGCTTGTCTGAAACTCGGAGAACAAAAAAGAAGTAACCGATGATGACTAACGCCGTGATAATGAGCATTAACGGATCGATGGTGTAATCAAATCGGTCGTTAATAATCTCAGCAGCAGCTAACTCATCAAAGCCGAGCTTTTGCCACTGTTCCTGTTCCACGGGGGAGACATCAAGGGATTCCCAAGTGATAACCTGGGCAGAAGTTGTTTCACCGACTGATTTGGTATCAGATTCGAGAAACAAAGGGATATAAAGACTTACGTAAACTAAAAATAGAATAAATAAACTGTCAAATAGTTGACCGCGTTTATGCTGAGTTTTGGGGATATAGTTAGTCATAGCCTTTCCTCATTAGTAGACTCTTGCATTAATTTTTTCGCTTCTCGATTTTCATCAAGATGCTTAATGTCTAATTCGTAAATGAAGTTCTTATCTTCAGCGTAGTGTTTGGTCATTGCTGCCACTGACGCCGTATTGAAAATCACTAACAATGCACTGGAAATTATCAACACCACTCGGATGAAGGGATCTTCCACAATGCTCAAGATACTAATGAGGACAAAGCCTATTGCCAGCCAGAGTAAAACGATATCCGACCAGGCCATAACACAGTCCCTTTTGTACATACTTTCTATACGTTTTTTTAAATTATTATTCATAGTTATTTCTCTCTCTTATTTAAAGATAGTTAATGACTACACTTGTCCCTCCTCTGTGAAATGAAAAAAAAGGGCTGATGCCATCATGAATAAACTGACTTAAATTGACGGGGTAAGGATCTTTTTAAGTAGGTTTAATCAAAACAGCATCAGCCCTTGTCTCGATTACTCTTAGTAATGCGTTATCAGAACTGCTGTTGGCCTGGTATCCAGTTAGTACCAGCGAGTGGTACCCTGGCCATTGCAGCGGATTCCACTGTTAAGGCCACCAAATCTTCAGGTTCAAGATTACGCATATCATTTTTGCCACAGGCACGTGCCAGTGTCTGTGCTTCCAGTGTCAGCACACGAAGATAGTTAGCCAGACGGCGTCCACCTTCTACAGGATCCAGCCGTTTGCTGAGTTCCGGATCCTGGGTTGAAATACCCGCCGGATCACGACCTTCATGATAATCATCATAAAAGCCGGCTGCTGAACCAATGGCTTTGAAGTCTTCATCATATTTAGGATCATTACATCCCAAAGCGATCAAGGCTGCAGTACCAATGGCAACGGCGTCCGCACCCAATGCCATACACTTGGCTACGTCGGCACCGTTACGAATACCACCGGAAACAATCAGTTGTACTTTACGATGCATGCCCATTTCCTGCAGCGCCTGAACGGCCTGTGGAATAGCAGCCATAGTCGGAATACCAACATGTTCGATAAAGACTTCCTGAGTTGCCGCCGTACCGCCCTGCATACCATCAACAACGATGACATCAGCACCGGCTTTAACCGCCAGCTTCACATCATAGTAAGTCCGCGTGGCACCGACTTTGATATAGATAGGCACCTGCCAGTCAGTAATTTCACGCAATTCAAGGATCTTGATTGCCAGATCATCAGGTCCAGTCCAGTCTGGATGACGGCAGGCACTGCGTTGGTCAACGCCCATCGGCAAGGTACGCATTTTGGCGACCCGCTCAGTAATTTTCTGGCCCAATAACATGCCACCACCACCAGGTTTGGCACCTTGTCCCAAGACCACTTCGATGGCATCTGCCTTACGCAGATCATCCGGGTTCATACCATAGCGTGATGGCAGGTATTGATAGACAAGTTTGGTAGACTGACCACGTTCTTCAGGCGTCATACCACCGTCACCGGTAGTGGTTGAAGTGCCTACTGCAGACGCACCACGGCCCAGAGCCTCTTTTGCATTGGCCGATAAGGCACCAAAACTCATACCGGCAATCGTTACGGGTGTTTCAATAACGATGGGTTTTTTGGCAAAACGGGTTCCCAATGTGACCTGGGTATTACATTTTTCACGATAGCCTTCCAGCGGGTAACGCGACATACTCGCGCCCAGAAATAACAAATCATCAAAATGTGGCAACTTACGCTTGGCACCCCAGCCACGGATATCATAGATCCCGGTATCCGCAGCCCGACGGATTTCGGACATGGTCGACCGATCAAAAGTCGCTGACTCACGGAGTTCAGTAATATATTTTGTTTTTTCACTCATAATAAATTCCTCGTAAAATCAGCATTAATACGCCGAAGCGTTATCGACTTTGAAGTTGTATAGTTGACGTGCAGAACCATAACGTTTGAAAGCATGAGGATCCTCATCCACGCCAGCACGCTTGAGTAAATGACTCAGTTCCTGGATGTGTTCATCACGCATTTCTTTGGCAATACAATCCGCACCCAATGATTTCACTTCGCCTTTGACGTAAATGTGAACTTCATACAGTGAATCACCCAACGCATCACCGGCATCACCACACACCACGAGGGTACCGGCCTGTCCCATAAAGCAGCTCATATGGCCGACATTACCGGTCACAACAATGTCCGAACCTTTCATGGAAATGCCACAGCGTGAACCAGCGTCACCTTCTATAACCAACAGCCCACCGATAGATGTAGCACCTGCAGAAGATGAAGCATTACCTTTCACGCGGACACTGCCAGACATCATGTTCTCTGCCACGCCTTGACCAGCACTACCGTGAATAACAATATCGGCTTCTTTATTCATGCCCCCACAGTAATAACCGGCATGTCCCTTGATATCGACTCTGAGTTTCTGATCAAGACCTACGGCCAGATTGTGCTGTCCTTTTGGATTAAGCACTTCCCATTCTGTTTCAGTGCATGCAGCCGCCTGGTCATGTAAGGCCTGATTTAAATCACGCACTGTTTGTTTTGATAAATCAATAGTTTTCATTGTGTTCCCCTTAAGCACTTCTGGTCAGTTACTGCCACGTTCCCAGGCATAGATAGTTGACGGTTCAGGTTCCCAAACCTTGGCATTTTCGATTCCTGGCAAAGTGGTTAATGCCTGATATTCAGAGGCCATTGCCACATAATCATCGGTTTCTGCAATAACAGCCGGTTTGCAGGCGATTGGATCACGAACGACTGCAAAACCATCTTTGGTGCCGATAGTAAATGTGTAAAAACCATCTAACTCTTTTAAAGCGTGTTCCAGGGCTTGATGCAAAGAATCACCCTGCTGCAAACGATAGGTCAGAAAACCCGCCGCTACTTCAGTGTCATTCTCGGTATCAAAATGAATACCATTCCGTTTCAATTCCTGACGCATACGGTTGTGATTCGACAGAGAACCGTTATGTACCAGACACAGATCCATGCCGGTAGAGAATGGATGGCTACCCGCCATAGTCACCGCAGATTCAGTCGCCATACGGGTATGGCCAATGATGTGAGTGCCTTGCATTTTGTCCAGGTTGAACATATTCACGATACGTTCTGGCAGGCCAACTTCTTTAAGGATCTCAATCGAAGTACCAGCACTCATGATCAACACATCAGGATGATTTTCATGCAGATAGTTTTCGACAAAGTCAGCATCTGTTTTAACTTTGAAAATGGCTACCTTGCTGTTTTTAAACCAATCAACCTTGGTAACCAGTGCTTCTTCAATATCTTTTGCCAACTTTTCCCAGTCATAATTTTCATCTTCATGACGCAGGGTAAATTTGATACCGGTATCGACGGCATCGCCATAGATGGCAAAGCCGGCACTATCAGGTCCACGTTCTGTCATCGCAATCATCATCGGGGAAAACAATTCACCCAAGCGACTTTGATACTTATCATTTTTTAAATAAAGACCAACAATTCCACACATTAGATTTCTCCTAAAAATTCCGACTAGTCGGCTGCTTAATAAAATTCAGCGTAACGATCAATTTCCCAGTCAGAGACGTGCCGCATGTATTCCACCCATTCCATGTGTTTCAGTTCCAAAAACTCATTTGCCAGACCTTCGCCTAAAGCGCCTTTTACAACACTGTCTTTTTCAAGTGCCAGCAGTGCTTCATGCAGGTTCTGAGGTAAGATATTGATACCTTTTTCTCTCAGCTCCATCGGGCTGAGGTCATAAAGGTTGGTGTTATGACCCTCGCCGGGATCGAGCTCTCTTTCAACACCATCAAGACCTGCAGCGATAATCGCCGCAGTGGTCAGGTAAGGGTTGCACGAACCATCCGGCAGACGCATTTCAATACGTCCGTATGGAATGCGAACCATGGTGGAACGATTGTTATCGCCATAAGTGATGTATGCAGGTGCCCAGGTAGCTCCAGATAAAGAGCGACCCACCACCAGACGTTTGTATGAATTAACGGTTGGTGCTGCCAAAGCGCACAATGCCGGAGCATGTGCCAGCAGACCGGCCATAAAGTGATAAGCCAGTTTACTCAGACCATGCCCTGCCGGATCACTGTCATCATGGAACAGGCATTTTTCACCATCACCGATCGAAATATGCAAATGCATACCATTGCCGGGACGGTTACTGAATGGTTTCGGCATATATGTACAGATCATGCCCAGTTCATTGGCAATCTCACTGGCCGCCATTTTGAACATAATGAAATCATCTGCACTTTTGAGACAGTCTGCATAGGTATAGTTAATCTCGAACTGGCCGTTAGCGTCTTCGTGGTCAATTTGATAAACATCCAGACCGACTTCAATCAGCGATTCCGTTAGTTTTTCCAGGAAGACACTCTGACGAGTAATACCTTTATAGTCGTAGCAAGGTTTTTGTAATGTATCGCTATCTTCAAACGGATGAATATGACCATACTCATCTTTTTTGAGTAGCGAGAATTCGGGTTCAAGACCGGTAAACATGGTCCAGCCCTTTTCTTCAAGCCGCTTGATCTGGTTTTTCAAAACAACACGAGAATCGAAGTTATAGGGTTCGCCGTTTACATGTCCGTTGCAGATAATTCTTGCATAACCAGGTTGCCATGGGATAAGTGACAACGTCGACAAATCGCCCATCGCCATATAATCAGGACCGTTTGGCTGAATGCCCATGCCACAGATAGCACCACCCGCAAAACCGGCACCGGTTTTAATAATGTCTTTAAGATGTGCAGAAGGAACCGATTTAACCTTGGCCACACCATGAATATCGACAAACTGTGCTAAAACATATTTGACGTTGTTGTCTTTAATAAATTGTTCTGCCTGTTCTAAAGTTTTCATCACTTTTGCTCCTGGTTATCGGTGATAGGCTCACTTAGGTTTATTTCTGGCTCAAATTTCATCGCCTGACCTATGGATTAATTTATTCAGCGCCGGATGGCTTAATTACTATTGAAAAACTGGTTGATACCAACCGGTCCGCCGCCTAGCTCTTTAATAATATTCAACAGGGTCTCCCACAAATAAACGCCAAAAGTGCCATCACACCAGAGACGCAATAGAGATTGACCTGCCACTTCCTGTCTGAGAACAACCACAGAGACACCTGCTATTGAGGTCATCGCCAGTTGATTGTCTGCCAACGTTGGCCCACTCAGATTAATTGCACATACCTGGGCCAGTAGCTCTTCAAGCAACTCACCACTTAAAATAAAAGACGCATCATTACGCAGAACGACATGAACACCGTCGCCACTTTGCAACTGTTCAGTTAATTCTTTGCACTGCTGTACGCCAATCGGGTCTTCCAGCAGAAATTCACTATTACCAAGACGCATGACCAGCGTTGCATCATGACGACTCCAACTGTTTGCTGAACCGGGTAGTTCAATCCCTTTTGCTTTTAAAGAATCAGCTGCTGCAGGTCCTTTGATAGCGAAACGTGTCAGGCAACTGACATCGCAAATGGCCAGTGTTGCAGCATGACGACTTTCCACATCCGGATCGGAATAGCGATTGACAATCGCCATGCCATTGATAAACCCCATTTCCGGTTTCAGAGGCGTCTGGGCAAACGCAACTGGACTTTGTAATACAACATTTTGCATATGCTGGCTCCTTAGCCCTTATTCATACTTAGAAAAGAGTGCTCAACTACTTCAGCCTTTTCGATCCGTCCGCTATCCGTGCGAATCGCAAAGCGATGACCAGCCTTGGCCTGTTCTGGCAGGACAAAGGCAAAGCCAATTACCCGATTTACATATTCACTGTAAGAAATACTGGTCACCCGACCAGCGATCTCACCCTTTTCAATGACCAGATTGCATTCCTTGGGCAGTTCACCAAAATCCGCATCCAATACAAAGGTCACCAGTTTTTTCTTCAGTGGTTTCTTCTGCAGAATTTTCAGGCTGCGCTGACCAATGAAAAAGGCTTTATCCATTGCCACCAGTGATTCAGAATGTGCTTCAAATGGATTCGTCAAACCATCAGTATCGTGACTGATCAGATGATGTCCCATCTCCAACCGCAGCAGACGCTGGGCATCAGTACCAAACGGCCGTAGTCCATAGGTTTTGCCTGCTTCCATAATTTTCTGCCAGACATGCAGACCGGCATTCGATGGAACATGAATTTCAAAAGCCAGATCCGCAACAAATGCCACTCGCATCACTCTGGCTTTGACACCAGCCACTAAAGCCTCGCGATATGCCCCTTGTGGAAAAGCTTCTTCCAAAAGGTCCAGATCGGTCAGTTCACTGAGTATTGAACGGGATGAAGGACCGGCCAATGTCATGGCAGACATCACACCAGTCAGATTGACCAGAGTGACCTGCATGCCCCAAAGCTGCAGATTGCGTTGCATTTCACGATATACCGTGGCGGCATTGGAAGAGTTGGTCGACACGTAAAACTTGTCTTGATCCAGACGCACTGCTACGCCGTCATCAACAATGACACCGGCTTCATCAAGTAACATGGCGATACGGCTATTGCCGACTTTCTGACTGGCAAATTTTCCGGTATAGAAACGCTCCAGAAACGCAGCAGCATCTTTGCCGAAGACTTCAATTTTGCCCAAAGTACTGCCATCAATCATGCCAGCAGATTTACGAACAGCCATCGCTTCCTGTTGCACTGCTTGCTGACTGGTTAAATTAATACCCAGTGGCAGGTAATAAGCAGGTCGCAACCACACACCGGCTTCCATCATCACCCCGCCTTCTTTCACATGCCATTCATGCATGGCTGTATGACGATGTGGATGAAAACCTCTTCCGCCTAAATGACCAATCGGAGTTGGATGAAAGAATGGTCTTGCTGTAGTGGAACCAATTTTTTCAACGGGTAAATCCCTTATGCGAGCCAGAATACGAATAGCATTCATATTGGAATGCTTACCCTGACTTGGTCCCATACCAACAGTGGTGAAGCGTTTCATTAACTCAATGTTGTCAAAACCTTCCTTGGCAGCATTGATAAAATCTTTTACCTGAATATCTTCATCAAAATCGACAAAGTTTTTGCCTTTTGGGTGATTCACAATGGGGTAAGGATGACTGGGCGAGTTACCACGATGTGCCATCACAGCGACGGGATCAGCAGTACCCTTGCCAAGATAGCGTGCAGCTTCAGCACCGGCCCGTTTGCCATCCAGCAACCGTTGCTCAAGTTCAAAGATGCCATTGACTTTACCGGCAGCGAATATTCCTTCTGGCAGCTGATTCGGCACAAACTGTTGAACCGCCTGGTCATAGCGCATCTGTGTACCGGCCTGATAAAGTAAAGCTGCAGCCGGTGCCCAGCCAGCACTCATCGCAACACCATCGCAATTCAATACGACTTGCTGATGCGGATCAGCCTCGGCAGTAGCCTCATCATAAGGACATACAATAACGGCACTGACACCCAGTTTGTCGGATGAAGGCACTACCTCATAAATACAGCTGCCCAGATGAACGGCGATACCAGCCTGTTTAACCTTTTCAGTCAAATCACCATCGGCACCGGTTTGACGCATATCAATGACGGCAACTATTTCGACTTTGGCTGCAGCCAGATCCAGTGCCGCCCGGTAGCCATAATCATTCGCAGTGACCAATACGCCTTTTGTAAAGGGTTTAACCGAGTAACGATTCACTAGGCGTTGTGCGGCTGAGCTCAGCATCACTCCCGGTAAATCGTTATAACGAAATACAGGAGGTTGTTCAAAAGCACCGCTGGCAACAATAACTGATCCGGCACGAACTTTAGTAATGCCCCGTTTTTCAACAATTGGCACCAGATGATCTGTGTAATAACCACCGGCATAGGCATCAGCAATCACCTGAATATTGGCGTGATTGAGTACATTTTCTGTCAGTTGTTTTAACAAAGACCCGGTATTCACGTCAGCGGCCATATCATAGGTCAGACTACCGCCAATTTTGCGATTTTCATCCACCAGAATGACCTGACTGCCAGCTTCGGCTGCTTCGAGTGCTGCAGAAAGTCCTGACGCACCCGCTCCAACAACCAGCACATCACAATGTGCATAGCGTTTGGCACGGGTGACGCGTGGATAGTTGAAATTGACTTCACCCAGCCCCGCCGCCTTACGGATCTTGTCTTCCCAGAAGGGGAACATCCATTTAGGTTTATGGAAAGTTTTGTAATAAAAGCCCACCGGCAAAAACGCCGATATCTTATCGATATAACGACCTTTATCTTTTATTACACCACCATCGGTATTGACCGCAGTCAGCTGCATATTATGAGTAACCGGGATCACATCAGCTCGGATATTAGTGTCCACACCATCCGTCATCAACGCATTGACATCGTGATTGGCAAAACTCAATAAACCACGTGCCCGGTGATATTTGAAACTGCGTCCCAAAACCTTAATGTCCGCAGCCCAGAGTGCACTACTGATGGTATCGCCTTCATATGCTTCAATTTGTTGGCCTTCATATTCGAAGGTCAAAGGCATATCACGGTTGATCCATTCATTCTCTTGTTCAGCGATACGCAATGTCATGCCTTATTCTCCTGACCGTAAAGATAGGTCCGGCTGACTTTGTCAGTCAGCGTGTTTCTTTCTGCGATAAACCAGGTGCCGCTCGGACCGTGGTACCACCATTCTTTTTTCAAACCCGGCGCGCCATGCCTGTGATGCACATAGGTGGCCCACTCTTTATCACTGCAGGTATCTGGGTCGGGCATCTCTCTGTATTCCCCACCGTAGGTAAATTCACTCACCGGGCGGATGCCGTTAACGGGGCATTGAAGTAATTTCATCTTGCTATCCCTAAATCAGTGGCCGACCGAGGCTGCGCCTTTTTCACCGGTCAGCTCATAATCTTCAAATCGTGATAGACGGAATGATTTGATCATATCCGGGGCCATATCTCGGGCGATGGTTTCAGCCATTGTCTTGCCGCTAATGGGCGTGGCTTTAAAGCCCCAGGTGCCCCAACCGGCATCAATGTAAAAGCCTTCGACTTCAGTTTTGCCCATGATCGGGGCAAAGTCCGGCGTCAAATCGGCCATCCCCGCCCATTGCCGTACGACTTTCACATTACCGAGGAATGGAAACATATCGGTGATATGCGACGTCAGGCCTTCAACAAAATCCAGTGAGGATCGGGTTGAATGTATTTCGTAAGGATCCAGTGACGATCCCATAACCAATTCACCGCGAGAGGACTGACTGACATAAACATGCAAGCTGCCGGAAACCAGGATGGTGTCTAACCAGGGTTTCATTGGCTCAGTCACACATGCCTGCAGCGGATGGATCACAATGGGTGTTTCAATATCGACCATTTCGCAAATGCGTGGCGTAAAGCCGGCGACTGCTGATAACACGCGGTTGGTACTGATATAACCTTTGCTAGTCTGTACTCCAACGACCTTGCCGCTTTTTACGTTAATACTGGTCACTTCAGTGCTCTGGAATATTTCCACGCCCATGCGATCAGCTTCCTTGGCATAGCCCCAAGCAACAGCATCGTGACGCGCAACTGAACCAGGTGCGTGATATAACGCGCCAAGGATAGGTGCCTGACCACTGCAGGAAATATCCAGTTGTGGGCATGCTTTTGAAATCTCATCAGGGCCAACCACATAGCTTTCAACGCCTACATGTTTGTTGACTTCTGCACGCCAGCGCATGGTACGCATGGCTGAATCAGTATGCGCTAAGGTGAAATGGCCACGATTGGAATAAAACAGGTTAATGTCGAGCTCTTCTGAGAGATCTTCAAACAACTTGACACTGGCATTGTAAAAATTGACGCCTTCCGGAGTCAGGTAGTTGGAACGAACAATAGTGGTATTGCGTCCGGTATTACCGCCACCGATATAACCTTTTTCCAGCACTGCAACATTCGTGATGCCGTGATCTTTAGCCAGATAATAGGCTGCAGCCAGACCATGCCCACCGCCGCCAATGATGACCGCATCATAGGTTTTTTTCGGTTCAGTACAGTCCCGGAAAAAACGGGGAGCCGGGTGTTCTCGACTGACTGCATATTTCAAAAGTCTTAATGGCATTTTTGCCCCTCATTGATATGTTTGCCATTCCATCTACTACCTAAGAGGTATATAGAACTACCACCTTTTAGGTAAACTTTGTTTCACATGATGAAACCATGGGTTCATTTACTCATGTGAGAAATCGGATGTCAACACTTCAACGAAACTTTTTTTCATCATATGAATCTTTCGTGACCTTCCACAAAAAAAATTCGTGTATGATCAAGGTTCTATTAAGGGAAAAGGCAGGGAGATTTAAACGGCGTGAACGATAAACTAGACATGAATGGAATCGAAAGCACTATAAAATCGCTGGACAAGCACCTTGGCAACACGCTGCGCCATATTCGTCTTGATAACGGACTGACTATTGCCGAAGTTGCAAAACGGGCCAGCCTGAGTCGGGGGATGCTTAGTAAAATTGAAAATGGCTTAACGTCACCGAGCCTGGAAAAACTGGAACATTTAGCGAATGCGCTAGGCGTTACCCTGTCCAAACTGTTTCATGATTACGATACCCCCAGAGGTGGTGCGCAATATGTTAAAAATGGTGAAGGGATGGAAGTGGTCAGACGTGGCACAAAATCCGGCCACACCTATCATTTGCTCGCCTACGATCAGGGGCCAAAAAAGTTATTTGAGCCTTTTTTAATTTCGCTGGAAGAAGAAAGCGAAGTATTTGCCCCATTTGAACACTCAGGTGTCGAATTTATCTTCATGCTGGAAGGAAGGCTTGAATACACTGTCGGTGATGAACGCTATATTCTGAGTCCAGGCGATTCACTGACATTCAATGCTGAACAACCACATCGTCCTGAAGCCAAGTTAAAAATGCCTATCCGCTATCTGGCGATCATTTATTACGACAGTTTGGATGCTATGGAGCATGAGCAGGATTAACCAGATTTAAGGGGCAACAGCCCCTAGTTGTTTAGTCTCACCTAGTGCTTGACCAATAAACCGGCCATGCGCTCAAAGTTTTCCATTAGAAGTTGTTTCATCTCGGGGTCGTAATTCAGTTTTTCGATAGCCAATTGCATGGAAGCTAACCAGGCATCCTTGTGTGCTTCGGTGATTTCAACATGCTCATGGATTTGTCGCACATTGGAATGCCCCCACTTCTCAGCATAAAGCTTCGGCCCGCCAAACATACCCGAGAAAAAATTGAACTGTTCCATACGGGCGTGTGCCATACCATGACCACGTAAATGCAGCAGATGAATCGGCCGTCCGACTTCTGTTGTTTCCAATACATCACAAAAGGTATTAACCAGCTTTCGAATACCCTCAGCTCCCCCCAAATTATCGTATATTGAGGGTTTTCTACGCTCAGCCGTCAGTGTCATTATGCGACTCCACAATACTTATCTGTATCATCGAGTCTAGCGCCAGAACATCTAATAAGTTAATACACAGGACTAAGTACTACTTAGATAGTAATACGCCGTCACAATCGCTAAGGATTAAACCAGGCTTTAAGCCAGCCAAAATAAAAGTGTTAACCAATTTCGATCAGCACCTCTCCAGGTGTCACCCGATCCCCTTTAGTGACATGGATCGCTTTGACTTCCCCATCGATATTAGCCAGCAACTCGGATTCCATTTTCATGGCTTCGATAATCATCGTCGATTGTCCGGAGTTCACTTTGTCGCCAACATTGACAAGGACTTCAACCACATTACCTGGTAATGGTGTGGTGACATGACCAGGATCGCTGGCTTTTTTGCGGCCTTGCTGAGCACCACCAGAAACAAATTCGCTGATGGTTTCAAATACGACTTCTTCGGGCATACCATCGACTGACACATACATTTTGCGTTTGCCGCCACCAACGTCGCCGACACCGGTAATGGCAACATCATATGTTTCACCATGCACATCGACTTTAAACTCGGTTGATACCGTGCCTGGTGCTTTACCTTTACTCTCAGGAATCAAAGGCTCTGGTTGCAAGGTTCCATCCAGGCGTTGCTGCAGGAATTCACGGCCGATATCGGGGAACATGGCAAACGTTAATACATCTTCTTCGCAGGTTGCCAAATCCCCTACCTTGGCACGTAATTTATCCATTTCAGGGGCAATGGAATCGGCTGGACGTGATTCCATCACGGTTTCATTGCCAATGGCTTTGCGTTGTAATTCGGCATTAATCGGTGCCGGTGGCTGGCCATAGCCACCCAGTAAATAACGTTTCACTTCATTAGTGATGGTTTTATAACGCTCACCACTTAATACGTTATAAACCGCCTGAGTACCGACAATCTGTGAGGTTGGCGTGACCAATGGTGGAAAGCCCAGATCTTCACGGACTCTTGGGATCTCGGCAAATACTTCACGGATACGATCCAAAGCATTCTGCTCTTTCAGCTGATTGGCCAGATTGGACATCATGCCACCGGGCACCTGATTGATTTGAACCGAAACATCTTCACGCGTGAATTCGCTTTCGAACTGATGGTATTTTTTACGCACTTCACGGAAATAATCGGCAATTTCCGACAATAAATTCAAATCCAGACCGGTATCCCATTCGGTTCCATTTAACGCCGCCACCTGGCTTTCCGTGGCAGGATGACTGGTGCCGCCAGCAAAGGCTGATATGGCGGTATCAATCCGGTCAACGCCCGCCTCAATGGCTTTCAACTGACACAACGGTGCCAAACCAGAGGTGGAATGACTATGAATCACTAATGGTAAATCCACAGCGGATTTAATGGCTTTGACCAGCTCATAAGTGGGATACGGAGCCAGCAGACCGGCCATATCTTTTATCGCAATGGAATCCGCGCCCATATCACGCAGCGTTTTAGCCTGTTCAACAAACAATTCAGGTGTGTGTACCGGACTGGTGGTATAAGCGATAGTGCCTTGAGCATGTTTACCGGCATCCTTCACCGCTTTTATTGCGGTTTCCAGATTACGCATATCATTCAACGCATCAAAAATCCGGAACACATCAATGCCATTCTCAGCGGCTTTGGCCACAAAAGCCTGCACCACATCATCCGCATAGTGACGATATCCCAATAGATTCTGACCACGTAACAGCATTTGTAATCGCGTGTTGGGTAGCATGCCACGTAACATCCGCAACCGTTGCCATGGATCTTCTTTCAGGTAACGCACGCAGGCATCAAAAGTTGCCCCGCCCCATACTTCCAACGACCAGTACCCTACCCGATCCAGCTTTTCGCAGATCGGTAACATGTCATCAGTACGCATGCGGGTAGCAATCAATGATTGATGTGCATCACGCAGCGTCACATCAGTAACTTGAATTTGTTTCATTACAATTCTCCGGCTAACTTGTTTTACCAGCCTGCATGCGCGGCGATGGCCGTAGCCAATACCAGTGCCAATGCGGTGGGATGACGTTTATCTGAATAGGTCAGTAATTCGGGATGAGCAGCTACAAAGCTGGTATCAAATTTTCCTGCTCTGAAATCGGGATGTTTGAGGATCTGTTGATAGTAACTGGCCGTGGTTTTAATGCCATGCAAACGCATATCATCCAGAGCACGACGACCACGATCGACTGCATCTTCCCAATCCAGTGCCCAAACCACCAGCTTCAAACACATCGAGTCAAAATAAGGCGGGATTTCATAGCCTGTATAAATCGCGGTATCGACACGAACACCCGGACCACCCGGTGCATAGTAATGTGTGATGCGACCAAAACTGGGTAGGAAATCATTTTTCGGATCTTCAGCATTGATCCGAAACTGCAGGGCAAAACCCCGGTAATGAATATCTTCCTGACGATATCGCAAGGTTTCACCGGCGGCGATGCGCAATTGTTCGCGAACAATATCAATACCGGTGATCTGTTCGGTAATGGTGTGTTCGACCTGGATCCGGGTATTCATCTCCATGAAATACACCTGATTTCCGGTCAGCAAAAATTCAACGGTTCCGGCATTTTCATAACCAACGGCTTCAGTGGCTTTCACCGCCAACCCACCAATATAGTTACGTTGTTCTGGTGTTAACTGAGGACTTGGAGCAATTTCAATCAATTTTTGGTTTCGGCGTTGGATGGAACAATCACGTTCGTATAAATGCACCACATTGCCATGACTGTCTGCCAACACCTGTACTTCAATATGCCGTGGGTTAACGATGCACTTTTCCATAAACACTTCAGCTGAGCCAAAGGCTTTGGTCGCTTCAGAAATAACCCGGGGAAACTGTTGTTTCAGTTCAGCCGGTGTATCACAACGGCGAATACCTCGACCACCACCACCGGAAGTGGCTTTGATCATGATGGGGTAACCAATCTCGTCAGCAACCGTTAATGCTTCTTCAATATTTTCAAGGTTACCGTCAGAGCCTGGCGTAATAGGAACACCGGCTTTACGCATGCTATCGCGAGCGGCAGTTTTATCGCCCATCTTTTCAATGACTGAGGCTTTAGGGCCAATAAAGATAATGCCGTTTTGTTCGCACAAGCGGGCGAAACGGGCATTTTCAGACAAGAAACCATAACCAGGATGAATCGCATCACAGCCGGTTTCGACGGCCAGATTTACCAGCCGGACCGGGTCCAGATAACCTTCCAGCGGGTCGTCGCCAAGTGAATAGGATTCATCAGCGCGTTTCACGTGTAAGGCATAACGATCCGGTTCAGTATAAATTGCCACTGAACGAATCCCCATTTCCGAGCAGGCCCGGACAATTCGAACAGCAATTTCGCCGCGATTGGCGATCAGGATTTTTTTCAACATAGCTCAGCCTCGGCCAGATTTGTTGGCAAAGCGTAAAACAAATTACTGATAAACAAAAATCAATTAAATATAATTCACCTATAAGTAAAAACTTATCACTCAATATACAGGTGCAGTAAATGGCGCTCAGTCTCCAACAATTAGTATCCCGTTTGTCATTCAGACAAATGCAGGTTTTTCAGGCGGTCTACCAACATAAAGGTTACCGCAAAGCAGCGGAATATCTGGGTCTTACCCAACCTGCGGTCAGCTCACAAATGCGGCATCTGGAAAATGCACTTGAGCAGCCACTGTTTGAATATATCGGACGCCAACTGTATTGCACCGAAGCAGGTGAACGGGTGGCAGTGTTTATAGAACGTTTATTTGGTCAAATGAGTGAACTACAAAGCGAATTGAATTTATTGCGGGAAGCGCTCTCAGGCGATTTACGCTTAAGTATTGTCAGTTCATCGCAAACTGTCGTGCCCTATTTACTGAGCAGCTTTCTGAAAGAATTCCCAGCGGTAAATGTTCATATCGACGTTGTAAACCGTACCCAGGCCTTGGAAAGATTAAAACTGAATATTGATGATGTGGTCATTATGGCAATGGTCCCTGAAGGACGCTCATTAAGCACATTACCTTTCCTGGATAATGAACTCATTGCTGTAATCAACAACCAACATCCTTTGAACAAACAAAATCAGGTCTCAGCAAAGCAGTTTTTTGCCGAGCCCATGTTGATACGAGAAAATGGTTCAGGAACTCGGTTTGCCGTTGAACATCACTGTCAGCAACATCGTCTGCAAATTAAACCGACCATGGAATTAAGTTCCAATGAAAGCATTAAACACGCTGTTATTGCCGGTCTTGGAGTAGCCATCCTGCCAAGGTTAAGTGTGATTGCTGAGTTACGAACCGGACAATTGAAGATGTTGGAAATTCAAGACTTTCCCATTCGCCGTTCATGGTGTCTGGTTCACCCAATGGGCAAATATCCGTCACGTGTGGCCCAGTCTTTTATTGATCATGTGTATGAACGACTGGAACAGATTCACACGCATTTTCAAAAGTTCTGATAATGAAAAATTGATAACGAAGGCCTAATCATAATCTCTTAATAAACACTTAAACTTGCCGCTCATATACTAGGGCTTGTTTATCTTTCATCTCCGCCTCTGTTGTGAGCTGAAAAAGCGTCAATCAAGGCACAAGGAGCGCCTTTTGTGAGATACATCCATGTATCTCACCCCATTGGGGCTTACGCTCAAAAACGCTCCCGGCGTTTTTGTAGTTGTTCTAAATAAGCGACGAGAAACGCAGACCGGCGCGCGCCTCCCTGGCGCGCCGGCATACAGTCCATCCGTGGACATAAGTGGCGCTTTTTCAGTCACAACCCGAAGGGCTGGGACTATTTTTGCGCCCGCCTGTGTTGTATGAAATACATCCCTGTATTTCACCGCTGCGCGGCCAACTAAGCTGTTCAAATGAGTTCCAGACTCATTTGTCAAACACTTATGTAGGAAGACTACACTGCGTGCTTTCCGCCTTGTCGGACACAAAAATAGTCTCCAGTAGTGGTGGATATGAAAGAAAAACAAGCCCTAAGCGAGATGACGCTCTCGTAAATATAAAAAATGATGGCAAACAAAGGAGAGAGAAATGTTAGATGACGATAACAAACGCTATGGCTCCATCACGCGTTTTTTTCATTGGGTAGTCGCCGTATTGGTGTTGCAGCAGTTTTTTAAATTTGCCGATCGGATTAATGAAGGCGAACATTGGCTAGGTGATACCTTTGGTCCATGGCATGTCTCCATGGGTGCCATTATTCTGCTTCTCACAGTCACGCGCCTATTGTGGACGATGAAACAAAAACCTCAGCGCCCAACTAACCCGGGAATGGACGGCACTATGGTCAAACTGGCGCATCGGTTGATGTATCTATCCATGCTTGTTATGCCTTTCCTTGGGGCCTTATATATTCACGGTAAAGGCTATCCGGTCAAAGTGTTTGGTGTTGAACTGATTGGCAAACCTGCTGGTGAAGTTCCGTGGGCACTTTCCCTTGGTGAGTGGCACTCTCCTTTTGCATTTTTATTGGTATTTCTGGTGATCGCCCATATTACCGGGGGCTATATCATCACTTCATCCGAAAAGACGATGTTTTAAAACGCATGGCAGGTTAAAACTAAGCATAAAAAAGCCCTGTAGATTAAGTTCTGCAAGGCTTTTTTAAATTTAACATTAGGGCTAGTTGATCTTTCATATCCACCACCGCTGACGGCTATTTTTGTGTCCGACAAGGCGGAAAGCACGCAGTGTAGCCACCCTACAGAAGTGATTGACAAATGAGTCTGGAACTCATTTGAACAGCTTAGCTGGCCGCGAAGCGGTGAAGTACAGGGATGTATTTCATACAACAGAGGCGGAGATGAAAGAGCCACAAGCCCTAACGCTCTAAGCGTATTGTTTCTCCATCACCTCAATAAGCTGATCAAGCTGATTCATTGGAAGAGCATTAATCCCGGCGGCCGCTTTACGTCCACCACCGGTTGGAAATTGACCGGCAATCTCATCAGCGCCACTCCGGTTAGAGTTCGGTGCCCGTATACTTACCAGATAGTGATCAGCATCTTTTACTGAAACAATCGCATGTGCTCGGTCGGGAAACTGGTTTGCCAATTCATTACCCAAAACTCCACTGACACGACGCGCCCACTTTTCATCAGGCAAACAGATAACGGCCAGCTTGTCTGTTTGATACTTTGGGGAAATGGTTAAGCCAGAACGCATATCTTCGTTATAACCGGTTGAAAGCTTTTCATAAGCCGCACGATTATCATGAATAAAATCAAAGGGGGAAGTGTAAGCTACGCACTGTTTAAATAACTCGGCCGGATGGAATAACAAATCATCCGTATTGGCACCATAGCCGTTGTAATTAAGATAAATCCCCAGCGAAGATAACTCTTCACGTTGGGCATCGCTCATTCCGGCTTCGTCAGCAAGTTTATCTGCCACAGCAGTCAGATTATCACCATATGCGGCAGTAATAGCCCACTGATGAAATTGTCCATCAAGATAGTTATCAACGATGAGTGAGGTACAGGTAGTTGCGGCCATATCGATATAAGCAGATAAGCCGGCATGTTGTGGAATATCACCTGGTTGATGATGATCGGCATAAAACACATCGGCTCCTGCATCAAGCAAACGCATTAAATCAACGGCATTTTTTTCCATTGAGATATCCAGCACTGTCAGCTTGTCACCTGCATCAGCCTGTACGTTCTTAAGCAGGTTAATATCACGCTTTATGCCTGTAACTAACTCGGAGTCCCTCGGTTCGGCAAGTCGCAATTGCACCAGCGCGCAAATGCCATCGGCATCGCCATTAAATACATCAATAAACCGCATCTTAAGCCTTACTATGGATGATATTGTTTGTACGTAAATACTCAATTACCTGTGCCACGCACTCGGCAATATCACATTCGGCCGTATTCAAAGTGACTTCGGCCGCTTCTGGAGCTTCGTATTCGGAATCAATCCCCGTAAAGTTCTTAATCTCACCCCGACGGGCTTTTTGATAAAGACCTTTTGGATCTCGCTGCTCACACACACTCAGTGGTGTATCCATATAGACTTCGACAAATTCATCTGCTTCGACCAAGTCACGTACCAAACGGCGATCAGAGCGAAAAGGTGAAATAAAAGCGGTTAAAACAATTAATCCAGCATCGGCAAACAACTTAGCCATTTCACCGATACGGCGAATATTTTCAATTCGGTCATCATCAGAAAAACCAAGATCTTTATTCAGCCCATGTCTGACATTATCACCATCCAGCAAATACGTATGATGTCCTAACTCAAATAAAGCCTGTTCTACTGCACCGGCAATAGTGGATTTGCCTGAAGCACTTAAGCCGGTAAACCATAAAATAGCAGAGCGCTGTTTTTTTTGCTGACTACGATCCGCTTTGCTGACTTTGTGCATGTGCCAGACAACATTCTCCCTTTCCACAGGCAAAACTCCTTAAATTTAGCTTCAATTAGATTTAGATGAGACTATTAAGAAAACAACTCTGTATTCCAGCTCACCAGGTTGGTTAGCTTTTAAAACCCTATTGCCTGCACATTTACTAGGACAGCTAAGCAAAAATAAAAGTAAGTGCGTTTATTTTATCTCGGACTCAATCAAATCAACCTATGCAAAACGGATTAAAGTTAACAGTTTATTTTTTTACAAAAACTACGCTCTTTAATCCGTTATCAATGCATAGAGTTTACTAACAAAAATGTACTACGTTACAACTGACTTAATTGTTCAGTAATTTTAGCCACCAACGCCTCATCATTCTCTTCATTTGCCATACGTTGAGCGCGCTCAAATGATTGGCGGGCCTCTTCAGGCATACTCAAGGCAACATAAACACGGCCAAGATGATAATGGAATAAAGCAATTGCATCATCACTTGAAGCTGCTGTCTCCAATGCAGGTCTGGCATCTTCATAATTACCCATTTTGTAGTTTACCCAGCCAAAGGTATCGGCAAAATAAGGTTGTTCAGAATCCCGAAAACGGCTGGACAATGTTAATGCCCGCTGCAGATTTTCTGGTGATTCAAATTGATCCGTCAGCAAACTGGCGAGATTGTTGGCAGCAACATCAATTGAAGGATCTCGGGAAATAACTTCATCATATAAATCCCGGGCTTTTTGAAACTCTCCCATAGATTCATATGTTGAGGCCAGCTGCAAAGTAAGAACGTTATCTTCAGGTAATTTTTCCAGACCTTGCTGATAAGTTGAAACGGCCTGTTCCATATCACCTTTTTGATGATACATACCAGCCATCATGCCATAGCCTCCACCCCACTGAGGATTCGTCTGAATTCCTTTTTTAGTGACATCTATCGCAGCATCCCAGTCGTTCTGCGACACATAGTAATTACTTAATACTGAGTACCCATTCAACTGTTGAGGATGATCCGCAATGTGTTGATTAAGGTAGTCAATCATCTTTTCTTGCTGTTCCAGACGCACATAGCTTTGGGCCAGTTCCTGCAAGGCACGAGTAAGACCAGGATCAATCTGCAGAGCTCGATCATATTCAGATATGGCCAATGTATAATCTTCAAGCCCTTGATACATCTGAGCACTTAAAAGGTGCGTCAAAGCCGACTCAGAATCCCCTAAAGACTCCAATGTTTTCTGGGTGCCAGCCCAGTCACGTTTAAGAATTCGGACTTGTGCTAAAGCCTGTAATAACTCTTCAGAATCCGGATTACCTTCCAAAGCACCAATCAATACATTTTCAGTCCGCTCCAGATCATTGCTACGCATAAGGCTACTGGCAACCGACATGGCAGCCTGAGGATTACGTGGATTGACAGATAACGCCTGCCTGAAGCTATTCTCAGCTAATTGTGCTGAACCGGTTTTCATATAAACCTGAGCAAGCAGAACCATCGCCTCATCGGCTTCAGGATTATTACGGATTATTGTGCGAAGATTACTTATCGCAGAATCAAAATCCTCATTACGAATTTGTAATTTTGATTTGATCAATAACGCCTGTTCATTTTGTGAATCAATGGCAAGAACTTCATCGGCCATTTTTTCAGCCTGGTCAAAGTTTTGCTTGCTGGCTTCAAGGCCAGCTAATGTCGCCTTTGCTCTCAAACCACTATCGGTATCAGGTTCAGCAGCAATAATAGCTTCCAATTCAGCCACCATATCATCGGTTTTACCCTGTCTCTGCAGCATTTCCAGTTTGGCAAAGCGTAATTCCTGATTATCAGGGTTTTCTGCTAAATATTGATCAAGCTTCGCTACCGCAGCATCGGCATCAGAATTATTTAAAAAACCGACATAAGCCAGTTTGGTTTCAATATCATCAGGATTAGCAGCAATATAATCTTCCATAACCTTACGTGCTTCCTGAGGACGGTTTAATCCATCATTGAGCAATTTAGTACGAGAAATCGCAATCCAGCTTTCATCAGGCATTTCTTCTGATAGCGATGCGAGCAATGACTCCATTGCATTAAAATCTTTTTGTGCTTCGTAAATACTCAACTTAATCATTTTTACTGGCAATGAATCTGGATGAGCAGCTAATGCTTCGTCAGCAGCAGAGAGTGCTGCGTCATATTGTTCAGTTTCTTTGTAGAGCATTATTCTGGCTGACAACGCCTCCATAGACTTACTATCTATAGATAAAGCCTGATTAATTTGCTTTTCTGCTTCGTCAAATTTTTCCTGTTTGATATACACAGTTGCCTGAAGCAATATGGCTTCGATATTTTCCGGCTCAAGGGAAAGCGCTTTTTCAGCCCGCTCCATTGCTTCTTCAAGCCGTCCAGATAGCAATTGTATTTGACCCAGTTTAACAATGGCATTGACGTGATTCGGCTCCAGCGACTCTACCGTGGATAAATTGGCATACATCCCTTTCCAGTTCTGATTCTTTTCATCAATCAACGCCAGTTGGTAATAACCTTCGGCTTCTAACGGATTAATCTGCAAGGCATTGCGGAACTCCAACCGGGCTTTGTCATAATCCCCCTCGTTCATAAGCTCTTTACCGCTTTCAATGAACTTTTCAGAAGATTCCTCGGCAGAACCACAGCCTGAAATAACACCAACCAATAAGGCTGTAAGAACGGTACGTTTTAAATTTTTCATAGCCATATTCCTAAACTTATTCTGCAAGATAACGTTTAATTTCCGGTGAAGTATTCTTCATAAGCGACTGGATTCTGGCATCAGCGTCCTGATGACTCTCACCTGGAAGCACAGGCGTGACATAGCGAACCAGTGCGCCATCTGTTCTGTTTTCCATTAAAGCATCTTTGAATAAAAACCACTTATTCAAATATTCATTAGCAATCTGTCTGCCACGCCCCTGGAACCAGTAATAAACCAACTGTTCCTGATCACCATTTTTGATAATAACGCGGTTAATTGGCTCACCCATGACTTCTGTTCGGCGAAAATCTGCAATCTCCCAACCACCACCCGGGATACATACTCGCGGCGAATGGGGTGACTGACCTTTACGTTGTGATTCATAGTAAGCCACATAAAGGTTAACAATAGTACTGTCCATTCCGGTGAAATTAACAAACAGATAATCTGTCATCCCCAGCTTATCAACCACACGTTCATCTAACTTTTCGTGCTGACCAATCCAATCATTAAATTGTAATGGGAAACTAATAAATTCCTGATGCTCAGGAACTGCTTCAACACGATTATCAAAAAATTTGGTAGCAAATAGAGCTGTAATTAAAATCAGCAGAACGACTATAAATGGTTTGTAGGAATACCCAAGCGAATCCCCACTGAACATTTTATTCGCAGGTGCATGATCCACTACACCAAAAAGCTGTGACAGTGTTTTGCGACTAGGTGCAATTTTCTCCAGCAACACCACCAGTAAGAAAAGCAAAGCGGCGCAGGCCATAAAGATAATCCAGCCCTCAAAATCATGCAGAAAGCCTTCTGCCATTGAGATGCCCCAATTATCAACCATGACGCCAATAGCACCGATCCGGAAACTGTTCATCAAAATGGTAATTGGAATTGTCATCAGAAAGACCGTTGCACGCTTCCAGAATGCCGCTTGATAAAAATACGCTGCAATAAAGCCAAGACTCATTAAAGGAAAGAGATAACGCAGACCACTGCAGGCCTCAACTACCTGAAGTTGATAGACACCCAGGTCAATAATATTGCCTTCCAGGAATACCGGAATCTGGAATAATCGAATGACCTGAACACCTAACCACGAGGAAAATAACTGAAGCTTGGCAGTAAGAACGACTTCTATAACGTAGGGTAAGGGAATCGCAAATAAAAGTAACAGTATTGGAGCGAAGGTATATTTAGTTGCTTTGCCGACGGTGACCATCGAAAGCCCAAGCAGAACCATTACAAAGGAGTATTGAATAAGTAGAAACAGCGCGCTGATTTCGCCCACAATAAAAATAATTATGGCAACCAATATTACGAACACCCCAGACCACAGAGGGGGCCCTTTTGCAGCATTAATTAAATTACGTTTTTCCCATAGAATAAAGAGAGTAACCAGCGGGATTAAAAAACCATGGCTGTATTCTTCCTGGTTGCTCCATCTTGAAACAGCTTCAGCAAGCCCCGCCCAATAGGCTATTATGGCTATTGTGAGTGCAAGGATAAACATCCCTGTCGTCTTTATATTAAGCAAAGTCTACCCCTCTTCCCTATTTTTATTTATTTGTCCAGATTAGCCTGAATCTGGGTAAAACGCCAGATAAGCGTAGCAGTGTAACAATCTTGTCAGGAAAATCTTTTAATAACATTTGTTTATTGCGATTTCTCAGCTTGCCTTGATAGATCATTATCCTGGCGAGGACATCCATTGATACGTTTTGAATGTCTTCCCCATCAATAATGATATTTTTATTTTTTTCCAAGGCAGTTTTAAAAGCCGAGTCTAATTCGGGTAACTGTTCAGAAGAGATATTGCCCTTCAATCTAACCATGAAATCTTCATGATGCGGTAATGTATCAGCTAAAACTTCTGAGTTGCTAGCGTCTACGTTTCGTTTAAGTCTCTTTATATATATAGCTAAAGGCAATGTTTGTGTCAGCAGCATCTGTATGAATCGCAAACCATCACCAAAGTAGCGTTTATATAGCTTCGGTTCCTGTTTGATTCGCCATAACCACTCAATACCAAAACGTTGCCATTTTTCAGGGGCACGTTGCACACTTCCTGCAACAAAATTAATCACAGCTCCCAAATGACTAATAACTGGAGCATTTAAACTATCTTGGTTTTGCATAATCCAGCGCTGCCCTTTTTTCGCGCCTAGCGCAACAACAATAAAGTCAGGCGCACAAGCATTGATATGCTCAATAATGCTCAGGCTACTCATGGCTTCAATCGAAACAAACCCCGGATCATAAAATCCACAACTTTCCATACCTGGACTGGTTTTATTCAATTCATGATGCGCTTTTTCAGCAATGCCGCTTTCACCACCAAAGAAAAAAACCCGAATTTTTCGCTCTCTGGGTTGATTTGATAGATAAGCGAACAAATCCGAACCAGCAACTCGTTCTTCGATTGGCAGATGAAGTAATCTGGCTACCCAGATAAGAGGCATGCCATCTGCAACAACCAGATCACTTTCAATCACTGAGTTATAAAATTCAGGATCATCCTGTGCCATGACGGTGAAATTAAGATTAGGCGTAGAGACAAAGCAGGAAGTCTGTTGTTCGATAGATTCTGAGATAAACGCTGCAGCCTCTTTGAGTGATACGGCATCAAAAGGCAGCCCCAATAAACAATACTGATTCCTAACAAAACTCAACTGAGGTGTTGAACCCGTTAATTTCATTTTTTTATTCTGCTATTTATTGAGGTCTGAATTAACTTTATAAGCTTTGCCACATTTTTATTTAACAAGAACTCCTCCTCAACTCGTTGCTTGCCTCCTGAAATCAAACGTAATCTGGTATCAGGTGAATCCATAAGTTGGCTTATCACCTTGGCTAACTCAGTATCATTATCAGAGGGTATCGTTAAACCAGAAATATTATTTACCACTAATTCCGGAATGCCTGAAAGTTCGGTTGAAATCACCGGTATCTGGCAAAGCATGGCTTCCATTAACACCACGGGGATTCCGTCCATATCACCGTTACTGTCTTTTTTACACGGCAACACAAACACATCCAAACCGCTTATAAACTCAGCCACCTGATCATGGGGTAAGGCGCCGACAAACTGGACGGACTCATCTGTTATTCCGAGTGAAGCTACCTGATTTTTTAAGGCAGATTCCAGCGGACCATTACCCGCAATTTTCAAACATACTTTTCGATCATCTTTAACCAGTTTGGCAATAGCAGCGATAAGCGTATCTATTCCTTTTTTTCAACGAGTCGGCCGACTGTACCAATAGTGAATATCTCATTCTTTTGGGTGGGTTTAGCAGGAGGCTGCCATCCCTGGTCAACACCGCATCGAATAATTTTAATTTTTTTGAATCGGCGTTTAAATTCTCAAGAAATCGTTGATTAAATTCTGAGATGGTGGCAAAAAATGCAGACCGAGCTACCTTTTGCTTGAGTAACCATCCCCTTTCGAATAAATCATTGGCATGCGCCTGAACACTAAAGCCAATGCCTGCCATCGGCGCAGCATACATCGCAATATCCGTAGGGATATGAGCAAAATGCACATGCAAGTGTTGAATTCTGCCTAGTCTTAGCTGTTTTGCCAAAGTTGCCGCATAAAAAAATCGATAACCAAGACCCAATGCAGAGCGGGAAATCAGCCCTTGATTGAAAACATCACTTATTAATCGTCCAGCAGCTTGAAAATACCCACTCGGACGCGTAACTAACATAAACAGATTATCTGATAAAACCTGAAATTTAGCTGTCTCGTACAAATGAAAAACATTAGTTCTTAACGCACTAAGCGATGTTTCAGTGGCAAGATGCCCCGGCCGATGCACTGAAAAAGGCTTTACTTCAACCCCAAGCCTATTGAGCTCTAATATTTCGTTATAAACAAATGTTGATGATAGTGCTGGAATCTCGGGGGCCAGATAAGCTATTCGCAATGAAGAATCAGCCTTATCAGGCATATTGTTGATCCCACACCTTTGCCTGCTGAGCATTCAGCTCTTCAGTTGCTTTGGTTTTACCTTTTAATAAACATTGCCATTGATATTTGTTAATAAATCGAACCAGTTCTTTATCATCAAATCGTGGCTTACCTTGCAGCATGCTTTTCACGTATCCCCACCACATGGCAGCACCGCCAAGGAAATAAGGAGGATGCAACATTCGAAAGATCGATGAGGCTGTCATGTAGGTAAGACCGGTTCCCATAAAATATTGACCAAACCCATGACGCATACGTCCAGTAACAATACCTTGCTGGCTTGATCCCATTGGTCGTAAATGGATAAAGCGTAAATCATGTTCATCCCAACTTACTGCAATCCATCCCATTTGCCTACATTTATGACAATCAATGCCATCCCACATAACCTGACGTACAAATCCACCAATCGCTTCAAAACAGGTGCGTCGATAAAACTTGGTCATACCTACCGACATTTCATCACCACATTTTTCACTTATCAGTTCACCTGTTTTTTTATCTCTAAAATATGCCTTACCGCTACAAGTCCCAATCCGAGGGTTCTGCTGCATCCGCTCGATTAAAATTTCAAAATATTTAGGGGGTAAGTCCAGATCCAAATCAAACTTACAGACATAATCAAATTGAGAAACATCAACTTGATTATAGCCATGATAAAAAGCTTCGATCACCCCAGGTCCTACACTACGATGCCCACGGTTTTCACGAGTAATGATTTTGATAAATGGATATTTTTCTGCATATTCAGCCAGAATCTTCGGGGTTTCATCGGTCGATCCATCATCCACAATAACCCACGAATCTGGCTGCACCGTTTGATTCACCACGCTATCCAAAGTAATACGCATATACGCGTCTTCATTCCGGCAAGGTGAAACTAGTAAATAGCTCATAAAACTTCCTATCAATTTTCTATAGGTAAAATATTATTGTTTATCGGGCGAGCAGAAATACACCTGAAACAACAAGCATAGTGCCAATCAACTTTTGCAGAGTGATTGGTTCATGTAATAAAAAGTGAGCAAAAAGCATGGTGCCAACGAAACCAAGTCCAACAAAAGGATAGGCTCGGCTCACTTCTACTTTTGTTAAAACATACAGCCAAAACACCATACTCATGCCATAACAAAATAAACCCAATATCACGAACCTATTAAAAACCAGTCCGGCAGTTTCAAATGAGACCCAGGTTTCAGGAAAGATCAGCCTCCCCATTCCAGCTTTTAGAGATAACTGAGCAGCAACAGATAACATTACGCTGGCTAAAATCATTAATAACGTTAGATAGCTCATAAAAGTTTGGCCAACAGGGTAATAACTAAAATAAAGCTAATAGTGACAAAACTTCCCTTGTTTTTCATTGAGTACACAATTGGATCATCATGCATTTCGCCTCGATTGGTTTTCAACCACATTCGTAAAAACCAATAAGCAAAGGCAGGTAATGTTGCCCATAACAATATTGGCATTGAATAATCTTGGCCTTCCATTGAGAATTGAACATAAAAGGCCATCAGTAACAATGAAATAAAAGCTGATGTAACACCAAAACTTTGCATCAAGTAATAATCATCAACCTGATAATCTCTTCCGATGGCTTTATCTTTATTAACTTTAGATAATAACTTTAACTCGGCACACCGTTTGACCAGCGCCAAGCTGAAAAACGTAAACATGGAAAATGCTAACAACCAGAAAGACAGTACAACATTAATTACCATCGCTCCGGCGATAATACGGATAGTAAATAAACTGGCTAGTGATATCACATCAGCAATCACATAGCTTTTAAGAACAAAAGTATATAGAAGCGTCAGGATCAGATAAGCCAGAATAGATAATTGAAATGCAGTATTGGTAAAAACAATTGCCCCAATCAAAGTAACAATAATCAAAACGGCTGCTAATAGGATTGCTTCTCGAATAGTTAACATGCCAGAAGCAATAGGTCGCAGACATTTTCGAGGGTGTGCTCTGTCGGCATCTATATCAAGCAAATCATTTAATAAATAGGTTGCGGATGCGAGTAAAGAAAATAGAAGGAAGCCAATCATCGCATTCCCCCAAACAGCTGGTTCAAGATAAAGCGATGATACAAATACCGGTACAAAAATAAGTATATTTTTTAGCCACTGGTGTACCCGCATGGCTTTTAAAGTAATTTTTAGTTTATTGATCTTTCTTTCAAATACACGTGTCACTGGTCTTTTTTTTGATAACCGTAACGCTGACTTAGTGGGATTAACTAAAAAGGATTCATCAGCCTTATCAAATAGGCAGAAATCAAATGTCTCATTGCCAGCGTAGGCAAACGTTGGAGAAACTTCAAGGCAGTGTTTTAATTTGTTCTCGCCTTTCATGTTAAACGTGGCTGATGTGGCCAACACACCATCAAAAATACCCAGATGCTCAGCAATAGCATCCGCATGATTTTGATGACTAGCCGTTGCCAAAAATAACTTTCTACCCCGTTCACGCTGCTCTTTGAGAAACACCAGGAAGTCATGGTTATAAGGAAGTGTGGCAGCATTAACTTCTACTCGCTCAGCAAGCTTGTGTTTTAAATTCGCCTTACCTTTAGTTAACCAGCCGATTAATAAGAAAATATTTAATGGGTTTTGTTTTAAAAACTTTAAACTGACTTCTAACAACAGGTCTGTATAAATAAGTGTTCCATCCAAGTCCACAAAAAGTGGGAACATGTCCTTATCGTCAATCATATAAAAGATTCTCTGTTTTACTCGTTAATCATTTTACGTCTACAATAAACTACTGAATTTATTAGATAGGGACGTAGCTGAGTGATGAAAGATACATTGTTGACACAGTATGCAAAAAACACCTTATACATTGTTCTGATTGCATTCGCATTACGCCTTCTTTGGCTTTTACTAATCCCTGTCATACCAGTGTCTGATTCGGTAATGTACCACGAATTTGCCAAGAGTATTAGTAGTGGGAACGGCTATGCTTTTCCGGCAGGAAACCTCACGGCTTATTGGCCAGTGGGTACCCCAGCTATTTATGCTTTCCTTTACACACTTTTTGGTGAGTCATTCATCGTCATAGCTGTATTCAACGTAGTAGTCGGCTTATTAACACTTGTTTTAATTATGCTGCTTGCACGACTCTGGTTTAATGAATCGACAGCCTATATTGTTGGTATCCTCTACGCAATATGGCCTTCTCAAATTCAGTTCACTACGATTTTAGCAAGTGAAACCATATTCAATGTCTTTATTTTGCTAGGTTTATTTTTCTGGTATCGACCACAATCGAACACGCTTTTTAATTGGATTATTGGCACAATATTTTTTGTTGCAGCAACATATGTCCGTCCAATAGCCTTATTAATTCCTTTTATCCTGATTGGCTTAAGCTTTCTACGTGGCTTTAATTATAAACAACTGTTTAGTTCGTCAATCGTTACCTTGATTACAATGACTATTTTGATTACGCCCTGGGCAGTTCGAAACTACGATTTATTTGATGAGTTTGTTCTGATTTCTACTAACGGCGGGCCTGTCTTCTGGATGGGTAATAATCCTGATTCCACAGGTGAATACATGCCACTGCCAGAAAACCTGGAATTTGATTCAGAAACTGAGCGAGCTGATTACTTTAAATCTGAGGCCCTCAAACATATCAAAGAAGAGCCAGGTATTTTTGCGAAGAGATTAATAAAACGATTTGTAGACTATTATCGTTCTGAAAATATTGGTGTGAACTGGAATATTGAGGGCATAAAACAACAAGGACTGGATAAAACAGTACTGCCACTAAAATTAATCAGCTCAGGTTATTGGGTGTTATTGGTATTGTTGGCGGTCTATGGTGGCATAGGATTAATTCGGTCAGAGGGGTTTTATAATGCAACAACTGCCACTCCCATTATTGCTTTAATTGGCTACAATACAGTGCTACATACCATTATTGCCTCTGGGGACCGGTATCATTTTCCAATCATCCCATTTATAGGTTTATTAGCTGCGCACGCGTTATTCAAAATAAAAAATCGGATGCAAATATAAATTGAGCTACTTGTATTCAATTAAATTACCTTGCTTCCCATATGCATAATTTTTTAAAAAAGTTGTAACCCCCATAGACTGCGGCCATTTACCACCGACATTTGATGTTGCATAAATGAGTCCAAGGTAAAACGAATCGAGTTTATTTTTATATTGAAAAGCTAAACGTAAAATTTGGAAGGGATATATAAGCCACAAGCTTATGAAATCGTCTTCAATAATAGTTAAAAGAATAATGATAAGTGGAATTAAAACTGCCCAGACAACAATACTTCGGGTTTCTTTTTTTCGAAACTTTTCGGGCTCATGACCATGTAAAGCATAACTTTCAGCATATGCATGCCCAGCTCGTTCATTACGCTTCCACCACTGACCAAAACGGGTCATAGCAGCATCATGTAATGTCATTTCAGCATCTAATCGCATGATTTTCCAACCCAGTTGACGCATGCGATAACACATTTCAGGCTCTTCACCTGCAATCAGACTTTCACGATATCCATCAACAGCCTGAAGTGCCGTTAAACGAAATAACGCATCACCACCACATGCATTAGTTTCTCCAACAGGTGTATCCCACTCGATATCACATAACTGATTATAAATACTTACATTAGGAAATCGTTCACGACGGCGCCCACACACAGCAGCAAAATCAGGATTACTATCCAAAAAATCTTTCGCTTGTATAATCCATCCACGTTGGACCTCACAATCTCCATCTACAAATTGTACATAATCAATATTCGGTGAATTCTCTACTAATGCTGCCAGACCTGCATTACGAGCTCGTGCAGCAGTAAATGGTTGTGCCATGTCCAGTGACACAACTATTACGTTTAATGTTTGAGCCAGTTCGACACTACCATCTGTAGAACCTGAATCAACATAGACAATATGATCAAGTTCATTACATAGAGAACTTAAACATTGTTTTAACCGTTCACCCTCATTTCGACCAATAACGACAGAACCTATGTTTTGGTGGGCACGTGAGAATAATTCCTGATCAGTCATGTTGAATAACTTCTGCTGTGCTACCAATGATTTTTGCAGGTATACCAGCGACAATTGCATAATCAGGGACATCTTTTGTGACCACGGCATTAGCACCGATCAAGGCATGCATACCAATCGTTATGTCACCAATAACTTTAGCTCCTGCTCCTATATCTACATGGCCTATTAATTTTGGGGCCCCCTCACCTTCTCTTTTAACGCCAAGAGTAACCTGTTGATGAATTAGACAATTTGGACCAATATAAGACTTTGGATGAATCACAATCCCATTAGGATGGGGTAATAATAATCCTCCGGATATATCTAACAACAATGGAATATCAGCTGCAGTTATGACTGACCAAAAGCGATAACGCATTACACTTAGCTTTTTTAAGAGCTTATATAAAATCCCTTTCTTATCACTATATTTTTTATATAACCGGATACTTTGTAAAAGTTTCCGCGATGGGTCCCAGAATTGTCGAGGTTGCTCTCTTCTCCAATCAGGTGATTCTGCAGAAACGTTCATTATTTAATTCCTGCATCAGTAGACTGCATTTTTATGACTCGCGCTGGAATACCAACCGCCACTCCATATTCGGGTATATCTGTTATAACCACAGCATTTGCACCGATTATTGCGTGATTGCCAATCTTAACACTACCTAATATTTTAGCCCCAGCACCGATATTGACATATGAACCAATTACCGGTGCTTCATGTGAGGTTTCAATGCTTTTATTTCCAATTGTCACTCCTTGTCGAATAATACAATGACCGCCAATTACTGCATTTCCATGAATCACAATGCCATGCTGATGTTCAAATGTGATGCTATCTCCAAGCTGTGCGGAATATGGCAATTCAATGCCGTATTTAAACCGCACATGATTTTCCATTAATCGATAAAAAAAACTAAGTGGTGCTCTAAAGAGCTTTGGCTTGACGTTCATTCTCCATCGGCCAAACCGATAAACCAATAGTACCCGAAAACCTGCGATGTTAATCGATTTACTATTAGCCTTTTTATCTTTTTTTATATTTTCAAACATTAAAAATGTTATTTAATCCATGACAAAAAAATACTATTACGCCAAAAATCTTTTAGCATGTGCTGAGGATCTTTATCAGGTTTATTTTGAATGAACCTTCTTACACGCCACAAAGTAAAACCGAATCCCCAAATCAGGTCAGCTAAAATATTCACTAATAAACCATAATTCTTTCTAAAATAATATTGTCTGGATTCAAACCAATATTTAGGACGTCTTTTACGCTTTATATCGCCACTAACAATCCCAGTACTTTGCCCAACATAGTGTATAACTTGGCTTTCAGGTACGTACCAGCATTCCCAACCTTCTTTTGCAGCCTGCAAACAAAAATCTGTTTCTTCATAATAAAGAAAGTACTTTTCATCCATTAAACCAATTTGCTCAATGACTTTGTAACGAATTAGCATGCTAGCACCCGCTACCCATTCAACTTGAATGTTATGCCTTGGTGCTCCATAGCTGGTTACATCCCAACCTGAGAGTATTTTTGTTATAAATCCTAACCTCAAACTAGAAATTACTTCACTATAAAGAGTGTGAAATCTAAATGCAGAAATTTGGGGTTCTCCATGTTCAGTCTCTAATTGGCTGCCAGCAATTCCTGCATTGGGGTGTAATTGCATAAAACTCAATAAATTTGGTATTGCATGATTTTTCAGTTTAGTGTCGGGATTTAGTAGTAAGACAAATTCTGGCGTATGACCATCACTCATATTATTAGCTGTTTTAACTGCCACATTATTACCATATGAGAAACCGCCGTTGTTATCTGAAGCAACTAGACTAACTAAATCCTTCAAAGAATGATCATTTATAAATTTTTGTAAAACTTGCACAGAATTATCAGGGGAATAATTGTCTACTATTACTACGCGATCAGTATCGCGATTCAATTGTGTAATTAGTCCTGGCAAAAGCTCACAGACAAGCGAGGCAGAATTATAATTAACAATACTGATCAATAGCCGAAAATGGAATAATTCAGACATAGAAAACCCATAATGAATTTCAGTTAATACCATTAAAGTTTTTGAAAAAACGTTCTAGATGTTTTTTCGTAACTTCTAGACTATAATTATGGGCATTAGCAAGCCCCCTCTGACGAAGGGATTCTAATAATGCTTTGTTGCTTTCAAGCAATTTCAGTTTCTCAACTACGCCAGTTACATCACCATCTTCGGCTATCAATGCTGTCTGATTATTATGCATAAATTCATTGCCACCACCACCAGTAAATCCAACCACTACACATCCGCACGCCATCGCTTCGAGGGGTGGTAAACCAAAACCTTCTGGATAACCAGTAGCCAAGAAAATATCTGCAGATTGATATTCTTTTATTAATTCATCTTGGGATAAACCATCTACAACTTTGAATTCAAAGCTACTTTTTTGCATAGCCCTCACGATATATTTTAAATCATCAGGATTTTTACGAGACATAGCTAATATTTTATTTTTTACTCTATCTTTTGGGTTAGGATAGAATTTATTTAGATCAATACCATTTGTAATCGTCACAGCAGATATATTCATCTTTGCTTTTACAAAGTTTGTACAATAGTCACTACAAGTAATAACATGGTCATATCCTAAATCAATATAACTTTTATAAGAATCATTATTTTTCAAACGAGTACTTAAACCTAACCAATTTTGTACAAATAAAACCTTTTTGGCATTTTTAAACATAAGGCCTTGATAAGGTTCAAATTCTGTAGCGACAATGATATCAGAGGGTGTTATATCCTTTAACACTTCTTCATACTTTTTACACTCAACTTCATAGCCATAAAAATTACCTTTATACTTTCCCATCATTAAAGGTATTGCTTCGAACCCGAGCTCTCTAAGTAACATACAATGTTGGTAGATAACTTTAACCCCACCAACCGGCTTCGGTTTCATAAAAAAACATTTCTTTAAATAATTAATAGCTTTTTTCTTAGAAATACTTTTAAAAAACCCCTTAATAGAGAATCTTTTTTTCACATACAAATCGGGAATCAAATAATATATTTTCAACTAAGAAATCCCTTTGATTAATCTACCGAATTCAAAACTTTAGTTTTTTCATGATTTTGAGTATCTTGTTTTATATTTTTACGAATATCATATACTCGTCCTAGCAATGAACCACTTATCAACCAATATAAAGCATTCATTGACGCATTAGGCATTTGGTCTAATAAAATTATTGCAACGATCAAAGCGTGTGAAGCTAACAAAAAAGCTTCATTTTTAGGAAAATTATTATTGGATTTTAATTTATAGGCAAGCCAAAGTGGAATAACTATAAATAAAAATTCTGACAAAAATCCAAACCACCCCTTTAGACCTAACTTAATTATCCAATTACCATCTGTAGTGCTGATGTCTTCACCAGTTTCAGAATCATATATTCGGTTTCTGCCCCACCCTCCCCATCCAAATAAAGGTTTGCTATTCGCATGATCTAATAAAATATTTTCATTTTTAAATCTATAATCTAATGATTGCTGCCTTTCTAAACTAATTATTCCGGCTATATTAGAAATTTGTTGATGAGGAAAAAGATTTAAAGAACTGGATAAAGGATAAGTTATAAATAAGACAGCTATTGCAATACTTACTAAATGCATCACTTTCCTTGAAGCAAGACTAATCATTAAAGCAGCAAATAATGCAAATACTAAAGCTGCAATGCTTTTCATTAATACTAGTGTAATTAAAAGAAACACCAATAATGCATAATTATTAAATGGCAGCACTTTTAAATTTATTTTTGATAATGAATTTAAAAAAGCTAAACCAATCGTAAAGAAGAAGGCCACTAATAGGCCATGCCCCATAAATACTATGGCTCTAAAACCTCCTTGTCTATACTGCTGGATCCAATCATGTGGAAAATACCCATACAAAATAACATGAAGCTGGGGACTCATTCGAATTTCATATAAAGCAAAGAAAGCATATATTACTGCTGCAATTGAAAACACCTTGAATAACATGATCTGCTGGTTATAGGTTCGTAAATAGTAAGTTCCAATTAAAAAAGGCATAAAATATAAGAAATTATTTACTGTGTCAGATAAACCATCATATAGTGTTAAACCGTGTATGAATCCATAAGGTTCAGGGTTATTCAAAACAGTTAGAAATGGCGATATAAAAAAAGCTATAACTAACAGTTTCATTTTTGTCGTGAGGTTTTGATAACCAAGAGATTTACCCGAAAGTAACAAATAAGCTGTAATAGTCAAAGTTGTTATTGAAAACTTGTTAAGTGGTGGAATTGCGGGTAGATCTATATTAAATCCAGCTGGGAGAAACATATAACAAACTAATAAACTTAATAGAACACCTTTTTCAATTCCACAACGTTTAATCAAAAAAATTACGATTAAAGGCCATATGCATATAGCAGCGTAAGCAATAATATTCGGCATGTTATTGTTTTAAGGCTTGAACAGTTTTGTATATACCCATTTCTAAATTAATCAATGGTTTCCATCCTAATTCTTGTTCAGCTTTGTCATTTGCAAGAACCATTTCAGGCACATCAAAGTCTCGCTTTTGTTTATAGATTAATTCGATCTTTGTTTCCAAAGCACGTTCAACATATTCGGCTACTTGATTAAGGTTATATCCTTGCCCACTACTAATATTATAGATTCCTGTTTTCTCAGCATTTAAAGCAGCCAATGTTGCTAAAGCAACATCTTGAATGTACAAATAATCTCGAATGACACTGCCATCCCCCCAAATTGTAACAGGTTGATTTTTTAGACCATTACTAATACATGTGCCAATAAAACCTTGTACACCAATGTGCCTTTGACCGGGGCCATAAGGATTAGATGGTCGAAGTATTGTAGTGGTGAAGCCATAGAGCTTTGCATACATCTGAAGATATTTTTCAATAGCTAACTTTACGATTCCATAACTACAGATCGGCTCTGTGGGATGATGTTCAGACATAGGGGTCAATTTGGGTAAACCATAAACAGTTCCACCAGATGAAAAATAAATCATGCGTTTTACGTCAGATTGGCGCATTAATTCGAGAATTTTTATTGTATTGATTAGATTGCCATTTACATCACTAATTGGATCCTTGTTGGAAGTACTCGGCACAGAAGTACTAACGAGATGAATAATTGCATCCATGCCAACTAGAGCTTCCGATATCGCTAAAACATCACTAATGTCGGCAGTGACAAATTCTACATTGGTAAGATCTAATTGATGAGGCTGCCTATCCAAAACTCGAAGAAAATGTCCTTCCCTTTTGAGGCAGTCAACAATATGAGAGCCAATAAAACCAGCACCACCCAAAACCAGAATTTTCAAATTACTCACTCTCCAATCTCCTACATAATTCACTTACGCGGCGTTGAGCAACATTATGCCAAAGAAAGAATTCAGCATTGTTACGCAGTGAGAGTGACATTTTCTTTCTTAAAGATGCATCGCGAACAAGTTGTCTAATTTTATCTATCCAAGATGACTTATCATATGGATCGATAATAAATCCATTAACATCATTTTTATAAACACCTTCACCCGCCATTGGCGATAATATTGCTGGCAGTCCAGCACCAAGAGCTAAATACGTTACAAGAGGGCTACCTTCCTCTAAGCTTGGCATTATAAAAATGTCCGCTTTTGAGTAATAAGATTCAAGATCATTGGTGAATGAAATAAATTCAATATTAGGATTTGGCCTATATTGCTCAACGATCTTTTTTAGCGCCTCATCGATCTTGCCTATTATTATCAATTTTGCATCCACTGCAGACGCTTCCCAGTAGTCTAGCAATAATTGCACACCCTTTCGAGGGATGACGCTTCCCACAAATAATGCATTCACTTTAGCATTCGAAAGTCGATGATTTTTTAATATGATTTCATCAGCATCTAATCCATAAGAACTTTGAATAATTTTTTTCTCATCAATGTTCGCTTGCCTGAGCGATTTTGTTACTTCCGGACTTGGACTGAAAACAAAGTCAGCTAGCATCAACTTTTGTTCTTCATCCAAAATTGAATCTTCCGTTATATGATGAAAATCTGATAGACCCAATCTGGTTGCTTCATTATCCAAAATTTTCTTTGCATAGCGTTGATGGCAATTAATGTTCTCAAAGACAATTATTTTGCCGGTGTTTTTAAGATAATGAACCGTTTTGATTGAGCAACCTGGCCATAAATAAGCAACGTCATACTCTTTCATTCTTTTTTTAAATCGCTGTTCTGTTAAAGCGATAACATTTCTATCCTTAAGGAATTTTGTGACAAATCGATAACTTAATTTTCCCCTGAAAGCCTGTTTGACGTGTTTTGATTTTTGAGCAAGATCTGAATGTATCGAAAAGATGTCAGATATAACATTCGTATTATTCATGGCTAGCGAGATAGAATGAGCTGCATATCCAATCCCATAGTCTTTGATATGATGGGGAAGATAAGCTAAAATTTTAAGTTTTTTCACTTTGGTCCTTCGTTTCTATTTCATTCATAGTTACTTTAGTAAGTTTCGCACGATGTCATTTTGAAAATCTTATAGGATTTGAACATTCTTTTAAGAAAATAACCGTTAGTTTATGGTATTTCCCTACTCCTCAACTCAACTTCACTGAAAAGCAATTATTCCAAAAGTTTTTATTTGATCACTTTATCAAACAATTCATAATCGGTCTCACTATTCTATTTCATATCTCTAATGATTGTGTGGAAATGGGTAGTACTGTATGTAATGATAGATTTTTGTCGCTTTAACCGGTGTAACTTTATGAATAGGAATAAGCATTTTATTTAAAATTCCAAGTTTCAACCTTAACTTTGTTTTTGCGTAGTACTTCATGCATGGCAGGTTCATCATTGTGAAATCCAAAATAATAGTTTTGCGACTACACCTCATGCCAAAGTTGGAAAAACGCTCTTATGGCTGGACTATCTTTAACAAAGTGACGGCAGAATTAAAGTATCCTCCTAGCAAATTAAATTCCTCTTTTCAAAATTTCTTTTTCATAATCCAAAAAAAAATAAAATCTTGAGTAAAGGTCATCATTCACCATAGAAATATCTGCTCTATTATTAAAATTACAAATCAATTTGAAACAGGGATTGGATCAATATCTATATAAAGATAGTTGCTTTCGATAAAAATTTTTAATTCAGTATTGATTACTCTACTAATAAATGCTTTGTTCGACTAGTTAACAGTTTAAGATAAGAAAGCTAACAACAATATCCAAAATTGATTTTCGGTAACAAGTCAGTTCAACATGCCTATCTTTATCCATAACAATTTCTATGGAAATGTTGGGCGAGAATATACACTCACAATAGATTGAAAATAAAGCTAATCTACAAATGGTCAGTATCATCTCTTACCAGGCACATATATAACTTTTCGTCTGAAGCCAATTCGCCATATAATTAAGAATATAAACTATCTATTAATTCATAAGAATTTAATGAATGCATCTCAAGACGCGATTTTCCATCATTAAATAACCATTCATCAATCATGTTTCCCCATTTAAATTTGAGCTCTAGAGCATGCCATTCTGCTGTAGTAGCAATGCAAGTACGCTCGTATAAATTAAAATCAGAAACTAATTTTTGTAATTGATACACTAAGTCCTCAGGTTCTTTTTGCCTAAAAAATACTACTCCCCCTTCGTTCCTACTCTGCCAACAAACATTGGATGATCAGAAACTATGACAGGTGTATGGACCATCAAGCTCTCCATGATCGTCATTGGAAGACCCTCTGGATACTCATGTCGGCTTGGAACAACAACAATATCTGCAGCATTCATATATTCAAGTACATTTTGATGATCTATTGAACCCAGGAAATTAATGTTGGATTCAATATTTAACTTACGACCCAAAACTTTAAAATAATCTATATTCCCATTACCAGCAATATCAAGTTGCACTTGTTTATCTGTATTACGCAATAACTTTACAGCACGTATTAACTCTTCTAACCCTTTTTCAACTTTCAATTGTCCAGCAAAGAAAAGCATTAACTTTTTGCTTGAAATATCCTCAGGTATAGATTTTTGCCAATTACTGGGAGAATCATTATGCGGCCAATCATATGGAACGATATTTTTGGCAGGTACGCCCAGTTTCATTAAAGATTTTGAAGGGTTGATTTGATGATTGCCAATATAGGAGATATGCTTGTTTTTTAATTCGTATGAAAGCAAAAATTTAAGTATTTGGCCTCGAAATGCTCCAAAAGACTCAAAGGAATCAGCAAAAACTGGAAAGGTCTTAAATTTCCCCCGTCTTAAAAAACGTAATATCTTAGGATCTGGTATACGAAGGATAACTCTATCCGGCATAAACTTTGAGATATCTGAAAATAAACGTTTGTAAACGTTTCGACCTCCATAATTTGAAGCTTTCAAATTAGGTTCGAGTAATGTAATATCAGATTCTGAGCCATGTAAAACTAAAACTAATACATTGTTCCCATCTCTTACTTGTTTAACTACATATTCAACCGAATATGTTTGCCCATAATAATTTTCTTTGCCATTTTCAACTATAAGTCGATTGTATGCTTCATGAAAATCGCCTGCATATTGGATATATAATATTTTCAAAATTTGGCTACCAAAATCAATTTAACATTAGAACTCCCTGTTAAGGAGGAGGCTGAACATTACCTCTATGTCATTAAGATGATGCTCTATCACAATGACCTTATCATCAACAGGCTTTCAGTGTAATCGTTTTGCTTATTGGGGCTCAATATGTATGTACAAATTTAGATTTTATATTTCATAAAGCATAATGTTGCATTGAACAATACCTAAGGGAAGCTAATTGATATTACTGAACTTCAATAATAGGAACGATAATTTCGGCGATCAATTGATTTCGTATTTACTTTACACGGAATTACAGAAAAGCGGTCCAGTTTTTTATATCAGCACTAAGCCAGAAATAGTTGCGCCTCCCCCTTACGATTACGTAAAGCTCTCGCTTTAATAGCTTTCACTCGTCTCAAAGGTAAGAAAGTCTTGTTAATTGATCCACCATGCGCCCGAGTCCATGTAGAAAACTTACCCAAACCTGATTTCAAAAAAAGCTAGTCGAATTTATTTTAAATTCGTTAATTACTGAAAGGCATGTATTGAGTATATCTATCGATGCTAGAGTAGATCCATATCAATTCAATATCTATAAAAGCATAGGTGTGAGGGACAATTCAAGTCTTACTTTTATAAATAAATATCACGCAAAAGCCTTCTTTACACCAGATATGGCTTGCCTGCTTCCCATCAAAAAACCTTCTTTTAAGGGACGTAAAACAATAGTAAGTTTTAGAGAAAACACGCCGGATAACAATTATTCTTCTGACTATTCCCTAGAAATAGTAAAAAAATTGCCATTAATACTAGATTTGCTAGAGACAGAATCAGAAGTCTATTTTTATTCACAAGTTGAAGAAGACGATGAATTTAACCTTAAACTTTCATCCAAAATAATCAATAAACCAATTATTCAAATAATTAATAAACAACAAAAAGAAAACTATTACCAAGAACTCTTTAATGATTGTCAATATGTCATCAGTAATCGACTTCATGTAATACTTCCTGCAATGATTAATGGCATCCTTACTATCCCATTATTATCCCGCTCTCATAAAAAAATTATTGATCTACTGACTTCTTATGGTCTCGATAAAACTATTGTATATATTGATTCCAAAAAAGACATCGAAAATAGCATCTTTAATATACTAGCAAACAAAGATGATATCCTTTTTGCGCAGTATGAAAAGCTTCAACAGCTAAACTTTGAGTTAAAAACTTATATTAGTCAGTTTGCTACATGAAATTATTAATAGAGAAATATGTATGACAAATTTACCTTTAGTTAGTATTGTAATCCCATGTTTTAATCGGAAAACTGAAATAAAAGATGCTATTGATAGCGCCTTAGCTCAAACCTATTCAAATATCGAAATTATTGTAGTTGATGATGGTTCTACAGATAACTCGATTCAGGTAATAAAAGAATATGGGGAAAAAGTAAAACTGATTGCACAAACTAACAAAGGGGTCAGTGCAGCAAGAAATACAGGTTTTGCATCAGCTCAAGGAGAATTCATTGTTTTTTTAGATTCAGATGATTGGCTTTCCACCGATATTATTGAACAACATATTTATACAGCTAAGAAATGGCCTAATGTTGATATATATTGTGCTAATTCGACCTCAGTTGATGAGGATGGCCAATTAACTTCTGTCAAAGAGTGTAATTGGCCAGATTGTCCTGATACGCCATTAAAATTATTCTTATTGTATCCACCGCCTTTTCCTGCTTGTGAAATGTAGCGATCTATTACGATAAGGAAGTTTAACGGTTACGACGAAGACATGCGAGGTTTTGCTGATTCAGGTTTACGGCTGAAAATAATTTTATCTGGGGGAAAGGTAGTTCGGACTAGTGGTGGATATGCGGTTTATCGACCAGTAGCCAACTCTATTACAAAAAACCCTTTAAAGTTGCATTATTATGCAGTTAAACTAGTTAATAAACTCAAAAGAAGCCCCCATATTAAAAATGACAAAAATATTAGATTTCTACTGAAGGAAAGGCTTTTGAAACATCGCTTAAGATGGTGGAAGACCATTCTCAGCTATCATATTAAATGGCACCCGAAATCTTTGGCTAAGTTCATTTATTATTTATTCAAACTGCTAAAGATCGATCCAGGTTAAATTTTATTTATTCTTAGAGATAAACCATGGAAGATGAAAAGTAAAGAGTTTTTTTAATTCATTCAAAGAGAAATCGTGCACTTTATAACAAAACATTTTTCAGGAGAGCGTCTTAAAGCTAGAGCTTTAAGAGGCTCATCAATAACGTTTGCAACATATGGCTTTGAACAACTTTTAAGACTTGCTTCTAACATTGTTTTAACTAGACTTTTATTTCCAGAAGCATTCGGTATTATGGCATTAGCGACAGTTGTACTTGTTGGTTTATCTATGTTAAGTGATATCGGTGTTGGTCAATCAATCGTACAAAATCCAAAAGGTACCACCCCAACATTTAGGAATACGGCATGGGTAACTCAGATTGGCCGAGGTTTTATTCTTTGGCTTTTTGCTTGCGCTATCGCTTACCCGATGTCTCTAATGTACCAAGAACCGATACTTTTCCCATTAATTTCGGTTTTAGGAATTACATTAGCAATTAAAGGCTTTGCGTCAACATCTATTGCGATAGGTAATCGAGAAATTAAAATTTTTCGATTGTCTATAGTTAATACTGGCACACAAGTAGTTAACATTATATTGACTATTATTTTTGCTTACTATTACAAATCAGTTTGGGCTCTAGCGTGGGGTAGTTTGATATCTAGTGCTATTGGAGTTTATGTAGGACATATATATTTAAATAAAGGATATAAGCATCGATTCGAGATCGATAAAGAGGCCTTTATGGACATCATTAACTTTGGTAAATGGATATTTGTAAGCAGTTTAGTAGGATTTCTAGCTAATCAAATTGATAAAGTAATTGTTGGCAAAATGTTATCGATGTCAGAGCTTGGCATCTATACAATTGCCATTACACTTGCACAAGTACCAAAAACAATACTTTTCTCTTTAAATAGGATGATACTATTTCCTATATATTCAATTATCCAAAATGAACCAACAAATGAAATACGAAATAAGATTTTTAAAACAAAAATTATGATCGTTCTATCATTGTTGCCAATGATACTAATATTAGCTTTTTTTGGGCAGTATATTATTAGTATTCTTTATGATGAAAGATACTTAGAGGCAGGGTGGATGTTACAAATTCTTGCGCTAGGTACAGCAGTTCAAATTGCAACTAATGTTGGCCCATTTTATCTAGGGTTTAATAAACCAAGACTATTTGCTTATACAACAAGTATTAAAGCAATATTATTAATATTGAGTATGATAATTGGTGGCTTATACTGGGACGCGATAGGAATTATTACAGGAATTTCAGTTTCTGCTCTTCTTTTTTATATTTTTGAAATTTACTATATTAAGAAATTTAATTTATGGTTTTGGAAGCTGGATTTTTTTCTACTATTTATAATTCTTATAGCAACTTCCATCATATTCGATTGGCTATAAAGCACTTGTTAAATAAATATTTACTGGAAACAAAATGACATTTACTCAAGCTATAAAGAATAAGGCCAAGAGCACAATTAAATTCAATAATTGGTTTTTTAATTTTTTCATCAAAAATCCACAGTTTGAATTGTATGCAAAAAAACTTGGTTTAAAAAATAAACATTTTTTTAAAATAGTACTTGATGACCGTAATAAGGGGATAGATACTCACTTAGATAAATACAGCTTTAACGAAATCCCGAAGAAAGTTTGGATTTATTGGGAACAAGGTGAAGATAATGCGCCTATTATCGTTAAAAACTGTATTGAGAGCTGGATAAAACATAATCCTGATTGGGAGATAACAATAATTGACTCTGAATCACTCTCTCAATTCTTAGAAATGCCCAGCCTGCCTGAATGTTTGCCTGTAAGGTACTATGCGAATCTTTTAAGACTTAAACTTTTAAATAAATACGGTGGGGTATGGGCTGATGCAACGACGTACTGCCATCGACCGTTAAATGATTGGTTGCCTCTTCTTGCTTATTCAGGGCTTTTTATGTTTCGAAATCCTGGTCCCGATAGACTTATTGAAAATTGGTTTATCGCTTCAACGCCAGAAAACTTATTAATAAAGGCTTGGGAAAATGCACTTTCAACTTATTACAACAAACAAACTAAAGTGCATCCCACCTACTTTTTAGCATTCTATTTATTTCAATGGATACTGGAAAAAAATTCTTTATTAAAATCCGAATTTGATAAAGCATCAGGGTTGAATGCAGGTCCTACATTTATTATGAAATCTGTTATGAATAGTCGAACGAACATAGATCAATTTTTAAAACATATAAAAATAGGATTACCAGTAAGTAAATTAGATTGGAGAACAGAGCTTACAGACGAACAAGTTAATAATTTTTTTGTGCTTATTGAAGATAAATTGAAATTTTAATTATTTTTTTAAAATTAAAATTAGTAATACTACCTTTTTAAAACTGACCTTTCCCCCAAATTTAAGACCATGACATTGATGAGATTTCCAATAAACTATAGGAGTTGGAGATCTCAAAATGAAAAAACGTTACAGCGAAGAACAAATCATCAAAGCCATTGTCAAAATTAGATTGCTGAATTACCCTCTTAGGGGGTCAAAATTGGATTGCCGTTGACATGGTGAATAAAAAGCATACCTACCGACTGTATACCGAAGAAGGGCTGCAGGTTCGTACCAAGAAACGTAAGAAATTAACCCGACCAAAGCAACCACTCGAAATACCGTCAGCACCAAATCAACGGTGGTCAATGGATTTTGTCTCTGATCAACTAAGTAATGGTCGGCGGTTTCGCGTTCTTAATGTAGTAGATGATTATGTAATCCCCCCAATAAATAATTGAGTTCAAAAGTAGAATTTTCTCGTAAACTAAAGCGCAGGAGATTCTGCATGAAGACATCAAAATTTACAGATAGCCAGATCATGGCGATCCTCAAACAAAACGAAGCAGGGATAAGTGTTCAAGATCTTTGTCGAGAGCACAGCATCAGTAGTGCCACCTTTTACAAATGGCGAGCGAAGTATGGCGGCATGGACACCGCAATGATAAAGCGCCTCAAAGAGCTTGAAGATGAAAATCGCCGTTTGAAGAAAATGTATGCTGAGGAATGCTTGAAATCGCAGATCCGCCAGGAGGCACTTGAGGGAAAGTGGTAAAGCCATCTCTGCGTAAAGAGATGGCGCAGCAGGTCGTCGCCAAACTCGGCCTTAGTATTCGCCTTGCCTGTGAGATCTTCGGGATCAGTGAAACCTGTTATCGCCACCAAGCCAAGCTATCCAACGAAAATGCCGTTATTGCTGATTGGCTATTACGTTTAACCACTGCTAATAAACGCTGGGGCTTTGGTTTGTGTTTCGATCATTTACGTAATGTTAAAAAATTTAGCTGGAACCATAAACGTGTTTATCGCTTATACCGTGAGTTAGAACTGAACTTACGCATTAAGCCCCGGCGGCGGATTAAACGGGATAAACCTGATGCACTGAGCGTTCCGACTGGCATGAACCAGGTATGGTCGATGGATTTTATGTCTGACGCACTGGATAACGGTCGTAAGTTTCGTACATTCAACGTCATTGATGACTATAACCGCGAAGGCTTGTGTATTGATGTGGACTTTTCTATGCCGAGCCAGCGAGTTATTCGGTCATTAGAACAGGTCATGGAGTGGCGTGGTAAGCCTGCTGCAATACGATGTGATAATGGTCCGGAAAACATCAGTCAGGTGCTGATTGATTGGGCAAATAACCAGAAGATCACCCTGATGTATATCCAGCCGGGTAAGCCAACACAGAATGCTTACGTCGAACGCTTTAACCGAACCGTACGTCACGAATGGCTTGAATTACATTTATTTGAGTCTGTTGAACAGGCACAGCTGCTCGCCACACAATGGCTTTGGACATACAATAATGAACGGCCAAACTCAGCAATTGGTCGCGTACCGCCAAGGTATTTGCTGAGTCCAGCTTAACCCTCTACTTTTAATTGCGGTTATTAATGGGGGGATTACAATTATTCACGGGAAATGGTGGGTCAGCTTGTCTCAGTTTCAATCAGTGGCAGACAAGTCGCCAGGTTCCTTGGCCAACTGACTGAGCAACGGGATAAACCTGCCAAAATCGTCTGTGATAATGGCACTGAATTCACTAGTAAAGCGATGTTTTTCTGGAGTAAAGAAAGTGGCATCCGTTTAGGGTTCATACAGCCTGGCAAGCCGACACAGAATGCGTTTGTAGAAAGTCTTAATGGCAAATTCAGGAATGAATGTCTTAACCAACACTGGTTTAGAACACTGGACGAAGCCAAATATGAAATTGATTTATGGCGGGAGCATTACAACCACGTCCGACCGCATAGCTCATTGAATTACATGCCACCAGTTGAATACGCAAAACATGCAGCATAAAGTAACCAAATCTCATCAAAGGAATGGTACTAATTCAGGGGAAAGGTCACTGTCTGTCAGTTTTAGCGGAGTCTACTACAAATTAAACCTAAATTTTTTACGAAAAAAAACCGCGATGGCTTTAACATCGCGGTTTTTGTGTTTTATTGACAATAAAGTAATGCTTTTGTGTCTATCGCATTAAACATCTTGATCCGCTATAAGCACGACACTGAGTTATTTCGATGTTTGAATGATCTATCCTTGAGGCTTCTTGGACATCTTTTAAACTAATTGAATTATCATCTACTATCGCTCTTGTATATGTGGGTGCTGCATTCACTTCAGATTGAGAAGAATTAGTATCAGTTACCAAAGGCGTTGATTCAGTCAATTGTCTATGGGTGGGCAAAGAAAAAGCTGCTATGCTCTCGGAAACATCCTCAGCGTTGTTCAGAGTATCACTAACAGGATTACTTTCAGAAGAACTACTCGTGCCCAAACTAGCAAGGCGACCACCTTTTGTCGGTGCCTCTTCTTTGCTCTCAATACTTTCTACAAGCGGCTGAGTCGCTTCTGAAGCGGTAATCGAGCGTGTATAAGTTAATGGGTTTTGGTTTTCTAAAATTGGCTCATCTACCTTCGAAATGGTTTCTGATAAGACTGGTTCTTGAGAACGATTAGGTAGTTGAACAATTTCACTTTGGTCAATTTCAGGTGAGTTTGTTGTTAACTCAGGACTATCAATCTGCTCAACAACAGGTTGTATAATAAATTCATCATCAATAGATACACCACTATGTAATTTACACACATTATTTGTAATGTCCGTATCTATATTTGCTTCAATTCTTTTAAAGCATGTTGTTCTAGTTGATGTTGGTAATGTAATAGTATTTCCTGTAACGGTTGCACGGTGCTCTCCACCTATAGCAATACCGACAGCAGTTTCGTGATTAACTATTATTTTGTTGTTTCTTATAACTACATTTCTTGACTTCGTTGTATTTTCTTCCCGAACAGGAACTTTAATTCCTGCACCTACAACTGTACCTTCATCAATGATTTCATTACCTTCTATTAAAACACCATCACACGATGCACAACCAATTGCATGACTACCTACATTAATCAATTTATTGTTTCTAATCGTGATATTTTTGAAAGATTCATCCCATGCATATCCTGGATCGATACTTATTCCCCAACAGTTACCAGCAACTGCGCCTACATCTTCTTTAATTATATTATTTTCAATTAATACATCTTCAAGAAGTCCGTGCCCAACGAGTGAGACCCCTTGGCATTTACCATCAACGAAAGCTGATCTATAAAGTGTATTATTTCGTATTGTTATTCCTCTTGCAGGCTCACCACTTTTAGCAAGATAGATATTATGATCTAAATTTGGTGAAGCACCATTAGATTCGAAATTATTATTTTCAATTAAACAATCATTACATGCACCAAGCATCCCCTGTTTTTTATTTTTAATAATAATCGAATCACGTAATACAATTCTATCGTTAGCTTTATTAGATCCAGGTAAAGGTTTGTTTGATCCAGCCATATAAAAACCTACATTAAAACCTTCAAGATGAACATTTTTAACTGTTAAATCGTCAACGTCATTGTAAAGTCGAATCCCTGCATGGCTATAACTATCTGAGATAAGTATTATATTTTCTACGATATATCCACCATCAGCTCTAGCATCACCACTATTTTCAAAATTTATACCATCAACTTTATTTGGAACAATTAATGGCCTACTCTTACTTGTATTGCCATAAGCACCAATTTTACAAGGAGACTCTACTGAACAATTTTTATTGTAAAGTCTTGATTGTTGTGTAGCTAAAAACTTGCCACCCCTACAAAAGAGTAACTCGCCACCTGCCTCTAATTGGTTAAAGTAGGCTATAGCTTTGTCATAGGATTTAAATGGTTTGGATTCGCTACGGCCATCAAACTTGTCGTTCCCATTGGAATCACAGACATAGAAGTTCTCAGCTTGAGAAATAGTACTGAATGTGCTGATTAAAAATATTGAAAAAAGAAGAATTATTTTTTTCATGATCATCGCCCCCCTTTATGAATATAGATGATACGTGTTGAATGATATGTACATACTACACAAATAAAGGTGACCAAATTCACACATTCCCAATTAGTTGATTTTTGAACAAGAACTTGTGACCTCGCAAGCAAAAATTCTTGCTTTCACCTGATATTAAGAAACGAATTTGTCCTTTGGTAAGCCCCAAAAAAAACCCGACCTTTCAGTCGGGCCAAAAAGCCTCTGGGGGCAGAGGCTTTTTAAAGGATTTAGATATTTCGATGTCTTCATCTCCTATATTGTGGAGATGGATAGATATTAATAACTTAGTAAGTACTAAATCGTGATACTTATCACAAAAAGAAACAATTTCGGTTATCAGTGAAAAATTCCCGATTAAATTAAACTATCTGAATATTATGCTGCTCCAATAACCAGCTTTTAACACGTTTTACATCAGGGTTTTCTGAAGCCTTGGTTTCCACAATACGAGAGGACTTTTTGTCCCGCATCATATCCTGTATTAATGCGACATCAATTTCCTTTTTATCATCGGCAAAGGCATAAACCAAAGCAAAATCACAGAGGTTATTAATACGTCTGGGGATTCCTTCGCTATAACAATAAATCACAGCGCAGGCTTCATTACTGAAAATTTTGTGTTTAGCACCAGCTACTTCCAAACGGTATTCAATGTAGTTCTGTGTTTCAGGATAGCTAAGCGCTTTAAGATGGAACTCTACCCCAATCCGCTGAGCAAATTGCACGAGTTCTGGTCGGTTCAGTTTTTCGATTAATTCAGGCTGACCGGTTAACACTAGCTGTAGGAAAATATCCGAGTCGATATTTACATTGGATAACAGCCGTAATTCTTCTAGTGCCTGAACTGACAGGTTTTGCGCTTCATCGACAATTAATACTACCCTCCTACCCTGGGCATGCTGTTCAACAACAAAATTAATGTAATCACGATAGCGACCCGCGTTATCTGTCGCACTGGACTCTATTTCAAGCGAATCCAGTACCCATACCATCAGCTCACCAAATGATTCATGGGTGTTATTGATAAGACCAATCACACAATCATCATCAATTTTCCCAAGCAAAGCCCGTATAAGCGTTGTTTTACCCGCACCGATTTCTCCTGTCACCACTGTAAACCCAGCATGACTCATCAAACCATATTCCAACATGGTGAGCGCTTTTTTATGGTTTGGGCTCATGTAGAGAAACTGAGGGTCGGGTACCAGGTTAAAGGGCTTATGCGTAAGACCAAAATGTTCTGTATACATAGATTAATAGTGTTGATGTTCGGGAGGACTGGCGGATTTATTTACCACCGTACCAAGCAAGTGTGAACCTTCAAGCATCTGTAAAGATTTAGTGATATTAGATTCAGTATTTTTACCATCTTCGAGTACAAGCAATGTACTGTCAAAGTAGCTTGCTGCAAGCGACACATCATCGGTTTGCAAAACTGGCGGCACATCGAAAATAATGACCCGGGAATCATATTGGGATTTAATATCAGCCACCAGACTGGCCATTTTGGGGCTGGAAAGCAGTTCAGCAGAATCTTCTGCTCTACCGACGCCCGGTAATATGACCAATCGTTTGATACCCGGATTGATTAAAACCTCAGAAAGTTTTAAGTCACCCGACAGATAATCTTTGAGGCCTACCTGTGCATTGAGACCAAAATAATTACTGATACTCGGGTTACGCAAGTCCATATCTACCAGCAAAACGGTTTGATTGAGCTCCATGGCTATTGCCATAGCTAGATTGGCTGCCACAACTGATTTGCCCTCCCCGGCTGTTGGAGAGGTAACGGCCAGCGTTTGCCAGCGATTACTACGCATTTGTTTCAGTACCTGTGTACGTAACATTCTGAACACGGCTGATTGCGGATTATTGTAGAAACCGGCAATGATTCGTTTACGTTCAAGCTGATGATTTGGAACGTTCACCACTTTTGTCTGGGAATACGATATCGACTCAATGGGTGCTGTTAATGGATCTTCGTGTTGTGAAGCCCTATCATCAGATTTGGTTGGTTCTACTCTGATTGGCTCAGGTTTCTGAGCATGCCGCAGCTTGGCTTTTTCAAGCGCTTTCTGAATTCTATCCATAATTAAACTACCGTATTAATTGTTGATACTGCTGTTACAGCAAGCTAAGCTTATTCAGTACTTTGAACCATAATACTTCCAGGTTCATTACATAAAAATGGAATATTATGACTGCACATAGTCCGAGGATAATTCCTAAAACGATCAGACTGTAGATGATTCGTCTCTTACGGCGTTTTTGTTGATCGGTTTTAATAAGTGGAATAACAACAATTGGCGGTTTCCCAACAATTCGTGAAATTTGTGTATAACCACGTACACCACCAAATAACATTTCAACAAGAATGGCCAGCCCTACTCCGGCACCAACCGAACCTACAAATCCCATCGCTATGAGTTTCTGACGATTTGGCTTTTCAGCGGTATTGGAAACTTGGGGCGGCTCGATCAGGGTAAAGTTCTCGCCCTTGTTCTCTGTTTCGAGTGTTTGTGCCAGTTCTGCTTCTAATTGCTTGGCTCGTAGTTCTTGATATTTAGCCAGTTTATTTTCACGGTCACGGGTCAGATCCTGATAAGCGCGTTGCACCTGATTGGTCTGGTAAACACGGTTTTCATATTCCGCCAGTTTCTCACGTAAGTCTGTCTGCCTTTCTCGTAAACGGCCAATCTCTCTTTCTGTTGCATCGATTTTGGCGCTGACTTCTATATATACTGGGTTAGTTGAACCACTAGCGGTTTGTGCTTCAGCATTGGTATCATCTTCAGGCAGATCCGACAATCGTTGTTCCAGACGGGTAATTTCTGCTTCTGCTGATTTTACATCAGGGTGCTCTGCAGCATAACGCTGTTTAAGTGTTTGCAAATTACTTCTTGCAGAACTCAATTGCATTTCAACTTCTTCACGAGGAGATGCATTGACACCTAATTCTGCCTCAAGTGCATCTATTTCCCGTTTTACGCGTTGTAAGTCAGGATGATTAGCCGAATATTTACTTTGCATCGAACGGTATTGAGCACGCAGCTCTTGTAAAGCGGCCATCAGTGCGGAGGGTTGACCTGCAGCATTACCGGTTGTACCCGTGGCTTGCTTGGGAATCATCGAAAGTTGTAATCCCATTGTGGTCATTTGATCGCTTTGCACCATGATTTGGTTTTGTATTGACGAAATTTCTTCCTGTATGTTCTGAACCGTGGTCAGGTTGTAATCAAGCATATCGGGAAGGCTATCACTGTATTGATCACGAAATTCTGCAATTTCTTTCTCTGTTTGCTGAATTTCTTTCTGCATTCTGTCACCTTCCAGTTTCAAAAACTGGGTGGTGTCCTCGGCACGATCGGTTCTGGCTTTAGCATTCTCATTTAGGAACTCGGTAACCAGCTCATTGGCTACCTGTTGTGCCTTTTGTGGTGACTGATCCATAAACGATACTGTAAAGGCAATGCTAGCTCTTTTAGCCCGGCCACTGGCGGGGTCGGTGACATTTGCCTGAATAATATCCACGCTGACATTGTTTTTAAATAACTCTACAATCGGCGCAGTAATGGGAGAGCTTTTTCTTTGCTCTGGATAAAGATTATGTTTTTCAACAATCTGCATAATCCGATTGGTAGTAAGAAGTCGTTGTTTGATAACTTCAATACGCTGATCTGCATAACTGGTTACGGTGGTGCGTATCAAATCTTGTGGAATTTCCTGAGATTCAATGAGAATTAGACCTTCAGATTTAAAGCTTTCTGGAAGTGAGTATGTGAATACTACTGTGCCAATCATCAGAATTATTGCTGGAATTACAATCCAGTATTTACGTCTCCACAGGATATCCAAATAATCCCGTAGGCTTTTGACTTCTTCTTCCATTATGTACTCTTAAAGTTATCGCGAAAAACGCAAGCCATCCCAATCGTAGTTTACCGTGAGGAAAACCATATTACTGTCGACTTTGTCACCAGTTGTATTAAAGCCACCAAAACTGGTGCCTTTTTGTTGGCGATACTGATACCCCATCTTCAGGGCAAGGTTTCTCTGGAGTTGCCAGTTGAGCGATGGCGAGAAAGTAAGATATTCTCTCTCTGTGTTACTTAGCTCATCAACAGACTGCGTTTCCTGGTAGGTGGTGTTAACAGATAACGACAACGTTTCTGCAATATTTCTGATCCAAGTAAAGGATAGCCGGTCAGTTTCATTGACCACCCCTTCACCAGAAGGATTAAGTGAACGAGACAACGAAGATGTTAACGTATTCAGTTCGCCAAGATAATTAGCAGTAAAATTAAATAATGATCCCGCACTACGGTCAGTTTGGCTTGGCCCACCAAAAAGTGATTGTGTTTCACTATCTGTTGTACGATACCCCACCTGTCCTGAAAACGACCAGCGTTCACTCATCATGTAAGTACTAGTGACACTAAAATTGTAACTGTCATATTCTGATTCAATAAACTCTGATTCAGATTCATACTGTGAATATGTCAGTGCCAGGCCGCCAGTCAAACGTTCTGACAAATTTCTGCGCCATCCACCTGTGAATGACATAGTTTCAGTATCACTGAAGCGGCTTGTATCGTACGTACTTTCATTATAACTAAAACTGGTATAGGCAAAATCACGTTCAGTAAATTGATATTGATAACTTGGTGCCAATGATTTTGATGTTACCGTTGCATTAGACGCAAAATCACCGGTATCTTCATCAGCGATTGCACGTTGTGCTCTTTCAGAATAGCCAGCATTCAATCCGTAATTGCTTCGTTCTGTATTGTAGCTGCCAGCTATATTTGCAAAAGGATCTTGCCGATCCAGCTCTGACAAGCTGGCAAAACGTTCTAACCGATAGCCAACATCCATACTGATAGACGCATTTTCAACGGCTCTTGATAGTAACAATGTGGGTGTAAGCTTGGTAACAAAACTACCTTCTTCCTCTTCACGCAACTCAACATTATCATCGTAATTAAATGTTGGAGAAAAGTCGGCCCCAATAATGTATTCGGCCGCTTTGGCAACATTGACTTGGAACAAGGTTAAAGCCAAAATCGTTGTGATAACGTTTATTTTCATGCTGGCTCCATTATGGTGTCGATAATTATTATTCCTCATTATGGAATAATAATGACATCACCGCTTTCAAGCAGCACGTTAGACTCAAGTGATTTGCCTTGTTTAATGTTTGCGTAATAGACAGGTATGATTTGCTGTTTCATTCCATCTCTACGCAAAATGATAATGTCATTTTCTTTTGCATAGGTTGTCAGCCCACCTGCCAAACTTAAAGCCTGCATTGCGTCAAGCGGTTGGCTCATACCGAATGATCCTGGAGTGAGCACTTTACCAAGGATATGAATAGTATTACCTGAAACCTGATTGACCGTAACGTTAACGACTGGGTCCGAGATATATTCCGAAAGTTTTTCTTTAAGCTCAGTTTCTACATCAACGACGGTTTTATCTTTCGCGTTTATTTGGCCAGCTAAGGGAAACGAAATAGTGCCATCGGGAAGAATAACGACTTCTTTCTGCAAAGCATCTTCATTCCACACTGAAATGCTTAACATGTCACCTGCATTAAGCGTATAGGGTTCTGAAGCATGAACAACTGTTCCAATCGAAAGTGCCGCTAATAGCAACACTGTATTTACCAATTTATTCATTATTCTTCTCCATGTTTATAAATTACATTCGCTTCGGATGATAACACGTTATTTAAGCATAAAAAAAGGGAGCATTTCTGCTCCCTTATTTTAACTGGATATTATTGTTGAATTAATCAGTTTTACGCTTTTGATTTAGCACGTAAACGCAGTCCCAATAGGCCGAATAAGGCAGGTGCGAAGAGAAAAAGCGCTGCTGGAATAGGCACAGCCGATACTGAAACATCATATTTCAGCTCATCAGAAGAAGCACTAAAGATATCCAAACCATAGTTTATACCAGTCATAAGCGTGGCGGTAAATGAGTAATCTGAGATGAGATTAAACTGATCAATAACAGCACCACCCATCTCAAATAACGATACGGTAGCTGAACTTAGATTTGCTTCTGGATTAAATGACCATACAATTTTAACGGGTGTATTTTGATCTGTAGATAGATCAAAAAATGATGACCAGTTGGTGTTTGGCTCATCTACCGTTCCGTGACCTAATACAACATCGTTGTTATTTAAGCTAACTTCTTGCGTAGCACCTGATGATCCGGCGGTGGTCAAATTTAAGGTTGCTGCATTTGCACTAATTGAGAAAAATAACGTCATAAAGAAAAGCATCGCTTTTTTCATAAGTCGCTCCTTTAAGGGGTTTGATTTATAGATTAAGTTAAGCAATGCAACCCGGCGATCTTACAGGGTAAGACCCGTGGCTTTCCGCCCCCGCCTCACAACAGGTTTGGCTATTGATAGGAAAGAAGAAATCCTTTCCATTGTGAAAACTTCCCAGCTTTTTAAGGAAGTTAATTTAACCGTAACGTTTTTTATTCAGTTTGTACAGAGTCTTTTCTGACAAAAAATATATAAAAAAGGGAGCTTCAAGCTCCCTTTTTATTTCTCCTAACCGTTTCAGCCTGCAGTCATCTTGGCTCTACGACGCAATCCAATCAATCCTAATAAGGCGGGAGCGAATAAAAATAATGCGGCTGGTACAGGCACTTCTGATAATGAGGTAACTGACACATCATATTTTAATGCATGTGATGTAGCATCTAAAATATCCAAACCGTAAGTTTTACCTGCTGACAATATGGCCGAAAAAGTAAAATCGCCCGTTATATCGTACGTTTCTGTAAAACTACCATCTAATGCAAAAATTGCTACAGTAGCAGAAACCAGATTTCTCACTGGGTTAAATGACCATTCAACATCAACCGCAGTATTTGTATCTGCTGTGACGTTAAACATTGAACTCCAATTTGATTTGGAGCTTTCAACAACACCACCACCTAAAACAACATTGTTATTATTTAAGGTGACTTGCTGTTGGGAGGCCCCATTTGAGCCCTCAGCTGTTAAATTAAGAGTTGCTGAGTTTGCACCAGCAGAGAATAAAAAGGCTATACATAATAGCATCGCTTTTTTCATAGCAATTTCCTTCTAAGTGAAAAAATAAGCAATGCAGCCCGGCCATCTTTAGTCAATTAAAGATCCGTAGCTTTCCGACCCTGCCTCATGACAAGTTTGGCTTTATATTGAAGATAGAAACAGAATTGTTTCTATAATTGAGACTTTCTTAGATTCGTGAAAGTTCAGTTACAGACTAACAGTTTTTGTGGATTTTTCAAATCAGGTAGGTAAATCGCAGATGCAAAACTTTAGAGTCTTTTGATGATATTGAGCCCCACAAAGAAAAGGGAGCCGAAGCCCCCTTTCCTTGAACCAACAATATTGTTAACTCATTTGTTACTATGCAGCAGCTGTTTTCAGTGCTTTACGACGTAAACCGAAGAAGCCCATCAATGCTGGAGCAAATAACCATAATGCAGCTGGAACTGGTACTGCAGAAATTGACAGGTCGTATTTCAGTACATCTGATGTGGCATTAAAAATATCAACACCAAAGAATGAACCCGCTGTCAAAATAGCAGTAAAGATAAAATCACCAGTGATGTTAAAAATAGTTGGCGCACCAACATAACCACCACCAGGGCCAGTCAACAGACCAAAGGCCAATTGAGCATTATTCAAGCTGTTTGTTGGGTTAAATGACCATTCAACTTTTACTGGTGTATCAACATCAGTAGAAACATCAAACAATGATTCCCAAACTCCTGAATTAGCAACAGTACCACCAGCAAGAACTGTACTGTTGTTATTCAGATCAATACTTTGAGTAGCACCTGAAGAACCAACTGTTGATAAAGTCAGTGTAGCGGCATTAGCACCAACTGAGAACAATAAAGCTATACATAATAGCATCGCATTTTTCATAGTAATTTCCTTTATATTGAAAAATTAAGCAATGCAACCCGGCCATCTTCAAAACCCAGCCAGAAGATCCGTGGCTTTCCGACCTTACCTCACGGTAAGTTTGGCAACAAAAACAGAAACAGAAACAACATTGTCTCTGAACTTTTTATCTCCAAGAAATATCTCGGTGATGATTAAACACTACTACTTCATTTGCATGATTGAAATTGTACTATGGTACTAGTGACAAATTTATTGCAAAAAAATTATATATTTCAGGCTGATTATAGCTGATTTTCTTTTTCTCACAATATCCATATTTAATGAACTTTATAACAATATTCTATTGGTTGTCCCACTTCATGCTGTGAATAATAGCTAACTGAATCAAGTACATAACTGCAAAAAAAGGGAGCCGAAGCTCCCTTTTCTTAAAACTAACAATATTGTTAACTCATTTGGTGTTATGCAACCACTGTTTTCCGTGCTTGACGGCGTATACCGAAGAAGCCTAACAGTGCTGGTGCAAACAACCACAATGCAGCTGGTACTGGTACTGCAGAGATTGACAGGTCATATTTCAAAATACCTGAAGTGGCATTAAGAATATCTACTGCAAAATATGAACCTGCAGTCAAAATGGCAGTAAAGATAAAGTCACCAGTGATATTAAAAATAGTTGGAAAACCAACATAATTACCACCAGGGCCAGAAACCAGACCAAAAGCCAATTGAGCTGAATCCAAGCTTGTTGAAGGATTAAATGACCACTCAACTCTTACAGGAGTATCAACATCAGTTGTAACATCAAACAATGATTCCCAAGAACCAGAATTAGCAACAGTACCACCAGCAAGCACAGTGCTGTTGTTATTTAAACTGATTTCTTGAGTCGCACCATTTGATCCGACAGTTGATAAACTCAATGTAGCCGCATTAGCACTAACTGAGAACAATAAAGCTATACAAAATAGCATCGCATTTTTCATCGTAATTTCCTTTAATTGAAAAATTAAGCAATGCAACCCAGCCATCTTCAAATAATACCTGAAGACCCGTGGCTTTCCGACCTTGCCTCATGACAAGTTTGGCGATTTAAAATAGGAACCATTTCCGTTCCCAACAAATAAAGCCACTTAGAAACAGCTCTCAAGTGACGGTTGAACAATACTGTTAATTTGTTACAAATAATGAGCCCTGCAACACAAAATTTAGCTGGATTAACTCAAATCTTTAATCAAATGTGAATTGATTCACAGTGTTTACAATGGTTTTGCAATTTAAGGAAAGGAACAAAGCTCCTTTCCTCAAGTAAGCAGGAATTCAATACGTTTAAAATTAAGCTGTAGCAGATTTAAGTGCTCTACGACGTAAGCCGAAAAAACCCATTAATGCTGGAGCCATTAACCACAATGCAGCTGGAATCGGAACAGCTGATGGTGAAATTGACAGGTCATACTTCAATATATTTGAGGTTGCGTTCAAAATAGCAACAAGATATGTCGTACCAGCTGTCATGGAAGCATTGAAAATAAAGTCACTACTAATATTAAACATTTGTAATGGGCCTCCCACTTCACCAAAAGCAAGTTGGGCGGAACCAAGGCTAGTAGTAGGGTTGAATGACCATTCAATAACTACGGGTGTATCAGCATCTGTAGTTGCGTTAAAAGCTGAACTCCAAAGGCCGCGAGCAGCAACAAAACCACCAGCAAGCACAGTGCTGTTATTGTTTAGATCGACGTTTTGGGTTGCTCCAATAGAACCAGTACCTGTTAACGATAAGGTAGCTGCATTGACGTTAATCGAGAACAACAAGGCTGCAAAAAATAGCATTGATTTTTTCATAATTTTTTCCTTTTGATGAAAAAATGAAACAATGCAACCTGGCGATCTTAACTTTAAAGACCCATGGCTTTCCGACCTCACCTCACGGTAAGTTAGGCTAGATTGTCGGGAACAACATTGAACCCGAAATGATTGACTCCCAGATGTTTCTCTCAGCCGACATTTCTGATATGCGCATTACCTATCGTGTCGATAGATAACTCAGTCAAAGGAATTGCAATTGAGTTTTAATCTTAGGAACGAGTTTAAATTTTTTGTTGGCTAGACAGCGATGTCATACCGAAAATTTAACTCTGGACATTAATATACATCCTTTCCAACAAAACCTCTAGTGATCGTTAATAAAATAATTTTCAGATCAAGAAGCAATGTCCAGGTTTGAATATACTGTAGATCATATTTGATACGCCCTTCCATTTTATCCAGCGTATCCGTCTCTCCACGAAAACCATTTATCTGGGCAAGACCGGTAATACCAGGCTTAACCTTATGCCGAAGCATATACCCTTGGATTTTCGCTCTATATTCTTCATTGTGCGCTACAGCATGTGGCCTTGGGCCAACGATTGACATAGAACCGCCTAACGAATTGAAGAATTGTGGTAATTCATCAAGTGAAGTTCTTCGTAAAATTTTGCCAAAATGCGTGACCCTTTGATCGTTCTTTTGGGCTTGAATGACCTTATCCCCATCTTCAGCAACTGTCATGGTACGAAACTTCCAGACTTTTATTTTTTCACCATCCATTCCATAACGTGTCTGTTTAAAAAACACAGGACCTTTGGAAGTCGCTTTAATGCCAATGGCTATCAATAACATCGGAATGGCTATCAGACACAGTATCAAAAAACTCAAAACAATATCTTCAATGCGTTTGATTGCACTATCAATACCGGCAAAGGGTGTCTCATAAATGCTGATTGCCGTTATTCCCTGATAATCCACCCATCTGGAGTTAAGCAGATTAAAAGTAAACAAATCGGGTACCAAATAAACCGAAGCGGTAGTATCAGCAAGCTTTTCAGTAATCAAACGAATACGGGCTTCAGCTGCCAAAGATAATGTAATAAAGACAATGTCGATTTTTCCTGTACGGCAATCTCTTATTAAGTCTTCGATACTGCCAAGGACAGTCGCTGCATTTTCTTCTAAACGACGATTTGGGGCAGGTTTACGATCATCGTAGAAACCACTGAAACGGTAACCTGTCCATTCCATTTCATCAAAGGATTTTTCCAGTCGATAACCAAGCTTCGTCGCTCCTACGATAGCCACGCGACGGGTATTTAACCCCTTGGATCGCATTATTCCAAGCACCATTCGAACGATGGCATGCCAGGAAATCAACTCGATAGGTGTAGCGATTATCCAGATCAATATGAAAGGTGTTGCATAGGTTTGTTCATTAATGACAATCAGTTCGATAGCCACCAATACCGCGATACTCGTACCCCAGGAAAATAATACTGCAGTAACCTCGTCCCTTAGATACGTCCCGCGCCATGAACGATAGGCATCCTGTGATTCGGCAAAGAAGTGAAAAAGAATAATTGAAAATAATAAAGACCAGACATGCTTTGGTTGCCATTCAATAGCAAACAAATCCATTAAAGCCAGAAAGGTTACTAATATAATGGCACTATCAATTAGCCTTGAAATAGCATTAATTTTTGAGTCGTAATGTCTGATTTTTCCTTGCGCCATAATTGTCCTTAGGCCATCTCTTATTCTGTTATTTACGGTTATAGGTATCTTGAAGCCTGATAATGTCGTCTTCTTCAAGGTAGGCGCCGGATTGTACCTCAATGATTTCCAAAGGGACTCGTCCAGGATTACGTAAACGATGCACACTTCCAAGAGGAATAAATGTTGATTCGTTTTCGCCCAGTAACATGACCTCATCATCCCGTGTGACTTCAGCGGTTCCACTTACCACTACCCAGTGTTCAGCACGATGGTAATGCATTTGCAATGACAAAGATGCGCCCGGGTTCACCAATATGCGCTTGACTTGAAATCGGTCACCCATATCAACAGAGTCGTAATTGCCCCATGGGCGATAACATTTACGATGGGTTATAACTTCTTTACGGTTTTGGCGGGTCAGTTCTTCAACGATTGTTTTAACTTTTTGTGCCTGATCTTTATGCGCCACCATGACAGCATCATGTGTTTCAACAACAATCACATCGTCCAGGCCTAACACCGTCACCAGACGATTTTCGCTATGAATATAGGCGTTATGAACATTTTCAACTAGAACATCGCCGATCAACACATTCTGATCAGCATCACGGGTGAAAGCTTCCCATAAAGAAGACCATGAACCGACATCACTCCAGCCCGCATCGAGTGGAACAACCATAGCTTTATCGGTTTTTTCCATAACCGCGTAATCAATTGAGTCACTCGGACTTTGCTCAAAAAACTGCGGATCAACACGGACAAAATCGAGATCGATTACCGCTTTTTCAAGGGATTGTTTACAGGAAGACAACATCTCAGGAGAAAAGCGTGCGAGCTCTTTGATATATGCGGAGGCTTTAAACAAAAACATCCCACTGTTCCAGAAAAAGTTTCCGGCAGACAGGTAGGACTCTGCTGTAGCCAAATCCGGTTTTTCGATAAAACGTTTTACTGAACTGGGTTTCGACTTTTCTTCTGCTTCAATATAACCATAGCCGGTGTGAGCAGATTGTGGCTGAATACCGAAAGTAACCAGCTTATCTTGTTCAGCCAGTATCCGTGCTTGTTCAATAGCCTTATGAAAAGCAGTGACATCCGAAATAAGATGATCTGCAGCTAATATTAACAGTAACGGATCTTCGCCGTTATCCATGGCCTTTAATGCTGCCAGAGCAATCGCTGGAGCGGTATTACGAGCACAGGGTTCAAGAATAATGCCTTTAGCATCCAGACCAATCTCCTGAAGCTGTTCAGCTACCATGAAACGATGCTCGTTATTGCAAACAATTAACGGAGCTTCCAGAGAATCCAAGCCATTTAAACGAGTAAGCGTGCTTTGAAACATCGATGAATCGTTAAACAAGGTCAAAAACTGTTTAGGCTTATTTTTCCGTGATAATGGCCATAAACGGCTTCCGGAACCACCGGATAAAATTACTGGAATCATCTCAAGTCTTCCTCACAAGGATTTGTTTATCTTTCATAGCCACCGCTGCTGGAGGCTATTTTTTTGTCCAACAAGGCGGAAATGATGCGATGCAGTTGTTCTACATAAGTCATTTCCAACGCAGTGGGACGGAAAAATAGTCCCAGCCCTTTGGGTTGAGGCTGAAAATGCACCACTCTTCGTTGCTCGTCGTTTATTTAGAGTCACTAAACTGCTCTCCTCGCGCCTTGATTGGTACATTTTCAGTCACAACAGAGGTGGCTATGAAAAATAAACAATTCTAGGGTCTTTTTATCTTTCATAGCCACCACTGCTGGAGGCTGTTTTTTTGTCCAACAAGGCGGAAATGATGCGATGTAGTTGTTCTACATAAATCATTTCCAACGCAGTGGGACGGAAAAATAGTCCCAGCCCTTCGGGTTGAGGCTGAAAATACACCACTCTTCGTTGCTCGTCGTTTATTTAGAGTCACTAAACTGCTCTCCTCGCGCCTTGAGTGGTGTATTTTCAGTCACAACAGAGGTGGCTATGAAAGATAAAAAGACCCTAAAATCTTTCATTTTGATGCCAAGCCCATGCTGTTTCGATAATTGATTCAATGTCCGTAAATGCAGGCTGCCATCCCAGAGTTTTTCTTGCCACTGATGAATCTGCTACCAGAACTGATGGATCGCCAGCTCTTGGGGGTTCAATCGTAAAAGCGATATCGTGCTGAGCTACTTGCTTGGCTGCTTCAATTACTTGCAGAACACTAAAGCCATTACCATTGCCCAGATTGAAAGCAAAGGCACCATCATGCTGTTGTAAATATTCTCCTGCCAGAATATGGGCTGAAGCCAAATCGTTTACATGAATATAATCCCGAATGCAGGTGCCATCAGGTGTTGGATAATTATCACCAAACACTTTTAATGTTGATGTTTTGCCGGCAATGGCAGATTTAAGAATATTAGGAATTAAATGTGTTTCAGGTTCGTGACGTTCGCCGATTTCGCCGTCCGGATCTGCGCCACAGGCATTAAAATAGCGTAATGCCACAGACTTTATACCATATGCATGATGATAATCCCCCAACACATCCTCAATCATTTTCTTTGATTGGCCATAAGGATTTATCGGCATACGGGAGTGCTGCTCATCTATTAATTCTTGCTCAGGCATGCCAAATACGGCGGCAGTAGACGAGAACACAAGTTTATCGTGTCCGGTTGCTACCATTGCATCCAACAGGTTTAAGGTACCAGCAACATTATTTCGGTAATATAACGCCGGATTTTGTACTGATTCACCAACCAGTGACTTGGCACAAAAATGCATTATCAGATCAAATGGTCCTGCATCCTGCAAAATACTGAGCAGTGCTTCGGCATCCAGAATATCGGCTTCAATGAATTGACTCCAGCGAACCGCTTCTCGATGACCAGTGCTAAGGTTATCTAATACCACCGTTTGATGATTCTTTAAGGCCAATGCCTTGCATATATGCGATCCAATGTAACCTGCACCGCCCAGTACTAAAACTTTCATTTTTATTCCTTGTTGCACCCAAAAACATTGAAATCCACCTAGGCAGAATTCATAGACCTCTTTGCCCGAACTTTAAAAAGGATTTTTTTGAGCGAAACTAAATAGTAATGTTTAACCTTTACAATATATCAGTCCAACTATGACTTATCTAATGTTGTTTAACTATGGAGTTCTTGAACTTCACAGGCAATTACTTTAGCTTAACGTCATCTCTTTTTTCCACAACAGTTTGATAAGGATCTCGTCAATGGCTGTAAAAAGTCTTATAAGAAAATGTTTATTCCCTGCGGCAGGTTATGGCACACGATTTCTTCCTGCAACGAAAGCAATGCCCAAAGAAATGTTACCCATTGTCAGTAAGCCTTTGATTCAATATGGTGTTGAAGAAGCCATGGAGGCAGGCATTTCACAAATTGGTTTTATAACTGGCCGTGGTAAACGAGCCATTGCTGATCATTTCGACACCAGTTTTGAACTGGAACATCAAATTAAAGGCACCTCAAAAGAAAAATTTCTCGATGATATTCGTTATCTGATGGATAACTGTGAATTTGTATTTATGCGCCAACGGGAAATGTTAGGTTTGGGTCATGCCATCCTTACCGGCGAACCGATGATTGGCAATGAACCATTTGCAGTTATTCTGGCTGACGATTTATGCGCCAAGCCAACGGAAGGTGGTGAACGTGCATTGAGTCAATTGGTTGCATTATATGAACGTTATCAGTGCAGCATCGTCGCGATTGAGGAAGTCCCTGCTGATGAAACCCATAGCTATGGTGTCATTTCCGGTGATGAAATCGCTCCGGGTATTTATCAAATTAAAGACATGGTTGAAAAACCCAAACCTGAAGAGGCCCCCAGCAATCTGGCGATTATCGGACGCTATATTCTGACGCCGGAGATTTTTGAATATCTGCGTAAAACCAAACCCGGCACCAATGGTGAAGTTCAAATAACCGATGCCCTGCGCTTGCTGGCACAGGATCGTCTAGTATTAGCCGTAAAATTCAAAGGTCAACGTTTTGATTGTGGCAGCGTAGAAGGTTTTGTTGAAGCCACCAATTATTACTACGAACATGAGCATTTGAATAAATCAGCGTAAGGCTTGGGCTTGTTGATCTTTCATATCCACCACTGCTGGCGGCTATTTTTTCGTTCTACAAGGCGGAAATGATTTGATGTAGTTGTTCTACATAAATCATTTTCAACGAAGTTGGGCGGAAAAATAGCCCCAGCCCTTCGGGTTGGGGCTGAAAATGCACCACTCCGTGTTGCTCGTCGTTTACTTAGAATGACTACAAAAACGCCGGGACAAGCAATGTTCCAGACATTGCTTTTGCATACACTCCATCCATCGAGATAAACGTTTTTGAGCGTAAGCCCCAAAGGGGTGAGATACATGGATGTATCTCACAAACTGCTCTCCTCGCGCCTTGATTGGTGCATTTTCAGTCACAACAGAGGCGGAGATGAAGGATCAATAAGCCCTAATAAATCTCCATCATCACTGCTTATATAAAGTATTCCATTATCTACAAACGGTGATGCAAATATGGCCCATCCTGAATCGAGACGCCATTTTTGCTCACCGTTATTTATATCAAGCGCATAAAGATACCCATCCATTGCACCAATATAGACTTGGTCACCTGCGATAGCTGGCGATGAAAAGACCGTTGCCTGAGCATCAAATTGCCAGAATGGTTCACCACTTTCTTTATTTAAGGCGAACACCCGGCCATCAGTGGCAGCGAAGATGATTTGCTGATCTTTCAAAGCGGCTGAGGCAAATAGTCGTGAACCCGATTCAAAGTTCCATACCGACTGACCTGTTTCAAGATCAACAGCAAACAACACCCCGGCATCGTTGCCAACATAGAGCATGTTGTCATCGCTAGCGATCACTGGAGAAGCATCAATCGGAGCACCGGTATCCAGAGTCCATAACACCTCCCCGTCCATCGATACGGCATATAACAGACCATCATCACTACCGAAATAAAGCGTATCGCCATGTCTTGCCGCTGACGAATCAACATGACCGCCGGTTTTAATGCGCCATTTCAATTCGCCACTATGCCTGTCGATGGCATAAAAGAAATGATCCAGGCTGCCAACAAGCACCAGGTCGTTGGTAATTAAAGGAGAAGCAAACACCTTATCCTGTGTTTCAAAAGCCCACAGGAAACTGCCGCTGTATTTATTGAGGGCATAGATATTCTTATCATCACTTCCAAATATGATTTGTTCCTCAGCAACGGCCGGTGTTGAAAAGATCCCCGCCTGAGTGACAAATCGCCATTTTTCTTCGCCCGTCTGATTATTCAACGCCAGCATCAAGCCATCAAAACGTCCGGAAAATATCAGGTTACCGCTACTGACTGGCGAGGATGAGGCACCTACTTCTGCATGATAACGCCAGAGAATTTCGGGTTTTGTCTGTGGTCCTGTCGTTTGGAAATTTCCGCTGCGCTGTATATCAGCTCTGAACATGGCTGAAGATTCGGTTTCCGTTTTTTCCGAACACGCTGACAGGATAAACAATAGGCATAGCCCAATGAAAGGTAATGAAACGTTTGAAAAAAGGTTCGGCGCATTGTTCAGTGTTCTTGAATTAAAAATTATGAGTAACCATACCAACACTTCAACCACTAAATGGCTAGCGTTTTGGATTAATTAAAAGATTATAGCCTATGCTCTAGGGCTTGTTATTCGGATAAACGGTCTGATCCGATTGGATAACCAGTTCGATCCTTCACCTGCAGAATACGTTGCTTCATGTCTTCTTTAGTGGCGGTAAAAACGTATGGTGCCAGTTCTCGAAGACCTCCCTGAATATAGGGAGAAATCTCTTGATTCTCCAGAAAGAGTTCTGTTCGGACTTCACAAATTCGCTTAATTCCGTCACGAAAGCCGGCCACACTGTCAGCGGGTCGACGATCTTCACCTAATGTCCAGCCACGACTTTGCCACTCCTGATAACAATCTTTGATCAGACTTTGAGAGTTTTGCATATCGGCAGCAATGACTGGGGATGAAACCATTAAAAAGAGATAAACACTGATTCGATTCATTCGGACAAACTCGCTTTGTTACTCAAACGTATTAGGGCTTGTTTATCTTTCATATCCACCACTGCTGGCCGAGATGAAAGATAAACAAGCCATAGTATTGACCAACAATGAGTTAGGAAAAATTCCTTTGTTGAGCACTTGGGTCAGTTGATCTTTCAGAGATACTTTTTCTGGAGTTTAATTTTGTACAACGTGGTTAGAAAAGATCTACAGCCCTGGAGATGCGCTGCTGAGGTGCACGACTGCTGTTTTGTGGTGCGAAAAATGGACTTAAATTTTTTGATAAATTCATAAGTCATTGTTTTTATTGTAACTACAATCTTGGCATCCTTCATGCAATAACACAATTGTAGTTTTCTTCAGTGCATGTTCGTTCTCTCTCGCTGCGTGCTGAGCTTTGGGTAAACCTTCGGGTTTACCCTTTTTTTTGCCCTTTTGTTATTCTCTAAAATTTTAATGGTTTTAAAATGTTTCATCACAAAACCAAGTAAATTTTTCCACTCAAAGCTGTCTTTGTGGAAAAACTTCTACTAATTCTTCGTAACAATCATCTGATCTAGGAAGTTTACATTTATCTTAGCCTTCGGCTTTAGTTCATCAAGATGGCTTTATCGTTAGGGTTGAGGCTGAAAATGCACCACTCTGCGTTTATTTAGAATGACCATAAAAACGCCGGGAGTGTTTTTGGGCTCAAGCCCCAAAAGGGTGAGATACATGGATGTATCTCACAAAATGCTCTGCTCGCGACTTAATTGGCACATTTTCAGTCATAACAGAGGTGGCTATGAAAGAGCAACAGGCCCTAGTGTGAATGGAGTTTTTCACTATCCCGGTATGAAACTTGCGTCAGGCTGATTTAATATCGATTGGAACAGGCAATGGTGATGGTCAATCCCTCTACAAACATTCAGAATTTCCTGAGCGCGCATCAGCTCTCAGCTAAATATGCTCAACAGATTGATCACTGGTTTTCAGACATTACTGATGATTTTATATTGCACCAAAAAAGAGCGAAGCGCCCTATAATCATCGGCATTCATGGTGCGCAAGGGTCCGGAAAAAGTACCTTAGCCGAATGTCTGGTGCAGTTACTCATCACTAAACACCATCAGACTGCCATTGCCCTCTCTCTCGATGACTTTTATCTCACCCATCAGCAACGCATTGATTTAGCGAATTCAGTTCATCCTTTATTAGCGACTCGTGGGGTGCCGGGAACACATGATATTGAACTGGCATTGACGACCCTCGATAAATTGCTCTCGGAAAGAAAAAACATTGCGATTCCACGGTTTGATAAAGCGCATGATGATCGATTTCCTGTAGAACAATGGCCGGTATTAGAGGCTGCGCCCAAGTTTATTATTCTGGAAGGCTGGTGCATGGGGGCCTGTCCACAATCGGATGAATTGTTAACGCTGCCGGTAAATGCTTTGGAACATAATGATGATCCAGATGCCTATTGGCGACGTTATGTGAATCAAAAGCTGGAACAGGACTACCCTGCCCTTTTTCAGCGCGTTGATAGCTGGATCATGCTTAAGGCCCCTAATTTTGATTGCGTTTATAACTGGCGACTGGAACAGGAAGAAAAACTGCAACAAACAGCAGCTACAGTAAGCAACAAAATTATGACTGCTGAGGATATTTCGCGTTTTATTCAGTATTACCAACGTATCACTCAACATTGTCTGGAAACTTTACCGGAGCAAATGGATTATGTTTTTGAACTCAATATGGAAAGAGAAATTGTGGCCTTGAAACGTCCGAAAAAATCGCCTCCTTCAGTTACCTGCCCCAAAGCATCCTTACTGGTTTTTACTGATTTGGATGGCAGTCTTCTGGATCATCATAACTACCGGCATGATGAGGCGGATCCCGTGTTACAAAATCTCAAACAGTTACAAATCCCGCTGATTCCGGTCAGTAGCAAAACCCAGTCGGAAATTGAACAGATAAATGTTTCTCTGGATAACCCTCATCCTTTTATCTGTGAAAATGGCGCCGCTATTTTTATTCCGGTTGATTATTTTCCTGAGCAACCAGCCGATACCAAAACAAGTGGTCAATATTGGGTAAAAGAATTTGTTCAGCCCCGCGCACATTGGCAGTCGATTATCAAATCAGTGAAACCTTTATTTAGTGATGATTTCACTACATTTGCGCAGGCAGGTATAGATGGCATCATTGCCATGACCGGCCTGGATGTTCATGCAGCTGCGCGTGCTGCCAGAAGACAATATGGCGAAGCGCTGGCCTGGCATGGCAATCCCGGTAAACAAAAACAATTTATTGAAGAAGTCCGTAAACGGGGCGCCCAGGTATTAATCGGTGGCCGCTTTTTACACGTTTCTGGTCAGTGCGACAAAGGTCGTGCTATCGAATGGCTTAAACAGGTTTACGAACATTTTTGCCCGGATAAACGCTTTACCAGCCTGGCGATTGGAGACAGTCAAAATGATGTGGCCATGCTGGAAACAGCCGACATGGCCCTCTTGATCCCTTCACCGGTAAATTCATTACCCAAATTAACTCGCCATCATGATGTTATGAAGGCAACACATTGCGGCCCAAGAGGTTGGGCTGAAGGCGTACAACAAGTCTTGAAGCAGCTCCATATAAGCACAGCAATAGTGCATTAAAATCACAAGAGGCTCACATGGCAGATTTTCATCAGAACGGTATTATCACAACATTACATAATCTTACGCATCGTCATCTGGCTGATTTAGAGCAGGATCTTGTACATTTCAGTCAACAGCGTCCAATGGGATTATTGCTACCCTCATTATTTTCAGAACTGCAGGGAGAGGCGCTTCCAGCAATTGTTCAACAGTTGAAAACAGTGCCATATTTATCAGAAATTGTGATTGGACTGGATAGAGCCAGTGCTGATGAGTATAAACATGCGTTGAGCTTTTTCGCGGACCTCCCACAACATCATCGGATCATGTGGCACGATGGACCACGGTTAAGTGCTATTGATGCAGAGTTACAGGCCCTGAATCTTGCCCCTCATCAGGCCGGTAAGGGGCGTAATGTCTGGTATTGCATGGGTTATATTTTAGCTTCTGGAAAAGCAGAATCAATTGCCCTGCATGATTGCGACATTACCACCTACAGTACCGAACTGTTGGCTCGACTGATTTATCCTGTTGCCAATCCCATGTTTAATTATGAGTTCTGTAAAGGTTATTACGCCCGGGTCGCCGGCGGGAAAATGAATGGCCGGGTGAATCGTCTATTAATTACCCCCCTGTTACGTGCTCTCAAATCGGTCATGGGACCAAGTGATTATCTGGATTACATGGACAGTTTTCGCTATTCATTGGCCGGTGAGTTTTCGTTTCGCCGTGATGTATTAAACGATATTCGTATTCCCAGCGACTGGGGTCTGGAAATTGGCGTGCTATCAGAAATGCACCGTAATTATGCGAACAACCGTCTATGTCAGGTGGATATTGCTGATATTTACGATCACAAACATCAGGATCTCTCATCCGATGATCAACACAGCGGTTTGTCGAAAATGTCGATAGATATTTCCAAGGCATTATTTCGAAAACTCGCGACCAAAGGCACCGTCTTCAGTCCCGAGCATTTCCGCAGTATTAAAGCGACCTATTATCGGATTGCTCTGGATTTCGTGGAAACCTATCGAAATGATGCGGTGATGAACGGTTTGCAATTTGATATTCATCAGGAAGAAGCCTCTGTGGAAATGTTTGCCCGTAACATCATGGATGCTGGTCAGGCTTTTCTGGACAACCCGATGGAGACGCCATTTATTCCTAGCTGGAATCGTGTGCAAAGTGCCTTACCGGATATCTTCGAGCGAATTTATCAAGCCGTTGAAGAAGATTATCAGGAATTTTCTGCATAAGAATGGTTATGACACAGACATCTGAACGCCCGGCAGTTTTCCAAAATGTGCTTTATCACCTGAACAAGGTGTATGGCGATTTTATTGAACCCAAAGTACTAGCCTCTTTAGCCCATGAATTACTGGCTACTATGCGGGTAAATCCAGATGCACCAGCGCCACAACCGCATCAGAATAAATGGCATGCCTCTGATATCACTATGATTACCTATGGTAATAGCATATTGAAGAATGATGAACCGCCCTTGCAGACACTCAAGCGGTTTCTGGATGATTATTTTGCTGGCTACATTAATAGTGTGCATATCCTGCCGTTTTTTCCTTTTTGCAGTGACGATGGTTTTGCAGTGAAGGATTTTTTCCAGGTAAATCCCGAGTTGGGTGACTGGGAAGATATCAAAGCTATCGCCAAAGATTATCGATTGATGGCAGATCTGGTCATTAATCATGGTTCAAGCAGCAGTCAGTGGTTTAAGAACTTTATTGCCGGGCATGGTGAGGGCCATGATTATTTTTATACCTGTGAGTCTGATACCCCTATTTCTTCAGTGGTTCGTCCACGTACCTCGCCGTTGTTGAGAGAGACTGAGACTGCAGACGGGATTAAAAATGTGTGGTGCACTTTCAGTCATGAGCAGGTGGATTTTGATTTTCGTAACACCGAGGTACTCAAAACCTTTGTAAAGATTATTCGGTTTTATCTGGATCAGGGGATCTGTCTGTTTCGTCTGGATGCTGTGGCTTTTTTATGGAAACAGGCTGGGACCAATTGTCTTAATCTGCCTCAGACACATGAATTGGTCAGGCTATTACGTTTACTGATCGAACAGGCGAAAAGTGATGCCGTCATTATCACGGAAACCAATATCCCAAATCGGGAAAACCTCAGTTATTTCGGTAATGCCAATGAAGCACACTGGATTTATAACTTTTCGTTACCACCGCTTTTATTGAATACACTTTTAACCGGAAATTGCAGTTATTTACGCCAATGGTTAATGAGTATGCCGCCGGCTCAAAACGGCACAGCCTATTTTAACTTTATTGCATCACATGATGGCATTGGTTTAAGGCCCGCAGAGGGTTTATTGACCGATAGTGAAATAGCCTCATTGATTTCCACTATGCAGGGGTTCGGGGGGAAATCTCCTGGCGCGCGGCTGAAAACAATATCAAGAAACCTTATGAAATAAATATTGCGCTATTTGATGCACTACAAGGAACCGTTAAAGGTCCTGATAAATGGCAACAAGAACGGTTTATCTGTGCCCATGCGATTATGCTCGCTCTGGAAGGTATTCCCGGAATCTATATTCATAGCCTGCTAGCCACAGGAAACGACTACAAACGACTTGAACAACATCAACATAACCGCGCCATTAACCGTCATCAATGGGATGATGCGGCCATTCGTGCAGCATTAACGCATACCGCCAATAACCATTATCAGATTTATCATAAAATGACCGAACTGATTAAGCTGCGTATGGAGCAGCCAGCTTTTCATCCCAATGCAACGCAATTTACCTTGCAACTCGGTGATACATTATTTGGCTTCTGGCGACAAAGTATTGATCGTCATCAAAGCATCTTCTGTATATTTAATATCAGTGATCAGCCACAAACATTACGCGTTGCCGATCTCAATCTGGTTGCGACAGATGAATGGCATGATCTCATCAGTGGTCGTGCAACTGACTCCTGGCAAAGTGAAATTCAGCTAACGCCTTATCAGTGCGTATGGTTGAGTAATCGCTGATTTATGCCACCCAATAAAACATAAGGATTATTATTCATGACAGCAAACGTTTCTATCCGTAAATGTCTGTTTCCCGTCGCCGGATATGGGACACGTTTTTTGCCTGCAACCAAGGCAATGCCTAAAGAAATGCTGCCCATTGTTGATAAACCATTAATTCAATATGGTGTTGAAGAAGCGATGGAGGCTGGCCTGCGCAGTATGGGATTTATTACTGGGCGAGGTAAGAGAGCTATTGCAGATCACTTTGATACCAGCTTTGAACTTGAACATCAGATTCAGGGAACCAGTAAAGAATCACATCTGGATGACATTCGTAATGTGATGGATTCCTGTGATTTTATTTTTATGCGTCAACGCGCGATGTTGGGGTTGGGTCATGCCATTTTGACCGGTGAACCAATTATCGGTAATGAAGCTTTCGCAGTCTTGTTGGCAGATGACCTATGTGCAACACCAGAATCAGGTGGCAAACGCGCATTGGGCCAACTGGTTGATCTGTTTCAGAAACACCAGTGTTCCATTGTGGCAATTGAAGAAGTTCCGGCCGAGGCAACAGGTAGCTACGGTGTGATTTCAGGCGATGAAATTGAACCGGATGTATATCGCATTACCGATATGGTAGAAAAACCAAAACCTGAAGATGCTCCCAGTAATCTGGCGATTATCGGCCGTTATGTTCTGACTCCAGATATTTTCGATTATTTACGTAAAACGCCCCCAGGTGCTAACGGTGAAGTGCAAATAACCGATGCTATTCGGGCCATGGCGCAGGATAAACCGGTCCTGGCAGTTAAATTTAAAGGACACCGTTTTGATTGCGGCAGCATCGCCGGTTATGTTGAAGCTACCAATTATTACTTTAATAAGCAGTATGGTTCGTAATTAATTAGTAAACTAGGCCGCTGTTTTTAGCCAGCGGCCCAGGGCTTGTTGATCTTTCATCTCCGCCTCTGTTGTGAGCTGAAAAAGCGTCAATCAAGGCACAAGGAGCGCCTTTTGTGAGATACATCCATGTATCTCACCCCGAAGGGGCTTGCGCTCAAAAACGTTCCTGACGTTTTTGTAGTTGTTCTAAATAAGCGACGAGCAAAACTTCCGCATCCTGCTCACGCCCCTGACCTACATCCTTGTAGGCCACGCAGAGTGGCGCTTTTAAGTCACAACCCGAAGGGCTGGGACTATTTTTGCGGCCGCCTACGTTGTCAATCACTTATGTAGGATGGCTACACTGCGTGCTTTCCGCCTTGTCGGACACAAAAATAGCCGCCAGCAGTGGTGGATATGAAAGATCAACAAGCCCTAGTTCAGTTTTTGGCAACTTTCATCAGTATTCATGGATAGGTGCGTAACTGACCTACCACAACGCCCTGGATGCTGAGTCGCTTTGCATCGATCGTAACAGGCTCAAATTCGTCATTCGCTGGCATTAAGGTAATCGTTCCATCCTGGTTGACCAGCATGGTTTTCAGGGTCGCATCAAAACCATCGACTAAAGCCACAATCATGTCGCCATGTCTGGCCTGCCGGGTTGATTCAATCACCACATAATCGCCCGGCATAATACCTTTGCCAATCATCGATTCACCGCTGATTTTCAGGACATATCTACCCTTGCCTTTAAACATGATGCCAAGATCAATTTCTGATTCGTCGGCTACGGCCTCTATCAATCGGCCTGCTGCAATTTTTCCCATCATGGGGAGAATAAGCGATTGATCGGCCCCCTCCTGCTCAGTTAACTGTAAGCCCCGTGTTCTTCCCGATAATCGCTCCAGATATCCCCCGTCAATCAACGCCTGAATGTATCTGTGCGTGGTGCCTTGTGATTTGATTCCTAACCCTTCGGCAATTTCGGTAACCAAAGGTGCTTCATCATTTTCTTCAATGTAATGGCGAATAAAGTTGAGCGTATCTTGCTGTCTTTTAGTTAACATAAATTTTCCCCTAGCGAGAGAACATACCGAGAAGAGAAAATATAGAGAATCTTCTTCTTAAATACAAGCAAAATCTGTCATTTATCGTGTGTAGTCGCCATATCATTGAAAACGTAGAAAAACAGTTTATTTGAACTGGTATAATCTCCGCGCAAATGATATCGTTTCCAGTTAAAAATGAATTGCTACGAGGTAATCATGTTCAAAAAAATTGATGAATTTTTGATGCAAAAATTTCCACATATCATCTTACTCTTCACCGCTTTCTGGTTGGGGTTAGTGGCTATCGGGTGGTTTTTGTCTAAATAGTTACAACTGCTTTTTAGTGAAAAAAAACAACACTGGTTTGATTTGATCCAGATCAATGTCTTCTAGCCCAGCCAGCACGATAATCAACAACGAAAACTTGTTATTAAGCAACGTTGTTAAGGAGGATTATCATGCACAAGTTAGAAGAATGGCTGATGGAGCACTTCATTGAGTTTATTGTATTTATTTCAGTGGTCTGTATTGGCCTGGTAGCATTTGGTTTATTCATGTCCTGAATAGACCACTCTGTTTATACATTAAAGAGCTGGAGTCTTTAGAGGTAATAATTCCGGTTACAGTTTAGTATCTGATAATAAAACTTAATTTGCTTTATCGGATTGCTGGCTGAAAGATTGTTTCGGGGTCACATCTTTTGTAGGGCCGGGTATCAAAATACTGAATACGTTTCAGTTTACGTTTTGGTGTCTGATGGAATATTGGATGTCCGTTTCAAGCTAAAACAATCAATATCCAGTTTGTTAAAACTTAGTTATTATTCGGCATATTCCATTAAATGCTGAAGCATTTTTTATGCATTAAATAAAACACCTTATTATGCCTCCATTGTCAAATGAACAAATTTGGTGTAACCCTGCCAACGTCCTTTAATAGGCTCTAATACGCCAGTTTTGAAAATACCAGATAACTTTATTTAGCTTTCTGAACGTCGCTAAATCAGCTTTCTAAGTGCAATACTACAGAGTTGAATTTTTAGTGTTCTATCGGTGCAGGATGAACGGCGATACCGGCTGATAAATTACCATACAAAGCGTTACCATCAATTGAGCGAAATTGATATTTGAGCTTATCTCTTCCTGCAACAAACTTTTTGTTGATCAATACAGCCATTTCAGCACATCATTATCTAATGAACGATGTAACCGAAAATAATACTCAACAAATCAGAAACGTATTTTTTGTATCAGATCGGACCGGTTTGACCGCAGAATCGTACGGAAAATGTCTATTGGCGCAATTTCCTGATATTGAATTCGAAACAATTACTCTGGCTTTTGTCGACACTAAAGAAAAAGCTGAGGAAGCACGCGAGCAAATTAATGCGCTTTGTGCCGAATCGCATTTGCCCCCACTGGTTTTCAGCACCTTAGTGAATAACGAAGCCCAAGAGATTATCGAAGACTGTGATGGATTTGTAATCAGTTTATTTCATCAGTTCATCGGTTCGATGGAAAAATTTCTGAATATTGAATCATCACAGAAACTCGGTGTATCGCGAATTTCAATTAGCGATACCACTTATCAGAAACGTCTGGATGCCATAGATTATGCGCTGACGCATGATGATGGTATTCGTCCCGATCAGTATGAAGAATCTGATATCATTTTAGTCGGTGTTTCACGATGTGGTAAAACACCCACCAGTTTGTATTTAGCAATGAACTTCTCCCTCAAAGTGGCTAACTATCCGTTAACCGTTGAAGATTTGGAAGCAGAAGAACTACCTGAGTATCTTAAAATTCATCAACATAAACTTGCCGGCTTAACTATTAAACCGGTGCCGCTGAGTCGAATTCGCCGACAACGCCGCCCTGATAGTAATTATTCCTCTTTGGAAATCTGTCAGGCAGAATTAGACAAAGCGATGATTATGTTTGAGAAAGTGAATATTCCGGTATTTGATACTACAAATACTTCTATTGAGGAAATATCCAGCCGTGTTGTTCGCTCTATGGGCCTCGCGCGTGAGCGCATCCGCGAATCAACCATTACATTTAATAAAACTAAAAATTTAAGGTAGTAGTCATGACCGAATATGTAATTCCACTTGATAAGTTGTGCATGAATGATGTCGGCAGAGTTGGTGGGAAAAATGCTTCTTTAGGTGAAATGTTGCAGAATTTAGCACCGTTGGGTGTAGCTGTTCCAAGCGGTTTTGCGACTACGGCAGATGCTTACAGAGAGTTTTTAAAGCATGACGGACTACAAGACCAGATAAACGAATTATTACGTGAACTGAATGTTGACGATGTCGTTGCACTTCAGAAAGCGGGTAAAACCATCCGTGAATGGATCATGACCATTCCTTATCCGGAAAAAATGGAAGCCGCAATTGATGAAGCTTATGAAAAGCTAGTAGAAGAATACGGTACTTCTACCAGCTGGGCGGTACGTTCATCTGCCACCGCAGAAGACTTACCCGATGCATCGTTTGCCGGACAACAGGAAACCTTTCTGAATGTTTCCGGTTTAGACCATATCAAGTTTGCTATCAGAGAAGTCTTTGCATCACTGTTTAACGATCGAGCGATTGCCTATCGCGATCACCAAGGATTTGAACACAGCGAAGTGGCTTTGTCTGCCGGTATCCAGAAGATGGTGCGCTCTGACATTGCTTCTGCCGGTGTGGCTTTTACCCTGGATACTGAAAGCGGTTTTCGTGATGTGGTCTTTATCACTGGCAGTTACGGTCTTGGCGAGATGGTGGTACAAGGCGCGGTTAATCCAGATGAGTTTTACGTGCATAAAACCACATTAACTGCTGATCGTCCTGCGGTATTACGCAGAACTCTGGGCCAGAAAGCGCTTAAAATGGTTTACTCAGGTGATGCAAAATCACCGGTTAAAACCGTTGATGTCGATCCCGAAGAACGATTGCATTTTTGTCTGAATGATGAAGAAATTGAATCATTGGCCCGCATGGCGATGATTATTGAAAAGCATTACCAAAGACCAATGGATATCGAATGGGCAAAAGATGGTAACGATGGCCAGATTTACATTGTTCAGGCTCGCCCGGAAACGGTTGAAAGCCGCAGTGTAAATGTTACTGAGCAATTCATTTTAAAAGATAAAGGTGAATTGTTGGCCCGTGGTCGCGCCATTGGTAGGAAAATTGGCAGTGGTCGGGTTCGGATTCTGAGCAGCCTCGATCAGATGGATCAATTTGAAGCGGGCGATGTATTACTAACAGATATGACGGATCCTGATTGGGAACCGATCATGAAAAAAGCGGCGGCGATTATTACTAATCGTGGTGGTCGCACCTGTCATGCCGCTATCATTGCACGTGAATTAGGTATCCCGGCTGTAGTAGGCTGTGGCGATGCTACTGAAAAAGTTGCTGAAGGCATTTCAGCCACAGTTTCCTGTGCCGAAGGTGATGAAGGTTATATTTATCAGGGACTGCTTGAGTTTGAACATCGGGTTCAGTCTTTGGACCAAATGCCTGAGTTACCCGTCAAAATTATGATGAATGTGGGGAATCCTGACCGTGCATTCAGCTTTTCACAACTCCCTAATGACGGTGTTGGTCTGGCTCGGCTGGAATTCATTATAAATAATATGATCGGTATTCATCCGAAAGCATTGATGGCCGCCGATAAAATGGATGCGGAAGTACAACAGGTTATCCGCGAAAAAACTACTGCTTATGGCGACCCGGTTGAGTTTTATATCAGCCGTATTACGGAAGGTGTTTCGACTATTGCTGCGGCATTTTATCCATCCAAAGTGATTGTGCGTATGTCCGATTTTAAATCGAATGAATATGGCAACCTCGTTGGTGGCGCTGAATTTGAACCACACGAAGAAAATCCCATGATTGGTTTCCGTGGTGCAGCACGCTACAGCTCTCCGGAATTCGAGGCCTGCTTTGAATTGGAATGTGAAGCGATCAAGCGTGTCCGTGATGTTATGGGTTTAACCAATGTTGAAGTCATGATTCCTTTTGTACGGACGTTGAGTGAAGCTGAAGCCGTCATCAAAATTTTGAAAAAGAATGGTCTGGAACGCGGTAAAAATGGCCTGCGTTTGATCATGATGTGTGAATTACCTTCCAATGCAGTACTGGCAGATCAGTTTCTGGAATTCTTTGATGGCTTTTCAATCGGGTCTAACGATATGACTCAGCTGACATTGGGGCTCGACCGGGATTCTGCACAAATTGCCGCAGCATTTGATGAACGTGATCCAGCGGTATTGGCGATGCTGGAGATGGCGATTAATGCCTGTCATAAAGCAGATAAATACGTCGGTATCTGTGGGCAAGGTCCGTCGGATCATCCTGATTTGGCAGCATGGCTGCTTGAACGTGGAATCAGCAGTATTTCACTAAATCCGGATACGGTGGTCAGTACCTGGCAGGCATTAGCTAAACAGTAAAATCGATTAAATTTACACCAAACAAAATGAGCCCTCCGGGGCTCATTTTATTTCTGTTGATAATTTATTTGGTAGTATCTTTAATTCAATCAAGTACTAGATTCACCGTCGCCTGGTTATGAACCACGCCGTTGATAAGTATTTCAATAGTGTGTTGGCCACCATAGTATTGCCGGGTAGTCAGTTTTAAAAATCCGTGTGACTTCTTTAGATAGATACTTTCCTTGGCCGGTAAAGCGATGTTTTTCCATTTATAAACTTTCGCGGTGGTCTTGCCGTTGTTTTTGACATGCCAGACACGATAATCCACCACCAATTGTTGAGCCTGACTGGTTTTAGAATGGATAGACAACAACATTTCCAATTTTTGACCCAATGTCACATCTTGCTCAGTTAAATCAAAGTCTATCTCAACGGCTGGGTGGTCACTATAACCCAGTAATGGGAATACAGCTGGCTCACCTGCCTTAATCAGACTGCGAAGCCCGTGACGGATAATCCAGCGACGTTGAGGTGTGGAATTTTTCAACCACTCACCACAGATATCGATTACTCGCTGTGGATGGTCTTTACTAATGTCATTTAAATTATTGGCAACCGATTTTTGGACATATTTACTTTTGTCATCTCTGAGCTGACTCAGTATTTCAAATACCGGTTGCGGGTCTTGTTTTAATGCCTTTAAATGCCCTCCCCAAGGTAATCTTGGCCGCATCCCTTCTGATGCCAGTCGCCGGACATGCTCATTCTCATCATCACACCATCGCAATAATTCTTTGAAGGTCAGCTCAAAATGTTGTTCTATGTAGGGTCTGATAGCAAATTCTGCAGTAAACAATGGTGTGAGATGCTTTAACACATCCAGTGCGATTGTCGGCTGCTGCAGCCCTTGCTTTCCAGCATAGTCAATTAATGGCCATGCCATAAAACTATGCCAACCTTTACCGGGCTCCTGATTGGGCCAGTGCGCGGCAACCTGCTTCAACCATTTGGCATTCACAGAGAAATCCTCAACCAGTAATACTGCCAAAACGTTACTAAGATGGTTGACGCGGGTTTTAAGTGGCATGGATTCCAACTGTGACATTGCCATAACCCTGAACTTATCGTCAGGAAAATCCGGTTGATAGCCTTTGATTAATCCTGCTAACACATCGATAGAATTGGCATTTATATGATCTTTTAATAAAGCTGGGGGCGATTCAGCTAACGGATCAGACTTTGCCATTTCAACTCACTCTTTTTTTCAGACATAAAAAAACCGTGGCTCGAAAGCCACGGTTTTTATTTTACGGTATTACGAGAGAGTTAAGCTTGTTGGTTTGCTTTTGTTCTTCTGCGAACAGCCATAAAGCCCATTAAACCTGAACCGAACAACCATACCGCTGCTGGTAAAGGAACCTCACTAATAGGCGGACAGTAGACGCCAGAAACTTCCAGTTTTGACCAAAAAACGTCTTCTGAATTATCGGTGAAAAGCGCTTTCAGTGATAAACCATCAATAATTTCATCAAAAAGACTAGAGCTTAATGAAAAAACATCGTAACCGCCATCTAGCCAGCCAATATGCTCAAGTCCAGTGCCATACCAATTATCTGTATAAGCGAAAATTTTATCCCACCCGAAAATAAAAAAGTTATCAGCATTAGATTTTACAGTTAAAGTTGCTGATTCAATTGTCAAATCAGCTACATCGATACTATCGAAACCCCAGTAAGCGTATTTTCCACTGTTATTAATATCGCCAGTCGTCAAGGTAGTTGAGAAAGGCTGGCTATTATCACAGAGATCACCATTATCACAGTAATGTGGTTTAGGATGATAAAAAGTGGCTGATGCAGTTGTAGAAAAACCTAACATCAAAAGTGTCGCGGCAAAGATTGGTGTTAATAATTTCATTTACATTTCCTTCCTGAAAATGCAACCCGGCTATCTTATTAAGGAAGACCCGTGGCTTTCCGTCTCTTGGCTCACACCAAGGTTGGCACTCAAATATTTAGTATTGCTCCGGTTCATTCCTGGAGCAATGTTGCCTATATTAAAGGAAAAATTTCCTAAAACTATTGTACCTTGGTACTAAATAGGGAACTTTTTTAACTTCAATTTCCGAGTACTTTGTGAACCATTTAAAACTACTAGAAATATTTTCCCATCATTTTTGAAATAATGCGATCGATTCAACATGACTGGTATGAGGAAACATATCCATGATGCCGGTTTGTACAAGCGTATATCCATATTGATTCACCAGTTCACCGGCATCACGGGCCAGAGTAGCGGGGTTACAGGAAACGTAAACAATGGTTTTGGCGCCCAGATCAGCAATCTGACCCAGCACTTCAAACGCGCCGCTTCTGGGAGGATCCAGTAATACTTTTGTGAAACCTTCCTGTGCCCAAGGATAATCTTTCAATTGTGTTATCGTTAAATCAGCCATTTCAAATACAGCGTTGTCCAGACCATTCATCCCGGCATTTCTCTGTGCATGTGCCACTAGAGATTTATCCCCTTCTACCCCAATCACACTACGGACACGTTTTGCCAAAGGCAGGGTAAAGTTACCCAAACCACAAAACAGATCCAGTACCCGATCGGTTTCCTGCAAATCAAGCATCTCAATCGCCTTGGCAATCATTTTATGGTTGATAGCGGCGTTGACCTGAGTAAAATCGCCCGGGGCAAATTCCAGTCTGAGACCTTCTTCAGGTGCATAATGCAATTGTGGTGCTTCAGGCCATAATGGACTGACGGTATCCGGCCCACCTGGTTGTTGATAGATCCACAAATCCTTTTGCTGACCATAGTTAATCAATTTTTGCTTATCCGTTTCACACAATGGATCCATATTCCGGAAAACCAGAGCTGTATTGGCATCATCCATCGCCACTTCTATTTGTGCGATTCGGTTATAGGCTTCAAGGCTGGCAATCATTTCCCCCAGCTCTTCCAGGCGTAATCCAACGCGTGGATCCAATACTTCACATTGCGTTAACTCAGCCAGATAAGGTGACCCTTTTTCTCTAAAGCCGACCAGCACTTTTTCTTTTTTGGTCACATAACGGACACCTAAACGAGCTTTACGTCGATAGCCCCACAGAGGGCCAGTTAACGGTGCTAACCAATTCTCTGGTGTCAGTTGTCCAAAGTGCGAAAGCTGTTCCTTTAAGGTGTCTTGTTTCAGGCTTAACTGAGCTTCTGGTGACATATGCATCAAACTGCACCCACCACACACACCAAAATGTTGGCATTTTGCTTCAACGCGATCCGTGGAGGCAGACTCAATCGAGATTACTTTGGCCTCATCATATTTTTTATGCAGCCGGGTATATTTAAACAACACATTTTCACCCGCCAACGCACCGTCGACAAAGACGGTTTTACCCTCAATTCGGGCAATGCCACGACCATCATGAGAAAGACTCTCTATAGTTGCCTGAACAGCTTCTGTAGGGAGCCGTTTTCTGTGATTACGTCGTGCCATTTGTTAAACCTTTAAACGAAAATTACATAAAAAAAGTCCGGTCATGCTTTTGCATAACCGGACTTAAACTTGATTGAAAAATTATTTTTGCTTCCAGCTGCCGCCTTGCTGATACCACCAACCTTTGGCTGCATTGCTTATCCAGCGCCTGGCAAAGGTTTCCTGGATATCAGATTCCCATTCAGGATGCCCGTTAGCACGGGCTATTTCAGCGTATAAGGCGTTACGATCCTGATTCTCTTCAGCGATCAGAGTATTTACTGTATTACGATCTTTTAATGGCACTGCAGAGGCATCACGCAAGGTAATCAGACCATTACTGGTTAATCCCACCGCACCGGTTTGATAAAACGGATGAAGTTTCTCATGGCGCTGTTTCATTTTTGCCTGCAAAGCATTAATTGCCGGCGAATTAATATTCAAATTAGCTTCTGCCTGCGCCGGTGAGACCAACCAGTTCAATACCTGCATTGCAAGCGGCATATTCTGTTTTAAAGCACTAGTACTGTCTTCCGATTCAGTCGGTTGTGGCTGCGTCGGGTTTTCGCGTCCCCATACATCTTCAATAATTCGATCTGCAGCTTTTTCAGCAGCCGCTGCCGGAAAATAGATATTGATTGTCACACAGGAAATCAGCATTAACCCTGCGGTAGTGCCCGTTAACCATTTTAATAAACCCATTCGATTTTCCTTTATTGAATAACTGGCCCGTCGCTTTGACTGACCGCTTTTAATCTGGCGATTAATTCTGGCCAATCCACCTCACGGTTATAGCCAATCACATTAATCCATGGTGGCAGGCCGCCACCTTTAACAATATAGTACCCTTGCTCAGCAGGTTCTATACCACCCATCTGACAGACAGAATTCATCAAACGACAACTTAGACCAATTTTGCTATAGGAAAAATCTTCAAACAGGCCCATAAACCCACGCGATAAAATGGCAGCCGGACCACCACCAATCTGCGAAAGATTATTGACGGCACGCTGACTTATTCGCCGCCGACCTGGATCCTCTTCTGGTGTCTCAAATAATGCATCAAATTGCACCGGTTGCCAGTTTGATAAGCGTAAATTATGGATACGACCATCTAATTTGCCGCTTATATTACCAAAATCGAAAGTATTGGTGAGCGTCTGTAGATCCAGACGGTTAATATCGATATTGGCATACAACTGAGGCAGGCTTCCGAATGGCTGTTGTAAACGGAGATCTCTAATCACCGTCGTGCCATCAAATAATTTCAGTAACAATGCTCCATCGACAGTGATCTCTTCATCAGCATAACTGACTTTGGGGATCATGCCGGACAATTTACCTTGAAGCGTTGGCCAGCCCAGTAAAGGACTTAATTGATCCATTGAAATCGGGCTTAATAATCCCTCAAACTGCCAGCTTCTTCCCTGCTCTTCATCAAGACTTAATTGAAAGTCATTCAGTGATAATGCTCCATCCAGAATAGGTAATGACAAATTGGAAAATTGAATCTGATTCTGACTCGCTTCTGCCTGTAAGGTTGAGCCACCCAATGGCAAGGATAAAATAGAAGCCGAGTTCCAGCGTAAATCAATCGGTATCACTGACTCCTGGTTAGTCCATCCCAGTTTCCCTTCAAGGTTATCAATAGCAAACCGTCCAGCATCATCGACTATCGTGACCGACTGTAAACTCATTTGAAACAGATATTGCTCTGGCTGCCATTGCAAACTGGCTGTTAACTCCCCGGTGGTTTGCAAATGACTCAGGGACGAACCTGGAATAAATGGTTGTAACCAGTCTTTATATAATTGTGCTAAATCAGTGCTACGGAGGTCCATTTGCAGATGTGTTAATTGCGTTGCCTTACCATTTAACTCTGCATTGGCTGAAATGGAAGTGCTTTGTGAAAATTCAACATCATTTATCTGCCATGTTTTGTTAGCATTATTGAATTGTCCTTCACTGCTTAACGTGACAGAGTGTTCAGCCAAATCCAAAAAGATCGGTTCAAAGTAGGTCTGGCCCTTATCGATAGTTAGCGTTTGCTGCCATGACGAGCGATCATTTTCGATTTGCAGTGCCAGTTGTATTTGGGCTGCCAGAGCTTCGCCAGCATAACTTCCGCTGGGATCAGCAAACATTACATCTCTTAGTTTTCCGGAAACGTTTGCCGAGGCTAAGCGTGTTTGATTACCGGTAAGTTCTGCATCAATATCCATTAGGGCATTGATATTCCATTGCGAAAGTAATTCCAGTTGCTTTTCATTAACGTATGGACCGATAAATTTAACCAAACTGTTTAACGCAACATTTTCCCCGGCCACCTGAGCTTGCCATTGACCCTGTTGGTAATCCGCCTGAACATCCATGCTGCCTTGATCCAGCTGGATACCTGTTAAAGTCAGTTGATAATTTTCTTCTTCTGCACGAGATTTAATATTGAATGCTATTTTTTGGTTGCCCCAAAGAGCATGAGTGAAGTCCAGTTGACCAGACTGACAATCTATTTGCCCGGATAACCAGCGTAAGGTTTCACAGCGCAGTCTGACATTTTTTAACAGACCTACTGGTGCTGTTAACTGTAATTGTTTGGCTGTGGCAGTAAGCGCTAATCCGGTGGATTGTAAATTGACTTCAACTTGCAAATCAGTGATGTCGACTTGCTCGCTTGACCAGGAGCCGATCTGAATAGCTGCCTGTTCTATTGCATGTAACTGGGAGGTCGCTACCAGTAATAAAACCAATAAGACTAGAGTCCTGGCTAGCATTAGTCTGCCGGAAACACACCCGTTGAAAGATAGCGATCACCACGATCACAAATAATGCAGACGATAACAGCATTGGAAACCGTTTCCGATAATCGTAACGCAGCAGCAACACTGCCACCTGATGAAACGCCACAGAAGATGCCTTCATCACTGGCCAGTTTGCGCATGGTGTCTTCAGCAACTTCCTGTTCTACATCAAGCGTCATATCTACTCGTTCCGGCTCAAAGATTTCTGGCAGATAAGCAGCTGACCAGCGTCGGATACCCGGTATTTTTGAGCCTTCGACGGGTTGAACCCCGACTATCTGAACTGCTGGATTCTGTTGTTTCAAATATCTGGAAACCCCCATAATGGTGCCAGTTGTTCCCATGGCGCTGACAAAATGGGTTACTTCTCCATTGGTATCCCGCCAGATTTCAGGTCCAGTCGTTTCATAATGCGCTAATGGATTATCAAAATTACCAAACTGATTCAGAACTTTGCCTTCCCCCATCGCCTGCATCTGCAGCGCCAAATCACGTGCGGATTCCATTCCATCGGTTAAAATAATTTCGGCACCATAAGCCCGCATTGAAGCCCGCCGTTCCGAACTCATATTTTCCGGCATAATCAGAATCATCCGATATCCCAGAATAGCGGTGACCATTGCCAGCGCAATACCGGTATTGCCACTGGTCGCCTCAATCAGCGTATCGCCAGGCTCAATATCACCTCTCAGTTGAGCATGGCGAATCATGCTGGCAACCGGCCGATCTTTAACCGATCCGGCAGGGTTATTACCTTCCAGCTTAGCCAAAATCGTATTACTGGTATTGCCGGGCAATCGCTGTAAACGGACCAGAGGTGTATTGCCTATGCAGGATTCAATGGTGGGATATTGTGACATTCTAACCTTCCACCAGGACAACATAGGCGGTGGCATAATCACCATCGTCACTCAGACTGAGCATAGCTGTCTGGATATTTTTTCTGACAATAACTGTTCGGCATAAGCATTAAAGACCAGTTCCGGTTTGCCCAGACTATTATTGCGAACGGCGATATGTTGCAGGCTTAACCCATCCCGAAAGCCTGTGCCCAAGGCTTTGGCCGTGGCTTCTTTTGCAGCAAACCGTTTAGCCAGAAATGCGGCAGGTTGCTGGTTTTTTTGAAACTGCTCGAATTCGCTCACATCCAGAATACGCTGTGCGGCTTTATCGCCGTACTTTTTTAACATTTCTGCGATACGGGGAATATGCACTAAATCCGTGCCAATACCACTGATCATGAATGTCGTGCACCTAACATCAGTTTTTTCATTTCCCGGACGGCTTCCTGAAAGCCGGTAAAGAATGATCGTGCCACAATGGCGTGGCCGATATTCAGCTCCACCAGCTCTTTAATCTCTGCGATGGGTCTTACATTGTGATAATGCAAACCATGACCAGCATTCACCTGCAAGCCCATAGCATGGGCTTTTTCAGCAGCTTGACGAATGATTTTCAGCTCATGCTGGGCTTCAGCCGCTGAACTGGCCTCGGCATAACGACCGGTATGTAACTCAATGACCGGCGCACCACAGGCCGCAGCAGCTTCAATTTGTTTCATTTCTGGATCAATAAATAATGAAACAGTAATGCCGGCTTCTGCTAATCGCGAACAGGCGTCATGCATTCTGGATTGTTGTCCGGCAACGTCCAGCCCACCTTCCGTGGTTAACTCTTCTCTGCGTTCCGGTACCAGACAGCAATCAGCTGGACGGTATAGTTCAGCGATGTCAAGCATTTCTTCGGTTACCGCCATCTCCAGATTCATTTTGGTTTGCAGAATATCGGCCAGCATTCTGACATCGCGATCCTGAATATGCCGGCGATCTTCGCGTAAATGCAGCGTAATACTGTCAGCACCGGCTTGTTCGGCTTCAATAGCTGCCTGAATCGGATCGGGGTAACGGGTACCGCGGGCTTGTCTTAACGTGGCCACATGATCAATATTAACGCCAAGATAAATCGACATGATGTTCCTTAATTAATTCGCTGTTTTAGGGCCGGCATAACGTTGCATTTCAGCAAACAACTGCCGGCTTTTCAGCGGTTTGCCATCCAAATGATAGTTTATTATCAAACGCATTAAGTGTTTTGTTTCATTGAGGCTAACCGGATCACTCAGTTTTTCCTGCTGTAGCTGTGACAAACTGGCTCCTGAAATAATCCTTTTTCTGTCATTTGCCAGACAAGGTTGCAACCCAAGCTCCGGCTGATAACTGTAATGCTGTTCATCGGACACTGGCTCACCCTGACTATCGTTGTTCAGGTCCAGCCCATAACCTAACGCTTCCAGCAATCGCTTTTCAAAAAGTCTTAACACTTGCTCAGCCTTCTCAGCCTGCTGTAAGCCATCCAAAGCTTTTTGATATGCATCAAACACCATTGGTTCTGCTTGCTGCTGGGTTAACAATCTGACTAATAATTCATTGATATAAAGACCGCATAAAGCAGCATGACCCTGCAACCAATAAGGTGCGCTGGTCGTTTCAATTTTGCTTATTGTCAGTAAGTCACCTCTTCCAAACCAGTTTACCCAAAGCGGTTGGAATAATTGGAGTGGGTTATTGTGACGGCGTTTGTTTTGGCGCATGCCGCGGGCTACCAAGCTTAATCGACCATAATCTTCAGTAAATACATCCAGCAAAAAACTGGTTTCCCGATAAGGACGTTGGTGTAAAACAAATGCCTGGGTGAATTCCACCGTAATGCCTAATCAGAGATCGTCGTTATAGCCCAGATTTCTGAGCATGCGCTCGTTATCAGACCAGCCCTCACGCACTTTGACCCATAATTGCAAGAACACCTTACAGTCAAATAACTTTTCCATATCTTCTCGGGCATCTTTACCGACTTGCTTGAGTAACTCACCTTTTTTGCCAATAACAATGGATTTCTGACCACTGCGTTCTACATAGATAACAGCGCTGATACGGTACATGCCGTTATCATCTTCAAACTGTTCGATATCTACAGTTAGTGAATACGGTAATTCCTGGCCTAAATGACGGAACAGTTTTTCACGAACCATTTCAGCGGCCAGAAAACGTGAGCTACGGTCGGTGAGCTGATCTTCATCAAAGATCATCTCGCCTTCTGGCATTAATTTATATATCGATTCTTCAAGAGATTCCAGATTGATGCCTTTGCGGGCTGATAATGGCACGATATCAGTAAATTTAAACAATGCAGCAAGCTTTTCTACCTGTGGAAACAAAGTAGCTTTATCTTCCAGTTTATCTATTTTGTTCATCACCAAAATGACTGGCTTGCTGGTCCCCTGCAGTTTTTGCAAAACCCGCTCATCTTCCTCAGTCCATTTCATACCTTCGATTACAAACACCACCACATCCACATCTTCAACGGAAGCGGCTGCAGCACGGTTCATATAGCGATTCATGGCCCGTTTGCCATCACTGTGGATACCAGGTGTATCAACGTAAATGAACTGTCCCAATTCCGAAGTTTTAATCCCCAGAATGCGGTGACGGGTGGTTTGCGGGCGACGCGAGGTAATACATAACTTTTGACCCAACACCCGATTAATCAGGGTGGATTTGCCGACATTGGGACGGCCTATAATGGCTACATAGCCACTGCGAAAAGCAGGTTGATCATTCATAATTTTGACTCGATTAGCGTCAGGGCGCGTTCAGCGGCTTTTTTCTCAGCCTTACGATGACTGCTTCCCTGAGCCACCACTAATTTATTCAGCAAACTTACCTGACAAGAGGCTTCAAAAACAGGCTGTTTATCAGCGGATTCAATTTCTCTCACACTGTATAGCGGCAAAGGTAATTTGCGGCTTTGTAGTAATTCCTGCAAGCGGGTTTTGGGATCTTTTATGGTTTCAGTAACATCAATAGAATCCAGCCGTTCATCATAAAGACGCAGAATCAACGGCTTGACGATATCAATGCCACTATCCAGAAACAGTGCACCTAGAATGGCTTCTAAGGCATCGGCCAGAATTGACTCACGGCGGAAACCACCACTCTTCAATTCCCCCTGTCCGAGGATTAACACATCACCCAATTTGAGTTCACGGGCTATTTCCGCCAGGGTTTCCCCTTTCACCAGGCTGGCACGCAGGCGACTCATCTTGCCTTCCTTGGCTTGGGGAAAACGATTAAACAGTTCTTCGGCAATCACGAAACTCAAAATCGCATCGCCCAGAAATTCCAGCCGTTCATTATTTTTTGGATCAGCACTGCGATGTGTCAGTGCCTGCAATAACAATGTTTCATTTTTAAATTGAATGCCAAGTTGCTGGCAGAGTTTTTTCTGTTTGATGCTTGTCATCGATTTGTCGGTTCCGGTTCCACATCCACTTCTGTCACAAAATGCCCAACTAAATCAATGTGGGCAAAAAACGGCTTCCGCACTTCATAATCAAGCACTATTTTGGTGACATAGGCATTGCTTCTGCCACGGAATAATTCGATATTTTCTTTTTTCACACTGGAGATATAACCGGTATTAAACCTTTTACTCAGTAGTAACATTACTTGTTGATTGCTCAGCTTATTGTTTTTTAATTCGGTTTCCATAGACTTCATGATTTGCAAAACACCATAGTATTCCTGGTACATCGGTACCAATCGCATGGTTAAAGTGGCAAAAAATGCGATGATTGCCAGTACTATCACCCAACTGATTAGTGTCATTCCCTGTTGTTTTTTCATGATGCACTCCTAGGTCTTGTTTATCTTTCACATCCACCACTGCTGGCGACTATTTTTGTATCCACCAAGGCCGAAAGCACGCAATGTAGCCTTCCGTCATAAGTTATTCACAACGCAGTCGGACGCAAAAATAGTCCCAGCCCTTTGGGTTGTGACTGAAAAAGCGTCACTCTGCGTTACTCGTCGCTTATTTAGAATAACTAAAAGGCGCTCCTCGTGCCTTGATTTACACTTTTTCAGCTCACAACAGAGGCGGAGATGAAAGATAAAACAAGCCCTAGAGTCTAATTATCTTCCCTCCCCACCACTGCTGGAGGCTCCTTTCATCAAACAAGGTGGAAATGATGTATTAGATTCTAAAATCATTTCCAATGGAAAAACTCGCCCTTAGTTAATAGAGCTTCCCACCCTTGACCAGACCAAACCACCCTGGTCCCAATCCCAGCTCATCCAGACAAAGAAGGCTTTGCCGACCAGATTTTCTTCCGGCACAGTTCCCCACACACGGCTGTCATTACTATTGTCGCGGTTATCACCCATAACAAAATAATGGCCTTCCGGAACTGTAACCTCACCTTCCATTGATTGACGTTGCGGATCCAAAAATATTTCATGAGGTTCAGCGTCCAGAAATTCATGCTTCAGCTGTACTCGCGGCGCAATGATACCCAGCATTTCTACTGGTTTATCAACTACCTCGGTTTTAACTTCCTGACCATTTATGTACAACGTTTTATTGAAATAACCAACTTTGTCGCCCGGTAAGCCAATAACCCGTTTGATATAGTCAATTTCAGGTTGTTTGGGATAACGGAATACCATCACATCACCGCGTTCCGGCGAACCGGTATCGAGAATTTTAGTGTTAATGACCGGCAGCCGAACGCCATAGGAAAATTTGTTCACCAAAATAAAATCGCCGACATGCAAAGTCGGCAACATAGATTCTGACGGGATGCGGAACGGTTCAGCGATAAACGAGCGAATCACCAACACCAGCAACAGAATGGGGAAAAATGATTTGGCGTATTCAACAATCGCCGGTTCATTGTCATTTACTTTACGTTTAGGTGCTAACCAAAAGCGGTCCACCAACCATATCAGACCGGTTATCGCGACCAGTAACACCATTATTGCTGGGAAACTCACTTGACGCTCCTTATTAAGATTTCTTGGATAACTGCAATACCGCCAAGAATGCTTCCTGCGGCACATCCACTTTGCCGATGGATTTCATTCGTTTTTTACCGGCTTTTTGTTTTTCAAGCAATTTACGTTTACGAGAAACGTCGCCTCCGTAACATTTTGCCAAAACATTCTTCCGCATTGCCTTGACTGTTGAGCGCGCAATAATGTGTCCGCCAATAGCGGCCTGAATGGCGACATCAAACATTTGTCGCGGGATCAGCTCTTGCATTTTTTCAACTAACTGACGACCACGAGAAACGCTTTGATCTTTATGCACTATCATCGACAAAGCATCAACTTTTTCGCCATTAATCAACACATCAAGTTTCACCAGAGGTGCTGCCTGAAAGCGGATAAAATGATAGTCCAATGAGGCATAGCCGCGGCTGACCGATTTGATGCGATCAAAGAAATCGATCACTACTTCATTCATTGGCAATTCGTAACTCAGTGCAACCTGTTTGCCCATGTAATGCATGGATTTCTGTACGCCACGTTTTTCTACACACAGGGTAATGACCGCTCCAAGATAATCCTGCGGCACCAGCATGTCAGCCGCTACGATAGGTTCACGGATTTCTTCAACGGAACCGGCATCAGGTAATGAAGCCGGATTTTCGATCTTAATTACATCACCTTTTTTGGTGACCACTTCAAATACCACGGTCGGAGCCGTGGTAATCAGATCCAGATCATATTCACGTTCCAGGCGTTCCTGGATGATTTCCATATGCAAAAGACCGAGGAAACCACAGCGAAAACCGAAGCCTAAAGCCTGAGAGTTTTCCGGTTCAAAAAACAGTGATGAATCGTTTAATCGTAATTTGCCCAGTGCTTCACGAAATGCATCGTAATCATCACTGCTAACAGGAAATACACCTGCATAAACCTGCGGCGTTACCGATTTAAAGCCCGGCAACATTTCCGTCGCACCATGTTGAGCCGTCGTTAAGGTATCCCCTACCGGCGCACCATCAATTTCCTTGACCCCGGAAATAACATAACCCACTTCACCACAATTTAAAGCAGTGCGTTTACTGCGCTTGGGCGTAAATACGCCGACTTCGTCAACCTGATATTCCTGTCCGGTGGACATAACTTTGATTTTATCGCGGGTTTTCAGTCTGCCCTGTTTGATTCGCACCAAAGAGATAACACCGACATAGCTATCAAACCAGGAATCAATAATCAGTGCTTTTAATTGACCTTCTGGATCGCCTTGTGGTGGCGGAATACGCGCAACCAACTCTTCAAGGACTTCATCAATACCGACACCCGTTTTGGCACTGCAGCGTACGGCATTCAGTGCATCCACACCTATAATATCCTCGATTTCCTGAGCGACTCGATCGGGTTCTGCAGCAGGTAAATCAATTTTGTTTAACACGGGCAGAACTTCAAGGCCAAGATCGATAGCGGTATAACAGTTGGCCACACTTTGCGCTTCAACCCCTTGAGCAGCATCAACGACCAGCAAAGCACCTTCACAGGCAGCCAGTGAGCGGGAAACTTCATAGGAAAAGTCTACGTGGCCCGGCGTATCGATAAAGTTGAGGTGATAGGTTTCACCATCTTTTGCCGTGTAATCCAATGAAACACTTTGCGCCTTGATGGTAATGCCGCGCTCTTTTTCGATATCCATCGAATCAAGCACCTGTTGCGACATCTCACGTGCAGTCAGACCGCCGCAGATTTGAATAAAGCGGTCTGCTATGGTGGACTTACCGTGATCAATATGAGCAATGATTGAAAAGTTTCTGATATTTTTCATTGAATAGCGATTATGAACGTGTCGGAGGTTGAAATGACGTGTTGCAAAATGTGTTCAGCTCCATGTTTTAAAATGTGTTGCCAACGCGAAACACGCATCGAACAAATGACCCGGTATTATACGCACTTAACTGAGTTATAACGATAATAAATACCGCATTACTCAATCGTTTTGATGTGCTCCGGTGAAAAGAGCGCTGCTAAAATAAAAAGAATTATTAGCATTCAGCGATCCCCGACCCTACTTCTTTGAAAATGGAAACCAAATGCAGGCTAGCCACACCGACAATGACGTCCTCAACGGTCCGATTATTTCCACTTTTCTCCGCTTTGCCATTCCATCCATTCTGGGCTTGTTGGCGATTACCACCGCCAGCATAGTCGACGGAATTTTTATCGGGCAGTTTGTCAGTTCGGCGGGTCTGGCCGCCATCACGTTGTTGATTCCATTTTTTACGCTGATTTTTGCTATTGCTCTGATGTTTTCCATTGGTGGGGCTGTTCGTGCCGGTAGTTATTTGGGGCAAAACAATATCGAAGCCGCTGCTGCCGTGTTCAGTAAATGCCTGATAAGTATTTTAATTGTCAGTCTGCTGTTTATGGGGTTTTCACTCATTTTGGATCGACAAATACTAACGTTATTGGGTGCGCCGAATGAATTGATAACGTTGGTTCTGCCTTATTTTCATATTATTTGTGTGGTACTGGTTCTACAAGTGACCAGTATGGTGCTGTATTACTTTATCCGGCTGGATAACCGCCAAAAACTGGGGACATTCGCTTTGGTTGCCGGGGCGTTAATAAACATTGCACTTGATGCGCTATTCATTATCAGCCTGGAAATGGGGTTAAAGGGGGCGGCTCTGGCAACTCTTGCAGCACAGATCGTACAGATGCTGATTCTTTCAACGTATTTTCTCAGCAAAAATAGACGCTTAAGGTTACTTTTAATGCCGGGAAACTGGTCGGAGGTGACTAAAGTCGCTTACAACGGGCTATCAGAATTTGTGAATGAGCTTTCCGGTGGAATGGTGATTTTATTGCTTAACTGGCTACTGATTATCTATCAAGGAGTCAATGGTTTAGCGGCGTTTGCAGTGATTAACTATCTTATTTTCATCAGTCTGATGATTTATTACGGTATAGCAGATGCTCTGCATTTGTTAATCAGTCAAAATCATGGGGCTGCTCAGGCAAAGCGGATTCGAGACTTTTTAATCACGGCTATGTCATTGGTGCTGGTTTTATCACTTTTACTAATTAGTGTTTTACTGCTTTATCCACAGTGGTTGATACAATTGTTTTTGCAGGATAATGCCGTGGAAAGCCAGCAGTTATCTGCCCAGTTTATTATGCTGGTTTGGCCGTTATTTGTTGTCAATGGACTGAATGTCACGTTATCCGTGTATTTAACCGCTATGCAAAAGCCGCTACCATCTATGTTAGTTGCTTTAACCCGAGGCTTACTACTGCCTACAGCTTTATTATTATTGTTTGTCACATGGTTGCCAGATAAACAGTTTCTTATCGCCCTTCCGCTGGCCGAATGGCTGACTTTTATTCTGGCTCTGGTGCTTTGCTGGAAATATTCTCCCAGCAATATTATTGAGAAAAAAAGTTAACCTAAATATAGAAAAAAGCCGGATGTCATTGCAACATCCGGCCAAAGCTCATCAAGCATTTTCAGGGAAAACCTGCTTAATGAATTAGAATTGCCAGGCCACGCTCAGACGAACATCACGTCCGGGTTCATTGTAGCCTCTCACTAAACCATAACCTGGTAAGCCAGTGAAATCGGCTACGCTCGCATGATCAATATAATTTTTATCAAAAATATTCTGTACCGTAAGCATTATCCGTACATCTTCTGATAATGACGGCCTCCATTGCGTATAAAAGTCATGGATGCCATAGCCAGGCTGGTCAATTTCTGCATCTGGAAATGTGGTTTGAGCCACAAAATCAATATCATCACGGCCTTTCACAAAACGCGCATTCCAACCAAAATTCCATTGTGAATTAAGTTGGTAATCAAGTTGAGCAATGAATGTGTCACGAACCGTATTAGCTATACCGTTATGATCATAAGCATTCGCTTCCACACCATCCACTTCGGCATCGTTGTAGTGATAGCTGACTCTCGCCATTAAGCTATCCCAGCGATGACCTATTTCCAGAATATAACCATCTGACTCTAAATCACCCAAATTATCAAAGATATTTCTGGCTGGGCCTACCGTTCCTGAAACGCCAATAACGTCTTTGATTTCACTTCTATAGGCTTTGGCAGAACCAAACCATGTTGCTGAGTCATAGGCAACACCGAATTCGATATTCTCTGCCTTTTCGGGTTTCAAATCCTCGGCTTGCGTTGTAAAGCCGAGTTTAAACGCATCCTGTGCCAAAGGACCTTTAAAGGCTTCAGCATAAGAAGCAAACACACTCCAATTATCGGTAAAGTGAAAATTTAGACCCACATTAGAACTGAGATCACTTTCATTATGAGATGTATTTCCAAAATCTGTATCTAATTCATAGTCATCGTAACGAAGACCCGCGGTTAACAATAATGCATCGGTTAACTGGATATCATCTTGAAGATAAACACCCTTGACCTTTGACTCATCTTTGTAATTCTCGCCATCCCCATCGGCGCTAGACTCATCTTTACGATAATCAACTCCATAGGTGATTTCATGCATACCTAAGATAGATGTATTACGTAAATCAAAACCAGTACTCTCGCCTGTGCCGGTGAAGGGACCGAAAAATCCGTCCTGAAAAAACTCTGTTTCGGTATTGTAAAGAGTCAGTGCCAGATCCACATAAGCATTATCAAGGGGGTTCAGCTCATAATTGAAAGTGGCTGTTTTCCTGTCACTATCAATTGGGTATATCAGATTCCCTCGGTTAGCTGGTGCTCCTGCTGGTGGAGGACTAAATATCCATTGAGGACGCTGGGTTCTATCGCCCTCATCTTTATGGTTTTCGTAACTCAGACGTACTGTTTGACTGTCAGTCAAGTGTCCGACAACTTTTGCAAACAGATACTCTTGATCAGCTTCTGTACCTGATACTTCATCACCATTTCCATCTTCGTAATTGTCGACATCTGATTGCGTATAAGAAACCATGCCGCTCCAGTCTTCGGTCAATTTCCCAAACAGAGTAGTACTCGTTTTAAAACTATCAGTATTGCTGGAGAACATGCCTTTTACCAGACCACCGAAGTTTTCACCCGGCTTCAGCATATCTTCTGGATCTTTGGTCACAAATTTAACTGAACCGCCTAATGCTCCTGGACCTGACAACGCATTTCCTGCCCCCGCATTGACTTCAACGCGTTTTAATAATTCAGGTTCAATACTGATTCGACCTGCGTGGTGAAATTGACGAGTCGCCTGCTGTGCACCATCAATAGTGATATTTAACAGCTGATCTTCAATACCACGAACATAGAGTTTTTGGGCAAACCCAGGACCACCGCCAATTGTCACTTCAGGCGACTGACTGAAGAGATCTTGCAAATCAGTTGCCTGTAGTTTTTCAATTTGTTCTGCTGTGACGCTATTGAGCTCTGGGGTAATAGTATTCCCCGTCACTTTAACGACATCTAGTTCAATACTTTCACTCTCTTCTGCCCAAACAACCTGACCTGCCAAAGCAGAAGCTATTGCCAATGTTAAAATCGTCGGACGACTTACAATACTCCGTTTTATACTCACACCAACCTCGCGAATAATAATCATTATCAAATAGAACAGATTCGCATTCTAGTCAGTGTGAACGGAGATTAAAACCAAATTTACAATTGTTACAATTAATTGAACTTGAGTAGGTTTAACTTTTGGAGGTCAGCGGCAATTCCATGATCATTGTTAATCCACCGTGCTCATGAATCTGTGCCCATAACTTTCCGCCTGTCGCTTCGACTTGACGTCTTGCAAGTGCGAGACCTACCCCGAACCCTTTATAGGTTTCAGATTGAGATCCCTTTATACGGTAAAACGGTTTGAAGATATTTTGCAGTTGTTCTCTGGCGACACCAGCTCCCTGATCATCAATCTGTAAATTGTAACGGTCTTGGTATCGTTTCAGCGTTAAGCTCACCGTTCCTTTTAGCGGTGTGTGCGAAAGAGCATTACGTAATATATTTTCAATCGCATGTCCTAAAGCACGATCACTGCTTTGCTGAAGATAAGCTGTTTCCGGTGTATGAACAGTAATGACGTGCCGGGGGAATTCAAATCGGGCATTCTCTACAATGCTGTCAATCAAGTCGGTCAAGTCCAGTGATGCATTTTGTAACGATGGTTGCTCATTCTCTAACCAGGCCAGGGTTAAAGTATCTTCCACTAACTCACGCATTTGCTGGCATTCATGACGGATACGTTGCAATGATTCATCGTCTGGAGTGGATTGTTCAGCGATACTTAATGCCAGTTCAACGCGCGTTAACGGGGTTCTTAATTCGTGTGATAAATCGGAGGTTAGATGACGTTGGGTCTGGATTTGTGTACCAATTCTTTCTGCCATGCTGTCAAAAGTACTGGCTAAAGCCGCTATTTCATCATTGCGTTTGCCAAGGTCATCACGCACTCTCACTTGATAATCACCCTCACTGAATTGCTTAGTGGCGGTTTCGAGTTGTCTTAATGGTGACATGACGTGCCGATAAATCACCACACTCAAGATAGCCAGCAAGAGCATCGGTAAAGCAATTTGTAGTAACAGACTGGTATAGGTCCAATAGCCTCCGGGTCGCATACGTTGTGGCAGACGAATCAGAAAATGGGTATGCCCATCTGCAAAGGTAATATCCATAATCGGATTTTGAGCAAAATATAAATGGATCTTCCAACTGATATCTCTACCCAATGCAAAATTTTCGACAAAATAGTCATCCATCTCACTACCTGCCAGTGGTGTGATCTTTGAACGGATCAGTGCAACCCAGGTATCTTCCTGATGCTTTATATAGTTGATCCAATTTGCCAGTTTTTCATCCTCACCTTGCAGATACAGCATTTCAGCATGTCTTGCATAATCAATTAACTGCTGCTGATCCAGTTTATCAATAAAACTCATATGCTGCTCGGTCTGCAGAATTAAATGATGGATTATCCAGAACAAGGCAATTGTTCCAAGCGTAATAGTCAGGGACAGTTTCCATAACAGGCGCCTTTTCATAACAGGATATAGCCCGCCCCATGGACTGTTTGCAGCCGGTCAACCGGCATGCCAACATCGATTAATTTTCGTCGGACCCGACTCATATGCATATCAAGGCTTCGATCATATCGACTGAAGTCGCGCTCCATCACCAGACGATAAAGCTGTGGTTTACTGAGCAGATGATTAGCGTGCTGCATTAGCGTCCACAGCAACTTGAACTGGATGGGCGTCAGCTGCACTGCATGCTCATGAAAAAAAACCTGCTGTTTCTGCCTGTCCAGCGTCAAACCTTCGTGTTGTAAAACAGACCCATTCAACTGTTGATAGCTGGTTGTGCAGGCTCTTCTGAGAATTGCCTCAATGCGGAGCACCAATTCAGTAAAATTAAATGGTTTTGGCAAATAATCATCTGCCCCATTTTTAAAACCCAGAATGCGCTCTTCTTCAGCACCATGAGCGGTAAGAATAATGACAGGCGTTTTACGAGTTTGTCGTAGCGTATTTAAAACAGAATAACCATCTCGTTCAGGCAGACTGATATCAAGCAAAATCAGATCGTAATGCTCACTAACCGCAGCAAGCAATCCATGTTCACCATCAAAGCATTGAGAAACGATAAAACGCTGTTTTTCCAGCAGCTGTTTTAGCTGATGATTTAGCACTAAATCATCTTCAATAATCAGAATGCTGTTGGAAATTTTATTTTTGTTGAACATGTAATGCAGGACTTTCTATCTAGATGATAATAATTATCATTAATGATAAAGCAAAATGATTCAATAAGAAATTTTGTTTTTTAAGTCCACCTATCGAACAAAAAAAGCAGCTGATGGAAATCCATCAGCTGCTTTTGAGGTATCAACCAGAATTACTTAATTAAAATCTATTCTGGAATTTTTAGCGCCAGGAACTGTGAAGCACCAGAACGCTGAACGAGTACAGGTATCGCTTTATTAGTAGGCAACTGTTCAGCCAACTCCATAAATTGTTTTGCATCGACAATCTTTTGATTGTTTATGCTTAGCAATATGTCTCCAGGAACAATACCGGCTAGTGCCGCTGGACCTGATTCAATTTTTCTGACTTCAACACCAGACTGATTGGGCCCTAACTCAGCACGTTGCTCTGCTGTCAGGTCGGTGACTTCAATTGCTAGACGACTATTGTAAAATTCACCTGTACGAGGCGCTGCACCACTAGCAACTTGCTCATCTTCAGGAAGTTCTTCCACGACCACCGAGAGCGTCATTTTCTTGTTATTACGCATGATCTCGGCTGTGGAGTTTTTACCGATTTCAGTACGACCAACAATTGGCGGTAAATCCGATGAACTATCCACAATGCGATCATCAAATTTCAGAATCACGTCACCCGCTTCAAATCCAGCTTTCTCAGCAGGACTTCCCGCAACAACACGGGAAACTAACGCACCACGTGGTTTGCTTAACCCAAAGGATTCTGCCAATTCACGTGTAACATCCTGAATAACAACACCTAACCAGCCACGACTCACATAACCTTGCTCTTTAATCTGCTCGACCACATTCATCACAGTATCAACCGGAATAGCGAATGAAACCCCCATAAAACCACCGGTGCGGCTGTAAATTTGTGAATTTATACCAACAACCTCACCATCCAGGTTGAATAATGGCCCTCCAGAGTTACCCGGATTGATTGCCACGTCCGTTTGAATAAATGGCACATAGCTATCACTTGGCAGGCTACGCCCCAGCGCACTGACAATACCTGCTGTAGCCGAATAATCAAATCCAAAAGGTGAACCAATTGCCAACACCCACTCGCCAACTTGTAAATCGTTGGAATCGCCGAGCTTAACGGCTTTCAGATCCATGCCTTCGGCATCAACTTTCAATAAAGCAACATCACTGCGTTCGTCGCTTCCTAACAATTCTGCCACCAGCTCAGTACGGTCACTGAAACGGACAATTATCTCATCAGCGTCTTTAATGACATGATGATTTGTCAGAATAAATCCATCCTCAGAAAGAACAAAACCAGACCCCAGTGAGTTTGGTTGGGGGGCACGTGGTTGTGAAGGGTCACCAAAGAAACGTTTAAAAAAATCATCAAATGGTGTTCCTTCAGGCATTTCCATGCCTGGTGGAAGTTGTTGTGATGAGGCCATTTCTTTTGGCTTACTTGTGGTACTTATATTAACGACCGCATCGCCATTTTCAGCCACCAATTCAGTAAATTCGGGTAACCCCCCCGTGCCTGAACGGCTGAACTCAACATTAACCACATCAGCAATGCCATTACCATTGCGCCTGTTGTTTTGTATTGCGTCATTATTTTTCCTCTATGATTTGAGTTTCAATGGCCACTTTTTGATTTTTGAGTCGAGTTTTGACCCAATAAAAGCCAAATATCAGACCAGCCAATCCACCAATAATTTCCAGCAATTCATTTGCAAAGATAAATCGACTGATGACTGCGCCCGCGAACATAAATAAAATCGGTAGCAGATACATCATGAAAGCACCGTGCAAAAGCGCTTCTTCCGGAATAGAAACATTCATTTGCTGACCAGGCTCTACGGCTTGCGTCTTGGGTACGGCAATGGTTGAAAAACGCCTACCTACATGTTCACTTAGCAAACCGGTACCACATCCTTTTTTTACCTGGCATTTATCACAGGTAGATTGTCGTTCGGCCTGCAACCAGATAGTTGATTCATCTGTACGTAGAACTGTAGCTTTTTGTTCAATCATCTTGGTTATGGACCAGCATATTCAATTGCTGCACCAATTTTTTCGACTGTTACAGCAGGTACTTCACCTACAACTGTCACAAAATGCGAATGTATCACGCTACCAAATGCATTTACGGCTCCCATGTGAGACCCTCCATGAAAATGGTTATGTTGGGCAAGCATTTTTTCAATAAATACCGATACTGAACTCAATCCATCACTGTAGACCCGCTGCTCAACATGTGCACCATTGTTGGCTCGCAGACGATTTTGATGGGCAACAAGGGTAAAACCATCCGGTAACCATTTTGACTGCCAATGGGAGAATGCGACTAAATCCTGGGTAGTCATTTCACCGGGCTCGGTACGATGCCAGATCATTTCGTTGCCCGACATCTGCGGCGCCAGCTCAGCATCTGCTATCTCAATTCCAGTTTCAATATCCGTAAATTCAAAGGTTTCCAGCACCTCATTGTTTTCACCGATTAATTCTGATTTGAGTAATAAATCAGTTTCTTTATCCATCCACAGTCGATAGCCATATCGATAATTATCAACCGGTTTGATATCAAGTCGCTGCGTTAATTTACCCGCAATGCGGTCTTCTCCACCGAGTTTTAATTCATAAAAGGGAGTCGCTGAACGCAATCGCCGAGGGAGATCACTGGGAAATCCACGGCCTAAAGGTCTTTGACTGACGTTAACTTGCTTCCCATCCGGGTTGATACAGGTAACCGTATCATTGGAACGGAGGACTTCACGAGCTGAACCATTCAGTGAAACCAGTCTTTCAGATTCATTGCCATCATCATTACGATGATAAATACGCACTGACTGGAAAGTTTTACCGCTTTGATAGGCAAAAACGCCTTCATAATTGAGTTGCTTTGCTGCCTGGCTCATTCGCTCGAGTAATTCAATCGAAGCGGATCCTGCCTGAACTGCCGGAACAAACAACACCAGCAACGCAACGCAAAAACGAAATCGCTGGAACATTCCTATTGCTCCGTGCCATAAGAAACGACGCGACCGTAAGAAAACATCCCTGATGTGCCAACATATTCATTATGATCCACCAGATAATTATTAAGTCTGTCTTCAATTTCCGGTTCGGCGACAGTCCAGCGATTAGATTGACTAACCATAGTCGCTGGTGATTCATTCGCCACGACACTGGCTACGGGCACGCCGTTGAATCCTGTTTGCTGCTGTACAACGCCGACCACAGCAAGTGCTCCAACGGATGCAGCCATTGCCAGACCTGTTGCCTGTTTCCAGAAGTTTTTTGGAAAACGCAATAATTTTGCGGTAGGTTTATTTTGAGTAGGAATTGAATAAACCGGTTCAGCTTCCAGCGCAGCAGAAATGCGCGTTGTTAGCTCTAACGGTGCTTGTGTAATGCTTCGCGTATATCCATGCAGGATATCGCTTGCCTGCTGAAATCGCATAAATGCTTCACGGACGCTGCTGTCATTGTTAACTAATTCCAACGCCTGTTCGAGTTCACTACCGGTCAGCTGGCCATCAACCAAAGCAGACACTAATTCGAGATGATTAATTGCCATTGTTATTCCTCTTCACCCATCACTGACTTAACTTGTTTATCGATAGCTTCCCTAGCCCTGAATATTCTTGACCGGACGGTGCCGATCGGACAGTCCATCGCTTCCGCGATTTCTTCGTAACTCATACCTTCAAATTCTCGCAACTTGATAGCTGTAGCGGTATCTTCCGGCAAATCTTCAATTGCTTGCTGGATAGCCTCTTCCAACTCTACACACATGAGACTGTTTTCAGGGGTCTCAAATTCCTTAAGTTCGGGCGCATCGTAATAATTTGTTGCATCCATAGCATCGACATCACTCATTGGTGGTCGCCGCGAACTGGCAGTAAGATGATTTTTAGAGGTATTGATAGCGATACGATAAAGCCACGTATAGAACGCACTGTCCCCGCGAAAGTTCGGCAACGCACGATAAGCTTTAATAAAAGCTTCTTGCGCTACATCCATTGCTTCAACTGGGTCATGCACAAATCCGGTTATCACATGTATGATTCGCTGTTGGTACTTCATTATCAACAGATCAAACGCCTTTTTGTCGCCCGCCTGTACCCGCTGAACTAATTCCTGATCCACGTTCATTTATATATCCGGCCTACTCCGACAAGCCGGAGACAATTTCTGTTTAATGCTAGATTGACCAATGTCATTTATTTTTGTTCCACAATCAGTGCACAATAATTGTTGGCATTCTACCTTTAACAGGACCCATGACGACAACTCATCATTTTGATCTGCTGATTATCGGCAGCGGAACAGCAGGTCTGACCCTGGCTTTAAAGATGGCAGACAAGGCCCGTGTTGCCGTTCTATCCAAAAGCCAGCTTGAGGAAGGTGCTTCACTTTATGCTCAAGGCGGCATATCAGTTGTACTCGATAAAGCCGATTCTTTGCAATCCCATATTGATGATACTTTGCGCGCCGGCGGCGGATTATGCGACGAGGATGTCGTTCGTTTTACAGTTGAACATGCGCGAGAAAGTGTCGAGTGGCTGATTGAACAGGGTGTTTCTTTTACCCGTGATGATATGACCACCGAGACATATCATCTGACACAGGAGGGTGGTCACAGTCATCGGAGGGTTATTCATTCGGCTGATGCAACCGGTCGGGCGGTGGAAACAACACTGCTGGATAAAGCCAAAGCGCATCCGAATATTTCGTTGTTTCCTTATCATATCGGTATCGATCTGATTACGACGCACAAACACCTGGCCACTGAAGAGAATAGTTGTCTGGGTTGTTACGTGCTGGATATCAAAAAGGATCAACCCAAAACCTTTTTGGCTCCAGTCACTGTGCTCGCCACTGGCGGTGCCGGAAAAGTGTATTTATACACCAGTAATCCAGACGTATCGACCGGGGACGGAATTGCCATGGGCTGGCGCGCCGGCTGTCGAATTGCCAATATGGAATTTATTCAGTTTCACCCAACCTGCTTATTTCATCCCAAAGCCAAATCTTTTCTAATTTCTGAAGCGTTGCGCGGTGAAGGTGCCACATTGAAGTTAGCAGATGGCACACGGTTTATGCCGGCATTTCATCCTCAGGCTGAACTGGCCCCAAGGGATATTGTGGCGCGCGCAATTGATCATGAAATGAAACGTCTCGGCCAGGATTGCGTTTATCTCGATATCAGTCATCAGTCCAAAGAATTTATTACCACGCATTTTCCTACTATCTATAAACGCTGCCTGCAATTCGGTGTGGATATGGCGAAGGAACCCATTCCGGTAGTCCCTGCAGCTCATTATACGTGTGGCGGTGTTATGACGGATATGCGAGGAAGAACGGACATTGACGGCCTGTATGCGATTGGCGAAACCGCTCATACGGGTTTGCATGGTGCCAATCGAATGGCCAGTAATTCATTACTGGAATGCCTGGTATTTGCCGATGCGGCAGCACGCGATATATTGAATCGACCCAAAATTACTTTGCCTGATAATATTCCGCATTGGGACGAAAGCCGTGTGCACCCAGCCAAGGAAGCTGTTGCGATAAGTCATAACTGGGATGAATTACGTCGCTTTATGTGGGATTACGTAGGCATTGTTCGCAGTACTCAGCGACTTAATCGCGCCCGCCAGCGTTTGTACCTGTTGCAACAGGAAATTGATGAGTTTTACAGTCAGCACCATATCAGTAATGATTTGCTGGAATTGCGTAATCTGGCTGATGTAGCGGAATTGATCATCGAATCAGCAATACAGCGTAAAGAAAGTCGTGGTTTGCATTACACGCTTGATTATCCGGAGACATCGGATAAAACCGCCAGTAACAGTATTATTGCTGGAAAAAAGCCAATCTGAGCCGCACGCGTAATTGTCGAAAATGTTCCTGATCAACCGAATCGTTCGGGATAAGAAGTGAAAGATGTTTTTTGTTCAATGATTTGAAATGGATAATGACGGCGAACCGGTTGACCCACGCAGATTCGAGTAATAAATCCGCTTTTTTTGAACTGTCGGCATACCCTATCTGCCAATATTCATTCATAGTGTTTATCAGTGTGACAGGCCGTTTCCTGTATTCCCGGAGATAACCCAACCGACGGATATGCAAAAACTGACATATAAAAACCCCTGTAATAAATACTATTTTAACGACTGGTATAACAGTTAATAAAACTATACTTATCACTGCCAGCATATGTGCAAGCAGGCTGTAAATCAGTAAAAGTCGTGATCTCCCTAATGGGAGATAAAATCCTTTTTCTGCTCCTTCATCCTTGTTCTCCCAAACTGAGGGCCTGTTACAATTGCACGGTACTAATCCTTTAAGCTAAAGAGTAAATTCATGACCGCTGACTATCAATCCATTTTGCAACAACAGGCATCAGCTCCATTGGCAACCAGAAATGATGAAAACCATTACCTGATTCCATTACCGAGTTATGGCGTAATAACAGTAACGGGTGAAGAAGCTGCCAACTTTTTGCAAAATCTCCTGACCAATGATGTCAAGCAACTGGAACAACAAGCTTCGCAGATTACGGCTATGTGTAACCCAAAAGGTCGTTTGCTGGCGCTTTTTCTGCTGGTTAAAACAGAGAGTGGGTATCAGCTGGTATTACCTCAGAGCCAGTGTGCTTTCCTGGCACAGCGGCTGCAAATGTTCAAATTGAGAAGCAAAGTTGAGATTACAGACTGCAGCGAAACTCTACAGGTATGTGGGCTGCAAGGTAACGATCCATCGACTTCGGCAATCCCTCTACCTTCACAATCCCGTGCTTTGCTGATCGCCTCCACTGACCAGATGACTTCTGATTTGGAAGATCTGATGAGCAAAGGCTGGCAGCTTGCTGCAGAAGCCAGTTGGTTTATCACAGAGATTGAAAGTGGGATTCCGGTCATTTTTCCGTCAAGTCGTGAGCTGTTTACCGCACAACAACTCAATCTGGATTTAATAGGTGGTGTGAGTTTCCGTAAAGGCTGTTACCCCGGACAGGAAGTTGTCGCGCGTTTGCATTATCTTGGTGAACCCAAACGTCGTTTGTTTCAGGCCATAGCCAAAACAGATATCCTGCCTGAAATTGGTGAGACCATTGTGGATAAGGAAAAGGCCGTGATTGGCCATGTTGTTAATGCTATTCACGGTGATGAAAAGCAGCTGTTTCTGCAGCTCAGTTTAAAGCTTGATGGAGCCAATCAGGATTTGTATTTGAGTGATGGCACTGCGATTGAATCGGTGCATGCTTACGTTTAGGGCTTGTTGATCTTTTAGTCCAAGTCCAGCTTTTTAAGTTTGTAACGTAAAGCCCGGAATGTAATTCCAAGCCGTTTGGCAGCAGCTGTTTTATTCCAGCGGGCCTCATTCAGTGCTTTTTCAATGATGGCCCGTTCCTGCTCTTCCAGATGGGTTTCCAAATCCTGATTCAACACAGGCATTGATAGCTCTGACACCAGGGGAACAGCATGATTTATCTGATTGGTCACTGGCAACATCAGGTCTTCTGCTGTTATTTGCGTTCCCTCAGCCCATGTCAACGCACGCTCAAGCGTGTTTTCCAGTTCACGTACATTGCCCGGAAAAGGATATTGTTCTAATGAAGCAAGGGCTTCAGCAGTTAATGTTATGACGTCCGAATGGGTTTTACCTGCCAGTTTCAGCAGAATATGCTCTGCCAGAATGGGGATATCGGCTTTGCGCTCACGTAATGGCGGCACCTGCAATTCAATTACATTCAACCGGTAAAATAAATCCTGCCGGAAGGTGCCATTATCGACACACTCTGCCAGGTTTTTATGTGTTGCCGATAAGATTCGGACATCCACATTTATCTCTTCATTCCCCCCACCTGGCGAATAGCTTTTTCCTGTATTGCCCGTAACAGTTTTACCTGCATCATCAAGGGTAAATCGGCAACTTCATCCAGAAATAACGTGCCACCATGAGCATGCTGGAATAATCCCTGTTTATCGGCAACTGCGCCGGTAAAGGCGCCTTTTTTGTGACCGAAAAACTCGCTCTCTACCAATTCATTGGGTATCGCCCCACAGTTTACCGGCACAAACGCTTTATCCGACCGTGCGCCGAGATCATGAATCAATCGGGCAACCAACTCCTTGCCTGTCCCTGATTCACCACTGATATAAACCGGGGCCTGACTACGGGCCAGTTTAGCGACCTTGCCCCGTAATTCACGCATCAATTCGGTTTCACCCAATAAACGATCACGTGAACGCCGGTCATTTTTATGTGGCCGATTGGGTGACAATTTCAAAGCTGCATCCACAAGCTCACGTAAAACCTGCAGTTTCAATGGCTTAGAGACAAAATCAAAGGCGCCGGATTTTAATGCAGAGACCGCTAAATCCATATTGCCATAGGCAGTAATCACCGCGATAGGTAATTCCGGATAACTGACCTGTATTTTTTTTACTAGCTCTAAGCCATCACCATCAGGTAATCGCATATCGGTAAAACATAAATCAAACGATTGCTGAGCCAGAAGTCTTTCCGCTTCAGCAATGCTCTCTGCAGTAACACAGTCTATCGACATGCCTGATAGTGTCATGGACAGTAAATCGAGAATGTCCGGCTCATCATCGACAATCAATGCTTGTGGGTTCATTGGATAAACTCTTGTCTTTGCAGTGGAAAACTAATTCTGAAACAGCTGCCAAACTCCGGCAGGTAGCTTAACCTTGCACCATTGGCCTGACATAGCTCACGAGCCAGATACAACCCTAACCCGGTGCCACCTGTGCGTTCCGAATGAAATGGTTCAAACAGATGTTCCATGGCTTGAGGACTTACGCCTGCACCGTTATCAATCACATCGATATGAATATTTTCGGATTGCAGAGTAATACGGATTTCAATGGGCATTTCCTGTTCTTTATCCGCATAGTGCCATGCATTATCAATCAAATTCCATATTACCTGGTGCAATTGTTCTTCATCGGTACAGATGCGGGCCAACGGTGCTGATGAGGTCAGTACTATTTGCTGAGGCGGGATGTGTTTAATTTCACAATATTCATCCACCAGCTTTTCCAGCCAGGGGCTTAATACCACCACCGTTGGCTCGACATTTTTGCGTCGGCTCATTTCCAGAATGGTTTCAATGATATTGTTCATCCGAACACTATGTCGTTGAATAATCCCGGTCAGCTTGCTGACAGAATCATCATCGCGCAAGGATTCAGCCAACAACTCACTGGCATGACTGATAGCACTTAAGGGATTGCGTATTTCGTGGGCAATACTGGCTGTTAAACGACCTAAGGAGGCTAATTTTAATTGTTGCGCCTGTTGTGCCATTGCCGTGGTATTTTCAATAAATACTAGAACTTCACCTGAATCCAACTGGGTTGCACGGGCCAGTAGTTCAGGTAAATCAGCTCGGGCATGAAAAGGTTCAAATGGATCGGGTAGATGTTGTTTCCAGCGCCAGATTTGTTCAGCCAACTCAGGAATATACTGTTTGAGTAAAAATTGTGAAGGGACGTTTTCGATTCCCATAAACTGCGAGGCTGACTGATTACAAAGTGAAACCCTGCCTTGCTCATCCAACACTAATACAGCGACCTGCATGCGACTGATAATGTGCTGATTCAGGCTCGCCAGTTTATTCAGATCCTGAGCCTGCTGTTCTGCCAGCAATTGTGAGCGTTGCATGGTTCGGGAAAGTAACTGCGCTAAAACGGCGGTAATAAAAAATATCGCCCCCAACATTCCGGCTTGGGCAAAATGGCTTTGCCCCATTCCAATGAACTCCGCATAAACGGCTTCAAGCAAAACCGATAATGTGGCTATGGCAGCAATAAATACAGCCAATCGGCCTGGGATTAAAGCACCACCGGCAACCACTACTACAACCAGCAATGCACCCAATCCACTTTGTAAGCCGCCAGCAGCATGAATAATTAATGCCAGCGCGATGATATCTATAATCAGCTGAATGCTGCATTGCGTGACAAATACCCCCCAGTGTCGACTGGAAAATATCATCAGCAATACAGCGACCATCAGATAACTGAGGCTGACAAAGTGATGTAATAAGGGATATTTATTACCGATGAACTCTAGGGCTAACTCCAGATAAAAAACAACAAACAGAATCGCTGCGAGAAATAGGCGGTAGCCGGAAAATAATGTCAGAGCTCGCCAGGAAGCCTGATCCTGCTCTGATTTACTGGTGGTAAAGTATTCTCCAGCCATTATTTTTGTTGCTGATAAGCCTCAAGATGCTCTGTAGTACAAAAAAAATGCTGATTTTTCTGAATGGCTTCCTGTTCCAGTAAATGCAAACCACATTGTTCACAGCGCACCATTTTCTCAGCTTGTTCGATTTGTTTTTCACTTTTTATCCGCCGGTATAAATTCCGAAAGATTAGATATAACAACAGGCCTATCGCCAGCAGGATTAAAATTCGCATGTTTTACCTCAAAAAAAAGGGCATCCGATATAGGATACCCTTTCTTGATCAGTTAACGATAGAACTAGCCGCGTGAAGCGCGTTTACGCTCATGCTCCAGCAGAAGTTTTTTCCGTACTCTGATAGATTTAGGCGTGACTTCCAGCAATTCATCTTCACCGATAAATTCCAGCGCCTGTTCCAAACTCATACGAATTGGCGGAACCAGAGCAATTGCTTCATCCGTACCAGAAGCACGAACATTGGTTAGCTGTTTACCTTTCAGGGCATTAACCACCAAATCGTTATCACGTGAATGAATACCGATAACCATACCTTCATAAACTTCATCACCATGGCCAACAAACATACGGCCACGCTCCTGGAGGTTAAAGATAGCAAAAGCAACGGCTTTACCAACACCATTGGCAATTAACACGCCATTCTGGCGTTTGCCAAAGGTGCCCGGTTTCACTGGAGCATAATGATCAAATACGCTGTAAATTAACCCTGTACCCTGGGTAGCAGTCAAAAATTCAGTACGAAAACCAATCAAACCACGTGATGGAATAATAAAGTCGAGACGGACACGACCTTTGCCATCAGGTGCCATATCTTTCAACTCGCCGCCACGAGTACCCATTTTTTCCATCACTGTACCCTGATGTGTATCTTCAACATCAATGGTTACCGCTTCGTATGGTTCTTCTTTGGTGCCATTCACTTCACGAATAATCACTTCAGGACGTGAAACACCCATCTCAAAACCTTCGCGACGCATGTTTTCAATCAATACGGAAAGATGTAATTCACCACGACCGGAAACACGGAATTTATCTGGATCTTCCACCAACTGTTCGACTTTTAATGCCACATTATGGATTAACTCGCGATCCAGACGTTCACGGATTTGTCGGGTAGTAACAAACTTGCCTTCTTTACCGGCAAACGGGGAATTGTTGACCTGAAAGGTCATGGTGACGGTAGGTTCGTCAACACTTAACGGTGGTAATGCTTCAACAGCACTAGGGTCACATAACGTATCAGAAATATTCAGTGGGTCCAGACCGGTAAACGCAATAATGTCGCCGGCATGTGCTTCTTCTACTTCCTCACGGCGTAGTCCCATAAATCCCATAACCTGCATAACGCGACCATTGCGTTTTTTGCCTTGCGGATCAACTACGGTAACCGGCATATTGGTTTTCACTTTACCGCGCTCAATACGGCCGATACCGATAACACCAACATAACTATTGTAATCAAGTGAAGTTACCTGCATACGGAAAGGACCTTCAGGGTCAACCGCCGGAGGACTCACTCTATCCACAACCAGTTGGAATAAAGGCGTCATATCACCCTCACGAACCGTATCTTCCATACCGGCAAAACCGTTCAATCCAGAGGCGTAAATGACATCAAAATCCAATTGTTCATCGGTGGCGTCTAGATTGGCGAACAGATCAAATGTTTGATCCAAAACCCAACCTGGACGTGCACTTGGTTTATCAATCTTATTGATGACGACGATCGGTTTAAGACCTAATGCCAACGCTTTTTGAGTCACGAAACGCGTTTGCGGCATCGGACCTTCTGAAGAGTCGACCAACAACAACACTGAATCAACCATCGACAAAACACGTTCAACTTCGCCACCAAAATCGGCATGGCCTGGTGTATCCACAATATTGATGCGGTAGTCATTCCAGCGGATCGCTGTATTTTTGGAAAGGATGGTAATACCACGCTCACGTTCCAAATCATTGGAGTCCATTACCCTTTCCTGTAACTCTTCATGTTCACTGAAGGTACCGGACTGACGCAGCAACTGATCGACCAGGGTTGTTTTACCATGGTCAACGTGCGCGATGATGGCTATGTTACGTAGTTTGTTTATATCTCTAGAATTATTACTCATAAAATCAGTTCATTAAGGCATGGCTGGCATGCGCTGTTAAAAAATGTCCCGTTGGGGACCACAATCACTTCAGATTATCCACCACAAACGGGGCAATACTTTTTTGCAGATGAGCATGGAGTGATAAATTGCCCGCAACAACGTGCCCTTTATCTAAAACCTTGTCACCGCCGGTGAAGTTCGTTACCGAACCCCCGCTTCTTCAACCAACAGTTTACCGGCGGCCAAATCCCAGTTTTCCAAGCCGATTTCCCAATAACCATCGACTCGTCCGGCTGCAACATATGCCAGATCCAGTGCTGCTGAACCGGCACGGCGAATATCCGCTACTTTAGGAAAAACCGCGGCAAACATTTGCATATAAGCATCAATATGTTGCGGATATTTGAAAGGAAAGCCGGTAGCAATCAATGCCCCGTTGAGATCTTTACGTTTACTGACGCGCAGACGACGGTCATTCAGTTTGGCGCCTTCGCCACGGCTGGCAGTAAAAAGTTCATCGCGCATCGGATCGAATACCACAGCATGATCAATTCTGCCTTTGACCATGACACCTATTGATACGCAGTAATGCGGAAAACCATGCAGATAATTGGTTGTGCCATCCAGCGGATCGATGATCCAGACAACATCATTTTGTCCTGTTTCTCCCGACTCTTCAGCCATGATTGCGTGTTCAGGATAGGACTTTTTAATCGTATTAATGATTTCCTGTTCCGCAAGGCGGTCAACATCGGTGACAAAATCATTCAAACCTTTAGCGGTAATTTCCAAATGATCGACGTGTTGTAAAGAGCGCATAATCAGGCTACCTGCCTGACGAGCCGCACGGACGGCTATATTAAGCATCGGATGCATAGAACAAATTTTTCCAGAGCAAAAAAAAGAATGCGACAGAAATAGTAAATACTATTCCCGTCTAAAAAAAGAGAGCATAATTATACCAACTATCGCCACCGGTTCGCAGTTTAAATTTGTGGCAATAGACAGCATAAATATTTCCTGCTAGCCTTTTATCAGGCTTGCATTTACAAACGAAATGGAAATGCTACCAACCCTAGTACACTTTAAGGAGATACAAATGAAATCATTAGCTAAACTGGGCGCCGTTATCTTGCCTTTGGCATTACTGACTGCATGTGCAAACACTGCTGAAATGGAAGCATTAAAAGGTTCAGTTGAATCTGCACAATCTACAGCTGATTCTGCTTTAGTTGCAGCTCGCAACGCGCAAAGTACTGCTGATACTGCACAACGTACTGCTTCTGACGCTGAATTGGCTGCAATGAATGCACAAAAAGCGGCTGAAGATGCACAAGCACAAGTTGATGCTTGCTGTGCAAAAATTGATCGTATGTTCGAAAAAGCAATGAGCAAATAATTTAAACAATTATTTTTTCTAAGCTTAAAAACAGAAAAGCCGGGATTTATCCCGGCTTTTTTGGTTGTGCAGTTTGTAGCTTTCTTTAAAACATTTCTTCCGATAAATGCGCAGGCCAAACAGGAATACCTGCAGCAGCCGAAATTTTATCTGCCGCTTCACGCGCAGCTTCTAACGTATCAAATGGACCAACCACCACTTCATCTACAGCCTTTTTTTGCAATGGCCAGAATTTGTCCTGCATATTTAAATCTTCTAATGCCTTACGCATTTTTGCTCCGGTTTCCAGCTTTAAGCCGCCGTGAACAAACCAGACATTATCAACAATCTTTTCTTCCTGCTGATTAAGTTGTTTGACCACTCCGTTCGAGGTCATTACCACCTCTTCAGCAAACGGCCAGTCCTGCTCTGATAAGACGGTATCCTGTGCATTCAGCACGGCCATCACCATCGGTGTCATATTGCCGCTTACCCCGTCATACATTTCAGGTATAGGCTTTTGTGCTTCAAGGAATAGCTTTCCATTTGCTACTGCAGCTTTATATTGTTGATGAATTATATTCACCTGAGTGTTTAAGGATACTAAGCTGTATAAATGCTCGACGTCTTCCGGGTACAAACGGATACAGCCGCTACTCACACGTAACCCGACACCATAGGGTTTAGCCGTTCCATGAATCAGATAGCTTGGGTTGGACAAACGCATTGCCCGTGTACCCAGCGGATTATCAGGACCAGGCGGCACTACCGCCGGCAGGATATCACCAGCTGCAGCATGCTCTTTACGCACTGATTCTGGCGGTGTCCATGAAGGATTTTCACGTTTCTGAATTATCGATAATTTACCTAAGGGAGTATCACGACCTTCGCGACCAATGCCGATGGGGTGCGTCACTACTCTTTGTAATTGATCACCTTTTTTGGGTAGGAAATAATATAAGCGCATTTCCGGAATATTAATGACCACACCTTTTCTCGGCGCGTCTGGAATAATAAAACGGTTGGGAATTAATACCGGTTGATTATCACCGGGTAACCACGGATCCAGATTTGGATTAGCCTCCACCATGTCGGTATAACCCATATCAAATTTACGACCAATATCCAGTAACGTATCTTCATGTCGGCTGTAGACAATAAGATTGTGCCCAATGACACGCGCTTCTTCATCAGCCAATTCAAACGTTGTAGCGCCGACTGGCAGCATCAACAAACCGCTCGCCAAACCGATAAATAAACGACTAATCATTAAAAACCTATAGAGTTAAGAGTGAATAAACAGCGGCTATTGTACAATGTTCCGCGAAAACTGTTACTACTGGTCTTGCTGGACGAATAAAAAGCCTCAACCCGAAGGGCTGGTGCTATTTTTCCGCCCTACTGTGTTGGAAATGACTTATGTAGAATGACTACATCGCATCATTACCGCCTTGTTGGACAAAAAAAATAGCCTCCAGCAGTGGTGGTTATGAAAGATTAACAGACCCTAGTGATGCTTTGCCCGCCTAAACAGTCTACAATCTCAGGCTGTGATTTTTTTGTTTTGATACAGATAGAAGCCAATGATGAAATACATTCTGCCGTTGTTCCTGTTGCTCACACTTACCGCGTGTTCCTTCTTTTCAGGTAGAGACCCGGTGGTTGCTGAAGAAAGCTGGACAGTAGAGCGCGTTTATGCCGAAGCTAAAGCCGCTCTGAATATTAATGATTACCGAACAGCAATCGAATATTACGAACAACTTGAAGCACGCTTTCCGTTTGGTGAGTATGCGCAGCAAGCTTTACTGGATTCAGCTTATGCGTATTACAAAACAGACGAGCCTGAAACGGCTATCGCCACCCTAGACCACTTTATGCGAGTGTATCCACTTAACGAAAACATTGATTATGCAATGTATCTGCGTGGTCTGATTAACTTTAACCGTGATATGGGCATTCTGGAAAAATACATTCCCCGCGATGAGACTCAACGGGATCCTGGGTCAGCATTACAGGCACTGCGTGACTTTACTACGCTGGTCAACCGCTTTCCCACCAGCCGCTACAGTGATGATGCAGCTCAACGTGTAGTGTATCTGCGAAATCGTCTGGCACAACATGAATTGCACGTTGCAAGCTATTACATGCGCCGAGCTTCCTACCTGGCAGCGGCCAATCGCGCTAAATATGTTATTGAGAATTATCCACGAACTCCGGCCATGCCCGATGCTCTGGTGGTAATGGCAAAAGCCTATAAGATCCTGGAACTAAATGATTTATCAGAAGATGCTTTACGCGTTCTCGAGGCAAACTACCCGGGACATCCAGGGGTAGCAGAGGTACGTAAGACGACGCTGGTAGATTAACAGCGTCATCTTTGAAATTGATTGTTTAGATAGCGGCTTCGCCATCTTCACCAGTACGGATGCGAATGGCTCGCTCCAACGGTGAAACGAAAATCTTGCCATCGCCGATGCGGCCGGTATGCGCGGCTTTGGTAATTGCTTCAATACAGGCATCCACCTGATCATCTGCCAATACAATTTCCATTTTTACTTTCGGTAAAAAATCCACAACATACTCAGCACCACGATAAAGTTCAGTATGGCCCTTTTGTCTGCCAAAGCCTTTAACTTCGGAAACTGTCATGCCAGTGACTCCGATATCGGACAATGCTTCACGTACATCATCCAGTTTGAACGGTTTGATTATGGCTTCAATTTTTTTCATGTGATTGCCTACTCTATTGTTGATGTTACGGTATACCCTGATGTTATCGGATAGCGACGATCTCTGCCAAATGCTCTTCCAGTAATACGAATTCCCGGAGGAGCCTGCCGCCGTTTATATTCACTACGATCTACCATTTTGATGACCTGTGCAACCGTTTCTGCATCAAATCCCGAAGCCACTAAATCTTCAAAACAGCCATCTTTGGCAATATAGGCTTCCAGGATTTCATCAAGTATTTCATAGGCGGGTAATGAATCCTGATCCAGCTGGTCTGCTGAAAGCTCAGCGGAAGGTGGTCGACTTATGATGCGTTCAGGAATGATCGCCGATAAACTGTTGCGATAGCGTGCAAGCTTATAAACCAGCGTTTTATACACATCCTTTAATGGCGAAAAACCACCCGCCATATCTCCATATAATGTGGAATAACCAACGGCCATTTCACTTTTGTTACCAGTAGAAAGTACCATTGCGCCAGTTTTGTTGGATATTGCCATCAGCAATACACCGCGACAACGCGCCTGAATATTCTCTTCCGTGGCATCAGGCTGGGTACCAGCAAAAACATCTTCCAACTCACGCAGAAAGGTCTGAAACAGATTTTCAATATTAATATTTCGATATTGAACACCCAAGATCGCAGCCATTTCTGCTGCATCATCCAGACTGATTTGTGAGGTATAACGCGATGGCATCATCACTGCCTGTACTCGTTCAGCTCCCAACGCATCGACAGCCAGAGCCATGGTCAATGCAGAGTCAATCCCACCCGATAAACCAATTACGACACCAGGGAAACGGTTTTTTTCAACATAATCACGTAAGCCACAGACTAATGCCTGGTAGACCGTTTCCAGTTCTTCCATCAACGGTTGTTGTGGCCCGCTAAGTTCAATGCCGTGGTCGGTTTTATGAAGTGTTATCGGTACCAACGCTGTAGCAAACTGAATAGCCTGTATGCATTTTTCGCCCGCGGCATTAACTGCAAATGAGGCACCATCAAATACCAGTTCATCCTGTCCGCCAATCTGGTTCACGTATAGAACAGGCACATTATTTTCGCGTGCCCGCTGGCTTACTTCTGCCTCGCGTAACTGGGTTTTATCCTGTTTAAATGGCGAGGCATTGAGATTCATAATGATTTCAGCCCCCAAATCCACCGCCTGTGACGAAGGTTCAATAAACCAGATATCTTCGCAAATAGTCAGGCCAATTTTGAACTGGTTAATATCAATGATGGTTGCCTCACGTCCTTCAATGAAATAGCGTTTTTCATCAAATACACCATAATTAGGCAATTTTTGTTTGAGGTATTGGGCGGTGATTTGTTTTTTGTTGATCACTGAAGCGGCATTAAATAATTCTTTACCTACTTCACCGAGCGGGTGACCGACAATAATCGTAATATCATCAATTTGCTGACAAAGGGTCTGCAATGCTTTATCGACCCGCTTTAACAAACCGGGTCGCAGTAACAAATCTTCCGGTGGATAACCGGTCAGGCATAGTTCGGGAAACACAACCAGTTCAGCATCATGCTCTTGCCTTGCTTGCTGGGTGGCCGCAATTACCTTTCTGGTATTGCCAGCGACATCCCCCACAACCGGATCAATCTGTGCCAGCACTACCCGAAGTTGATTATTAGCCATTACTTTTCCATTAGTTGCAGCATGGTTGAACCAATTTCTGCCGGTGAACCTGCAATCGCCACGCCGGCTGCTTCCAGTGCTGCGAGTTTGGCTTTGGCTGTACCTTGTCCACCGCTGATAATAGCCCCCGCATGCCCCATACGTTTTCCTGCTGGAGCGGTTAAACCGGCAATATAGGCCGCAACCGGTTTGGTCACATATTGCTTGATGTATTCTGCAGCTTCCTCTTCAGCCTGACCGCCGATTTCTCCGACCATAACAATGCCTTTGGTCAGGGGGTCAGCTTCAAATAACGCCAGACAATCAATAAAATTCATACCATGTATTGGATCACCACCAATCCCGACACAGGTGCTTTGACCAAGCCCGTTTTGCGTTGTCTGATAAACCGCTTCATAAGTAAGCGTGCCAGACCGAGAAACAATACCGATTTTGCCTGGCAAATGAATACTGCCAGGCATAATGCCAATTTTACATTCGCCAGGCGTGATCAGACCTGGACAGTTTGGCCCAATTAATCTGGCATCATAGGATTTAAGCGCGTGCTTTACCCGCAACATGTCCAGTACCGGAATACCTTCTGTGATACAGGCAATCACTTTAATGCCGGCGTCAGCTGCTTCCAGTATGGCATCAGCAGCGAATGCTGCCGGAACATAGATCATGCTGGCATCAGCACCGGTTTCGTTGACTGCTTCATGCACGGTATTAAATACCGGCATATTAAGATGAGTTTGCCCACCTTTACCGGGGGTAACCCCTCCAACGAACTGCGTCCCATAGGCAATAGCCTGTTCAGAATGGAAAGTGCCCTGTTTGCCGGTAAACCCCTGACAGATAACTTTGGTGTCTTTATTAACCAAGATACTCACGTGTTTATTACTCCCCTGCCGCAGTGACAGCCATGGCTGCTGCTTCAGTTAAATCCTGTGCTACGCGTAAATTCATTCCACTGTTTTCCAGTAATGTACGGCCCAAATCGGCATTGGTACCTTCCAGTCGAACGATTACCGGTAACGATAAACCAACCTCCTTGGCCGCCTGCATAATGCCTTGGGCAATTAGGTCACAGCGCACGATTCCACCAAAGATATTCACCAGAATGGATTTCACTTTTTTATCAGATAAAATCAACTTGAACGCTTCGGCAACGCGATCCGAAGTGGTACCGCCCCCCACATCAAGGAAGTTGGCCGGTTCACCACCCTGTTTCTGTATCAAATCCATAGTGGCCATTGCTAATCCGGCACCATTGACCATACAGGCCACATTGCCATCCAGCGCAATATAATTCAGCCCGAAATCACGCGCGATTACCTCAGCCGGATTTTCCTGGGTTGGATCAAATAATTCGGCCAAATCCGAGTGACGATATAAAGCGTTATCATCGACATTGATTTTGGCATCCAATGCAAGTAAATCTCCGGAATCGGTCACCACTAGCGGGTTAATCTCCAACAGGCTGATGTCTTTTTCACAAAACAGCTGATACAGATTTTGCATCAGTTGCTGTAATTGTTTGAAGGCTGTACCGGTTAACTGTAAAAAGAAACCCGCCTGACGACATTGATAAGATTGCAGGCCGGCTACTGGATCGACGTAAAGATTTAAAATAGCTTCAGGAGTTTTTTCAGCGACTTCTTCAATATCCATTCCGCCTTCGGCAGAAATCATAAACACAACACGTTGCGTGACGCGGTCGACCAGTAAGGCGAGATATAATTCACGGGCAATTGATGATGGGGTTTCAATCCAGATTTTATTTACCGGTAAGCCCTCTGCCGTCGTCTGGTGTGTCACCAGCTGACTTCCCAGCATGGCATTTACCGCATCCTTCACCGCATCCTGGTTATCTTCAACACGCACACCACCGGCCTTACCACGTCCGCCGCTATGCACCTGGGCTTTTACGACCCAACGTTCACCACCAATTGCTGTAATGGCAGATTCCACGTCATCAGCAGTAGCTATCATCTGTCCTTTAGGTGTTGCGATGCCATATTGGTTAAACAATTGTTTTGCCTGATACTCATGCAGGTTCATGTTGAGTTCGCCTTGTATGTCTTTATTATTGCTGAACAGCAGTGCCAACAGTTAAACGTCATATTTTCGCCCATCAAGGTAATAATTACCATCATCTGTCATGATATAGTTGCGTGCTGAAAACCAATACGGAACAGCATATGCGTACTCTATACCCTGATATCGAGCCTTTTCACAGCCAGCTATTATCCTGTGAAGAAATGCCGGATGGTCGACGTCATGAGGTTTATTTCGAGCAGTGCGGCAATCCACAGGGAATCCCGGTTATATTTTTACATGGTGGGCCTGGCTCAGGTTGCCGACCACAGCACCGCTGTTATTTTGATCCTGAGCTATATCACATTATTTTATTTGATCAGCGTGGTTGCGGACGTTCGTTACCAGCAGGTGAGCTGGAACATAACACTACCGATTATCTGATAGCGGATATGGAAGCTATCCGCAAATTACTCAATATCGATAAGTGGATGTTATTTGGTGGATCCTGGGGAGCCACATTAGCGTTAGCGTATGCCCGACAGCATCCCCAAAATGTCTCAAACATGGTGTTACGCGGTACGTTTCTTGGCAGACAGCAGGATATTAACTGGGTTTACGCTGCAGGCGGCGCATCCAGAGTGTTTGCTGAAGCCTGGCATGAACTGGTGAAGGATTTACCGGAAAGTGAGCAAAATTCGCCATTGGCATATTTTTATCAGAAATTAACCCATCCGGATGTCTCTCAACAGGTAATTGCTGCCAATACATTGCAAAACTGGGAAGCCACCATCGTGATGCTCCGCGATCAACATTATCAACCTGATGCTGAGCAATCGCCGGGACCACTGGCACACTCCAGAATTCAATTGCATTACGCGTTGAATAATTGTTTTCTGGCAGACCAGCCATTGTTGGAAAGCATCGAATCAATTAATCATATCCCGGCAACTATCATTCATGGACGCTACGATATGGTGTGTCCAATGCAGCAATCGTGGGAAGTTTATCAACGCTGGCCGAATGCACAGTTTGAAGTGTTGCCGATGGCTGGACACGCAGCAAGTGAGCCTGCGATTATTGATGCGCTGGTCAGAACGACAGATCAATTGGCATCAAAACTAATATGATTGGTTTGTTACAACGTGTCAGTCAGGCGGATGTGGCCATCAATAAAAATCAAACCATTGCTCAAATCGGCCAGGGTTTGCTGGTATTGATTGGTATAGAAAAAACCGACACGATGGCTGTTGCTGATCGATTGTTAAAACGCATTTTAAATTATCGGGTATTCAGCGATGCCGACGACAAAATGAATTTAAGTTTGCTCGATATAAAAGGTGATTTATTGCTGGTACCGCAATTTACTTTGCCCGCTGATACCCGTAAAGGCAATCGCCCCAGTTTCACGCCTGCTGCCCCGCCCGACCAGGGCAAACAATTATTTGATTATTTGCTGGCGCAGGCACGGCTGCAACCCCTCACGGTTGAAGCCGGGCAATTTGCTGCTGATATGCAGGTTTCACTGACCAACGACGGGCCAGTCACTTTCTGGCTACAAGTTAACTAATTCGGATATTTATGCGTATATTGCTCAAATTTTTACTTGGTACGACTTTAGTCGTTATTGCCATCGCAGCATTAATGCTGGTCCCCTCCCCCCAACCCAAAGCACCCAAACCCTGGGAAGTGACGGTAATGCCTGATAACCAAATTGAGGTGATGGGTGTGCACTTAGGCACTACTACTTACGGGGAAATTCAGCAGTTATGGCGTGAAGCTGGGGAAGCGGCTCTGTTTATTTCTGAAAACGACGATATCTCAGCTGAAGTATTTTTTGAATCCGTAAACCTTGGTGGACTTTCAGCACGTACTGTCCTTAATCTGCAGGTTCCTCAAGAGGTTTTACAAGCGATGGCGGAAAGAGCTCTTTCGGCCAAACTCCAACCCAGTGGAGCACGGCGCTATGATCCTGCTTTTGATGATAAGCAGGCTCTATTATCTGCTCCGGCAGCAGTGCTTACTTATATTCCTTCAGTACGTCTTGATGAGGAAATGGTGCGCACGCGTTTTGGTGAACCTGAACAAATTCATAATGAGGCAGAAGAAAGCCCGGCACAAATCTGGCATTACCCGAACATTGGTCTCACTATCCGGCTTCACCCTGAAGAACGTCCAGTGCTGACTTATACGGCCCGCACATCCTGATCGGTTTGTTTTATGTAATCCATCAGGTCATTCAGGTCGATGGCCTTGCTGAAATAAAAACCCTGTGCACGTTTGCACTGGCTTTTACGTAAAAATGCCAGCTGCTCTGCGGTCTCAACCCCCTCTGCGACAACTTCCAGGGCCAGACTGTTCGACATGGCCAGAATGGCATTTACAATAGCTGCATCGTCACTGTCTTCTGTCACATCGCGAACGAAAGTCCGGTCTATCTTGAGCACATTGAGCGGGAACTGCTTCAAATATGACAAAGACGAATAACCGGTGCCAAAGTCGTCAATCGCCAGAGTAATACCAAGCAAACTCAATTCTCTTAGGGTCTGAACAGCTTGTTCAGTGTTTTCCATTAACAGGCTTTCGGTAATCTCCAGCTCGAGATTTTTCGCAGGCATTCCGGTTTGTTCAAGCAGGTTGCGAATAAAGTTGACCAGTAAATTACCTTTGAACTGACGGCCCGAAAGATTGACTGCCATTAAAAAGTCATCGGGCAAATAACTCTGATTTGCCATGTAGGCTTCACAGGTTTTCCTTAACACCCATTCTCCTACCGCACTTATCAGACCGGTATCTTCTAACACGGGTACAAAAATCGCTGGTGAAACATCTCCCCATTGCTCTGTATGCCAACGCAATAAAACCTCAGCACCTGCAACACGGCCAGTTTCCAGATCAATCTGTGGTTGAAACTGCAGATAAAACTCCTGCAATTCAACTGCACGACGCAAACCAGTTTCCATCGCCAGACGCTGTGATGCCTGGGCGTTCATTTCTGAGGAATAGAACTGAAAATTATTACGACCGCTACCCTTGGCGTAATACATCGCTGCATCAGCATTGCGCACCAGCATATCTACATCACGCCCGTCAGCAGGATATAAGCTTATCCCGATACTCGGACTGATATTGACTTCAATGTTATCGAGCATATACGGCAAAGCTGTCGTGCTGAGAATTTTTTCAGCGACTCTGCCGACATATTGAGCCGATGTGATATCTTCCAGAATAACGGTAAACTCATCCCCGCCTAATCTGGCAACCGTATCACTGTCCCTGACACAGGAACGAATGCGTCGTGCTACCTCACAAAGCAGGATATCACCGGCTTTATGGCCCAGTGAATCGTTGATATGTTTGAAATGATCCAAGTCGAGAAAGAACACAGCGAGTCGACCATTTTGTCGTTTAGCTTTGTGTATGGCATGTTCAAGGCGATCTTTAAATACACCTCGGTTAGGTAAGCCGGTCAGAATATCGCTGCTGGCTAATCGAGTCAGTCGTTCTTCATTCTGACGCTGATGAGTCACATCTTCATAAAGCCAGATAGATCCCTCCGCTGGATTGAGCGGGTCAATTACCTGACCAGCGACAGCACACCAGAATTTCTCGCCATCGGCACGGATCATTTCTACCTGAGCTTCAAAATTTTCTGCTTCAGACAATGTGCTGTAAGCCTGTTCTCCAAAACGCTCAAAAGCTTCCTCGCTAGGATGCAGACATAAAGTACTTTTGCCTTCAATATCCTCCCGGGAAAACAAAAACAATTGTTCGAACTTATTATTTACCCGAATAATCTGACGATTCTTGATAAAAGCAATACCTACCATGGCATTTTCAAGAATGGCATTTAATTCATTGCTGGTTTGAACTAATGCCAGTTTGGTTCTTTTCCATGTGCTGATATCCGAAATAACGCAAACCCAGATATCATCATCAAATTCTGATAAAGGACTGAGTGAAACCCACATAGAAAATGACTCGCCAAACCAGTTCAAACCTTCGAACTCACGATTGTCTTTTTGCTGCTGCTCAATATCGCCAAGGGACTGAATTGATTCTGTCTGCGCAAAAAACTGCAATATTTTCTGACCCGCCAATTGGTTCTCACTGGCTTTTAATATTTTTTCTGCCGCGGGATTACAGGAACTGATTGTTCCATCTGCCTGGAGCGCCAGAATGGCTTCCGGAACACCATTAAGAATAGCTCGAATCCGTGTTTCCCTCACCTCAAGTGAATGTCGGGTCTCATCCAGTGTCTCAATCAGACTCTGTGTTTGTGCTGCAAAAACATTAAAGTCATTGGCAAGTAAATTAAATTCACTTTGACCATTGTCGGTAGGCATACGGGTATCAAAATTCTGAGCTGACAAAGCATGCATCGCTTTACGCAAGCGTTGCATCGGTTGATTGATTCGTGCTGTCATGGTGAGCACAAAACCGGTGATACCTAACGAAATAATCAAACAACTAATAATCATCCACCATTTTGCTGTCTTGGCCAGAGCAGCAGATGCCTGCGTTCTGACCAACCCCTGGTCACCTACTCTGGCGGAAAGATTATTCAGATTCAGCATCAGTATTTCTAATATATCCAATCCCTGCTGTTGCACGATTTGGGATTGTTCATATGCCTCGATTTGTCGGATGCGCAATTGATAAACCGAATTATCATCATCAACTACCAAGTGAATAAAGCTATCAATCTGTTGTTGTAATAAATCGGCCTGTAGCATCAAATCAGGGTAATTTTGTAAATGCTGCTTGATTACCAAAATAGCATTTCGCAACATCGACTCCTGTTCCCGAATATCGTTTTCCCTGATACTGAGCAGCAAATCCTGGTTTTGTGTTTCACGAATTTGCTGACTTAACATACTGATGCGCAGCACATTCAGCATCAAAGAATAGCTGCTTCGTTCAACGGCACTGTAATTATCAATTAACGCAGATGTATCAGGCTGTTCTGCTACGGGGGGCGCAAAGACTGGATTTGTCTGGTCAGGGTCAAATCAATTTTGCCGGTAATGGCCTCGGCAATTTCCTGAATCTCCTCTCCCAGGGAGGACACACTTTCGGTACGTTGTTCAAGCTGTTCAGATAATTGGTGCTGAACCTGCATTTGCTGCAATAACTGGCTATCTGTTTTGAGGAATTGCTGATAGTAATCAGTTAATACAGTGGTGAGCTCTGGTGAAATTTCCAGCTCCTGCATACTTACCAATAAACGCTGCCAGGTTTGTTCAAATTCAGCTTCAAGCGGCGCTCTTTGAGAAATACTGGCAAGTTCATCAGCATTTCTGGCACTGATAATCTGTTTTTGCCTCGAAATAAAAGCAGCTGCACTGATAGTGATTTGTCGGGCATTATCTACCAGCGGAAACACTTGTTCGGTAAGCTGGAGTTGATTTTTTGTGTAATGCTGATGACTGAACAAGGCTATTGCCGCCATTAGCAATACCATCAATACGGTAATGACTGCCCAGAAGTGCAGCAGTGCACGGATGCTCCAATTTTTAAACATATTTTCCCTGTTCATTTTGCTCACATCCTGTTGATGAAGCTACTGTGGTAACTCAAAGTCACGCCATTCAAAGGATCTAAACGAACCGTTTTCAAGTTTGCTGAGCCACACTTTGCTGCCTGCTGGTGAGGCGTTACTGGCAAAACTCCTCTGGGTCTCCAGACCAATATCCCAATCCTCAAGATTATATAAAGCATCAACAACTGATTGACGTGTGACCGGACCATCAATACGTTTTAATGCCTGACAAAAAACTTTTGCAACGATATATCCTTCCAGAGAGACCGTATTAGGCTGCAGCTTTTTATCATATTGCTCTAAGGCCTGCCGATATTCATTGACGATTGGTAAATCAGCATCTATTTCCGGCACAACCTGACTGACCAGAACATTTGCATCAATCCCTTTAAGAGATTGCTCCAATACATGGCTACCGACAAATGAAACATTCACAAACCACATGTCCGGCTTGTCTGCATGCAATAGTTTTATAAACTTGGCTGATGGGGCATAACTGCCAGCCATCAGAATAACTTTGGGTGTTTTTTTTGCTTTGAGAATCGTCGCAACGGCACTTTCAACATTCAACGTATTGCGTGAATAATAGGCATGGGTCAGGAAATCCGCCTGATAAAAGCCTCTGTCTTGCAAAGCTAATGATGCAGCCTGAAATACTGCATTGCCATAACTGTCCTGTTGAGTAAAAAAAGCGATTTCATCGGCTTGAATGCCCGCATTCAATAAACCGTTAATCAACGTAGTGACTTCTTGTCGATATCCTGGTCGGAAATTAATGATGTAACGACTAGGGGGATCTCGCCTTAACACTTCACCACCGGAAAATGCACCGACCAAAGCAACCTGAGATTGCTCAGCAATCGGAACAGTAACCACTGCCGTTGGGGTTCCAACATTACCCAGCACTGCCACAACATCATGCTCAGTAATCAGCTGTCGCATGTTGGTGGCTGCCAGAAGTGGTTCGTAGGAGTCATCCAATGCCAATAGCTCAATAATATTGCCTTGAATGCCTCCCTGATAATTTATTTTGGAAAAAAAGTATTTATTCCGGCTTGCATTGACAGTCCCATTTCAGCTAATGGACCACTTAACGCACTACTCATGCCAACATGTATATTTTCAGCCAGGACATTTTTCGTCAGCAATAGGCCAACGCAACACAGGACAACAAGCCTATTCATCCTTGCGGACTTCATTCTGTTCTTGTGTTTCTTTGTCCGCTTGGTCTTCGGTCTCTTCAGGATCGTTATCATCATCCATCAATACCCGGTTAGCGGCACCATCCATATCGTCATACTGACCACTGCGAACAGCCCAAAAAAACACTGCAACACCCACCAGGCCCAGTAATAGCATACCGGGTAAAAGTCCATAAATGACTTCCATAGCCTACCTCTTAACTATTCGACTAATCCTGGCAGCATTACCAATGACAAGTAACGAACTAATCGGCATCGTGATTGCTGCCAGTAAGGGACTGACTAAGGCCATCATCGCTAATGGAACCATAATCACGTTATAACTAATGGATAATACAATATTCTGCCGAATGGTGCGTAATGTCCGGGAAGCCAACTGCCTTGCCAAGGCCACCTGACTCAGTTGATTGTGCGATAGAATAACATCGGCACTTTCAATAGAGACATCGGTCCCCGAAGCCAGAGCAATACCGACATCAGCCTGGATTAATGCCGGTGAATCATTAATGCCATCTCCCACCATTGCAACACAATCGCCTTGTTGCTGTAATCTTTGAATCACCTGCCGTTTCTCAGCAGGCAATACTTCGGCCAATCGCTGGATATTGCCTAAATCTGCGGTAACAGAATCCACTACCAGCTGGCGATCACCGCTTAATACCGTCACTTTTAGCCCTTGCGCCAACATATCAGCAATCATGTTTTTGGCGTCATCACGTAACGTATCGAATAAGCCTAAAATGCCTATCAGTTTTTGATCACGCGCCACAAATACACCGCTGATCCCTTGTTGTTCCAGTTGATTGACCTGTGACTGCCATTCACCGTTTAGCTTTATGGCATGCAATGTCATCCATTCTGCCGTACCAACAAGAATTTTCTGTCCTTCAATATCCGCTTCCACCCCTCTTCCCGGAGAAGCATTAAACGCTGAAATATCCAATAAAGGCAGGTTTTCTTGCTGAGCGGCGGAGATAATCGTTTTTGCAATACCGTGTTCGGACTGTTGCTCTGCTGACGCCGCAATCTGTAACACAGTTTGTGGTGAAATGCCCTCCGCAGTGAATTGTTTAACCAGCCGTAATTTACCTTCAGTCAATGTGCCAGTTTTATCAAACACATAATGCGTCACACTGGATAATTTCTCTAATGCAACTCCTTGTTTGATCAAAATGCCATTGCTGGCCCCCACACCACTGGCAACCGCAATCGACATTGGAGTTGCCATGCCAAAAGCGCAGGGACAGGTCACCACTAATACCGAGGCTGCAGCCAATAATGCTTTTTCAAAATCACTTCCCACCCAGTACATAAAGGTCAACGTAGCAAGAGTCAGGGTAACAACAACAAACCAGGGAACGATTTTGTCTGCAAGCGTTTGAATAGGTGCTTTAGAGGTTTGTGCCTCATCCATCAGCGCAATAATTTTAGCCAGGGCAGTATGGCGTAATACATATTTTGCTCTGACAACAAAAGCGCCTTCTCCATTAATACTGCCGGCAACTACAGAATCGTCAGGTTGTTTACGTATCGGTTGTGATTCGCCTGTCAGCATTGATTCATCTACGGCACTTTCACCTTCGGTCACAATGCCATCGACTGGTATATTTTCACCCGGTCGTACCAGCACCAGATCCCCTGCTTTTACCGAACGGATCGGCACTGTTTTCTGGATTCCCGCATCCATTACGGTTGCCAGTTTCGGCTGTAACTCCAGCATGCGTCGCGTTGCAGATAGCGCGTTCCGTTTGGAAAGCGCTTCCAAATATCGGCCAATAAGAATGACGAAGATAAAATTCACTACCGTATCAAAGAAGACTTCGCCATCTAACGATCCAGTGAAGGTGATATACGTCGAGTACAGATAGGTTGCAGTAGCGCCGATGGCAATCGGCAAATCCATGGTGAGATAACGGCTGCGTAATCCACTAATTGAATTGCGGAAAAAAGGATAGCCTGAATAAAGCAATGTCGGGGTAGCAATAAAAAATCCCACCCAATGAAACAGATTGCGGAACTCGTCTTCTGCTGCCCCGGAATACAACGCAATGGAAACCCACATCAGGTTCATCATGGCAAAACCGGCAAATGCCATGCGATAGACTAATCCACGATGACGCTTGGCCAATGCACCCTCTGCCGTTTCGGGGTCAAAAGGGACTGCTGCATAACCCAGTTTAGCCAAATGGTGCATTAAAACAGATAAGGATGTTTCTCGATTATCCCAGCGTATTCGACAGCGTTTTGCAGTCAAATTAACATCTGCCGCCAACACGCCGGGTAATTTATGCAGTGCATGTTCAATTAACCATACGCAGGCTGCACAATGTATCCCATCAATTAACAGGAAGATGGTGCGTTTATCACCAAGATCATCGACATAATCTGCCTGAATTTCATCAATATCATAGGCATGAAAATCATTAGCGGTTTCAGGTGGAGGAGCGAGCGATTCGCCTTCTGGCGTTTTATTATAAAAACCCTGTAGCCCCGCTGCGTATATTGTCTGGCATGCCATTTGACAGCCATGACAACAAAACTCATGTGGAAGAGAATTTATTTGTGCAGTAAATTCACCGGGATTTTTTACAATTAACCCACAATGAAAACATTCGCTTTTTTTAGCTTGCGCGGCAGATTCAGACAAAAACTATCAACTTGCTTTTAAATAATTAAGGATCAATATAAATTCTGCGGGTAATCAGAAACTCATCCTCTCCACGTTTGGCTTCGACAATAATGTCCCAGTTACCTGGCAAACCAAACTCAATATCCGCTCCATACCGCCCCAGTCCAATGGGATTCATTTCAACTGAAAAATCTTGACGCTGATCCGATGGGCGATAAGCGAATAGGCTGACAGAATCCAAATTCACAGTTTTGGAATTTTTTCCTTGGATCAGCACTTCATAGGCCTGACGCTGGTTAACCCGGTTATTGGCCGGAACCATAATGACCCCGCTCCAGCCGAGCTTATTTTCCTGCTCCAGCTGCATTTCTTTTTCAGCGTAGGCTTTGCCACGTTCATAGTAATTATCGACGACCAGATTTGGTGGCGACTTAAATGCCAGATAGATAAATATGATATTCATCGTGACAAAAGTGCACAAAAATGCCAGAAAACCTAAGACCCATGGGTTTTTCAGTGCTTGATTATTTTCTTGTGAGATTGCCATCATTTCGGCCCCATAAAGACACTTTCATACTGGACAGAAACACCCGGGTTGGAAACGACATTTGCAATAAATGTAAGGTGTTCCAGTTCTGTGTTGAGTTCACCATCAGGCACTCTTACCAGCGCCTGTAATGGAATAACTTTGCCTGGTTCAATAATAACGCTGTGGTCAATACCATGCAAAGTGGCGCCTTCCAAACCACTGATGCCATACTGAACTTCCATGGTTTCGTTGGTTTTGTTAAGCATTTTAAGTGTGTAACGGTTCTGAATAGATCCATCACTTAGCTGAACAAAGACTGGTTGTCGATTGTGAATAACCTGAAACTCTGTTGACGAGAGTGTGGCAAACCCATAACCAACGCCGGACATTGCCATCATTAATATAAATGAATAAATAATGACTCTCGGACGTTTATATAATGCGGCGGGTTGAGCATTATGATGTAAATCCTTGTATGAGGCATAACGAATCAGACCACGGGGCTGATTGGTCTTGTCCATAATACTGTCACAAGCATCAATACACATACCACAGGTGATACATCCCTCCTGTTGTCCCTTACGAATATCAATTCCGGTAGGGCATACGGCCACACACACTTTGCAATCAATACAACTGCCTTTGCTGGAATCCACAGCACCTTTTTTAAGTTTGCCACGTGGTTCACCACGTTCAGCATCATAAGCTGGCAGCACAGTATCTTGATCATACATAACACCCTGTAGACGGGCGTATGGGCATAGCCAGAAACAGACCTGCTCACGCATAAATCCAGCAAAGATATACGTGCCAATAGTAAACATAGCCAGGACGATCCAAGCGGCTAATGACGCCTGCAGATGAAAATAGTCGTACCAGAGTTGAAACGCGTCGGTAAACCAGGCAGCAAAGGTCACGCCAGTCAATAAGGCAATTGACAGCCATAAAGCGTGTTTCAGTACAATACGGGAGACTTTGCTAACGGTTGTTGGTGAATTTTTAAACTTCATCGCCTTTTGAGGTGTGTCACCCTCAATCCGGGTTTCGATAAAGGTAAAAACATCTGTCCAGACAGTTTGAAAACAGAAATAACCACAGAATACCCGGCCCGCAATACTGGTTACAGCAGCCAGCAATATGGCAAAGAACAATAATGTAAGGGAAAGCATCCAGATATCTTGTGGGAAAATGGTGATATCTAAAAAGTTGAATTGACGATTGGGGATATCGAAAAGAATTGCCTGTTCCCCGTTCCAGCGTAGATAAGGCCCAATAAAGAAAATTAACCAGACGGACATGCCAAACCATTTAAGTCGTCTGAACCGGCCGGACATCCGCTTTGCTACGACCTTAGTGCCGCCGGCATTAACATGCCAGTCAGAGACCTCATCATAGATGTCATTAATATTGAGCTCTGCTGACTTCAGTTGTTCCGACACAGTTTGTACCTCACAGGCAACTTATCCGATGGGATTATAACATGCCAAATAATATAAGCATTTACTAATTTAGCTTTTGACGTACAAAAAAAGCCGACAAAATCGGCTTTTTTTGAATCGTCAGACAGTTAATTATCGTTGGAACTGTCTTCCATGTTTTTAATGACCTTGTAAGCAATCACGGCAATCACAACAATTGTCAGTACAAGGCTCACAATAGCACCAATCGCTACAGCATCTAATCCCATATCAATCTCCTTGAATCTATCGACTCGTAATTACGTCAGTTCGACGTTTACTCTTCGCCACCACCAAGTTGATGGACATAAACAGCAAGCTTTTTGATTTCAGTTTCTGAAAGCCGTTGAGTTTCATCACCTTCATAATATTCTTCAGGATCATCACCGTATTCTTCTGCTTCCAGACGAACAGCAAGTTTTTCATTCCAGCCCGGCATTACTGCAATACGGGTGTTAGGATCATTTGCATCATTTACACCGTGCAGAATTGTATGGCGAATCTCATCCGGTTCACCAGAAAAGCGCCAGACTTTGTCAGACAAATTAGCCGAACCTAACTGCTGAATCCCTTTAGCTTCTGCACCATGACACGCTACACAACCTTTTTCGTTGTAAAGTTTCCATTGCGCTTCGGTAGCTTCACCAGCTGAGTTACTCAACACGAATTCAACCAGGCCATCCACTTCTTCTTCTGTTAACAGTTCAGCATGTGCAGGCATCATTCCTTGACGACCTTTGGCCAGAGTTTCAATGATTTTGTTTACTGTTCCACCGTATAACCAGTCATCATCAGCAAGGATTGGGTAACCTGAACCAGGTTGAGGATATCCGCCAACACCATGACAGGCTGCACAGTTATCACCATAAAGAACTTTGCTTGAACCTACTGCATAACGTAATAGTTCATCATCTTCGAGAATTTCTTCCGCTGACATTGCAGCAATACGATCTTCAAAAGGTGCACGTTTTTCCTTGATTTGTGCCATGTCTTCCTTGTATTCATTAATCTGTGTCCAACCCAGAATACCTTGGGTGTTTCCATTCACCAATGGTAGAGAAGGATAAAGAATAAAATATACCAACACTAACAAACCGCTCAGGTATAAAGCTATTGTCCACCAACGTGGCGGTGGATTGGTCAATTCTCTGATGCCATCCCATTCATGCCCTGTATCAGGACATTCATTTGGGTTTTTATTGTTATCAGCCATCATTTTTCTCCGAATTTATATCGTCATCTCTCAGTGGCAAGTCACGATGCGATTCAAGTTTTTCTTTGTTTTTTGGGCGTAAAGCCCAGAAATACATACCAAACATCAGTAAGAAAATAACAACCGTCAGAATGGTACCGACCCAATCACTTACGGTCATTGCAGACCAGTTTGTCTTAAAATAAGACAGAAAATCACTCACGGTAATCTCTTCCTGGTTCAAATTGAATCATGGTGCCAAGCACTTGCAGATAAGCTACCAGAGCATCCATTTCAGTTTTGCCTTCTACGACTTCAGCTGCTCCCAGAATTTCTTCATCGCTATAAGGAACCCCCAGAACTTTCATTGCTTTGAGTCGTTTAATCATACCTTCACCATCAATGGTCGATTCGTCCAGCCAAGGATACCTAGGCATAACGGATTCAGGCACAACAGAACGTGGGTCACGTAAATGCTGAATATGCCATGCATCAGAGTATTTACCACCAACACGCGCTAAATCCGGTCCGGTACGTTTTGACCCCCATTGAAACGGGTGATCATATTTGGACTCTACCGCCAATGAATAATGACCATAACGATCTTTTTCATCACGAAATGGACGCACCATTTGTGAATGACACAGATAGCAACCTTCCCGCTGATAAACATCACGTCCAGCTAACTCCAGTGCAGTGTACGGACGTACACCCTGCAGTTCTTCGTATTCAGGATAGACATCATCCTCAAAAGTGTTATCCAGATAGAACAATGGCACGATCTCGACAATACCACCAACAGAGACTACCAAAGCTGTTGCCAGTACCAATCCCCAGACGTTTACCTCTACCCACTCTTGAAAGCTAATGCGTTTATTAGATTTTTTAGCCATGCTGATACCCTCAAATATTCGCTGCAGTTGCCATTTCGGCGGACGGTTTTGCAATCGCGCGGCGAATAGTCACTGTTACGTTAAACAGCATGATGACCGCACCCAGGAAGAAGATCAGTCCGCCAATTGCACGCATCGCATAATAAGGATGCATCTGTGCTACAGACTCAACAAAGGTGTAGGCCAAATTGCCATATTCATCATATGCACGCCACATCAGACCTTGCATGATGCCTGAAACCCACATTGCGGTGATGTAAATTGCGGTACCAATTGTCGCCATCCAGAAATGCAGATTGACCAGCTTGACCGAATACATGGTTGTGCCCCACATACGTTCAACCATGTGATACAACGCACCCACAGAGACCATGGCAACCCAGCCAAGCGCTCCTGAGTGAACGTGACCGATGGTCCAGTCAGTGTAATGAGACAACGCATTTACGGTTTTCGAAGCCATAACTGGACCTTCGAAAGTTGACATCGCATAGAACGCTAAAGAAACGATCAGGAAACGTAAAATATAGTCCGTGCGTAATTTGTCCCACGCACCGCTCAGTGTAAACATACCGTTTAACGCACCACCCCATGAAGGAATAATCATCGCAAGGGAGATGGCTGCACCCAGTGAACCGGTCCAATCTGGTAGTGCGGTATATTGAAGATGGTGAGCACCCAACCAGACATAACCAAATACCAGCGCCCAGAAGTGGATAACTGAGAGGCGGTATGAGTAAACCGGACGGTTTGCCTGTTTAGGTACAAAGTAATACATGATGCCGAGGAAACCCGCTGTCAGGAAGAAACCAACAGCGTTATGACCCCACCACCATTGAATCATCGCATCCTGAACCCCGGAGAAAATGGAATAGGATTTCCACATACTGACCGGAATAGACAGACTATTGACCACATGGAGGTAGGTAATCATGATCATCATTGCCAGGAAGAACCAGTTGGCAACATAGATATGCGAAACCTTACGCACTGATAAAGTCATGATGAAATTGAACATGTAGCTTATCCAAACCACCGCAATTAAAATATCCAGCGGCCATTCCAGCTCAGCATATTCTTTTGATTGAGTCAGACCTAAAGGCAGAGTAATGATGGCACCAAGAATAATCAGGTTCCAGCCCCAGAAGGTGAACCATGCCAATTTATCACTCCACAGTCTGACGCCAGAGGTGCGTTGCACAACATAAAATGCTGTCGCCATCAAAGTCGAACCACCAAAGGCAAAGATCACCGTATTGGTATGTAATGGGCGCAGTCGACCAAAACTGATGTAAGGATTATCAAAATTCAAATCTGGCCAGGCTAACTGCGATGCAATAAATACACCCATACCCGTTCCGGCAACCAAATAGACACACGCCATATAGGCGAACCATTTGACCACTTCAAAGTTGTACTGTTGTTTCGCCTGCATAGCGATCACACCTTCTCTTTCATGAAAACTCTTTCACTGTTTCTTTATTAAGGAAACAGAACCCCATTTCATTTCATTCTGCCTAACGTTCCAACTAATGAATTTTACCGCAAAACAACTATGTTGATGATTTCAAATCCGTGATCCAGATCAATTTTGCTGGTTTTGCTTCTACTCCACTGGCTTGAAGTTATCCAAATAGGAGAATTTTCCTGACTTCATCTGACGGGGTCAAGTATTAGCAAAAAAGCTATTTCAGCAGACGCTAATAAGTAGCGTAAAAACAATGATTTAATCCATATGGTTAATATGGTTATTTACCTATTCAATTGCGGTGTATTAGTTGTCATCCGCATTAATTGTAAAAGTAAATCAATACTATTGGCTTTCTGCCTTCATTCAATAGCAAGTTATAGGTGCGGCAAGCAGCGCCAAGTGACATGGTTTCCAATGAGATCCCATACCGTGCCAAGTTGCCAGTAATTTGTAATATAGTGGGAGTAATACCTTCGTTAGTCACCATAATGACAACGTCAGCATTGAAGGATTTTATTGTTTCAATTTGAGAATCGCTAGACTGTTCAGCGAGAGTTTGAAGATCCAGTGCATCATATACACCTTCAGGGGATAAAACGCAGTCATGCGTTATTTGTTGTGGAGTTTTATTTGGTGCTTGAATCAGTAGAAAGCCGTCGCCATAACTTTTAATTACAAGAGCGTCAGTAACGGCTTCCTGACTAATTTTCATTTTTGTTAAAAACCAGCGGCATTATTAACGCGATCGCGTAATTCTTTTCCGGGTTTAAAGTGTGGTACATATTTTTCATCAAGTTTAACGGATTCACCGCTTTTTGGATTACGTCCTACTCTTGGTGGACGATGATGCAAGGTGAAACTGCCAAACCCTCTGATCTCAATACGATCGCCACGTGACAGACAATCGCTCATCTGTTCAAGAATTAACTTCACCGCTAGTTCAACGTCTCGGTAATTCAATAGAGATTGTTTTTCGGATAGTATTTCTATCAAATCAGACTTGGTCATAATTTCCTAGATTCCCGGCAGTAGACTTTTGGGTTATGCCTTAAATAAAAAGGCAGCTGTATAACAAGAAAATGAGCATCCGGTCTGACCGGATGCTCACCCAATGATCAGATTAGCTATCTTTCTGATTCATTTGTTCTTTCAGCAAATCACCTAAAGTGGTATTGCCGGAACTAACATTACTGTACTCTTTCACTGCTTCAGATTCTTCCTGATCATCCTTAGCTTTGATTGACAGAGTCAGCGTGCGATCCTTGCGAGACATTCCTGTAAATTTAGCTTCAACGTCATCACCGATATTCAGCACTTTGCTGGCATCTTCGATACGCTCACGTGCGATATCAGCTACGCGAACGTAACCTTCTACACCTTCAGCCAATTCAATCGTTGCACCTTTAGCATCAACTGCAATGACTTTACCGTTCACAACAGTGCCACGTGGGTGTTCAGACAGATAAGCTGAGAATGGATCGTCCTGCAATTGTTTGATACCCAGTGAAATGCGTTCACGTTCAGGGTCAATCGCCAATACAACCGCTTCTACTTCATCGCCTTTTTTGAAGTCACGAATTAATTCTTCGTTTTCTTCTTCCCAAGAGATATCTGACAAGTGAATCAGGCCGTCAATGCCGCCATCCAGGCCAATGAAGATACCGAAATCTGTGATTGATTTGATAGCGCCGCTGACTTTATCACCTTTGTTATGAGTCATTGAGAACTCTTCCCAAGGGTTAGTCTGGCACTGTTTGATACCCAGTGAGATACGACGACGTTCAGCGTCAATATCCAGAACCATAACTTCAACTTCATCACCCAAAGTAACCAGTTTAGAAGGGTGAACGTTTTTGTTGGTCCAGTCCATTTCAGACATGTGAACCAAACCTTCAACGCCATCTTCGATTTCAACAAAACAACCGTAGTCGGCAATGTTAGTGACTTTACCCTGGATGCGAGTGCTGTTTGGATAACGACGTGCGATATCTTTCCATGGATCGTCGCCCAACTGTTTCAGGCCAAGCGATACACGTTCACGTTCTTTATCAAATTTCAGAACCTGTACATCGATTTCGTCACCGATAGCGACAACTTCTGAAGGATGTTTAACACGTTTCCATGCCATATCAGTGATATGCAACAGACCATCAATACCACCCAGGTCAACAAACGCGCCGTAATCGGTCAGGTTCTTAACGATACCTTTAACCACTTTGCCTTCTTCCAATGTTTCCAGAAGGGCTTCGCGTTCAACGCTGTTCTCAGCTTCCATAATGGCACGGCGTGAAACAACGATGTTATTACGTGGGCGATCCAGCTTAATCAGTTTGAACTCAAGCTCTTTGCCTTCGAGGTGTGAAGTATCACGGATAGGACGTACATCAACAAGTGAACCCGGCAGGAACGCTCGGATGTTTTCCAGATCTACAGTGAAACCACCTTTAACCTTACCGGAAATAATACCGATAACGGTTTCATTGGCTTCAAATGCATGTTCCAATCTAATCCATGCTTCAGCGGCTTTGGCTTTTTCACGTGATAATTGTGTTGCACCAAATCCATCTTCCAGTGTTTCCAGAGAAACATCGACCAAATCACCAACAGAAACGGTGATTTCACCTTTTTCGTTCATGAATTCGGCAACTGGGATAGCGCCTTCAGATTTCAGACCTGCGTTAACCATAACAACATCAGGGCCAACATTGACTACCGTACCGGTAACAATTTTGCCTGGTTGCATTGGGGTTGCGTTTAGACTCTCTTCAAAGAGATCAGCAAAGCTTTCGCTCATTATAAATATCCTTGATCCTGTTCAGATAACAGAATCGCCCGTTAGTCCTGCGATTGCAGGAAATTAACAAAAAAACCTGCCTGGACCACCCAGACAAGTACCCTAATAAATCAGCCGATTAACGCACTGACTTTTTCTAAAACAGCTTCGATACCGAGTTGTGTTGAATCCAGAATAACGGCATCATCGGCAGGCCGTAGTGGCGCTACTTCACGTTGCATATCCCGTTCATCACGTTCTGATATTTCGGCTACGAGATCGGAAAGGTTACTATCAATTCCTTTCTCTTTCAACTGCTTATATCGTCTCTCCGCCCGAACCTCGGCACTGGCTGTAAGAAAGACTTTGTATGGCGCATCTGGAAACACCACGGTGCCCATATCGCGGCCATCTGTGACTAACCCTGGCGGTTGGCAAAAATCACGCTGTCTTTGTAATAAAGCTGAGCGAACGGCTGGAAATGCGGCAACTTTCGACGCAGCATTGCCCGCCTGTTCAGAACGAATCAGTAACGAAACATCTTCATCTTCCAGAACAACCTGCAGCTGACCATCCTTTAACACAAATTGCACATCCAGCTGACCCGCTATGGATGCCAGCGCGGTTTCATCGGTTAAATCAATTTGATGCTTTAAGGCTGCCTGAGCCAGGACACGGTAAATGGCACCACTATCCAGATAGTGCCAGCCCAGCTTTTCTGCCATCTGCTGGGCCAAAGTGCCCTTTCCGGAGCCGCTGGGTCCATCAATTGTTAATACAGGTATATCAGACATCGAAGGCATCAATCTGCAAACCACAGTCAGTCGCTAATTCGACAAAATTCGGAAATGAGGTGGCAACATTGGCACAGTCATTAATCTGTATTGCGCCGCCAGCCTGTAATGCCGCCATGGCAAATGACATCGCAATACGATGATCACCATGTCCATCCACTTCACCACTGCCAATAATTCCACCTTCGATAATCATGCCATCAGACGTAGGCTGAGCATCGATGCCGAGTGCCTGTAATCCATCAGCCATGACCTGAATTCGGTCACTCTCTTTCACCCGTAATTCTTCAGCACCCGTCAATACTGTGCGGCCTTCTGCACAGGCTGCGGCAATAAATATTGCCGGAAATTCATCAATCGCCAATGGCACCTGATCCTGAGGAATTTCAATTCCGCTCAACGGTGCATAGCGAACCCGGATATCTGCCACCGGTTCACCACCGGTTACCGCTTCGTTGCTCAAGCTTATATCCGCCCCCATTTGCTTCAAAATATTGATGACACCCGTCCGCGTAGGGTTAATACCTACATGTTGCAGAGTAATATCCGAACCCGGTGCAATAGCGGCTCCCACCATAAAGAACGTGGCCGAGGAAATATCGCCAGGCACATCAATACTGGTTGCGGTTAATTTTCCGCCACCCTGAATACTGATGCGGTTACCGTGAACCACGACTGGATATCCCATGCCTTGCAACATGCGTTCAGTATGATCGCGAGTCGGGGCAGGTTCCGTCACGCTAGTGGTTCCTTCAGCATACATGCCGGCAAGTAACAGACAGGATTTAACCTGAGCACTGGCCATTGGCAAGTCATATTCAATAGCCTTTAATTTATGGCCACCATGAATAGTCAGAGGCGGTTTACCATCTGCACTATCGATATTTGCCCCCATGAGGGCTAAGGGATCGGTTACCCGACGCATGGGACGACCTGATAAAGATTTATCACCACTCATCGTCACATCAAAACTTTGCCCTGCCAATAAACCACTTAATAAGCGAATTGACGTGCCAGAGTTACCGACATATACATCATTTTCCGGGGCTTTCAGTCCATGCATACCGACACCATGCACGGTGACTTTGCCATCCGTCGGCCCATCAATTTTGACACCCATGGCACGAAAAGCGGCCAATGTCGCTAGTGCATCTTCACCTTCCAGAAAACCGCTGATTTCAGTCACACCCTCTGCCAGTGATCCCAGCATAATAGAACGATGTGAAATGGATTTATCTCCGGGCACGCGGAAGCTGCCTGTTAATTGACCACCAGCCTGTACTATAAATTTACGATCCTGCTGCCCGCTCACGCTACTGTTCACTCCCACTTTACACTTCGCTGTTATCTTTCAGATCTGGATCGGCGAAACGTGTATCTCTGGCCCGTTTTGCTCGCCCGAATATATCAATAAGATAATCGCCATCATCTTGCCGAATCGCCTGTTCAATCTTATCCAGACCACTACGATATTGTTGTAATAATTCTAGAATCGCACTACGGTTGCCGAGGCAGATATCCCGCCACATCACTGCATCACTTGACGCGATCCGGGAAAAATCTCGAAAGCCACCAGCGGCATATCGCAATACTTCATCGCAATCTTCACGCTGGGCTAACATTCCGACCAGATTAAACGCCAAAACATGCGGTAAATGACTGGTAGCAGCCAGCACCACATCATGATGCTCAACCTCCATTTCAAATACATCTGCACCGGCCTGTTGCCACATTTGACGCACTTGTTCCAGAGCTGATTTATTGGTTTCTGCCACTGGGGTTAAAACGACCCGATGCTGTTGATAAAGCTCAGCAAACGCAGCTGATGGGCCACTTTTCTCAGTACCGGCAATCGGATGGCCTGGCACAAAGTGATCAAACTTAATCCCCAATGCCTGGCGAGCCGCATCAATAACCTGTTGTTTGGCACTGCCACCATCAGTCACAATCGTCTGCGGTTTAAGATGCGGTGCTATTTGTTCAAATACTGCCTGCATCGCCCCCATTGGTACTGCCACAAATACCATATCGGCATCTGCTACGGCCTCCGCCAGCGACGCTGCTGCTTTATCGATAATACCTAACGCCAAAGCTTCTTCACGCGCGGCCTGAGAGCGAGAGAAACCTGTCACCTGTTCAACCAATCCGGCTTTTTTTAATGCCAAAGCCAGTGAACCGCCAATCAGTCCAACGCCGATGATAGCCAGATGCTTAATCATTTGGCCTCTGACAAACTGTTTGCCAATGCTTCAAGACAACGCTGGTTTTCATGCTCCAGGCCGATGCTTATGCGTAAATGGTTTGGCAGACCATAGCCTGCAACCGGTCTGACAATAACGCCCTGTTGCAGCAGCTTTTCATAAATATCAGCAGCATTGGTGTTTACATCAACACAGATAAAATTGGCTTTTGAGGGAATATAATTCAATCCCATCGCATCAAAGCCATCGATGTATTGCTGCATCCCTTCGGTATTCACCTGTTTAGCACATTGCAGATAATCTTCATCGCCCAACGCGGCAATCGCAGCACTCATCGCCAGATGATTGACATTAAATGGCTGGCGCAGACGATTTAATAAATCAGCAATCTCTGGACTTGATAGCGCAAAACCCACCCGTAATCCCGCCAGACCATAAGCCTTGGAAAAGGTACGGCAAATGATTAAGTTAGGAAACTGTTTGAGCCAATCAATGCTGTTTACCTCTTCATCGCCATATTCAATATAGGCTTCATCCAATACGACTATCACGTTATCAGCAACTGACTGCAGAAAAGTATGAACTTCCGTTGCCGGAATATGCGTTCCGGTGGGATTGTTAGGATTGGCAATAAAAATCAGCTTGGTTTTTTCAGTGATGGCCCGCTGCATGGATGTTAAATCATGTCCATACTGTTTGGCGGGCACTTCCACCAATGTGGCACCTATTGCCTGCGTCACCAATGGATATACTGCAAACGCGTGTTGGGAGAATATGACTTCATCCGCAGGTGAAGCAAAACAGCGAGCAATAAGCTCCAGCACATCGTTAGAACCATTCCCTAAGGTAATCTGGTTGGCATCAATCTGAAACTTTTCAGATAAAGCCAGTTTTAATGCATAGCCATTACCATCCGGATAACGGGTTAAATCGCGAGTTGCCAACGCAATTGCAGCTTGTGCAGCTTGTGATGGACCAATCGGACTCTCATTTGAGGCGAGTTTGATGACATCTCTTACGCCATATTGACGTTGTAATTCCTCAATGGGTTTTCCCGGTACATAAGGCTGCAAACCGGCAATGCTTTCTACCGCTAAATCACACAGATTCATTTTTGCTCCGCTGGTTTTTTGAAACTATCCACAATCAACAATACGGCGCCAATACAAATAGCCGCATCGGCTATGTTAAAGGCTGGCCAGTGATAACTTCCAACATAGATATCTATAAAATCAATAACATAGCCATGGATGAATCGATCAATAACATTGCCGATAGCACCGCCAATAATCAATGCAATTGCTATCGCTTCGACTTTTGCCTGCGCTTTCAAACGTGATAACCAAATCATTAACACTATTGAAACGGAGATCGCCAGACCAATAAAGAAAAAGCGTTGCCAACCACCGGCCCCCGCCAGAAAACTGAATGCCGCTCCACTATTGTGTGCCAAAGTGAAATTGAAATACGGCATCACGGCAACGGTTTGATAAAGCTCCAGCCAGTTTGCCATAACAACTTTGGTCAGCTGATCCAGCACAATAACCAGGGCGCTAATCCATAACCACTTCATCATAATATTGGCCTCAGGCAAAACGGCGGGTTTCGCCATCGCCATCTACGTTTTCAACACAGCGACCACATAATTCAGGGTGGTCAGCGTGACTGCCCACATCGTCAGTTTGGTGCCAGCAACGTTCGCAGCGAGAATTTGCAGAAGCTTGAATATTGACTGCCAGGCCCGTCAAACCGGTATTAATAGCCGTTCCCGGTTTATCTGCCATTGCAAAACGCCTGGCCGACGATGTAATCAATACGAACTTCAACTCATCGCCAACTTTATTCAATACATCCAGCAACTTATCTTCTGCATACAGATTAACGTCAGCAGTTAAACCGCCTTTTACTTCGCCGTGATTTCGTTTGTTTTCCAATTCTTTTGCTACGGCTTCACGTACAGAAAACAACTGTTGCCAATCAGCCACCGACAAAACACTATCTTGCGATAACGGTTCCAGAGATTGATACCAGTCATTCAATAACACCGAAGCATTACGTTGACCCGGAATAAACTCCCAAAGCTCATCCGCAGTGAAACTCAGTATCGGTGCAATCCAGCGGCTTAACGCTTCGAGGATATGATACATAGCTGTTTGCGATGAACGGCGTCCAAGGCTGTCAGCTGGCATCGTATACTGCCGATCTTTGGTGATATCCAGATAGGCACTGCCCAGCTCATTGGCACAGAAGTTATGTACTTTCTGATAAATCAGATGGAACTGATAGCTTTCATAAGCCGCCAGGATTTCCAGCTGCAGATGATAGGCACGATCCAGTACCCAGCGATCCAGTGGTAATAACTTCTCCGTGGCGACCAGATTGGCGGCAGGATCAAAATCATTCAGATTCGATAATAAATACCGTGCAGTATTACGAATACGGCGATATGAGTCCGCGGTGCGTTTCAGAATTTCATCCGATACCGTCATTTCAGCACTGTAATCCGTCGCCGCTACCCAGAGACGGATAATATCGGCACCAAGATTATTGACTACTTTTTGCGGTGAAACCGTATTGCCCTTGGATTTGGACATTTTCTTGCCTTCGGCATCCACGGTAAACCCGTGGGTCAGCACCGCTTTGTAAGGTGCTTTACCAGTAGTAGCAACTGATGTCAGTAATGATGATTGGAACCAGCCACGATGTTGATCACTGCCTTCAAGATACAAATCCGCAGGGCGTTGTAAATCATCACGCCGGGTTAACACGCAGGCATGTGAGACTCCGGAATCAAACCAGACATCCAGCGTATCGGTGACTTTGAAATAATTTTCTGCGTCTGCACCAATCAAATCGCTGGCATCCATATCAAACCAGGCATCGATACCCTCCTGTTCAACAGCCAAAGCAACTTTTTCGATTAAAGCCTGTGAATCGGGATGTAATTCCCCACTCTGCTGATGAACAAATAATGGAATAGGCACACCCCAGGTACGTTGGCGAGAGATACACCAATCCGGACGACCTGACACCATATTTTCAATACGTTTCTGGCCCCAGTCCGGCATCCATTTAGTGGTAGCAATCGCCTGCATGGCCTGATCGCGCAAACCATTCTGATTCATGCTGACAAACCATTGAGGTGTGGCACGAAAAATAATCGGCGTTTTATGCCGCCAGCAATGTGGATAGCTGTGACGGATATCGATATGGCACAGCAAAGCCGATTTTTCTTTTAATAATTCAATAACCTGTGGATTGGCCTTAAATACCGACTCACCGGCAAACACTGGGGTATCAGGCAAAAACACACCATTGCCCCCCACTGGATTATCTACTTCCAGCTTATATTTCAGACCAACAATATAATCATCCTGACCGTGACCGGGAGCAGTATGTACCGCACCGGTACCGGCATCAGTCGTGACATGGTCACCCAGAATAACTGGCACCTTGCGATCATAAAACGGGTGTTGCAACTGTAAACCTTCAAGCGTTGCGCCTTTAACCCGGGCAATCACTTCACCGGTTAATTGATAACGTTCCAGCGCTTTTTCATACAACGCTTCAGCGAGCACCAAACGCTCGTTATCACATTGCACCACAACATAATCTAACTCAGGATGTAAACAAACAGCCTGATTGGCAGGCAGTGTCCATGGTGTGGTAGTCCAGATAGCAATGCTGACAGCGCCAGAGCCATTGTTCGGACAGGCTTTATCAAATGCAGCCACATCGACCAAAGGAAAACGGACATCAATGGCCGGTGACGTTTTATCCTCATATTCGACTTCGGCTTCAGCCAAAGCTGAACCACAATCCACACACCAGTGAACCGGTTTCACACCCTTGTGTAAATGACCGTTTTCAATGATTTCACCCAATGTGCGGATAATGTCAGCCTCAAACTGAAAATCCATGGTCAGATAAGGATTATCCCAATCGGCCAGTACACCCAGTCGTTTGAAATCTTCACGTTGCCCATCAACCTGTTTAGCCGCATAGTCACGACAGGCCTGACGGAACTCTGCCGGACTGACTTTTACACCGGGCTTACCAACTTTTTTCTCGACATTTAATTCAATAGGCAGACCATGGCAATCCCAGCCGGGAACATAGGGAGTATCAAAACCACTAAGGGTTTTGGATTTAAGAATAATATCCTTGAGGATTTTATTAACGGCATGGCCGATATGGATTTCACCATTGGCATATGGAGGTCCATCATGCAGAATGAATTTGGGTTTATTTTGATTTTTTTGTCGCAACTGCTGATAAAGGTCTTGCTCCTGCCAACGCTTTAACATTACTGGCTCACGATTGGGCAAGCCGGCTTTCATTGGAAAGTCAGTCGCAGGAAGATTTAAAGTCTGTTTGTAGTCGGCCACAAAACGTCTCGTTGTCGTCAAATAATAAAGCGCTCGATTATACGGGTTTTTCGCGCTGACCTAAATCACTGAAAAGAGTTTGTTTGGCCTTTGCCTGATGTTACACAGTAAAATGCCCAATCATTGTCCCCTTTGTTAATTTAAGAGCACCACATTCAATGACTGCAACGGAAAAAGTGATCATTAAAGGCATCACCAAAGACGGCGGTAAATTTCGCCCCAGTGACTGGGCTGAACGACTGTGTGGTGCGGTGGCCAGTTATGGTCCTGGTAGAAGAATTATCTTTCACCCACGGGTAAAACTCGCCTCATTGGAAGGCACAAAATGTGTAGTAATTGATGCGCAGCTTGAAGAAGAAGATGTCATGTTGTTCGAGTTTCTCATCGAATTTGCTGACGATAACCAGCTGCAAGTTGAAAGAATGGCGAAGCTACCCGAATCATAGGCTGAAGATTGGCGCTATTTTAGTCTCAACAGAGATGACGATGGAAAGATAAACAGGCTCTAATCTTCATGCTCGGCGTCCGGCCAGTTCTGGATATAATTTTTTAACAGTTTATTTTCAAACTTCGCTTTTTTCAGCAGCTCTTCCACAATATCGGTTATGGATAACATGCCTTCAAGATTGCCTTTGTAAACTACCGGTAAATGACGGATATTATGCTCGACCATCATATTCATCACTTCTTCAAGCGTATTATCCGGATCACAAGTATAGGGATTGGGTGTCATGGCATCAGCGGCAGTTTTCGGCTCCCACATGGCGTGCTTCTTGTGCAACACATTCAGCAAATCACGCTCTGACAAAATTCCCACTAACGCACCGTTATCCGTCACCACTAATGAACCAATACGATGTTCCATCATCAAATGAACGGCTTTGTCCAGCGAATCGGTTGGTGTCAGGCCGATAACCGGCTTACCTTTGTTTTTGGTAATGAGTCTGACTTTCATCTCTCTCTCCGGTAACGAATGGAAAATTCATTCTGCTTGAGAGTGGCGCCAATTAGCAAGACTGTCAATAAAGTTTCAATATAAATCAGAGGCTACAAGCCGAAGCTATGTAGCCTCATATGTCCATTACCAGTTGTAACTGCCCGTTAGCATCACACGGCGCCCTTCACCGAAATAACATAGTTGTTCAGTGCATGACGTATCGTATTCTTTATCGAATAAATTTGTGACGTGTAATGCCAGTCCAATATTTTGAATCTGATAACGCAGGCTGGCATCCATAACGGTATAACTTTCACTGTCCAGCTCTGCGACGGTCTCACCGGTTACAAAAGCAATCGTGTTGTTATTTAACGTCGAGTAGCTGCTTTGACCCACATAACGCAGCCCCAAACCTAATCCCAAGTTTTTAAACATCCCGGTTTGTTGGGTATAGTCCAGCCAGACACTGGCAGTCTCGTCAGGTTGCATTGGCGTTCGACTGTCTTCTTCCCAGGCATTAGGTGATTTGGTGATACGAGCATTAATATAACTATAGGCTGCCGATAATCTGAAACTATCTGATAAAGCCATTGCAGCTTCAATTTCTACCCCTTTGGATTTAACTTCACCGACTTGGCGGCGAGTGGCTACACCGGCAGAGTTATATTCACTTAACACATAATTCTCTTTGGTCAGTTCAAACAAAGCCAAACTGATAAAGCTGTCGCTGCCTTCAGGTTGAAATTTAACCCCAATCTCATATTGATCAGAGAGCTCGGGATCGAACAAATTACCGTTAACATCGGTATCGTTGACAACATTAAATGCTTCGCTATAACTGATATAAGGCGCAATACCATTATCAAACTTGTAGACAAGACCCAATCGACCGGAAAACTGTTTTTCTGACTGACTAACATCAGAAGCAGAATTTTCCCTGTCAAAATTGACATCAATATCCGTTTTCACCCAGTCATAACGCCCACCCACCATCAGACGCCATTTGTTATAGGCAATCTGATCCTGAAGATAGGCACCAGTCTGACGACTGTAAACCTCTCGATCTTTTAGCAAGGCCGGATAGGCGATCTCCTGATCATAGTCAGGACTCAGGTAGTTAATAGACGGGGCATTACTTCTGTAGCGCTGTTCATCGGCATTGCTATAGCGCCAATCCAAACCAATCATCATTTGGTGAGCCAGAGCACCTGTGTCAAAAACCGTTTCAAGACGATTATCAATGGCAAGCGCATCCAGTTTTTCATTCTCTATTGCTGCGTTGCGCTGTAAGTCAGCGGTAAGAGGATTACCACCGCGTAGTGACAGATAGCGATAGTTGAGATCCACCTTGTCATAGCGAAGGTTTTGGCGAAATGCCCAACTATCGTTGATGACATGGGAGAACTCGTAACCCACTGATTGATAATCACGCTCGAACTTGTTGAAATCATCATCACCAATAAAAAAGCCGTTATCAATATCGTAAGTTGTCCCAATAGCGTTGAAAGCTTCAAGAATATAAGGCGAGAGATGTTGATTAAAACTGTAGATCTGATCATCTTTTTGTTGCAATGCTAACAGCGTAAGTTGTGTGTCATCACTTATATTCCAGGTAATTGATGGTGCGATCAATTTACGCCTGGTTTCATTTTGATCGACTTCTGTGTTGGCCTCATTGCCCAAGACTATCAGGCGATATAAAAATTGGCCGTCTTCATCAATCGCGCCGCTGAAATCACCACTTAATTCAGCAAAATCATCCGATCCCGCAGATACTCGCAATTCACGTCGTGTTTCTTCGGTCGGCCGTTTAGTGACCAGATTCACCAGACCACCCGGCTGCGCCTGCCCATAAAGCACTGAACTAGGGCCACGGAGCACTTCGATCCGTTCCAGTGTGTAATTATCAGCCCGTGGCAAACCGTAAAGACTGGTCGGTTGCAATAAACCATCTCGGTAAACTTGTGATTTGGCATCAAAACCGCGGAGACTGAACCAGTCATAACGTGTGTCATAGCCGTAAGGAACACTCAAGCTCGGCGTGTAACGTAATGCATCCTGAACATTTAATGCCCCACGAAGCTGCAGTTGCTGCTGGGTAATAACAGAAACGGATTGTGGTGTATCCAATAAATCGGCACTGCCTTTGGTGGCTGAGGTACTTCGGACAGCTGCATATCCCGCTAATGGTGCATAAGGCGAAATGACTGTCTGCTGTCCCGTTACGGTAACCACTGGCAATAAGGCACTTGTCGAACCTGTATCAGTGATCAAGAAACTCTTATCCGCTTGTTTTTGAACAGTAAGTGAGGTGGATTTTAATAACTGTGTTAAGCCTGCTTCTACTGAATATTCCCCGCGGAGTCCTTGACTTTGCAGTCCCTGAGTCAGTTCTGGTGAGTAGGTCAATAAAATATCGGCTTGCTGGCCAAATTGATTTAAAACAGAAGACAGTGAGCCTGCGCTGATATCAAACTTAACTTGATCATGAAGACCTTTGGTCGACATTTCAGCCGCTTGCACTGTATTGGTTGTGGTGAACAATAAGCCACCACTAAAGAGTATTGCGAGGGTCACGGCGCTCAATAGCGTCGGTGTTTGAAGGGTAGTTTTTAACATTTTATTTCTCGTTCTCCAGTAACAATTCAAGTCTCTATCTGTACTGTCAGGTGAGAAATAAAAACGGACCACAAAAAATTAATTTTTTGATTTTGCCTTCAATGTTATCCAGTAGCGGGTTCGGTAAACCAGTTCAATCGGCAGTGAGGTCGTTAACGCTCGAAGGACACGATCAATATCATCCAGCGGATAGGTACCCGAAACCCGCATTTGGCTCACCGAGTTATCACAATGAATCCAGCCATGGTGGTGATAACCAAGCTCTTTTACAAAGTCACTCAGAAACATCGCATCAACAACCAGTATATTTTGCTGCCAGGCCAGATCACTACTTTCCGCAACCATCAATTCACTTAAGCCATTCTGGTCAAATACCAGTTTCTGTCCGGACTCTATGCGTAACGGTGAAAAGTGCAATTGATCTGTTTGCCATAAATTGACGGCTCCCTCATAGACAGCCAATAATCCGTCTTGCTCACGGCTGCGAATATAAAACCGGGTACCAAGTGGTTGAAAACGCGCCCATGCAGCATAAACGACCAACGGCCTGGCGGCCTCACCCCTAGCTGTTTCTATCAATACATCGCCGGTTAACAAATAAAGGCTACGTTCATTTATGGAGAAACTGACGTTAATAGCACTCTCTGCATTGAGCTCAATTCGCGTACCGTCGTTGAGATTAATTTGCCTGGTTTCGCCCTTACCAGTGCGGTAGTCAGCCGCCATAACTGGAAATAACTGATGACGTTGTAAAGCGATCCCACCACCAGCACCGACAAAAGCGATGGCGAGGATGGATCGAAGCAATTGGCGACGATTTTTGTTCTCAAGCGTCACACTTTTATGGGTAAGCGTTTTGGAAATTGGGTTAGCCAATGAGCCCAATTCCTGATTGAATTGTTCGATTTTCAACCACGCTTGATAATGCGTTTGGTCACTATCGATCCATGCTTTCCAGCTTCGTTGGAGCTCGGCATCCTGTGGGCTTTCTTTGAGCGAGAAATACCATTCCACCGCTTGTACAGCAATATCTTCGTTAATCTTCAGTGCCGCCATAGTTTATTGAAGATTAATAGCGAAATAACACTGTGCGGCAGCCTGAGTCAGATAACGCTTAACGGTGGAAATGGAAATATTGAGTTTCTCGGCAATCTGCTGGTAACGCATACCATCAAGCTGGGAATACAAAAAAGCCCGTTTGACTATGGTAGGCAATCCATCCAAACGCGCATTTATCTCTACTATCGTTTCGATAATCACAGCCCGCTCCTCTTCTGAAGGATGCAATGGTTCTGGATACGCCCGCAAAGCGTCGAGGTAAGCCTGTTCAATTTGCTGGTGACGCCAATGATTGGCAAGACTGCGGCGAGCGATAGTTGTGAGAAAGGCCCGCGGCTCATGGATCTGTTTGTTTTCTTCACGAGTCAGTAATTTAACAAACACATCATGAGAAATATCCGCCGCAAATTCAGGAGAGTCCAGTTTTCTGCGTAGCCAACTCAGCAGCCAAGAGTGATGATCTTTATATAATTCGCCAATATAGTGCTGATCGATTATCTCTGAAGCCGACATGGAAAACTTGACCGTATAAAGTAATGAGAATCATTATCATATAATGACAGACATTACATAGGCAAACTGTCGTGCCGACTAAATCAGAGATGTTCGCGGGTAGAACGGAATTCAATTTCCGGCCAGCGTTCGATTGTCAGATCCAGATTGACCCGTGTCGGGGCAATATAGGTTAGGTTGTCCGCTCCGTCCAGGGCCAGATTCATCGACGCTTTACGCTTGAATTCCTCCAGCTTTTTCACATCATCGCAATACACCCAGCGTGCGGTATGCACCTGAACCGGTTCATATGCGCATTCAACGCCATACTCGCCTTTCAATCGGTGTACGACAACATCAAATTGCAATACACCAACCGCGCCAAGAATCAGGTCATTGTTATCCAAAGGACGAAATAACTGAGTGGCACCCTCTTCACTGAGTTGTTGTAATCCTTTTAACAAGGCTTTGTTTTTTAATGGATCCTTTAAACGCACGCGCCGGAATAATTCTGGAGCAAAGTAAGGAATACCGGTGAATTGCAGATCTTCACCCTGGGTAAAGGTATCGCCAATCTGAATGGTGCCATGATTATGTAACCCGAGAATATCACCCGGCCACGCTTCTTCAGCCTGCTCCCGCTCAGCAGCCATAAAGGTCACTGCATTGGCGATAGTCACATCTTTGCCAATGCGCGTCTGCCGGAGTTTCATGCCTTTGGTGTAATGACCGCTACAGACACGCATAAAGGCAATGCGATCCCGATGCTTTGGATCCATATTGGCCTGAATCTTAAACACAAAGCCGCTGAAGACATCTTCATCGGCGGCTACGTCACGGGTTTTTGTTTCCCTTGGTTGTGGTGCTGGCGCATATTCAACATAGGCATCCATCAATTCGGTTACACCAAAGTTATTCATTGCTGAACCAAAAAACACCGGCGTCATTTGTCCAGACAAAAAGTCACCAAGATTAAATTGATCACTGGCCCCGCGAACCAGTTCAATTTCTTCCCTTAAATCCTCAGCCATAGAGCCGAATAGTTCATCCAGACGCGGATTATCCAACCCTTGAATCACTTCACCTGCATCGGCATCTTTGCCATGTGCTTCGAACAAGCGAATATTGTCATTATAAAGATGAAAAATCCCTTTAAAGCCTTTTCCCATACCAATTGGCCAGGTAATTGGTGCACAGCGGATATTCAGAATATTTTCAACTTCGCTAAGCAGATCCAAAGGATCACGGCCTTCCCGATCCAACTTGTTGATAAAGGTTAGTATTGGCGTATCGCGTAGACGGCAGACTTCCATTAATTTAATGGTACGTTCTTCAACACCTTTGGCACTGTCAATAACCATCAATGCAGAATCCACTGCTGTCAGTGTGCGATAGGTATCCTCAGAAAAATCAGCATGGCCTGGTGTGTCCAACAGATTTACAATGCGGTCTTTATAGGGAAATTGCATCACTGAAGAGGTCACTGAGATACCCCGCTCCTTCTCCATTTCCATCCAGTCCGAGGTGGCATGCTTATCGGTTTTGCGTGATTTCACGCTACCAGCCATTTGAATAGCCCCCCAAATAACAACAGTTTTTCAGTCAGGGTGGTTTTACCGGCATCAGGATGCGAGATAATGGCAAAGGTGCGTCGTTTTGAGACTTGTTTCTGTAACAGGCTTTCGGACATATTGACTCAGTTTAAAATTAGATAGGCCAAGCAAACTTGGCAGCACGCGCAATAAACCGCGTATTTTGGATGAAAATCAGGATGTAGACAATTCGGCACTTGCCGCTTCAACACGATTACGGCCTGATTGCTTGGCACGATACATAGCCTGATCGGCTCTTTCTAACAAACGCCTGCGACTTTCATCGCCTGTTATTGCTTGAGCAACACCGATACTGACGGTAATTTTCCCGACCGTTTCGAACTCAACCATTTCAATATGTTGACGCAGACGTTCTGCCAGCGCCATGGCTTCATCCAATGTGTTATGCGATGCCAGGACAATAAATTCTTCACCGCCCCAGCGACCTAAATGGTCACTGACTCGCAGTTTTGATTGCACTTCCTCTGCAAGCCGGGTTAAAACCTGATCGCCCATATCATGACCATAGGTATCATTGACCGATTTAAAGCGGTCAACATCAAACAATAATACCGAGCATGGGTGTCCATAACGTTCGGCTGCGGCCAATTCGGCATCAATAGCCAATTCCATTCGATAGCGATTCCAGATTCGGGTCAACGTATCCGTATGTGCAATCTCTTTAAGCTGTTTATTAGCACGTTGTAATTCTTTGTTGAGTCGGTTGATTTGGTGCACCGTAATCGCTACTGCCAAATCTTCAGCCAAATCCTGCGCTGCATGCTGTTCATTTGCAGACCAGCGTTGAGCTTCACTCTCAATGGTTTCTACCCAAATTTCATGACCACGCTCTTCGACACGATGCAGCGGATTCGATGTCTCAGCTTCTATTCTCTGTTTTTTCCCAACCCAACTGCATTGCATTTTCTCAGCGTCACGAAACAACAAAAGCCATCCGGATTGGTTGTGCTCTATTGGTAAAGGCACGGCCAATAGACCTGCCCGTTTTCGTAGGTTAACCAGGTTATCCAATGGGCTCCTTGACAGATGGTCACACGCCCAGCAGGCCTTATGGCCGATATTTTCTGTAAGCCATTTACCGACAAGGTCCAGCTCAAAGTTATCCAGAGTTTCCCCGGCACACCGCACTTGCTCCTGATATAACAAAGCGATGCCACTGCTATTAAACAACTCCATCCAGTTTTTGCCATATTTATCGAGCAATGTTGTCGGCTGGACAACTTTGTCACGTTCCGCTGAGAGCAGTTCACGGCTATTTAAGACCTGCTCCAGAAACTGGGCCTGTTGTCGGGCTCGCAATAAAAATAATCGTTGAGATGCCATTTGCACAAGATTAAAGGCAGCATCGCGTTCCGCTGCCGAGATATCACTTGCAGCGAAATGATGACAGGTCAGAATGCCCCATAGCCGTTGTTCATCTGTTACCGCGATGGATAATGAAGCGCCGATATTTATCTCGCACAGATACTGGTAGTGAAATGGGGATAATGCTCTGAGTACACCAGCCGTTAAATCCGGTGTTGGCAAATTGATTGAGTCTGAAGTCGGCACCAATGGCACGACCTTGGCATTGACATCGGGTACGTGACGCAATGGATTAACCGCATACCGATCTCTTACTATGCTGGGAATATCACTGGCAGGAAACCGGTAATTCAATAAACTTCTGGCAGGGTCACGGCACTCTTCCGCGATCGCAATGCGTTGCCAGTGCGAATCAAACTGACATAACAACACGCGGTCATAGCCCGTAACGGCCTGCACACTTTGCACAAGCATTTGTTGTAACTGACCAATTTGCTGAACCTGTGCCAAGCGACTCAACCATTCATTAACGATTGGCAATAAACGCTGTTCTCCGGAACGGGAGAGTGGCTCAAATTCCACGACGATGGATACATCGTAACGGTAAGCCATCACATGAAATCGCTGATATGATCCATTTACCTGACGATTAATAGTGAATGCCGCGGAAAGACGTGAGTTTTTAGTGAGCGCCTGCTGCAAGCGGTGTTGTAATTTGCCACCCAGAATATCTCTTGGTGACGACATCAGGGCTACATCTATTGAAACACCCAATATATTCTGCAAATTTGCACTGACCTGGAAAACTTTCTGTAAATCAGCATCAAAACGGATTAAACAACCGAAGGGCTGGATACCTTCAATCATAATCGCTGGATGATGTTGTTCTTCAAAAGTGCTTTCCACAGAATATTCTCCAACTAAAGATTGAAGCCCTCTACTGCTAAAAGAATTGTAGGCTCAAAACAATTAAAAATCAGAATATTAATCGGAGTTCTTATCCGCGCATTGCAGACAGCGGGTAACAGTGGGATCAAAAGTCAATCTAGCGTCTGTAATGGCTTCATCACAAAGATAACAAACACCAAAATCATCATTATTAATACGGTTTAAAGCACCTTCTATGGCTTGCAGTTTGCGTTTAAGCCTGAACTGGACTTCAATGGCAAGCTGTTGGTCCTGCAACTCATCCATACGTGACAAACGCCCAATTCGCGACTGATCAAGCTCCGCCACCTGATGTGAATCTTCAGTAAGTGATTGTTCCACTTCTTGTTTGAGTAAAAATAATCGTTGTCGATAATTTTCCAACTGCACAATATTCATTTGATTAAGGAAAAGCATTTCCATTAACGAAGCAACAGAATTGGGATATCACTCATCCTGACCATCTTGGCGGTATTGCTGCCGACCAGAAACTGGCGAATACGCGAATGCCCATAAGCACCCATTACCAACAAATCAATATCATTATCACGTTGATACTGATGCAAGGCGGGTTCTACTGCGCCTTGAATTAATGCTGCAGTGACATCAAAACCAACTCCAGTCAGGCGCTGTACAGCTGAATTTAATTGAGCTTGATGGTTATTATCATCTTCAGCCACCATAACAATGTGTGCTGGCATCCCCTTTAGCAAGTCACTTTCAGCAACCTTTTCCAATGCTTTGGTAGCCGTTTCACTGCCATCATAAGCAATCATAAACTGTTGTGGAGTGTTGAATTCAGGCAAGGTAATCAGAATCGGTTTATTCAATGCACGGATAACATTTTCCAGATGACTGCCCAGACTATGTGTTTCATTTTCATGAGCCTGGCCCTGACGACCTAACACCAGCACCCGAGTGTCATCCTGCAGATCAGACAAGGTTTCCATCAAACCGCCGTGACGTTGATGCGTGGTCACTTCAACTGCACCATGTTGTTGAGCTAATGCTCTGGCATCCTGCAAAATATTTTTGCCATGCTCCAAAGCCAGCCGACCACGCTTCTCGTCAAGCTTCACTAATTCTTCAAGCAGATGTTCCCGACTGCCTAACCCAATATTGCCAGACAGATTTTTACTGTTTTCAGGTTTGGGATATTCGGTCTTATCCAAAACATGCAATAAATCCAATGGTGCTTGCAACTTAGCACTCACCCAGGCTGACGCTTTACAAACTGAGGGCGAAGTTATCGAGCCATCAATACAGGCAATTATTTTTGTCATCTCTCTCAATCCTCTACTTATTAGTGACCGGCGAGTATTTTTTCGACTTCTTCTGGCTTATCGTGCACACCAAATCTGTCGACAATCGTCGCGGTGGCTTCATTCATGCCAACCAGCTCCACTTCAGTACCTTCACGACGGAATTTGAGCACTACCTTATCCAGTGCAGAAACAGCGGTGATATCCCAAAAGTGGGCATGGCTCAAATCAATCTCGACGGTATCCAGTGCTTCTTTAAAATCAAAAGCCGCAGCAAATTTATCCGATGATGCAAAGAAGATCTGACCTCTGATTTCATAGCGTCGCTTAGTATCCTGTTCACTGAGATCGCTTTTGACCACCATAAAGTGAGCAACTTTGTTGGCAAAAAACAAGGCAGCCAGTAACACACCAACAAACACCCCAATGGCCAGGTTATGTGTTGCAACAACAACCATTACCGTGACCACCATGACGATATTGGTTGAAAGCGGATGTTTTTTCAGGTCTCGTATTGATGCCCATGAAAAGGTACCAATCGAAACCATGATCATTACCGCTACCAAAGCAGCCATGGGAATCTGAACCAGCAGATCGTCCAGAACCAAAACCATAAACAATAAAAATAGACCGGCGGTCATCGTTGACAATCGTCCTCGCCCACCTGACTTGATATTGATAATTGACTGACCAATCATCGCACAGCCAGCCATACCACCCAAAAGCCCTGAACCGATATTCGCAACACCCTGACCTTTACATTCTCGGTTTTTATCACTGGAGGTATCGGTTAAATCATCAACAATGGTGGCCGTCATCATTGATTCCAATAAACCAACGACAGCTAAGGCCATCGCATAAGGGAAAATAATAGCCAGTGTTTCAAAAGTTAATGGTACATCGGGCCATAGAAAAATAGGCAAAGTATCGGGTAAATCGCCCATATCACCTACCGTGCGGATATCGATGTTAAACACAACTGCAACAACAGTCAGCACGATAATAGTGACTAATGGAGAAGGTAATAAACGGCCAATTGTAGGAATATAGGGAAAGAGATAAATAATGCCCAGCCCAGCAGCTGTCATGACATAAACGTGCCAGGTAACATTCGTCAACTCTGGTAATTGCGCCATAAAAATCAAAATAGCCAGCGCGTTAACAAAGCCTGTCACCACTGAGCGTGAAACAAACCGCATTAAATTTCCCAGTTTTAAATAGCCCATTACTATCTGGATAATCCCGGTAAGCAAAGTGGCTGCCAACAGGTATTCCAAACCATGCTCTTTAACCAATGTCACCATTAATACCGCCATCGCCGCAGTGGCAGCAGAGATCATTCCTGGACGTCCACCCACGATGGAAATAATGACTGCAATACAAAAGGAAGCGTACAAACCCACTTTGGGATCAACACCAGCAATAATAGAAAAGGCGATGGCTTCAGGGATAAGCGCCAAAGCAACAACAATACCGGCGATCAAATCGGCACGGACATTGGAAAACCAATCTCGTTTAAGGTTTTGCAACATTAATTCAGTTTCCTGCGTTCAAAAGATTTTTTTCAGATAACAAATTATTGCCAAGCTGCGTGACATTATGATTTCGGCAGCTTTCATTAAACTGTGGTTATGACCTGCACAACCGCATTTTTGGCGGAGACGATGTGTTAAACATCACGGACCAGAAAGGTCCAGGGGGAAGTAATACGCTAGGGTGGATTACGCTTCACGTCAATAATTGGGCTTGTTTGGAAAACACGCCAATATACAGTAATTTACTGGGCCTTCAAAACTTTACGGAAACCTTGCCAACTTAAACAACGCCTTATGCCCCAGATTTCTGGGCCGTTTGAATGCTACAATCTGCCCCTGATGCAAAGCTGCGGAGCACAAAGTGGAAAGCTACACTCTTATAACTGAATGGCTGGAGAACTACCCTCATCTCTACACGTTGATTGGCCTGAGCTTGTTGATCCTGATCTCATGGGTCGCTAACTGGCTGGTCAAGCGTATTCTGGTTCGCGGCGTCTATCGCATTCTCAAAAACAGTGAGTTAGGCCGTTATTCTTCTCTAGCGGATTCCTCTTTTATCCGGCGCATGGCGAATATTGTACCGGCGCTTATCCTCTCCGCCGGGATCGTCATCATTCCGAATATTTCGCCCGTCGCCGTGGCAGTAGTACAGAATGTCACTACAGCATTTATTGTATTAACCATTGCGCTTGGTATTGGCAGTTTACTGACCATTGTCAATGAGGCGTATAACAAACGCCCTGATGCACACTTGAAACCGATTAAAGGTTATATCCAGGTACTCAAAATCGCTATTTATGCGATTGCGGCGATTCTGATGATTGCCTCCCTGATTGACCGTTCGCCATTAATATTGTTATCCGGTTTGGGTGCAATGGCCGCAGTATTACTGTTGATCTTTCAGGACACATTGCTGTCACTGGTCGCCAGTGTGCAAATCAGTTCAAATGATTTGATCCGGGTTGGTGACTGGATTGAAATGGCCCCGCTCAATGCTGACGGTGATGTTATCGATATCGCGCTACATACCGTTAAAGTGCAGAACTGGGATAAAACCATCAGCGTCATCCCCACCAAACGGTTTCTGACCGATCCGTTTAAAAACTGGCGTGGTATGCAGGAAGCTGGTGGGCGCAGGATTAAACGCAGTCTTTTGATTGATCAGCAAAGTATTCATTTTCTGTCAGAGGATGAACGCAAAAAACTTCATCGTTTCAGCCTGATGAATGACTATTTAAAGCAGAAACAGAAAGATATTGATGAATGGAATCAACAATTAGCGGAATGGGGTAAAGAACCCGTTAATACCCGAAGAATTACCAATATTGGCAGTTTCCGGGCTTATGTCGCCAATTATCTGAAGAATCATCCCAGCATTCATCAGAACTATACATTGATGTCCAGGCAACTTGAACCAACGGCCAATGGTCTGCCATTAGAGATTTACTGTTTTACCAATACCACCAACTGGATTGAATACGAAGGCATTGCATCAGATATTTTTGACCATTTGCTGGCAATTATGCCGGAATTTGGTTTACGGGTGTTTCAGCAACCTAGTGGCTTTGATATGCGTGAACTTAGACCACAGCCATTGCCTCAGCAGGATCCTTCAGTCAGTCCAGCTTTGGGGGACACGCCGAAAACACAGGATTAAATCATTCTTAGGGCTTGTTTATCTTTCATCTCCGCCACTGTTGTGAGCTGAAAAAGCGTCAATCAAGGCACGAGGAGCGCCTTTTAGTTGTTCTAAATAAGTGACGAATAACGCAGAGTGGCGCTTTTTCAGTCACAACCCGAAGGGCTGGGACTATTTTTGTGGCCGTCTGCGTTGTCACTCACTTATGTAGAAAGGCTACACGGCGTGCTTTCCGCCTTGTCGGACACAAAAATAGCCTCCAGCAGTGGTGGAGATGAAAGATAAACAAGCCCTAGTTTGATTCACCCGTTTGAAGTTTTAGAGAAAGCTGATTGACTTAATGGATAGACCACGTTCCGCCAATACTCATAATGTAGCTCAGCTTATTCTGCTTTTGGCCGGATTAACGGCTATTGCCCCATTGGCAATTGATGCCTATCTGCCAGCAATGCCATTGATGGCATCTGAATTCGCTGTCAGCATTCACGATATTGAACTTTCACTGAGTTTATTTCTGGCCGGTTTTGCTGTCGGTCAGTTGACCGGCGGGCCTTTGTCCGATCACTTTGGTCGGCGTCGTGTCATCTTTGTTGGTCTCACCTTGTTCTGCATTGCCAGCATGGGCATTGTGCTCAGCCACACCCTTTATGGATTATGGATATGGCGAGTCATTCAGGCCATTGGTGGTGGTATGGCAATCGTTAACTCCTCGGCTGTAATTCGTGATATCAGCAGTGGTCGGGACAGCGCACGCTATCTCTCACATATGGCCATTATTATGATGATTGCCCCATTGATTGCCCCGCTAATCGGCACCCTTTGTCTTTATCTCGCTGGCTGGCATTCTATTTTTATTGTGTTATTTGTCTATGCATTGCTCATCGGACTGCTATTGCATCGCCTTTTGCCAGAAACCCGACAAATCAGTACCCACAAGACATCAGCGTTACGACGCTATATCGAAGTATTGTCGCACCGGAAAGCATTGGCCTATCTTGCAGCACAAAGTTTTACCTATGGAGGTCTATTTAGTTTTATTACCGCCTCACCATCGGTATATATGGTCTATTTTGGTGTTTCAGCTTCGGTCTATCCGTTCTTGTTTGGCATTAATGTGGTGATGATGATTGTAGTCAATCGCATTAACGTCAGATTATTACTTTTTTACGATCCGCCCTGCCTGTTAAGACTTGGACAAATTATCCAGGTCATTACCGGCGTATTGATGCTCATGTATATTCTGATCAGTCCAGATCCGTCATTAAGCATGATAGTTTTTGGCATCATGATATTTATTGGATCGCAGGCGCTTATCGTCTCCAATGCCATCGCCAGTACTGTGGAATTCTTTCCACGCAGCAGTGCTACCGCCACTGCTGTGCTGGGCTCGTTTGGTTTTTTATCGGGTGCAGCCAGTGGCTTACTGGTCAGTTCCCTGGGTGATGGCAGTCTTTGGCCAATGATTACTGTCATGACCGGCTGTGCAGTTTCAGGACTCACTCTTAAAACATTGATTTTGCGTAGCTGTCGTAATAATCCGCAAATAAAAAACGGCTGTTAACGTTGCATTAACCCTCAAACAACTAGATTGACTGTCATATTGACACTCATCTCTAGGGAGCGCGTTATCAGGTGAACGTTAACAGCCGACAACATTATTTAAAAAAACTGGTTTTTCTGCCATCACTGATGCTTACTGCATGCAGTATCACTCCAGAGCAACCGGATTATGCAGCGTTAATATCTGCAGAGCAGCAACGCGTTGAACAATGGCAGAATTTTCCGCAACAAACCGACGTCGCTTATCTGAATGATTTGATCGATACCGATATGTTTGACGGATTATTGCAAACAGCAATGAAATCCAATCCCAGTCTGCAACAAACCTTGCTCACCTTACAGATCCGTCAATCACAACTGACTCAGGCTTCAGCCGAAAAGCGCCCAATTATCAGCAGCGGATTTTCAGCACTCAACAGTAGTGGTACTGATGCCAGTTTTGGTGCCGATCTCAGTGTCAGCTGGCAAGCTGATTTATGGGGAAAACTGGCCGATAATGAACGTGCTGCAGAGCTTGATATCACCGAACAAAACCTGCTTTATCAGTCAGCACGTGACACGCTGGCTGCTGAAGTCATGCAGGTCTGGCTAACACTGATTGCCCAGCAACGAGCGATTAATATTGAACAGCAACGCAATGACAGTCTGCAGCAAACCGAAAGCTTTATTTTGCAACGTTACCGCCAAGGGCTGGGCACGCTTGAAGACCTGGATCTTGCTCGTAGCGCGGTCGCCACCTCTTCAGCCAGTGTGGAGAGCTTAACTGAAAACTATCGCCAGCAATCTATTCAGCTGAAAACCTTGATTGGGCAGGTAGATAATCCACAGTTTACTCTACCCATTAATTATCCCGAAGTAGTCATTCCGGAAATTGATCTGCCCCAACAATCATTGAATCGTCGGCCGGATCTGTTAGCGGCCTATGCGGCCATTCAAGCGGCCAGTGCCAGGACCGAGGTTGCCTATAAAGACTTGTTACCCAGTCTGAATCTGCAGGCAGTGTTAGAAGATGTTGGCAGCTCTCCACGCGCCAGTTTATTTACTGCCCCGGTATGGAGTTTACTGGGCCAGTTAACCGCACCGTTATATCAGGGCGGACAGTTACGTGCTGAGGCAGAAATTAGCGAATTGGATACAGCAATTGCCTATCAGCAATATCGTGACACTTTGCTCAATGCAGTAACAGAAATTGAGCAGGCTTTAAGTCAGGAACAGGCCTTGCTTAAACGCCAGCAACATATCGAAACCGCTTTGGCGAGTGCGGAAAATAATCTGCAACAGTATCAGGCTAATTATCGTAGTGGCTTATTTACTATTCTGGATCTGTTAACCGTGCAGCAGCAGACCTATGACTTGCAGGCACAACTTGATGATCTGATTTACCAGCGTTTATTAAATCGTATCTCACTGGGACTGGCTTTGGGGCTGGAGGTTAGAGCATGACCAAATTTGTTCAATGGCTGGTGTTTCTGGGTGCACTGCTTGTATTAGTTGGTGTTTATTTTCTGAGTCAATATCAAATTGATCGTTTTGCTAACCGTTCGTTACCTGTCCGTGAAGTCCCAGAAATACGACCTGAAGTCTCTGTAAAAACGGTTGAGCCGGCTACGCATCGATCACGTGTCAGTGCCTTTGGTGCCACAGAACCCCATTACACAATAAATCTGACCACGCAGGTTGCCGGACAAGTCGAACAGATATCGCCACAGTTTGAAACCGGCTACCGCCTGAAAAAAGGCGAACAGATGCTGCGTCTGGAAAACAGTGATTACCGTGCAGCGGTGGCCGCAGCCAAACAACAACTGGCGGAAGCACGGCTCGCTTATCTACAGGAAGAACGGCAAGGCTTGCAAGCAAAGGCAGAATGGCTGGCTTCCGGTTTGGAAGGAGATCCTGATTCGGAACTGGTATTGCGGGTTCCTCAATTAGCCAGTGCAGAAGCAAGTGTTGTTAACGCCGAAGCATTATTAACCAGTGCTGAAAATGACTTACAGCAAAGCCTGATCAAAGCCCCGTTTGATGCATTAGTGATCAGCCGCGATGTCTCACCCGGCAGTTATCTGCAAACCGGAACCCAGGTGGCATCCCTCTTCAGCACTGACTGGGTTGAAGTAAAAGTCTCGCTGTCGGATCGTGAATGGCAGAGTCTGCCGGATGCCAGTACTTTAACCACAGGTGATTGGCCGGTGACTCTGCAGGCGGTTGAAGGTGCAGCTACCTGGCAGGGGAAAGTTCTGCGGATTGAACAACATCTGGATGGTACTACTCGACAACGTTCGTTGATTGTCGGGGTAGATAAACCGTTGGATCAGCAACCTGCTCTTTATCCGGGGGTATTTGTTGAAGTCAGTCTGGCAGGACGTCAGATGGATAATCTATGGCAGGTCCCAACGACCAGTCTTAGTCAACGGGGCGAGATATGGTACGTAACGGCCGACAATATTCTTGCAAAATTCCCCACCTCGCCTGTTTTCAGTGATGAAAACTACATTTATATACGCCCACCGCAACAACTGGCTGATTTTCCCCAACAGATTTTGTTACAGCCTATCAGCAGTTATGTAGAAGGCATGGCCGTGGCCCCGATTGAGATAGTAAATAATGAGTAAGCTCATCGGCCGTAGCGGTATTATCGGCTGGTTTGCCACCAATCCGGTCGCCGCCAATTTATTAATGTTAGTGGTGATTATCCTCGGCTTAATGTCGGTGGGTGATCTGCGTAAGGAGGCTTTTCCCAGCAGCGAACCGGACAGCCTGACTATTTCTATTTCCTACGACAGCGGTTCGGCGAAACTGTCCGAGGAAGGTCTGGCAATCAAAATTGAAGAGCAGCTGGAAGGCATCATCGGGATTAAAACCATTACCAGTGAGTCGACTCGCAGTGGGGTCACCGTCACGGTGGAAATGCAGAGTGGTTATGATCTCGACATCCTGATGCGTGATGTGAAAGCGCAGGTGGATGCCATATCGACCTTTCCGACAGAAGCGAAAAATCCTGTGATCAGCAAAGCTGAACGTGAAGAACATGCTATCTGGCTGCAACTCTACGGTGATACCGATCGCCATACCCTGCAGCAACTTGCCGAATCTCTTAAAGCCGATCTACTCACCAAGTCAACCATCAACCGGGTGACCATCTCCGGTTGGCTGGATCCGATGATGATGATCGAAATTGATGATGGCCGTTTGCAATCCTACGGTCTGTCATTAACGGATGTTGAAAATGCGATTAACACCAATTCGTCCACCCCACTAACAGCGGTATTACGTAATGAAAGTATTTATCTGCAGCTTAATGCTTCCGAACAGGCGTATTTAAAGGAGGATTTTGCCAATATCCCGTTACTGACCGGCGATAACGGACAGCAAATCCTGCTAGGTGATGTAGCCGATATTCTTGATAGCTTTGATGATGATACCTCCATATTGTCGAGATTTCAGGCTAAAGAAAGTATCGGGGTTCAGGTGGTGACCACCGGACTGGATGATATCGCCGACTCTGTAGCCGATGCCTATGATGTGGTGGAAGTCTGGCAAAACAGTAATAAATTGCCGGCTCAGGTCGAACTGGCCACCTGGTATGACCGAAGTACCAGCATTATGGATCGTCTGAGTTTATTGATTAAAAATGCACTGACCGGCATCGTGCTGGTGTTTGTGTTGCTTGCAGTATTTTTAAACCTGACTGTCGCCTTCTGGGTAGCAATGGGACTGCCATTTGTATTTCTCGGCACCTTATTTTTTATGGGCGACTCTTATGCCGGTTTATCGCTCAACTCCTTTACCACTTTCGGCTTTTTGATGGCTCTGGGCATTATTGTCGATGATGCGGTGGTGGTCGGTGAAAGTATTTATAGCGTTCGATCCCGGGAAGGTGACACGTTACGTAATACCATTAAAGGTACGATGAGAGTTGCCGTACCCACAATGTTTGGCGTTTTTACCACGGTGGTGGCTTTTTTTGCATTATCACAAATTGAAGGTCGGCTCGGCGAACTCTATTCGCAGTTTGCAGCGGTAGTTGCCATTGCCCTGATGATGTCGTTGGTTGAGTCGAAATTAATTCTACCCGCGCATCTGGCGCATTTAAACACTCATAAAAAACCTTCACAAAACATACTGGCCACTGGATGGCGAAAAGTTCAGCAAGGGGCTGATGGCGGTCTACAGTGGTTTGCTGAAAAAATCTATCAACCGGCCATTGAGTTTGGTTTGCGGTTTCGCTATGGCGTAATAATGGTCTTCATGATGATATTTATCATCGTGTTTTCAATGCCGTTTAATGGCAATATCCGAATGAGTTTCTTTCCATCCATTCCGGGCGATACAGTACGGGCCAGCATTGCCATGCATAAAGATGTCAGCTTTGGTCGCACCCACGAAACCCTGCTGATGATGGAACGCACAGCCTATGAAACCGATAAGGCTCTGCAAGCTGATAAGGATGCAAACACTACCGGTATAGCCAATCTGCAACTGATATCCCAGGCGGATCACAGTGGTGGCGTCACGGTAGAGTTGGCCGAAAATTCACCTTATGATTTGGTTGAGTTTCGCAGAGAATGGGAAAAGCGGGTTGGAATGCCGGAAGCTGTACGCAGTTTACGGATCCAGAGTGGCCGCCAGGCAGATGATGCATTGCGGGTGGAGTTACGTTCCAACGATGATGATGTTCTGACGCTGGCAGGCGCAGAATTGTATAAATTACTGGAACCAATGCCGGGTATTATTGGTTTGGAAGATAATCTGCAACCCGGTCAACCTCAGTTACAACTTAAACTCAATCAGCAGGGCCGTGCATTGGGTCTCAGTACCGATGAACTTGCCAGACAGATCCTGCAGGGCTTTAGCGGACAGGTCGTGCAGCGTTACCAGCGAAACAGCGATGAAATTGAAGTCAAAGTCCGTTACCCGGAAGCAGACCGACAAAATCCCGCTGATGTGTTGAAATCCAGAGTTCGGCTGGAGGATGGCACGGTTATTCCGTTATCCAGTGTGGCCGATGTCAGTTATGGCTTTACCCGTGACAGTATTACTAGGATTGATGCCAAGCGAGCAATTTATCTGTCAGCAGATGTCGATAAGGATGTATTATCCGTCACCGAATTTGTTGCTCAGTTAAAGCGGGATGTCGTGCCCCAGCTGGAAGCCAAATATCCAGGTCTGACCATCTATTTTGCCGGTGAAGCCGCCGAGCAGGAAGAAACACAATCTTCAATGTTAAACCTGTTTTTACTGGCCATGCTGGGCATTTATATGCTGCTGGCCATACCGTTGAAATCCTATATTCAACCGTTGTTAATCATGACTGCAATACCGTTTGGTATTGTCGGCGCATTACTTGGGCACTGGATGAATGATCTGTCATTGGGAATATTATCGCTCAACGGTATTATCGCTCTGAGTGGTGTTGTGGTGAATGACAGTCTGTTATTGGTCTCAAGATTTAATGATTTAAAACAGGAATATACCGATATACGTCAGGCCATTATGTTATCGGCCAGAGATCGTTTGAGAGCGGTATTACTGACCTCTTTCACCACCTTTGCCGGACTGATGCCATTGCTAGGCGAAACGTCCAGGCAGGCACAGTTCCTTATTCCCGCGGCGGTATCACTGGCCTATGGCATTATGTTCGCCACCGTGATTACCTTGATATTGATTCCGTTGTTATTGATGATTCAGCATGATGTGGCGCAATATTTTCATCGTGGTAGCAAAGTGGTATTACCCGCAACAGAACAAGGACCGGCATCATGATTAGTGTATTACTTATTGAAGATGATCTCGATCTGGCGCAAACCGTGATGGATTATCTGCAACTGGAGGCCATCAACTGCGATCATGCCAGTAATGGCGCTGCAGGTCTGAATTTATTAGAACAGAATTATTATGATGTACTGTTGCTGGATCTGAATCTGCCACGTATTGATGGTTTGACAGTGTGTGAGCGTCTTCGTAGTGAAGGTTCAGATATCCCCGTTTTAATGCTCACTGCCCGCGATCAGCTTATTGATAAACAGGCAGGTTTTGCCGCCGGTACCGACGATTATCTGGTTAAACCGTTTGAACTAAAAGAGCTGGTAATGCGTATTCAGGCATTATCACGCAGACGCAGTGGTCAGACACAATTATTGCGTTGTGGCGATCTGCAAATGAATTTACAGCAACGCCAACTCAGCAGAGCCGATATCAACCTGCATCTATCCCCTATCGGCTGGAGAATTCTGGAATTGCTGCTACGGGAATCACCCAATGTGGTCAGCCGGCAACGACTGGAGATAGCAATATGGGGTGAGGAAGTGCCGGACAGTGACAGTCTGAAAGTGCATCTGCATCATTTACGTAAAACGATTGATGGAGCCTTTGATACAGGATTACTTCAGACTATCCCGGGTATTGGCATTGCCATCAGAGCTGATAATGAAAGCTAAAATAAGTCTTAAACGACTAATAACCTTAAGCTTTTTATTATTTGGCGGCACCATTGTGCTCGGTTATTCATTATTAAGTGCCCATTTTTTTATTCGTGGCATGGATAATATTGTCACAGGCGGGATGGAAAACGCTGCGCTGACCTATCTTGCCAGTGACAACCCCCTGGCGGAAAATGAACTGGTTAATTTTCGCGGTAGTCAGTTATCCAGACGATGGGAAGCACAAACTGCAGACATTCGACAGGTGTTTACTGATCCCCCAACGCGCAGTGGTGAATTAATCAAGCGAGATGATTCTCACTGGTTTGAACGCCCTGACAAAGTCTATTTTGCCCTCAAAGTCGATTTGGAAAACCAGTCGGTTTATATCAGCAGAACGCTCTCCCGGGAGAATGTATCCAGCCTGGTAGGTCGTAATATGGCCGATAGCATGCGTTTATTATTAGGCGTCAGTGCATTAATTGCCTTGACGTTAATGCTGATCACCTGGCTATTGATGCGGAGTATCTCGACACCAGTAGCCCGGCTGAATAACTGGACACAATCATTAACCCCGGAGAATCTTTCCCAGCCGCCACCGGACTTTCTCTATCCGGAACTCAATCAAATGGCCAGACTGATCCAGAACAGTCTGTCATCGGTTCAGCGCAGCCTGGATCGTGAGCACCGCTTCCTGCGCTATACCAGTCATGAACTGCGTACGCCTATCAGTGTTATTCGTAATAATATCGAGTTGCAGTACAAAGTATTACAACAGACCGCTTCCAGTTTGAACCCGATGCAAAGGGATATTGCCGATCGAATTGATCGTGCCAGTATTACTATGCAGCATCTCACGGAAACCTTGCTCTGGTTAAGCCGCGAAGATAACGAAAAACTACCTGAATCAGTAGTAGAGATTGATAAACTGCTGTTGGAAATCACCGCAGAAATGCGTTACCTATTACGCGATAAAACCTTAGAACTTATTGTGGAAACCCACCCCTATAAATGTTCAATAAGTGCCGTGGCAGCACGAATTGTCTTAGGTAATCTGATACGCAATGCATTCCAGCATACCTGGGAAGGTCAGGTCATAATCAGCCAACAGGGATCCCAGATCAGTATTGTAAATCGACAGTTTAATACTGATATTGATGTTGCACCGACTGAATTGGGCTTTGGCCTTGGCCTGCAACTCACTGCTCAATTAACCGAAAAACTCGGCTGGTCTTACCAGAATCTTGCTAATGAAAATGGCCACAATGTGATTCTTGATATAAAACCTCGTGAAACCAACTAGGTTTTACTGACAAACTGACGATAAAACTGTATTGCCGTGCGTCCACTATGACTGGCCCGACGCATGGCAAATTGCTTGGCCTGTTCGTGCAATAAATCCCGATCAACAGCGATATTCGCAAACAGGCTGTCAACCATGTCCAGGTAGGTATCCCAACTATGGGGATAAAACGAAAGCCACAGACCAAAGCGGTCTGATAAGGCTAGTTTGTCTTCAAGGCTGTCAGTATAGTGAACCTCACCATCAACCACACGACTCGCCTGATTTTCAGATTGCTGCTCGGGCATCAGATGTCGACGATTTGACGTGGCATAAATCCGTACATGTTCCGGCGGTAATTCCAGTCCACCTTCCAGCAGACTTTTAAGCGGTTTGAAGCCCTCATCACCCTCTTCAAATGACAAATCATCACAGAAGATCACAAACCGAAAGGGTCTGTCTTCCAGATCATCGAGAATTTCCGGTAACCAGTTAAGTTCAGCTTTATCAATCTGCAGAATACGTAATCCCTGATCGGCAAACTGGTTCAACACCGCTTTAATCAGTGATGATTTACCGGTCCCCCGTGCCCCCCATAACAGAGCATGATTACTGGTTTTCCCCTCAACAAAACGACGGGTATTTTCCACCAGTTGCTGCTTTTGCTGCTCAATACCGATGAGCTGATCCAGTTGAACAGGATCCAAACGGGTAATGGCTTTAAGTTTTTGGCTGTGCGCACGCCAAACGGCAGCATGTATTTGATGCCAATCCAGGTTATTCATCAACTATCTTCCTGTGGTCGAACTAAACGCTATGATGGTATCTTGGTTGGATTCACGTCAACTGCTTAATTCAAATGCGATCGGCACTTTCACTTCCAGTTGCTGCTGTGACATCTCATCTGGAAAAGCCGGTAACGGTTGGGCTTTTTCTAACATTTCCAGCACCGCCCGATCCAGCCGCTGATATCCCGAACTTGCCTCAATACGTGATTCACTAATGTGACCATTGCGGGTGACAATAAAGAATAACTGCACTACGCCCTGTTCACCACGCCGTCTGGAAATACCAGGATAACGTTTTTGTTCTGCCAGCATTCTGGCCAGCAAATTGAAATAGGTCTGTTGCGCGGCTTGTTGCAATGCAGAATCAGCCTGACTTGATATCGAACTGCTCTCTGCAGCTTCGCCCTGATCGGCAATTTGCGTTTTCTCCAGCTGTTTTTCAGAATTTGCTGTATTTATTTGAGCCGGTTCAGAGGTAGCGGCAAGGATTTCTGAGGAATTCTGCTTGCGTTCAAGTTTATCCTCTGGTGGTGCAGAATTGACCGCCTTTTTTATTTCGGTTTGCTGTAATGGTTTTACCACTTCTGTTCTACTAGCTTTGTGTTCTATTGAAACGGGAGCAGCATCAGGTTTCTGAGCCTGGCTAATTGCCGTTTTTTGCTCAATAACTGTCTTTTTTTCTGCTACCGCAGTGGTCTGTTGTTTTTCCATGGTGGTGGGCTCAAGCATGCTAATATCAATTTCAATACCGACTTCATCAACCGGCGCAACAGGTTGCAGCTGGTGAGGGTATTTAATCGTATACATGCCAAATGCAAACACATGGATTGACATGGCACTTAAAATAGCCAGAAACCAGTAACGAAATTTAATCATTTCGCCTGGACTGAGTTTGAGTAGCCAAAGAAACTTTCAATACACCGGCAGCACGTACTTGTTTAAGTAAATCCGTTAACTCACTGGCGGGCACGGATGCATCGGCTTTCACCAGTAATTTAAAAGACTGGATATCGTTAGTTTTAGATATTTTCTGTTTCAAGATTTTGATTAAAGTGCTGGCTTCCAAAAACACATCATCCATCGCCAACGGGCCTTTAGCTGACACGAACAAAATGGCATCGTGTTCTTGCAGAGCTGATTGCTGATGAGATGTTGGAGGTTGGATTTTCAGCAGTTCACTGCTGCTTAATTGACCCGCGATCATAAAAAAAATCAACATCAGGAACACAATGTTAATCAATGGGATCATATTGTCATCAAGCTGATGGCCTGGGGCTCTTCGGATGGGGATAAGGGTCATAGGGCTAACCCTGCCAGACTAACTTTGTCGATTCCAATGGCTTTTAACTGATCGATAAAATCAATCATTTGCTGCGTGGTCACAGCTTCAGCAACTGACACAACAAAAATCCCGGGAGAATCTTTAGAAAGTTGCTTTTTTATGGGTGTGAGCTCTGATACAGGATAACGTCGATTATCGTATTCATACTCGCCAGCGGCCGTTAACAGCAGAGCGTGCTGAGTACGTATTTTATCGGTATCGTAGGATTCGCTGGCCGCTGTAATATCCAGCTGCCGCCAATGGGTAAATCCTGAAGACAGCATAAAAAACAGTAACAGGATGAATACCACATCAATTAAGGGTGTCAGGCTAATTAACCGACGTTTTGCAGCCAGGGGTTGTTCAAGCAACATTTTTATAATGGTTAGCGGGTTTTGTTGTTGAGGTGTTTATCAATGGTGCATGGGTAAAAACCTGGGTAACACCATCATTAATCAAATCGGCAACCCGTTCCGTTTTACGATCAAGCCAGTTATGAGCAACAACAGCTGGTATCGCCACTCCAAGTCCCACTGCAGTAGTCAATAACGCCTGCCATATACCTCCGGAAAGTACCGAAGGATCGATCTGACTGCCTGCCAGCTCCATCTGCTGAAAGGCCAGGATCATACCAAGCACAGTTCCGAACAACCCTAATAACGAACTCAAACTGGCAATTACTTCCAGCGGTCGCAGATAACTGCGTAGTTGATTGATGCGTAAACTGGCAACACGCTGTAGCTCTTCTTTTAGCAGCTCCTTAGGCATTTCGGCCTGTCTGAGACCCTGCATACTAAGTGCCAGTAGTTCATCCAGCGGCTTGGAGATTTTCAGCAGCGAAAGAGCCTGTTCCGGTTCATTTTGTTTCCACAGCAAAATGGCTTTGTTGGCCGTTGTCGTAGATTCTGGCGATAACACCATTATTTGCCAGATTTTGATTAACACAATGCTGACCGCAATGACCGAAAACCCCAATAAAATCCATACAACAGGGCCACCAATTTCCAGCAATTGCTGCAGCAACTTCAAGAAAGATGGTGTTTCAACCTCATTTATCACGCAGCAGACCCCGGAAAGACGTCATAGCAGTTACAAACATCGACAAGTTCCTTTGATTAAAACAGCATTAATGATAATGGTTATCATTAAGCTTTGCAAAGAAATCTTCGGCCCAGCGTGATTTTTTTACTGTTCTATCAAATGGATAGCATTCCGCAGCAATGACAGTCCGATATGTTCACCACGTTGTAATTGATTGCGTTCTACCACATGCTCAGGAATATCCATCTGTATCAATAACGGGTTGTGTCCGGTAACTTTCATCAACACGGTGGTAATGCCGCGCAAAGTAATCATATCGTCAATTATCGCCTGCACCGGATTCTCCTGCTCACCCCGAGACGGGCGTCGACGTTGATGCAACATAATTTTACTCGGCGCAATAATCCAAAACACATTGCTGCCCACAACGAAATCAGTATCGGCTATCTCCAGCAACTCCTCACACCATTGCAGTTTTTTCTGACCTTCGACCATCACTATTTTCCCCTCAAACACATTACGGGCATCAGTCAATCTGGCCACATTCAGGCTTTGTGGCCGATTCAATACATCTTCAACCGTACCCTGCTGCAAGGTTTTGCCCTGATGAATGACACACATCTGATCGGCCAGCATCGCTGCTTCATCCAGATCATGTGTCACCAGAATAATCGGCATGGATAATTGCCGGCGTAAAGCATGTAACTCCAGATAAAGTTTCCGACGGGTAACTTTATCAACTGCCGAAAACGGCTCATCCAGTAATAAAACTTCCGGATCGCGTGCCAAAGCTCTGGCTAATGCCACCCGCTGTTGCTGTCCACCGGATAACTGTGAAGGAAAACGAGATTCCAACCCACTTAAATGCACCTGTTCCAGCAACGCTCTTGCCTTATGTTCCTGAGGAGTTTGCATGGCCAGCAAAATATTCTGCATAACGGTCAAATGTGGAAATAACGCATAATTTTGAAACACCATGCCCACACGTCGCTGTTGTGGCGAGTAGTTAAGTTCATGGTTGCTATCAAACCAGATTGTTTGAGAGCGGATAAGTCCTTGTTGGGGTTTATGTAAACCTGCTATACAACGTAGCACCGTAGTCTTGCCCGAACCGGAAGGTCCAACTAACGCCAGCATTTCCCCGGCGGCACATTGTAGCTGTACTTCCAGTGGAATTGGCTGTTGCTGCTTAATGGTGGCTTCAAGCATACTAGACCCGCATTAATCGGTGGTTAAATCGGTAAATTGCCGTGACCGTTATAACAGCAATTGCCAGTAAGATTAATGACATCTGCATGGCCTGTTGCTGATCAAATGCCAACACACTGTCATAGATTGCAATTGACAGGGTTCGGGTCTCCCCGGCTATGTTGCCACCTATCATCAACACCACGCCAAATTCGCCCAGCGTATGACAAAAACTCAGGATCAATCCGGTTAAAATCCCTGGCCAGGCTAACGGTAATTCAATTTTGATAAAGGTTTTCCAGCGAGATAATCCACTACACCATGCTGCTTCACGTAATTCAGGAGCAATATTTTCCAGCGCTCTGAGCATTGGCTGTACAGCAAACGGTAAACTGTAAATTATCGAAGCAAACCACAATCCGCTAAATGAAAAGGCCAGATTGTCGCCGGTAATGCTATAAAAAAGTTTTCCTGCCGCACTGTTACTATCCATTCCCACTAACAGGAAATAGCCCAATACGGTCGGAGGCAGGACTAATGGTAACGTAATCAATGCTTCAGCCAGATATTTCCCGCGAAACCTGCCTCTGGCCAGGCTGTATGCCAATATCAATCCTATTGGTAACAGACTCAAGCTAGTGGCTAGCGCCAGCTTCATTGATACTTCAAGGGCCTGCCAATCCATCGTTCAGGGATTCCCGGTAATTGGAAGATAGCCATGTTTAATAAAGATTTTGCCGGCCGCTTCGCTGGTAATGAAATTTATAAACGGTTCAGCAAGTAATGACGCATCTTTGGTGATAATCAGCTGTTGGGACAGCTCACCAGGTAATTTAATATAACGCCCCTGCTGTTTGATTTTCTCCTGAGTCATATACGGATACGGCAATATGGCTGCATCGACATTACTGGTCAGGGCAAACTGCAACGTCTGTGACGCACTTTCTGCCAGTAACAGCTGTGGTTGAATCGTCTGCCAAATATCCGCTTCCATCAACAGGTGTTGTGCGAGTTTGCCGTATGGCGCATGTTTAGGATTGGCAATCGCAAATTTTTCCAACTGATTCTGCTCAATTGCCTGTTTTAGACCTTGCAGCTGGTTATCCAGGTTTATTGATGAGTACTGGTTAGCAAATAACACTATTTCACTGTGCGCATAGTTGATACGTTGCCCACGATGTTTTTGCTGTTCCATTAATATATCAATAAACAACGGATTTGCTGAAAAAAACACATCATAAGGCGCACCATGAATTATCTGTGTCGCCAGATTCCCTGACGCGCCGTAAGTTACATTAATCTTATGGTGAGAAGAGTGTTCATATTCTCGTATTAATTCAGGCAAAACAAACCGCAAATTGGCAGCCGCGGCTACTCTGAGTGTCTCTGCACTCGCTCCCATGGAGACTAGCAGCAACATAGCCAAAAAGGTTTTAATGAACTTGTTTCGCATTATTCATTCCAAAAAAAAGCCCCGCATTGCGGGGCTTTTAAGTCTAACGTAACTGACTGCGTTAGTCTGCAGTAACTTCGTTAACAGCTTTCATGCTCAGACGAATACGGCCCTGGCGATCAACTTCCAGTACCTTAACGTCAATCATGTCACCTTCAGACAGTTTATCGCTGACATTTTCCACACGCTCATCAGAGATTTGTGAAATATGTACCAGACCATCTTTACCCGGCAGAATAGTAACAAACGCACCGAAATCCATCAGCTTGGCAACACGGCCCTGATAGACCTTGCCGACTTCAACTTCTGCAGTGATTTGCTCAATACGGTGCAGAGCATCCTGACCGGCATTGAAATCTGAAGAGAAAATCATCACGGTGCCATCATCCTGAATATCAATGGTCGCACCGGTTTCTTCGGTGATTGCACGAATGGTCGCACCACCTTTACCGATTACATCACGGATTTTATCAGCATGAATTTTCACAGTGATAATACGTGGAGCAAATTCAGACATTTCCTGACGGTGCGTTGAAATCACTGCATTCATTTTTTCCAGAATATGCAGACGCCCATCACGGGCTTGCGCCAATGCGGTACGCATGATTTCTTCGTTGATACCTTCAATTTTGATATCCATTTGCAGTGCGGTAACACCTTTCTCGGTACCGGCCACTTTAAAGTCCATATCACCCAGGTGATCTTCATCACCCAGAATATCAGTCAATACGGCGTAACCATCCGCTTCTTTAATCAGACCCATCGCAATACCGGCTACTGGTGCTTTAATTGGTACACCGGCATCCATTAACGCCAATGATGTTCCACACACAGACGCCATTGAACTTGAACCATTGGACTCGGTGATTTCAGAAACCACACGAACCACATATGGGAACTCTTCAGCGGATGGCATAACGGCCTGGATACCACGTTTAGCCAATTTACCATGGCCGATTTCACGGCGTTTTGGTGAACCGACAAAACCGGTTTCACCGACACAGAATGGCGGAAAGTTGTAATGCAGCATGAAGCGGTCACGGTATTCACCTTCAACAGCATCAATCATCTGTGCATCACGTTCAGCACCCAATGTTGCCACAACAATAGCCTGAGTTTCACCACGGGTGAACAATGCAGAACCATGAACACGTGGTAGCACAGTGGTTTCAACGAAAACTGGACGTACTGTTTTGGTATCACGACCATCGATACGTGGTTCACCGGCAATAATGCGTCCACGAACCAGTTCTTTTTCCAGTTTGCCAAACACGCCTTTTACGTCATCTTCAGACCATTCACCATCTTCGCTGACTAATTCAGCAACTGCTGCCTGGCGAATTTCAGCCAGTTGATCCTGACGCTGCATTTTGTCACTGATGGCATAGGCATTTTTAATACCTTCAAACGCTTGATCTTTAACAGCGTTATACAAACGATCATCTTTTTCCGGAGCAGTCCATTCCCAGGCTGTTTTAGCGGTTTCTGCTTTCAATTCATCAATCAGTTTGATCGCTGTCTGTATTTGCTGATGACCATACATGACAGAACCTAACATAACCTCTTCAGGCAATTCAGATGCTTCGGATTCCACCATCAATACAGCACTTTCAGTACCGGCAACAACCAAGTCCAGTGAACTGGTCGCCAATTGTTTTTTGGATGGGTTGAGGATGTAGTTACCATCAACATAGCCCACCCGGGCAGCACCTAATGGGCCATTAAACGGGATTCCGGAAATTGCCAGGGCAGCAGAAGCACCAATCATTGCCGGGATATCAGGATCGATTTCAGGATCCAATGCCATTACGGTGGCAATAACCTGTACTTCGTTAATGAAACCTTTAGGAAACAATGGACGCAGTGGACGATCGATCAGACGGGAGGTCAGTGTTTCTTTCTCGGAAGGACGGCCTTCACGTTTGAAGAAACCACCCGGTATTTTACCTGCAGCATAAGTACGTTCTTGATAATTTACGGTTAACGGAAAGAAATCCTGGCCAGGATTTACATTCTTCTTTCCGACTACAGTTACAAGCACTGATGTCTCACCCAGACTGGCAATAATGGAGCCACCGGCCTGACGGGCGATCTTTCCGGTTTCCAGGCTGAGAATGTGCTCACCGAACTGAACTGTCTTTTTTACTGAATTCACTAGTATTTCCTTCTCTTGACTACATCAGCCATGAACCTTTTCATAACTGATTTAAAAAACGATAAACGCATAAATGAATATGCCCCTGAAACCGCGGGGGATTTCAGGGGCATATCAGTCAACGCACCAGCCTAATGCCAATGATATTGGCGGAGGCTCGATGAGATGTTTTACAGACCACGTCGAGTAATTTAGCGACGCAGACCTAAGTCAGCAATTAAATCACGGTAACGGTTAATATCCGTTTTTTTCAGGTAATCGAGCATTTTACGTCGACCACTAACCATTTTTAACAGACCTTGACGTGAGTGATGATCATGAATGTTAGTTTTAAAATGGTCTGAAAGATTTGTAATACGTGCTGTCAGCAACGCTACCTGAACTTCAGCTGAGCCGGTATCGCCTTCTGTACGACCGTATTTTTTAATGATTTCTTGCTTTTGTTCTGCAGTAATTGACATAAAAACTCCAACTTTTTATAGCCTTTGGCTATGAGTTAAATTCTGAAATAATCCAGCCCGTTGAACCGAATTACCCAACCTTTTAAGAGTGGCGAATTTTACCGGTTTTATCCGCTATTCACAAGCGAGTTAAACCGTATCACCGGTAACAAACAAACGTTTTGCTGAAACTGTGCCGTCCACGGCCAATTCCCCCAGACCGATAAATTGATCCTGATAATCAAATAAACGGACTTTTGCGCTTTGTCCCTGAACATCAGTTTTGACTGCCCGACCGTATCGCATATCATCAGACATTGCCGAATCCAGTTTGATGTGGGGCCAGTCCGGCAAAGCTTCATGGGCTGGAAGTAACTGACTATCAAGTCCTGCCAATCCTTGCTGCTCGGCCAACTCCCCTAATGCTTCCAGACTTAATGCCTGGGTTAAATCATAGCCTGCCGCATCAGTACGTCTCAGCATTTTGACATGTCCGCAGCTGCCTAAAGCGGCAGCAATATCCTGCACCAGCGTACGAATATAGGTTCCTTTGCTACAGGCAACCTGCAAGGTAAAACTCTCGGCATCGCATGCCAGTAATTCAATACTGTAGATGGTAATAAGGCGTGACTTTCGTTCAATTTCAATACCCTGTCGTGCCAATTTATATAATGGCTGGCCCTGATGTTTTAATGCAGAAAACATAGGCGGGATCTGCTGTTGCTCTCCGACAAAATCCAGCAAAACCTGCTGCAGCTGTTCAGGGGAATATTCTGGAATGGCTTGTTGTGCTATCACCTCGCCATCACTATCACCGCTATCGGTAAGAATGCCCAACTGACAACGCACTTGGTATTGTTTGTCAGCATCCAGTAAATAGGTGGAAAGTTTAGTCGCTTCGCCCAGGCAGACTGGTAATACCCCGGTGGCTAAGGGGTCGAGACTGCCGGTATGTCCTGCCTTGTTTGCATTAAATAATCGTTTAACGCGTTGCAAAACATGATTTGAGCTTAATCCGGTTGGCTTGTCGATAATCACGATACCCGTAATATCTCGACCTTTTTTATTGCGTTTTGCCATTGGCGAAACTCAATCTTTATCAGTTTCGGGATCAGGATCCTGTTCGTCTTTGATATCAGCATTAGCTTTGGAAATCAGCTCATCCATATAAAAGCCGTGCTCCAAAGTCGTGTCATAACGAAACTGCAGTTCAGGCATGATGCGTAACTTCACGCGTTTGGCCAGCGCCCGACGTAAGAAGCCAGCGGCATTATTCAAACCAGCCAGACATTCTTTAGCGGCTTCTTCTGAATCAAACCCACTAAGCCGAGTGACATAAATACGCGCATATTTCAGATCAGATGTCACATCAACATGTGACACCGTGACCATACTTACACGCGGATCGGCCAGATCATGCTGAATCAGCAAAGCCAATTCACGCATCATGACCTCGCTGATTCGATTTGTGCGACTAAATTCTCTTGCCATTAAAGACTCGGTTTCATTAATACACGTTCAAATACTTCAATTTGATCGCCCGGTTTAACGTCTTTATAGTTTTTCACACCAATACCACATTCGGTACCGGCATTCACTTCGTTAACATCATCTTTGAAACGACGCAGCGATTCCAGTTCACCTTCATAGATAACAACGTTATCACGTAGAACACGAATTGGATTGTTACGTTTAACACTGCCTTCCAGCACCAGACAACCGGCAATGTCGCCGAATTTCGGTGAGCTGAATACATCATCAACACGAGCCAAACCAATGATTTCGTCTTTGTAGACGGGTTCCAGCATCCCGGTCATCGCTTTGGTGACCACATCCAGCAAATCATAAATGATACTGAAGTATTGAACATCCAGACCTTTTTCGGCAATCACTTTACGTGCTGTGTTGTCTGCACGAACATTAAAGCCGATCAAAATCGCATCAGACGCAGCAGCAAGTTGTGCGTCAGTTTCATTAATACCACCAACACCTGAACCGACAACCCGGACCTGAACCATATCGGTCGACAACTTCTGCAGACCCTGGCTAACCGCTTCAACTGAACCATGAACGTCACCTTTGATGACCACATTCAACGTTTTCAGATCGCCGGCTTCCATTTTGTTGAACATATCATCCAACTTGGCTGCCTGCTGCTGGGCCATTTTCATTTCACGTGCTTTGGTCTGACGGAAACTGGCAATCTCTCTTGCCGTGCGATCGTCCGGAGCTACCTGCAATTCGTCACCTGATGCTGGCGTACCTGACAGACCCAATAATTCAACGGGGGTTGAAGGACCGGCTTCATCCATTGCCTGACCATTCTCATTGAACAAGGCGCGAACGCGACCAAATTCCTGGCCAACAACGACAATGTCACCTTTTCTCAACGTACCACGTTGGACCAGAACAGTTACCACCGTACCGCGTCCTTTATCGAGACGTGATTCAACAACAGTACCGTGAGCAGGACCTTTAACTGGTGCGGTCAATTCCATCACTTCAGCTTGCAGTGAAATCGCATCAAGTAACTCATCAACACCAAGCCCAGTCAGAGCTGAAACCGGTACAAACTGAACATCACCACCCCAATCTTCAGGGACGACTTCATGATTCGTTAATTCCTGTTTAACCCGATCCGGCGTGGCATCTGGTTTATCCATTTTGTTTACGGCAACAATCAGCGTTGAGCCGGCAGCTTTAGCGTGCTGAACAGCCTCGATTGTTTGCGGCATAACACCATCATCTGCCGCGACCACCAAGACTACGATATCGGTAACCTTGGCACCACGTGAACGCATTTCGGTAAACGCAGCATGGCCCGGTGTATCCAAAAAGGTCACTTCACCACGGCTGGTTTCTACTTTATAGGCACCGATATGCTGGGTAATACCACCCGCTTCGCCTGATGTAACCTTGGTACGACGGATATAATCCAGTAGAGAGGTTTTACCATGGTCAACATGGCCCATTACAGTAACAACAGGTGCTCTTGGAACCGCTTCGCCGGTAACTTCAATAGATGCTTCCAGGGCTTGTTCAACTTCGTTTTCCTGAACCGGCTTGGCAACATGGCCCATTTCTTCAACCAGAATAACAGCGGTATCCTGATCCAGGACCTGATTGATAGTGGCCATTGTGCCCATACCCATCAACGCTTTGATTACTTCGGCCGCTTTAACCGACATACGCTGCGCTAAGTCAGAAACTGAAATGGTATCGGGAACACTGACTTCACGAACAACCGGAGCGGTTGGACGGGAAAAACCATGTTCTGTTGTGGTTTCAACAGTCGCAGTTTTTTGTGAGACGCCTTTCTTCTTCTTGCGGCGACCTTTGCCTTCGCTGACATGAAGTTCTTTACGTTCAAATTCATCATCACGTTGGAACCGACCACGACGTGCGGGTTTATCTTTATTCGCAACGTGTTTTGCATCGGCTTCTTTACGATCCGGTTTCTGTTCTTTGGCTTGTGCTTCCGCGGCTGCAAGACGCGCCTCTTCCTTGGCCTTTTCTAAAGCTTCCTCTTCTTCACGAGCCTTTTTCCGCGCTTCAAGCGCTTTTTCAGCTTCGATACGGGCAAGGTTGGCAGCACGACGCTTGGCATCGGCTTCTTCCAGCTTTTTATGTGCTAATTGAGAAGCCGTCAATTCCGGTTTTGCCGCTTGTTTTTTGGCAGCGACAGATTTTTTTCTTCTTTGAGTTTCGCTTCTTCGGCGAGTGCCTTTTGCTCTTCTTCTGCAGCTAAACGTGCCTCTTCATCTGCCAGCCTTTCGGCTTCGATTGCTGCGGCAACTGCTGCAGCTTCACGTTCAGACTCTTCTTTCTGCAGGCTGGTTTGTTCTTGCTGTTTGCGTGCTATTTCCTGCTGTCGAAGCTGCTCCTGACGGGCAACTTCTTCGGCGTGTGCCTGTGCTTGAGATGCAATTACAGGTTCTTCAGCAGGCGCACTGGCAGTGTTAGGTTCGGCATCAGACCGTTTGACAAAAGTGCGTTTTTTACGAACTTCAACACTGACACTTTTACCGGCTTGACGAGATGTGCCTCCACCTAATTTAATTTCACTGACTGATTTACGTTTCAGTGTGATTTTTTTAGGTGATGCATCGTTTTCACTGGCTGATTTGCCATGTCTTTGCTGTAAAAATTGCAACAGACTTTGCTTTTGGTCTTCCGTAATCAGATCATCCGGCTTTGAGACTTTAATACCGGCCTCATTAAGCTGATCAACTAAACGTTCAGGTGTGATACCGACAGTGTCGGCCAGGTCCTTAACCTTCATGTCACTCATTGGTTACTCCCCTGTTTCTGTTTGTTCGTCTGCAAACCATGACTCACGTGCTTTCATGATAAATGCGGCAGCTTGTTTTTCATCAATGCCACCCGCCTCAACCAATTCATCCACGGACTGATCTGCAAGGTCATCAATAGTGATAACACCCTGACTGGTTAACTTAGCAGCTAATTCAGCGGTCATACCGGGCAAATCCTGGATTGTTTCAGCAGGAGATGCACTTTCAATTTGCTCTTCACTAGCAATGGCGCGTGTCAGCAGTACGTCTCTGGCACGTGAACGTAATTCATTAACTATATCAGTATCAAATTCTTCAATATCAAGCATTTCCTGTTCCGGCACATAGGCAACTTCTTCAAGTGAAGAAAAACCTTCCTGAGCCAGAATCAATGCAACGTCTTCATCAACGTCCAAATCTGCCATAAATGTCTGAATCAATGAACTGATTTCGGTTTCGGCCTTTTGGTCAGCATCAGAAGCCGACATAACATTCAACTCCCAACCGGTTAACTGACTGGCAAGCCGTACATTTTGACCACCACGACCGATTGCCTGTGACAGCTGGCCGTCTTCAACAGCAATATCCATGCTGTGAGCGTCTTCATCAACAACAATAGATAATACTTCTGCCGGTGCCATGGCGTTAATGGCAAATCGTGCCGGCTCTTCATCCCACAGGATAATGTCGACGCGCTCACCGGCCAATTCATTAGTGACTGCCTGAACACGTGATCCACGCATCCCGACACAGGCACCCACCGGATCAATTCGTGGTTCATGTGCTAAAACCGCAATTTTGGCTCGTAAACCAGGATCCCGTGCAGCACCTTTGATTTCAATCATGCCATCGCCGATTTCCGGGACTTCAAGACTGAACAGTTCAATCAGTAATTCTGGCGCGACACGACTGACGACTAATTGTGGCCCGCGCGCTTCAGAACGAATTTCTTTCAAATAACCACGGATTCGATCACCGCTACGGAAATTCTCACGTGGAATCATTTCTTCACGGGGCAGAAGAGCCTCAGCATTTCCGCCGAGATCCAAAGTCACGTTGCCGCGTTCAACACGTTTAACCGTGCCATGAATCATCTGGCCGACTTTCTCGCGATACATATCAACTACTTGAGCACGTTCTGCTTCGCGTACTTTTTGAACGATAACCTGTTTGGCTGTTTGAGCAGCAATTCGACCAAATTCAACCGATTCCATTGGCTCACGAATGTAATCGCCTACTTTGGCATCTGACTGTTTGGCCAGCGCATCAGACAATTTGATTTGCAACTCTGAAGATTCGAAGTTTTCGTCGTTATCATCGACAATTAACCACTGACGGAAAGTTTCATAGTTGCCAGTCTGGCGATCAATCGCAACATGGGCATCTATTTCCATTTCATAACGTTTACGGGTGGCCATGGCCAACGCCGCTTCGATCGCCTGAAATATAACTTCTTTACCCACGCCTTTTTCATTAGACATGGCATCAACAACCAGCAAAATTTCTTTATTATTCATCACGCCCCCAGTGGATCGATGCAAGCAATTGATCCAAAACTAAGTTTTTTCATTAACAGCAAATAGTACGCTTTTTCAGGCAACCAGTCGCGCTTTAGCCAACTTTGCCAATGGTAAGGCGTACACCTCACCATCCACTTCAATTAATACTTCACCATTCTCAAAGCCCTGCAACACACCGGTAAAATTCCGTCTGCCTTCCACTGGTAATTTAGTGGTAATTTTTGCTGAGGAACCAGTAAAACGGATGAAATCACGTTCCTTAAATAAGGGACGATCGAATCCGGGTGAGGAAATTTCCAGTGAATAGGCTTTTTTGATGGGGTCTTCGACATCGAGAATGCCGCTGACCTGATGACTGACACGTTCACAGTCTTCAATACCAATACCTTGATCTGCATCAATATAGATTCTTAGGAGTGGATTTTGTCCACCCTGAATGTATTCCACACCGACCAGCTGGTACCCCAGCGATTCAATCGGCGCTTCAATTAATTTTTCAATCTGATCAGATACGGCCATAGGCAACAAATAAAAAAAAGGGCCATCGGCCCAATTTTAACTCCACAAAAACAAAAACCCCAATCAGGGGTCCTGTCTTAACATTATTATTGGTAGCGGGGGCTGGATTTGAACCAACGACCTTCGGGTTATGAGCCCGACGAGCTACCAGGCTGCTCCACCCCGCACCTGACTAAGTCGCATACTATACACAAAGCCCTACATGCTAGCAAGCCCGATTATCAATTCTCTTTCAGTTTACGGGTAAGTGTATTTCGGCCCCAGCCCAATAATTTTGCGGCTTCTTGACGTTTGCCGGCTGTTTTCTCTAAAGCAACCTCCATTAGCAGGTGTTCTATCATCGGCACAACATCGGCCAACACGCCTTCCTGTCCGCTCAGCGCCTTGTTTGCAGCCCACTGGCGAAACATTTGTTGCCAGTCACCACCGCTACGAGCTGTTTCCACACCACCGTCAGCTGTCAGCTCCAATGGCAAATCATCCATTTGCACAACCTGCCCCGGAGACATCACAGTAAGCCAGCGAGAAGTATTCTCTAATTGTCTTACGTTGCCGGGCCAGGGTAATTGCGATAAATAACATTCTACTTCAGGTGAGACACTTTTCACTCCCATATTAAGCTCGCGTGCCGCTTTATTGAGAAAGTAGGCTACCAACGCCGGAATATCTTCCCGACGTTCACGCAAGGAAGGAATATGAATACGAATAACATTTAAACGGTGAAACAAATCCTCACGGAAATCGCCACGCTCAACCTGCTGTTCCAGATTCTGATGCGTTGCAGCAATAATTCTCACATCTGCTTTTACAGCACTATGTCCACCAACACGGAAAAACTCGCCGTCTGATAAGACTCTTAAAAGGCGTGTTTGAAGTTCCAACGGCATATCACCGATTTCATCCAGAAATAAGGTGCCACCATCCGCCTGCTCAAAACGTCCCTTACGTTGTACATGTGCGCCGGTAAAAGCGCCCTTTTCATGACCAAATAATTCAGACTCCAGCAATTCTCTGGGAATAGCAGCCATATTCAGGGCAATAAACGGGTTTTGCCTGCGCGGACTATGTTTGTGTAAAGCATGGGCGACCAGTTCTTTACCAGTGCCCGACTCACCATTAATTAATACAGTGATATTGGAACGTGCGAGCCGTCCAATGGCACGAAACACTTCCTGCATGGCGGGTGCTTCACCAATAATTTCACTGCCAATATTCATTTCGCCAGCAGGATTACTGTGCTGTTGATGGTGGTGGGTAATCGCTCGCTGTACTAAATCAACCGCTTCATCAACATCAAAGGGTTTTGGCAGGTATTCAAAAGCACCACCTTCGTATACAGATACAGCACTGTCCAGATCCGAATAAGCGGTCATGATAATGACCGGCAGATCAGGTTGCTTTCGCTGAATTTCTGCCAGTAGTTGCAGCCCATCCAGGCCTGGCATGCGGATATCGCTGACCAGCACATCTGGCGGGGTATCTGTACCTCGTTTTAATTGCTCCAAAACCAGATCACCACTCTCAAAGGCTTTGACAGTGATATCTACGGCTTCCAATGCCTTTTGTAATACCCATCGAATCGATCGGTCATCATCAACAATCCATGCTATTGCTTTAGCGCTCACGGTTTAACTCCAGGGGAAAAATAATTGAAAATATGGTTTGGCCTGCATGGCTGATACAACTGACTGTGCCAGCATTTCGCTGCACCAGATTTTGTACCAGATACAACCCCAGTCCGGTGCCATCGGCTCGTCCAGTCACCAGGGGATAGAACAAACTGTCCTGTAATTGTTTTGGTATACCCGGGCCGTTATCTTCGATTTCAATCAGCACGCCTAATTTATAAAAACGTTTTTCAATGGTCAGATTACGTTGAATGCGAGTTTTCAGCCGAATAATGCCGATGCCATGCATTGCCTGTACTGCATTACGCACAATATTTAAAATAATCTGGATCAACTGATCAAAATCAGCGTGTAAATCCGGGATACTGGGATCATAGTCAGCTATAAACTGAAGTCGCTCGTCGACTTCAATATCAACCAGCTGGCGAACCCGCTGTAAAACCTCATGAATATTCAAAAACTGCTTTTCGGATTGCTGATAAGGGCCCAGCATTCGAGTCATCAGGTTTTGCAACCGGTCAGCTTCATTAATGATAATTCGGGTATATTCTTTCAAATCATCCGAATCCAGCTGACGTTCCAATAACTGTGCAGCTCCTCTCAACCCTCCCAGGGGATTTTTAATTTCGTGCGCCAGACCACGAACTACCTGTTGCTGGGTATGTAAATTTTCATCACGATTGACGCGCTGTTGATAATCCAGCTGCGCCAACTCTACCAGGAGATGGGGCTCAGCAACGTCCAGCATTTTGATTGAACAATCCACTACTATTTCGCCTGCAGCAGGCAGAAATAACTGAATTTCACGTTCTATTAGCGCCTGTCCATTACTGATAACCCGGCGTAATGAATTCAACAGATGTGTTTCACCCGGTAACAAAGTTTGAAAGGGAATATGTTCAGCCTGACGTTGGCTGATTTCAAACATGACTTCAGTTGAAGTATTGATGTAACAAACCCGTAAATTCGTGTCGAGTACTAATATCGCAGTCGTTAAACTCTCCAGTACATCATCGCTGGAAAACTGTTCAACATTAATCAGTTTGTCATTTAAGTTCATGGCCTGCCATCTGCAAAAAACGCTCCATTTGTAAGCACCAAATGTCACATCATATTTAAGATTATGATTCCAATGGTAATAATATAGTTGAGTATGGAAGAGTTTAAATAAACCAACCACTTCAAGCAGTATGAAAAGTGTAATTACACTATTGCACGCATCATTTTGGTGCGACTATCTAAGGTGATTGAGGAAAGGTCGGGATACCGGGAGTAGTAGGAAAGCCGGGAATACTGGGTGCACCGGGTCCGGGACTTGGTTGACCATTTTGACGGCCTGGTTGTTGTAAACTGGTGCGTTGTAAATAAAAGGTAATCGTTTCACTTTGAGCTAAAACTTCCCCGGAAGCGTTCAGTACATTTGCTGACAAGGTATGTGTTCCCCTGTCCAGATTTTCCAGCATAAAACTCAGTTGAGGCATTGGCATGCCTGCCGGTAAGCCATCGAGGTATAACTGAATCAAATCGCCACGTTCAGAATTTAATGCTGGAAACACTTGTAGATTGACTGTTACATTGCCGTTATTAACACGAATCCCGGCTTCATCTTCGGGCGCAACAATAGCTACCTTATAATTTGGGGCAGCTTCAGGCTCATCAGCACTTTCCTGTTCTTCAACGCTAGCGGAGGCCGTTTCTTCAGGGATTTGTACTGGTGAATAAGTCATGGGCTGTTGTAATTCAACCTTTTCAGCGTTCTCACCAGGCTGATCTGAATACACCTGATTACCATTGTCATCAACCCAGCGATAGATATCCTCAGCCGCAACAGCTGTGCCAAGACCAAGCAACATGACAAGAATCAATTTCATGCCTATGAATATAGGTCAGCCATCACCAATGTGCAACTGCGAAACATAAAAAAACGCCTCCACATGGGAGGCGTTTTGTGACTGCAATCAAAAAAATTACAGACTGTAGTAAAGATCGAACTCTGCAGGATGCGTTTCCATACGCAGACGAGTGACTTCTTCCATCTTCAAATCAATATAGCCATCGATCATATCATCAGTGAATACACCACCTTCTGTTAAGAAAGCACGATCTTTGTCCAGTTCTGCCAATGCTTGATCAAGCGCATGACATACTTTTGGAATCGCTGCATCTTCTTCTGGTGGCAAGTCATATAAATCCTTGTCCATCGCATCGCCAGGGTGAATTTTGTTTTTGATACCATCCAGACCCGCCATCATCATTGCACTGAATGCCAGGTATGGGTTGGCTGATGGGTCAGGAAAACGTACTTCAATACGACGGCCCTTTGGATTACTGACAAAAGGAATACGAATAGAGGCACTACGGTTACGTGCTGAATAAGCCAACATAACAGGTGCTTCGAAACCAGGAACCAGACGTTTGTAGCTGTTAGTACCTGGGTTTGTAAACGCATTTAATGCTTTAGCGTGCTTGATTATGCCACCGATGTAAAACAAAGCAGTTTCTGATAAACCGCCATATTTGTTACCTGAGAACAAGTTGTCGCCATCTTTAGCCAACGACTGGTGAACATGCATACCACTACCGTTATCACCTACCAATGGTTTTGGCATGAATGTGGCCGTTTTACCGTAAGCATGAGCAACGTTATGCACAACATATTTCAGTATTTGAACTTCATCGGCTTTTTTACCAACGTATTAAACTTGGTACCAATTTCACACTGACCAGCAGTAGCAACTTCATGGTGATGAACTTCGGTTACCAGCCCCATTTCTTCCATGGTTAAACACATGGCTGAACGAATGTCTTGCAATGAATCAACTGGCGGTACTGGAAAATAACCACCTTTAACACTTGGACGGTGACCTTTGTTACCGTCAGGGAAGACTTTTTCAGTATTCCAGGAAGATTCGTCAGAGTCGATTTTATAGAACGAGCCAGAGATATCACTGCCCCAGCGAACATCATCAAGGATGAAAAATTCAGGTTCAGGACCAAAGAAAGCCGTGTCTGCCAAACCAGTAGATGCCAGATAGGCTTCTGCACGTTTCGCCACACTGCGTGGGTCACGCTCATATCCTTGCATGGTAGCCGGTTCAACGATATCGCAACGAACGATCAGCGTTGTATCGTCCATAAACGGATCCAAAACAGCAGTCGAAGCATCCGGCATCAGAATCATGTCCGATTCGTTAATACCTTTCCAACCGGCAACTGATGAACCATCAAACATGACACCCTCAGAGAAGGTATCTTCATCGATTGAATGCGCTGGGTAAGAAACGTGTTGCTCTTTACCACGCGTGTCGGTGAAACGGAAATCAAGGAATTTAACGTCCTCGTCCTTAATTATCTGAAGCACATTTTCGACTGACATTTATAATCTCCAAATTAAAAAACTGCACACCTTGGTGCAAAAAAACTCACTTGCTGATACAGCACAAACCTTGCCAACTCAACAGCCCCATAAAATCAACCATTTGAGTGCAGACACCAGCCACCAATGATCACTATTGGTGCACTCAACACCTAAAACGCACCATTAAAGTGCTACGCACCAACACAGACCGTAATAATGATCTCATCATCCTTTTCAACCGACTTTACAATCTGATGTCCATGGATCCTGGCCCATGCCGGAATATCACTCAACGCACCGGGATCGGTGCAAATAACTGTGAGAATATCTCCAGATGATAATTCCGCTACTTTATTCTGCGTTTTGATGACTGGCAAGGGACATAACAATCTTCTTGCATCTAATTCAATCTGTTTCACACGTACCACTCCTGTGGAACCTGCTCAACGTTAATCGGGCGAGCCTGAATATGCCTCGGTGGTTTATCCGGTACGGTAATTTCTACTTCAACTTCATCAGCATGTCGCCCCTGACCATAACGCGCCACGATGGATGCCGCCAGCGGAAAATCCTGTTGTTCAATATCACCATCAATAATGGCCATTGGTCCATTATGGCTGGTTGAATACAGGCTGGTAAACTGTTTGCGATAACCTTCGAGGAATTTACTCTCTCCAGCATCCCGGGCAATGATCATTTTAAAATCCGCTTTTGGCCGAATATGCCGGCCAACTTTCAATAACATAATGTCATCCAACTCATATTCACGGCTGTTTCTGGCTGTCCATAAATCGACTAACTTACTTGAATAACTTTCATCGGTCAGGAAACAGCATCCTCCGGCAGGGGTGGCAAAATCATCAAAGCCAAACTGTTTTGCCAATGCAATCTGCGGCTTGCGGTTGCGTCCATGAAAATCATAAAGCTTATTGCGGTCTACCCATCCTTCACGTTCTGGTTTGGTTGGTTGGAGGTTTTTGGCACATAACGGACGTAACAGTAAATCCTCAGCCCCCGATTCAGCTGCCACGATCGGCATAGTGCGCTTTAATTGAGATTTGGGACGCTGACCAATGACTTCGCCGGTAATTATAAAATCAAAACCCTGCATATGATTTTCTTTCACCCATTCAACCGCTTTTTTGACCATAAAGATTTTACAGTCCAGGCAAGGGTTCATATTAGCGCCATAGCCATGTTTTGGATTGAGCAACACGTCTTTGTATTCTTCAATCACATCAATGATATGTAATTTGATTCCCAGCTGTTCCGCGACCCATAATGCATTATTACGTTTCTGCTTGTCTTTATGCTGATTACGAATTGCGTGGGTATGCCCTTCAACGCAGAACCCGGTAAAAAAGTTGATGCCTTCTACTTCAATTCCCTGTTCCTGAAGTACCCGCACCGCAAGCATGGAATCCAGACCGCCTGAAATCAAAGCGACGGCTTTGTGCACTGAACTCATTATGCTGTGCCCCCAACCGTCAAAGCATCAATTTTCAATGTCGGCTGGCCAACGCCAACTGGCACGCTCTGTCCTTCTTTACCGCAGTTACCAATGCCCGAATCCAGTTCAAGATCATCAGCCACCATACTGATACGATTCATGACTTCAGGACCGTTGCCAATCAATGTGGCGCCTTTAACGGGACGAGTCACTTTGCCATTTTCAATCAGATAGGCTTCACTGCTGGAAAATACAAATTTGCCGGAGGTAATATCAACCTGACCACCACCAAAATTAACCGCATAAATACCCTTTTCAACACTGGCGATAATTTCTTCTGCTTTGTGTTGTCCAGCCAGCATATAGGTATTGGTCATACGTGGCATCGGCAGATGTGCATAGGATTCACGGCGGCCATTTCCGGTACTGCGCATTCCCATCAACCGGGCATTTAATTTGTCCTGCATATAGCCTGTGAGTCGGCCGTTTTCTATCAAGGTGGTGAATTCGGTTGGCGTACCTTCATCATCAATCGTCAATGAACCACGTCGATCCATTAATGTGCCATCATCCACCACGGTACATAAGGGTGATGCTACTTGTTCACCGATTTTGCCAGAGAAGGCTGAGGTATCCCGGCGATTGAAGTCGCCTTCCAAGCCATGTCCCACAGCTTCATGCAATAATACGCCAGGCCAACCTGAAGCTAACACTACAGGCATTGTTCCAGCAGGAGCATCAACGGCTTCCAGATTAACCAGAGCCTGCCGCACAGCTTCTTTGGCAAAACCTACTGCTAAATCATTATCAATAAAATACTGATAGTCCAGACGCCGACCGCCACCGGCACTGCCACGCTCACGCCGTCCATTAGATTCAACGATAACACTGACATTCATCCGTATTAACGGCCGAATATCAGCGGCATAGGTACCATCACTGGCAGCGATTAGTATATGTTCGAGACTACCGGCTAAACTGACTGTCACCTGGGTAACGCGGGGATCGGCTGCGCGGGCATATGCATCGGCTTCCCGCAACAGGTTTAATTTTGTCTGAGTATCCATGCCCAATATGGGATCAAGGTCAGAATAAAAGGGGGAGGCATGAACGTTTTTCCGAGCATCAATCTGTTTTTGCTGACCATGTTTTACCACAGCACTGGCCGCGCTGGTCGCCTCCAGCAATGACTTCAAACTCAGATCATCGGAGTAGGCAAAGCCGGTTTTTTCACCGCTGCAAGCCCTTACCCCAACGCCCTGCTCAAGATGATAGCCACCGTCTTTTATAATGCCATCATCCATCAACCAGTTTTCGCCACGCGAACGCTGAAAATACAAATCAGCAAAATCAACACCAGGACGCATGGCGCTTGATAAAGCTTGTTCGATATCCTGTGACTGCAACTCTGCAGGCATCAGGATCTGTTGTTCCAGTTGGTCAAATATAGGATTTGTCATTACTTTTGAACTACGCGATAAATTGACTATCTTAGCAGATCAAACATTACTAACCGACTCTGTTGTGACTGACAACAATTAAACCTGGAGTATGGCAAGTAAAATTTATGATACGCATTCAGTTATCCCGGCATTTTGCGAGCGACGCCTACAATATTGCTAACAGGCTCTTCCAGAAACCTGGAATGGCGGGAAGATATAGTACAGAACATGAACAGTGATATTATTTTCTAAACACATCCTACTGATCTCGACAGACCTCAAGGATTTTCAGGTGTCTTCAGCGATAAATCCGGGTCATCCCAAGGACCAGTGAGTCGATAACGATAGCTAATCATATCGACCAGATCCCGATCAAATAATCGACCGGCAATTCGATCAACCAGATAGATCGCTGTTCCAACTCCCAGACCAACTGGCCCGCCGGCAACTGCACCGGCAAGTGGCAGGGTGGATGATACATTTGGCGTGACAACAACTGTTTGGTGATAGGTTCTATCAACAATATTAATCGGTCCGGTAACATCAATACTGGCGCTGTCGCCACGCATGTTCAAGTTATCAGTAACCGCCTGACCATTGGCAAATTGAAAATCGCCACTGATTTCCCGGAAAGAAAAACCTTTACCAAAAAAATCACTGAAATCCAGTGCCAGCCGCCGTGGAATAGCAGCAAAACTCATTAAACCAAATATGCGTCCTGCTGCACCTGGCTCAACGTCAACCAATTGACCATCATCGATTTGCAAATTCAAATTGCCTTGCAGGTTGGCCATTGAAAGATTCAACGGTTCGTCTGGCCAGCTAAACTGTCCGGTAACCTCAACCTGATTAGAATGAATGGCGGCTTGATAACCCAAATCCTCAAACAAGCCGGCAAGATCATTACTGGTGAGTTTTAAATTTAGCTGACTGCTATCCGCAAGGTCGTTTTTTTGCCAGACGCCATCCAGTTCCGCTTGTAAAACTGCCGATTGCATACTGGCACTTTGCAACAACCAGCTATTCCCTTGCTGAAGCGCCCGGGCCTGTACACGTCCCAGTTGCATACCATCAACTGTCAAACGATCAATATTTAACTGAAAACTTGGCCATAACTCGGATTTGAATTTTTTGCGACCATTTGACTGATTGTTCGATGCGGGTAACTGCAGATCGACGAAGTCAAAGTGCAAGGTTGGCAGTGAATCTGAATCAACGGGCCAACGAATATCGCCTCTTAGCTGCCGAGATTGAATATCCATTTGCCATATTTGATTACGTTGAAAAGCTTTGGTTTGAACGTCGTTAAGCACCCACTGATTAAACCGCAGGTTGTCCACTGCAAGTTCAATATCAACCGCTGGCCAATTATCGAAGTTTTGTTCAGTAATGCTGTCTGCCAACCAGGTTTGTTGCCATTGCGTCCACTCCGAAATGGACAACTCGTTCAGACGCCCTCTTAATCGAATACCGCTTGCCGGTAGCTCAGGCTCTGGAATACCAATAGTAATTTCACCGCGAGCAGAATCCGCAAGCAGCCAGACAGCGCTTGCTATATCAGCATAATTTAATTGCAGTAATGATCGCTGTTCGTCATCTTTACTCAATTTAATATCTAATAACCGTTTATCAGCGGCAGTTTTTCCCAACGGTTCCGGAGCATCAATTGTCAGCCCGGCCAGTTCAGAAATCACCCGAATATCGGTATCAAATTCGCCTAATGACTTTTCACTCACTTCCACATCGGCTTGATATTGTGTCGTACCTTTTACAAAGCCAGGCATTTTGCCCTGCCATAACTGCGCCAGCTGCTGGCTGGATATCTCACCTTTTGCAGTCACCAATGTCGACTCCGTTCCAGGTAGGACATCAATCTTCATAGGCCTGTCTAAAAAAGTGGCGGTAATCGCCTCTGCGTTTACTCCATCATTACTGAAAAATAACTGGCCGTTGATATTTTGAATCGGCATATCCGGCATGGCGGTAACCGTGAGCTGACTGGTTTCAAAACTGACATGACCATCGGCATCAGTGGCATTTGGATCAAGTAATGGAATTTTCAAGTTAAGGGCAATATTGCTTTTGCCTTCAGCTTTTACCCAATCGGTGATATCGCCATACCGCGAACTGAGTGGGCTCGCTTGTAAAAAATTCAAGGCATCCTGTGTATTTCCTGATAACAACCCGGTCAGATCCAACACCGGTTTGCCAGCGTAGATATTGTTGATTTCAGCACTGACATTTACAAAATCAAACCCGGCGATTCTGCCGGCTTTAGGCAAAATATCCAATTTGTTGCCGCTGCTCAGCACCTGGCCACTAATATTTTCCAATACCGGCCAGCCTTTACCATAATCCAGGCCTACGTTAATGACATTAAGCGTAGCTTCAAATTCGTTTTCGCTATTCTCGGCGGTAAACGGAAACTCTGCCAAATTGCCTTTTAATTTGAGGCTTCCTGTTTCAATCTGGCCGCCGGTATAAGCCTTTTCAGCCCACTTTAGATAATTTGGATCCAGAATTGAACGCGGCACATAACTCAACCATTTTGCAATTGCCACATCCAGCATCTGCAGATCTATATCGGCAAACGTGGTATTGGATTGATGTTCAAGACCCACTTCTCCGCGCAGCGTCATATCATTGTTCCAGATATTCAAATCTGTCAGCTGCATCTGCCAGTTCGTTTCAGCAGTGTTCCAGTCCAGATTAACTTCGGCCACATCGAAATAAATTGCTTCAGGTAACCAGGTAGGTGCATATAATGTCAGGTTACGGCTACTGATCAGCGCGTGGGCGGAAGCCGGTTCCCAATCAACCTCCATACTAAGTCCAGTCACCCCTGGCACTTGCTCAACCGGTTGACTGGCAAACTCATCCACAATCATCTTTGCAGACTGAAGTTCATTATTACTGTTCAGTGATAGTTGTAACTCTCGGATATCACCAGCAGGCTGATACTGTGTCAGTAGCGCTGGTGCTTCATCACTTAATAATGCTAACGCTGTCAGATCGCTGAGACGAACAAAACTGGTTTCTGCAAACCAGCCATCAGTTTCTGAAAACTGTAGGTTTAATGTGGACTGAGGCCAACTGTCATCATCAATAGTTAGCTGGATCGGCTCGGCAGCTAATTGCCATGCAGTTCCATCTCCCTGCCAGTTAAATTCTCCTGACAAAGAATTTACAGTGACTGATCCACGATCTGGATGACTCAGGTTTTCCAGTCCAACATCTGCAAGCTGAATTTGCCCTTGCCATTGTTTATTCAAGTTTGAACCAATAACAACACTGACATCCGCACGGCCACGTGTCACAGAGACATCTTGCATTTGTTGATTCTGAAAAATTGTGGCCAATTGCAATTGTCTGGCGTCCAGCTGATTAATCTGCCAATTTGAGATTCCTGATGACGTTAACACTGCGTCTACTGTGAAACTAAGTTGTTGGCCGAGATGGTGAGGTAATTGAATATCACCAATCAATGTGGATTGTTTGCCCTGCATTAAAGCCAGTTGATTTACTTCATAAAGACCACTTAACTGGGGTTGCTTTTGGTCATCGAATTGGATTTTAGCTGATAATAGTTCGATGTCGCGCCATGAGCGGATCTGCTCGGCCCAGTCAATCTGTGTGTCATCAAACTGTTGATCAACAGACTTTCCCTGCAGACCGATAAGATTGATATCACCCTCAACAGAACGTTTTATGCCCAATTGCAGACCAGAGATACGTGCCGAATCAACCACCAACTCTCTTTGCTGCAAACTGGCAATCAGATCGACACCGATATAAAGCTCTTCTGCGGTAAACAGTTCACCAATATCAGGCTCTGCCTGCATCACCGAAATATCAGTCACCATTAATTTTGGAAACAAATCAAACCAGTAAAGACCTGCTTCACCAATTTGAATCGGATAACCGGTTTTTTCAGTTGCCCATGCAGCAATTTCATCTTTTCGTTCGGCAATGGCATTGGAAAACCAGTACGCCAGTCCAACACAGACCAGCATAATCACCGCAGTCATAACCACAATATTAGTAACTTGTCTTCCTGCGATGTGCAGGCTGCGATGCATTAGCGACATAACTACATCAGCACCACATTAAATTGTTCACGGCCATATTGAGGCTCACACTGAAACAGAATCGGTTTACTAATAAATTGCTCTAACTCAGCCACTTTCGTGGAATCTTCATCATTAAGACGATCAATCACGTCCTGAGAGGCCAATACCAGAAACTGTTTCGATTCGTATTGACGCGATTCACGAAGAATTTCACGGAAAATCTCATAACAGACCGTTTCAACATTTTTGGTATAGCCTCGACCATCACAGCAGGGACAGGGCTCACAAAGGATATGCCCCAGGCTTTCACGCGTGCGCTTACGGGTCATTTCCACCAGCCCCAGTTCGGAAACCGCACAGATGTTATGTTTGGCTCGATCCAGCAACATGGCTTTTTCCAGCGTCCGCAAAACCTGTTCACGGTGACTGAGTTCTTCCATATCAATAAAATCAATAATGATAATGCCGCCAAGGTTTCGCACTCTCAGCTGGCGTGCTATGGCCTGTGCGGCTTCAAGATTGGTTTTGAAAATGGTTTCTTCGAGATTTTTATGGCCGACAAAGCCACCAGTGTTTACGTCGACGGTGGTCATCGCTTCGGTCTGATCAAAAATCACATATCCACCTGATTTCAGTGGCACCTTACGATCCAGTGCTTTCTGAATTTCGTCTTCCACACCAAATAAATCAAATAATGGTCGATCCCCCCGATAATGTTCCAGTCGGGCAGCACATTCCGGCATAAATCCTTCAGCAAACTGCTGAGCTTCTTTAAAGGTTTCAGCAGCATCAATGCGGATGCGATCAATCTCTGGAGAAAACAAATCCCGCAAAGCACGTAAGGTTAAGGGCAAATCCTGGTATAAAGCCTCACCGCATTGGGTAGAGGTGACGCGTTGACGCAGTTTTTCCCATAAGCGATGCAAAAACTCCAGATCGGCGCGTAATTCGGCATCGCTGACACCTTCTGCTGCTGTACGTAAAATATAACCACCCTGTTGCTCTCCCAGCAACTCCGACAAACAGATTTTTAGTCGCTCACGCTCTGCTTCACCCTCAATTTTCAATGAGATGCCGATGCCTTCCGCTTCAGGCATATACACCAAATAACGAGATGAAGCTGACAACTGCGTGGTCAATCGTGCGCCTTTACTGCCCATCGGATCCTTGATCACCTGAACCAATAACTCATCACCCTCGCGTAGCAGGCTGGTAATCGGCGGTGTAATTCGCGGGGCTTCTTTTAAATCACCAGACTGTCCTTTGGGAATCGAAATATCCGAAGCGTGCAGAAAAGCTGCACGGGATAAGCCGATCTCAACAAAGGCAGCCTGCATCCCAGGTAATACCCGGCAGACTTTTCCTTTGTAAATGTTGCCAACTAATCCACGATGTTCACTTCGTTCAATGAAAATTTCCTGCAGCACACCGTTTTCCACCACTGCAGCGCGGGTTTCACTGGGCGTGACATTAATCAGAATTTCACTGCTCATTGACGATATTTACCTGTTGTAAAAGCTGACTGGTTTCAAATAATGGCAGGCCCATCACACCGGAGTAACTGCCTTTGATATTTTCAATAAACATAGCAGCTAAGCCCTGTACCGCATATCCTCCAGCCTTATCTTTTCCTTCACCGGTGGCAAGATACCAGTCAATTTCGGCTGAACTAAGCTTTTTGAATTGTACGTCACTGATTTGCAAGCTTAGCCAATGCTGCTGTTGCCAGACAATCGCCACTGCGCTGAGCACCTGGTGTGTGCTAGCAGATAATTGCAGCAAAAAAGCTTCTGCCTGTTGCAGGTTTTCCGGCTTGCCGAGAATTTGCTGTGAAGGCAAAACCACAGCAGTATCGGCGCCTATGACCGGTCGATAGTCTGTCTTTAGAGTTTCCCAGCCTGCCTGAGCTTTGGCTAATGCAATACGCTTGGCATAATCGGACGGCGTTTCTACCGCTAAAACAGCTTCATCAACGGCGACGTTTAATACAGAAAAATCGACTCCGATTTGAGTCAGGAGTTCACGCCGTCGCGGTGAAGCAGAGGCCAGATAAACTTTGGGAAATTTCATGCGCGATGATAGGGATGATTCTGCAGAACTGTCCAGGCACGATATAACTGTTCTGCAACCACAATTCGAACCAACGGATGTGGCAAGGTCAGATTGGATAATGACCATTTTTGATCGGCACGTTGCTGGCACTCATCGGATAAGCCATCCGGGCCACCAATCAACAGACTGACATCCCGACCGGATGCCTGCCAGTTTTTTAATTGCTCCGCCAACTGTTCCGTCGACCAGTTACGACCACCAACTTCCAGCGCGACAACATAATCATTTTGCGGTAAAGCGGTCATGATCCGTTTGCCCTCTTCCTGCATCCATTGTCCTGAACTGCCTGATTTACCTCGCTTTGACGGAGCAATTTCCTGCAGATTGAGCTGACATTCCCTCGGCATACGCCGTGCGTATTCGTTATAACCTTCGATGACCCACTGCGGCATTTTCTGGCCGACAGCAAGCAGATTCAGTTTCATTCACTATCTGCCGAAGCACTTTGCGTAACTTCAGCGACAGACCATAATTTTTCCAGATTGTAAGTCGCTCTGGTTTGCGGCGTCATAATATGTGCAATTACGTCACCTAAATCCACCAAAGCCCATTCGCCAATATCTTCACCTTCCATGCCGAGAGGTTGGACACCAGCCGCTTTTGCCTGCGAAGAAACTTCATTCGCCAATGCTTTAACCTGTCTGTTGGATTTACCAGTAGCGATGATCATCACATCCGTAACATCGGTCATACCGGTTACATCCAGCACAGTAATATCTTCTGCTTTAATGTCTTCCAGTGCGTCTATCACTAATAATTTCAATTGTTCTGCCTTCATGGGCACTCCAAATAATAAATTTCGTTGTTAAGTTTAACGTATGTCAGCCTGTGCGTCTGTGGTGGTTTCGACGAAGCGTTCACTCGGCCCCTCCGGAAACCACTGGCTGGTTTTTCTGGTAATGAAATAAGCGGTCAGTCCGATCCACTCGCGCCAGGCTGGCTCAAGTTTTTCCAGTTGTTCAAACACCGCAAAGTCCAATTGACGGGACTCTCCCGTCTGACTGCGATAATCCACAGGGTAGGGTAATACCTTTATACCCTGTTTTTTAGCAATGCCTACTGAGCGCGGCATATGATAAGCCGATGTCACTAAAAGATATTGGCCATTTCTTTTGGGTATGACCGTTTTTAGCCGTTGGAAATTTTCGTAGGTGTTACGTGACTGAGATTCAATGATCAGTCGCTTCTCATCAATTCCCACCATGGTCAGTAATTGATGGCTAAGCTCGGCAGGCGTTGCCCCGGCATCAAAGCGCAGTAAATTGCTACCACCGGTAAAAATGATTGGACTGTCAGGGTATTGTTTAGCTAACAATGCAGCGCCAAAATAACGGTCACTGGCCTGGCCGACCTGAGGCTGTTGCCAACTGATGGTGGTTTTTATATCTTCCCCGCCACCCAGAACAATGATGCCATCAATATTTTCTGGCAGCTGCTGGGGCTGGCTGATACGGGCTTCCAGTGGATGAATTAACCAGTCGCCAATTGGAAATATCATCAGACTCAAACTGAACACCAGTGCGGGCAACAGAAATCTTAACGCGATTGTTCGGTAACCGAACAATAAAAATAGCGTGCCAAATACCAGTAAAAGATTAAACATCATAAACGGACTGAGCACTGCCCAAGCCAATTTTGATAGTACAAAAAATACTTGTTCCATTAAACGTTACTGTTTTTTCGACTTATAGAGTTCTAATTGCTCTATCACAGCAATAACCGAATCCGGTAACAAAAAATTGACTGGGTTTCCCACCGACAATTCATCACGGATTTGCGTGGCGGAAATCGCCATTGGCGTTACTTTCAATGGCCATATCTTACCTGATGAGAGTTGTCGATCTTCTGCCTGAGCCAGATTCTGTTGATACCAGACCTGCAGTTCTTCATGCATATCCAGTGTTTCATCCGGTCTTTGTACCACCACGATATGCGCTAATTGCAGAATCTGTTGCCAGCGGGACCAGCTGCTAATACTACGAAAGGCATCGGTCCCCAAAATAAGAAATAATGGGTTATCGACAAATTGTTCGCGCAGACTGAGTAAGGTATCCACTGAAAAAGAGGGCCCTTCGCGATGCAGTTCTCGATCATCAACCGTTAATTGGGGAACATATTTTACGGCGATTTCCAGCATCAAACGCCGTGCATCAGCACTGGCCATGGTGGGCTGCCGATGCGGCGGTATCGCGCACGGAATCAGCCGCACATGATTTAACTCCAGCTGCTGGCAGACTTCCAGCGCCGAGCGCAAATGGCCGAAATGTACCGGATCAAAGGTACCGCCAAGAATGCCGATTGCTTCGGGTTTATGTTCTGATTTGACCACTGCCAAACACTATCCATTTTTGGGAGGTCAAACCATTTAAACCCACCGGACCACGAGCATGCAATTTATCGGTAGAAATACCGATTTCAGCACCCAGACCATATTCAAAACCATCAGCAAAACGTGTTGATGCATTTACCAACACTGAACTGGAGTCCACTTCCTGCAAAAAGCGTCTGGCGGTTTCATAATTTTGCGTCACTGATACTTTCGGTATGGGCAGAACTATGCTGATAAATATGCAGCATCGCATCGTCTACATCCGTGACAATTTTTATCGACAGAATGGGCGCAAGATATTCGGTATCCCAATCGGCGTCCGTTGCCACGGTGATATCCGGCAGAATATGTAAGGTTTCATTACAGCCTCGTAATTCAACGCCTTCATTGATAAAACGCTTGGCCATAGCAGGCAAAAACTCGTTGGCAATATCAGCATGCACCAGCAGCGTTTCCATCGCATTGCACACACCATAACGGTGGCATTTGGCATTAAAGGCAATCTCTTGTGCCATGCTCAAATCAGCTTCCACATCGACATATACATGACAGATGCCATCAAGATGCTTGATAACAGGCACTCGAGCGTCATGACTGATACGTTCGATCAGACTCTTTCCACCGCGTGGCACAATGACGTCAACATATTCAGGCATGGTAATCAGTTGACCAACCGCTTCCCGGTCAGTGATTTCAACAACTTGTACCGCAGTAATTGGCAAACCGGCCTGTTGTAATCCTTGATGAATACAGGCGGCAATAGCCTGATTCGAATGTATCGCTTCGCTGCCACCACGCAGAATAGTGGCATTACCAGATTTCAGACATAATCCTGCTGCATCAGCAGTCACATTTGGCCGTGATTCATAAATAATGCCAATAACGCCCAGCGGTACGCGCATTTGTCCAAGCTGGATCCCAGATGGGCGATAACGCATATCACTGATCTCGCCGATAGGATCAGGTAATGCCGCAACTTGTTCCAGACCTTGGGCCATAGATTCAATTCGGCCATCGGTCAATGTCAAACGATCCAACATCGCAGCATCTAGCCCTTTGGTTTTACCTGCCTGTAAATCCTGTTGATTGGCAGTTTTCAACCCATCAGCCTGACTGCGGATCGCCGTGGCAATCGCCAATAGCGCCGCATTTTTATCATTGGTCGTTGCACGCGCCAATACCCGGCTGGCTTCACGAGCTTGTTGACCCAGTTTCTGCATGTAGGCTGCGACTTCCACAGCGCTCTCCTCTTTTAATTTCTCTGCTTTCATGTTTGCTGTAATTGCATTGGCACACCGGCGACCTGTAAACACAGGGTAGTCAGCATCCGCCATGCATTATCATTACCGCCACCTTTTGCGGCGCGATCAATTGCCGCCATTTGCGGTAAAAATGTTCGCCATTTTGCTGCAGCGTGGCGACGTAATCCTGATTGAATCAACGGTCTTGCCTTATCCCAGACGGGAGGTTTCTGACTGCTGAAAACCTGGGCCGGGGCAGCACCTTTATCCAATTGATCTGCCATATCAATCATTCGATGTAAAGACCAGGAAACGGCCGAAAAAACGGCCAATACATCATTACCTTCCGCCTGTAACATTCTTAACATACGCGGAATTTTGTCAGACTGACCAGCATAGACAGCATCCATCAGCGAAAATGCCTCAAATCGGGCACTGTCAGCAACGCTTTCCATTAATAAGGGTTCATCCACATTACCATCAGGGCTCAGTAATACCAGTTTATCGATTTCCTGAGCGGCAGCGAATAAATTGCCTTCTGTTCTTTCTGCCAGCAGGGTGGCGACCGAGAAGTTTGCCTGCAAGCCTTTCTGTTGCATGCGCTGCTGGATCCAGCGGGGCAGCATTTCAATACTCACCGGCCAGAGCGGAACACTGATGCCTGCACTTTCCAATGCGGTAAACCACTTTGCTTTTTGTTGCTGTGGCGTCAGTTTGCCAGTGATCAGTAATAAAAACGTATCGGGTGCAGGTTGCTCAGCAAATTCTCTCAGAAACGCTCCACCCTCTTTACCGGGAGCCCCTGAAGGCAGTCTGATTTCGACCAGTTTCTGCGAAGCAAACAGGGAAAGACTATCGTCGGCAAACCTGAGTTTGGACCAGTCAAAACGTGCATCGGCATGCCAAACCTGCCGTTCGGCAATACCATGAACTTTGGCTTGCTGACGGATGGTATCTGCGGCTTCTTCCACCAGCAGGGCTTCATCACCATACACCACACTGGTGACAGGAAAACTACGTTGTATCTGTGAGCTCAGCTGTTCTGCTTTAACTCGCATCAATTCTAATCCAAAGCGGATAAACGGCGAACTATTGCCTGACTTATCTGTTTTTCCATTTCTTCACGCAACAAACTTTCTTCACCATCACGGCCTAAAACCTGTTCTTGATCAAATTGATAATCACGAATGGCTTCAAAACGTTCATTGTCGATTAATTTATTTTGCTGATTGTCTGTCAGTTGAAATGCGACTTCCAGAATCAATTCATATTCACTGACCTTGGCATTGCCGCCCACTGATAATACACGTCGCTCATAGCGATGTTCCAGGAAGCTTAATACCGCAGCGCCCTCCATGTAGTCATCAATTACATTGATACCGTTACGTCTCAAGGTGCGTTTAAGTTCTAAGCCAAGTCCCTGGCGCATACTGATACCCTGAATATGCAATGTCTGTATGCTTTCAGGTAAATCTGCGGCACCACGCAACTGGAATCCGCAAGCCGCTACCGTCATACAAAAAACTGCAATAATCAGTTTCTTCAACATTACTGTTTCCTTTGTTTATCAGCCGACAACAATATTAATCAGTCTTCCCGGCACCAGAATAACCTTACGGATGGTTTTTCCATCAATATAACGCTGAACATTTTCATCTGCGATAGCCAGTGGTTCGATATCCGCTTGCTGTGCATTTACATCGACCATCAATTTCGAACGTAGCTTACCATTGACCTGAATCATCAGCTCGGTTTTGTCCTGTTTTAACGCCTCGGCATCCACTTCAGGCCATTGAGCGTCAATAACGGCTGTGTCATAACCCAGCTGATTCCACAATGCATGACAGATATGCGGCGTAATAGGCGCTAACATCAACACCACTAATTCAAGTACTTCCTGGCGAACTGCCCGCGCCTGAGTATCTTGTTCGGTAAATTTGCTTAAGCCGTTCATCAACTCCATCACTGCTGCAATAGCCGTATTAAACGTATGACGACGCCCCAAATCATCGCCGACTTTTGTCAATGTTTGATGGGCCAGCCGGCGCAGATCTGTCGCAGCTTCCGACAGGTCGGTAAGGTTTTTGTCTTTCACAACACCTTTTTCAGTGTGCTCATGAACACTGCGCCATAACCGTTTAAGAAAACGGTTGGCACCTTCCACAGCGTTGTCTGACCATTCCAGTGACATTTCTGGTGGCGCGGCAAACATCATAAACAGTCGCGCAGTATCGGCGCCGTATTCATCGATTAATGCCTGTGGATCAACGGTATTACCTTTTGACTTGGACATTTTGGCACCATCTTTCAGTACCATGCCCTGAGTTAACAGGTTCTTGAATGGCTCGTCACCACTGACCAGACCTTCATCACGTAATAATTTATGGAAGAACCGGGCATACAGTAAATGCAAAACAGCGTGTTCGATGCCACCAATATATTGATCAACCGGTAACCAGTAATCTGCCCGTTGATCCAGCATCGCTTCGTGATTATCAGCACTGGTAAAACGTGCGTAATACCAGGATGATTCAAAGAACGTATCAAAGGTATCGGTTTCGCGGCGAGCCGGTTTGCCACACTCCGGACAATCACATTGATAAAACTCGGGCATGGATTTGATCGGCGAGCCCGAGCCATCGACCACAACATCTTCCGGCAATAACACGGGTAAATCGGCTTCCGGCACGGGAACTGCACCACAGTGATCACAGTAGATAATCGGGATCGGTGTGCCCCAGTATCGCTGTCGTGAAACACCCCAGTCACGTAATCGATAGTTAACCTGACGTTCACCTTTATTCTGTTTGGTTAATTCATCGGCAATGGCGTCAAAGGCTTCTGCTGAAGTCAGCCCGGTAAACTGTGACGAGTTCACCAAACGACCTTTTTCAGTAAAGGCATTGTGTTGCAGATCAATTTCACTGTCGTCTGTTGGTTCGATAACCTGACGGATGGGTAAATCATATTTTTGCGCAAATTCAAAATCACGCTGATCATGGGCCGGTACTGACATAACCGCTCCGGTGCCATAGCCCATCAACACAAAGTTAGCTACCCAGACCGGAATACGTTCACCACTGACTGGATGAATGACCGATACGCCGGTCGCCATGCCTTTTTTCTCAGCCGTTTCCAATGCCGCTTCGGTGGTGTCTGTTTTCTTACATTCTTCGATAAACTGCTGTAACTGCGCATTGGTTTCAGCCATACTTAAGGCTAATGGGTGTTCTGCTGCAATGGCCAGATAACTGACCCCCATCAACGTATCTGGCCGTGTGGTGTAAACGGCTAAATCCTCTTCACTGTCAGCCACGGCAAAGGTGATTTGCACACCTTCTGAACGACCAATCCAATTGGCCTGCATGGTTTTGACTTGTTCCGGCCAGCCGGATAACTGTTGCAGATCATCACGCAGATCTTCTGCGTAATCTGTGATTTTCATAAACCATTGCGGTATTTCACGACGCTCAACTAATGCACCTGAGCGCCAGCCACGACCATCAATAACCTGTTCATTGGCCAATACCGTTTGATCGACCGGATCCCAGTTAACAGCAGCCGTTTTGTTATAAACCAGACCTTTTTTGAACAAGCGTACAAACAGCCATTGTTCCCAACGATAATAATCCGGTTTACAGGTGGCGATTTCTCGATCCCAGTCATACGCAAGTCCCAGACGCTGTAACTGAGCACGCATATAATCAATATTTTTATAGGTCCATTCGGCCGGTGGCACCTGATGTTTTAATGCGGCATTTTCAGCGGGTAAACCAAACGCATCCCAGCCCATTGGCTGCAACACATTTTTGCCCAGCATGCGCTGATAACGTGAAATAACATCACCAATTGTGTAATTACGCACATGCCCCATATGCAGCTGACCGCTTGGATAGGGAAACATCGACAGGCAATAGAATTTTTCTTTACTGGTGTCTTCGGTAGCACGGAAAGTTTGATGTTGCTGCCACCAGGTTTGGGCAGCAGTTTCGATCACATCTGGGCGATAATCAGCTTGCATGGGTTCTCTTTGTGAATACGGTGCAGGAAAGGTGGAAGGATACCTCAGCGACAGAAATGCCGAAAGCACCGAATAGTTTATTGACACATCGGAGGTTAATTTCTGTCGTCAATGCAATCAGAAACAGTGCAGCAGAAGATACTGCACTATGAAGTTTTATCTAGATTCTGAACTCTTCTAATTTACGTCCACGATTCAATTCTTCGACCAACCATAAAGGACGTTTACCAAACCCTTTCCAGGTTTTTTGCGGATCTTGCGGATGACGGTATTTGTCAGCACTTTCAGCACGAGGTTTGCGTGCACCTGATAAACCCACTCGCATATTTTTAGCCACAGCCGTCAGGGCTTCTGCAGGCGTAACTTTTTTTCTTTTGCCAGTGCTCTTACCGCATCAGCCACAGCAACAACATCACTATCTTTACTATTCAGTTCTGTGACTTTTTTAGTTTTCAATTTTTTAATTTGTTTTTTTGACTGACTAATCAATTTTTGCAGCTCTTGTTCTGAGAGTTTTTCCAGTTGCAAAGCAGATAAATTACTCATCGCATTACCTTTTATCTAAAACTTATAAAAACAAATAATATCAGTATTATTAACTTTGTCTATTTGAAAACTTTTTAATTCCCAGCAGACACCAGTACTTTGTATTTTGCATAAAGTTGATCGTGAGATTCAACATTATCCGGATCTTTAGGTATGCAATCCACCGGACAAACTTCTACGCATTGTGGGGTATCAAAATGACCTACACATTCCGTACACAGGTCAGGATCAATTACATAAATTTCCTCACCTTGTGAAATTGCGCCATTAGGACACTCCGGTTCGCATACATCACAATTAATGCATTCGTCAGTAATAAACAGAGACATGGTTTACTCCGATAACTCTTTATAAAACGGTAATTAAACCGATAAATTTTAACGCGACTGTTTTTTGTCTGCCAGTTGCTGCTGTAGTGCCTGTTGTACGCAGGGCGCAACAAATTGGGAGACATCTCCACCCAAAGCCGCTATTTGTCTAATCAGGCTTGATGAAATAAACGTAAATTGTTCTGCCGGAGCCAGAAATAGTGTTTCAACTTCCCACTGTAAACGGCGATTCATTGCGGCAAGTTGAACTTCGTATTCAAAATCTGAAACAGCGCGAAGTCCACGAATAATTACTGAGGCATTTCGCTGCATTGCATAATTCACCAATAAACCATCGAAGGATGTAATTTCGATATTGGGTAAATCATCCAGGGTTTGTTTGGCTAATGCCAAACGTTGCTCAATTGAAAATACCGGTTTTTTACCGGTGTCCGCAGCGACAGCAACAATCACTTTTTCAAATAAACGGCTGGCACGTTGAACCAAATCTGTATGCCCGTGGGTAATCGGATCAAATGTACCTGGATAGATGGCGGTGATTGACATGCCAAAACCTTATTGCATTTTAAATAAGCAATATCTTACATCACCTGCCTGTTTATCTTTAAATAAATGCCAGTTATCTGGTAACCCAGTCAGATTTTGATGTTTATTACATTCCAGATAAACCAGACTATTTTTATGCAATAGATTTCGCTGAGTTAATAAACCGGCTATTTCAGACCATAAATCCGCACCAAATGGCGGATCCAGAAAAATAATATCGTAAGGGGTACTGCATTGATTTAAAAACTGCTGTGCAGTTTGCCTGAACAATGAACATTGCTCTGCAGCTAACATTGTTTTATTAGCCTGCAACTGTTTATAAGCCTGCAGATCCAGTTCAACCATATCAACTTTGGCAGCGCCCCTTGAGGCTGCCTCAAAACCCAAAGCACCGCTACCACTGAATAGATCAATACAAACGGCTTCCGGCAAATGCGGTTGTAACCAGTTAAACAATGTCTCGCGAATACGATCAGAGGTCGGTCTCAATCCTTCCACGGCAGGGAATGATAATCGTCTTCCCCCCATTGGCCGCCGATAATTCGTACAGACTGACGTGATGTTTTATTCAGCGTCGCCACCCACCAGTATTGTGACCATTTTTTGGGGATGGATACGTTTTTGATAAGCGGCTTTTATTTGATCAACCGTCACGGCGTTCACTCTGGAATTAAAGGTTTCCAGATGATCCAGCGGCAGCTGATAAAAGCCCATCATCGCCAGATAATCGGCAATTTTACTATTGCTATCCAGACGCAAGGCAAATCCACCGGTAATATTTTTCTGTGCGGCTGTGAGTTGCTCTTTAGTGGGACCCTGCTCAACAAAATCCACTAGCGTCTGATCCAGTACTTCCAATGCCAGTTCTGCCTGATCATTACGAGTCTGCAGACCAAATTGATAAGGCCCGGCCTCACGCATTGGTCTGAAATAACTATAAGCACTGTAAGATAAGCCACGTTTTTCACGAATTTCATCACTGATAATGGACACTAGCCCACTGCCACCTAAAACATGATTACCCACATACAGCGGGAAAAAGTCTGGATCATCGCGGGTTAAACCAGGTTGCCCCATCAAAATCGTGGTTTGACTCGATGGATAAGGCAAATGCTTTTGCTGGGCAGTTTCAAGTGGTTCAACTTCAGGTAAGGCCGCCGCTTTTTTCCTGCGGGAAGGCTACCGGAAATTTTTTCTGACAAGGCTTTTGCCTGTTCAATATCCGCATCACCTACAATGACCAGTACAGCATTGTTCGCCACATAAAATTGCTGATAAAACTGTTGCAAATCGGCAATACTGATTTCATCTATTGAAGCTTCGGTGCCTATTGGCATTGATGAATACGGATGGTCACCGTAGAGCTGCTGATAAAAAGCACGGTCGGCTATGGCAGAAGGCGATTGTTTTTCGCTTTGCAGACTGGTTTTCACTTGATTAATAAGACGATCAAAAGACTTTTCCGGAAAGGACGGTTGACTGATAACTTCTACAAACGTATCGATGGCAGGTTGTAAAGCATCTGCTTTGGATAAAGTCCGCAGACTCAATACCGCCATATCCCGCTCAGACTCAGAACTGAATTCGGCACCCACATCATCAAATGCAGTAGCAATCGCATCAGTATCTTTGTTTTTAGTACCTTGATTAAGCATTGAGCTCGTCAGTAACGCCACCCCGCCTTTCGGATCTCTCGCGGCGCCAGCATCAAATACCAGACGAATATCCAACATGGGCAATTCCTGGGCTTTGACAAAATATACCTGAGTGCCATTGGCAGTTTGCCAATTTTCTATTTGCGGGCTGGCAGAAACGCTAAAGGCCAGTAATAGCCCAGTGAATAAAAAAGAGAACTTAGCGAGCATGTGGATCTCCCGAAGTAGGACGTGGAGTTGTATTATCTGTGGGCATTGGAATCAATTCTGCGACGGTAAGTCCATCATCAATAAAATATTTTTGTGCGACCTGTTGAACCTGTTCAGCAGTGATTGCACTGATTTTATCGGGATAACTGTCAACCAGACGCCAGTCGAGGCCAACTGTTTCCAGCATGCCTAGCTGCATGGCCTGGTAGAAAACACTATCAAGCTGATAGACAGAGCTGGCAATCACCTGAGTTTTGACTCGTTGTAACTCTGCCTCAGTAACGGGTTCTGCTTTAATTTTATCAAGCTGATTCAACACAGCGTGTTTTACGTCCTCGACAGACTTACCTTGAGCAGGTGTACCAGCAATGGTAAATACATCATCCAAACGGGAAAACGCACTGTTATAAGCACTTATTCCGGCAGCTACCTGCTGTTCACGAATCAATTCACGAGAGAACCGGCTACTTGCACCACCATCAAGAATGCCTGCCAGAACATCTAAGGCATAGGGTTCCCACTCTTGCTCAGCAGTTTTAACCACTGGCACTTTCCAGCCCATCATCAAATAAGGCAGTTCTGCAGGCGCTTTTAACTCCAAAGTACGCTTGCCAAGCTGTGCAACTTCAATCTGAGGTTTAACCGTTGCCAGTTCTTCGGGTTGCAATGGGCCAAAATATTTCTGTGCCAACTGGTAAACCTCGTCGGGCTCAACATCGCCGACCACAACAACAGTTGCGTTATTGGGGGCATACCACATTTGGTACCACTCACGAAGATCCTCAGGATCATAGTTATTGATATCATTCATCCAGCCAATAACCGGATGATGATAAGGGCTGTTCATAAACGCCATGGCATTCATTGATTCGCGTAATAACGAACGTGGATTATCATCGGTACGCATGCGCCGCTCTTCAGCAACTACCTCTCGCTCTTTCAGTAATTCCGCATCATCAATAATCAGATTGCGCATTCGCTCGGCTTCAAGGCGAAAACTGATCTCCAAACGCTCTTTTTCCAAGGTCTGAAAATAGGCTGTGTAATCGCGTCCGGTAAAGGCGTTTTGTGAACCACCATTTTCGGCAATAATGCGGGAAAACTCATTTGGTCCAAGGTTTTCTGTGCCCTTAAACATCATATGTTCAAGAATATGTGATATACCGGTAATGCCATTGTGTTCGTAGCTTGAACCGACTTTGTACCAGACCTGGGAAACCACAACCGGTGCCCGGTTATCCGGTTTGACCAGTAATTTAAGACCATTGTCCAGCTGATATTCACTGACTTGCGCAAAGCCAATAACAGGCACTATCAGTAGCGCCCAAACAAGTTTTTTTAAGGTGTGCATCTGCATCTCACAATTGATCACATGATAAGATTAATAATCGAACACTAACGACAAACCGAGAATATGTTTAGTTTCCTCAGAAAAAAAGCCAAACCCAGCGAAAACAGCAGCGAGGAGCAACGCCTCACTGAACAGCAGTCAGCCGCACATGATGCGGAAATTACCGCAGATACTCAAGCCAGCAACGTTTCAGAGACCCCAGGATTTTTTGGACGCCTCAAACAGGGACTGAGTCGCAGCAGTACCAAATTAACCGAAGGCTTTGCCGATTTGGTATTAGGCAGAAAAACCATTGATGATGATTTGCTTGAAGAACTGGAAACCCAACTGCTCAGTGCAGATTTAGGGATAGAAGCCACCCAGACCATTATTAACGACTTAACACAACGTGTTGCCCGCAAGCAGCTAAATGACCCAGAAGCCCTGTTTGCAGCAATGCATGCCGATATGGTGGATATCCTCACACCAGTTTCCCGACCACTGCAGATTCCATCATCTACCAGTCCTTTTGTGATCTTGATGGTGGGTATTAATGGTGTTGGAAAAACGACAACCATTGGCAAACTGGCCAAACAGTTTCAGCTGCAAGGCAAAAAAGTGATGCTGGCGGCCGGTGATACGTTTCGTGCGGCAGCAGTTGAGCAACTTCAGGTCTGGGGCGAACGTAATCAGATCCCAGTGATTGCTCAACAAAATGGTGCTGATTCTGCATCGGTTATCTTTGATGCCTTACAAGCGGCAAAAGCCCGGCAGATGGATATTCTGATTGCTGATACGGCAGGCCGTCTCCATACTCAATCCAATCTGATGGAAGAGCTGAAAAAAGTAAAACGCGTTATGGCCAAACTTGATGGCAATGCACCGCATGAAGTCATGCTGGTGCTGGATGCCGGCACTGGACAGAATGCTTTATCTCAGGCTGAACAATTTCATCAGGCGGTAGGGTTAACCGGTATTACCCTGACGAAACTTGATGGTACGGCAAAAGGCGGTATTATTTTTGCCATCGCGAAAAAAATCGGGTTACCTATTCGTTATATCGGGGTGGGTGAAAAGATCGATGATTTGAGAATCTTTGAAGCAGAGGATTTTGTCGATGCTTTACTGGGCCGTGAAACACAACAATGATACGGTTTGAACAGGTTTATAAACGTTACGAAGGTCAGCAGGAAGCCCTGTCAGGACTCAGTTTTGAATTGATATCAGGAGAAATGGCTTTTTTAACCGGTCACTCGGGTGCCGGAAAAAGTACCCTGTTGAAACTGATAGCCCTGATTGAACGTTGCTCACATGGTCAGGTGATCGTCAATAATCAAAATCTGAGCCGACTACCGAAGTGGAAGATCCCTTATTACCGTCGAAAAATTGGTCTGGTGTTTCAGGATCACAATCTGCTACATGATCGCACGGTGTTTGATAATGTCGCTTTGCCGTTGATTATTGCAGGGGAAAACCATCGTGAAATTGGGCGACGGGTGCGAGCAGCTCTCGACAAAGTCGGCTTGCTGGGCAAAGAGCGTAACTTACCGATTGCCTTGTCAGGTGGTGAACAGCAACGGGTGGGTATTGCCCGCGCGGTGGTTAATCGTCCGCCGGTTCTGCTGGCAGATGAACCAACTGGAAACCTGGATCCGGAATTATCCCGTGAAATCATGCATTTATTTGAACAATTCAATCAGGTTGGCGTTACGGTATTTATTGCCAGTCATGACCAGGATTTAATCAGCCAGCTACCATACCGCCACATTACCCTGCAACAGGGAAGGCTTGCAGAAACCCATTCATGAAACTACTGAATATTCATAATTACCTGCTGCGTCATGTTCAGGTCATGCTCTCCAGTCTGGGTGAGTTATGGCGTCAACCCGTCGCGACTTCAATGACCTTATTGGTGATCGGCATTGCCTTGTTATTACCTGCGGGTTTGTTTGTCATCCTGAAAAATGTCGAACAGGTCAGCGGAGAATGGCAGCATGCAAATCGTATTTCCCTCTTCCTGCAAGATGAAATAAGCGACAAACGTGGCGAGCAATTGGCTGAGCAACTCCAGACATGGCCCGATATTGTCGATGTTTCATTTCAATCTGCCCAGCAGTCGTTAAATGAATTTCGGGAAATATCGGGACTGGAAAGTCTGTTGGATACATTACCTGAAAATCCGCTGCCTGCGGTGATCATCATCGAACCCGAAGAAGAGCAACAGCAGGAAGCAATTGAGGCATTATTAAAAAGACTCGATGCCTTACCGGAAGTCGATTTGGCACAACTCGATATGCAGTGGCTACAACGACTGCGCAGCATCAACGAAACGGGCCAACGCGGCATTAGTATTCTGGCTATCTTGTTATCACTGAGTGTACTGCTGGTTATTGGTAATACCATCCGACTGGCCATTCTTAACCGCCAGACAGAAATACGGGTCATCAAACTGGTTGGTGGAACCAATACCTTTGTCAGAAGACCCTTTTTATACACTGGAATGTGGTACGGCTTTCTAGGTGGTGTATTGGCCTGGATTGCTTTACTGATTAGTCTGCTGATAATCAGCGGACCGATTGATGAATTGGCGGCCTTGTATGACAGCCAGTTCACCTTAAAGTGGTTTGGCGGTCAGATGTTATTTGCATTACCCATCTGTGGACTGTTACTGGGTGTCATGGGGGCATGGCTTGCCGTGAGTAGACATTTGAATGCAATTGAGCCAAGCTAATGGTATTAAAGAAACTTTTCACGCTATAACCATTCTAATGGATACATTTTAAATTGCTTTTTGCTAGAATAAAGCAATAGGTTTTCATAGGGAGAACGCACACATGACAACGCATGCAGCCCAATATCAACTTGCCACAGCACCAATTGGCAATCTGGATGCATACACCAATCTCGTGCATCAAATTCCCGTTTTAACGGCCGAAGAAGAGCACGATTTAGCCACACGACTACAACAAAATGGTGATCTGGAAGCAGCACAGCGACTGGTCTTGTCGCATTTACGTTTTGTGGTTCGTATTGCCAAAGGCTACAGTGGTTATGGTCTGCCGGTTGCCGACCTGATTCAGGAAGGTAATATCGGTCTGATGAAAGCGGTCAAACGCTTTGACCCGGAAAAAGGTGTCCGACTGGTTTCATTTGCTGTTCACTGGATTCGCGCAGAGATTCACGAGTATGTTATTCGCAACTGGCGCATCGTGAAAATTGCCACCACCAAAGCACAACGAAAATTATTCTTTAATTTACGTAGTGCGAAACAGCGTTTAGGTTGGCTGAATCAGGATGAAATAGAAGCCGTTGCTGAAGATCTTGGTGTCACTGCCGCCAATGTCATCGATATGGAGCGCCGTCTGGCTCAACCGGATACATCATTTGATTTGCCGGTAGATAATGACGATGACGAATCCAGCTATTCACCAGCCGCTTATTTAAAAGCGCCTGATAACAGTGATCCATCGAAACAACTGGAACACGAGGATTATGCTGATTTCCAACAGCAGAAGCTGGTCAATGCATTAGCAACACTGGATGAACGTAGCCGCGATATTATCAGTAAACGCTGGTTGCATGATGACGATAAAGCCACCTTGCATACACTGGCCGATCAATATCAGGTTTCCGCTGAGCGGATCCGACAGATTGAAAATAATGCGATGAAAAAACTTCGCCAGCTAATGGATTAATAACAATCACAAAAAAGCCCGCTTACCTTTCGGTAAGCGGGCTTTTTTTACCCATGCTTACCGTTCAAGCAAAGGTGTTTTGTTAGGTTTACCGTCCCACTCTTCTGCATCATCCAAAGGATCTTTTTTCTCAGATAATACAGGCCAGACTTGTGATAATTCCGCATTAATCTGCAGGAATTCCATTTGTTCATCCGGTAAATCATCTTCAGAAAAAATGGCTTCTGCTGGACATTCGGGTTCACAAAGTGTGCAATCTATACATTCGTCAGGATCAATAACCAAAAAGTTAGGACCTTCGTGAAAACAGTCTACTGGGCAGACATCAACACAATCAGTATATTTACATTTAATACAGTTTTCAGTGACAACAAAGGTCATGGTGAAATCTCCACAAATACAATTTTTACAGGCCAGACCTGTCAGAATGTTCGATATTCTACATGATTTACCAACGTTCTGGGCAATGATGATAATTACGGTATGATCAACTTTGCTCTGAAGATTAACCGCCTGAAAACAGGATGACCCGATGATAAGAAAAATTCTAATCCTAGCCGTATTTATCAGTTTTTTTCTGATCAGTACTGCATTTGCTGTGTTCAATATGCAAACCGTTTCTCTTGATCTGTTTTTTGTACAATGGCAGCTACCCTTGGCCGTTTTATTAATCGCCTTTCTACTATTAGGATTGATAATCGGCGCAACGATTATTGCTCTGAGCACGCTTCAGAATCCGCTATGACAATCATCGCTTGGAAAATAAATTACAAAGTGCCGAGCAAGAACTGAACAGCCTGCGTATCTTACCAGTACGAAATAGCCACTAGGCCCAATCATGATGCAATGGCTTTTTTTCCTGTTACCCGTCGCAGCGCTGTCAGGTTGGTTGCTGGCCATGCGGCATTATAAAAAACAGCCGCAAAGACATGCTAAAGCCTTTAATCCTGAATATTTCAAAGGCTTGAATTATCTTCTCAATGAACAGCCCGATAAAGCAATTGATGTATTTATTGGACTTCTCGAAGTGAATAGTGAAACGGTCGAAACCCATTTGGCACTGGCTAACCTTTTCCGTCGCCGTGGCGAAACGGAACGCGCCATTCGTATTCATCAGAACTTAATTGCCCGACCAAGTCTGCACGGAGAACAACGTCTGCAAGCCATGGTGGAACTGGGCCTGGATTATATGCATGCCGGTGTATTGGATCGTGCAGAACATCTGTTTCTTGAATTACTCCAGCAGCCGCATCCTCATCCAGAAGCAGCAAAACAATTAATGCGCATATACCAACAGGAAAAAAAATGGGCGCAGGCAATTGAAATGGGCAAACAGATTGATGCCAGTAAAACCGCCCAGGTGAAACCCTTAATTGCTCAGTTTTATTGTGAACTTGCCGAACAATATACCGATCACGATCGCCACGAAGCATTCAACATGCTCAAGCAAGCCTTGTATCATGATGAACATTGCGTGAGAGCCAGTCTGCTGGAAGCCCGACTATTTCTGAGTATAAAGCAGCCCCGAAAAGCACTGAATACGTTGCAGAATATCGAACAGCAAAATCCTAGATTTCTGTCAGAAGCATTACCTTACTGGCATGAAGCCTATCAGCAACTGGGAGATTTACCGGCATTACGCAACCAGTTAACCCAGCTGATTAGTCGTCATCCACACCTGACTTCTGCCCGTATTATGTTGACTCATATCGTCGCTGAACTGGAAAACAGTAAAGCTGCCCAACAAATGCTTTACGAACAATTACATCACCATCCTTCTGTCGAAGGTTTGCATACCCTTATTAAACTGGGTGAAAACAATCAAATTGCGCTTATCCCGTTGATTGAGCGCATTACCCGAACCATGGTAGAAAAAGGTGATCGCTACACCTGCAAAAACTGTGGTTTCTCAGGCAAGACCATGCATTGGCTATGTCCTGGTTGTGCCAGCTGGGGAACCGTTCGACCCACTGAAATTCATCTTACTGCTCTGGAAAAATTACTGGATTCACCTTCATGAACAAAACCCGTATTTATCATAACCCTCGCTGTAGTAAATCACGCGAAACCCTGGCTTTACTGGAAAATCAGCAACAGGATATTGAGATTGTGGAGTATCTTAAGACTCCCCCAACAGCGGAAGAATTATCCGATATCCTGCAGCAGCTTGATATGCAACCCAGACAGTTGTTACGCACTAAAGAAGCGCTATACAAGGAATTACAGTTAGATAATAAAGATTTATCTGCTCAAGAACTCATCAGAGCCATGTGTGACAACCCGAAACTGATTGAACGCCCCATCGTCATTAAAAACAATCAAGCCATTATTGGCAGACCACCTGAAGCGGTGCTGAATATTCTCTGAGACCCCATTATGAATGAGATTTTGATCCTTTATTACAGCCAGTCCGGGCAGGTCAAAGCTATGGCTGAACAAATTGCGCGTGGCGTGGAAAAACATACTCAGTGCACGGCAAGAATCAGAACGGTACCCAAGGTTTCCACCGTTTGTGAAAAAACCGAACAAGAGATTCCCGCCTCAGGTCACCTTTATGCTTCATCGGCTGACTTGCAGGAGTGCGCAGGGCTTATTCTGGGTAGCCCTACCCGTTTTGGCAATATGGCAGCTGCACTTAAATATTTTATCGATGGTACCAGTGACAACTGGTTATCCGGCACCCTGAACGGCAAGCCGGCTGCAGTATTTACTTCAACCGGAAGCTTGCATGGTGGTCAGGAAACTACCTTGTTATCCATGATGCTGCCGTTGTTACATCACGGTATGGTGATTACTGGTTTACCGTATACAGAAGCCGCTTTGATGACCACGCAAACTGGCGGCACACCCTATGGTGCCAGCCATTTTGCCGGAGCAGATAATAAACGGACTATGAGTCAGGAAGAAATCGATCTGTGCCAGGCGCTAGGGTTGCGGGTTGCTGAGCTTGCCGATAGGCTTGCAAGATGAAGTTTGTGCAATCACTCAGAATTATTTCGTTAATCAGTTTTTTTGGACTGATGATCAGCTTACTGGTCTGGATTTTAATCGCAGAACACAGTGAAAACTTTCCTGTAGCGGCATGGCTTATCATAGGCGTGGTGCCATTATTGTTTCCAATGAGAGGTATTCTCTATGGAAAAACCTATACTCATGCCTGGGCCAGTTTTTTGATGTTGTTTTATATCGCTCATGGGATCGGCGAGTTATATAGCAGAGATGCTGTTATCTGGTATCCATTACTGGAAGTGATATTCAGTAGCAGTTTTTTTGTAGCAGCGAATTTATATGTTCGTGCCTCTGCAAAATTGCGAAAAAAATCACAGACTTAATTTATAAAGAGTGTTCCAATAACATTGAATATTTATTGGAGTGACCTATGAGTACGATTCCTGCCATTCAATCAGCTTATCAAGGCATTCAAAGTGGCATGCAAAGCCTGAACAAAAACGCTTTCGCTGTGGCAAGTGAATCAACCAAAGGCGGCGATTTCGTGACACCTATGGTCGATATGAATAGCGACAAGCTACAGGTACAGGCTTCAGCAAAAGCTCTGCAAATCAGCTCTGATACACTTGGCTCCCTGCTTGATATCAAAGTCTGAAAAAAATTTAATTCTGCTTAACTCCTAAATACTGGCAACAAAAAGGCATTTGACGCTACACTATAGTCGTTAACTGACTACGAAGCCCTATTTTGAGTTTATCCCCATACGTCGCGCTTGACGAAAAGATTATCCGTGCAGCGCTGAATCCCGAAATTATCTCTCAACTTGACAGCCTTCAGGTTTTCTCTGAAGTGACTTCAACCAACGATATTCTCTGGCAAAAAGCCCAAACGGGTATCTCGGGCACAGCAGTGTGTCTTGCAGAAATGCAAACCGCTGGCCGTGGTCGTCGTGGCGGTCAATGGGTTTCCCCCGCCAGTGGCAATATTTATCTGTCTTTAATGCGGTCATTAAACATTGAAGCTGTCCGCAATGGGCTTAGCATTGCCATCGGCATCACCTTGATTAATACCCTTCAGGCTGAGGGTATAGAAGGCTTGCAATTAAAATGGCCCAATGATGTTTTATATAAGCGACGTAAACTTGCAGGAATTCTTGTAGAATCACGTTACGGAAGCCAAAACTACGTTACCATCGGTATCGGCTTGAACCTTTCACTACCGGACAATTTACATACTGCCATCCCTCAGCCCGTTATCAGCCTGGAGCAACTTTGTGATCCGCTCCCCTGTCGCAATCGGCTGGCAGCCAAAATAATTCAAAATATGATTGAAACCCTAGAACTCTTTTCTCATCGTGGTCTTAGTGACTTTCTGCCTTTATGGCCACAATACGATGCCCTGCATAATCAGGCTATCAATATCATCAGCGAAAACGGACAATTTACCGCGCTTGCCTGTGGTATCAACGAACAAGGTGAATTACGGTACATGCGTGACCAGCAAGTAGCATACTTATCCAACAGCCACCTCAGTATCAGGTTTGCATCATGATCTTATTAGTCGATATTGGAAACAGTCAGATTAAATGGACCACGATAAAGTCCAAGGTATTGGCTGACTCACAACATTTCAGCAGACCAAAAACCGGTATCAAAGCAGCTTTGAATAAAGCGTGGAAATCACTTGAGGATATCGAGGCTGTTTTTGTCAGTAATGTTGCCGGCGACAAGATAGCCGCACAACTGACCGAATGGATAGACAAACAATGGAAACTTACACCAGTATTTGTGCAAAGTGAGAAAAGAAGGTTTGGTGTGACCAATGCCTACGAACAACCTGAAAAACTGGGAGTGGATCGCTGGTTAGCCATTGTCGCCGGTCGCCAGCATGCACGTCAGGTTACCTGCATTATTGATTGTGGCACAGCTATCACCGTGGATATCGTGACTGAAAAGGGACAGCATCAGGGAGGTTTGATTGTTCCTGGATTGTCGCTGATGAAGCAAATGCTGACCGATAATACCGATGCGTTAAATAATGTTGCACAAGAAAGTGAATTTAATTTATTGGCAACCAATACCCATAGCGCTATTCAAGCCGGTACTTTGTACATGGTCACCGCCACCCTTGAAAACCTTATTAATGATCTGCAACAGAATTTCACAGATGAAATTCGATTTTTGATTACCGGTGGCGATGCTGAAGAATTAATTCCACTGCTGCCACAGCCACTAATTCACGAGCCTGATTTAGTTCTAAAAGGTTTGGCGCAATACGCCAGACAAACCAATCAACGCAATAAAAATAAGCCTGAGAAACAAACAGAATCAGAATCGTCGGTAGAAGAAGACAGCGTTGAAAATTCAACAGCATTGCCAGAAAACGCGAACTGAGATAAGCTTTCGCCCCCTTATAGGAGAACTGGCCGAGTGGTTGAAGGCGCACGCCTGGAAAGTGTGTATAGGTTAATAGCCTATCGAGGGTTCGAATCCCTCGTTCTCCGCCAAATTAATTTCGTTACATTAGGGCTTGTTGATCTTCATTGGCAATTTCCCAACCCTCGCTTTATCTGATTTTTTAAATGTGATGCTATACATACTTTTCATGCAATGGTTAATGTTGCGCATGGATATTAAGCATTTTTAGATTACAGAAATCAGCTTCAACATATTGAACCTAGTTTTTACTTCCCCTTAGCCGAACTGTTTGAATGAACAGACAATAATAAATTTCTTTATTTTTATTACCGCTATGCATGGCACTGAAATCAAAAAAAGCATAGAATAGCCAACTCTATGGTGGCCCAGCCGGTCTCCTCGCGACGATATGTTGGTTACCACGTCAGGCCCGGAAGGGAGCAGCGCAGCCATCGGACTCGGGCGCCGAGATTGGGCTGGTTTGGGTCACCACCCTTATACCACATTGGGTATCTGACAAGCTGCATGAGTTATCTGGTACTGGCCCGCAAGTGGCGCCCCAAAAAATTTGCCGAAGTTGTCGGCCAGCAGCACGTATTACGTGCGCTGATCAATGGTCTTGACCAAGACCGCTTACATCATGCTTTTCTGTTTGCCGGCACCCGCGGAGTGGGTAAAACCACATTGGCTAGAATATTTGCCAAATCTCTCAATTGTGAACAAGGCATCAGCTCTACTCCCTGTGGCGAGTGTAATAGCTGTGTTGAAGTCGACAACGGTCGTTTTGTTGATTTGATTGAAGTTGATGCCGCGTCGCGTACCAAGGTCGATGATACCCGTGAGCTGCTGGATAATGTTCAATATGCGCCCAGTCGCGGACGCTACAAAGTCTATTTGATCGACGAAGTCCATATGCTGTCTACCAGCAGTTTTAATGCGTTACTGAAAACACTGGAAGAACCCCCTCCCCACGTCAAATTCCTGTTTGCCACAACGGATCCGCAGAAATTACCGGTCACGATTTTGTCTCGCTGCCTACAATTTAATCTGCGTCGATTGGATATCAAACAAATTTCCGATCATCTGGCTTTTATTCTGCAGCAGGAAAATATAGATTTTGAAACCGAGGCTTTAAATCAGATTGCCTTTGCTGCTGATGGCAGTATGCGGGATGCTTTAAGTCTGCTGGATCAGGCAATAGCCTTTTCCGGTGGCAAAGTGACCACGGAAATTGTCAGTCAGATGCTCGGCAGTGTTTCCCAACAGCAATTAATTCAATTGCTTGACGCATTAGCTGCTAAAGATGCCCAATCACTACTGATACATATTGATGAACTCGCCTCTTTAGGCCGTGACTTTGTGGTGGTACTGGATGGTTTGATGACCAGTCTGCAACGCATTGCCACAATTCAATTAATTGCCGACACAGAATCACTTGATCAACAGGATGATGCGGCATTACAGAATTTTGCCAATGTTTTTTCCGCTGAAACGGTGCAACTGCTTTATCAGATTGCCCTGCATGGCAAACGCGATATGCCTTATGCAGCTGATCCACGTAGCGGTTTTGAAATGACCTTGTTGCGGATGTTGAGTTTTCAACCTCAGGCAGTAACTGTTAATGCGGGGCAGCCCCCCGTAAAAAAGTCGCAAGCCAATAGTGAATCAACGCCTGTTTCGTCAGCGGTAAGTTCATCCGTTGAACCCGCTGCAATGTATTCTTCCCCATCAGATTCAACGGTTACCCATTCTTCGAAAGCTGAGCCTGAGTCCGCCGAACCACCGCAAACTGCACCAGCAAAACTTGAGGTAAATGAACCGCCGGTCGAACCTGAAACGCATTCGACATTGGTCACTAATACTTCAACCGAAGTTGCGCCCAAAGAAACTGCATATTCTAACTCTGACGATGCATCACAGCTTCTCAATTTGACCACAGCAAACTGGACCGCGTTGATTGCACAATTAAAACTATCCGCATTTGCCAGGCAATTGGCAGATCATTGTGCCTATCTCCGTTCGGATAAAAATAAGATTTATCTTTCCGTCGCATCTGAATTACAACATCTGGCAAATGATAAATCGGTTGCAAAACTGCAAGCAGCTGTCAGTAAACAGCTACAGTTTGAAGTCACATTAGTGTTCACTGAAACAACTGATACGGAAAATGTCCCGACATTAGCTGCTGAGCGCGCACAACAGGCCGCAGAACTTCAACAAAACGCAGTTGATGCCATTCACAATGATCCTGTGGTTGAACAGATCAAAAATGCATTTAATGCCCGTATAATCGATACAACAATTAAACCCTTATAACTTTAAAGAGGATCTCCTATGAAAGGTGGATTAGGTAATCTGATGAAACAGGCCCAGGAAATGCAGGCCAACATGCAAAAGGCTCAGGAAGAACTGGCCAATGTCGAAGTCACTGGCCAGGCTGGTGGTGGCATGGTGCAAATCACCATGACCGGCAAACACGATGTTAAACGTGTGAGCATTGAAGACAGCCTGTTTCAGGATGATAAAGAGATGCTGGAAGATTTAATTGCAGCAGCTGTTAATGATGCAGTAAAACAGGTCGAGAAAACCACCCAGGAACGCATGGCCGGCATGATGCCTCCCGGCATGAAATTACCTTTCTAATTCAGATATGGCTACTCTTGGTCCCAGCATTGATCAACTGATCCAGGCTTTACGCTGTTTACCCGGCGTGGGGCCAAAATCAGCTCAGCGAATGACGTTTCATTTACTGGAACGTGATCGTAGCGGTGGGGAACATCTGGCTGAAATGCTGAGCAAAGCGCTGGCAAATGTAAAACATTGTCAGCGCTGTCGTATTTTAAGTGAAGAAGATATTTGCAGTCGCTGTAACGACAATTCACGCCGTGAAGATCAACTGTGTATTGTGGAGATGCCCAGTGATGTGATTGCCATTGAACAGGCGACGCATTATCAAGGACAGTATTTCGTACTGACCGGTCATTTATCTCCGTTGGATGGTATCGGACCTGAAGCATTAGGCATCCCCGATCTCATTGCGCGCTTTGATCAGAAAATCGTCACTGAAGTGATTCTGGCAACCAATCCAACGGTCGAAGGCCAGGCTACAGCTCACTATATAAGTGAAATAGCGCGTTCAAGAGACATACATGTAACACGGTTGGCACATGGTATACCATTGGGGGGTGAACTTGAGTATGTTGACAGTGGTACACTGTCTCATGCATTTGCTGGGCGAGAAAAATATTAACCGATCCAAACAATATTAGAGTGGATTTACATGACGGAAATCTATACCGCATACGACTCATTAAAAAACTTTAACGGTCTCATCCACCGCCAGCCGTTGTTTATTTCCAAAAAGCTCGATGTCGACAGTTATCACCTGACTTTTCTTGATACCGAAGGCAATCCTCTGGGTGAAGATGCACCAGTTCCGGATTTTCTATCGCAGCTTTCTGACATATTGCAGGCGATAAATCATAATCAAAAAACCTTATTAACTATTCCTGGTTCGTGGCAAAAAGCACTTTTTGAGTATGAAATGCCTGGAATTGATCTGATTATTGAAGCGAATGATCGTTCAATAACGAAACCAGCCAGTTCACATGTCAGTTATGCGGAAAGTGCCAAGAGTAATGTCGGTAATGGTCGGACCCTGTTAATTGATCTGGAAGAGTTCTCTGAAAACGAGATATCTGAAAATCTGCCAAAATGGCGCCAGCAACATCCCGTGTTGTGCGCTTTAAACGTCAATGCCTTCTCACAGTTCAGTCTCTGTCAGTTACATAATATCGATCTACTCCAGGGATTTTTCTACACGCTGCCAGATCACAGTATTGATAAGAAAATCGCTCCTGCTGCACAAACGCTGATGGAGCTTCTGGTCAAGTTGCAGGATCCTGAAGTAGAGGTTGATGAACTGGCAGAAATTATTAATCAGGATGTGGCATTAAGTTATAAATTGCTACGTCTGATTAACTCAGCTTTTTTTGGCCTCCCGCGTGAAGTTGGTAGTACCCGCCAGGCTATCGTGATGCTGGGTCAGAACAAAATTAAAACCTGGGCAAGTCTGTTATGCCTCTCTGGGCTTGATGATAAACCCAATGAACTTCGAACCGCCGCAATGATTAGAGGGCGGATGTGTGAATTACTGGCGAAATATTACAAAGGCCATGCCGACGTATTTTTCGCAGCGGGTTTGTTTTCCACACTCGATGCGTTAATGGATAAACCGCTCGAAGTGCTGTTGCAGGACCTGCCATTAAGCGAAGAACTGCATTCAGCGCTTTTACATAAAGAAGGTCCGGCAGGCAGTGCTTTGAACCAGGTACTGAATTATGAGCGCGGTAATTGGTCCGCGATTGATTATTCAATAGTGAGTGCTGATGCATTATTGGCTGCTTATCTGGATGCACTTTACTGGGCGAAAGAGTTAAATCTCCAGTTAAACGATTAATGGCTATAAGCTGGTTAGCAACTCCTGAGGAAAGCCCTTTTCCACCCGTTGATCAGGCGACATCCCATGGTTTGCTAGCAGCAGGTGGAGATTTATCCATCACCCGTCTTCTCAATGCCTATCGTCATGGTATTTTCCCCTGGTTTAACGCATATGATCCGATTTTATGGTGGAGCCCTGATCCGCGAATGGTGTTTCATACCGATAAAATGCATATCAGCAAAAGCTTAAAAAAGCATTACGTCAAAAACCATTCAATATTACATTTGATCAGGATTTTAAGGGGGTCATGCAGGCCTGTGCTGCACCCAGACTATTAAAGTTGCCTGTTGAGCAGCATGAAACCTGGATCCATAATGAAATGATTTCGGCTTATATGGAACTGCACCATGCCGGATATGCTCACAGTGTGGAATGCTGGCAGCAGGGAGAGCTCGTTGGAGGAGTTTACGGTGTTGCAATTGGGAAAATGTTTTTTGGTGAATCCATGTTCAGCTTTAAAACCAATGCCTCAAAAATTGCTTTAGTAGCCTTGGCTCAGCAGCTAAAACAATGGGGTTATCCTTTGATTGATTGTCAGGTGTATTCCGAACACCTATCGCGTCTTGGCGCCGTCCCCCTGCCAAGAGAAATTTTTGTGCAACAAGTACAAAAACTTTGCGCACTGCCCGGCCAAACTGGCTATTGGCAAACCACGACTCTTCCTTTTTCCTATGAGCCTTGATTTTTATCAGGATCGTCCGCATGCCTGTTCTTATCTTGAAGACAGGCAGGCGCGAAATATTTATCCCGACCCAATGCGGCCGCTGACAAATGCCTTATACAGTCAATTGATTCAGCATGGATTCCGCCGAAGTGGAGAACATGTTTATCGTCCATTTTGTCAGGCATGCAATGCCTGTATTCCGGTAAGAATATCGGTTAACCATTTCCGTCCTAACCGAAGCCAACGACGCTGCCTGAAAAAAATGATGACGTCACTCTAAGCATCCGGCCAGCTGTGTTTAATGATGACCATTATGATCTTTATCAACGCTACCTGGCGCATCGCCATGCCGGAGGGGGAATGGATAACCCAAGCAAAGAAACCTATCTGCAGTTCCTCACCAGCAGCTGGAGTGATACGGCATTTATAGAATTCCGAACGCCGGAAAAACTGCTGGCTGTAGCGATTACCGATTTTGTAAACGACGCTGCTTCAGCGTTCTATACGTTTTTTGACCCTGAATATTCTGCGAGAAGCTTGGGCACTTTTGCAATTCTGAAACAGATTGAATTAGCGCAACAACAAAATTTGTCCTGGTTGTATTTAGGCTATTGGATTGGTGAAAGTCCTAAAATGCGATACAAGAGCCATTTCTCCGCTTTACAGCAATTTGATGGCCAATGGCGAGACTTCGATAAAAAAGCTTTGAATAATCAGTAATATTACGGCAAAATGGATCTTTTAATAGTTAGGTAAAATCAGACCTGTATGGCAAAAGAAGATCATATTGAATTCGAAGGCACTGTCATTGACACCATGCCAAATACCACTTTCCGGGTTGAACTGGAAAATGGTCATGTTGTAACAGCACATATTTCGGGAAAAATGCGTAAAAACTACATCCGCATTCTGACCGGTGATAAAGTGACTGTGCAGCTGACACCGTACGATTTAAGCAAAGGCCGCATTGTTTATCGCGCCCGCTAACAGCTAAAAGTAACAACTTCTGTCACTAATAGTTGTTGTTAAATTCCGTTTTTAATGCTGTCTCCAGGCAGCTGCAATTGCCAAACCTAACATCCCCAAAAAGGTCAGCAACGTCCAGGCAGGTATACTGAGGGTCAGAAATGTCCAGGATATTTCCGCACATTCCCCTGAACCGCTCAGCACCATGGACAACGCATCGGTCAACGGAAAGTTTTCCATAATAAAGCCCATTCCAGGGCCGCAACTGGGTACCTGATCGGCAGGCAGACTCTGCAACCAGACATGTCGTGCTGAAACTGCCGCGCCTAGTAATGCCGTTAAACCAATCAGAGCTGCATAAATTGTAGTACCTGTTTTCGCCGGATTATGTATCGCTGCTATCAGAAAAAATATCCCGGTAACCATCACAAATACGCGTTGCAAAATGCACAGCGGACAGGGTTCCAACTCCATTACATGCTGCATATAAAGAGCAGCCAGAAATAAGCTGAAACAAAATAAAAAACCGCCAAACAATAGCTTGCGTGTGGTGATCAAAACGGTTTCCTCCGTTGGATTAATTTGTGCTAAGTTAACCTAAAAACCGCATCAGATAAAGGGTTAAGTCATGTCAGAAAATAACTTCGAAGAAAAGTTCACAGCAGCCTATGACAAAATGATGGAACGCATTCAGCATTTTTTTGAAGAATCAGAAACCAATGCTGTTCCTACCCTGAAACAACGCATTGAACTGGCAAAATTACGCGCTATAGAATTACGGGAAGTCACCGCAGAAGAAGCCGATAAAATTGCCTATTATGTTGAGCGCGATTTGCATGATGCTGCGGAATATCTGGAAACAACGGGTAAGGAATTTTCCACCTGGTTTAATTTTGATTTACAGCTCGTTGAAGCGCGGCTGTATGAATTATTCGCCTCTGTAGCAGACCGCACCCGACTTGAGCTCGGCCAGCTGGCCAGTCAGGCACAAATGGCTCAGAAATATCATACGGGAGAAGTTACCGGTATAGGCACTTTGGTCTGTGATTCCTGTGGTACAGAGATGCACTTTAAGAAAACAGGTCGAATCCCTCCTTGCCCGAAATGTCATCACACGGAATTCAAGCGCCCTCCAAAATAAGCTTTAAATAAAATCTTCCGGCCAATAGAAAGCACCTTCTGCAATCAGCTCACAACAGACATCGGCTAATACTGGGTATTTGCGTAATTGCTGCCAGTCCTTATGGTCGAGTTGAGATTTGGTGGTTAGCCACGAAAGCGTTTTCACTGCGGCCAACTCAACAGAATACGCTTCACCAGCAACAAATAAATACGCCGCAGCAGTATCGTTATGCCAGGCAAAGCGTAAATACACATTGCGTTGTAAATACTCGCCGTTGTTAAAGCGTCTATCCAGTTCGGCCAGCGTGGGTTTATCAGAGATAAACTCGTCAGCCAGCTCCTGTAAGGTTGATTTGGTTTCCGTGACCAGTCGGCCTACCGCTAAAACCATAAAGCCAGAGTTTTCATTGATGGTTTTCAGCAATAAATTCTGAAACCGCTTTACTGCATTGCCATCAATTTCCGTTGTTGAAGACACTGTGCTTATATCGGCATCAGCATAAAGTTGTTCAGGAATATCCTGCTCTTGCAGTGTATGACTGAAAGCATCCAGCAACTGTAACTGCGATGGGGCCCTAAAACCTACTGAAAACGTCAGGCATGGATTTAATGCCACACCATGATGAGCATAGTGCGGTGGTAAATAGAGCATATCCCCAGGATTCAAATCCCATTGCTGATCCGCTGAAAACTGCTGCAATATACGTAAATCTGTATCACTTCTGAAAACCGCATCAGTTAAAGGTTTATCACTGATTTGCCAATGTCTGGTTCCCTGCGCCTGCAGTAAAAAAACATCATAACTATCGGTATGCGGTCCAACTGAGCCGCCCTCCGGTGCATAACTAATCATTACATCATCTCGACGCCAGTCGGCAATAAAATCAAAGGCAGTTAGCAGCTTCTGTATCGGTGGATAATGTTTATCCATATCCTGCACCAGTAACGTCCAGTGAGTTTCCGGTAAAGCAGCAAAATCATCCTCATCAAAAGGACCGTGTTGCAGTTGCCAGGGCCTCTCACCAAACTCTTCAATCAAGCGTGATTCGATTTCTGCTTCACCTGCAAACGCCGCTAAATCCTCTTGCGTCAGATCACTGACGGGCAGCGGAAATGCCTGACGAATCACCAACGGTTTCTTTTGCCAGTATTCATCGAGAAACTGCTGCTGAGTCAAGCCGGTATTAAAAAACGCTGTCATAAGCTTCCTGCATGAAACTGCAACTGAGGGTAAAGTCTTGGGCCTTCATTGTGAATAACGACCCGACTAATAGCGGCATAAGGCACTTGAATGCGAAACATTGCCTCCAGCGGCATCGCTAACACCTCGGCGAGAATAACGCGAATAACTCCGGCATGAGCGACCAGCAAAATATGTTTATCGTTATGCGATTGCACTAAGGTTTGCCAGGCTTTTTGAATACGCCGTTGAAACGCTAATAATGATTCGGCATTGGCTGGGGTATTTTTTATCGGGTCATCATAGAAGGCATAAAACGCTTTTTTATTCTGTTGCTCCAATTCGCTGGCAGTTTTACCTTCCCAATCACCAAAGCCGATTTCTATAAATGCCGCATCACATTGCAATGAAATCGCATGTTTGTCAGCAAGTTCTTTGGCAAAATCTGCGCAACGAATCAAGGTGGAACTGACTATTTTTTGCCAGGGCTGTTTATTTTCAGTTGCAGAGCGCATCTGCTGCCAACCTAACTCACTTAAAGGATCATCCAGTTGCCCACGATAGCGCATTCCGCCCTGGGGTTCTCCATGACGCATCAAATCGATCACTAAAGCCATTGTTAACCAATAATTTCAACTTTGAGAATGACGTTATCCACCGCTGTGACCTGGACTCGAGTTCCCGTAGGACAATCGGGGCCGTGCACTTTCCAGGTTGAATCGTCGAGAATGACTTTCCCCTGTCCATTCACAATAGGATTAGTCAAGGTGATAATACGGCCAACATGTTGTTCGCCGCGCCGGTTTAATAAAGGTTCATCTGTGGCGATGGGATGTTTAGTGTAATAGCGACGCCACAACACAATACTGAGCACCGACAATACCGCAAACATCAACCATTGAAACTGCCAGGCAATCTCAGGAAACAGCAGCAACACCAGACCGGTGAGAAATGCCGCGATTCCCAGCCACAAAGCAAAAAAACTGGGCAGAATAATTTCCAGTGTAATCAACACTACTGCTAATACCCACCAGTGCCAGAAGTCGATAATGAAAGGCATATCAGTTCTCTTTACGCACGAAGGCTTCTTTAGCCAGTTCGGTAATACCTGCCAGTGAACCGATAACACTTCCAGCTTCCAGCGGCATCATGATGATTTTGTGATTATCGGCACTGGCCATATCTTTGAGCGCTTCAATATATTTTTGTGCAACAAAATAATTTACTGCCTGCACATCGCCCTGGGCAATCGCTTCAGAAACCATGGTGGTGGCTTTGGCTTCCGCTTCTGCCAGACGCTCACGCGCTTCCGCATCCCGAAATGCCGCTTCACGACGGCCTTCAGCATCAAGTACTGCAGCCTGCTTTTCACCCTCCGCCCGCAAAATTTCAGATTGACGATGGCCTTCAGCTTCCAGGATATTTGCGCGTTTAATCCGCTCTGCTTTCATCTGACGGCCCATGGCCTCAATCAGATCCGCGGGTGGTTCGATATCCTTAATTTCAATCCGGGTAACTTTAATGCCCCACGGGGTTGTTGCATCATCGACAACCGTTAGCAGTCGAGTATTGATTTCATCACGTTTGGATAGCAGTTCATCCAGATCCATTGACCCCATTACTGTCCGCACATTGGTCATGGTTAAATTCAGAATGGCATTATCCAGACCACTGACTTCATAGGCTGCTTTTGCGGCATGGATCACCTGATAAAACACCACTCCATCAACTCTTACCATCGCATTATCCTTGGTGATAATACCTTGAGAGGGCACATCCAATACCTGCTCCATCATGTTGATGCGTGCGCCAACCTTATCAATCACCGGCACAATGATATTCAAACCTGGTCGCAAGGTTTTGGTATAGCGGCCAAACCGTTCAACCGTATATTCCCAGCCCTGGTCTACCGACTTGACGCCCATTAAAACAAGGACAATGGCCAGTACCAGCACCACGATAACAAATAGCGAAAAACCTTCCATTACTCTGCTCCATTGCGACATTTAATGTTCACTGGATGATACCAGCAAAGAGTATTATCAGGGCCTATTGATTGTTCATAGCTGCCTCTGTTGTGACTGAAAATGCACCAATCAAGGCGCGAGGAGTGAAGTTTGTGAGATACATCCATGTATCTCACGCCATTGGGGCTGACGCTCAAAAAAATACTCCCGGCGTTTTTGTAGTCATTCTAAATAAACTATGAGCAACGAATAGTGGTGCATTTTAAGCCACAACCCAAAGGGCTGGGACTATATTTGGCTTCAACGGTGTTGAAAATGGTTCATGTAAATTGGCTACATTTCACCATTTCCGTCTTGCTGAAGACAAATATAATCTCCAGCAGTGGTGGCTATGAACAATCAATAGGCCCTTAGATCTTGGACATTTTTGGGTCAGCGTTAGACAATAGACGACATGATCATTCGGAACCACTTTATATGAAATCTTTGAGCCTAATTCGTAGCCTGTTTTTTGTCGCTTTAATGAGTTTTGGGGCCGCAGCACAGGCTCAACAGTGGTATCACGTTGAATTGATCGTTTTTGAAGTACTCAATCCATCTGATAACGAACAGTCGCCGGTATTTACCTTGCAGGATCCTGCTCCTTTGAAAGTGGGTATGGCCAACAAAGTCATTCAACCAGACAGTAATAAAAATCTGACAGATATTTCACAACGGCTGCGTAATTCAGCCGGCTATCGGGTCATCAGCCATCAAACTTGGCAACAGGCTGTGGGCAGTCGCAGTCGGGCACAAGCTGTAGCGATAGACTCTGATCGGGTTCAAGGACAAGTACGTTTTCATATCGCTACCTATTTACACGCGAGCCTGGATCTATGGTTGCGGGATGGTGTGCGCTCAGTGGAAAGCGATTCGTATCATACTTTGCATCAGCCACGTTTAGTGGAATTGCGCCGTATCCGTAGTAAGCAGGTGCATTATTTTGATCACCCGCGGTTTGGCGCTATTCTGCAACTGATACCGGTATCAACACCGGATCAGGTGCTCAGCAATATGACCGAGCCAGAAACCTATTCCCTGCCGTCTGAAGGTGAAGCTACAACAGCGGAATAACCCTTTTCAACAATCGCCTTACCTGCCCCATCGAGTCATCCATGGTGTCCAGTATGGCTTCTATAGTCAGGGGTGTGAACTTAAACCAGCCGCCTGATTAGCCACGACGGCAATACTGGCATAGGCAATATTTAATTCCCGTGCCAACGCCGCTTCAGGCATGGCCGTCATGCCCACCATGTCAGCACCATCTTTTTTTAATCTCTGGATCTCTGCCGCGGTTTCCAGTCTCGGTCCCTGGGTTACCGCATAGGTTCCGCCATCGATCACTGTCATTTCTTCACTATTGGCAGCAAGCTGTATTTGCTGGCGCAGTGTTTCATCAAATGGGTAGGTGAAATCAATATGCTTATCGGCTGAAAAATCTTCACTGGCAAAACTGGATTCCCGCCCCCAACTGTAATCAATCAACTGATCTGGCAATGCAATGGTTCCCGGCATATAGGTATCCGTAATACCACCCACCGAAGCAACAGCGAGTATTTGTTCTACCCCTAACTGATGAAGCGCCCAGATATTCGCCCGATAATTAATAAGATGTGGCGGAATCGTATGATGTTCGCCATGTCTGGGTAGGAAAGCCACCGTTTTATCGGCATAACGACCAATCATTAATGGTGCGGAAGGCTCGCCAAAAGGAGTTTCCCGCTGCATTTGTTGTTCAAGGACCAAGCCCTCCAGCTGGCTTAACCCACTGCCTCCAATTAATCCAATCATGATGCATTCTCCTTGACGGCAAAGATGCCCGGCGCATTGCGTAAATAGCCTTTGTAATCCATACCAAAACCGAAAACATAACGATCAGGAATTTGTAAGCCAATATATTCCGGCTGAACGCCATATTTATTACTGTGCTGTTTATCTGCCAATACCACTGCTTTTACAGAAGTCGCGCCAGCCTGCTGACAAAAGTTACGCAAGGCGGCTAATGTAATGCCCTCATCGTAAATATCATCCACTAACAACACATGCCTGTCATTAAGATCAATATTCGGTTTGGCCCGCCAATTCAGTTCGCCACCCACTGTTTTATCACCATAACGTGTCGCATGAATATAGTCTGTTTCAAGCGTAAACTGCAGTTTTGGTAATAAATGCCCCATGGTCATCACCGCACCGTTCATTACGCAGAGCAGCACAGGATTTTTGTCGAGATAATCCCTGTTCAGCTGCATGGACAGTTGCTCAAGACTTTCATCAATCGCCTGCAGACTAAATAAACACTCTGCTTCGGGCATTATCTGATTCATTTACTTCACCTATCGGTATCAACATCAGGCAGTATAATAGGCTGTTTTGATTACAGGAAAGCCAAAATGGCACGTTTTTGGCCGATTCTGCTGTTTATCGCGATTTTTATTTTCGTCTGGCTGCAGCCTGAAAAACCGCAATCCGACACTAATGCGTCGGAAATATCCTCTCCGCAGCGGGTCATCAGTCTTGCCCCCAGCATTACTGAAACGCTGTTTGCATTGGATGCGGGTGATAAAGTGGTTGCGGTAACCGACTACTGTCAATACCCCATCCAAGTGAAAAAGCTGCCCAAAGTTGGCGGTTATCTGGATCCAAATCTGGAGCAGATTGTTCGCTTGAAAGCCGATATGGTTATCCTGCTGGAACGCCAACAAAGCTTAAATACGCAGCTGCAGCAATTGGGGATTCAAACGCTTAGTATCGATAACTCCAGTCTGGCCGGCATTCGAAACAGCATCATCGATATTGGCTCCGCAGTTGATAAAGTGTCATTGGCCAAAAGCCTGGTCAGCGAGTTTGATCGTAGGCTAGAAGCAATTAAACAGAAAATCCAAGATCAGCCTGAACCGACCGTTTTACTTGCAATTGCTCATAGTTCACATACACATTTTCTGGATAAGGTATATATCGCCGGACAACAGGATTTTTATAATGATTTATTGTTTTTTGTTGGTGCAACAAATGTCTATCAGGGGCCAAATATAAAAGTGCCTGCGGTTTCCACAGAAGGCCTGTTAAGGCTTAATCCACAAATCATTGTCGATATTTTTCCCGGCGAAGAAGTGTATTCACCCGATCTCACCAAGCTAGAGCAGCAATGGCAGAGGCTGGATAAAATTGATGCCATCAGAAATAAACGGTTACATATTATTCAAGCCGATTATGCGGTGATCCCCGGTCCCCGAATCATTCAACTGGCAGAGGATCTCGCCCGGATATTTCATCCACAACTGGATTGGGATTCATCTAAAAATGATTAGCTGTAGCAATATTTCGGTAAAGGTCGGCGATAAAACACTGATTGAAGATATCAATTGCGATATTGCCCGTGGCGATTACCTTTGTATTGTGGGACCTAACGGCTCTGGCAAAAGTACTTTTTTGAAAACCTTATTTGCGCTTCTGCCTGCGTCCGGGGGAAAAATATCTATTGATGGACAAACGCTCTCACATTACAGCCATAAAAAACTCGCCCAACTCATCAGTTATGTGCCGCAGACTGGTGGCAGTCACCTGAGTTTCAATGTTGAAGAATTTGTGCGGATGGCAAGATACAGTTATCACCATGTCTTTTCTGAGTGGCAATCGCAGGATCAGGACGCAGTAGAAAATGCGCTCACTATTACCGACAGCCAACCCTTTCGCTTGCGTAAAATGTCGACTCTCAGTGGTGGAGAGTGCCAACGGGTAATGATTGCCGCGGCCCTGGCCCAGGATACGCCGGTTTTGATGTTGGATGAACCCACTGCCTTTCTGGACCCCCATCATCAGGTTGCCGTACATCAATTGATCCGCAAACTGAATCAGCAACTGCACAAGACTATTATCGAAGTGACCCATGATATCAATCATGCCGCGCAGCACAGCAAACACGTAATGGCATTACTGGACGGTAAATGTTTGTGGCATGGTCCAGCTGAAAAGTTTTTAGATGCTGAGCGGTTACAGCTGCTTTACCAGCAAGCGTTTGTTTTTGCCAAACATCCGCATCATGATCGGCTAATTGCTGTGGCTGATGAGTCATGAGCATAAAACTTAAACTCATCGTATTAAGTCTGTTTACCTTTCTGGTGGTAATTATCAGTCCATGGCTGGATTTTTCAGCGGCTGGTTCGGCAGAAATCCAGCAAATTATTATCTATGAGTTGCGGATCCCAAGGGTGTTATTTGCATTTACGGCGGGCTGTGGTCTGGCATTGTGCGGCATGGTATTTCAGGCAATGTTTCGTAATCCGCTGGCAACACCATTTACCCTCGGCGTCGCCAGCGGTGCCTCATTAGGAGCAGCGATCAGTGTCTATACGGGTATCAGCTTTACGATTTTAGGATTAAGTGCCACCAGCCTCAGCGCCTTTGCCGGTGCGTTAATCGCCATCAGTTTTGTTTACAGTATCAGTCGGTTTCGCTTTGGTTTTTCCGGTGAAACCTTATTGTTAACCGGTGTTGCTATCAGTTTCTTCTTTTCTAGTCTGATTCTGTTTATTCAGTATCTCAGCAATGTTGCCGATTCATTTCAAATTATCCGCTGGTTGATGGGCAGTTTAACTGTCGTTGGTTATCAGGAATTAAAGCAATTATTACCTTTTGTTACGCTGACGGCAGTAGTGATTCTTTATCTGAGCCGCGAACTGAACCTGTTAATGGCCGGTGATGAAATAGCCACAAGTCGGGGCGTTTCGGTGAAATACGTACGCTACGCATTATTCTTTGTGACTTCATTGTGCGTGGGGGCTATCGTTGCTTTATGCGGCCCGATTGGCTTTGTCGGTATGATGGTGCCGCATATCTGCCGATTGATTATCGGTGAAGATCATCGCTATCTGATACCGGCGACATTGCTTTTTGGCGGCAGCTTTCTGGTGATTTGCGATACGCTTGCCAGATTGGTTATTGCCCCTGCAGAACTACCAGTCGGTGTCATTACGACGCTATTGGGCGGACCGTTTTTCCTGTGGTTATTGATGCGATATAAATCGCTGCGTTAAACAGCACCTAGCCCTCGGCAATTTCCTGCATCAGCTGTTGCGCTTGTTGATAAAAAATAGCCATCTGTTTTTTATATTCTTCACTAAATTGTTGATGATGCAGTTGCATTTTATGGTGCAGTTTTCGCAATCTATCGTGAAACGCTCGTTGTTTTTCTAAATTAATATAACTGCCACAGCTGGACAGACAATTAGGGTCAAGCCCGCATTCATAGCGGTTAATGGTTTCTTGATGTTGCATAATTAATTCAACATGTTGATCCAGCTTGGCATTGTGTTCGGGTAAACTTCTTTCCAGTTTGTGCAGAATGGCTATTAATCTCTGAGTATGATGGGTCCAGGAATCTGCATCGGCCAACCAGCGAAGATGATCAGCCCGCCATTGTTCACTTTCAGCTTTGAGTTGTTGTAATTCATCCATTTCACACCTCAATGTGTTGATTGGTACAATCATTTACTGCTTGCTAAAGCTTACTGTCAAGTGAGCATACACGACCTGAGAATTTCCCTGTAAAATATAGGGTTTTGACTCTTTATGGAATATTTCTATGGCTCAAACTGTGGTCTGCGCATTGTATGAATTTGTCACTTTGGATGATTATGCTGCGATTAAACCATCGCTACTCAAATTCATGCTGGATCATGAAGTTCGTGGCACTTTATTGCTGGCGCAGGAAGGAATAAATGGTACCGTCGCCGGCTCGCGTCAATCTATTGATGCATTGCTGGATTATTTGCGCGCCGATTCCAGATTAAAGGATTTAAGTTACAAAGAGTCTTATACCGATACTCCGCCCTTTTTACGTAGCCGGGTGAAATTAAAACGTGAAATCGTCACAATGGGTGTCGAAGGCATCGATCCGAAACAGTCGGTCGGCACCTATATCAAACCCAAAGACTGGAACAAATTGATAAGTGATCCCGAAGTCTTACTGGTCGATACCCGTAATGATTACGAGGTAGAAGTTGGCACTTTCAAAAACGCGGTTAACCCTCACACAGAAAGTTTTCGTGAATTTCCGGAATATGTAAAACAGCACCTGGATCCGCAAAAACATAAAAAAGTTGCGATGTTCTGTACTGGCGGAATTCGCTGTGAAAAATCCACCGCTTATCTAAAAGAACAGGGGTTTGAGGAGGTTTATCATCTGGAAGGTGGCATTCTCAAATATCTGGAAGATGTGCCTGAACAGGAGTCGCTATGGGAAGGTGAATGTTTTGTATTCGATGAACGGGTCACCGTGAACCATAGCCTCGAAAAAGGTGAATACGATCAATGTCACGCCTGTCGGTTACCGATCACCGAAGAGGACAAGCAAAGTGAAAAATATCAGCGCGGTGTGTCATGCCCACATTGTTTTGATAAAACTACAGATGATCAGAAAGCCCGCTACGCAGAGCGTGAGAAACAGATTCAGCTGGCCTTGCAACGTGGTGAAGCGCATATCGGCATGGAATCCAACGAAGCTGCTGAATTACATCGTCTGGAGAAAATCCGCCGTAAAGAGCAGGATCGACTCGCTGCCATGAAAAAACACCATCGATGAGATTATTCACTGCCCTGCTTTTTTATGTCCTGATCATTCCGCTTGGTTTTGCTCAAACTCAAAACGGACAAGCGGCAATTGCTTCAGCACATCCCTTAGCAACCCAGGCCGGTTTTGAAATTCTGCAAACAGGTGGCAACGCCTTTGATGCCGCCATTGCAGTAAGTGCAGCGCTTGCTGTCGTTGAACCTGCTGGTTCTGGCCTTGGAGGTGGTGGATTCTGGTTATTACATCGTGAAACCGACCAACAACAGATTATGCTGGACAGCCGTGAAACAGCCCCCTCCCAGGCACACCGTGATATGTATCTGGATAACAACGGTGAAGTGGTTCGTGATTTATCATTAAATGGGCCTCTGGCGGCTGCCATTCCGGGAACCCCCGCCGCATTGGATTATTTAACCCAAAATTATGGCAATCTACCATTATCTATCACCCTTGCACCTGCAATTCGTTATGCCAGAGAAGGTTTTGCCGTCACGCCACGTTATCAACGCTATATGGGATTCAGAAAACAGGCGTTAAATGCCGAAGCTAAAGCGATATTTTTGGATGGCGAAGAAATTCCCGCTTTAGGTTCCATGATTATCCAGCAGGATTTAGCCAACACTTTGGAAGCCATAGCCTTAAAAGGTCGGGAAGCTTTTTATCAGGGTGAAATTGCCAAACAAATGGTGAAATCAGTACAAGCCGCGGGCGGTATCTGGACAGAACAGGATCTGTCTGATTATCAACTGAAAATCCGCCAGCCAGTAAAGACTCAAATTGCAGGTTATACCATCACCACTGCAGCATTGCCCTCGGCAGGCGGTCAGTTAATAACTTTGATGCTGAATCAATTGAACACACTGGATTACTGGCAGGCTGACCAGCAACAAAAGCGACATTGGCTAATTGAATCCATGCGTCGGGCTTATCGAGAACGCACCGTTCATCTTGGTGACAGTGATTTTATTGATGTTCCGGATTATTTACTGGATCCCGCTTATGCTGCCCAGATAGCTGAGGACATTGATCCCGATAGCGCCAGCAAAAGTGATGAATTAGCTGATGCGTTCAGCAATAAAGGCCAGGACACCACACATTTTTCGATTGTTGATCAAGATGGCAACCGGGTATCAGCCACGCTGAGTATCAACTACCCATTTGGCAGTGGCTTTGTAGCTGGAAATACCGGTGTTTTGCTCAATGATGAAATGGATGACTTTTCTGCGTTAAGCGGTAGCCCAAATGCCTATGATTTGGTGAGTGAATCCGCCAATGCCATTGAACCGGGCAAACGTCCACTTTCCAGTATGACACCAAGCTTTGTCGAAAATGAACAGCGATTGTTGGTCATTGGTACACCCGGAGGCAGCAGAATTATTACCATGGTGATGCAAGGCATATTACATTTTATGGAAGGTCACGATGCTGAAGCAATTGTGGCTGCGCCGCGATTGCACCATCAATATCTGCCAGACCGAGTTCAAATGGAAACACCCGGTCTGAGCGAGGCGGAGCAACAGGATTTAATAAACCGAGGCCATCAACTGGATGTGTTAAATCGTCAATTTGGCAATATGCAGGTCATTGTGGTCGATAAAAAGACAGGCAAACTCAGCTCCGCCAGTGACCCGCGCGGTGAGGGTATGGCAAAGACTGAGCAGATTATCGTTAGAGACTGAAGGATTACAGTTTCATCTCAGATGGCATGATACCTTTTCTGGATTGAACCAACGCACTGCCTTCCAACACAATCAACGCAATCAACGTCAGTGAAATAGGCACTAATGCAAACCACCCTAATACCGAGCGTTGAATAAAGCGCATGCTTTCATCCGCTTGTGCCATCAATAAAAATGAGCCGATACCAAATATAACTCCCGCCACGAGATAAGCGCCCAATAAATACGTACTGCGTTTCCAGGCCAGTTTCCAGTGAGCCTGAACCAGTACTGTCTGATCTTGGGAGTTGTAGGCTTTGTAGGCTATGGAGCCAATCATAATCAGCGAACCCAACAGCGATAATGAGAAAATCAGCCACAGGTTTTCGGTACCAAACAGAATCGCCGGAACCAGGAAATGAAATATCGCCACGTTGAACATTAAGCGCTCATGTGGCTTACTGGCGTCATGGTAGATTTCAGACATAAAATGCTCCTCTGTTTATAAAGGCCGTTTTGACATGGTGCACCTGATTGACAGTCATTGCCATCTCGACTTTAACGATTTTGACAAAGATCGAACGGACATTCTGCAAAACTGTGCCAGGTCAGGTATAGAAAAAATTATCATCCCCGGCGTTACGGTTAACAGCTGGCCCAAACAAATCGAGTTATGTAACAATCATCCCATGTTATCGCTGGCCTTGGGCTGCCACCCGATGTTCATGGCTGATCATCAGGAGAATGCAGCACAGCTTCTTGAGCAAGCCGTTAAGCAATATCAGCCTATTGCCATTGGTGAAATTGGTTTGGATTTTTATGTAGCTGATGCCGACATCGCCTCTCAACTTATCTTATTTGAAGCACAGATTGATATTGCCGTTCAGTTTGCTTTGCCGGTTATCCTGCATGTACGCAAAGCCCATGATGACGTTTTAAAAGTACTTCGCCACAAAAAATTATCCGGCGGCATCGTGCATGCTTTCAGTGGCAGTGCCCAACAGGCAGAACAATACCGTAAACTTAACTTTTTATTGGGCATCGGTGGCGCATTAACTTATCCACGGGCTCAGAGACTGCAACGCCTGTTCACTGAGTTACCGCTCTCACAAATTGTGTTGGAAACAGATGCACCTGATATGCCGCTTTGCGGTCATCAGGGAGAACGCAACACGCCTGAAAATATTCCGGTTATCATGGAAAAACTAAGTCAATTGCGCGATGAATCAGCGGAGTATATTGCTGAAATCACCACAGCAAATTGTCGTCAGCTATTCAATATCTGATCAATCGTGATGTTCAGTAATTCCACCTTCGGTAAATAAATAATCACGCAGATGTTGGTCCATTTTTTTGTCCTTGCGACGAATCCATTCCAAAGCCATCGCAGCATGTTCTTTCTCTTCGTCACGATTATGCTCGAGAATTTTCTTCAACTCAGGATCTTTACAGGCATCAACCCGCTGGTTATACCAATCGACCGCTTCAAGTTCTTCCATAAGCGAAACTATGGCGCGGTGCATATCCTTTGTTTCGTCTGATAATTCGCTAAACGGCTCGTGATAACCTTCGTTAGACATATACAATTCCTTAAAGTGAATAGAACCCAGATAAAAATAGCATGTCTATTCCGATAGCAACAATAACCTAAATCAATTCAGGACTTTCCATGACGCAAGGCAGCACTGAACGAATACTCTACACCATTAACTCAGTCATTCTTGGTAAACAGCAACCCGTCAAACTCGCCTTAGCATGCCTTCTGGCGCGGGGACATTTATTAATTGAGGATCTGCCGGGTGTTGGCAAAACCACTCTGGCTCATACTCTTGCCACAACGTTGGGACTCCGTTTTCAACGGGTGCAATTTACCAGTGATATGTTGCCGGCAGATATTCTTGGGGTATCCATTTATGACCCCGAAAAACATCAGTTCAGTTTTCATCGCGGTCCCATTTTTACTCAACTTCTATTAGCCGACGAAATTAATCGGGCCTCTCCCCGCACACAAAGTGCGTTACTTGAAGCAATGGAAGAGCAACAGGTTACGATTGAAGGAGAAAGTCATCCTCTGGAAGATCCTTTTTTCGTTATTGCGACCCAAAATCCCGCTCATCAGATTGGTACCTTCCCTCTGCCCGAATCACAGCTGGATCGTTTTCTGATGCGTATTCAGATTGGCTATCCGGATAAACAGGCTGAACGTGCCTTGCTGACCGGCGAAGACAGACGTCAAATGCTCAAGCAATTGCAAGCTGAAATTACGCCAACCCAATTAATCCAGCTACAGCAAGTAGCCAGTAAAATTTCATTAAGTGATGCGTTGATTGATTATGTGCAGGCCTTATTGGCTTACACCCGAAACAGCGGTCAATTTTACAATGGTCTGTCCCCACGCGCCGGACTGGGCCTGATTCAGGCCGCTCGAGCCTGGGCCATGATCAACGGACGGGATTTTGTTATTCCAGAAGATGTGCAGGCGATTTTCCCCAGTATTGTGCAACATCGACTGCAAGCGCGAGAACAACTGCAATCTGCAGAATGGGCTGCCGATATCCTGCAGCAGGTAGCGATTCCCTAATGTTGCGCCAATATTGGCAGCGCTGGCGTCAACAGCAACGCTACAGGGTATTTATTTTGCCCAGCCGGTATGGATTGAGTTATTCGATATTGATTGTGGTGATGTTGCTGGGTGCCATTAACTACAACAACAGTCTCGGTCACCTACTGTGTTTCCTGCTGGTTGGCGTCGGCCATGTAGCCATGCATCACAGTTATCGTAATGTCCGCCAGCTGGATTATCAACTGGGCCGCGCTGAACCGGTTTTTTGCCAGCAGCCTATTTTATTGCCACTGAACCTGACCAATCAAAGTCCACGACCTATCCGACAATTGGATATCGCTTATCTGCCATCAATATCACGTTCAGGGTGGTGGCCGCTAAAACAATTTTCCCGGTATCTTCCTGTGTATAAAGCTCCTCAGCTTGCTGCAGAACAAACCAGCCTGCATCTGATTCCAATACCGACCGATAAAAGAGGCTGGCAGGATTTAGGGCGGCTGAGGCTTTCCAGTGTCTACCCTATCGGATTATTGCTGAGCTGGTTTTTTATTGATATCCAGCAACGGGTGCTGATTTATCCCAGGCCAATGGGCAACAAACCATTGCCACCCCTTCTGCTATGGAAGATTCCGGAGATTTGCAGCATCAACAGGGTCTCGATGATTTTGCCGGTTTTCATCGCTATCGCGTGGGGGATGCCAGACAACATATTGCCTGGAAAGCCCTGGCTCGGGATGGCATTTTACGAACTAAACAATTTAGCAGTCCTTCCGGACAAAAAATGTTGTTCAACTGGGATGATGTTGCGGATTTACCGGATACCGAAGCGAAATTATCACAACTTTGTCAGTGGATTTTGGCTGCTGAGACCGCTGGAATGCAATACGGTTTAATCCTGCCTGAACATACGATAGCGATAGATTCCGGCAACCAGCATCGTCATTTTTGTCTGCAAAGTCTGGCGCTTTATGGCCAATAAACGTTCAGCTGAAATCCCTTCGAAATCGTCCATTCATTGGTTAATGGTGACATTGACGATTATCGCCATTCCGCATTTTTTCTATCAACCGCTATGGGTTGCCGCGATATTTCTGTTGATGATGGGCTGGCGGTTAATGAATAGCTGGCAAGGATGGCCGTTACCAGCGGATAAACGCCTGTTAAAAGTGCTGCATTCCATCGGCGCGATATTGACCATTGTGCTGGTGTTTTATAGTTATGGGATTACCATTGGCCGCGATGCAGGGGTGGCGTTACTGACCACCATGGCGGCCTTCAAAATGGTTGAAGTAAAAAATCTGCGTGATGTTTATCTGAGTTGTTTCATGGGTTTTTTCCTGATTATTACCCATTTTTTCTTCAATCAGAGCATTCCAATCGTCATTTTAATGCTGGTCAATGTGATCCTGCTGACCAGCTGTCTGATTACTGCCAATGAATCGGACAGCTCCATAAAAAATCGGCTTAAACAATCAACTGTGATGGTTTTACAGGCCATGCCTCTGATGCTGTTATTGTTTGTGCTGTTTCCTAGAATTTCTGGCCCTATCTGGGGCTTGCCAAATGACGCTATGGATATCCCGGATAGTCTGCCCGACAGTATGACGTTAGGCGAAGTACCACCGCAGAACAGTGCCGTGACCGGCATGGCAGACAATATTACGATCGGCAATATCAGCCAGTTAATTCAATCCGATGCCATAGCCTTTCGGGTGAGGTTCGACGACAATCAGTTTCCCGAGCGCCAAGACTTATATTGGCGTGGTCCAGTGTTGTGGCATACCGATGGCAAGCGCTGGCTGCCATTAACTGACAATCAAAAACGTTACGGAAACGACACGAAAATTCATGTTGCCGGAGAGCCTTTTTCTTACAGCATGACCCTGGAGCCCCATGACAGGCACTGGTTATTTGCCCTGGATTTCCCCACAGACTATCCGCAAACCATGCAGACCCGTCTCAGTCCCGATGGAGAGTTAAATAGCAGTAACGCAATCAAACAGCGCACTCAATATCAGTTAAGTTCTAATACTGACTATTTGTTTAACCCGCAAAATGATCCCTATCTGCAATATGGATTAAATTTGCCAGAAGCTCGTCATCCAAGAAGTCTGCAGCTGGCACGGAGTCTTTTAGAAAAAAGTCCAACCGATCAGGCCTATATTGAAGCCGTACTGAATTATTTTCGTCAACAGGATTTCAGTTATAGCCTGACGCCACCAGCACTGCGCGGCGATACCATTGATCAGTTTCTTTTCGAGAGTCGCCAGGGTTTTTGTGAGCACTATGCCGCCAGTTTTACCGTGTTAATGCGCGCCGCAGGCATTCCGGCGCGCATTGTGACGGGTTATCAAGGCGGAGAAATAAATCCGGTAGATCAGGTGCTTACGGTACGACAGCGCGATGCCCATGCCTGGACAGAAGTCTGGCTGCCACAACAGGGATGGATCAGAATCGATCCAACAGCTGCCGTCTCCAGTGAGCGTGTCGACTTTGGGATCCGGGATTTATTGCCGGCTGAACGGCGTTCTCCTGCAGCAATAGCCAACAATGATCGCTTGGTAGAATTGTGGCAATCAGCAAAGAATAACTGGGATGCTTTGAATAGCGCCTGGGAAATGTGGGTCGTCAGTTATGGTCCGGATCGACAACTGCAGTTGCTGGAAAAACTCGGCATGCATCAACCGGACTGGGAAAAAATGATTCGCTGGCTGGCCATTGGTATTGCGCTGATATTTGGCTGGATTGCCTGGACAACTTTGAGATTAAAAACCATACCTCAGGATCGAGTACAACGTTTTTATCAGAAATTCTGCTTTAAACTTGCACGGCATGGCGTTGTGCGTCAGGCCCATGAAGGTCCGGAAGATTTTTCCCGTCGCGCTCAACTGGCGCTTCCGCAGCATCAGCAACAGATAGCCATGATAAGTTATTGTTATATGCATTTACGTTATCGCGGGGAAGCTTTAGAAGATGATTTTATCGAGTCGGTCAAAAATTTCCGTCCACACCGATAGATGGCTTTACCCACCTCTGAAAATTGCCTAGTACCCTGACCGATTCGTTGCATATGGCTGAAGCGCTTTTGCCATTAGCTGACCGTTATCGGAAAATAGTTAATCTTAGGTAATGTTTAGAGGGAAACGGATGGCGCATAGCAATCCATTATTTGAACGCACCCATATCCTGCTGGGTGACACCGGTTTAGAGCGTCTTCAAAACAGTCATGTTTTTCTGGCAGGTATGGGTGGTGTCGGTTCATTTACCGCTGAAGCGCTGGCGCGGATGGGCGTGGGTAAAATGACACTGGTGGATCATGATGTGGTTTCGGCGTCCAATCTGAATCGTCAGCTGGTGGCACTGAACTCTACTGTCGGTAAATTGAAAGTTGAAGTGATGGCAGAGCGTATCGCAGATATTAATCCACAATGCGAACTGAACCTTATCACTGAATTCTTAACTCCGGAAACCATTCCCAACACACTCAATCAAGGCTTTGACGTGATTATTGATGCGATTGATAGCATGAGCAGCAAAACGGCTCTGCTGGAAACCGCATGGCGTAATCAGTTACCGGTATTCTCCAGTATGGGTGCTGGCGGGAAACTTGACCCCACTCAAGTGCGTACCGGCGATTTAATGAATACGTCCATTTGCAAACTTGCTAAACAATTGCGTTCACATTTACGTAAACGTGGTGTAGGCAAAGGAATCCAAACTGTTTATTCACTGGAATATCCTTTACCACCTCTACCTCCAGAGGCAGTCAGTCGGGGTCGGGCACGAGCTGTTAATGGCACGGTGAGTTATATGCCTTCAATATTCGGCTTAACCCTGGCAGGCCTGGTCATTAATCATATTATTGGTGATGCCAGACGTGTCTGATCCGCAAAACGTAGTGAACTGCACAGCGTTCTATCAACAACAACTGCAAAAACTGCTTAACCCTTACGGGATTGAAATCAGACAGGTTGAAGAAAATGAGACTATTCCCGGTAGTTTTTTTGGCGAACGTGAAGCCGGTCTGCTAGGTAATCAATTATTGTTACGTTTTGATACGCCTGTTCACTCTGCCCTACATGAAGCTGGCCATTATATCTGTATGGATTATCAACGTCGCATAACGTTAGATACCGATGCCGCTGGTGATTATGATGAGGAAAATGGCGTATGTTATCTGCAGATCCTGCTCAGTGATTTTCTGCCTGAAATGGGTAAACAGCGAATGATGCTGGATATGGACAGCTGGGGCTACAGTTTCCGCCTCGGCAGTGCCAAAGCCTGGTTTGAACAGGATGCGGAAGATGCACAGCAATGGTTAATCAAGCATCAGATTATTGATGAAAACAATCAGCCTACCTGGCAACTCAGAGTCTAAACCTTTCATTGCAGTGCCTGGCAGAGATGCTTATAATGCCAACTGTCTTAGGGGAGTAGTCTACCCATCTTAGGACCTGTTTATTTCTAAGAATAAACAGGTCCTAGTGAGTGAATCTGTCAACATACTTGTGTCCTCAAGACACATGGCCGATTCGTGTCATTCTGACGAGTGGCATTGGCAAGACCTGAGGCAAATAACAGCTCCATAGGCGGGTAGCTGTTATTTGCCTTTGGTTTTTATCCCGCCTGAGTAGCTAAAATCATGGAAGCTTTTCTGGTTTCAACTTCTACCGTCGCATTGGCGGAGATCGGCGATAAAACCCAACTTCTTTCGTTATTTCTTGCAGCCCGTTTCCGTGCCCCAATTCCCATTATTTTCGGTATTTTAGTCGCTACCCTGCTTAACCATGGCCTATCAGCCTGGCTGGGGGTCTGGATCACTGAGTTTATCTCTCCGCAAACGGGCCAATTACTGATTGGTATCAGTTTTATTGCAGTCGCCTTATGGATATTAATTCCCGATAAAGAAGAAGATGCATCTTCAAATCTCAATCGTTACGGTGCCTTTATTGCGACTGTGGTGTTATTTTTTCTGGCTGAAATCGGTGACAAAACTCAAATCGCAACGGTTATTCTGGCAGCACAATATCAGCAATTCCTGCTGGTAACCCTAGGTACCACTGTTGGCATGATGTTGGCCAACGTTCCAATCGTTCTTTTCGGACATCGCTTGATGCAGAAATTACCATTGAATGCTGCACGTTATGTGGCCTCAATTGTATTTATGTCGCTGGGAATAATGACATTGTTGCTTTGACAGTTTGAGTCAATAATTCATAAAGTAGCTACTTTTAACACCATCTATGGAGAATCCATGAGCCAGACAATCAGCTCTCCGGTCACTGAATTATTAGCGAACAACGCCATTCATTATGACGTGATTGAAATTCCACTCAGTGAGGATAAAAAACCTATCCGTAATCTGGAAGAATTACTCAGCGGTCAGGGGCGAGATCCCAACTCTGTGGTACGCAGCTTATTATTTAAGACTGGCTCGGATAAATTCGTGCTGTTAGCCTTAGCCGGCGGCGGTCGAGCAGATTGGGCAGCGCTTCGCAAACAGCTTGGTGAGAAAAAACTGCGCATGGCCGAGTTTGATGAAGTCTCAGAAGCAACAGGCTATGTCGTTGGTGCCGTTCCTCCCATTGCTTTGCCTGAAACAATTAAGGTATTAGCCGATAACAGCGCATTTCAATTTGAACAGGTCATTATCGGCAGTGGCGTTTTAGGCTATGCACTGGCATTAAGCGCCAATGATTTACAAAAAGTAATGACGGACGTGCCGGTCGGCGAATTCGTCAAACTATAAAAATAACACTTTTCAGCTGGCGAGCTGCGTGGATGCTCGCCAGATTCTTTTTATTAAATCTCAAATAATCTGCTCCTAGCTTATTAAACAGTATTTACTAAATTAGGTTTTACTAATTTAGTAAATACTGATATTGTTTGTGGACGTATTTTTGTAAGGACTGTCCATGAGCACGCCATCTCCCTCTTTTTCTGACATGAACGAAATGCAAACTCATGCCAAATCAGCGGCGGGTTTACTGAAACAAATGAGTAATGAACACCGTTTAATGATTTTATGCGCTTTGGGAAATCAAGAACTGGCTGTCAGTGATCTCAATCACCTGGTGCCACTCAGTCAATCGGCATTATCACAACACCTTGCCAGCCTGCGTCATGCTGAATTAGTCAAAACACGCAAAGATTCACAAACCGTCTATTACCGGCTTAATGGCGATGCCGCGTTACGCATCATTGCTGTCTTGCAATCGCTTTACTGTCCTGAATATCAAACCGCTTCATGTGGAGAAAAATCATGAGTTATTCCATCGAAAAACCAGTAAATGTATTTACCAAAAATACACCCGCCGATTTCTTTATTGTTGATGTCAGAACAGCTGCCGAGGTTAAAGCGAAATCTTTGCCGGGTGCCATTCATTTGCCATTACAAAACCTCACCGTTGAAGCATTGCAACAGGCAATTAACCAACAAACAATAACACCAGACAAGATTTTACTGTTATGTCACTCAGGTCGCCGAGCAGAAACGGCCGCCAAACAATTAGAGGGACAGGTTTCCCAATCACTAGTGGTTATTGAAGGCGGCATCCAGGCGGTTGAAAAGCTCAATGGTGATTGGGTAGTCACGCAAGGTAGCGCAGTATCGATAGAACGTCAGGTACGTATCGCTGCTGGTGGTTTGGTGTTAGGCGGAGTAATTCTGGGATTTGCTGTACATTCAGCCTGGTTTGCTCTATCGGGATTTGTCGGCGCAGGACTGATGTTTTCAGGGATCACCGATAGCTGTGCAATGGGCCTGATCCTCGCAAAAATGCCATGGAATAAATAATCTAGATGTTGCTACTAATTGGCATTGTAATTGGCCTGCTGCTTGGCCTTACTGGAGCCGGTGGCTCTGTGTTTGCAGTGCCCTTATTGATATTGCTGGGTGACGTTTCAATTCATCAAGCGGTGTCATTATCATTAGCCGCCGTCGCCACGATTACATTTTATGGCAGTGTCCGAAATTTGGGCAATCAAACCATTTTATGGAAACCTGCAGCTTTATTAGCCGGAAGCGGAATGTTGGGTGCGCCGTTAGGTCAGATATTCGCCTCAATATTAAGTGAGGTGCTACTGGTGGCAGGCTTTAGCTTATTGGCAGTCATCATCGCTGTTCGCATGTGGTTAATGGCCACAACGATGCCGGAAGCCAGCAAAGTGGTGCGAAGCAGTCATTTATCGCTGGATAACGCAAAGGGTGTTCTGTGTAAATTCAGTCCCGACGGTAAATTTCAGCTGCGTCCAAGATGCATGGGTGGTTTATTGCTGGGTGGATTTTTGGTCGGCATATTATCCGGCTTATTCGGCGTGGGTGGCGGCTTTTTGATCATTCCCCTACTGCTGTTACTGAGTCAGGTCAGCATGGTACAAGCAGTCAGTACGTCTTTAGTGGTTATCACGCTGATTAGCAGTATCGGCTTTATTTCACATCTCACATTCGGTGAAATCAATTATTTACCTTTTAAGTCACTGGCCTGGCTCATTGCTGGAGGGTTGACAGGTATGTATGCAGGACAACTGATCAGTCATAGAATTGCGAATGCGCATTTGCAGAAAATCTTTTCTATTGGTCTTTTACTGGTGGCAGTAACACTGTTTTATGTGCAAACAACATAGGAGCATTCATCAACATGTTATTCAGACAACTTTTTGAAAAAAACTCATCTACATACACTTATTTGATTGCAGATAAACTTTCAAAACAGGCGGTATTAATTGATCCGGTGATTGATGAAACAGATGGTTATATTCGTTTATTAAATGAACTTGGTTTAACACTTAAAGTGGCAATGGATACACATACCCATGCTGATCACATTACGGCACTTGGCAAACTGCGGGAACTCACAGGTTGTGAAACCTATATGGGACAACAGGCAAATTCTTCCTGTGCCAATGATAGTTTCCATGATGGCAGTAAAATTGTGGTTGGCAATCTCGAGCTCACTGCTTTACATACTCCAGGACATACCGATGACTCATACAGCTTTCTATTGGAGCATGAAGGACAACAATATCTGTTCACTGGCGACACCTTATTGATTCGCGGTACAGGTCGTACTGATTTTCAAAATGGCAGTGCCACCGAGCAATACAGTAGCCTGTTCGATAAGTTATTAAAATTGCCTGAAGACACCTGGGTTTATCCAGCACATGATTATAAAGGCTGGATGGTCAGTACGATTGGTGAAGAACGCGAGCATAATCCTCGCTTGCAAGTGAAGGATGTTGTTGAATATAAAAATATTATGGACAACCTGAACTTGCCCAATCCTAAAATGATGGATGTAGCCGTACCGGCTAATCGCGCCTGTGGCAATGTGACATAGGGACTGTTGATGTTTCAGGGAGTTAAGCCGACTGAATACAGTTACGCCCTTTCTGCTTGGCTTGATAAAGCTGTTTGTCTGCCCTGCTGATTAATTCATTATGCTCATCGTCTTGCGATGGAATCATCGTGCTGACTCCCATGCTGATGGTGAGTAATTGACTCACTTTTGAATTTTCATGGGGAATCTGTTTTTTAAATAAAGATTGTCGGCAACGTTCTGCCAACGCCCAGGCAGCGTTTTCATCAGTTTCAGGTAATAACATTACAAATTCTTCACCACCGAACCTGCCGAAGAAATCTCTTGAACGGGTGGCGACATTATTTAAGGTTGTTGCCACCTGCTTTAGACAGTCATCACCCTGTAAATGCCCATAAAAATCGTTATATTCTTTGAAAAAATCGATATCAATAATAATCAACGACAATGGCTGTTTATTTTGTCGAGCTTTAAGCCATTCCGTTTCGATAACGGAATCAAACATCCGGCGGTTGGCCACGCCGGTCAGGCCATCTTTGAAGGAAAGCTCTTCCAGTTCTTTTTGCAGCTTTATCAGTTCCTGCTCGGTCTTTTTGCGCTCGCTGATATCAAACATAAAACCGATTAATGAGTCGACCTCACCATTTTCTTTGCGCACCACATGTACCACATCGCGGATCCAGACGTAATGCCCCTCTTTGGTCAGAGCACGATAATCCGCCTCATGGTCAATGCCTGACTGGGATTGAGAAACACAAAAATCCACCACCCATTGCCGATCATCTGCATGCATTCTTGCTGCCCAATCCTCAACAGACTTCCAGCTTGATGGTTCCCAACCTAACAACGCTTCAATTTGCGGGCCAATGTATACAAATTGCAGGGTAGCCCAGTCAATTTTCCAGGGAATGGCTTTAGTGGATTCCAGCAGAGTTTTATAGACATCATTTTCCGTTGGAACATCATTGATCAGGTCGGTCATGGAAATACTCGTACAAACATATAGTGCAGGTTAATTATTACCACAATTCAAACAAGGTTTTTGTTATTTTCTTTGAGATTTTAACGTATTTTTCTGGCGCGAATAGCGCGACCTTTAACCTTACCATCAGCCAGGTAATTCATTGCCTGTCGTAATGCAGATTTACTCACCGCGACATAACTCGACATATCAAAAATATCAATTTTGCCGATATCAGTGCCATCAAGCCCGGCATCACCGGTTAAAGCGCCCAGTATATCGCCAGGACGGAGTTTATTTTTACGCCCGGCATCCAACTGAATAGTCACCATATCGGCTTCAAGTGTAAAACTATCATCACGATCCAGTGAAGCCGGCACATCGCAGCGACACGGTTTCTTCTGATATTTCTCAATCGCCAACATGCGTGGCACTTCAGCTTCGGCTACCAGGCTCATCGCCAGTCCAGACTCCCCTGCCCGACCAGTACGTCCAATCCGATGGATATACACTTCGGGATCACGGGGCAATTCATAATTGATGACCATTTCAATTGCTTTGATATCCAGCCCGCGTGCGGCCACGTCGGTGGCAACCAATACCGGGCAACTCTGATTGGCAAAACGTACCAATACCTGATCCCGTTCCCGTTGTTCCAAATCACCATGAATTGGCTGAGCATCAATTTTTTTATTTCTTAGCATCTCAGCAACTTCATCGCACTGTATTTTGGTGTGGCAGAAGACTATGGCGTTTTTGGGCTGATAATGCTGGAATAACATTATCAATGCATTGTTACGTTCATGTTTTTTGATCTCATAAAACAACTGATCAATTACAGCCTGTTGATGATGTGATTCAACCGTTACCCGTGCCGGATCGCGTTGTATGCTTCGACTAATCTGTTTGATGCTGTCGGGAAACGTCGCTGAAAACAGCAAGGTCTGTCTGGAACTTGGTGTCTGACCAATGATTTCCTGCATCGCATCCACAAAGCCCATATCCAGCATGCGATCGGCTTCATCGAGCACCACGGTTTTGACTTTATTGAGTTTCAAGGTGGCTTTTTTAAGATGATCCTGAATCCGTCCAGGTGTACCAACCACAATATGTGCACCATATTCCAATGAGGCAATTTGCGGTCCTAACGGTTTACCACCGCATAACATCACCAGTTTCAGATTGGGTATGCCACGACCCAAACGGCGCAACTCTTTACCGACCTGATCGGCTAATTCACGAGTAGGACAAATAATCAGCGCCTGAACAGCAAAGAAATCCGGTTGAATAGTTTGTAATAAGCCAATACCAAAGGCGGCGGTTTTACCACTACCGGTTTTGGCCTGGGCAATCAAATCCTTGCCTTGCAGAATTAACGGCAGGCTTTGTGCCTGGACAGCAGTCATTTGCTTATAACCAAGAGAGTCGAGTACGGCCAGTTGTTCGGCAGGTAAATTTAACGATGAAAAATCAGTAGCAGACATGGGGAGCTTTAAAGAAGAGAATAAAGCGAGCATGATACCAAAAAGCTCGCTGAAACATTGCTTTACCTGAATTTACATCGCTGCCATTGAACCAACAATTTTACCGTCAGTCTGATTGTTATCAGCTAGCCAACTGTGAGGTAATGGCTATGTCATTCAGTAAAACCCTATTTGTTTCCGTTTTCAGCGCCAGCCTGCTTAGCGGGCTTATGCTGCTTGTGCCCAGTCAAAACAGTTATGCCGATGTGTCGGTGAACGTGCAACTTGGTCAGAACCTGCATAATCGACCTCACCATGGATATTCTGGCAACCGGCATTACCGCCATCCCTCAATCGGCATCACCGGTCACCGTTCATTTGGACTGGATCCCAGACTGAACCACTTTAAACAACCTCGTTATAAACCGTATTATCGACATTACGATACTACCCGGCCTCGTAATAGATCAGGCTATTATGGTTTTCGAAATAACAGTATCACCCTGATTGCACCGATTATTTATTCTCAGGGTTACCGTGATGCGGAACCGGTAAGACGCTATACAACCAATGCAACACGGCCTGCTTCTCCATCAACTTCGTCTATTTCGAACTATTCCAATATTGATGGCTGGGAAGCGTTATCGCGCTATGAGTCGACAACAGCAATAAATGCATTTAAAGCACAATCCCAAAAAGATCCCAAAGCTTCTTTGCCCAAAATTGGTTTTGCTCTGGCAACAGCTTTGCAAGGTGAGTCTGATAAAGCATTGTGGGCGTTAAATCTGGCGTTGATTGCCGATACCAGTGATCTGCGATATTTCAGTGCTGATTCAGGTCTGCGGTTGGTCGTTGATGATTTACTGGGCAATTACCAGAATAAATCACTCATGACCGCTACCTTGCTTTATTTGAAACAGGATTACCGGTCAGCACAATTAACAATAAAAACCGCACTTGATGAATGCGATAACTGCACCGGTACCCGAAATATGCAACGATTGATACAGCAACGTCTGATCGGATAGCAATAAAAAAACACCCTGTTGGCATTAACAGGGTGTTTTAGTTTGCGACTAGCTCTCATGTTCTTCATCAAAATCCTGTTTATCCTTGGGGTTGGATTTTGATGATTTTGAGCTTTCTGTTTTTTCAGATTTTTGCTCTAACTGAATTGCGGAGTTTGAATCGGAGTCTCCGACCATTTTCAGCGGCGCAGGTGGAGCCGATCCATCTTTATCCTGACCGAAGTAAATGGTCATATGCGGGAATGGAATCTCAATTCCTGCTGCATCCAGATGCTGTTTCACCAGACGATTATAAGCTCGACCAACACCCCACTGCGTACCCGGCAGGGTTTTAATCCGTACCCGAATATTGACTGAGCTATCTGCCAGAGCGGTGATGCCATGAACTTCCAGCTCATCAACCAGAATTTTCTCACGCTGATCCGCATCTGCCATTAACTCGGCAAAGGCTTCACGCAGATGCACAATCACCTGATCGGTATCTTCACGATATGCCACCCCATACTCACCAACATGGTAAGCAAATTCGCGCATAAAGTTGGACACAGTATCTACGGATGAAAATGGGATCAGATGATAGGTTCCTGAAAGGTCCCGCAGACCTAATGAGCGGATTGTTAATTTCTCAGCCGTGCCAGTAATGCCGCCTGCAGTAACAATATCTCCCGTATTAATGGCATTTTCCATCTGGATAAACACACCGGTAATAATATCCTGCACCAGTTTCTGAGCACCAAAACCAATGGCTAAACCGAGCACACCTGCACCAGCCAGTAATGGTCCAATATTGACGCCTATTTCAGCCAGCACAATCATAACGGTCATTATGATGAGAGCAATAGCCGCTGCATTACGGAAAATTGTCAGTAATGTTTTGGCTCTTGCCGTTGGCAAATGCGTTTCATCACCAGGATTAAGCCGGTGCTCAATCCAACTTGCCAAAACAATCCATATTGCCATCGCTCCAACAAGAATTGCAAAAACACTAATCAATGTACCAATAGTGTGAATACCCGCCTCTGACGCTAACCATGCCGTAAGACTGAATATTCCCCAGGCATCCAAAATGACTGCGGCAACAACAACCACCAGCAAAATTCGTAAGGTTTTATAGATATTTGGTACAAACCCGTTTACCCGTTGTTCCAGCATAGGAAAACGTGAACGCAAATCTTCTGAAACATGTACCGGACGACCAATGGTTTTCGCCAGGAACTTCGCCAGCAATCCACCAATCACCAGCGCGATAATCGTCTGGAAAGTGGCCTTTAGCATCATTGGGAGGGCATCTTCCGGACGGAGTAATAAAGCTACGGCTAATACCGCAAAATACACTATTCCCAGAATGTGCCAGCTTCGTGCCAAGATCCCCAGACTGACTCTTGAAAAGCTGAATGAGGATTGTTGTGCATGAAAGAGCAAACGCTGCTTAACCAATACACGGTTTTGCATGATCACAACAACTGCATAGATAAATGCACTTAACACCACCAGTACACTGACCAGTTGGCCGACTACCGGATTAATATTCAGATTGACCAATGGCACAATCAGCAACATGCCATAACCGATATAGTTGGTTAACCGTACTAACCAGATATGCCAGTAAGTGGCACTTTCGGCAGATATGGGTAATAAACGAAGTGCATCATCACGTCCAGCAAAGACCGTGCGTAGAATCACCTTAAATATTTCAATCGCCAAAAACGCATTGAGGAATAGCGATTGACTGACATTCATTTCCCCATTGCTGCCAATGGCAAACAAGGCAACGGCATAACCAGCTACCCATGCTAAGGCTACTGTGAGTAAATCTACTATGGCTGACAGTAAAATCGCGCTGAATTTACGAATTTCTGGATAGTCCCCCTCCGCTTCAGCCCAATCATTGGCACGACGAAAAGCATGTCGCGCGAGACTTCGCAGCACATAAAACATTAATAATGTGCTGGCAATCACCACCAGTAAAAAGAAGCTTTCATCCAGCATGTTCTGCCAATCAAATATGCCTGCGTCATCAGAACCTATTGCGGCTACAGCAGAAAAACCCGTCCCAACTGTTGATACAATCTGCTGTGCAACGGATTGAGTAGTGTTGGCAATCTGTCTGGCAAACGTTGGTTCATCAACCAGCTCTTCTGAAGTAGCTTCTTCATCCATTGCTTCAGCTGCCTGTGCCAATTCGCGTAATTCTGCGATAAGTTTTTCACGGGACTGTTCATTTTCGAGTGTGTCAGCAAGCGCTGAGTAATGTTTTTCGTTATTGGTAGGAGTTGCAGATTCGGCCCAAGCCGTTTCGGTTATCAAACTGAATGTTAACAACAACGTCACCAGCAGAGCTGAAGTTAACTTCCATTTCATATCAAAAATCCACACGATACTGTGATCTCCTTTTGTTTGATTTTTTGAGTTTATTATTTGCCCAAAGGGCTTCAGATTGATGCGAGGATAGCGCTCAATAATTGATTCAAGCAGTCAATTGGTTACTATCGACAGCTTAACAAATGTAGTTTCCAGTTGTAGGGTCTGTTTATCTTCCAGAGCCTCAACAGAGGCGGCTATGAAAGAGACACGACCCTGTGACCCTATCAAGGCGGAAGGGTTCATTGCAAAACCGATACAATTTTCAGTTTTCCCTGTTCATTCACTTCCACCACTACGCCTTCTCCCGATGATACAAACTTGTCGAGAAGCCCGGAAATATTGACCTGATGAGTGATGTAAACCTTGGTTTTAGTGGTTTTCACTTCACTGATATGCGCTTTCCAATCTTGCAGTAACTGTTGTTTTAGATGGCGATTTGATGCGTGAAAAAAAGAATTCAGTGCCGTCAGCTTTTGCGGTGGACCAAAGCCCAGTAATTCTGCAGTTTCCAGACAACGACACCATTCACTGGAGAAAACCTCTGCATCAGTAATACCTGATTGGCGAAGTTTTTGGCCTATTTCAATCGCCTGTTGGCGTCCTTCAGAAGACAATACCCGCTGAGTCTGGCATTCTGCCAAATCAAACCCTTCGGGATCACCGACACCAGGGGCTAGCGCATGGCGCAAAATAATAACTTGATCTGCCATACTGGTCGTTGAATAAAACAGCGATAAAAACAGGCCATATCGCAACAGTGTAAGCAACTTATCCATGTAAACCTCTCGGTGTAATCTAAAGTAAATTAATTTAGTTACCATTAACAAAGAACGTTAACTTACTGAATCACACTAATACGGATATTGATGCATAAAACAGAAAACAGTTCTGCACGTGAGAAATGTTTGATAGAAATAGCGCAACTGGAGCATAAATGACACCTCAATCCATGCCTAAAAATTTGACACTTTTGTTGCAATTTATATTGTTCGCCGGATTTTGCGGGTCTATATGGGAACAACAATGGCTCAATGCGATAGTAACTCTCGGCATTATTATCATCACCTTATTTCCTATGTTACTGGCAAGAAAATTCAATGTTCATGTGCCAGCTATATTTCAACTTTTGGCAATTGCCTTTGTCTTTGCGTCGGTCTTTCTGGGTGAAGTACATGGCTATTACACCAAGTTCTGGTGGTGGGATATTGCTTTGCACGCTGGCTCAGGTTTTCTGTTAGGTATTATTGGCTTCCTGCTGGTTTATCTGCTTAATGAAAATGAATCTATCCATTTACAGATGATGCCGGGGTTTATAGCATTTTTTGCTTTTATGTTTGCTTTGGGGATGGGGGCCTTGTGGGAGATATTTGAATTTTCCATGGATAAAATTTTTGGTATGAATATGCAAAAACCCATGTTCGGTGATTACTCAGGCTTAACTGACACCATGTATGACCTGATTGTGGATGCAATAGGCGCTTTGTTTATTTCAGTACTGGGCTACGGCTACCTGAAAAAAGCACAAGCAAAATCCTTTCTCGAACGCTGGATCTGGTCATTTATCGTCAAAAATCCAAGACTATTTATCAAAAAAAGAAAAACTGAACCGACTAAATCCAAGTTCCCCGATTAATGGCTGGAAGGCACCTTGTGACATCTTCCTTAACATATCAGGATTATCTCTGATGTGCTTTCATCGATTGCACTCTAGTATGCCGGTAGATTGCTGTTCATCAGCAAGTTTCTCTGGAGTGATTATGTACAAGCGGCCCAAGGTTTTAACATCCTTATTCTTAAGCTTACTGTTGATGTTTTCGTTAACGGCATGTGATCAAAATAACGATGACATCCCGCAGATGGAAACTGCGCCAATAATCGATCAAAACGAAATCCCCCTATGGCTCGATGGACAAGTGGAAATGTCACCACAGGAGTGGCTGGTAAAACGCAGTCGTGCAGAAATAAACGATGAAACAACTGAAATTGAACGCACAGCAGAACTGCTTATCTCCGCTGCTGACCGATTTGATGAAAGTCATCGGATGATCGCCAATCGTGCCGCCCAGCTGGAAGATATGCTGTTCGAACATAACATTAAAGAAACAGCGGTAAACCGGTTGGAATGGTTTACTAAACTTCCAACGTTACAGACTCCACATAGCTTTTCGGCTCTCTGCCAGTACTATTACAACCTTCGCACTCAGGGTAAAACTGAAGACGAAATCATTCAAAACCTATTAAGGCTTTAGGGTCTGTTTATTTTTCAGAACCACTGCTGGAGGTTTATATCACTGCAACAGGACAGAAATAATGCGATGTGATTGTTCTTCAAAAGCATTACTCACGCCATAGGGCAGAAAAGTACTCCCAGCCCTGCTGGTTGCGACTGAAAATAGCACACTGATCTTTTGAGTAAACTCGCCTGATAAAGGTCTCTACTCTATAATTTCCGAGCATATACTTTTTCTCTGTTGGGAAAGAGCCATCCTGTTTATTCAATCGTCGGAATTTATGACTTCTCTTCAAGCGAACAGTTATCTCAGTTTGATCCGCAACCAGTTTGGTTTACTGGCTATTGGTTTTATTGCGCTTTTCACTGGCAATCTTGGACAAAGCTTTTTCATTGGTTTGTTTCAGTCGGATATTGCCAACTCATTAAACTTATCAGCCGGTGAGTTTGGGGCTGTTTATGCCGCACTTACGATGGCAAGCGGATTTCTGGTGTTACATTTTGGCCAAAAGCTGGATTGGATTGCCCCCCGGCGATATGCCTTGTTAGTGCTGACAGCTTTATTGGTGGGCGTGATTTTACTGACCACTTCACCATGGCTGATTCCGGCCTTACTTGGTCTGGGCTTGGTACGGTTATGTGGTCAAGGGTTGATGACCCATTTTGGCAGTACATTAGCAGGCCGCGAATTTACCATTAATCGTGGTCGGGCTCTGGGGTTGGTCAGTCTTGGCATGCCACTGGGTGAAATTATTCTGGCCCCAGTCATCGCATTATTGATTGGCTGGCTGAGCTGGCAGCAAATCTGGTGGGCGGTGGCTGTCGTCATTTTTCTCATTTGGTTAATGTTACTGCTTTTGGCGAAATGGCCTGAAGCTCCTGAAATCAAACGTGATAGCAGTGGTAACAAAATCAAAGGCCCCAATCCAATGCTGGAAAAACGTTTCTGGCTGATTATTCCATTGACCATGGCTTTGCCAGTGACTTTAACCGGTATTTTTATTTTTCAGTCCCAAATGACCACAGACTTAAATGCCACCACCACCGTTTACGCTTTGGGTTTGACGGCAATGGGCATTGCCCGTTTTCCAGGAGCATTGCTTGGAGGCCGATGGATAGATGAGTTAGGGGTATCGCTTCTAGCCCGAATATACCTGGCACCTTTTGCCCTAGCCATCATTTTGGCTGTATTGGTAGGTGGTAACGCGGGTGTTTTGATTTTAATGATTGGTGCCGGAATTTCTCTTGGCATGTCCTCACCTGTTGTTGACAGCTTGTTGGTTGTTCTATGGGGACGGGAACACCTTGGCAGGGTACGTAGTGTAAAGTCGGCCTTTATGGTGTTCTCAACTGGTCTGGCCCCTGCCTTATTAGGTTTTTTAATTGATGGTGGCGTGCAGTTTGAGGTTATTCTGCTGGGTATGCTGACCTTTATGATATTGGGTTGGCTACTGGCATTAAGCCCTATCCGAGAGGCTCAAAAACAAGGTTGATTGCAATGCAGTATCAACAACTCAAACAACAGCTTCAGCATGATCATCAATCCGGAGCCAGTGAGATGGCCATAAAAACACTGTCTCAACTGCATGATTTCCTGCAACAGGCTGACACCAAGTCTGCAGCAGAACTGGCAGTTATTGTTTCCGAACTAAGCCAAATTCGCCCCAGCATGCACGCTTTGTCCAACGCATTAAAACGTTGGCTGGATCAGGTTGTCCGCACATCATTTAACAGTGAGTTTCGAGTAAATTATCTAAAACAGCTAGCCGATATTCGCCTGTCATTACTTCAGGCCAGCGATCATGTTGTACGGCTCGCATGTCAGCTGATTCAGCCTGGACAAACTATCCTCACGCATAGCCGAAGTTCTCAGATATTGGCGTTATTTACTGCGCTTAAACAACAGCAAATAAGCTTTCATGTAGTCACCACCATAAGCGCTCCGGGAAATGAAGGTTTTCTGGTGGCTGAACAACTGAATCAATGGCAAATTCCGGTTACGGTTATCACTGATGCCCAATTGGCACTGATAATGCCTGATGTTGATATCAATCTGTCGGGCTGTGACAGCTGGCTTGCTGATCATTGCTTTGTCAACAAAAGCGGCACATATCTGCAGGCATTGGCCGCAAAAGATTTTCATAAACCTTTCTGGGTGCTAGCAGATAGTTTTAAAAACTCCGATGAATCCAGTGAAAATGTCATACTGGAAACGATGCCTGCCGATGAACTTGGCTGTCCTGCTGGTGAATTTATTCAGCCAATAAACCAGTATTTTGAAATCATCCCAGATCGACTGATCAGTGGTCGGGTAGATGAAAATGGACTTCATCACTATAGCCCGGTTTAATCTCCCTTGTCAGCCATAAACGATAAACAATAAATTCAAGTTATGTTCCTCGCATCCGCTACAGTTTGTGTAGTTCCTTTTGAGGACAAAAATATGACTATAAACACCGCTCCTTTTGGCCAAACCGTTAGTTCGATAGCAAAGGATCCTGTGAATAAACAGGAAGGCCCTTTTGGTCAGCAGGTTTCGGCTTTGGCCCAGGAAAAAAAGTTTTCAGTATCCGGTTCTAATAGCGAATTGAATCTTTCCATTCTGCAAGTCTCGTTTAATATCAGTGACGGCAATGGCGATGGTGCCATGGCTTTACTGTTCAAAACAGCCCTTGAAGGCATCAATGACTCTCTGAAGGCTGAGTTCGGCGATAACGCTATTCAAAAAGCTTATGAACAAGGCATTGATGTATCACCCGAAGCAACTTCCGAACGCATTGTGCAAATGAGTACTGCTTTTTTGATGCTTACTACAGCACCCGTCAGGATATGCCGCTTGAAGAAGCCATGAAATCATTTGTCGAAGTGATTGGCGGTGGAATTGATCAGGGTTTTAAAGAAGCACGCGATATTCTGAGTGGTCTGAAAGTATTGGAAGGCGATATCGCAGGCAATATCGATAAAACCTACGATTTAGTTCAACAAGGCCTGCAGTCCTTTGTAGAAAACTATCAAGCTTCTCAAGAAGCCTAAACTCTCTTTACCGCCTCTCATCTTGGGAGGCGGTTTATTGCAACTCAGACTTCCCGGCTCTTGAGTTCTGCATAATACCCGCCATACTCTGTTTTAATATGCATTCGGAAAGACACTTTTCACCCGAATCATCCCGTGAATCAGCCACAGGAGAAAAACATGCAAGATAAACAGACCCTTGTCATTGGCGCCAATGGCCAAATCGGAAAGCTACTGATTCAAATGATGACTGAGCAGAAAATGCCGGTTAAGGTCATGCTGCGTAACGCAGAACAGGCTGGCGAATTTGAAAATTTGGGCGCTGATATTGTAATAGCGGATCTGGAAGCTGACCTGCCAGATCACGCTTTTGCTAATTGCGATAAAGTGGTATTTACGGCTGGTTCAGGTGGTAAAACCGGTGCAGATAAAACCATTCTGGTTGATTTATGGGGCGCCTGTAAGGCGATTGATAAGGCAAAACAACACGCCATCAAACAATTTGTTATGGTCAGCTCACGTGACGCCGGCGACCCGGAACACGGCACAAAGGCCATCAAGCATTACAACATCTGCAAATATTTCGCCGATAAACATCTTATTGAAAGTCACCTGCCCTATACCATTCTCCGCCCCGGCAGATTAACCGATGGACCGTTAACCGGAAAAATCACCACTGTTCGCCCGTCAGATCAGGAGCAACAAGTTATTTCCAGAGCCGATGTCGCTGCCTGCATTTTGCAATGTCTGGATCATTCAGAAACCGTTAATCAGATTGAAGAGTTGTATCAAGGGGATATGCCTATCCAAGAAGCTTTTATAAAATCGGTGAAAGGCCGGTTGGGTTAAATCAGACCAACCTTTAAATGTCTGAATGAAGTCTTTGCTCGATCAAATCTATCAAACGGAATCACGACGGATTCTTCTGGCAACATTAATCCGTTTGCTGGGCGATTTTGATTTGGCTTAAGAAGCCATGCATGAAGCCTTTGCGATTGCCTTGCAGAAATGGAAAATAGATGGCGTTCCAGATAATCCCCGGGCCTGGCTGATATCCACTGCACGTTTTAAAGCGATCGATCAACTGCGTTGGCAGGCACGTTTTGACTATTCCATTGATACCGCTACGAATGAGCAGGTTGCTGAAGAGAATGAGTCGAATGAACAGCAGATTGAAGATGATCAATTACGTCTGCTATTCACCTGTTGCCATCCTGCTTTGGCTGAATAAGCCCGCCTTGCGCTGAACTTACGTGAAGTCTGTGGCATGACAACCGAGGAAGTCGCCCGGGCTTTTCTTCAAAAACCAACGACACTTGCTCAACGAATTGTTCGCGCCAAAAGCAAAATCCGTGAAGCCGGTATTCCATATGAAGTCCCTGAAACGACTCAATTAGCTGAACGGCTACACTCCGTATTACAGGTAATCTATCTGATTTTTAATGAAGGTTATTCTGCCAGCAAAGGTGAGTTGCTGGTCAAACATGATTTGGCCAGTGAGGCCATTCGTCTTGGCAGATTATTAGCCCAATTATTGCCTGAAGCGGAAGTAGAAGGTTTATTGGCATTAATGCTGTTACAAGATTCGAGGCGCGCTGCACGGTTGGATGCCTATGGCGATCTGATTACCTTGGATGAACAGGACCGCAGTCTGTGGGATCAACAGCAAATTCTTGAGGGTTGTAATCTGGTCATTCAGACTTTACGAACGCAACGCTTTGGATCGTTTACCCTGCAAGCCGCTACTGCTGCAGTACATGCCGAGGCACCCTCTTTCGAGAAAACTAATTGGCAACAGATTGTGGGATTGTATGATGCACTTATGCAATATGCCGATTCCCCAGTCGTCAGGTTGAATCAAGCTATGGCAATTGCCATGCTGCACGGCCCGGAAGCTGGGTTAAGTACCATTAAGCAATTACTGGCCGAAGGTGAACTCAACAACTATCACTTAATTCGTGCGGCTAAAGCTGATTTATGTCAACGCCTGCAGCAGTTTGCGGCTGCCAGGATGGCCTATCAACAGGCGCTATCTTTAACTCAGCAAGGCCCGGAGCAACGCTTTTTGCAACGTCGCCTCGCTGAATTACCGATTTAAACATTGCCTAAGTCGGAATAGTGTTTTGCTCTTTCCCAAGGAGCAGTTTGACAAATTCGTTTGAGGGAATCGGCCGGCTGAATAAAAAGCCTTGGAAGAATTTACATTGATGGTCCTGCAGGAATGTTAATTGTGACTCCGTCTCCACCCCTTCAGCAATTACCTGCATATGTAAACCATCCGCCAAGGCGAGTATGGCTCTTACAATCGCCTGGCTATTAATACCGGTTTCCAACTCACGAATAAAATGCTGATCAATTTTCAGTACATCCAATGGCAAATCCTGCAAATAGGATAATGAAGAAAAACCGGTACCAAAATCATCCATCGCCAGTCTCAGGCCCAATGCTTTCAATTGATGCATTCTTTCGATGCAGGCTTCACGATTACCTATCGCAACATTTTCAGTCAGCTCCAGTTCGATAAAACCGGGGTTAACTCGTGTGCGCTTAAGAATCTCGGCCACATTAGGAACAATGTCAGGCCGATCGAATTCAACGCCGGAGATATTCACTGAAATAGGTACCGGCTCAATTCCAAGGTTAGTAAATGATTTAATCAATTCACAGGTTTGTTCAAGTACCCAACGCCCAATTTCAACAATCAGCATGGTTTGCTCAGCAATTGGGATAAATTTGGCAGGCGAAATCATGCCCAATTCGGAATGATTCCAACGAATTAATGCTTCAGCACCAATGATCTTTTTATTACTATCAAATTTTGGTTGGTAATAAACGACAATTTCGCCTTTACTTATTGCTTCTCGCAAGTCATGTTCAAGCTTGATATTTTCCAGCGCTTTCTCGGTCATCTCCGCGGAATAGAAGCGGAAAGTTGCCCGACCATCATTTTTCGCATAATACATTGCCGAATCAGCAAATTTGAGGAGATCTTCAGGCGTTTCAGCATCCGTAGGATACATTGCGATGCCCATACTCGCGGTGGATTTAACCGACTGCTCTGCCACTACTGAGGTTGTATCCACGGCTTTTAATACTTTATCGGCAATCATGTTGATAAGATCAGGATTATCTATATCCGTTATTAATACAACAAACTCATCACCACTCATGCGAACCACCAAATCAGTGGTGCGAATACTGTTAGATAAATGATTGGCGACTTTTACCAGTAGTTCATCGCCGGCCGAGTGTCCAAGAGAATCATTTACATTTTTAAACCGATCCAGATCCAGAAAAAACACCGCTAACTGTTTTGAATCACGGTCCGCCCGAGCTATTTCCTGTTGCAATCTCTCATTTAACACCAACCGGTTAGGTAAACCGGTTAATCCATCAAAATGCGCTTGTTGAAAAAGTTTCTCTTCCCAGGCAGCATTTGATAAGGCCACCGCAATACGATCCCCAAAACTTCTGGCAATCACTTTAAGCTCATTGCCTATGACTTTAGGCTGCTGATAAGCAAAACTGATGGAGGCTGAAACCTGGCCATTCACCACCACAGGTATCACCAGAAAAAACCAGTCCCCCGTCAGATTTAAAATCTTCAGGTAAACGGGTAAAAGCCGCCGCTCGTTGATTTCCAATACACTTCCCTGACTTTGCTGCAATTCAGCTAAATCTTCGTCGGTAATGGCAATCGACTGCTCCTCTAGATCATAATGCTGATCCTCATGACGAGTGTGGACTGCTACGAGCAATCGGTTTTCGGCATCGAATTTGGCAATCGATATCAGGTCGCTGAACAATATTCCGGGCAAACGATTTAAAGCCGTTTCCACTATTTCATCTGCATTAAGTACAGAAAGGATCTGTCTGTCGATTTCTGCCATGGTGGACTGAATTTCAAACTGGCTTCGCAGGCGTCCAGTCATTTCATTAAATGAATCAGCCAAAGCTTCAAATTCGTCTTTGCTGTGTACTTCTACCTGATAATCAAACTGCCCCTCTGCAATACGTTCAGTTGCTTTTTTTAAAGCGGAGAGTGGGGAGAGATATTTGGCGATCAATTTGGTGCTGAGAAACGCGACAATTAATACTGTCAGCAAAATAACCGGTGGATAAACTTTGGTGAAATAGTCGATTGCACTAAGTGCTATGGATTTTGGTTGGGCCTGCACAATAATAATATCCGGTGAAGCGAACATATTGCCCAGCGGAGCTTGCCAGAAGCCACCAAGATAGTTGTTGTTTCCGAGGTTATGATTAAAGTTGCCGCTGAATTTGTTTAAAAGTTTATCCAAAAGCTCTTTGGGTAGAAATGAGCTTGATAAAGAACTAAACCAGGATTCTCCGGTATCTGTTATCACTACAAGCTGATTGATACCCATATTATCGACTTCCCACAATGCTTCGGGATGTAATTCAGCCATTAAAATCCCGGCATCAGGGGTATTTTCATTAAAATTTAACGCGATCCAAATCTGTTTAATTCCAATCTCATTGCTATCAATTGGTTTAATCAGGGTCAAACCGGATCGAACTGCTTCAATCTCTTCCTTTGTGAGATAAGGCACCATCCGGGTATCACCTAACAAGGAAGCTCTTTGGCCAGTGCCAGTAATGATTGCTAAATCATTAAACTGTTTTTTTATTTTCTGATCACGGAATAAATTCTGATCGCGTAAACCTCTATTGGAGCGTTCAATCCGATTTGACAATAATCGTAAGGCACTTTCAGCCAAGACCAGCCGATCTATGAGTCGCAAGCCATAATCTTTACTGCTTTTTTGCAGCGTTTCATAGGTTTGTTGGTATAACTGCTGACTGACTTGATGAAACGATAATACGCCCAGAACTAATACAGGTATTAATGAAGCAACTACAAAAGACAACAAAATCCTTCGAGCAACCTTATTACGATGGTGGGGCGTTTTTTTTATCATCAAGGATTTATCAAGCCTAAAAATCAGCTGCGAGTCCTATAAACCGTCCATCGCGCGCCAGTATAATGTCATCCAGGCTATCTTTTTGAGATACCTGTTTTTTGGTTTGACCATCTTTACCCATACTGTAGAGATCATATTGCGTATTAATTGGATTGATATTGCGATCTTTTCTGGAGGGTCCTCTTGTCCTAGGCCAGTCATCAGCAATATTTAAATAAATGTATTTGTTACCCCAAGGATCAATCCCATTGTCAGGTAAACTGCCAGCAATATCATCCAGTTTAGCGGGATAACGATGATTTTGCAGATAATAACGTTCGATGACGGATTGGATGGTGACAATTTGAGAAACCGCCAAAGCATTATCAGTTTTATCAATATAGCTTTGGTAACTGGGTATCGCGATAGTCACTATGACACCGAGCACAGCAATCACCAACATCAGTTCGATTAATGTCATTGCCTTTTGTGAAGTGATATTCAACTTCTTTAGCTTCACAGGGAATCCTTCTTTAGATTTCATAGTAATTAACTAACTATCTTCCCTGATAGACTCCGTTAAATGCTAGCACCTACGCTGCTTATATAATGGTATTGGTTCACAAATCCTTTATCTGTAATCCTTCTGGCAAAGCCAGTTTAAAAGAGTAAATAAATCCTGCTATAACCTGAATTAATACTTTTTGCCGATACATTACAATTGGCTAGGTTATCGGCTTGAAAAAAGAAATCTGAATTTTTTCTGACTGTCGATTTGACCTTTGCTTATTCGACTAGTTGATAAGACTAGCATTCTGAGTCTTAATAACAAGGAGAAATATATGAACGTAAAAACTGAAGTTGAACAACAACTGGAAAACTGGAAAAAGGCGGTTATAAACCAGTATGGTTAGCTGGCGGTATGTTCTTTTCTGAATCAATGTGGTGGCATTGATGAAAAAATCGGTGAAGAACAGGTTGGATTCGTGGCACTCAGGTTTATCAAAAATGTAACGGCCTATGGTTGATTATTCACGAACATTTTTCATTACCTTTTGATATGACATCCGGTGCCGCCCTGTTTCATCTCACACCAGAATCAGCCTGGTATGGAGCACACCATGAAATTTATGATTTTACGTAAAGCCGATGCCGAGACCGAAACAGGTGTACTGAAGCACCGTTTAATCATTCAATATCACTATTGGTAAATTGTGATTCACAAACCGAAATAGACCAACTTTGGGCAAAATTACTGGTAAATGGCGGTAGAACCTTAGAATGCGGCTGGATTCAGGATCAGTTTGGTGTCTGCTGGCAGATTGTGCCCGCTATGCTGGATAAAATGCTGCAGGATAAGCTACATGCTCCGGCCGTCATGTCGGCTTTACTGAGCATGAACAAACTGGATATATCTCAGTTGGAACAGGCCTACCAACAAGGTAACTAACATTCTGAAGCAATAACCTGAAACCATTTGCTTAGTAATGTTGTGAGTGTTTTAACGCTCATTTATCAGCAAAAAACTGTCTGCTGGCGTACTATATCGCGCTATGCCAACGTAGCCTGAGGTTTGAAATGAGCGATTTACCTAATTGTCCGAAGTGTGATTCAGAATATGTCTATCAAGATGACAATATTCTGATTTGTCCGGAATGCTCTTATGAATGGTCGGCAGATACGGCAACTGACAAGGTCGAAACATCAGATGAGATACTGGATGCCAATGGCAATGTGCTACAGGATGGCGATAGCGTGACAGTCATCAAAGATTTGAAAGTGAAAGGTTCTTCGCTGGTGGTAAAAGTGGGCACCAAGGTCAAAAACATCCGTCTGGTCGACGGCGATCACGATATTGATTGCAAGATTGATGGCATCGGTGCGATGAAACTTAAATCACAGTTTGTGAAAAAAGCTGACGCTTCCACATCACCTTTTCAGCAATTTAAGGGCTCTAATCGAGCCCTTTTTAGTGGAGATTATTGATCGGCTACTTTTTTCATATTTTCATTAATTTTGAATAATACGATCAACAGCTCACACCAGATACGCGCACCGACAGCCCCCGCCAGCATGGTAAAGATTCCCATAAAAAAACTGCCAATACCACCAGCGAACATCATTCCAAGGCCAGAAACCAGTGCAGCGCCTAATAACAACCAGTAAACCAGCGTAATGATTTTAGGTGTTAGCATTGAATCGAAAAACAGGATATCTCTCACTTAGTTTTCTCCTTAACATTTAATAATAAGTGGATGGCAGCAGCATTTATCAACCAACATCCTTTTCAGTTTTTGGTGTAATCCAGAGCCTGAGGTGAGATACATAGAGATGTATCACAAACAGCTCTCACACTGCTTTAGTTGTCGCGTTTTCAGCTCTCAACCGGCGAAGATAAAAGATCAACAAGCCCTAGTTTGGTAATAAATGAACATCATTTTAATTCCGTGTCATACCAATAAAATTGGAATTAACATCGCTCTACTGATGCCCAACATATCTATTGCCAACGCGTATAATGCCAGTTCTCTCCTTACATTTCTTGGCCGACGTCACGGAAAAATGAATTGAAACAACCCGCAACTGTCGAAAACATACCTGCTGATATTGCTCCGTATTCACCGGAAAGCCGTGTTTCATTAAGAAGAATGCGTGCCTGTCATGAGTGTGATTGGGTGGTGGTGTTACCTGCATTACGTCCTGGTGAGCATGCCACCTGTCCGCGTTGTGAACATATATTGGTACGTCGACATTTTCGACCAGCTCAGCGCAGTATGGCTTATGCCATCAGTGCATTAATTGCATTGATTTTGGCAATCTCGTTTCCTTTTGTGAGCTTTGAAGCCAGAGGCATTAGTAACAATATTGAGCTTACTCAAACCGCCACCAGTATGATTGGTTTCCATCAACCATTGGTGGCACTCATTGTGGCACTAACGATTATTGTGTTGCCGGCAGTTTATCTATTAGGGGTGATTTGGCTGCAATTTGGGTTGCTCCGGGCAGATCCATTTCCATTTAGTCGAGGTATTGCACGTTCGCTATCCCATATGCATCCCTGGATGATGGCGGATGTATTTATCATTGCCGCGCTAGTCAGTTTGATAAAAATCGCTGGTATGGCACAGATTGAATTAGGAGCCTCATTCTGGGCATTTTGTGCCTTTGCAATTTTACTGTTAATGACCACGCGCTCTATTGATGCCGACTGGATGTGGTTTTCACTTGCGGGTGAACCTCAGGCCCCAAAAGGCATTCGCACAGGCGAAACGGCAGCTTCACAAGGTTTGGCAGGTTGCTCAACCTGTGGTTTGATAAACGAACTGTCCGATTCCGGTCATGGACATTGCCGTCGCTGTGGCGAACCACTGCATCTCCGTTTACCACATAGCCTGCAACGTACCTGGGCGCTTTTGGCGGCAGCAATTGTGATGTACATTCCAGCCAATGCCTATCCTATTATGACAACAACGGTGCTGGGCCAGACCCAGCCGGCAACCATTATTGGTGGCATCATTGATTTGTGGCAAAAGGGCTCCTGGCCAATTGCAGCAGTGATCTTTTTTGCCAGTATTCTGGTACCTGTCGGCAAGATGCTGGCTCTGATCTGGCTGTCATTTGTCGTACGTAAAAGCAGTGAACTCAGCGCCAATAACCGAACCAATTTATATCGTATTACCGAATTTATCGGTCGCTGGTCCATGGTAGATTTATTTGTAGTCGCTATACTGGTGGCATTGATTCGGGCTGGTAACTTAATGTCGATAACCCCCGGCCCGGCAGCACTAGCATTTGGTGCTGTCGTTATTTTAACCATGTTAGCGGCAATGACATTTGATCCACGCCTGATATGGGATACGCCTACCACAAGCAAAAAACAGCACTCCAAGGAAACCGTGAATGACTGATTCCCCTGTCTCTAATCAAGACAATGTGACTGACCAGCATCGAGCAAAATCGGGCAGACAATCTCGTCTTTCCCCCATCTGGATTGTGCCGATTGTCGCGGTCATGATCGGCTTATGGCTGATATATGACAACTACAGTCGTATAGGCCCCAGAATTACCTTAACGATGGCAAATGCCGAGGGGATAGAAGCTGGCAAAACGATGATCAAAACGCGCAATGTGGATATTGGTCAGGTTGAACAGGTGCGTCTATCAGATGATTTAACTCACACGCTAATCATTGCACGTATTAATCCAGAAGCCGAACCGATGCTGGTCGATGACTCCCGCTTCTGGGTCGTGAAACCGCGTATAGGTCGGGAAGGGATCAGTGGCCTTAATACCGTACTATCTGGTGCCTATATTCAATTACAACCCGGTGAAAGTAATACCGAACAACGTGAGTTTGAGGTGTTGGAACAACCGCCGATTTCAACTCTCGGTGTGCAAGGCTTGCGTATCAACCTGATCAGTCAACTCGGTAACTCTCTGCGTGTTGGTGATCCCGTCACCTATCAGGGATTTAATGTTGGCCGGGTTGAAAGCGCTGAATTTGATAGCGAAAAGCGCGAAATGCGTCACCAGTTATTTATTGAGAGCCCTTACGATGTTCTGGTCACCGAAGGAACCCGTTTCTGGTCAGCCAGTGGCGTGGATTTAAAACTGGATTCCGAAGGTTTCAAAATCAATATTGCTTCATTAGAAGCATTATTAGGCGGTGGCGTGACATTTGGCGTACTTGAAGATTTACCGGTCGGTTCTCGCGCCCAGCCGGACAGTATTTTTACCCTTTACAGTGATGAGGAAAGTGCACGTCAGGAAGCTTATACTCAATACCTTGAATATGTACTGTTAATCGAAGATACCGTTCGCGGGCTTTCCAAGGGGGCGCCTGTTGAATTCCGTGGTATTCGTATTGGTACGGTTTCAAGTGTGCCCTGGAAATTTACCTCACCCGAACGTAATGCACAGAGCGGCTTTGCTATTCCGGTGTTAATCCGCCTAGAACCTCAACGCTTAGGCGGTAGTGAGAAAGTTAATATCAAAGAATGGGCAGACCGCTTCGACCGCATGTTGAATGCCGGATTAAGAGCCTCACTTAAATCCGGTAATCTGTTGACCGGTTCATTATTTGTTGATCTTAATTTTCAGCGTGATGAATCAGTTGAATTTGTGGCCAGAACGTTTGAAGGGCATCAGGTTCTGCCAACCAGTTCAACAGGCTTGGCGCAAATCGAACTGAAGGTCTCGAACTTGCTGGATAAACTGAATCAACTGGAAGTTGAACCGATTTTAACCGGCATGGATCGTAATCTGGAAAGCTCCGAAACCATGTTGAACGAAATCAGAGAGTTAACCGCCAGCATTCAAACCTTGGTCAATGCTTCTGAAACGCAGCAAATTCCTGAAAATATTAACCAGACACTGACCGAAATTCGAGCCACTTTACAGGGGCTGTCGCCCGATTCGTCCGCTTATAAGGAGATGACAGGCACCCTGCAACGTTTGGAAAAACTGCTTCGTGATTTACAGCCCGTTGCACGCACTTTGGGCGAACAACCCAATGCACTTATTTTTGATCGGCGTAACAGCGACGATCCTCTGCCACGAGCGCCAAAATAATCGGGATTATTTATGCTGATAAAAATCAATAAATTGTTTTTTAGCTTATTGCTGGTGTTAAGTTTATTGGCTTGTGCCAATCAAGCCGTTAATACACAACGATATACCCTGCCAGAAACTTTTCAATCCTCTGGGGAAACTTCAACTCTTGATGCACAAGTCTTGGTAATAGGGTCTATTAGCCTGGCAGAATTTCTGGATAGCGAACGCATTGCATTGCAGATGGATGACATTACTCTACATCAAGCCAATGAGCATCTTTGGGCAGAAAATCTGGGCCAACAAATACGGCGTGGATTGCGTAGCCGATTGAGCAAACAACTCCCAGAGTTGCTGGTGGTATCAGATAGTCGGGGATTAAAACAAACGGCGTGGAATTTACAGTTGGATATTGAGCAGTTTCATGGGCATTTTACTGGCAAAGCAGTGACCAGCGGGCAATGGCGTTTGCAGGACAGTAAAGGAAATATGCTTTTAATTTCGCCATTTACTATTGAAACTCCACTTGCGATTGATGGTTATCCTGCGCTTGTACGCGCATTGGGCAGCAACCTGGATAAATTAGCTGAAGAACTAGCGGCTGAAATCACCAATCTCTGATTTGAATTGGGTGAGATCAATATGATCTCACCCTTGAAATTATTTTATCCAAACCTGTTTAGCATTCACAAATTCATGGATTCCGTGTGGACCAAGCTCTCGGCCAAAACCGGATCCCTTGATTCCACCGCTTGGCAATCGAGGATCGGTTTTCACAATGCCGTTTATTGCGACCTGCCCTGATTGAAGCTGCATGGCCAGATGCAAAGCCAATTCGGCATTTTTAGTCCAGATGCTGGCACCTAAACCGTATTCCGTATCATTGGCCATCTCCAGTGCGTGTTCGTGATCTTCTGCTTTAATAACCGCCATAATTGGCCCAAAGGTTTCCTCGCGAAACGCACACATTGTGGGAGTCACTTCGGTCAACAATGTGGCCGGGTAGAAAAATCCATCGGTATTCGGTAATTCGCCTCCTAATAAACATTTCGCACCTGCCGCAACCGTATCTTCCACCTGACGATGGAGATTCAGCTGCAAATCCTTGCGAGCAATCGGGCCAATATCGGTACTAGGCTGTAATGGATCGCCCATTTGCAATTTTTTGAGTCGGTTTAACAGTAGCTCAACAAAATGATCGTAGATTTCAGCCTCGACAATAATTCGTTTGGCAGCAATACAGGACTGTCCTGCATTAATGATTCGTGACAGTGTCACCACATCTGCGGCCGTTTCAAGATCAGCATCGGCCAGAATAATACTGGGATCCGAACCACCCAGTTCCAGTACACAGGGTTTGATTTCACTGCCTGCAATTTCGGCCACTTTTCTGCCCGCACCACCAGAACCGGTAAACGAAACAGCCATTATGCGTGGATCACGAATCGCTAATTCTACTTCCGGTGTTTCCAGAGGTAAATTCACCATAATATTTTCCGGGGCGCCTGCTTTAACAAAGGCATTTGCGATTGCCTGAGCCGTTTGTGGCACATGGGGATCATGCTTCATCACACAGGTGTTGCCTGCCATCAGCGCGGGTGCCAGATAGCGGAATGCCAGCCATAATGGAGCATTCCAGGGCAGAATTCCCAGCAATGTGCCCAAAGGTTGATAACAAACATAACTGAGTGAAGCATCCGATTCGATAGTGTCTCGGGCCAGAAATTTTTCGGCATTATCGGCATAGAATTCTGCACAAAAGGCCGCTTTTTCAACCTCCGGAACCCCTTCTCTTATTGGCTTGCCCATTTCTAAAGCCATCAGTTGTGCCAGATCATGTTTTTCTGCACGTAACTGTCTGGCGACTGCACGTAAAACCTCTCCACGCTCTTCAAAACTTCGATCACTCCAGTCAGCAAAAGCTGCGCTGGCCTCACCGATTCGAGCATACATTTCATGTTTAGTGAGACAAGGAAAACTATCGATTTTTTCTCCGCTATACGGATTTGTTGCTGTTAGCATGTGAACCTCTTTAATTAGCTAGCGGATTTCTGAGAACGCTCAATTTGTTTGTCAGCTTTCGCTTCGCTTTTTGGGCTTTTATCAACCGAGATGAGCTTTTGTTTGCCCTGATCGGCTTTCACCACAAAATCCCGATCCATGGTAAAAAATGACTCGCAGCCATCGTCGGTAATATGAATCGTGTCAGAGATACCACAGGTTTTATCACCATCAACACCCCACATCCACGGAATAATGTGAAACGTCATGCCAGGTTTAAGCACAGCGGATTCACCTTGTTTGAGACTAACGATATACCCCTCATCCCAACTAGGTGGAAACGCTATGCCAATTGAATAGCCTGAACGCGTCACCAGCCGTGCACCAATATCATTTTTGGTAATGATATTACGGATCATATTATCGGCATCCGATACGGTCATGCCCGGCTGAAAATTCTTATGTACTGCATCCAGCGCCATTTTCATGATTTCCTGGGCCTTATACATTGAAGGGCTAAGTGCTCCCAGAACGACTGTACGCATCATTGCCGTGTGATAACGCCGGTAACAACCGCCAACTTCCAAAAATACATGTTCACCAGGTTGCACTATCCTTCCCTCCCATGTGGCATGACCAATCATGGTTCTTGGTCCAGAAGTCACATAAGGCATTACGGCGGGCGGTTCACCCCCGGCACGAAACATAGCTGCACTGATAGCCGCGCCAATTTCATTTTCAGTTGCGTCAGCCTGAACGGCGTCGATACCTGCTTGCATGCCAGCTTCGGTGGCTCTGGCAGCATTTTGCATTAAGGCAATTTCCATCGATGACTTGCAGACCCGTCCCTCTTCGACGATGCCAAAACAATCCAGTAATTTGCCATCGGTCAACGTGTTATGAATGCAATCCTGATGATAAGCCGGGAAAAAATAGCTGTTACGTTCATAACCAATGCGTTTTTTATCCAGACCAAATTCGCGTAAAGCATCAACCAGCATTTGAATCGCATCACCGGTATCTGGATACGGTCGAGTGATTTCCACCCAGGTACGGTGAATTACATTGGATTCTTCCAGTTTCCGGGTGATCATGAATGGTTCAGCTTCCAAAGGCACTACCAGTGCCTGAAAGAATGAATAACCTGTGGTCTGATAATCGGTCAGATACATGATATTTTCCGGATCAGAAATAACCACCGCATCCATATGGCGTTCAGCAATACGTTCGCGTAATTCGCTTAATCGTCGTTCGTATTCTTCAAACGGAAAAGTCATATCATCACGCTGTCTCATGCGGCTTCCTCCATCTGCATGACTCTATCAGTCACTTCAACCAGAATATCCAGTCCCATCTGTAAGTCAGATTGGGGCGTAGTTAATGGTGGGATCAATTTGACGACACGGCCACCGGTACCACAGCTGGCAATCAGTAAACCGGCATCAAAACACTGATTCACTATCGCTTTTGCTCTATCGCCATTGCCGACGTCCAGCCCCAGAATCATGCCTTTACCGGTCACATTTACATTTGGATATCGCTGCGCCAATGGTGCCAGTGCTTCAGCCATTTGTTGGCCGTTAGATTTGACTTCTTTCATCAAATCATCATTGTCAAAATAAGTCAGTGCCTGATCACCAGCGACAAAGGAAATATCCTGGCCTCTGAACGTACCGGTGTGCTCACCGGGAGACCAGTGTTCATCAAGTTCCGGCTTCACCAGATTCATCGCCATCGGTGTGCCCATACCGCCAATGCCTTTGGCCAGGCAGATGATGTCAGGATCAATACCCAGATCATCGAAACTGAAAAACGAACCGGTTCGACCAACCCCCACCTGAATGTCGTCGACAATTAATAATGCCCCTACTTCTTTGGCTAATTTTTCCAGGGCTTGCAACCATTCTTTTGAAGCAACCTTTACACCGCCTTCTGCCTGTATCGTTTCAAGCAAAAATGCTGCGGGTGGAGCAATACCGCTGGAGCTGTCTTTATAAATTGCAGTTAACTGATCAATACTGTGCATTCCACAACCCAGTTCACAGCCCGGACAGATCTCTTCACAGCCAAAGGCAAAATGTTTCACATGGTTGAGCGGCACACCGGCGGCATTACGGAAGTACTGATTTGCCGTGGCGCTCAAAGCCCCAAGAGTCATGCCATGAAAGCCATGACTGAAAGCCACGACATCCTGACGACCCGTTACTCGTCTTGCCAGTTTCATTGCGGCTTCTACTGCATTGGTTCCAGTGGGCCCCATAAATTGCATTTTATGCGGCATATTGCGAGGTTTCAGAATGGTATCAGTGAAGTGCTGCATAAACTGTCGTTTAGCAGTGGTGTGCATATCTAGGCTGTGCGTTACGCCATTCGATTGAATGTAATCGACTACCGCTTTGGTCATACGCTGGTTATTATGACCGAAATTCAATACCCCGGCCCCAGCAAAAAAATCAATATATTCCTTGCCGCTTTCATCAGTCTGCCGGGCATTGACCGCTTTATCGAATACCACCGGGTATACTCGGCAATAAGCGCGGATCGCAGACTCTCTTTCTTCAAATATACTCATTTAAATCTCCTCTTGAACACGTCACTGGGACGATTTAGGGCAGTTCCTCCGGAACAGGTACGCCAACTCCGACCAGGCGCGAAAACAATCGTGTGACCGCCGGTATCAGGCGATCGTTAAAGTCGTAATAAGGGCTGTGGCATGGCACCTGGTGATCGGGTCCATCATCACTGCCAATCAACGCAAATGCGCCGGGAATATGTTGCAGGTAGTAACTGAAATCTTCGGAGGCCATAATCGGTGTCGACGTAATAAAATCGAGTGAATCAGCGCCATTAATGTCCTGCCATAACTGCCGCATGTTTGTGGCCTGTACCGAATGATTAATGGTTGCGTCATAGCGCGGAAAATTTTCCACTTCAGCCACCACACCATAACTCGCGGCAGTTTGCTGGCTGATCTCAGTGATCAGCCGATAGATTTCATCACGGGTTTTTCTGTCTGAAACCCGGATACTGCCGCCGAGAACAGCATTTTGCGGAATAACGGTAGGCGCACTTGGCGCTTCAATTGAAGTGACGCTGATCACTGCAGCTTGCTGAGGCGCTAGCCGACGACTGATAATCTGTTGCAGATTAAGGGTAATCGCACTGGCCGCTAATACTGGATCACGGCACAGTTCCGGCTGGCTAGCATGGCCGCCTTGTCCGTGCAGGGTAATTTTAAACGTGCCATTACCGCACATCACCAAAGCATCAGGACAAAGCATTTGACCAAATGAAATGGCCGGCCAGTTGTGCCAGCCATAAATTTCGTCAACCCCATTGAGCGCGCCATCTTTGATCATTTCTCTGGCGCCATGACCACCTTCTTCGGCTGGCTGAAAAATCAGGCTGACAGGTCCATTCAATTGCGCTTCATGATACTTAAGCCATTTTGCTGTCGCTAATAAGGTTGCAGTGTGGCCATCATGACCACAGGCATGCATACATCCCTCATTCATCGAGCTCCAGGCTTTTAAAGTGGCTTCGTGAATAGGTAATGCATCCATATCACCGCGCAAGGCAATGTGTGGCCCCGCCGTTCCACTGGGATTCAGTACACCGACCGTGCCAGTTCCGGCGCAGCTACGCCAGCTAATATTCAGTGAGCTGAGAATCTCTCGCACACGCTCAGCGGTGCGATGTTCCTGCCAGCCCATTTCCGGATGAGCATGGAGTTCACGGCGGATTGTTTCAGCTGTGGTGATGGTGTCTTGCCAGACATCTGACATGAGCCCTCCCCTGTTTTGGACCGAACAACAAAATTGTCGGGTGATCCGTTATAAAACCTTGTCTGTTAACAATGTGACTTTTTAGTGCAATTTGCAATGCAATATGATGATTCTGTTACAAAGCCAGCGTTCATGAATGAAGAGCAATTGCTATGCCACTAGTGACTGGTTGAATAATATTTGGTTCAAATAACGTGTATTCAGGATCAATAGAATTTCACAACTACTTCATTTTACTACCAATACTTTTCAATACTGATATGCCCAGGTTCACGTCGACTATGCTTCCTGAGTCCGCGTTTTAACAGCACATTCATCGTATCCTGCACCATATCAGGGTTACCACAAAGCATTACGTGACTGTCATTGTCGATACTTCCCCCGGCACGTAACTCAAGTTTGGAGTCCATTATCGCTGCAGGAATACGACCAGCAATAGCGTAGTCACATGCCTCACGGCTTACCATTGGAATATAACTGAATTGATGGGTATGATTTTCGGCAATACTGCGAATCATTTGTTGATAGGTCAACTCTTCCATATATCGCACAGCATGGACCAGCGTTATCCGTTCAAATTGTTGCCACACCTCGGCTGTTTTAATAATTGATAAAAACGGACCAATACCGGTACCAGTTGCCAGTAAAAATAACTTTTTGGCTGGGGGCAGTTGTTTAGGTGTTAATAACCCTGTGGCCTTGGTAGCAACCTTGATGCTATCTCCGGGATTAAGCTTTGCCAGCTTTGTTGAGAATATTCCGCCAGGTACTTCAATAAAATAAAAATCCAGCGGTTGTTCGCCAGGTGCATTCACCAGTGAAAATGGTCGGCTGACTTCTTCACCTTCAATGTCCAGAGCCAGTCGGGTAAATTGTCCGGCTTCAAACGTTTCCAGGGGGGCCTCAACCCTCAGAGAATGTAGAGTGGAGGTCCATTGTTTATTTTCTACAACCCGACCTTCGTGCCACTTTGACATGGATATCTCCTGATTAGCATTTATTTAATGACCATATCAACTTCTGCTGGTTTGCTGCAAAACAGAATCATTAATTTATTCATCGATTCAATTGCGTTGCAATTATCTTGATTCAATATCGCCATTACTAACGGTTAATAAAATAACTGAGGTATTCCAATTTGGAATCTGATTGTAAGGCTATTTTGTACTATCATATGCGGTAATTACATTTACATGAATTAATGAGAAATTCTATGAATTCAGTGCTGGATATGCAGGCCTTAAAAGCTGCGACACTCAATACCGTACCTTTCCCTTTTTTCAAGGTAGAGCGTTCGATCCGTGAGGATGTTTTGAAGCGTGTAATTGGGGATTTCCCTGACATCGGTGATGGGGGTAGTTTCAACGTTGAAGATGTGTCAGTAAATCCTGATTTCAAAGCCTTCCTTGATTCCATCGACAGTCCAGAATTCAGACAAGTTATTTGTGAAAAATTTGATGTAGAAGTTATGGATCTGCCGATGATGATGACCTTACGGGGCTATTCACGACAAAAAGATGGGCGTATTCACACTGACTCCAAAACCAAGCTGGTAACCATTTTGATTTATCTGAATGAAAACTGGGAGGCTGCCACGGGACGCTTGCGTATTTTGAATAATGCACAGGATATGGAAGATTATGTCGATGAAATCATTCCTGGCCCTGGCGCATTAGTCGCATTTAAAGTGACTGATAATTGCTGGCATGGCTATCCTAGTTTTGAAGGCACACGTCGCTCTATCCAGATAAACTTTCTGACCAGCGAAGCCGCTGGCAACAAACATCGTTTCTTTCACAAATTAAGCGCCAAGCTTAAAAACTGGTTGAGAAAACGCAAAGTAAAGGCGGTTTAATCAATGTCCTATCTTCAGGATCCGCGGGTTTTATTCGCTGCAGAGCGCACATTACTGGCTTGGAATCGCACTGGCTTAACGTTTATCATGTTTGGTTTTTTGATTGAACGTTCAGGTTTATTGATTGAAGTATTATCAAATGGTCAGGAACACTTAAACACCACCATGACTTTTGTCATCGGCTTGGCGTTTATTCTACTTGGCAGTGTGACCACAGTGTATGCTGCCAGACAATTTCAGCGTGTGTTAAAAACCCTTGGAGAGTCTGAATTTCCCGTAGGTTACCGGACGCAATGGGGCGTCATTGTAAGTTTAATTGTTGCTTTGCTAGGTAGCCTGTTGGCTATCAGCCTGTTCCTCACCTACAATTGAGTCCCATGACATGTCTAAATGGTTATTATTAAGTATTGCTATTCTTGCCGAGGTTTTCGGTACCAGCTTTCTCAAAGCTTCTGAGGGTTTTACCCGGTTCTGGCCATCAGTAGCTGTTATCGTAGGTTACATCGTCGCTTTTTACTTTTTAGCTTTATCGTTAAAAGTCATTCCTGTCGGTATCGCCTATGCGATCTGGGCAGGGATTGGGGTGGTATTAATCGCTTTAATAGGTTGGATTGTGTTTAGTCAGAAACTGGACACCCCTGCCATCATTGGCATTTCAATGATTTTAGGCGGCGTAGTGGTGTTAAATGTATTTTCCAGTAGCTTGACGCATTAAACTCCTCAAGTCAGTCCGCCTTGATTGAGGAGAGAGTTTCCAGCAGGTTTGGAGCCATATCCACCCTACTGCGTTGGAAATGACTTATGTAGAATAACAACACCTCACGCCCTCTTGTACGAAATAAGCTTCCAACAGTGGTGGCTATGAAACAAGCCCAAGCATGATGATTTTTTCTGCTTTAAAAAAGCCCAATGCAGGGCATAACTTTTTCGGATTTTTTATGAGCTCGTCAGACCCATCGCAAAATAAAATTGAAAACGGTCCGTTAATGGATGCAAATTCATTGGGTCATGCATTACGTTATGTATTTGCTGGCCGGCTGGCGTTGCCTGATGGACATTTACCAAAAGCCCAACATATCGTCCCGGACGATTTTGTCGGTGTGGGCGTAACCACCTCCGAGGATCCTGCTGTCGATGATTATATTCTGCATCAACTCGCTGAGCTGCAGATTAAACAGGTCCGTCTCGATTACACATATGGTGATGAAGGTGGTCCGGTAACACGGTTGCTGGAACGGTTACTGGCGACCGATATCAAAGTGCTATTGCATCTGGTTCAGCCTTTTACCGAAGCTCAACAAATGAAAACCGGCAGCGCACAACTGCGCTGGCGTGAATTTGTGCAAACAGCTGCCAGCCGTTTTGGATCACGAGTCACAGCAATTGAGGTGGGCTCAACCAGCAACCGTCGTCGCTGGGCGGGTTATGACACCGAAAGTTTTTTTAATGCCTGGCGTATTGCCTATGAAGAAATAAAATCCCGTCATATCAAGATTGCCGGACCGAATATTTCTGATTTTGAACCGTTGCATAACATTGCCGTATTAACCCGCTTACGCCGTGATAATCAATTACCGGACATCCACACCAATAATATGTTCAGTGAGCGGGTGACCGAACCGGAACGCTTTGACCATCGTATTTTTGGCACTAAACTCGCCATGCGTTTGAAAGTGAATCTGGTGAAAAAAGCACGGATTCTGAAAAAGATCAGCAATGATTTTGGAGTAAACGAATTTATATCGCCAGCAGCTTTCTGGACTTTGCCAAGAATTCGGCGAGTCTTGGTTAACGGCGAAGAAAAGCAAGCAGATTATTTAAGTCGTTACCTCACTTTACTCGCTGCTTCCGGTGCGATGCAGCAGGCTTATTGGGGACCGTTCATTTGTCATCGTGAAGGACTGATTGATGACGGTTATGAGCTTTACCCCGAGCTGGAACGCATTACGCATTACCGTTCAGTACTGGGAAAACGCGAGGATTTCCGCCTACGTCCATCATTTTATGCGATGCAGAATTTTATCCGATTGATCCCAGGCAGTTTGTATGAAGGGCCATTGGCAACGGCTGAAGCCATTGAAGTTCATGCATTTCGCAGCAACGATAAATTAATCCATGTGTTATGGACCGCCAACGGTCAGGCAATGCCAATGCATGCCTTATATGCTCCTGCACAACTCGAGGATGTTGAGGTTATTTCCCGTGATGGAACGATTGTCAGTGAAAAACCCGAGTTTGTAACCGAAACTCCCGTATTCCTGTGCTGGTCAGCTGATACAAAAATTCAGTTGAAAGCAAGTCCGAAGGCCCGGGAACGCATATCATTATATCGTCATGCCTCTGGTAAAAATCTGTACGGATTTGAGCAGGATGGCTGGAAAGGGGTACTGATTGCTGAAAATGCTTCACAGGCAGAAGAGCTGAAACTGAAGCTACACCCGGCCTATCTTCCCAAAGCAACCGAAGCAAACACTTTACGCAAAGCCCGTAATGTTATCTGGCGTATCGATAATCTGCTGGATCAGACCGTTGTCGCTAAAAAACCATTGCGTATGCCAGCACATAAACGGCTGCTTGATAAATTTAAACCCTGTAAGTCCAGACGCAGTTGGAATGCCGCAGCCGAATTATTACGCCGAGGAATTCCCACGGCTCTGCCTATCGCCTACTTTGAACAGGCAGATGATAAAACACTGATTGAAAACTATTATCTTTGCGACATGGTTGATCATGACTTTTCCGCCAGAGATATTTTGACAGCATTTAATGAAGGTGCAACCGAATACCAAGGTGTCAGAGAAGACGATTTATACGAGCAACTCAGTCAATTCCTGTTGGAGTTGCATGGGCGTGGCGTGTTTTTCCGGGATTTGGCTGGCGGGAATATCCTGATAAAAAAACAAGCAGGTGACAAACTGGGCTTTACGCTTATCGATATCAACAGGGCGCGTTTTTTCAACCGTAATGCGACACTATCCGAGCGTTTGTCGGATCTCACTCGGATATGCAACAAACTGCACTGGTCAGGACGGGAAAAATTGGTTGGGCATTATCTTCAACATACCAAGTATAAATTGCCGTTTAACTTCCGTTGCCGTTTACCTTTTTATCTTTATGATTTTAAAGTTAAATTTAAACGTCGCTATGGACGCAAGGCTATTAAACGCCTGATCAACAAACTGCGTGGCAACCGTTAAAAGCCGATAACTTTTATTCAGGTGCAACTCGGCGTAGATTAAGGTCTATTGATCATTAAAGATCAATAGACCCTAGGGCTTGTTGATCTTACATAGCCGCCTCTGTTGTGGCTCTGAAAGGTCAACAAGCCCTAGAGTTCTGCTAATAAGGAGAACCTGCAATGACGCTGGAAAATGTTACCTTTATTTTGGGATGGACGACTGTCCTCAACTATCTGGCATTAATATTCTGGTTTACGCTTTATGCTTTAGGCAGTGATAAAATTTATCAACTGCACACTCGCTGGTTCACACTAAGTCGAGAGCAATTCTCACAACTGCATTATCTGGGCATGATGGTTTATAAATTAGCCATTTTTTTGTTTTTGCTGGCACCTTATATTAGCTTGAAATTTGTGCCATCATAAGTTGGCCTGTTAAGCACTGTTGATCGTTCAACTTCAACAGTTGTGGTGGCTATGCAAGAGCAACAGGCCCAGATAACCAATTATTTTCCCCAATTTCATCTCAACTGATGCCGTCAAAACATGCCGGTAGCTTTTGTGCGTGAATAAATTTGTTCAATGGAGTTTATTGTGAATTCACAACCTGACATTATTATTTCTGAACTCGATTACAGCCGTATCGACAGTTTATTGCGGGCCACACCAGGCATTGCGACAAATATCAAATCAGCTTTGTTAACCGAACTCGAGCGTGCAGAGTTGGTTGCTCCAGAACAGATTCCGGCCAATGTGGTGACAATGAATTCTCAGGTAAAATTTTCAGTTATCTCTACTGGGGTAACTTTTACGCTGAAATTGGTCTATCCAAAAGATATGGATGACTCAGGTAACACCATCTCAATTTTAGCGCCGGTCGGCAGTGCCATGCTGGGATTAAAAGAAGGCGATGAAATTGACTGGCAGGATGGTCAGGGTGGAATGTTACAGGTCAGAATTGAAGCCATAGAATATCAACCGGAGCGTGCAGGTGAATATCACCGATAACTCTGATCAAATGCATCTGGAGTTTAATATGTTTAAAAAGTGGCTGGCCCTGTTGTCGATTTTGTTTTTCAGTGCTTGCAGTAGTGAAGAAGCTGATGAACGTCATGTGATTATCGAAGATTTTCCAGCCAGTTACAGCGGCACTTTGCCCTGCGCTGACTGCCCGGGTGTTGATTATCGTCTCAATTTATTCGCAGATAAAAGCTATTATCTGCAGATGCATTATCAGGGTGCGGGCGAAAATTCGATCTTTTATCAACTGGGTCAATGGCAGCAAAATTCGGATCAGTTGAGATTGCTTTCGGACGATCCTCAGCAAACAGCTTTCCAGATTGAAGAAGATGGCAACATCCATCTTATGGATCAGGAGTATGTCTTGATTAACAGCCCTTTGAATTATGAACTTCAACGCGACAAAGATTTTTATGCGGTCTATCCGAACATGCAGTTTAATGGTATGTACAATTATATGGCCGATAGCGGAGTCTTTACTGAATGCCTTACCGGTCAGCGTTGGTTCGTAGCCCAGGAAGCGGATAACGCAGCACTGGAATCGCTGTATCTGGAATATATCGAAGCGCCTAATCAACCAATATTAGTGGAAGCAACCGGTTACCTTGAGCCAAGAGCAAATAGCGATACTGGAATATTGCAGCCAACGTTGATTGTCACAAAGGCCGATGATATATGGCCGGGAGAAACCTGCGGTCAATTAGGCTTCAATGAAAGTTTGCTGAATACTTACTGGAAGCTGACCCGATTGAATGATGAGCCCATTGAGGTTTATCAGGATCAGCGTGAACCTTCGCTAGTTTTGGCCACTGAAGAGAATCGTCTATCAGGATCGGATGGCTGTAATCGAATAATGGGGACTTATCAACTTCGTGAAGACAAGCTGAAATTCAGTCGTATTGCCAGCACGATGATGGCCTGTAATCAGGGCATGGAAACCGCACAGGCGGTGCATTTCATGTTGGAAAAAGTGCGTTATTGGCAAATTGAAGGACAACATCTTGAGCTGGCTGATGTAGAAGGTAATGTGATGGCCCGATTTGAAGCAGTGCATCTGCCATAACCATGAAGTTAATCTTTCGCGGATCTAATATTCTAGAAGCCCATATTGTTGCAGGCTTGCTGGATGCGAATGGCATAGAATCACATGTTGCAGGACATTATCTGCAGGGCGCGGTAGGCGACTTACCTGCCAGTGATTTCGCCCATGTATTGGTAAATAATGACGATATTGAAGCGGCAGAAAAACTGATTCGGGATTATGACGCCGGTAAGTTTGCCAGTGGCGAAGACGACGGCTCTTAAAGATAAACAAGCCCTAGTCTGAAAAAAGCTTTTAGCCTGCGCAGAATCGATATGGATCTGTTCAATCAGCTGTTCCAGACTGGCAAATTTCTGTTCTTCACGCAGTTTTTTCAGAAAATAAACCTGTACATGCTCACCGTAGATATCACGTTTGAAATCAAAAAGGTGTACTTCAAGTAGCGCCTTATCGCTGCCTGAAATAGTTGGCCTGACACCAATATTGGCCACACCATTTACCGGCTCTTCATCAATGCCATAAAGTTGTACGGCATAGACACCGTTTAACGGTACTTTTGCTCGATGCAAATGAATATTGGCTGTCGGATATCCCATTTTACGGCCACGTTTATCACCATGCGCTACTCTGCCACTCATCCGGTAAGGACGACCTAATAACTTCTCGGCCACTGCCAAGTCACCATCCTGCAACGCTTCGCGAATCCGGGTACTGCTGACCCGCATATCATCAATGGCGAAAGTATGCATGTTTACAACTTGAAAACCATGCTGTTTGCCTACCCGCTGCAATAATGCAAAGTCACCCTGTCGATCTTTACCAAAACGAAAATCATCACCAACAACCAGGTAGCGTACATTCAGACCTTCAACTAATAATTTCTGGATAAAGGTTTCGGCCTGCATTTCGGCTAATTGACGATTAAACCGCAACACACAGAGTTTCTGGATTGAATAGGCTCGAAGCGCCTCAATCTTTTCACGAAACCGCGATAATCTGGCTGGCGCCTTTTCAGGAACAAAAAATTCAAACGGTTGCGGTTCAAAGGTGATGACCACCGCAGGCAAATTAAGCATATCCGCTTTCATTGCCAATTGTGTCAATACAGCCTGGTGCCCCAGATGTACACCATCAAAGTTACCAATCGTCGCCACACATCCTTGTGCAGGATCTGGCAAATTGTATAAGCCGCGGATGATTTTCGGCATGAGATAGTTCAGTGTAAAAGGAAAACACAACAGACTAACGGGAAATTAGCAAACATTCCAGCGGGCATGTAAGCTTCGATTAACTTATAATGTTTCGTTAACGCGAGATTTGTACAGAGGCCAATATGGTGGCAAAACGCAAAAAACTTGAATATGAAGCGGCAGTCAGTGAACTTGAATCGCTGGTAGAACGCTTGGAAAAAGGCGATATCAGCCTTGAAGAATCATTAAAACTTTATGAACGTGGTGTATTACTTACCCGTGATTGTCAGGAAGCATTACAAGCTGCGGAACAAAAAGTACAAATGTTATTACAGCAATCCGGCCAGTCTGCTTTAGTGGATTTTGATCCAGACTCCGAGGCATCGTGACAAAAACGTTTTTGCTTTCTGACTGGATGTCCTCGCACCAGCAACGCATCAGCCTGGCTTTGCAACAACGATTACCCAATCAAAACGTCATCGCTGCTGCACGGTTATCTGAAGCCATGCACTATGCAACGTTAAACGGTGGGAAACGTCTCCGGGCCATGTTGGTTTATGCAACAGGTGAGGCATTTAATGCCGATCCTGATACCTTGGATTCAGCGGCCTGCGCAGTTGAGATGATTCATGCTTATTCACTAGTTCATGATGATATGCCAATGATGGATGATGATGATTTGCGCCGCGGTAAACCCACTTGTCATAAAGCCTATGATGAAGCAACTGCTTTATTAGTAGGCGATGCATTGCAAAGTCTGGCGTTTGAATGTCTGACAGAAAACGCTTTGCCGGCAAATCAGCAAATCGCTATGGTTAAATGCCTGGCGCATGCTTCCGGTGTCATGGGAATGGCCGGTGGCCAAGCCATCGATCTGGCTTCGGTGGGTAAACAACTTAACCAAACAGATCTGGAAGCCATGCATTTATTGAAAACCGGCGCATTGATCCAAGCCAGTGTTTTGCTGGGAGCTTACTGTGGTAAAAATTACAGTTCGATGGATTTAAAATATCTTAATGATTATGCCGCAGCTATTGGCCTGGCGTTCCAGGTGCAGGATGATGTGTTGGATGTGATCGCAGATACTGCTACCTTGGGAAAACAACAAGGTGCGGATATTGCTCGAAACAAACCTACCTACCCCGCTTTAATGGGACTTGAAGCCGCCCAGCAAAAGGCGCAGATGCTGGTGAAAGAGGCATTGACAGCATTGGATAATCTGGGAAATGAATGTTTAGCTCTGCGGGCACTGGCAACGTTTGTCGTGCAACGAACCTTTTAATCACACTGATTTAACATGACAAGTTTACTTGCACAAATCGACTCCCCCGCCCAATTACGTCAATTAGAACGTAAACAATTGGATCAATTAGCGATTGAGATCCGCGAATTAATAATTGATCAGATTCAACAAACAGGTGGACATATTTCGTCAAATTTGGGGGTTGTCGAGCTGACATTGGCTCTGCACTATGTGTTTAACACCCCTGAAGACCATTTGGTCTGGGATGTTGGACACCAGAGTTATGCCCATAAAATCCTGACAGGGCGTCGAGACCAACTGCATACCATGCGTCAACCCGGAGGACTTTCCGGTTTTCCCAAGCGCAGCGAAAGTGACTATGACAGCTTTGGCGTCGGTCATTCCAGTACATCAATCAGCGCCGCTTTAGGCATGGCGATAGCCGCTCGGGCCAGCGGCTCACCAAGTCGTTCTGTGGCCATTATCGGTGATGGTGCACTGACCGCAGGTCAGGCATACGAAGCGTTAGCTCATGCCGGTGATCTGAATGCTGACATGCTGGTCGTACTGAATGACAATGAAATGTCGATATCCAAAAATGTCGGTGGCATGGCCAATTATTTAGCTCGGCTACTTTCTGGTCGTTTTTATCGCTCTGCCCGCGAAAGCAGCAAGAAAATGCTGGAAAAAATTCCGCCTGCGTGGGAGTTCGCAAGACGTACCGAAGAACACGTTAAAGGTATGATGGTGCCAGGTACGTTATTTGAAGAGATGGGGTTCAATTATATTGGCCCGATTGACGGGCATGATCTTGACACCTTAATTACCACGTTAAGTAATCTGCGCAACAGCAAAGGTGCTCAGTTCCTGCATATTGTGACCAAAAAAGGTAAAGGCTTCGAACCTGCTGAGCAGCAACCCTGTAAATATCATGGTGTGAGTCCTGCCAATAGTAATAAAAAATCCGGTCCAACCTTTACCCAAGTATTCAGTCAATGGCTGTGTGATATGGGAGCAGTTTCTGAAGATCTGATTGCGATTACACCCGCTATGTGTGAAGGATCCGGTCTGAATGCTTTTGCTGAACGGTTTCCAGAAAGATATTTTGATGTCGGCATTGCAGAGCAACATGCAGTAACGTTAGCGGCAGGTATTGCTTGTGAAGGCAAAAAACCGGTAGTTGCCATTTATTCAACATTTCTACAACGCGCTTATGATCAATTGATTCATGATGTGGCTCTGCAAAACCTGCCGGTGTTATTTGCTATTGATAGAGCGGGTTTGGTAGGCGCTGATGGGCCAACACACGCCGGTAGTTTTGATTTAAGTTATCTGCGTTGTATTCCGAATATGCTGATAATGACACCCAGTGATGAAAACGAATGTCGGCAAATGTTGACTACCGGATATCATCATGATGGCCCTGCTGCAGTGCGTTATCCTCGCGGTTGTGGCAACGGTACAGCAATTGAACCACAACTGGATAGCTTGCCCATCTGTAAAGCACAAACCTGTCGGACAGGCAAAAAGACCGCTATTCTGGCTTTTGGTACCTTACTGCATGCAGCACTTGACGCTGCAGAGCAAATTAATGCCACAGTGGTGAATATGCGTTTTGTTAAACCATTGGATACCGCGCTACTGGATGAAATTGCAGCCAGTCATGAATTGATTATTACTATTGAAGAAAATGCACTGATGGGCGGAGCCGGTAGCGCGGTAAATGAATATTTCCAACAGCAGGGTACAGAGACACATTTGCGGATGATGGGCTTGCCCGACCACTTCATTGAGCATGGTGATCATGGCCAGATGCTGAGTGCCTGTGGGCTGGATGCAAGTGGCATTATCGATACCATCAATCGTTATTTTGCGTAATAATAGCCTGTTCGATAGGCTAATTCCCGAGTATAATAGTCAACATTATGAGCGCCACCTATACCTTAAAAATTCTGGCTGATTTTGCCTCTGCACATACCCTTAGGGACTATCCTGGGGATTGCCGTCGCATGCATGGCCATAATTGGAAACTTGAAGTCGAAGTCACTGCCAATGCACTTAACCAGCATGGTATGGGCATGGATTTTAAAACTATTAAAACGGCGACTCGTGAGTTAGCAAAAACACTGGATCACCGTTATCTGAATGATATTCCCCCGTTCGATGAGATTAATCCTACGGCAGAAAATATCGCCCAGTTTTTTTACCAGCGCCTTAGCGATACGCTAAACAACGACACAGCCAGAGTCTCTGGTGTCACGGTATGGGAAACAGACCGTGCCTGTGTCAAATATAGTGAGGATTAACCCGAATCATGACCGATCAAAACAAGCCAAAAGCTGCAGCAGAAATCGAAGACGTTCAGAACATCAAAGATAAACGTCACATTGCGATTGATAAAGTTGGCATCAAAGATATTCGCCATCCTGTTGTGGTCAGTGATCGCACTACCGGTGAACAACACACTGTTGCCAATTTCAATATGTATGTGAATCTGCCACATCAGTTTAAAGGTACACATATGTCACGTTTTGTTGAGATCCTTAATCAACATGAACGTGAAATTACCGTTAAATCATTTCATACCATGTTGGGCGAAATGACTGAGCGTCTGGATGCTGAATCCGGATACATTGAAATGAGCTTCCCCTATTTTGTAAATAAAGAAGCACCGATTTCAAAAGTCCGCAGTCTGATGGATTATCAAGTGAGTTTTATTGGTGAAATTGTTGCCAAGAAAACCAGCATGACCGTCAAAGTCATTGTGCCGGTTACCAGCTTGTGCCCATGTTCGAAAAACATTTCGGATTACGGTGCACATAATCAGCGTTCACACGTCACATTAACCGTGAAAACAGATAGCTTCATCTGGATTGAAGATTTGATTGATCTGGTAGAAGACGAAGCATCCTGCCAAATCTACGGTTTGTTGAAGCGTCCTGACGAAAAATATGTCACCGAGCATGCTTACGACAATCCGAAATTTGTGGAAGATATGGTACGAGACGTTGCAGCGCGTTTAAATGCCGATACCCGTATCAAAGCCTATACAGTTGAATCCGAAAACTTTGAATCGATTCATAATCATTCAGCTTATGCGTTGATCACCCAGGGTTTTGATTGATTTATTGAAGATGAACCTTACTAATTAAGCCAGTTGTCACTTCACAACTGGCTTTTTTATTTGAGCTTGTGCTCTTTCCAAGATAAACAAGCCCTAGAATTTTTGGCGTAAATCCAACCGTTCGCCTTTGCGTTCCATATCAAACGCATTCAGAAAACTCATTCCCAGCAAAGCCCGTTGTGGTTCTGGCCCATCGATTACTACAGCCGCAACATTTTCCAGTGAAATATCACCTAGTTGTACTGACTCCAATTCGATACTGTAAGCAAGTTCAACACCGGAAGCAGTTCTAACACCAATCTGGTTCGCGCTAAGATAATCTACACCTAAACGCTTTGCAGTCTCACCATTTAAAGCAATGACTGATGCTCCAGTATCCACCATAAAATCTACTGTATATCCATTGACTGAACCACTGGTCAAATACATACCATTGGTCGGCCATATACTCACTACAGGCATTGCAACAGGGGCCGAATACATAGCACCCACCCGGTTATTCAGTTCAAACACACCCTGTCTGCCTGCAATATCCAATATTGCCTGATTGCTGTTTGCGCTGATTAAGGTCACTCCTTCCGGAGTTCGCTGTCCAACAGATAAAAAATGTTGCTGCCGATTAATTTCCAACACTGCATGGTCGCGATATAGCCCCATAACCAGAATCTGCAAATCCTGTGACCATACGTTCTGTGGAATACACAGTATAATGAACATTGATATCGTTAATTTATGCATTGTACCCACTCAACAAAAAGCCATTAACTGCAAACAGCATGACTGAATCAACTTACCCTACCGTGACCGGCATCATTCTCGCCGGTGGCGAAGCACGCCGTATGGGCGGTAATGACAAGGGCCTGATACCTTACCTAAATCAGCCGCTGATTGCGCATGTCATTCATCATCTTGCACCTCAGGTTGAGCAGTTGCTAATCAACGCTAATCGTAATATAGAGCGTTATCAACAATTTGGCTATCCTGTCATTAGCGATTCGCTTTCCGGCTTTCAAGGACCATTGGCTGGCATGCTGGCCGGAATGCAAATGGCAACCACCGATTATATTCTGACTGCTCCCTGTGACAGCCCCTCTCCCAGTCCGAAGTTACGGCAACGCATGCTGGAAAGTTTGCTGCGCTCAGGGAAAAAAATCGCTGTCGCCACTGATGGTCAACGTATTCAACCAGTATTTTCATTATTACACTGTGAACTGGAAGAGGATTTACAGAAGTATCTCGCTGCCGGGGAAAGAAAGATTGATCGCTGGTTTAAGCAGCAGGGAATGATTGAAGTAGATTTTTCTGACCAACCAGAGAGTTTCACCAATTTTAATCATCCGGAAGACCTGAAATCACCTGCCTTGTCCTGTTCAGTACCATTGCTGGGAATTGCCGCCTTTAGTGGCACAGGCAAAACCACCTTACTCACCCAGTTGATTCCTAAACTTCGCTCTGCCGGAATACGCTTAGCGGTTATAAAACATGCGCATCATCTATTTGATATCGATCAGCCCGGTAAAGACAGTTACCGAATTCGTGAAGCAGGTGCCAGTCAGGTACTAGTGGCCTCCAGAAAACTACTGGCACTGATGCAAACCAATGAAAATGGACAAAAAGAACCACTTTTATCCGACTGTCTGGCGCGTCTGGATTTAGAGAACTTGGATTTGATTCTGGTTGAAGGCTTTAAACAGGAAGCAATACCAAAGCTGGAATTACATCGCGCCAGCATTGGTAAACCTCTGTTGTTTCCGGAGGATGCCAATATTATTGCCATTGCCACTGACTCCGAACTGCTAATTGAACCTCAAATACCTGTATTGAATTTAAACGATTTGGACGCCACCCTGAACTTTATAAACAACTATATTCGGCAATACCACCATGACTGACTTTACGCCCCAACCAAGCTGCGCCACTCCTGAACCCGTTAGCACTCTGAGGGTGGAAGACGCCAGACAGAAAATTCTGCAGCAGATCACAGCAATCAGCTGCTGGCGGAAAGTCGCATTGCGCGAGGCGCTGGGACAGGTATTACATGAAGATGTGATTTCACCGCTATCCGTCCCTCCGCATGCTAATTCGGCAATGGATGGTTATGCGGTACGTGGCGAAGATTTGAAGCATGAATCCATCTCATTAAAGCGGGTGGGCAGTGCCTTTGCTGGCAAACCTTTCGACAAAACCGTACATACCGGTGAATGTGTAAGAATCATGACTGGTGCAATGATGCCCGAGGGTTGTGACACGGTCATCATGCAGGAACAAGCAGAAGTTGATAATGATCTGATAACGCTGCACGGGGAACATCATAGCGGCGAAAATGTACGACTCGCCGGAGAGGATATTCAGACCGGCGCGGTAGTGCTTACTGCAGGACGTCGAATTACCGCAGCTGATTTAGGCTTACTGGCATCTTTGGGATTTGCAGAATTAAAGGTTCGTCGTCGAATTCGGGTGGCATTTTTTTCTACTGGTGATGAACTACGTTCGCTTGGCGAAACATTGAATCCCGGCGATATTTATGACAGTAACCGTTATACGTTGCATGCCATGCTGACACGTCTGGATGCTGAAATCATTGATATGGGAGTAGTTACCGATAATCCCGACACATTACGTGAAGCTTTGTTGCAGGCCGCCAAGGAAGCCGATGTGGTGATTACCTCTGGCGGTGTGTCAGTGGGTGAAGCCGATTATGTTAAGCAATTACTGGATGAACTCGGCGAAGTGCATTTCTGGAAAATCGCAATGAAACCCGGAAGGCCGCTTGCTTATGGCAAAATTGCAGATGCTCATTTTTTCGGTCTGCCCGGTAATCCGGTTTCGGTGATGGTAACTTTCTATCAGTTTGTTCAACCTGCTTTACAGAAGTTGGCGGGTGCCATTTATCACGCGCCAATGGTATTGCAGGCGATTGCAGCTGAGAATATTCGTAAGCGTCCCGGTCGTTTCGAATTTCAACGTGGATTATTACGCAGTAATTCTGCCAATCAATTGGAAGTTACGATGACCGGCGAGCAAGGCTCCGGAATTCTGCATTCCATGAGTCATGCCAACTGTTTTATATTACTGGATGAAGATTGTGACGGTGTGGCTGCCGGTCAATCTGTCACCGTGCAACCCTTCGCAGGTCTGATCTGATGTCTGAAAATCAATTGAAACAACAACACGAATTCAACAAATTACATAAACGGCTACGCCGCCAGGTCGGCCAGGCAATTGCTGATTACGACATGATTCAGGATGGTGATAAAGTCATGGTATGCCTGTCAGGCGGCAAAGACAGCTACACCATGCTGGATATTTTGCTGAATTTACGCGATCACGCACCAATTGATTTTGAGTTGATTGCGGTGAATCTGGATCAAAAACAACCCGGTTTTCCGGAGAATGTATTACCTGAGTATCTCAGTAAAATCGGGGTACCATTTCATATTATCGAAAAAGATACTTACAGCATTGTTAAGGAAGTGGTTCCTGAAGGCAAAACCACCTGTGGTATTTGTTCGAGACTGCGTCGCGGCTCTTTATACGGTTATGCGCGTCAGCATGGCATCACCAAAATTGCTTTAGGTCATCATCGTGACGATATTATTGAAACGCTGTTTTTAAATATGTTTTATGGCGGTAAGACCAAAGCCATGCCGCCCAAGCTGCTGAGTGATGATAAAACCAATATTGTTATCCGGCCGCTCTGTTATGCCAAAGAGTCGGATATCACACGCTATGCTGAAGCTAAAGCCTTTCCTATCATTCCGTGTAATTTATGTGGCTCTCAAGAAAATCTGCAACGCCAGGTGATTAAGGAAATGCTGCAAACCTGGGAGAAACAGCATCCCGGTCGTATTGAGAATATTTTCCGTAGCATCCAGAATTTGGCTCCATCCCAATTGGCAGATCAGCAACTATTTGATTTTAAGGGACTTGAGCAATTTCGCCTCGAACCAACGGGTGATGAAGATTCAAGCTATGACGAAAAAACCTTCCCTGCTTTAGCGCGGGTCTAAGTTTTAATATCTACAGCATAAAGTTATGCACCTTTCACTGGATTGTTACAGTGCTCTTACAACATACTTCGCTAAGTCGTTGAATGCACACAAAACAATTATAACTCATTGATTCTTAATGACTTTAAAACATGGTTAAATTTTAACCATTTTGTGTAGCGCTGTTAAATAATAATGACTTAGCGATTTTCAACAATGTTAACCACAGACTTATCCACAGAAATTGTGAGTAAGTCGCTAAGCCATTGATCATCACTTTTAACTAATTGACTAGTAGACTTTTACATCTTAAAAATGAATATTTCAAATAATGAACAATGAACAGAACCAAGTAGCTTTACGATTTAAATTTGCCTGCTAGGAAAAACAAAATATTTTTTTCCTGGCACAGTATTTGATTTTTAATACTTCGAAATACATTAAGTTATTCACTTTTTCCTAAATTGTTACAGTGCTGTTACAACAAGTTTGGCTAAGTTGTTGAATATACAAAATTGTTGCATAACTATATGATTTTACTAATATTTTTAAAATGGTTAAATTTTAACCATTTTGAATAGCACTGTTACATATTAACGACTTAGCGATTTTCACCAATGTTAACCACAGACTTATCCACAGAAAATGTGAGTAAGTCGCTAAGCCGTTGATTGTCTCTTTTAAATGCCTGAGTTACTTGAGTGGCGGAGTAAAATCTTCTGCAAATTCCAGTGCATTGCCATCTGGGTCACGGCAAAAAAAGCAGCCCGACCGGACTTGCTTCGTGAAAATTCAACACCTGCCTGTTCAAGACGTTCGGCAAGTACTTCAAGATCTTCGACCAGCAGTGCTACATGACGATCCCGCCCTCCATGTTCCGGACGACCATCTTTCGAATCAGGATTGGGTAATACCATCAAATGTAATTGTTGTTTGTTATCCAAATCCAACCATGCGCCATCATAGGCAAATTTAGGGCGATTCGGATTGAGAGGGATTTGCAAGACATCACGGTAAAACTTCAGCGACGTAGCTAAATCAGCCACCAGAAAACTGGCATGAGCTATAGACTTAATCATAAACAATTCCTGCAAATTAAAATAAAAACCAAGGGCTGTTGCTCTTTTAGAGTCTCCACTAAGCAGAGTCGTTTCTTTCAACCAGACCTATCGGCGTGATGTAACCATTCTACATAATTCATTTCCAACACAATAGTGCGGAAAACAGTCCCAAATTGACGGGTGAAACAACAGTGCTTAATCACGATAAATTGGCCAAAGGATTAGCGATTGGCTTTTTCAACCTGAGCAATTCCAAATGCAGCAACAAAAATAAATGCCCCACCCAGCCATTCCTGAACGGTCATCATTTCTGTAGTGAGTAAAGCTGAGGAAATCGCGGCAACAATCAATTCAAACAACATGATAACTGCTGCCAGATAGACCGGCATTCTGGCCAGACCATATAGAACTGTCATTGTCATGGCGATGATAATTCCGCCCCCCACCAAAACAGCACTTAGCCATACAGATAGACCCACTGAGGGTAAGGAAGCCTGCTGTAATAGCAAAACGACTATTGATACAGCGACCACTCCCCACAAAATAATAGTGGTTTTTAAAGCCATTGGCACTGCAGCCAGCTTACGGCTTAACACATTATTTACCGCAAAACACAGACTGGCAAACAAGGCCAGCCAATCAGCCAGGCCATGAGGCCATGGAAATCCCACTTCGGGTCGCCATAACATTAAGATCGTGCCCCCCATGGCCAGCACAAACATAATAATGGCTGCCAGAGACAACTTTTCACCTAGCCACCAGCGACCTAATATCACTGACCATAAAGGCGATAAATAAAACAACAGCATCACCCGCATTACCTGACCTTCATTCAACGCGACTAAAAAAGCGAGATTGGTCATACCAGCCGCCAGGGCCAGCCAAAGTAAATCGGCAGGAATATGTTTCCAGCGATAACGGTTTTTGATAAAAATCGGCAGACTGGCGATGCCTGCCGTGAAATACATGATCAACGTTACCCAGACCACCGACATGCCAGCCTGTTCGAACAGGCGCATGGGATACCAGATGATGCCCCACATAGTGGCAGCAAATAACAGACTAAGGATTGCCAGCTTGGATTCGATAGGATTTACAGAGTTCATAATGATGCTTATAACACGACAGTCAGTTGAAGCGTTATAATGGCCGGATTTTTGTTATCCGGCGATATGTATTAATGACTCCAGATCTGGCCCTTTTACACCCTTATCCTTTTGAAAAACTAGCCGAACTGCAGCAAGGTTGCCAGCCGCCGAGTGATCTGCCGCATATTTCGTTATCCATTGGTGAGCCAAAGCATCCCACTCCCGGTTTTATTACCGAAGCGGTCATCAGTCATTTGCATGGCTTATCAGTCTATCCAACAACGGCGGGTAGTATCGAATTACGCCATACCATTGCGAATTGGCTGGATCAACGATTTCAGTTAGCAGGACATATCGACCCGTTATCGCAGGTTCTGCCGGTTAATGGTACCCGGGAAGCGTTATTTGCCTTTGCTCAGGCGATTATTGATCGTCGTAAAGATCCACTTATTGTCATGCCCAACCCGTTTTATCAGATCTATGAGGGTGCGGCATTTCTGGCCGGAGCAGAACCCTATCTGCTTAATTGCACCGAAGAAACCGGCTTTGTACCCGATTTTGATGCTGTTCCCGCGAGTGTCTGGTCACGCTGTCAGTTGTTATATTTATGCAGTCCGGGCAACCCGACCGGTGCGATTGTTGATGCTGAAACGCTGACCAAACTGATTCAACTGGCCCATGAATATGATTTTATTATCGCGGCTGACGAATGTTATTCCGAAATCTATTTTGATGAAGCCTTACCACCAGTAGGTTTATTACAAGCAGCTGTGGCAGCTGGCTATACCGATTTAAGCCGTTGTGTGGTCTTTCACAGCTTATCCAAGCGCTCTAACGCACCAGGATTAAGAAGTGGCTTTGTGGCAGGCGATGCCAGTGTTATGAAATCCTTTCTGCGTTACCGTACCTATCATGGCTGCGCGATGCCACCATCAACCCAGTCTGCCTCTATTGCTGCCTGGACAGATGAAGCGCATGTAGCACACAACCGGCACCTGTATAGAGAAAAATTCGCAGCCGTACTCGACATTCTGTCACCGGTGATGAATGTCACACAGCCCGAGGCAAGTTTTTATTTATGGGCAGAAACGCCGATTGCCGATACCGATTTTGCTCGCGGCTTATTTGATCAATATAACGTCACCGTATTGCCGGGACGTTTTTTAGCCAGAGATACCAAACAGGGTAATCCTGGCGTTAACCGGATCCGCATGGCATTGGTTGCACCTCAAGATGAGTGCGTCGAAGCGGCCATGCGGATCCGTGACTATATTGAAACCTTATCTTAATAATTTGGAGAAACCGATGAGTGATATCCAGCAGATTATCGAAACGGCATTTGAACGCCGTGCAGAAATCACCCCAGCCAATGCTGATGTGCAAGTACGTAATGCCGTCAATGAAGTTCTGGGAATGCTCGACAGTGGTAAAGCACGGGTCGCAGAAAAACAAAATGGTGAATGGGTCGTCAATCAATGGCTGAAAAAAGCCGTTTTATTGTCGTTCCGCTTGAATGATAACCGCCCGATGTCTGGTGGTGAAACACAGTATTTTGACAAGGTTGAACCAAAATTCGCTAACTTTACCGAAGCTGATTTTAATACTGCCGGTGTGCGTGTTGTACCTCCTGCAGCAGCGCGTCGTGGTTCATATATCGCACCAGGCGTTGTTTTGATGCCTTCTTACGTTAATATCGGTGCCTACGTTGATTCCGGCACCATGGTTGATACCTGGGCTACTGTTGGTAGCTGTGCACAAATCGGTAAAAACGTCCATTTATCCGGTGGGGTAGGTATCGGTGGTGTACTTGAACCTTTACAAGCCGGCCCGACTATCATCGAAGATAACTGCTTTATCGGTGCCCGTTCTGAAGTGGTTGAAGGCGTTATCGTTGAAGAAGGTTCAGTGATTTCAATGGGTGTTTACATTGGCCAAAGCACCAAGATTTTCAACCGCATGACCGGTGAAATCAGCTATGGTCGTATTCCGGCTGGTTCTGTAGTTGTTTCGGGAAACCTGCCTTCTAAAGATGGCACATACAGCCTGTACTGCGCCGTTATTGTGAAACAGGTTGATGAAAAAACCCGCGGTAAAGTCGGTATTAACGAATTACTGCGTGATATCTAAATAGTTTGTAATTGGCGGTAACGGCTTTTTAGCGGTTACCGCCTTTTCCACTGCTCAACGGCAGTGAAACCAATGATGCAAAATCAATTGATATACTGTATCATTTACCATCAATTCGCCTACCCTGTGGGCTTTTTCAGGTGAAACGGCAACGATGAAATTGTTTGGTATTAAAAATTGTGACACGGTCAAAAAAGCCAAACGTTGGCTGGATGAGCACCAGATTACATACCAATTCCATGATTTTCGGACAGATGGTCTGGATCTATCCATCATCCAACAGTGGTTGAATTACGTCAGCTGGGAACAGCTTATCAACAAAAGGGGCACAACCTGGCGCAAGCTTGAAGACCCGCGTAAAGATCAGCTTGATCAACAAGCTGCTATAGAGTTAATGCTCTCGCATCCCACACTTATTAAACGCCCGGTTATAGAAGATGCATCCGGCATATCAATAGGTTTCAACGAATCTGATTTTCAGGCGCGCTATGCAAAGTAATCTTTCCGAAACGATCCAGCTCACCATTGATTTGATTCAACGTGACAGTGTCACCCCTGTCGATAAAGGTTGTCAGATCATGCTGGCAGAACGGCTGGCGAATAGTGGCTTTAATCCTGAATACCTGCGCTTTGGGGAAGTGGATAATCTGTGGTGCCGGCGGGGACATAATGGCCCGTTATTTGTATTTGCCGGACATACCGATGTTGTGCCAACCGGACCGGTAGATAAATGGAGCCACGAACCGTTTGCCGCCAAAATTGAAGACGGCATTTTGTATGGCCGCGGTACAGCCGATATGAAAGGCAGTATTGCTGCTATGGTGACGGCTTGTGAACGTTTTGTTGCTGAACACCCTCAGCATGCTGGCAGCATTGCTTTTTTACTGACCAGCGATGAAGAGGGCCCAGCCACTGATGGTACCGTTAAAGTTATTGAAACATTGCAGGCACGTCAGGATCATATCGACTGGTGTGTGGTCGGCGAACCAACCAGCACTGACAAAGTGGCAGATGTGGTTAAAAATGGTCGCCGTGGTTCGTTAAATGGCTATCTGACTGTACAAGGCAAGCAGGGCCATATTGCTTATCCTCACCTGGCAGATAATCCTGTACATAATCTTGCCCCGGCATTGGCTGAACTATGTGCGGTGCAATGGGATCAGGGTAATGCTGATTTCCCGCCCACCAGCTTTCAGGTATCCAATCTGAACAGCGGCACTGGTGCGACCAATATTATTCCCGGCACAGTAGAAATGATTTTTAACTTCCGTTATTCCACAGAAGTGACTCACGATGAACTGCAGGAACAGGTCGAAGCGATTCTCGATAAACACGGTGTGGCATATCAAATGGATTGGGTGTTATCGGGTAAACCCTTCCGTACAGCAGGCGGTAAATTACTTGAAGCCGTACAGATGGCGGTTAAAACTGTAACCGGTTATGAAACAACTCTATCCACTTCTGGTGGCACATCCGATGGTCGTTTTATCGCGCCAACTGGAGCACAGGTAATTGAACTTGGTCCGTTAAACGCGACCATTCACCAAATTGATGAACATGTTTCAGTTGCCGATCTTGATACATTGTCGGCTATTTATCAGCAGCTACTCACTGAATTACTGGTGAACTAATCCCTATGCAAATTCGGCATACCAAACATCTGTTATGGCTCTTTGCAGCAGCATTATTGCTGATGCAATCCATAGCCGTTTGGCATGATGCCGAACATGCGTTTCATGATCACATAGCATTATGTGATCAGTTAAATGTTGTCAGTCATACCCCATCTACCGATAACCACCATCAGCTGACGATTGCTGTCTGGCAACAATATTTTCAGTTTCAGTCTTCTGTTACCCTCCCTGCTCGTTTTGAAAATTTTTATCTTTCATTCGCGATTCGCGCTCCACCCATTTTCTCATAGCGTTCAAATATGACTGAATGCCATTTTTCTATTCAAAAAATGGCTACTGATTTCTGCTATGAGGATTATTCGTGATGAATAAAAAACCTATTGTAGTGCTGCTTGCTGCGGCACTCTACCCTATGGCTTCTGCAGTGTTAGCTGCTGAAGATACTGTTGATATCCCACGCCTGGTGGTCACTTCTGATCCATTAGGCAATCGTACCTCTGATGAATTGATCCAGCCGGTCACGGTTATTGCGGGTGATGAACTTAATCAAAAACGCGCCAGTACAATAGGCGAAACATTGGATGGATTACCTGGTGTGCATAATGCAGACTTTGGTCAGGGCGTAGGACGTCCTGTGGTTCGAGGTTTACAGGGATCCCGTGTGAAAGTGCTGGAAGATGGCTTGAGTACTTCCGATATTTCCGGTGAAGGTGCAGATCATGCTATCGGCATGGATGCTGGTCGTGCCGATCAAATTGAAGTTTTCCGAGGTCCGGCGACATTACTTTATGGAAGCGGTGCTGCTGGAGGTGTTATCAATGTTCGCAGTAATCGATTTAATCCTGAATTTGGGGATGCTCCAAGAGTAGATGGGCAGATGTCATACGGCATCAATGGACATGATCGCCAGGGACGTTTGGGACTTGAACTACCACTTGGAAACAGCTTTGTATTGCGGACGGACTATGGGGTTCGTCGTACCAGTGATTTTGATATTGATGGTTATCAGCAAAAAGACCAGCAGGTCGGCCGTAAAGATAAATTACAAAACAGTGAAGTAGAAAATGATGTGTTCTCTATTACCGGTTTGTATAAAGGTGACTGGGGCTTTGCCGGTTTGGGTTACAGCACTTGGGAAACTCAATACGGCATTCCGGAAGTCTTTTTAGGACAAGGTGAAGAAGAGCAGGAACGGATTCGCGCGAAAAACGATCGTTTTGATTTTCGCAGTGAAATTAATGATCCGTTACCGGGTTTCAGCACAGCCAGGCTGAAAATGGCCTACACCAGCTACCGTCAACAAGAAATTGGTTCTGAATTTGATAATGGTGCATTTGTTGAAAGTGAAGTTGAAACGCGTTTCAACAATAACGAAACTGAAATGCGTCTGGAACTGGTGCATAACCCGATTGGTGATTGGGAGGGTGTTGTCGGTCTGCAATTTAATGATCGGGACTTTGAGGCTGAGGGCGAAGGTCACGGCCACGGGGACAGTGATGAACACGGTGGTGGCTTTTATATCCGTGGTAATGACACACGCACCGTCGGTTTATTTGTCCTGGAAGAATTACCCACGCATTTTGGTCGCTTTGAAGTCGCTGCACGGGTCGATCATGTGCGCTCCAGTACAGACGATCTTGACGAGGCCAGAGATATTGATTTGCCAAGTGGTGAAGAACTCCAACAATCAGCCGTATTGGGCAGTAATAGCTTCACTCCATTCAGTTTATCGGCAGGAACTCTGGTTGAGGTAGATCCGGCCCATCATTTCAGAATGTCCGTTACCCGTTCGCAACGGGCTCCGTCGGCAGAGCAATTATATGCCTTTGGTAGCCATGCAGCAGCAGGGACTGTTGAAATTGGTGATCCGAACCTGGGTAAGGAAACCTATACCAATTTTGAAGTCGGTTTTGATCGTCATTTAGGGGCATTCCGCTATGAGCTGACTACTTTCTATAACTACGTCGATGACTTTATTTATTTAGCAGCACAAAATGATGGGACTGGCCAAGCCATTGAAATTGAGGGCGATACGCTGGTAGTCAATGAACAACAAAATGCCAAGTTGTACGGTGCTGAATTTGGTGCCATAACTGACTTGATTGATGGTCGTATTCCACTTAGCATGCGCTTGTCTGCCGATCATGTACGCGGCAAACTCAGCAATGGTGAAAATATTCCTCGCATGAGTCCAACACGCTTAGGGATTGGATTTGATACCTCCTATGCTGACTGGGATTTCAGTCTCGACTACCGTCGGGTGTTTAAACAAACCAAAACCGCTGTGACTGAGAGCAATACGGACGGTTATAACCTGGTTTCGTTTGATGCAAATTGGTCTCCAGCAAGTTTAAAAGGTGCTGAAATCTTTATTCAGGGACGTAATTTGCTGAATGAAGACGGTCGTCGGCATACCAGCTTCTTTAAAGATGAATCGCCTATTTTGGGACGAACCATATACACCGGTATTCGTTTCGACTTTGGCGGTTAACAGTTAACGTTATGCTCAAACTGAAAAGGCCCGACTTTGTCGGGCCTTTTTTGTGGAGCAAGAGTCAGTATTCTGCTAGATTGGGGTATTTTTTACGGATAAATCTACATGGCTTTAATTGAAACTGGCGATGACATCAGCAGCATTAAACTGATCTATATCTTTAATCTGGTGGGTTCGCTTATCTACCCCATGCTTGTGATGGGGGCTCTTGTAGCCTATGAAAAAAAGGCAAAGCTCCAGATTGGCTACAATCGCATTATCTGTTTCAAATAAATGGTTTTTATATCAGCCTCATATTGCTGATGGTTTCCTGGGGACTTTTATATCTGGGCAATTTATACGGTTTAGCTGTGATGGTGATTTGGATAATCTGGAATATCACCCGCAGCGTTAAAGGACTGAAAACCTTAAAAGCCCAACGTCCAATAACGAATCCTAATAACGGGTTACTGGGCTGATACTGGGGCTTTTTTAACCTTCATCGATGACAGATAAACAAGCCTAGCCACGATAAATCGCTAAAGGTCCTGTGGCTTGTTGCGTGGGCATAATTTCCATTGTGGTGACATTCAGATGCGCTGGGGTATTAACCAACCACCAGATGGTATCGGCAATATCCTGAGCCGTTAGTGCAACCGTATTTTCATAGACTTTTTCAGCACGCTCTTCATCGGCTTTAAAACGGACCATGGAAAATTCGGTTTCGGCATTTCCCGGTTCGATATTGGTTACCCGGATCTGTGTACCCAGCAAATCAGCACGAAGGGCCAGCGAAAACTGTCTGACAAAAGCCTTACTGGCGCAATACACATTACCGCCCGGATAAGGCCAGTTTCCGGCCACCGATCCGATATTGATGATATATCCCCTGTCTCTTGATTGCATGCCCGGCAAAACCAGCCTGCTGCAGCGCATTAACCCTTTGATATTGGTATCAACCATGCGTTCCCAGTCTTCCGGATCCGTGGCATAAGCTGGTTCAAGTCCCAATGCTAAACCAGCATTATTGACCAATACATCTATCTGCTGAAATTCGGCTGGTAACTCGGAAAACGCCTGTTCGGTCGCCTGCCGGTCACTGATATCAAAACAACTGATGCAGACTTGTGATTCTCCACCTAACTCCGCTTGCAAGCTTTTCAGACGTTGCATACGCCGTCCGGTAATAATCAGTCGCCACCCGGCTTTGGCAAACAGCCTGGCACACGCCTCACCAAATCCTGCAGTGGCGCCAGTAATCATAATGATTGGGGATGAATTCATTTTTTGCCTTCAATAATATTTGAACCACAGAGACACAGAGGACACAGAGGACACAGAGATTTTTTAAACGATGTAACTGTAAACAAACCCGAGTAATTTTTAGGGCTTTCTAAATTCTCAAAATAATCCGCAGATTACGCAGATTTTCGCAGATGTTTTATCAAGTGTATTAACTCGGGTGTGTCGGGTTACGCTGCGCTAGCCCAACCTACATTGTTTTATACTTTAGCTTCTTTGAAGCTATTCATAAAAAATTTAATCTGCATAATCTGTTTAATCTGCGGATATATCAATTAAAAAAATCTCTTTGTCCTCTGTGTCCTCTGTGTCTCTGTGGTTAATACAAATTAATAAACTTAGTTGTGATAAATCTTGTTAGCCGCGGATACTGCAACGCCTGAATTAATGTTCGCGTCCATATCCGTCAACACCACATCCAGAGCACCCAGGCATAACAGCACATTTTTCTGGTTTGCTGCATAGCCCATTAAACCAATACGCCAGATTTTACCGACCATCACGCCTAAACCCGCACCAATTTCCAAACTGTAATCTTTTAACAGACGACTGCGAACCGCGGCATCATCAACACCTTGCGGAATAGCAACTGAATTAAGCTGTGGTAAACGGTGAGCTTCATCTACGACAAATTTTAATCCCATCGCTTCAATACCTGCTTTTAAAGCATTGTGATGCAGACGATGGCGATTCCAGGCATTTTCCAGACCTTCTTCTCTTAATAGCACCAGCGATTCGTGCAGGGCATATAGTGCATTAATCGGTGCCGTGTGATGATAAGCACGTTTGGCACCTTCGCCCCAATAGCCCATCACCAGATTGAGATCCAAAAACCATGATTGCACTTTAGTTTTACGATTACGTACTACACTAGCGGCTTTTTCGCTGAAACTGATCGGTGACAATCCAGGCGTACAGGAAAGACACTTCTGACTACCGGAATAAATAGCATCAATGCCCCATTCGTCCATCAGAATCGGCGTACCACCCAATGAGGTCACGGTATCCATTATCGTCAGGCAATCGTGTTGTTGTGCCAGTTGGGCGATTGCTTTGGCATCGGATTGCGCACCGGTAGACGTTTCCGCATGCACGAAGGCGACTAATTTGGCTTCCGGGTGTGCTTTTAAAGCGGCTTCCAGTTTATTGATATCTACTGGCTTGCCCCACTCATCTTCCACCATGATTGCGGATGCACCACAACGTTCAACATTCTCTTTCATCCGTCCGCCAAACACGCCGTTTTGACAGACTATTGCGGTATCACCCGGTTCAAGTAGATTGGTAAAACAGGTTTCCATGCCTGCAGAACCTGGAGCAGAAACCGGCATCGTTAAGGCATTTTCTGTCTGAAAGGCATATTGCAGCAAGGTTTTCATTTCATCCATCATGCCGATAAAAGCGGGATCCAGATGACCGATAGTAGGCCGCGACATTGCTTCCAGAATGCGTGGATTTACATCTGATGGGCCAGGGCCCATTAACGTACGTTGAGGAGGATGAAAGGTACCAATAGAAATGGATGCTTTTGTCATGTTCTCTCTCTTAGTCTTTTTATATCAGGCCCGTATTAGCATATCAGGCGCCCTCGGCAAACACGATAGTACGACGGCCGCTGACAATAATGCGATGTTCGATATGAGCTTTCACAGCACGTGCCAAAACCAGACGCTCAATATCCTTACCAATCATCACTAGATCTGCCGGGCTATTATCATGACGAACCCGTTCAACATCCTGTTCGATAATCGGGCCTTCATCAAGTTCAGCGGTAGCGTAATGTGCGGTGGCGCCGATTAGCTTCACTCCACGCTCGTAAGCTTGATGATAGGGCTTGGCACCCTGGAAAGCGGGCAAAAATCCATGGTGGATATTGATAACCTTACCGGCAAACTCTTTGACAAACTGCTCTGACAAAATTTGCATATAGCGCGCCATCACCACCAGATCAATCTGATACTCGGAGAGTAATGATTTAATCTGTGTTTCCTGTTGCTGTTTGGTTTCTTTGGTGATGGGCAGATGATAAAACGGTTTTTTGAACTGACGCGCCATATTCTCCAAATCGGGATGATTACCGATAATGACAGGAATGTCACATTTCAACTCACCTTCCAACTCACGCAACAGCAAGTCATAAGGACAATGTGATGCCCGGGTCACCAGCAAGGCTACGCGGTATGGCACATCGGTGAAATGCACTGACCAGGTCAGTTCCATGGCTGCTGCTAACGAGCTGAATTGTTGATGGAGTATTTCATGGGGTAACTGAGCTTCATCTTCCACCTTCAGACGCATGAAATAACGACCGTGCTCGGTATCGGTATATTGCTGGCAATGCAGAATATTGTAACCACGCTCAGCAAAAAAACCGGTTATACCTGCCAGCAAACCTTTCTGGTCGGCACATTGAATCAGCAAAACGATGGCTTTCATGAACAAACGACCTCAACGAGCAGAAAATCAAAGCGCAGATGCTAGCACTTTGTAGCTGTTTTATGAATATTCATTATATTTGTCCGCCCGGCCTTTGACTTTATCAACCGGATATTTAGCCGCATTTTTGTGCATTTTACGTTGTATGGCCTGTTCAATATCGATATTCAGATCATGACAAAGGTAGATCAGATATACAGCAACATCGGCTATTTCATCTTCCAGAGCTTCACGTTTATCAGTCTCCAGCATTTGCTTAATTTCGGTATTGTTACGCCATTGAAACCATTCCAGCAGTTCAGCCGCTTCGATGGATAATGAAATCGCTATATCTTTAGGATTATGAAACTGTTCCCAGTCTCGTTCACGACGGAATTCAATTAGCTGTTTTAATAAATCGGCATTAATCATCTGCAAGAAACCTGTTTACCTGCTGAATAAAAATATCGGGTTTTTCGGTATGCACCCAGTGTCCGGCACCATCAATCACCACATGTTCTGCCTGAGGATAAAGTGTCTTAATATGCTGCCAATCTTTGTCAGTTACATAATCAGACTTTCCCCCACTGATAAACAGTGTCGGTGTTTTCACAGGATCATCTGGTTCTACACTTTGGAGCAAACCCGGATAACTGCAAAATAAAGCCTGCAAATTAATACGCCAGCTAAACCCTTGATCGCCTTTTTGCATATTCAGCAACAGAAACTGACGCACCATAGGATCAGGCAGTGTATCCGCCAGGGCCTCACTCGCTTCTGTTCGCGATGAAAATTTTGACAGATCTAATGCCATTAAAGCTTTGAAAATAATACTATGCTCATCAGGATATTGGCGAGGAGCAATATCAACAACAATAAGTCTGCGGACACGGTCAGCAAACATTTGGGCAAATTGCATCGCTGTTTTTCCACCAAGCGAATGTCCCATAAGATCGATTGTTGATAACTCTAATTCATCCAGTAAATTCAGCAGATCTTCTGCCATTAATTCAAAAGTTTGCTGTGGATGATGAAAGGATTGCCCATGATTACGTAGATCAACACTGATAACCTGTCGCTCTGCAGATAAAGCTGAGGCGATGCTACGCCAGTTATCTGATGAACCGAATAAACCATGCAGGATAACTAATGGCTGACCTTGCTCAGTAGATTGATAGTGTAATCTCATAGTGACTCACGTTAACACGTTATAATGTGTGATTGAAAAATTTGGAGAGAGTGAACGTGGACGAAGCAATATTAATGATTCTGGTCAAACAATATGCCGATCGTTTTGGCATAACCTTCAGTTCAAAAAATTTGGACGATGAAGTGAAAAAACAGCAATTAGTGAGTTTGATGCAGGAAGCATTAGCGGGTAAGCGTGGTCCTGTGACTGATGCGGACTTAAGCTAACAAAACACCCTTAGCATTTTGCTAAGGGTGTTTTTTTATTCAGTTTAGATTTTTTCGAACACCAGACAGGCGTTGGTTCCGCCAAAGCCGAAACTATTGGACATTACGGCCTTAAGATCGGCATTATCTTTACGATCCAGCACAATTGGCATGCCCTGAGCCTGTTCATCCAGATTATCAATATTGGCAGAAGCAGCCACAAAATCATTTTCCAACATCAGTAGACTATAGATAGCTTCCTGTACGCCAGCAGCGCCTAGAGAATGTCCGGAAAGTGATTTAGTTGAACCTACCAGTGGTATCTGTGTTTCCGCAAACACCTTTTTAATCGCACCTAATTCAGCCAAATCACCGACCGGTGTACTGGTGCCATGCGCATTGATATAGTCAACTTTGCTATTACGCATGGTCGACATGGCCATTTCCATACAACGTTGTGCGCCTTCACCAGAAGGAGCCACCATGTCATAACCATCAGAAGTGGCTGCATATCCCGTCAGTTCTGCGTAAATTTTGGCTCCACGCGCTTTGGCATGTTCATATTCTTCCAGAACTAAAACGCCTCCACCGCCAGCAATAACAAACCCATCACGATCGGTATCGTATGCACGGGAAGCCTTTTCGGGCGTATCGTTATATTTGGTAGATAAAGCACCCATCGCATCGAACAATGAGCTCATGGTCCAGTGTTCTTCTTCCGCACCACCAGCAAACACAACATCCTGTTTGCCAAGCTGAATTTGCTCCATAGCATTACCGATGCAATGGGCACTCGTGGCACAGGCCGAAGACATCGAATAGTTAATGCCTTTGATTTTGAAAGGAGTTGCCAGACAGGCGGAAGTGGTACTTCCCATAACCTGAGTGACACGATAAGGACCAACCCGTTTCAGGCCTTTTTCGCGGAGAATATCCGCTGCTTCAACCTGATTGGAAGAAGATGCACCACCGGAGCCCATCACCAACCCTGTTTTAGGATTGGAAACATCGCTTTCGCTTAAGCCTGCATCCTGAATCGCATGTTTCATTGCGATATAGGCATACGCGGCCGCATCCCCCATAAACCGCAACACTTTACGATCAATAAATTCTTTAAAATCAATATCAAAAAACCCCGCTACATGGCTTCGAAATCCCATATCAGCATATTGCTGTTTAAAGCGGATACCAGAACGTCCGGTGCGAAGTGATTCGGTAACGGTGGCGAGATCCAACCCCAGACAAGAGGTGATCCCCATACCTGTAACAACTACACGTCTCATTGTCTTGTCCTAAAAGTTGTCAGTTGAAGTAAACAGACCAACTCGTAAATCTTTGGCGAAGTAGATATCGCGACCATCTACCGATACTGTGCCATCTGCAATGGCCAATACCAGCTTGCGTGAAATTACTCGTTTCAAATCAATACGGTAAGTCACTTTTTTGGCAGTAGGTAATACTTGGCCGGTGAATTTTACTTCACCTGAGCCCAGCGCTCTTCCTCTGCCGGGATTACCATCCCACGCCAGAAAAAGCCTAGTAGCTGCCACATGGCATCTAAGCCCAGGCAACCCGGCATAACGGGATCTCCCGGAAAATGGCATTTAAAAAACCATAAATCCGGATGAATATCCAGTTCAGCAATGATTTCACCTTTCCCATAGGCGCCACCATCATTTGAAATATGACTGATGCGATCCATCATCAGCATATTCGGTACTGGCAGTTGGGCATTACCCGGGCCAAACATTTCTCCATGGCCACACTGCAAGAGTTCCTCGAAGGAAAAAGATGATTGCTTACTCATGAAATTCTAAAATAACCCTACAAATTAAGCACGACATAATAGCATGATAGTTTGAATGCAGAAAAAGATGCAGCTATCAACGCACTGGTTCTAATAAAAAGCCATACCCTACGGCATGGCTTATCGATTTTATTGAGCTGTGGAGAATGATTATTTACGGTTATCAGCAACTGTGGTTGCAGCAGCAGGCGCAATTATCTCAAGACTTTCCAGTAATAATCCAATACTGTTGAGCACCCGATACATCGTAAAAATTTCATCATATTGAGCATTCGTCAGTGCAATTCGCGCACGGAACAATTCATTCTCGGAATCCAGCAAATCCAGTAATGTGCGCTGTCCAAAGTTAAATTGTTGCTGATAGGCATCGCGGGTTTTTTCAGCTGCTGCAGCATATTCTTCAAAGTATGACATTTGCCTGCGTACTGTTTCCAGAGCATTCCATGATAAACGGACACTCTGCTCCACCTGACGGTGCGTATTATTGCGAATTTCAGCCGCCTGGTTAATCAGAAAAGCCGTCTCTTCACGTCTTGCCTTATCTTTTCCACCATTCAGCAGATTGTAGCGTAGTCTGAACATGGCTGTGACGTCTTTATCAGTGCCTCTAACCCCATCAATATCATGGTCATTACGAGTGCCTAATTCAAAATCAACACGCGGTAAAAAAGCAGCTTTGGTAACGTCATGTTGTGCATTAGCCGAAGCGACATCAGCTTGAGCAGAACGTAAGGTTGGATGATTCTGAATAGCGATATTGACCGCTTCTTCCACTGTCATTGGCAAAAACGGTTCAGGTGACGGGGGCTGTGACAATGAGGATGGCGCTTCGCCAACGACACGTAAATAATTGGTTTCGGCATCCCGCAAATTGCTTTGCTCAGCCATTAAATTGGTTTCCGCTAATGCCAGGCGGCCCAAACTCTGATCCATGTCTGCCCGACGTCCTACGCCACGTTCGCTGCGTAAGGTAATCTGATCATGGGTACGCAGATGAGATTCCAGATTGGTTTGCGCTAATTCCACCAATTTCTGCCGACGCAACACATTAAGATAAGCTTCTGTCGCCTCTAAAGCAGTGTTTTCAGCCACACTATAAACTGAATGTGCTCGTGAATCGGTTCTGGCTTTTTGACGTTCAACCTCATTTTTGGTCAGGCTGCCATCATAAAGCATTTGCCGCAGATTCAAACTGGCTTCATCACGATTTAAATGAATCTCACCGTCACCACGGTTACGGGAAGCTGGATTATCAGTTGACTCCCAACCGGTTCCGAGCCCCAAATCAATTGTTGGGAAATAACCTGCCTGTGCCTGATCAATTTCTTTGGAAACCGCCTGACGCTCACTGATTGAAGCCAAAACATCCGGATTGGTTTTCAGCGTGGTGTGAATTGCTTCCTGTAATGTATCAGCTTGCACAAAGCTAGAGCAGAGCAATGATGGGATTAAAAAAAGCGCTTTGTTCATATTCTTTTCCTAGTTCAAAGCAGTAATTAGTATTCTTTATCAAGGGTCACTACCGATTACAGCTTCTCCCCCTAGGTAATACTTACTAGTCCATTACCGGCCGATTGTAGTCAAAACAGTTCAAATACACAATCTGCTCTATCTAAGATCCCTAAAGACGATAGCCAGAGAAAGACGATCCGGTAAACCCATTTTCTGAAAAATGGTCGTTAAGTGGGCTTTCACTGTTCTTTCAGTGATATTCATATTTCGAGCAATCATTTTGTTGGTCGCACCATGACTCACCATTTTGGCCACTTCCAATTCTTTTGGAGAAAGTGTTTCTGCTGCTTTACGCTGTTTTTCACTCACTTCAGGAATATGACTTATTTCATCTATGAGTCCGGATATCACATGACGCTCGACCCAGACTTCACCATTCAAAATCAACAGCAGAGCTTCTTGTAGTTTGCTCATCGGCAGATTTTGATTGAAATAACCACGAGCGCCCTGCTTCAAGGCTGCTATTTGTACCGGGATTGGCCGTGGAGGGCCAATCACCAGAATTCTGCTATCCGGGCAGAGCTTTTTGAGTTCACTGATAACATGATCAGGATTGTCATCCAGCAGAAATTGATGACAAAGTACCAATTCTGCTGTTTGTTTTTTTAATGCGTCTAGTAAACCGTTAATATCCTTATAAAGGCTAACGTCGTACAAAGCTGGCAATGCATCAGTTATGACACGCGCCACATCCGTATCTGCAGTAGCCAGATAAAGACTTTTTTCAGTCTCTGTAATTACTGTCATCGTTCAACCTTAGCCTCAACGCTCTCTCAACGCTTCATTTTTTGCTTTCAGTATGGGCTTTAATAAGTAATCAAGCACGGTTTTTTCACCCGTCAGAATATCTACGGTCACTGTCATGCCCGGAATAATTCCTAATTCGCCCATACTACTTTTTATAAAATTTTGTTCAGTGCGTAAATAGATAAGATAAAAACTTTCATCTTCTTCATTAGTGATTGTATCCGCACTGATACGTACCAGCTTTGCCTCTAGCCCACCATAAATGGAAAAGTCATACGCTGTAAACTTTATTATCGCTTCCTGGCCTGGTCTTAAAAAAGCAATATCTGCCGGTCGTATCTGAGCTTCGATAAGCAAATTATCTTCTAAAGGAACAATTTCCACCAGATCCATACCTGGCTGAATGACCCCACCGATAGTATTGATCATCAAACGTTTGATGGTGCCTTTCATTGGCGAACGTACATTCGTCCGGGTCACCCGATCTTTTAATGCCGATACAGATTCTTCGGTGCGTGCCATTTCAGCACGCACCTCACTGAGCTCTCTTGCCGCTTCAGACTCAAACCGGGTAACCGCTTCATTTATTTTCTGCTGAACTTCATCAATCGAAGAGCGAATACGCGGAATCGCCAGACGATTCGACTCCATTTCACCTTTCAGATCATTGACGGTACGTTTCAGTCTCAATATCTCAACTTCTGACATGACGCCGGCGGCCAGAAGAGGTTCGGACATTTGTAATTCCTGATTACTCAACTCAAAACTGCGACTGAGCTGCTGTTGCTTGGCCTGTTTTTCAACCAGTTCCTGTCGGCGCTGTTCAGCTTGTCTTTTTAAAACATCAATTGTGCTTTGCAATTGTAATTGTCGGGATTGATATAATCCCCGCTCTTCTGCAGCGAGCTCCGGTTGATTGATCATCAGTTCATCGGGAAGCTCCAATGGCTTGCCCTCACTTTCGGCACTCAATCTCGCCGTTCTGGCCACCAACTCCCAGTAAGTTAATTTTGATTCACGAAAAGATGATGAAAAACGTGTGTCATCAATTTTTAACAGCACATCGCCTTTTTCAACCATTTGTCCTTCACTCACCAGAACATCCGCCAGAATGCCGCCTTCGAGATTTTGAATTATCTGAACTTTGCTGGAGGGAACTACTTTTCCCTGCCCCCGTGTGACTTCATCAATTTCTGCAACACTCGCCCACCATAAAGCAATGCCTATAAAAGCTGCGATCAGCAATAATAGAATATGCCCTCCCCAATGGGTTGAGGCCATCGTTGCCGCACTGATTTCAGACATGAAATTGACATCGTCATTATTTTTTTAAACCAGGCCATCCAATTACCCTTTCGAAACCCGGATATGTCCGCTCTTTAACGCAGCAAGAATTTGTTCACGTGGCCCATCGGCTACTAAATTACCCTGATCCATCACTAACACACGATCCACCAGGCTTAATAAAGAGGCACGATGTGTAACCAGAATAAGCGATTTATCTTTGATAATTTCACCCAGTTTGGTTTTAAAGCGTTCTTCACTACTGTTATCCATGGAATTGGTTGGCTCATCCAAAACCAACACGGGAGGATCCAGTAATAAAGCCCGCGCCACGGCAATACTCTGACGCTGTCCACCGGAAAGGCCTTCACCGCGCTCACCGACAGGCATATCAAACCCTGATGGATGCCGATTGATGAATTCAGTCACGCCGGCTATTTCAGCTGCCCGCAATACCGCAGCATCATCAGCAAAGGGAGCCCCCAAAGCGATATTGTCGCGCACGCTACCATAGAACAGCATGACATCTTGAGGAACATAGCCGACAGAACGGCGTAAATCAATTGGATCAATCTGTCGCAGATCGGTCTCATCCAGAAGCACTGCACCCTCGGCAGGTTCATATAAACCCAGAATCAATTTCTCTATCGAACTTTTCCCGGAACCGATTCTGCCGATAATGGCAACTTTTTCACCCGGTTTAATTTTAAAGGAAACATCACTTAATGCGTCTATTGCCTGCTCTGGGTAGCGGAAGCTGACTTGTTTGAATTCAATACCACCCTGGAATTTCTCACGATGCAAAAATTCCCGACCACTGGGACGTTCAACCGGTAAATTCATCATATTGTTCAATGAACTTAATGCGGCTTTTGAATGATGAAAACGCGTTAAAATGCCTGCCAGCTGACCCATTGGAGCCAGCGCTCTGCCTGCCAGTATGGTGCTGGCAATCAATGCCCCCATGCTGATTTCATTCTCACTGATTTTGTACACCCCATAAACCACCACAGCAATAGTGGTCATTTGCTGAACAAAACTGGTTAAGTTTACTGCTGCTGATGACAGCAATTTGGCCCGTTGACTATATTTGGAAATGGAGCCTGCAGTTTGTTCCCATTTACGTTGTAATGGACTCTCTGCCCCCAGACTTTTGATCGTTTCAAGGCCGGTCAATGTTTCTATAAGGGTGGCGCTTTTTTGTCCCGCGTGACGAAATAACTGCTTAATTGCCCGACCTAACGGGATCTGGATGATTAAACTAATCAAAATTGTAATGGGAATAACCGCCAACGGAATATAGGCTAAATCGCCCGCAATCATCCATATAACGGCAATAAACAAAAAGGTAAACGGCAAATCAATCAACGTGGCAAGCGTGGCGGAAGTAAAAAAGTCACGAAATGACTCAAACTCTTGCATGCTATTAGCAAAGTTACCCACTGAATTGGGCCGAGCAGCCATTTTAATGCCCAGTACTTTTTCAAAAATCGTGGCTGATAAAATAACGTCTGCTTTTTTGCCGGCAACATCAATAAAGTATCCACGTAAAGTACGTAGTAACAAATCAAACACAAACACAATCGCCAGACCAATCGCCAACACCCATAATGTTGCCAGCGCATTGTTGGGCACGACCCGGTCATAAACATTCATCACAAACAGCGGTGAAGCTATGGCAAATAAGTTGACCAGAATTGAAGCCACGAATACTTCGCTATAGATTGGCCAATAGCGTGTCAGTGTTCCCCAGAACCAGTGTTTGGCGCGAGGTATAGCCGAGTTTTCACTGCGGTTATCAAAATGCTGTACTGCTCTTATAAAAATAGCGTAGCCAGTGTAATACTGCTGTAGTTCGTTCAATTCCACGACAGTTTCAGCGTCGCCGTTTTCCGGATAAATAACCGTAGCATCTTTGCCGTTTAGCTTCAGCAAAATACAGGCATTGCCATCATTCAGAAGCAATACTGCCGGTAGTACCAATGGAGAAATTTTACGTAGCGGACGTTTGATAACTTTTGAGGAAAGACCTGCCCGTTCAGCGGCTCTGGAAAACAATTCTGGAGATAGTCGGTTATCCACTAGAGGAAGGCCAGCTACCATTGAATCAGGGCTGTGAGGTTTTCGTAAAAGTTTGGTAAGAACCGTAAGACAAGCTAATAGCGGATCATCATGTGTCAGATAAGCCGAGTCAGCTTTCCATTGCCGATCTTGTTCTTGTTCAGTGGTTGCTTGATTTTCCATTTAATCCGACGACGCTACCCAACTCAAAATGTGATGAGTTTCACAGTTTTTTCTTTACTGTAAACCTATGACCGCTTACTCTTTCCAAAGGTAGCATATCAAGAATAATCGGGAACAATAAGATGGTATACGTCGATCGCGATGAAAAGGGGCACATAATTGGGGTTTTTAATTCCCCCCAGAGCGATGATAGTCAATACATCTCTCCACAAGCACCCGAATTAGTTGATTTTCTTGGTCAATCGAATCGCCATGAAGACATTCAAACGATCCTTACAGCCTCAGATATGGCGATGGTAAGGGTTATTGAAGATCTGGTGAACACGCTGATAGACAAAGGGGTGATTTTATTTACTGACTTGCCTGAAGCAGCGCAGCAAAAATTAGTTCAGCGTGAAAAAATTCGCCATCATCTTAGTTCATTGGAAAATTTAATGAACGAAGATGAAGGCTTGCTCTAGAGCTTGTTTATCTTTCATATCCACCACTGCTGGAGGCTATCTTTTCGTCTCAAAAGACCGCGCTGAAAGATAAACAACTACTAGTGCTTAAATGAAGCTATCTCTTTTTAGCCCGACTGGCTATTATTCGCTTGCGTTTTTCCTGTGGATTCTCTGCCGGCTTCTTCCGCTCTCTAAACGGATTATCACTGGTCTTGAACTCAATCATCACCGGTGTTCCCTGCAATTTGAGTGCAGTACGGAAATAATTTTCCAAATAACGTCGATAGCTGTTTGGCGTCGCTTCTGTCTGATTACCATGGATAATGATACGGGGAGGATTTTTACCACCTAAATGAGCATAACGGTATTTAATCCGGCGTCCGTTAACTAATGGTGGTTGATGATCGGCAACAGCCTCTTCCAATACTCTGGTCAATTGTGGCGTAGGTATTTTAGCTAAGGCAGAGCCATACGCTGTTTTTACAGATTTAAGTAATAAGCCAACACCACTGCCATGCAAAGCCGAAATGAAATGCGTTTTGGCAAAACTCAAAAACGGCAGACGACGCTCAATATTGGTGGCAACCCACTCACGTTCCTGTTTCTCGAGACCATCCCATTTATTGACTGCGATAACCACAGCGCGGCCACTTTCGATAATCAGCCCAGCCAGATGCAGATCCTGATCCACAACACCCTGGTGCGCATCTAACACTAACAAAACCACATTAGCCGCCTCGATTGCTTGCAGCGTTTTTACAATGCTGAATTTTTCAAGGGCTTCGGAGACCTTGGAACGGCGTCTGACACCTGCAGTATCGATTAGGATGTATTTTGTGCCATCTTTTTCAAATGGAATATAGATACTGTCGCGAGTTGTACCCGGCTCATCAAAAGCCACAACCCGATCTTCACCAAGCAGACGATTCACCAAGGTTGATTTACCAACATTGGGGCGACCAACTACTGCAAGACGAATATCCCCAGAGGTATCTTCCTCTGACTCTTCTTCATCAGTTTCCACAATTCGAATGGCGGGTAACTCGCGCATCAGGGAATTCATTAAATTACTGATACCACGTCCCTGAGTCGCGGAAATGACTTCCGGTTCACCCAGCCCAAGTCGATAAAAATCTGCTGCAGCCAGCTCTTTCTGTTCGCTTTCAGTTTTATTGATAACCAGTAAAACCGGCTTACCAACGTTGCGTAACTGTTTTGCTATCAATTCATCAGCGGGGACAACACCGGTTTTGCCATCAACTACAAATAGAATCAGATCGGCTTCAACAATCGCCAGTTCAGCCTGTTTGCGCATCAGGTCTGACATATCGTCACCCTGTACCGTCAAACCACCTGTATCGATAAGAATGAATTCCGCTTCATCATGACGCGCATTGCCGTATATCCGATCACGGGTCAAACCGGCATGATCCGCCACCAACGCATTGCGCGTCTTGGTCAGACGATTAAATAACGTCGATTTGCCAACATTCGGCCGTCCAACAAGAGCAATAACAGGTTTCACAGTTAGGGAATCCGAATGGCGGAAAGCTTGCCGCCTGTAGTCATGACATAAAGCACACCATCACGAACGATGGGTTGGCTGCGAATAGGATCTTTATCCAGTCTTTGACGAGCAACAAAACGGCCATCGGAACGTGCTACCCAGTGTAAATAACCTTCAAAGTCACCTACCACCACATTTTCACCGGCAATAACTGGCGCGGTAATGCTTCGTCGTAGCAATAATGTCTGACGCCATAAAGAATCACCAGACCCGTCAGCGATCGACCATAGATAACTTTGATCATCACTCACATAAACAGCCTCTGTTGACGCCACTGCAATACCAGTAGCAGAAGACATTTCTCTGTCCCACAGGGTTTGTCCGGTATCCGTATCCATTACCGCTAAATTACCCTGAAAAGCGACAACGTAAATCATGCCGTTTTGGATCACCGGATCGGCATCGATATCGACCAAACGCTCTAACTCAGTCCGACCGCTTGGCACCGCGACACTTTTTTCCCAGATGACTTTGCCATCGTTGAGAGAGAGTGCAACTAACTTACCGTTATCATAACCAGCAAATACTGTTTGTCCGTCAATCACCGGAGCACTGACCCCTCGAAGACTCAAAAGTGGTACGGCGCGTTGATAATTCCACAGAATATTGCCGCTGCTTGCCGAAATCGCTGTTAAACGTCCATCTGCCGTTCTCACAACAACGCTATCGCCACCCACTTTTGCCGGGGCAAGGACTTCACTACTGAGACGCTGACGCCAAAGTTCATCACCGGTGCTGTCATCCAAAGCGACTACTTCTCCACTCTGAGAACCAACAACAATAAGACCTTCTCCGCCACCAACACCCGCCGCAACAGGCATATCTAATTTGCTGCGCCATTCGCGTCGGCCATTTTCAATATTATGACTGCGAACATCACCTTCATGATCCACCGTAACAATGGAGTCACCTTGAATCCATGGAGCAAGATTTGAATAAGCCGTTCCAGCACCATCACCAGTACCGGTTGACCAGAGGGTTTTGGGTTCGAACTCAACTTGAAATTCAGTGAGTTCAGCTGGAGGAGCTTCGTAGCTGTCAGCCGCAAAGAATTCTTTTACCGTTCCACAACCAGCTAGCACCATCAGAGCAAAGCCAACAACGGTGTTTCTGATTACATTAGCTTTCATTAATAACGGCCACATCATCGCGCTTCATTTCCAGGAGAGTTTTACGAGGGTCATCTGTATCCATACTTGAAATAGATTCGACATAAGCTTCATAGGCCTCTGTTTTATTTTCCTGTGCAAGATAAATATCACCCTTGAGTTCAGCAAATAAAGAAACAAATCCTTCAGAGACAGTTTGTTGAGTCAATTCCAAAGCTTTTGCGTATTCAGCCTGATCAACCAAAAGACGAGCCATACGTAATCTGGCCAAATCTTTCTGGGCATTAAGTTTTGCCTGGTCAACAGTCCACTGCAAATATTCCAATGCCGGTGCAGTTTGATCATTCCGCACTTGTTCAGCAGCAAGCTCCAGCGAGGCAAATGCAGCATATGGAGTAGCAGAATGTGTTTGCATGAGTTCCTGGGTCAGGTCTTCAGCAGCCGTTAAATCAGCATCACTGATATTCATCTGAACTTGTTGGTACATTGCTGCAGCCTGTTCAGTCTTGGCTTGTTGAAAATTAATCCAATAACGACCGCCAAAAATTATTGCAGCACCTAAAACCACACCGGTTACTACTGAACGGCCGTTTTCCCGCCACCAGTTCTTTATCGCTTCGCCTTTTTCATCATCCGATGCGTAGATATCCATCGTTTTCTCCTTGCTTACAGCAATTTAAGGATAGTTAAGCCATCACTTTTTCGTAAGTGAATTAAAGTGCCAGATTATACGTGTTTATCCGCTGATTGTGCTAACCGTGGCATGCACCAGCCAACCGCACCATATAAGTGCTCTAAAACGTAAAACCGCACCATAACAGTTCAATTTATAAGGATTCGCTGAACAACAAAAACCCTAGATGATTGTTTTATATGAATTTGTCTAAATTGGTGCAAGTCTTGCTATTTTGGTGCTTGCTCAACACTAATTATAAGGAAAACTAATTGTGCAAAACGCAAGCGACGTACTTTTTATATTGATAGGCGCCATTATGGTGCTGGCCATGCATGCTGGCTTTGCCTTTCTTGAAGTCGGTACTGTAAGGAAAAAAAATCAGGTTAATGCTTTGGTCAAAATTATCACTGACTTTGGGGTTTCCACTATTGCTTACTTTTTTATCGGCTATGGAATTGCTTATGGTTTGAACTTTTTTGAACCTTCGCCATTACTGACTGAAAACAATGGCTATGCATTGGTGAAATTTTTCTTTTTACTAACATTTGCTGCAGCAATACCTGCCATTGTCTCCGGTGGCATCGCTGAACGGGCAAAATTCAATCCTCAATTGATTGCCACTTTTTTGATTGCTGGGTTTGTTTATCCAATTTTTGAAGGCATTAGCTGGAATGGCTTATTTGGTATTCAGAATTGGCTGGAAAATCAATTTGGCGCGGCCTTTCACGACTTTGCCGGCTCTATCGTTGTGCATGCAGTTGGCGGGTGGATAGCCTTGGCAGCCGTTCTGTTGCTGGGTCCAAGACACGGACGTTATGGCAAGCAAGGCGAAATATATGCTCACCCACCATCAAATATTCCTTTTCTGGCACTGGGGGCATGGATCCTGACCGTAGGCTGGTTTGGTTTTAATGTGATGTCAGCTCAGGAAGTTGAAGGTATCAGCGGGCTGGTGGCGATTAACTCATTAATGGCGATGGTTGGAGGTACCCTGGCAGCATGCTTTATTGGTCGTAATGACCCAGGGTTTGTCCATAATGGTCCACTGGCCGGTTTAGTGGCTATCTGTGCTGGTTCGGACATTATGCACCCCCTTGGTGCATTAGTAACGGGCTCGCTTGCCGGGGCTATTTTTGTCATCACTTTTACCCTGGCACAGAATAAATGGAAAATTGATGACGTTTTAGGTGTGTGGCCACTTCATGGGTTATGTGGCGTATGGGGTGCTATTGCTGCAGGTATTTTCGGGCAGGTCGCCCTCGGCGGTATGGGCGGAGTGAGTCTGGCTTCTCAGTTCATCGGAGCTGCCATTGGTGTTGGTATTGCGTTTACCGGTGGTCTTATTGTCTATGGCGGTTTGAAAGCCATTATGGGACTTCGGTTAAGCGCAGAAGAGGAATTCAATGGGGCAGATTTGAGTATTCATAAAATCAGCTCAACCCCGGCAAACGATTAAGTTTACTTATCAACTCATCATAATCCGGTAGGGAGGAACCTACCGGATTATGCCACCTTGTTGCTTATCCAGAAACTCGATGAAGATTGTTAATTCTTCAGCTTCCTGTTTAATACTATGCAAGCGTTCTCGTGCTTCTTCCATGCGCAAACCTGAACGGTAAACCAGTTTGTACGCCTGACGGATATTTCGAATTTGGGTATCGGTAAAAGCGCGTCTACGCAGGCCTTCAACGTTAATTCCGACGGGTTCAGCCATATGGCCGGAAACAAGGACATAAGGCGGAACATTGCGAGATATAACGCTGCCCATCGCACTAAAACAATGTGATCCGAGATGGTTAAACTGACTCACCAGCGTAAACCCACCGAGAATAACATATTGATCAACTATGACATGTCCCGCCAGAGAGGCATTATTAGCAAATATATTGTCATCGCCGATAATGCAGTCATGGGCAATATGAACATAGGCCATGATCCAGTTATTACTGCCGACTTTAGTAACTCCACCACCCTGCACTGTGCCGCGATTGATGGTCACAGATTCCCGGATCAGATTATTATCACCGATTTCCAGCAGAGTCGGCTCTCCGTGATATTTCTTATCCTGAGGCTCTTCACCAATCGATGAAAACTGAAATATACGATTATTACGACCAATTCTGGTCGGGCCACTTATTACCACATGTGAGGCTATTTCTGTGCCCGAAGCGATTTCGACATTCGCTCCGATAATACTGTATGCACCGATAACTACATCATCAGCAATTTTGGCACTGGGATCGATTAAGGCTGTTTGATGAATCACGAAGGCATTTCTTGGTTAACACACATAATGTCAGCGCTGACTATGATCTCGCCATCAACGGTAGCCTGACCATAAAACTTCCATAAATTACGTTTATTTTTAATCAGCTTTACTTCTAAACGCAACTGATCACCCGGCTCTACAGGTTTTTTAAAGCGTGCATTATCAATACCTGCCAGATAATATAAAGCATCATCTGAACGAAGTTGATCAGCCGTTTTAAAAGCTAACAATCCTGTAGCCTGTGCCAATGCCTCGAGAATCAACACTCCAGGCATGATTACACGTTGTGGAAAGTGACCAGTAAAATGTGGTTCATTGAAAGTGACGTTTTTAATGCCGACCAGATGTTCGCCCGGTATAAATTCAATCACCCTGTCAATCAATAGGAAGGGGTATCGATGTGGCAGTAAGCGTTGAATTTCATGTATGTCAATGGTGTTCAATCTGATTATCCTTTAGGATTTATATTTTTTTGCGTGCAGTAATCTTACGTTGAGACACTGATGCGGTAAAGCCAAGCCAGCCATCCAGCAATGAAAAAACATTACTCCAGCTTGGCCTCCAATTGTTTTATTTTGTCGTTTAATTTTTCAAGTTGTCGGTACCGAATAACATTACGATGCCAATCTCTGGTCGGTTCTGCTGGAATACCTGATGAGTAGGAACCTGATGTCAAAATTGATTTGGTCACCATACTCATACCGGTTATTTGCACGCCATCTGTTATTTCGATATGTCCGGCAATACCTGATCCGCCACCAATGGCACAATTTGATCCAACGTGCGTACTACCTGAAATACCGACACAACCTGCAATAACAGTATGCTCGCCAATAAAGACGTTGTGACCAATTTGGATTTGATTGTCCAGCTTCACACCATTGCTGATAATAGTGTCGTCAATCGCACCACGATCAATCGTCGTATTCGCACCCACTTCGACATCGTTACCGATAATTACTGAACCCACCTGGGGTATCTTCAGCCAGCGACCATTTTCATTTGCAATCCCAAAACCATCTGCACCAATAACCACCCCAGGGTGAATACGGACACGCTCGCCAATATGTACTTTTCGGCACAAAGTAACATTGGCAATCAACCTGCTATCAGCGGCAATGGAAACATTATTTTCGATAACACAGCCAGGACCTATATCGACATTGGCACCGATGTGAACATTGTTGCCGATATAAACTTGTGCTGAGATACGAGCTGAATCCGCTATTTGACAGTTTTCACCAATGACGGCGCTAGAATGGATACCGATAAGAGACTGCTCCTCGGGATATAACAACGAGGCAGCTTTTGCATAAGCAACGTAAGGATCTTTTATGACCAACGCATTCGTCTGAACTTCAGCTAAATCAGCAGGTGTAACAATCACACAACCTGCTGATGTAGATTTAAGATACTGACGATATTTGGTATTTGCCAAAAAACTGATGTCAGTATCCGTTGCATTTTGCAGGGTACCGACACCCGTTATAACTTTGTCTGCATTGCCAACCAGTTTTGCACCAATCTCAGATGCAATTTTTGCTAAAGTCCACACCACATCCAGATTCTTATTTCGCTTTAAGTCTTTCCAGTACTTTAGAAGTTAAATCTGCCTTTTCACTGGCAAAAATAACACCTTGATAAAGCACCAAATCATAGGATTCTTTTTTGGCAAGTTCGACGATGGTTTCAGCGATCTCTTCTTCTAACTTGCGTAATTCTTCATTGCGGCGGATAGACAGGTCTTCACTGTACTCATCCTGTAGACGTTTCAGTTCACGTTGATCATTAATGATCTTGCGCTCCTGAACCTGGCGATCTTCATTACTGAGAACAGCAGCATCACGGTTTAGTTTGTCCTGAGCAGCACGTAATTCTTTGTGTTTGTTCTCGAGTGATTTGCTACGGGTTGAAAATTCTTTTTCCAAACGGGCTAAAGCACGTTCTTTTTGTGGCGATTGATCTAATACAACGCTGGCATTAACCACGCCGATTTTCATTTCTTCAGCAAATACTGGGCTGACCATTAAAGAAGCCAATATAAGGCCAACAATCTTGATGTTTTTCACTCTTAACTCCGATAGTTAAATTAAAATGTCGATCCTAATGAAAACTGGAATACTTCCGTTTCATCATCCGGCTGATCACGCAAAGGAGCAGCAATACTAAACGACATTGCGCCAAATGGTGAAATCCAAATCGCTGATAAGCCGGTTGAATAACGCAGCAAGTCAGCTTCAAAGCTTTGATCGACATCATATACGTTACCCACATCCACGAAGGTGCTCAAGCGGAAAGAGCGTAAAGCTTTTTTCATGAATGGGATGGGGAAAATAATCTCTGCACCGCCGGTGACCATTAAATTACCACCCAAAGGTTGGTCCGCTTCTCTGACACCCAGCGTATTCGCTCTAAAACCTCTTACGCTACGAATACCACCGGCATAAAAGTTCTGGAAGAAAGGAAACTCGTTACTATCACCATAGGCTTTACCGTAGCCAAGGTCCGTGCGCAATGCAAATGTAAAGGTATCACTTAGTGGTGTATACCAGTTATTGCGATAGCGCAGTTTATAATACTGTAAGTCGCCGATAGGTGTGGCAACCTCAGCAGATAGACTTTGTGATAACCCTCTTGTAGGTAATATTGCATTATCACGAGTATCGCTGGACCAACCCAATGTTACCGGAAATGCATGGAAGGAATCACCTTCGGTTTCGATAAAATCATCATAACGGGTAATATCATTATTGCTAGGTACATCCAGTTGGGTGTTTTCATAACCGAAAGCCAGATTAATTCGGTTGTTTTCCGAGATAGGAATACCAAAATTAATGTCACCACCGAATACGTCCGTGGTGTAGTTTGCAATATTCGCTTCGAAGGCGTCGGTTTCACGGTAAAACAGGTTAAAGCCCTGACTGATACCATCTACCGTCGCAAATGGATTGGTATAACCAAAGCTGTAAACAGTATTAACCCGGCTGTTGTTAAAACCGAAGCGAATATGTTTACCACTTCCCATAAAGTTCTTTTGGGTCACATTGGCATTAAAGATAATGCCGTCAGACTGCGAATAACCAATACCCGCTGACAAGCTGCCTGAGGCCATTTCCGTTACATTGAAATCTAGATCGACTTGATCAGACGTTCCGGCAACAGGCAGGGTTTCAACATTTACATCTTCAAAATATCCCAAACGTGAGATACGTTCTCTTGACCGTTCAACATCACCGGTAGAAATCCAGGCAGATTCCTGTTGACGCATTTCCTGACGCAGTACCTCATCACGGGTTTTGCTGTTACCAGAAATATTGATGCGGCGTACATAAGCCCGACGGCCGGGATCAACAAAGAATGTCAGATTAACTTCGCGTGTTTCACGATCAATATCCGGTACTGCATTGACGTTTGCAAAGGCATAACCATCGTTACCCAGTCGATCTGTCAGCCTTTCAGAACTAGAAGTGATGGCTTTTCTGGAAAACACTGAGTTTTTACGGATGGTGACCAGATCAAATAACTCTTCTTCCGGGACAATCAGATTGCCCGCCAACCTAACTTCGTTAATTTTGTAACGTTCGCCCTCTGAAATATTCACCGTAATGAACATCTGCTTTTTATCATCAGAAATCGTTACCTGAGTTGACTCAACTGTAAAATCAACATAACCGCGATCCAGATAAAAAGAACGCAAGGACTCAAGATCAGCTGATAACTTTTGCCGTGAATACTGATTATCTTTGGTTAACGAAGACAACCATCCACCCGTAGTAGATTCAAACTCAGCGAGCAGGTCCTCTTCATCGTATGAGTTATTGCCGACAATGTTGATCTCACCGATCGTCGCTACCACGCCTTCAGCCATATTTATGCGGACGGCTACCCGATTACGCGACAGCGGAGTGACCTCAGAGGTAATATTCACACCATATTTTCCACGACTGAAATACTGACGTTGTAACTCCAGCTCAACCCTTTCCAGCATCGCCTGCTCAAATACCTGACCTTCAGCAAAACCAATCTGACGCAATGATTTCAATAGTTCAGCACTATCCAAATCTTTGTTACCGATAAACTCAATGCTGGAAATCGCCGGGCGTTCACTTACAGTGATCACTAAAACGCCTTCATCACGTTCGACCTGCACATCATTAAAGTATTTTGATTTAAACAGTGAGCGAATGATGCCTCTAACATCATTTTCGGTCAGTTCATCACCAACTTTAACCGGTAAAAAGTTAAAAACGGTACCTGCGGAAATTCGTTGCAGCCCCTCCACCCGGATATCTTTGATAATAAATTCCTCGGCCCAAGCTGCGGAGGATAACAAGATGAGCGTCAATGCTGTGATGATTTGTTTCATTGTTGTTTTACAGTCAGTCAGCCGAAGAAATCGTAAGTGTACCTGCAATGTTTCGATTAGCCAATGAGTCGGACGATGTCATTTGTAAAAGCGAATACCATTAGCAGAAGAATCAGGAATAATCCTATTTTTTGTCCCTGGATTTGTACCGATTCTGGCAAAGGCTTGCCACGAACCCATTCAAAAAAGTACATCAGTAAATGGCCACCATCAAGTACCGGGACTGGAAGTAAATTCAGAATCCCTAAACTGATGCTGATCATTGCCAGAAAACTGATAAACGCAATAAAGCCCTGCTGTGCAGAATCACCGGCAAACTGGGCAATAGCGATAGGACCGCCAAGATTGTCACTGGAAACCGTACCAACCAGCATGCCCCATAAACCACTTAACGTGGTGACACTGAACTGCCAGGTTTGGCTGAAAGCCTGGGGAATCGCCGCCAATGGACCATAACGTAATTCTGATCTTAATTCTGCGGGGATTTCATATCCCTCGGTGTTGACTGCCGCACCTATCCGACCGACATCATTTTCATCTGCAACGGGTGTAATATCGAGCTGTTGAACTTGTCCATCACGAAGAATTTCAATACTCATCTCTTTATCAGCACTGCTTTGAATTAAAGCGACCCAAGCCTGCCAGCTGGATAATTGCTTTCCATTGGCTGAAATTAATTCATCACCCGATTGTAAGCCCGCCCTTTCCGCCGGACTATCAGCCACAATTTCACCCAGTATCGGGGGCATATCGGGTTGCACGGTTTTGATCCCAATCTGACTAAACAGTGATCCAGCATCGTCTAGCCCAAGTTTTGGCAGGGTTAGTTGTTTGGTGGTTTCAATATCAGTACTACAGGTTGTCAGGGTGACTGTTTCACCGGACTGCGCGAACTTCAACCATTGCTGAAACAAGCTATTGACTGTTGGAGTTGCTTTGCCATTGACGGCTATAATTTCTTCACCTGGCATGAGCTGTGCTATCGCAGCTGGAGAGTCAGCTGCTACATCATCAATGATCGGCTTTAAACCGGGCACCCCGATAACCATGATTACCCAATAGGCAAATACTGCAAATAACAGGTTTGCGATAGGTCCGGCAGATACAATTGCAACCCGATTTCGTAACGGTTGGCGATTAAAAGCTTGATCAAGTTCTGCTTCTGCTACTGGCGCTTCCCGTTCATCCAGCATTTTGACATAGCCACCTAATGGCAATGCTGCAATGACAAATTCAGTGCCGTTTTTGAGTTGTTTTGACCAGAGTTTTTGTCCAAAACCAACTGAAAAGCGTAATACTTTCACGCCACATCTTCTTGCCACCCAGTAATGTCCGAATTCATGAATGACCACCAGCAAGCTGAGTGCGATAATAAAAAAGATTAATGATTGCATAAAATCTTCGTCTGCTTTTGGGCAGCCTCTCTGGCCAGCTTATCGGCAGACAAAATCTGTTCCAACGAATCGGCTGATGTTGCTGGAACGCTTTCCAACACGTCCGCGATGACCCTAGCAATATCGGTAAATTTGATTTGCTGTTGCAGAAAAGCTTCTACCGCCACTTCATTTGCTGCGTTAAGAATGGCAGTGCTGGTACCACCGATGTTCAATGCCTTATAGGCCAGCGCCAGACAGGGGAACCGTTCAAAATCTGCAATGGCAAAATCAAGTCTCCCTGCTTTGACCAAATCCAAAGGTTCAACACCTGAATCAATTCGTTCTGGCCAGGCTAAGGTATTGGCAATAGGTGTACGCATATCGGGATTGCCCATCTGCGCCAGCACTGAGCCATCTATGTAATCTACCATTGAATGAATAATACTTTGACGATGCAGAACAACTTCAATCTTGTCACTCGGCATACCAAACAGCCAATGCGCCTCGATAACTTCCAGCCCTTTGTTCATCATGGTGGCTGAATCAACCGAGATTTTTTGCCCCATCGACCAGTTGGGATGGGCTACAGCTTGTTCGGGCGTTACTGCTTCCAAATCAGCAGTATCCCAATCACGAAATGGTCCACCTGACGCGGTCAGAATAATGCGTCGAATACCTTTGTTATCAAACTGATACTGTTGGTTTTCTCCTACTGGCATACATTGCCATATAGCATTGTGCTCACTATCGACAGGAAGCAGAACAGCATTATTTGACTGCACTTCACGCATCAGTAATGCACCACTCATCACCAAGGCTTCTTTGTTTGCCAGCAGGATTCTTTTACCTGTTTTGGCTGCTGCCAGAGTAGGCAGTAATCCAGCAGCGCCCACAATAGCGGCAACCACGATATCCGTTTGTTCAGTACTGGATATTCTTTCCAGAGCTTGCATGCCACTTTGTACTTCAATAGCCACGCCAGCATCATCGAGTTTGGTTTTAAGTTTTTTCGCAGAATCCGGGCATAACATCACTGCAACTGCGGGCTGAAATTGCAGGCATTGCTCAAGTAAAACATCCACTGATTTATTCGCTGCTAGCGCGTAGACCCGGTACTTTTCGGGATGCCGTTTTAACACGTCCAGGGTACTGATTCCAATGGAACCGGTCGATCCCAGAATAGTGACTTGCTGCATCAAAACTGCCCTGTCAACCATAATAATGCGGCAAAGAATGGCACAGCGGCCAGCAGACTATCCACCCGATCCAGCATTCCCCCATGGCCCGGCAGCAGGCTGCCACTATCTTTTATCTGATAACTGCGTTTGAACAGACTTTCAAATAAATCACCACTGACGGAAACCAGGCCAGTTAAAACACTGATAAAAATCCAAAATGGCAGCGATAAAAACTGAGAAATGCCCATAAAATAGGCCAATATGCTCCAAAGCATGACCAGCACTATTGCTCCCATAAGCCCTTCAAGCGTCTTATTGGGACTGATCGCTTTAGCAAGGGCATGTTTACCCCAACGCTTTCCTGCAAAATAACCACCAGTGTCTGCAAGCCATACACTGATTAATACATATAACACCAGCCATGGACCGTTGCCGGCAATACCGTGTAACCAGACGGCACTGTAAACAAATAACAAAGCAACTAGCATGCTGAGTAGATAAGTCACAAATTTATTATGAAAAAGCTTGGCGAGAGAGTTGGGTAATGGCCGGTGGGCAAATAAGACGATGATGAAACTGATCAGTAACCAAAAGACCAGACCACTTAGCAGCATATAATTTATCCCTGCCATCGCTAATAGCGCCAACAGAGCGACAATGAACGACAAACTGGCCAGCACTTTGATGAGCGGTTGTATCTGTGCCATAGAAAGCCATTCCCACATTGCCATCAAGGTCACCACCGTGAGCAATCCAATCATACCTATAGTCGGTAACAGCAAAATTGCCATAATAACTAATGGAATCAACAAAGCGGCAGTTAATAAGCGCTGTTTAAGCATCTTCTTGCCCTGTGAGTTGCTCTGAGGTTCGACCAAACCGACGTTCCCGGCTGGAAAATGAGTCAATCGCATTATCCAGATCCTGAGCATTAAACTCAGGCCACAGTTTGTCGGTAAAATAGAGTTCGGTGTAGGCCAGCTGCCACATCAGAAAGTTACTGATGCGCTGTTCTCCACCCGTACGAATAAACAAATCCGGTTCGGGTAAATCCGCAGTAACCAGGTGGCTGGCAATGACACTTTCGTCAACCTGTTCAGGTTGTAGTTCACCGGATTTAATTTTGAAAGCAATTTGCTGGACCGATTGGGTGATATCCCATCGCCCACCATAGTTAGCCGCAATATTGAGAATCAAACCATCATTTTCTGCGGTTAATGCCGTAGCATCCACAATCTGCTGTTGTAACGCATCTGAAAATCGGCTCAAATCACCAATGATATTTAAACGAATATTATTTTTATGCAGCCGTTTGACCTGGTTATCCAGTGCATGACTGAATAACTCCATCAATAAATTGACTTCTTTGCCAGGTCGACGCCAATTTTCGCTACTGAAGGCAAACAAACTGAGGACTTCTACCCCACTTGCCACGCAGTGTTTGACAATGCCTTCAACCGCTCTGACACCAGCGCGATGCCCCATAAACCTGGGTTGTAAGCGTTTTTTTGCCCAGCGACCATTGCCATCCATAATGATAGCAATGTGTCTGGGAATGGAGCGATTGGAAGACTTCATCAGTTTGGCTAAACCAGAATGGCTTAGACCGCCATTAAATCGGTTTCTTTTTCAGCCAGTACATCATCAATCTGTTTGATAGTGCTATCGGTCAATTTTTGGATAGCTTCTTCAGCGCCACGTTGCTCATCTTCAGAAATTGCTTTTTCTTTCAACAAGTCCTTCAGGCTGCCGTTTGCATCGCGTCGAATATTACGTACCGCAATACGCGCATTTTCAGCTTCAGATTTAGCAACTTTGACCAAATCCTTACGACGCTCTTCTGTTAACGGTGGGATTGGAATACGAATGGTCATGCCTGCACTGTTTGGGTTGACCCCCAAATCAGATGTCATGATCGCTTTTTCAATCACCGCCACCATGTTTTTTTCCCATGGCGCAACTGTGATCGTTCTTGAATCTTCAATGCCGACACTGGCCACCTGACTAAGTGGAACGTCGGAGCCGTAATATGGCACTGAGACATGATCTAATAAACTGGTATGTGCACGCCCTGCACGGATTTTCGCCAGTGCAGTACTCAGAGCGGCAACGCTTTTCTGCATCCGGTCTGCTGCATCTTTTTGAATATCATTAATCATGATTTGTCCTATTTCACCAATGTTCCAACATTTTTACCGTAAAGAATATCTGTCAGATTACCGTACTTATGCACATCAAATACCCGTAATGGCATTTTCTGTTCCTGACACATCACCACTGCTGTGGTATCCATTACACCGAGTCGATTATTGATCACTTCATCATACGATAAAGTGTCATAACGAACTGCGTCTGGATTTTTACGCGGGTCTGCATCATAGACGCCATCAACCTGAGTAGCTTTCAGCATCAGTTCGGCACCAATTTCAACAGCACGCAAACTGGCCGCTGAATCGGTCGTAAAAAATGGATTACCCGTGCCGGCAGCAAAAATGACTACCCGACCTTTTTCCAAATGCCGAATAGCACGACGGCGTAAATAATCTTCGCAAACTTCATGAATACGGATTGCAGACATGACACGACAGAATGTTCCATTACGTTCCAGAGCATCCTGCAGTGCCAGTGCATTTAATACTGTCGCTAACATACCCATATGATCAGCGCTGACTCTATCCATACCACTGGCAGCTAAGCCTGCACCGCGGAAAATATTGCCACCACCGATTACAATACCGAGCTGAACCCCTTGGGCATTCAGCTCGGTTATTTCTTGGGCAAATCGGGAAATCACTTCAGGTTGAATGCCATACTCAGCATTCCCCATTAAAGCCTCACCACTCAGTTTGAGTAAGACGCGCTTATAAACTGGCTGACTTCCCGATTCTGTCATATTTAGTTTCCCCGTGCCTGAGCCATAACCTCTTCTGCAAAGTTATCGACTTTCTTTTCGATACCTTCACCAACTTCAAAACAGGCAAAACCTTCAACCGTTGCACCAGCTTGTTTGACCAGTTTTTCAACAGTAACATCAGGATCTTTAACAAATGCTTGTCCGAGCAGGCTGATTTCGTTAACAAACTTGCTCATACGGCCTTCAATCATTTTTTCAACAATTGCTTCAGGCTTGCCGCTTTCGCGCGCCTGAGTTGCCACGATATCGCGTTCTTTCTGTAACAGATCTTCTGGCAGTTCATCAGCTGATACGGCTTGAGGACGGCTGGCAGCAACATGCATTGCCAAATCTCTGGCCAGTTCTTCATTACCACCGTTCAATTGAACCAGAGTACCGATACGATCACCGTGACGGTAAGCACCAATAACACCGTTATCTGTATTCATCAAGGTAAAGCGACGGATTTGGATATTTTCACCAATCTTCGCAACCAATGACTGACGAACGGTATCAACACTTTCGCCATTGCTTAAGGTCAATTGTAGTAATGATTCCAAATCAGCTGGCTGTGCTTCCAACACTTTCTGGGAGACCGCATTAACAAAGTTGGTAAAGTCATCTGCCTTGGCAACAAAGTCAGTTTCAGAATTTACTTCCAACATAACCGCTTGTTTGTTATCTGCACTGGTTTCAATTGCGATAATACCTTCAGCAGCGACGCGGTCAGATTTTTTATCGGCTTTGGCCAGACCAGATTTACGCATCGCTTCAACGGCAGCATCAATATCGCCGTTCGATTCAACCAATGCTTTTTTACATTCCATCATGCCGGAGCCGGTACGCTCGCGCAGTTCTTTTACTAAAGCTGCAGTTATAGCCATTTTTTGTAACCCTTAAAATCAATTTTTGTGAACGGCCTGTTTTCAGACCACACATACAACACAGGCCCGCTATACAGCGAGCCTGCTTAAGTCATTATCAGAGCTTATTCAGCTGCTGCTGGAGCATTTTCTTCCGCAACTTCAACAAACTCTTCTTCGGCATTACCCGTGGTGACCGATGCACGGCCTTCAAGAACGGTATCAGCGATGTTTGCTGTGTAAAGACGGATAGCACGCATTGAATCGTCGTTACCTGGGATGACATAGTCCACACCATCAGGATTACTGTTGGTATCTACAACCGCAATGACAGGAATACCCAGCTTGTTTGCTTCCTGAATCGCGATGCGCTCATGATCAACGTCGATAACAAATAAAGCATCGGGCAGGTTACCCATCTTTCTGATACCGCCGATACTTTTTTCCAGTTTTTCCTGTTCACGTGACAGGTTCAGAACTTCTTTCTTTTTCAAACCTTCAGTTTTACCTGATTCAATCATCGCTTGAATCGCTTCAAGACGTTTGATTGATTGGCGAACGGTTTGGTAGTTTGTCAGCATGCCGCCTAACCAGCGACGGTTGACATAAGGCATACCACAACGTTCAGCATCTTCACGGATGGCATCCTGTGCAGCACGTTTGGTGCCGACGAACAGAATACGACCTTTTTTGGAAGCCAGTTTGCTGACGTAGTTTAATGCATCGTTGAACATCGGCAGACTGTGCTCAAGGTTAACGATATGAATATTGTTACGCTTACCAAAGATGAAAGGACCCATTTTTGGGTTCCAGTAACGTGTTTGGTGACCGAAGTGAACGCCTGCTTCAAGCATTTGGCGCATTGTAATTTTAGCCATGATTATACCTATATATATGGGGTTAAACCTCCACGTACCCCAGCTATCGACTGATCTGAATTTACAGACAGCACCCCGAAAACTGTGTCGGCACGTGTGTGATTTTGCCTTTGCTAAGGCGCGCATATTATTCCACAGTTACCGATTAAAACAAAGCATATACCTTCAGCACAGTGGATTAAGCCAGTTTGCTGGCAGTTCAGCGGTTTTTGCGGCAAACTATGCTTTCTCTTTTTTATCGTTAACTGTAATCAGGATCTGGCATGGGCGTGACCATCAAAACAGCCGAAGAAATCGAAAAAATGCGTGTGGCAGGAAAACTCGCCGCCGACGTTTTGACCATGATCGAACGACATGTGGTTGCGGGAATCACCACAGATGAATTAAACACCATTTGTCATGATTATATTGTTAATGAACAAAAAGCCATCCCTGCCCCTCTGAATTATCATGGCTTCCCCAAATCCATCTGCACCTCAGTCAACCATGTTATTTGTCACGGTATCCCCAGCGATAAAAAACTCAAAGACGGCGACATCATTAATATCGATATCACGGTTATTAAAGATGGTTATCACGGTGATACCAGCAAAATGTTTCATGTGGGCAAGACCTCGATTCTGGCGCAACGTCTTTCTCGAGTGGCCCGTGAATGTATGCTGATAGGTATTGATATGGTTAAACCCGGCATCAAGCTGGGTGATATTGGTCATGCCATACAGCAACATGCGGAAAATGAGCACTTTTCAGTTGTCAGAGAATATTGTGGACATGGCATAGGGCAGGTTTTTCACGAAGAACCTCAAGTTCTGCATTACGGCATGCCTGATACCGGGATGACATTACAAACCGGCATGACGTTTACCATTGAACCGATGATCAATGCCGGTAAACGACAGGTACGTCAGCTTCCGGATGGCTGGACCGTAGTGACCAAAGACCGTTCTTTGTCTGCACAGTGGGAACACACTATTCTGGTGACTGATGATGGTCATGAAATTCTAACCCTTCGGGACGAAGAACGCTCATAGGAGCAATCAACCATGGCAATTGCTGCACAATCTGTCTGGGAGTTTGGCCAGGCGGATAATGCGACAGGCTGTCGCGATATTCTCGCCAAAGCCTCACAACACCTAAAAAAATGTTTTTTTGAAGATCAGGCAGATATTGACTGGCTGGTACATCAGCAAGCACATTTTATGGATGAGGTCCTGCAGTTTCTATGGCAAAAACATCTGGCGACTGAAACGACTGTCAGTCTGATTGCCGTTGGCGGTTACGGACGAGGCGAATTACATCCACACTCTGATATCGACTTACTGGTATTACTGGATGATTCAGTGGCTGAAACACCGCCAGAAGCACTATCTGTCTTCCTGACCCAACTGTGGGATATCGGCCTGGAGATTGGTCATAGTGTTCGTACCATTGGCGAATGCCGCCAACAGGCAGAAGACGATATCACTATAGCCACCAATCTGCTTGAAGCACGGTTTTTATCCGGTAATCGGGTGTTGTTTGAACAATTACAGCAATTAACGGTTTCCAACAAAACCTGGGATAACCGGCTTTTCTATGAACGGAAAAAACAGGAACAGATTCAACGTCATCATAAATACAATGATACCGGTAATAACCTTGAACCCAATCTAAAAGAATCGCCAGGTGGTCTTCGGGATATTCAGGTTATTAACTGGGTGGCACAACAGCATTTTGATGTCCGAAACCTGCAAGGTCTGAAGTCCAAGGGATTTCTGGCAGAGAGTGAGTTCGAGGTACTGCAACAGTCACGGCGTTTTTTATGGCGTGTACGTTTTGCCCTGCATCATCAGGCAGGCCGTAAACAAGAAAAATTGATGATTGATCATCAGCGTGAACTGGCCAAGCAACTGGGCTATGTTGAAACCAACAGTCGTATGGCTGTTGAACATTTCATGAAAGATTATTATCGGACAGTCCGTGCAGTGGGTCAGATGAATGCCCTGCTGTTACAACTGTTTGAAGAGAATATTATTCTAGCTGACGAGCCTCGGGATATTGAACCGATAAACCGTCGTTTCCAATCCCATAATGGGTATCTGGAAACCATTAACTCTGGGATTTTCGCTTATTATCCCTATGCTCTGCTCGAAGTGTTTTTGATTTTGCAGCAACATCCGCATATCAAAGGAATTCGTGCATCGACCATTCGTCAGATACATGCCCATCTGCATTTAATTGATGGACGTTTTCGTGCCGATATCAGAAATCGCAGCCTGTTTATGGAAATCATCCGTCAACCAAAAGGGGTGACCCATGAATTCCGACGCATGAACCAGCTCGGGGTTCTAGGTGCGTATTTGCCTGAGTTTGGTCGAATTGTCGGGCAGATGCAGCATGATTTATTTCATGCTTACACCGTAGATGAACACACCCTGTTTCTAGTGGGAAATTTACGTCGATTTTCCTGCTCCGAATTCAAGGATGAATTTCCGCTTTGTTCAGAAGTCTTCTATCAACTGCCAAAACCTGAATTACTTTACATTGCCGGTATTTATCATGATATTGCCAAAGGTCGTGGTGGCGATCACAGTATTTTGGGGGTTCAGGATGCAGAGCGATTTTGTACCCAGCATAATCTGAGTGATTACGATACCAGCATTGTCACTTTTCTGGTTCGTCAGCATCTTGCAATGTCGTCCACTGCCCAGAAGAAAGATCTGGAAGATCCAGAGGTCATTCAGGACTTTGCTGAATTAGTTGGCAGTGTGAACAGATTAAATTATCTGTATCTGCTGACGGTGGCAGACATTCGGGCAACCAATAATAATCTTTGGAATGGCTGGCGTGATTCGTTACTCAAGCAGCTTTATCACAGTACCCATCAATGGTTGGAACATACCGAAGCCCAGGCGAAAAGTACTCAGGAAAAAAGCCATAAAAAGTATCAGCTGGCATTAGATAAACTCACTGAAATGGGATGGCCACCACAAGACATTACGACTTTGTGGCACACCTACGAGCTAGATTATTTTCTTCGACATTCAGTCGAGGAAATCGTCTGGCAAACCAATGGCAGATTGGAAAATCCAGATCAGGAACCCTTGATTCTGGTTCGTCCACACAACGATAAACAAACACTTGAATTATGTATATTCACTCACGATCGCCGAGGTCTGTTTGCAGCGATGACAGCCTGTCTGGAACAGCTGCAACTAAATATCTTGGATGCAAAAATCAACATCGGTAATGATGGCAATGCCTTAAATACCTTTATCGTTAATGGTGCACAACTACGTTATGAAGATATAACCAACGCCCTGCATAAACAACTGGCTCGTGACAAATTAACTTCAGGATATAAACCGCAATTAATGCCACGAACCACAAAATTGTTTAAAACTGAGCCGGTCATTAAGTTTTCAGCAAATCCTCAAAAAACACATACTGTCATGGAGCTTTATACCCATGATCGACCTGGATTGTTATCCACTATTGCTCAGGTTTTTTTGATGCATCAAACACAAGTTATTAATGCCAAAATGGTCACTCTGGGCGATCAGGTTGAAGATGTCTTTTTTATTACTAATTTTCACGATCAATCATTAAATGATAGCGAGCAAAGTAATCTATTAACTGATCTCAAAGAACAATTGTTACTTTAATCACAACATAAAACACAATCTATCTAAACTAATCCTCATCGGGATAATAGTAGTCATTATCATTGAACTTCCAACTCTCCACTTTGAAAGCTGAGGCTTTTAATAATTTAAACCCTAACGACTCTTTCTTACCCTTTACCACAGCATCGTTCGGAAAACGTTTCAATAATTTGTCAAGTCTATCGATCTCTTCTTGAATTATTTGTTGGTATCTTGCCCGAATATACGTCTGTACATTTAATTGATGATTACTTCCATCATGGAAAATGGTAATCCTAGGTTGCCAAGTATATTGAGCATATTTGTTAATACACTCTGCTTTATTAACTAAACTGACATTCATCTCACAAAGTGCATGAAAAACACGGTGATGAAAAAAAATGTGGTTTCCTTTTCTGTGATAAAGATTAGGTTCAAATGTATATGTATCTATAAAAGCGGCAATAGAACGGTTTTCGTGAGGCACTAATGTTTCTGGCAAATCCTCAGTATTTTTGAATCCACTCCAGCTTTCGGGTATATAAGACAAATCCCATACTCCATCTTCATATATTTCTTCCGGCATATGGAATTCATCACATCCATCAATTAATGGAGAGACTCTGTATTCTTTTTTGAAAACTTCTTTATCTGGGATAATTTCATTTACAAGACCAATAAATAAATCATTTGCATAAAAAAATGCATTTCCTGCTGTGTCTAAACTTGGCATAAGCTTCTCCTAATGAAAAAAACCTAGACTAGCTTATGAAAAGTAAATTGCAAGAATATTTTACAATACAAAATTTTGTATTTATAAGTTTTTATTTATATCACTGTCAATTATGTAAATTTAAAATGTTAAAGCGACATTTCATTGCTGGTATAAACTGCCTTTTTGTAAACGCGCAGGCGACATAATATTTTGTCGCATTAACGTAAGTAGTAATGTTAATACTTACATAATTAGCATTTGCTTATATATTATTCTTTAGCAGTTAACGCTTGTAAGTGCCTTTTTTGTGAAAAATATGAATAAATTTGCTTTTTTCAGTTAAATCTTCGTCAAAAAAATTTCTTCTTACGAGCATGAGATGAGATATTCTGAAATTTTTTGCGCAAAATTTGATTCGCCTATTGTATTCGAAACAAATCCCAGTCGTTATGTTTTGGTAGGGTTCGAATAGGGAGTTACATGTTCGATATGGGATTCGATATAACTCACCGCATGAAAAAATATCGATTCGTGTTTTGGGTATGAGGGGACTGTAAAAAATTCTGTGTAGCTGCTTATCATTGACCGGGCTTCTACCCCGTTTCTACGGACGGTTTAAAAACGGTTGATAACTTCATATCGTACTTAGCGACTCGTCTTCTCATGCGAGGATTATGGAATCGCTCAATATAGTCAAATAAATCCGCTTTGGCAGAATCCAAGGTTGGGTAACGTATTCGATTTATCCGTTCTCTTTTGAGTACACCAAAAAAGCCTTCACAGGCAGCATTATGGCCACAATGACCGCCCGCCCTCATCGAGCTCATCAATGTAGTTTTACTAAGCAATCTCTGGTAATCGCAGCTTCTGATTTGACTGCCTCGATCAGAATGTAAAATAACATGAAGTCTTGCTCCAACAAATTATTAACTCCAGGTGGTGTTAATAGTTGCGGTGTCTTCTGTCCACGTTTCTTTTTTCTCGGCCATCCCTTAAGTCCCGCAACCGCCATTAAACATGCAACCCGATTTTTGCTGGCTGTTTCACCTTCAATCGTCAGATCTTCATGCATCTGCGGTGCACCCAAAATACCGCCACTATCTGTATGAAGTTCACGAATGCGCTTCAGCAATCGGTTGTTATCAATCTTTCTTAAACTCGGCAAACGTGCTTCCCAGCCGTAATAACCGCTAGCGGAAACGTCCAGACAACGACACATTAAGCGTACGGGAAACTCGACGCGACAACGTTGGATCGCCTGATACTTCAGGACGACTCCCTGGCAAAGAACGTCGCCGCTTCGCGTAAAAAATCCCGTTCCTTCTTCACCCGTGCCAGTTCACGCTTAAGACGGGCAACTTCTTCATCTCTGGGGCTACCTGTGCCATTAAAGGCCTGCTGGCCATTCTGATCTGCTTCACGTCGCCATCTCGTGAGAAGATTTGGGGCAAGCCCCAGTTCTTGAGCAATCTGGGCACAGATAACACCTGGCTGCCGGGTCTGTTCAACAGCACCACGTTTGAACTCCGGACTGTATATTTTCTTTTCTTCGACATACACACTCCTTTTGCCCATTATCAGGCTTCTTTGAAGTGTCCGCAAAATCGGGGGAGAACCCCAGTCAACTTGGCTGTATATCGATGTTATCTAAACCTCATTAATCCTCTAACATTTAATTTTTATTAGGTAAAAGCAAGATACATAAAAAGAAGGGTTCATGTCATAATTTTTGAAAACGTCTTTAGTGATCAACCATAACGACTCCTTACGTTAATGCGACAAAATATTGTGTCGCTTGGTCGATCACCCGAGCATGCCAGTCAAAACGTCGCTTAACTCATTATAAGTCGGCATCTAACCGTTTAGCAGATGGCTAAAAGATGGATACTCAAACCGGAAATTTTAACTAGATAATTGTTGGCCATGTGTTAATTGAGATGATGAACTCATACAGAGCCTGTTCTGATTTCTGTGTAACTGCCATTTTCAAATGAAGTCCACCAGCCGGCCTTCAAACTCAATCATAAAACGGTTAAGTGCCGCCTTTCAGTTTCTGATGGGCATGATCCATTTCTTTGAGACATCAAGGATAGCCAGATAAACCACCTTGCGGGCCGAATCATCACTGGCAAACAGCTTACGTTTTTTGATGGCTTTCCTGATGACACTGTTGAGCGATTGAATTGCATTGGTGTTGTAAATAGCCTTGCGGATATCCTCGGGATAATCAAACAACAAATTCAGATCCTGCCAGTGGCTGCGCCAGCTTTTGCTGATTTGCGGGTATTTGCTGTCCCAGCGCTCGGAGAAGGTTTCCAGTGCCTTGAGCGCTTCCTCTTCGGTCACTGACTGGTATATTTGCTCTAAATCAGCCGTGACCGGTTTGTAAACCTTCCAGGGCACGAACTTCACACTGTTTCGCACCATCTGGACGATGCACAGCTGGATGCGTGTGTTGGGATAGACGGTATTGATGGCATCGGGAAAATCTTTAAGACCATCCGCACAGGCAATTAGAATATCTTTCACGCCCCGATTTTGCAGCTCAGTCAGCATATTCAGCCAGAACTTGGCCCCTTCATTCTTGGCTATCCACATGCCCAGCAAATCTTTATGGCCTTCGAGAGTGACGCCAAGTGCCAGAAAAATGGCTTTATTAATCACCTGTTTGTCCTGACGAACTTTGACCACGATACAGTCCAGATAGACGATGGGATAAACTACATCTAACGGACGGGACAGCCATTCAATCACATCGTCAATAACAGATTCTGTGACCTTGGAAATTAGCGTCGGCGAGACATCGGCATCATACATTTCCTTAAAGGTCGTCTGGATTTCCCGTGTCGTCATTCCCTTGGCATAGAGGCTGAGGATTTTGTCGCCCATCGACGTAAAACGTTGTTGATGCTTTTTGACTAACTGCGGCTCAAAGCTACCATCACGGTCACGCGGTGCTGAGAGCTCAATGGTGTCATTTTCCGTTTGCAGTTGTTTTCGGCTGATGTCATTACGGCTATTTGCGTTACCAGATATGGCGTGTTTGTCGAAACCAAGGTGTTCATCAAGCTCTGCATTCAGCGCAGCTTTTGGTTAAGCTCTGGCTGATTTCTGACAGGTCTTTTTCAGTTTTAATTCAAACGACTTCAGCTCTTTTTTATTAAGTTTTTGATTATCTCATTTTGGTCGGTCAGAAGCAGTCACAAAAAATTTACAATTTTTTGTCCATACTTAAGAATCTTTTTTAAATTCATATCTAAACCTACAGGGCAATAAACCAAACTTTAACTTAACCACCTTTCTAATTAAATTTTTTGGATCGCTGGGTAAACCAAGACAATGATATTGTCTGCCTGAACGTGTAACACCTTGACCTGAGATTTCATCAAAAAGCTGAATAGCTGTGCTTTGTCGAAAAGAATAATTTAGAAGAATATCAGCAGTAATATCGTGCTTTTGTATGTTGTCTCGCTCTGGTCGATGCTGTAACCCAACAAAAATAGCTTGGTTATCTGGTAACTCCAATATGTTCCAGTGAAAAAGTGTAATTTTATTATCCATACATAATATCCCTATCCGTTACCAATTTAAGTGCAAAACTATTCTGATGATGTATCAACAGGATATTTAAAACGAACAATACCGGATGCTTTTTTGGAAAAAAGCTCTCGTTGAATATGCTCTTTTCCGAACAATTGATCTAAGACATACATACCATCTTTGCAGGGATGGCCTGGCGGACCAATTAAGGTATAAACAGAACCTGATTTCGTTTTACCGAAACAGTTTGTCTCGTCATACTCAACTATTGGTGAACTAAAACGGCCCAGTTGATCATTCAAGCTATAGCCAATAAAAAATTCCCCTGTTTCTCCTGAAGGTAAATTTAAACAAATGATATTCCAGTCAACTAATTGTATTTTTGCACGAGGTAAACCAAATAACATTACTTTCTCCTTGAAGGTTAATTACTGCCAACTTCACCTTTTCAATTTATGAGTTGTTTAGATTTCAGCCAGAAACCCCATCCCTTTTGATTTCGGCTTAGTGGACGAAATCAACACATCTTTGGGGAGAATCACAACAGGCCGCACTTTTGCTTTTGAACGTCGAACTGCATTTGCCATAGCGTTTTCAAGTTGGATCCTGGCAATACGTGGTGGTAACTTTGAAAGTTTCTCAATGACTTTAGTATCAAGTTCTACTGAAAAATGCTTTCCCCACGGGTTTAACAAAAGCTCTTTGTAAATTGAAGAGATTATGGCTTTTGATTGTTCTGATGTTGGATTAGAGATGGGTATTTCCAGCATACGAGATCGTATGGGCTCTGGAATACGCTCAGGATAATTGGCTGACGCGATCCATATCACCAAGCTGAGATCAAAAGGAATTTCCAGATACTCATCAATAAACCGCTTCGCCGTATGCTTTTCTAATAAGCTGTACATTGGCCCCATTGGATCGTGTCTAGAATCAACAGACGCTTTGTCGAGTTCATCAAGCATGATGATGGGGTTCGCATAACGGCTATTTCTCATGCTGTTACTAACAAAACCAGGTTTGCTTTCACTCCATGAGCTTGCTCCTCCGGCAACCACAAAGCTTGATGAAACCGTCGAGAAGTCTAACGAAAAGAAATCCGTCCCGAGTACTGCTGCTAACTCTGATATAAATCGAGTTTTTCCTACGCCGGGAGGTCCTGAAAGTAATAAGGGTGGTATAGAAAACAGCTTTGGTGCCTCAAGGCTTCCCAGCCACAATGCGTTTTTACACAGATTGATAACGTCACTGAAATTACCAAATTTTTTGCCCAATTTATCAAGCTCATCGATTATTTCATTTTCAAAAGATGCAATCGGTTTATGATTTGGCTCTTCTAATAAATCCCGAAGAATTTTTTTCCGTTTACCGCTAACTTCCTTGTCATACTCACGTGTGACGACTGATTTGTCATAAATGATGTGATGATTGTTTGGCATCACAGCGACTCTTTCACGTTTTGAAGAATATGTTTCTTCCTCAAGCAGGTTCGAATAATGTGTTTCATTTAATTCTGCTTTTTCGATGATATTTTCTAAAGTGGATTTATCCATGACTTTTCTCTTTAAAATGATTTCATGCCCCAACCGCTTGGTAGGGGCATGTGAATAATTCATTTCAAGCGTGATATTTTCTGTGCCCATTTTTCACGTATTTTGTATATTTCCGGTGGCCATCCTTTCGCGCCTGGACGCTTGCCCATGAGACCTTCCTCCCACATGGCAAAGACGGCATCCGCTTCATAACTTTTCCGCTTCAAAAAAGGACGGACTTTACGAATGGCATTCAATGCATGCTGACTATCAAATACCAATGCATAACTTTGGCGATTCATTTTTTCGGTTCTGACACCCTTTGTGATTGCTCCAGACTCGCCAATTACATTTTGCAAATGCTCAAGCACTTCAAGGTTGTTTTGTGTGATCGCAACTTTCAAACGATGTGTAATCGTGTCATAGCCTTTACGCGTCTGACGTGCAATTCCAATCCATCCTTCACCATCAATGAAGCCAGCAGCCCAGGCTAGGTCGATTATTTGTTGGATTGAAGCATTACTTAAATGGGGTACAGTGAGCTCCAAGCTTTGTAATTTAACTAGATTAGGTTTGTTTAAGTGTGACATTCATTGATCCTCATTAGTTTACAATGTATACCTATAGTAGCCAAAAAAAACCGGCTCTTTGAGCAGGTCACATTTGAAATTAATGGTATACAATGTATACTTTTTTGTCAAGCACTTTGTAATTAACTTTATGTTTAATGCAAAACAACTCTAATAATCCATCGGGCATGGAGCGCGCTGTCGGTTTGTTAATGTCACGCTCCCAGCTAATCCATGTTTGACGTTCCACACGGACTGATTCAGCAGCTTCAGCTTGGGTCAGACCGAGATCTTTCCGTATTTTTTTTAACTGGATTGGTTCAATGGGCATGGGTTTAAAGCTGAAAATTAATTAAGTAAGTAATTATACTCGCACTAGAGTAATTGTCATTTTGATTGTCTGAAAGTTATCTACTGGCAAATTTCAGTTGCCGTTAGATGGATTTTTACATCACAACTGACAATCGGGATTACAATCCAAAATGAGTATAAAAAAGGTGAGGTTACAACCTCACCTTTTTATTACTAAATACGTTAACTTAATCAGATACTGTTACATTCTCAGCAATAGTAGCCACTTTTTTCTCGCCAATACCTTTGATATTTACTAAATCATCAACATTGGCAAATGCCCCGTTCTGCTCACGATATTGCACAATAGCATTGGCAGTAGAAGGCCCTACTCCATAGAGCAGTTGTAATTCATCTGCTGAAGCAGTGTTGATATTGATTTTATCTGCTGCGAATGCAGCGAATGATGAAAGTGAAAACGCCAGTAATAAAGCAACAATCCATTTTTTAAACATCTTTCCATACTCCTTGTTTAGTTAAATTCAGCTCTCCAGAGCTGCAACTAAAGAGTAAGGGAATTTATTGTTTTAGATCCAGAGAAACCGTTGGCAAAAATGCATAACAGGAAATTATCCTGCTTCAATTTGATAAGCTGATCACAGTTTATTCTTTAATCGAATTGTTTTTACATCAGCTCTAAACTTTGATTAAGACGATTCATTCATTTGCAGAGTCTTGCTAATGCAAGTTGTTACGTTAGCTAAAATTTCACTGCGATGGGGTTTTAGAAAAACTGTTACCTCGCCAAAATTATTCCTAATGATCGTTGCGAACTCTGTCGCCAGCCCCTTTACCAATAACAGTTTGAACAATAAAACCAAGATAATTGAGAACATTCATCTGTTCGATCATTCTGGCATCAGTCTTTGCCAACAATTCTGGCGTCGACATATCTATATCATTTATTTGTGCTAGTCCGGTAATACCTGGCCTAACCTTAAACACACCTTTCGCTTCGCGCTCTTCAATTAATTCAAGCTGGTTAAAAAGACATGGTCTGGGACCAACCAGACTCATTTCCCCTTTCAACACATTCCATAATTGTGGCAACTCATCAAGCTTGGTTCGACGCAGAAAACGACCAAAGGGAGTAATAGAAGAGGCTGAGGCCAGATGACTGGCGACATGCGCCGTATCTTGTTTCATAGTGCGGAATTTGACTAATGTAAAAGGCTTTTGATTTCGGCCCACACGCTGTTGCCTGAATATTGGGGAACCAGTATCAAACCAACCGATAATGATCAGAATTAATAAAATTGGCAAACCGATCAACAGGCCAACAACAGAAAAGATAATATCCAGTAAACGGATAACAGCTCGGGTCATGAATTTCTCATTTTATTATTTATTTTGTGTTGAGTTCCTATCTAACTCAGCCATTTTTTTAAGTTGTTGATCCATAATGGTTACAGGTTTCCAACCTAGCAACTGCCGCGCTTTATTTATGTCAATTTGCAAATTCCCAAACAAACGATCAGTAATATTTTGTTTACCTGCCAGCTTAGCAAAAAATGTCATCCAGGATACTGGAACAGGTATCAATCTTGCAGTTTGTTTATAAGCCTTTGCAATTTTTTTAAACAGCTCGGTAGTAGACACATCATCACCATCCGCCAGAAGAAAAATCTGATTCGCTGCAGCAGGATGTGTAACACAAAGTTTTATAAAATCTACCAGATTATCAATGGCCAGCATGGAACGTTGATTGGAAACTGCTCCAAAAGGTAGAGGTAACCCTTTTTTAATGATTTTAATCATACTGCCAAAATTGGCTTTAACCCCTGGACCGTAAATGAGAGGTGGACGGATAACCACAACCTCCATGGGAGTTGTCTGGCCTATCTCAAATAAAATCTGCTCTGCTTCAAGCTTTGATTGTCCATACGCATCTTCAGGAGCTGGTTTATCAGTCTCACGAAAAGCCTGCCTATTATCTGTAGATTCGCCATTCACTTTAATGGAACTGATATATATAAACCTTTTCACACCCGCACTAACTGATTGCTTAGCCAATGCAAGAGTCGCATTTACATTCATTTTTCGAAATTCAGTCAACGGATCGGCTGCTTTATCTTGCATAATGTGTACGCGTGCTGCAGTGTGAATAACGACATCAACTTTTTTCAGCGTATCAACTACCGAATTCTGTTCACTCAGCAAACTTAAATCACCGATCTGCTGTTGTTCCACTTCAACAGGAAACTCCACCGAATAATTCCGTACACCTGCAACAATATTGTGGCCTGCACTTAACAGCTCATTAATTAATGCCTTGCCAACAAACCCAGTTGCCCCTGTGACAAAAACCTTCATCAGCTAAGAATTATCTTTTCGATTTCTGCCACTTTGGCTTTCATTAAAGTTTCATCAGCTCGAGTTTCTACATTCAGACGCAGCAGGGGTTCAGTATTGGAAGAACGTAAGTTAAATCGCCATTGTTCAAATTCCAGACTGATTCCGTCAGTTCTATCAATAACAGGATTTTCAATAGCGAAATGTTTCAAAATTTTATCTAGAACAATTGATACATTTGCTACTCGGTAATTAATTTCACCACTGCACGGGTATTTCGCCATACGTTCATTAACTAGTTCAGATAAAGGTTTTTCAGCCACGCTGATTAACTCAGCTACCAACAGCCAGGGAATCATGCCGCTATCACAATAAGCAAAGTCTCGGAAATAATGATGGGCACTCATTTCGCCACCATAAACTGCATTTTCCAGACGCATCCGTTCTTTAATAAAGGCATGGCCTGTTTTGGATTGGATAGGTTTACCACCCGCCGCTTCAACTTGATCGATGGTGTTCCAGGTCAATCTTGGATCATGAATGATTTTTTCGCCAGGTAACTTGAGCAAAAATGCTTCAGCCAATAAGCCGACAATGTAATAACCTTCAATAAAGCGGCCATTTTCATCAAACAGAAAACACCGATCAAAATCCCCATCCCAGGCGATACCCATATCTGCTTTATTGGCAATTACAGCATCGGCTGTCACTGCGCGGTTTTCCGGTAATAGAGGATTGGGTATACCATTGGGAAAGTCACCATCGGCTTCATGATGCACTTTTATAAACTCGACAGGCATATTAGCTGATTTGAATTGAGCTTCAATGGCATCAATTACATGACCGGCAGCGCCATTTCCGGCATTGACTACCAGTTTAAGGGAAGTGAAATTAGTCGGCTCAATATAGGTCATCAAATGCTGAACATAAGGCTCAAGGATCGATAGATTTGTGTATTTATGGATATTATGCGTGCCACTGAAAACACTATTTGCAGATGCAGGTGCCTCATGCTTATTAGCAGCATTGGATACAACTGGTTTGGAAGCATTAAATGGGGATTCAGTATGCTCAGTCAGCTCTCGGATATCATTCAGCCCGCTATCACCGCTTATCGGTAAAGCACCCCGTCCCACCAGTTTCATACCATTATAGTCCATGGGGTTATGACTTGCCGTCACCTCAATTCCACCATCGACATCCAGATAAAATGACGCAAAATAAATCTCTTCTGTGCCAACCATCCCAATATCAATCACTTCTGAACCAGCATCCATCAAGCCTTGTGCCAAAGCAAGTTTAAGTGGTTCACTGGTATGCCGAATATCACCACCTACAACAACTGTTTTTGCGTTTAAATGTTTGGCATATGCATGACCAATTCGATAGGCGACATCCGGGTTAAGTTCATCTCCCAATTTACCTCGAATGTCATACGCTTTGAAACAGCTTAGCAAGTTGTGACTCATCACTTTGACCATACAACACGATTAATGTAATCGACATAGCTAAGTACTACTCTAACCACTTTTCTAGACACGGAACCTCCACAATAGTCAGCCACAATTTTAATCGCTTCGGGTTCTGATGAAAACTGACTTGTGACAACTTTGACCGCTTCAAGGACACGTTCAGATGTAAGGCCACTCATTATTAAAGTACCTTCATCCATTCCTTCAGGACGTTCATGAGCATTTCTGATAGTGATTGCTGGAAAATTCAGTATTGAGGATTCTTCCGTAAGTGTACCGCTATCGGATATTACGCAATATGCTGACATTTGTAATTTTATATAGTCCAGCAAGCCAAATGGCTTAACGAACCGGATCAAGGGATGAACCGAAGAATCATTAAGTTCAGCTAGCCTCTTTTGCGTTCGTGGATGTGTGCTTACGATGACAGGAAATCCATATTGTTGTGCTAGGGCATGTAACGTATTGATAAGCTGTTTCAAATTTTCCGGATTATCAACATTTTCTTCGCGATGAGTACTTACTATAAAAAACCTACCTGGGTCAAGTTTTTCACGGCTAAGCACATTCGATATTTCAATTTTCGGTAGGTAATAATCTAATACCTCTTCCATGTGTGACCCAGTTTTGATGATAGTCTCTGGGCGAATCCCTTCTGCGATAAGATAATTACGGGCATGTTCTGTCAAAACCAGATTAATATCACTTAGATGATCTAGAACCTTCCTATTTAATTCTTCCGGTACACGCTGATCGAAACAACGGTTACCCGCCTCCATGTGAAAGACTGGGATCTTACGCCTTTTTGCTGCAATCACTGCCAAACAGGTGTTGGTATCACCATAAAGTAACAGCGCATCAGGTTGCTCAAGCGCGAAAATATCATCTGCCTTGGCAATAACGTCTGCAATACTTTTGGCAGCAGTCTCACCTGTTACATTAAGAAAATGATCTGGTTTACGAATTTCAAGATCATCAAAAAAAACTTGATTCAGTTCGTAATCATAATTTTGCCCTGAATGAACAAGAACATGCTCAACCTGCTGGTCGAGTTCAGCAATGACCCGAGACATTTTAATAAGTTCAGGTCTGGTGCCAACCAGTGTCATAACCTTAGTCATGCAGAACCTCATGAATATAGCTAAGTTCCATCAGCAAGCTTTTTACTTCTGAAACGGATAAACGATTGGTATTATGCGAAGTGTAATCATCCACTTCAGAAATATGAGTTTCACCCTCAACAAAGTATTTCTTGTAATTCAAATCACGGTTATCAGCAGGGATTCTATAATAGCGTCCCATATCTTCTGCCTTGGCCATTTCTTCACGTGAGATAAGGGACTCATAAAGCTTCTCACCGTGGCGAGTACCAATAACTCTTATTTCACGAGTACTGCGAAATAATTCGCATAATGCCTTTGCCAGATCGGCGATCGTTGAGGCTGGTGCCTTTTGAACAAAAATATCGCCCTGTTTCGCGTGTTCAAATGCATGCAGAACCAGATCAACAGAATCTTCCAGCGACATTAAAAATCGAGTCATATGAGGATCAGTTACAGTTAATGGCTCGTTTGACTGGATCTGGTTTACAAACAAAGGGATGACAGAGCCTCTGGAAGCCATTACATTCCCGTATCGGGTACAGCAAACAATCGGTCCCTCTTCTGGAATTGATCGTGACTTAGCTACAACGACTTTTTCAGCCATTGCCTTAGAAATGCCCATTGCATTAATTGGATAAACCGCTTTATCAGTACTGAGAAACACCACACGTTTTACCCTGTTTGCGATAGCGGCATTAAGAACATTCTCAGTTCCAACCACATTAGTTTTTACTGCTTCCATCGGATAAAACTCACAGGAAGGAACTTGCTTCAGAGCAGCAGCATGGAAAATATAATCCACACCGACCATAGCCTGAGAAACGCTGTCGTAATCGCGCACATCGCCGATATAGAACTTTACCTTTTCATTGGCGAGCTCAATACGCATATCTTCCTGCTTTTTCTCGTCGCGACTGAAAATACGGATTTCCCGAACGTCGGTATCAAGAAAACGTTTTAGTACTGTATGACCGAAAGATCCTGTTCCCCCAGTAATCATCAAAACTTTATCGTCAAACATAATCCATTTATATCCTTAGCGGGCCTGCCGCATTTTTCGATCAACTCCGGCCACTCTGGAGCTCGGTAACCTGTGGCCTGCTGAAACAGACTCGAATCCAAAGACCGATCAATAACAATGTCATTATCTGGTTGAATGACAATCTCTTTTTTATATACTTTCGCCACCATCTTCAGCAGGTCAAATTTAGCAATCGGATTGGCTGATACATGATATAGACCATGTAAAGCTGTTTGTGGGAGCACAAGATTGTGAATCACTTCTGCCAGTTCTACAGTAGGCAAACCGGAAAAAATAGCTTTTTTGTAGCCTTTGACTTCTCTGTTCTGAGACAAAAACCAGTCTATCAATGCATTATTTGAGTTCAGCTCATGCCCAATGATAGAAGTACGTAACGTTATTGCATGTGTATAGTCATGCAATTCCCCAATGTATTTGGATTTACCATAAAGGTCACTTGCATCAGACTCATCCGATTCCGTATACCCACCTTTCTTTCCAGAAAATACGCAATCAGTGCTTACGTGAATAAGCCTTGCATCAGCCAGGATGCATATTTTTGCCAACTGATGTGGAAATAGCGCATTTAAAGGCAACACATGTAGTGGATCATTTGCATCTTGTAGCTGCTTGATCATTCCAACACAATTAATCACCACATCAGGCCGAGTCTGGGCAAAAACATCCAACAATGAATCCTGATTCAAAACATCTACAGCTGAAACCAAGTGCGACTTTATATCATCTGAAAAAAATTGTTTTCCTGATACATTGCGAAGCGTCCCCCACACCTCATGTAACCCTTCTTTGGCAAAAAATTTCATGACTGCATTACCAAGCATCCCAGATACACCCAAAACAAGAATACGCATCAACACCCTCGCTTTTTTAATGTTATTCTCTGCTCCAAAATTTCAATCAGATGTTCGGCCTGCCGCTTCATCTCAAAATTTTCGTTAAAATACGCACGACCATTTTCTCCCATTTTATTGCGTGAAACTTCATCAAGCTCATATAGGGTTGTAATGGTGCTGGCTAATGCGTGGGCATCTTCTGCCGCACAAGTATAGCCTGAGGCAGATTCTTCAATTATCCTCGCCCCCTCTCCATTCAAAGCAGCGATGATTGGCTTACCAGCCGCCAAATATGCCTGCACTTTACTCGGAACTGTTAGAGAAAATATAGCTTCGTTCTTTAATGTAACCAGCAAGCTTGACGCGTATCTATAAATTTCTGGCATGAAAGACATGGGAAAACGACCTGCCAGATAAAGGTTATCTAGATTAAGCTCTTCTTTTTGTTTACGTACCCAGTCCAACCTACTACCACTTCCTACCAGAACTATTCGAATATTAGGGTTATCTTTTAACTGCAACGCTGCCTGCACGATTGTTTCAACTGATTGGGCTTCTCCAATATTCCCTGCGAAAACAACGCAGAAACTATTCTGCAAAATACTTCTCAGTTCATGTGGAATTTGGTTTGAATTTTTTTCTTCATTCAATGGCGTATAAATTGAATTGGGGTAATAGACAATTTTATTGTCATTGGCAAAGCGTCCAACCGGTTCACGAAAGGCTCGTGATTGAATCAGCAAACTATCGGCGAAATGATAAATACCCCTTACTGCCCACTCCACCAACTTAAGGATTACTGGGTTTTTAATATGGCCAGTCGCAGCCAAACTCTCCGGCCAAAGATCTTGAATCCATATTACTAGGTGAGCCTTTTTTTTCCACTTTAGAGGAATAGCAGTTATAGCAGACGTAATCGGAGAAGGTGCAAATACAAGAATTGCATCAAATTCTTTCTTTTTAACCAGTCCGGGAAAGAATCGTAATCCTGACCAGACAAACGAAAGATAATTTAATATTAAATCAAGGGAGTGCCCCGATTTTCTAGGTCTTAAAGGGACTCGATAAATATCAATTATGTTTTGATACTTTTGATGCTGGATACCTTTCTTTGAATATCCTTCGTATATTTCACCATCAGGATAGTTAGGCTTACCTGTCATCACCGTAACATCTACCCCTTTCTCACTCAACTGCAGTGCAAGATCGTTAATTATAAATGTTTCCGGCCAAAAATATTGGCTCAGAATTAAGATACGCACTTACTTTCCCATTGATATTAATGTCTTAAGAAAATCATCAACACTCATGATTTCAATTGGTAAATCAGAACGATTTAAATAGCGTTTAACCGCTCGAGCAATTGAAAGTGAAGAATCAGCATCAAAAGTTTCTGCTGGTTGAATTATATCCCTCACATAATCAAGCTCAGGTGCAATTATTTGTAAACCAGCAAACCTAGCTTCAATCAAAGGAAGTCCAAAAGATTCAAATTTTGAAGGATAAATCAAAGCCCCAATCTTAAAATATAGTTGATTTACTTCACTGTGAGTTAATGAGCCAAAGTTATGCAAGCGTAATTCATACTTTACTCTTTTCTCCTCAATCCATCCGCATAATTCAGGAAATAAAGCTTTATCAATCGTAAAACATAATGTCGGGTATATTCCTTCGTTTGCTAGGAGACACCACGCTTCAACAAGCTGCTGATGGTTTTTATGGGGTTCACCTGATGCTATATAAGCAAAATCATAATTTTTATTATCTAAATTAATTTGAGAAAGAGGCTTAGCTACCAATCTGTAAGTTTGTCCTACGAATGGGGCGACAGAAACGGGCAAAGATATTCTTTGTCTTGCTTGCCATTTATTTATTGCATTTTTCATAGTTGGAGTCTGGGCGATAAAAGTATCGAGGTTGAATTTTCTCCAATTCAACCATTTACGTTCACACCAAATGCGTAGTCTAGATTTAAGGGAAAAGTTCGAAAGTGATTTATTTTCAATTAAATATTTATTCTGGATAAAAACAAAAACATAACCAACTAATTTAAATATTGGAGGTAAATTACCAAAACATAAAACAATATCATTTTTTTTTACATTTTTATATAACCACACTTCGGCCATAAATCGATTCTTAATAGTCGGCTGAACTCTGATTATTTTATTATTATCCAAAATAGAATCGGGAAGAATCAATCGAGAATCTAATAAAAATATTTTTTCTCCAATATGATGATGACTATTAAGCAAAGCTATTAGCAAAGACTTGCCACCACCACTATGAACATTATAAGCGTTTACAAATAATTTCATAAGCTGATTTAATCACCCTTTCCATCCCTAGAAGCTAAAACATTCTGCCAGTAAGATAAGAAACATGCTAATGGAACAGAAAAAAACAACCATATTGGATAAACCTGAATACGCATTACTGCTCCTGTAAGCAAAAATATCAATAAAAAAACAACTCCATATATGCTAATAGTATCCAATTGTCAACGACAATCCAATTTTGACCCACTTTCCGACAAAGTAAAATTGACCCACCCTTGGCGACTATTCGTTAATTTGTTTATACGTTACTGGGGCTATCCCAGCAGTTTTCTTTCCTTTCAATCGATAACTGTTTCCTGAGATCTGCACAATATGTGCGTGGTGTAAAAGCCGGTCGAGTAATGCTGCTGTGAGTGCCTGATCATTGGCAAAAGCTGTTGCCCATTGTGAAAATGGTAAATTACTGGTCACTATCACGCTGCCTTGTTCATAGCGCTTAGCAATCACATTGAAGAACAAGGTGGCCTCTTCATGCCCGAAGGGCAAATAACCAATTTCGTCAATGACCAACAGTTTGGGCCCCAGCACACTGCGTTTCAGATAACCTTCCAGTCGATCCTGCTTCTTCGCAGTAGCCAGTTGCAACATCAGGTCGGCTGCTGTGATAAAGCGTACTTTGATACCTTTTTGAATCGCTTTGCAAGCATAAGCAATGGCCAGATGGCTTTTGCCGACACCACTCGGACCGAGCAGAACAATGTTTTCGGCCCGTTCGATAAACGCCAGGCTATTGAGTTCCTGCAATTGCTTTTTGGGTGCACCGGTGGCAAAGTTGAAGTCGTAGTCCTCAAACGATTTAATTGCTGGCAATCCGGCAAATTTCTGCAAGGTCTCACGTGTCCGCTGCGTTCTGGCATCCACTTCAAGGTTAAGCAGCTGCTCCAAAAAGTCGGCTAGTGTAGCGCCTTTACCCGCTGCGGTATCGGCCACCGCTGACCATTCCACTGCCATCGTATTGAGTTTGAGTTCTTCACAGGCCCGCTCAATCCGTGCCATCTGCAAGTTCATCGGCTCATCTCCAGCAACTGGTCGTAGGTGCTTAGCGGATGCTGCAGACTCTCAATCGGGAGAGCGTGACGAGATGGGAAAGCAACGTGTTTTTCTTTAATCACGCATGCCGGTAAGTCAGCCAATGCCAACTGCTCTTTAATCAACAGCGTTTGCGGCTGCTGTCCGGTGGTGCCATGGCAGCGCTGATGTGCTACCTCTCGTAACCAGGGACCGACTTGACCATTAGCCGTATCAACATCCAGCACCAGTCCCGCTTGTTTCAGAGTAGCTGCCAGCGGTGTGATAAAGCTGTTTTTCAGATAACCGTTAAAGCGCTCGACCTTTCCCTTGGTTTTCGCCCGGTAGGGCCGACAGGCACGAAGGCGAAAACTATAGTCTGCTGCTAACTGCAGCAACTTGTCGTTCCAGCGGTGGCGACCATCACCATATGCATCGCGTTCAATCATGATGCACTTGGCATTATCAAACAGGATCTCTTTGGGCACACCGCCGAAGTACTGCAAGGCGGCTTCTATTCCCGTGAGCCAGTCCTCTTGACGCTCATGACTGCTGAACCGTACAAAACTCGCCCGACTGTAACCGAGTGTGGCAACAAAGGCTTTGAGTTTGCTGCGTCCCCGTCGGATAGTGGTAAAGTCGACCTGCATCTGTTGACCCGGCAGGGTTTCAAACCGAACCACATCTTCTTGTAACGTTGGTTTGAACTGCCGGATGTAGTTTTTGACGATACCTTCCTGACCAGTAAAGCCTTGCTCTTTGATTTCCCTGAACAATACCGTGGCGGGGATCCAATAAGGTTTTGCTGCCGCAATACGTTCAAGTAAATAAGGTTTAAACGGGTCCAGTTTTGATGGTCTTTCTTCGCGTGGACCATAACTGGGTGAACGGGCTTGGTCACGCAGATAATTACGGACTGTGTTCCTGGCGATCCCGAGTTGCCTACTGATGGCGCGGATACTGTGACCCTGCCGGTGTAATACATGTATTTCCACTAATGACTCCTGATTTAACATCGCATTTCAACCGCCATCCTGTCGTTACAAATGACGGCCATTTTGCCTCAGGTGGGTCAATTTTTGATTGTCGTTAGTGGGGCAGTTTTACATTGTCGATGACACCAATTTCAAATAATAGGATTTTAAGCTTTTATATATTAGAAAAGATAAAAAACTGAGAAATAATATTATTCCTAAACCACCAGCATCATCCAATAAAGTCAACCAGCTAGAATCCGTTAGTGAACCTTTTGTGCGACCTTCAATTGATAAAGTGACTTCTTCGGGTAAACCATCTCCCAGAACATAAGAAATTATATAAACTGGCGTCATTATGATCCTATCTGCAAGTATAGAGATCACATTCATCCCGACCAATTGAAATGTTATGTTCAACTGAAAAAATTTAACAATTGCACTTAGACCGAAAGTAGACAAAAAAACTAATAATAGTGGAAACCATCTGTGTTTAAAATCAATTTTTACAGACATAACTCCAATTAGAACTAAAGCCAGCATTAGCAATAGTAAAGCGCTCCTAGAACCTGACATAAAAAGAGATATGGATGATTGCACTATAAAAATAGAGCTTATAGTTTTCGAATAAAGCCCCGTCTGAAAAGAATATGAAAATAGCAATGCAACTATAACAGACCATATTCCATATACATTTGGATTAAAAAAGAGAGAACTTGCTCGATATACAATATCACCATTACTGTTCAAAAATGTAGCCCAAGTCTTAAGAGAATATAATTCATATAAAGCAACTATAGAAGCTAAGGTCTGAATACTGATAATAACTAGAAAAAAACTAAATAATTTTTTATCTGATTTGTCGAAATTTATTTTTAAGCTTTTGGATATTAAGATTAAAGTTATAAAGCAACATAATGCTAAAAGATTGGCCATACTTAGATATTTATCAGATAAAAAGTGTCCAATGCTTAATATAAGAAAATAAAAAATATTAATCACACCCAATACTAATATTTCATCCAATTTTTCTTTTTTAGTTCTTTGCAGGAATAATATTATTAAGGATGCTGCAAGAACAGCAATGCCAGATAGCTTTGCTGGCCATACACTACCAATAATATGAAGTTCATTAATTACAGAACTTGAATTTGAATAATAAAAAAATGGAATAGATGTATATACGAAATGAATTGATGCATATACAAAAAGTGCGATCAATACTGCCAGAGAATTACGTTCAAAATACATCCATAAAATTAGCAATACCGCCAAAGCAATATTTACAAAGCCCAAATAAACTATACTCATTTTTTATATCCATATCCATTTGCGTTAGTGAGTATTAATTTCAATTAGAAATGGCTCTATTTAATACTTCTAAATACTTCGTTCCCCATTCAGTATCTGGTTCTATGTAATTACCTTCAGCCCACTCATTCCATGATTTAAGAAAGATAATTTTTTGCTCATCATCATAATCAGCTACTGAATCAAGTGCATCGTTTATATGTTTTTGAAATAATTCTGGATTAGAGTTTTGTAAAACGAGACCTTTTTTACCCGATCTAGGTGTATGATCCCAATTTGGGAGAATCATTGGATAGGCATCAAAATCAAACTGTTTCAAATTTGGAATTAAATGTTTTATTGCTTCACTGTATTCGATAATGCGTGGCCCACCCAAGTTAAGTTTCTTTCGAAGCCCCCAACTTAATCTATGAAATTTATTTAAGGTTGCATGTTTTGATGAAACGACACCTAAAGTTGAGATTACCGCACCATCCAAACCTAAGGATTCTGCATCACTGAAATCTAACATGTTGTTCCCTAAAATATACAATCCTTTTAAACCTGCTTTAATTGCTAACTCACGCCATAAATCAAACCTTTTTTTTGCATCTGGTAACTTTAAAGGTTTGTATATATATAACAGTGGTTTGCCATCAATTTTTATATACCTCTCATCACTAAAAGCTTTAAGCAGATAACTAAAATGTGCTATATCATCATCCAATCCTGGATAAGTTTGTTCTATCAATAACCGTTTTGGGTCATTATTCCATACACCTGTCCACGACTCATTTGCCCAGCCAAGACAAAAAGGGAAATCTGGTTTTCCAGATTCTAATACCTCATCAAAAGGCTTCTCTAATAACCGTTTACCGCCACCAAACCAATAATGCCAATAGCAGAAGCCTTCAACTCCATGAGAAGCTGCCATTTCTGCTTGTGCATACCTTGTTTCTGCTAATCTAAGATCATAAAAGCCCAGATCAGCAGGTAAATGAGGTTGTTTATGCCCTTTAAACATTGGACGAGCTTTAGCAACATTAGTCCACTCAGTGAACCCTTTACCCCACCAAAGATCATTTTCCGGTATTGGGTGAAACTGTGGGAGATAAAAGGCGATTACACGAGCTTTTTTCTTTGAGAATTACTTGCCATCAAACAACCTTAACGATTTCTAATTCTGGTAGTGGAAAAACAAGCTCCATATCTGAAAAACTTTTATTGGAAGTAAAAAACTTTCTGAAATGCCACGGCAACACAATCATGTAGTCAGGTTTTTTTTCAAGTAGGTCCTTTTCCGGAATTATCGGTATCCAACTACCTGGAGTATAACAACCAAACTTTTCGGCATTAACCTCTCCCACACACTCAACTTCTTTTGAAGTCAACCCGCAGTATTGTAAAAGTACGTTCCCTTTAGTCGAAGCCCCCAAAACAGCGATGGATTTTCCAGCTTTATGAACTGTTTCTATAAATGCAAGAAGATCTCTTTTTGTCTGAGCCACTCTTTCAGCAAATTTCTTATAAGGAATCAAAGTATCTAGTCCTCTTTCACTCTCATCTTCTAGAATTTTTTGAACCTCAGGAGTTACTTTATTATCTCCATGAGATTTTTTTACCGTTATTGAGAAGCTACCTCCATTGATATCATTGAACTCTACATCAATAATGTTGAATCCGACGCGATCAGCCATCCACTTTATCTGACGTAATGCATAGAACTCTAAATGTTCATGACATACTGTGTCATATGAATTCGTATCTAACATGGTTGGCATATAACTTTGTTCGAATACCCATATTCCATCGTCAGCCAGAACATCATAAACCTGATGCATAAAATCCATCGGATCTTCAAGGTCATAAAACATTGAAAAAGAAGTAACAACTTTTGCCTTTTTATTAGGAAACCTATCTTTCACTAGTGCAGAAGAGAAAAATTCAGGGATCAAGTTGATGTGTGAAGGATAATAGCTATGAAATTTAATTCCAGTAGGATCTATCCCCACCAACACAGGCCCTGAAGATGGATATGCCTGTAATGTAGTGCTGTCATTACTACCGATATCAATTACCAAATCGTCTATGTTTAGTTTCACAAGATCTAATATGCGGCTCACTTTCTTTTGTAGATGCATGACCATGCTGGCATTCAGTCCAGATCGGTAACCATAGTTTTCACCATACATTTCATCAAGATCGTATGAGTGTCCCATCTGTAAGAGTCCACAAACTTCCTCTTCATCGCCTACACATTTCACCAAATGAAGTGGTCCTGTAGTAATCTTTTCATCTTTATCGCGTGGAAAAACACCAGTAAGCATTTGCTCACCCAAATCCAAAACACGCTCTAAATGCTTATTACCGCAAATCCTGCATTTTTCGACCTTTTTGTACATGCACTTAAGCTCCATTTTCTTTATTATTTTTTAGGCTATTTAAATCTTCATCTACCATCATTTGCACAAGCTCCCTGAAACTGACTTTAGGTTGCCATTTCAATTCAACCCGCGCTTTGGATATATCACCAACAAGTGGAACTGTTTCGGCTGGCCGGAAGGCTATTTCATCTACCCGTATATAGTCTCGATAATCCATTCCCAAATATTCAAATGCATACTCACATAACTCACGGACAGAATGAGTCTGTCCAGTAGCTAGCACATAATCTTCTGCTGATTGTTGTTGCAACATCAGCCACATTGCTTCCACGTAATCACCAGCAAACCCCCAATCTCTTCGTGCGTCCAAATTACCAAGGTGTAATTCATCCGTCAGTCCCAGTTTGATCTTAACTGCCTCACGAGTGATTTTTCTGGTTACGAACTCTAATCCACGACGAGGACTTTCATGGTTGAACAATATTGCTGAGCAAACATACAATCCGAAATGTTTACGGTAGATTTGAATCATTGTGTCCGCATAAAGCTTAGCAGCACCGTATGGACTTCGAGGGTTAACAGGCGTTGATTCATTTTGTGGGCTTTCGGTTGCTTCACCAAATATTTCTCGGCTGGAGGCTTGGCAAAATTTAATCTCTTTATCCACAGAACGAATCGCCTCCAATATCTTTACGACAGCAATACCGTTTACCTCACCTATTTCAACTGGCTCATCATACATTCCAGCTCCAGATGAAAAGGCAGCAAAATTGTATATTTCATGTGGCCTAAGACGAGAAATTATTTGAGTAATGCTGGATTGATCCGAAATATCTAATTCAACTAACTCCACTTTATCTTTTAGTATTAAGGGAAGTTTTTCTTGAGATTCCTTAAGGTTTCGAACTGCGCCAATTACACGATAACCTTTGGCAAGCAATAATTCCGCTAAATACGAGCCATCCTGCCCTGTTATGCCGGTAATAAAAGACGTTGACATGTGTCAAGTTCCACGTTTAACAAAAATGCTTGCGATAAGATGACTTAGCAGGCTTGCATTGGAACTGTATAGTAGATCATGTAAAGCCATCCGAGCGGATGGTACCTTTCTCGCAAAATATAAAACCATAATCATATTAGCGAGTGATGCTGGGAATATACTCAAAAAAAATGCAACAAATTTTGCTAAGGTACCTATATTTTTCTTAGAAATTTTTTTAAACTCACTAAATGAATACGAACCAAGAGCTCTATTATGAAATAAAGCTTTATGACTACGCCAAGGCTCTTTTCTACAGACAATTCTTTTTGCTTCATTTGAAAAATCGGGAAATGACCAAATTAATTTTGGCCATAAAAACATCCAAACTTCGAAAGTACGTGAACTCCACATCGCATTACCATATCGGATGATGATTTGAGGTTCAGAGATGATTCGTACATTCTTAATGGACGGACTCTGAAAAATCACCCCGACATGTATAAACAACGTTCCGTAATAAGCTACACGCTCTCTAGACAGCCAAAATGAACGGCGTATGACTACACAACCAATAAAAGAAAGGTAGCCTGCCGTATCTGCAAATAAGTCATCGTAATTAGCAGAGCGATAAACTCTATCAGTTTGAAACGTAAGACGTTGACTCTCAAAAACTTCCTGCATGTCTACGTTTCTGATTTCTGAGTTTACAATAACTAAATCATCTAAATCATTGAGTGATAATAAAACTGTTTGTATCGCCCCAGGCTTAAGCAAATCATCGTCGGTCATCAACCAACAAAATTCGCCTCTAGCATATCCAACGGCTTTATCAAAGTCCGCATCTACACCTGAGTTTTTCTCTTCACGAAAATAACTGATCTCAGGATGGTTAGCTGTATATTCTGCCATCACTTCAGGCGTATTATCAGGAGAGGCACCATCTACGACGATAATCTCTACGCCAGGTTGCAGTTGCTGAAGAATAGATTCAAGTGTCTCAGCAATGAACCCCCCTCTGATAGGTGGCAATGCAGATAGATAATTTTGTAACCATTATTTCCAACACGGATTAATCATTAATTATCGGACTGGCAGAGCAGCATATCTTCGGATTCAGCAAATACGTAATTGAAAGTTCCAGAATCTGCATGTCCTTTTTTGAGCCAATTTTCTACTTCGAATTGATTCACTAAAATCGGATTTTTGGTTGCAGTGAAAGCCTTATAACCATGTTCCCAAAACAATTTAAATATCTCATAAAAATCTGGATTCCTTCCATCAGGGTGAAACTCTTCAAGACAGATTTCCAATAACCAAATAGGTTTAAGAGAAAGTCGAAGTGTAGCTAGAGCCCCTTTAAGCACACTGAACTCAGCCCCTTCCACATCCATTTTTATAAACAGTTGCTTACCATTAAAACGTCCTACTAATACTTTGTCTAACGTTGATACAGGTACAACCTTATTAAAACGAGAAGAGTAACCAGCCCAATTTTTAATTAAAGAAGCCGATGGGCCTGAAGCACCATAAAGGGTAAGCAGTCCAGAATGCTCACTAAGTGCAAGAGGGAATACTTCAGCCTTACCTTCCCATCCATTTGCTATCAGATTCTGAAATAAGCATTGTAAATTTTGCTGTTGTGGCTCGAATGCAATTACTGGCTTACCTGATTGTAATGCAAGACAAGTATAGTAACCAAGGTTTGCACCGATATCCACAAACACATCCACTTGAGGTAATAATTTCGAAATTATTGTTGTTTCTTCTAATTCAAATCTTCCACTTCGCATCAATTCGTATGCTGGGTGCAAGCCTGAAGTCAACTTAAAACCTAGTGGAGTTACAACTTCTTTCGTCTTAGTCCAGACTTTTGTTCCCCACCAATCCATTAATAAATGGAATTTCCATCTCAAGCTTACATTGAGTTTTACTAAAGTTTTTGAACGCTTAAGTAAAGCTTTCATCCATCGTGGCAATATCGACATTTCGCTTTCTCATTCAGTTTTTTAGTAAGTAATATTTTTTAAATAGTGATAAATTTTTGGTCGGCAATTAGCGCAAATTGATCTTCACTAGATTTTCTGAATTTTTTATGTTGGGATTGATTCTCTGCAAAAGACAGTCCTCTAATCGCGCCAAGAAATGAAATATCAAAATGTTGAGGATCTACGAAGAAGCCATTCACACCGTTTTGGTCAACTGTTACGAAATGATATCCAAGCTGTTCAAAAAATGTCCGCCATCCTGAAATCGAAACGCCGTAATATAAATGAGTCGGATGGGCCTGTGTATATACGAATGCAGGATCATACTTGACAGTCATACTTCGTTCAGGACCGTAAACTGAATTATATTCAACCACGAAAATCTTTGGTCGGAAGCCAGCATCGAAAATCGCTTGGGCAATATAATAGTCGTTGCCATCGATATCAAGCGAGAAAACATCTGGCTCCAGAAACATCGCCAATTCTTTAAGATTGAGCGCGCTTTCTTTGGTTACAAACATTTTGTGAATTTCGGCCCCAATACTATTCCCAACCACTGTGCGCTTAGCTCTTTCAACAAGTTGTTGATTACCTTCGATCATCAGTCCATTATAATTTTCAGCCACCAGCATCCACCCTGAATTATTCTCAATACCATCTGCGGCTCCAATTTCAATGAAATAACGGTTACTGTTTTTAAGCTGTTTTCGTAATACGTCTATGATTCCATCTTCACCGTTTTGACTAAATCCAGAAAATTCCCAAGTTGCTGGATACTTTAAGTCTATGTTTCTTGCATTCATCATTGCACCGCCCTTACTCAACGCAATAATGATTCTTTGTCGATCACGCAAATCCCACAAATAATTCTTAAATTTTTTGATCATACTCTTTCCATTTTATCCAGTTTTTATTTCATTAAGCTTTGGTCATATCCAATTCATGCTTTTCTTTATTAAAACCCGCAATTGTTTTGACGTTGTAATAGAAACCATCATGGCTATTAAAAATAGCAAACTGCCAAACAGCAATTTCATAAAAACCGAATACTCAGCGCTTTCAAATATCCAATACCCTAAACCACCAATCATTAACGTCAGTACTAGAGGGATGCTTACATCCTTTAAGAGCCAACTAGCGCCAATTCCCTTAAGCAAACGGCGGTGCGTCAACCATGTCCCTAAAAGCATGTACATTAAGTACAAAATTAACATTGCCAATGCCCCCTAACGCGCCATAGTTTAAAGCCAGATAGGTAATCAATGGTAAAAAAGCAATCATCAGAGTTATGCTGATCGACATTGGCAACTGCGTTTCGCCATATGCCAGTTGCAGAGCAAAGGGGAAATGCATTAGAGCATGTAACACTGAGCCGGCAGCTAGCAGTGCAATAAGGGGAGCGACACTTGCTGCGATTTCAGCATCATTAGTCCATACAAACATTAATTCTTGGCCGAGCACCACTAAAATCATGGCAATTGGAAAAATTGCACTTGCAAGTAAACGAGTCCCCATTCGATAGAGATGGATAAGCTTTTCGGTTTCACCTTTTGCAACAAGAATTGAAAATCTCGGATAAATAATGTTAAAAATAGGAGTGATTAATGTAAATAAACTGCTTATCACGACTGTTGCAAGCATGTAATGACCAAAGTCATTAAGTGATAATATCTTACTGAGAATCACTTTATCCATCTGGGTAAATATGACTGAAGTGATGGCGATGAAACTCATACCTGCAGTAAAACGCCATACACTCTTTAGTTTATTTATATCAAATTTAAGGTGTTTCGTTTTACCGATAATACGCCAAGCAGCCAACCTCATAATTAATGCATAAATAAGCCCAACACATGCCTGCCAAATGAAAAATGCTTCAATGGTAGATGAGATGAATGCAAGTATCGCAACAGCTCCTACACTACCAACCGTAATCATGACCATGTTAATCGAACTAGATACAGTAATTCTTTGTGCGCCGACCAATGCTCCCATATAAAGTCCTATTGGCCAACGGCACGCGACCACAAATCCCATTAGCATCACCGCGTAGGTAATTGTCTCTTTGGATAGCTGTTTAGATTGTAACCATTGTTCAGAAATTACAGGCGCTAAAATCCACATTGATATAGCTATACACGCAGCCATACACCAATAAATAACAGCTAAGGTATGCAGCAAATTACCAGATTCTTTAATGCTACCAGAGGCGGAAGCGCGAGCAACCTCTCGATTGATGGTAGGTGACATACCCATGTCAAGTAATTGAAATAGGGCTTGAGTTGTCACAAAAAAACCGATCAATCCATAGGCTTCTACGCCAAGAAACTTTAGATAGAAAGGAACAACTGCTAAGCCAACCAATGCTGCCCAGATAGAATTTGCTATTCCGGCCAACAAATTACGCCGAATCGTCAACCTCGTTTACTCATGGTAATTGTTTGTATAGTAACCGTGACTTTTCACCAGCTCATCGCGCTCAGACTTCTTGAGGTCTTCACGAACCATCTCCTTGACTAACTCTTCGAATGAAGTTCTGGATTGCCAGCCAAGTTTTTCTTTTGCTTTAGATGCATCGCCTAATAAGGTATCAACTTCAGTCGGCCGGAAGTAACGAGGATCAACCGAAACAATACAATTGCCATTATCATCATAACCTTTTTCATCGATACCAATACCATCCCACCGAACCTTAAGGCCTAACTCTCTTGCTGCGGCATTTACAAAATCACGTACGCTATATTGCTCACCAGTAGCAATTACAAAGTCTTCCGGTTCTTCCTGTTGCAACATTAGCCACTGAGCTTCGATGTAATCTCTTGCATGCCCCCAGTCTCGCTTTGCATCCAAATTGCCCAAATATAAACGCTCTTGTAAGCCCAATTTGATGCGCGCTAATGCACGAGTGATTTTTCTTGTAACGAAGTTCTCACCACGCACTGGAGATTCATGATTAAAAAGAATGCCATTACAGGCATACATACCATATGCTTCGCGATAATTCACCGTTATCCAATATGCATAGAGTTTAGCAACTGCATATGGCGAACGAGGATAAAATGGCGTTGTTTCCTTTTGTGGAGTTTCTTGCACTAAACCGTATAACTCAGAAGTAGATGCTTGATAGAAGCGAGATTTCTTTTCTAAACCGAGAATACGTATCGCTTCTAAAATGCGTAGGGCACCTAATGCATCTGAATTTGCAGTATATTCTGGTTCTTCAAATGAGACTGCCACATGGCTCTGTGCAGCGAGGTTGTATATTTCATCCGGCTGAATTTGTTGGATAATACGAATAAGGCATGTTGAATCTGTCAAATCTCCATGGTGTAAAAAGAACCGCACTCCATCTTCATGTGGATCCCGATATAGATGATCAATTCGAGCGGTATTAAATGATGATGCTCTTCGTTTAATACCATGAACGGTATATCCTTTCTTTAGCAGAAACTCGGCGAGATAGGCACCATCTTGACCCGTTATGCCTGTAATTAAAGCAACTTTTTTCATTTAAATCTCTGTTTATTTATTCTCGAAAACCTGGCTAAATTATTCAACCGTTACCGATTTCGCCAGATTACGTGGTTGATCAACATCTGTGCCTTTTATTAAAGCAACGTGGTAACTCAATAATTGAAGAAGGATATTGTAAGTTATTGGTGCTGTAATACGACCAACATTGGTTGTAGCTTTTATAACTTTAAAACCACTTTCAGAACTAATATCAGAACGTTCGTCTTCAAAAACAATCATTTGACCACCACGTGCTTTAACTTCCTGCAGATTGGATTTGAGTTTATCTAAAAGGTCATCTAGAGGTGCAATAGCAATGACTGGCATATTTTCGTCAATCAATGCTAACGGACCATGCTTCAGTTCACCAGCTGGATAGGCTTCAGCATGGATATAACTGATTTCTTTGAGTTTCAAAGCACCTTCGAGAGCGATGGGGAACATCGTCCCGCGTCCTAAAAATAAAGCATGTTGTTTATCTGCAAAAGCCTGAGCAATGTCCTGAATCTCCTGTTCATGCATCAACGCATTTTGGATCAGATTGGGTAATTTTTGCAGGCCTTGAGTAATGTGTTTCTCACGTTCTCGTGTAATACGTTTTTTGACTTTGCCAATACACGTTAACAATAAAGCTAACGCTACTAACTGAGTGGTAAAAGACTTGGTGGAAGCGACACCGATTTCCGGCCCGGCATGCGTCAGATAACAGAGATCAGCTTCACGTGTCAAGCTACTTTCAGCTACATTACAGATTGATAATGTGTGAATATTTTTTACCGCAAAGGCATCAGGACTAGCAACAGCATAAGCTTTAATTTGCTGCAAAGCAGCCAATGTGTCGGCCGTTTCGCCCGACTGGCTGATGGTGACAAAAAGCGTGTTATCTTCGATGACCGGATTTCTATAACGAAACTCACTGGCCACTTCAACTTGGCAAGGAAGACGAACAATATCTTCAGCCCAGTATTTTGCCACCATGCCCGCATGATAACTGGTACCGCAGGCAATAATATGCAGCCGTTCAATACTTTTGAAAATGGATTCGGCGCCGGGACCAAAAGTTGAAACCAGCACTTGATCCTGCGTTACTCGTCCCTCAAGAGTGTCAATTACAGCTTGTGGCTGTTCGAAGATCTCTTTGTGCATGTAATGACGATGCTCACCCAGCTCTACCGCCGTGATATTTAACGAAGATTGTTTGATCGGGCGGTCAACTTTCTCACCGGTTACAGAGCTGTAAATTTCAATGCTCTCGCGTGTCAGTTTAGCAACATCGCCATCTTCCAGAAAAATGAAGTTCTGGGTAACGGGTAGTAAGGCAGATACATCGGAAGCAATAAAATGCTCACCGATACCAATTCCAATCACTAATGGGCTGCCTTTGCGGGCAGCTATCAGGGTATTCGGCTCATCGGTGGCAATGACTCCAAGTGCATAAGCACCTTCAAAATCATGAATGGCTTCCACCACGGCATCAAACAGGGAAAGACTGGTGCGGCTGGCAGTTGGAGAAGCATCACCGTATAAATATTGATATATGGAATGGGCGACCACTTCTGTATCGGTTTCAGAGGTAAAGCGATATCCCTGGTGCGTCTGTTGCTGTTTTAAAACCTGATAGTTTTCAATAATGCCATTGTGTACAACAGCAACACGGTGATTGCATATGTGTGGATGAGCATTATTTTCGGAAGGTATTCCATGCGTGGCCCAGCGTGTATGCGCAATGCCCATTTGACCGGAAAAGCTGCTGTTTTCGCCATCTATCTTGGCTTCAAGCTGCTTAATTTTACCAAGGGAACGAACCCGATGAATATTGGCGTCAGCATCCATAAGCGCAACACCGGAAGAGTCGTAGCCTCGATACTCCAGCCTGCGTAGACCTTCCATCAAGATTGGCGCCACATTTCGCTCAGCAATACCACCGACTATTCCACACACTGATTGCTGTCCTCCAAATAAGCAAACAAGGATTATACATCAGCAACCTTATAAATAATGCCCTTCTATCATCAATAAAACGTATTAGCTGTTGAGTCTTTCAGACAAAAGGGATTAATCCTGGCCAAATAAATCGCGGGTATAAATCTTTTCTTTTACATCCTGAATATCATCAGTAATACGATTGGCAATAATAAGAGAAGATTGTTGTTTGAATGCTGCCAAGTCATTGACTACTTTTGAACGGAAAAACTCGGCTTCTTCCAACACCGGTTCATAAACGATAACTTCTATACCCTTGGCCTTAATACGTTTCATAATGCCTTGTATAGCTGAAGCTCTGAAGTTATCTGATCCCTGTTTCATGACCAGTCGATAAATACCCACAACTAGGGGATTTTTCTTAATAATCTGTTCGGCAATAAAGTCTTTGCGGGTGGTATTGGCATCGACAATAGCCCGAATCAAGCTATTGGGCACAGTGTCATAGTTGGCCAACAGTTGTCTGGTATCTTTTGGCAGGCAGTACCCACCATAACCAAACGAAGGATTATTGTAGTGATCTCCAATGCGAGGATCCAAACCAACCCCTTCAATGATTTGTCGGCTGTTCAGGTTATGTGTTTCAGCATAACTGTCGAGTTCATTAAAATACGCGACCCGCATCGCCAGATAGGTATTGGAAAATAATTTGATCGCTTCGGCTTCGGTAGGATCAGTAAATAACACGGGCACATCTTTCTTCACTGCGCCTTGCAACAGCAAATCAGCAAACAAACGTGCACGATCACTCTGTTCACCTACGACAATGCGTGAAGGATATAGATTGTCATATAACGCTTTACCTTCGCGTAAAAACTCAGGCGAAAAGAAAATTTTATCTGTGCTAAATTTGGCTCGAACAGTTTGAGTGTAACCCACCGGAATAGTTGACTTTATTACCATAACAGCTGATGGATTTATCGCCAGCACATCCTGAATAACCGCTTCAACTGAATTGGTATTAAAGGTATTCGTTACCGTATCGTAATCGGTTGGCGTAGCAATAATGACAAAATCAGCTTTTTCATAAGCTTTTTGCTTATCCGTTGTGGCATTCAGATTGAGCGGTTTATTGGCCAGAAAATCTTCGATTTCTTTATCGACAATGGGTGATTTTTTAGCGTTAATCAGATCAACTTTTTCAGGGACGATATCCAAAGCAGTCACATGATGATGCTGGGCCAGCAACACGGCAAGTGATAAGCCAACATAACCTGTTCCAGCAACTGCAATATTGAGTGTTTTTTCCATAATACGTCTCTTAAAAGTTATAAAACTCGTGGATATTACTGATTGATAACCGCTTTATTGCTCAGCCAGTCTTCAATCCCGCATTGGGGCATAAATCCATCTACATATTTGCTGAGCAGTACCCGGACCTGCTCATAATCTGCAACGCTGACAGCATGCTGTAAATCAGTCAGAATTAACTGTAAATCCTGCCAGGCAATCACCCGCTCTTCGGCTCGCATAATTTTCTGGTGTGCCGTTTGGCTGACATTTTCACCAATTAGCAGCTCTTCAAATAACTTTTCGCCAGGACGCAGGCCAGTAAAGGTAATTTCAATATCACCGTTGGGATTTTCAGAATTCTTAACCGTAAAGCCACTGAGATGAATCATTCGTTTTGCCAGATCAACAATTTTTACTGCTGAACCCATATCCAACACAAACACATCACCTCCCTGCCCCATTGCACCAGCTTGTATTACCAGTTCGGCAGCTTCGGGAATGGTCATAAAATAGCGAATGATTTGCGAATCCGTAACCGTAACAGGGCCACCCTTGGCTATCTGTTCACGAAATAATGGCACAACTGAACCGGATGAACCCAGTACATTACCAAATCTTACCATTGTAAATCGGGTAATAGAGGTTTCTGCCAAAGCCTGCAAAACCAGCTCAGCCATCCGTTTGCTGGCTCCCATGGTATTAGTAGGTCTGACAGCTTTGTCCGTAGAAATCAACACAAATGTTTCAACGTTTGCCGCAATGGCGGCCTGGGCACAATGTAATGTACCGAAAACATTGTTACGGATTCCTTCACCCACATTTTTTTCAACCATTGGCACATGTTTATACGCTGCGGCATGGTAAATAGTTTGTACCGCAAAATGCTGACAGATTGATGTCAAACGAATCCGATCAACAACCGAGCCCAGTAAAGCAATTACTTCTACTCCGCTCTCCAAATTACAGAGCTCCTGTTCGATTTGATATAACGCAAATTCACTGATTTCGAACAATAACAATCGGCTGGGTTTGAGTTTGATGATTTGCCGTGTTAACTCGGAGCCAATCGAACCACCGGCACCGGTGACCATGACGCATTTACCGGTGATATTCGCTGTTAATAATTGCGGATCAGGGGCAACGGCTTCTCTACCCAGTAAATCTGCAATATCCACTTCCTGAATATCTGAAACTTCCAATTTACCTTCGGCGATATCGGTAAGATCTGGCAAGGTACGGATATGTACGGGTAATTCCTCTAGAGAACGCAAAATTTCACTTCGCCGACTTCTGGAAGCTGATGGCATGGCCAATAGCACATCACGTACATGAAATTTATCAATCAGTTTCACCAGATCACGAGGACGATAGACATTCAGCCCGTTAATTTGCTGGCGATAAAGCGTCGGGTCATCATCAATAAACGCTACTGGCCGCAATTGACGACCCATTTTTAATAAGGCTGATAGTTGGGCGCCTGCTCGTCCGGCCCCATATATTAAAACGGGAGGAATATATCGTTTGTTATCCAACTCTGCCAATGGACTGCGGGTTGTGGTGATAAACAACCAGCGTGCATATAAACGCAGTCCACCTACTGCCAAAAATAGTAATAGCGCATTGATAATATAAATTGTTCTGGGTACTAAGCCGGCATATGGTCCAGATAATACGACAACGGTGGCAAAAATGACGGTAAACAGTCCAATGGCCTTAAAAATTGTCCACAGGGCATCAAGCCCAATATAGCGAACAATAGCCCGGTATAACCCCAATTTAATAAAAATCGGTATCGCGATAAACGGCGCGAGAAAAAATAACCATAATTGGGTAACTGGCGGTTGGTACAGCGTACTAAGTCGCAGCGAAAATGCCAGCCATAACACCAGCATCACCACGATGTAATCAATGAAAATACTCAATATGCGTTTAGTGGTTCGCGGACGGCTTAAAAACCACTGCATTAGTTTATTATACGTGGTTTGTATCACGAACCTTTCCCTCGATTTTTCCTACTTTGGCAAATCTGTACTGAGTATTTATGACTGTAAAACCCATTGTAAACTTACCTGCCAATCGGGTAACTGCAGACCAAAATGGCGTTTTAATTTTGTATTATCCATACAGGAATTTAATGGTCGCTTGGCTGGTGTCGGATATTCTGCCGTAGTTATGCCTGTTACTTTTGGAACACGCCGACCATCAGCTTCAGCTATCTGAAAGATAGCCTCGGCAAATCCTTTCCAACTGGTTTGACCTGCTGCGCTTAAATGATAAACACCACTATTTTGCTTCCAAAATGCATCATCATTATGTGCCTGAGCCAATGCTTGAGCAGTGACATCAGCAATATGTCTACTCCACGTTGGAGTACCAATCTGATCATCTACAATATTCAATTGCTCACGTTCTTCAGCCAGTCTTAACATTGTATTCAAAAAGTTATGACCTCGCCGATCATATACCCAGCTGGTTCTGAAAATCAGATGATCACATCCACTGGCAAGAATTGCCTGCTCCCCTTCCAGTTTTGTCAGACCATAATGGCTTAATGGACCGGTAGCATCGGTCTCTACCCAGGGAGAAGTCTTACTGCCATCAAAAACATAATCAGTTGAAAAATGCACCATGGGAATCGATAAATTGTTGGCTTCTTCAGCCATCACAGCCGGGGCAATAGCATTAATTTTTTGGGCTAATTTAGTTTCCTGTTCGGCTTTATCTACTGCAGTATAGGCCGCAGCATTTACAATCAGATCCGGCTGAATAGCATGAATCGTCTCTCGAATTGCGGTTATATCCGCCAAATCCAGTGATTGTCTTGTCGTAGTGTGTAATTCGCCCAGGCAGGCAAGACTACGCTGTAATTGAAATCCAACCTGTCCCTGTCCGCCAATCAGTAATATTTTCACTTAAAAGGTCTCAGCCAGTTTAAACGGGGTACCTTGTTGATCTTTAGCTGATAAAACCGGTGTTATGTCCTCTAACGGCCAGTCAATTGCCAGATCGGCATCATCCCATGCTACCGTTCTTTCATATTCAGGTGCGTAATAATCGGTTGTTTTATAAAGAAAATCGGCACTGTCGCTTAACACCAGAAAACCATGGGCAAACCCGGCGGGCACCCAGAACTGTTCCTGACCCTCAGCAGTTAAAACCGCTCCGGTCCATTGACCATATGTCGGTGAATCACGACGCATATCAACGGCCACATCAAACACTTTTCCTGCTGTTACCCGAACCAATTTTCCTTGTGGTTGCTTGATTTGATAATGCAAACCGCGTAACACGCCTTTCGCTGAACGCGAGTGATTATCCTGCACAAAATCAATATCCAAACCGAGTAAATCCTGAAAGGTTTTCTTGTTATAACTTTCCAGAAAAAAACCGCGTTCATCACCAAACTTTTTGGGCGTCAGTAATTTAACGTCAGGAATATTGGTCTCGGTGACTAACATTAGTAAATTGTCTCATTAATGATATTTAACAAATATTTACCATAACCACTTTTCAATAATGGCTGGGCCAATTGTTCAAGTTGTTCAGCATCAATATATCCCATGCGAAAGGCAATCTCTTCAGGACACATCACTTTTAACCCCTGGCGTTGTTCAAGGGTTTGAATGAACATTGAAGCATCCAATAGGGAATCATGAGTTCCGGTATCCAGCCAGGCCATACCACGGCCCATTACCTGTACGTTAAGCTTGCCGTTATCCAGATAAGCCTGATTCACATCAGTAATCTCAAGTTCACCACGAGCGGAAGGTTTGAGATTGCGGGCAATCTCAACGACCTGATTATCATAAAAGTATAAACCTGTGATGGCATAGCGCGATTTAGGTTTAGTCGGTTTTTCTTCGATACTTAATGCTTTACCGTTTTCGTCAAACGCTACGACGCCATAACGTTCAGGGTCACTCACCGGGTAGGCAAAAACGGTCGCACCTTCTTTATTGTTATCAGCATCTCGCATCATATCGGCCAAATCATGACCGTAATAGACATTATCACCCAGTACTAAAGCGCAATCATCATCTCCGATAAAATCAGCGCCAAGAGTAAAAGCCTGGGCTATACCTTCCGGTTTATCCTGAACAATATACTGTAGATTCAAACCCCACTTACTGCCATCTCCGAGTAACTGTTCAAGGCGTGGCGTGTCTTGAGGGGTGGAAATAATACAGATGTCCCGCATACCAGCCAGCATCATGGTGGCCAGCGGATAATAAATCATCGGTTTGTCATACACCGGCAGCAGTTGTTTACAGATGGATTGGGTTACTGGATATAACCGTGTGCCGCTTCCCCCTGCCAGTACGATTCCCTTACGACTCATTTATTATCTCCCAGTCCAAGTCTTTGTTGCTGATAACTACCATCCATCACGTTTTCACACCATTGGCGATTATCCAGATACCACTGCACTGTTTTACGTAACCCCGTGGCAAATGTTTCCTGAGGTTTCCAGCCCAGTTCCCGTTCAATTTTGCTGGCATCAATGGCATAACGCGCATCATGACCAGGACGATCCGTAACAAATTCGATTAAATTTTTATGTGGCCGATGGGGTGAATCAGGCAATAGTTCATCCAGAATCTGACAAATCAGTTGTACCACTTCCAGATTGGTATGTTCATTAAAACCTCCGACATTATAGCTTTCGCATAACTTGCCTTCCGCCAGCACCAGTCTTAAGGCTCTTGCATGATCATCGACATATAACCAATCACGGATATTTTCGCCTTTACCGTAAATAGGCAATGGTTTACCAGCAAGTGCATTGTTAATTACTACTGGAATCAATTTTTCGGGGAACTGATACGGCCCATAGTTATTGGAACAGTTAGTCATTAATACTGGTAAACCATATGTATGGTGCCAGGCACGAACCAAATGGTCACTGCCAGCTTTGGTGGCGGAGTATGGTGAATTGGGTTGGTAAGGAGTTGTTTCAGTAAACAGACCCGTTTCGCCTAATGTGCCATAGACTTCGTCTGTTGAAATATGATGAAAGCGGAACTTTCCGGCATCATCAGCGGATAATGATTTCCAGTATTTTCTGGCCGCCTCAAGCAAAATATATGTACCAACCACATTGGTTTGCACAAAATCTGCGGGGCCATCTATCGAACGATCAACATGCGATTCGGCAGCAAGATGCATCATGGCACTGGGTTTATATTGGGTGAATATTCTATCCATTGCCTCAGCATCACAGATATCAGCTTGTTCAAAATAATAGTTTGGCGAAGCATCAATCTCGGTTAGTGATTCGAGATTGCCAGCATAGGTCAGTTTATCGATGTTAATAACGGTGAAGTCGGTTTCGGTAATTAATTGACGAATCAATGCAGAGCCGATAAAACCGGCACCGCCAGTTACGAGCAGGGTATTTTTATTCACGTTGCTGAGTTCACTTTTCAATTTGAGAAATTCAGATATGCCGTCCTTGGTCACGTGAAAGTTAGCACCGACAAGGGCTAAAAATCAACTTGAAAGTTTGTCGCAGATTTTGAAATAGAGAGAGATGGTACGCCCGGCAGGACTCGAACCTGCTACCCTCGGCTTAGAAGGCCGATGCTCTATCCAGATGAGCTACGGGCGCATTAATAACTAAGTGAGGATAATTAAGCAGTCAATAAAGTGGTCGGGGCAGAGAGATTCGAACTCCCGACCCTCTGGTCCCAAACCAGATGCGCTACCAGACTGCGCTATGCCCCGACTTATCCAAGGACAGACATCCTCGAAGAAGGCGAAATAATACGCTGATGCCGATAGCGAGTCAACAGCACATTTATATTTTTTGCCGTGGCTAACGCAACGTGCGATCATAGCCGCTTTTGAAAGGCCGGAACCCACAGAATGACTGCTCAAATCATCGACGGAAAAACAATTGCTGCCGAGCTAAAACAGAAAATCAAAGCAGCAACCCAAATGCGTCTCGCTACCGGAAAACGCCGGCCTGGACTTGCTGTAGTCCTGATTGGCGACAATCCGGCGTCCCAAGTCTATGTGGGTAGCAAGCGTCGTAGTTGTGAAGAGGTGGGCTTCAAGTCCGAATCATTTGATTTACCTGAAACCACTACAGAACAAGAACTGCTAGACCTGATTACACAGCTGAATGAAGACGATGAGATTGATGGCATTCTGGTGCAACTGCCTTTGCCAGCACATTTCAATACTGATGTCATTATTGAACATATTGCACCGCACAAAGATGTGGATGGTTTTCATCCTTATAACATCGGTCGCTTGGCTCAACGTAATCCACTTTTACGTCCATGCACACCGAAAGGTGTGATTACCATGATGCAATCTGTTGGAATTGATCTTAGAGGTAAAGAAGCAGTAGTCGTTGGGGCTTCCAATATAGTGGGTCGTCCAATGGGACTTGAACTGTTACTGGCTGGATGCACGACTACCGTTTGTCATCGTATGACAAAAGATTTGGAATCCCATGTTCGTCGTGCAGAAGTGTTGGTTGTCGCGGTAGGCAAACCCAACTTTATTCCGGGTGACTGGATCCGCGAAGATGCCGTAGTGATTGATGTGGGTATTAACCGACTGGAAAACGGGAAGTTAACAGGCGACGTTGAGTTTGATAAAGCCAGCGAAAAAGCAGCCTGGATTACACCTGTTCCGGGTGGTGTCGGTCCTATGACTGTGGCTACATTGCTCGAAAACACATTATTTGCTGCCGATCAGTTACATCAATAACAGCTGAGGCCAGTCCTGATGCCCCTCCAACACTGGAGGGGCAAACTGTAAAACCCAATCTAACCATTCCATTGCCAATCACGGATCTCCGGTAAATCCTGTCCATGCTCCCGAATATAGTCATCATGTTCTGCGAGCTTCTGTTGAATAAATAACTCGATTTCTGACACTTTATCATCGGGCAGCTCTGTTAAATGTTTGACGGCATTTTCCAGTAGGTGAAAACGATCCAGACCATTAATAACTGCCATATCAAATGGCGTGGTGGTGGTCCCCTCCTCTTTGAAGCCATGGACATGCAGATTTTTATGATTGGTGCGGCGATAAGTTAACCGGTGAATCAGCATTGGATAACCATGGTAGGCAAAAATAACCGGTTTATCTTTAGTAAATAATGCATCAAATTCATCTTCTTCAAGACCATGAGGATGTTCACTGGGTGATTGTAATTTCATCAGATCCACCACATTAATCACCCTGACTTTCAGCTCCGGTAAAAACATATTCAGTAATTTTACTGCAGCCAGTGTTTCCATCGTCGGTACATCACCACAACAAGCCATCACCAGATCCGGTTCGTTGCCATTATCATTACTGGCCCATTGCCAGACACCTACACCAGCGGTGCAATGTTTTACTGCCGACTCCATATCCAGCCATTGTGGAGAAGATTGTTTACCGGCCACAACCACGTTTACATAGTTACGACTGCGCAGGCAGTGATCAGTAACGGATAACAGTGTATTGGCATCAGGCGGCAAATACACTCGTACCACTTCGGCTTTTTTATTCACTACATGATCAATAAAGCCGGGATCCTGATGCGAAAAGCCATTGTGATCCTGACGCCATACATGTGATGACAATAGATAGTTTAATGAGGCAACAGGTTTACGCCAGGGGATCTGATTACAGATTTTCAGCCATTTGGCATGCTGATTGAACATCGAGTCGATGATATGAATAAACGCTTCATAACAGGAGAAAAAACCATGTCGACCTGTTAATAAATAACCTTCCAGCCAGCCCTGACACTGATGCTCACTGAGCATTTCCATCACTCTGCCATCTTTGGACAGTTTGTCATCACCCGGAATCATTTCACCCATCCAGGTTCTGCCAGTGACATCAAGCACATCCTGCCAACGATTGGAGTTATTTTCATCAGGACTGAACAAACGGAAGTTCTTGGCATCAAGATTCTGTTGCATCACATCGCGCAGAAATTTACCCATTACCCGGGTAGCTTCGCCTTTCGTGCCTCCGGGCTTTTTGACTTCTACGGCATAGTCACGAAAATCCGGTAAAGTTAGATCCTGCAGCAGCTGACCACCATTTGCATGTGGATTTGCGCCCATCCGTCGATCACCCTCAGGCGCCAAGGCTGCCAGTTCCGCTTTGAGCTTGCCGCCATCATCAAATAGCTCTTCCGGCTTATAGCTTTTCAGCCATTTATTAAGGATTTCGACATGTCCTTCCTTATCCATATCGCCCATGGGCACCTGATGAGATCGGAATGTGCCTTCAGTTTTTTTGCCATCGACTTCTTCTGGACCTGTCCAACCTTTTGGCGAACGTAAAATAATCATTGGCCAGCGGGGACGCAGATGTACACCATGTTCACGCGCATCATTCTGGATATGACGGATTTGTTCCATGGCTTTATCCAATGTTGCCGCCATCAGTTGATGCATCTGCTTTGGATCATCGCCTTCGACAAAGTAGGGCGTATAACCATAACCATAAAACAAGGCTTCCAGCTCATCATTGGGGATACGTGCCAGTACTGTCGGACTGGCAATTTTGTAACCATTGAGATGCAATATCGGTAATACCGCACCATCATGCTGTGGATTCAAAAATTTATTGGAATGCCAGCTAGTGGCTAACGCACCCGTTTCCGCTTCACCATCACCAACCACACAGGCGACAACCAAATCTGGGTTATCAAATGCCGCACCATAAGCATGGGATAAGGCATAACCCAATTCTCCACCTTCATGAATTGAGCCCGGGGTTTCCGGAGCAACATGACTGGGTACGCCACCGGGAAAGGAAAATTGTTTGAACAAACGTTTTAAGCCGGCTTCATCCTCGGATATGTCCGGATAGGTTTCACTATAAGTACCTTCAAGATAGGTATTAGCAACCAACGCCGGTCCACCATGACCTGGCCCAGCAATGTAGATCATATTAAGATCACGTTTTTTGATAACCCGGTTTAAATGCACATATATAAAGTTGAGTCCGGGTGTGGTGCCCCAATGTCCCAACAGCCGTGGTTTGATGTGTTTTGCCTGAAGAGGTTGTTTTAACAATGGGTTGTCATACAGATATATTTGTCCCACTGACAAATAATTTGCGGCGCGCCAGTAGGCATGCATTTTATCCAGTAAGTCCTGATCCAGTGGTTGTAATGTATTTGATGGTTCAAATGTCATTTTGCTTTTCCCCTTAATGATTCAGGTTCAATAGATCGCACATCGATTGCGCAATCATTAATTCCTCGTTGGTCGGGATGACCCAGACAGTAACTCTGCTTTGTGATGTTGAAATGCGCAGAGCATTTTGCTGATTTAATTCGTTATCCAGTTCAATGCCGATAAATGCCAGTTGCTGACAAATCTGTGTTCTGATTTCCGCTACGTTTTCACCAATCCCGCCGGAAAATACCAAAGTATCCAAACCTCCTAACGCCGCAGCATAAGCACCAATCTGTTTACTGGCCTGATAGCAAAACAAGTTTATGGCATCTTCGGCATTTGGGTCAGTCGACCGTTGTTCCAATAGCTGCTTCATATCACTGGTAGTGGTTGAAATCCCCAGCAAACCAGATTGCTGATTAATCATTGTTTCAAACTGTTCAGCATTCATGCTTTCACTTCGGTTAAGAACACCAAATAAACCCGGATCAAGATCACCACTGCGAGTCCCCATTACCAGGCCCGCTGCTGGCGTCATCGCCATTGTGGTATCAATAGATTGCCCATTTGTGACAGCTGTCATGCTGGCACCATTGCCCAGATGCGCCAAAATTATCCTGTCGTGATTCGCTTTTTTAGCATTTTGCTGTTGTAACACCTGCATTAAATATCGGTATGACAGGCCATGAAATCCGTATCGATAAATACCTTTTTCATAATACTGACGGGGAATGGGGAGTAATTTGGCAACTGTTGGCAGATTCTGATGAAATTCAGTATCAAAACAAACCATTTGTTTTAACTGTGGGAAATGCTGGTCAAATGCTTCAATTAATTGAATCTCACCCGGTAAATGCTGTGGATCAAGAGGGGTTATTGCCGACAAATGCTTGAGTAATTGCTTGGTAACCCATTGGGGATTTTTATACTGATGCCCACCGTGAACAATACGATGCCCGATAGCTTTAACTGAGCTGATATCAATATTTTTATAAACCCAATCTATCAACACCTCAACAGCCTGCTGATAATTGTCAGCCTTGATATCTACAGTGGACTCTTCTGCCTGAATCGAGTTTGTGACGCACAACTTGGCGACAGGCAATCCCAGCCCTGTGAGCTTGCCGAATAAAATGGGAGTAAGCGATTCGGTTACGTTATACAACGTAAATTTGATACTGGATGAACCGCCGTTGATAGTCAGTAAATACGTTTTATCTTTGGGCATAATCGATCCATTAATTTAAATTCGATCATGCCCACACTAAAACGCTTTGTATAGCCGGGAAGAAGATTACTGAAGCTATTGTTGATTTAGATCAGGAGAAAACTGCCATAAATTAAATTGTCTTAACCACCATTAGCAGGCAGCTGAGACAAATATTAAATTTTCCGCCAACTGGTTTTGCCTGCTGAATCTTCCAGCACAATTCCCATCGCCGTCAGCTCATCACGAACTTGATCTGCGCGGCCCCAATCTTTTGCCGCACGAGCTGCATTTCTGTCAGCAATCAACTGTTCGATTTTACCGGTTTCATCTTGTTGGCCACCGGTCAGGAAGGCCTCTGCAGATTGCTGGAATAATCCAAGCACATCGCCAAATGCTAATAATAACCCAGCCAGATAAGCTGATTTTTTCTCATCATTTTCTTCACGGGCTATGTTTAACGCCTGACGCACATCTGCCAGAACAGATAATGCCAGCGCCGTATTAAAGTCATCATCCATCGCTTCACGAAAACGTGGGGCAAACTCTAAATCATCCTGCCAGTTAACGGTTTCAGCTGTGACATCGCGCAAAGAATGATAAAACCTGGTTAAGGCTGTTTTAGCCTGCTCCAGCTGATCTTCTGCATAATTCAAAGGACTACGGTAATGACTCATTAAGATGAAATAACGTACTGCTTCTGCTGGATATTTCGCCAATACCTCACGCACAGTAAAGAAATTACCCAAGGATTTGGACATCTTTTCATCATCAATCCGGACAAAGCCATTGTGCATCCAGTAGTTCACACTCTGGCAACCATGTGCGCCTTCAGATTGAGCGATTTCATTTTCATGATGTGGAAACTGCAGATCCTGTCCACCGCCATGAATATCAAAATGATGACCCAGGCATTCAGCTGACATAGCTGAACATTCAATATGCCAGCCCGGACGACCCGGCCCCCATGGCGAATCCCATGCTGGTTCTTCAGGTTTTGCAGCTTTCCATAAAACAAAATCCAGTGGATCGGTTTTGGCTTCATTTACAGCGATTCGTTCGCCCGCGCGTAAATCATCTATCTGTCGACCAGACAGTTTGCCGTAATCAGCAAATTCACTGACATCATAATAGACATCGCCGTTATCAGCGGCATAGGCCAGGCCTTTATCGATCAAAGTCTGAATCATATTGAGCATAGGCTGCATAGCTTCGGTGGCACGAGGCTCAAGATCTGGTCTTAGTACACCTAAAGCATCTGCATCAGCATGCATTTCATTGATATAGCGATCGGTCAACGTCTGAATTGTTTCGCCGTTTTCCGCTGCCCGTTTAATGATCTTGTCATCTATATCGGTGATATTACGGATGTAGGTCACGTCATAGCCACTGGCCCGCAGGTAACGCGTCACTACATCAAACACCACCATCACCCGCGCATGACCGACATGACAGAGATCGTAAACCGTCATGCCGCAGACATACATTTTAACTTTGCCTGGCTCTATCGGTTTAAAGACTTCTTTCTGCTTGGATAAAGTATTGTGAAGTTTTAACATTTTTTATTTATCTGAAGTATCTTTTAAGCCAATGGTCAGATTGAATACCGGCGTATCAGCGGTGTGATCATAACGATCACTGACAAAATAGCCTTCTCGTTCAAACTGGAAAACAGTTTCCGGTTCACAATTCACAATGGCCGGTTCGGCAATTGCTTTAATGACCTTTAACGAATCGGGGTTCACATCATCAAGATAGTTACCCGTTGCTTTTCCGGGTGCTTCCGCCAAAAACAATCTGTCGTATAAACGCAACTCGACTTCTTTGCCTTCTGTGGCTGAAACCCAGTGAATCACGCCACGTGGTTTCATCTCAGGGGGCGGATTTTGGCCGACAGTATCGGGCACTAATGAGGCAATCACTTCAATGATTTCACCGTTATCATCCTTGATAACATCATCAGCCTTAATGACATAAGCACCACGTAACCGCACATAATCACCAATCACCAGACGCTTGAACTTTTTCCGGCTCAAACTGGTGTCTTCGGTAAAGTCGCTGGCATCAATAAAAATTTCTTTGGTGAACGGCAATGCACGCTGTCCCATGGCTTCCTGTTGCGGATGGTTCGCGACTTCCAGCCATTCAACGCTTTCAGCAGCATTAGAGATGGTCACCTTCAGAGGAGTCAAAACACACATGGCACGTGCTGCGTTTTCATTTAAATCTTTGCGGATCTCAAATTCCAGCTGGGCAATATCAACAATACCATCTGTTTTGGCCACGGCCAGATCGTCACAAAAAGCGCGCAACGCCGCAGCCGAATAACCGCGCCGTCTCATACCTGAAATGGTTGGCATTCTGGGATCATTCCAGCCAGCAACTATTTGCTCATCGACCAGTTGTTTTAAATTGCGCTTACTGGTCACCGTATAGTTCAGATTGAGACGGCCAAACTCATACTGCTTTGGTTTTGAAGGAACGGGCAGATTTGCAATAAACCACTCATACAACGGACGATGGTCCTGAAATTCCAGCGTACAGATACTGTGGGTGACGCCTTCAATTGCATCGCCTTGCCCGTGGGCAAAATCATAACTGGGATAAATACACCATTTGTCACCGGTTTGATGGTGCGATTTCTTGCGAATACGATAAAGAATCGGATCACGCAGGTTCATATTGGGCGAAGCCATATCGATTTTTGCGCGCAACACACAAAAACCTTCAGCAAAATCGCCTTGCCGCATTTTTTCAAATAAAGTGAGATTTTCTTCTACGCTGCGATCACGAAATGGCGATTCTTTACCCGGCTTGGTCGCCCAGCCACGGTATTCACTAGCTTGTTCAGCGGTGAGATCACAAACATAGGCTTTGCCTTGCTTGATCAGATGGACAGCCCAATCATAAAACTGCTCAAAATAGCTTGATGCATAACGTACGTCACCCGCCCACTTAAAGCCCAGCCACTGGACATCTTCCATGATGGCTTCAATGTATTCCTGCTCTTCTTTGGCTGGATTAGTATCATCAAAGCGTAAATGACAATCACCGCCGAATTCCTCAGCCAAACCGAAGTTCAGGCAAATAGACTTGGCATGACCAATATGCAAGTATCCATTGGGCTCAGGGGGAAAGCGAGTAACGACTTTTCCGGCGACCCTGCCAGAATCAATATCTTCCTGAATAATGGGACGTATAAAATTATGATTGGCAGCAGATTCTGACATAGTGAATGTTTACAGTTAAATGTGAACGCGCATTATACGCTGTCAGCAGCGTCGGGTGACAGTGCTGTTTAGGTATGTTGGATCTGAAAAGGTCTTTAATTGTCTTCACCTGAATTGCTTTGATGCTCTATCATGATGGTTTTTGCAATTTTTGGACAAGCTACCATGAAATTACTCTATCGCCATCTGGCCCCCCTGTTTTTTGCTTCGTTTTCGCTGGCTGCCCACGCGGAAGGCGGCGGCGCACAACCCAAAGTGAAACTCAGCACTAATCATGGCGATATTGTTATCGCACTGAATGCTGATAAAGCACCGGAAACCGTTAAAAACTTTATTCAATATGTTGAATCCGGTTTTTACGATGGCACTATTTTCCATCGTGTCATTGAAAATTTTATGATTCAGGGTGGTGGATTTGATGAATCCTTCAAACAGAAAAAAACCGAAGCGTCCATCCAAAATGAAGCCGATAACGGCTTAAGCAATAAAAAGGGCACTGTCTCGATGGCGCGGACAGGTGATCCACATTCTGCTACGGCCCAGTTTTTTATTAATACCAAAGATAATGACTTTCTGGATCATCGCGATAAAACCATGCAGGATTGGGGTTATGCCGTATTTGGTGAAGTCATTGAAGGTATGGATGTGGTCGATGCAATTCGCAAAGTAAAAACTACTATGCGTGGTGGTCATCAGGATGTTCCTGCAGAAGCTGTAGTCATTGAAAAAGCGATTGTGGTCGAATAATTGATCCATCCAATTTAATGAAAACCCTGTTTATTTCAGATTTGCATCTTAGTCCTGACCAGCCGGAGCTTATCCGGCTGGCCACTGATTTTGTTGCCCAGCAGGTTAATGTCGATGCGTTTTATATAGTTGGAGATATTTTTAATACCTGGTTGGGAGATGATTTAGTCCCGACTGAGTTTGATCCGTTTATTCAGGCATTACAAAATCTTCAGCAACAAGGCAGCAAAATTTATCTGATGGTTGGCAATCGGGATTTTATGCTGGGTAAAGATTTTGCCCAACGGGTTGGAGGTACCTTACTGGATGATCCGGTCATGATTGATGTATACGGACATAAAATATTATTAATGCATGGGGACAGTTTGTGCACTGATGATGTGAGTTATCAACGTTACCGAAAAGTGGTGCGTAACCGCTGGTTACAAAAACTATTCCTGGCAATGCCCTTAAAGGTTCGCCAAGGAATTTCCGATAAAATCAAAGTCAAAAGCAAACAGCAGAAGCAGTACAAACAAGCTCAGATAATGGATGTTAATCCTGCATCTGTCAGACAGGTAATGCAGCAATACAATGCGACTCTACTGCTGCACGGTCACACTCACCGTCCCGCTATTCATACACTGCAATCTTCGCAAAATAATTCAAACTATCGAATCGTATTAGGGGATTGGCAACCTGATGCGAGTTATATTGAAATTACCCCTGAGAAAATACGCTTAGTCGATAAACGTTTGTCTGAGGGGCAATCTATACTCTCACTCAATTAGCCGAGATATTCATCCAGAATTTCACGCAATTTCTGCGGTGGCACATATCCGGGTAACATCTGACCATCTTCAAGGAAGATTGCCGGCGTACCACGCACTCCCAACTTGCTACCAATTTCAAACTGCTCGGCGACAGGATTGTTTTCACAGAGAGATGTTTTTTTCACTTCGCGCTGGGCTTTTGCATCCGTCATGGCTTTCTGCTGATCCTTGGCACACCAGACTTCAATTAATTTATTAGCTGATTCGGATTCTGCCCCCGCCCGAGGATAAGCCATATAACGAATGGTGATTCCCAAATCATTGTAGTCTTTGACCTGACGATGCAACTCACGGCAATAGCCACAATCAACATCGGTAAATACGGTAACAGTGTAGTCCGGCTTTTTGGCGGCAAAAATAATCAGATCATCTTCATCTACACGATCCAGTAAAGCCTTTTTCACTTCAATACGCCGTGCTTCTGTAATGTTTTCACGCGTTTCCAACGCCAGTAAATCACCTTGAATCAAAAATTGACCATCTGCTGTGAAGTAATAAATACGATCATCAATGACTGCTTCATATAAACCACTTTTGCCAACTGGTGATAGTGATTGCAATTGCATATCAGGTAATTGTTTATTAAGTTCAGCTTTGAGTTCTGTCATCTCATCTGCATGCGCCAGACTCATGCAAAGCAATAACGGCAACCATACCAATCGGCTTAAATTCATTTATTGGTTCTCTTAATCTCGAAAATTATTGAATTGCAACGGCATATCAATCGAATCATGACTTTTCAACAGTGCCATAACCTGTTGCAAATCATCACGTTTTTTGCCGGTTACTCTGACACTATCGCCCTGTACTGCTGCCTGAACTTTAATTTTGCTTTCTTTAATCAGTTTGACGATGGTGCGTGATAGATCTTTTTCGATGCCTTCACGAACCAGCACATCCTGCTTTCGCATCTTGCCATAACCCACAGGATCCTTAAGTTCAAGACAACTGATATCAATACCACGTTTCACCAGTTTCATTCTAAGAATATCGAGCAACTGATCTAATTGAAAATCACTGTTGGCAAACATGGTCAGTGTTTTGTCTGACTGCTCGACTTTGGCATCGGTTCCGCGGAAATCAAAGCGATTATCCAGTTCACGGTTTGCCTGATCAACCGCATTGGTCAGTTCATGCTTGTCTACTTCAGAAACAATATCAAATGAGGGCATCTAGCTTCTCCCAATCAAATTAAATTTTAGCCGGACAGTTTACCATCAGCTTTCATGGCAGCGGAAAATCAACCACGTGGATGATGCTGATTATGCATTTGCTGGAGTCTGGCTTTGGCAACATGGGTATAAATTTGGGTAGTGGATAAATCAGCATGGCCAAGTAAAAGCTGAACCACTCGTAAATCTGCTCCATGATTCAGCAAATGGGTGGCGAAAGCATGTCGTAACGTGTGTGGTGAAAGCGGCTTATCAATAAGCGCCAGTTTGGCGTAACGTTTGATAATGTACCAGAATGCCTGTCGGGTCATTGAATGTCCCCGCCGGGTTGGAAATAAATCATCCGTCACTTGACCTTGTAATAACTGAGGTCGACTTTCAAGCAAATACAATTGCAACCAGTCCAATGCCGTTTCGCCTAAAGGGACCAATCTTTCCTTATTGCCTTTACCAATGCAGCGTATTAAGCCCTGACGCATATTGAGTTGTTCAAAGGTTAAAGCCACCAGTTCAGATACCCGTAAGCCAGTGGCATAAAGTACTTCCAACATCGTTCTGTCGCGCATACCCAAGGCTGTCTCAGTATCTGGTTGCGCTAACAGATTGATAACATCTTCTTCTGACAAGCTTCCCGGCAATGATTTACCCAATCTCGGAGACTCAAGCATTGCGGTAGGATCTGAATCACGAATGGCTTCACGACATAAATAGCGGTAAAAACGGCGAAGGCTGGATAACAGGCGTGCATCGCTGCGTACCTTTTTACCCTCTCGCATTCGTTGCTGAAGATAGCGCTGAATATGTTCACGTTGCGCATTGGCCAATGTCACATCAAACGGCTGCAACCAACTGGCAAAAGCCACTAAATCATGTTGATAGGCCGTTACTGTATTATCGCTAAGCCCTGATTCAAGCCATAAAGAATCAAGAAAACTCTGTAAATGACGTTCGTGTTTATCAACAGCTTGTTTCATTGAATTGCTTCAGTTTGACTATAGTGCATGTCGATTTAACCGCATAAAAAAAGGACAAAGCTGAAAATCAACTTTGTCCCTTTTTCTGTAATAACGGATCAATCGATCCGCTGAATTACAATTTTTCTTTAATACGTGCCGCTTTACCAGTCAAATCACGCAAGTAGTAAAGTTTCGCACGGCGAACGTCACCACGGCGTTTCAATTCAACACTGGCGATGGTTGGGCTGTGAGCCTGGAAAACACGCTCAACACCAACACCGTTAGAGATTTTGCGAACAGTGAAAGCTGAATGCAAACCACGGTTACGTTTAGCGATAACAACGCCTTCAAAAGCCTGTTCACGTTCACGCTCACCTTCTTTAATACGAACCTTGACAACAACTGTGTCACCGGCAGAAAAATCCGGAATATCGGTTCTTAATTGTTCAGCGTTAAGCTGATCGATAATGTTACTCATTGTTTGCTCCCAACTAATCCTGCCCGCGCTCGGCAATAAATTCTTCCAATAAAGCAGCCTGTTCTGTTGATAATGTCATCGATTCCAACAAATCAGGTCGCCGTAACCATGTTCGTCCTAAGGACTGTTTGAGGCGCCACTGACGTATTGCCTCATGATTTCCACCTAACAGTACGGCTGGTACTGTCTGGCCATTTAACTGTTCCGGGCGGGTGTAATGTGGATGGTCCAGCAGACCACTCATAAACGAATCCTGCTCAGCAGATTCGGCATCACCCAACACCCCGGGTAATAAACGGGCAATACCATCAATCATCACCATGGCTGCCAGCTCACCCCCACTGAGGACATAGTCACCTATCGACCATTCCTCATCAATTTCCTGTTCAACCAGTCGCTCATCAATACCTTCGTAGCGACCGGCCAGCAAAATCATCGATCCACGTTTGGCCATTTCGCCTAACGCGTGCTGATTCAGCTTTTGTCCCTGTGGTGATAAATAAATGACTTTCACATCATCACCAAGTTGTTGTTTTGCTGTTTTAATCGCATCCAACAAAGGACTGACTTTCATTACCATTCCGGGACCACCACCATAAGGTCGGTCATCCACGGTTTGATGTTTGTCGGTTGTAAACTCTCGCGGGTTTAAATAACTCAGGCTTAATCTGCCCTGTTTTACCGCCCTGCCGGTTACACCATATTCTGTTATCGCCGCAAACATCTCCGGAAACAATGAGATTACTGACAGCTTCATTTTAGTTCATCAAAGATAGTCAGCTTGCCAATCGACCTGAATCTGCTTGTTTTCCAAATCAACTTTTAAAACAGTTCGATCCAGAACAAACGGAATCAGATACTCCGTATCTGGCTCTGTTCCACTTACCACCAGAACATCATTTGCACCTGTTTCTAACAGATGATCAACGATTCCCAGTTTTTCATTTTCAGCATTAATAACTGTCAGGCCAACCAAGTCAGCCCAGTAAAACTCATCTTCATCAGTTTCCAGCAATTGTGAACGTTTTATCGCCAGTTCTGAACCAATCAATGTCATGGCCTGATTTCGGTCAGTGACCTTCTCCAGACTCATCACAACCGCCTTACCCTGTAACTGACCACCATTCACTTCGATTGGTATCCAATCTCCATGACGATGCACATAAAGCGGTTTATATTCCAGAATGTTGTCGCGAGGGTCGGTATATGAAAAAACTTTAACCCAACCCTTTACGCCGAAAACACCTGATATTTTCCCTACCGGGATGTATTCGCTGGCATCAGCCATCACGAGACTCCCGGATAGAAATTAAGCAGACTTTTGTGCTTGCTTGATCAGCTGGGCAACACGCTCAGAGGTTTGTGCACCTTGGCTGATCCAATGTTTAACGCGCTCTAAATCAATGCGTAGCTCTTCTTCCTGGCCTTTAGCAATCGGGTTAAAGAACCCCAGACGCTCGATGTAACGACCATCACGTTTACTACGTGAATCTGTTACGACAATGCCGTAAAAAGGACGCTTTTTTGCGCCGCCGCGTGTCATTCTGATTGTTACCATAAACCTACCCGTTGAAAATCTGGATGGAAAAATAGAGTTATTTTACGCACTTATCCAAGGTTTGCAAAGCTGTAAATGCGATTGTGTTAAAAAGGCATGCCACCGCCGCCCATTGGCAGTTTTCCACCAAGGCCGCGCATCATTTTAGCCATACCACCTTTCTGTCCCATTTTCTTCATCATTTTCTGCATTTGTGAGAACTGTTTCAGTAGGCGGTTAACATCCTGGATCTGTGTGCCAGAGCCAGCTGCAATACGTTTTTTCCTGGAGCCTTTGATTAATTCAGGACGACGCCGCTCTTTCGGAGTCATTGAATTGATCATCGCTTCCATTCTGACCAGTTCTTTATCATTGGCCTGATTTTTAACGGCATCTGGAATTTGTCCCATTCCAGGCAACTTATCCATCAATGTGCCAATGCCGCCCATTTTGCTCATTTGCTGTAGTTGATCGCGAAAATCTTCAAGGTCAAAACCTTTGCCTTTCTTGAGTTTGTTAGCGAGTTTTTCAGCTGAGTCGGTATCAATTTTGCGTTGTGCTTCTTCGACCAGAGAAAGTACGTCGCCCATTCCCAAAATTCGCGAAACAATACGATCAGGATGAAACACTTCCAGCGCAGTAGTCTTTTCACCGACCCCCATAAATTTAATGGGCTTACCGGTGATATGCCGAATGGATAAGGCCGCACCACCTCGTGCATCACCATCGGTTTTAGTCAGAATCACACCGGTCAGTGGCAATGCTTCATTAAATGCCTTGGCGGTATTTGCCGCATCCTGACCAGTCATGCTATCAACTGTAAATAAGGTTTCAGTTGGATTAATTGCTGCGTGGATGCGTTTAATTTCGCCCATCATGTCGTCATCAATGTGCAGCCGACCAGCCGTATCAATAATGACTACATCAACATATTCTAGTTTTGCTTGTGCCACTGCAGCCTGAGCGATTGCTACCGGATCCTGACTGGCATCACTGGGAAAAAACTTGGCTTCAACATCACTTGCCAACGTTTTAAGCTGCTCAATCGCGGCTGGACGATAAACGTCAGCACTGGCGACCATCACCGATTTTTTTGTCTTTCTTTCAGAAAACGGGCCAGTTTGGCCACACTGGTTGTTTTACCGGCACCTTGTAAGCCTGCCATCAAAATAACAACCGGCGGCTGACTATTCAGATTAAGACTATTGTCTTCATCGCCCATAACGGCGACCAGTTCGTCGTTAACTATTTTGACGAAAACCTGGCCAGGACTGAGGCTGCGCATCACATCCTGTCCCATTGCCCGTTCTTTTACTCTATCAATAAATTCACGAACAACCGCTAAAGCAACGTCGGCTTCAAGCAGAGCCATACGCACTTCACGTAAAGTTTCTTTAATATTATCTTCGGTGATTCGACCCTGACCACGTAATTTTTTGAGGCTGCCGGCGAGTCTGTCACTTAGGCTGTCAAACATAATGTATCCTGCATCGTTTCGTTACTGAAAAATCAGTACTATTTGGATAGGGTCTGTTTATTTTCAGAAGCATATGAAAGTTAAACAGACTCTAGATATTGCATTATAACTGATATGATATCCGGTGAAGCAGTTTACCGTTTATGATTAAGCTTGAAGGTTTAACTGGATAATCATTATTGGAACTTAAGGATCTCCCCTCATGGCCATTGCCAACGCATTAGCCTTTCTACTGTATTTAAGTAGCAGCGTTATTTTGATCCGAGACTTTGTCAAACGCGATCATAACGCCAATAAACTTGCCTTACCGATAGGCATATTGACCACTTTAGCGCTGTTATTTCATGCTGCAGATATTTATTTCACCATGAAATTTGCTCAAGGCTGGGATCTCAGTCTGATGAGCATGTTATCTATCGCAGCCTGGTTAATGGCATTTATCGCGATGTTAGCCGGTTTGCGATCTCCCGTAGCCCATCCTGGAATTGTAGTATATCCACTGGTCGCCTTATGTTTAATGTTCAGGGTCGAGGCTCCGGGTAGTAGCCAACAAACTCTTAGTGATCCCGCTTTGGAATGGCATATTTTATTATCACTTACAGCATATGCTCTGCTGGCACTTGCTGCTATGCAATCGATCATCCTGGCGATTCAGGAAAAACAGTTACGTAATAAACATGCCGGCGGCTGGGTCCGTAAACTGCCTCCACTGCAGACAATGGAAAAGACATTATTTCAATTACTTTATGCCGGCTTCATTTTACTGACGTTGGGTCTGATTACTGGATTTCTGTTTGTTGATAATTTCGTCGCTCAGCATCTGGCCCATAAAACCGTTTTTTCAATTATCGCCTGGCTGGTTTTTGCAGGATTGCTATGGGGCCGTAAACAGTATGGCTGGCGAAGCCAGACAGCGGTTAAATGGACTTTATCCGGTTTTGGTTTTTTATTGCTGGCATATGTTGGCAGCAAACTTGTTATTGAATTTTTGATTAAAAGTTAACTGATGGAAGATATTTCTTTAATTGGCCTGTTTATAATTCTGTTTTGTCTATTAGTGTTGTCGGCGTTTTTTTCAAGTTCCGAAACAGCATTGATGTCATTAAATCGCTATCGATTAAAACATCTTGCTCAACAAGGACATCGCGGCGCAATGATTGCCAGCAGTTTGCTAGCCAGACCTGACCGTTTGATTGGCCTCATCCTGCTGGGCAATAACTTTGTGAATATTTTTGCCTCAGCTATTGCTACCGTCATTGGAATTAAACTGCTGGGTGAGAACGGTATTGTGGTAGCAACCTTCACCTTAACGTTGGTCATCTTGTTATTTGCTGAGGTCACCCCCAAAACGCTTGCAGCCTTACACCCCGAGCGAGTCGCTTACCCTGCCAGTTTTGTATTAAAGCCATTATTATTCTTTTTGTATCCCTTGGTATGGTTTACCAGTGCGATTACTAACCGATTGCTGAGCCTATTTGGTGTGTCTCGTGAAGATGCGACGTCTACGGCTATTAACATAGAAGAATTAAGGGTGGCGCTGATGGAAGCAGGCAGTATGATCCCAAACCGCCACAAAGATATGCTAATGAGCATTCTGGATCTGGAGCAGGTTACGGTAAACGATGTAATGGTGCCGCGTAATGAAATTGAAGGTATCGACATCAATCAGCCATTTGCTGAAATTGTAAAGCAGCTTTCACATTGTGGTTACACCAGGTTGCCAGTCTACCGCGACAGTATGGATAACATTGTTGGTATCTTGCATGTACGCAAGGCATTAAATCTGATGACTCAGGACAACCTGAATCAACAAACCTTTGAGAGTATTGTAAAAGAAGCTTATTTCGTTCCAGAGGACACACCTCTGAATACTCAGCTGATTCAGTTTCAGCGTAAATTGCGTCGCACAGGTCTTGTAGTGGATGAATACGGCGATTTACTGGGTTTGATTACATTAGAAGATATTTTTCGGGAGATTGTGGGGGAGTTTACCGCCAATACCATTGATGATGAAAAGGAAATTCATCCACAAAGTGATGGCAGTTATCTGATTAATGGCTCAGCCAATATCCGTGAATTGAATCGAACACTGGATTGGCTATTACCAACCGATGGTCCTAAAACGATCAACGGCCTGGTGCTGGAACATCTGGAAAGCATTCCTGATCCCGGGGTAAGTTTGCGTATTGATGATTACATTATCGAGGTGATTCAAACCGCAGATAATGCCATCAGAACTGTGCGACTACGGCAATTGCAGCCTTCCAAACCAACAGCTGAGACGGAGCAAAGTTAAATTGGCTAATCTGCAGATACGATGCTTCGGCTTCACTGACGCAGATCATCAACAGCTGCAAGCCCTGTTATCGCAGTACAACTCATCATTAAACCACCAATGGCAAATAAGTCGTTTAGGTCATGCTGTTTTGTATTTTTATAACGTTGATAACGCGGAAGGTTTAAAAAGCTGGCAGCAACGTGATGTCGAACTGCTGAATATATACTGTAGCCGGCGCAAAACCACTCATCAGCAAAACTTGCTGCAGATAAAATTACCCTTAACCAGCAGTAATTTATTTTCCCTGTTCGCTTTTGCTGAAAGACATTTTGCTCAATCAAGAAAATTATCCGCTAAAGGGTTTCATTTTCTGCAATCACCGGCAAAAGTGATTAATCCCCGTTTATTCAGTATGTGGCTTGGTAATGCTCTCTTACGTAACCAGTCCAAACCAGCTGCCGATCTCCCCAAACTAAATTTATTGATCTCTGTCGTAACGGATGAACGACGAGGTGACATTATTACTGATCCTGCTTTATTAAAAACCTGGTTATCCCAACTTACCGATGATTTATCTCAACGCCTGTCAATTTTGTTAGCAAATCTGCAGGCAATCAAACATCACCATATCTCTGAAACTCGACAGATAAATCTTTTGGATGTCTATTTCCACGAACTCAAACGTCTTTTACTGACCCGTGACAGCAAAGTTATCGCCGCAGAGTCCAGCCTGAAAAGACCCGCTCAAAAAAACCTGAGCAATTTCAGTCAGACCATACGCTGCCTCGCTGAGTTATATTTCAACCTGGCTGACAAACATTATCAACGTGGTGAACGGCCTGCAAATTCCCCCGTTTTCTATTCTGTTTGAATCGTGGCAGCGAATTAATTTCGTTACAGATTCTGCATGCTTATCTGTATTACAGAGCTGCACCAAAGGATTGCTGGTTACAATTAAACCAATTATTGATATATCTTGAAAAGGCAAAAGCTCTGCAGCAGGAGCCGGATGTTTCGCCACTTGGCAGCAGTGATAATTTTGAGCATATATATAAGCGTATTGCACTAACAGCCATTGCAGATCCCTACAGCTTGTCTAAATACTCCGTCATTCGCCTTTACTCAATGATAGCGGAGGTCGTTAATAAGGCTGTGATTACCGATATCCCCCCTCAACAACAAGTTCTGGAAAATGCTTTTTTATTAACCGGATATTTTTGTGTTGAAGCAGAACAAGATCAAGCGCCAAAAGCCTTGTCGAAAACACCACAATTAACACGCCAGGCGTCTGATAACCGCATGCTACAAACTCAGGATGTTTTAACCATCCTCGGACAAAAACTTATTCTATCCAACAAGCGGGAAAATGCTTTGGATTTGCAACTGATTCGACAGGTAATGCCCCAACTTGCAGCCAATTACCAACGACAATCCCCCAGAAAACAGTTAATTGATAACGGTTCTGTAGAAATCGTCCACGGTTACGACAATATTGTGGATTTTCTTAATGGGGCTTCCAGTAACAGCATGCAGGCAAAAGTGCTGAACGACTCCGAACATGGCAGCTTATTGCTTATCAATAAATGCGAAGACACGATTGATGTAAACGAACTGGTTTTACTGAAACTGCAAAATAAATTGCAATTAGCAACTATTTGCTGGTTCTGTAACGATTGGCAGAACAACGCTCAGGCAGGTCTAAGCTTAATAGAAGGTACGCCGGAAGTTGTAACCTGCCAGCCAATACCCGGAAATTTCCTCTATCCAGGGATACAACTCAACACACAGCCCCCGGCACTTATTACCCAAAAAGGGGTCTTTAGTCCTAAACGCCAACTGACAATATCTAACTCCAAAGAGGCTTCAATCAATGCTGAAACCAAAGACCTGTTTTCAGCGACATTGGACTATGAACGTTTCACCTATATTGTCAAAGCCGGTTCATAAACCCTGTCAAATGACTTATCATCTTGGCAATACACCCATCTAAAGTACAGGATAAAAGCATGCGCACCTTTATCAAAGTGATTATTGCAATAATCATCATCGCTATTGCTGCTCTCGCAGCACTTCCCTTCATTATCGATCCAAATGACTATAAAGATGAGATTGCAGCGCAGGTTGAAAAAACCACAGGGCGTAAATTGACTTTGCAAGGTGATATCGAGCTATCGGTGTTTCCCTGGATAGCTTTAGAACTCGGACCATTATCACTTAGCAATGCCAGTGGCTTTAAAGCCGAATCTTTTGCCAGCGTCGAAGCTGCCGAAATTCGCATTAAACTGATGCCTCTGCTGAAAAAACAGCTGGAAATGGACACCATTGTGCTCGACGGTCTGTTGCTGAATCTGGAGACCAATAAAGAAGGTGTGACCAACTGGGATGATCTGACAAAAACCAGTGATGAAGTAGAACAACCCCCTTCAGCTGAATCTGACAGCGTTTCGGACGAGCCATCCAGTGGATTATCTGCAGTAAAAATTGCCGGCATTAAACTAACCAATGCCAATGTATTGTGGTCTGATGCCAGCAAAGATGAAAACTTCCAGTTACGTAATCTTAATCTGGAGACCGATCCTCTGGCTCCCGGCGATCCCACTTCACTTACAACGTCGTTTGATTTGATCAGCAGTAAGCCTGAAGTCAAAGCACATATCGAACTTGAGAGTAAGGTAATCGTCGATCTTGAAAAGCAGATCTACGCACTGGAGTCACTGAAGCTCAATACCGTTGCCAATAGTTCTGCAATGCCATTGCAACAGGCTAATCTGGACCTTCAAGCTGACATTCATGCCAACATGGCGAGTGAATTGGTGACAATCCAAAATTTAGCAATTAATTTACAAGCTACCGGATCTGAACAAAATATCGACGCCAATATAGAGGGTTTAATCGAAGCCAATCTGGCATCGCAACAACACAGCATTACAAATCTTGTTATCAGCGCGGATATTGAAGATAAAAATCTACCCGGTGGCAAAAGCAAACTGGATGTCACAAGCAACCTCATAGCTAATCTCGCAGATGAAACATTGCAGGTTAATGATCTTGCCATCAAATTTGCAGATCTGACGATGAATGGACGAATACTGGCGGAGAAAATCCTGTCTGATGATCTGGCATATAATGGCAATATCCAGGTGAAACCTTTCAACCTGCGTAAATTAGCCGAAGATTTAAAAATTGAACTGCCTGAAATGGCCGATAATAGTACATTGGAACTGGTTCAGCTGAGTAGTGAAATCAGTGGCAGCAAACAATCGCTTAATACCAAAGATTTACAATTGACCCTGGATCAAAGTCAATTAACCGGTCAATTTGGTATCAACAATTTCGAAAAACCCGCTTACACATTTAATCTGATGCTGGATCAAATTGATGCTGATCGCTATTTACCACCAGCGAAAGAAGAAGTTGAGGATAAAACGGCTAAAGAAGTTTCTACACCTGCTTCATCTGCAGCCGGCGGCTCCAGTGAATTACCATTGGAAACACTGCGGGACATCAACGCCAAAGGCAGTTTGAAAATTGGCAAACTCAAAGTCAGTGGCATTAACAGTGAAAACATTGTCATTACTATTGATGCAAAAGATGGTCTGATCAAACTGAGTCCCCTGGCTGCAGAGTTATATCAGGGAAAGTATCAAGGTAATGTCAATCTTGATGCCCGTGGTGACAATTTGAAGCTTGCAGTAGATGAAAACCTGCAAGGGGTTCAGGCCGGTCCCCTATTAAAAGATCTGACCGGTAATGATCGTATTGCCGGCACAGCAAATGCCAATGTAAAGCTCAATGGCAGTGGTAAAGATATTGATGCCATCAAACAAAGTCTGAACGGTAATGGTGCATTTTCTTTTACGGATGGCGCATTAAAAGGCATTAATATTGCCGAAGCCATTCGCCAGGCTAAGGCTGTTCTGTCCGGACAAAAAGCTGCAGAGACTAACGAACCGGTGCAAACTGATTTCAGCAGCCTGAAAGGCACATTCACCGCCAATGAAGGCATCGTAAATAATCAGGACCTTGAGTTAATGTCTCCATTATTGCGAGTCACCGGTGCGGGTGATATTGATCTCCCCAGAGAAGTCATTGATTATGCTGTTCGCGTTTCAATCGTCGGTTCAGCTGAAGGCCAGGGAGGCAAAACTCTTGAAGATCTGAAAGGGATTACCATTCCGGTAAAAATTACCGGCAGTTTTGATAATCCAAGACCCAAAGTGGATTTGGCCTCTGTCTTAAAAGAACAGGCCACTGGTGAAATTAAAGCCAAAGCTGAAGAAAAACTAAAAGAAAAACTGGGTGATGAGCTTGGTGGATTACTGGGTAAGAAACTGGGTGGCGATTCAAAATCTTCAACTTCTGATGAAACTACTGAAGAGCCTGCTACCGATGAGCAAACATCCGATGAGGCAGACTCTGCAGATGAACCCTCAGAAGAGGACTTGTTGAAGGAAAAACTGAAAAGTTTATTCTAGGCCGTGTTCACAAAGGAACATGGCCTGATTCTATTTTGACTAACAGCTTCAGTGAACGTTTATTAGCCTGGTATGACCATCACGGTCGTAAGGATTTGCCATGGCAGCAAAAACCATCGGCTTATCATGTATGGCTTTCTGAAGTGATGCTTCAGCAAACTCAGGTTGCTACCGTTATTCCGTATTACCAGCGTTTTATTGATCGTTTCCCGGACATTAACGCTCTGGCAGATGCCCATATAGATGATGTCCTCGGCTTATGGTCAGGGCTTGGATATTATGCCCGTGGACGAAATCTGCATAAGGCAGCTGTTCAGATGCAACAGCATCATGACGCAAAGGTGCCAGAGGATTTTCAGGCGCTTTTGGATTTGCCAGGAATTGGTCGTTCTACTGCCGGAGCCATTATGGCGCTGGCCTTTCATCAGCGCTATCCGATTCTGGATGGCAACGTAAAACGCGTTTTGGCGCGATATGATGCCATTAATGTCTGGCCAGGTGAGAAACACGTAGAAGCTGCAATGTGGCAGCGAGCCGAGACATTATTGCCCGAACATCGCATTGCTAATTATATTCAGGCACAAATGGACCTGGGAGCCACCTTGTGCACCCGCAGTCGCCCAGCCTGCCAGCAATGCCCTCTTCAAACTGATTGCCAGGCTTTTGCATCCGGTGAGCCGACTTTATTCCCGGTACGTAAAGCTAAAAAAATCCAACCTGTACGTCAGACCAACTGGTTTATCTATATAGATCAAAATAACCACATATTATTGGAACAACGTCCGCAAAATGGCATATGGGGGGCTATGGAGTTTTCCAGAGGGTAAAACTGCAGAGGCACCAGATAACCGTTTGCCGATAAAAAATACCTTACTGGAATCGTCATTGCCTGAAATCAAACATGTTTTCAGTCACTTCAAATTAACTATAACCCCTTATTTGTTTACTGCTGAGCCAATCCACCTTGTGGCTGAGAATAATAGACATATCTGGGTTAAAATAGATCAGGCGTTAACTTTGGGCTTACCTGCTCCGGTTAAACAATTAATTCAATTTTTATCATCAACCGAGAGGATGCTATGACACGTACTGTGCATTGTGTAAAACTCAACAAAGAAGCAGAGGCACTCGATTTTCCCCCTTATCCTGGTGAACTGGGGAAAAAAATCTATGAAACAGTCTCTAAAGAAGCCTGGCAAATGTGGGTAGCGCATCAAACCATGTTAATTAATGAGTATCGTTTATCATTGGCTGATCCAAAATCCCAGACTTTTCTGAGAACCGAATTAGAGAAATTTTTCTTTGGAGACGGTTCTGAAAAGCCAGCTGATTTCAAGCCGGTTTAGCCTATGTTAAAGGCAAAATCGCGCATTTTATCCGCTTTTACAGCTGCCAAACTGAGATTCAGAATAGTTATTAAAAATGAATTTTTTGAATACTGCCTTACCGGTAAACATAATAGATTCAACGGTTAAGCGTTTTTTTCCGCTTTCTTAACGTGTTTTTTAAGCAAAAAAAAAGTTGTTATGGTCAAAATAAATGTGACTTTTTGTTAAATTTTGGGCGTACAATGCGATTAACCCCTTTTTTAAGGGGTAGTGTAAGCTGACTTAGGAGTTAAGTTAGCAGAAGATTTAAGATATTGAGGTTGATATGGCAGAGCAAGTTACAGGCACAGTGAAATGGTTCAATGACGCAAAAGGATTCGGTTTTATTGAACGCGCCGATGGTCCAGATGTATTTGTACATCACAGCGCGATTAAATCAGATGGTTTTAGAACTCTGAAAGAAGGCCAAGCTGTCACTATGGAAGTGACACAGGGTCAAAAAGGTCCACAAGCGGAAAACGTTGTCCCTAGCTGATAACCAGATCCGATAGACATGAAAAGCCGGTTAAGCAATTAACCGGCTTTTTTTTGTGCGTTATTCCAATTGATAATAATGGATAACTTGACGCTTATAGAGTCATACAGGCACTATCGAAGCTGAACAGGTAAGGATTTACAGCATGAAATTTTCAGTAATGGTTACTTCGGCACTTTTTATATTTTTTTTAATGGCAACATCACCCAGCCATGCTGACTGGAAAAAATTCCTCGAAGACTTCAGTAAATCTGGTACTACCGCGCTGGGCACATCGGAAGACACGGATTTAAGTTCTGACACGATTGCCAACGGCCTAAAAGAAGCGTTAGAAGTCGGCACCAGAAAAGCTGTCGAAAATGTCAGTAAAGAGGGAGGTTATCTAAACAACCCGAAAATCCACATTCCATTACCTCCTCGCGTACAACAAGCAGCTGGATTAATGCGTCAGCTGGGCCTGAATAAAATGGCAGATGATTTTGAACAAAGTATCAATCGGGCGGCAGAAAAAGCCGCACCACAGGCAACCTCAATCATGATCGATGCTATTAAAAGTATGACCATTGACGATGCCCGTAATATTTTGAATGGCGAGAATGATGCTGCCACACGGTTTTTTGAAGATCGTACTCGTGGCAAGCTCGCTGACTTATTTGAGCCTGTAATCGATACATCATTGAATGAAGTGGGTGCAACCCGCTATTACAATCAGCTAAACGATAAACTCAGTTCAGTGCCTGTAGTAGGTCAGGAGTTGGATATGGATCTGCAGGATTATGTAACTGACCAAGCGCTCAATGGATTGTTTGTTATGTTAGCAGAGGAGGAGCAAAAAATCCGTGACAATCCTGCGGCACGTACTTCGGAGATTTTGCAGCAGGTTTTTGGCAAATAAATAGTTTTTTTACTACTCAGTAAAAGCGCTATGTACTAAAATAAACACAATAAAAATAAGGGAAACAACATGGCAAGAAATCACAACCTGAATCTCGCAAGTCAAGGCACCTCATTAAAAGCACTTTTTACCGGTTATTTGGTTGTGGTGGCAGTAGGTTACCTGATGGCAATTGTGCAAATTCAGCTTACCCATGGTCTGGCTGACGGTAAATATGGTCTCTCAGTTGATGATATCGTTTACAGCTATTACGGAAACAGAACTAATTCACTGCTCGAAAATAAACTGCATGGTTCGATGAAACCGATGGCAACCGACGATGAACGTGAAAAAATCATTAGTTGGGTACATGCTGGAGCAACAGAAGAAGCCTATGAAAATGACGGCATCAGACAGATTTTTGATGCCAAATGTATTATCTGTCATAACGCTGAAGCTGGTGGTGCCGTTCCAGACTATTCCGATTTCAAACAGATAAAAGAACGTGCTGTCGTTGATACCGGTGCCAGTATTGCATCACTTGCCCGTGTTTCGCATATTCACTTATTTGGTATCGCCTTTATCTTTATGTTTGTTGGCTTGATATTCAGTTTGGCAGCAGGTGTACCTAAACCTTTGAAAGTTATCGTCATTTCCATGCCATATATCTTTTTGTTAATCGATATCAGCGCCTGGTGGTTGACTAAACTGCATCCTAATTTTGCCTGGTTCGTTATCATTGGTGGTGGCGCAATGGCATTATCATTTGCATTTATGTGGGTGGTATCCATGTATGAAATGTGGATCTTGCCACGCATCCGCGAAGATAATCGTGATGCGTTATTAGACGAATAAAATAACAAAAAAGAGCCGCTGTCTTGTTACCAGGACAGCGGCTTTTTTATTTTAGGGCTTGTTTATCTTTCATCTCCGCCTCTGGTGTGAGCTGAAAAAGCGTCAATCAAGGCACGAGGAGCGCCTTTTGTGAGATACATCCATGTATCTCCCCCATTGGCTTGCGTCTGTAAATTTCAGATTAGGCGTTTTGCAACGCTTCCAGTTCTGCCCATTTATCAAAGGCTGCTTCCAGAGATTTTTCTAACTCTGCCATCTGTGTTTGAACTTGTTTAATCTTATTAGCATCCTGCTGATAAAAATCAGCTGCTGCCATTTTTTCTGTTAACGCCGCAATTTGTTGCTCCAGTCGTTCAATCTCTAGCGGCAACGCTTTCAAATCCAGTTGCTGCTGATACGTTAGTGTCGACTTTTTCTTAACCGATTTTGCAGCAGAAGCAGGTTCAAGTTTGGCTGCAGGCTTTTCCTGTTTAACAGTCTTTTGGCGTTGTGCCAGCCAATCATCATAACCACCAACATATTCACGGACCTGTTTATCTTCATCGAATACGATACAACTGGTCACCACATTATTCAGAAAGCTTCGATCATGGCTGACCAACAGCATGGTGCCGGTAAAGCCCAGCAACAAGTCTTCCAGCAATTCCAGCGTTTCCGCATCCAGATCATTGGTTGGCTCATCCAAAACCAATAAATTGGCTGGCTGAGTAAATAATTTTGCCAGTAAGAGACGGTTACGCTCACCGCCAGACAAGGCTTTTACCGGTGTTCTTGCACGATCTGGGGTGAACAGGAAATCTTGCAGATAACCAATCACATGTTTAGGACTGCCATTAATTTCAACAAAGTCTCTACCCTGCCCGACGTTATCTACAACACTGGCCTCTTCATCCAACTGGCTACGTAATTGATCAAAATACGCCACTTGCAGATTAGTACCTAAGCGCACCGTACCCGATTGAGGTTCAGCCCGACCCAGTAGAATCGACAGCAACGTACTTTTACCACAGCCATTGGGTCCGATAATACCAATGCGATCACCGCGCTGAATGACCGTTGAGAAATCTTTGAATAACTGTCGGCCATCAAAGGCCTGACTGATATTCTCAACTTCGACCACCAGCTTGCCACTCCGATCGCCTTCCTGGATCTTCATCGACACATTGCCTAACACCTCACGGCGTTGACCACGTTCCCGGCGCAGCTTCTCCAACGCTCTCACCCGTCCTTCATTACGTGTGCGACGTGCTTTGATGCCCTGACGAATCCAAACTTCTTCCTGAGCCAGTTTTTTATCAAACTGTGCATTTTGCTCTGCTTCGGCCGACAGTAAAGCTTCACGTTTCTCCAGAAAGCTTTTGTAATCACCCGGGAAACTCACCAGTTGCCCACGATCCAACTGCACAATACGGGTGGCCAAGGCCTGTAAAAAGCTGCGGTCATGTGTAATGAACAATAAGGTACCACCATAACTTTTCAGAAAACCTTCTAGCCAGGTGATAGAACTGATATCCAGATGGTTGGTTGGCTCATCCAGTAATAAAATATCCGGTTGGCGTACCAGTGCCTGAGCCAGGAGAACCCGTCTTTTCATCCCGCCGGATAAACTGGAAAACTCAACATCTGCATCCAGCGATAAACGGGAAATGACGGTTTCAACCTGCTGTTCCAGACTCCAGCCATCCACTGCTTCGAGTTTATGTTGAGCTTTTTCCAGCTTGTTGAGGATTTGTTCACTGCTATCGTGTTCGAGTTGCTGAACAATATGGTGATATTCCACTAGCAGAGGCCCAACTTCGCCCAGTCCGGCAGCGACAACATCAAACACACTGCCAGCCGTGCCAGCCGGTACTTCCTGCTCCAGCCGGGCAATTTTCAATTCTTGCAAGCCCACCATCTCACCACCATCAGGGGTGATCTCTCCCGCAATGACTTTCATCAAGGTGGATTTACCAGCGCCGTTACGGCCAACCAGACAAACCCGTTCACCTTTATCGAGCTGAAAGTCGACTTTATCAAGTAAATTTGGGCCACCATAACTGACGGTCAGCTGTTTTAAAGACAATAATGCCACGGATTAAACCTCTGCAGTTTCTGCGTTTTCAAGTATTTCACTGGCTTCAAGCCAGTCCATTTCAGCCTGTTCCAATGCCGCCTTGGTGGCAGCTTGCTGTTGTAACAGGTCTTTGAGCTTTTCTTTATTGGCCGCTTCATACAGCGTTGTATCAGCGAGTTGTAATTCAATTTTGGCAAGTTCAGCATTCTGTTTATCGAGGACTTGCTCTGCCTTTTTAACCTGGTTACGCAAAGGCTGTAATTTCTGACGCTGTTGTGCTGCCGCCTGTCGATCCAGTTTTTTGCCATTGTTGACGGCAGGACTTTTATCAGCAGAAGCATTAACCGTTTCACGGCCTAAACGCAGCTGCCGGTAATCATCAAGGTCACCTTCAAAAGCAGCGGCTTTGCCATCAGCTACCAGCCAGAGATCATCGGTGACATTGCGCAGGAAATAGCGATCATGCGAGACCACCACTAATGCTCCTTCGTACTCCTGCAAAGCCATGGTCAACGCCAGCCGCATTTCCAGATCAAGATGATTGGTAGGTTCATCTAATAACAATAAAGCCGGACGCTGATAAACCAGCAGGGCCAGAACCAGCCTGGCTTTTTCGCCACCAGAAAATGGTGCAACCGGTTCCAGAGCAGTATCACCATTAAAGCCAAAACCGCCCAGAAAATTACGGCAATCCTGTTCGGTCGCCATGGGGTCCAATCGCTGCAAATGCTTCAACGCACTCTCATCAGGACGTAATTGTTCTAATTGGTGTTGGGCAAAATAGCCGATAACAATATCTTTGCCTTCCCGACGTTTGCCACTGAGCGGTTCCAGTTCACCGGCAATCAGTTTGATTAATGTCGATTTACCGGCACCGTTTGGGCCTAACAAACCAATACGATCGCCGGGAGCAAGGTGGAGCTTGATATTATCAATTAACGGTGTTTGCTGGTAACCAACACTGGCTTTATCCAGCGCTAAAATTGGAGTGGTTAAACGTCGCGGCTGAAAAAAGCTGAAATGAAACGGCGAATCAACATGCGCCGGAGCGATCTTTTCCATGCGCTCCAAGGCTTTGATACGACTTTGAGCCTGCTTGGCTTTAGTCGCTTTTGCCTTGAATCGATTAACAAAATCACGGATGTGGGCGATTTCAGATTGTTGTTTCTGATAAGCCGACTGCTGATTTGCCAGATGCTCGGCACGAGCGATTTCAAAGTCAGAATAATTACCGGTATACAGTTTGATGCGTTGTTGTTCGATATGGGCGATATGGGTAACCACTCGATCGAGAAACTCACGATCATGGGAAATTACCAGCAGCGTTCCCGCATAACTGCGTAGCCATTCTTCTAACCAATAGACAGCTTCGAGATCCAAATGATTGGTGGGCTCATCCAGCAACAATAAGTCACTACGGCACATCAATGCCTGGGCAAGGTTAAGTCGCATACGCCAGCCACCTGAAAAGGTTCTGACCGGGTGTTCCTGCTGCTCAGCAGTAAACCCTAATCCATGCAATAATTTTGCAGCCCGGCTTCTTCCGGTGTATCCATCAATCAAGCCTATTTTGTCATGCAGCTGGGTTTGCAAATGACCATCATTGTTCTGTTCTGCTTGTGCCAATTGTGTGAGAAGTTGACTCAGTTCAGCATCGCCCTGCAACACATAGTCAAGAGCAGTTGTATCAACCGCGGGCGTTTCTTGTGCAACATGAGCAATCACCCAGGATTCAGGAAACGTCAGATCACCGCTGTCAGCATGTATTTCATTGCGGATCATCGCAAACAGACTGGATTTACCGGTGCCATTGGCGCCGGTCAAACCGATACGTTGTCCGGGATGAATCACCAGATTGGCAGCTTCAAACAGTAGTCGGGGTCCGCGGCGTAAAGAAAGTTGGCTGAAATTTATCATGGCGCGAATTGTATCAAGCCTGCCCATCGGCTGTATTGGATAAATCTCTGCTGTTGGTTAAATCTAAACAAAAAATCTAAACTGATGACGGTAACTGCCAATCAATAGGTGTTTGTCCGTGTTGCTGTAAATAGTCATTAGCCTGGCTGAAATGCTTGCAACCGAGAAAACCGCGGTGAGCTGACAATGGTGATGGATGCGGTGCTTTTAAAACCAGATGCCGCTGGTTGTCAATAGCAGCCCCTTTTTTCTGGGCATAACTGCCCCACAGCATAAACACCACATTATCACGCTGTTGATTGACCACACTGATCACTCGATCAGTAAATTGTTCCCAACCTTTTCCCTGATGCGCATTGGCTTGTCCATGTTCCACCGTCAATACAGCATTCAGTAATAAAACACCTTGCTTGGCCCAAGCTTCCAGGTAACCATGTTTTGCAGGAGCAATACCAAGGTCATTATTCAGTTCTTTATAGATATTCATTAACGAAGGTGGAATTGCCACACCGGGTTTGACTGAAAAGCATAAACCATGCGCCTGTCCTGGCTGGTGATAGGGATCCTGTCCGAGAATGACAACTTTTACGTTAGATAGCGGCGTTGTTTCCAGGGCATGAAACCAGTTGGATGAGTGAGGATATATCACTTTCTGCTGGTTTTTCTGCTGCTGTAAAAAAGCCTTTAGCTGCTGCATATAAGGCTGTTCAAATTCCCTCTCAAGTAAAGCCTGCCATTCAGGCGCTTTCTGCAGAACCATTTTTGCTACCCACCCCAAAGTTAAAATCACATCATACTTGCTTCGATTTTATTACTCATCATTGCAACTCAACTATCAGGTTTTCAGTCAGAGCTTATTAATTTGCAACAATTTGATTTACCCCAGATTATTGAGACGGATAGACAAGTAATATAGTTACTGTTATTTTCAGCAGCTACCATTTGCAGTCAACAAAGGATTGCCGCAACAGTATCTGCACACAAGGAATCGCGATGGATAATAGCGCCAATGTTTTAATCGTCGATGATGTACCTGACAATATTCAGGTAGCGATGAATTTTCTTAAGGAAGAGCCTTACAACCTGTCATTTGCCACCCGAGGTCAGGAAGCCCTTGCGCTAATGAAAACGCATGAATATGACCTGATTCTGCTTGATATTATGATGCCTGAAATGGATGGTTATGAAGTTTGCCGACGCATCAAGGCAGAACCCCGCCTTCAGGATATCCCGATTATTTTTGTTACGGCCAAGGTCGACGTAGATTCGATAAGCCAGGGATTTCATGCTGGCGCAGTCGACTACCTCTGTAAACCGTTTCATGCCGAAGAACTGCTGGCCAGAGTCAATACTCATCTTTCTTTATATCGCGCTAAAAAACTCCTGCAACAAAATAACCTTTCTCTACAGCACAAATACGAACAGAATCAGCAACGGCTGATGACCGAGCTGGAACAGAATCAACTGGAAATGATTTATGTGCTGACTGAGTTAATGGAGTCAACTTCAGATGAAACCGGCAAACATATTCGTCGGGTAGCCGAGTGTTCCAGGTTATTAGCGTTATATCATGAAAGTCTGACAGACGAAGATGCCGATATCCTGTTTCATGCCGCGCCAATGCATGATATTTGTAAAATCACTATTCCCCACTCGATTTTGCATAAACCCGGTAAACTCACTGAAGATGAATTTGCCATCATGAAAACGCATACCACGCGTGCCTTTAAAATTCTTCATAATTCCAAACGCAAATACACCAAAGCTGCCGCTATCATCGCTCACCAGCACCATGAAAAATGGGATGGCAGCGGTTATCCCCAAGGACTCAAAGGACAGGATATTCATATCTACGGTCGTATCGTTGGTTTGATTGACGTGTTTGATGCGTTAATGCATAAACGGGTCTACAAAGAAGCCTGGTCCCTTGAAGACACCTTGGACTACATCAGGAAACACAGCAGTAGCCAGTTTGATCCCTATCTGGTGAGCATACTGCTGGAACATATTGATGAATTTGTGGCTATTTCCGATCAAAACTAACTGGTTATTATTTTTTTCCTGCTGTTTATCAGCTGCCGATTATCGGCACTGACATTTACTGAACAAGAACAGGCCTGGATTGCCGCTAATCCTGAAGTCACACTGGGTGCCGATTTCAGTTGGGCACCCTATGATTTTCTCAATGAAGAAGGCGAACATGATGGTATCGCCTCTGATGTGTTAGCGCTCATTAGTGAAAAAAGCGGTCTTAAAATCACCGTGGTAGCTGATGTCTGGGCCAACACCATGGAAAAAATGCGAGCAGGCGAAATCATGGGCCTGAGCTGCGCCGCGGCGACTCAACAACGTCAGGAATTTTTGTTATTTTCCAAGCCCTACGTGAGCCTCTCACTGGGTATTATTGTTCAGCAACATCGTGATGATATTCAGTCAATGGATGATTTGATTGGCCTTACTGTTGCTGTAAATGAAGATTCCTACCTGCATACCTGGCTGAACATCAATTACCCGAATTTGGATCTGCTGCTGACTGATTCCAATGATGAATCACTGGAAGCCGTTTCGTTTGCTCAAGCCGACGCCTATATCGGGAATATTGCTGTTGCTACCAATGTCATCAAACAGCGTTACCTTTCCAATCTTCGAGTGGTCGCCAAAGTACCGAGCTTCACAACAGATACCTCCGTCGCAATTGATAAACGTTATCCATTACTGCATAGCATTATTGATAAATCGTTATCGGCAATTACCGCGGCTGAAAAACAGCAAATTATTGACAAATGGTACGCAGTTGTCAGTGATAGCAGTGCATTTGAAGTCTTACCTTATGAGCAAAGCCGACTGGATTTAACCGAAAAAGAACAACAGTGGATAGACCAACACTCCGTTGTCAGGATTGGGGTTGATCCGTATTGGCCACCATTTGATTTTATTGATAAAAATGGTCAGCACAAAGGCATCAGTGCTGACTATCTAAATCTCATCAGCAAACAGACCGGCCTGCAATTTCAGCTCGAACCCTTCACTGACTGGCAGTCTGTTATTGATGCAGCCCAAACCAAAGAGATAGAGCTCATTGCCGCCCTTTCACGCAATACGTTTCGTGAAACCTTTCTCGATTTATCGATTCCCTATCTGGATTACCCACTGGCCATCGCTACAACCAAATTCGGTCATCTCACCAGCCTGGCTGACTTCAGTAACAAACCTGTCGGTGTGGTGAAAGGTTATTTTGCTGAATCTATTTTGCTGGCCTATTACCCGGAAATCGATATTGTTTATGTCCCTTCTGTACGTGAGGGACTGTCGATGTTAGCTGCCGAAGAAATAGATGCCTATTTTGATATTATCGCAACCATCACCTATACCGCCAGTCAATCCGGATTAACACATCTCAATACCAGCATTATCAGGGAATACTCTCCTGCTTTGCATATGGGCATCGTCAAGGGGCATCCCGAGCTATTAACAATTATCAATAAAGCCCTTGCATCAATTACAGCCGAAGAGAGGCGCACAATCGATCAGCAATGGATGTCAGTTAATACCATTGAACGTACCAATTACACGCTGTTGATCCAGGTTGTAACAATCTTGCTGATTTTCCTGCTTGCCAGCTTCTACTGGAATCGTCGCTTACGTGCTGAAGTAGATAAACGCCTTATTTCAGAGCAGAAACTTCGGGATAGTGAGGCGCAGCTATTGCATTTGATTAATGTGATGCCAATGAGCCTGATGGTTACTTCCGCAGAGGATGGCCATATTCTGCTAGCCAATGAGCATTGTTATGAAGAATTAGGATTTTCAGCTAAGTTACAGAAAACCATCAAAGTTCAGGAGTTTTATGCAGATATTACGCAACGTAAACAAGTCCTGGAACAGCTTGCTTCGGAGGGCGAAATTAATGGAATGATGCTCAAAATCAAAACTCGGAATGGACAGATCATCCAGGGATTATTTTCAATAATTTCGATTCAATATCAAGGCAAGCCGGCTTTTCTGGGTTTTTTCATGAATATGGATGATCGTATTGCACTTGAAGATTCACTAAAAGAATCCAAGACCCATGCTGAAGCAGCGAATTTGGCCAAATCACAATTTCTCGCCAATATGAGTCATGAAATCCGCACCCCAATGAACGCTATTCTGGGGTTTACCGAACTGCTGGACGAGCAGGTTACAGAGCCCAGGCTTAAATCATTTATTAAAACCATCCGCAGTGCAGGTAATACCCTTTTACTGCTGATCAACGATATTCTTGATTTATCGAAGATTGAAGCCGGAAAACTGCAACTCAATAAATCCGCTACCGATCCTCATCAGCTGTTTGATGAAATAGCCAATATGTTTGTTCTGCAAATCCGCAATAAGGATTTGGCGTTACATTTAGATATAGATCCCGATTTACCCCATGGCCTGTTACTCGATGCCACTCGTCTCAGACAGGTGTTATTTAATTTAATCAGTAATGCTGTCAAATTCACTGATACCGGTCATATACGTATTCACGTTCATGCCGATAATGTAGATGATCATCTCAGTAAACTGGATTTACATATCCGGGTTGAAGACACTGGTATTGGTATTCCCGAAGCTGAGGTTGAACATATATTTGAAATTTTTGCCCAGCAATCAGGCCAGGATGTTCGCAAATACGGTGGGACCGGTCTTGGCTTGTCAATCACCCGCCGCTTGATTGAGATGATGGGTGGTCATATCCATCTGCAGAGTAAAAGTGGTGAAGGGTCAGTATTCAGTATTGATTTACCAGGAATTGATATTGCCGCCATTGCCAGTGACAAAATTCGTCAGCAGGCGTTAGCTTTTGATGCCAGCCATATACGTTTTGAGCCGGCCCATATGCTAATCGTTGATGATGTCGCGCATAACCGGGAACTGATACGTCAGCATTTTATCAACAGCCTTATTCAAACCAGTGAAGCTGAAAATGGTCAGCTGGCTGTGGATTTTGTTAAAAAGAATCCGGTAGACCTCGTGTTGATGGATATTCGTATGCCAGTGATGGACGGTTATGAAGCCGCAAAACAAATCAAAATGATTAAACCGGATTTACCTGTGGTTGCACTGACAGCTTCAGTAATGAAAGACGCCTATGAACAGGATAGATTGGACCATTTTGATGCCTATCTGCGAAAACCTGTTTTACGCAACGAACTGTTTCATGCGCTGAGCGTATTTTTACGATACCAGACGGTTGACGTTGACGTTATAAAAGCACCACAGCAGGATTGGTCAATGCTGGACAAAGAACAGCTGTTATCGATTTTTAATCATTTTCAAACCGATATCGATGAAATATGGCGTTTAGCCACCCAAAGTAACAGCATGACCGACATTAAAAACTTTGCCCACGAAATCGCCAGACTGGCTGGCAATCATCAAATTGACACACTGGATCGATATGCCAGCCAGTTGCTGGAACGGATTGATGCGTTTGATATTGAGGGCATGCAGATTTTGTTAAAACAATTTCCTTCAATGCGCAGCGCGATCCAACAGGCGATCCGAAGTCATTAGCACACAAGTGTGCTTTGCTTTGCAGTTTTTTATACAATGCCCGACACGTTGCAATGAGATGAGCAAAATGAACTCTGATTTAAAAACGGATGCACAGTGGCGCCAACAACTTAACGAAGAACAATATCGCATCACCCGGCAGGCGGGCACAGAACCAGCTTTTTCCGGGGAATATGTCGATCACGATGAGAATGGGTGTTATCACTGTGTTTGCTGTGGCCAGGCCTTATTTGCTTCTGATGACAAATTTGATGCCGGTTGCGGTTGGCCAAGTTTTTCCTCACAGCTTGAGCATGGAGTGGTGACTCATCATCCGGATTACAGCCACAATATGGATCGTACCGAAGTTCGCTGTCAGCAATGTGAAGCCCATTTGGGTCATGTATTTGATGACGGCCCCGCCCCTACTGGCCTGCGCTATTGTATTAATTCGGTGGCGCTTGAATTTAATGACAAAGACTGAATGGACGCTGTATATCATTCAAGCTGCTAATGGTTATCTTTACACCGGTATAACCACTGATTTAGAACGTCGTTTAAAACAGCATCAAAACCATAACGGTGGGGCGCGTTTTTTTCATACCAGTGATGCTCACAAAGTGGTGTATCAGGAACAGCATCCTGATCGCAGCAGTGCCAGCCGTCGGGAAGCTGCAATCAAGAAACTCAGCAGGCAACAAAAACTGAACCTTATCGGTAACCCATCAGACCATGTATAATGGCGGGTTTTTTCAGCACGTCTGAATTTCTCCTTTAGATACAGGATTTTAACTTTGTTAAGCACTGCTAACATTACCATGCAATTCGGGGCCAAGCCCCTGTTCGAAAACGTCTCGGTCAAATTCGGTGGTGGCAATCGCTACGGTCTGATTGGCGCCAATGGTTGCGGGAAATCGACGTTTATGAAAATTCTGGCCGGCGTCCAAGAGCCCACCTCCGGTAATGTGAGTTACGACCCCAATGAATCTTATGCCGTATTAAAACAGGATCAGTTTGCTTACGAGGATCAACGCGTTATTGACGTGGTGATTATGGGGCAACCTGATTTATGGGATGTGCATCGTGAGCGCGATCGCATTTATAACTTGCCGGAAATGAGTGAAGAAGATGGTCTGAAAGTCGCTGAACTGGAAGGTCAATATGCGGAAATGGACGGTTACACTGCTGAATCCCGAGCTGGAGAATTATTATTAGGCGTCGGTATTCCGGTTGAACAGCATTATGGCCCGATGAGCGAAATCGCTCCCGGTTGGAAACTACGTATTCTGCTGGCTCAGGTACTGTTTGCTGATCCCGATATTATGTTGCTCGATGAGCCGACCAACCATTTGGATATCAACACTATTCGCTGGCTGGAAGAGGTATTAAGCCAACGTAGCAGCACCATGATCATCATTTCGCATGATCGCCATTTCCTCAATCGTATCTGTACTCATATGGCCGATATGGATTACGGCGAATTACGTATTTATCCAGGAAATTATGATGAATACATGATTGCTTCCACCCAGGCACGTGAACGTCTGCAATCAGACAATGCGAAGAAAAAAGCGCAGATCAAAGAGCTGCAGGAATTCGTCTCACGATTCTCTGCCAATGCTTCCAAAGCAAAACAGGCAACGTCCCGTCAAAAACAAATGGAAAAAATTCAGCTGGATGACATTAAACCTTCCAGCCGGGTGAATCCGTTTATTCGTTTTAATCAGGAAAAGAAACTGTTCCGAAATGCACTGGAAGTCAGCAAGCTGACACAGGGCTACGATAACGAAAAACCGCTGTTTGAAAACTTCAGTTTTATGGCAGAAGTGGGTGAAAAAATTGCCGTGATTGGTCCTAACGGTATCGGTAAAACCACCTTTGTGAAAACACTGGTCGGTGAACTGGCCCCAAAATCCGGCAATGTAAAATGGTCGGAAAATGCCAATATCGGTTATTACGCACAGGATCATGATCATCTGTTTAAAAACAATATGACTCTGTTTGAGTGGATGTCCCAATGGGGTAGCCCTGAAGATGATGAACAGGTTATTCGTGGCACTCTAGGCCGCCTGCTGTTCTCCGGTCATATGATCGATAAAAAGGTCAATGTGCTGTCTGGTGGTGAAAAAGGCCGCATGTTGTTCGGCAAGCTTATTTTGCAAAAACCCAATATTCTGGTGATGGATGAGCCGACCAACCATATGGATATGGAATCTATCGAATCACTTAACCTGGCATTGGAAAATTACGAAGGCACATTGATCTTCGTCTCCCATGACCGTGAATTTGTATCGTCATTGGCAACACGTGTGTTTGATATGGAAAATGAAGGTATCACTGACTTTACCGGCAGCTATGATGAGTACCTTAAAAGTCTTGGTATTAATAACTAGGGCTTGTTGGTCTTACATCTCCGCCTCTGTTGTGAGCTGAAGGGCTGTGACTATTTTTGCGGCCGCCTGCGTTGTATGAAATACATCCCTGTATTTCACCGCTACGCGGCCAGCTAAGCTGTTCAAATGAGTTCCAGACTCATTTGTCAATCACTTATGTAGGAAGGCTACACTGCGTGCTTTCCGCCTTGTCGGACACAAAAATAGCCGCCAGCAGTGGTGGATATGAAAGAGCAACAAACCCTAGGCTCGACACTTCTAATCCGGGTCAATGCGCTTTATCGGCGCATTGACCGACCTACTTCCCTGTATTCATTTCGCATGCTATTTTGAAATCCCAATAACGTCGTTGAGGATTTTCAGCATGTTATACCGACAAATGTTTTATCTCCCTGTTTTATTAGCGATATTTTTCGCTTTTGCATTGTTTACTCTATCTGCACCATCCCAAGCAGCATCTGCCACTGAAATTGATATCAAAGTCGATGAAGCTCTGAAACGTTTCAAGAGTGAAGTTTCTGGTGGAGATCGTTTCCTCGAAAAAGCAAAAGGCGTATTAGTTTTTCCGGATGTCATTAAAGCCGGATTTGGTATTGGCGGTGAATATGGTGAAGGTGCACTTCGCATCGGCGGCAGCACTGTGGATTATTACAATACTGCGGGTGCCTCGATCGGCTTTCAATTGGGAGCCCAACAAAAAACGGTGATCCTGGTATTTATGAATGATCAGGCTTTAAAACAATTTCGTGACAGCGAGGGTTGGAAAGCCGGGGTTGATGGTTCGGTAGCAGTAGTTGAATGGGGCGTGGGTGAAGATATCAATACTACTGATATCAAAGATCCGATTGTTGGCTTTGTCTTCAGTAACAAAGGGTTGATGTATAACTTGACGCTCGAAGGCGCCAAGTTTACCAAGCTCAATAAGTAGTATTGGAGGCCTGTTTTTAGCCTTCGATACGAAAACCGATTTTGATAGTGACCTGCCAGTAACGGACTCCGCCGTTTTCGATATAACCGCGAGTGTCCGTTACTTCAAACCAATGCAGGTTTTTAACGGTCTCAGCAGCTTTTGCAATCGCGTTCTCAATGGCTTTATCTGAACTTTCAGCAGAGCTGCCAGTGATTTCAATATGTTTATAAACATGTTCAGTCATAATAATTCCTTGTTATTTGCGTAAATAGATAAACCAGTAAAACAGGCCGACAAAGATACTGCCTCCCAGCATATTGCCCAATGTCACCGGGATCAAGTTATGCCAGAAAAAACCACCAATCGTTAACTGTTCTGAGATGACGAGTGAGGTTTCTGCTTGTGTTTCTGCCAGTAACCCAGCCGGAATAAAAAACATATTAGCAACAGAGTGTTCAAATCCAAGAGCGACAAAGGCGGTAATAGGAAAAATTACTGCCAGCACTTTATCAGTCACACTGCGCCCCGCCATACACAACCAGACGGCTAGACATACAAGGATATTGCACAATACACCACGAGTGAACGCCTCAATCCAGCTCAGATTCACTTTACTGTCAGCAATCGCCACCACTTTATGGCCAAGAGCCCCATCGCCCTGCCACCATAAGCCACTTAAATACATCAACAATAAAATGCCCATTGCCCCCATAAAATTGCCAATATAAACAATTGCCCAATTCTGAATCAGTTGCCTAAAACTAATCAGGCCATCGATACAGGCCATCACCAATAAGTTGTTACCGGTAAATAATTCTGCCCCGGCAACCACCACCAGAATCAATCCCAGGCAAAATGCCAATCCGCCAATTAGTCGCATAATTCCAGCAGGCATATTGCCAACGTCAAAGGTCACCAGTGTAAAGAATGCCGCTCCCAGCGCGATAAACGCTCCAGCTAATAATGAGAGAGCAAAAACTCTTAATGGATCCACAGTACATTTGCTCATACTGATTTTTTCCAGACGACGAGCAATTTCTGCCGGGGTATAAGCATCAACTGAAAATGGATCCATGATATTTTCCCAATTATGAAAAACAAGTTAGATGATAATCACATACATGTGCTTACAGCACCATGCCCATCGAAATAAATGAATGATTTTGCTATCTTTTCATTGAGTGGGCACGTATAATTGCATGCTCGCAAATGTCACTTTTACAGCTTTGTTTCCAAAGCTGCCCATCACAGGTTATTCAATGTCCACACCAGAAAACGATTCAACACCCTCATTCGCTGAGTTAGGGTTAGCTGCTCCAATTTTACAAGCTGTACAACAAGCCGGTTATGAAACACCTTCGCCAATTCAGGCGCAAAGTATTCCACCTTTACTTGCTGGTAGAGATTTACTTGGTCAGGCCCAAACCGGTACCGGTAAAACCGCTGCCTTTGCCTTACCGCTGTTAAGCCGTATAGATCTGAAAAACAAAGCCACCCAAATGTTGGTGTTAGCACCGACTCGTGAATTGGCTATTCAGGTTTCAGAAGCGATCCAAAGCTACGCTCGTCACCTGAAAGATTTCCATATTCTGCCAATTTATGGCGGTCAAAGCATGGGCATCCAATTACGCTCATTACAACGTAAACCACAAGTTGTTGTCGGTACGCCGGGTCGTATTCTGGATCACATTCGTCGTGGCACATTGAAGCTGGATAAACTTGAAGCATTAGTGCTTGATGAAGCTGATGAAATGCTGCGTATGGGCTTTATTGATGATGTAGAAACCATCCTTAAAGAAACCCCCGAAAAACGTCAGGTAGCTTTATTCTCCGCTACCATGCCTGGTCCTATTCACCGTGTTGCACAGAAATATCTGAAAGATCCGGTGGATGTACGCATTCAATCCAAAACATCAACTGTCACCACCATTAACCAGCGTTACTGGCAAGTAACCGGTATGCACAAACTGGATGCGTTAACCCGCATTCTGGAAGTCGAAGACTTTGATGGCATGATCATCTTCGTGCGCACTAAAAACGCCACTGTTGAGCTGGCTGAAAAGCTGGAAGCTCGTGGTTATTCTGCTTCGGCGATTAATGGCGATATGAATCAGGCATTGCGTGAAAAAACCATCGAACGCATGAAAAAAGGCAGTATTGATATCCTGATTGCCACCGACGTCGCTGCACGTGGTCTGGATATCGAACGCATGAGCCATGTGGTCAACTACGATATTCCTTACGATACCGAGTCCTATGTGCATCGTATTGGCCGTACCGGTCGTGCTGGTCGTAAAGGTGAGGCCATTCTGTTTGTCTCCCCTCGCGAAACACGTATGTTAAGTGCCATCGAGAAAGCCACGCGCCAGGTAATTACCAAAATGCAATTACCGAGCAGTGAAGATATTGCTGATCGCCGTGTTCTGCAATTCATGGAACAACTCAGTGAAACCATTGAGTCTCAGGAACTGGCTTATTTCGAAACCTTAATCAGTCAATATCAACAGGAACATAATGCCGACCCGATTGAAATCGCTGCCGCATTAGCCTTTTTGGTACAGAAAGACCGTCCGTTAAAACCGGTTAAACATGTTACACAACGACCAGCTCGTGAAGAACGCGAACGCGGACCACGTCAGGAACGTGGTGAACGTCCTGCCCGGGGCAGCCGTGAAGACCGTCCACCAAGAGAAAAACGGGCTCCACGTCCACATCCAAATGAGCCGGATATGGATACTTACCGTGTTGAAGTCGGTCGCGCCGACAAAATTGAACCACGGAATCTGGTAGGCGCAATTGCTAATGAGTCAGGTATCGAAAGTCAATTTATCGGCCGTATTACCATTAATGAGGATCATAGTCTGATTGACTTGCCACAAGGCATGCCAAAAGATATGTTCCAGCAAATACGCAAGGTTTGGGTCAATAACAAACAACTGAATATGAGCCTGGCGACTGATGAAGCTGTTGCGGAAAGTGCGGCAGCCCGCCCATCACGCCGTAACTTCAGCAAAGATCGTAAAGACGGTCCAAAAAGCAAACCAGCCAGGAAGTTTAAGAAAAGCTAAAAACTAAACTCTCTCAATAATAAAAAGTCACTGCCAGCAGTGACTTTTTTTGAGCATGCCACAATAGCGTTCATGCTGAATATCATCTGGGTCGCCTTTTTTCTCATTGCCTTTGCAGTGGCTTTATTTAAGCTGCTGGTGTTAGGCGACACCGAAATTTTCAACCAGATCATGCAGGCAATGTTTGCCCTGTCCAAAACAGCTTTTGAAATTGCACTTGGCCTGACCGGTATTCTTGCCCTGTGGCTGGGTATTATGAAAATTGGCGAACGCAGTGGCTTTGTCGAATTATTGACCCGAGGATTATCCCCGCTTTTTACACGGCTGATGCCAGAGGTACCAAAGAATCATCCGGCCCTCGGAGCGATGGTGATGAACATCTCAGCCAATGCGCTTGGACTGGATAATGCCGCGACCCCATTAGGTATTAAAGCAATGCAGGAACTGCAAAAGCTTAATCCGTTAAAAGATACCGCCAGTAACGCCCAGATCCTGTTTCTGGTAATTAATACCTCTGCCGTTACGTTATTTCCAGTCACTATTTTTACCTATCGCGCTCAGATGGGTTCTGCCAATCCTACAGACGTATTTATACCATTGTTAATTGCCACCTATTTTTCCACCTTGATTGGTTTAATCACTGTGGCGGCAGTACAGAAAATTAACCTTCTGGACCGGGTAGTGTTGATGTATCTGGGGGGATTCAGTGCCTTTGTATTTGGTCTGTTAGCCTATTTTTCCAGTCTGGAACAATCACAGATGCTGGTGCAATCCGCCATTATCAGCAATGTCGTCATTTTTTCATTGGTCATCGCATTTATAGTGGCGGCGGCATGGCAACGGGTCAATGCTTACGAGGCTTTTATTGAAGGGGCCAAAGAAGGTTTCTCGACGGCAGTAATGATTATTCCCTATCTGGTTGCCATGTTGGTGGCAATTGGCGTTTTCCGTGCCAGTGGGGCGCTTGACTTGATTGCAGATGGTATTCGTTCCGGCGTACTGGCGCTGGGAATGGATGATAGGTTTGTCGATGCATTACCCACTGCGTTAATGAAGCCTTTCAGTGGCAGCGGGGCTCGTGCCATGATGATCGATACCATGGAAGTACATGGGGCAGATTCATTTGCCGGAAGACTTGCTTCAATAGTTCAGGGCAGCACTGAAACCACTTTTTATGTGTTGGCGGTTTATTTTGGTGCGGTTGGAATTCAGAAAATCCGTCATGCTGTTGCCTGTGGACTGGCAGCAGATGTTGCCGGCATCACCGCAGCCATTCTGGTCGCCTACTGGTTTTTCGGTTGAAAGATTATTGCCTGATTTTTTTTGCTGCCAGCAATAACGACACCAGCACAAAATAATCCTTCAAAGAAAATCAAATTCTGCTACATTCTATCGCCCGTTCAATGGCTTAGCTATGTCAATTAACCATAACAAAGTTACTCACTCTTCTGGAGAATCGCTTCTTTGAACGCTCAGTCTGTTGTTGATTATGCCGTATTTGATCTGATTGCTGATGCGCTGACCACCCACGGTTATTGTATCCTGCCACAATTATTGCCTCCCGCTTTAACCCATGATCTATACCGCAGAGTTGCCCGTCTGGATGAGCATAATGACTTAAGTCAGGCCGGAATAGGCCGGGAACGACAACATCAGCTAAATGAGAAAATCCGCACCGATGAAACCCGTTGGCTAGACCCGGATAATAGCATCGACCTGGCATATCTCACCCATATGGCAGATTTCCGGCTGGCAATGAATCAACGGTTGTTTCTCGGCTTGTTTGATTATGAATCACACTACGCCCATTATCCTTCAGGGGCCTTCTACAAACGTCATGTCGATGCATTTAAAGGTCAGTCCAACCGTGTATTAACAACGGTGATGTATTTAAACCCATTCTGGCAAACTCAGGATGGTGGCCAATTGCAGATCTATGACATCAATGATGATAATCTGATTCTATCTGTTGAACCTGAAATGGGCACATTTGTGGTTTTTTTAAGTGAGCAGTTTCCGCATGAAGTTCTCCCCTCGAAACGGGATCGTTACAGCATTGCAGGCTGGTTCCGGATTCAGGATCCATTGCAGGCCCCGATAATATGAACACATCTTTTAACATTCTGGAATTAGGTCAGGATGATTTACGTCGAATTGCCCAGCCGGTATCCGAGATAAACGACCCTGTATTACAACAAAAAATTGATGATCTGATCACCTTTGTTCAACAGCGTGGGGGTATGGGGATTGCCGCCACGCAAGTTGGTATTAACCAACGCTTTTTTATTATGTCGAGTCATCCTAATGAGCGTTATCCCTATGCACCCGAGATGCCGGCAACCTGTGTAATAAATCCCGAAATTGTCTGGCACTCAGCGCATACAGAAAAAGACTGGGAAGGTTGTTTGAGTGTTCCCGGTCTTCGAGCTCTGGTACCACGTTATCAGCAAATACAAGTGCGCTACTGGTTGCGTGATGCTACTCAGGTTGAAACCACATATGAGGGCTTTATGGCTCGATTGTTTCAACATGAACTGGATCATCTGGACGGAAAAGTTTTTGTCGATCGGGTGGAATCGACAATGGAAATGATGACCGAATCCAGCTGGCGTTCAATGCTGGCTGAAAAATCCAAGGGCAGAGACAATAATGGCACAACAGTTTGATTCGCTATCTGATCGTTTGATTCAGTTTATTCATCAACAACATCTGTTTTTTGTAGCAACAGCGACGGCTGACAGCCGTGTTAATGTTTCCCCAAAGGGAATGGACTCGTTAAGAGTTTTAAACAGTAATCGTTTAGTCTGGCTGAACGTGACCGGTAGCGGCAATGAAACAGCTGCGCATATTGAGGAATCCCCTCGAATGACCATCATGTTTTGTGCATTTGAAGGAAAGCCATTGATTCTACGAGTCTATGGTCAGGCTCGTGCAATACATCAAAAAGATCCTGAGTGGCAGAGTCTGTATGGCTTATTTGATCCATTACCTGGTGCCAGACAGATTTTTATTCTGGATATCGATCTGGTTCAGACCTCATGTGGTATGGCTGTACCTTATTTTGAATTTGTCGGTGAACGCGAACTACTGAATAACTGGGCTGAACGCAAAGGTGAAACTGGTATTAAAGAATATTGGCGGGAAAAAAATCAATTCAGCCTGGATGGAATTGAAACTGATATTGTAAAAAAGAATATTTGATCCTATTGACCGAACATTTCCCCAACGGCTTTTGCCAGAGTTTCCGAACGTTTTGGATTACGCAAAGCCTGCATAACCGGCTCTCGCATCCCTGGTATAAATAACAGATCGGCCAATAACTGGCTGAAACCGGCCTGGCCAGCATCGTTATGAGCAAGTTGCTCAAGATACAGCTCACAGATTGGCTGTTTGGCCAGTGCCAACCAGATTCGACCACTTACTATTGCCAGCACTTCAATTTCGCGACTGCAACGATGTTTCAGCACCTGAGTCACCATACGCTCCACTAAACCACGAGCAGGACTATTGGAAGCTGCCCGTAAACAGGAAATGATTTTGGCTGTATCGGGTTGTTTTTCCTGTAACTGATTATCTACTTGCTGTGCCAATACTTCGACTACCCCTGCTGCAGGGCTTGCATGCTCCAGCAAAACGCATAAATTATGAAATGGTTCCTGAGGCAATTTAGGCAATGTATTAATCAATCCTAATGTACCTTCATTGGTATCCAGACGAATAGCAAAATCAGCTAATCCCTGCATCGCCAAGCCAGGCCATTTATCCAAAGGGAGATCGCCAGTGAAGTAACGATAGGCGGCATCGTAATATTTGGAGGGGCGCTGTTTCAGTGCATGCGTAGCGTGAGCATTAAATGCGGCCATTCGATCCTGACGTGGCTGAAAGGTGAACGGACTGTCCTGCAGAGCTCCCTGAATTTTTTCACCATCGGCGGCGGCCAACATTGCTTCGCCGAGCCTTTCCAATAACATCATCAGAAAAGCATCACGGGCATCTGGAACCAGTAATCCCTGCTCATCCAGCGGAAACTTAAGAAACCATACATAGTGATTTTCTGGGGCATCCGGATGCCAGAAGATAATGCCTATTTGGGCGTGACGTTTGAAAGGATAAGGGTAAGGCTGCTGGCAATTATCAAAACTGACAAACTGTTCCGGGGTTAATTTACCAACCCGGCGCCCCATATCAAACACCCGGTATTGTGCACCACTTTGCCTGAGAAACTTGCTAAGTGTGTTGAACTGTCCAATATCCATATCCTGCTCCGTATCAGGTACGGTATTCTGCGTTTATCTTGACGTAATCGTAAGAAAAATCACAGGTCCAGACTGTTTTGGCAACGTTGCCTCTACCCAGTTTTACCCGAATGGTTATTTCAGATTGTGACATGACCTGCTGGCCTTTTTCTTCAGTATAGTCAGCAGCAGGCTGGCCCCCATCGACAATACATACGTTATCCAGGTAAATGGCGATTTTCGATAAATCCAGACTGGGCAAGCCACTTCGACCGACCGCTGCCAGAATTCGCCCCCAGTTTGGGTCAGAGGCAAACAATGCAGTTTTTACCAACGGTGAATGAGCAATGGTATAGGCGACCTGCCGACATTCATCTGCATCAGCACCCTGTTGAACATCAATGCTGATAAATTTGGTTGCGCCTTCACCATCGCGAACAATGGCCTGGGCCAGGAAGCGACTTAAACTATTTAAGGCCTCAATAAATTGTTGTGCATCACTGCTATCAATATCATCAATAATCGAATTACCTGCCAGACCAGTAGCAATCAAGACACAGGCATCATTGGTTGAGGTATCGCCATCAACGGTAATACTGTTAAAAGACTGCTCCATCGAAACGTCAAGCATCTTTTGTAATGTGGAGGCACTTATAGCGGCATCCGTGGCGATATAAGACAACAAGGTCGCCATATCTGGTCGAATCATGCCTGAGCCTTTTGCGATGCCTGTCAGTGTGATTGGCTGTCCATTTAACGACAGTTCAACTGAACGCGCTTTGGCAATGGTGTCGGTGGTCATGATGGCGTGTGCTGCAGCAAACCAGTTATCAGCAGCTAGTTTGGTAAACGCCTCAGGTAACGCATTGGTAATTTTATCAACAGGTAACGGCTGCCCTATAACGCCGGTGGAAAATGGCAATACAGCACGGGTATCACATTCTGCTAGCTGAGCCACCGCCTGGCAACATGCTTTTGCTGCCGCCATACCCGCGTCACCGGTTCCAGCATTGGCGTTTCCAGAATTGATCAGTAAATAGCGTGTAGATGATTGTTGCTGATGCTCTCTGGCTAATAATACCGGGGCTGCACAAAATGCATTACGGGTATAAACCGCTGCGGTATGACTTCCAGATGCCAGTTCAATTAAAACCACATCCTGACGCCCTGGCTTTTTAATCCCAGCGCTCGTAGTGGCAAGGCGAACACCTTTTACAGGCTTTAATTCAGCAGCAATTGGAGCAGATAAATTTACTGCCATTATTTGACAGCGCCGTGGCAATTCTTGAATTTTTTACCACTTCCACATGGGCATGGATCATTACGACCAACTTTTTTACCATCTCGCGTTAGCGGCTGGTTCGCAGTAGGATGTTCTGCCTCGGCTTCTGCTTCAGAGGAGGCACTTTCATGCTGATACTCCACATCAGCAGATTGACGGCGTTGCTCATCAACCGCCGCGACATCTTCCGGCGCACGCACTTTAACACGGGAAATCAGGCTGATAACTTCATGTTTCAGGCTGTCCAACATAGCAGTAAACAACTGGAAAGCTTCACGTTTGTATTCCTGCTTGGGATCTTTTTGGGCATAACCACGCAGATTGATACCCTGACGTAAATAATCCATTTGAGCCAGATGTTCTTTCCACTGCGTGTCCAGAGTTTGCAGCATGATGGCTTTTTCAAAATGACGCATCAACTCAGCCCCGACAGTAGCTTCTTTTGCCTGACAGGCTGCTTCGGCTTCCTCGATAATTCTTTCACGCAAACTTTCTTCGTGCAGATTATCATCTGCCTCCAACCAGCCGCTGATATCTAATTCCAGAGCGAAATCATCGCGTAAAGCCTGTTCCAGTCCACTGACATTCCATTGTTCATCAATACTATTAGGTGGAATGTACAGACTGATAACGTCGTTAATGACGCTGCTACGCATTGAAACAATTGTTTCTGATACATCATCCGCAGCCATTAATTCATTGCGCTGCTCATAAATTACTTTACGTTGATCGTTGGCAACATCATCAAACTGCAGTAACTGTTTACGAATATCAAAGTTGTGTCCTTCAACCTTACGTTGAGCATTTTCAATGGCTCTGCTGACCCATGGATGCTCAATAGCTTCACCCTCTTCCATACCCAGTTTCTGCATCAATCCGGCCATGCGTTCAGAAGCAAAAATCCGCATCAGGTTATCTTCGAGCGACAGATAAAAACGGGTTGAGCCCGGATCACCCTGACGACCGGAACGACCACGCAGCTGATTATCAATACGACGTGATTCATGTCGTTCGGTACCGATAATATGTAAACCACCCGCTTGCAAAACCAAATCATGACGTTGTTGCCATTCGGCTTTCACTTTAGCTTTAGCAGCTTCATCAGCCTCTTCACTCAGCTTGTCCAGCTCTGCTTCAAGACTGCCACCGAGAACAATATCTGTACCACGACCCGCCATATTGGTTGCGATAGTGACTGATCCCGGTTTACCCGCTTCAGCGATAATATGTGCCTCTTTTTCATGAAATTTTGCGTTCAGAACTTCATGTGGAATTTTGGCTTTGGTCAGTAATTTATCCAGATATTCTGAGCTTTCAATTGAGGCCGTACCGACAAGAACAGGTTGTTTTCGCTGCACACAGTCCTGAATATCAAGCAATATCGCATCAAACTTTTCTTTTGCTGTCAGATAAATTCTATCGGCTTCGTCTTTACGCTGCATTGGACGATGTGTCGGAATAACCACAACTTCCAGACCATAGATTGACTGCAATTCATAGGCTTCAGTATCCGCTGTACCGGTCATGCCGGACAGCTTTTTGTAAAGACGGAAGTAATTCTGGAAAGTAATGGAAGCGAGGGTCTGGTTTTCGTTTTGAATTTTGACCCCTTCCTTGGCTTCAATAGCCTGGTGTAAGCCTTCTGACCAGCGACGTCCGGGCATGGTACGACCGGTAAATTCGTCGACAATGATTATCTGATCATCCTGAACAATGTATTCAACATCCCGATGAAATAATACATGTGCACGAAGCGCTGCAGTTACGTGATGCATCAAACCAATATTGGCCGCATCATACAGGCTGGCATCTTCATCCAACAGGCCTGTTTCGGTTAATAAATGCTCAATTTTTTCATGGCCAGCTTCGGTAAAATGTACCTGTTTGTTTTTTTCATCAATGGTGTAATCACCCGGCACGGTGATATCTTCATCTTCACCTTCCTGCCGGGTCAGACTGGGAATCAACTTGTTTATCTGCACATAACGCTCAGAACTGTCCTCAGCTGGCCCAGAGATAATCAATGGCGTGCGGGCTTCGTCAATTAGGATGGAGTCAACTTCATCGATAACAGCAAAATTTAATGGACGCTGCACTCTATCTTCGAGACGAAAGGCCATGTTATCGCGCAGGTAATCAAAACCAAATTCGTTATTGGTACCGTAGGTAATATCTGCAGCATATGCTGCACGCCGTTCGTCACCACTCAGTCCACTGACAATGACGCCTGTGGTCAAACCGAGGAAACCATAAAGTTTGCTCATCCAGGCCGCATCACGTTTGGCAAGGTAATCATTGACGGTAATAACATGGACGCCTTCCCCGCTCAGGGCATTCAAATATACTGCGAGCGTAGCTACCAGCGTTTTACCCTCGCCGGTTTTCATTTCGGCAATTTTTCCGTCATTCAGCACCATACCGCCTATCAACTGCACGTCAAAATGGCGCATTTCCATAATGCGTTTACCGGCTTCACGTACGACAGCAAATGCTTCTACCAGGATATCATTCAGTGTTTGCCCATCATCCAGTCTTTGTTTGAATTCTATGGTTTTGGATTTTAAAGCGGCATCGTCAAGCTTTTCATACTCGCTTTCCAATTCATTGATGAGGCTGACCTGTTTTTGCAGTTTTTTGATTACACGATCGTTACGACTGCCAAAAACCTTACTGAAAAACTTGCCTACCATGACTTAAACTACCTGTTGAATGTGCCGAATTGACGACAGTTTGATTAAACGCGTGATTATAACGCGTACTGTTGGGAAGATCGAAGACTCACCGCATTTTTTTAAGTGGTGTCTGATTTTTCAAATACAAGAGGAATTATTCGATGTAATTAAACGGATTAACGGATTTACCGTCTCTTAATACTTCGAAATGAACATGAGGTCCAGTTGAACGACCAGTTGATCCCATCAGCGCAATAACATCTCCTTTGTTAACACGATCTCCGGTACTGACATTGATGGTTTTGTTATGCGCATAGCGGGTTACATAGCCATTTCCATGGTCAATTTCAACCAGTCCACCGTATCCACCACGCATGCCCGCCCAGCTGACAATTCCATCCGCCACAGAAATCACTGAGCTACCGGTTTTTCCGGCAAAATCGAGTCCATCATGGAAAGCTTTTTTCCCATTAAATGGATCAACGCGATAGCCATAGAAAGAAGATAACCAGCCATCAACCACAGGACGACCACTTGGTATGGCTCCGGCGATATTCTCATTTGTAATCAGAAACTCTTGTAATGCCGTCAAGGTATCCTGTTGATCAGCAAAATCCTGTGAGAGACGAACCAGACTTTCTTCAAATTCGGCGTTTGATAACCAGTCACCGGAATTTTCAATACCCCCATCCCGGGAGCAAATTCCAAATCAAAGTCAGAAAGTTCAAAACCTGCAATTTCAGCTAATCGCTGACTAAGCATTTTCAGACGAATGGCCTCAGCCTGTAAGCCCCCTAACTGCTGCGCGTAAAAACCCTGAATGGCTTCATTTGCGGTTGTGTCATCACTGATAGAGAGGGGATCGGTTTTCGGGGTGAGGAGTCGAGCGGTTGGGAAAAATTTTGAGTCTACTGTATCGTTAATAGCTGTCTTATCTTTTATATAATTCATTGTAGAGACAGTTATCGCAATCGTCATGGTTAATAGAAATGTGACTAGCAGCATCAATTTCGTTCGGCTTAAATGCCAATGCTTGTGGCCGGTATTGTCGGCGGATATTATGATAATCTGCATACTTATCCTCGTCCCGGATTGAGACATGTCAAATAAACCGCTTCATTTCAGTACTGTTTGCCAGGCAAACCAGCAATTACAACAAATTTCGAAGCGCGCTCAAAAATTAACCCAGCTTAACAGCATTCTGCAAGAAATTTTACCTTCGCAGTTCGCAGGACATTGCCAGCTGGCGAATATGAAAGACAATAAAATCATCATACATACAGAAAACGCGGCAATTGCCAGCTTATTACGCTTTCATTCCGCTACTATTTGTAAAACATTTTCCAGCGAGTTGTCTACGCAAATTGAACGTGTTGAGGTAAAAGTAAAACCTCAGCACCCGACCGAGAAGTCGGCAAAATCTAATATGATCGATATGTCTAATAACAACGCAGCGCTGATTGCTCAGACCGCCGCCGGGTTAGACGATGGTCAGCTCAAAACAGCGCTGCATAAACTCGCTAAGCGAGGTAAAACTCGTGACAACTCCTAGCTGACAATTGAAGCGGCAGGCCGACTGAACACAATAGGTGCATCAGCATCTTCTTCAAAAGTTACCAGTTCCCAACAATCTTCCTGAGCAATGAGTTTGCGTAACAGTCGATTGTTCACTTCATGACCGGATTTATGTCCGACGAATGCACCGATCAGACTATGGCCCAACAGGTATAAATCACCGATCGCATCAAGTACTTTATGACGGACAAACTCGTCTTCATAACGAAGACCATCTTCATTTAAAACACGGAAATCATCTACAACAATGGCATTATCCATACTACCACCCAGCGCCAGATTCATTTCCCGCAGTTTTTCGATATCTTTCATAAAACCGAAGGTTCTGGCACGACTGACTTCACGAACAAATGATGTGGAGGAGAAATCAACATCAACCTGTTGTGGTCTGCCGGTAAAGGCCGGGTGCTCAAAATCAATGGTAAAAGAGACTTTGAATCCCTCAAATGGCTCGAACTTGGCCCATTTATCACCATCTTCCAGTAATACAGGCTTTTTAATACGGATAAATTGCTTAGCAACTGCCTGTTCTTCAATACCTGCAGATTGCACCAGAAACACAAAAGGTCCGGCACTGCCGTCCATGATAGGAACTTCTGCTGCATTGAGATCAATATAAGCATTATCGATACCCAGCCCGGCAAAGGCTGAAAGTAAATGTTCCACTGTTGAGACCCGCTGACCATTCTGAATCAATGTGGTTGACAGGGCTGTCTCACCCACATTTTCAGCTTTGGCCTCGATTTCAACAACCGGATCCAGATCGACTCGTCGGAAAATAATGCCAGTATTAGGGGCAGCCGGACGCAGCGTTAAATAGACCATTTCACCGCTGTGCAATCCCACACCTGTGGCACGAATCACATTTTTCAATGTTCGTTGCTTTATCAAGGTGCTTTACCCCCTTTTCTAGTTTAATTATCTGACAATAATATCATAGGCTTATACGACTTCACCATCTACATTAATCAGCCTGTCTTCGCAAAAATGCCGGAATGTCCAGATAATCCATGTTGACATCACCATTAGCCACTTGTTTATGTTCGTTGTTACGACCATTTCGTAAAACAGTTGGTTCATCATAGTCAATGTCAACCGGCTTCTTAACAATTTCGATTTGCGGTGCTGCGGTTGTCGTCTCAACGGGTTTTGCTACTGCCGCTCTTGCAACGCCCAACCCGGTTGCCACTACGGTTACCCGTAACTCATCGGTCATATCAGGATCAATCACCGTACCAACCACTACTGTTGCGTCCTCTGAAGCAAATTCTTTAATAGTGTTACCCACTTCTTCAAATTCACCAATACTCATATCCAGGCCAGCGGTGATATTAACCAGTACGCCACGCGCACCCGCCAAATCAACATCTTCCAGTAACGGGCTTGAAACAGCCAGTCTGGCGGCTTCTGCAGCGCGGTTTTCACCTGAAGCCCGGCCGGTTCCCATCATAGCCATACCCATCTCAGACATAACTGTGCGTACGTCAGCAAAGTCAACGTTAATCATACCTTCACGGGTAATCAGTTCGGCAATACCCTGAACTGCACCCAGCAGGACATCATTAGCTGATTTAAACGCATTAAGCAGGCTCATTTCCTTACCCAACACTTTCAGCAGTTTTTCATTTGGAATAGTAATCAGTGAATCTACATGCTGACTTAACTCTTCAATACCAGCGGTAGCCACTTTCAGTCTTTTGCCGCCTTCAAAAGGAAATGGTTTGGTGACAACTGCAACCGTTAAAATTCCCATCTCTTTAGCAACTTGTGCGACTACTGGCGCAGCTCCGGTACCTGTACCGCCGCCCATACCAGCAGTGATGAAGACCATATCAGCGCCGCTGATGACTTCCATAATACGTTCACGGTCTTCCAATGCAGCTTGTCGACCTACATCAGGGTTGGCACCGGCACCCAGCCCTTTAGTAATATCAGTACCTAATTGTAAATGTGTAGTGGCATTACTTTTACGTAAAGCCTGTGCATCCGTATTGGCACAGATAAAATCAACACCTTCGATTTTATTGGCCACCATGTGTTCCAAAGCGTTACCGCCACCGCCACCTACACCGATGACTTTGATAACCGCATTTGCTGTATATGTATCAATCAATTCAAATGTCATGATTTTCTCCCCTCTTTATTTACTAACAAGGCTTGCTCAGAAATTGCCCTGAAACCAACTTTTCATTCTGGCAAGCATTCCTTTAAAACCATCCGAGATCACAGATTCACTGTGTCCGGTACTCACTTGTTCATTTCCAAACAGTAATAAACCCACACCTGTGGCGTGGATTGGATTACGTACTACATCTACTAAACCACCAACATGCTGGGGTACACCAAGCCTTACCGGCAAATGGAAAACTTCTTCTGCCAGTTCGATTGCACCTTCCATTTTTGAACTGCCTCCGGTCAATACCACTCCGGCAGCTAACATTTCTTCAAAGCCACTGCGACGCAGTTCAGCCTGTACCAGCATTAATAATTCTTCATAACGTGGTTCAACCACTTCGGCCAGTGTCTGTCTCGCCAGTTGACGAGGAGGTCTGTCTCCGACACTTGGCACTTCTATGGTTTCATCTTCCCGTGCCAGTTGTGTCAGTGCACAGGCATATTTGATTTTGATTTCTTCGGCATACTGGGTGGGCGTACGTAAGGCCACCGCAATATCATTAGTAACCTGATCGCCAGCGATCGGAATCACAGCGGTATGACGTATGGCACCATCAATAAACACGGCAATATCCGTTGTACCTCCACCGATATCGACGATGCAGACACCGAGTTCTTTCTCGTCCTGTTCCAGTACCGAGTAGCTGGAAGCCATCTGTTCCAATATGATTCCATCAACAATCAATCCACAGCGCTCGATACATTTGGTGATGTTTTGAGCGGCACTGACAGCCCCGGTAATCAGATGCACTTTGGCTTCCAGCCGTACTCCTGACATGCCGATAGGCTCACGTATACCTTCCTGGTTATCGATAATGAATTCCTGAGGCAATACATGCAGTAATTGCTGATCGCCAGGGAAATGAACTGCCCGAGCGGCATCCAGTACCCGGTCCAAATCGCCCTGTGTCACTTCCTTATCTCGAATGGCTACGGTGCCATGTGAGTTCAGACTACGAATATGACTCCCGGCAATCCCGGCAAATACAGAGTGGATCTGGCATCCAGCCATCAGCTCGGCTTCTTCTACCGCTCGCTGAATGGATTGCACAGTAGATTCAATATTGACCACTACCCCTTTTTTCATGCCTCTGGCCGGATGCGAACCGATACCGATAATTTCCAGTTTATTGTCATTGGGACCGGCATCCAGAATCGGCGCTGCCACGATCGCTACCACTTTGGAAGTGCCGATATCCAGTCCGACAATCAGTTCTCTTTCAATTCGTTTCGACATTACACAATTCCATTAAAATCAGGTTGCTTACCGGTTTTCCAAACAACTGCAAGTCCGTTGGTGTAGCGCATATCCACAATTTTGATTTGATCGCGGTAACTGGCCAACGGGCCTTCAAATACTCGAATAAATCGGGCTAATCGCTGCTCACTTTCTGCACGTCCCAATTGCAGCTGCATATCATCTGTAAATTTCACCTGCCAGGAACGGCGCTCATCCATGGTCAGACTTTTCACCCTTAATCCAAGCGAATCTACAGACTGCTGAATAGTCACCAGTTGCCGTGACATCAACTCACTGCTGCCTTCAGGCCCAAATAACTGAATAAGTCCGGCAGGCATTTTTCCGCTCTCGGGATAAAACACCTGGCCACGTGTATTGACCAGACCATCTTCATTCCACAATGCAATTGCCTGATGCTCACTGACCATTAAATGCAAGGTATCCGGCCAAACACGTCTTACCTGTATTTGTGATACCCAGGGAAGTGCTTCACCTGCCGCACGAATTCCTGCCACGTTTACATCAAGGAAACTACCGGTCACATATGGGGTTACCGCCTCAATCAAATCCTGTTTATCGGTATTGATTAATTCACCTTCTACCGTGACATGCTGAATCGGCAGCGTATCTGTGTTGTTTAAATAAACGACACCGACAATCAGTATCAACAGAACCAACACAGTACTGACATTTCGCAAGTTACTTTGCCAGTTCATTTGTTCGCGTGGTTTCACCACACGGGTCCGTGTTGCTCCGGCTTTTGGACGTTGTCTGATAGCCATCAGCGTTTGCCCTCCAGACTGCTCTTTAATACCTGCCCAACCAGATTTTCAAAACTGATTCCTGCCTGACGAGCTGCCATTGGCACCAGGCTGTGGTCAGTCATACCGGGCACACTATTCGCTTCCAACAAGTAAAAATCACCTTGCTGATCCGCCATAACATCAATGCGTCCCCAGCCAGACATGTTGAGCGCATTGAAAGCGTTGATTGCCAATTGCTGACAGCGTTTTTCATCAGCATCACTTAAACCACACGGGCACAAATATTCGGTTGAATCCGCCAGATACTTGGCTTCAAAGTCGTAAAACTCTCTGGGTGTTGTTAATCGAATAACCGGCAGCGCTTCTCCATTCAAAATGCTCACCGTGTATTCCGCCCCATGCACCCATTGTTCAGCGATAACTTCATCGTCATAGTCAAAAGCAAGGCTGATGGCTTGTTGCAGTGCTTCGGTTGATGTCACCTTACTCATACCGATGCTGGAACCTTCGTTGACCGGCTTGATGACTATCGGCAAACCCAATTCTTCAACAATTTTCTGAGGGTTGGACTGACGATTTAAGCGCACATATTTTGGTGTTGGTAAACCCTGACTTTGCCAAATCTGTTTGCTCAAACGTTTATTCATTGACAGTACCGCACCGGTGATGCCGCTACCGGTATAAGGAATTTGCAATGACTGCAAAACACCCTGAATTTCACCGTCTTCACCGCCACGGCCATGCAGGATAATAAATGCCCGATCAAATTTATCCTGACGCAAACGTTCACTAACCGTTTTATCTACATCCAGCTCAACAGCATTGACTCCGAGTGACTGTAAAGCAGCTAATACCGCACGGCCGCTTTTCAACGAAATCTCACGTTCTGCTGAACGTCCACCCATCAACACAGCAACCCGACCAAAACTTTGTGGAGTAATATTTATTTCACTCATGCGTGCTCTCCGATAATGTGAACTTCGGGGATCAATCGCACTTTTGTCTCTGCTTCTACACGTTGTCTGACTAAATTAATCAAATCTTCAATATCAGCCGCGCTGGCAGCCCCGTCATTGACAATAAAGTTGGCATGTTTTGGCGACACACTTGCCCCGCCAACTCGCAATCCCTTCAAACCGCACTGCTCGATTAAGCGCCCGGCATAATCGCCTTGTGGATTACGAAATACTGAACCGGCACAAGGTTGATTAGTGGGTTGGCTGTCGTTGCGTTTTTTCAGTAGCTGTTTAATTAATGCAGTTTCAGCTTCTGCATCTCCCAGCTGTAGCTCCAATGTGGCTGAGACAAACCATTCTTTTTCTGGCAGTTCGACATGACGATAGGCAACCTTAAAGTCACTGGCTGAACGCTTTTTCAACTCGCCCTGACGCGTTACGGTTGTTGCCTCTTTGACCAACTGCCAGGTTTCCCAGCCATGAGCACCGGCATTCATCGCCAATGCACCACCAAATGTGCCTGGAATACCTGCCAGAAAGGCTGCACCACTTAAACCCTGTTTGGCGGATTGCTTGGCAACTTTGCTGCAGTAAACACCTACTTCTGCGGTAACTCTTTGATCATCTATATCCAGCGCCTGCATGGTTCCGGCCATGCTGATAACCGTGCCAGCAAAACCGCCATCGCGTATTAATAAATTGCTCCCCAAGCCTAACCATAATAAGGGTTCATCAGCTGGCAACTGGCGTAAAAAAGACGCCAGATCATTTTTATCTTTTGGCTGATAAAAACGCTTTGCTATTCCGCCAACTCGCCATGAAGTGTGCTGAGATAACGGCTCATTTATTTTCAATTCGCCTTGCAACTCGTTAAACATGGAGACCATTAGCTCATCTCCTCAAGTTGTTGATCCAACTCTTTAGCGATGGTTCCGATATCGCCCGCACCAAGGGTAAGCAATAGATCCTGATCCTTTAGTAATCCCGGAAGAACAGAAAACAAGGCTTGTTTATCTTCCACAAATACCGGTTCAACCTGTCCACGCAATCGTATGGCACGGCATAAACTGCGAGCATCAGCACCCGCAATTTTATTTTCGCCTGCAGGGTAAACTTCCAGCACAACCAAAACATCTATCGTTGACAGCACACGGGCAAAATCTTCGAACAAATCACGCGTTCTGGTATATCGATGTGGCTGGAAAACAACCACTAAACGACGATCCGGCCAGCCCCCGCGGCTAGCGGCAACTGTCGCTGCAATTTCTGTAGGATGATGACCATAATCATCTACCAGTAACACCTGCCCCTGGCCGATGGTTTTCTCGCCAAGAATATTGAAGCGTCTGCCAACACCATCAAACTTCAATAGCGCCCGTTGGCAAGCGGCTACGTCAACACCCAAGTTACGGGCGACGGCTAAAGCAGCTGTCGCATTGAGTGCATTGTGCAGACCGGGCATATTTAAACGAACCTGATATTGCACACCACTTTGAGCTTCACTGACTGTAAACTCACTTTGCCCCTGGTACTGCTGCAGATCACTGATTCTAAAGTCGGCTCTTTCATCCTGGCCATAGGTTGTAATGGGACGAGTCACTTCAGGCAATATGCTCTGAACCTCTTCATCATCTATGCATAACACCGCAAGACCATAAAACGGCAAGTGATGCAGAAATTCAATAAAAGTGGCTTTAAGCTTTTCAAAATCCCCTTCGTAGGTCGCCATATGATCATCATCAATATTGGTCACAATGGCGATCATCGGCTGCAGGTATAAAAAGGACGCATCACTTTCATCTGCTTCAGCGACTAAATAACGTCCGGTACCTAATCTTGCATTGGACCCCGCACTGTTTAATCGACCACCTATCACAAAGGTTGGATCCAACTCGCCTTCACTTAACAATGCAGCAGTTAAGCTGGTTGTAGTGGTTTTACCATGCGTACCCGCCACGGCAATGCCATAACTGAAACGCATTAATTCAGCCAGCATCTCTGCACGAGGCACTACTGGAATACGCTGTTCACGAGCCGCCATAACTTCAACGTTGTCAGCGCTCACTGCGGTTGTTACTACTACCACATCAGCACCTTTAAGGTATTCCGCGTCATGACCAATCATGATGTTGGCTCCAAGCTGGCGCAGGTGTTGAATCAAACTGTTTTCATTCAAGTCCGAACCACTGACCTGATATCCCAGATTCAGCAGTACTTCGGCAATTCCGCCCATACCGACACCACCAATTCCGATGAAATGGATATGTTTGACCCGACTTTGCATTGCTGAGGTTAATTTAGCCATTTGCCCACTCCAGACAGATATCTGCTATCTGCATTGCTGTTCCGGGGTTTGCCAATGTTCTTGCCTGTATTGCCATTTGTTCCAAATGTTTTCGGTTTGCCAGTAATGGCCGTATTACTGCTGCCAGATCTTTTGCGTTAAGTGCTGAATCGGCTATAAGTAATGCAGCGCCTGCGTCTTTTAATGCCTGAGCATTGTGAGTCTGGTGGTCATCTACTGCATACGGATAAGGCACCAGAATTGCCGCGATACCTGTTGCTGCGACCTCGGCCACGGTCAGTGCACCTGCCCGGCAAATTATCAGATCTGCCTCGCTATAGGCTTTCGCCATATCGTCAATAAACTGGGTGACCGTACCCGCTACTCCTGCCTGTTCATAAGCAAGCTGACAGTCAGCCAGATGTTTTTCACCACATTGATGAATGACATTGATTGTGTGTTCTTTACTGAGTAATGCCAGCGTCTGCGGTACAACCTGATTTAAACTTTTTGCTCCCAGACTGCCACCTAGCACCAATAGTTTTAACGGTTTCTGAGCCCGTGCCTGATAGCGAATCTGTGGCTCAGGTAACTGTTCAATTTCTTTTCTAACTGGATTGCCAACCCATCTGGTTTTCTTACTGCTAACAAAACTGTTTTCAAATCCCTGCAATACCTGTTTGGCAATTTTTGCCAGCAAGCGATTTGTTAATCCGGCAATAGCATTTTGTTCATGTATCAATAACGGTTTGCCGGAAAGCCATGCTGCCAGACCACCTGGGCCTGAAGCAAAACCTCCCAGGCCGATCACCACATCAGGCTGAAAACGTTTAATCACTTTTCTGGATTCGAGCACTGCACGTAAGATCCTTAACGGCGCTACCAGCCAACCGAAAAGGCCATTGCCACGTAAGCCTTTAATCGGAATTAAATTTAATTTAAAGGAAGCTGCTGGTACTAAACGGGATTCAATACCACGCTCTGTGCCAATCCATTCAACATCCACCGAACGTGAACGCAGTTCTTCAGCCACAGCTAATGCTGGAAATACATGTCCGCCAGTTCCACCAGCCATAATTAATACGCGAGTCATCGTTTGACCCTCGCTGACGCTTTTTCTGGTTGACGGGTTTCCAGATCTACTCGCAATAACAGGCCAATGGCAACACAAACAATAACCAGACTACTACCGCCATAACTCATTAATGGCAATGTGAGGCCTTTGGTAGGTAACACGCCCATATTGACGCCAATATTGACGCAAGCTTGTAACCCCAGCCATACCGAAATGCCAAAGGCGACTTGTGCGCCGAATAATTGACCCGCTTCTTCTGCTGCTCGGCCTATCGCCAACGCACGCCAAATCATGGTCAGAAACAAAGCGATTACTGCCACAGCACCAATCAACCCGAGTTCTTCTGCCAGAATTGAAAATAAAAAATCTGTATGTGCTTCGGGCAGATAAAACAATTTTTGCATGCTGCTGCCTAAACCCACTCCCAGCCAATCACCGCGACCAAATGCAATTAGTGCCTGCGTTAACTGGAAACCGCTTCCAAACGGATCGGCCCAGGGATCCATAAAACTTTGTAGACGTTGCAGACGGTAAGGCGCCAGCCAGACCATCATAGTAAACAACCCTGCCAGAATGGCGATCAATCCAATAAATACGTCTAATCTGGCACCGCCCAGAAACATCATCACCAATACGGTGGACAAAATGACGACGATGGAGCCCATATCAGGCTGCATTAACATCAATACTGCTGCTACGCTCAACAAAAGTAATGGAGACAATACCTTTAATAAGGATGTGTTTAGTTGTCCATGATGGCGTTGCAGATAATCTGCCACGTAAATAATGGCAAACAATTTAATCAGTTCGGCTACCTGAAGGTTGACTGGCCCCAAAGGTAACCAACGTGAACTACCGTTAACTTCTCTGCCGATCCCAGGAATCAAAACCAATACTAATAGACCAACACCAACCATCAACAACATCGGTGCCATTTGTTGCCAATGAGACAATCTTATCGACATCACACACCAGGCAAAAAACAATCCAAGCCCGGCAAAAGCCAGTTGCCTGATAAAGAAATATAATGGTTGTCCGGTTTTGTTCTCAGCAATGGTAATGGAAGCTGAACACACCATAATCAAACCAATCAACAATAAGGCCAATGCGGCCATTAAAAGCTTTGAATCGAAGTAGGTGCTTACACGACTCATGCCGCCAACTCCCTGACAGCCTGTTCAAAATGGTCGCCACGATCAGCGTAATTGGCAAACTGATCAAAACTCGCGCAGGCTGGTGAAAGCAGAACCTGTTGACCCATTTGTGCAGAAATATTTGCCGCCTGAACTGCAGCTTTCATATCTGCTGCAAAATGGACCTGAACCGTTTCCGGTACATGTTTGGCTATTTCTTCAGCAGATTGACCAATCAACACGATAGTGCTGACATAGTCATTGAGGATCGGTCTTAACGGCGCAAAATTCTGTCCTTTGCCAACACCACCGGCAATCAAAACAATCTTGCCATTCTCTGCAATACCCTCTATTGCAGCGATACTGGCGCCAACGTTAGTGGCTTTAGAATCATTAAACCAGCGTACTCCGTGTAATTCGCGTACAAACCGACAGCGATGTGGCAGCCCTTTGAACTCTTTTAAGGCTTTTAACATGGCATCCATCGGCAGGCCCATTACAGACCCCAGAGCTAATGCCGCCAATGCATTGGCAATATTATGGCTACCGGCAATTTTCATATCACTGACCAGCATTAACGGCGTATCGCCTTCAGCCAGCCAGAGATGTCCTCTCTGGGTCAGTACACCAAACTCATAACCGGTTGATTCATGCAGACTGAAACCAAGCTGATCTCTTCCAGCCTCAGCCATCGCAGAGACAATAGGATCATCTCGGTTTATCACCATGACACCGCTACCGTTATAAACCCTTTGTTTAGCACGCTGGTAATCTTCGATCGAATCGTAACGATCCAGATGATCGGGACTGACATTGAGTATCACTGAAGCAAATGCATTCATAGAATGCACTGTTTCCATCTGAAAACTGGACAACTCAAGTACATAGAAATCTGGAGCAGGATCAGTCAACAAATCCAATGCCGGTGTACCAAGATTCCCGCCAACTGCAACTTTTTTATCGGCCATTTGTGCCATTAAACCGACTAAGGTGGTGACGGTACTTTTACCATTCGAACCGGTTATTGCAATGATGGGGGCGTTGGCGTGGCGTGCAAATAACTCAATATCACCAATAATCTCAATCCCGGCTTCTGCTGCCTGTTTAATCTGGGGCAAACGCGGATCAACGCCGGGGCTCAATACAATACTGTCAGCTCGCATTAACCAATCGGCAGGGATACCACCCGTTTTCACGACAACTTCTGGATAGTCTTTTTGCAGAGCATTCAGACAGGTAGGTTTTTCACTGCTATCAATTACCGCCACAGCATTACCCTGCTGCAATAAAAACCGTGCGCATGACAATCCTGTCTGCCCAAGTCCAACAATCAGGCTGTAATGAGAACTATGTTGCTGTAATTCTGCTGTCATCGTATTTTCAACGTCGCTAAACCGACCAGCACCAGAAATACGGTGATGATCCAAAATCGAACAATAATGCGGGGTTCCGGCCAGCCTTTTAATTCATAGTGATGATGAATTGGCGCCATCAAGAACACTCGCTTGCCACGTAATTTATATGAGGCCACTTGAATCATTACTGACAGAGTTTCAATGACAAAAACCCCGCCCATAATCAGTAATACCAATTCCTGGCGTACCAGAACCGCAACCGTTCCCAGCGCTGCGCCCAGTGCCAAAGCACCGACATCACCCATAAAAACCTGGGCTGGATAGGTGTTAAACCAGAGGAATCCCAATCCAGCACCCACCATTGCGGCACAGAATACGGTTAATTCTCCAGCCCCAGGGATATGTGGAATTTGCAGATAATTGGCAAACTCAAAGTGTCCTGCAACATAACTGAATAGCCCTAACGCTGCCGCGACCATTACCGTAGGCATAATCGCTAAACCATCGAGACCATCTGTCAGATTCACAGCATTACTACTGCCAACTATGACCAAATAGACCACCAGCAGATACCATGCCCCCAGAGGGATAATGATTTCTTTAAAAAATGGCACGATAAGCTGCGTTTCGGCGGGTGTCTGTACTGTCATGTACAGAAATATTGCAGCCCCCAAACCCACTACTGATTGCCAGAAATATTTATAACGGCTTAACAGTCCTTTGGGATCCTGACGAACCAGCTTGATGTAATCATCAACAAAGCCAATTGTGCCAAACAGCAGCGTAACCAGTAACACCACCCAAACGTAACGGTTTGTCAGATCAGCCCACAGTAGGGTACTGACGGCAATTGCAACCAGTATTAAAGAACCGCCCATGGTGGGCGTACCGGTTTTACTGATATGGGATTCAGGTCCATCATTTCTGACCACCTGGCCAATCTGTCTGAAACTGAGATGTCGGATCATCGTAGGACCCACAATCAGGGCAATTCCCAATGCGGTCATTACCCCTAAAATGGCCCGTAATGTCAGATATTGAAAGACATTAAAGCCGGTGTAATACTGGCTCAGATATTCACTCAGTATTAACAGCATCAGGCTTCTCCTCCAACGGCCAGTGCATCCGCCAGCTTATCCAGCTTCATAAAGCGAGAGCCTTTAATCAAGCACGCCACATCTTTATTCAGTGCATTTTTCAGTTCCGCTTCCAACTCTGACAGCTCATTGAAATGCTGTGCATTATCAGCAAACTCTGCCGAGGCCAGCTGGCTTTGCTGCCCAATGGTAAACAACCGTTTCACACCAGCTGCCTGTGCATCTCGACCTAACTGTTGATGAATAGCAGTACTTTCTGGTCCGAGCTCGCCGAAATCACCCAGTACCAACCAATGTTCCCCCGGGAACTGCATCAAAGTTTGCAGGGCCTGACGAAACGATCCGGGATTAGCATTGTAGGTATCATCAATCACTAATGCGTTATTAACCGCTTCGCGTAATTGCAAGCGATGCGGAACAGCTTTGATTGCAGCCAAACCTTTAACAATTGCTTCCGGCTCAATGCTGAGCGCTGAACATACCGCAATGGCCGCTAAGGCATTGCTGACATTATGAATTCCGGGTAACGGTAAAAAGATAAAATGACAAACCCCATCCAGTCGCACCATAAAATGACTACCGGTAATGGCTAACTGCAGGTCTAATGCGACAATATCTGCGGGTTGCTGCAGCCCAAAGCTGATGTGTTGGCGCGCTCCGAGTATTTGTTTCCATAAATCGCCATAAGGCATATCGGCATTGATTACCGCAACGCCATCAGCTTTCAGGCCGGCATAGATTTCACCTTTTGCTTCAGCCACGCCCTGCAATGAACCAAAACCTTCGAGATGCGCTGCGCCGACATTATTGATTACAGCAACATCGGGCTCCGCCATGGCAACCAGAGTGGCAATCTCACCTGAATGATTTGCGCCCATTTCGATCACCGCATAATCGTAGCTATCATTAAGACGCGTCAGGGTAAGCGGAACACCAAGATTATTATTCAGATTTCCTTTTGTAGACAAAACGTTGCCAGATTGCGCCAGAATGGATGAAATCATTTCCTTAAGCGTGGTTTTACCGTTACTACCTGTTACCGCGACAACTTTTGCATGACTGTTTTCCCGCCATAGTCTGGCAATCGCTCCGTAGGCTTTGGTGACATCATCAACCACAATCTGAGGCAGTTCATTGGCAATATACCGATTAACTAATGCCCCACTTGCACCCGCCAAACGTGCCTGCTCTATAAAATCATGGCCATCCATATTCTCGCCGGACAGCGCGACAAACAAATCACCATTTTCAATCTGACGGCTATCAATCTTGCTGCCTGTCATCACGGCATCTTCGCCGTGTAACTCGGCGTTCAGTTGCTCAGCAATTTTGCTCAGGTGAATAGTGGTCATAAAGTTACCCTTGTTGCTGAGTGACGTTTGTGTATGGCCTGCATCGCTATCTCGTTATCATTAAAAGGTGTTTTTACGCCAGCGACTTCCTGAAATTGTTCATGGCCTTTTCCGGCTATAAGGACCATGTCATCAAGAGCAGAATCGATAATGGCGTATTCGATCGCTAGCTTTCTATCAGCTTCAATATGAATATCTGCTTGTTTGTGGCAACCAGCCAGGATCTGCTCGATGATTTTCATACTTTCCTCACCACGCGGGTTGTCATCAGTAACGACCAGTTTGTCGGCTAACTCACTGACGATTTTCCCCATCAAAGGCCGTTTGCCTTTGTCGCGTTCACCGCCACAACCAAATACACACCAGAGTTTCGAACGACTTTCCATATGTTGACGCATACCCAGCAGAGCTTTTTCCAATGCATCTGGAGTATGGGCAAAATCAATCACAACTGATGGTTGCAGACTGCTCGCCAACAGTTGCATGCGTCCATTTACACTGGTTAATTGATTTAATCCGTCGGCAATTTCATCCGTTGACCAACCAACTAACGCAAGTACACCGGCGGTTGCCAATAGATTTTCGACATTGAATCTGCCGAGTAAACGGGTTTGAATGGCCACTGTTTGCTGCGCATTATGTAAATTGAATTGCAAGCCATTAGTTGTCGCCTGAATATCACTGGCAAACACATTTGCTTTGGAATTACTGCAGCTATACTCCACACTGTTAATCTGATTTTTTTTAAGTAAAGACAATATCTGCTGACCAAAGTCATCGTCAGCATTGACTACTGCAGCCTCTAGCGATGCAAAATCAAATAAACGTTGTTTTGCCGCCGCGTACTCCAACATACTCTGGTGATAATCAAGATGATCCCGACTTAAATTGGTCAATACGGCATAGTTAATATCAACAAAATTCAGCCGTCCCTGTTCCAAAGCATGTGAAGATGCTTCCAGAGCGACGTACTGGATTCCGTTGTCACGCATTTCTGCAAGCATTGCTTGTAAACGCACGGGGTCCGGCGTTGTCATGCCGTGATCTTTTATCTCAGTTAGTCTTCCACTGCCCAATGTTCCTATAACACCACAAGGTTGACCGGCGTTTTCCAGTGCCTGAGCGATAAACTGGGTGACAGAAGTTTTACCATTGGTACCGGTGACCGCTATGACCGTCATTGTTGCCGAAGGATATTGATAGAATGCCGCAGCCAGGCGAGCGGTTTGCTCCTTCAAATCATTAACAGCAACCATTTCAATTTGCCGTTGTTGCAGATGTTTTCTCAGCTCTGGTTTCAAAGGTGCTTCTGCTGAATAGCAAACAGCTGCAATTTCGGCTTTAGCTGCCTGCTTAATATGTTGGTCTCGGATTTCCAGATCTGTAGCTAAGGCAAAAAACAAATCTCCTGATTTGAGCCGACGGCTATCCAGACTCAGACCGCTAACCACTGTTGTCGACACCGTGTCACTATCAACCAGTTGCATTAAATCAATAAGACGCATTTGATAGTTCATTGATGCGCCACCTGTAATTGCGTTTGGGGAAGTGCATCAGGCGCAATATTCAGTAAACGCATGGCACCCACCATAACATCAGCAAATACTGGTGCGGCTACTGCACCACCGTAATACTCTTCGCCTGTTGGTTCATCAATCACCACCACCATTGCCAAGCGGGGATTTTTGGCCGGTATCAAACCAGCAAACAGCGATTGATACTCACTCTCGGTATACCCTCCCGCCATAGCTTTTTTAACCGTGCCGGTTTTTGCGGCTACACTGTAATTTGGTACCGCCGCCCGTTGGGCAGTCCCACCTGGAAGCACAACCAATTCCATCAAACCGCGTACGGTTTCCATTAAATCTTTGGAAAAAACTCGACGTCCCTTGGGTGTTTTATCCTGTTTGATAAACGTGACATTGCGCATAATGCCGCCATTACCAATGATGGTATAAGCTCTGGCGAGTTGTAACGTATTTGTTGCCAATCCATAACCGTAAGCCAGCGTGGCCCGATCCAAGGTTCGCCATGTCCGCGGATCAGGTAAAGTTCCCATGGCTTCCCCCGGGAAATAGGCGCCACTTTCAGCGCCCATGCCAAAACTGGCAAAATCCTGCCACAATTCCATTGGTTCAAGTTCCAACGCAATTTTGCTGGCCGCAACATTACTCGACTTTTGAATTGATGTGGCCAAATTAATGATGCCGTAATCGCGGAAATCACGGATAGTATGCCCACTGACCCGCATCGTACCTGGATGTGTATTGATCATCGTGTTGAGATCAAATTTGCCTGATTTCAAACCACTGGCAACGGTAAAAGGTTTTACTGTTGAACCTGGTTCAAACAGATCGGTCACAGCACGATTACGTAAGTCAGCCGACTGCACACCATAACGATTATTTGGATTAAAAGCTGGTTGATTAACCATCGCTAAGACTTCACCAGTCTGAACATCCAGAATCACCGCAGAGCCTGATTTCGCACCATGCTTATCAACCGCGTTTTTAAGCGCGTTATAACTCAGATACTGCAAACGCAAATCGATACTTAACTGGATGTTTTCACCAGCTTTTGCCGGGCGAATAGGATCGCCACCACCAACAAAATTACCTTTACTGTCTCGCACCATGCGACGCAGTCCAGGTACACCGGTCAGTAATGGCTCGTAGGTAAGTTCCAGTCCTTCCTGACCAACATCATCAATATTGGTAAAGCCCACCACATGGGCTGTTACTTCACCTGTTGGATAATAGCGTTTGTATTCGCGTTGCAACGCAACGCCACCAATTTTTAATTGTTTTACCTGATCCGAGATTTCCGGCTTGACCCGACGTTTTAAATAAAGAAATTCACGTTCAGGGTTCTGATAAATCCGTTGACGAATATTATTGGCATCAATGCCCAGAATAGAAGCTAATTTGGTCAGCTTTGGATCTTCTGCATCTGTTACCTGAGGGTTTAACCAAACAGAATGGACTGGGGTACTTATCGCCAAAGGTTCGCCATGACGATCCAGAATCATTCCCCGATGGGCCACAATTGGAACATTACGCAGATGCCGGGCATCGCCTTGGTTACGCAGAAAATCAGGGTTTAACACCTGAATATCCACCAGTCGCCATAACAGACCCAGACCAATCAGGATAAAGGACAGTCTGACCAGATTCAGCCGCCAGCTGCCGGTTTGCTGATATCCGTTTTGCTTGCGCCGACTCATGGTTTGACCACCACGGTTTGTTCATTACTGGGTACCTGCATATTCAGGCGGGTACGGGACTGCTGTTCAACTCTGGCTGGACTGGCCCATGTGCTCTGTTCCAGTAACAATTTGCCCCACTCTTCATTCAATTGATCACGTCTGTTTTCCAATTGCTGCAACGCGACAAATTCGCTACGACCCGCATGCTTGGTATAGATCACTGCAACTGATGAGACCAGCACCAATAAAGTCATGACTAGCACAGGCAAATCAATACGGATATGTTCGAAAAACGTAGGCCAGATCATGCAAGTTTCTCCGCCACACGTAAGACCGCACTGCGAGAGCGAACATTCACCGATAACTCAGCTTCATCCGCTTTGATGGCCTTGCCGATAATTCTAAGACGAGGATTTAATTGGTCTGCTGTCACCGGAAAATGCGCGGGCAAATCATCACCTTTCGCCTGGTCGCGGAAAAAACGTTTGACGATGCGATCTTCCAGCGAATGAAAACTGATAACGACCAATCTACCGCCCACAGCCAGGATCTCTAAAGCCTGTTCCAGTGCACTGGTTAATTCTTCCAGTTCACTATTGATGAAAATACGAATGGCCTGGAAAGTACGCGTCGCCGGATGTTTGAATTTATCGCGGGTTGGACTCGCTTTATCCACCAAATCAGCCAACTGTTTTGTTGTGGTGATAGGGGTATGTTCACGTGTTTCCACAATGGCGGAAGCAATACGTTTACCGTAACGTTCTTCACCCAGCGTTTTAATCACAGTAGCAATTTCGCTCATTTCAGCACTGGCAAGCCATTCGGCCGCACTCATGCCGGATGTCGGATCCATCCGCATATCCAATGGGCCATCATGTTGAAAACTGAATCCACGTTCAGCCTCATCAAGTTGTGGTGAAGACACACCGATATCCATCAAAATACCGTTTACCTTCCCTTGCCAGAGCCGGGAATGGATAACCGTTGAAAGTTCAGAGAAAGCACAATGTTCAATCGCAAAGCGCGTATCCATTTTCGCCAATGCCTGACCTGCTTCCACTGCAGTTGGATCACGATCCAATCCTAATAAACGACCGTTTGCTGAAAGTTGTTGGAGAATGGCACGAGAGTGACCACCACGACCAAAAGTCGCATCCACATAGATACCGTCAGGCTGAATAAACAGTCCCTCGACGGTCTCTTTCAAAAGGACCGGTTGATGTGTTGGGAGTTGGTTTGTCATGACTCCGCCCTATATCGACAGCGTTTCGAGTTCGGCTGGCAGTATTGCGTCAAAGTCTTCCTGAAGACATGCGTCCATCAATGTATTCCAGCTTTGTTCATCCCACAGCTCAAACTTGTTTCCCTGACCAATCATCACGATATTTTTATCTAAACCTGCGAATTCACGTAGTTTTGCCGGCAACAAGATGCGACCGTTGCTATCCATTTCACACTCGGTGGCATAGCCGAGCAGCATGCGTTTGAGGCGACGAACCTGAGGATTCAAACTTGGTAGCGCAGATAGTTTTTGTTCAACCGTTTCCCATTCTGGCAGTGGATAAACCTGTAGACAGTGGTCTGAGTGATCGATGGTGATCACCAAACGGCCCTCGCAGCAGACATCAAGATGCTTACGGAACTTGGCTGGAATGGCCATCCGTCCTTTTGCATCCAGATTGAAAGTTGCTACGCCTCGAAACACTGTTAGTCCTCAAATTGAAGGATCCACAAAGATCCACTTTTCCCCACTTTCCGACACTATAGGAGTGCAACATAACGAAGTCAAGCATCAAAATTAAGAAAATCCTCTTTTTACGACAAGGACTTAGCGCAATTTCATGAAAGTGGGGAGAAAGTGGATCAAGGTGAAAACGAGGACTTATTTCTTATCAAAAAACTGGCATCGGAAGTTAAAGTAGATTCTAGAATAAAGGCAGAATTTGACTCGCAGAAAAAATATTTTCAGATGGGTGAAACAGAAAAAGTTTGAGATGGCCGATAAGCCGGGTTCTGTCGTGGACAATCATTCATCTGGGACAGATGTCACCATCTGCCTCAAGCAACCTACCCGGGAACCATGCGGGCCGCATGTCATGCCGAAGCATTTGTTCCTCTATTTGGTCTTGCTCCTGGTGGGGTTTACCATGCCACTTCTGTTACCAGAAGCGCGGTGCGCTCTTACCGCACCCTTTCACCCTTACCTGAACTTACATTCAGGCGGTTTACTCTCTGTTGCACTGGCCGTGGACTTACGTCCCCCAGGCGTTACCTGGCACCTTACCCTTTGGAGCCCGGACTTTCCTCACTTTTGCAAGCGCGATTGTCTGGCCATCTCAACGCACTATTTTACCGGAGCAGCATTATTTTTGCTGAAGTTTCAACGCCATTTCATAGGCTTTGTTTTTCTTGATACCGAGAATGGAGGCTGTAATGGCAGCAGCCTGTTTTAAAGACACCTCATCTAGCAGGATTTGTAACACTCTGACCTCTTCCGCCTCATCGCTATCGACAACTGCCGCCTGCCCCTCAACCAGCAACACAATCTCGCCTTTTTGGTGATTAGCATCATTGATAACAACGTCCACTAACTCTGCCAAAGGCAAGGTGACAATGGTTTCAAACATTTTGGTCAGCTCACGTGCCAGACAGGCTTTTCGATCGCCACCAAAGACTGTCAACATATCCTGCAAACTGGCTACCATGCGTTTAGGGCTTTCATAAAAAATCAGCGTACGGGGCTCATTTGCCAGACTTTTTAGGGCCTGGAGGCGTGCGGTCGATTTTGGTGGTAAAAAGCCTTCAAAGGCAAAGCGTTCTGCAGATAATCCTGAAGCGGATAACGCAGCGATAACGGCACACGCGCCCGGAATAGGAATTACTTTAATTCCCTGTTCACGCGCCATATTGACCAATCTATAACCAGGATCACTGATTAAGGGTGTGCCGGCATCCGAAATCAGAGCAATTGATTCACCTGCGGCAATGCGTGATAACAATAATTCACTGCGTTGCTGTTCATTGTGTTCATGCAATGAAATAGTGGAGGTTTCAATTCCATGATGCTGCAACAGATATTTGCTATGGCGGGTATCTTCAGCGGCAATCACATCTACTGAGGACAGAACTTCAATAGCGCGCGCTGAAATATCCGCCAGATTTCCAATTGGGGTGGCAACGATATAAAGTGCGGCTGTTGTATCTTTCACGGTAACTATCCTGAAAAAAATATTGATTCTGGTCGTAATATACGCGAACAGGTAAGATGATGCCTTCTCCGAACTAAATTTGATGTAGCTTATGACGCAACGATTTTCCGCCCTGTTTATGTTGTTGGTATTACTGGCTTTAACCGCCTGCCAACCGATATCAATGGATACCAAACCATCAGCCCCAGAGATGACGTCGTTAATTTCTGAAGCAGAAAAACAGGGGGATTATGCGGTTGCTGCAGAAGATTATCTTGCCCAAGCAGCGGAATCTGAAGGTGCACTCAAATCGGCATTTCAATATCGCGCGGCAATGATGCAGTATGAGTTAGGTGAACTGGCTGAAGCAGATGCACTGCTCGCTGAAACCAACCTCGAACAACTTTCCTCACGTGAACAACTCACAGCCAATATGCTGCGCGCAGATATCGCCTTATTGAATCTGGATGGTCAGCAAGCACTAACCCATTTGGACAAGATTGATTTTGACAGTGCCAATGAAGCACAACAAAAACGCATTCTGGAACTGAGAATCACCGCTTACGATTTGACTGAAAACATGCTGGAAAAGGCTCTGGCTCATATCAAGTTAGATCCAATGCTGCCTGAGAGCGAACGGGAAAATAACCATCTCGCGTTGTGGCAGACATTACTGAAAATGACTCCACAGGCATTGGATTTATACAATCCTGGCCAACCACCCGCTGAAGATAGTGGTTGGTTTGCTCTGGCGTATGCCTTTAAGGCTTATGAAAATAATCCCGAAGCCATGGAAGTTGCGATTGAAGACTGGCAATACAGTTATCCAAATCACCCGGCTGATATTGAACAATTAAAAAAATCTATCAAAACGCCTCTTCGCCTTCCTCAACAACTGGATTTGATTGGTATCCTGTTACCTGATTCCGGCCCGGCGGCAAACGCTGCTCAAGCTATTCGTCAGGGCATCATTGCTGCCCATTTCAACGCTCGTTCCAATGTACGTTTGCAATTTTACGATGTTCAAACCGATAACAATGCTAATTCCAATAACGTGATATCACAATACGATAAAGCCGTTGCTGATGGTGCAAATATCGTTATTGGGCCGCTGGATAAAACCTCCGTTGAGTTGCTTGCGGCACATGACACATTAACGATTCCTGTGCTGGCTCTTAACCGAATCAATGAAGATATTGAGCAGAATAATTTTTTCCAGTTTGCTCTGGCGCCTGAAGATGATGCACGAAACCAGGCGGAATATGCCAATAAAATGGGATATAAACGGGCAATTGTCTTAAGTCCCCGCAGTGATTGGGGGGACAGGGTTGCTGAAGCATTTACCAATGAATGGCGCGATTCAGGCGGGCAACTTGTCACTCGTGCTAAATATGATGAAGCAGAAAATGACTATTCTCATATTCTGACACCAATATTGGGAGTAGACAGCAGTGTTCAGCGTTACCAAAACCTGCGTCGCACACTGGGGAAATCCCTGGAATTCGAACCAAGAAGACGTCAGGATGTAGATTTTCTGTTTATGGTGGGCAGGCCTTTAAAAGCACGCCAGCTATTAACCCAGTTACGTTTTCACCGCTCAGGTAAATTGCCAATTCTCGCTACATCCCATGCCTATGGTGGTGAGGCTAATGCACAACAGGATATTGATCTGAATGGGTTAATTTTTACCGATATTCCCTGGATGTTTACCGAGCAATCACAACAGGATCCTGCCTATACTGCTGTGCGTCGACAGGCCTCTGGTGATGTCGGCAGCTTTATCCGTTTAGCAGCATTGGGGGTTGATGCCTATCGCATGATTCCTTTCCTGACAGCGATGAGTGGTTCAGAAGATGAAAAATATAATGGAGCCACAGGGATACTGACTATTAATGAACAGGGTCAGATTGAACGTACTATGTCCTTTGCCACCATACGTAATGGATTGATTGAACCATTAAACATTGAATAAAGCCTATGGCAGAACATCTCCAGTCTGGTAAGCAGGCAGAACAATTAGCCTGTAACTACCTGGAAAAGCAGGGTTTAAAGCTTGTGCAGCGAAATTTTTATTGTCGTCGGGGTGAGATTGATTTGATCATGCAGGATGGACAAACCTTAGTCTTTATTGAGGTGCGTTATCGTCGTAATGGTTATCATGGAAGCGCTCTGGAAAGTATTACAAGCCGTAAACAATCACGTATCATCACCACAGCCCAACATTATCTGATGCAATCGGGATGGGCACACAACTGTCGATTTGATGCCATCGCCATCACCGCAAATCAACCCGATCAAATATTATGGATTCGCGATGCTTTTCAACTAAACTAACAGCATTTTTCAGCACCCACCCAACGAGGAAAATATTCATGTACCAATTCAGACTGGTTTTCTTACTGATACCCATTTTATTGTTGCAAGCCTGTGCAGCAGCAGTTGTGGGCGGTGCAGCTACCACGGCTGCGGTTGCCTATGACCGTCGGACAGCAGGCGCCATCCTTGACGACCAAAGCATCGAAATCAAAGCCAAATATGCCATTTTCCAGGATAAAGATCTCTATAACCAGAGCAATATTAATGTGACCAGTTATAACGGCTTCGTATTGCTCTCCGGCGAAACACCTACTGAATCACTTAAACAAAAAGCTACTACTTTGGTTAAAGATATTCCTAAAGTACGCAAAGTCTACAATGAGCTGGCGATTTCAGGCCCTAGCGCTTTAACTTCCCGTAGCAGCGACAGCTGGATCACCACCAAGTTAAAAACAAAAATGACCCAGGACGAAAATGTTGACCCTTTTTATGTGAAAGTAGTGACAGAAAGAGGCATCGTTTATCTTATGGGTAAACTCACCAAGGCTGAGGCAGATCAGGCTGTAGCCGTTGCTCGCTCTACCAAGGGTGTATTACGCGTAGTAAAAATATTCGAATATATAGATTGATTAATCTGTGTCATCAAAGCCCCTCTCCGAGGGGCTTTTTTTAAAACGGTTTCACTACGGCCAGGATCATTACAGCAATTAAAATCAGTACAGGCATTTCGTTAAACCAGCGATAAAACACGTGACTGTGTTGATTTTTATCCGCGGCAAACTGTTTAAGCATTCGTCCACACATACCATGATATGCAAACAGTAATACCACCAGCGTCAGTTTGGCATGCAACCAGTGCATGGATTTTAATTGCTCCAGCGTGTAATAACTCATCAGCCAGATCCCCAGAACCAAAGCAACAATGGCACTTGGTGTCATGATGCCCCGGTAGAGTTTGCGCTCCATAATTTTAAAACGATCCCTGCCTTCCTGGTCTTCACACATGGCGTGGTACACATACAGCCTTGGTAAATAAAACAATGCGGCAAACCAGGTGACAACCGCCATTAAATGGAACGCTTTTACCCATAACATCTGCTATGACTCCTTATCAAAAAGAATGATAGTATCAGTCATATTAAACTGGAGATCACCGATGTCGGATGAACGAAGATATTTTAGTCGAATCCCTTTTACGGCGAATGCTCATATTTTAACGACTGAGGGTGATATGTATCTGAATTGTCGGGTCATTGATGTGTCACTTAATGGGCTGTTGATTGGCCGGCCAGAAAACTGGGCAGGCAAACTGACAGATCATTTTACCGTTGATTTGTTGCTCGACGAGGCACAGGTGGTGATTAAAATGCAGGCAGAAATGGCGCATATGGATGCCAACAGCATCGGTTTTCATTGCAAACTAATCGACCTTGACAGCATTACCCACCTGAAAAAACTGGTGGAATTAAATCTCGCTGACGAAGGCTTACTGCATCGCGAACTCTCGGCCTTAGTGGATATGCCCGAAAACTGAAGCCGTAATTACAACCAGCCATCTTTCAGTGCGTCAATGGCCTGTTGCAAATGATGTACAGCAATAACTTTAAGCCCTGGAATTGCTTTTCTTGGCGCATTGGCTGCAGGAACAAGTGCCACTTTAAAGCCATGTTTTCCTGCATCACGGATCCGTTCTTCCCCGGCCTGAACTGGCCGAATTTCTCCGGTTAGCCCCACTTCACCAAACACCACCCAGTCCTGCGGTATGGCTTTATTTCGTAAACTGGAAATCACCGCTGTCAGCACTGCCAGATCGGCACCGGTTTCGCTTAATTTCACGCCACCCACAACATTGATAAATACATCCTGATCATGGCAGGTAATACCACCATGTCTGTGTAGAATTGCCAATAACATGGCCAGACGATTTTGTTCCAGGCCGACTGAAACACGTCGTGGATTGCCCAACGGACTTTCATCAACCAGAGCCTGGACTTCAACCAGCATTGGCCGGCTGCCTTCTCGAATCACTGTAATCATACTGCCAGGAACGGCTTTTTCGCCTCGCGACAGAAATATCGCTGAAGGATTACTGACTTCTTTCAGGCCCAGCTCGGTCATGGCAAATACGCCGAGTTCATTGACCGCGCCAAAGCGGTTTTTGACAGCACGTAAAATACGGAACCGTGTCGAACTGTCACCTTCAAAATACAATACGGTATCAACCATATGCTCCAAAACCCTTGGCCCGGCTAAAGCTCCTTGCTTGGTAACATGTCCCACCAGAATCATCGTGATGCCACTGGATTTGGCAAACCTTACCAACTGGGCTGCACTTTCACGCACCTGTGCCACTGTTCCGGGCGCCGATTGCAACAATTCGGTAAATACCGTTTGAATCGAATCAATAACCATCACCTGCGGTTGACGCTGATGAGCAATAGCCATCATTTGTTCGGCATGAGTCTCTGCCAGTAAATCAACCGGGGTTTCCTGCAACTGTAAGCGTTCAGCACGCAAACGAATTTGCTGTAACGATTCTTCCCCACTGATATAAAGCGGATTAATACCACTAAGCTCGGCCATACTAGCCATAGCTTGCAGTAATAGAGTTGACTTACCAATCCCGGGATCGCCACCAATAAGCACGACAGAACCGGTTACCAGCCCTCCACCCAGAACCCGATCCAATTCCGGCAGTCCGGTAGACCAACGCACTGCCTGTTCAGAAGTAATGCTTTTTAATGCCTGTACAGTATTTTGTTGCTGGCCGGCATAACCCGTATGTTTGTTCATTGCCGTGGAAGGTTTGGCGCTACTCTGCACGGATTCTTCAAGACTGTTCCATGCACCGCAATCTGCACAGCGCCCAGCCCATTGTGGGGTCTGAGCGCCACACTCACGGCAGACATACACTCGCTTGGCTTTAGCCATTCAAATATTCCCTTTGAACTCTCGGTGTCACACAGGTTAATAATTCATAGGGTATGGTTCCGGCTTTATCGGCTAACCATTCAACCGCCAACTCGTTGGCCCCCCAGATAATCACCTCATCATCCAGTTGCGCCTGGGGACAATCATTCAGATTGACGCAGACGGTATCCATCGAGACGCGACCAATAATCGGCACATCTTTACCTCGAATCAAGACTTTGCCAAGATTGGATAAATGACGACTGTAGCCATCACCGTAACCAATACTGACCACGCCCATACGCACGGGTTTATCAGCGGTCCACTGACCGCCATAGCCGACTTCATCCCCAGCTTTTAATTGCTGCGTCGCAATCAATTTGGAGATCAATTGCATGACCGGCTTGAGTCCAACATCAGCCCCTGATTTATTGGCAAATGGTGAGGCGCCATACAACATCAGACCGGGCCTTATCCAGTCATAATGCGATTCAGGCAAACTTATAATCGCTGCTGAATTAGCCATACACACTGGCAAGCCTGTTGTTTCAGCCAGATTTTTCATAACCGTTAATTGTTGGATATTACGTGCATCATTTAATACATCCGAGTTGGCAAAATGACTCATTAAACCAAGCTTGCTCACCAGATCTGAACGTTGTTCAAGTGCATCAATAATCTTTATTACGTCCTGTTGCGGTAAACCTAGACGGTGCATACCGGTTTCCAACATCAGCCATAAAAAAGGTAATGGCTGATGGATTTGCGCTTTTAATAAAAACTCAAGATGCTGTTGCTGATGCAAGACCGGCGTCAACTCAAATTCAGCAGCCAACTGCCATTCTTCTAGGGTGCTGACACCTTCAAAAATGGTAATCGGCTGGACAAATCCATGTTTTCGTAACGTTAATGCTTCACTAAATCGGGCCACTGCAAATGCATCACTTTGCATGAGCGCCTGAGCAACCTGAATGACGCCGTGCCCGTAAGCATCAGCTTTAATGACCGACATCACTTTACTGTTTGGGGCGAAATGACGAACTTGTTGCAGATTATGTTTCAGTGCTGCCAGATCGATTCGGGCAAACGGATAGCGACTCACGATTCATTATCACCGTAATCTTGGTAGTACGCAGGGGCAAAGTTTTCAAACCGGGTGTATTTGCCCTGAAAGGTTAATGCCACGGTGCCAATAGGACCGTTACGCTGTTTACTGATGATGATTTCAGCTTTGCCTTTTTCTGCAGAATCTTCGTTATACACTTCATCACGATAGATAAACACAATGATATCGGCATCCTGCTCAATCGCACCTGACTCACGTAGATCCGACATAACCGGACGTTTATTTGGTCGCTGCTCCAGTGAACGGTTTAACTGGGATAACGCAATCACCGGCACATTGAGCTCTTTGGCCAGTGCTTTTAATGAACGGGAAATTTCTGAAATCTCATTGGTACGATTTTCTGCCTGACGACCGTTGGCACTGCCACTCATTAGCTGCAGGTAATCGACAATGATCAAACTCAGGCCATGCTCACGTTTTAAACGTCTCGCCCGGGCTCTCAGTTCAGAGGGAGTCAAACCACCGGTATCATCAATAAACAGCGGAGCTTCATTTAATAACGCTATGGCTGAGGTTAAGCGTGGCCAGTCATCATCGTTTAATCGACCAGTACGTAAACGATGCTGATCGATTCGACCTAGCGAAGACAACATCCGCATTGCTAATGAGTCAGCAGGCATTTCCATACTGAATACGGCAACGGGCTGTTTGCTGTGAATCGCGGCATTTTCAGCAATATTCATTGCAAAGGTGGTTTTACCCATCGACGGTCGACCAGCGATAATGACCAGATCGGCAGGCTGTAAACCAGATGTCTGATCATCAAAATCAATAAAGCCGGTTGGTAAACCGGTGATACCGCTATCCTGTTCAAACAGCGTATCAATTTTATCGACGACCTTACTCAGAACATCTTTGACCTGAATAAAACCCCCGCCACGTTTGGCACCTTTTTCTGCGATTTCAAAAACGCGTCGCTCAGCAGTATCGAGCATTTCTTCGCTATTACGGCCTTCAGGCGTAAATGCCATATTAGCAATATTATTACCAATCTGGATAAGCTGACGCAGAATCGAACGTTCACGAACGATCGAGGCGTAGGCTTTGATATTTGCAGCACTGGGAGTATTGCGCGCTAAGGCACCGAGATAAGCCAATTCACCGACTTTATCCAGTTCACCGCGCTGATTGTGCCATTCTGCCAACGTGATCACGTCTACAGGATTGGCTTGTTCCATTAATTCGGCTATGCCACGGAAAATAAGTTGATGGTCGTGACGATAGAAGTCCTGCTCAACCAGGAGATCAGATACCTGTTCCCAGGCACTGTTATCAAGCATCAAGCCGCCTAAGACCGATTGTTCAGCTTCAACTGAATGCGGCGGGACCTTCAGGGCCTGAGTTGCGCTGTCTTGATAGCTTTCTGGATAAGTTATCTGTTCCACAGCATTCGTCCAAGCTGGTTAAACAAGCATTTGATTCCATATTAGCGAATCACAAAATTACTGGGACATGGAACACCATGTCCCAATTTTTAACTAATTTTTACTGCTCTTGCTCTTTGGCAATCGCTTCTGCTTCTTCACGTGCAGCATCACGTGCTTTACGAGCTTCTTCAGCAGCAGCAATGGCAGCCAGCTCAGCTTCAGAAGTGATATTGACTTTCACACTCACAACAACATCAGCATGCAATTGCACATCAATGTTGTATTCACCAGTGTGGCGTAAAGGTCCTGTTGGTAAACGGACTTCATTACGGTCTACATCAGCGCCTTTTGCATTGACCGCATCAGCGATTTCTGCAGCAGTAACCGAACCGAATAATTTACCTTCAACACCAGCGTTAGCCATGATATCGACTTCACCAGCTGCAACCAGCTTTTTCTCACGTTCCTGAGCTGCAGTAAGTAATTTGGCAGCAGCCGCTTCAAGTTCAGCGCGACGAGCTTCAAATTTTTCTCTGTTGTTTTTGTTGGCAGGCAAAGCCTTACCCGCAGGAACCAGGAAGTTACGACCATAGCCAGCTTTTACACTAACTTCATCACCCAGATTACCCAGCTTTTGAACTTTTTCCAGCAAAATTACTTGCATCGTTCTAACCCTCATTCGCAGTCTCAGACTGCTTATAAAATAACCGCGTTACGCGATTGCGCGTTTGCGAAAATTAAACCATTGTTCCAATATGCCCAGTGTGGCAGTTAAAATCATCATTTGTGGCAGCATTAACACCATCAGCACATACATTACGACTAACCAGGCGACTGACTTTTGTTTCAATCGAACGATTGCATGTGCAACCGCAATACCTTGTAATGCAAAAAGCACTAACAGCACCGGTAAACAATCAACCAGCAACGTCAAAGACCCCGCCATTCCAGTCAGGGAAAGCCCCATCAAGACGGCTGTCACAGTCGCCAGTGTTTTACCCAGAGTAATTTGAGTAAACTCACTGCCAAATGCACCCTCGTTATATAACGAGGCTTGCCATGCACGGCCAATCAAAATGCCCAGAATAATATTGACACTTACTGCTGCGGCAATCAGACCGGTCATCATGCTGGCCATTTGTACCAGAAAGTTTTGCGTTTCTGTGGCGTTCATCTGCCAACCGGATTGTTCAGATAGTAATTGAACAAATGGTGTCAGCATTTCCTGCCACCACAATGCCGGATTAGGCAAAAAGATATGTGATATCAGTACCACCAGAATACCGACTCCGGCCGCAGCCAGAAGCGCCCGTTCCAAAGAACGACTGTATCCCAGCACCAGGGTCACCAGATAAGCCGGTAACCAACTGGTCAGCAATAACGCCAATGCAATCCAGAGTTGTCCGAATAACAGTCCGGCGACGGCAGCAAACACTACCAAGGTTGCGGCCATTACCCGGAGGCCTTCTTGAGGGCCTACACGTAATGTGGCCAGCACAATTACCCCGCTAGCGAGATAATTGAGTGGTGGGAGCAACATTGCAGCGACCGATAGCAAAGCAGCTGCCAAAGCAGCCTGCCAGCGACCTTTCATTGCAAAATCAGCGATTCCCCGCAACATAATATTTTGATCTTAACCTTACAACTGAAAAGCTAAATTACTTGTGCATGTCACAGTAAGGCAGCAATGCCAGAAACCGTGCACGTTTGACACAAGTTGACAGCTGACGCTGGAAACGAGCTTTAGTACCGGTAATACGACTTGGAACGATCTTGCCTGTTTCAGTAACGAAATTCTTAAGCAGGTTTACGTCTTTATAATCGATTTGTTTCACACCTTCAGCGGTGAAACGACAAAATTTTCTACGTCTGAAAAAACGTGCCATCGTGATATCTCCTGATTAGGCTTTTGAAGCGGGTTTTTCGTCGTCTTTGCGCATCATAGGAGAAGCTTCTGTAACAGCTTCGTCCATGCTGACAACAAGGTGACGGATAACGGCATCATTAAAACGGAAAGCAGTTGTGACTTCGTTCAATTGCTCAACATCACATTCAACATTCATCAACACATAATGTGCTTTGTGAACTTTGTTGATTGGATAGGCCAATTGACGGCGGCCCCAGTCTTCCAGACGGTGAACCTGACCACCAGCAGCGGTCAAAGTTTGGGTATAGCGCTCGATCATACCGGGCACTTGTTCGCTCTGATCAGGGTGGACCAGAAACACGATTTCGTAATGTCTCAATTTGAGCTCCTCACGGTTTATACAGCTTGCTGAAAAATTTCAGAAAGCAAGGAGTTTTACCTATCAAAGGCAATCTGGCATTTTACTTTATTTTACTACCTGCTCACAAGCGGCGTTGACGATCCGCTTCAAATAAGCAGACGCCTGCAGCAACAGATACGTTGAGACTCTCGGCGGCTCCCTGCATCGGGATATACATAACCTGATCACAATGATCTCTGGTCAACCTGCGAATACCCTGCCCTTCAGCTCCCAAGATGATCGCTAACGGCCCCTTGAGATCGGCTTGGTAAAGACTTAACTCGCTCTCCCCAGATGTGCCGACCAGCCAGATCCCTCTTTGCTGCAGATCCCTTAATACCCGCGCAAGATTGGTCACCTGAATAAACGGCAGGCGCTCAGCAGCACCACTGGAAATTTTGATTGCTGTCGGCGTTAACCCTGAGGCACGATCTTTGGGTGCAATCACGGCATGCGCTCCGGCCGCCTCCGCGGTACGCAGACATGCGCCCAGATTATGAGGATCCTGGACACCATCCAGAATCAACAAAAACGGTGTTTGCTGTAAATTATCCAGTATTGTGTCTAGATCCGTTTCATCCAACACAGCTAATGGATGACAGCGGGCAACACAGCCCTGATGACGACTTTCCGGCACCATATCATCCAGTTGATGACGTTGGGTTTTATGTAAACGAATCCCCTGATCGCCAGCCAGCTTGTAAATGGTCTCCACACGTTGATCATGGCGTTCGTCAGCCACCCAGATTTCGGCCACACGTGAAACAGGCGACTCAAGAGCCGCCTGTACCGCATGTAAACCAAAAATCAAATCCTGAGATGGTGCCTGATTTCTTTCTGATGTGCCTTTACGGCGTTTGGTAGGCTTCAGCTTCCTGTCCCTCAACAATAGGTTTAACAATAATTTCTACACGACGATTCAACTGTCGCCCGGCTTCGGTATCATTTGTGGCTCGCGGCTCAAGTTCACCACGGCCCATTGGTACCAGACGTTCTTTCAGCACACCTCGTGACGCAAAGTAGTTTGTTACCGATTGCGCCCGGCGTTCAGAAAGTTGCTGATTATAACTTTCTGAACCTTTGCTGTCGGTATGTCCAATGACATGAATTATCGTTTTCGGATAACGCTGCAACACATCAGCGACTTTATTCAGAGTCGGTTCAAAGGCAGGTTTGATGGCTGAGCTGTCAAAGTCAAAAGAGACTTCATTAGAAATATCAATTTTTAAGGATTCATCCTGCAATTGTTGAATTTGCAATTCATTGCGCGCCTGTTCATCGGCCAGCGCCTGATTCATTTCACGCTGCTGATTATCCATATATCGACCAACACCTGCACCTGCCAGAGTACCTACTGCGGCACCGGCAATAACACCACCAGCTCCATCATCAATCGCGTACCCGATTATTGATCCTGCAGCTGCGCCAATGGCAGCGCCACGCTTAGTTCGCATGTTAGGATCATCTGCGGCACAACCAGACATCATGATTGCGGTTGAGATTGCTGAGACTAATAAAACTTTTTTCATTGTTATGACTCCTCACTATTGCGTTGCATTCTAGACCCTACGTCATATGGTGACTATACTTGTTTTTAATCTTTACATACGAGAACCACTGCTCATGGACCGTGACTTTATTGCTGTCAGAATTGCCATCCTAACGGTTTCAGATACCCGGACTGAATCCGATGATGTATCAGGAAAAACCTTAAAAGACCGTTTGCTTGCTGCAGGCCATGAGCTGGCTGACAAAAAGATTGTTACAGATGATATTTATCAGATACGTTCTGTTATTTCGCAATGGATATGTGACGAAAAGGTGGACGTTATTATCACCACTGGTGGCACAGGACTAACGGGTAGAGATGGCACACCGGAAGCTGTCAGTGTTTTATTTGATAAAGAAATCACCGGTTTTGGTGAGCTGTTCCGGCAGATTTCCTATGACATTATTCGCACATCGACTGTGCAATCCAGAGCAATAGCCGGCGTGGCAAATGGCACGTTTATTTTTTGTCTGCCTGGTTCTTCAGGCGCTTGTAAAAACGCTTGGGATGATATTTTACAATACCAACTGGATGTTCGGCATCGTCCCTGCAATTTTGTTGAACTCATCCCACGATTGCGTGAGACATGATTCAACTGCAATTATTTTCTACCGCTGGTTGTCATTTATGCGAATTAGCGGTGGAGCAAGTTCATAACTTACCAGCTGCTGACAACATTCAATTGCAGATTATCGAAATTGGTGATGATGATCAGCTGGTAGAGCAATATGGCATCCGCATCCCGGTGATTAAATTTTCTGACGATAGTGAATTGAACTGGCCCTTCACACAGCAAGATATTCTGCAGAAAATTGCTGCTGCAGATCTGGAACTTTAAGTCGACTCACCGCTCTTAACTTTACTGTAAGTTAATCGCTCCGGAGTCACTTGATGAAAGCGTTAGTCTGGCCTCTTTTGGTTTTCTGGTCTGTTTCGACACCAATAATTGCCGCCGAATTTCCGGCTATCCCGGGCCAACGTTATGACGTGGGAGGTTACCAGTTACACATCAATTGCACTGGCTCAGGAAGTCCAACCGTTCTGGTGGATGTAGGGCTTGGCGATGATTCTACTGACTGGCTGCCAATTCAGCAGGCAATTTCTCAAAATTCCCGGATTTGTATATTTGATCGTGCCGGCTATGGCTGGAGTGATTTTGGTCCTGCGCCCAGAACCAGCAATAGAATTGCACAAGAACTGGAAATCTTATTAGAGGAAGCCGATATACCTGCTCCATATATTCTGGTTGGACATTCATTTGGTGGATACAATATTCGTATCTTTGCCGCTAACAATCCGGATATGGTTGCCGGCATGGTATTGGTTGACGCATCGCATGAAGATCAATACAACCAGTTTAAAATTAAACTGCCTAATAATTTCAATCGCCGCGGTACGATTATGATTTTGCCCAAATCGACTGACAGCATGGCGCATGCCAATAAGCCACCAATGTTACGTGAACGAGCATTTCATGCTGCCCGAGCAGAAATTTCTGCTCTCGAACAAAGCGCAGTTCAAGTTCAACAGAATTCTGCTATGCCTGTCGTGCCGCTGATTGTCATCAGTCGCGGTAAACCTGAATGGTATGGGGATCTGGTAATGCAGCAACGCGAAAAAACCTGGATTAATCTGCAGCAGGATCTCACGCATTTATCGCCCATCAGCCAACATATGTTTGCCCATCAGAGTGGTCATGCGATTCCCCATGAACAACCCGAAATCATCATTGAAGCCATAGAAAAGGTGCTGACCCAGGCGAACGCCCGCAATATCCTTTAAAAACAGTTATACTGAGCGCTTTTTTAGCTGGATAACATGACTGTTCTTTACATTGATTCGGATGCTGCGTTAACACAATTTTGCTCGGAAATTCAGCACAGCAAATGGCTGGCCATTGACACGGAATTCCTTCGCGAAAAAACCTATTATCCCCAGTTGTGCCTGATCCAGATTGCCAATGACGATACCATTGCCTGTGTTGATCCCATCGCTATAAAAGATCTCACTCCTTTGCTGGATTTACTTTATCAACCGGATATAACACTGGTTTTTCATGCAGCCCGGCAGGATCTGGAACTGCTGTATCTGTTAAAAAATTCCCTTCCACCAAATCTGTTTGATACCCAGCTGGCCGCGACTATCCTGGGGGATGGCGATCAGATTGGTTATGGCAACCTGGTTAAACAACGTCTTGACGTCAGCCTTGATAAAGCCCATTCCAGAGCCGACTGGACACAGCGTCCATTAAGTCCTGAACAATTGGAATATGCAGCAGATGATGTACGTTATCTGCGCGAGCTTTATCATCAAATGTCTGCCGATCTGGAAAAACAACAGCGTACGGAATGGCTTAAAGAAGATTTTGCCGCCCTGTCCAATGCAGATAATTACGTTGCTGATCCTGAAACAATCTGGCGCAAAATTCGTGGCGCGGGTAAATTAAAAGGTGTTCAACTGGCCATATTACAGCAACTGGCAGCATGGCGTGAACAGCGCGCAATGGAGCGGGATCGCCCAAGGCGTTGGATTCTCAAAGATGAAGTGATGCTGGATCTGGCAAGATTTGCCCCTGAAAAACCGGAAAAACTCAGTCAAATCCGTGGGCTTGAAGCGCGTGATATTGAACGCAGTGGTCGAGCTATTATTGACGTTATCAGCAAAGCCAAACAAACTCCGCCCGAACAATGGCCAATATTGCTTAAACCTGAACCACTGAGCAATCAGCAGGAAGCTCTGATTGATGCATTGATGGCATTATTACGCAAATTCTGTGATGAGCAATCGATCACTCCAATTGCCGTGGCCAGCCGTAAAGACATTGAAAAGCTGGTACGTGGGGATAAAGATCTTACTTTATTAAATGGCTGGCGATATCAAATCGTTGGCCATCACCTGACTGATTTTATCAGTGGTCATCTGTCAGTTACTGCTGATGCACAACAGATTCATACAAAAGAGGTATAGCAACATGTCGGTACTTATCTGTGGCTCATTTGCCTACGACAATATTATGGTTTTTCCAGACCAATTTAAAAATCACATTCTGCCTGATAAAGTGCATATGTTGAATGTGGCGTTTCTTGTACCTGAATTACGCCGTGAATTTGGTGGTTGTGCCGGTAATATTGCTTTCAATATGAAACTGTTGGGTGATGAGCCAGTACCGATGGGAACAGTGGGCAGCGACTTCGCTACCTATGCGGCCTGGATGGATAAATTTTCGATTATCCGTCGTCATGTGCATGTTAAAGACGATCATTTCACTGCACAGGCTTATATCACTACCGATATTGATGATAATCAGATCACTGCTTTTCATCCCGGGGCAATGAACCTGGCTCATGAAACCAAAATCACCGAAGCGCAAAATATCAAGCTGGGCATTATCGCTCCAGATGGTCGTGATGGCATGATTCAACATGCCCAGCAATTTGCGGATGCCGGCATTCCATTTATTTTTGATCCGGGTCAGGGTTTACCGATGTTTGATGGTGAAGATCTGCTGCAATTTGCCAGACAGGCAACGTATATTGCTTTGAATGATTATGAAGCCCAGTTATTTGAAGATAGAACTGGTCTGCCACCCGAAGAAATAGCCAAACTTGTTGAAGCATTAATCATTACCCGTGGCGCTCAGGGCTCACACATCTACACAGAAGGTAAACGTATAGATATCCCATGTGCTAAAGCTGAAAAAGTTGTAGACCCAACTGGTTGTGGGGATGCTTATCGTGCAGGATTATTACACGGTATTTTGCATGGCAAGGATTGGGAAATGACTGGGCGTATCGCCTCGTTATTGGGCGCCATTAAAATTGAACAACATGGCACGCAGAATCATCAATTTACTAGTCAGAGTTTTGCTGAACGGTTTGAACAGAACTTTGGTATGCAATTAAGTTAAATACATTGTAGCTCTGAGACTGCAATCTGGCAGTTTCAGAGCAAATAATAGCTAAGCTGTAATATAAACGCGGCTAACACGCCAGCGATTACATCATCCAGCATAATGCCAAAACCACCATGTAATTTACGGTCGGCCCATGATATTGGCCATGGCTTCCAGATATCAAAGAATCTGAACAATACAAAGCCCAAAAGCATCCACTGCCAACCTGCTGGCGCGGCAATCATCGTCACCAGATAACCAACAATTTCATCCCATACCACAGCAGAAGGATCGTCCTTTTCAAGCCAATTTACTGCTTGCTGACAAATCCAGATCCCGGCGATAAAAGCAACTACCGTAATGAGTAAATAACTTAACAGCCCGACATCTTGTATCAACCAGTAGATGGGTAATGCGACTAATGTACCCATGGTGCCCGGTGCTTTGGGGGATAATCCCGAACCAAAGCCATAGGCCAGCAAACAGGCTGGTCTTTTGAGCAACTGTGAAAAAGTGACCTTATTATGCGAAGTGGTCATAGCCTGCCTTTATTTCTGAGAATGCCTGCCATTCACCTTGGGCATTCTGATAAAACATACCTACATCTTCAGTGATTTCACCAATCACTTGAATCATCTCAGGAAACTGTTGTTTAAGTTTCGCCACATTGCCCGCCGTCGCGGTAAAGCATAATTCGTAATCATCACCACCCGTCAAAGCCAGTTGCGTTGCCATTTCTGTGGGCAATTTTTTTAAGGCATCAGAAAATGGTAAAGCAGATATATCCAGCTTTGCCCCTTTTCCACTCGCATTAAGTATATGATTCAAATCAGCCAATAAACCATCTGAAATATCAATCGCCGCATGTGCTTTGCCGACCAGTTGCTGACCTATTTGATTACGCGGTGTCGGCATTTCCAACCGTTGTAATAGATATTCAAAATCTGTATCAGTTAACAATCCTGTTTCTAGTTGCCCCAATCTAAACTGCAGCCCTGCGGCGGCATCCCCCAGACATCCGGTTACACAAATCAAATCGGTTGATTCAGCAGCACTACGCTGCAATATATTTTGCTTGGCTACATGCCCATGCACCTGAATGGTAATGGTTAATGGACCACGGGTGGTATCCCCGCCCACCAGCTGGATTTGATATTTTTTAGCGATATATGCCAAGCCGGCTGAAAACTGTTTTAACCAGTCATCATTGATTTCAGGCAAGGTTAAGGCCAGAGTGAACCAGGCAGGTTGAGCACCCATAGCGGCCAGATCACTGAGATTGACAGCCAGAGCTTTGATACCCAGACGATACGGATCAACATCGGCAAAAAAATGTATGCCTTGTACCAAGGTATCAATTGAAACTGCCGTATAGGTATCCTGAGGATTGTTTAAAACGGCACAATCATCACCGATCCCCACAATCACATCTTCGCGATGAGTCGTTAACGCATGGAAATACTGCTGAATCAGTGAAAATTCGGGAGAAGGTTTCATTCAAAAAAAGCCCCGTCTGGATGATTTTATCTTTTCGGGGCAGTTAATCAATTCGCTTTTTTCTGAGCGCGAGCGGCTTTGGCAGCCTGATATTCTGGCTGGCGTAAACGGGCGCCCATTTTATCGAGAACCCCGTTAACGTATTTATGGCCCTGTTCACCCCCAAATGATTTGGCCAGTTCAACGGCTTCATTCAAGACCACGCGATACGGAATATCCGGACGGTGCATATATTCAAAAACGGCCAGACGTAATACTGAAATCTCAACAGGGTCAACAGTGGCTAAACTTCTGTCTACCGCATGGGTCAGTTCGGCATCAATGGTATCGATTTCTTTAGTAACACCTTCCACCAGAAGTTGAAAATAGTTTTTGTCGATTTTATTGGCGTATTCCGCCATGACAAAATCCATCGTGTCTTTTTCAGGAGCCTGATTATTGACCAAAGATTGATAAAGCGCTTGCACGGCAGCACGTCGAGCCTGAGTCCGGGGCAGTCCACCAGCCATTTACTTGGCAGCTCCGATTTGGCGCAACACGTTAACCATTTCAATCATGCCCATCGCTGCTTCAGCACCTTTATTACCGGCTTTAGTGCCAGCACGTTCAATCGCCTGTTCGATGGTATCAACAGTCAACACACCAAAAGCAATTGGAATATCCAATTGCAACGTCAGTTGGCCCAGCCCTTTTGAACATTCCCCAGCGACATATTCAAAATGCGGAGTACCACCACGAATCACCGCACCTAATGCAATGATTGCATCATACTTGCCTGTTTTACCCATACGTTGCACAGCCAGCGGGATTTCAACGGCTCCAGGAACGCGGGCAATTTCAATATCTTTTTCCGCAGCACCATGACGTAATAATGTATCTACTGCACCGGCAATCAGATTATCAACAATAAAATCATTGAAACGGCCTGCAACGATACCTACTCGTATGCCTTTTGCGGAAAAGTCACCTGAAAAGGTTTTGATATTGCTCATATTTCAGAAATGTCCAAAAGAAAAAAAAGATATTGTACTGTGTTTAAAAATGAATGCCTAACAGTCAGTTACAGCCAGCGCTGTTTTTCAGCAGCCGTTTTATTGCCAGTATGCGGTAATCCATCGGCATCAGCTTCAACAACCGTCCATTGATAAGGCGTTTGATCAATTCGCACAGCCGTTAATTGCTCGCCCCAGACCGCGCCACTATCCAATGAAAACACATTGTCATACTGACCGGTGCCCAGTTGTGACCAATGGCCAAAGACTATTTTGTCATTGACGCTGGCGCGATTGGGCATCATAAACCAAGGCTTCTGATCCTCTGGTTTATCCTTGGGCGCGCCTTTGAATTTCAGCGCCAGGCTGCCGTCTTCATTGCAGTATCGCAGACGTGTAAAACAATTGGTAATGAAGCGTAATCTATCCCAGCCGGTTAACTCAGCAGACCAGCGCTTGGGTTTGTTGCCATACATATGTTTAAAAAATTCACGCCAGTCGTCTGATTGAAGCACCGATTCGACTTCAGCGGCTCTTTCCAATGCCTCATCGATGCTCCACTCAGGAGGTAAGCCAGCATGCACCATTGAAAACTGTAATTCCCTATCATGATAAAACAAGGGTTGTTGGCGTAACCAGTTAATCAATTCATCACTGTCTTCAGCGGTCAAAACCGGTTCAATGGTATCCAGCCGATGAGTGAATTCATTATTTCCCGCAGCGTGGGCCAGCATATGCAAATCATGGTTGCCCAATACGACTTTTGCTGACTGCTCACCTAACTGTCGCACAAACCTGAGGGTGTCTAACGATTTTGGACCACGATTAACCAGGTCACCAGCTAACCAGATTTGATCCTGCTGCGGATCAAATCTCACAACCTCAAGTAATTTGATCAGCTCATCAAAACATCCCTGAACATCACCAATTGCATAGACAGCCATAGGATTAACGAATTAACGGCGACGGTATAACGGAACAGGTCTGAGCACTGTTGCCTGATAACTGTCACTGAAATCATCGAATGCCGCCAGGGCTTGCGTCAGATGGTCAGGGTTGGCCAGTTCAAAACTGTTGATACCGCATTGCGACATATAAAACAGCTGGTCGTATAGCACATCACCCTGGGCACGGATTTCACCTTTAAACTGGTACCTGTCACGCAACAGACGGGCGTAGGAATAGCAACGTCCATCAGTAAATGCTGGAAATAACAGTACAATCAGTTGAAAACGAGCCAAATCCGGCACAATTTCCTCAAGTGGGTCGTCGCCGGAAAGCCGAATGCCCAGACCACCTTCATGCTGGCTCAACGTTTCGTGCTGTTCCTGCCAACGGGTTATTGAAACCGTAATGTTGCCAGCAACCAATGCAGCTTCATCATCAAGATGCTGCCAATTGTCGTCAACGATCTCGCGATCTTTAATGATCTTCTGCATAAACACGCTCCTTGAAAGGATCTACGCCAACACGTCGTACCGTCGCGAGGAAGCTCTCATCTTCATGGCGCAGATCGATATAAGCATCCAATAAATGGGCAACAGTATCGACCACATCCGCTTTTGGAATCGCCCGGCCCAGACGCTCACCAAGTGACGCATCTGCTTCTGAACTTCCACCCAGAGTAAACTGATACCACTCTTCGCCTTTCTTATCGACGCCCAGAATACCTATATGCCCCACGCTTTGATGGGCACAGCCATTCATGCAGCCAGAAAACTTGATTTTGATATCACCCAGATCATGCAGATAATCCAAATCATCAAACCGTTGAGCAATCCCTTTGGATAACGGGATTGAAGTCGCATTGGCCAGACCACAATAATCCAGTCCTGGACAGCAGATAATATCGGTCAGAGTATTAATATTTGGTGTAGCCAAATCCTCTGCATTGAGGCGCAGCCATAAGGCATACAAATCCGCTTGTTTCACATCGGCAAACACCAGGTTTTGAGTGTGAGTGGAACGCACTTCACTAAAGCTGAATTCATCCGCTAAATCTGCTACTACTTCAAGTTGTTCGGAAGTAATATCACCTGGAGCCTGGCCCGGTTTTTTCAATGAAACATAGACCGCACTGTAACCTGGAACTTTATGGTCGGCAGTATTTTGTTTAACCCAAAGGGCAAATTCTTTATCTTGCGCGACTAAATCAGCAAAACTGCTATCAGAATCAGCCGCATCCCGTTCATAAGCCGGCTCAGTAAAATACTGTTTTACCCGTTCAATTTCTTTTGTATCCAGTTTTAACTGATCGCGAATATGTACCCACTCAGCCTCGACCAATTCGCGGATGTGGTTAATACCATGTTCCCGAACCGTGATCTTGATACGGGCTTTATATTTATTATCACGACGACCTAGGCGGTTATAAACACGCACTATGGCTTCGAGATATGACAATAGATCCTGTTTTTCCAGGAAAGGACGAATCTGTTCACCAATGATTGGTGTACGACCTAAACCACCGCCTACAAGGACTTCGAAGCCAACGTCGCCTTCGTGATTTTTTACCAGATGCAAACCGATATCATGCAACTTGGTTGCTGCACGATCTTCTTTTGAGCCTACAACAGCAATTTTAAATTTGCGCGGTAAATAAGCAAACTCAGGGTGGAAGGTAGACCATTGGCGAATCATCTCAGCCCATGGGCGTGGATCTTCTATTTCATTGGCATTCACCCCGGCGAGCTGATCCGAAGTGGTATTACGAATACAATTACCACTGCTTTGAATGGCATGCATCTGGACCGTCGCCAGCTCCGCCAGAATATCTGGCACATCTTCCAGTTTGGGCCAGTTCATTTGAAAATTCTGTCGTGTAGTGAAATGCACAAAGCCTTTATCATAACGGCGTGCAACTTCTGCAATTTTACGAACCTGACGGGATGACATCATGCCGTAAGGAACAGCGACTCGCAGCATCGGAGCATGGATTTGAATATACAAACCATTCATCAGGCGTAACGGACGGAATTGCTCTTCAGTCAATTCACCGGCAAGAAAACGACGGGTCTGATCGCGAAATTGAGCTACCCGCTGATCTATCATCGTTTGATCATACTTATCGTACTGATACATTTATGGTCTCTAAACGGTTTCAATGGACCGCACATTATAACGATGACGACATATAACAGGAAATTATAAATGGCTATATCGTTATTAATTGCCGCCCAAAAAGCCACTAAAGCTAACCAAGTCAGTCCATGATTCATCGACGATAACAATAGCTTGGGAGGATGAATATATCTGAAAACCGATACCTTCTGCGATAAAAGCTTCGCTTCCAGACCGGTCGGACTGATGGGGATTTGCCGACACCACAGATTTGAGATGTGCCATATTACGCAAAAAAACTTACTGCACTGTAAGCAACGCAACCAGATAAAATGGTTACGGCGAATATTGGGTGTCAATTGCACCTTTCTGCTAAACAACAGCCAGTAAACTATTGGATTGAGCTATTGGCGGAGCAAATCGATAATGTCTAAACCAAAGCGTATGCAACAACGAGTGTGGATCATATTTGGCTTTGCCATTCTGATCTTTATGGGCAGTTTTTATGAGCCCGCACCGCAGAATAATCCCCCCGCAACGGCCAGTAATATTGAACAGCTCATTGAACAACGGCAAAGTGATGTTCAAATTGAGGTGTCGGGTACAGTCACCCGGCTACTTTCCGACGACAACGACGGTAGTCGACATCAACGTTTTATTATTGAATTAGCCAGCGGACAAACCCTGTTAATTGTTCACAATATCGATTTGGCACCCAGAATTGACGATATCAGAGAAGGTGATGAAGTCCGTGTTTACGGTGAATATATCTGGAATGATAAGGGCGGCTTAATTCACTGGACCCATCATGATCCGGCCAACCGTCATCCGCATGGCTGGATAAGACATCAGGACAGGCTCTATCAGTAAGGCTATGGAAAACAATCAAATTCTGGAACTAGCCACCAGCTTTCCACCAATTATTGGCACAACACCGAAAATCCTTATTCTCGGTTCCATGCCAGGGCTGGAATCATTAAAACAGCAGCGTTATTACGCCCATCCACGCAATGCGTTCTGGCCAATCATTACGTCGCTTTATGGTCACTCGGAGAAGTTAGACTATTCACAACGCTGTGAGTTATTAAAACAGCAGCAGATTGCTGTGTGGGATGTGTTGAAAAGTTGTTATCGACCGGGGAGCCTGGATCAAAATATTGAAACGCAGTCAATGATTGCTAATGATTTTGTGGCTTTTCTGCAGCTTCATCCATCAGTAACACAAATCTTTTTTAATGGTGGTAAAGCAGAACAGGTCTTCAAACGCTATGTGGCAAAACAACTGGAAGCTGCGAGAATTTCACCGTTATTCCACAGGCTACCCTCCACCAGTCCTGCCCATGCCGCTATGAACTATGAAACAAAACAACGGATTTGGCATCAGGCCTTATCAGGGGCTATTACCCCTTCATAGCCGCCAACAGTGGTGGATATGAAAGATCAGCAAGCCCTAGCGCCACCAATCGGATGATACTGTTGCTAAAGATTCAAAACTTGGCCTGGCAAAATAAAATCCCTGGAATAGTTCAATTCCCATCTCTTGCAAAACGTGCAGTTCATCTGCAGATTCGATACCTTCCGCAATCACGGTAATATCTAAATCATCGCAAACCGCAATAATACCGCGAGTAATGGTCTGCCGGACTTTATCGTTATGAATATTGCGCACCAGGGCCATATCCAGCTTCACCAGATCGGTCTGCATATCTGCCAGCAGGTTCAAACCTGCATAACCGGCGCCAAAATCATCTATCGCCGTGATAAAGCCCTGTTGCTGATAAGACTGGATAATATCCTGCAGATGAGCGTGATCATTTATCTGCTCACCTTCAGTTACTTCAAAAATAATCTGTTCGATGGGAAAATTGTAAATTTCAGCTGCTTCCAGCGTTGTCCTTATACACAGTTCGGGTTTATAAACCGCATTGGGCATAAAGTTGATGCTGAGTTTGCTCTGAATATTGAGCTCTGCTGCAAGTTTGATGGCTTTGACCCGACAGGCCTGGTCAAAACGATAGCGATTATCTTGATTAACGTTCTCAAAAACCTGACCGGCCCCCTGTCCTTCCAAGCCTCGAACAAGAGCCTCCTGTGCATAAACCGTTTGGCTGGTTGTATTGACTATCGGCTGGAATGCCATCGAAAAATCGAAGCCCAATAAACCACTGTTTAAACACTCACCACAACCTATCTTTCGAAAATCTGCTTGTTCTTTCATTATTCACCAATCCCGGTTCCGCAGAATGTAACCTAAATCACTGACTGCTACTCAAACCGGTTCACATTATTCGCAAAAAATTTACAAAGTAACTTTAACAATCCTGTACAAGATTGCAAAAATGAAGGAAGGCTTCAATAACATAAAGCAAACCGCATCCATGTAACGGAAAAATTTAACGGGATTTGAATGATTCAAAAGCGGGAGTTTTAGTAATTGTTGCAGAACAATTGATCATAAAATCAGGCCGCAAGCACGGCCTGATTTATTTGGATTTTACTTCAGCAGATCACTGATATCTTTGGCATCCCAATGCGGGAAGTGCTTACGGATTAAGGCGTTCAATTCAACCTCGAATGCAGTGATATCAGTTGAAGTTGCAGTATCATTGGTGATGCCGCTAATGGCTTCAGTAATCATGCCAGCGCCAATCGTAACATTAGTCAGACGATCAATAATAATAAATGCACCGGTGGTACGATTACGTTTATATGCATCAAACACAACAGGTTTATTTAATGAAAATTCACATAAACCGATTTCATTGAGTTTCAGCTCAGTCACAACATTATGCGCCAGCGTATTTACATCAATCTGATGATCAATTTGTGTCATGACACCTGTACTGTCAGAAACGCCGACCTTGATGTTAAATTGTTTATTAGCCACCAGTGGTTGCTCTGTCATCCATACAACCATGGCTTTAAAACGACTGGATACATGTGGCTGATGATCACGATGCACAATCATATCGCCACGACTGACATCCACTTCATCCTGCAGGGTAACGGTAATTGATTCACCCGGTACGGCATGATCCAGTTCACCGTCGTAAGTGACCAATGCTTTTACTTTGCTTTCTCTACCCGAAGGCAATACTGTGATTTCATCTCCCGGCTTAAGGATACCGGCTGATAAAGTGCCACAGTAGCCACGGAAATTCAGATTCGGTCGGTTGACATATTGCACCGGGAAACGCGCGTCTTCGGTATTGGCATCTTTCCCAATCTCGATATTTTCCAGCAGCTCCATCATGGTGCTGCCCTGATACCAAGACATGTTTTCACTTCTGTTTACTACATTATCACCGTTCAAGGCAGACATCGGTACAAAGTGAATATCTTCAATTTCCAGTTCACGGGCAAATTCGCTATACGCTTTGCGAATATCGTTAAACACCTGTTCGCTGAAATCCATCAAATCCATTTTATTAATGGCCACGATGATATGTTTAATACCCAACAATGAAGCAATAAAACTGTGGCGGCGGGTCTGCGTCTGCATACCATAACGGGCATCAATCAGAATAACCGCCAACTGACAGGTTGACGCACCGGTGGCCATATTACGGGTATATTGTTCATGCCCTGGTGTATCGGCAATGATAAATTTACGTTTGGTCGTAGAGAAATAACGATACGCTACGTCAATGGTAATACCCTGCTCACGTTCGGCCTGTAAACCATCTACCAATAAAGCCAGATCAACCTGATTTCCTGTGGTTCCGGATTTGACACTGTCACGTGTCACTGCTTCCAGCTGATCTTCATAAATCATTTTGGAATCGTGCAACAATCGCCCAATCAGCGTGCTTTTACCGTCATCCACATTACCGCAGGTCAAAAAACGCAGCAGTTCCTTGTTTTCGTGTTGTTTGAGATAGGCTTCGATATCGGTCGCAATCAGCGCATCAGTTTCATATGTCATGTTGAGTGCCTGGTTTAATTATCTTTACGGGTCAAGATGCCAATCAATTTGAGCATCGTATTCAATTCTATTTATTGGTTAGAAAGGAACTTAATAATCCTTTCACCAACAAAATCAGAAATAACCTTCCTGTTTCTTTTTCTCCATCGAGCCGGCTTCATCATGATCGATGGCCCGTCCTTGACGTTCAGAAGTTGTTGTCAGTAGCATTTCCTGAATGATTTCTGGCAAGGTATCGGCATCGGATTTCACCGCACCGGTCAGTGGATAACAGCCCAGTGTGCGGAAACGGACTTTTTCCATCCGGATTTTTTCACCTTCCGGGATACGCATACGGTCATCATCGACCATGATGGTCAGGCCATTGTAATTGACCACTGGACGCTCGGCGGCGTAATACAGCGGTACAATCGGTATCTGTTCCAGATAGATGTATTGCCAGATATCCAGCTCTGTCCAGTTCGACAGCGGGAAAACACGAATGCTTTCACCTTTATTAACTCTGCTGTTGTAAATGTTCCATAGCTCAGGGCGTTGTGCTTTAGGATCCCAGCGATGGTTTTTATCGCGAAATGAATATACACGCTCTTTGGCACGAGACTTTTCTTCATCTCGTCGAGCACCACCAAAAGCCGCATCAAAGCCATGTTTACTCAGCGCCTGTTTCAAAGCATCCGTTTTCATGATGTCTGTATAGCGAGGATGGTCGAATGGGTTGATACCCGCTTCAACACCTTCCTGATTGGTATGTACGATAAGGTCCAATCCCAGCTCTTTTGCGCGCTGATCACGGAACCTGACCATTTCCTGAAACTTCCAGGTGGTATCAATATGCATCAACGGAAATGGCGGCTTGCCTGGATAAAATGCTTTCATGGCCAGATGCAGCATGACAGCAGAATCCTTACCAATTGAATATAGCATGACCGGATTTTCAAACTCAGCGGCCACTTCACGCATAATATGAATACTTTCGGCTTCGAGCTGTTTTAAGTGTGTCAGTTGTTTTTCAGTCATAATTTTTCTCTGTTACTTAGCCTTTACGTGTAAGCCACATTCTTTGGTTTCAGGATTTTCCCACCACCAGCGACCAGCCCGGATATCTTCGCCTGGGGTAATCGCTCTGGTACATGGCGCACAGCCAATACTGGCATATCCCTGATTATGTAATTCATTAAATGGAACATCAAAAGCGCGGATATATTTCCATACTTCGCCATTTGACCAGTCCGTCAGTGGACTGAATTTCTGTAACTCATGGTCTGCATCCCATTCAGATACCGGTAACTCATTTCGAGTAACCGACTGTGAGCGACGCATTCCCGTCAGCCAGGCCTTTTTACCAGCCAAAGCACGATTTAACGGTGCAACTTTGCGTATTCCACAGCATTGTTTTCGCAGGTCGACACTGTCATAAAATGCGTTTGGTCCATTATGTGTCACAAACTGTTCAATACTCAGGGTATCGGGATAATAAACCTCAACCTCAAGCTGATAGTGCTTTTTAGCCTGCTGCATTAAATCATAGGTTTCTTTGGGCAGTCGACCTGTATCCAAAGTGAAGATGCCGATTTGCGGTGCAAATTTGGCAATCAAATCCATTAACACCATATCTTCAGCGCCATAACTGGTCGCCAAGACTGCAGGGCTATAATCAGCCTCAATCTGCTCCAGCAACTGTTTTACAGCATCAATTTTCAGTTGAAGCTTTTCATTAATTTCTGTCATTTTGAATTACTTTTTCATTCGTTTAGTTTGTTAAAGCAAACATTTGATCCCAACCATTAATAAAATGATTGCCAGCAACGGCCGTAAAATCTTATCTGAGATTCTCACCCCCAGATGTGAGCCAATATAAATGCCTGGTAACGATCCCATCAGCAAATAAGATAATAATGACCAATCTACCGTGCCCACTGCAGAATGGCCTAATCCGGCCACTGCCGTTAAAGGAACAGCATGTGCGATATCGGTTGCCACAATTTCGACACCACGCATCTTCGGATAAAGAAATAATAAAACAACCGCTCCCAATGCGCCGGCCCCTACCGAAGATAATGTCACCATCACCCCTAACAAAGCACCGATAATGACGGTTGCCGGCGCCTTCAAGGCTTCATCCTGTCGTAAACGATATAGATAATTCACTAAAGGATGCCCCTGACGTGCTTTCATTATCCCGGCCAGCCAGTTTTTCAGCAGTAATGCACTAGACGTTAAAATCAAAGCGATGCCCAGAGCAACCGTTATCAGATCATTGTGCTTACCTTCATGAACACCGGTTGCACTGAGAAACCATAAAGTCAGCAAGGTAGCTGGTAGACTCCCTGCAGCAAGCCGCCAGACCACACGCCAATGCACCACGCCATGACGCCAATAAGCCCAGATACCACCTGCTTTAGTTACTGCCGCAAACAATAAATCTGTCCCTACAGCGATTGCAGGTTGGATACCATACCCAAAAATCAGAATTGGGGTCATCAACGATCCGCCACCAACGCCTGTCATCCCGACCATAATGCCTACGCCCAGGCCTGCCAGCAAATAACCCCATTCCATTAATAAATTGACCTTTACCCTGCTTAGTTTGCAGCAAGTTTACCAGTTGGCAATATTCAATCAATGAATATTATTTTCTATCTATATAACTTATGAGAATATAAAGAAATCCTTGCCATTTGAACTGAGAGCCAATCTTTAACATAGCCTTAACCTAAATTGACTGACACTGCTAATTGTTCACATTTCTTTCACGGTGTATAGACGAAGCTCTAACTCCAACTCCACTCTGGGATGAGAGGCTGAAGATGACAACTTATAGAATCTTGTTAGTTATGACAGCAGCATGTTCTGCATTGATAACATCTTTTTTTATTAATCCTGCCGATTCAAACCGGGTGTTTGAGCCTGCACAGATTATTTTTCCACCGGCTTCGATTCAAGCGCCGGAAACCTCTGATAATGAGGTTATAGAAAATGCAGATCCACTCACTTTGGCCATAAAAGTGTGTTTTCAAGATAAATGTGAATACCTGGCACAGTCTGAGATGCAAAATATTTTAACCCGGGAAGGTGAATCTATGGCTGAAAGCGAACAGTATCAAACAACTGTGCCTTTCCAGCTTCCTCAGCAAGGTGTTCCAATCATTGAAATGTAAAACGTAACGCACCATAACTGGTCTTTTATCACTAAAAACTTATATATTTACTCTTACTAATAATAATTACGGATATAGCGGATGAAGTTGCAACAATTGAAATATGTTCGCGAAGTGGCTCGTCGTGGCCTCAGTATCTCTGCAGCGGCTCAGGCACTGCATGCTTCTCAGCCAGGTGTAAGTAACCAGATTCAGTTACTGGAAGATGAGCTGGGGCTGCTAATCTTCGAACGACATGGGAAACGTTTATCGGCTATCACACCGCTGGGAGAATCCGTTATTGCCATGGCTGAGCGGGTGTTACAGGAAGTAGACAATTTACGTGAACAGGCGGCTGACAGTCGTCATGAGAAAAAAGGCACACTTTCAATCGGCACCACACACACTCAGGCACGTTATGCTCTGCCAAAAGCTATCAAGGCCTTTTCAGAACAATATCCCGACGTGCACTTAAATATGGTGCAAGGTACTCCACCTGAAGTTGCTGAAATGGCGGCCACCGGTAAAGTGGACCTGGCGATAGCAACCGAGGGATTATCAAAATTTGATAATCTGGCGATTTTGCCCTGCTACGAATGGAATCGTACCGTGATTACGCCACCGGGGCATCCGCTTTTGAATGAAAAAAAACTCACTCTTGAGGCTATTTCACAATATCCAATACTGACCTACGTAATGGGCTTTACCGGTCGCGCGCAACAGGATCAGTCTTTTATTGAACGTGGTCTTAAACCTAACGTTATTTTTACCGCCACTGATGCTGATGTAATTAAAACCTATGTTGAATTGGGCCTTGGTATTGGCATTATAGCCAGCATGGCATTTGATCCAGTAAAAGATGCTCCTTTACAGGCATTGGATGCCAGTGGTTTATTTAAACCAAGTACGACCCACATGGGAATTCGTAAAGGCAGTTATCTTCGCGGTTACAGTTATGCTTTTATTGAGTTTTTTGCTCCCCATCTGCAACGCTCAACTATTCAGAACGCGATCGCTTTGTGAATTTTTCCCTTTAGCATTTCGGAAGGTGATGGTAGTTTAATTGGGCTAAATGTTGGCATTACAAATGAAATATAAGAAGGAAATATGATGAAAGCTGTATTGAAAGTTCTGGTAACAGGCTTATTCCTGTTACCTGCGCTGGTATTTGCTCATGGCGCTTCACGTCTGCAAGTTGAAGAAACGGTGTTGATTAATGCTGATGCTGAAACGGTGTGGAACATGGTTAAAGATTTCGACAGCCTGCATAAATGGCACCCAGCCATTATTTCTACTAAAGCAGAAGGTGGGAATGAACCTGGCGCGACACGCGTTTTAACCCTTAAAAATGATTCAACCATCACTGAAACGTTGAAAAAGTTTGACGAAGAATCCATGAGCTTTATGTATCAGATTGATGAAATGAGTTCGGTTGGACAGGTTGATATTGAAGGCGAAATGCATGATATCCCTGCAGTGCCTGTCAGTAAGTATAAAGCCTGGTTAACTGTAGAAGCTGAAGGCGACCAAACCAAGGTCACCTGGTTGGCCAAATTTTTCCGTGGCTATACCGGCAAACATCATGAGCCTAAAGAATTAAATGACGAAACGGCTACCAATGCTATTGAAGGTATTTTCCGTTCAGGCCTAGACACTTTAAAAGCCAAAATTGAAAATTAAGTCAGTAGTAACTTGAACTTTAAGGCGTCTTCGGACGCCTTTTTTTGTATCATCTGAACAATCAAAGATGGGAAAACATCACTTTTTTCTGTATATTTCACCTACTTGCTAATACAAGCCTCGGGGTGGTCGAAAGGCCTGAGATTCACCAGTTGGTGAAGACCCGATGAACCTGATCCAGATAATACTGGCGTAGGGACAGGCGGCAAACCCTTCTTGCTAGATCAATGCAAATGGCGTGATCCCCTGTTCTTTTTAAGAATTTAAAAAGGATAGTCATGAAACTCACCCTGCTTTCCATCGCAGTCACCAGCGCATTATTTTCTCCCGGCGCAGTTGCACAAACCGAGACCGATAGCACTGATTTACCGTCCATGCTGGTCAGTGCAGATTTTCGTCCTGCAGAAGCCCAGGATATTCCCGTCAGTCTGACAACATTCGATGAGGAAATCATTGAATCACGTGGTGCCCAGCACATTGAAGATGTTCTCAATCTTGCACCCAATGTAAATCTTTCCAGCGGCGCTTCCCGTGGTCAGTTTTTTCAGATCCGTGGTATTGGTGAACGCAGTGAGTTTCTTGCTCCCCTAAACCCATCGGTAGGACTTTATATTGATGGTATCGATTTTAGTCGCAGTGGCGGCGCAGCCACACTATTTGATATTGAGAAAGTAGAAGTATTACGTGGACCTCAGGGTACGTTGTATGGAGCCAATGCATTAGCCGGTGTTATCAATATGCAAAGCAAACAGGCCACCAATGATCTGGATATGAATTTTCAGTCAACCGTAGGCAATTACGATACCCGAAGTGTCGGTGTAGCAGTAGGCGGTCCATTAATTAAAGACACTTTACTGGGGCGAATAGCTGTGCATACCCATCGTTCAGATGGCTACATGGATAATGATTTTCTAGGTCGTGACAATACGCAAAATCAGGATGAAATGACTGCCCGCGGACATTTGAAATGGCTGGTCAATAATGACCTGACCATTGATCTGAATTTGCTGCATTTAAATATCGACAATGGTTACGACGCATTCACGCTTGATAACAGCCGTAACAGTCTTTCAGATGAGCCTGGCAATGACAAACAGCATACCAATGCATTTGCACTCAAATCCGACTGGCGAGCAAGCAGTAAAGTGCAATTACAATCTACTTTGACCTATTCCAAATCTGATTTGGAATATAGCTATGATGATGACTGGTCGTATAAAGGTCAGTTTGATCCCAGTTTATTTCCTTACAGTGGTTTTGATCAGTACAAACGCGAACGGGAAAACTACTCTATAGAATTCAGAGCCCTTTCCAATGAAGAGGGTCGTATTTTTGCTGATACAACTGATTGGTCAGTAGGTATTTATCTGGCCGATCAACGCCAAGATCTCAAGCGCAAATACTTCGATAACGATACACCTGATGTCTACCCTCTAAATAACACTTATGAAACATCTAACAGTGCCATTTTTGGGCAATTAGATACCGCTTTAACGGAAAAACTGACCCTGATAACTGGCTTACGTGCTGAACATTGGGACGCTGATTATGACGATTCGCAAGGATTGGATCTGGATGACAGCGATGTGTTATTCGGGGGAAAGTCGGTTTGAATTATCAGTTCCGTCCACAACACCTTTTATACACATCATTATCCCGTGGCTACAAAGCTGGGGGGGTTAACACGGAAGCAGATCTGGCGCCAGGCTTACGCAAATTCAATAATGAATATTTATGGAACCTTGAAGCCGGTATGAAATCACTATGGCTGAATGGAAGCTTGGTGACCGATATCACGGCATTTTATGGTTTGCGAAAAGATGCCCAGGTAAAAACCTCTGTAGGTGTGCCACGCGACAGTGGTGGTACCCGTTTTATTGATTATCAGGATAATGCAGCGAAAGGCCGCAATATGGGGATTGAAGCAAGTGTTGATTGGTTGATCAATGAACGCTTAAGAACCTTTGCGGCAGTAGGTCTGTTGCATGCGACATTTGACGAATATGACAACCCTGAACTGGATGAGTCTGGATTAAATATTCAGGGCAGGAGGCAAGCTCATGCTCCTGCCTACACATTTAGTATTGGCAGTGAAGTCTATCTGACCCCACAATGGAATCTTCGCGCCAATGTTGAGGGCAAGGATGAGTTCTATTACTCCAACAGCCATAATGCGAAATCCAGTTCTTACGCCATTACCAATGCAAGTTTGCAGTACCAGCAGCAAAACTGGACATTTACCCTGTGGGGTCGCAATCTGTTTGATAAAGACTATTACACTCGCGGCTTTTTCTTTGGTATCGATCCATCAGCTGGCTATGAAGATCGAGTTTATACCCAATATGCTGATCCCCGTACTTTCGGTATGACTGTATCTTACGACTACTAATTTAACTGAGGTGCTTTAGTGCCCCTCCTTTCTTAAGGAAACTATCATGCGAATTTCTGTAGATATCAGCCTTTATCCGCTGACAGAGCAATTTGTTAAACCAATTCTGGCGTTTATTGCCAAGTTGGAAAACAATCCAAAATTGATCGTGCACCGTAATACATTGAGCACGCAGATTTTTGGCGAGTATCGTGATGTGATGGATGCGATGGACAGTGAAATTGAAGCGGTGTTTGCCCAGATGCCGCATAGCGTTTTTGTATTAAAACTGATCGGTAACGATCGTCATCAAGTCAAAGACTAATGTCTGAATCAGGCTGGTGGAATATTACGCTAGCTGGGCTGGCGTCAATGAGTGGCTGGGAAGTATTTGCCGCTCTGCTGGGAATTGGCTATATCCTGTTTGCTGCCCGAGAATCACAATGGTGCTGGCCATTAGCGTTTATCAGTACCATTATTTACACCATCCTGTTTTGGGAAAACCAGTTGCCAATGCAGGCCCTGCTAAACCTGTATTACATTGGTATGGCGATCTATGGCTTTATTCTCTGGCATCGTCATGAAAATCAGACCGCAGAACTGAATATTCACAGCTGGCCATGGCAATATCATCTGATCTTTATTGCCACTGGTGGATTTCTCAGTTTAGTGTTTGGCTATTACCTATCGGCTCATGCTACTCAATATCCCTATCTGGATGCATTTGTGATGGTGTTTTCGGTGATGAATACGTTATTGATGGCACGTAAAGTATTGGAAAACTGGTTATATTGGCAAGTTATCAACAGCTCAGCCATTGTGCTTTATGCATTAACCGGCTTTTACGCCACTATCGTGATGTTCAGTATTTATCTGTTTCTCGCTATGGCGGGGTATTTCAAATGGCGTAAGTTATTAGCAGCCCAACACCAGACTCGAACGGCTTAACTAAACCGTTCGGGATGGTTGAGCCAGGAATTCAAATCTGTCTCACCTAAAACATTCATCAAAAATAGTAATAATCGATAAGGCAACCGAACATTCGTCAGATCTGGGATGACCTGATAATTCTGATATTCAGCAGCAAACTGTTCTGCCTGTGATTGATCCAGCAAATATTCGAGCAAAACAAATTCTAACGTTCTTGGACCATAGACAATCGCATCCAGATCAACCAGTGCAGAAAGCTTATCTTGCTGCATCAAAAACTGATCCCACCGTAAATCGGGCATGATGGGCACAAATGTGTTTTCACATAGTAGTTCGGCCTGCTTCAAGGCCTGTTGTAAAACAGTTTGTTCAATTGAATCAGATTGTTGCTGCAAGGTTATTTTCAGACGCCGCGGCCAATCTTCTGCTGTATATTCTGGCTGTTGCAGACTCCCCCATCGTGGATGCTGCTGCTGATGCATCAAACCGATATGGTTAGCCAATGATTTAATCGTCAACGCTGTTACGGAAGATGGATCCACATCTTCACCAGGTAACCAACGAGCCAGCACGAATTCCGCTGCCATCGAATTAATCAGTGACGGGATGACCAAAGGACTAATAGTGGAAATACGTTGATAAACTTCTGCAATATTCCCCAATGATGTCGGAAAATTGATGGCAAACAGGCTATTCATTTTTTGCCAGAAAGCCGACTGCTCGATATTGGCATGATCACACAGCTTCAAAACCATCGGTCCATCGACGGTTTCACAAAACCAGAGTTGATGACTACTATCGCTAAACTGGGCAGGTATTCTACTTGGCGGCTTTTGCAGGTCCGGCAAGGCTTTTTGCTGCTGTTGTGAAAGCGATGGGTAGTTTACCAAGGCAACACTTCACCATTCATATGCCAGAAAGTACCGCTATTATCAATATTCAACTCTGCCATCCGATCCAGCAAGCCTTTTGCTGATTCATCCGCATCAATCAGACCACCATGTCCGGTCATATCAGTTCTGACCCAGCCCGGATGCAATATAGCCACCGCAATACCTTTGGGTTTCAAATCAATAGATAACGATTTGCCTGCAGCATTAACAGCAGCTTTGGACATGCGATACGCATAACTACCACCGGAGTCATTATCGGCGATAGATCCCATACGGCTGGTAATTATGCCTACCTTGCTACCCTGGGACATATGCTCAACTAACGCCTGAGTGGTTAACAAAGGACCAAGACTGTTGACTTCAAACATGCTTTTAAAACTATCAATGGCATTGGAGTCGATATCATTAAGCCCGAGACCTGCCGCGATACCGGCATTGTTAATCAACCAGTCGATCTTACGATCGCCAAGTTTTTCGGAAAGCGCTTTAAGACTTATAGGGTCGCTGACTTCTACATCTTCAATAATCTCTACATCCAGTTCAGCTAAAGCTGGAGAGCGATGGCGACAGGTCGCAATCACATCAAAGCCACGTTCTTTTAATTGCCGGCATAACTCAAACCCGATACCTCGGTTGCTACCGGTGACAAGTGCGGTTTGTGACATATCCTGCTCCTTAATTATGCTTATGAAGGTTTTTCATTGTAGTCGTTGAGGGTGACAACACAACGCCTGCTTCGGTGACAATAGCGTTTATCAGCTCTGCCGGTGTGACATCAAAGGCCGGATTCGACACCTTCACCCCATCCGGCGCAATTTGCTGGTTGGCAATATGAGTCACTTCCCTTGATGGCCGTTGCTCGATTTCGATTTGTTTTCCGGTTTCAATTTGCCAATCAATAGTTGATAACGGTGCGACTACCATAAATTTTACCTGGTGGTATTTTGCTAATACGGCTAATGAGTATGTACCGATTTTATTCGCCACATCCCCATTGGCAGCAATTCGATCTGCACCAACAATAACCCAATGGATATTACCAGAAGCCATTAATGAAGCCGCAGTGTCATCTGCCTGCAAAGTCGCGGGAATTTTGCCCTGCATTAATTCCCAGGCAGTTAAGCGCGCACCTTGCAACCAAGGACGAGTTTCATCCACATAGACGTGTTTTATTTTGCCATCTGAATACCCCTGACTTATTACACCTAATGCAGTCCCCACTCCGCCAGTCGCCAATGCACCAGCATTACAATGGGTTAATACCATACTGTCGGGAGCAATCAAATCCGCTCCCAGTTTCCCCATGGTTTGGTTGGCCGCAATATCCTGCTGATGAATGCGGAGAGCGGCTTCCAATAAGGCAGTTTCTGGAGAATAGGTTTCGGGCAAGTTGAGATAAATCGCTGTCATTTGTTCGATTGCCCATGACAGATTTACCGCTGTAGGACGCGATGCTGCGAGTTTGGCCAGAGGCTCATACATTGCCTGCTTCCAGTATACACCCGCCTTATTCCAAGCATCCCGGGCAGCTAAAACCACGGCATAAGCTGCTGTTATGCCAATTGCCGGTGCGCCTCTCACCACCATTTCACGTATAGCATCACTCACCTCACTTGCATGTTCGTATTTTAGCCAGAGTTGCTGTGTTGGAAGTAAACGCTGATCCAGCAAATGCAGCTGTTGGTCTTGCCATTTGATGGGTTGAATCATTTCACTGGTGCTTTGCACTGTGTTCTCCTGCCGATGGCGGTTATAATCGAACGCTATGAAAAACGTCGATCTGATCATTAATGCCCGCTGGTGTCTGCCGATGACGGCAGAACAACTCATTCTCGAAAATCATTCTATTGTTATCAATGAGGGCAATATTGTAGCGCTATTACCGCAAAATCAGGCGGAACAGCTTTATCAAGCTACTCAGACACAAGATATGGCTGAACATTGCGTGATGCCGGGATTAATTAACAATCATGGCCATACCGCTATGACATTATTCCGCGGTTTAGCTGATGATCTACCTCTGATGACCTGGCTAAATAATCATATCTGGCCCGCTGAGCAACAATTTGTTGGTGATGCTTTTGTAGAATCCGGTTCTGCTCTGGCTATCGCCGAAATGATTCGTGGTGGTACCACCTGTTTCAGTGATATGTACTTCTTTCCCGAAGCAACTGCCCGGGTGGTTGATAGCAGCGGTATCCGTGCCAGCCTCGGAATGGTTGTTCTTGAGTTTCCCACAAACTGGGCAAAAGATGTAAATGAGTACTTACATAAAGGCCAGGCCCTACATGATAAGTATCGGCACCATCCGCGTATAACCACCAACTATGCACCACATGCCCCTTACACGGTTTCAGACCAAACCCTGCAAGCCATTATCATTAATGCCGAAGAACTGGATTTGCCAATCCAGATGCATATTCATGAGACCGCTGCTGAGGTATCAGACAGTGTGGCCCAGTATGGTAAACGTCCATTGGCAAGGTTAAAAGATTTAGGCCTGCTTTCCCCACGTTTGATTGCGGTACATATGACGCAGTTGACGGAAGAAGAAATGGACTGGTGCGCCGAAGCGGGTGTTCACATTGTGCATTGTCCAGAATCTAATATGAAACTTGCCAGTGGATTTTCTCCAATCGCCGAGCTCATCAAGCGTGGTGTCAATGTCAGCATCGGTACTGATGGCGCGGCATCTAATAACGATCTGGATATGTTTGCCGAAATGCGTCAGGCCGCGATGTTAGCAAAAGGTGTGGCAGGTGATCCCAGTGTGGTGCCTGCATATCAGGCATTACAGATGGCCACCATTAATGCTGCTAAATCCCTTGGCATTGATTCCGTCACCGGTTCACTTGAAATAGGTAAAGCCGCTGATATTATCGCTATCGATCTCAGCGACATAGAAACACAACCTTTTTATGATCTACCGTCACAATTGGTTTATGCCACTGGGCGCGATAAAGTTTCTGATGTCTGGGTAGCTGGAAAACAATTATTAAAACAACGCCAGCTCACCACATTAAATGCACAACATGTCTCTGCCCAGGCCCAACAATGGGCAAAAAAAATAAGGTCTGTCTCATGACAAAACATAACGTCGATCCAGCAGAAGTCGCTAAATTCGATGCACTGGCATCGAGCTGGTGGGATCCGGAAGGACAATCCAAACCGCTGCATGAAATTAATCCGCTGCGGCTCGCGTTTATTAATGAAAGAGCTCAGTTGAAGAATACCAAGGCAGTAGATGTAGGTTGTGGCGGTGGTATTCTCACTGAAGCCTTGGTCAAAAGCGGTGCTGAAACTTTTGGCATTGATATGGGCGAAATGCCACTCAATGTCGCTAAACTGCATGCGCTGGAAGCTGGCCTGAAAATCAAATACGAACTGACGACCGCTGAAGCCATGGCGGAAAAACATCCGGATGAATTTGATGTCGTAACCTGTATGGAAATGCTGGAACATGTGCCCGATCCACAGGCGATTATTAATGCCTGTGCGACAATGGCAAAACCGGGTGGTGATGTGTTTTTCTCCACCTTGAATCGCAATCCAAAAGCCTATCTATTAGCGATTGTCGGTGCTGAATATATTGCCAAAATGCTGCCCAAAGGCACCCACGATTACGCACGTTTTATTCGACCGGCGGAACTGGCACGTTGTTGTCGCGAGGCTGGTTTGCATGTATATGACATCACCGGTATCAGCTACAATCCGCTGACACGTCGTTATAAACTCAGCAGAGATGTTGATGTTAATTATCTTGTACATTGTCGACGGATCTGATGTTTATTTCTCCCTTTAATGTCGTGCTGTTTGATTTGGATGGCACATTGGTCGATACGGCACCTGATCTGGGCTATGCATTAAATACCTTATTAGAACAAGAAGGTCATCAGCCGCTGGATCATGCACGAATTCGTCCTGTGGCCAGCCATGGTAGTGCCGGTCTATTAAAACTGGGATTTGGCATTGAAAAAGAAGATCCTGTTTATCCGGCCCTACAACAGCGATTTTTAAGTCTTTATGCAGAAAATATCGCCCGCGAATCCGCTTTATTTATCGGCATGCAACAAGTACTTGATGGTCTTGCAGCCAATGAGATTCGTTGGGGAGTGGTTACCAACAAACCGTCCTTCCTGACAATGCCACTCATGGAAGCATTGCAATTAACCGATTCTGCCGCGTGCATTGTTAGCGCCGATACCACACCCTATAGCAAGCCGCATCCAGCGCCAATGTTACATGCCTGTGAGCTGCTGGATGCCAAGCCTGTGGATTGTATTTATATTGGTGATGCAGAACGTGATATTCAGGCAGCACATAATGCCCAAATGCGTTCCGTCGTCGCTTTATATGGTTATATTTCCGAAACTGATGAGCCGGAGTCCTGGCAGGCAGACTGTCTGATTAATCATCCACATGAGATTTTACAATGGATTTAAGTCCCGAGTTTTTTTTGCAACACCAGGACTTATTGATCGTTTTGTTGGTTGGTATTTTGCTGGGCATTGTTATCGGTCTGTTTATTCGCAGTGGCAAAATTCGCACACTGGAAAAAAACAATGCTGAGCTGGATCTGACATTACAGCTGGAGCAAAAAAACAAACGGCAAATGGACGAGCTTCTATCTCAAACCCGTGAGCAATTAGCCAATACTTTTAATCAACTTTCCAATGAAGCGTTAACACGAAATAACACCAGCTTTTTGCGACTGGCTGAAGAAAATCTGAAACGTTTCCAAAGTGAAGCTAAAGCGGATTTGGGGTCGAAAGAAAAAGCCATTGAGCAAATGCTTAAACCAATCAATGAAGCATTGCAGCAGACCAGCAAGCAAATTCAGGAAATTGAAAAGGATCGCAAAGAGGCTTACGGCAGCCTGAATACAACCATTACCCAAATGAACCTGAGTCAACAACAGTTGCAGCAGGAAACTCAAAATCTGGTGCAGGCACTACGCCGCCCAGAAGTCCGCGGCCAATGGGGAGAAATGACCCTAAAACGTCTGGCAGAGCTTAGTGGAATGGTGGCACATTGTGATTTTTACGAGCAGACACATACTACCACTGAAACAGGTAGTATCCGGCCCGATATGATTGTTCGCCTACCGGAAAAACGCGAAATCATTGTCGATGCTAAAACACCGCTGGATGCTTATTTATCGGCTATCCAGGCCAAAGATGATATGACCCGTAAACTGGAATTAAAGCGTCACGCTCAAATCATTCGCGGCAGGATTAAAGAACTGTCCCGCAAAAATTACTGGGCGGAATATTCTCAGTCTCCCGAATTTGTCGTGTTATTTATTCCTGGCGAACAATTCCTCTCGGCAGCATTGGAAGTGGATCCTGCCCTATTGGAAGACAGTATGAGTCAGAATATTATTCTGGCCACCCCCACCAACTTCATTGCCTTATTACGAGCCGTTTCCTATGGCTGGAAACAACAGGCATTGGCAGAAAATGCTGAAATCATTCGCGAACTTGGCGAAACACTTTATAAACGATTGGCTACTTTTGGTAATCATTTAAGCAAGCTGGGTAACAGTCTTGGCCAAAGCGTCAATCATTTCAATAGTGCTGTCGGCTCACTTGAGCGTCAGGTATTGCCGGGCGCGCGCAAGTTCATCGAGATGGGTATCAGTACCAAGAGTCAGATCACTGACTTACCTCCTCTCGAGCAGCAGCCACGCCAGGTGCAAGACAAAAACGATGCCGACTGATCGACAAGTTCAAGCCGCCTACCACTATTGCCAACAATTCGCGCGCGGTCACTACGAAAATTTCCCTGTTGCCTCACTTCTATTGCCAAAAAAACTGCGATTGCCGGTAGCGGCAATCTATACCTTTGCAAGACAAGCCGATGATATTGCTGACGAAGGGGATGCGACGGCAACGACAAGACTGCAACAGCTGGATGAATTCCATCGAGAACTTCAAGCAATAGCAAACCAAAATCTGACCACTGTTGCCCCGCTTTGGATAGCGCTGGCTGATAGCATTCAGCAGCATGACTTGCCTGTTTTACTATTTGCAGATCTGCTGAAAGCTTTTCGACAGGATGTCAGCGTGAAACGATATGCGAATTTGGCAGAGGTGCTTGAATATTGTCGTTATTCAGCTAATCCGGTAGGCCGTTTGGTATTACATCTCAATAACAGTCTTACCGACTCACAGTTGCATCAATCAGATTGCATCTGCACAGCGTTACAGTTGATCAATTTTTTCCAGGATATCGAGCAGGATTATCTGGAGAAAAATCGTATCTATTTACCGCAAGATCGTCTTGAAGCCGCAGGCATTGATGATTCACAACTGCTTGCCGGAGATACAAGAAAATTGTCTGTAGTTCTGCGCCCTCTTTATCAATATACGATGCAATTGATGCAAGAAGGGTATCAGCTTGGTATGACATTAACCGGCCGCCTCGGCTGGGAGATTCGTGCCATGACATTGGGTGGCATAGAAGTTCTATCATTGTTAATTCAGCAGCCAGACAATGAACTGCTTAGCCGACCAAGATTAACCAAACGGCAACATCTCTGCGTCCTAATAAACGCCTTATCAAAGCGTCGTTATCTTGCTCGCACGAACTGCTTGCTGCAGCAAAAGCATCTTCCTTTTTAACAACAAAAGCTTGCACCAGACTTTGAAAATCTTCTAATTAACTGCTCTGTTAGTTCTTATGCCTCGCACAAATTCATTAATTGTCATTACCGAGGGAATAAGGAATTAATATGCCTGCAAAAAAAGCATCTTCTTTCGCTAGCTTTATACTGTTCCTGCCGCTGAATACAAACCAGAGCTGAAACCTCTCTCGGCATTACAAAGCAAGTAGAAGCGCTTCAGCAGCAATTCAAAGCAGCTTAGAGCTGTCAAAAGGCCGAACAAAGTGCAGAACAAGCAGAAGTTTCAGTGGTCAATGAAAATTGGTGGTGCTATGCGTGCTAATTACGTTATCAGTGATTATCCCAGAAATGACTCTGGTGCTGCCTCGCGTGCTGGTGAAGATGGAGGATATATTAAGGTGGCAGACACCCATTATTCAGCGAACGATGAATACCGAAATATGCTCATGCTCTGCCAGATGGCTGGCATTGGCATGGAACAGATGATTCATGAAACCCGGAACATGTGATGCCATGACTACCAGGTCAGCACCGACTTCATTACCGACTTTTTCCAGCGCCCGATCCAGTTCTGCCACTGGATCATTGCAAGTCACGGCTTTTGACTCCATCGGATAACCACATTGTTCAGTGTGTGACTGGGTGAACTGATCCAGTTTCTGTGCGAACTCCTCCGGATTGTGAGCAACGCTGCTCGGGGCGGAGCTTACTACCCCAACTAGTATGACTTTAGAGTGGTATAGCTTACCAATATCAGCAGCGGTTCTGATTGCTTTTTCCATGGTGGCGGCATGTTCCAGATCTACCGGAACCATAATAGTTGAATACATGACTTTATCTCCTGCTCTGTCATTGAGAATCAAAGTAAAATTAAATTCCATTGTAATCCCCCCAATAAATAATTGAGTTCAAAAGTAGAATTTTCTCGTAAACTAAAGCGCAGGAGATTCTGCATGAAGACATCAAAATTTACAGATAGCCAGATCATGGCGATCCTCAAACAAAACGAAGCAGGGATAAGTGTTCAAGATCTTTGTCGAGAGCACAGCATCAGTAGTGCCACCTTTTACAAATGGCGAGCGAAGTATGGCGGCATGGACACCGCAATGATAAAGCGCCTCAAAGAGCTTGAAGATGAAAATCGCCGTTTGAAGAAAATGTATGCTGAGGAATGCTTGAAATCGCAGATCCGCCAGGAGGCACTTGAGGGAAAGTGGTAAAGCCATCTCTGCGTAAAGAGATGGCGCAGCAGGTCGTCGCCAAACTCGGCCTTAGTATTCGCCTTGCCTGTGAGATCTTCGGGATCAGTGAAACCTGTTATCGCCACCAAGCCAAGCTATCCAACGAAAATGCCGTTATTGCTGATTGGCTATTACGTTTAACCACTGCTAATAAACGCTGGGGCTTTGGTTTGTGTTTCGATCATTTACGTAATGTTAAAAAATTTAGCTGGAACCATAAACGTGTTTATCGCTTATACCGTGAGTTAGAACTGAACTTACGCATTAAGCCCCGGCGGCGGATTAAACGGGATAAACCTGATGCACTGAGCGTTCCGACTGGCATGAACCAGGTATGGTCGATGGATTTTATGTCTGACGCACTGGATAACGGTCGTAAGTTTCGTACATTCAACGTCATTGATGACTATAACCGCGAAGGCTTGTGTATTGATGTGGACTTTTCTATGCCGAGCCAGCGAGTTATTCGGTCATTAGAACAGGTCATGGAGTGGCGTGGTAAGCCTGCTGCAATACGATGTGATAATGGTCCGGAAAACATCAGTCAGGTGCTGATTGATTGGGCAAATAACCAGAAGATCACCCTGATGTATATCCAGCCGGGTAAGCCAACACAGAATGCTTACGTCGAACGCTTTAACCGAACCGTACGTCACGAATGGCTTGAATTACATTTATTTGAGTCTGTTGAACAGGCACAGCTGCTCGCCACACAATGGCTTTGGACATACAATAATGAACGGCCAAACTCAGCAATTGGTCGCGTACCGCCAAGGTAGTTGCTGAGTCCAGCTTAACCCTCTACTTTTAATTGCGGTTATTAATGGGGGGATTACACCATCTTTAGCTTTTCTTTGACACTTTGACACCAAACTAAGGTTTAAAAGAGACTTTGTCCAATAAGACATTATCTGTTTAGAAATTGATCATGTTCAAAAAGTCCGATGCTCCAATTTTAAATGGGGCAAATTCTGGCCGCTGACTCTAGCAAGAAATACAACAGGCTGCCTCAGGTCTTGTCCTGCGAAGGCTCTTGTTTCAAACCGTACATCAAGTGATGACGACGACAAGAGGGTAAAGCGACTCTTTTTTGACAGGGATGATGACACGAGGATTGTGATCTTATAAATCTGCAACAGTTTGCACAGTTCAAGGTCGCTACTGTAGAGTTGATGTGAATTCACAGCTGTTTAAAGCAAGCGTGCAATCCATCATTAGCCACAATAGATAAGAATTCGATAGATGACCTTACTTACCTGCCGTCCCCCTGTTCGGGAAGAATTAAATTCAATCTCATCACTAAAAAAATGGGCTCATATCCCCTTTTTGAGTTTTCTTCTTTTCACTTCTGGAGCCGCTTTTGCTGCTAGCGAGGCAGAACTCAAAGAGCGTATTCAACAGCTAGAAGCCGAATTAAACTCGGTCAATGCTGAACTTGAAAGCATTCAAACCGAAAATAAAAATTTGGCGGAAACTAATGCCAAGCTCACCGATGCTGATGCGCCCATTAAGATAGGCAATTGGACAGTGGGCGGTGCTATTCGTGCCTTGTACACAGTAGGTGATTACACCGCCAATGATAGCGGTGCTCCTGGTCGAGCCTGGGAAGATGAAGGTAATGTTGGCCTAGATACGCTGCGTGCAAATTTAGATTATAACAACGGACCTTACTCGGCTAAAATCGAGTATCGTTGGTATGATGGCTATAATTTCTTGCATACTGGTTGGGTGGGTTACAGCCCGGACGACCATAGTCAGATTCAACTGGGCGTTAATCGTGTGCCCTTCGGTCCCGGTGCATATGGTATCTCACAGGCTTGGTTATTTGACCAACACTACTACCTTGGCCTGTCGGATGATATGGACCTAGGGATTAAATACAGTACGCAACACGGTAAGTGGGCGTGGGATGTGGCCTATTACTCCAGTGACGAAGGCCATTATGCCGGTGCCAGTCGTGATAGCGCCCGCTATTCATATGATGTCGTCGATGAATCCGGTAATGGTTATGAAGAACGCAATCAAATCAATGTTCGGGGGATCTATTCGTTTAACAGCAGTGATGACAGCTCAACCGACCTAGGTTTCTCGCTTCAAGCAGGTGAACTCAAGAGCCGCGGGGTACAATCCGACGGTAACCACTACGCCGCCTCGGTACATATGGTCAATCAATGGGGCAACCTTAAGTTGGCTACACAACTGACACGCTACGAATTCGATGTCGACGTTGACCAGGCACTGGGTACAGATGATCTGGTGCAATTTGGTGCCTATGACTTCCCAAGTACAGCGGCTGCCAAAGGGTGGATACCTGCTGTTTCTTTAAGCTATTACCAACCTACCAATAACATTTCTTGGCTGGACTACGTTCTGCCTTATCTGGAATACAGTTCTATCGTGAAAGATCAGAGCGGATTCAACGACAGTGAAATGATCGTTGCCGGTGTGGCTCTGGCTCGCGGTGGTTGGTATATCTACAACGAAGTTGGCTTTTCCAACGGCAACGAGTTTGTCGGTGGTGATGCAGCCTTCGGCGATCGCCTCGGTGCCAACACCGACGACGAGTGGCAGACCCGCTTCCTGATCAATTTTGGCTATTACTTCTAAACCCCAATTTCTTAATGAGGATCGCCAACAGGCGGTGCTGAATTCTTGTAGTGTGCTTACACTTATACAAAAACTCTTAAATAAAAGGATAGCAACGTGAGTAGTCAATCCGATAACTCCGCTGAACCTGAATCAGCAGGTGTACGCGCACCCAATGGCGCTACCAATTTGATCGATACCGATTATCAGATTGGACAAGATAACTACCGAGCCAAACATTTCGGAATCACTGTTGATCTTCATGGTGTCGTTTTTATCTTCTCGGCAATTGTTGTGTTGGCTTTTGTCTTCCTGTCGCTAGCCTTACCCGAACAATCCACTACGATCTTTGAGGCTAGTAAAAACTGGATCAATACGCACATGACATGGTTTTTCCTGTTGTCTGCCAACATATTCGTTGTCTTATGCCTGGGCTTGATTATTTCACCATTGGGTCGTATTCGCATCGGCGGGGTTGAAGCCAAGCCAGACTTTTCTCGGCTTTCTTGGTTTTCTATGCTGTTTGCAGCTGGCATGGGTATTGGACTAGTTTTCTACGGTGTATCGGAGCCGCTGTCTCACTATAACAGCGCTTTTGGTGGAACCAGCGTGGGCACTGATGGTCTGAGAACCGATTGGGCACCACTCGGTGGCGCAGCCGGCGACCCTGAGGCTGCAAGAAAACTGGGCATGGCCGCTACTATTTTTCACTGGGGTCTGCACCCTTGGGCTATTTATGCCATTGTGGCGCTGTCACTGGCGATTTTTTCATTCAATAAAGGCTTACCACTCACGGTCCGTTCTATCTTCTACCCTATATTAGGAGAGAGAATTTGGGGCTGGCCTGGTCACCTTATCGATATTTTGGCGGTATTTGCCACACTCTTCGGTCTGGCAACCTCATTGGGGCTTGGTGCGCAACAAGCGGCCTCAGGGTTAGATCATCTGTTTGGCGTAGGCGATGGAAACGTAGTACTGGTTCTACTAATCGCAGCCATCACCGCAATCGCCATTGTCTCAATTTTGGCTGGTGTCGACAAAGGTGTAAAACGGCTATCAGAAATTAACATGGTACTGGCATTTGTACTGCTCATGTTTGTGGTTTTTGTTGGTCCCACCTTACTTATATTTTCAAACTTTTTTTCTAACTTAAGCAGCTATTTAACTGAACTTCCTGCATTGTCGAATCCCTTTGGTCGCGAAGATGCTAACTTTAGCCAAGGTTGGACGACATTTTACTGGGCATGGTGGATCAGCTGGTCCCCTTTTGTGGGCATGTTTATTGCCAGAGTGAGCCGTGGTCGTACAGTGCGTGATTTTTTAATCTCTGTAATGTTGATTCCATCTCTTGTCTCGGTTTTCTGGATGACCGCATTCGGCACAAATGCGATCACGCAACTGCAATCTGGCTTTGACGGTGTTGTTTCAGCAGATCTGCCGCTAAAACTTTTTGTGATGCTGGAACAGCTTCCTCTCACTGAAATCACGTCGTTTATCGGCATAATCTTGGTCATTGTGTTCTTTATCACATCTTCAGACTCTGGCTCTTTGGTTATCGATACCATTACCGCCGGTGGCAAAATCGACGCACCTAAACCGCAGCGCGTATTCTGGGGCGTTATCGAAGGCGCTATTGCTGTCGCCTTGTTGCTGGGTGGTGGACTCGCTGCACTGCAAGCGGCATCCATCTCTGCAGGCCTTCCTTTCACAATCGTCTTACTGGTAGGTTGTTATGCCATTGTTCGCGGTTTAATGACCGAGCCCAGGTAGCCTGAACAATTCACTCCCACAATTGACCAATGGCCGTTGTGGGAGAGTAATGCCTGGCCACCTGAGCTAAAAACAGCTCAGCCGTGGCCATGGCATCTACCTTGGCATGGTGAGCTGAATATGTTGGCAAACCATACCGCTGACGGCTATCATCGAGTCGAATTGACACAGGCTGTATACCCAACCTTTCTTTCAACTGGTTTTTCCAACCTCTGCGCTCCCAACGCGCTTCGATTGCCATGGTATCAATTAATGGGAATAAACAATGTTCTCCCCATAATTTATGGCAGGCCAAGTCCAGAAAAGGTCGCTCTATGTGTTGGTAATGAACAACCACTATACAACCACTCAATCTTTCCAGTAGCTCATCTAACACCTGTTCTAACGGCGGTGCAGTGGCCACCTGAGAGTGAGTAATACGATGAAAGGCAATAGACTCTTCAGACAGGTTACACTTCGGCTTCACCACCTGATAATAACCATCTGATGGTCGAATACTTCGCAAGGTAAAAGGCACTAGACCAAAGCTGACTATTTCGTTGTATCGTGGGTCTAATCCAGTTGTTTCAAAATCCAGAGCCATAAACGACACTTCTGACAGCGGCACCTCGGGATCCGTCAACGGCATTTGATAAAAGCGTTGTAGTATAGGATTCGCACAGGCTATCGCCTGCTGCGCTTGATAACGCTGCCACTCATCAATCACACTCTGTTGCGATCGTTTTTTAAACATTCACTATGCCGAGTATGGGTAACGATAAGGAAGAAAATTCTGTGCATTATTGACCACCTGGAAAGCCTCTTTCAAATTGTGACGCTCTGCTGTGTCAATATTTTCTGGTTCAATAGCGTTGTCTATCGCCTGATCATTTCGTAGTTCAAACGCTTGATGACGCATGCGCACTAAAGCAATAAACTCCAGCGCATACTGTAGTTTATCGACCTGGCCAGCAGGTAAAATGTTTGCCTGCTCAATATCCCGCAAACGTTCAGCGCTGTTCTGAGCTTTCGAGCCAACCGCTAACGCATGCACACGAATCACATCCGTTATAGGAGCCAAACCTCGACCCTTGATATTAATTACCTTGTGCTGACGACCATCGGTTTCCATTACAAAGGTACGAAAGAAACCCAAAGGTGGTCTTCGATTCGAGGCATTACGTGCCATTGCACCCAAAAAACGTGGATTATAACGCGCTTTGGTTGCAATCATATCTTGCAGGTTTTCCACTAAATATTCTTCACCATACACAGCATCCAGGTCGAAAAAAATACAGCTGTGTAAAAGCCGTTGAGGATCGGGATCGGCAATCCACTCATCGAAATAGCGTCGCCATTGCGCGAGGGGTTGCCGCCATTGCTCATTGGTGGCCATAATCCCGCCTTTACAGTATTCGTAGCCACAGGCATCCAAACCATCGCTGACTTTTTTCGCCAACATTTTAAAGTATTCATCGTGATGCTCCGGATCGAAACTATCATGCAATACAAGCGCATTATCCTGATCCGTTATTACTGATTGCTCGTGGCGAGCCAGAGAACCATGCACCATAAAGCAATAAGGTATAGGCGCTGGTCCTAACTCATCTTCAGCCAGCTCGATCAAACGCCGCATCAGGCTACGGCCGATACTGGACATTGCGTCGCCAATCATCTTTGCGTTAGATCCATCATCTACCAGGCGTATGAAAGCGGCGCGTATTTCTGGAATCAACCGTGACAAATCACGCACAGAGTTCCGGCTAAAAATATTACTGGCCAAATACAGGCTACTATTGGTTTCGTAACGAACGATATCAGACAGATGCAAAACACCAACCGGGCGACGTCGATGCAGCACTGGTAACCGCTGAATATGATTACGCAACATCATCAACATGGCTTCGTTGACCGATTCATCAGACTGAATAGTAATTAAGCGGCCATCACTAAGTTGACCTACTGGCCTATCCGTTTGAACTCCGGCAGCAACAACCTGAGACCTTAAATCTTCATCGGTAACCATGCCTTTCAGCCGCCAGAGTCCACCATCATCACCTCTAAAGACACCATCACTATCTTCCTCATCTGCGGGCTCAATTAAAAGTACTGAAGAAACCACATTTTCTGTCATCAGGCGAGCAGCCTCCTGAATCGACACTGTGATTTCCACCATCAGGGGCAAACGACTGATCAACTTTCGTACCCGCGTCGTCATCATGTCATTTTCACGCAGGCTCTCGTCTATCGTGCTTTTTAAGCGTGAACCAGAGAGCTCAACGAAATCAGCAAAGCTATCATTGTCACATAGGCGATCAAAAATAGTCTTGGGGATTTGATAAAGCAAGGTATCCTCTATGGCCTTTACTGGAAAGCGGACCTTACCTTGTCGCAAAAGACCAAATTGACCAAAAATATCCCCTTCTTCCAAACGGTTATAGAGCTCACCATTATAGTGATAGGTCTCGACAGCGCCGCTGCGAATATATGAGAGTGCATCGATAGACTGCCCCCTGTTGAGGATCATCGAGCCTGCCTTAAAATAGGTAATCTCAATATTGCCCACAACATCATCTAACAAGTCATCCAGCAATTTATCAAATGGGGGATGTAAACTCAGGTGGTCGCGTATTTCTCGAAGTTCTGCTTCCATGAAAATCTCTAATAAACAGTGATAATGGTCGATTAACCACAGCGATATGTAAACTATAAGTATAGGTCAAGTAAATCAGGTCGCCGCTCAGTAGAAAAACCTGAGCCTATACCCGCAGGGTGGGCGATAAACCGTCACTATTTTGTTGAGGCCTTTGGCTATGATAGACGATCATTTAGCTAATTACAGTATGCTTGGCCTCAACAAAAGATTAACAGCAATTTAATAAATTGCCTTTCAGTACACTGGTATCTGGGATAGCCACAATGTTTGTCGTGACATTTTTTGTAACTTCATAGGATTCCGGCTCATTAGTTATTGATATCATCATTTACGGTGATTATCTCCCCGTACGACTACGCATATTCTGGGCTTTATCCAAAGGTCTTGTTCTTGTTATTGCAGTATTACTGATGGTAGGTGGCTAGGTGGCGTTTCAAACCGCCTACATTATGGGCTTCTTTCCCTTTAGCATGCTCATGTAGATGATGTTTTACGTTTTGTATAAGGGATTAAAAATGAGGGGATAAAGCGTCGTATTATGGATATGCGCCTGCCACCACTTTAATTCTTATCAGAAAGTTGAGGACTAACCATCAGTATCAGCTATTGGTAATACGATCAATTTTTATCTGCCAACGTTTTAGTCAATAAGCTGGGCATTTCTCAAAAAAAATGTCTGAAAACTTCATGTCTTTACTCTTTAACCATATAGAATGAAATACGGTTATTGATGGTAACGCAGTGCAATATCTTCAATACAAGTGAAAATATTGTGACTGCTGCAAAAGCACTTTTATGTTAACGTCTCATTTCTTTCTATACTGATTCTAAAATCCTTTTGAACCCGATATATTTATTTGCCCCTCTGGTTATTTTGTTGCTTTGTGTTTCTTTACTTAGTTTATCAAGTAAAGAAATATGGTGGGTTCGTGTACATGATTTTCCGCGAATGCAATATTTTGTATCCGCGATTCTATTGTTGATTGGCGAAATCCTCTTCATGGATTATGCAAATCTATGTTTCTGGTTACTGCTCTTACCCACATTATTTGTTATTGCTTTTCAGTTATGGTGGATACTGCCTTACACTAAGTTTTATTCACAAGAAGTATGTGAGGCTTCTACTCTGGACTCTGAAAACAGTATAAAAATCATGACTGCAAATGTTCTGATGACTAACAGAAAAGCGGAGAAGCTGATTGAATTAATACAGAATAATAATCCAGATATTTTAGTTACCCTAGAAACAGACCAATGGTGGGAAACCCAACTCAAACCAATTGAAGATGATTATCCTTATCGAATGAGCTGTCCTCAGGAAAACTTGTATGGTATGCATGTCTATTCTAGATACCTGTTATCGGAGTCGACAACTGAGTTTCTGGTGCAAGATGATATTCCATCAATGCACACATTGTTAACCTTGCCATCAGGCCAAAATATTCGTGTACATTTTCTGCATCCGGCTCCACCCAGTCCGACAGAAAATGAAGAGTCTTCTAAGCGTGATGCCGAGCTAATTATGGTTGCCAAAAGCTTAGCAGACGCTGAATTACCAATAATCGTTACCGGTGATCTCAATGACGTCGCCTGGTCCAACACAACCAGGTTATTCCGCAAAATCAGTAAATTATTAGATCCACGCATTGGTAGAGGTATGTTTAATACCTTTCATGCTGATTATTGGTTTATGCGTTGGCCGTTAGATCATTTATTTCATAGTGCGCATTTTACGCTTTATGATATCCGTCGTTTATCCCATTTTGGCTCTGATCATTTTGCTTTGTTTACACAATTAAACTTTGTTCATTCTGATACCATCAAATCACAGCCCGAAGTTAAGGCTGATAACGATGATAAAAGATTTGCAAGAGAAAAACTGACCTCAGAAGAGGTGAGTGAAAGCGATGTACCTACTCCAAGTTAGCGTAGTGCATATTTGTATTTAATAATTTACTTTAAGGAATTCCATTTTGAATTTTCATAAATGGCTATCAGCAGGACTCATTTTAATTTTTGGTATGTTGTCGGGATGTGGGCACTATAAGCATGGACACATGCCACCAGGCCATGACCCAGCCGGTCCGGGAAACAGCGAAAACGCTCCAGGACACAATAAAGATAAAAAATATTAATTTAAATATGGTTGAACCATTATTACTAATGATTAGATCTAATATTGAAGCGATTTCTATTTAACTATTTGAAGTCACGATACATTCTTTTGAATATAAAAGGGCTCGCCTAAAATAACTGCCTTTCATCTTGTCAGGATACAATCAACAGTGACCTAATTTAGGGGGCCCCACTTTCATACATCTGCGTGTCCATGAATGACTTATACCAACCGAGAAGCTTGGTGGTTATGTCGACCTACTCTGATGAAGTGCATCCCTGCATCTCGCTCTTCGAGCACCTATCGGCATCCTTTGTCGCTGCTGGCGATTATGTCACCTGCTTTGTGCTCAGACTCATGTGCAATGATTACAATCTGGCTAGACAAAAAAATACCCGGGCCTCTATGAGGAGAACCGGGTATTTTTTGTATTAAAGCCTGGCAGTTATTCACAGGGATGTGATGTATGCCGATAACGCAGGAGCAGTTATCGGTGACCTACTTTATCAACCACCGCCCTGTGGCTGCCCCCTTCGGGCTCGCTTCGCTCATGCAAAAACGCTTATCTCCCTGGATGGAGTGTATGCAGAAGCAATGCTGGGAGCATTTCCTGTCCTGGCGTTTTTGTTATTTACAGGGAAGTAATATCTGTCGGTTTTGCAGGAGCAAAAACTGACTACTCCGTTCAAGTAGGTCACATTGTCTCAACTACAGATAATAAAAAAGGCCACCTGAAGAAGTAGTTTTGTGCTTTGACCTACTTTGACTGAGCCCAGCCATGGACTCAGCCCTTCGGACGCCTGGCGGCGTCCATTATCGCTTATCTCCATGGATGGAGTGTATGCAAAGCCATGTCTGGAACCTGGCTTGTCCCGGCGATAATGTCACATGGGGAGTCACATGCTCAGGCAGGATAATGCAAACCTTCAAGCCAAAAAAAGAGCCCATCCGATTGGATGGGCTCTTTTTTTGTATTAAAGCCTGGCAGTGACCTACTTTCACATGGGAACTCCCACACTATCATCGGCGCTGAGCTGTTTCACTTCTGTGTTCGGGATGGGAACAGGTGGTGCCAACTCGCTATGGCCGCCAGGCATAACTTGGTGCTTACTTTACAGGCAAGCTAATTCGGGAAGTAAAGGTTTTCTCGCTTATGCGCACCCAACTTACTTGGGGTTATATGGTCAAGCCTCACGGGCAATTAGTATTGGTTAGCTTCATACATTACTGCACTTCCACACCCAACCTATCAACGTAGTGGTCTTCTACGGCCCTTCAGGAGCTTAAAGCTCGGGGAAATCTAATCTTGAGGGGGGCTTCCCGCTTAGATGCTTTCAGCGGTTATCCCGTCCGTACATAGCTACCGGGCAATGCCATTGGCATGACAACCCGAACACCAGGGGTACGTCCACTCCGGTCCTCTCGTACTAGGAGCAGCTCCTCTCAAATTTCCAACGCCCACGGCAGATAGGGACCGAACTGTCTCACGACGTTCTAAACCCAGCTCGCGTACCACTTTAAATGGCGAACAGCCATACCCTTGGGACCGGCTACAGCCCCAGGATGTGATGAGCCGACATCGAGGTGCCAAACACCGCCGTCGATGTGAACTCTTGGGCGGTATCAGCCTGTTATCCCCGGAGTACCTTTTATCCGTTGAGCGATGGCCCTTCCATTCAGAACCACCGGATCACTATGACCTACTTTCGTACCTGCTCGACGTGTCTGTCTCGCAGTCAAGCACACTTTTGCCATTGCACTAACCGTATGATGTCCGACCATACTTAGTGTACCTTCGTGCTCCTCCGTTACTCTTTGGGAGGAGACCGCCCCAGTCAAACTACCCACCATACACTGTCCCTAGTCCCGATAAGGGACCGAGGTTAGAACTCCAAACATACCAGGCTGGTATTTCAAGGTTGACTCCACAAGAACTGGCGTCCTCGCTTCAATGTCTCCCAGCTATCCTACACAAGTAGGTTCAAAGTTCAGTGCAAAGCTGTAGTAAAGGTTCACGGGGTCTTTCCGTCTAGCCGCGGGTATACGGCATCTTAACCGCAATTTCAATTTCACTGAGTCTCGGGTGGAGACAGTGTGGCCATCGTTACGCCATTCGTGCAGGTCGGAACTTACCCGACAAGGAATTTCGCTACCTTAGGACCGTTATAGTTACGGCCGCCGTTTACCGGGGCTTCGATCAAGAGCTTCTTCCGAAGAATAACCCCATCAATTAACCTTCCGGCACCGGGCAGGCGTCACACCCTATACGTCCACTTTCGTGTTTGCAGAGTGCTGTGTTTTTAATAAACAGTCGCAGCCACCAGTTCACTGCAACCCTCTTCAGCTCCACGAGCAAGTCGCTTCACCTAACAAGGGCACACCTTCTCCCGAAGTTACGGTGCTATTTTGCCTAGTTCCTTCACCCGAGTTCTCTCAAGCGCCTTAGAATTCTCATCCCATCCACCTGTGTCGGTTTGGGGTACGGTCGTTTGTTACCTGAAGCTTAGAGACTTTTCCTGGAAGCCTGGTATCAGTTACTTCGTCTCCATTGAGACTCGTCATCATGCCTCAGCTTAGCTCTACGGATTTTCCTATAAAGCACGCCTACACACTTAAACCAACATATCCAACAGTTGGCTAACCTAACCTTCTCCGTCATCCCATCGCAGTAACAACCGGTACAGGAATATTAACCTGTTTTCCATCGACTACGCATTTCTGCCTCGCCTTAGGGACCGACTCACCCTGCTCCGATTAGCGTTGAGCAGGAAACCTTGGATTTTCGGCGAGGGGGCCTCTCACCCCCTTTATCGTTACTCATGTCAGCATTCGCACTTGTGATATCTCCAGCAAGCTTCTCAACTCACCTTCACAGACTTACACAACGCTCCTCTACCATGCCGTACAAAGTACGGCATCCATAGCTTCGGTATATGGCTTAAGCCCCGGTACATCTTCCGCGCAGGCCGACTCGACTAGTGAGCTATTACGCTTTCTTTAAAGGGTGGCTGCTTCTAAGCCAACCTCCTAGCTGTCTGTGCCTTCCCACCTCGTTTTCCACTGAGCCATAATTTTGGGACCTTAGCTGATGGTCTGGGTTGTTTCCCTTTCCACGACGGACGTTATCACCCGCCGTGTGTCTCCCATGATTGCACTTCTCGGTATTCGGAGTTTGCATGGGGTTGGTAAGTCGGGATGACCCCCTAGCCCAAACAGTGCTCTACCCCCAAGAGTGATACATGAGGCGCTACCTAAATAGCTTTCGAGGAGAACCAGCTATCTCCTGGCTTGATTAGCCTTTCACTCCGATCCACAGTTCATCCCCGCATTTTTCAACATACGTGGGTTCGGCCCTCCAGTTAGTGTTACCCAACCTTCAGCCTGACCATGGATAGATCGCCAGGTTTCGGGTCTAATCCATGCAACTAGTCGCCCTATTAAGACTCGGTTTCCCTTCGCCTCCCCTATTCGGTTAAGCTCGCTACATAAATTAAGTCGCTGACCCATTATACAAAAGGTACGCAGTCACAGAACAAGTCTGCTCCTACTGCTTGTACGCACACGGTTTCAGGTTCTATTTCACTCCCCTAAACGGGGTTCTTTTCGCCTTTCCCTCACGGTACTAGTTCACTATCGGTCGATAAGGAGTATTTAGCCTTGGAGGATGGTCCCCCCATGTTCAGACAAGGTTTCTCGTGCCCCGCCCTACTTGTCGCAAGCTTAGTACCTTTAACGCCTTTTCGTGTACGGGGCTATCACCCTGTATCGCTAAGCTTTCCAGCTTGTTCCACTAAAACGTTAAATATTACTTGCAGGCTGTTTCCCGTTCGCTCGCCGCTACTAGGGAAATCTCGGTTGATTTCTTTTCCTCCGGCTACTTAGATGTTTCAGTTCGCCGGGTTCGCCTCATTAACCTATGTATTCAGTTAATGATACATACCCTAAAGTATGTGGGTTGCCCCATTCGGAGATCGTAGGCTCAAAGCTCGTTTATCAGCTCCCCTACGCTTTTCGCAGATTACTACGTCCTTCATCGCCTCTTATCGCCAAGGCATCCACCATGTGCGCTTATTCACTTGACCATATAACCCGAAATAAATTGGGCTATATGTATTTGCTACATAAGTTTCTTTACGTGCATTATTGCCGTGTCTCACGACAACACAATAATGCGCCTTGTTTACTTTACTTCCCGTTTTGTTAAAGAGCAGTGTATTAAACACTTTATAATCAACTTAACTATAAGTTCACTATGAAGTATCAATTCACCAGACAGAGATTGGTTTCGCGTTTAAAAAGGTTGGTGGAGCTACGCGGGATCGAACCGCGGACCTCCTGCGTGCAAGGCAGGCGCTCTCCCAGCTGAGCTATAGCCCCTTTCGGCTTTCTCGGTTCCACTTTTACCCCCAAAAGGGCTTTTTCGCAGCTTGGTCGATTTCATTGCCGAAGTTGACGCTAGCCAATGAGGTAATTAAATCGGGCAAAATGCGGAAAAGTGGTGGGTCTGGGAAGATTTGAACTTCCGACCTCACCCTTATCAGGGGTGCGCTCTAACCAACTGAGCTACAGACCCAGATCTCTGTCTGTTCAGTATCAAGTAATTTGTGTGAGTACTCACGCCTTCTATCTCGTCT
>NZ_CM166511.1:0-627500 GCF_056863975.1 Methylophaga sp. F7 | reverse complement strand
TCAAACAATTTGCCGAACGAACCGTCAGATCCAAGTCATCAATTGCCTGTAATAAAGCTGGATCAATTGGCGGCTGTTTTGGTTCTGATGCTGCTTCTTCAATGACAGTAAAATCAACAAAAGAAGTTAGCTGATCACTTAAGATAGTTGCTGCGTATTTAATAGCATCTTCAGCATCTAATGTGCCATTGGTTTCAACATCAAGGATCAATTTATCCAAGTCAGTACGGTTTTCAACACGGGCACTTTCTACCGCATAAGTCACCAAACGTACCGGACTGAAAGATGCATCAAGATGTAACTGACCAATTGCACGATCTTCATCTTCACCCAACGCTCTGGTATTAGCAGCAGAGTAACCACGGCCTTTAACAACCTTAAATGTTACAGAAAGACTACCACCAGTCAAATTAGCAATAACATGGTCAGGATTTGTTACTACAACATTGTGCGGCAACTGAATATCGGCAGCAGTTACAGGGCCGACACCTTCTTTATTCAAGCTTAAAACAGCTTCAGTAGCATCATGCAACTGGACTGCAATACCTTTCATATTTAAAAGAATGTCTAAAACATCTTCCTGAACGCCAGTAATTGCTGAGTATTCATGCACAACACCGTCGATTTGTGCTTCAACAACAGCAGCGCCTTCCATTGAGGAAAGCAGGATTCTGCGCAATGCATTTCCCAGCGTATGTCCAAAACCACGTTCAAGCGGTTCCAGAACCAGACGTGTACGTGTGTCACTAAACTTTTGGATATCGACAATCCTTGGTTTAAGAAATTGACTCGTATAAGTCGTCATGCAAATTCCTCTAATAAATCCTTAATGGATTTAGTTATGTCTATTTCGAGTAAAGCTCTACAACCAGGTTTTCTGAAAGTTCGGCTGGCAACTCATCACGTTCAGGAGCGCGTTTAAACACACCTGACAGAGCTTGCGTATTTACTTCGATCCATTCAGGAAAACCTAACTGCTCTGCTACTGACATAGCATTAACAATGCGTTCTTGTTTTTTAGCTTTCTCACGGATTTCAACTACATCACCCTCTTGAACTTGATAAGATGCGATGTTAGTGACACGTCCATTGACCATGATTGCTTTGTGAGAAACCAATTGTCTGGATTCAGCACGTGTTGATCCAAAGCCCATTCTATAAACAACATTATCAAGTCTTTGCTCAAGAAAGTTCAGCAGGTTTACACCAGTTGCGCCTTTCTTCTGATCAGCAAGTTTGTAATAATTACGAAACTGCTTTTCAAGTACGCCATACATACGACGAATACGTTGTTTAGCACGTAACTGGACAGCATAGTCTGATTCACGACCACGTCTTGCACCATGTTGACCTGGCTTTTGTTCAACCTTGCACTTGCTTTCAAGAGGATTACCTCTGCTTTTCAGAAAAAGGTCAGTACCTTCTCTGCGGCTTAATTTGCAAGTTGGGCCACGATATTTTCCCATTTGTGATACTCCAAAAACCTGTTAAACGCGACGACGCTTAGGAGGACGGCAACCATTATGTGGAATGGGCGTCACGTCTGTAATATTAGTAATTTTGAACCCTAAATTATTAAGGGCACGGACTGCAGATTCGCGTCCCGGACCTGGACCTTTAATTTCAACATCCAGATTTTTCATACCAAATTCTTTCACCACTTCGCCAGCTTTTTCAGCAGCGACCTGGGCAGCAAACGGGGTACTTTTACGAGAACCACGGAAACCACAACCACCGGCAGTTGCCCAAGAGAGCGCATTACCCTGGCGATCTGAAATCGTTATGATCGTATTATTGAATGATGCGTGAACGTGTGCGACACCGTCGACCACATTCTTCTTAACGCGTTTGCGTTGTCGTGCTGATGTATTTGCCATCGAAGCCTCTTACCTTACTTAATCATACGGCGAGGACCTTTACGAGTCCTTGCGTTAGTTTTAGTTCTCTGCCCGCGAACTGGCAGACCTCTGCGGTGGCGAACACCACGGTAGCAACCTAAGTCTTTAAGACGTTTAATGTCCATTGAGACTTCACGACGCAAATCACCTTCAACAACAAACTTAGCTACTTCAGTACGAAGCGCCTCAACTTCCTGTTCGTTTAAATCACGAATTTTTGCGTCAGGCGCAACACCTGCAGCCTCACATATTTTCTCAGAGCGAGTCCGGCCAATACCGTAAATCGAAGTGAGTGCGATTACCGTGTGCTTTTGCACAGGAACATTTATACCAGCTATACGAGCCATTCAATTACCCTAAATTTCTCAGGAGTGAACAGTGAATTGTAACATACAAAACTACAGTTCAACAACAATCACAAAACAGTCAATTTAACCTTGACGTTGCTTATGTCGAGCTTCTTTACATATAACGCGAAGAACCCCGTTTCTTTTTACGATCTTGCAATTACGGCAAATCTTTTTTACTGATGCCTGAACTTTCATTAGATTTTCTCCAGCAAACTATTTTGTAAAGCTAGCGCAAAAACCCGCCAGCTCCATTATTATTCTTGTTTGATTTACGCATCAAACTTTCATACTGCTGCGACATCATGTGTGATTGGACTTGCGATACAAAATCCATAGTCACTACAACGATGATAAGCAAAGAGGTACCACCGAAATAGAAAGGTACACTCCAGTAAAGTATGAGAAACTCCGGCAATAAACAGACTGCCGTAATATAAACAGCACCAGCTAATGTCAATCGACCCATTACAGTATCGATATAACGCGAAGTTTGCTCACCAGGTCTAATTCCTGGAATAAAAGCACCAGACTTCTGCAAGTTTTCTGCTGTTTCTTTAGGGTTGAAAACCAACGCCGTATAAAAGAAGCAGAAAAAGATAATCGCCAATGCATAAGCCATTACATACATAGGTTGGCCTGGTGACATCAATGTAGAAATATCACTTAACCAGCTCATGCCTTCTGACGAACCAAACCAGCCAGCAATTGTTGCAGGAAACAATATAATGCTTGATGCAAAAATCGGTGGTATAACACCCGCCATATTCAATTTCAACGGCAAATGAGTAACCTGACCCGCCATCATTTTGCGACCTTGTTGACGCTTCGCATAATGGATGGGAATACGTCTTTGGGCACGCTCAACAAATACAACAAAAGCAGTTACAGCAAGAGCCATTACTAATAAAGCTATTACCAAGAATGGTGCAAGCTGACCAGTTCTCGCGAGCTCTAACGTTCCACCAATTGCAGCTGGAAGACCAGCAACAATCCCAGCGAATATGATTATAGAGATACCATTACCAATTCCACGTTCGGTAATCTGTTCGCCTAACCACATCAGGAACATTGTTCCGGTAACCAATGTGATCACAGCGGTGACTCTAAATAACATGCCCGGATCAATCACAACTCCCATACCACCGGCTTGCTGACTTTCTAATGCGATCGAGATGCCGATTGCCTGAAATGTCGCTAAAGCCAAGGTACCATAACGAGTATATTGAGTAATCTTGCGTTTACCTGCAGCGCCTTCTTTCTTAAGCTGGGCTAACTTCGGGTGCACAACCGTCAAAAGCTGCATAATAATAGATGCAGAAATATAAGGCATAATCCCTAAAGCAAATACAGACAATCTTTCCAGTGCACCACCAGAAAACATGTTGAACATATCGAGGATTGTTCCTCTTTGCTGTTCAAACATAATGGCCAGTGCAGCAGGATCGATACCAGGTACAGGAATAAATGTTCCTAACCGATAAACGAGCAATGCACCCAAAACAAATAGAAGACGACTTTTAAGTTCTCCATATCGTCCTCCGCTCATCAATGCGGCAGCTTGTTGTCTGTTTTTTTCCACAAATATTACTCTTCGACCTTACCACCGGCAGCTTCAACCGCAGCTTTAGCGCCTGCAGTAAGAGCCATACCTTTAATTGTTACTGATTTAGTAAGTTCACCAGAGTTAATTACTTTTACACGTAACGTGTTTTCAGGCACAGCACCAACAGATTTTAAAGTCAGCAAATCGATAACATCTGCATCAATAGCAGCAAGCGTATCCAAGCGAACCTGAGCAGTTGTTCTGCTCACACGTGAACTGAAGCCAACTTTTGGTAAACGACGTTGCAAAGGCATCTGACCACCTTCAAAACCGCGTTTGTGGAATCCACCTGAGCGAGCTTTTTGACCTTTGTGACCACGGCCACAGGTTTTACCTAAGCCTGAACCAATGCCACGGCCAACACGTTTGGCTGATTGCTTTTCACCTTCAGCTGGAGCAATTGTATTTAAGTTCATATTTATGCTTCCTCAACCTTCAACAGGTAAGAAACACGATTAATCATGCCTCTATTTTCTGGTGTATCGATAACGACAGCACTACTTCCTGTTTTTCTTAACCCTAAACCTGCTACACAGGCTTTATGTTTTTCAAGTCTGCCAATGGTGCTTTTAACCAAAGTGACTTTTAATTTTGCTTGTGAACTCATTTGATTATTCCATGATCTCTTTAACCGACTTACCACGTTTGGCAGCGATAGATTCAGGGTTGTTCATGTCAGTAAGACCATTAATCGTGGCGCGAACCACATTTAAAGGATTGGTTGAACCAATCGATTTGGCCAGAACGTTATGAACACCAACCGCATCAAATACAGCACGCATCGCACCACCGGCAATTACACCCGTACCTTCCGAAGCAGGTTGCATAAATACCTTAGCTGCACCATGCCGTGCAGTCAGAGGGTGCTGCAGGGTATCACCATTGAGCACAACTTTCTTCATATTTTTGCGTGCTTCATCCATTGCCTTTTGAATGGCAACTGGTACTTCCCGTGCTTTACCTTGTCCGAAGCCAACACGACCATTACCGTCACCAACAATAGTCAATGCGGAAAAACCAAATACTCGACCACCTTTCACTACTTTAGCGACGCGGCGAATACCTACTAACTTTTCAATCAAGCCATCTGATGCGGCTTGGCGTTGTTCATTCTGTGCCATGAGTCTTACCTTATATAACTAGAACTGCAAGCCGTTTTCACGTGCTGCATCAGCCAGGGCCTTAACGCGACCGTGATAACTAAAACCGGAACGATCAAAGGCAACTTGTGTAATACCTTCTTTAGCTGCACGTTGTGCAACAGTCTTTCCAACCAATTCGGCTGCAGCTACATTTCCAGTACCTTCAAGTGCTTTTTTCACTTCTGGATCCAAAGTTGAAGCAGAAGCAACCACCTTAGAACTGTCGTGAGTAAGGACCTGTGCATAGATATGACGCGGTGTTCTGTGAATTGTCAGTCTATAGACTTCCAATTCTCTGATTTTGGCACGCGCTCTTGCAGCTCTGCGTAATCTTGACGATTTTTTATCCATGATTCAGCCTAATTATTTTTTCTTAGCTTCTTTACGAGCAACATATTCATCTGAGTAACGAACGCCTTTACCTTTGTACGGTTCAGGTGAACGATAAGCACGAATATCTGCAGCCACTTGTCCGACCGCTTGTTTGTCAGCGCCCGTAACAACAATTTCTGTTTGACCTGGGGTTTCAACTGTAATACCAGCCGGCACATCATATTGAACAGGATGTGAAAAACCCAAAGTCAGGTCGAGTTTGTTACCTTGTGCTTTTGCACGATAACCAACTCCAACCAGCGTAAGTTTCTTTTCAAAACCTTTTGAAACACCATTAACCATGTTGTTAATTAATGCTCTAGCAGTACCGGTAAGGGCAACAGCTTGTTTTGAATTATTTTTTGCGACGGTCTTGAGTGCAGAACCTTCCTGCGACACTTCTACATCGGAATGAAAAGTACGTGATAATGTTCCTTTCGAACCTTTAATCGTTACTTCACTACCGTTGAGAGCAACCTCAACACCAGCGGGTATTTCAACTGGCGCATTTGCAATACGTGACATGTTCTATCTCCTGGAAAAAGGCTTAGCTAACGGCACACAGGACTTCACCGCCCTGACCAAGTGCTCGTGCTTTACGATCAGCCATCACACCTCTAGAGGTAGAAACGATAGCGACACCAAGCCCACCAATTACTTGCGGAATATTACCCGCAGAACGGTAAACTCGAAGTCCCGGACGGCTGATACGGTTGATTTGCTCAATAACCGGTTTGCCTTCAAAATATTTCAGGCTAATACTAAGCAACGGTTTTCCTGCATTTTCATTAACACTGAAATCTGCAACATAACCTTCATCTTTAAGGACTTGAGCAATACTCAATTTAACCTTAGAAGATGGCATGGTTACATCAACTTTGTTTGCTTGTTGGGCATTGCGAATACGTGTCAACATATCAGCAATAGGGTCAGTCATACTCATTTATTTAGCTCCACTAAACAGATTGGCGTCTACCAACTAGCCATGACTAGGCCAGGGATATCACCATTCATTGCATGTTCGCGCAGTTTGTTTCTTGAAAGACCAAACTTACGGTAATAACCGTGTGGACGACCAGTAATTTCACAACGATTTCTCATACGAACTGCACTAGAATTACGTGGTAACGCATGAAATTTCTTTGCAGCAACTTCACGTTCTTCCATGCTTAATGATGAATTGATCATTTGTTTTTTCAATTCAGCACGTTTTGCAGCGTACTTTTCAACCATTTTTGCTCTTTTAATCTCGCGATTAATCATGCAACGTTTAGCCATAACTTATTCCACCCGGACTTGGTTTATTTTCTAAAAGGAAACTTGAATGCAGCCAATAAAGCACGTGATTCTTCTGCAGTTGATGCAGTAGTCGTGATGGTAATATCCATACCACGTGTTTTATCGATCTTATCAAACTCAATTTCAGGGAAAATGATTTGCTCTTTAATCCCCATACTGTAGTTTCCTTGACCATCAAATGATTTCGGGTTTAATCCACGAAAGTCACGAATTCTCGGAATAGAAATGCTAATCAGGCGATCAAGAAAGTCATACATACGCTCACTGCGTAATGTAACTTTACAACCAATCGGCCAGCCTTCACGTACCTTGAAACCTGCTACTGATTTACGGGCTTTCGTAACGACAGCTTTCTGACCGGAAATAGCTTCCATGTCAGCAACTGCATTTTCGAGAACCTTTTTATCAGTCAGCGCTTCACCCACACCCATATTCAGTGTGATTTTGGTAATGCGTGGCACTTCCATTACGGATTTGTAGCCGAACTGCTCTTGCAGTTGCTTGACTACTTCTTCACGATAAAAATCTTTTAATCTGCTCACTTTAATATCCCAACTCTAAGCTCAAGCGCCAACGGTTTCGCCGTTCGACTTGAAGACGCGAACTTTGCGGCCATCTTCGAGAAATTTGAAACCTACTTTATCGCCTTTTCCAGAAGCTGGATTAAGCAAAGCAAGATTCGACTCATGAATTGGCATTTCTTTTTCAACAATACCACCTGTGCGACCTAACGCCGGGTTTGGCTTAGTGTGCTTTTTGACAAGATTGATGCCTTGAACAACAAACTTACCACCTTCGACCCGACGTAGGATTTCGCCTTGTTTGCCACGATCTTTACCGACCGTAACAACAACTTGATCGCCTTTAACTAATCTTTCCATCTTTCAGCGCTCCTACTTAAAGTACTTCCGGTGCCAATGAAATGATCTTCATGAATTTCTCACCACGAAGCTCACGTGTGACCGGGCCGAAAATACGTGTACCAATTGGCTGATGTGCAGTATTCAATAAAACAGCAGCGTTAGTATCGAAACGGATAACCGAACCATCTGGACGGCGTACTCCTTTACGAGTTCTAACGATGACAGCATTGTGCACATCACCTTTTTTTACTTTTCCACGCGGCGCAGCCTCTTTAATGGTGACTTTAATAACGTCACCAATACCGGCATAACGACGGTGTGAACCACCTAAAACTTTGATGCATTCTACTCGTTTAGCACCGCTATTATCGGCCACATCGAGACTGCTTTGCATTTGAATCATGGTCTAAACTCCAAACTGAATAGTTGCTTACTTCGCACGATCAATAATGTCGACCAGCTTCCAGCACTTCGTCTTAGACAGTGGGCGCGATGAGGCAACACTTACTACGTCACCGATATTACATTCATTTTTTTCATCATGAACATGCAATTTGGTTGAACGTTTAACATATTTTTTGTAGATAGGATGGGCAACACTACGTTCTACTAAAACAGTAATTGTTTTATCCATCTTGTCACTGACAACACGACCAATTAAAGAACGTGTAGTATTTTCTTGTTCACTCATTTCAGTGCCCTATTTATTCTCAGTCAGTACAGTCTTGATGCGTGCAATGTCACGGCGCACACGTTTAAGTTCAGAATTACGTGTCAATTGGCCGGTAGCGTTTTGCATACGCAAATTAAACTGTTCCTTGTGAAGTTCTCCCAGCTCTTTAGCTAGGTCCTCAGCAGATTTTTGTCTAATTTCACTCGCTTTCATTACAGTATCGCCCGAGTTACAAATGTTGTTTTAACAGGAAGTTTAGCTGCAGCAAGACGAAATGCTTCACGAGCAATCTCTTCAGTTACACCTTCCATTTCATAAAGCATGCGACCTGGCTGTACATTAGCCACCCAGTACTCGACATTACCTTTACCTTTACCTTGGCGAACTTCCAATGGTTTACTGGAAATTGGCTTATCTGGAAATACACGGATCCAGATCTTTCCGCCACGTTTGATGTAGCGAGTCATAGCACGACGAGCTGCCTCAATTTGACGAGCAGTAATACGTCCGCGATCTAGTGACTTTAAACCGAACTCACCAAAACTCACTTTGGCGCCACGGTGGGCCAGGCCACGGTTGCGCAGCTTCTGCTGCTTTCTAAATTTCGTTCTTTTTGGCTGTAACATTGGTTATAACCTTATTTTTCTGCAGGTGCGTTTTGTGCCGGAGCATCAAAAACTTCACCTTTAAAAATCCAAACCTTAACACCGATAATACCGTAGGTTGTTTTTGCTTCTGCAGTACCATAATCGATATCAGCACGCAGAGTGTGCAAAGGAACACGACCTTCGCGGTACCATTCGGTACGGGCAATCTCTGCGCCGTTGAGGCGACCAGCAACATTAATACGAATACCTTCAGCACCAACACGCATTGTGTTAGTAACTGCACGCTTCATAGCACGACGGAACATAATGCGACGCTCAAGCTGTTGCGCAACACTTTCAGCAACCAAGGTTGCATCAAGCTCTGGCTTGCGAATTTCTTCAACGCCGACATTGACAGGAATACCCATGATTTCTGATGCTTCCTGGCGAAGTTTGTCGATATCTTCACCTTTCTTACCAATTACAATCCCTGGACGGGCTGTATGAATGGTAATTTTTGCATTCTTAGCTGGTCTGTCGATTTGAATCTTGCTCACAGAAGCATGTGCAAGTTTCTGTTTAAGATAGTTACGTACCTTCAGATCATTATTCAGCATTTCCGAAAAATTGGCTGAATCTGCATACCAGATTGAATTCCAATTTTTAATTATACCAAGTCTGAAACCAGTTGGGTGAACCTTTTGTCCCATAAGTATTCTCTCTTACTTTTCGTCTACAACCACAGTGATGTGGCTTGTACGTTTAAGAATGCGATTACCACGGCCTTTAGCACGAGGTGACATACGCTTCATAGTCGGACCGTCATCAACCATTACGGCCGAGACGTATAATTCATCGATGTCAGCACCATCGTTGTGTTCAGCATTTGCAATCGCTGAATCCAAAACGCCTTTCATTAAATCAGCAGCTTTTTTAGGGCTGAAGGCTAGAATGTTGATAGCGCGTTCAACGGGCAAACCTCTGATTTGATCCGCTACCAAACGCACTTTTTGTGCTGAAATGCGTGCATAGCTGAGTTTAGCTTTTGTAGCCATATCTTAACCTTATCGCTTAGATTTCTTATCAGCGGCATGACCTTTAAAGGTGCGCGTTGGTGAAAACTCACCTAACTTATGCCCTACCATATCTTCTGTGACAAACACAGGTACATGCTGTTTACCATTGTGAACAGCCAGTGTGAGACCAATCATATCCGGGGAGATCATAGAACGACGTGACCAAGTTTTGATCGGACGTTTGTTACTTGCATCTCTCGCTTCCAAGACCTTCTTTTCAAGGTGATGGTCAATAAATGGACCTTTTTTAATTGAACGCGGCATCTGAAATTCCTAGCCTCTTATTTACGATTACGACGACGTACGATCATATTATCCGTACGTTTATTCTTACGAGTCTTGTAGCCTTTGGTCGGCACACCCCAAGGTGTAACAGGATGACGACCACCTGATGTGCGGCCTTCACCACCACCATGTGGATGGTCTACCGGGTTCATAACCACACCGCGAACGGTTGGTCGAACACCACGCCAGCGTTTGGCACCCGCTTTACCCAATGAACGTAATGAATGCTCGCCGTTACCGACTTCACCCATTGTTGCTTTACAATCAAGAGGTACCTTGCGTGTTTCACCGCTACGCAGACGAATAGTCGCGTAACCATTTTCACGTGCAACATATTGAACACTGCTACCAGCACTACGAGCTATCTGAGCGCCTTTACCAGGTTTCAGTTCAACACAATGAACAGTGCTACCTAATGGAATAGCTGAAAACTTTAACGTATTGCCAGCACGTATTGCTGCGTTATCACCTGATTCCAGACGATCACCTGCAGTAATACCTTTAGGAGCAATAATGTAACGCTTTTCACCATCCGCATAATTCAACAGAGCAATATGCGCTGTACGGTTTGGATCGTATTCAACACGCTCAACAACAGCTGGAATTCCATCTTTGTTGCGTTTGAAATCAACTACACGGTAGCGTTGTTTATGACCACCACCTTGATGGCGGACAGTAATACGACCGGCGTTGTTACGACCACCATTTTTAGTCTTTTTCTCTACCAAAGGTGCATAAGGAGCACCTTTGTACAGATCTGGAGTACTGACCTGCACCACAAATCTGCGACCTGCTGATGTAGGTTTAGCCTTTTTTAATGCCATTCCTGTTTCCTCACCCGTATTCTGTATTATTCGCCAAGGAAGTTGAGATCAGCACCATCAGCTAATGTCACATAGGCTTTTTTCCAGTCACTGCGTTTACCGAAACTACGGCCTACACGTTTGACTTTGCCTTTAACATTGGCTGTTGATACAGCAGCAACTTTCACATCAAAAAGGCTTTCGACAGCTTTTTTGATTTCAGCTTTGTTGGCGTTAGGCAATACTTTCAGTACTACCTGGTTATGATCTTCGGCAACACGTGATGCTTTTTCAGCAACCACTGGGCCAAGAATGATTTTGCTTAAGCGCTCTGTATTCATACAAATGACTCCTCAAGCTTGCGAATTGAGTCTTCACTCATTACGACTTTTTCAAAACGCAATAATGCAACTGGATTAACGTGAGCAGCATCTGTTGCGGCAATGTTATACAGATTGCGAGATGCAAGCGCCAGATTACCGGCAGCATTTTCGGTGACGATTAAAGCATTATCAACACCCAGTGATTTCGTCATTGCTAACAAATCTTTTGTTTTGGGTGAGTCAAGTTCAACTTTATCTACAACGACTAATGCATCTTTACGGCGTAACTCTGACAAAATGACAGATATCGCATTACGATACATTTTACGATTAACCTTCTGACTGTAATCGCGATTTTTTGATGCGAATGTCACACCACCACTACGCCATAATGGACTACGGATGGTACCAGCACGTGCACGACCACTACCTTTCTGTGCGAAAGGTTTTCTACCGCCGCCACTCACTTCTGAGCGTGTTTTCTGTGCGTGCGTACCGGCACGTCCACCCGCTAAATAAGCGGTGACAACTTGGTGCACAAGTGACTCATTAAACTCACGATCAAGAAAGGTATCAGAAACAGTAATGTTTCCGGCTTTCTTACCGTTGAATGTTTGTAACTGAAGATCCACGTTAATTCCCCTCAGAATCTTTCTTAGGCTTTCACAGCTGGGCAGACAACGACATTACTGCCTGTCGCACCTGGCACTGAGCCTTTGACCAAAATCAGGTTCCGTTCCGCATCCACTCTGACAACAGAAAGATTTTGCAACGTGCGTTTTTTATCACCCATATGGCCAGCCATTTTTTTACCCTTGAACACACGTCCAGGAGTTTGACATTGACCAATTGAACCCGGCGCTCTATGTGACAAGGAGTTACCATGCGTTGCATCACCGCCACGGAAACCGTAACGCTTAACAACACCAGCAAAGCCTTTACCTTTTGTCAGACCTGAAACATCAATCTTCTGACCAGCTTCAAAAATATCCACTTTAATTTCAGCACCAACGGCAAGATCGTCATGTGAATCCACACGGAACTCACAAACTTTACGGCCTGCTGCTGCTTGAGCCTTGGCAAAATGTCCTGCCTGTGGCTTGGTCACACGTGAAGCTTTACGCTCTCCCACTGTGACTTGAATTGCGTTGTAGCCATCTGTATCAACAGATTTCATCTGACTGATACGGTTTGGTTCTACCTCAATAACAGTAACCGGAGTTGATACACCATCTTCAGAAAAGATGCGTGTCATACCACGTTTACGTCCGATGAGTCCGATAGTCATGACCCAACCCCTCTTAGTTCAACTTAATCTGGACATCAACGCCAGCGGCGAGATCCAGCTTCATCAGAGCATCAACTGTTTTATCAGTTGGCTCAACAATATCCATAAGACGTTTGTGAGTACGGATTTCGTACTGTTCACGAGCATCTTTGTTTACATGTGGTGAAATCAGCACAGTGAATCGTTCTTTTTTGGTCGGCAATGGAATTGGTCCATTGATACGAGCACCAGTACGTTTCGCTGTTTCAACGATTTCCTTAGCTGATTGATCAATCAAACGATGGTCGAATGATTTCAGCCTAATTCTAATAGTTTGGGTTGCTGCCATTTCTATTACTCAACGATTTTACTGACGACGCCAGCACCAACAGTGCGGCCGCCTTCACGAATAGCAAAACGTAAACCTTCTTCCATCGCAATCGGATTGATTAAAGTTACGTCCATCTTGACGTTATCACCAGGCATAACCATTTCTACACCAGATGGTAATTCACATGCGCCTGTGACGTCGGTTGTACGGAAATAAAACTGTGGACGGTAACCATTGAAAAATGGTGTATGACGACCACCTTCGTCTTTCGACAAAATATACACTTCCGCTTCAAATTTTGTATGTGGCTTGATGGTGCCCGGGTGAGCCAGTACCTGTCCACGGTCAACGTCTTCACGTTTGGTACCACGTAACAACACACCAACGTTATCGCCTGCTTGACCTTGGTCCAGCAGCTTGCGGAACATTTCAACACCTGTACAGGTGGTTTTCTGGGTGTCTTTGATACCAACGATTTCTAGTTCGTCGCCAACTTTGACAATACCGCGCTCTACACGACCGGTTACAACCGTACCACGACCAGAGATAGAGAAGACGTCTTCGATAGGCATTAAGAATGCACCATCAATCGCACGTTTCGGCTCTGGGAAGTATTCGTCCATCGCTTCTGTCAGACGAATAATTGAAGGAGCACCAATTTCGCTGGTGTCGCCTTCCAATGCTTTCAGTGCTGAACCAACAATAATCGGGGTGTCATCACCTGGGAAGTCATATGAATCCAATAATTCACGTACTTCCATTTCAACCAGTTCAATCAGCTCAGCATCATCAACCATGTCTGCTTTGTTCAGGTAAACAATGATGTATGGAACACCAACCTGACGTGACAGCAAAATGTGCTCACGTGTTTGTGGCATCGGACCGTCTGCTGCGTTAACCACCAGAATTGCGCCATCCATCTGCGCCGCACCAGTAATCATGTTTTTGACATAGTCAGCATGGCCTGGGCAGTCTACGTGGGCGTAATGACGATTCGGTGTTTCGTATTCTACGTGCGCTGTCGCAATCGTAATGCCGCGCTCTCTTTCTTCCGGTGCGTTATCAATATCCGCGTAATTTTTGAATTCGCCACCTGATGCTTCTGCCATTACTTTGGTAATCGCAGCTGTCAGTGTCGTTTTACCATGGTCAACGTGACCTATGGTGCCCACGTTTACGTGGGGTTTTGTACGTTCAAATTTTGCCTTGGACATCTGTCTACCTCGTTCAACTATGTTTTATTTCGTTTTGTTAATGATTGCTTCAGCCACATTTCCAGGAATTTCACTGTACTTCGCAAACTCCATCGAATACGTTGCGCGTCCCTGTGTTGCTGAGCGTAAATCTGTTGCGTAACCGAACATTTCTGCTAATGGCACTTCTGCCTTAATTATTTTTCCGCTTGGCGCATCATCCATACCGTTGACCAAGCCGCGACGGCGATTCAAATCACCCATCACATCTCCCATATAATCTTCGGGAGTAACCACTTCAATATTCATTATCGGTTCAAGCAATGTAGGCGAAGCATCAAATGCACCATTTCTAAAGGCCATTGAGCCAGCAACTTTAAAAGCCATCTCATTTGAATCGACATCATGGTAAGAACCGTCAAACAAAGTTACTTTGACATCTTCCACAGGGTAGCCGGCTATTACACCATTTTTCATCTGCTCTTGTATACCCTTATCTACAGATGAAATGTATTCTTTTGGAACTGTCCCGCCGATCGTGGCATTTTCAAAGGCATATCCACTACCTGCAGGCATTGGTTCCAAACGTAGCCAGACATGACCATATTGGCCACGGCCGCCACTTTGGCGCACGAACTTGCCTTCAGCTTCAACTTTCTTGCGGATTGTTTCTCTATAAGCAACTTGAGGCGCGCCGACATTCGCATCAACACCAAATTCACGTTTCATACGATCAATAATAATGTCTAAATGCAACTCGCCCATTCCGGCAATAATGGTTTGAGCAGATTCTTCATCCGTCCGAACACGGAAGGATGGATCTTCTTTGGCCAACTTACCTAATGCGATAGACATTTTTTCCTGATCAGCCTGTGTTCTAGGTTCAATCGCCACCGAGATAACGGGCTCAGGAAATTCCATTCGCTCAAGTGTAATAATATGATCAGGATGACAAAGTGTTTCACCAGTAGTCGTATCTTTCAGTCCGATAGCCGCAGCTATATCACCGGCATAGACTTCGGTAATCTCTTCTCGACTGTTGGCATGCATTTGAACCAAACGTCCAATACGTTCTTTTTTTCCTTTAACAGGATTAAAAACAGCATCACCTGATTTCAAAACACCGGAGTAAACACGGAAAAAAGTTAAAGTACCAACAAACGTATCCGTTGCGATTTTAAATGCTAAAGCAGCAAACGGTTCTTTATCATCAGCCTGTCTTGTTGCGTATTCTTCTTTTTCAACATCGACCAAGCCTTTAATGGCTGGTACTTCGGTAGGAGAAGGTAAATACTCAACAACTGCGTCCAATACAGCCTGAACGCCTTTGTTTTTAAAGGCAGAGCCACAGAAAGCCGGAACGATTTCGTTTGCCAGCGCCTGAGATCGAATACCTTGTTTAATCTGTTCGTCAGTAAGCTCGCCGGTGTCGAGATACTGATTCATTAATTCTTCGTTTGCCTCGGCAGCAGCTTCAACTAACTGTTCACGATATTTCTCGCATTCAGAAAGCATATCGCCAGGAATTTCACGAGCGTCATAGGTCACACCCATGTCGTCCTGATTCCAATAAATTGCCTGCATACGCACCAAGTCGACCACACCTTCAAAGCGTTCTTCTGCCCCAATAGGTAATTGCATAACAACAGGACGTGAGCCTAAACGTTTCTTGATTTGTTCAACGACACGTAGAAAATCTGCTCCCTGACGATCCATTTTGTTAACGAATGCAAGTCGTGGAACATGGTATTTGTTTGCCTGACGCCAGACGGTTTCTGATTGGGGCTCTACGCCACCAACTGCACAGAAAACTGCAACGGCACCATCAAGCACACGCAGCGAACGTTCGACTTCGATAGTGAAGTCAACGTGACCTGGTGTATCAATAATATTTATTCGATGTTGGGGGAATTGTTGATCCATACCGGCCCAGAAGCAGGTAGTCGCAGCAGAGGTAATAGTAATACCCCGCTCTTGCTCCTGTTCCATCCAGTCCATAGTAGCAGCACCGTCGTGAACCTCACCAATTTTGTGAGAGATGCCGGTATAAAACAGCACGCGTTCAGTCGTCGTGGTTTTACCCGCGTCGATATGCGCCATGATGCCTATATTTCGGTATCTATTAATAGGTGTACTACGTGCCACTATAGCTACTCTTTACGATCAACAATGTTAAAGAACGAAACCTTGCCTGAATCTGGTCAGGCAAGGGGTATTACTTAAAATCTAAAATGTGAGAAAGCTTTATTCGCTTCAGCCATCCGATGTGTATCTTCTTTCTTCTTAACAGCTGTGCCCTTGCCTTCGTATGCATCTGAAAGTTCGCCAGCAAGTCGCATACCCATGGATTTTTCACCACGTTTGCGAGCCGCATCAACTAACCAACGCATTGCTAAAGCAATACGGCGTTCGGCACGAACTTCAACAGGTACCTGGTAAGTTGCACCACCAACGCGACGTGACTTAACTTCGACCATAGGACTGATATTTTCAATTGCTTTCTGGAAAATCTCCAGGCCATTACCACCTTTATTTTCGGACACTGAAGCCAGTGCGCCATAAGTGATTTTTTCAGCAACCGACTTTTTACCATCTTTCATGATGACGTTAATGAACTTTGCCAACCCGATATTTGCATATTTTGGATCTGGCAGAACTTCACGCTTAGCAACAACCCTTCTTCTTGGCATTTCTATATCCTAAAACTTTAATTTACGCTCAGTGCTTCCCAGGGATTTAACCTTTAGGACGTTTTGCACCATATTTAGAGCGGCCTTGACGACGTGCAGAAACACCAGAGGTATCCAAAGCACCACGCACAGTGTGATAACGCACACCAGGCAAATCTTTTACACGACCACCGCGAATTAATACAACGCTATGTTCTTGCAGATTGTGACCTTCACCACCAATGTATGAAGTCACCTCAAAACCATTTGTTAAACGTACACGAGCGACTTTACGCATCGCTGAGTTTGGTTTCTTAGGTGTTGTTGTGTAAACACGAGTGCAAACACCACGACGTTGAGGACAAGCCTGCAGAGCCGGAACATTATTCTTTTTCTTTTGCTTCAATCTCGGTTTACGAACCAACTGATTAATTGTTGCCATTAATACAACCTTAACAAATATCTATTGATGGTAGCCTGCGATACTAAATCTTCTCGCATTACCATTCCAGTAAAAAGCGGGCATCCAGATAAGGATGCCCGACAAAGAAGAGGAATTTTACAATGCACTAATGCATTGCGTCAAGGCTTCTTTTAAGAAGCTTCGTTGATTTCTTCCTCACTATTTTCAATCACTTCCGCTACAGGTTCAGTTTTAGGCACTGATCCACCGTGACGGCGACGTTGACGCTCTTTATGATAAGCCAGACCGGTACCGGCTGGTATCAAACGACCCACAATTACGTTCTCTTTCAACCCACGTAAACTGTCACTCTTGCCGGTTACTGCGGCATCGGTCAGTACACGTGTTGTTTCCTGGAACGAAGCAGCTGAAATGAATGAGTCTGTAGCCAATGACGCTTTGGTAATACCCAACAGCATTGGTGTAAACAGAACACCCATTTTATCCTGCCCAGCCAATTCATCATTAGCATCAAGCACACGGTCAAATTCGACCTGCTCGCCTTTAAGGAATTTGCTATCGCCCACGGCATCGATTTCAACTTTACGCAACATCTGTCTAACAATAACTTCGATGTGCTTATCGTTAATCTTAACGCCCTGTAAACGGTAAACTTCCTGAACTTCACTGACCATGTAGTTTGCCAATGCCAGAATACCTTTCAATCGCAAGATATCATGTGGATCTTCTGGTCCATCAACAATCATTTCACCTTTTTCAATGTGCTCACCTTCAAACACTGAAACATGGCGCCATTTTGGAATCAGCTCTTCGTGTGGCTCGCCCTCTTTAGGCGTAATAATCAAACGCTGTTTACCTTTAGTTTCTTTACCAAAGCTAATGGTACCGCTGATTTCTGCCATCAATGCTGGATCTTTTGGTTTACGTGCTTCGAACAAGTCAGCAACACGTGGCAGACCCCCGGTAATATCACGGGTCTTACTGCTTTCCTGAGGAATACGCGCCAGGATGTCACCAATCTCAACTTCCATTCCGTCAGTAACACGTACAATCGCACCACCTGGCAGGAAGTATTGAGCCGGAATATCCGTACCCACGATATTGACGTCATTACCATGGTCATCAACCAGCTTAACCATAGGACGCATATCTTTCGCTGCACTACTACGCTGTTTTGGCTCACGGATAATCAAACTGGTCAGACCAGTGACCTCATCCACTTGCTTATCAACGGTAACACCTTCAACCAGATCGCTTAGACGTACATGACCTTTTACTTCAGTTACAACCGGGTGAGTATGTGGATCCCATGTTGCAACAATTTGTCCCGCTTCAACTGCATCATCATCTGCTACAGCAATTTCAGCACCATAAGGAATCTTATAACGTTCACGCTCACGGCCGTTTTCATCAATCAGATGCAATTCACCAGAACGGGAAACAGCGATAAATTTACCGGCTGAGTTTTCTACAGACTTAATGTTGAAGTAACGGATATGCCCTTTAAACTTCAGTACAACTGAATTATCTGCAGCGGTACGAGAAGCAGCACCACCAATGTGGAAGGTACGCATGGTTAACTGTGTACCTGGTTCACCGATAGATTGTGCAGCAATAACACCAACAGCTTCGCCAACATTAATCTTATGTCCACGACCAAGGTCACGGCCATAACATGAAGCACAAACACCGTAGCGAGATTCGCAGGTAATTGCACTGCGAACCATAACTTCATCAATACCTTCACGTTCCAGTTTGGTAACAGAGCCTTCATCAATCATATGGCCTGTCTGCAGTACGACTTCGCCATCACTGTTCAGGACATCTTCAGAAACAACTCGACCCAGTACACGTTCACCAAGTGCTTCAACAACATCACCACCTTCAATGATTGGTGTCATGCTGATACCGTTAGTGGTACCACAATCATCTTCGATTACAACCAAGTCCTGCGATACGTCAACCAGACGACGTGTCAAATAACCAGAGTTAGCTGTTTTCAATGCAGTATCGGCAAGACCTTTACGAGCACCATGTGTTGAGATGAAGTACTGTAATACGTCGAGACCTTCACGGAAGTTAGCCGTGATTGGTGTTTCGATGATTGAGCCATCTGGCTTAGCCATCAGACCACGCATACCCGCCAACTGACGAATCTGTGCAGCACTACCACGAGCACCTGAATCAGCCATCATATAGATGGAGTTCATTGATTGTTGCTGAACCTGATTACCTTCGGCATCAAGAACAGTATCGGTACCCAGACCATCCATCATTGCTTTAGCAATTTGATCGTTGGTACGAGACCAGATATCGATGATCTTGTTGTAACGTTCACCATCAGTAACCAAACCAGAAGCATATTGCGTCGCAATCTCTTCCACTTCAGCTTCAGCTTTAGCCAGAATGTTGCCTTTGGCTTCTGGTATCACCATGTCATCTGCACAAACAGACGCACCTGACATAGTGGCCTGGTTAAAGCCCAGATACATCAGTTGATCTGCAAAAATAACAGTATCTTTTAAACCTAAACGACGGTAGCAAGTGTTGATCAGATCACCAATAGCTTTCTTCGTCATGGTGCGATCAACAACGGCAAAAGGCAGACCTTTTGGCACAATACTAAACAGCATTGCACGACCTACGGTTGTTTCAATACGGATAGTACGATTTTGTTCAGGCTCAGGTAATGTGACATCTGTTTCGTCGATTCGGACCATCACTTTCGCATGCAATGAAACCGCTTTATTATCATAAGCACGTCTCAGCTCTGAGATATCCGCAAAGCGACTTCCCTCACCCTTTTCATTGACTAAAGAACGAGTCATGTAATACAGACCCAGTACAACGTCCTGTGAAGGGATAATGATTGGCTCGCCGTTTGCTGGTGACAATATGTTATTTGTCGCCATCATCAACGAACGTGCTTCAAGTTGCGCTTCTAAAGACAATGGTACGTGAACAGCCATTTGGTCACCGTCAAAGTCGGCGTTATATGCCGCACAGACCAGTGGGTGCAACTGAATGGCTTTACCTTCAATCAATAAAGGTTCAAACGCTTGAATACCAAGACGATGCAGTGTAGGCGCACGGTTCAGTAGAACCGGATGCTCACGAATAACATCTTCAAGAATATCCCAGACTTCCGGACCTTCACGTTCGACCATTTTTTTGGCCGCTTTAATCGTTGTGGCCTGACCACTACGTTCCAGTTTGCCGTAAATAAATGGTTTGAACAGTTCAAGAGCCATTTTTTTGGTAAACCACATTGATGCAGTTTCAGGTATGGCCCGACAACGATAACTGAACGACCGGAATAATCGACACGTTTACCGAGCAAGTTTTGACGGAAACGACCTTGTTTACCTTTGATCATATCGGCCAGCGATTTCAACGGCATACGGTTGGTACCGGTAATCGCACGACCACGACGACCGTTATCCAACAGTGCATCGACAGATTCCTGCAACATCCGTTTTTCATTACGCACAATGATATCTGGAGCATTCAGGTCCAACAGGCGTTTCAGACGATTGTTACGGTTGATTACTCGACGGTACAGATCATTCAGATCTGAAGTCGCAAAACGACCACCATCCAATGGAACCAAAGGGCGCAGGTCAGGTGGTAATACCGGTAATACTTCCATGACCATCCATTCAGGTTTATTACCTGAATCCAGGAAGGCTTCCATCAATTTCAGACGTTTGGTCAGCTTCTTAATCTTGGTTTCGGAGTTGGTGCCTTCGATTTGATCTCGGATAACATCAACTTCTTTCGTAAGATCGATACTTCTTAACAGTTCCTGTACCGCTTCGGCACCCATACGGGCATCAAATTCATCGCCGTATTCTTCAACAGCTTGCATGAACATTTCATCAGAAAGTAATTGACCTCTTTCCAAAGGGGTCATGCCTGGATCAACAACGATAAACGCTTCAAAATACAAAACACGTTCGATATCACGAAGTGTCATATCCAGGAACAGTGAAATCCGTGATGGCAGAGATTTCAGGAACCAGATGTGTGCTACCGGACTGGCAAGTTCAATGTGACCCATACGTTCACGACGTACTTTGGCCACAGTGACTTCAACGCCACACTTCTCACAAATTACACCACGATGTTTCAGGCGTTTGTACTTACCACACAAACATTCGTAGTCTTTAACCGGACCAAAAATCTTGCAACAGAATAAACCTTCACGTTCTGGCTTAAAGGTACGGTAGTTAATAGTTTCCGGTTTTTTAACTTCACCAAACGACCAGGAACGCACCATTTTTGGTGATGCCAGACCGATGCGAATCGCATCAAATTCTTCTGGCTGGGTTTGTTGCTTTAACATGTTAAGCAAATCTTTCATATTTTTTCTCCGCTGTCGTTAAACGACATATGTCCTGATTATCGGTTTGCGTTCTTACTCTTCAACCAGGTCGACATCAATACCCAGTGAGCGAATCTCACGTGTTAATACTTTGAAGGATTCAGGCATACCTGCATCCATCCGATAATCACCATCAACGATGTTTTTATAAATCTTGGTCCGGCCGTTAACATCATCTGATTTGACTGTCAGCATTTCCTGAAGTGTATAAGCAGCACCATATGCTTGCAGTGCCCAAACCTCCATCTCACCAAAGCGCTGACCACCAAACTGCGCTTTACCACCCAACGGCTGTTGCGTGACAAGGCTGTAAGGACCAGTTGAACGAGCATGCATCTTGTCATCAACCAAGTGATTCAGTTTGAGGATATGCATGTAACCAATAGTGACCGGTCGGTGGAATGTTTCACCCGTACGACCATCTATCAGCTTGGCCTGGCCTGTTGCAGGTAAGCCAGCCAACTCTAGCATCGCTTTAATTTCGCCTTCGTCAGCACCGTCAAATACTGGTGTTGCCATCGGCACACCAGCTTGCAGATTGCCGGCTAGTTCAATGATTTCTTCATCATTTAATGAATCCAAATCTTCTTTTTTACCGCTGGTGTTATAGATCTTACCCAAGAATTCTCTCAGTTCTGCAATATCTCGTTGTTGCTGAAGCATTTCTTCGATCTTATAGCCCAGACCTTTTGCAGCCCAACCAAGATGAACTTCCAGGATCTGACCGATATTCATACGTGATGGAACACCAAGCGGATTCAGAACGATGTCAACCGGACGACCATCCTGGGTATAAGGCATATCTTCAACCGGGACGATATTTGAAATAACACCTTTGTTACCATGACGACCAGCCAATTTATCACCAGGCTGGATACGACGTTTAACAGCCAGAAACACTTTAACCATACGTTGAACGCCTGGCGCCAGATCATGACCTGAGGTCAGCTTATCTTTCTTGATTTGGAAAGCTTCATCCATATCATTACGATATTGCTTGATTTGGTTGGCAGTAGATTCAAGCATTGCGTTCAGTTCATCTGAAGCCATCTGAATGTCATACCACTGAGATTTCTCAAGTGTTTTCAGATATGCCTTGGTGATTTTGTCACCTTTCTTCAGACCAGGCGCTTTATCTGCGACTTTTCCTGACAAGTTACGTTCCAGACGGGCAAATACGTCATCGACCATAATACGATGTTGATCTTTTAAATCTGCCCAGACTTTTTCAAGTTCAGCTTTTTCGATCTGACGGGTACGTTCATCTTTTTCAACACCATCACGAGTGAAAACCTGTACATCAACGACTGTACCGTAAGTACCTGAAGGTACTCGTAAAGAAGAGTCTTTAACGTCAGCAGCCTTTTCACCAAAGATCGCTCTTAGCAGTTTTTCTTCAGGTGTTAATTGTGTTTCACCTTTAGGTGTAACTTTACCGACCAGAATATCGCCAGGCTTAACTTCAGCACCAACATATACAATGCCTGACTCATCCAGTTTTGCCAGAGCACTTTCACTGACGTTGGGAATATCACCCGTTACTTCTTCAGTCCCTAACTTGGTATCACGCGCCAGACAATTCAGTTCCTGAATATGAATAGTGGTAAAACGATCTTCTTCAACAACACGTTCTGATAACAAAATCGAATCTTCGAAGTTGTAACCATTCCACGGCATAAAGGCAACCAGCATATTTTGTCCCAGCGCCAACTCACCTTTGTCAGTTGAAGGACCATCTGCCAGAACATCGCCTTTGGCAACAATATCACCAGGCTTGACGATCGGGCGTTGGTTTATCGTGGTGCTTTGATTTGAACGGGCATATTTGATCAGGTTATAGATATCAACACCTGATTCGTTGTCTTCCGTTTCATCATCATTTACCCGGATAACAATCCGGCTTGCATCGACAGAATCCACTTCACCGCCACGTTTGGCTGACACCATAACGCCGGAATCCTGAGCAACTACGCGCTCCATACCGGTACCAACTAATGGTTTATCAGCACGCAATGTCGGTACTGCCTGACGTTGCATGTTTGAACCCATCAAGGCACGGTTAGCATCATCATGTTCCAGAAATGGAATCAATGAGGCAGCAACTGATACAACCTGACGTGGTGAGACGTCCATCAACTGCACCTGCTCTGATGGCATTAATGAGAATTCATTTTTATGACGACAGGGAACCATATTGTCGGCAATTGAATAATCATCATTCAGATTGATAGTTGCCTGTGCAATACGGTATTCACCTTCATCAATTGCAGACAAATAAACGATTTCATCTGTTGCTTTACCATCAATGACTTTACGGTAAGGTGTTTCGATAAACCCGTAACGATTGGTTCTGGCATAACAAGCCAAAGAGTTAATCAAACCGATGTTTGGACCTTCAGGTGTTTCAATTGGGCAAACACGACCGTAATGGGTTGGATGAACGTCACGAACTTCGAAACCTGCCCGCTCACGTGTCAGACCACCAGGTCCTAACGCTGATACACGACGCTTATGGGTTACTTCAGATAATGGATTATTTTGATCCATAAACTGCGATAACTGGCTTGAACCAAAGAATTCTTTAATCGCTGCAGCAACGGGTTTAGCGTTGATTAATTGCTGTGGCATCAACCCTTCAGATTCGGCAATGCTTAAACGTTCACGAACTGCACGTTCAACACGAACCAAACCAACACGGAATTGGTTTTCTGCCATTTCACCAACACTACGTACCCGACGATTTCCAAGGTGGTCAATATCATCGACCACACCAAAACCATTACGGATACCGATCAGTTCTTCCAATACTGCAACAATATCTTCTTTAGAAAGGATGCCTTCCCCATCCAGTTCTTCACGACCCAGACGCCGGTTGAATTTCATCCGACCGACATTCGACAGATCGTAACGATCCTGACTGAAAAACAGGCTGGTAAATAAGTTTTGTGCCGCATCTTCCGTTGGTGGTTCACCAGGACGCATCATCCGGTAAATTTCAACTTTTGCTTCTAACGCACTGCGAGTTTCATCAAGACGCAATGTGTCAGACATGTAAGGACCATGGTCCAGATCATTGGCATAAATGGTATCAATCACATCAATACCAAAGCGTTCAAAAACTTCCAGCAGATCACTGGTGATTTCATCATTAGCATTTGCTAATAGCTCACCGGTAGCTGGATCAACTATGTCCTTGGCGATCACTTTGCCGACCAGATAAGTTGCTGGCACAGCCAGTGTGTTCATTGAAGCTTTTTCCATCTGGCGGATGTGACGACCAGTAATCTGACGTTCGGCTTCTACAAGCACTTCTCCATCAGAACCGATGATATCAAAGGGTACAGATTGGCCACGCAGACGCTGTGGTTGTAAAGCTAATTCAAAGCCATCACCTTTACGGGTGAAGACATCGTTCTCGAAAAAGATTTCCAGGATTTCCTGGTTGCTGTATTCCAACGCACGCAACAGAATCGACGCCGGTAATTTACGACGACGATCGATACGGACAAATACAGCATCTTTAGGGTCAAACTCGAAATCCAACCATGAACCACGGTAAGGAATGACACGAGCGTTATAAAGAATCTTGCCCGATGAATGAGTTTTCCCTTTATCACTATCAAAAAACACACCTGGGGAGCGGTGTAATTGTGAAACGATTACACGCTCTGTTCCATTAATGACAAAGTTACCTTTTTCCGTCATTAATGGGATTTCACCCATGTAAACTTCCTGCTCTTTAATGTCCTTGACTACCTTGGACTTTGCAGGGGCGTCTTTGTCATAAATAACCAGACGCATTTTAACTCTAAGAGGTGCAGCATATGTCACACCACGTAGTTGACATTCCTTGACGTCAAACGCTGGCGTTCCGAGACGGTAGCTGACGTATTGCAATTCCGCCATACCCGTGTGACTTTTAATCGGGAACACTGAGTCAAAGGCTGCGTGCAAACCCATTGCACTGCGTTCATCAGCAGGGACGACCATTTGCAGGAAATCCTGATATGAGTTGACCTGAGTTGCCAGTAAGTTTGGAACGGTCAAGACACTTGGACGCTTGCCAAAATCTTTACGAATCCGTTTTTTCTCGGTAAACGTATAAGCCATGTATTACACCTCGAAGAAACACCTGCTTTCTTTTAACAGAAATGCAGGTAGGGTCATATATTGTAGGTGGCCGAATGTCGATCGGCCTGCAACGGAAAAAGGCCGGTGACTAAAGTCACCAGCCATTTTCTTTTTCGTGGCAGTAAACTGACCACGATTGTAGGTGTGCTTACTTAAGTTCAGCAGTCGCACCAGCTTCTTTCAATTGTTTCAGAACGTCTTCAGCTTCTGCTTTTTCAACGCCTTCTTTAACAGTTGCTGGAACGCCTTCTACCATGTCTTTAGCTTCTTTCAAGCCCAGACCGGTCAATGCACGAACAACTTTGATAACGCCAACTTTGTTTTCGCCAAAGCTAGTCATTACAACGTTGAACTCTGATTGTTCTTCAGCAGCAGCGGCAGCTGGAGCAGCGGCAGCAGCAGCGGCAACAGGAGCAGCGGCAGTTACGCCAAATTTTTCTTCCATTGCTTCGATCAGATCTACGATCTCAACAACAGTCATATTGGAAATCGCTTCCAAGATATCGTCTTTAGATACAGCCATGATATTTTCCTATTTCAAGCTTACAGAATTAAATAATAAGTTACTTATCCAAAATGGATTAAGCAGCTTGTTTTGCGTCGCGAACGGCCGCAAATGTGCGAACCATTTTGCTGGTAGGCGCTTGCAAAGTACGAACAAATTTTTCGATTGGTGCTTTAAGCGTACCCATGAACATGCTGATAGCTTGATCTTTGGTAGGCATTTTCGCCAAACGGTCTAAGTCGGAAGCAGGTAAAAGCTTGCCACCTAATGAAACCATTTTGACTTCGAGTTTTTTGTTGTCTTTAGCAAAATCAGCCATGACGCGTGCAACGGCACCTGGATCTTCCATAGAAAATCCGAATACCAAAGGTCCAGTCATTCCTTCCTGCATGCAGGCGAAATCTGTACCTTCAACAGCACGGCGAGCTAATGTATTACGTACTACACGTAAATAAACATTTTGCTCACGCGCTGCGAGTCGCAACGCTGTCATTTCTGAAACAGTCAAACCACGATATTCTGCTGCTACAGCAGAAAACGCGGATGATGCAATTTCAGCGACCTCAGCAACGACGGCCTTTTTACCTTCGAGATTTAAAGCCACCTAAGACCTCCTTAGGTTCACTACTCACAATCAAGTAGCGTGTGTTGCTAACAAAAGAAGTGTTGCCACTTCCACCTTCACGGCATTCAACCTCAGAAACTTCTGTAGCTGAACCCGTCTGCGCAGGCAGACTAATGTCTATTAAATTTTCATGCCTGCGGTCTTAGACGACCCAGTGAAATCACTGGGCGGTCCAATTCTTTTTCCTGATTAAGCCAGGAATGATTTATCTACTGGAACACCTGCACCCATGGTGCTTGAAACACTGATGCGTTTGATATAAACACCTTTAGCAGAGCTCGGTTTCAGTTTATTCAGATCGTCCAGTAAGGCAAGCAGGTTTTGACGTAAAGCTTCAACTTCAAATCCTGCATTACCGATTGCACAATGGATGATACCGGCTTTATCAGTACGGTAACGAACCTGTCCTGATTTAGCATTCTTAACCGCTTCAGCGACATTTGGCGTAACCGTTCCGACTTTAGGGTTAGGCATCAGTCCACGTGGACCCAGCACTTGACCTAAAGTACCAACGATGCGCATTGCATCTGGCGAAGCGATAACGACATCAAAATCCATGTTACCGGCTTTAATTGATTCAGCTAAATCTTCGAAACCAACAATATCAGCGCCGGCATCTTTCGCTGCATCAGCATTAGCACCTTGGGCAAAAACAGCAACACGTACCGTTTTACCTGTGCCGTTTGGTAATACAGTTGAACTACGTACAACCTGATCCGATTTACGTGGGTCAACACCCAGATTGATTGAGACATCAATAGACTCAACAAATTTGGCTGATGCATTATCTTTTACAAAACTTAACGCTTCATCAAGTTCAAACAGTTTACCGGCAGTCAGCTTTTCGCGAATAGCGCGACTTCTTTTTCCAAGAGCAGCCATTATTCAACCCCTTCTGTATTCAAACCCATACTACGCGCAGTACCGGCAATTGTTCTAACAGCGGCATCTAAGTCAGCAGCTGAAAGATCCGGCATTTTGGTATTGGCAATTTCTTCCAATTGAGCGCGGGTTACAGTTCCGACTTTGTCGGTATTCGGGCGGGCACTACCACTTTTCAGGTTGGCTGCTTTTTTCAGTAAAACAGAAGCCGGTGGTGTTTTAGTAATAAACGTAAAACTTTTATCATTAAACACTGTAATCACAACTGGTGTAGGCAAGCCTGGTTCCAGATTTTGTGTTTTTGCGTTAAACGCTTTACAGAATTCCATGATGTTCACACCATGCTGACCCAATGCAGGACCAACAGGAGGACTTGGGTTTGCCTGACCAGCTGCAACCTGCAGCTTGATATAGGCTGTTATCTTTTTAGCCATTATTAACTCCTAAACGGGTACTAACGCCTTACGGCTCCCCAATAACAATCCAGTAGAAACTGGGCTTTTTCTAGCCTAGCCTTTGGCGACTTGGCTGAATTCAAGTTCGACAGGTGTTGAGCGACCAAAAATAACTACCTCAACACGCAATCTGCTTTTCTCATAGTTGACTTCTTCGACAACACCGGTGAAGTCATTAAACGGTCCGTCTGTGACGCGTACTACTTCGCCAGGTTCAAACAGAACTTTCGGACGAGGACTTTCGACACCTTCCTGAACACGTTGCAGAATTTGTTCTGCTTCTTTATCGGAGATAGGTGCTGGGCGATCACCTGTACCACCAATAAAACGTAAGACCCGTGGCAGATCATTCACAACATGCCAAGTTTCGTCATCCATTTCCATATTCACAAGCACATAGCCTGGAAAGAACTTACGTTCACTACGGCGTTTTTGACCTTCACGCATTTCCACAACTTCTTCAGTAGGAACGAGAATGTCACCGAATTTTTCTTCCAGTCCCATACGGGCTACACGTTCTTCTAAAGAACGTTTAACTTGTCCTTCGTAGCCGGAATAGGCTTGTATTACGTACCAGCGTTTACTCATTTCACATCCAGCTTTATAAAGTCAGCGCGCGAACGGCCCAACCTAATAGTGAGTCATATCCCCACAACATGATGGCAACAACAATAACCATTACGATAACTACCAGGGTCGTTTGTAAAGTTTCCTGCCGGGTTGGCCAGACAACTTTTCTCACTTCTACCTGAGTATCACCTATATATGATAACACTGTTGCACCCACAGCTGCGCGAGATACAATAAACAAGGAAAGTGCAGCCACCGCAAGGAGGCCAAGCACACGCAGCAATGTTGAATACTCAGAGTAGGTATAAAACAAAGCAATCGCAGCGACCATTAAGGCGGCTGCGACTATTAATTTGAGTTTATCTGCCATTGTTTTTGTTATTTATCCATCTTGATGAAAACAAAAATGGCAGGCCAGGAGGGAATCGAACCCCCAACCTACGGTTTTGGAGACCGTCGCTCTGCCAATTGAGCTACTGGCCTAACATATGCTCCCATTCGGCTGAGCACCCATGTGCTCAGCCATAAGCATTATATACTATTCGACGATCTTACTGACGACTCCAGCACCAACGGTGCGGCCGCCTTCACGAATAGCAAAACGTAAACCTTCTTCCATCGCAATCGGATTGATTAAAGTTACGTCCATCTTGACGTTATCACCAGGCATAACCATTTCTACACCAGATGGTAATTCACATGCGCCTGTGACGTCGGTTGTACGGAAATAAAACTGTGGACGGTAACCATTGAAAAATGGTGTATGACGACCACCTTCGTCTTTCGACAAAATATACACTTCCGCTTCAAATTTTGTATGTGGCTTGATGGTGCCCGGGTGAGCCAGTACCTGTCCACGGTCAACGTCTTCACGTTTGGTACCACGTAACAACACACCAACGTTATCGCCTGCTTGACCTTGGTCCAGCAGCTTGCGGAACATTTCAACACCTGTACAGGTGGTTTTCTGGGTGTCTTTGATACCAACGATTTCTAGTTCGTCGCCAACTTTGACAATACCGCGCTCTACACGACCGGTTACAACCGTACCACGACCAGAGATAGAGAAGACGTCTTCGATAGGCATTAAGAATGCACCATCAATCGCACGTTTCGGCTCTGGGAAGTATTCGTCCATCGCTTCTGTCAGACGAATAATTGAAGGAGCACCAATTTCGCTGGTGTCGCCTTCCAATGCTTTCAGTGCTGAACCAACAATAATCGGGGTGTCATCACCTGGGAAGTCATATGAATCCAATAATTCACGTACTTCCATTTCAACCAGTTCAATCAGCTCAGCATCATCAACCATGTCTGCTTTGTTCAGGTAAACAATGATGTATGGAACACCAACCTGACGTGACAGCAAAATGTGCTCACGTGTTTGTGGCATCGGACCGTCTGCTGCGTTAACCACCAGAATTGCGCCATCCATCTGCGCCGCACCAGTAATCATGTTTTTGACATAGTCAGCATGGCCTGGGCAGTCTACGTGGGCGTAATGACGATTCGGTGTTTCGTATTCTACGTGCGCTGTCGCAATCGTAATGCCGCGCTCTCTTTCTTCCGGTGCGTTATCAATATCCGCGTAATTTTTGAATTCGCCACCTGATGCTTCTGCCATTACTTTGGTAATCGCAGCTGTCAGTGTCGTTTTACCATGGTCAACGTGACCTATGGTGCCCACGTTTACGTGGGGTTTTGTACGTTCAAATTTTGCCTTAGACATGCCAGTCTCCCCGCCAAACTTTTTTAATTGTTAAAATCAAAAACAGGCAAGGTACTCCCTGCCCAATCAAATCGAAATAATGGAGCCCGCAATCAGAATCGAACTGATGACCTCATCCTTACCATGGATGCGCTCTACCGACTGAGCTATGCGGGCCATATCTTCCAAACTAAAATGGAGCGGGTGATGGGAATCGAACCCACATAGTCAGCTTGGAAGGCTGGAGTTCTACCATTGAACTACACCCGCAAAATAGTAAACTCTTTAAACAAATGGTGGAGGGGGAGGATTCGAACCTCCGAAGGTAGAACCGTCAGATTTACAGTCTGATCCCTTTGGCCGCTCGGGAACCCCTCCACTAAAGAGGTCGCATTTTCCGGAAATACCCGCTCGCTGTCAACCACTATCTCACTTTTAAATTAAAAAGCATCAAATTGCTGAGTAAAACCGATTTGGAATCGGCATCAGAAGTGACACCATAGTATACTGCATCGCTGTTTTTCTAATTAATAACTGGAGTTTTTTATGGAGCAATACCGTGGCACCACGATCCTGTCCTATCGTCGTGACGGCCAGGTAGTCATTGGTGGTGACGGCCAAGTCAGCCTTGGCAACACCATTATGAAAGGCAATGCCCGCAAAGTAAGGCGTCTTTATCATAATAAAGTGATTGCCGGATTTGCTGGTGGCACCGCAGATGCCTTTACATTATTTGAACGTTTCGAAGCTAAACTTGAAAAACATCAAGGCAACCTGACTCGTAGTGCTCTTGAACTGGCTAAAGACTGGCGTACGGATAGAATGATGCGCCGCCTCGAAGCTCTGCTGGCAGTTGCAGATGCCGAAGCATCTTTAATCATCTCGGGTAATGGTGACGTCATCGAGCCTGAACACGGCTTAATTGCCATTGGCTCAGGTGGTCCATTCGCCCAGGCTGCTGCAACAGCTTTACTGCAAAACACTGATTTATCTGCCAGTGAGATCGTTGAGAAAGGCTTGAATATCGCTGCTGATATCTGCATCTATACTAATCACAACCTCACTATAGAAACTTTGGATTACAACAAATAATGATGAATCAATCACTAACGCCAAAACAAATTGTTCACGAATTAGATAAACACATTATCGGACAGCACGAAGCCAAAAAAGCCGTTGCGATCGCCTTACGTAATCGTTGGCGTCGACAACAGCTTGATGCGACTTTACAACAAGAAGTGACGCCTAAAAATATCTTGATGATTGGTCCAACCGGTGTGGGTAAAACTGAAATCGCCAGAAGACTGGCTTCCTTGGTAAACGCTCCATTTATTAAAGTTGAAGCGACTAAATTTACCGAGGTCGGTTATGTCGGTCGTGATGTTGAATCAATTATTCGTGATCTAGCCGAAAGCGCGATGAAAATGTTGCGTGAAACTGCCATTAATGATGCCAAACCGCTTGCCATTGATGCGGCAGAAGAACGTATTCTTGATTCATTGCTGACACCTGCCCGCGGCACATTGACCGAAGAAGAATCAAATACCCGACAAAAATTCCGCAAAATGCTGCGTGAAGGCAAACTTGATGATCGGGAAATTGAACTGGAACTGGCACAACATCAGATGGGTGTTGAAATCATGACACCACCGGGAATGGAGGAACTCACCAGCCAGTTACAGGATATGTTCCAAAGTATGGGTAACCAACGCAAGTCAACCCGAAAACTGACCGTGGCCAAAGCTATGCGTTTAATCAGTGAAGAAGAAGCTGCCAAGCTGATTAACGAAGAAGATTTAAAAGCTGAGGTTATTAACCGTGTCGAACAAAATGGCATCGTTTTTCTCGATGAAATAGACAAGATTACTCATCGTGGTGAAGGCGCCGGCAGTGGTGCCGATGTCTCACGCGCAGGTGTGCAACGTGATTTATTACCTTTGGTGGAAGGCAGTACGGTTTCAACCAAATATGGCATGTTGAAAACGGATCATATTCTGTTTATTGCCTCTGGTGCTTTTCATTTGAGCAAGCCTTCAGACTTGATCCCGGAATTGCAGGGTCGTTTACCCATCAGAGTCGAGCTCAATGCGCTGACAACAGAAGATTTTGTCAGAATTCTGACCGAACCGGATGCCTCGCTTACTGAACAATACTCAGCTTTAATGGGTACTGAATCTGTTGATTTGAGTTTTACAGCTGATGGTATCAAACGTATCGCCGAGCTTGCCTGGCAAGTAAATGAAAAGACCGAGAATATTGGTGCCCGTCGTCTGCATACCCTGCTGGAAAGGTTGTTGGAAGATATTTCCTATGAAGCGGGTGAAGAATCTCAACAAAAATTTATCATTGATGAAGATTATGTCAGTCAACAGCTGTCAGAGCTGGTGCAGGACGAAGATTTGTCACGCTATATTCTTTAAGGACTTTTATGAGCCAGGCACCATTGCCAAGCGAAATTCAACTACATAAGCATTCCCGTAAACTGGAACTAGTCTACGGGGTTGACCATTATTTGCTATCAGCAGAATTCCTGCGAGTGCACTCCCCTTCTGCCGAAGTCCAGGGGCATGGTCCAGGTCAAGAAGTGCTTCAGGTGCAAAAAGAAAAAGTGGGCATCAGTAATATTGAACCAGTTGGCCATTATGCCATCAAAATTTATTTCGATGATGGTCATGACAGCGGTCTGTTCAGCTGGGAATATCTTTATGAACTCTCGATTAATCAAGATGAATACTGGCAAACCTATCTGGAAAAATTAATGGCTGAAGGATACGAGCGTCAACAAGACGCCTGAGGGAATTATGGAAGACAACAACACTACCCATTTTGGCTTCAAGCAAGTTCCTACTGAGGAAAAAGCTAAACATGTCGCCGAGGTATTTCATTCTGTCGCCGGTCGATACGATTTAATGAATGATTTGATGTCAATAGGGATTCATCGGCTTTGGAAACGTTTTACTTTACATAACAGTAATGTGCGCCGCGGTGCCAAAGTCCTGGATATTGCCGGTGGAACGGGTGATCTGACGGCAAAGTTCGCCGATATGGTTGGGCCAACCGGTAAAGTGGTGTTGGCAGATATTAATGCCTCCATGCTGAATGTTGGTCGTGATCGGCTTACCGATCTAGGTAAAGCCGGTAATATTGAATATGTTCAGGCCAATGCTGAAGCGTTGCCTTTTCCTGATAATACATTTGACTGTATCACCATTGCTTTTGGTCTGCGCAATGTCACGGACAAAGACAAAGCGCTTGCTTCAATGTTGCGGGTACTTAAACCAGGCGGAAAATTAATGATTCTGGAGTTTTCCCAACCTGTCAGCTGGTTAACTCCACTCTACGATACCTACTCGTTCAAAGTATTACCGGCGTTGGGCAAACTGTTTACCAATGATGCTGAAAGTTATCGCTATCTGGCTGAATCGATTCGCATGCACCCGGATCAGTCCAGCCTTAAAAAAATGATGGAAGATGCCGGTTTTGAACGCGTTGACTTCATCAATATGTCTGCGGGCATTGTGGCGTTGCATAGTGGTTATAAATTTTAAATCATGAGTTTATTGTTAAAGTCGCTTGAAATAGCACTAAATCATGCTTTGCGTTTTGATATGGAAAGTCATGAAAAGCTTCAGCATTTTGCCAATCGTAGTATTCGAATTGATATTACCAATCTGAATATTGCCGTTATCGTCAGATTTACCGATGATCGGATTCTGCTAGAAGCAGCCGAAGAACATGTCGCGGATTTAATGATCAAAGCAGATAGCTTTGCCTTGCTGAAACTAGTACAGCAACCGGACAGCTTGTTTTCCAATCAGATTCAAATCCGTGGAGATGTCCAGTTTGCCAAACAGTTACAGGACTGGCAGCAACACTTTGATTTCGACTGGGAGCAACAACTTGCCAGAGTTACCGGTGATACCTTGGCTTATCCGCTGGCTCAGAGACTTCGACGTGGTTTTGACTGGTTAAATTACAATCGCTCAGAATTTGAGCAAAGTTTGGCCGAATATCTACGAGAAGAAAGTCAGTATTTGCCGGATAAATCGCAAACAGAGCGGTTTATGCAAAATGTGGATCTGCTTCGTGCCGATACCGAACGACTGGAAGCCCGAATAAAAAGACTGCAAAACCTTATCGAGAAAAAAACATGAAGCTCAGTCAGTTCGGACGTTTATTGCAAATAAATCATGTGCTTGGTCGCCATCGTCTCGACGAATTGATTCTGGCCATACACTTTTTCCGGCCTTATCGTTTCCTCAGCTGGTTTTCACCCTATCGCTGGCGTCATAAAGCTGACTTGCCCAGAGGGGAGCGAATTCGTCTCGCGTTGCAGGATTTAGGACCGATTTTTGTCAAGTTTGGTCAAATCCTGTCTACCCGCCGAGATTTATTACCTGAAGATATCGCCGATTCATTGGCAAAACTGCAGGATCAGGTTGCGCCCTTCCCTAATGATGTGGCGTTAGCTCTAATCCATGCTGCTTATGAAGAAGGCGAACCGGAACGTATTTTCAGTCATATTGAAGCTGAACCATTGGCCTCTGCATCAATCGCGCAGGTACATGCCGCGACCTTAACTGATGGTAAACAGGTCATTCTCAAACTGGTACGCCCGGGAATTGAGAAAGTAATTCGTCGCGATGTTGACCTGCTTTATACCCTTGCCGGCCTGGCTGAAAAATACTGGTCAGAAGGCAAACGCCTGCGTCCCCGTGAGGTGGTTGCTGAGCTGGAAAAAAACCTGTTTGATGAGTTAGATATGCTGCGTGAAGCAGCCTCAGCATCGCAATTGAAACGGCATTTTGCTGATGAAAGGTTGTTGTACGTTCCGGAAGTTTACTGGTCACTGACCAGACCGAACCTGTTAGTACAGGAACGGGTATTTGGCGCACCAATCAGCAATATAGCGTTATTAAAACAACATAATATCGATTTAGAACTGCTGGCGACAATCGGTGTGGAAATTTTCTTCACCCAGGTCTTCAGACACAGCTTCTTTCATGCCGATATGCATCCGGGCAATATTCTGGTCGATGTCAGCAATCCACAATTGCCGCGTTATATCGCCATTGATTTTGGCATTATGGGTACGCTGTCGCCGGATGATCAACGTTATCTGGCTGAGAACTTTCTGGCATTTTTCAATCATGATTATCGCCGTGTTGCTGAGCTTCATATCCAATCCGGATGGGTACCGGCAGAAACCCGAATGGATGAATTTGAATCGGCTATTCGCAGTGTTTGCGAGCCTATTTTTGCCCGTCCACTGAAAGAAATTTCATTTGGGCAGTTATTGTTAAGACTTTTCCAAACTGCCCGACGCTTTAATATGCAGATCCAGCCGCAACTGGTTTTACTACAAAAAACACTGCTGAACATTGAAGGTTTGGGACGTGACCTGTATCCCGACCTGGATTTATGGCAAACCGCCAAGCCAATTCTGGAACAATGGATGAAAGAAAAGCTGGGTTGGCAGGCGGCCGTTAAATCACTGCAGAAAGAAGTACCAACCTGGGCAGAGACATTACCGACCTTGCCCCGAATGCTGCATGACCTGACCAAACAAGCTCAAGCGGGTCAATTGCATATGCAATTATCGTCTAAGGATTTGGACAAGATCCGTCAGGAAGTACGCCATTCCAGCTACCGTACGGCCACAGCCGTCAGTGGCGCCGCCTTTATTGTGGGTGCAGCTATTATCAAAGGTCTGGATGGCTATTCAGCCAATATGCTGGCTGGCATGCCCGTACTTAGTTGGGTTCTGGGACTTTGGGGTGGCTTAATGCTTTATTTCAGTCTGCGGCGTTCCGGCTAATCAGAACAAGCCACTGATAACACCTTTATCATCAATATCAATGCGTTCTGCTGCAGGAATTTTCGGCAGGCCGGGCATGGTCATCACATCACCGCAAAGCACGACTATAAATCCTGCACCTCTCGACAAACGAACATCACGAATGGTCAGAGTGTGCTGCTCTGGGGCTCCGCGTAAACCAGGGTCACTACTGAATGAGTAAGGCGTTTTTGCCATGCATACCGGTAAATCTCCATGCAATGATTGAAATTCGCCGAGTTTTTTCATTACTTTTTTATCAGCGATCACCTCATTTGCCCCATACAACCGCATGGCGACAGCATTAATTTTTTCCCATAACGTCTCGCTGTCGCTATACAGCAATTTACATTTTCCAGGTTGCTGTAACTTTTCAACTACCGTCTGAGCTAATAACTCGGCTCCCGCTCCACCTTCAGCCCAATGACGGGCTAAAATGGCAGTTGCCCCCATGGACTCAACAGCATCCTTAATCAACGCAACTTCCGCATCACTGTCCTGAATAAAGTGATTTATTGCTACCACGCATTCCAGACCAAACTCGTTTTGTAAATTATGTAAATGCTTACGCAGATTGGTTAGTCCCGATTCAAGCGCCGTTAGATTCTCAGCAGCCAAATCCGGTACATTAACACCGCCATGGTATTTCAATGCCTTAACCGTCGCGACAACTACCGCAAGATCAGGACGAATACCGGCTTTCCGACATTTAATATTAAGAAATTTTTCCGCCCCCAAGTCAGCACCAAAGCCAGCTTCAGTCACCACATAATCGCTAAGCTTTAATGCCATTTTGGTCGCGATAACCGAATTGCAGCCATGCGCAATATTGGCAAAAGGCCCACCATGAACAAACGCAGGATTATTTTCCAGAGTCTGCACCAGATTCGGTTTAATGGCTTCTTTAAGTAAAGCTGTCATAGCACCCTGAGCGTTTAGATCATTGGCATATCTTGGTGTGCCATCAATTGAATATCCAATCAGAATATCACCAAGCCTTTGTTTTAACTCGGTTAATGACGCTGCCAGACAAAATATTGCCATGACTTCTGAGGCGACCACAATATCAAAGCGATCCTCGCGAACAAAGCCATTTGCAGGCCCCCCATCCCTATCGTGATCTGACGTAAGGCCCGGTCATTCATATCCACAACCCGCTGCCAGGTAATTTTACGGGTATCCAGCTGCAGGCTATTGCCATGGTGAATATGATTATCAATCATTGCTGCTAACAGGTTATGTGCTGCTGCGATCGCATGAAGATCACCGGTAAAGTGCAGATTGATATCTTCCATTGGAACTACCTGCGAATAACCGCCACCGGCAGCTCCTCCTTTTAACCCAAAGCAAGGACCCATTGAGGGTTCGCGAACACAGACGGTGGCTTTTTTGCCAATGCGGTTCAACGCATCACTGAGACCAATAGTCGTGGTGGTTTTACCCTCACCGGCAGGAGTCGGGCTAATGGCTGTAACCAGAATCAATTTGCCATCTGGTTTTGTCGCCAGATCATCCATTACCTGCAGAGAAACCTTGGCTTTATAACGTCCATAGCTATCCAGATCATCCACCTGCAATCCTAATTTTTGCGTGGCGATATCCGTTATATTCTGCATTGTTGCCTGTTGGGCGATTTCAATATCTGACATGCTATTATCCGAATTTTGACTCTGCGGGCATTATACGCGAGTTAGTATATGGCTCAGTATCTTGGCCGATAATTACTCGCCCCAGCGTGGCATCAATTGATGTTTTATGGAGGCTTGATCGAGAATTCTGGCCACCACGAAATCGACAACGTCTTCAAGTGTCTGCGGTCGGAAATAAAAACCGGGATTAGGCGGCATAATACAAACACCCAGCCGGGAGAGTTTCAGCATATTCTCCAAATGGATGGGCGAAAAAGGAGCCTCACGGGGGACAACGATCAATTTACGTTGCTCTTTAATCATTACATCAGCGGCACGATTAATCAGATTATCGCTGCCGCCACAGGCAATGGCCGACAAGGTTCCCATGGTACACGGGCAGACAATCATCGTGGGCACTGAATGCGATCCGCTGGCAAGTGGCGATGACCATTGCTGCTCGCCATACAGTTTTATCTGTCCGGCCTGGCAACTAAATTGTTTTTCCAGTACTTTAGTGGCATCTGCTGCACGTGACGGTAGTTTCCAGTCCAGCTCATCGGCTAATACAATTCGACCAGCAGCAGAAATCATCAGATGCACGGTGATTCCCTGCAACAACAACTGCTCTAGTAAACGTTTGGCATAGGGAGCACCCGATGCACCGGTAATGGCCAGCGCAACTTGTTTTGAATCAGTCATTGTTCAACGCATCCAGGATTTTTTGATGAATGCCGCCAAAACCGCCATTGCTCATCACCACAATATGGTCGCCTGATTTACTTTGATTAACCAATTGCTCGACGACATCATCAATGTTTCGAAGCAGTACCGAGCCATCGCCGAGTTGTTGCTGAATGTTATCTAACGACCAGGTTAACTGTGGATCCTGATAGAGAATGACCATATCAGCCGCGTTTAGTGATGCAGCTAAGGTATGCTCATGCACGCCCATTTTCATCGTATTGGAACGCGGTTCCAATACGGCAATCAATCGCTGTTGACCTATGTTGGCCCTTAACCCTTGCAAGGTGGTAGCAATCGCCGTGGGATGATGGGCAAAATCATCATATACTTTGATTCCCCGACATTCACCTCGTAGCTCAAGGCGACGCTTAACACCTTTAAACTGGTTCAATGCTTCACAGGCATGCTCCACAGTCACACCAACATGATGCGCGGCCGCAATAGCTGCCAGGGCATTATTAACATTATGCTGACCAAGTAAAGACCAATCCACTTTGCCGGTATTTTGGTTGTGTTGCACCGTAAAGCTATGTCCATCTTCTGCCGTTTCAGCTAATTGCCAGTCAGCCTGTACATCATTCAAGGTTTGTCTTGGTGTCCAGCAGCCACGCTCCAGCGTCTGTTCTATTGCAGGGATAGCGTGCGGCGTAATCACCAAACCTTCAGCCGGAACAGTACGAATTAAATGATGAAACTGCGTTTGAATGGCAGCCAGATCAGCAAAGATATCAGCGTGATCAAATTCCAGATTATTAATGACTAAAGTACGCGGGTGGTAATGAATAAATTTGCTGCGTTTATCAAAAAATGCCGTGTCATATTCATCGGCTTCGATCACAAAGAAAGGGGTATTTCCAATCGCAGCAGACTGACCAAAATTACCGGGTACTCCACCGATCAAAAAACCAGGTTGCATACCTGCATATTCCAGAATCCAGGCCAGCATACTGCTGGTCGTGGTTTTACCGTGAGTCCCGGATACCGCTAGCACCCACCGATTAAGCAGAATGTTTTCTGCCAACCATTGTGGTCCGGAGATATAAGGTAAATTACGGTTCAGCACATATTCTACGGCAGGATTGCCACGAGACATCGCATTACCCATAACCACCATATCGGGAGCCGGTTGCAAATGCTCCGGCAAATACCCCTGCATGACGTCGATTCCTGCGGCGGCTAATTGATCGCTCATTGGCGGGTAAACATTGGCATCAGAACCGGAAACATCGAAACCACGTTCACGAGCCAGTAAAGCCAGTCCCCCCATAAAGGTACCGCAGATGCCTAAAATATGGATATGCATTCAGGCTACTCCGGACATGACAAGGCCATTAATAACAATCGCCAGCACTACGTATAAAACCGTTAAAGCAACCGCCTTAGGTGCTGATGTTTCAATACTGCGGCGTATGATATGTGCGGTGACCATCAAACTCCATAACATCACCAACATCAGTGCAAACAAGATGAAATTTGCTGTATCTGATTGTTCAGCGTACTGATGAAAGGCCCATAGCAGTGGCATGGCTAACAGACCCAACAGACTGCCGGTGCCGGCCAATGCCATTAATGACTGTTGGTAACGCGGCAAAAAGTGGTTCAGGCGAAGCAGTCCATAAAGAAGAGTCGTTAATACGATCACATCTGTTAAACCAATCCATAGACTGATTCGGAATGACATATCAATTTGGTTGACCGATACGCTGACAATAAAATATATCAACAAGAGCAATTGCATCAGTTGATTATTAGCCGGAAGGCTATCTGGTCCTGAACGGAACAGACAAATGTCGATTAAGCGCAGTATAACTTTCATGTGCGGCATCATAGCGCGTCAGCAATAGTTCACAAAATTTTTCTTGTCTCTTTTATATTTTTAATCATAAAAAAACCCGGCAACGCATAACGCTGCCGGGTTTAATTTTAGTTATGTTTTATACTCAGTCGTCCAGAGCAACACCCCATGGGAAGGAGCCGACTTCGATGGTTTTAATACGCTCCTGCTTAGCAGTATCTACAACTGAAACAGTGCCATCCACCCCGTCAGCAGTGTAAATCATCGAACCGTCTTTCGATAGATCCAAGCCCCAGACACGTTTGCCAACAGGAACATTACCTTTTAATTCCAAAGTCTCCGCATCGAGAAATGCTACCGAATTACCACGTCCTGTGGTGACATAAAGCATTTTATCATCAGGACTGACTTTGATATCCATCGGCTTTGAGTTATCTACATCAATACCTGATTTCTTGATTACTTTCAGTGTTTCCATATCGATAATGGCAACTTCATTGCCAATTTCGCTGGTGGCATAAGCCAGACTGCCATTACTGTTAAAAGCCAAGCCTCTTGGACGTGCGCCTACAACAAGATGTGCCACTGCTTCGTATTTAGTTGTTTCAATAATATGCACCATATTGCTTGATTCACTGGTGACCAAAGCATATTTACCGGTTGGAGATACTGCTACACCCTCGGGTTCAATACCGACCTGAACCACTGCCAGCTTTTCACCTGATTTAGGATCAAGGAAGGTCGCCTCGCCATCATCTTCATTCGAAATCACAATATGACCGCTCACCGGATTAACCCCAAATGTTTCAGGATCATCACCTGCATCCAGGGTTTTGATAACTTCCAACGTTTTTACATCAACTACAGCAATGGCATTATCTTCACTGATAGCGACATACAGCATGGTTTGATCAGGCGACAGACCAATACCCCGAGGCCGTTGCCCTATATCAATTGTCGTTTCAACTTTATTGGTGCGGGAATCAATCACACTTACCGTATTATCTTTTTCATTGGTGGCAAACAAGCGATGAGTAGGTTCAGCCAATGCGGCGGTACTCGCCAGAATCAGTGAACTTAACAAAAGTGTTTTAAATTTCATTCAGCGTTCTCCATAGTATTTTTTAATTTTATTTGCAGGTAACTTTACCAAGACTATCCAAGCCACCTTTAAAACCACGTAACGGCGCTTCAGCAACAATTTTATTATCGTTATCTACTAACAATAGAATTTGTCGTAACTGCCCATTCTCACGGAAATTAGCGTTATCGCCTTTTTGTCCATCAAACACCAGGTCCGTTTTAAGATGATTCAACATAAACTCTGCATCATACTGCATGGTTTGCACCACTGAGTCTGCAATCATTTTGGTTCCAGCCCAGCCAGCCCATGCCTGGTCCGTCATTGCCTCACCTTGAGATTTTTTAAACCGGTTGTTTAACTGGCTAGCAGCAAACTTTACAAAATCTTCGTGCCAGCTTTGTACATTTGCAGGCTTATCCGGATTCTTTTCCTGCCACTGCGCTAGAGCATCAGCACGCATTTCATCACTTGGCGTGATATGAAATAGATTCGGCAGACAGGATTCACGTAACTCATCCGAGCGTGAAATAAGATTTATCACCGGTATTGCAGCAAACTGTTCTGATTGAGCCACTTTCATTATGTAATCGTCATCTGTCGCTAACAACAGCACCGTTTCAATCTCAGTTGTTTCCAGTGCATCAGGCTCCACGACTTCTATTTGGTATTTTTGTCCCAGGAACCCTCCCTGAAGATTGGCTTCCTGAAGTCCCTGTTGCACGCCAAGCCAGACTTGTCCTTCAGTGGGTCCAACATAATGCATGGTGACCTCAATTTCATCTGCCATCAGCCATTGTGGCCAGATAAAAAACAGGAACAATCCATATTTTTTTAGGTGATACATTCATTTCTCCTTCCTTTATAAAACCCTTTCAAAGATACGTACTTAGAGATCCTTGACCATCAGGAAAATCCTCAACCTTTCAGGAAATTATCCTAACTGCACTGCTGCAAAACATCATTATTTTTATAATCAATTAGTTATATAAATTTTACCCTGTAAATCTGCATATAGAATATTGAAACTGGTTGATATAAACCACATCCTTATTTGGCAAGATGTTTTTTCTCAAGATTTCTTGCCAGAGGCCGCTACGGTTCATACTAGGAACAGAGTGAGAAAAATGAAAAACAAATCACTGGAATTGGATCTGAGGCAAATCATGCAGGGACTTGAGGAGTTTGCAACGTTCATGAGTTATCAAAGCAACTATGAGGGATTACGTATACTCAAAGTGGAAACTCAGCATGAGAATGTTCAAGATTACAATACCAGCCAACCTTCAGACAATATTGTATCTATGGAAAAAGCTCGCATTAAACGAACTGAATACGTAGACACTTTTCCCGCTGCCAAAAAATATCAATAAAAAAGGCCCGCATCATGCGGGCCTTTTAATTTTAAACCTGACTCCCATCAGGGTTAACTTCACCATCTTCATCTATTTCAGGCGGCATCAAGTCAGTCTTAGTTACCCCCATCAGCAATACAGCAGTGCCTGCAATATAAATAGATGAATAAGTCCCCACCAGAATTCCGATAAGCAGCGCCGTGGCAAAAGCGTGAATTACTTCACCACCAAATACAAATAATGCCACAACAACCAGCAATGTCGTCATCGATGTCATGATGGTCCGGCCTAAAGTGGCATTAATCGAAGTATTAATTACTTCAAGTGGTTCCGCTTTACGCATCTTCAGAAAGCTTTCACGGATCCTGTCAAAGACTACAATGGTATCGTTCAGCGAATAACCTATCACGGCCAGGATAGCGGCCAACACTGTCAGATCAAAATCCAGACGGAAAAACGAGAAAAACCCAACAGTAATAACAACGTCATGGACTAACGCCAGCACCGAGGCAATCGCAAAACGATATTCAAAGCGCAGTGCCACATAAATAAGAATACCAATCAGCGCATAAACCATCGCCAGACCGCCATCTTCAGCAAGCTCTTCGCCCACCTGAGGCCCCACAAACTCGACTCTTCTAACCTCAACAGCATCGGTTTGCTCTGCTTGCAATAAAGCCACAACCTGATTACTTATTTCAGCCATATTTTCACTTTCAATAACGGGCAAACGTATCAGTACGTCCGTTAAAGAGCCAAAATTCTGAACTAAAGCATCACCGTAACCACCCTGTTCAAGTATTGAACGGACCTCCCCAAGGTCGACTGCCTGAGGATATCCCACCTCAATCATTGTGCCGCCGGTAAAATCGATTCCGAAATTCAAACTGTTGGTCACGATTGAATACGCCGAAATCAGTATTAATACTGCCGAAAATGCTAATGCAATTTTTCGGATCCCGACGAAATTAATGTTTGTTTCTTTGCTCAATAAATGCATGACACAAGCCTTAATTAAATGGACAGTTTTGGTCGTTGCTTACGGCCATAAACAAGGTTAATCACCATGCGTGTGCCTACAATCGCAGTAAACATTGATGTCAAAATGCCTAACGTCAGTGTGATAGCAAACCCCTTAATGGTTCCGGTACCAAAACCAAATAACACTATCGCAGCAATCAACGTTGTAATGTTAGCGTCAGCAATAGTTGAAAATGCTTTTGAATAACCGGCATCAATACTGGCACGTGGGCTGTTACCCAGTCTTAATTCTTCACGAATACGCTCGAAAATAAGCACATTCGCATCAACCGCCATACCAACTGTCAGCACAATACCTGCAATACCTGGCATGGTGAGTGTAGCCTGTAACATTGACAACAACGCCACAATTAACACCAGGTTGGCTGCTAAAGCCAGATTAGCCACTGCACCAAACAATCGATACCAGACAATCATAAATACCAGTACCAGAGCAAAGCCGATCATAACTGAAGCAAAACCCTGATCAATATTTTCCTGCCCCAGGCTAGGCCCAACAGTACGCTCTTCGACAATATCGATTGGCGCTGCCAATGCACCTGCACGTAATAATAAAGCAAGATCCCGTGCTTCAGTCGTACTGTCCAAACCGGTTATCTGAAACTTTTTACCGAGTTGATCACGAATAGTAGCGACACTGATAATCTCCGGGATTTGACGTCGTACACTGACTTCTTCGCCATCAATTATCTGTGTTTCAACTTTAGACTCAATGAAAACCACCGCCATCGGGTTACCGATATTGTCACGGGTAATATTGCTGAAAATGCGTGCGCCTTTTCCATCTAATGTCACCGATACGGCCGGCGAACCGGATTGACCGTCTATTGTTGAGGCCGCATTGATAACATGTTCACCGGTCAGCATCACCCGCTTATTCAATAGATAAGGTCTGCCATCGCGGTGATAATATAATTCAGAATTGGCAGGAACTCGTCCGTTGACCGCATCCTGAACATCACTTTCAAAATCGACTAAGCGAAATTCCAGGGTTGCCGTGGCACCAAGAATTTTTTCGCCTGAGCGGTATCCTGCACACCCGGCAATTGAACAACAATGCGATCCTGCCCCTGTTGCTGCACAGTAGGTTCAGCGACACCCAGCTCGTTAATACGGTTTCGCAAAGTGGTGATGTTTTGTTGTAAAGCCAGGTTCTGCGTTTCGCGAACAATCGTGTCATTTAAGTTTATAGTGACGGTTGGACGCTCTGCATTTTCATCGATAGCAACCACAAGCTCATTGTATTCGCGATCGATTGCATCAATAGCCGCATCAAGATCTGCTGCTTCCCGAAAGCCAAAGGTCAAAACACCATTTTCAACGTTGACCTGGGTATAGCGAATTGTCTTATCACGTAATAAAATACGAATATCGCTGGCATAACTTTCGAGTGTTTGCTTCAACACCGCATCCATGTCCACTTCCATCAGGAAATGCACACCACCGCGTAAATCCAGACCAAGATTCATCGGTTCTGCCCCAAGAGACTGTAACCAGGCCGGAGTATTGGGTGCCAAATTCAAAGCGACGATATAATCTTCAGAACTCAGTTTCTGCTGAATAAGTTCACGTGCCTCGAGCTGTTCATTGGCTTCACTGAAACGAATCAATAAACGGTTTTCTTCCAGCACTACACCCTTGTATGGGATTTCAGCCTGTTTAAGGCTTGATTCGATTTCATTAACCAACTGCAAATCAACGTTGTTCAGTCTTCCGGCAGAAACCTGTACAGCAGGATCATCACCAAACAGGTTTGGCATGGCATAGATAATGGCCGTGAGTATTACAGTCACAACCAGTAAATTTTTCCAGAGGGGGTATCGGTTCATCTTGATATCCAGATAGCAAAAAGGCTGCTCGCAGGCAGCCTTTTCATATTTACAGTTTTTTCAATGTGCCTTTTGGAAGCACTGAATTGATTGATTCACGACGTACTTTAACTTCGACAGTTTCTGCAATCTGCAAGTTAATCGCGTTATCGTTGATATCATTAATTTTGCCCATCAAGCCACCATCCGTTACAACCTCATCACCTTTCGCCAGTGATTGCTGCATAGTACGGTGGGCTTTAGCGCGTTTTTGCTGCGGACGAATCAACATCACGTAAAAAAGCACTAATAAAATGATTGGGAACGCAAAATCAAGCAAGCCCGGCGAACCCGTTGATGCTGCAGTTTCAGCAAAAGCAGGTGAAATCAGAAAATCCATCATATTTCCTCTAAACTGGCAAATAAAAGACAGTGATTATGCCACAGCCAACTGCCGGCTGATAGCCAATTAACCTATTCTGCACGATCCTGACGCATTGCGTAAAACGATTGACGAAACTGTTGAAGATTTCCCGCTGCGATTGCGTCTCTCAGCTGTTGCATCAAGCGTTGATAATAATGCAGATTATGAATGGTATTCAGTCTTGGACCGAGCATCTCACCGGTACGATCCAAATGATGCAAATAGGCGCGACTGTAATTTTTACAGGTATAACAATCACAGTAAGGATCCAAAGGTCCTGTGTCCATTTTATGACGACTGTTGCGAATTTTAATGACACCTTCATGTACAAATAAATGACCATTTCGTGCATTCCGCGTTGGCATCACGCAGTCAAACATATCCACACCCAGACAAACCGCTTCAAACAGATCTTCGGGCCGACCGACGCCCATCAAATAGCGTGGCTTGTCCGTTGGCATTTTCTCGCTAAGGTGGTTGAGAATTCGCAGCATGTCTTCTTTTGGTTCGCCCACAGACAAGCCGCCGATGGCATAACCATCAAAGCCGATCTCAGTCAGACCTGCCAGAGATTCATCACGTAATGCTTCATGCATACCACCTTGCACGATTCCGAATAACGCCGAGGGATTATCTCCATGTGCTGCTTTACTGCGCGCTGCCCAACGTAGCGATAACCGCATCGAAATGGCCGCGGTCTTTTCATCAGCAGGATACGGCGTACATTCATCAAAAATCATTACAATGTCACTGCCAAGGACGCGTTGCACAGCCATGGATTCCTCAGGCCCCATAAAGACCTTGTCACCACTGACTGGCGACCGGAAATGCACACCCTGCTCAGTTATCTTACGCAGCTCACCAAGACTGAAGACCTGAAAACCACCGGAGTCGGTCAAGATAGGCTTATCCCAGCGCATAAAGTCATGTAAATCACCATGTCGCTGGATAATATCTGTACCGGGACGCAACATCAGGTGAAAGGTATTGCCCAGAATGATCTCTGCTCCAGTGGCTTTGACCTCTTCCGGCGTCATTGCTTTAACTGAACCATAAGTCCCAACCGGCATGAAAGCAGGTGTTTCAATGGTTCCCCGGTCAAAACTCAGTTGGCCGCGGCGGGCAAGTCCATCCTGTGCTGATGTCGCAAATTTCATTGTGTTAACTCATCAAAAATTGGCGCACAGGATAGCATTATCGATAAGGTTTCAGTGAATTCAGACGCAATCCCCTGTCAGTTAAGGTAGGATCTGCATAAAATTTTTAGTGGAAAGCAGTATGAGTCAATCAAAAATTATTGTGGCGTTGGATTACCCCGATGCGAATGCCGCGCTTAATATGGCCGATCAGTTGGATCCTTCGCGTTGCCGCCTCAAAATAGGTAAAGAATTATTTACCCGCAGCGGCCCGGAAATCGTCAAAACGTTACAACAAAAAGGTTTTGATATTTTTCTGGATTTAAAATATCACGATATTCCAAATACTGTTGCTAAAGCCTGTGCAGCCGCTGCTGATTTAGGCGTCTGGATGATGAATGTTCATACTTTGGGTGGACCGGCAATGATGTCTGCAGCACGTGAAGCGATCGGCAGTCATCATGATGCTCCTCTACTGATTGGTGTGACATTGCTAACCAGCATGGATCAGCAAACATTTGAAGCCATAGGTTTAGAAGGCACCATTCCCGAAACAGTCCTTCGGCTTGCTGTAATGGCAGCAGATAATGGCTTGGATGGTGTGGTTTGCTCGGCACATGAAACGGCGATGTTAAAAGCCGAACTGGGCAGCCAGTTTCAATTGGTGACCCCAGGCATACGTCCGGCAGGCAGTGCAAAAGGCGATCAACATCGGATCATGACTCCTGCCCAGGCTATTCAGGCTGGCAGCCATTATCTGGTCATAGGTCGTCCGATAACTGCTGCAGCAGATCCAATGCAAAAGCTGATTGAAATTGAAAACGAGTTACGTTAGAGACTCATAAAAAAGCCCGCAGCAAGCGGGCTTTCATTTGTATCAGTATCGTTTTTTAACAAATTAAACTTTAAATTTCCCTGAAGCATCCTGCAATTGAGAAGATAGACTGCTAAGTGTATCAACCGCTTCAGAAGTAGCACGTGCACCATCTGCAGTATGATCAGCAATCTGACTGATATTAACAATACCGCGATTAATATCTTCAGCAACTGAACTTTGTTCATTAGCCGCATTTGAAATCTGCGTGCTCATCTCATCCATGGTAGAAATCATCGCTGTTATAGTATCCAGAGCCGAACCAGCACTGGCAGCTTTTTCGACACTGGTCTTGGCGCTTTCACGACTTTCATTCATGACTTTCACGGCAGCACGAGCACCTTGCTGCAAACGCTCTACCATTTCTTCAATTTCGTGCGTGGATGACTGGGTTCTGGCAGCAAGCGTACGAACCTCATCAGCAACTACCGCAAAGCCTCTGCCATGTTCACCGGCACGGGCCGCTTCAATAGCAGCATTCAATGCCAACAGATTGGTTTGCTCTGTAATTCCGCGTATGACATCAACGATTGCACCAATATTACCGATATCCGCTTCGAGTTCACTTAAAGTCTCAGCCGCTTTTTCAACTTCGCTGGCCAGAGTATCAATAGATTGCATTGTCTCGAGTACCACCTGCTTGCCGGCTTTAGCTTCATTATCGGCATTACGTGCGGCTTCAGCAGCATTGGTTGCGGTGCGTGCTACTTCCTGAACAGAGGCAGTCATTTCATTCATCGCTGTCGCGACTTGATCAGTCTCTTCCTGCTGTTTTAATACTCCCGTCACCGTTTCTTTACTGATGACCGTCATGTTTTGGGTTGCGGTATTTAGCTGACTGACACCACCAATCAGCGTGTGCACCAGATTGGCAACATTTTTGCGGGCACTGTCTAGTTCAAATGCCATCCAGCTGAAATCGCTTTTACCGGAAATGGCAATTTTTTGCGTGAGGTCGCCTTTCTTAATATTCTGAATTCCATTGACCAATGTGGTTGCGCGTTTGTCACCAAAACGTCCAATAACATGTGCCATAAACATGATCAGTGCACTACCGATAACAACAAATCCAGCCACCACTTTAAGTTGTTGCATCGAGGTAACCGCGTTCAGTTCCATGTAGAACATTAACCCGGCCAGCACCACCAAACCGATAATGCCAAATCCGGCAACAATGTACATGCGTTTTCTCAGCGAATAATTCTCTAACTTAAACACGCCGCATTCTCCCTTCTATGTTTATAATTATTGTAATTATCATGCAAACACACTCACACCGACACTATTATCTGGTGAATCAACTGATAACTGTGTTGCTTCATTGTCCATATCGTCCGTTTCAACAATAACTTGAGCTATATTATTGCCGCCATGTAACTGTTCATCTTGCTCAGAACCCTGCGAAGGCTGATCCTGATGGCTTACTTCAGCATTATTTAATGCCAGTCCGCTTTCGTTGAAACTCTCACGTAATCTCGGCAGTGCCTGCTCCAAAGCATCCCTTGCTGCTGCATTTGAGGCAATAAAAGTAACATTGGCCTGATCATTTTGCATACTCAACCTGACCTCTACAGGGCCGAGATTAGCCGGATTCAGCCTTAACTCTGCTTGTTGAACACCCTCACGCGCCATCCAAACCACCCGGCTACTCATCACTTTGCCCCAAGCTGCACTGTTAAGCTGAGGTTGTATGTCCAGCGATAAAGCGGGATTAGCAACACTCGGTGTACCAGCCACAGACGTGGTCATACCCGGGATGGTAGAAAATACTAAAGGACTACTGAGTTTGCTGGCTGAACTTCTCTCCGCCTGAGGATCCAGTTGCCGCATCGCGGAAATTGTTTCAGCACTGGCTGTCATAAACTGTTCCGGCGTTTTCCCCGCCGTTTGCATCATTAACTTAACCTTTTCGGTGGTAACCGCATCACCTTCCACATTTTGCTTCTGAATTGCCTGAAGTATATCTGCACGGATTGACGTTGCTGAAAAATCTGCATTATTTGATTTGCTCTGCATCGCAAGTACAGATTTTTTCATATCCTTATCACCGGACTGTGGAATATTTATTAATGGCGTTGTGGCGAGCTGCTGCTTTTCAGTTTTCTTTTCTGTCACGGGAGTAACAGCCAAAATCATTAAAGGATCACTTTCATCCTCACTCTCAGTCTTATCAGTTTTGCCGTCAGTTTCGACAATGATTTCTTTAGTCGGTGCTTTATCGGATTCCAGTTCTGAATTGTCAGCCGTTTTTTCCGTCTTATCTACCTTTTCCGATTTTTCAGGCGGCAATTCTTTGCCGTCTTTTGCATCCGGCTTTTCCGCTTTGGTGTTTGCTTCAGCCTGTTTATTATCTGTTTTAAGGTCATTCCTGGCCGGTTTATCTTTATCTGATCGCTGAGGTTCATTTAGCCGACGATCCAGTTCCGACGCAAAGGCCGCATTATCTTTACTGTTGGCAGCAGAAGTTATGGCTTTGTCTGTATTGTTCGGGGCAACACTCAGCGAGGAGAGGGTCAGCTGTTGCGTCATTTCATTTCCTTAAACTCTGGTTAGTAGCCGTATAGCGCTGTTATAGGTAATGAATAGCAATGGCTGTGCCAGAATCGATATTTCATAGCTCAGTATTTTTAGTGATTACTTTAATCAACTGCGTTAATGCATTGGTTTGCTCAGACAACTGTTGGCTGATTTGCTCTATGGAATGGCGGCTGCGATTTTCCCAACCGATATGATTATGCGTCAGATCTTTTTCCAGTTGTTGTGAAAGCTCAATGCTTTTATTCAGCTGTTGCTGCTGCTGACCAGACTGAATTTTCAAAGGTTGAAGCAATTGACTCAATTGTTGGTTCAGCACTCTAATTTCCATTGAAAAGTCACGAAGCTGACGCGCATCATCACCCAGCTTTGCCGCTTCAACAGTACAATTTAACGCCAGCAGGCTGGTTTCAAACACGGCGTCATCTATTTCCTGCAACATAGCAGTTAAATGACTGTTTTGCAGTTGAACTTGGTAAAGCGTTTTTTCCAGTGCCGGTAGAATATTTTGTGCTAACGGAGCGGTTTCGTTCGGTGTTGAAGATAGCGATAGACCTGAACCAATCGCACTATGAGGATAACATTCGAGCAGAAACCCCTCGGGCTTATCATTTTTGTAAAGAACCGAAATCGTTAATCGCACATCCAAAAAGTCGTTGCGTAAATCAATACTTCTAGGCAGCTGCTCGAAATCACTTAGCCACTCAATGGGGAAGGGAACGGCTTCAGCGAAATGTTGTAACGAAATACCTTTAAGTCTCTCAACATTAAGATCGGCAAACATTTTTTTGAGACTGTCTTGATACTGTTTTAGCAGTGTTTCTGCCGCTACATTGAGGTAACTTACCACCAGATTTAAATCGATAATAATCATCGGCGTGGCAGTTTGCTCGACGGCTAGCGAGGTAAGCACATACTCTGCTGCCGGAGCTTGATCTGTTTGATAAACCGTTACCGGCTCGGCTACCTGGCCAACAGGAGTCTGCATCAACTCAGCCACATACTGCAGAACATTTCTCCACGCTTGCAGTAACGTGTCATCCCATTTCTGCTCAGAAAATTCGGCAACCACGGATAACCAGTTTTCGATGAACATCTCATAATGGGATTGTTCGACACCATATTGCTGATGTCGCACTCCCAGCCCCTGAAGATAATCCTCGATCATTTCCGAGTCACGTAAATGCTGGATCAACAAAACCATCGATGCGAGTAATTTCTTATGTTGCCCTTCAATCGTGACTGATTTGAACAACGGCATTATCGCCGGGTATTCAGCAAATAATCGCTGATAAAAGCGCTCAGCTAATGCATCACTAAAACTCATTAACGCAGCAAAATTATGCTCGACCAGGGTTATATCTTGCTCATCCAGCCCTGCCAATCCACTAATAGGATGATGTTGTAGAGCATTCTCAGCCATCAGTCTGCTCTTCCCAATAGCAAATCATTTGCCAGAGACTGATAATCAGCTGGATTTGCAGACTCGTTATCGTATATCACCGTTTTTAGCACTCGCTTCGGAAAATACTGTGTCAATAAATCACCGAACTGGTAGGCAAAATCAGTACCGTCCGGCAATCTGTTTAAACATAACCATAACCTTATTGAATCAGATCTCAATTTCGCCACCCGTTGCAATACCGGTAGCATTTTTATCATACCGCGTAATGCACCATGCTCCGCAGAAACTGGTATAAGCATATCACTCGCAGCCAAAACGGCATTCGTGCCTAATAATCCTGAGATCGCAGCGCAATCAATCAGAATGATATCTGCATCTGATTGTATTGTCGAAGTAAGTAGTTGCTTCAGTTTAACACCGAGTTTTATTGATGGTGTTTGCTGTTCGAACAAATGCAGCTCGGGACCCGACGCAATTAAAGACAGTTGTTCGCTTAGAGGCAGTATTACATCACGGGCATCATCTTTAAAAGAAAGTAAAGCATCCATGCCAATTTGAGTTTCAGCTACCCCAAATTGTCGGGTGAGATCAGCCTGGGGATCCAAATCCAGCATCAGCACCCGATAACCCATTTCTGCCAGAACACACCCAGGTTTGCCGTGATGGTGGTTTTACCGACGTCATGGGTCTGATTCATCACAGCAATAATTCGTTTTGTCCCTTGCCCAAGCATGGTTTAATTCTGTCCCTGTAGCAATTGCTCAAATAAATTAGCTATATCAAGTAAATGAATCTTTTGTGAATCATCATTCACACTATTTATCAGACACTGATGTGTGGATGAGCTGGATGCCATTTCAGCAAGCTCTGAGTGGTACATTAGAATCGTCACGTCGGTAACACTAAGCCCCAGTAGTCGTTGTGAATCCAATGGATGATGTAACAAAACCAGTAATGGACAGTTAAATTGATGATGGGTGACGTCAACTTCAATCAATTTATTCATATTAACGACCGGCACAATCGCATTGCGAACATGCACAACACCAGATAACCATGAGTTCGTTCCAGGCAGTCGTAATACATTTTCCAACGCCAGAACAGTCGTAATACAATGGACCGGCAGCGCATATTGCTGATCTTCGATAACGATCAGCTGGTAAAGATCATTGTCCAAAGGCGAATTAGCAGACGATTTCATTGCTCACCGGCAATCGTAAGGGACATCAACAGCTTGCCAGGCTCGAGCAGTAAAGCAATATTTCCATCATTCAGTATTGCGACGCCCTTGACTCCATTTACATGACGATAATGCGGAAGTAAGGACTTAACAAGCAGTTGAGCCTGTTCAGCCAAACTGTCTACCTTCATTGCAAAAACATTGTTTTCAGTAGTCAGTAAAATGATAAAACCGGACTGATCATCTGTTTCCTGTAAAGGCAACTGCAGGAATTGGCGAATATCAATCAATGGTACTTGCCGGTTATCATCTGTGATAAACCACTTTTTGCCTCGATGCCAGACTAACCTGCTGCTATAAGCAGCATAGCTATCCAGCACACTTATTAATGGCAATGCCAGCGTTTGTTGATCAACATTAATGAGTTGTACATCCATTAACGCCTGATGAACAGGTATGTACAGGGTAAAACAGCATCCTCTGCCATGGCTCGAAATTAACTCAATTCGCCCTCCCATATCGGTAATATGTTGCTTCACAACATCCAATCCGATACCTCTTCCGGAGATTGCATCTGCTGATACTGCGGTGGAAAAACCTGGTCGAAATACCCAGTCACTGAGCAGTTGTTGATCAAGCTTACTCCCCTGCAAATTGACCCCGAGCTGTTTTGCTTTGGCCAGGATCTTTTCTTCAGCTAAACCAGCTCCGTCATCACTGAATCGAATGATTAGTTGCTCATCAACTTGTTCAGCAATAATATGGATTTGACCTTTTACAGGTTTGCCGGACTGCTGGCGAAGCTCGGTGGGTTCAATTCCATGAGCGAATGTATTTCGCAAAAGATGGGTTAATGGATCTATCAACGAATTGACGATCATGCTATCCACCTCAATGGGCGCGATATCCATATTCAACTGGATTGGTTTATCGGTTTTATTCGCCAGATCAAATGCCATCCGGGGTAATCTTGCAAAAGCATCGGCCAAGGGACGCATCGAAATATGTAACAGCTGTTGTTGCAATAATTGCTGTTGATGCTTCATCGCCTGATTACGACGCGTTAAACGAATTTTATCCGTTTGATTTAACTGGTTAGTAAGTGCAAACGTCTGCTTTAACTGTGTCTGTAATGTATGCGAAACGGTTAATAATGCTTGCAGATTGGCCTCGCTCATTTTGTATCGATTTGGCTCATTGACTCTTTTGGTCTGCGCTAAAGCCAATACTTCTACCGTGAAATCACAGACATGTTTTACCCAGTCAAACTGCGAAATAATTTGTTGGTAACTCACTTCCGCGGTAAGTGTTATCTGCCAGCGCAGGTAACATTTATACAGGTCAAAATCTGCAAAATCGGGTAATTTATCAGTGAAGACGGAGACCTTTACCGGACCAAACTGGCGTAATACTTTGATAATTCGTAATGGATCATGGCCGTTTTCAAAAAACTGTGGATGTGGGGCAAAATCGATTTGCCAGACCGAACCATTCATTTCCGGCACAATCGGTGGTTTACCATTATTCTGTTTCGGCTTATCCAGACGATTTATCCCAGCAAGGCAATTTGCCAGTTCTTCGTCCTGTAATACTGGATCTGCATCAGCTCCACTTAAGCATTGCCGGCAAAAGTCAATTGCCGCCAGTAGTCCGTCCCTGTCATGGCGGGTAAGTTGGCGGTTTTCCGTCAGAATATTCTCGATGGCATGACAAACTTTTGCTATTGCTTCATTTTCGAAACTGGCGGCAGTCCCCTTGAGAGAGTGCAATAGTCTGAGAGTATCTTGCCAATGGGCATCGCCGCTGGTGGAACTCTCCAATGACGTTAAGAGCCAATCCTCTATTTGGTTTAATGTTTCCAGAGCTTCCTCATGAAAAGCAGCTGTGGCAGAGGATAAAAGCGGATGCATGGCAATCGAAAATTAATTAAGCAGTGAGTTGATAGTGTCGACCAACTGTTCAGGATCAAACGGTTTTTTTAACCATCCACTGGCGCCTGAAACACGGCCAAGATTTTTTTGTCTTCATCTGTTTCCGTTGTTAACAACAGTACCGGAGTAAAGCGGTATTGCGGTAACAGGCGCAGCATCGTTATGAATTCAGGTCCTGTCAGTTGCGGCATATTAAAATCACTTAATACCAGTTCAAATTGCTGCTCAGTTGCCATATCAATGGCCTGTTTACCATCTTCTGCGCACACCACATCATGGCCTGAATTCTGCAAAATAATCTGCAACATCTGTCTGAGCGAGGGTGAATCATCGACGACTAGAATCCGGGCCATGTTAGTTATTCTCCATTGAATCATTTTCGGCAACTGATGGCTGATCGGTCATTTTAAAAGATAGACCGGAAAGACTTACGGCATCCTGAAAGCTATCACTCATCACAGACCAGTGAACCTCAATATCATATTTCTCTGCCTGTTGCTGAAATTGGTAGAGTAATTGTAACGCCGCGGTATCAATACGTTGCAAACGACTGACATCAATAAATACGTTATTTCCTGCCAGCAGAATTTTTAAACAGTGCAAATACCATGACTCCAGCTGAGTAATGTTTAACTGTTCTCCACAATCAAGTTTTTCCGTTGTATTCGTCATATTTATAGCTTTTTTAATTACATTTTTTGCCGCAATACAATAATGACCGGACAAAAATGTCCGCTTGTGAGTTTATACAACCAATGTCGTATGCAAATTACCACATAACAAATCTAAGCAGAGACTATGCCAGGGTTTATTTATGTTTGCGTGCCCAGAGCATAGCGGTATGTTCATCTGCCAGTCGCTGCTCCAGTTTATGCTGACGTTGCTCGTCTTCTTTTTGATAGCGTTCTTTGAGGGATTCAATAGATCGTTGTTTATTTTTGGCTTCCAACCATAACTGCCGTTGTTTTTGGGTCTGCATAAAACACTGTTCGACGTGGCGCTGTTGCATTCGAATAGCGTTATCTAACTGGGCAAGAAATGATCTTAAGTCAATTGCTTTGCGAGCACTCATCTGTAAAGCATCGCCTTGTCGGAATTGCTGCAGGTACTCTTCGCGATAACGCAGTAAATCATTAAGCTGATGTTTTTCTTGCTCAAGCACGTTGTTGGCCTGAACCAGACTCTGCATGGCTTTATCGGTCTCGCGACCGGCCATTTCAATCACCGGTATCAGTTTGCTTGCCCGTGTCATATTGCTTTAGCACCCGAATCCGTCTTGTTATCCAAAATTAGAATTTACGTTGCTCCGCTGTCATCAGTTGTCCATTTAGTTGCTGTGAATTGCTCATCTGGCCAAAAGCCAGTTTTTGCAATGACTGCAGGCTACTGTTCCAATCATGCGCCACATGCATGTCCTGTTTCAACATTGCTGATAACGCTGGAAAACGATTAATCGCTTCATCAATTTGCTGATCGCTTCCTACCTGATAAGCACCAATGGTAATTAAATCCTGATTCTGCCGGTAAGTGGAATAGATTCGCTTGAATTGCTGGGCCAGCTGCAGTTGTTTGGCATCGACAACCTGTGGCATGACACGACTGATCGACGCTTCAATATCAATCGCCGGATAATGCCCGGCCTCAGCTAATTGTCGGGATAAAACAATGTGTCCATCAAGTATGGCACGAGCAGCATCGGCCACTGGATCCTGCTGATCATCACCTTCGGTAAGCACTGTATAAATTGCGGTTATTGCTCCACCACCGACTTCACCACTGCCAGCACGTTCAACAAGTTGCGGCAATAACGAAAAAACCGACGGAGGATAACCCTTGGTGGCTGGCGGTTCACCAACTGCCAAGGCAATTTCACGCTGAGCCTGGGCAAACCGTGTCAATGAATCCATTAATAACAAAACCTGCTTACCCTGATCGCGAAAGTATTCTGCAATACTGGTTGCCAACATGGCGCCATGCAAACGCATCAAGGGTGAGTGATCGGCTGGTGATGCGACAACCACGGCACGCTTTAAGCCTTCTTCACCCAGAATATCTTCAATAAACTCTTTAACTTCACGTCCCCGTTCACCTATCAGGCCCACCACGATCACATCGGCTTCAGTAAAACGCGTCATCATACCCAGCAATACACTTTTGCCGACGCCGCTCCCGGCAAACAGCCCCATCCTCTGACCACGTCCAACCGTCATTAATGTATTTATTGCTCTGACGCCTACATCCAGATGTTGTCTGACCGGTGCACGGGATAGTGGATTAACTGTTTTGCCATGTAGAGGGACTTTATCTTTTACGTTAAGCGGCCCACGTCCATCAAGCGGTTTTCCGGCACCGTCGACAATTCTACCCAGTAAAGCGTTACCAACGGGTACCTGAGAATCACTACGGATCGGCCTGACCCGGGCATTAGGGACTAAACCACGAATGTTGCCGGTAGGCATTAAATACAGTGTTTCATCATGAAACCCTACCACTTCCGCTTCGACAGGCTCTCTGCCAGGAGCATGAATTTCACAACGACTGCCAATTGAGGCTTGAAATCCAACGGCCTCAAGCGTCAAACCGACCATTCGGGTCAATCGTCCTTCCACGGTAATAGGTGTTTCATGATCGGCTGTGAGTCGCTCCAGCTGATGTTGCAACCTGTCATGCAAAGGTGTTGATTGGTTTGGCGATTCAGCTGGGTTCATGATGGTTGTCTTGACTTAATAACCGTGAAATTAAATTATTGAGTCGGGTTTCAACGGTGGCATCAATGGTGGTATCTGCCGTCACCAACTTGGCTCCCCCACGGCTTACTAGCGGATCCTCGTACCATTGCCAGCCGGTATCTTCATCCAGTTTCAAGCCGTTTTTCACCAGCTCCATATCTTCAGGGTTCAGATAAACTTTTAGCTGGCGATCACTGACGGGTAATACTGCAAGCGCTTCGCGCACAGCAGTCAAAACCAGTTCAGGGTTTTGCTGGAGTTCGTGATAAACCATTTGCCGCACCAGCAGACTGATCATCGACAGCAAATCTTGTTCAACAATTGAATCAACGCTCTTAAGCGGATTATTCAGAGTGTCAATCAAGGCTTTCCATTGTTGAGCCTGTTGCAGAATATCGGCTTCCCCGGCTTTCAATCCTGCTTCATGACCTTGCTGGTAACCTTCATCATAGCCCAGCTTAAAACCTTCTTCCTGTGCGGCCTGCTGAACAGCTTCCAATGCTTCAACAGTTAAAGGGTTGGTATTTTCAGCTTCAACATCCGACACCGATACCACGCGAGGAACTTCCCATCGCTCATAGGCATTGGCGAGTTCTTCGGCGGATAAAACGTTGGCATGTTGGGTGGTATAAAGATCATCAGATGAAGTCATCACCACCACCGCTACCTAATGCAATATCACCTTTATCGGATAACATCCGTGCGGTAGACAAAATGGATTTTTGCGCGGCCTCAACATCACTGATACGCACGGGTCCCATCGCTTCAAGATCATCACGTAGCATTTCTGCTGCACGCTGGGACATATTTTTAAGAAACTTCTCTTTGAGATTATCATCAGCGCCTTTAAGGGCAAGCTGAAGCTGATCGGTTTGAATTTCACGCATTAATGTTTGCATGCCACGATCATCCACATCAATCAGATTATCAAAGACAAACATCAAATCCTCGATATTCTGACCGAGATCCGGTTCGGATTCTTTGATTTTTTCCATAATGGCTGCTTCACGACTACCCTCAACAAAGTTAAGAATATCGGCAGCTGTTTTAGGCCCGCCAACGGTGGCAGTTTGTCCGCCAGCGTTACCGCTGAATTGTTTTTCCAGGATTTCATTCAGTTCATTCAGCGCTGCTGGCTGCACACCATCCAGTGTTGCCACCCGCAGTAAAATCGAGGCCTGATCACGTTCCGGAAACATACCAAGTACCTGAGCAGCCTGATCGGGATCCAGAAACGAACAGACTATCGCGACTATTTGGGGATGTTCCAGTCGTATTACTTCATAGATAGCACGAGCATCCATCCATTTTAACTGTTCCAGACCATTGGTATTACCACCGGAAAGAATCCGGTCAAGCAAACCTCCGGCACGTTCTTCACCCAGGGCTCCAACCAGCATTTTCCGCACATAGTCATGAGAACCAATGCCCAGACCGGTTTCTTGTTCTACCGTGGTGACAAAACTGCCTAAAACAGTCTCCACCTCACTACGCGTTACATTGTTCAAAGTCGCCATGACCTGACCGATTTTCTGAACTTCTTTCGGCCCCATATGCTTAAGCACCTGCGCAGCATCTTCCTCACCTATTGAGCGAAGAAATACTGCGGCTTTTTCAGTACCGGTTAATTTACGGGGTTGTTCGGCCATTATGCATCACTCGCTGCCCAGTTTTTTACGACCTGCGCTACCAGCGCAGGATCCTGCTGTACTAAACTGCGAATATTAGTCAAATGCTGTTCAACACGCTCAGAACCAGTCGTCAGTTTAGCAATATCCTCACCGTTTTTACTACTTGCTGCCAATACTTGCTCTGCTGACATTTCATCAGTATTTTCACCGCTCTGGTTGGCTAACTGTTTACTAGGAGATTTATTCAAATCTCTGAAAGCTGGACGTATCAGACCAAATATCAGGAATAACACGACCAATGCACCCAAGACTTGTTTACCCACGTCCCATACCCATGGTTGCTCCCACAGAGGGATACCTGGAAGCGGCTCGGCCTCAATCGGAGTAACAAATGGTGCGCTGACAACATTTAAACTGTCGCCTCGGGCCATATTGAAACCAATTGCGTCCATGACCAGCGTATTAATACGTGCCATTTGTGCATCGCTCATAGGTGTGGCGACAACATTACCCTCAGCGTCGGTAGTGGTCGGTTCGTCGACCAGTACAGCAACGCTCAGCTTGCGAATGTCGCCAGGTGCCAGACGGCTATGACTGATGGTGCGATCAAGTTCGAAATTACGTGTACTGCGACGAGTACTTGAGCCGGGTGTGACCGTTTCAGCTACCACTTCTCCATCTTCACCAACATTTTCCTGTGCTGCTTGTTCCGGTGCGACCCCACCACCAGGAGGTTGATTGGCCAGTGCTCCCGGCACACCCATAGGACCAAGTCCGCCAACGCGCTCTTCTTCAGCAAGTTGTTCGCTGCGTAATGCCGCCAGATCCGGGTTATAACTTTCCTGTGTTTGCTCTGTGACTGTAAAGTCAACATCTGCAACTACCTGCGCACGCACACCGTTCATCCCCACAATAGGCGTTAGGATATCTTCGATACGGCTGATATATAACTGTTCAAGTTTTTGCGTAAATTCCAGCTGCGTATCACTCAACGCCATACTGCTATCACGCTCTGGCTGACTCAATAAATTACCACGCTGATCAACAACGGTGACATCTGAGCTTTTCATATTGGGTATGCTGGCCGCCACCATATGAGTAACAGCGGCAATATGGCCACGCTCCAATGTTCTGCCTGCATAAAGATTGACCACAACCGAAGCAGTAGGTGGCTTACGTTCACGTACAAATACCGATTGCTTGGGGATCGCCAAATGCACACGGGCGCTGCGGACATTCTGCAACTCGCTCACTGAACGGGCAAGCTCCTGCTCCATTGCACGCTGATAGCGAGCCTGCTCAATAAACTGACTGGTGCCAAATCCCTGTTCCTGACTGAGGATTTCCATGCCTTGTGCGCTACTGCGCGGTAAACCTTCAGCCGCCAACCGTAAGCGTAATCCCTGAACTTCTGAAGCCGGAACCAGCAATGCCCCCGTAGTAGGGTCTAACTTATAATCAATTTGCATCTGTTGCAGCACATTGGCTACTTCAGAGGGTTCTTGAGCTTCCATTCCGGAAAACAACACCTGATAAGAAGGTGTTTGCGACCACATAAACACGTAACCGCCAACAGCAATACTGGCCGCGATCGCCAATAAAAACATGATCTGCTTGGTTATGGGTTGGCGGGAAATATTATTTTGCATAACTGCCAACGGGGTGTTTGCAGCAAATGTGTTCGTTTTTGTAGCAGGTGCATTTTCCATATTCAGGCTCTTCAATTAAACCAACGCCATTAAATCGACATTCTCATGACTTCCTGATAAGCCTCAATCAGCTTATTGCGGACCTGGACCGTGGCATCAAACGCCACACTTGATTTTTGGGAGGCAATCATGACATCGGTTAAATTGACTTTGGGATCACCCAATTCAAAAGCCGTTCGTAACTGACCTGCTGTTTGTTGTGTTTCATTTACTTTATCCACAGCATTTTTCATCAGATCACCAAAATCCACCCTGCCACTAGATAAATTCTGCTCAGCTGGCATTGGCATGGCCTGATTAGCCTGAGTTTGCATGGCCCGCATCTGCGTCAGTAACTGGTTAGGATCAATTGCTTTTATCATAATTATCTTCTCGCTTTGTATTGCTTGGTGGGCTGATTTGTTTATGCAGACTTCTTGCCAAATTTTCCGGGAATGGCAATGCCCTGTTCACGAAAACGTGAGATTTTGTAGCGTAAGGTGCGTTCACTTATACCTAATTCTTTTGCAGTCTCCCGGCGGCTGCCACGATGCTTTGCCAGGATGTCGAGAATATGACGCTGTTCGTGGCTGCGTAAATCATCTGCATTATCGAGGGGGCTAACAATCTCGCTATGCTCTGTAATTGGTGCCGGGGTTACCTCGTTAGTGGTTTGCTGAGTTCCTGACATGGCTTCATATGCCAAATCATCGGCGTTAATTACTGAACCGGTTTGTAAAATTAACGCCCGCTGCAGAACATTATCGAGTTCCCGAACATTTCCCGGCCAGCTGTGTTGCGACAGTTTTCTTTGTGCTTCACTGTCGAAATGCGGTGCGACCCGTCCACCATGCTGACAGTGACGTTCAAGTAACTGTTCGGCAAGTGGCACGATATCCTGAGGTCTTTCTCTCAAAGGCAATAACTGCAACGGAAAAACATTCAATCGGTAAAATAGATCCTCGCGGAAACGGCCGGCTTTGACTTCATCACGTAAAGTGCGGTTGGTAGTCGCCAGCACACGAACATCAAGAGAGAGGGTTTTTCTGCCCCCAGACGCTCCACTTCGCGCTCTTGCAATACGCGCAGTAATTTGGCCTGCAATGAAATATCCATCTCGGTAATTTCATCCAGCAAAATCGTGCCTTGATTAGCCTGCTCAAACTTACCAGCATAGGCTTGAGCTGCCCCAGTAAACGCGCCTTTTTCGTAACCAAACAGAGTGGCTTCAAGCATGGACTCCGGAATAGCTGCACAGTTAATGGCAATGAAAGGGCCGTCCTGACGTGGTGAATGCCGGTGAATAAAGCGTGCTAACACTTCTTTACCCGTACCACTTTCACCATTTATCAGAACGGTTGCGTCAGTCTCAGCAACACGTCTGGCCAATGCCTGTAAATCCACTGATGATTTGGCTGCTGCGACCATGTCATCACTGGCTGGCAGTATTCGCACGTAGCGTTGTACCCGCTGCAATAAATCATCAGCTTCAAACGGTTTCATTAAATAGTCGCAAGCCCCTTCGTGCATGGCTTCTACCGCACTTTGTACAGAACCATAAGCCGTCATCAGAACAACAGGTAATGAAGGCAACATCGCCCGGGCTTTTTTCAATAATGTATGACCATCCATCGGTTGCATCTGCAAGTCGCTGAGCAATAAGCCGATCGGTTCATTAGCCAGTTTATCCAAGGCCTTTTGCCCGTGATCGGTCGACGTAACTTTATAGCCCGCAAGTTCCAGCGTGTCACATAAAGCGGTACGTAAATTGGCATCATCTTCCACTACCATAATCATCGACTGATTCATGATTTCACTCCTGCTTGCATTTGTTCCTGAGAGGTATTAGATGGACGGTAAACAGGCAATCGCAGACAGAATGTGCTGCCTACACCCTGCTCGCTATCGAGCCAGAGCATACCTTTGTGAGCTCTGGCAACAGACTGCACCACAGCGAGTCCTAACCCGGTTCCTGAAGAACGCGTGGTATAGAAAGGCTGCAGTATCTTGTCGTAATCAGCTTCGGCGATGCCCGCACCATTATCTTCAATACTGATTTCAATAAACTGTTGTTGACCTTCTTCAGCATAATCAGCATGAATGGTTATTTTTCCTGTTTCCCCACAGGCCTGCCGGGCATTGTTGAGTAAATTATTCAGTGCACTGACCAAGGCTGGCTGACAGCCATAAATATAACCATCGTTCACCAGATTAATGACATGAACATTGAGCGATTCACTTTCCGGTTGTGCCACAAATTGCTGTACCAGTTCATCAATTAATGCATTCACACTTACCGGCGCAGTGCTATTCATATCACCCCGTGAAAATGCCAGCATATTGCGAACCAGCTGTTCCATATGGCTCAGGCTGTCATGTAAACGACGGGCAAATTTTAATTGTGTAGTTTGTTCAGTCTCAGGTTTGAGAAGAGGCGCCAGATATAAAGTGGCAGACGATAAAGGCGTACGAATTTGATGCGCCAGACGTGCCGCCATTTCCCCCATAGCTGATAATCGTTGCAGATGCGCAACCTTACGTTGTAATTGACGAGTCTCAGTAACCTCCTGCAGCAGGATAATCTGTCCAGGCTCTTTATCCAGCGGGCTGGTTGAAATATGTACCAGTCGACCATCTGCCAGTGAAACATCATGCCCATCATCTTCTCTGGGCTTGAACGCACGTTTGATAACATCAATCCAGCGTTGACCTGTCAACGGTTCGCCTAATAAATTAATCGCTACCTGGTTACAATCCTGAACCACACCCATTCCATCAATGACCACGACACCGCCAGGAATGACGGCAAGCAAACTGCTGAGACGATCTGCAATGCGGCTCTCTGAAGCGGATGTTTTTTGGGAATTTACCGGTGGTGTCCACAAAGGCTTATGTTCAGCGATATCAACCACATTACGTTTTGTTGGTTGTATTGCCTTTAACGCAACTTTATTTTCACTGTAAGGTGAGGATTCAGGCCATTTGAGGTTCATCTAATTTTGCTCCACTAAAGGGTTTCCAATAGTGAGCTAGCAAAATATATGCCCTATTTTTTATTCTTTATTTTTCAATATGTTATATTAAATAACTTTATTTCAGAGTCAAATTTCAGGCGCTATTTCAGCTGATTTCAATATCCCGTTGAATACCGTATTTTCGCATCTTTTCAACTAACGTCGTTCGGCGCATTTTTAATCTACTGGCTGCATGAGCTACAACCCCAGCCGCTTCATCCAGGGCCTGTTTGATCAGCAGATATTCCAGATTGGCCAGATGTTCCCTTAAATCCAAGCCATCTTCAGGTATGGTATCCATACTTAACAGCGCATCATCAGATTGCTGAAAACCATTCGCTGAAGCTGAAGCATCACTACCATTCGCTTTGGAGGATACTTTAAGCGCAGTGGGTGAGTGTGGCTGGGAATCAATTGCCGATGTAATAACTTCCGGGAGTGGTTCACCCTCAATCTGGTATTTCTCTGGCAGGTCATCAAAGTCTACCGTGCCGTAGGGATATAAAATGACGAGTCTTTCAACCACATTTGCCAGTTCCCGAACATTGCCGGGCCAGGTATAGCGGCATAATGATGCGATGGCCGTCGGAGTAAAGCGTACAGCTCCCCGGTTCTCATGTTCTATTCGCTGTATAAGCTCATGAATCAATAATGGAATGTCTTCAGGCCGCTCGCGTAAGGCAGGCATCTCAATAGGAAAAACGTTTAAGCGGTAAAACAGGTCTTCTCTAAAGCGGCCATCACCTATATGAGTTTCGAGATTACGATGGGTCGCGGCAATCACTCTGACATTGGCTTTTTGGGTTTTATTACTGCCTACGCGTTCAAAGGTTCTTTCCTGTAAAACTCTTAATAACTTAACTTGCATAGGCAGGGGCATATCACCAATTTCATCAAGAAACAGTGTTCCGCCTTCGGCCATTTCAAAACGACCTTTACGAGCAGTTATCGCACCAGTAAACGCACCCTTTTCATGGCCAAATAATTCGCTTTCCAGAAGTTCGCCGGGAATAGCACCGCAGTTTACCGGTACAAAAGGTTTATCGCGACGTGAGGAAAAATAATGCAGGTTGCGGGCAACCACCTCTTTACCCGTTCCAGATTCTCCTAAAATCAATACATTGGCTTCTGAATCAGAAACCTGATGTATCATTTTCTGAACCCGTTTCATCTTTGTACTGTTGCCCACCAGCGAACGAAATAACGGTTCTGTCTCAGCTTGATTATCAGCCTGGTTCCTGTAAACCGAAGCTTGTTGGATTGCATTGTTTAGCTGAAGGTATTTGATGGGATAATTTAAGCTGCCGATGGAGCCGGGAAATTCTCTGATTAAAGCTTCTGGATAATCGAGTGTAAACACCGGGATCCTTGCTTCATGATTAATAAGCTCACGTAATAACTGTTTTGTCGGGCTAACACCACCACAATCACCAACCAGCGCTAAAGCAATATCATTCAAATCATTAACGCTATCAAACCAGTTTTCCATATCATTCACCACGACAGCGTGGCAATTTACGAACGCAATAAGCGTGGAAAGTGTTTCTCGGCGTTGTGGGTCAATATCTATCACCAAGATATTACACGCATTCATAACTGCTCCTGAAGGCAAGCTCTTTCTGAACCTGCTGGTATTACGTTAGGGATTTAGTTAATTCAAGTTAAGCACTTTGCAGTTAGTTGTCAAAAAAATGACACTGTAAATGGGAACTTTTTCAGAAACAAGCGCGCTAACTAATTGGATTGATAAGCCGTTACGGCTTTATGGGTGAATTTTGCATTACGCATTTGAAGTTGTAGAGACTGTTTTCCTTCCTGGCAATGCGCAATCAGTTCATTGTTGGTGTCGATAAGTGTTTGCAGCAATGTTGCCTGGCCTTCAATTTCTGGAGAATCGTCATCTAATGGAAATATCGACTGCAACAGTATTTGCCTTTTTTTATCAATTTCTGGCAATTCATTCCATTGTTTCTGCTTAGCCATAGCCAGCATATTTTGAGTAAGTTGCACCGCTTGGTGCAGGGAGTTAAGTTTATCGCTGAAATGTGTCATAAATGATTAGTGATAATCAGCCGGAATATTATCCCAACCAGCTTTCACTTCCATTAAAAGGCTGCTGACTTCATCCAGAATTGCAACATCATTACTAACATTTGCTTCAAGCAAACGTCGCCCCATATATTCGTACAAGGCATCCAGGTTAGCAGCAACTTCACCACCTTTTTGAGCATCAAGGCTGGTTCGTAAGCCTTGGATAATATTCATGCCCCAAGTAATCTGCCGACTTTTTTCAGCAATATCATTTCGGTCGATACATCCCTTGGCGGTAGCAATTTTAGATAGCGCCCCCTCCATTAACATCTGAATAATACGATGCGGTGAGGCAAAGTTAACTTCTGACTCTACGGCTCCTCGACCATAACCTTCCAGTGCTTTTTTATTGATCATGTTTTGCATCATCCTAATTTCGCTCTGTGTTACTTATTATTATTCAATGAAGCTAATTGTTGCGTTAAAAAGCTCGACGTATTATTAAGGCTGCTCACCAGAGTATCAAGCGCAGTAAATTGAGCTCGGATTCTGGCTTCTACAGAAATCATTCGATCTTCCATTCGTAAAATCTGGTCATCAATTCCCTCGACTTGAGTCTTCAGACCGTCTTCACGAGCATCAATCAATCCATCGCTGGCTAACCAACCATTGGCAAGGGTTGATAGTTTTGCTGCAAACCCACCATTCTCTGAGGCAAATAAATTGGTAAAAGATTCAAAATCGGTATTCATAATTTCAGTAATACGATCCGAATCAACCTCCATAACGCCCTGTTTATTGATTGAGACACCCGCTTCTATCAGATAACTAAAAGAGGAACCGTCAATTGATGAACCAGCATTTAAAACATCAAAAATTTGCCGTTCTAACGATAAAAGAGTGCTATCAGCTTCCAGCTGTCCATCGCGTTGCTTGTTAATTTCTGTTCGTAAAGCATTGAAGGCAGCTGCAAAGGCTTCAACAGATTCGAGAATTTTCTCATCATCCCGAGTTACACTTAACGTTGATGAGCCTATAGAAGCAGCATTGATAGTCACACCATCAATAGCGCCCGTAATTGTATTGGTGCTACTACTGACATTAAAACCGTCTATCCGGATAAGGGCATTTTGAGCTGAAGAAATGGCCGCCCGAAATTCCACTCCGCCTTCTGGATTATAGGCTAAGGCAGATAGACCAGCTTCATCAGTATTGCCACCATCACTGTCTGTTACACTTATCCGCAGAGCATTATCTGTTCCGGTTTCTTTAGAAGAGAGAACCAGACGAGCACCATCGTCACCAGTAACAATTGTCGCAGAGACACCGGTGTTATCAGCTGCATCATTAATTGCATCACGTATACCAGCCAAAGTGTTATTGCTACTATCAATTGTTAACGCAAAACTCTCAGATCCAATATTGATATTAAGCGTACCCTCACCAACGACGGTGTTGGAATCGGTGTAGGCTTGGGTAGCAATTTTATCCCTTTCTGCCAGCCTAACCACCTCAATATTGTAATTTCCAGCAACAGCACCATTTGAAACTGAACTGGTAAAAACAGAATCACTTCCACTAGTGGCTTGATATACCTGAAACTTCTCAGGTGAATTAAGATTAGCCATTGCTGATTGAAAATCAGCAACTTTACTCTTTAGCGAGCCATAAGCACTTATCTGAGCATTAATAAATGACTTTTTAGACGTTAAGTTGTCGATAGGCTGACGCTCAATCTCCATCAACTTAGTGACAATATCGTTTACATCTAAGCCAGACCCGATGCCTGGTGCTTGTATTGTAGCCATGATAACGCTCCCGATTAGTGTGTAATTTTAAGCAAATTACACGCCAATCAAACTCTCATCTCCAGCAACATGCCGCGATATTCTTCCAAAGAGCTACGAACGACTAATAACTCTTCAGCGGGTATTTGTCTGATTAATTCATCCGTTTCAGAATCAATCACTTTAATAACCGTATCGCCACTTTTATCATCTACTGAAAATTGTAAAGAACGATTCAAGTTTTGCATGTAGCTATTAAGCTCAACTACTCTCTCCTGAATCGCTGCTAATTGCTCTTCCGTGGCTTCCAGCTGTTTGGATAGCATCTTCGGTTGAGCCAATGGATTGACTCGTTGTGTTGAAGCAAGCCCTGAAACAACTTCAGCAGGAACATTACTGCCCTGCTGAATATTGCCAGAATTTGGTAATGACAACGAATCAGTTTTAACTGTTAAATCGTTGGTAGTCATTCCTTCATCCTCCAAGAATATCGGGTAAGCTTTTCCCGGCTATTTGCCGGGAAAGCCTCCCGGTAACTTATCCGAGTAATGAAAGTGCTGTCTGAGGCAGGGTATTAGCCTGCGCCAGGATTGAAACACCAGCCTGTTGCAAAATTTGCGAACGCGTCAGGTTAGCTGTTTCAACAGCAAAGTCAGCATCTTGGATACGGCTCCGTGCTGCAGTCAGGTTTTCTGCATAGTTTTGCAGGTTAGAGATAACCGCTTCAAAACGATTTTGCAGAGCACCGTATGTGGCACGTGATTGGTTAACAGTATCCAGAGCGGTACTCAAGTTAGCAAGTGCTCCAGAAGCCGCACCAGCAGTACTTACGTCAATTGTACCTGTTGCCGCCAAATCAGCTGAATAGCCGGCAATAGCAGTCATACTAACAGTTGATACCGACAATTGATTTGTTGCAGCACCACTTGCACCGACTTGGAATGTCAATGAGTTGGCAGCACTCAGCAGACCATTACCGGCAAATTCAGTAGTCTGAATAATACGTGAGATTTCTTGAGTTAACTGGTTAACCTCAGCTTGGATACCTGTACGGTTACCGGTGGTGGCGTTGGCAGACTGTACCGCTAGCTCACGGATACGTTGCAAGTTATTACCAATTTCACCTAATGCACCCTCAGCAGTTTGACCGAGGGAAATACCATCAGATGCATTACGAACTGCTTGGTTGGTACCACGAATATCACGAGTCAGCTGTTCAGCGATGAACAAACCGGCTGCATCGTCTTTCGCGCTGTTGATACGCAGACCAGATGATAAACGTTGCAGTGATTGATTCAGACTGCCTTGTGATGCTTCAAGATTACGCTGTGCATTTAATGATGCCAGATTCGAGTTAACAATAACCGCCATGAGAATTCTCCTAGGCTTTTAAGGGCATTTTGCCCCACTAAACATGGCGGACAGACTGTGGAAAACCCAGTATTTACCGCCTCCGAAATGTTTAGCGACCTGCGATTATTTTTCTTTAATCTTTTTTTCAAATAAACCAGAATCCACCCAAAGCATGTCTTTCCAGGAACTTTGAAGCCATCATAATTAGCCCTGCAATAGGGTTAATGCACTCTGTGGCAAACTGTTGGCCTGTGCCAGAATTGATGTACCTGCCTGCTGCAGTATCTGAGCACGAGTCAATCGGGCTGTTTCAGCCGCAAAATCGGCATCTTCAATCCGACTACGTGCAGCAGTCAAATTCTCGGCATAATTCTGCAGATTAGATATAACGGCTTCAAATCTGTTCTGCAAAGCACCGTAGGTTGCACGAGTCTGGTTAACCGTATCAATATCAGTTGATAATCCTGATAATGCTGCAGAGGCATTTGACGCATCACTAACATTGATTGTTCCGGTTGCAGTTAGGTCTAATGAATAACCACCAATACCGGTAATATTAACCGTATCCAGAGTCACTTGGTTATTTGTTGAACCACTGGCACCAACCTGGAAGACCAGAGAGGTTGCCCCACTTAATAGCTTGGTTCCACTAAACTCAGTGGTTTGAACAATACGCGAAATTTCCTGGGTCAACTGATCTACTTCTTTTTGTAAACCGCTGCGATCACCAACCGTTGCGTTTGACGCCTGGATAGCAATTTCACGAATCCGCTGAAGATTGTTGGCTACCTGGCCTAACGCACCCTCAGCAGTCTGTCCTAATGAAATACCATCTGCTGCATTACGAACAGCTTGGTTTGTTCCCCGAATATCTCGAGTAAGTTGTTGAGCCACAAAAAGACCAGCAGCATCATCTTTGGCGCTGTTAACTCGCAAACCAGAGGATAAACGTTGTAAAGCTGTATTCAGATCATTTTGCGAAGTGCTCAGGTTACGCTGAGCATTCAAAGATGCCAGATTACTATTGACGATTAGTGCCATAACACTCTCCCTAATTGAGCGATTCTATTCAGAACCTGCCGGCGTTCCGAACAGGTATGAATTCAACTAAGCAGTGTTCGTGCCAATAATCTTTATTTTTTCAATATGGTAAGCGTAAACCTAGAAAAATAAAGGGCCAAACTGGCCCTATAGATTTGGTATTAATTTCTTGTCAGAGCCTCAAGCCATTCATCCAGATGATCCTCAAGCATGTAATGCTTGAGAACCCATGCCTTTAACGCTGAACCGGCATCAGCTAATGCCGCTTTATCGGCCAATATTTGCCGGATTGCCGCCACCCATTCATCTACTTGATTTTGCACATAAATAACTGGGGGATTGTTGGTACGATACGGATAAATATCGGTACAGATAACCGGCCAGCCTAATACTCCATACTCTAATAACCGTAGATTACTTTTTGATTCATTAAAAGGATGTAGTTCCAGTGGCGCGATAGCCAGATCCAGATTCAAGCTGGCAAGTTTTGCAGGGTAATCGGCAATTGGTACAAAATGATGATACTCATGGACATAAGGCTTAATATTTTCTGGACACATGCCCATAAATATCCAATCCACCTCATCTGCAGTCGCCTTAACTACTTCAAACATTATGGCCAGATCACCTTGATGCTGCTGCGCGCCAGCCCATCCCACACGTGGCTTGATACCTTGGTTAGATAGTGAACTAAGTGATAGCCATGGTTCTTTTGGTAGTCGATTAGGAACCACTCTTATATCATCAATCATTCCAACACAAAGGTCTGCTAAAGGTTGTGTAGAGACAATTAAACGATCTGAGGATTGTAATGCACGGCGCATCCTAGATTTTGCGTCAGCAAAATGACGCTTTATTTCTTTATAGGCTGAACTCTGCTCCGGCACGTTAGTAAGTAAATCATCAATACTATAAACCCGGAAAACCTCGGGTAAAAATTCTTTAAGCTGGTCTAATTGTTTAAGTTGGAGATCATTTAAAGCGGCATGAAACACCACTGTCTCCGGTGCAATGCGAGCATATTCCGAGATCATAATCGGTTTGGTGAAATTATGATTAAATCGATAATATTCACATTGTGCCAATGCTGCATGACTAAGAGCACTAAAAGGTTGAATCACTCTGTAATCACCACTTCCACCAGCTAATGGCAGCCCAAGCACACGATTTCTATCATGAAAATTGGTATCCCAATTAGTGGGCATTTGGGCTTCGATTTGGATTTCTCTGGTTGCAAGAGTCAAATGACGGTTAAAGTAAGGATCATTGGCTATCTGAGGAAGCCACTTTTTCAACATAAATGTTTTTTCACGCAGAAATCTTCGGGAATTTTCGTCAGCTCTTGGAGAAAATTCGCTTATTTGACTGACACTTCCGTGATGGACTAAGACTGTATAAGGAGTCCAAGTCACTAAGTATCCCTTTTCCCGTACCTCTAGACATAAATCAATATCGTTATAGGAAATAGCCAGATTTTCCTCGTCCATCCCCCCGACATCATCATAAATAGATTTTCGAATCATCAAACAGGCAGCTGTTACAGCAGAAAAGTTTTGATCTAAATGTGCGCGGTCCATATAGCCTGATTCGTGTATATCCCGCACTCCTAAGAAAAGATGATCCGCAACACTATCCATGCCCAAAATAACACCCGCATGCTGCACTAATCCTGACTCGGGGTAAACTAAACGTGCTCCGACAATGCCAACATCCGGCCGTTGTGCATGTCTGACCATTCTATCTAACCATTCGGCGTGCAAAATTTCCGTATCATTATTTAAGAACAGTAAATATTCGCCGTTTGCCTCTTTTGCGGCTAAGTTGCTTATTGCTGCATAATTAAATGGGTAGGGATATTCCAGTCGCCTAACCCGCTCACCGTAGTTTGCTTGAAGCACATTAATATATTCCAAAATATCTGGATCTTCGCTTTGGTTATCGACAATAATCAGCTCAAAGTTTGAATAAGTCGTTTTCAGAAGCAGAGAATCAACGCATGGTCGGAGATACTCAATTTTATCTTTTGTTGGAATAATGATAGAAACTAGAGGTGATACAGGCCACTCATACTCTACTCGAACGCTATTTTGTGCCAGCCCTGGTTCTAGGTATGCATTTATACCCAAACGCTTTAAATGCTGTTCTACAGCCATCTGCATTGTGGGTTGGTTCATTTGCCCTTGAATCGTTTCTGGAAGGTGAATCAACACATCACTAATATGACCTATTGCAGAAGATCCTAACAATTCAAAGGCTTTAAACGTGAGGCCATAATTTTCATGCGCAGGCAACATGTCAAATCCGCCTAAACTTCTGAACAGGTTACTCTCGCACAGCACTAAACCTGCATAATCTTTGCTTCTCAACATATCGAGATTAAAGTCCGGCTTAAACCGTGGAGTGTGCCTTGTTCCATTAGCGGAAATTAAATCATCATCGCTGTAGAATAATTTTTGCTGTGGATATTGATCAATATAGTCTCCCATACTCAAAAATGTATGCGCTTCAAACTGCACACCTGCCGGTACAAACATGGCCCAACCATCTGACTGCTTCATTATCAAATTATTCAGAAAAACGTATGGGTCTTGTTCAGCAGGGAAACTTTGCCACTCCAACACATCCAGCTCATCAAACATCACATCGGGTGCAAGTCCATCAGCAATAACCGTTAGCTTCCAATTGTGATAGAACTGTTTTGCAAGTGAGTCAATGGTATTCGCTAAAAGATTTTCCTCCCCCTCAAACATAAACATATACAAATGGAATGTTGGCTGAACTGACCAACTCATCATTCTTTCTGCATGAAGTTGGGCATCAATTTCTAGTAAGGCATGATTTTTAATCCAACGTTGATAATCAATATTTAACTGCCACTCATAAATTTCTGATCGGAGTTGAAGTGCAAGGGCTTTTTGCTCGACGATCTGTTTGTGATCAAGCAGGGCTTTCATTAAATCATGGAGCTCAACGGCATCCTCAGGACTGATTGCATTTTTATAGCGCTGAACAATTGCATCGAAGGCCGCTTTACACACAGTGATTAAAAACAGTTCTCTATCTTCTGCAGAAGAGAAAATATTTCTCCTCTTTTCCAACATTGACCGTGCAAGTGACAGTAATGGTAGTCCCGTCTGATTCTGTACAGGAAAAAGTTGACTGTTAATCAGGTCACGGATTTTTTCCGCTTGAGGGTTGATATGCTGCGGTTGAATATTTTTAAAACAAAACTGACAAATTTGCTCAATTTCCTTTAGATTCAGCAGCTCCTCACCTTCAGTGGATAAAATATCAAACAGCAATTCTTTCAATGCGGATTCAGTGAATTCATAGCCTAACGATTTCATCCAGTTGACTAAATCAGCCTCTTGAAACAACGTCAACTGAGCATAGGTAGCCACTTTAAGTAAGACCACAAGCACGACGCGTTTAATGTTGTCTCTTTTGGCTTCAATGGGCACCCCAAAGCTCTCTGCATAACGTTGACCTTCTGTATGGGTCAACCAGTCAGCCGTGTTCAATAAGCTCCCCGGAGAAAGTTTGAACATGGAGGTTGCAAGTGCCATAAACACATTTATATAGTTGGGATTGGGGGTTGTTTTGATATACCAATGACGTTCAGCTGGCTCTTCCAAAAAAGCCACACTGTTTTGCACATGTAAGGCTGTCATTTGAGCGTCATGTCGTCGCCAGACACCACCCATTGTGCCGGTATAACAGCCGATACCATATTTATCTTCTAGTAGTTTCAAGACAAATTGTTCACCTACTTGCTTTAATGGTGACGCCACTAAAGCCTCATATCCATATTGCAAGCATTCGGTTCGGAACGCCGCCATATGCAAGGGAACAAAGTTGAATATAGTCAGGAAAGGACCGATAAAAAGAGGGCCGGAACGATCCGGGGAAAACGGAAAACGATTGTGATCGTATCGCGTTTTGGTTTGCTCTATATATTGTTGCCAGTTAAAAAAAACAAACGGACTTTCAGGATGAATTTTAAATTGCTCAAGTGCATCCTCAACAAAGTTATGCTCTAGAAAATCATCAGCCTGAAGGAAGGAAAAATATTGGCTATTCGCTTGTCGAATTGCATAAATGCTATTTGCCGTACCACCAATATTTTTTTCATGGACAAACAATGACACTCGAGGATCTTCAAGATAGGGTTCGATCACCTCAAACGTATTGTCGGTTGAACCATTATCGTAAATCATTAACTTCCAATGCGGGGAAGTTTGATTGATAACCGACTCAAGTGCCTCACCTATAAAATGTCCATAGTTATAACTGGTGATGCCGATGGTTAATATTCCGTCCTGCTTTATTGTTGTCATTGTTTCTTCCTGAGGTGGTATCTGATGTTGGACTATATGAGTTTACTTTCTCAACAGATAACCATCTGGCGATCCTGTCAGCACCACTTTATGTTCTAATTCTTTATCCATTTCAAACATCAGTCTTTCTCCATCTGCTGCTTCAACTGATTCCGTTTCAAGTTTTTTCAGATAGGCCCAAACAGCCGTTTTGGGATTATTTCCCTTTCCCCAGGGGCGTTGAGACGTCATATCGTCTGGAGCATCCTCTATTACCGTATCACCTACCATGCAATAACTGCCCGGACTCACTAAGGGGGCATAAGCTTCAAGCTCGGCTAAAACATGATCATGCGTATGATTACTATCAAGACACACCATGATCCTTTTGTAATCTTTCGCAAACTCTTTTACCTGAGCAATAATGCTCTCATCAATGCTTGAGCCTTCTAGCATGGTAATTTTTTTACTCAAGGGATGACTGGCCAAAGCGACTTTATTATGGGGTCTGATTTCAACATCTATTCCCAGCACATGGCCTTTGTCTATTTCGTCACATGCTTCCAGAATAGCGAGCATTGATGCACTATGGATCAAGGTTCCTCCCCAAGCGATACCGGCTTCGATTATCAAGTCGGGTTTCACCTTCCAGATAATTTCCTGAAGAGCATATAAATCCTGAGGTATCTGGATTATCGGCACACCTAACCAGGTAAAGTTATAAACATAATCTGCTTTTCCAATGCCAATCTGGTTAAAAAACTCTTGAGAGGCTGATTGTAATGGTTGATTGTCAGGATATTGACGGACACGATCGGTAATATCTTGTTTAAATTGTTCTAACGGCGTTTTTTCCATGCTTTTTTTAACCTTTAATTACAATCGCTATCGTCTATACGTGACAGTACAAAACAAAATCACCAAAAAGCGGGGCATGCTGACGTAAACGGAATTGATATTCTGGAACAAGTTGTCTGACATACTCAGCAATCTCATAAAGATCGCTTGGATAGTGATATACACACAATGCCATTTTGGGTTTATATTTCTTGATCGTTTCTTCAGCGCCCCTGAGGAGAGGCATTTCCATCCCTTCAACATCCGCCTTTAAAAATGTAATGGGTTTTCCTGCAAGATAAGCATCTAAGGTCCATACTGCTGAGCTAATACGCTCATCAATTTCTGTAGCCTCATCTGGAGCCTCGGCTAAACCATGGCGAAGCGGATCATCATTTACAAAAGTACAATTCATACGTCCTTGTTCAGAGGAAAGACCGGCTTTTACTAATGAAACCTTGCTTTCATCAATAGCCCATTCCTGCACTAACCTTTCCATTCTTTTGGTCATTGCTACAAACTGTTTATAGCCTGGCTCAAACGCATAAAGATGTCTGAAAGTCCCCAGGTTTTCCCAAATAAACCTTTCTACACTATCGCCAACAAACGCACCTGCATCGACAAATATTTCATCAAAATTGCCAGAAAATTCAGGCAAGCCAAAATACATGTCTTTTTCCATCACTTGCAGGCAACTATCAACCGAACCGGTCAACATGGCGATGAGCAAGGCATTAAAGGTTTCGATGGACTTTTCATCCTGAAAAAAATTATCTCTAACACTCGCTAATCTAGCGTAATTTTTTACCACAAAATACCCATCAAATGACATGACAGGGAAATCATAATTGCTCATTTCATCAGCAACCTGTTTCACTACATGTCTTGCTGCAATAAGCATGGCGGGGACTTTTTCTATTTCTGCTTGCTCAGGGTACTTAACTAAAACGTTATGTATTTTTGAACCTGTTTTTCTAGTATCTCTATCTAAAAAACCGTCCACTTTCACCCCAAGGTTCTGCAGATGCTCACACGCCCATGTGCCTACAAATCCAGCACCATAGATCACACCACCATTGATAAAATTTTGATCTATTTCATCCACTAGAGGGGCCAAGTTTTTAACTAGTTCAAGAACACCTTCCGATTTATATTTCATTTCATATTCCATTCTTGGCTTTTAGCATTTATTGCAATCGATAAATAGACCGAGGGGACCAACCCAGGGACAAAGCAGCATTTTCTATTTTTTCAGCATGTAAATATGGAGCGATAACCAGTAATGCTTCCGGCTGAATCTCATTCGGATCGTATATAGATTGCTGCTGAAAATGACTTTTCTGTTTTTGTTTACTGGCATCACACAACCGGTAGTCAATTCCGTTTAATTTCGGCAATAGACTGAATAATTGCGTTGAAAGCCCCCATATTGTCAGTTGAGAATGCTGCTTCGCTAAACTGATAAGTGTCTCTGCCTGGTCGTTCAGCGCACGCTGTGCAGAAGACACATAGTTTGCAATATTATCGGTTAGCTCAAATACAGCCGGGGAAGGACGCTCAGTTTTTTTGGCTAAAATCATCAGCGAAGGATACTCAAATTCCGGCGTCGGCAACATCGCTCTTTGACAGGAAACAATTTCAAAACCATGCAGGTTTAACGCGGTATTCAATGATTGTGCTGAATAATGGTAGATATGTTCACGAATGCCCATCCAGAATGCTGTGCCTATCGGTTGTTGGGCATAGTTTTCTGCATCTGGAACCTCAATCAATATATGTCCCTGGTCCATTAAAACGTTATGAGCATTTTTAAGAACAGAATCTAAATCATGAATATGTTCCAAGACATGAAAATACGTCAATAAACGCTGACTGCTAACGGTAAATGGCAACGATAAAGCGCCGCCAGTTTGAAAACTAATGGGTGAATTATCACTGTTATCCTGGCTAACAGGCATGCTTTTTAAATCCACATCCACCCCAATGCAGTTGGCTTGCCAACCTTGTTTATTTAGCCATTGCAAAAACCCGCCCCGACCACACCCAATATCCGTAATAGGTGTGTGTTCCAAACCAGCCTTCGCTAAAAAATCATAGTAGTGCTGATATTTAGTCACATTTTCGGGCGAAGTAATATCAAAATGGTCATTTTCAAAATAACTACATTCATTGGCATAAAATTGAGCCAGAGTCTCATCATCAATATTTGCGACATAGACTAATCCGCAGTTATCACAGCTATGCCATTGTGCGGTATAGTTAAAGATTGATGCATCAAGACCACTATATTCCCAATCGGTCAAATGATGGGTCTCTGCCAGGCAAGCTGGACAAATTTCATCTTTTCTCACGTACTTTACCTACTTGCATTTAACTTGGTTAGCAGCACTTCTTTGTAGCGATCGATATTATCCACCTGGGCGTATTTAATATGGCCACAGTTACGACAAATCGGGTTGGTCTTTCGCTGACCTTCCAAATGCAGAACTCTCAGCTCCAGCATTTTTTCAGAATTCCAGATTTGCTTTATGGTTTGCTGCTTTAAGTCGCCAATGACCAGTTTTTGATCCCAATCGGGACAGCACGCACTGATGGTTCCATCGGCATTCACGGCCATGGCGTAGAAAAGATAACTGCACACACTTTTTTCTTCGAGACTTTGCTGATATTGGCCTTGATCCATCTGCACCTCAAAGCCACTTCTTTCTTCAATATCAAATTCAGGCCAAATTGGGGCGATGCTTTCCACAAAAATTCGATCGCAATACTCGCCAAAAGTATCGTAAAACTCGCGTTGCTGCTCAGGGCTAAGGTAGTTACCAGGGACTTTTATGGTTACTTCACAATCACCTTTATTCGCATAAAGCCATTTGATTTTTCTGACGAATTCTGGAAAGTCTATTTTTACTTTTGCGTGTTGCAGATATTGCTCAGCATTAATGCCTTCCAATGAGATATTCAGACGGTCCAAACCCGCTGTAATCATTTTTGTCAGCAATTCTTCCGTAAATAAAGCGCCATTGGTGGCAAGATCAATATGTTGAACCCGTCCACTGTTTTTGGCTAAAGCAATCATTTCTGCAAGTTGTTTATTTAATAAAGGTTCACCGATCTTATTCATCCGCATGACTTTCAGTGGCTGCGAAAATTCGGCGAGCTCATCAATTAATTTTTCGAATAACCCCAACCCCATCAAACTTCGTTTGTAATCTGAGTTTTTAATCAAATCAATGTGACCAGTCGGACAAAACTGACAACGAAAGTTACAGGCACTGGAAGGATCGACATACAGCAGGAAAGGTGTTTCTAACGGAATCACATTCTGCAATTCAACCCTGTCTTCTGGATTGAGTTTTGATTTAACTTCAGCTTTCATTATTGACTCCAGCATTATTGGTTCGCTGATAACGTTCCGATGGTATCGCGTAAATTACAGCGCCTGTGCCACAACCACTATGTAGACGAAAAAAGAACTGGTAATTGTCTAATGTTTTAATTAACCACGCTGCCATTTTGTATAGTCCTAAACGGTTGTGATACGCCGTGCTTGTCACAATGGGTCGATGTTTACGCAATGTTTTTTCAGCCCCTTGCAACACATTCAACTCTTCCCCTTCCAAATGTAATTTCATGAAGGTTACCGGCACGTCAAAGGCATCAAATGTCTTAACACTAAGGCTAGTATCACCGATTTCGCTAAGCTGACATGCATATCCCGCGCCAGCAAAAAATTGACGCATCCCTGAAACATTTGACAAGGCTGTACCATACAGATGAACTTGGTCATGGTCTCGACTGATGAGTTTTGCCAGCTTCGACTTTATCAGGGACAGATTTTCAGGATCAGGTTCAAATATCCATAACGACTTATAGTGATAATTGAAAGCATCCAGAAGCAATAAAGACGTTTCTCCCTGGTGAGCACCAATATCAGCAATAACCTCTTGCTGATGCACGACGGACTTCACTTCTGGAATCAAATAGCGGTTCTCTGGTTGCATTTCAGCCCCAGCAAACAACCAATCTTGGCGAAGGTGCCGCCAGGCAATGAACTGAAGGTGGTAAGCACGAGACTGAGGATCATTCCACTGCTCCATCACAGTCGAAATCTGTTCCGCCTCTTCCGTTGATAGCTGAGCGCAAAACCAACCATTACTAAGTGGGTGCTTATCGCGATAAGCTTCGCTAATATCATAGAAGTGCACCACATCTTGCCACCCCTGTTCAGTCAATGTTTCCTGTAAATGAGAAAACACCGCATTAGCAACACATATAGCTAATAAAGATGAGTGTTTTAACTGTAATGGTACGTCTTCGGGAAGAAGTAAGGTTACATCTTGCCAAAAGGGATCCTGCTGATGCTGATCCGCTTGCTGATCCACCACAGCTTCAATTTTAATGCCCAGTCGATCACAATAAACTTTAGCCATCCTGCCCAAATTCCCGGCCCCGTAAAACACAAGTGGCTTATCCACATGACGGCTTGGATCGGCAAGCGTTTGCCTTACCAGTTGTTGCAGCAACTGTTTGACCATTGCCATATCGGGTAATGCATCAAATCGCCTCAGCATAAGGAAGCGACTCCTCCAGCCCATTTCGCAAGCAATTCATCCTGCGGAAAATATCGATGAAAATGTATTGCAGAGCCTTTGGTCTCCTCCATCATACTGGGACGCAAAAAATCATCTTCTGGGCGCTCAACAAAGCCATCATTTTTAAACAATTCTGCTTGCTGTTGACAGGATAAGAACCATTGAGCGGGGGTTTCGCCAAAAACGTTATCAAAAGCAATTGCCTGCTTTTGCATTTGCATTTGCATAGCCAAGTTGTATTGTTCATCAAAGGCTCGTTGCATTTTCCCTGATGCATGTCGGTCACGAACAAACGCCGACGCGTTTCCCCCATTTCTGTTCGTTGTTGAGGATGCTGGTGTAGCCATAGAATGGCTTCAGCAAAACTCGCCTGATCATTGACCACCAGTCCGGTTTTACCGTGTTCCACAATTTCACATTCAGCCGGATTATTTAACACCACTGGCACGATGCCCATTGCCATTGCTTCCAGCAAGGCATTTTCATTCGTTCCATAGTGTCTCGGATTTTGTAGGTACGCCAAAACATTAATTTTATCTAAAGATTTGGCGACATCATGGATGTAACCAGTAAACATTAACAAATCAGTTCGGCCTAAACGCTTCGCTTGTGCCATCAACGTGTCGGCATTAAAGTCGTCGCCAATCATCGTCACTGTGAACGGTGTTAATTCAACCTTAGCCAGATAATAAATGTAGTCTGGATGCAATTTAGCGAAGTTAAAACTTCCAAGATAACCTACTGACAAGTTTTTTTGGGGATGACAGGCCGCCGATATAGGCCAATGTTCCAGACCATTATTACTATGAATAACTGCCAACTTCTTGTTATTTACTTCTAGCAGAGACTGTATTGATTCAGTCTGATAAGTGCAGGCTGACGTCATAATAAAGCGTGAAGATATTTCAACTAGTGCTTCAGGAATAATTTCATTATACAAACCGGAAACATGGCACCAAACCACCAGCCTCATTGGCAGATGACAGCATTTCAATAAAGCCGAAATCGTTTTTGGATGGCGCCACCATTCCAATTGTACAATGTCTGCCTCGGTTATCAGGTGTTTTAGCTGTTGTTCATCAGGTTCAACTATCACCTGATGGCCCGAAGCGATAATCAACTTTATAAAGTGATCTTTTTCAGCCTGCTCTAAACAAACAAACACATGTTCCACATGATGTTCCGATGGTTGGAGCAACCCTGATAATGCCCGTCCAACGCCTCCTCCCAGATGTGGAGTGAGGTGAATTACTTTCACTACCGACTCGCCAAATGTGCCTTGAATCGTTCGAGTAAGACAGGTTGGTAAGGATCAATATTGTCAGGCAGACAGTGCGTCAGCTGACCACAATTATTGCAGACAGGATGTTCGTTGCGTCTTCCTTCCAAGTGCTGAAGCCGTAAATCGTTAAACTCTGTCGAATTCCATATTTCTCTTAAGCTGTGCTCACGCACATCACCGACAATCAAGCGTCGCTCCCAATCAAGGAAACAAGAGCTGACCAATCCATCAGCATTGACTGACATACCATAAAATATGTAAGGGCAAGTATCAGTTCGGGTAATCGGTTGGTTATAAATGCCTTCTGTAATCTTTATTCCGGTTTTTTCTTCGACATCAAATTGTGGCCAACAAGGGGCAAAGTTTTCCAAGGAAATACGATCACAGTAATCGCCAAATACATCAAAAAATTCCTGTTGCTGTGCTTCAGTGATCAACTCTTTGGGAATTTTCATCACAATTTCACAATTGCCTTTATTGGCATATAACCATTTGACGTTTTCAACAAACTGTTCAAAATCAAAATTGAAATTGGTGAATTTTTTGTACTGCTCTTTGTTCATGCCATCAACAGAGATATTAATTTTATCTAAGCCGGCTTCAAGGATTGGCCCCATTCGCTCAGGGGTCATCAAAGAGCCATTGGTGGTGGTATCAATATAATCCACAAACGGGCTTTGTTTGGCGTAAGCGACCATCTTCGCCATTTCTTTATTTAATAATGGTTCGCCATCCTTATACATTCTCAGCACTTTTATCGGCTGACTAAAACCCGCCAGATCATCAATCACTTTTTGAAATACTTCGAACTTCATTCTGCCAACAAAACGGCCAGTATCTTTAATCAGATCTTTGTGGCCTGTTGGACAAAAAGTACATTCAAAATTACAAGCACTGGCAGGATCAACAAATAGGATCATCGGCGTAGCTAAAGGGATGACATCCTGTAAAGGAGTGCGCTCCTCCAGATTAATTCTAGGTTTAACTTCAGCTTTCATTTGTTTCCCCTAATCTCAAATAATTCAAGATATTATCCATTGTTTTAATTTGTCTGCATTACCCCAAAAAGCCATAGCTTCGTAATCTGGATATGGGTAATATCCTAGATTAAGTTCTATATTGCTTTGACGTGCAGTTATAAACCGTTTCACTAGTTCTAAAATAGTTATCGGCTCGCCACTACATATATTGAGGATACCGTTACATTCTTGTCGTTCTATGACTTTAAGCAAATAGTGCGCCACCGTTTCAACCGCCAGATAATCTCTTACCTGTTCACCTCCAGACATGTTAAAAACAGGATCGCCATTTTCAATCGCCTTCTCTAATTGAGATAACAGGCTGTTAGCATGTTGACCTGAGCCATACATATAAAACAAGCGACACCATTGCAGTGTAAAAGGTCGCTGTTTCTGCAAAGAAACCAGCCATTGCCGAAGATTATCTTTAGCCTGAGCATACGGAACATCTGGAAATACCGGCATAGATTCCGTGAGTTCTCCTTCTTTTTTGCCATATTCAAGGCAGGTTCCCGTCACCAGAATATGTTTGATTCCAGCCTCAATCATGGTTTGTAAAAACTGCTTATGTGCCGGTAAAACAACGTCCAGATGAAAGCTTTGTTGATAATTTGACAGACCACTCCACGCTAAATGAATAAGTACATCATGACTGGCTATTGTGTCAGGCCACTTAGTCTCGGGGTTCTCTATGTCAACTTCAATAATACCGACCTGATGCCCCCAATCCCTATTGAGAACATTCGATTTATCTCGTGTAATTACCGTAACCTGATGACCTTGTCCAAGCGCTTGAATGATTAAATGGGTTCCAATAAAACCGGTCGCGCCTGTCACCAGTAATTTCATGATGAAACTTGCAGTTCCGGAATTACCGTCACAAATTGGCCACCCCATTCTCGGATATGTGACTGTTGCTGTATCACCTCTTCAGCAATATTCCAGGGTAAAATCAGTACAAAATCCGGTTTTTTTAAGCTGATTTGGTCGGGAGCTAAAATCGGAATGTGCGAACCAGGAAGATATTTGCCTTGTTTTGATGCTGCAGCATCTACAACCAATGGCAGTAAATCAGTTGAGATACCAGCATAGTTGAGTAATGTATTACCTTTTGCTGCTGCACCGTACGCTATCACCGATTTATTCAATCGCTTTTGTTCGGTTAAAAATTCAATTAACTGTTGTTTAATGTGTTCGGCATACCCTTGGAATCCGGTATAGGTACTCAGGTTGGATAAACCAAACGTTTTTTCTTTTGCTAATAAATTGCTGACAGCCGTCTGTGTACTGCGTTTATCACCTGCATGGCAGGCATAAATTCGTAAGCTACCGCCATGGGTTGGTAGTGTTTCTACGTCAAAAACTCTTAATCCTTCCTTGTCAAAGATCTGACATACAGTGTTAAGAGAGAGGTAGGAAAAATGCTCATGGTAAACCGTATCAAACTGTCGATGCTGAATGAGCTGGAGCAAGTGTGGAAACTCTAGAGTAATGGTTCCATCATTTGTCAGCAGAGTCTTCAATCCCGCTGTGAAATCGTTTATATCCGGTACATGTGCATAAACGTTATTACCAACGATCAGGTCAGCCTGTTTACCTTGTTCAGTGAGTTCTTGTGCCAGTTGCTGACCAAAAAACTCACGAAGGATGGGGATCCCCAATTTTTCGGCATGGTCAGCAGTACTGTCAGTAGGCTCAATACCTAAACAAGGGATCGCTGCAGCCACGAAGTTTTTTAATAAATAACCATCGTTCGCCGCGACCTCGACAATCAAACTATTCTGATCCAGCTGCAGGCGTTGGATAATCTGATGACAGTAGCGTTCAGCATGCGATAACCAGCCCTGAGAAACTGAAGAAAAATAGGCGTAATCATTTGTAAACAATTTATCAGCCGCCGTGACATCTTCTGTCTGAACTAACCAACAGCGATCACACACATACAGTTTTAATGGAAATTTTGTTTCTTGCTGGGTGAGTTGCTCAGCCGTTAAATAGGCGTTCGAGGGTGGGGCAACGCCAAGATCCAGAAATATATGTGTTAATGGTATTTTACAATGCCGGCAATTCATCCAGATAAATCCTTTAACCACTTCGCCACTGTAGGTAATTCGGAATCTCTTACCGACAAGTTATTTACCGGCAGCGGCCAATCGATCGCTAAATCAGGATCTTGAACATGAACCCCCGCTTCAGCCGTTGCGGAATAAAAAGCGGTATGAAAGTAAATCAATTCACTTTCTGCCGCTAATGCCTGAAAACCGTGAGCACACCCTTCCGGAATGACGATCATCGTATCGTTTTCCTGACTTAATTCTTCTGCATGCCATTGGAGAAATGTTGGTGAGTCAGGCCGTAAATCCACCATCACATCCCATACAGCACCTTGAATACAACGGATAAACTTCATTTCCGCTTCAGGAGAGCGCTGATAATGCAGTCCCCTAACAGTCCCTCTAGTGGTTGTCCTGCTGAAGTTCACTTGTTTGATTTCGCGCTGGCCAAGGATAGGGGCCAATATTTTCTGACAAAACAATCTGGAAAACTCACCTCGCTGATCTGTAAAAGACGTTTGTTTGATTACAAAAGCGTCAGCTATATCCAGCGATATCCATTGCATTGTCATAGCCAGCAAACACCAGCTTTGTCGGCATCCTCAATGTAGTGTTGCCATTGAATTGCTGTAGCCACCAAACCTTCTTCAACTAATTTCTTGTACCAAAGCGCTGTATTTTCTGTGGCTTTATTTAAGTCCCAGACGGGTGTCCAACTTAATTGCTTACGTGCTTTGTCACTATTTATCCCCAGACAGATAGTCTCATGCTGTGCGTCTTGCTTTGCAATATGCCATGTAAATGCTGGCCAGTGAACATGAATAGACTCCAACACATCACTCACTGTGGCAATTTGCCCGGAAACCGGACCAAAATTCCAGGCCTGAGCACTAGATTGCTCTCCCTCCCATAATTTTTGTCCTAGTAACAAATAACCACTCAAGGAATCCAAAACATGTTGCCATGGTCTTGAGGATTCTGGAGACCGAACTTCTAACGGAATTTTTTTCGTGACACTTCTGACCGCATCAGGGATCAATCGATCTACCGACCAGTCTCCTCCACCAATAACATTCCCTGCCCGGGCAGAAGCTAATAAAACACCTTGCTGCTCAAAATAAGATTTTCGGTAGCTGTCAACCACCAGTTCTGTCGCCGCTTTGGAAGCACTGTAAGGATCATGACCGCCCAGACGATCGGATTCCGTGTATCCATCTTTTTTTCATGATTCTCATAACACTTATCACTGGTGATAACCACAATGGCTTTCACCGAAGGTACGTGACGACATGCCTCTAACAGGTTAACCGTACCCATTACATTGGTTGACCAAGTATCGAGAGGCTCACTATAAGATATCCTGACAAGGGGTTGAGCCGCCAAGTGAAAAACCATGTCAGGCTGCCAGGCCGAAATAATTTCTGATAAAGTTTGATAATTACGGATATCAGTGAGCTTTTGTTCAATATCGAGCTTTAATAAAGCCCAATGATTGGGCTCAGTATCAGGCTCCAAAGCAATGCCATATAATTTGGCCCCCATTTGGGATAACCAAAATGTCAGCCAACTTCCTTTAAACCCGGTATGACCAGTGATTAATACTTTTTTATTACGATAAATATCAGCAAACATTACTCCCAAACCTTCCATGGAGCCGTGGTTTGCCATAAATTTTCCAGGCTGACTTTATCTCGGAGCGTATCCATTGCTTTCCAAAATCCCGTATGGCGATAGGCCATTAACGCCTGCTGATCTGCCAGTTTTTTTAGCGGTGATTCTTCCCATGCTGTCGTTGGACCTTCAATAAAATCCATAACTTCTGGTTCGAGCACAAAGAAGCCGCCATTGATCCATGAACCATCACCTGCTGGCTTTTCTTGAAACTGTTCAACTCTCTCACTATTCAAATTAAGTGCGCCGTATCGACCCGGCGGTTGAATAGCTGTAACTGTGGCTAATTTGCCGTGTGATTGATGAAACTCAATCAATTTTTGAATATTAATATTGGAAACGCCATCACCGTAAGTGAAGCAAAAGGTCTCATTGCCAATATAATCTCTTACTTTCTTCAAACGTCCACCCGTTTGGGTGTCTTCCCCTGTTTCAATCAACGTGATTTTCCAGGGTTCTACATGCTTTTCATGGACTTGCATTTCATTATTGGCCATATCAAAGGTCACATCTGACATGTGCAGGAAATAATTGGCGAAATATTCTTTTACGACATAGCCTTTGTAGCCCAGACAAATAATGAACTCATTCACACCGTAATGAGAATACTGTTTCATAATATGCCAGATAATCGGTTTGCCACCAATGGTAATCATCGGTTTGGGTTTTAGATGAGACTCTTCACTGATTCTGGTGCCTAATCCACCGGCAAGAATGACTGCTTTCATAGTTAATCTACTGTGATTAAGTTGCGTCTAAGTGTTTCACAAAAAGTTAAACAAAGATAACCCCTGCACTTTGACATAAACTTGCTGTGCTGCCTGTAAACCCACTGATTTTAAATTTAATTGTGTAATTGCCTCAGCATAGTCGAGATCTTCTATTTGAGAAAGCGTTGTGGTCATACTGAACTGTGAACTGTCATTGATTTCACGTTGTTGTTCTACTGCATTTTGCCGCGTACCAATGCGGGTACGGGCATCGAGAGAAGCATCCATGGCGTAGTCCATATTTGCGAGAAATTCGCCATCATTCGGTGCGGTACCTACCGTTCCGCTGGAAAGTGCAGCGGTAAAATCCTCAATGGTTTGGAAAATGGCCTGATTGGGCCCAGCGACTGTCTGAGTAATAAATAAATCATCGCCAGGTTCATTGATCGCAACCAGATAACCATCACTGACACGTAATTGTCGTTGTCCCCCATCCCCGTTATAGGCATAGGTTGTGGTATCAAATGGTTGCACATCAGATTGATAACCGGAAAACAGATATTCCCCATTTGAATCTGTCGTATTAGCCAAAGCGACCAGTGTTTCATTTAATTGATTTATTTCTTCGGCAATACCCCGACGTGATTCAGTACTATTGGTATCATTCAGCGCCTGCACTGCCAGCTCACGAATACGTTGCATGATATCTCCGGCGCTTTTTAATGTGCCATCTGTCGTGCTCAAGCGGCTATCAGCGACATCAGCATTGTCTTGATACTGCTGCGACAGACCGATTTGTCTTTGCAAATCCAGCATTTTGACGGCGCCAATGGGATCATCCGACGGTGTTTGAATCCGCTTACCTGATGAAACTTGTAATTGGGTTTTAGCCAATTCACTCTGTTGTCTCAGCATGGCCTCTAAGCCTTGTTGAGTTATGCTGTTTGTGGAGATACGCATGGGTGGTTAATCTCCTAAAATGCGTTAATTAACGAATTAAACACGGTATTCGATACTGTGATTATTTGCGAAGCCGCTTGATAGGCTTGCTGAAACTTGATCAGATTGGCCGCCTCTTCATCCAGATTGACCCCAGATACACTCTCAGAACGTTGACGGATCTGACTCACCAGCCCCGCTTGTGTTTCCTGAGAGACAGTTGCTTGATTAGTGCGAGTTGCCACTTGAGAAACGATTGAGCCATATTGATCATTGAATGAGCGAGAAATCACAGGAGGGCCGGGATTGAGTATCACGGTGGTCTTATCGGTTTGCAATGCCGCCATGGCCAGTGCATTTTCATTATTACCCACGCCTGGATCGGTGGTAGAGGATGCGGCAATTAATCGCGTATCCGTAATGTTCATACTTATAGTAGCGGCTGTCGTACCAGTAGCATCAAAGAAATCTGTGCCGGCATTGCCGTTTAGATCGACACCATTACTGTGAGCAGTATTAAATGCGGTCACGATCGATTCGGCTAATATGTCCAGTTCGGCACGCGTACTATCCACGACATCCGTTCTTGCCAGTATAGCACCGCCTATTTCACCGCCACTAAGCTGCTGGGTAATATTAATTTGTGAGGGACCATAACCGATAGCAATACGGGGGGATTGGTACTATTGTCGGCAATCGTTGACAGTTCAACCCGGCTATTACCGACCACAAGCCCTTGTCCATTACCGATAAAGACATTTACTGCACCGTTATCCTGCTCGACTACATTCACCGAGACCAATTCCGACAAGTCGCCAATCAATTTATCGCGTTTATCCAGCAAATCATTGGGGTTGTAACCAGCAGCCAGGGACTCAGAAATAGAGAGGTTTAAATCCTTTATCCCCTGAGAAAGCACATTGATGTCCTTGACTGACGCCGAGAGAGTGTTATCAATCTGTCTGTCCAACTCGCCCAGTTGACTGTCCATCGTATTAAACCGGTTGGCCAGCAAGTCACCTTGTGTAAGCATAACCTGTCTGGCGGCAATCGACGTTGGATCATTGGCAACTTCCTGAACAGAATTGAAAAACGCTTCCAACCCGCCACTGATACTTAGTGAAGAAGAGCCAAGCAGATCATCAACCTGTTTGGAAAATGTCAAAAAACCGTCTTGCTGAGATTCAGCAGAGGTATAGGTGCGTAGTTGATTGACCAGAAATTGATTGAAGATACGATCAACTCCGGTGACGCCAACACCATTGCCAATGTAGTAACCACCTTCAAAATTGGCTGGCTGTGTACCTTGATCGGTACGCTGACGCGAATACCCAGCCGTATTAACGTTACTGATGTTATTACTGGTGGTCGCTAATGCATTTTGGGCGGCTAATAACGCCGAACTACCGATATTCAGCATGCTCATTTAGATAATCCCCTGCGAGCTGTTTTCTAGGTTAATACCCCAGATTCTGAATATTTTTATGCGAAATCTGTGCCAGTGTATCGCCATTCATAATGCGTTTAATCTTGTCAGCATATTGCGGATCGGTTGCATAGCCGGCTTCATGCAATTTTTCTACAAAGGTTTCCGGATCACCAACATGTTTTAATGCTTCTCGGTAGCGGGGTTGCGACTGAAGGAAGCTGACATAATCCTCAAAACTTTGAGCATAATCATCGTAAGAACGAAAACGTGATTGCTCGGCTATGGGTTTACCATCACGATATTCAAGCGCATTTTTAGCAACGAAATCCCCATCCCATCGGCTATCCGCTTTAATGTTAAACAGGTTAAAACTGGATTGTCCCTCACCATCTTTTAAGACATATCGCCCCCAGCCGGTTTCAAGTGCCGCCTGAGACAAAATAACTTCAGGTGTCGTCCCCATTTTGTCGGCTGCCTGTTGTGCCAGTGGCCACAGGTGGTTAACAAACTCTTCAGGCGTTTTAAAGCGCTGGGGAAAGTTTTTGTGTTCCGTGCCGGATAAGATCTCTTTGCTATCTGCATCCTGAGCATTTTCATGAATTTCTTTCACTGCACGTCGTAAATCCTGTCGAATAGTCACCGTATCAATGCTAAACGTTTGCCCTGGCAAGGGCATATTCGCATTGGTATTTGTCTGACCACCTAATTGCCGAACAATGACATCCTGTAAACCAAGCCCTCCCCGTTGCGACAAATCCATTGCCAATTGCTGGTCGGCCATTTCACGATAGGTTTTGCTATGATTGGAATCGAAAATACCTTCTGCCAAACTCGCCTGACGCATACTTTTCAACATCATCGTCGTGAAGAGCGCTTCAAACTGCGCCGCCACCTGTCGCAGAGTACTTGCCTCATTCCCCGGTTTAATGGCGGATTCACGCAGTTGATTCAAACCATGAAAGTCAACTGCATTTTGCGAAATATTAGAAGGAATCGTCATGACAGATTAGATGATGACCAATTCAGCACGCAAGGCACCAGCCTGTTTTAATGCTTCAAGAATTGCCACTAAATCACCCGGGGCAGCACCCACCTGATTCACTGCACGGACAATTTCATCCAGTGACACACCAGGGTTAAATACAAACATCCTGCTATTTTCTTCTGTTATTTCAATATCGTAGTTGGGTGTGATAACAGTCTGCCCAGCAGAGAAAGCATTGGGTTGGGACACTTCAGGATCTGCTGAAATGGTGACAGATAAACTGCCATGGGTTACCGCAGCAGGACTGACACGAACATTCTGACCAATCACCACGGTACCACTACGTGAATTGACGACGACTCTAGCTGGAGCCTCACCAGGGCTCAGTTCGAGGTTTTCAATTAACGATAAAAATGGAATACGTTGATTAGGATCTCTCGGCGCATTGACCCTGACGGATGCTGCATCCATAGAACTCGCTGTGCCGCGTCCCAATGTCTGATTGATGGCATCCGACAATCTGCTCGCTGTGGTGAAATCTGCCTGATGTAAATTCAGGATGATATGGTCACCAACATTTAGGGCATTCTGAACGGTACGCTCGACTGTCGCGCCATTGGGGATTCGCCCTGCACTAGGTATATTGACGGTCACACGAGACCCATCGCCCGCTTCAGCACCAAAGCCTCCCACCACCAGATTACCCTGAGCCATGGCATATATTTCACCATCAGCACCTTTTAACGGCGTCATGATCAAGCTGCCGCCACGCAGACTTTTGGAATCGCCCAGTGATGACACAGTAACATCAATGTTTTGGCCAGGTTTAGCAAAAGGCGGCAAATCAGCATGGACAGAAACTGCCGCTATATTTTTACTTTTCGGATTAACACCAGCGGGTAAGGTCACCCCCATTTCACGCAACATACTTCTCAGTGTCTGCCCGGTAAAAGCCGTCTTGTCACCGGTTCTACTAAGGCCCACCACCAAACCATATCCCACTAGCTGGTTATTCCGTACCCCGCCGATGGAGGCCAAGTCCTTGATTCGCTCAGCCTCAGCGGTCGTCATTATCAACAGCAAAAAAGCGGCAAAAAAGGTATTTAGAAGAGTTTTCATTTTGCTAACCTCAAAAAGGCATTAACGCGCTGATGAAGAACCGGCTAAGCCAGCCCATCGCATTGGAATCATTTGCCGGTCCATCGCCCACATAAGTGATTTGAGCATCGGCAATTCGAATAGACGAAATGGTATTGGTGGCATCAATATCACGGGGGCTAATCATGCCGGTTAACCGAACATACTCATTGCCCTGATTAATAGTGACCACTTTTTCACCACGCACAATCATATTGCCGTTTGACAACACCTCCACTACAGACACACTGATATCACCGGTAAGGAAGTTGTTTTGTTCGCTTTCGCCCTCCCCTTCAAAACTGCTATTAGCACCTGTGCTAAAAGCAAGATTGTTATCATCCGTATTAGCCAAAGGGAGGCCGCTGGGAAGACTGAATTGAGGGGTAGTACCAAATATCGTTGGATTGTTAATATTATTGGAGCTGGTTTTATCAACTGTCGTGGTGGCCTCTTTTTCCGCATCGGTCCGTTCTTGCAAACGTACTGTCAAAATATCGCCGACCCGACGAGCTTTATAATCTTCATACAAGGTAATATTGCTACGCGTGTCAAAAATAGCACCATCGTTTCGTTCTACTGGAGCAGTAGCCACCGGCCGCACTGCAGCATAGGCCGGGTCACGTTTTACTTCATTACTGACACAGGCGGAAAGCAAAATCAGCGAAGTGATTCCCAATAGTCGGTAAATGAATTTCATATGGATCTCCGGAACAAACATATCTATAAAATTGAGCTTGCAGAGTCCATGCCACAATTGTGTTTTAATCCAAGAAAACTGGATCTCCCTACCAGACATATAAAAGCCCCGAACTACATCAGCTGTAATGTCGGGGCGCTTACAATATTGTTATAGATTTTGACTAGCGTACTGCAGCATTTGATCGGCTGTGGAAATGGCTTTTGAATTCATTTCATACGCACGTTGGGTTTCGATCATATTAATCAGCTCGGTCACGACATTGACGTTTGAGGTTTCCAGAGCTCCGCCAATGACTCGTCCCAAACCATCCAGTGTGGGCGTACCGACAATAGGCACACCACTTGCACCGGTTTCTTTAAACAGATTTTCACCAACGGGTTGCAAACCAGCAGGATTCACAAAGTCAGCCAATTCAATTTCGCCAATGACAGTCGGTTCATTATCCCCGGGCTGCGTTACGCTGACAGTGCCATCGGCACCAATGGTAACGCTTTGCACGTCATCTGGAATATTGATGCCGGGATCCAGAAGATAGCCGTTAGACATCACCATATCGCCATCGGAATTAATTTGGAATGTCCCATCACGGGTATAGGCGAGATCGCCATCAGGCATCAGGATCTGAAAATAGCCCCGACCATCAATGGCGACATCCAGGGCATTATCTGTTTGGATAATGTTGCCTTGAGTATGCAATTTTTCGGTGGCAACTGTGCGAACACCGGTACCAATCATTAAACCGGAAGGTAGTTGATTATCGGTAGTCGTTTGCGCGCCGGGTTGGCGAATTGTCTGATACAGCAGATCTTCAAATACTGCACGATCCTGTTTAAACCCTGTGGTGTTCACGTTCGCCAGATTATTTGAAATCACCGACATCCGTGTTTGCTGAGCATCAAGCCCGGTTTTCGCAATCCATAATGCCTGGTTCATAAAGTTTCTCCTAAAAACACTATTGCTCTGTTACTAACCATTTAGTTGCAACAAGCGTGCCGATGCGGCACTGTTTTCTTCTGCGGTGCTCATCATTTTGACTTGCATTTCATATTTACGCTGAAGTTCAATCATATTGACCAAAGCACCCACAGCATTCACATTGCTGCCTTCAATGGTTCCAGAGGCAACTTTAACTGTGGCATCCAACGGTGCTTCGGTGCCATCCGACATACGCAGCAAACCATCCTGATCTTTAAAAACGTTTTGCAGGTCAGGCTTGACCAGCTTGATTCGATCGATCACTGCCAACTCATTTTCAGCACCACCAATCGGGCGAATGGAAATTGTGCCATCAGCACCGATATCAATTTTTTCTGCTGGTGGAATGGCAACAGGTCCACCCTCGCCCATTACCGGCAACCCCGTGCCGGTAACTAATTGCCCCAGCTCGGTAACATGTAAGTCCCCTGCACGGGTATAACCTTCACGACCATCTTTGCCCATGACAGAAATAAAGCCTTCGCCTTGAACAGAAATATCCAGTTCACGACCGGTTGACTGTACGCTGCCTTGCTGATAATCAGTTGCTGGACGCTCTGTCATTGAATAAACACGGGTGGGCAAACCCTCGCCAAACACCGGCATGGAACGGAACTGTTCCAAGTCAGCTCGAAAGCCCGTGGTATTAACGTTAGCCAGATTATTGGCATTGGTCGCCTGCGCCAGCATGGTTTGCTGAGCCGCATTCATTGAGATAAACAGCATGCGATCCATAGTTAGCCTCTTTTTTCTATATGCATATCAAACAACTCAGCGAGATTAACGCAGGTTGATGATGGTCTGGGTAATGGCATTATTAGTTTCTATCGCTTTTGAGTTTGCCTGGAAATTACGCTGTGCAGTAATCAAGCCAACCAGCTCTTTAGTCAAATCGACATTTGAGGTTTCCAGTGCACCTGACTGAATCAAACCAAAGCTGCCTGTGCCTGCTTCACCAATCCGCACATCGCCTGAATCCAATGTCGCTTCCCAGGCAGTATTACCAATCTGTTTTAACCCTTGAGGGTTAGGAAAGTCCGCCAATACAATTTTGGCAACGTTAGTGGTTTGACCATTTGAATATTGGGCCTGTACCAAGCCGGTATCATCAATATCCAAGCCTGTCAGCCGGCCGGTGGGAAAACCATTCTGATCGGTATCCAACACGGTAAAGGCGGCTGAGTTTTGGGTTGAACCAGCAAAATTAATTTCAAAACTCAAATCAACTGCACCACTACTCAACCCGGAAAACGTATAAGTTTCCGTTGGTGTTACCCCACCATCCAAAGCCCCACCTAAAGCCGGGTCAAAGGTCAGTGTTTTGGTATCCTGGCCTGGAGCAAATTCAAGTATAGTCTGGCTGCCAGTGGGTTCATTAATATAAACCTGTACGTTCCATTCATTAGCAACATTGGTTTTCTGATAGTAATAGGTCAATGTACTTTCATTACCTAAAGAATCAAAAATATTACTGGAGGTAGAATTGGTATAGGTTTCTGGATCATTAGGATCAATGGGTGTCGCGACTGGATCAATATCTGTAGCAGTTGAAGGAAGATTTGCTGCAATATCCACTTCTGTTGTGGCTTGAGGGACACCCGCAGCAACCGGCAACCGAATCGGATCCGTTCCACCCAAAGCGGTAGACGAAACACTGCCATCAGCATTGACCGGAAAACCTAATAAATATTGTCCAGAACTATTGGTGATGTAGCCATCGCGGTTAATATTAAATGCACCAGCTCTACTATATAAAACCTGTTCAGTATCCAGAGCGGGTTTCAATGCGTAAAACCCCTGCCCATTACCACTAATCGCCAAATCCAGCGAATTATTGGTCACTTCCAGATTTCCCTGATTGAATTGTTGTGCCACATTGTTCAGCACGACACCCGTACCGATGGCCGTATTACTGTTCCCGAATGTTGACAGGGCATAAACATCACCGAATTCTGCTCGTGAACCTTTAAAGCCAATGGTATTGATATTGGCGATATTGTTTGATTTCACATTCAAATCGGCAGTGGCGGCATTGAGGCCTGTTAATGCTGTACTAAATGACATGATGTTTACCCCTTAAATAATTTCTTGAACTTCACTGAATGGCACCGAACCGATACCGGCCAGATTTATGGTTAATCCCTGACCATTAGAGCCAACTAATACGCTATCGACTTTGGCCATGACAGCCGTGGCAAATGCCGTGTTTTGTCCATCTACAGTGCCCGTGGCGGTAAATTGATAGACGCCTTCAGGCAACGCTTCACCATCGTTATTCAAACCATCCCACTCAAAATTGGTATAGCCTGAAGCGGCCCCCATCGGAATGGTTCTGACTAATTCACCAGTTTCGCTGTAAACCTTGAGTTCCAGATTAGAAACAGGATCTGCCACATTAATTTGTCCGCGCATCGGTGAGTCAGCAGTCATCACACCAATTGACGAAGGAACCAATACCGAACGCCCTACAAGAGAAGAGCCCTGCAACGCCTGGTCTGACTGCATCGCATTAGCAAAATTAGCAAATGAATCTTGTAAATCACTGATACCACTTACCGTACTAAAGGAAGCTATCTGTCCGAGGAAGTCTCCGCTTTCCATTGGCTTAAGCGGATCCTGATTCATTAGCTGCGTGGTCATCAAGGACATAAAATCCTCCATTTGCAACTTGCCAGGATCATTTTTCTCTTCTGTAGTACTTGTTGTACTTTTACTGTTGAGAAAAGCATAGGGATTGTCGCTCACACCATTTATTGCCATTTCTATGACTCCCTGCGGTTATTTGCCAAGCTGCAATGTCTGTAGCAGCAATTGTTTGGAAGTGTTGGCAATCTCAACATTGTTCTGGTATGAACGAGAAGCCGACATCATATTTGCCATTTCTGCAATGGCGTCCACGTTTGAGTGATAAACATATCCGTTGTCATCTGCCAGAGGATGAGACGGGTTGTATTCCTGGCGAATCGGAGCCTGACTTTCTGTTATCCCTAACACTTGAACAGAACCGGCCTTATATCCTTGCTGTGCATCATCCAGTACCGTGGAAAAAACTGGTTGCCGGGTGCGGTAGGTTTCATTCACGCTACTACTGACACTGTCTGCGTTAGCCAGATTACTGGCTGTGGTATTGAGGCGCAGTGATTGTGCACTCATTCCACTACCTGCAATATCGAAAATGTTAAATAATGACATGGCAGATTATTCTCCTTTAATCGCTTTGGTCAGGCCTTGGAAACGTCCGCCTAAAAATTCAAGACTGGCCTGGTACTGAACGGCATTTTGCATAAACTGTGCCTGCTCCACTTGTTCATCCACAGTATTACCGTCCAATGAGTCTTGCATCGTTGTCCGGTACTGGGTTACGGCTTCAAATGGATTTTCGTTGTTACCGGCAATATGTTTCTGATGAGTCGTACTCAAAGCGGCAGATTTTTGTCCTGCTGCCGCCATTTGCAATGCCGATTGAAAATCCATATCTTTCGCTTTGAAGTTTGGCGTGTCTGCATTGGCCAGATTAGTCGCCAGCATTTCTGCCCGCTGTGTCCTGATACGCAAAGCATCGGCATGAATCCCAAGAGCAGAATCAAAATTTATCGGCATGCTGTTTCTCCACAACAATCATTTACTTGAAATCACCTAAGCATCTTGCATGCCACAATTTATTATCAATATTAATCAATCACTTAAACGTTCTGCGGCAAGCTATAAAAAGCAAAGCGGCAAGCTGTTGCCACTCCACTGAACCAGCGGAATACTGCTGATATAATCCATGGCTTGTTTAGGTATTAATTGAAGAAAAACCTGTCAGGGACGATACATTTGCCAACTGGCTCACGTATTTAAAAAATAGATGGCGGGCAAGCAGCATAAGTGCTTGACCCACAATAGTTTTAGCGTTAAAAACAAAGACCTACAAGGAGCGTCAACAAGTGAAAAAGTTTGCAGCAAATAATGGTTTCACACTGATCGAATTAATGATCACACTGGTTGTTGTCATTATTTTGGTTTCAATTGCTGCCCCAAGTTTTAATGCAATGATTCGTGATAATCGTCTGGCCACTGAAGCCAATAATTTTTTAGGTTCATTACAGCTCGCCAAAAGCGAAGCAATACGTCGGGGAGTTCAGGTCACCATGCTCCGTAATGGCAATGCTGCTGGTGAATGGCATGGCGGTTGGAGAATTTTCACTGACTGGAATCGAAATGAAACATTTGATGGTAACGCAAATGCTACCGACTGCAGTGTAGAGGGACAAGACTGCTACCTGAGAATTTATGATTCTTTGGGAAACAATCTCACCCTCACCGGAGACGCTAAATATCAGGATTGGATAGCCTTCAGCCCCTCTGGAGAGGTTTTAAGCTCTGGTGGAGGATTACCAATGGGAACTTTTACGCTGTGTACTCCAAACGCAAATCAGCGAAATATTGTTTTCAATAATGCGGGCCGCATGCAAGTGCGGGAGGGAGCAGCATGCTGAAAATAAAACAATCTGGCTTTACTTTGTTGGAAGTAATGGTTGCCGTATTTGTTTTATCTGTGGGTTTGCTAGGTTTGGCCCATTTACAGATAACCGCTTTAAAAACCAATCAAAGTGCGGATCTTCGTACTCAGGCATCCTTATATGCATCTGATATTCTGAATCGTATGCGAGCAAATCGAGTAGCGAGTCAAAATGGTCTTTATGTCATTGCCACTACAGATGGTATACCCAACGCTGGAGGTAATGTTTCTAACCAGGATCTTCATGAATGGAGAACAAGTCTCTCCAATGCTTTACCTGGAGGTACAGGCGGCATTAACTGTCCAGCATTTAATAACTTAAATGAGTTCATTTGTACTATCACAATTGAATGGCGTGACATACATATAGGAGATAATGCCAACAATATCAACTACAACGAATTAGCGACTAAAACATTAACGATGGAAGGAGCTTTATGAATAATCAACGCGGCCTTTCCCTGGTTGAATTAATGGTAGCCATCGTTTTGGGACTGATCTTAGTTGCGGGCGTAATTGAATTGTTCGTTAATAATCGTCAAGTATATCGTGTTCAGGAAGCAAAAGCGCGAATGCAGGAAGATGGCCGTTTTGCACTGCACCATATCAGCCGAATAATGCTTAATTCAGGCTATAGAGGATGTGATTCTTTACAGAACCAAAATGCCAATGTGGAACAGGACAAACGCCCCTTAGAAAATGTATTAAATGGTGCTAACGCTTATTTATGGCGTTTGGATATACCCATTGAAGGTAGTGAAGGTACAAACGGTGCATTTAATCCGGCACTTGATGCAACGATTAGTGGTAATGCTCTCGCTGGGTCAGATGTCATTACAATTCGCACTGTTAGTTCTGGTCATGCAAATATTATCGATCATGATGGCACTGACTTTACTGCGCCACTTGAAACCGGTACCGACAATACTTTTACACCATGTGACCCTGATCCTGCCAGTCCAGACTATGAAGCTACTTGCAGCAATATTGCTTTGGTTACGACCTGTGATAGTGCCGCCATCTTTCAAATTACCAATGATCCTTCTTCAGGAACAATAGAACATGCAGCTGGTGTGGGTTCACCCGGCAATTCTTCAGCTAATTTAGGTGATAACTTTGGTGGTGGTTGGCTAAATACTTATTCTGCAAATACTTTTTATATTCGACAAGGCGCTTCGGGTCCTTCTCTTTATCAAAAAGTGCTGGATAACGCATCTCAGGAGCTTATTGAAGGCGTTGAGAGAATGGAAATTCTCTACGGTGTTGATACTAATCAGGACTTTTCTGTAGATGATTACAGAACAGCAAATGCAGTAGGAAATTGGGCAAACGTAATCAGTGTTCGTATAAGTCTTTTAATGGTGAGTCTGGAAAACAATCTGGTAGTGGATGGACCCCAGGATTATTACTTCAATGGTGCCACTATTACTCCTGCTGCTAATGACCGCCGACTGAGACGCGTCTTTACTCAAACTATTGTTCTACGCAATCGCACATCATGAATAAACTAATGGCAACCAATCAAAAAGGTGCGGCGTTAATCGTCAGCTTGATTATTCTGGTGTTAATGACCTTGTTAGGTCTATCCAGTATTAGCACCAGCTCACTTGAAGAGAAAATGACCGCCAACCTTCGGGATCATGAATTAGCTTTCCAGGCAGCTGAAATTGCACTACGTGATGCTGAGAAAAGAATCTCTGCATTTGTCACTGAACCGATTGCAACCCAAGACGGCAGTAATGAAAACACTTGGAATACAAATGCCATGGATCCTACTCCAACGAATGCAGCACCATGGTGGCTGGAGCGCGATGCAGCCTGGTGGAGCGCCAATGGAGTTGCTTCAGTAAACGTCGCTAACGTAGCTACACCTCCCAGATATATTATTGAAGAATTAGTTTTTGACAATGATGATGAAAACAAAGGAACAGGTTCCCCAGTTGACGGCATTGTCCATTATCGTATTACAGCTCGCGGTACCGGTGGTTCTGACCAGGCCAGAGTTTTATTGCAAAGCACTGTTATTAAGAGGTACTGATAATGAAAAATTTCATCTTAAAATACGCAGTGGGATTTATTTTATTAATAAGTAATGGTGCTTTTGCTACAACATTAAATATCAGCAATGTTCCACTTTATCTGGGTGGTAGTATTGAGCCGAATATCATGTTTACACTTGATGATTCGGGATCTATGCAATGGGAAGTAATGCCTGATGAAAATCGAAATTTCAGCAGCTATATTTTCCCACGACCTAGCAATTTATATGGTGGGGTAACCTACGCAAATCAAATTGCAAATTTTGATGATGATAACGTTCATAACTTTTTTACACGATCGTCAGCTAATAATGCGGTTTTTTATAATCCCGATGTAACCTATGTACCATGGAGTAATGCCGACGGTACCAGCATGGGAAACGCAAATGTCAACAATGCTTTATATAACCCTGCTATTCCAGCCCTTGGGGGCATTGATTTAGTAAATCAACAAACCCAGTTTGCTTGTTGGTTTAGGAATACCAGTGACCTCACACAGGCATTCGGGGATCCATGTAACGGTAATCACAGCTTCTGGCCAATCACTTATTACAAATATAATGGTGGCAGCCGTACAGCTAGAAGCAGCTATACCAGAGTTCAAATTACTACTTCAACCTCATCCTCTACTACTTTCACCAGCCCTAGTGGCATTGTTAGAACCAAAGCAGAAGAAATTCAAAACTTTGCTAATTGGTTCCAATACTATCGCTCGCGAGTTTTGACTGCGAGAGCGGGTGTCGGCAGAGCTTTTGCCAAACAAGGTTCGAATCTACGTGTCGGTTTCGCAGCAATTAATCAGGGCAGCAAAACGATTGACGGTGTTACTAGTAATCGGGCGGTTATTGAGGGGTTGAGACAATTCTCCGGTTCAAACCGAGCAGATTTTTTTGACAACCTTTACGAGCGTGTAATTAACAACTCAGGAACTCCTCTTCGCTCCGCCACCAATAGTGTTGGCCAATATTTCGAAAGAACTGATAACTCCGGTCCGTGGGGAAATACACCGGGTACTAACAATGATGCAGAACATCTTTCATGCCGTCAGAGCTATCATATTTTAACAACTGATGGTTACTGGAATGGCTCTAGCCCAGGGGTTGGCAATACTGATGGTACGAGTGGAGAAGTGATATCAGGTCCAGATAATGATGATTATCAATATACTCCAGTAAATCCATATACAGATGCGTGGGATAACACCTTGGCGGATGTTGCAATGGAATATTGGAAACGCGATCTTCGGGAAGATTTAACTAATAATGTCCCTACAAATCAGGAAGATCCTGCGTTCTGGCAGCATTTAGTGAATTTTACAGTAGGACTAGGGGTTAATGGTACGTTAGATCCTGATACAGATTTCGAAGCATTAGCGTCTGGAAGTATAGGTTGGCCAGAACCCTCGGCAGATGCAGAGGAAAATATCGATGATCTTTGGCACGCTGCTGTTAACAGCCGTGGTTCCTTCTTTAGCGCGACAGACCCTGATACTTTTGCTGATTCTTTAGCAGCTATTCTGTCAAATATTTCATCAAGGACTTCTTCGGCTGCCTCTGTTGCATTAAATTCTGGTTCCGTATCTGGTGACAGTAAAATTTATCAAGCACGATTTGATAGTGGAGACTGGAGCGGTCAGTTGTTAGCCTTTAGCATTAACGATGATGCCACACTTGGGGGCGTTGCTTGGGATGCTGGAACACTGATACCCGCTGCGAATGATCGTGTTATTGCAACTTATGATGGAAATTCTGGACAGCCTTTCCGTTGGGCATCAATTTCAGCTAGCCAACAAACTCAACTTGGTAGTCAATCAATTTTAAATTATATCCGTGGTGACCAATCCAATGAAGCCAGTAATGAAGGTGGTACGCTTAGAAATAGAAATCGTTTACTTGGCGATATTATAAATTCTGCCCCAACTTATGCAGCAACCCCAGGTTCACGTTATCAAGATAACTGGGGAAATTCTCAACCTGAAACAGCAAGTCCTTATTCAGCTTATGTGGTGGCAAATATTAATCGGCAAGGATTAGTTTTTGTAGGTGCAAATGATGGAATGCTTCATGCTTTTGATGCCGATACTGGGGTTGAAAAATTTGCCTATGTTCCCAATGCGGTTTACAACAATTTAAATAATTTGAGCAATACCAGTTATACACACAAATACTATGTGGATGGCAGCCCGACAATAGTAGATGCCTTTATCAATGGTAGTTGGCGCACCGTGCTCGTTTCAGGACTAGGTGCAGGCGGACAAGGTATGTTTGCATTAGATATAACTGATCCAACAAGCCTTAATACAGAGGCAAATGTTGCTAGTAAAGTTTTATGGGAATTTACAGATCAGGATGAAAGAGATCTTGGGTTTACATTTGGACAAGCAAGTATTGTTCGACTAAATAATGGCGAATGGGCAGCTCTAGTTGGCGGTGGCTATAACAATACTGCAGACAATAATTTAGACAGTAATGATGCTCAAGACAGCCAGACTGGTAATGGAGTCATTTATCTTATAAATCTTGCAGATGGTAGTTTGATTAAGAAGTTTGACACATTGGTTGGTACTAATGATGATCCAACCGGTGCTCAACGACCAAATGGTATCGCTTCCCCAACAGCAATTGATATTAATAATGACAATATAGTAGACGCTATTTATGCTGGGGATTTATTCGGAAACGTTTGGAGTATAAATGTAACCGGCCAGGATGAGGATAATTGGGACTTTACCTATCTTGATTCCGATAATCCTGAACCACTCTACACGGCTTGTGCAGGAGAAACTTGTACAGGGGCGAATATTCAACCTATAACAACTCGCATTCAAGTTGTAAAACACCCTAGGGAAAATGGCTATTTGTTATTATTTGGTACGGGTAAATACTTTGAAGTAGGGGATAATTCTAGTGAAAATCAAGTCACTCAGAGTTTTTATAGTATTTGGGATAAAAGACTGTCAGAGCTGATAGCTTTTGACCGAAGCGATCTTTTACAACAACAAATTCTGCAACAGGTATCTGTAGATGGCTTCAATTATCGTATTACTTCTGATGAGCTGATTAATTGGACAGAACATTCTGGTTGGTACATTGATCTTGTTAATCAGGATGTAAATTCAGGTAACCTGGGAGAAAGACAAGTAAGTAATGCCATTATTCGTAATGGGCGGATTATATTTACTACTTTAATTCCATCAGATGATCCTTGTGCATTCGGTGGATCTGGTTGGTTAATGGAAATGAATTATGCTACGGGTGCAAGATTATCCTATTCGCCCTTTGATGTTAATGGAGATGGCGTTTTTACATCTGAAGACTTCTTTATGATTGATACAGATGGGGATGGTGACCCAGATACTGAAGTTCCATACAGCGGAAAAGAATCAAAAGTAGGTATTATTCCAACGCCAAGTATCGTCAATCAACCCGGTGGACAACAGGAAATTAAATATACCAGTGGTGCTGATGGCAATATTGAAGTAACGATTGAAAATCCTGGTCCAGGATATGAGGGACGTCAATCATGGCGTCAATTGCAGTAATTTACTAAGGTTACCTGTATGAAAATATTTTCTATTCTGGTTTTTATGTTATTTAGTGCAAATGCATTTTCTGGTGCTAACACCAGTTTTACCCAGACTGGAGTTATCAGTGAAGAATCAGGCCATTCAAATACTATAATAATTAATGACACCGCCTATCGGATAGATAGTAATACAAATGTTCATGCATTGGTTCGTCATGGTGAGTTAGGTCCTCAGCTTCCTGCAGGCGAACTAATCGGTTTCAATACAAAAAATGAAGAAAATAGTGAGCTGCCATATGTCACTGAAATTTGGTTACTCAATGCTAATTAACAGGAACTGAGAACATGAACACTACTCCTCAGAGAGGTTTTACGCTAATTGAGTTGATGATAACGGTTGCGATCATTGCTATTATTGCTGCAATTGCTTACCCATCCTACCTGGAGCAAGTTAGAGAGACTCGTAGATCGAATGCACAGGCTGATTTACTTGAACTGGTAAGTTTTATGGAAAGATATTATGGGGAAAACTTCACTTATGCAGGTGCCAATTTACCTTTCATAAATTCACCAAAGCAAGGTAACAGTTTTTATAACTTAAGTTTCACGGCCGCACCATCCGCCACAGCTTATACAATCCAGGCAGCTCCTACAGGGGGGCAAGCAGCTGATCGTTGCGGAACAATGACGATTAACCATAATAATCAAAGAACACCAGCTAATGATTGTTGGTAACTTAGTAAGTTAGCAAGAAGTTTAACCCCATAAAAAAACCCGCGTTATGCGGGTCTTTTATGTATAGAGTTAACTAGTTAACTATCAACATTCACATGACCATCCTGTACGAGCTTGTTAATAATCTCAGCCTGTTGCGTTGAAGTATCAAATCCACCAAGCCCCATATCAGCAAGAGTCGTACCTTGCAAAGTAATAGTTTGTTTGACGTCGCCACCAGCACCCTCGGGCTTGAGCTCGATAACGGTATCAACACCATTATCTTCAATATGAATATAATCAGCTAAATCCCCGGACTCTTCACCAACAAGAATATCTGCAAAATCAAGTACATCACCTTGCTCAATATTAAAATCAGTAACGGTATCCTGGGCGGAGATATTGGAAAGATTAAACTCATCCCCTGCCTGCCATACAAATAAATCAGCCCCATCTCCACCTGTCAGAATATCATTACCAGCTCCACCAATAATGACATCATCTTGATCGGTACCAATCAATTCATTATTTCCACGTCCATCTTTGATAATATTAGGTTCGCCAGAATCAGGGTTTTCCAAAACCGCATCACCTGAAGTAATAACCGCCTTAACAGTATCACTTTCATTGCCAGCCGCATCAGTCACGGAATATTGGAATTCACTATCAGGAATTTCACTTACGGTCACTTTTTGGATGTAGTAATCACTACTGTCTGATGTAGACTTTTTACCATCAACATAATTAGTAGCAGTAAATTCAAGTGAATCAAATATTACACCATCAGGCAGGGTAAAAGTCGCATTACCTGAGGATCCAGCAGGATCAACGGTCAAATTATTCTTTGCCAGAGAAAAATCTACCGGTTCTCCGTTCAGTAATGGATTACCGTTCGCTGTGGTAAATGTCCAAACACCAACTGACTCACCATTCAAAAAAGCTTCGACTTGCCCAACCTCTTTTTCATTGGCAATAAGTCTACTGACAGTTATGGTGGCTGCTAATGATGGATTCTCAAATCTCATTGTTATTTTTTCTGAGGCTCCACCTCGGTGTTCCAGCTGATTTGGTACAATTGTCCCTCCAGCAACGCCAATGCCATCTGAATCAAATGCAATTTTAGCAGACTGACCATTAAGATTAGTCGCTTCAAGAGTAACCCCCTCCCAGGCTGAACTCCCTGTTTTAATACCGCCATAGGATTTCGATGTTAGTTCTGAGTTAAACTCAGCAAGAGTTGCACTCCAAACAATCGAATCGCTTGAATTAAATGTATTGCCTTCATTCAATTCAACCCAATTATCACCATTTTTTATAAAAAGCTGACCGAAACTAGGCGGTGCCTTTAACGTAAAAAGCAATCCTGCCAAGTCGGTTTCATTATCATTCCCCCCAGGGATGCAATATCCTCAAACGTACTAGGATTGGACTTATCTTCACCGCTATCAACAAAACCATCCACAGAAAATTGTTTAAATACATAAGCATCTTGGGGTAATTCTATTTCAGTCTGACTTGCAAACTCATAACTGGTTAAAACAGGATCCGCAACTGGCTTAAGATCATCTGGCTGATTAGGATCTGTTGGATCTGTTGGATCTGTTGGATCTGTTGGAATAATGGGATCCAAATCATCCGACTCATCAACTAAAAACTCAAACGGTGGAGGATCAGGGAAAGCAATACCCGGCCCTGTTGTTTCAAAACCTGAATCAGGTGTAATTCGTGGAGCAAGGTAATCTACAACAACCGCTTCGCTGCCACCTTCACTGGTGGGCTGTGCGCCTGGACCAGCAGCAGTAGGATCAGCAACTTGTGTTGGATCTTCACCTGCGAGTAAAGCCTGTTGAATGGCGTCTATATCATCGACCACATCAGCTGCCGGTGGTGTATCAGCTTCTGCAACATCCAATTCAAATGCTTCACTGTCGAGAACAGCTTGAGAATTACGTCCCAGATCCATTACCCCGCCATCTGGAAATTCAATTTCGATAGCACCGGCAATACCCGTGGTAATAATTTCGTTGGGATAAACTTTGTCACCAACTTGTAAATTTCTCACAGTACCGTCGACTGCTGTGGCAGTTGCAGTGCCAATTAAGGCTGAAATAATTCCGGCTTCTGTGGCCATAAAATTCTTCTCCGATGAAATGCTGCTTCCCAAGGCCAACAAAAACCACTTGTGACCATATTTGCAGATAGTCTCCCATGACTACACAAAGCTATCTACTGTACATTGGTACTAAAAAAACAAATATTTTAAAAAATTTATTTTTTTGTTAAGCAAAATTCCAGCCAGATAAAATTAATTCTTGTCCAGGTTTGATTATTGCCCCATATCACCTGCAGCGAAATGATTCAGCATATCGGCGACCAGACGTCTTGGTAACCATGCCTCACCATCATGTACGGCTCGAATAGCTTTGACTAACTTGTCATGCTGTGATGGTGTGATGTAACCCCGTGCTCTGAAGCCAGTTGCTTTGAGTTGATTAAAATCCGGTGTTTTATCCGACATAATCAGGGTCTGATTATGTTCGTAATTTGTCGCCAGAACCAAACATAGAATATCGGCATTAATCCGTTCATTGTTTTGTTCCAACACGGTAATATCAGCTTCAGCAGCGATTATTGCCAAAACTGCTGTATCAACAGTTTCTGGGTCGATAACGGTAATCTTTAAGTCATCATGTTCAGCCAGATTAATTAAACTGGCTATTGTTCGACCAATCAAAACTACGTTAATCACGCGTAGACCTTCAGAATCGTATTGATGAGTTGCCATTGTTGTTCCCATCCCTGAAGCGGTGACTGACGAAATCCACTACGAACAAACTGTTGAAGTCTTCCTTCAACAATACTGAGTAATAAGTTAGCCGTTTCATTCACTGGCCGTCCGCCAGCTTGAGTCAAGGTTAACTCGCGTTCCCGCAGAATTTGTCGGAATTGCGTCTCCAATCGGTCAAAAAATTGACTCACGCGATGACGAAGCCGTTCTGTTTCACCAGTTAACGCTGTTCCAACGAGGACACTGCTAATACCTGGATTTTTGGCACTAAACCCCAGCATTAATGCCATAATTTTTTCACATCGAGAGACCGCATTATCATCTTCATCAACAATTCTACGGATCAAGCCAAAAACGGTATCTTCGGAAAATTCGATAAGCCCCTCAAACATTCTCGCCTTACTGGGAAAATGGCGGTACAAAGCCGCTTCAGATACTCCGAGGCTTTCAGCCAATTGCGCTGTTGTGATTCGCTGTCCGGGATGTTTTTCAAGTTGCGTCGCCAAAGCTTCCAATATCGCTTGATGACGCGACTGTTTATTCTGCGCGCGCGTTGATTGTTGCTCAGTCATCGACCGCCTCCACGAATAAGCGTACCAACGCCCTCATCCGTAAACATTTCCAGTAATACCGCATGCTGTACACGACCATCGATGATGTGTGAGCTGGTCACCCCCGCCTGAACGGCATCTAACGCGCAGCCAATTTTAGGTAACATTCCGCCATAAATGACACCCGAGGCAATCAAATCATTGACTTGTTTCGCATTCAGACCAGTAAGCAACGTCCCGTCAGCATCTAGCAGTCCGGGCGTGTTTGTCAATAGGATCAGTTTTTCTGCCTGCAACACTTCAGCAATTTTACCAGCAACAAGATCGGCATTAATGTTGTAGGACTGTCCATCCTGCCCCACCCCGATAGGTGCAATTACAGGAATGAAGTCACTGTGAATCAACATATCAATCACGCTGGTATCAATACTGGTTACGCGGCCTACATAGCCCAAATCAATCATTTCCGGTGCATCAACGCCAAGTTCTTCCTGTGAAGCAAATTTCATCTTTTCAGCAAATATCAGACTACCGTCTTTCCCCGTCAAGCCGACAGCTCGTCCACCATGGTTATTGATCAGATTAACAATGCTTTTGTTCACTTGGCCGCCGAGCACCATTTCAACAATATCCATGGTCTCGTTGTCTGTGACCCGCATACCATTAATAAATTCGGACTCTTTTCCGATCTTTGCCAAAAGCTGGCCTATTTGCGGACCACCACCATGAACAATGACAGGATTAATACCAACAGCTTTCAACAACACAACATCGCGGGCAAAACTGTTTTTCAACGTTTCATCAATCATGGCATTACCACCATATTTGATGACCAGTGTCTTACCGGAAAAACGTTGGATATAAGGCAACGCTTCAGTCAGAACCTGAGCAATATGTGACGCTTTTTGTGTATTCAAACTCATTAAAAATTTCTTCCTTGTCCCGCACAGTCTGTTTAGTGCAAGCTTTTTTTATTGTTTTTGCTTATGTAAAATAACGACCAACTATAATTCGTTTTTGTCGTTAACAGCGTAAGATTAAAAATTAAGACTTAGATTAGGTTTCACCTGCAGCATCTGCTGAATAAATTGCTGTTTTATCTGTTCCAGATCTTCTTCAGTTTCTGCTTCAAATCGCAACGTGAGACCGGGAACAGTATTTGATGCTCTAACAAGTCCCCAGCCATTGCTAAAATTCACCCGCACACCATCAATGGTGATAACTTCGCCATCATCGAACTGTGCATTTTGTGTAAATTGTGTCATAAACCGACGGCATTCTGCTGTATCTAAATCAATTAAAATTTCTGGAGTGCTAACACTTTGCGGTTGTGCAGCAAAGATTTCTGTTGCGCCACGACGTTGTGGATCATCGGCAATCAGCGCCAGCAGGCGGCAGGCGGCAAATAAAGCATCATCAAAACCATACCAGTTATCGGCAAAAAAGATATGTCCACTCAGCTCACCCGCTAATTTTGCCTCATGTTTGAGCATTTCGGCCCGTATTAATGAATGGCCCGAAGCGCACATCATTGCCTTACCACCTGCCTTGGTAATAACCTGCCTCAACAAGCCCGTACTTTTGACATCATAAACAATGGTCGAACCTTTATGGCGTTTCAGAATATCGCTGGCAAACAACATCAGCAAACGATCCGGCCAGATAATTTCACCCTCTCCGTCAACCACTCCCAGTCTATCGCCATCTCCATCAAACGCCAGTCCAATATCAAGATGTTTCTCACGAACCAGTTTAGAAATATCCTGCATATTTTGCGGTTGGGCCGGGTTGGGATGATGATTGGGAAAGTGACCATCAACTTTGCAAAACAGTTCATGCACCTCACAGCCTAATGCGGTTAGCAACTGCGGAACCACTTTACCAGCAATACCATTTCCACAATCCACACCGACTTTTAGCGGGCGGGATAAAGGAACAGTCTGTTTTACTTTTTCAATATAACTAGCAATGATATCTGCCTGTCGTAACTGGCCCTCCCCACTATAAAGTCGAGAATGCTGTATACGATGATAAATGCCCTGAATAGCATCACCAGACAATGTTTTGTCATTGATAACAATTTTCAGACCATTGTAGCCCTGTGGATTATGACTGCCCGTCACTACTACGCCACAATGTGTCCGCATGTGCTGCGAGGCAAAATAAACAAGAGGGGTTGGTACCGCTCCAATATCAGTAACATCACAACCACTGGCCAGAATACCTTCGATTAATGCATCACTGAAACTCTCACTGGAAAGCCGACCATCCCGCCCGACGATAATCCGGGTCTGCTCCTGATGCTGTGCCTCCGTACCTATGGCAAGCCCCAAGACCCGCATAATGGGTTCACTTAATTGGGTGCCGACAATACCCCGAATATCATAGGCCTTAAAAATAACCGGTTTAATATCTACTGGCCTGACTCTATCTACTGACTCGGTTTTACTCACTTTGGGAGCGGCTGCGCGTATTACCGCAGGAGGCGGCGTATTATCGATATTAACTTCATTTTCTGTATATTCTACTGGCCGTGGGCGTGCTCCAATTTGCGCCTGTTTTTTTGGTTTTAACGTACTGAACCGGTTTATCACCAGCCAGCATAAGGCACAAACAATAATGGCTAACATGAGCAATGCAGGCCAGGCTGCTGTTTTAGCCACCCCTTCAGCAGGCCAGAATGCCAGGCGCCAGTAAGCTCCGGGTAATGCCTGAGTAAAAACAGGACTGGAATGCTGAGCTTTACCATCGCCTTGTTCGATCAAAGTCAGCCAGTTTTGGGCCCCTTGCTGTAATGCCAGACTACCTGTACCAATCGATAAATAACGTTCACGCAGCTTATCCTCCAGCTCAGTCATTTGCAGGCTAAGCACCAGATAGCCTGCTGCATCCAGCTTCTTGGTCAGTAAAATATGCGCCTGAGGCGTATTTGGCTGCATAACAGCAATATCAGCCATACCTTGCATGTCTGCCTGGCGCAGACTATTAATAGTGCCAAAACTGACCGGAATACACGCGTCGGATGTTGGAGCAGCAGGTATAAAGGAAATAACACATGAGGTTGATGCATCAGGCCAGCCAAAAGCTACCGGGTCCTGTGCATTTTCCGCCGACATCTCGTTAAAACGTTGCTGCCAGTCTTGTAGCATATCGATCATACCGGATGCAGCGAGCGCCAGCTTTTCCGTTTGTGTCTGGTTGAATGCTTCTGAAGCTGACTGCTGTTGGTAATCATTAATCCGGATTGCTGCTGCCACCCCGGAAAGAACAATCAAAATCAACAGCAGAATGGCCAGCGAACTCAGCCTTCGGCGAAATAGCTTCAGATTTTGCAGTTTCAGCAGCACGGTTGTGCTCAGCTTCTGCCAGTATGGCCGAAGCCGCCGCTACCACGTTCACTGGCAGTAAACTCGGTGACCTGCTCAAATCCTACTTGCACTACTGGGACGAACAGCATTTGTGCAATACGCTCCCCCACTACGATTTCAAAGGGCGTATCCCCCCGATTCCAACAGGATACAAAAATTTGTCCCTGATAGTCGCTGTCGATAAGGCCCACCAGATTACCTAATACAATGCCGTGTTTATGTCCAAGGCCTGAGCGCGGCAAAATCATCGCAGCCAAAGCGGGATCATCAATATGAATGGCAATTCCGGTCGGTATTAGAATGGTTTCGCCAGGACGTAATATCAGATTTTCATCCAGGCAGGCCCTCAGGTCCATTCCGGCAGAACCCTCGGTGGCATAGTCCGGCAGTTCAATGGATTTGCCCAGTCTCGGATCGAGAATCTTAAATTGAATTTTTTGCATGATAACGCTCTGTTATTAATGTTATGAGTTCGCGTGCAATTTCAAGTTTCGGAGCTTCAGCCAAGGACTTATGCCCACCTTCCCAGAAAATTTCCAGCGCATTGTTATCCTGACCAAAAGCCAGTCCATCCCCCACTTGGTTCGCTGCGATCAAATCCAAACGTTTTTGCTGTAATTTATGTTGTGCATATTGTTGCAAATCATCTGTCTCAGCAGCAAAACCAACGACCAGCTCCGGCCGCTCATCGGCATTGGCAACCGATGTAATAATATCGGGATTCAAACGAAGTTGCAGTGATAAATCATCATCAGCCGTTTTTTTTAATTTAGCTGAAGCAGGATGCGTGGGACGATAATCTGCTACTGCTGCACAACCGATATAAATTGCCGTACCAGCTAAGTTTTGCATAACAGCGTCAAACATTTGTTGAGCCGTTTCAACCATTATACGGCTGCAACCAGACGGGGCTTCCAAAGCCACCGGCCCAGATATCAGGGTGACCTTTGCACCCATCTCAACGGCTGCTTGCGCCAGGGAATAGCCCATTTTCCCTGAGCTGCGATTAGCAATAAAGCGAACCGGATCAATTGGTTCATGCGTAGGTCCTGCAGTAATGACTACCTGTTTTCCTGTCAGAGGACCGGTCTGCAACTTGCGGCTCAGATGCATCACAATATTTTCAACAGCCATTAGGCGACCTTCGCCCTGTTCCCCACAGGCCTGATCACCGCTTTCAGGACCAATAAATTCCACACCGCGTTGTTTTAGCAGTTGGCAGTTTTGCTGGGTTGCGATATGTGACCACATCTTATTATTCATTGCCGGTGCCACCATCAACGGTGCTTCCGAGGCAAGACATACCGTGGAAATCAAATCATCCGCCAGGCCATGAGCCAGTTTCGCCAGACAGTCAGCGGTTGCGGGAGCAATCAGGATCCAGTCTGCCCAACGCGCCAATTTAATATGACCCATTGCAGCTTCTTCATCAGCATCAAAGAAATTCAATGACACGGGATTACCACTGACCGTTTGCAGCGTAAGTGGCGTAATAAACTGCATTCCACCATCACTCATCATTACCCGTACTTCAGCACCGTATTCTTTTAATCTTCGAATTAAATCTGCTGACTTATAGGCTGCAATACTGCCGGTAACGCCAAGAAGAATACGTTTTCCCTGAAAAGCATTTGTCTCAATCATGCTGTATTTTTGCCTATGGCTAAATCACGTAAACTTAAGTCATCCAACACAGCATTCTGTGCTTCATTAATTTCAGAAAAGAATGCTTCAATACTGGGCTCAGTGTGTTGCTGTAATGTTGAAATACCCACTTCCTCGGCACTACGTAAACAAAACAAAATTTCACTGACTAAAATTTTGCTGACATCGCCGGCCATAGTAAAGGAATCTTTATCTCCAGCCACCTCTACGATAAAGCCACCTTCCTCCAAAATGTCCAATAATTCCTCTAAATTTTCACTACTTAACGTGGTGAGCTTCTCCAGTTCCGAAAGGCTGTATGCCGGCTTTTTCTCACAAAAGCGACGGGCAATAATAGTCATTAACCACAAGCCCTTTTTCTCACGTAATCGTGGACTCAAAACCAGGGTTTTTCCGCCCATCAATACAAATCTTGGATGCTGAAGATAAAAAGCTACCTGAGATCCGGTCAATAAAATATACCAGCCAAGATAAAGCCAGATCATAAAGAAAAATAAAATCGCAAAACTGGAATAGATTGCCGTGTAATTGGATGATGAAGCTACAAAAGTCGCAAACAAAGTTCCCAGTCCAATCCATAGTGCTCCGGCCACCATTGCACCACCCAGAGCCGGCCCAAGTTTCACTTTGGTATTAGGAATGAAGGTATAGAGAAAGGTAAAGGCGAGCACAATCATAAAATAGGGTAACAATTTGCTGAGTATCAGTAGCAATGTTCCAAATGGTTCGATTGATTGTAAGGTCGAGACCACATCATTATCCATCACCGTTGCGGCAATTCCTAAAGCAGAGAAGACCAATACCGGCCCGATCATCACAACGCTCATGTAATCAGTGAATCGACGTGCAAACGACCTTGATCTTTTGACCCGCCACACAAAATTAAAAGCACTTTCAACTTTCTGTACCAAAGCAATAATTGTGTAAAACAACATGCCCAAACCAATCGAACCCAGCACGCCGACTTTGACGTTTTCTACAAAGCCAATAATGCTGGAAGTCATTTCCCCGGCTTTTTCACCCAGGGGGGCCATGAAGTTCAGCAGTACGGGTTCTATTTGGTTATGTACTCCAAAAGCCTTGAGCACTGAAAAAGCAACTGCAATTAACGGGACTAATGATAACAAGGTGGTAAACACCAGACTCATTGCCCGCAGGTTTAATTCTCCGGTCGACAGTTGCCTCGCCATCACATAAACCACTCGGCCCGCGTGCCGTGTCAAACGTTTTAGTTTGCTGGCGCTTTCAGTCGTTTCCTGCCAAAGCTGAACCTGGAAAAAATGTTTTAACTTGTCTATATAGTCTTTCATGTTGGTTATCATCCTGATGGCAGGTTTATCCATTAAACTGGATTATCAATGTCAATGAAATAGTGTTGCAGGCCGAATTTCAGAGCAACATGCTCTCCCAAGGCTTTAACCCCATAACGCTCAGTGGCATGGTGTCCTGCTGCGATGTAATGAATTCCAAGTTCTCTGGCCAAATGTGTTGTCTGCTCTGAAGCTTCTCCACTAATAAAGGCATCCAGACCTGACTCTGCTGCCTGCTGAATATAACCTTGTGCAGCACCGGTGCACCAGCCAACTGTTTTTATTAAACGATCATGACCGGCAATAATGGTCGGTTTTCGATCCAGTTGACAGGCAATATGGGATGAAAATTCTTCTAAGGTTTGGGGTGTTGTCAGTTTCCCTCGGAAACCGATGGCGGGTTCTCCGGTACCGGCAATAAAACCATCCATTTCTATATTCAGTATTTTTGCAAGTTGTACATTATTGCCAAACTCGGCATGGGCGTCCAAGGGCAGATGATAGCCTATAAGATTGATGCCATTATTGATTAACATTTTCAAACGTTGATATTTAATGCCGGTCACTGCGGGAGCTTCACCACGCCAGAAATACCCATGATGCACTATAAGTGCATCAGCATTATGCTCCACAGCCGCCTCTAACAAAGCCTGACTTGCCGTTACGCCGGTCACCAGAATATTCACCTCTGGTTTACCTTCAACCTGTAAACCATTCGGACAATAGTCCTGAAATCTCGATACTTCCAATTGCTCATCAATATAGGCGATCAGCTCTGTTCGGGTTATCATCCAAATTACTCCACAAAAACTCCAGGGTCTGATGATCTTTCAGACCCACCACTATAACAAACAGGAGTCACTAAATGGATGCTGTGAGTATTATTGCACTGAGTATGGGTGCCGCCTGGGCCAGTGGAATCAATTTATATGCTGCCGTATTTATGCTGGGTTATATGGGCACAACAGGCCATATGGTTTTGCCGACAGAGTTGCAGGTTCTCAGTGACCCGCTGGTGATGACAGCCGCAGCAGTAATGTATTGTGTGGAATTTTTCGCTGATAAAGTGCCAGGCGTCGATACCGGCTGGGATACTCTGCATACCTTTATCCGTATTCCGGCTGGTGCCATGTTGGCGGCAAGTGCAGTTGGAGATGTCAGCCCGGCAATCGAATTAACAGCAGGTCTGCTGGGCGGAAGCCTTGCTGCCGCAACTCATGCCACTAAAGCCGGCAGTCGATTAATGATCAATACCTCACCAGAACCTTTCAGCAACTGGACAGCCTCAATAACCGAAGACTTGCTGGTGATTGCCGGTTTGTGGACGGCCCTCACTCATCCACTGTGGTTTCTTGCGGCACTGTTTATTTTCATCGTGTTAATGATTTGGTTGCTACCGCGTTTATGGCGTTTAATCAAAACGGTCTTACAATACATTGGAAGCTGGCTGGGGTGGTGTGAAAAACCGCAAACGGCGAAAACAGCAACAAGTGACCAATCCGCTGAATCCATAGAGATTAAATCTGTATCCGATAAATCCGAACACTAACGACGGCGATAGACCACACCATGCGGCGTGCGTTGCAAGTCAAATGCATCGGTATAACCACTAATCGTTTCCGAGGCACCTAAAAACAGATAGCCACCCGGGTTTAATGCCTGGGCCAGGCGGGTAAGTATGTCTGTCTTGCGTTGCATCGAAAAATAAATCAACACATTACGGCACAGGATGACATCAAACCGACCCAATCCGGTATAGCTTTGCAACAGATTCTGTTCCCTGAACTGCACCCGTTGTTTAACTTCATCGACAATTTGCCAGCGACCTTCAAACGGTTTGAAAAACTGCTGTCGTCTTGCAGGGGAAATACCTCTTATCAGCGCATGTTCTTCATAAACACCGCGCCTTGCCAGTGCCAGCATGCTGTTGGAAATATCTGTGGCAATGATTTGGGTGCTTTTAAGTTTGCTATCCGGCTTTTTACGAATATATTCATTGAGGATCATACTGATGGTATAAGGTTCCTGCCCCGAAGAGCAGGCTGCTGACCAGATTCTGCAGGTAGCTGTAACCCGCGTTTCCAAATCAGCCAACGTCATTTTTTCAAATACTTCAAATGGCCCGCCATCCCTGAACCAAGAGGTTTCATTTGTCGTCATCGCATCGATAACCGCGTCTCGCAAGTGACGCGGGTGGCCACGCTGTATGGCATTTAACAGATCGGCAACTGACGGAATATTTTCATCCCGTAACAGCTTGGTCAGACGGCTGACAATTAAATATTGTTTGCCATCACCCAAAACAATGCCGCAGGCCTGTTCCAAAAAAGTCGAAACCGTTCGTAATCGGTCTGACTAATATCATTTCCTTGTAACATACCTGAGTTTTGCCCACCTTAATTGTTTCGTTCTATAACATTTAGCGGTCAATATGCTTAAATGTTTAGCCGTTATAATTTAACCATACTCTGATTGCTTATATGCCAAAAAACAAGCCCAACATAATCCGCCGTAATATTTTGATTACTGGATGTTCAAGTGGCATCGGTTTGGAAGCTGCCAGGATATTACATCGGCGGGGGCATAATGTGATTGCGACTGTCAGAAAACCTGTCGATCAAATCATGCTTTCACAAGCAGGCATCAACAATTTACTTTGCGACCTGACCAACAGTGAATCGATAGGCAACATGGTTGAGGCAGCAATAAAAGCGTTCGAGGGTAAAGTCGATGTATTGTTCAATAATGCTGCTTATGGTCAGCCAGGCGCAGTGGAAGATTTAAGCCGTGACGCGCTTCGTGAACAATTTGAAACCAATGTTTTTGGCACACAGGAACTGACTAATCTGATGATAAAACAGATGCGCCAACAGGGCTCTGGCAGAATCATCTATAACAGCTCTGTATTAGGTCTCATCGCCTTACCCTATCGAGGGGCATACAATGCCAGTAAATTCGCCATCGAAGGTTTGGCTGATACCTTGCGTTTGGAATTAAAAGGCACAGGTATTGCCATTTCGCTCATTGAACCGGGGCCGATAACCAGCCAGTTCAGGCACAATGCTTTTACCAAATATCAGCAGCACATTAATAAAGATACCAGTGCTCATAAGGCGAGCTATACTGCGATGGAAAAACGCTTATTAGCACCAGGACCAGCAGCACCATTCACCCTTCCAGCCAAAGCGGTAGTTGATAAGTTAGTACATGCCATAGAAGCCGAACGACCAAAAATTCGTTATTACGTTACTTTTCCGACGTATCTGTTTGCGTATCTCAAACGCGTTTTACCTGCCAACGCTCTGGATTGGGTACTGCGCAAAGTTTCTCGTGATGAACAACACTAGGTCTGTGTATCTTTTATAGGCGGCTATGAGAGATAAACAGGCCCTAGTGCACATTATTTTCACTCAATGATATGCCATAATCGCCGGCATAATGCTTCCCATGGATGAGAGATAAATGGCCAGGATGTCAAAACTTCAATTTCATTGGAAAACAGCCTACAGCATTTTTTTTGGCAGCTGTCTGACCGGCTTCCTCATTCTGAGTGTTATCGGTTATTTAAACTTTCAGCAGGGACTTTTTGAAAAAGCACAGCTGCTGACTATCTATCTCTTACCATTTTTGTTGATATTGTTGTTTTCTCTGGCCTTAACGTTATGGGTATTGCGACGTCTATCCCAACCGTTAACTCAGATTGAACAAATATCTCTGGCTCTTCCTTTATTATCGGCAAAAAAATATCAGCAGGCACGCCAGCTTTTATCAGAAACAACTGTCAGCAGTATTGATCAGGAAGTTATTGAGCTGTCGAACCTTACCCATCAACTGATAAATGTGCTGGATCATCTCGATCAGCACAGGCGGCTGCGCAATCAGCAGGTTCAGATTAAAAATCGTGAGCTGCGAAAAGATCGTGACTTCATAAAAAGCCTGCTTGATACCGCCCAGTTAATCGTTTTAACCATTGATAAAAAATTCGATATTTCGCTGTTTAACGATTATGGCGAACACATTACCGGCTATAACAAAAACGAAGTTATCAATACCAATGTCGCCAGAATGTTTCCTGCCAGTCATTGGACTGAGGCCAATATCCATTTCAATGAATTGCTGGCCGGTCATCAGCGAATTGCCCAACAAGATGCCGAACTCATTGATAAAACCGGCCTTATCCGTCAGATTTCCTGGTTGCATTCACGCCTTGAACATGACAACCAGCAAGCGGTAATTTTATCGGTTGGCCTGGATATGACCGATAAAAAAGAGGCTGAAAAACGCATTGTCTGGATGGCTGAACATGATCCGCTGACCGACTTATGTAATCGGCGTAAATTTATTGAAGAGTTCGAAAAGTCGCTGCGTATGGCGATTCGGTATCACCACCACAACACACTGTTGTATCTCGATTTGGATCAATTCAAGGACATCAACGATACCAGTGGTCACCGGGCCGGTGACGAACTGTTGATTCTGGTTGCCCGAGCTCTGAAACGGATAACTCGTTTTACTGATCTGGTTGCCAGACTGGGAGGCGATGAGTTCGCCATTTTAATGCCTGAAAGCGATCCCGAAGGTGCCATCACACTGGCAAAAAAAGTAATCCATGAGCTGAGTACCATTCAGCTCGAATATGGTGCAGTTCACCACAAAGTATCCACCAGCATCGGTATTGTGCATTTCCCGTTACAGGACGCCAGTATTCATGAACTGATGGGGTTTGCTGATCTGGCCATGTACCAAGCCAAAGCTTTTGGTAAGGGCAGTTTCCATACCTTTTCACCTGATGATCGTACTAGAGAGCAACTGCAAGCCCGCGTGTTATGGAAACATCGAATTGAACAGGCTCTGGAGCAGGATCTGTTTGTGTTGTTCTATCAGCCGATTCTCGAATTGCAGACCGACAAAATTGAACATTACGAAGTTTTACTACGAATGCGGGATCCCGGCACTGGTGAGTTGCGGCTACCCGGGAAATTTATTCAGATTGCTGAACAGGTTGGTTTGATTCAGCAGATAGATCATTACGTTATTTACCACGCCCTGCAACAACTGGGGGCATTGCAAAAGCAGGGAAGAAACGTTTGTTTTGCCATAAACCTTTCTGGATTGGTTATTGATACATCCGTGTTATTGCCGTTGCTGGAAAAGACGATTGCCGAACATCAAGTCAATCCCAATGGCATTATTTTTGAAATCACAGAAACGGTAGCAGTCTCTAATCTGCAGCAAGCCAAAGCCATGATGCAGGCAATAAAAGCCTTAGGCTGTCGGTTTTCCCTAGATGATTTTGGCGTCGGGTTTTCATCATTTAACTATATGCGGGAACTGCCCGTCGATATCATCAAAATTGATGGCATCTTTATTAAAAATCTGGATAAAAATGCCGATGACCAGCTTTTTGTCAAAGCTTTAGTCGATGTCGCCAAAGGGCTTAATCGTCAGACCACTGCTGAGTTTGTCGAAAATGCGGAAATATTAGCGCTGTTAAGAGGCTATGGGGTGGATTTTGCTCAGGGTTATCACATTGGCCGCCCACAACCCGCGTTGCTTGATAGTACGACCTTGTCTGAAACGGTTTCTAAATAAAATTTTATTGATAGTGCGCTTCATGCTTGTGCAACCAAGGCGTCACTTCGAATCATCTTGGTGCAAAAAGCCTCTTCTCAAAACCAAACATAAACACTAACCAATTGATATTAAAGAATTAAGTAAGTCAGGCATAAAACATGCAAACTGCTTACCTGTTTACATCAATTCAATCTGGAGCGTTTATGTCTTATCTCATACCAAGCGAATTTACTAAAAAAATGGTCGATGCCGGTGAATCAAAGCTCAAAATGGCTACCCGGGACGTATTAATTCGATCTTATATGGCGGGGGCTATCTTGACCCTGGCCGTGGCATTTGCTGTGACTGCAGCAGTACAGACCGGTTTGCCAATTGTTGGCGCATTAGTCTTCCCTGTCGGATTTGTTTTACTGAATTTATTGGGCTTTGATTTGCTGACAGGGGTATTTGCATTAGTACCATTAGCCCTTCTGGATAAACGTCGTGGTTGCACCTTTAACGGCATGTTAAAAAACTGGTTACTGGTAGGCATTGGCAATCTGTTCGGTGCATTAACAACAGCACTGTTAGTTGGTATCGCCTGGACCTTTGCATTTACCGCTGAACCAGGCGCAGCTGGTCAGGCCATCGCTAAGGCTGCTGAGGCGCGCACGCTAGGATTTGCAGCGCATGGTGGTGCCGGTTGGTTAACGGTCTTTGTCGCTGGCATTCTGTGTAACTGGATGGTCTCTACCGGCGTGGTTGGTGCGATGCTGTCTAATTCAGTTGCCGGCAAAGTGGTGGCAATGTGGTTGCCTATCGCAGTGTTCTTCGGTCTGGTTTTCGAACATGCCGTCGTCAACATGTTCCTGTTCCCGATGGGTATGTTAATGGGCGCAGATATCACCATTGCTGACTGGTTATTGTGGAACGAAATCCCGGTCATCTTCGGTAATCTGGTCGGCGGTTTGGTACTGACTGGTGGCATGTTGTATGCGACGCATTACAAAACCGGTGCACCTACCGCTGAATTTTCAGAAAAAATGAATTGATTTCCTCGTTGGCCTGGCACCGGGTATTGGTGTCAGGTTTTTTATTCGTACAAAAGATTTTGGAGTGACAATGAATAAACTTGCTATGACGCAAGCCATCATGGTGGCAAAAGAAACTAAAGAACTGACCTGGGAAAAAATCGGTGAAGCCATTGGCATGTCACCGGAATGGACAGCATCAGCCTGTCTGGGAATGAACAGCATGCCGGCCGAAACCGCCAAAAAACTGTGTCAGTCACTGGATCTGGGCACTGAAGTGGAACTGGCTCTGCAGAAATATCCAAATAAGCAATGGGACCAAACGGTTCCTACCGATCCATTGCTCTACCGTCTTTATGAAATGATGTCGGTTTATGGTCCAACCATTAAAGAAATTGTGCATGAAAAATGTGGCGATGGCATTGTCAGTGCCATTGATTTTGCCATGAATATCGAGAAAAAACCGGATCCGAAAGGTGATCGGATTGTCATTACCCTGGATGGTAAATTTCTTCCGTATAAATCCTGGTAAGTCTACTGAATAAAGTCAGGTAAAAAAATAAGCTGCACTGCCTTGCACAGTGCAGCTTAAATTTTATCTATTAGGACGAGCGTAGACATAAACCAAATAGTAAGCCATTGCTACAAATCCAGCACCACCGACAATATTTCCCAACGTAACGGGGATAATATTACCCATTAAGCCACCAAAATCCAGTGTGGCCAGCTGCGCGGCATCAAAATGACCGGCAGCCACAATGGCTTGATCAGTTGCGGCTATCATCGCAATTGGAATCATGTACATATTCGCCACGCAATGCTCAAACCCCATCGCCACAAAGCCTGAGATGGGAAATAACACGGCCATCACTTTATCGGTCACACTACGTGACGCGTAGACCATCCAGCTGCCTAGACAGACCAGTACATTACAGAATAATCCGCGGACAAAAGCTTCTGTAGTGGTATGGTCCACTTTGGCTAGACCGGTTTTTATCGCAGTAACACCTACCCCCAGATTGCCATCACTTAAATAGCCGGAGAGATACACCAGATAAACAGTGACTAAAGCACCGACCAGATTACCAACATAGACAATGCCCCAGTTGCGCATTAAAGATTTAAAACTTACCTGCCCTTTGGCGTAAGCCATCACCACCAGTGTATTTCCGGTAAATAACTCTGCCCCGGCTATCACCACCAGAATAAAGCCCAAGGCAAATACCAGACCACCGACCAGTCTGGCCAGACCATATGCAGCACCGGCGTCCGTCATCACCACCGTGTAGTACATGGCGGCAAACGAAATAAACGCCCCCGCCATTAATGAGAGAATCACCAGTGGGATAATGGACATATTGGCCTTATCCACACCAACGGTTTTGACTTTTTCCGCGACTTCCGCTGGCGTGAAAGCATCGACAAACTTGCCGAAATCAGACATGAGTAGTTACCTGTGAGAGATAAGGACAAAGTCCGGCATTATATCAGTGACTTGCAACGCTTTGCAGGGATTGTACTCCCAAATTCAGTAATGATTATGTAAGCTCAACAGGTAATACAGGCGAAATAATCTTTAACCAAAGTTCTGAATCATGGTTTCATTAAAATATCGAGTTGGGTCAGTTTTACCCAACTCGATAAATGATTCCCGTTTTAACAGGCTCTGTTGCTCTTTCAGCGCCGCTTGTTAGACAAAAAAATAGCCTCAAGCAGAGGTGGCTATGAGAGAACAACAGCCTCTAGTGCATCAGCTCACTGGTAAAGGTTAATTCTTCATCCTGCACATCTACCTTGATCACCTGTCCGGCCACAAAGCGACCAGACAATAAAGCCTGGGCTAACGGGTTTTCCAACTCATGCTGGATTACCCGTTTTAAAGGTCTGGCACCATAGACCGGATCAAACCCTGCTTCAGACAGCATATCCAGTGCCGCATCAGATAATTCCAGTCCCATTTCTTTTTCTGCCAGACGTTGCCGCAAGTGTGACAACTGTATATCGGCAATGGCACGAATTTGTGATTTCTGTAACGGATGAAAGACCACCACATCATCCACACGGTTAATAAATTCCGGGCGGAAATGTTGACCGACAATTTCCATTACCGCATTTTTCATGGCGTCATAATTATCTTCACCCGCCATTTCCTGAATCACATTGGAGCCCAGATTGGAGGTCATCACAATAACGGTATTTCTAAAATCAACTGTCCGACCCTGTCCATCTGTCAGCCGACCGTCATCCAATACCTGCAACAGAATATTAAACACATCCGGATGCGCTTTTTCGACCTCATCCAGCAGGATCACTGAATACGGTTTACGGCGCACCGCTTCCGTCAGATAACCGCCTTCTTCGTAGCCAACATAACCGGGAGGTGCGCCGACCAGACGAGCAACCGAATGTTTTTCCATAAACTCGGACATATCAATTCGTACCATCGCTTCTTCGGTATCAAATAAAAATGTTGCCAGCGATTTGCACAGCTCGGTTTTACCCACACCCGTTGGCCCCAAAAACAGGAATGAACCGTTAGGACGATTGGGATCTGATAAACCAGCACGACTGCGGCGGATGGCATTGGCAACTGAATTGACGGCTTCGTCCTGACCGATAACCCGTTTATGCAAAGCTTCATCCATTTTCAACAGTTTATCGCGTTCACCTTCCAGCATTTTGGACACTGGGATCCCGGTCCATTTGGAAACCACTTCAGCAATTTCCTCTTCGCCGACACGATTTCGTAGCAAGGTGAAGTCCTGCATTTCTGCCTGCGTGGCAATATCCAACTGTTTTTCCAACGCAGGAATACGGCCATATTGCAGTTCAGACATTTTTTCCAGATTACCGCTACGATTGGCGGACTCCAGTTCCAGCCGAGCTTTTTCGAGTTCTTCCTTAATATGCTGACTGCCATGTAAAGCCGCTTTTTCTGATTTCCAGACTTCTTCCAGATCGGTGTATTCGCGGGCCAGTTTTTTCATTTCGGTTTCCAGCGTATCCAAACGTTTTTTGGATGCTTCATCCGATTCTTTCTGTAAGGCAACACGCTCAATTTTAAGTTGAATTAACCTTCTTTCAAGACGGTCCAGCACTTCCGGTTTGGAATCAATTTCCATCCGAATGCGGCTGGCGGCTTCATCAATCAGATCAATGGCTTTATCCGGCAGATTGCGGTCGGTGATATAACGATGCGATAAGGTCGCTGCAGCAACGATGGCTGGATCAGTAATATCTACGCCATGATGCACTTCATAACGCTCACTTAAGCCACGCAGGATAGCGATAGTGGACTCTACACTGGGTTCGCCCACCAGCACTTTCTGAAAGCGACGTTCCAGAGCGGCATCTTTTTCAACATATTGGCGATATTCATCCAGCGTAGTCGCGCCAATACAATGCAACTCACCCCGGGCCAAAGCGGGTTTCAGCATATTACCTGCATCCATTGACCCTTCAGCTTTACCAGCACCGACCATGGTGTGAATTTCATCGATAAACAGAATGATCTGACCTTCCTGTTTAGACAGGTCACTGAGTACAGCTTTTAGACGTTCTTCAAATTCACCACGGAATTTGGCACCAGCAATTAACGATCCCATATCGAGGGAAAGCACTCGTTTGTTTTTCATGCCTTCAGGCACTTCACCGTTAACAATACGCTGGGCTAAACCTTCAACAATCGCCGTTTTACCGACGCCGGGTTCACCGATCAATACCGGATTGTTTTTGGTACGACGTTGCAAGACCTGGATGGTGCGGCGAATTTCATCATCTCGACCAATGACTGGATCCAGCTTGCCACTTTCGGCACGAGCAGTTAGATCAATAGTGTATTTTTCCAGCGCCTGACGCTGTTCTTCGGCATTTTGATCAGTCACGCGTTCGCCCCCACGAATTTTGTCTATCACATTATTAATATTGGTTTTGTTGGCTCCATGTTTACGCAGCAATTCACCTGTCTGGCTTTTATCTTCTACCGCTGCCAACACCAATAGCTCGCTGGAAATAAACTGGTCCTGACGTTGCTGCGCCAATTTATCCGTTTGATTTAATAATCGGTTCAAGTCTGAAGATATGCGGACATCCCCATTACCACCTTCAACTTGGGCAAAACGGTTTAACTGGGCTTCCAGATCAGCCTGATAAGCTGGAACGTTAACACCACTTTGTGCCAGTAACGGTTTTACCGTCCCCCCTTGTTGATTTAATAACGCCAACAGTAAGTGAGCCGGTTCTATAATCTGATGATCGCGGCCAACCGCCAGACTTTGTGCGGCGCCAAGTGCTTCCTGGAACTTGCTGGTGAGTTTATCGATTTGCATCGTAATATCCCTGTAAAAAATAAGTTAATTACAAAATGGGGGATGCTGTTCAGAAATCAAGTAATCGTCCTCAGAAAAAGATCACTATTTTCTGAACTCACTAAGTTATTGAAAGTATTTTAATTGTATATAAATAACAAAATAAACCTTAACTGGACTTGACGCTGACTGGCGTTTCAATTGCTAAGCTAATATCTTGCAGACAGGTCAACATTGTTTCTGGTGAACAGGTTAACGAAGGAGCCATAGTGAGCTGAACTCGACTTGGCACAAAGGGTGCGGTAAACACTTTCCCCTGAGCTCTCACACCATCGATACGTACTGGAAATATCGGTGCAGCCGACCAGCTTGCCAGCCGGCCTACGCCCCCTTAATTTTTCTTGGTGGATCAGTATCCAGATGAATTTTTCCGTGGGGAAACAGCGCGATAATCTCACCTTGTTGCAAAGCTCTTAAGGCCTGTCTCAACGCCTGCTCAGGACGGCCGGAACGATCAACAGGAATACAACCTGCCTTTTTAAAAACCCAACTGACCAAAGGTCGCTCATACTCTTCCCGAGCAATCAAAAAGCGTAACGGACGTTTGCTGGCTGATATCAGTAATAATGGATCGACACCAGATACATGGTTGGCGACTATAATCGCCGGGCCAGTCTCTGGCAGATTTATTTTCTGTTGCGGTAAATGCTGAATATACCGGCAGATTAAGCGGGTCCAGCCATCCAGCCAGTTAACGGACGGTCCGCCCCAATCAGCTTCAGCATGAATAATGCCGATAAGCCAGATGCTGAAAGCGATTAACAGGAATAAACCAAGATAGATGATCATTCCACCTCAAACGGTTCAGGATCACCCATACCAACGCGAACCACTTCGGGTAAGTCATTTACAAACTCGACAACGGTCGTCGGCTCACTGCCACATGCTCCGCCATCAATAATCAAATCCACATGTTTACTCAATTGATCGGCTATTTCATCGGCTTCGGTCATCGGCATGGTTTCGCCTGGCAAAATAAGTGTTGAACTCATTAACGGTTCATTCAGTTCTTCTAATAAGGCCAGGGCAATATTGTTAACCGGAATCCGTAAACCAATGGTTTTACGTTTGGGATGCTGCAATCGGCGGGGCACCTCTTTAGTAGCTGGTAATACAAATGTATAGGGGCCTGGGGTATGCGCCTTAATCAAGCGGAAAACGGCATTATTGAATTTGGCGTATACCGATAGCTCGGACAAATCCCGGCACACCAGGGTGAAATTGTGATCAGCATCCAGTTGGCGCAAACGACGAATGCGATCCATAGCCCCTTTATCACCCAAATGGCATCCCAGTGCATAGCCCGAATCGGTTGGATAAACCACCAAGCCACCATTCATTATGATTTGACAGGCTTGTTTAATCAGTCGCGGTTGCGGGTTATCCGGGTGAATTTGAAAATACTGGCTCATCTAAAACCTTCATTAGTTCTTTAGTTGGTTAATTACTTGTATATACCATAACCCATGGCACATGACCGTTTTAGTGCCATAAAGACCATACCGGTTTACAGGAGGCCGGCAATGGCAGAAATCGTCCAAGCTCGCTCCAAGTCTGTTCTGGACCATGAAAATCCGATCCACAGGAAGCAAGCAACTCATAATGTTTGGCCAGTGCTGCTACATTTCTCAGTTGATCTGAATGCTGATGGCCGGAACTAACCTCAATGGCTTGTCCGCCCGCTGTTTTAAAATCATCAATCAGTCGTCGCAGCTTGGTACCGGTCATTTTATAACGTAATGGATGAGCAATAACCGCTTGGCCGCCCGCATCGGTTATCCATTCAACTGCGGATTCTAGATCAGTCCACTGTCCCGGCACATATCCGGGTTTACCTCGCACCAGAAATCGTTTGAAAACGTCTTTCGTATTGGCGGCATGCCCTTGTTCGACCAGAAATTGTGCAAAATGCATTCGTCCTAACATCGTCTTCGACGCATATTTTCCGGCACCTTCAAGCGCACCCGAAATACCGGATTTTTCCAAACGCTGCGCAATTTGTTCAGCTCTTTGCTGCCGATATTGGCGGATATTGGCTAACCCGTTTTGCAATTTAGCATTTTCAATATCTATGTTAAGCCCGACAATATGCACAGTACTGCTATTCCAACTGACCGAAATTTCTACCCCGGGAATTAATATGAGTGGCTGTTCTGTGGCAGCCTCAAGCGCAGCCTTAATGCCCTCTGTACCATCATGATCAGTAAGCGCAAGCACATCGACTCCTTGCTGAACAGCTCGTTCAACCAATGCTTTTGGAGACAGGGCGCCATCAGAGGCGGTGGAATGGCAATGCAGGTCATAGTGCGTCATGGTGTTGATTTTACGTTAGAATGTGGCATCTCTGTAATAACTGAATAAAAAGATGAAACTATTTACTGATTTCCTGCCCATTATCCTGTTTTTCATTGCCTATAAATTTGGCGGTGGCGTCTACCATTGGAATGGTCAGGAATATGAGGTGGCCGGCATCTATGCTGCAACAGCGGTAATGATGGTCGCTACTCTACTTCAGGTTCTTTATGGTTTGCTGCGTCACGGCAAAGTGGAAAGACAGCATTTAATCACCTTCATTCTGGTGATGGTGCTTGGCGGGGCCACGCTCTGGTTACAGAACCCGGAATTTGTGATGTGGAAACCCACTGCAGTGAACTGGTTGTTTGCATTAGCCTTCATTGGTGCCAGAGTGTTTACCGATAAAACCCTGCTTGAGCGTCTCATGGCAGCGCATTTGCAATTGCCAACCGTGGTCTGGTCAAGACTGAACACGGCGTGGATTCTGTTTTTTATCTTTTCCGGATTTCTGAATATTTATATCGCATATTACTACTCGGAAGAAACCTGGGTGAACTTCAAATTATTTGGCTCTTTGGCCATTACAGTGGTATTTATTGCCGGACAGGCCATTTATTTGTCCCGTCATATAAACGAAAATAATTCGAAGGATGCATCCTGATGTTATATGCCATTATCAGCGAAGATAAGCCCGATAGCCTGCAACGGCGTATGGCTGCCCGTCCGGCACATCTTGGTCGTCTTCAGGCGTTACAGGATGAAGGTCGTTTAGTGTTGGCTGGTCCACATCCGGTAATTGACAGCGAAGATCCCGGTGAAGCCGGATTCAGTGGCAGTTTGGTGGTCGCCGAATTTGACGACTTGCAAAACGCCCTGATTTGGGCCGAGGCCGACCCATATATTGAGGCCGATGTGTACGCCAAAGTAACTGTTAAACCGTTTCGTAAGGTCTTACCTTGAGTCTATCTACACAACAAAAACTGGAGCAGGCATTACAACAACTTGATCCGATTCAGATGCAGATCACCGATGACAGTCATCTGCATGCCGGACATGCAGGCAATACCGGTGGTGGCCACTTCACGGTATTTATTGTCAGTGACGCGTTTGCCGGTTTATCTTTAATCAAGCGTCACCGGCTGGTCTATGACGCTGCTGCTGAATTACTCCCATCTGCTATTCATGCGTTAAGCATTCAAGCTAAAACGCCTGATGAACTGAAATAATTCGGGCAATGGCAACGGAAAACAGCAAAGCTCAAAACCAGGCTTTTCTGGCCCAGCTGGAACGACAAAGATTACAAAAACCCTGTCAACGCATTATTGATTTACGCGGTAAAGTGACCGGTGAATGCCAACCTTATGAATTTGGCGGTATCAATCATTATCTGGACGACCGTAGTTATTTAATTCTCAAGCAGCTGGTTGAACGCATGGGAGGGCATTACACCGTCGGTGTTTACGAAGCATTAATGCAGGCCGTTCGTCAGTTTCAACAGCAAGCACAACAACAGCAAACCACTCCAATTGAAGACGATGGCGTGTTGCTCATCCGGCTGGATCAACCAGTAAGACGTCAGGCGCCCCGCATGCTATTGACACTACCGGTCACCATTCAAGTGGGTGAACTTAGCTACCATGCAATGACGCTGGATGTCAGCATTGACGCCATCCGTGTCAGCATGAAGCATGTAGCTGCACTGGAAAAAAACGATACCGTTAATGTCAGTTTTGAACATTTTCCCGACGCCCATAATACTGAACCCACGCTCATAGCGTTTGATGTTACCCGGATGCATCATGAGGATCAGCGAACCTTTGCTGTATTACGCTTTCATGACTCAGTCGGTGATGACGTTCGTCAAGCTTGGCAAAACTGGTTAAGCAATCGAAATCAGCACAGTCCGGCTGAACTGAATAATGAAATTCTGAATCTGACACAAAATTGTCTGTTACGTTTATACAGCCAGCTAATGCCCAGCCTCCTCTGCTGGATGGGTGAGCAACAATCGCCCAATGCCACCGCCCTACACAGCAGCACTGTTTGTGATCAGATTTTCATCAACACGCCCGACTTGTTGTCAGTCGTGAAAAGGGTGCTCTCTCATATTGAGCAAAACCATTTAAATTCTGGGTTTGTGGCGCTTAATGAGGAAAAGCTGGTGGTGATTGATGCCAGTGAAATAGCAAAACTCAGACAATTTTGGCCATGGCCAAAAAACACACAATTATGGCATTTTCATGTATCAGCATTGGAAGTTGATGAAGCAATTTACCATCCGCATTTTGATATCATGGCTCAATCAGACCCGCGCATTGCTGTTGATTTTTCACGCAAAGTTTCACAATTAAAAAATCTGATAGAAATCACTGATATTTCGGCCTGCTTGCAACAGCTGAGTGATAATGAAAAGCAAATTCATGCTGATGAAAATATCGAAAAACCGGCGGTTCTTTTCAATTTACCCCCCGTCAGTTCGCTCAAAGCATTTATTCGACGCCAGCAAAGCCGCTATACCGTACTTACCCCCGTCAATTTATTTGTAAATAGTCAGGAATATTCTTCGCAAACGAACGAGGTTTCGATTAATGGACTGTCGTTGTCGGTCAATGCTGATTTGCCGGTGAAGCTGGGTGCCCGGGTAACCATGCATTTCACCCGTTGGCAATCACAGCGTCCGCAATTAAATTTACGTAGTGTGCCGTATGAAATTAAGCGAGTGCAGAAGTTTGCTGAACAAACTGAGCTTGGTTTGCAACGTCTGGTCACCCAATGCCCATTCGCTGTAAATCAGTTTTTTGAAAAGGCCATTAAAGATAACCAACAGTCATTATCGCGGCGCGAAGATGATTTATTGCAAATGCAGTACAGTCGGGTTTATCTGGATCTGCTGAGTCATGCACCACTCAACACAGCGCTATTTTTTGGCCTGGATATTCAACAAAAACGCGTATTGCAGGCGGTGGCTGGCCATTCTCAACTGTTAAATCAAACCGACAACAAATTATGGCAGGCGATTTCCAATTCCATTCAGCGGATCACATTACAGTTGAAAACCGTTCATACTGAAAATGTGGTAACTCATGGTATAGGTTTGTATTGTTACCGGTCAGGTTATCAACCCTGGCAGATCATCTGTGAACATGAACTGCAATCCGCAGAGGCCAAAAATCTGTTGCTGCACCGACTGTTCAATTCGGAAAGTTATTATATTTTTCATTGTCAGCTGGTCAACAACAAAACCGACTGGCTGCATGATGAGCAGGATTTGATACGTCAAATCAATGCGTTACGCAATCAAAGTCCTCATCGCATTAAAAACCTAAGGCAGATGTTATTTTCAATATTTGCAGTGGCCTATTTAACTGATATCACTAGCTTCGTCCGCGATAGCATCGACTCTTAAACTTAGGCTGCTTGATCTTTCATCTCCGCCTCGGTTGTGAGATGAAAATTAACAAGCCCTAAGCTGCCACCATCATTTTATCTATCCACACCGAACCGCTACGGATATTGCTGCGTAAGTCCACATCATTAGCTACCGCTTGGATACCTTTGAACATATCCTGCAACTGACCGGCAATGGTGAACTCATCAATGGCATATTGAATCTCTCCATTTTCGACCCAGAATCCGGCAGCGCCTTGCGAATAATCACCATTAACAATATTGACGCCCATGCCCATAGTTTCAGTCACTATCACGCCCCGATCCATCGCCTTCAGCATGTCCTTAAATGTTAAATCATTACTATCAACGGTAAGATTATGTACTCCACCCGCATTAGCAGTGGTCGTCATATTCAGACGTCGGGCTGAATAACTGTCCAGAACATAACCCTGCAATACACCGTCGCGGATAATATCCCGATTTTGGGTCGCCACCCCTTCAGCATCAAAAGCCGAACTGCCCAGCGCCTTGAAAAGATGTGGCTGCTCATGGATATGCATAAATGATGGGAAAATCTGTTCACCCAGTTTATCCAGCAGAAAACTGGATTTACGATATAAGGCGCTGCCACGAATCCCGCCCACCAGCTGACCAAATAAAGATGAAGCAATTTCAGCAGCAAAAATCACCGGATAGTGACCAGTTTCAATTTCACGGGCATTCAGCCGTTTTAACGTCTGCTCAGCTGCTTTACGACCCACCGAAACAGCCGAAGCCAGATCCTGACTATCACGGGCAACGTCATACCAGTAATCACGTTGCATACCAGTCTCATCACGGGCAATTAACGTACATGACAAACTATGACGAGTGGATTGCGTCTGACCGATAAAGCCATGACTGTTCGCATAAATCCGCTGACCTTCATGAGACGAAACACTGGCCCCTTCTGAATTACTGATTAAAGAATCAAAATCACGACCAGCCTGCTCACATTCCATTGCCAGCTCAATAGCCTGTTCCGGAGACAATTCCCAAGGGTAATACAAATGTAGGTCCGGAAAAGAAGTAGCCATTAATGCAGCATCGGCCAAACCGGCATATTTATCTTCCTGAGTGTGCTTGGCAATACTGCAGGCCATCGCCACTGTTTCGTGAATGGCTTCAGGTCGCAAATCGGAGGTACTGGCAGAAGCTTTGCTTTGTCCCAGATATACCGTTACGCCAAGCCCGGTGTCTTTATTGTGCTCCAGCGTTTCAATTTCAGCCTGACGCACATTTACCGATAATCCCAGACTTTGGCTGATACCCACTTCAGCAGCAGAGGCCCCCAGCTTTTTAGCCGCATCCAGCGCCTGTTGCGCTGCATTTGTTAATACTGATGCGTCAAGTTTACTCATATGATCAAATTTACCTCTTCGATATTCTGTCCATGTTTTTGAAAGCCCCGCATTTCCAAAACCCCGCGTGTATTCAATGAAATAATCAGGTACAACGCTTGTGGATAGTCTGCAACGTCCTCGTCAATAACTGACGGTAACGCTGGAGCATCGGGATGAGAGTGATAAATCGCGAACAATTCCTGATTACGTTCTTTCATTTCTTTTAATGCGGCTAACTGCTCACTGGCACTTAATGCAAATAACACACTGGCATCGGTTTTAACGCTGTCTACTGGGTAACACATACAGCGTTGCCCATGACGGCCTATTAGCCCGGAAATTTCCTGCTGAGGTGAAAGTTGCGCTTCATGTAATAGCTCATTCACCAATGTTCGCGGTAAACGTATCGTCGTTTTTGCTGTCATTTAGCTATTCTCATTATCGTGACATACCGGGCAGGCCGGATCCTGTTTTAACGTTATTTCTCTTATCTGCATTGACTGCGCATCAACCAATAATAAACGACCATTGAGGGACGTTCCTGTATTGGCAAGCAATTTGAGTGTTTCAATCGCCTGAATGGATCCCATCATGCCCAGTAATGGTGAAAGCACCCCGCTCTCCGCACAGCTTTGCTGAATATCGCCACCACTATCATCGTACAAACAACGATAACACGGTGCATCGGCTTGTCGCGCATCATAAACCGAAACTTGTCCTTCCCATCGAATAGCTGCAGCTGACACCAGCGGTGTTCTGGTCTTCTTGCTCACATGGTTGAGCAAAAAACGACTACTGAAATTATCGGTGCAATCGACAATCACGTCAGCAAGCGTTGCCTGCTGGGTTAACTCGGATTCGTCCAGGCGATGCTCAATGGTTTCAACTTTAATTGTGTCGTTCAAACTTTGCAAAGTCGCCGCAGCTGAATGCGTTTTTGCTTTGCCGACAGACGTTTGTCTATGCACAATTTGCCGCTGCAGATTGGTCAGCTCAACAATGTCATCATCCACCAGCACCAGATGCCCAACACCTGCAGCAGCCAGATACAAAGCTACTGGTGATCCCAGCCCTCCAAGACCAATAACCAGCACGCGGCTTTCCAAAACGCGCTGTTGGCCGGTGATGTCAAAATTCGGCAAAAGAATATGGCGGCTGTAACGCAGCAACTTTTCATCATTCATCAGCAGTATATTACCTGAATTCGCCACTTACGGAGCGTTTGCCAATGACCACGCGATCCTGCTGGCCATAATCCTGAAAAGCCTGTATCTCAATGAAGCCGGCTTGCTGGAACAATACCTGAACAGCCTGCGACTGATCATAACCATGCTCTACCATTAACCAGCCATCAGACTTTAAGACCCGAGAGGATTGGTGAACCAGTAGCCGGATATCATCGAGACCATCCTCTCCCGAAGCCAGTGCGGATAAAGGTTCAAAGCGTAAATCTCCATTGGTTAAATGAGGATCATCTGAACGGATATAAGGTGGATTTGAAATAATAATGTCCAGAGTCTCAGGCTGAATGGCATCCAACCATTGACCACGAAAAAAATGTACGTCTAGATCATTTTTTACCGCATTCTGTTTAGCCTGCTGCAAGGCAGCCTCCGAAAAATCTGTTGCCAGCATCCAGATATCATGGCATTCCGATTTAATCGCCAGTGCAATAGCCCCACTGCCGGTTCCAAGATCGGCAATACACATTCCCGGCTGAATTTTTTCCAGGGCCAGTGACACCAGTAACTCAGTGTCCGGTCGTGGGATCAGGGTATGCTGATTGACCTCAATATCCAGTGACCAGAAGCCTCGACTGCCGGTCAAATGTGCAACCGGGATACCTTGCTGGCGCTGCTTCACCAGTGAAACAAAGTTCTGTTGCTGGGATGATGTAAGTTGTTGTTCCGGATAACTGATCAATCGTGATGGAGTGCACTGCAATACATGACATAACAGACTTTCAATATCTAGTCGCAGCGTTGGACTCATGACCAGTTGCAATCTGGCCCATTGCAAAGCCTGTTGAATCGTCATTTTCTTGTTAATTCATCAACTCAGAATAAATTGATTTGTAACAACGCCAATACACCAGCCGCCAGCGCGACCATCAATAATACATTGGTCGTACGCTGCCGCTTAATCAGCTGATTTTGTTGGAATTGCAGTTGCGCCAGCTCCTGCTGCAAGGTTTCGATCGTGGGATCAACTGCGTCAGGCATTGCTGCAAGTTGCTCGGTTATTGCTGTTTCAATTCTGGGTTGCAGTGCCGTTATCAATTGTTGTTCAATCGTGTGTTGCTGACTGGCCAACCAGCGCTCAGTTTGTGCCGCTACTTGCTGTTGCCAGTGATTGGACTGATTCAAGTTTTGCATGGCTGTTTCAGCGGCATCAGCGGCTTTTTCCAACAATACCGTCTGCATTTGTTCCGTTTGCGTATTGAGTTGATGCTGAACTTTTTCCTGAACTGAATCATTGATCTGCTGACTTATCTCCGCAGACAGCCTTGCCGATAATCCATCCAGTTTTTCATCAATCAACTGCCTAGCGATATTTTCTGCAATCTGCTGACTAAGCTGCTCGGTCTGCTGTTGTGCCTGTTGTAACCAGCTCGGCAATAACTGTTGTTTGACCTCTGCAATAATTTCCTCAATGGACGGCATTGATGGAATTTCAACCGCCTGTAACGGCTCTGGTGCCGATGGTTGCTTTTCTTCCATGGCTACTGTGGGTGATGATAAGGCAGCTAAAATCGATTGTAATTGTTGTGCTTCAGGCGGTTTGGACAATAAAGCCAATACACCACTGTCGTGCGCAGACAGTTTATCCGCTTCACTGTCATTACTGGTACAAAGTACCACTGGAATAGATTGCCAGCGGGCATCATTTTTTATCTGACGGGTGGCGGTCAGGCCATCCATACCCGGCATCATCAAATCCATAAAAATGATTAACGGCGTTTGATCACTGGTTTCCAGCCAGGACAAAGCTTCATCAGCACTACCCTGTTCAACCACTGAAAATCCAGAAGATTGCAGCAGTTTGCAAAGCATCATGCGGGCAACGCGAGAATCATCAACGACTAATGCAAGTTTGGTGGTCATACCTTTCTACCTCTGATGACTTAACTGTAACGGTGCGGATCCAGTTGGATCGTCTTGACGCGTTTACCCAACATGACGATTTCACCACGATAACGTTGTTGCATATCACTGGCAAACTCAAAAAAATAGGTACGCTCTAATTGCACTCTGCCGGTCGCACCTCGTTTGAGACGGATTTTTTGCCAGGCCACGGTATCGTTGAGAAAACTCACCCCCATCGACTGACAATATTGACTGGCAACCTTGCTTGCGTGTTCCGCAACGCCACGGCTGTCCCACCATATCCAGCCTATGACCGCCAGAATCAACAATACAATGGTACTATCATTCACGCGATATCTCCCCAGCCAGCCTGCACCATCGCTAATGCTGCTGCAGAAGCGGTTTCGGTTCTCAGAATTCTCGGCCCTAATGTAATACCGGTGAACCCTGCATTATTTGCCCGTTGTACCTCTATTTCACTCAGGCCACCTTCGGGACCAATCAATAATGCGATCTGCTGGGCTTTTTTTACACTGGAGAAGCTTTTTTCGCCTCTGGATCCAGCACCAGTTTGCAGGCATCGTTCACATTTTCCAAAGCTGAATCTATCGAAGTGATGGGCAATAACTCAGGCAAATAACTTCTGCCACTTTGTTCACAGGCACTGATAATCACTCCCTGCCAATGATTTATTCTTTTCTCGGCACGATCCCCGGAAAGCTGAACATTACAACGCTCGGTCACCACCGGCATAATACGTTTCACGCCAAGCTCAACCGCTTTCTGTATGGCGTAATCCATCCGTTCGCCTCTTGAAATACCCTGCATCAACAGAATATCCAATGGAGACTCATTATCTGTGTGTATTTGCTGTTGCAAGCTGACGGTGGCCTGACGCTTATCAACCTGCTCCAGCTGAGCCTGATATTCTAAGCCTTGCCCATCAAATAAATTCAATAAAGCACCAGGCTTCATGCGAAGCACCTGCACGGCATGGCGGAAAACCTCATCTGGCAACTGCATTGGTGAATTGGCAGGCACTAGAGACGCGCAATAAAAACGGGAAACACGCATAAACAAGCTTCAACTGACAAAATGAATCAGCAGTTTACAGACTGCATCACAGAGTTTGAATAATAAACCGTAAATGGCTGATATACTTTTTGCCATGGATACCGACCTCGCCAAACTTCAAAATTGCCTGACTGACACGGTTCAGCAGCATTTAATGCCATTATTCAATACTGTCAGCCGTCAATATAAACATGATGGCAGCGTGGTAACCGTTGCTGACAAATTGATGCAGCAGACCATCACCGAGGTTTTGCAGCGGGATTTTCCAGATATCAAATTACTTGGCGAGGAAATGACTGCCCTTGAACAAGCTGAATTACTCGGCAGTAATGACGCACTTTGGTGCCTCGATCCAATAGACGGAACCAGTAATTTTGCCGCCGGCATGCCCTTCTTTTCCATTTCCCTTGCCCTTATTGAAAAGGGCGAAGTAACGCTTGGATTAGTTTATGACCCGGTAATGAATGAGTGTTTTGCGGCAAAAAAAGGAGCAGGGGCATGGCTTAACGGTCAGCGATTAAAAGCTGAAATTTCCGGACTTGCACTTAATCAGACCCTGGCCATCATAGATTTCAAACGTTTACCCATATCCCTCTCTAAACGACTGGTTGAAGAAAAACCTTATGGTTCGCAACGCAGTCTGGGCTCAATTGCCTTGGAGCTTTGTTGGCTGGCTGCGGGGCGTGCTCAATTGTATCTGCATGGACGGCAGCAGATTTGGGATTATGCTGCAGCACAGCTGGTTATTCAGGAAGCTGGTGCATTTGCCTGTACTTTGGATAATGAGCCGGTGTTCAGCCGTAGTTTAACTCCCCGTTCAACCTGTGCTGCCAGCGATGAAAACCTGTTTGCCGCTTGGCGTGATTACCTGCATGTACCGCGTAGTGATGGCTGAATTATTTCTCGAAGTAAACTGGCCTGCTCCAAAACATATTAGAGCAATTACCACCACCCGAAACGGTGGACAAAGTCTGGCCCCCTATTTTTCGTTAAATTTGGGCGATCATGTTGGCGATAATCCGCAGGCGGTAGCGGCTAACCGACAGAGACTATTTGAAAAGGCTTTATTACCAGCCGAGCCGTTATGGCTTAAGCAAACCCATAGCACCGACGTTATTGATGCAAAACGTTGGCAAGCCGATATTGAAGCCGACGCCATCATCAGTGATTCACCAGACACAGTCTGTACGGTAATGACAGCAGATTGTTTACCGTTATTAATGACGGATAGATCGGGTTCACAGGTGGCTGCTGTTCACGCAGGCTGGCGTGGTTTAAAAAACGGCATTATTGAAAACACATTGGCCCAGTTCAAAGCGCCATCTTCAGAGATCATTGTCTGGCTGGGCCCGGCGATTGGCCCACAGGCTTTTGAAGTTGGCCCGGAAGTTAAAGCTGGATTTGTGGCAATGGATTCTGCGGCTGAATCGGCTTTTATTCCAACTCATACCGATCGTTATTTGGCAGATATCTATCTGCTCGCCAGACAACGTCTGATTGCGCAAGACGTAACTGCAATCTACGGAGGTGACAATTGTACCTTCACTGAAAAACAGCGTTTTTTCTCGTTTCGCCGCGATGGTGTAACTGGGCGAATGGCAACACTGATATGGATTGGAGCTGAATAAGGTATGATTTGCGCATTATTTTTGTCGGTCAGGTGCATATGGACTTATTAATCTGGATTATCATTTTCAGTATTCTGGGGGGTTGCTGAGCGTAATAATTGCGTCAAGTTTTCTGCTATTACCCACCAATACTCGCCAACATGCAGTGCCTCATCTGGTCAGTTTTGCTATTGGAGCCTTGCTTGGCGCCTCCTTCCTGGGTTTGCTACCGCACGCAATTGAGCATGAGTTTGTGGTTGATCCACATACTATCGGGCTCACGTTACTGATTGGTTTATTGAGTTTTTTCCTGTTGGAAAAAATGGTGTTATGGCGTCACTGTCACAGCCATCATGGTCATGAGCATATTCCAGAACTGGGGGAGGATCACCACCACCATCATCAGGAAGATCCCAAAAAAGCCGCTGGCGCGTTAATTTTGATTGGCGATGCCATTCACAACTTTGTTGATGGCGTTTTAATTGCCGCCGCTTTTTTAACTGATGTACATCTGGGGATTGTCACCGCATTGGCGATCGCTGCACATGAGATCCCCCAGGAACTGGGTGACTTTGTCATCCTGCTGCACAGTGGTTATTCACGGCGTAAAGCACTTTATTTCAATATGCTTTCCAGTCTGGCAACGGTAGTCGGTGCAGTAGCCGCTTACTTCCTGCTGGCCGATATGCAGCACATTCTGCCGTATATCCTGGTTGTTGCGGCTTCCAGCTTTATTTATATCGCTGTGGCCGATTTGATTCCAGGGCTGCACAGCAAAGTAAAACCTTCCGAAACATTCCAGCAAATCTCCTTGATTGCTGCAGGGGTGGTGTTTATTTATCTGGCGCATAGCACATTGCATTAATGCCTGCTAAACACGATACATTGATCATTGGCCCATCATGGGTCGGTGATATGGTGATGGCGCAGTCTTTATTTGCTGCGCTTAAACAGCGCTATCCAGATGGCAATATTGATGTGCTGGCACCAGAATGGACCCGTCCATTACTGGCACGTATGCCGGAAATCCGTGAAGCCATTAGCATGCCGGTAACCCATGGTGTGTTTGGCTGGAAGCAACGCCGGCAAATCGGTATGAGTTTACGCCATAAAAAGTATGATCAATCTATTGTGCTGCCAAACTCCTGGAAGTCAGCACTTATTCCCTGGTTTGCCAAAATACCCACTCGCACCGGCTGGTTAGGCGAAATGCGTTATGGGTTGCTTAACGATCCACGCAAACTCAATAAACAAGCTTTACCGTTAATGGTGCAACGTTTTGTAGCGCTGGCATATCCGGCAAGTCAGGCACATCTCGCACCAGAGTATTTTCCTCCCAAAATGATTGCTGAACCTGTATCCAGTGAACTTGCTCCGGTTAAATCGCCAAATCAGAAACGTCTGGTTTTATGCCCGGGCGCTGAATTTGGGCCAGCAAAACAATGGCCAGCAACTCATTACGCTGAGCTGGGTGAGAGGCTTACGCAGGAAGGCTGGCAAGTTTTGATTATGGGCTCAAAAGCCGATACAGCGGTAGGTGAACAGATCGTTGCAGGTATAACCGATAAACAGAGTGTAGTGAACCTATGTGGTAAAACCCAACTGGGCGAAGCCATCGATTTAATTGCCACAGCGGATCAGGTCGTCAGTAATGATTCCGGCTTGATGCATATTGCTGCTGCACTCAATAAGCCTTTAATCGCGATTTACGGCCCGACTTCGCCTGCCTTTACCCCGCCGCTTTCAGATGATGCCCAACTGGTGCAAATTCCAATTGAATGCAGCCCTTGTTTTCAGCGGACCTGTCCACTGGGCCACCATAAATGTATGCAGGATATTTCATCTGCCACCATTACCAAAATAGTTCTAACAAATTGATTTTTTATCAACACCTTAACATTAGAAAGAGTAAGGGATTAGAATGTGGCAAGGTTACTAAATGTTGAAGAATAAGTCATGACGGATACTGAAGGAAACCATTTTGATAATAATGAAGATACGCCTTATGTTCTTCAAATTTGTCACTGTTATTACGATCCATTTCTTGATTGTGCCCGTCAATTTTCCGCGATATTTAAAGGGACAAAATATCGGGTAGTAACTGTTTTTATGACAGGTGAACCAGACGATGCTGTGTCAAAAGCAGCAGATTCGGATGAGGTCATTTTTCTGGGGCACTCCAGCAAAAAACTACGGGGCTTAAAACTTCAAGTTATTCGTGAAATTCATCAAATTGCAAAACGATATCCTTTTGAGTTTTGTATCGCACACCGGGCTAAATCTGCTTACGTAGGTTTATTAGCTACAAAATTACCGATTTATAGTATCCGCCATAGCTTTGGGGACTTTGACCGCTCCAGCCGGCGCTGGATGCTCAACCGTTTCAAGCATCGAGTTACAATTCTGGCTGTATCGAATGCCGTTCGAGATGAAATTCGGCTTCATTTATCTCATTGGCCTGCGGAGCAGATTGTCACTTTTTATAATCACCTTGATGTTGAAAAAGTTCAAAGTGAACTACTAACTCGTACTCAGGCCAGGGAAGCACTAAATTTATCGGACACCGCCTGGGTAGTAGGAAGTGTTGGCAGGCTCCACCCTGATAAGGATCCCAAAACTTTGATTAGGGGATTTGCCTCAGCGCTTGAAAGGTTACCTGAACAATCGCTATTGGTCATGATTGGTACAGGCCGACTTGAAAATGAGCTCAAAACATTAATCCATTCACTGGGAATTGAAAATAATGTGTTGTTACTCGGCAAAATTCCTCTAGCAAGACAGTATTTCAAAGCTTTCGACTGTTTCGTTTTAGCATCAGATCACGAACCATTTGGTATGGTTTTATTAGAAGCTATGGCAGCAAACCTGCCGATTATCAGTTCAGATTGTGGCGGTGCACCAGAGGTTGTAGGTGATACAGGTTTATTATTTGAACTGGGAAATGCAGATGAGCTTGCCGATAAGATTGCTGAGCTTGCAAATGGTGAGAATAAGCCCAAACGTATGACGCAGCAACGACTTGAAAACTATTTTTCTGATGAATCAGCAAAACAAACATTTTTCAGTCAGATACTAAAATCTGATCACTCAGAACTATTGAAATAGATTTAGTTTGAATCGACAATTGGGGTACCTGACCAGTTTATAGTCTTTTTTATTGTTTCTCTTTTGCTTTGCCATTCTTTGGCAAGAATTAAGGCAAAAGGTAACCACATCATTAACCAAACCTCATTTGGACTATCTGCGATACGACTCCCATCGAAATTAAGTACTAATAGTCCAGAGAATAAATACCCTCCCCACCAATTTCTCTGTCTCAATGCGATATAAAGTGCGTTTATCATCATAAGCATAAACATTAGCAACAAAACTAGTCCATAGTTAAAGACCATTTCGACATAAATATTATGGGGATGATAAATACCGCCATTTCTATTTGGATCTATCAAAAGATGGGGGGAATTAATATCTGGGAAACCACACCCCATGATAAATCCACAATCGCTTAATGCTAAAAAATAACCTTGCCAGATTGCGAATCGATTAGAGTCAGCTCTTTCAATAAGTTGAGTAGACATTCCTGCCAAATCAAATAATGGAATAGAGACAATGATCAATATCAGTAAACTAATCCCCAAGAAAATAAGTCCTTTACCGCCTAACTCCTTAACCATATAAATTAGTATAAAAATAGACCACAACACCATTCCAGTAAGACCGGAGCGGCTTTGAAAAACTAATGCTATGGCTATAAAAGCTATTACAAAGCCACCTATCCCTTCACCAAGGTTATTATCTTTAAGCCAATGAGGGCCAATAACAAATAAACTACAAGCAATAAACATACTTGTTTGTATAGGATTGTCTAACCTCGATAACCCAGGATTAACCGGCACTCCAAAGGGAGTATCCCCAATAACATAATAAGAGACTGCCCCAGCTGCAGCATAAATTATCCCACCCCAAAATATTACTCTTGCAAAAGTCTTACTATTAAAAAACTCCACATTTACAAATCTTGACACCGTGTAAATAAACAAAACCACGTATAGTGTTTGAGTGATTACTCTAGGGAATTCAAAAAGAGAATACAATGCAATATAAAAACATAATGTTAGGAAAACCAATTCTATTTTGTTTGTTGGCTTAAGTAATTTGTAGTTTCTAAGTAAAAGATAAAGCCCTGGAATTGCAATGAAGATATAATAAAAATTGTTCACCATTTTACTAGTAGGTAACACTAAAAAAGATGCCACAAATAATGCCAGCATCCAACTAAAATAGGTTCTAACGGTCATTCAAAAGTCTCTCGATTAAAGATAGGTACTCGTTTCGATAACGTTGTAAAGAGAACTGAGCCTGTAAGTATTTAAAGGACTTTTCTCCTAATTCTGCTCTTTGTTCTGGAGTCAACTTCAAACAATCACTCAGTACTTTTGCTAAATCATCAGGGTTTTGAACTTCAAAACACATTCCACCAGCCGGACGAACAATGTAATCCATAGAGGGAATTGATGTTGTCAGTATGGGAAGTTTTGCCGTCATCGCTTCCATTAATGCCAGCGGCAGACCTTCACTATGAGAAGGCATAATCCAAATATCGAAAGCTTTTACATACCTAGCAGCACCATCTACGTTACCTAAAAGAAATACTTTCTCGGATAAGCCTAGGCTCGCAATTTCAGCTTCTAGTGTTTTACGTTCTTTACCTTCACCAATAATTGCTATTAAGACATCGGGGAATTGTTGATGGATCTTGGCAAAACCTCTTATCAGGTCGATATGGCCTTTACGCTTATCAAGCCTTCCAATCGTACCCACTATGGTCTTTGCTGTTGGCAAGTCGAGTGTTTTTCTGGAAACGTCTGCTGGATAGAGCAGCGATAACATTTGTTCTGAATCGATGGCATTTTCAATGACGGTAACGTTATGTTCATTAAAACCACAATTCAGATCAAAGAGTCCTTGTCGGACTGATTCTGAAACCGCAACAAAATGCCATTTATGTGCAATTAACCTGACCATCAATCTTCGCATAAATGGCCGATAATCACTAAGGATGTGCACAACCGAAAGACATTTAGGTCGGCCAATAAGCCAATGTAACCAGACCATTAATGAGGTAGGTTTGAATCGGTTGCAGATTACAACATCAAACTGTTCTCTTCGAAAGGTCTTAAACAATTCTGAGAGAGCTCTCAGCCTCAATCCCCTTAGATTTTTTTGGGCAAATCGAGATAGATGGTTCGTTCCGCACAGCTTTCTTTTTCGCCTAGTTGAGGTTTACCTGTGAGGAACAACGCTGTGGTTATGTATTTTTCGGGAGGGAGCGATTTGATTACCTGCTCTGCAAGATCAGACACATCAATCGGCTTAATGTTGTACTCCTGATGCAACTGAAGTACAGAAATGTCTCGGTTTGCCATCTAATTTTGCTTTATCGTAAAATCCACAAATTATACAGCATAATCATTAGCCAAATTCTTTCAAAGTCCTCAATAGCAATGCTGATATCGTAAAGTTAAATCATTATTCTTACTCTGCAACTTTTAAGAAATTATTATAAAGTGCAATATTAGCTTTGATTCATTTAATATCCATTCCTATTAAAGGTACTTTAGCTGTACAACGCTATTGATGAGGTAAACATCTAAACCTTAATAAACTGTTTCAAATTGATATTGTTGATACATGTCAAAATGGTTTTCATATTACATCACAAGGTTTTAATCTTGATAACATTACGGTTTAAATGGTCTATGCTCCTCCCCGCTTGATATACTGAACAACATTTTTACGCAACTCAAAGATAATTTATGATCGTTTTAGGCCTTTCCGGCGCGGTAAATCACGACGCCTCAGCTGCTTTGTATATTGATGGAAAACTGGTGGCAGCTGCTGAAGAAGAACGCTTCCTCCGTGACAAGCATGCCAAGGGAAAGATGGCTTATGAAGCCACCAGATACTGTATTGAACAAGCCGGCATCCGTCCAGATGAAATCGATATTGTCGCGTTTCCCTATGCGCAGATTGGTCTGCAATCCCCGGCTCGCTGGCATTATGCCAAACGTCACTGGTACGCACCTGACAGAGCATTAACTGCTTTATTCTCCGGTAATCGTCGTTACTGGCGTAACCACAAAAACGTGATGAAACTGCTGGATGATTTAGGCATTGATTCAAAGCGCGTCAAGTTTGTCCCGGTTGAACATCATCTGGCCCATGCCAGTAGCGCCTATCATCTAAGTGGTTTTCAGGAAAAAACTGCGATTATCGGCATTGATGGGAAAGGCGAATATGCCACGACCTTTTTTGGTTATGGCGAAAAGGGCACAATTCATAAAATCAAAGAATTCTATGACCCCGATTCACTCGGCGGTGTTTATGGCGCGATGACTGAATATCTCGGTTTTGAAATGCTTGATGGCGAGTTTAAAGTCATGGGCATGGCACCTTACGGTGATCCGAACCGTTTTGATTTTTCACGCCTGATTCATTGTGAAAATGGCGAATTCAAGGTTAATACCAAGCTGGTTAATACCGTTGGGTTTCGCCGCTATAAAAAAAATGGCAAAGGCTATTTCTTCAGCCCTGAACTCATTGAATGGTTAGGCCCGATGCGTGAAGGTGATGAAAAGGACGAACCCTATATTGATTATGCTGCCAGCATTCAGGCGTTACTTGAAAAATGCGCTCTGCATCTGATTGATTTTTACCTTGGCGATATTATTCGTGAAACCGGTAAAGTCGCTTATGCCGGCGGTGTGGCGCTCAACGTCAAACTCAATCAACGCATTATTGCCATGCCCGGTGTTAAAGAATTGTTCGTACAACCGGCTTCCAGTGATGCAGGTACAGCGATTGGTGCGGCCAGTTACGCTTCACAACAGGCCGGCGTGCCAGTTGAAAAAATGGAGCATGTTTATCTTGGCCCATCCTATACGACCCAACAATGTGTTGAAGCTTGTGAACGCTATACAAAACCCGTTAGCTGGCAATATTTGAATGATGTATGTGCCGATACGGCAAAAATTCTTGCTGATGGTAATCCGGTCGCCTGGTTCCAGGGACGTATGGAGTTTGGGCCTCGAGCCTTGGGTAATCGCAGTATATTGGGGTCACCAAATCATTCCGGTGTCGCAGATCGTATCAACGCACAGATCAAATACCGTGAACGCTGGCGTCCTTTCTGCCCGAGTATGCTGGATAAAGTGGCCCCGGAAATTCTGCAGACCGATCATCCAAGCCCGTATATGACATTTACCTTTGATGTGGCAGAAAGCTGGAAATCAAGGATTCCGGAAGTAGTCCATGAAGATGGTACCGCCCGGGCACAAATCGTGACCCGCGCAACCAATGCACGTTATTACGAACTGATCGAAGAAATGGAAAAACTGACCGGCAATGCGGTGGTATTAAATACCTCATTAAATCGCCGAGGTGAACCGATGGTTTGCAGTCCAACGGATGCGTTAAATATGTTCTTTGGTTCTGATCTGCAATATCTCGTGATGGAAGATATTCTAATCACCAAATAAGTTGCTTTGTATTTACAACTATTCGCAGAAATGATGGGGGTTGTTAATTTAACAACCCCATCTTATTTACTAAATCTAATGATCTGGTTTGCCAAGTGTAATCTTTGAGAAATCGTTGATAACCACGTTCAGCAATCTGCTGACGCTGTTCATCATGTTGCAGATAATACTCAACTTTTTGCTTGAGCTCATCCATGCCTTTAAAGGTTTCAATTTCCTGACCAATTTCAAATAATTCAGCGATTTCATCGCAATGGTCAGTTAATACAAAACACCCCATCGACATTGCTTCAAATATACGATGATTAATTCCGGTTTCTGCACCATAAAAAGGAATTCTTGTAATATTCAATACAATTTTTGAAGCACGTAGTTTTGTTTGTAGCTGCTCCCCCCAAATTGGCTTGTCAATCACTCTCTGCTGCAATTTTTCAGACATTAACGGCCATTGCCGTTGCCATCGATTTCCATAAATAGTTACTTGTTCGACAATATTTTCCAATAAAAATATACGACGTAAATCTGCACTGCCTACAAAAATCACATCTGTTTCAAATACTCTATTGGGTAGAATATTTTTTTGATTATCACCAAATGGACAGAAATAAGCATTTAACTCTTTACGTTTGAAAAATTCTGTCACTACCCTGGAAAAAGAAAATATTGCGTTATAAATTTTCAATTCTTCTACAATAAAAAAAATAAACTCCCTTCTGCTGGAATAGAGGTTGCAACTGTCAGTGTCATACAAATAAACCTCTATTCCCATTTCATCGGCAAGTTTTTTTACTTTTTGTGGTTCGAAGAATTTATATAAGAAGCCGATGATCAAAATTTTATTTGGTTTTAACTCACTAATCAGTTTCTCAAAATTATCAAAGTGGCATTTAGGCAAACAATAAAAGCCGTCTTTATCATTTTGTTTATTTCGGATTTTCGCAATCGCTGAGCGAGGTTTATACATGGTGATTTTTGGCATTTCTGCCATATCACGATATTCAGTTAAAACACCCTGACTCCGTATACTGGTCGCTAGATTTCGGCCTAAATCAATACCGCCAATACCGTCTAGCACTAATAATTTGTTACTCACATTAATCGTCATCTATTTTGAGTTAACTCGACTGAGAAGTTCTTCTAAGGCTCTCTTAACACGTCCAACACCTATGAATGGTCGCCATATTGGACCATCAAGTCCAGGCAAGACTATTTTAGGACAGATTACCTCATTATCAGACCAACCAGGTCGCCAGTGAAAATAACGGTTACGTTTACGGTAAATAGTCACCACCGGAATGCCTAGAAATGATGCCAAATGACCATTACCTGAATCATTGGCAATCACAGCGGCAGACTCGTAAATATATCCGGCTAATTTATCAATTGAATCAAATGTTAAAGTAGTAAAACGATTATTTTCCATCGATGTCCATATCGAATAATTGTTAGGAGCTATCACTATTACCGGATCAAAGCCTGATTCTTCCAGCAATTCACATAGCCTTAAAAATCGTTTTGGGCTCCAATCTTTTTTTCTGGCCATGCAGAATCTGGGCTGATGATAATACGATGCTTGTTTTTTCTGTATTTCAGGTTTTCTGGAGGTGACAGTTTTACCTCGGCGGAAACGTTTTGCAATTTCATTTTTTCACGCATGAATTCCAACGTAATTTTAACGACGGATTCATTTTTAAATTTCCGAAATTGAATTGAACCAGCGGCTTTACTGAGATGTTCGATCTGTTGGAAAACAGAAAGACTCAATCTCTGCTTTAATCTGGTGTGGTGATCATTTAACCATTCTTTGGGTAGTTTTTGACAGATTAAAGCGTAACGATCTCGAACATCCTCAATTTTTATAGGTAACGTTGAGTTTCTTATCGCTCTGGAGGGGCTCATCAATACAAGATGGAAATGATCAAAAGTGGAGTAAAAATCTTCCAGTTCTGGATAAGGTTCAATAATAAGATCTGGTAACCAGTTTTTTAGCTGGTAAGGGACGGTTCCAAATAAAGTGACTGAATAGCCATTACGTCTCAAGTTGTCAGCCATCATAGTGTAAATGAGACTGTCTCCCAAGGAGTCAAATGAAACAATTGCGATTTGAGCAGATGCTAAATTTTCCATTTGTTAATGTAATTATCTATAAGTTAGTTTTTTTCTGTTTAACTAACTCTACAATCAAATCCGCAGCACGCTGCGGCATACTGTAGAGGTCATGTGTAGCCGCATAATATAACGCATTTTGTGACAACTGTTGCAGGCGTGGTTTATCGAGCATATTGGTCAGCTGTTGGGTAAACGCTGATGTATCTTCCGGCTGATCGATACATTCGCCGCTGTTCGAGTCTTTTACATAATTGGCATAACCACAAGCACTGCTGGCCATGCTTGGCAGTCCGGCAACCATGGCTTCAAGAATCACCGTACCGGTATTTTCAGACCGCGCTGGATGTAAAAATACATCAGCCGCCAGCAACCATTTCGCTACATCATCGCGTCCACCCATAAAATGGGTTCGCTCAGCGACATCAAGCTTTTGCGCCAATTGTTCAAAAGGTTTGGCATTATCCTCACCCACCACATACAAATGTGTTTTGTCGCGTAAAGCCTGTGGTAAAGCAGCCATGGCCTCGATAGCAAAGTCAGCGCCTTTACGTTTAAAACCAGAGCCTATCATCAGCAGTAAAAAGTCGTCATCATTTAACGATAACTGTTGGCGAAATTGCTGACGTTGAATTTGCCAGTCATCGGGCCTTACCCGATCCGGATCGATACCGGGCGGCAGATCTACCAGTCTTTCAGGGGGTGTCTGATAATACTGCTCAAACAGTTTGCGCTGTACTGATGAGATCATCATTGATACGGTCTGGCTCTGGGGTCCAAAAACGGCACGCTCCCAGGCTTCATAAAACCTTACCCGGCCAAAAAACTGTTTGATGATATAACTGGGTTCTTGTCTGACCCGCGCCAGATAACAGGGATCGGCAGCGTAATACAAATCCAGTCCCGGCATTTTGTTAAAGCCAATCACCAGATCATAATTACCGGCGGCAATTAATGGCTGCGATTTATTATAAAAATCCCGTACTTTGGCATGATTGGTCAGCCCTGAAACCTTCATCGGAATTTGGTTAAAACCGGGAATCGGATCGCCTAGCCATTCAATGTAATACACATCGATTTCATCTCCGGCATCGCGGCGAATTTCCAGAATCCGCCGAAAATCACGCGCCAGGCCGCCATAGGCAAAATATTTATACAGGCATACCGCCAGCTTCATAAATGCGTTCCGTTTAACACTGTATTACTACCTTTATGCTTTGATCGCTTTGGTTAACAGGTGACGAGTTTCGCCTACCGGCCAATTGCGTAAAAATCGTTGCTGATCCTTTGTATGCAAACGCTTGAAACCGGTTTTGGTGATTTGCTGCATCGCGTCCAAATCAATCAGCCAGATTTTTTGCTGATTATCGACCAGCCAATTAGTGGCTTTTAAATCGCCATGATAAATACGATGCAGATGTAACTGCTCAAACAAATTGCTGATTTGTTGGAGCAACTCAGGTTGTTGAATTTCCGAGTCAGAAAGGTCTGCCAACGAACGACCGGCAATATGCTCGCAGATAAAATAAGCTTTATGCCGCATTCCGAAAAACCGCTGTTCGACAAAGCCAAGTGGTTGCGGTGTGGCAATGCCCAGAAACTCCAACAGATTGGCATTGTACCAGGACACATTGGCACGACTTTTACGCAGACAACGCCGTAAGAAATGCCATGGCGTTTTCATATTATAGCGTTTGATAACTACCGGTTGTCCCGCCAGTTCACTTTTAACCACGGTAGCAGAGTTACCTTTTTTCAGAGAAATTCCGTCCTGCATCACTTGATTTAACACCGTTAACGGCTGCTCTGCTAAAGAGGAAGATAAATTGGCACGCCATGCCGCCTCGAACATCAAAGATTTTCGATAACGTGTCATGGTGCAGGATCGAAACTGCTTTTTCAGATAATGCGCTTGGCGATAGTCACGAGCTTTTTTGATCTTGCCGAGTAATTGCTGCTCAACAATAGGATCCAGCACCATATTTCTCGCAGCGAAATAAGCGGGCAAGCCATTCAACAACCACTCCTGCTGCTCCAGAGGAAACTGTGCCATCAACCGTGCCAGATTATTCAGGCAGGTCGCCATTTTTAGCGTTTTTTTCGGACAAACTACCGAGGCTAAATCCAATAGATACAAAGTGTTATTGGAAAACACAAAATTATCCAGATGCGGATCCTGCTGATAGCAATGGCTTTGATGGCAACGGCCAAACAAATCAAATAAGGCCGTCAGCGGGAACACATCCTCTGATAATTCATTTAAGGTGACTGCCTTCGGTAAAAAGGTATAGACGATAAAACTGATGCCCTGCTGATCGTCGGCATGCTGCAAAATTGGTGCGACGGCAATATCAGCTTTTGTGCAATGTTGATGTGATGCCAGTTCACGTTGATATTCCTGCTGGCCTTTGCCTTGTGCAGTAAATAACTTGAGGACATATTCGCCGCTTTCATCGCTGGCATGCAGCACGATTCGCCGCCCGGCGAGAAACCGTAATACCGAATGGATTTGATAAACCACTCCGCCCAGTTCCAGCTCAACCGGAAAAGTGGCAGGTAATTCTTTTAATAAACTTTCAGCAGTCTTCATCACTATTATTCCGCCAATAACTTCTGGGCGCGGCGTTCCACCTTATGCCATAAATCAGCTTGCTCTTTCAGCAATGTCCGCAGCGGTAATCCTGAATAAATCTGCATAAACCGTAATTTGTCCCGTTTGGTCAAAGGTACTCTGGAAGCCGAAAAATACAGACTGCCCAAATCTTTTATCTGCCAGCGTTTCGGTGTTTTCTGGCGAATAGTGGCACGATGTAAATCAATCAGATACACCGGCGTGTTATCTGTAAAGGTATTATTTTCGACAAAGCGTTCATCGAGCAGAAAATGACACAGATAAAAATCACGATGATTCATGCCGTTTTTATGCATGGTGCCCGCCATATTGGCCAGCTTTCGAATCAAAGCCTGCTTGGTGGCAAAGCTTGGTGGACGCTGTTGCCACTGCTCACCAACAAATTCCAGGCTCATGGTATTGATTAAATCATCGGTGATCACAAACGAACGTAAGGTCGCCGGATTAATGCCCTTCTCGCCGTAACCGGCCAGCGTCATGGTCTCAATGCCATGTTTTTCCAGAAAATGAATCGCCTGCCATTCATTGCGCGCACTGATAATCGGTAAACGTAATTGCAGCAGATTTTTGATGATTTCCGACCAGCCGACACCTTGATGATATTTCAGAAAATACGACTGTTCATTAAGCTCGAAGCGCAAGGTCCGGCGGCCCTCTTTATCACGAAAGATTTCGCCATCAATACTGGCCACAACATCAAACACCGGCTTATCGGCCCAGACCTGGGCCAAATCTTGTCGCAAATAACAGGAATTCTTTTTCATTAAGGCCATCTAAAGGCTATGCCAAGCAGTGAGTTGTGCGAACGCGCACAGCGTTTTGTTACACTGTTTGCAGGAAACCACAAATACTACCACCAGAGCCGAAATGAGGTAAGCCGTGTCATTTAAATCCACCTTGCAACGCCACCAAAAGATGATTGAAAGCTTGTTTGAAATGGAGCCTCAATTAAATGATTTACTGGCCCTTATCAGCGACTGCGTGCTGAATGACAATAAAGTGTTGTTCTTCGGTAATGGCGGCAGTGCTTCTGATGCCCAGCATTTGGCCGCGGAATTTGTCATTCGGTATAAAGAAGATCGCAGGCCACTGGCCGCGATTGCGCTGACCACCGACACCTCAATTCTGACGGCTCACAGCAATGATTACAGTTTTGAAACCGTGTTTGATCGACAAATTCAGGCGCTTGCCAGACCCGGCGATGTGGCGATTGGCTTATCCACTTCGGGTAACAGTGCCAATGTGATTAACGGTATTAATACCGCGAAAAAAGCCGGTTGTGCAACGATTGCCTTTACCGGCCAAAGTGGCGGCCAACTTAAAGCCATTGCTGATCATTGTGTCTGCGTAGCTGATACCGAAACCGCCCGGGTTCAAGAAGGCCATATCCTGATTGGTCACTGGTTGTGTGAAGCACTGGACGAGAAACTCAGCAAAGCATGAGTCAAAAAATCATCACCGCAGATGTGGTCATTGTTGGCGCCGGCATTGCCGGATTATGGCTGCATAACCGATTGAGCCAGTTGGGTTATCACTGCCTGCTATTGGAAAATCAGAAAATTGGTCATGCCCAGACCCTTAGTGCTCAGGGCATTATTCATGGCGGCAGCAAATATGCGTTAAATGGCATTTTATCCAACGCCGCGCAAACCATCAGTGAGATGCCAGCCCGCTGGAAAGCCTGTCTGCAAGGCAACGGCGAAATCGATTTATCCAGCGTGAATGTGTTTACCGAACATCAACTGCTCTGGTCCACACAAAGCCTATCTTCCAAAATGGTGTCGTTTTTTGCCAGTAAGGCACTGCAAAGCCGGATGCAGAATATCCCCAAATCCGAACGCAGCGGCTTGTTTGCCGATGAGGGTTTTAGAGGTGCGTTATATCAGTTGGACGAACCAGTGCTGGATGTCGGCAGTTTGCTTAAAGCCTTAATCAAACCCTATGCAGCAACGATATTAAAAACGCCTGACAGCACACCGGAATGGATCAAGCAGGATGGCAATATCGCCGCTATGCGATTTGGTGATGAACTGGAAATTCAGGCGCAGCAGTTTGTGCTGACTTCCGGCGAAGGCACAGGTGAGTTGTTAGAAAGCCTGCAACTGACCAAACCCAAAATGCAGAAACGGCCTTTACAAATGTTGCTCTGCAAATCCAAAGATCCAGCCAACCCGCTACCGCAGATTTATGCGCATAGTCTTGGCAGTGGCAGTAAACCGATTGCCACCATCAGCAGCCATCCCGATAAAACCGGCAATATCGTCTGGTATCTCGGTGGCAATATCGCCGAAGAAGGTGTCGGCAAAGATCCCGCTAAATTGGTTGAAGAAGCGAGAGCTTTACTCAAACAAATACTGCCGTGGTTTAGCCTGCCGGAACTGGAATGGACCACCCATAACGTAAATCGCGCCGAACCCAAACAAAGCGGTTTTGCACGGCCGGATAGCGCCTATGTCAGCAGCCATAACAATCTGCATATTGCCTGGCCGACCAAGTTGGCGCTCTCACCCGACCTGGCAGATAAAGTTATTGAGGCACTGGCAAAACAAAATGTGCAAAAAACAGCCCATCCAGAGCAGCATATTTTGCCGTTGGCACAACTGGCCGAACCACTCTGGGATCGGGCATTTAATAAATGAAAAAGTTACCTAAAAAGAACATTCCCGGCACCGAGCTTGATGTTTCTGTGCTGGGACTCGGCACCGTCAAATTGGGTCGAGATAAAGGCGTTAAATACCCCGAATCTTTTACCATTCCCAATGATGAAGCCACCCTCGCCTTGCTGCAGCAAGCCTGGGATTTAGGCATCAATCTGATTGATACCGCCCCCGCTTACGGCAACAGTGAACAACGCCTCGGCGAATTACTGCCACAACTGCCGCATAACTGGATTATCTGCTCCAAAGCAGGTGAACAGTTTGACGCCACTACTGGTGAGTCACATTTTGATTTTTCCCGTGATGCGATTATCCGCAGCGTTGAACAAAGCCTGCAACGCCTTAATCGTGAAATGATTGATATCGTGCTGATTCACTCCGACGGCAACGATGTACCGATCATCGAACAGTATCGGGCGCTGGAAACACTCAATGAGCTAAAACAGCAAGGTCTGATTGCCGCCACCGGCATCTCTAGCAAAACCGTCGATGGCGGCCTGCTCGCCCTGCAACACTCCGATATTGTCATGGTCACCCATAACCTCGCCTATCAGGACGAACAAATCGTGATTGATACGGCCGAGCAGCTCAATAAAGCCATCTTTATCAAAAAAGCCTTTGCCAGCGGGCATTTGCCTGCCAACTCGACCAAAGACAGCGTCAGTGCCAGCTTTGAAATGATCTTTGCTAATCCAGCGGTGGCTAGTGTGGTTGTTGGGACGATTAATCCGGTGCATCTTGTGGATAATGTGGCTAAGGCTATTGCGGCGTTTGAAAGTTATTAACCACAGAGGCACAGAGGGCACGGAGGGCACGGAGGTTTTTTTGGTTATAAAGATTTATCCGCAGATTACGCAGATGGACGCAGATTATTGGAGTAGTTATGGTAGTTGGGTTGAATGCAATGAAACCCAACAAATGCAAAAAAACAATAAAAGGGAAACGTCCCCTTTTATTCCGGCAGCTTAGGGAATAAGCATAGGAGATTTTCGATAATGACAACAATAGCTTGTTGGTTTAACCGCGAAGAAAATACCAGAATTTGGATATGTGGTGATGGCAAGTTGTCGAGAAATAAAACAACGTTAGTCGAGTCTGCCGCAAAAATATTCTCTATACCTGTTTGTTGTTATGCTCCCGATTCTCAAGGTTTATTTGAAAGGTGCGTTTACTCAATAAATATCGCTATGGCGTACGCAGGATCTTCCTTAGTCGGACTCAATGTGCACGCTGCGTTGGGAGCCTGCCTATCTAGACTGAATACCATTGGCAATAACCCTCCAGCCCTTAACGAAATAGCTGAATTCGCGAGAAAAATTATGGAAACTTACGTTTCCCAACTTTCAGTCAGTGCAGGCCATGGGGCGTTGGCTGAGCTAGTGATAGGTGGCTATTGTCCTATCGAAGAAGACTTTGTTTTTTTTCATATAAAACCAGTTTTAACGAGCAACACTTGGTATTGTGAAACCCTCCACTATGGGAATAAAGATACTCCTGATGATTATGTACTGCTAATTGGCTCTGATAAAACCAGAATTCGAGAATCGATAACAAGGATTAGAGAAGGTAAGGATGGATTTTGGTGGTGGCGGGCTCCGATTGATGTTGTTATGAAAGAGACAAAAGAGTCACCCAATGATGAAATTGGTGGTCATATGCAAATGGGTATAGGAAATCAAAACGGGTTTGACCTCTACTCCATTCTTGATCAATCCAGTACCGGACCTGCGACTATGAGTTATTTGGGTTTCAATGTTTTTCACGATTTCCATCAAATCGGTGATTGTGTCGTTGGGATGCGGTGTATGTCAGTATTTAGTGCTCCTAAAAATAGTTCCGAGTCCGTATAAAATTGAAGCGTATAGTTTTCTGATTATGAGAATAAAGCTTTTATTAGTCGACATATTAGCAATGTGGTCATGGGGACGCCTCCGGCGCTACGCACCTAGCCGCCCATTACCACTAGCATTCACTGTAAAAAGAGAAAGCAAGCTCAACCCCACCTAACAAAAACACCCTAATAATCTGCGTCCATCTGTGAAATCTGCGGATAGATTTCTTTGAAACCTCTGTGGTTTATTTATCAGTGAGGAATCCCAATGAACAATCAACATCGAGCATTATATTTATCTCATGGTGGTGGGCCAATGCCGTTGCTGGGCGATAAAAGTCATGAGGAGATGGTTAGCTGCTTGAAAAATATCGCGGCATCCATAGAACGCCCATCTGCCATCATCGTTGTTAGCGCTCATTGGGAGCAAAATTCTCCGACCATTACTTCTGGTGTAAATTCTTCGCTTATCTATGATTACAACGGGTTTCCCAAAGAGTCGTATGAGATTGAATATCCCTGTCCGGGGAACCCGGCGTTATCGCAGTTAATGGCTGAAGCGTTGAGGAATGCTGGTATTGAAGCAAAACTTGATGATAGCCGGGGTTTTGATCACGGTTTGTTTGTACCGTTAAAAATCATGTATCCGGAAGCGAATATCCCCTGCGTTCAATTGTCTTTGGTCAACAGTCTCGACCCGGAGCTGCATATCAGGATGGGACAGGCTCTACAAACGTTGGGTGATCAATCGTTGCTGTTGATCGGTTCCGGGTTTTCCTTTCACAATATGCGGGCTTTTTTCACGCCTGTGACGGATGAAGCAAAAACCATGAACGAGTCATTTGAGGATTGGTTACTTGAAACTTGTTGTGATGAAAAGCTGACTGAAACTGAAAGAGAAAAAAGACTTATCAATTGGCAGTCAGCACCATTTGCACGCTATTGCCATCCAAGGGAGGAGCACTTGCTTCCCCTTCACGTCTGTTATGGATTTGCTGCAACGGCCTGTTCAAAATAATTTGAATTACAGGTGCTCAATAAAAAAGCGAGCATGTATTTATGGGCGGATTATTAACACAAAAATCCAATCTTTCTCTGTGCCCCCTGTGTCTCTGTGGTTTATTTATCTAAATGAATAATCTGCGTCCATCTGCGTAATCTGCGGATAAATATTGTTTATCTATCCTGATGAATCTTATTCACGATGGCCGTGGTGGAGCAGTTTTCGGTTAAGCCCATGACTCTGACTTCGCCACCGTAACCTTCGACGATCTCCCAGCCAACCACGCCTTTTTTATCATAGTCGCCACCTTTAACCAGGATATCCGGCTGGATTGCTCTGAGCAGATCTTCTGGGGTATCACCTTCAAAGACGGTGACCCAATCCACATCCGCCAGGCCTGCCAGTACAATCTGACGGCGATCGGCGGTGTTAATCGGACGGCCTTTGCCTTTGAGTTTGGTGACCGATTCATCACTGTTAATGGCGACAATTAATCTATCGCCCTGAGCACGCGCCTGATGCAGATAACTGACATGACCGGCATGCAGAATATCGAAACAGCCATTGGTAAAGACGATTTTCTCGCCACGTTTTTTGGCTTGATCAACGGCGATTTTTAATTGCTCGACTGTCACTGCCCCGGCAAAGGAATGATCGCTTTGATGGGTGCCCTGATGGCGTTGGTATTCGGCAAACAATTCAGGTTCGCTGACAGTCGAGGTACCCAGTTTGCTGACCACAATACTGGCGGCGACATTAGCTAAAGTCACGGCTTGTTGCAACGATTGTCCAGCTGCCAGTGCGGCTGCCAGTGTGGCAATCACAGTATCCCCAGCTCCGGTGACATCTGCGACCTCTTTGGCAATGGCCGGTAAATGGAACTCGGCATTGTCATTAGTGATCAGCGACATGCCCTGTTCACTGCGGGTGATCAATACGGCCTTAATATCGTAGTCAGCAATCAGTTTTTTGGCTTTTTCGATCAAGTCAGCTTCTGACTGAATTTCGCCCGCCACCGTTTCAAATTCGGTGAGATTAGGCGTGATTAAATCCGCGCCACGGTATTTACTGAAATCATTACCTTTTGGATCGACCAGCACGGTCATGGAATTGGCTTTGGCCAGCTTAATCCACTGTTGTGGATCATGCAGCGTGCCCTTGTCGTAATCCGACAAAACCATCACACCACCGTTGACCAGTAATGAGGTGACTTTTTCAGTCATCCCAACTGCGCTTTCCGCGGTAAAGCGGCTTTCAAAATCCATCCTTAACAGTTGCTGATGCGCACTGATAATGCGGGATTTAATGATGGTAGGATGGTTGGCCGTTTGATGAAAAGCACATTCAATGCTGACAGACCCCAGTCGCTGTTGTAACACCTGCGCGGCTTCGTCCTGACCGGTAATGCCGGACAAACTGCATTTGGCCCCAAGGGAAGCAATATTCATCGCAACATTGGCGGCACCACCCGGAATATCTTCCAATCGTTCAACGTTCACTACCGGCACCGGCGCTTCAGGTGAGATGCGTTTGGTTTTGCCGAAATAGAAGCGATCCAGCATCAAATCGCCTATTACGACGACATTGGCCTGCCGAAAATCCGGGAATGCATTTTTCATAACGTTTGATTTATTGATTTGAGAAAGCGGTTATTGTGCGGCTAAAAGCGGTTGCAGTCCATGCCAAACCATTTCTGGCGTCATTTCAGTCATGCAGACAGGTTCGCCATTGCGTGAGGCGGGTAATGGACATTTGCGTTTATAGCATGGGGCGCAGTTAAATTCGCTGACCAGATGCTGCTGATGTTTGCCATAAGTGCCAATCAACGCTGTGTCTGTCGCACCGTATAAGGTTAATGCTGGTGTTCCGGCTACGGCTGCAAGGTGAGCTAATCCGGTATCACTGCATACGGCACCTGCCGCGTGGTGCATTATTGCCGCGATATCGTTCAGGCCTAATCGCGGTAACGCAAATGCCATTGGATCGACTGAGGCGATCTGCTGAGCACGCAGATATTCTTCATTATTGCCGCAAGGCAAAAGCACCGCGTAGCCTTCAGCTCGCGCCTGAAACACCAGTTGTTGCCAGAAATTAATCGGCCAGAGCTTGGTCAGCCAGCTGGCATTATGTACAAACATCAAATAACGATCAGGTAAGGCAAACTCAAGTTCCGGTAACGGATATTTACTGAAATTCGCCGCATATTTAGCAGGTGTTTTGGGGAGTGAATAATCCAGCGCCTGTGACAGGATCTGCCGCATCCGATCCACGGCATGTTGCTGTGGATTGACCGTTATCGGATATTGATAAGCCATATGAGCCGGGCGTTCACGACAGGATTGTTTATCCAGACCATATACAGGGCCACGCCGTAACTTACTGACCAGCGCACTTTTCAGATTATTCTGCATATCAACAACTGCATCGTAATCATCGAGATTAAGTTCACGATAAAACTGGCGTAATTCACCACCGGTCAGGGTTTGCCAGGCGGATTTCTTCCAGCGTCTATGCGATGTAGTAATCACTTTACGAACATTGGGATGCCATTTAGGCACTTCGGCAAAGGCTTCATCCACAACCCAGTCAAACTCAATGCCGGGAAAGGCTTTTACCGCATCGCTCAGCGCCGGTAACGCATGCATTAAATCGCCCATCGAGGTGAGCTTGATGATTAATACTTTCATATACGGAAAAACGCCTGATGAAATAACATCAAGCGTTTTGCAAAGTATTTAAAGACAATGGCTTATGACGATGCTGCTGCAGGATGTTCAGAAATGCATCAGGATTTTTAATCTGCGTCATTTCACCTTCACGTGGGAAAAGCTGATCCTGCAAACGCGAAAGCCAGAAACGTAATGCCGCAGCACGGCACACCAGATTCCAGTTGGACTGTTCGGCCTCATTAAGTTGACGACGTTGCAGATAAGCGTTCATCAACCTCTGGTAACGCTCGTTATCAATCAAGCCTTGTTCGTTAACACACCAGTCATTGACCACTACGGCCAGGTCATAAATCAAAAATTCATCGCAGGCATAGTAAAAATCAATAATGCCCTGCAGTTCATTGTCGACGAACAAGGCGTTGTCACGGAATAAATCGGAATGTGTGACACCCCACGGTAAATCCAAATCACTGTAATGTTGCTGAAAATCCAGTTCGGCTTTGAGCATGTCGGCCTGCTCGTCAGACATATGTGGTAACAAGGTTTCAGCCATGGATTCGCGCCAGTCGGCCCCGCGTTGCGTTGCCCGGCGGTGTTTAAACTTCTGCCCCACCAGATGCATTTGCGCCAGCATATCGCCGATGGCTTCGCATTGGCCCAGTGTGGCAAGTTCATCAACTGTATGTCCCGCCAGACGCATAACAAGCGCCGCTGGACGACCGCATAAGGACTTGAGGTAATTCCCCTGTTTATCTTCAGCGGGATGCGCAGAGGGAATGCCATGTTTGAAGAAAAACGTCATGACTTCCAGGAAATAATCCAATTCGGCAAACTCATGCTGTTCGAACAGAGTAAGCACAAACTCGCCCTGGTCAGTGGTCACAAAATAATTAGTATTTTCGATTCCAGCAGAAATGCCCTGATAATCAATCAGATTACCAACGGCATAGTCGCCGAGGAACGCCATTAAGTCATCGCGCCCGACTTCGGTATAAACAGACATGAAAATCTCAGTTAACGGGAGTTTTTGTTACCATTCCAACAGGATCCAGTTCGGCACTTCGGGATTGGCAAGGTTATGTTTTTGGGTTTCAAGTGAACCATCGCCATCAGTATCCATCAGGTAGTAGGATGGGCCGATATCCGGGGTGATTTTGATCATGTAAAGTTGACCGTTGACGCGGTACTCTTCAATGGTGCGATCTTCTTCCTGGATAATGGTGATTTCAGGTTCAATGCTTTCGCCATCCTGTAACGTAGGCGGCACAACAGGCGGTTCAGATAAATCAGGACCCGCAGCCCCAGCCCAGGCACTTCCTGTGAACATTGCGCTGATTGCGCATACAATGGCGAACGGTTTTAACATGACTTGGCTCCACTAATTTCCGATAAAGATAGCATTTCCGCTACGATGATAAAAGCAATCTGTTTGCCACTAATTTCAGGCCTTGTGAACTATGACTCAAACTGCACCACTTATACTTGTTGATGGCTCTTCCTACCTGTATCGCGCTTATCATGCGATGCCGCCACTGACCAACAGCGATGGCGAATCCACTGGCACCATTTATGGCGTCATTAATATGCTGCGTAAATTGATCCGTGACTATCAACCTGAACATATGGCCGTGGTATTTGATGCCAAGGGCAAAACCTTCCGTAATGATCTGTATGCCGAGTATAAAGCCACCCGCCCGCCAATGCCGGACGATTTACGCGAACAGATTGCGCCAATCCATGAAATTGTTAAAGCCATGGGCTTGCCGCTGCTCTGCATTGATAACGTTGAAGCCGATGATGTGATTGGCACACTGGCCAAACAGGCCACTGCAGCCGGAATTGAAACCGTGATTTCTACCGGCGACAAAGATATGGCGCAGCTGGTCAGCGAGCATGTCACGCTGGTCAACACCATGAATAACACTAAAACCGATATTGCCGCGGTGCAGGAAAAATTTGGTCTGACCCCGCAGCAAATTGTCGATTATCTGGCGCTGATGGGTGACAAAGTGGATAACATCCCTGGCGTTGATAGTGTCGGTCCCAAAACTGCAACTAAACTGCTGCAACAATATGGCAGTTTACAGGGCGTTATCGAACATGCTGATGAAGTAAAAGGCAAGCTGGGTGAGAAGCTTCGAGCAGCGATAGATGACTTACCACTCTCCTATCAGCTGGCGACCATCAAGATGGATGTCGAGCTGGACTTCACCCCGGAAACGCTGGATATGCAGGCGGCGGATAATCAAAAACTGGCAGAGCTTTATCGTCGGTACGAATTCAAAAGCTGGCTACAGGAATTAGATTCTGCGCCTGCTGCTGCGGCTTCAACAAAAACGGATGAACCAGCCACCAGCAATGAAACCCATTACGAAACCATCTTGACTCAGCAGCAGCTGGATAGCTGGATGGATAAACTCAAAAAAGCTGAACTGTTTGCCTTTGATACCGAAACCACCAGCCTCAATTATCTACAGGCTCGGATTGTTGGTATGTCATTTGCCATTAAAGCGGGTGAAGCTGCTTATCTGCCGCTGGCGCATGATTATCCGGGCGCACCGGATCAGCTGGATTTTGATGCCACGCTGGCTCTGATGAAACCATTACTGGAAGATCCCAAGGCCCTGAAAGTCGGTCAGAACCTGAAATACGATCGGCATATTCTGCTGAATCATGGCATTGATTTGCAGGGCATTGCCCATGACACCATGTTGCAATCGTATGTGCTGGATAGCACGGCAACCCGCCATGATATGGATTCGCTGGCCGAAAAATATCTGAATCGCAGCACCATTCATTTTGAAGACATTGCCGGTAAAGGCAAAAAGCAACTGACCTTCAATGAAATAGGCTTGGAAGAAGCCTCGCCTTATGCTTGTGAAGATGCCGATATCACATTGCAGTTACATCATATTCTATGGCCAAAAATTCAGGCGATCCCCTCTTTAGAAACGGTTTATCGTGAATTGGAAATGCCGTTGCTGCCGGTGCTGAACACGCTGGAACGCAATGGCGTGCATATCGATATCTTTATGCTGCAGCAGCAAAGCGACGCATTAGCGCATGATATTGACCGGCTGGAAAAACAAGCTCATGAATCTGCCGGGACCAAATTCAATCTGGGTTCACCAAAGCAGCTACAGGAAATTCTTTACGACCAGCAACAATTGCCGGTTCGCAAAAAAACACCTAAAGGCCAGCCATCAACTGCAGAAAATGTACTGCAGGAACTGGCAGATGATGGCTATGAACTGCCGCAAATCATTATGCAATATCGCAGCTTAAGTAAGCTGAAATCCACCTACACCGACAAACTGCCACAGCAGGTCAATCAACAAACCGGACGTGTGCACACCTCCTATCATCAGGCGGTCACTGCCACCGGCCGGTTATCGTCTTCCGATCCGAATTTGCAGAATATTCCGATCCGTACTGAAACCGGACGCAAGATTCGTGAAGCCTTTGTCGCAGGAAAAGGGGCCAAGATCCTGGCAGCCGATTATTCACAAATTGAACTACGCATCATGGCGCATCTATCCGGTGATAAAAGCCTGTTGACTGCGTTTGCCGAAGGTGAAGATATTCATCGCCATACCGCTTCTGAAATCTTTGGCGTAGAGCCAGAAAACGTCACCGGCGATCAACGCCGCAGTGCCAAAGCCATCAACTTTGGTTTGATTTATGGCATGTCCGCCCACGGACTTTCCAAACAACTCGGCATCGAACGTCATCAAGCCGCCAAATACATGGAAACCTATTTCGAACGCTATCCCGGCGTCAGAAAATACATGGACAATACCCGCGAACAGGCCAAAAAAGATGGTTACGTCGAAACTATTTTCGGCCGACGTTTATACCTGCCGGAAATCAACTCCAGCAACGGTCTACGTCGCCAGTACGCTGAACGCACCGCGATTAATGCCCCGATGCAAGGCAGCGCCGCGGACATTATCAAACGCGCAATGATTTCGATTCATGACTGGCTGCTTGAAGCCGATACTGGCATACGTATGATTATGCAGGTACATGATGAATTGGTATTTGAAGTGCCCGAAGATCAGCTTGATTTGGCGAAAACTGAAATTGAGCAATTTATGATCAAAGCTGCAGAACTGGCTGTGCCGTTAGAAGTGGGTATTGGGGTTGGGGATAATTGGGAACAGGCACACTAACGGGGTAATCAACCACCGAGCTCAAATGTTACCCCCTAAATCCCCTTTTGTGCTGACGAGTAGCGCAGGTTTATCTGGATAAGGATTGGTCAGTGTCTGATTCGTGGCATCCATGCCACTCACCCTTCGGGCGCCTTCGGCGTCCAAATTTGTTCCAGACAAATTTGTGAGCGCAGCGAGTTTTGACCAATCCCCAGATAAACCGAGCAACGCAGTGAAGCCGCAGGCCAGCACATGGGGTGCCCTTGGGTTGTTAGGGGCTTGGGCACGCAAGCCCCTGACTCGCGTGAGCGAAAGATCAACTTAAATAGGGAAAATGAACCTAAAGCATAATTTCGCCTAAGGGCGAGTTCATTTTCTTTGTTTGCCCAAAGAAAACGAACCAAAAGAAAAGGCACCCCTTGTGCTGGCCTGCGGCTCTCCGAAAAAAATGGCCATCACAGGGAAATCGAAAAACTCGCTTCGCTCAAACATTCCGATTTCTGATCCTGCGATAACCATTTTTTCCGGCAACACAAAAGGGGATTTCGGAGAACCGTTAAGATCTGTACCTTTTTCTAAATCTCGTCTTAATTTCTATCTAAAAATCTGCGTCCATCTGCGTAATCTGCGGATAAACAGTTTTTACAACTCCGTGCCCTCTGTGCCTCTGTGGTTAATATCCTAAGAACGCTTTTTAGCCCGAGGATGCGCGGCATCATAAACCTTTGCCAGGTGTTGAAAATCCAGATGAGTATAAACCTGCGTAGTGCTGATATCCGAATGCCCTAGCAACTCCTGCACGGCCCGCAAATCACTGCTGGATTCAAGCATATGCGAGGCAAATGCATGACGTAGCCGATGCGGATGCACATGCTCGGAGATACCGTGTTTTTTGCCCCAGAAAGCCAGGCGTTGCTGAATAGAACGCACGCCAAGGCGCTTGCCCTGCTGGGTGGTGAATAAGGCCTGTTGTTGAAACAGGCCATTCTGATCACGTTTATCGAGCCAGACTTTCAGCGCCTCAATCGCGGTACGGCCAATCGGAAGAATTCTTCCTTTATTACCTTTACCGGCGATAACATGCACCAGTTGCTGGCCGAAATCGACATCACGTAAATCCAATGCCGCCAGCTCTGCCAGCCGCAGGCCAGAGGAATAGAATAATTCCATAATCGCTCGATCCCGGCAGGCGACAAAAGTGTCAGCCGGTGTGCTGTCGAGTAGCGAATTCATTTGATCGACATCAAGGGTTTTTGGTAACCGCTTTTCAGCTTTGGGGGCCTGTACTGATTGGGCAGGATTATGATCGACCAAGCCTTCTTTGAGCAGATAGCGATAAAAGCTTCGAATGGCTGACAGTAAACGGTGAATACTGCGTGCACCTAAACCTTTTCGATGCAGGCGGGCAATAAACAGACGAATATCTGCCGGTTTAAGTTGCTGCCAATCGGTAAATGATTGCTGCTCACAGTAGTCAACTAACTGCTGACAGTCGCGCTGATAATTGAGAACGGTATGCGGCGAAACCCGGCGCTGTTGCTCCAGATACTGCAGAAACTCCTGCAGAGGGGTTTGCAGCTCAGCTGTCATTCTGGCCGTGGCAGAAACGACGCAGCAGACGCATAAATACTTCCCCTAGAAAGCTCAGATATTCAGTGCCCATATCAGCATGGAAGCGGTTGGCATCACTGCTGGCAATCGCCAGCAAACCGGCACAGGGCTCATGTCCTAATGGTAAACAGGCCACCGAATGTACTTCATCGGCTTTATCACCAAACAGTAACTGTTTCTGCGCCTTGGTCAGTCGACCACAAACGGGTTGTTGCTTGCCCAGAATGTGATCAAATGCTTTCAGTTGGCTGTCATCAGCATGCATTTCGACGATATTGCCTTCGACCGTAGGTAATTTCGGTTTTTGATCGCCACTGTAAAACAGTCTTAACGACACTCCGTCAGCTGAGAATTCTTGCTGTAATTGTTGCATCAACGTTGCCAGCAGATTGTGCATGTCCTGACAGTCCATCAATCGCAGACAGAGTTGATGGACTCGCTGCTGCAATGCAGCATTGCTATGTGCATTATCGATTAATGCATGCAGCTGTTCGTGCAGATGCTGATTTTTCTGGCGTAATTGCTGACGTTGGCGCTGTGCCAGCGAAATGGTGCCTTCAGGTGTGTTGTCGAATTCCAGTTCGGACAATAAATCCGGCTGATCGATTAAAAAATCTGTGTGCTGACGTAAAAATTCACTGACCTGTTCAGCGCTTACAGATTGTTGAGTGTTGCCCACGCAATTTCTCCATCAAATACATGTTGTGCTGGTCCGGTCATCCATACGGAAGCATTTTCATCCGGCCAGCTGATTTCTAATGTGCCGCCCGGCAGTAAAACACTGACCTGACGTCCAAGTATCCCGCGACGAATTCCACTGACTACTGCCGCACAGGCCCCGGTTCCACAAGCCGTGGTCTCAGCAGAGCCACGTTCATACACCCGCAATTTAATATGCTCGTGATCTACCAGCTGCATAAAGCCGACATTGACCCGTTCCGGAAACTGCTGATGGTTTTCAATTTTAGGTCCCAATTCGCCGACAGGCGCGGTGGTCACATCATCGACCAATAAAACCGCATGGGGATTGCCCATTGATAATGCAGCAATTTCCACCTGACGTCCTGGTTCGACCACCAGCATATAGGTATTACTCTGCTCAACTACGTTAAATGGGACTTGTTCTGGCGAGAAGCGGGGTTTTCCCATATCAACACAGACCTGACCGTCTGCCTGCAAGGTGGGATAAATCACCCCGGAAGCCGTTTCAACTGCAATGGAATCCTTTGTGGTGAGGCCATTATCACGTACATATCTGGCAAAACAACGTGCGCCATTACCGCATTGAGATACTTCGCCGCCATCAGCGTTAAAAATCCGATAACGAAAATCGACATCTTTCAGATCACTTTTTTCCACCAGCAACAGTTGATCGCAGCCAATACCGAAATGTCGATCCGCCATAAAACGGATTTGCTTTGCAGTCAGCTGCACAGACTGATTGATGGCATCAATCACCACAAAATCATTACCAAGGCCATGCATTTTGCTGAATTTCAACATAGGATTAATCCTGCAATACCTGCTCACCTGCATAGAGGCTTTCAACCGACTCGCGTTGACGCGCCACATGCATATTTGTTCCATCGACCATAATTTCAGCGGCCCGCGGACGCGAGTTGTAATTGGAACTCATGGTAAAACCATACGCCCCAGCGGAGCGAATCGCCAGTAAATCTCCGCTTTGTATCGCCAGACTGCGATCCTTGCCTAAAAAGTCACCGGTTTCACAGACCGGACCGACAATATCAAAGTCCTGTTCAGCTTCATCCTGACGGGGTTTGACGGCTTCAATCGCCATCCATGATTGATACAATGCTGGGCGTAATAAATCATTCATCGCCGCATCGACAATAGCGAAGTTTTTGGCTTCTGTGGCTTTGATATATTCCACTTTCGTCAGCAACACACCGGCATTACCAGCAATCGCCCGACCGGGTTCCAACATGATTTCCAGATCACGATCTTTTAATAAAGCCTGCATTGCTTTGGCATATTCAGCTGGAGTTGGCGGTTTTTCATCGCGATAACAAATCCCCAGTCCGCCGCCGATATCGAGATGTTTTATTTGAATGCCCTGCTCAGCCAACGCATCAATCAACGCCAGCACACGTTCCAGAGCATCAACGAAGGGGGAAACAGAGGTCAGTTGGGAGCCAATATGGCAATCCACACCAATCACTTGCAGATTCGGCAAAGAAGCTGCCTGCTGATACACCGCCAGCGCATCATCAATGGCAATGCCAAATTTGTTTTCTTTCAGGCCAGTGGAAATATATGGATGGGTTTGCGCATCGACATCCGGATTGACACGAATGGAAATCGGAGCCGTTTTTTCAAGACTGACGGCCACATCACTGATACGTTGCAACTCAGGGATCGATTCCACATTAAAACAGCGAATACCGGTTTTCAAAGCATAACCAATTTCTTCAGCGGTTTTACCAACACCGGAAAACACTGTTTTCTCCGCTTGACCACCTGCTGCTATGACACGAGCCAATTCACCGGCAGACACAATATCAAACCCTGATCCCAGTCTGGCAAGCACATTCAGGACCGCCAGATTAGAGTTAGCTTTGACCGCATAACAGACCAAATGCGGATAAGCACTGAATGCATCATCAAAGGCTTTCCAATGCTGTTCGAGTGCAGCTCTGGAATACACATAAGTAGGAGTGCCAAATTGCGCCGCCAAATCAATTAAAGATTGCTGCTCGGCATGCAACTCTCCATGTTTTTGAGTGAAATAATCCTGCATTTTTTAGGCAACCTTCACAGTATTAGCGTTTCCTTCAGGCAGGTATAAATCACCCTTCAGGCCGCATGAGGTCAGTATTCCTATGGTACACAGGATGATCGCCAGAGTTTTCCAGCCAGAAATTTTTCGCATGATGTCTTCCCCGATGCTGTAAAGGCAGGCAGTATACACAGGAATACTGGCAACTGACCCACATTGGAAACTAGAATTTATTATTTAACTTACATATTATAAGTGCATTTAAAATTAGCTTTATATTAAGGAATAGCGTCCTGTAATGGCAAATATGACAGCACCAATCAGACTAAGCGGTCTTGCAAGACGACTTGTAAGTGAAGGGTTGCTGAGTGAGGAGCAGGCACAAACTGCTCAGGTTACGGCTAAACAGGCTTCACAATCCTTTGTGACCTATCTGGTCAATAACAAACTGCTTGATAGTGATGTTATCGGTGCCATTGCCTCTCAGGAATTTGGCGTTCCTTTATTTGACCTGGACAGTATGAATATGGAACTTGCGCCTACCAGCCTGTTCCAGGAAAAACTCATCCGTCAGCATAATGCCCTACCATTGTTTCAACGTGGTAAACGTCTTTATGTGGCCGTGTCCGATCCTACCAATCTTCAGGCCCTGGACGAATTCCAGTTCAACACCGCACTGAATACTTACCCTGTTCTGGTCGATGAACAGAAATTATCCGTTACCATTGAAAAAGCACTGGATAACAAAAACCAGGTTCTGGATGATTTTGATGATGCTGAGCTAGATGATATTGATCTGGGTCCGGATGATGATGCTGATCGTGGCGCTGAACTCACTGAAAAAAATATCGATGACACTCCTGTTGTCAGATTTATCAACGGTATTCTGACTCAGGCGATCAAAGCCGGTGCCTCGGATATTCACTTTGAACCCTACGAGAAAAAATACCGTGTTCGGGTGCGTATTGATGGCATTCTCCATGAAACCAAAACGGCACCCGTAGTGCTTGGCGGACGCATTGCTGCACGGCTGAAAGTCCTGTCTAGAATGAATATTGCTGAACGTCGGGTACCCCAAGATGGCCGGATGCGATTGAAAATTTCCAAATCGAAAGCCATCGATTTTCGTGTCAGCACCTGCCCGACCCTGTTCGGCGAAAAAATCGTACTGCGTATTCTGGATCCTACTAGCGCCCAACTAGGTATTGATGCATTGGGTTATGAGGAAGATCAGAAAAAAATCTTTCTTGAGACCATGCATAAACCCTATGGCATGGTGCTAGTCACCGGTCCAACAGGTAGTGGTAAAACCGTTTCCTTGTATACCGCTTTAAATATTCTCAACACTGACGATCGAAATATCTCTACAGCAGAAGACCCTGCAGAGATAAATCTGCCAGGTATCAATCAGGTCAATGTACATCCGCAGATCGGGCTGGGGTTTACTGAATGTTTAAGAGCCTTCTTACGTCAGGATCCTGACGTAATCATGGTGGGTGAGATCCGCGATCTGGAAACCGCTGAAATTGCCATTAAAGCTGCGCAGACTGGTCATATGGTGTTTTCAACGCTACATACCAATGACGCTCCACAAACTTTGACCCGCCTCGCCAATATGGGTGTACCGGCATTTAACATTGCTTCTGCAGTAACGTTGATTATTGCCCAGCGTCTGGCGCGTCGCCTATGTCAGCATTGTAAAACTGTGGAACCGTTACCAAAAGAAACGCTGATCGAAGAAGGTTACACACCGGAGCAAATTGCGACAGATTTCAAAGTTTACCGTGCTGTAGGTTGCGATCAATGCACCGAGGGGTATAAAGGTCGTGTTGGTATATATCAGGTAATGCCAGTCTCGGATGCAATGGGAAGAATGATTATGGAAGGCGGTAACTCCATGCAACTGGCGGATCAGGCAAAAGCTGAGGGTATTGCAGATTTACGGGCTTCCGGTTTGAAAAAAGTCATGGCCGGATTAACCAGCTTGGAAGAGATTAACCGCGTCATTAAGGAATAAACCGTGGCCACAGCAGCTAAAGCTAAACTTAAACCTAAAAAAGCCGAATTACCGACCCTGTTTATCTGGCAAGGAACAAATAAAGCCGGCCGCAAGGTTAAAGGTGAACAGGCCGGTGAAAGTATTCAGGCCGTTCGCGCAGATTTACGTCGTCAAGGTATTATGCCGGACAAAGTACGTCGTAAACCCAAGGATTTATTTGCTCCACGCAAACCCAAAATCAAACCGGCTCACATAGCCATCTTCAGCAGAATGCTGGCCACCATGATGTCTTCGGGTGTGCCGATGATGCAATCACTGCAAATTATTGGCGAAGGCCATGAAAATGCCAGTATGCAGGAAATGATTCTGGCGATTAAAGCCGATGTTGAATCAGGCACCAGTCTGGCGGAGTCATTAGCGAAATTCCCATTATATTTTGATGATCTGTATATCAGTCTTATCAACGCCGGTGAACAATCCGGTACGCTGGAAGCCTTATTGCACGAGATCGCGACATATCAGGAAAAGACTGAAGCACTGAAATCGAAGATTAAAAAAGCGCTGGTTTATCCAACTGCCATTATGGTGGTGGCTTTTATCGTGACGGCGATTTTGATGATCTTTGTTATCCCACAGTTCCAGGCTTTGTTTACCGGGTTTGGTGCGGACCTGCCTGGCCTTACTAAACTGGTCATCAGCATTTCCCAGGTATTTCAGGATTACTGGTGGTTAATTTTCGGCAGCATTATTGGCTCGGTGATGGGCTTTATGGCAGCACGACGCCGCTCTCGCAAGGTTCAGCATTTTATGGATCGTATGTTATTAAAACTGCCGGTTATTGGTGATGTATTAACAAAAGGTGCAATTGCCCGTTTTGCTCGCACATTTTCAGTTATGTTCAAAGCCGGTGTGCCAATGGTGGAAGCGATGACCTCGGTAGCAGGTGCCACGGGTAATATCGTCTATAACGAAGCCACTTTGGAAATGCGTGATGATGTCTCAACCGGTACCCAATTAAATAAAGCCATGACCGATACCGAGCTGTTTCCCAATATGGTGATTCAGATGGTTTCCATCGGTGAAGAATCGGGTTCTTTGGATGCGATGCTGGCGAAAGTCGCAGATTTTTTCGAACGTGAAGTCGATGATGCTGTTGATAATATGACCGCGTTGATGGAACCGTTTATCATGGCCTTCCTGGGTGTATTGATCGGTACACTGGTTATTGCCATGTACTTGCCGATTTTCAAACTCGGCGCTGTCGTTTAATCCTATGTCGCTAATTTATCTGCTGGAAACCTCCAGCATTTTTTTATTGCCAGTATTTTCATTCTGGGATTACTGGTCGGCAGCTTTCTCAATGTAGTCATTCACCGACTGCCGCTGATGATGCAGCGTGAGTGGGCCCAACAGTGCCATGAATTGATTGGAACATCTGAACCTGAGACAGATGAACTTACGTTAAGCAAACCGCGTTCTCGCTGTCCGCATTGCGGTCATGCGATTACTGCATTGGAAAATATTCCGGTAATCAGTTATCTCGCTCTGAAAGGTCGTTGCAAGGAATGCAAAGCGTCAATATCCAAACGCTATCCGCTGATCGAATTATTCACTGCAGTGATCTCTGCGGTGGTGGCATGGCACTTTGGTTTCAGCATTGCCGTAGTAGGTGCATTACTGTTTAGTTGGGCTCTGCTCGCTTTGACCTTTATCGATGTTGATCATCAACTGTTGCCAGACAGCATTACTTTACCCTTATTGTGGTTAGGTCTCAGCTTTAACCTGTTTGCTACCTATACCGATATTAGCTCTGCCGTTATTGGTGCCATTGCCGGTTATCTGGCGCTTTGGCTGGTGTATCACGCCTTTCGTTTGGTCACAGGTAAGGAAGGCATGGGCTATGGCGATTTTAAGCTGCTGGCAGCCTTGGGAGCCTGGATGGGTTGGCAGGCGTTGCCCATGATTATTTTATTATCCTCTTTAGTCGGTGCAGTGGTTGGCATCAGCCTGATTTTGTTAAAACAACAGCATCGGGATATTCCTATTCCATTTGGTCCTTATCTGGCAGCAGCCGGCTGGTTGGCGCTGATATGGGGCGACACTCTGGGTACCGCATATCTGAATTGGAGCGGATTAAGCTGAGATGGTGTTTCGGGTTGGCCTAACCGGCGGCATTGCATCAGGCAAATCAACTGTCTCAACATTATTTGCAGATCTGGGCGTTACCGTTATTGATGCCGATATTATTGCCCGCGAACTGAGCCAGCCTGGTACAACCCAATACCAGAAAATTGTTGAGCAGTTTGGCAATCATTACGTACTTGCAGGTGGTCAGTTAAACCGACCAGCATTACGTAAGATGCTGTTCTCGGATGCTGCAGCCAAAAAAACGCTTGAACAGATCCTGCATCCAGCAATTCGCCAACAACTGTTACAACAGGCAGCAAATGCCAAAGGCCGTTACTGTATTCTGAGTGTACCGTTGTTAGTTGAAGCCAAGATGCAGTCGTGCGTGGATCGTATTTTGGTCGTTGATGTGGATTACCAAACTCAACTAACCCGTCTGCAAATCCGAGACAATCTAACCATTGAAGAAGCTGCTCAACATCTTGCGGCTCAATCAAACCGCGAACAGCGATTGCAATGTGCTCACGATATCATCGACAATAGTGATGGAATTGAAAAATTGAAATTTCAGGTTACTCAACTGCATGCGTTATATTGTCAGCTGGCAGAGACGACGCAAAATTAATCCTGGTCATCAAGCTGACCTTATGTAAATGATAAAAACACACTATGTCCGACGTTATCACATACGAACAACCACTGAATGAACGCATAAGAACATTCCTGAGATTGGAATTTCTGTTGGCGCGCGTGGATTATGCCATTCAGCATGATGATGAAATGAGTCATCGTGAAGCCATTGATGCCATGTTGAGTATGTTGCAGGTATTTGAGCGTGGCGATATGAAGTCTGAAGTGACCAAGGAAGTTGAACGGCTGATTACCAATTTGTCAGCGTTGGAAAACTCGCCCGGTGTTGATAAAGACACATTGGATGCATTACTTGCAGAGTTGGACCAGACACTCGATGCCTTGCAGATTCGTAAAACGTCCATTGGTCAGGTTTTAAAAGAAAATGAATTTCTTTACAGCATCCGTCAGCGATCCAGCATTGCCGGCGGCACCTGTGATTTTGATTTACCTGCCTACCATTACTGGTTACAACATTCCTCTGTTGAACAACGCCAGCAACAATTAAATTACTGGCTGGAACAGTTTGTAGCAGTACGCGGAGCGATTAATATTTCGCTGCAACTGATTCGTGGCAGTGCCGGTTTCAGCGGTGCTCAAGCAGAGAAGGGATTTTATCAACGCAGCCTGGACAGTAATCTGCCAACCCAGTTAATTCGGGTTCGTATTCCGTCAAGCACGCCTTATTACCCGGAAATAAGTGGTGGCAAACATCGTTTCACGGTGCGGTTTATGACGTTTGATATTAATCAACGCCCCCAACAAATTAATGATGATGCGGATTTTCAGCTTAGCTGTTGCACGATGTAATTATGGTATTGAAAGTAAATTGTCCCCAATGTGGACGTAAAGTTGAATGGATTGATGACAACAAATGGAAGCCGTTCTGCTGTGAGCGCTGTAAATTAATTGACTTGGGTGAATGGGCAGCGGGAAATCACCGCATACCTGGAGAGCCGGTTATTGATCCTGAAGACGATCCCAACTCATTTCATTAACGATTGCTGTTGCTCAGCATTAACCACCTGCCAGCCTGTAAACGAGCACTAGTTGCTAAACAAGGTAGAGATTAGTTAACCGCTCAATAATCTGCATATTTGCAGCGGGAAATTCCCTTACCGATAATTCAGCTAATGGACACCACACTAATGGCTGTCCTTCCTTGCCCGTTGCGTCACCGGAAAACTCGGTCACTAACCAGACATCAAGCTCAACCTGCAATTCTGGATAGTCATGAACGATCTGCATTAAAGGTTCAGCCTGCTCAACCTGTAAACCCACCTCTTCGTAAATCTCCCGTTGCACAGCTTCTAACCGGGTTTCATTGGCTTCACGCTTACCGCCAGGAAATTCCCACAGATCACCTTGATGCTGATGCGCATGACGGCGTGCAATTAAAACCTGTTCATCATTATTAACAATAATCGCGACAGCGACTTGTAGACGTTTTTTCATCAATCAATTTTTCAATACAAATAGCGTGCCGCAGTATGGACACAGCACTTCACCATGGCTTTTGATTTCAAGATATACCCGTGGATGGGCATTCCATGCCGGCATATCCGGCATGGGACAACTAATGGGTAAATCTTTTTTGCTCACTTCATAGCGTCGCTGTGTACAGGCTTGTTTGCTCTCTGACATAACGCGCTACTCCTGAATTAAATTGGTAAGGCGAGCATCCGATCCAGCGCCAGTTTGGCTTCTTTGGCAGTCACCGGATCCACTGACACCTGATTCACCACATGACCTTCCACCAGGTTTTCCAATACCCATAACAAATGCTGCGGATCAACACGGAACATCGTTGAACACATACAGACAGTGGGCGACATAAAATGCACCGATTTACCCTGGTCCTGGAAACGTTCATGTAAACGGTTCACCAGATTCAATTCGGTACCCACCAGCCAGCGCGTGTTAGGTTCACTGTTGGCGATCGTGTTCACTATATATTCAGTGGAACCGACATAATCTGACTTCTGACAGACTTCAAAACTGCACTCCGGATGAGAGATGACTTTGGTTTCCGGATATTTTTCCAGAAAGTTATCAATTTGTTGTGGCTGGAACATCTGATGTACAGAACAAAAGCCTTTCCACAAAATAATTTTGGCTTTTTTCAATGCTTCCGGCGTCAAACCGCCAAGAGGCTTATCAAAATCCCAAACGACCATTTCTTCGAGTGGAATACCCATTTTATAACCGGTATTACGACCAAGGTGTTGATCGGGGAAAAACAGGACTTTTTCGCGCTGAGCAAATGCCCAATCCAAAACATGGGGGGCATTGGTTGACGTACAGACAATGCCACCATGTTTACCACAGAAGGATTTCAGATCTGCAGCAGAATTGATGTAAGTGATTGGCGTAATCATCTCATCTGGATTAAGTACTTCACTCATTTCCTGCCAAGCGCGATCAACATTTACTCGATTCGCCATATCCGCCATAGAACAACCAGCAGCCAGATCGGGCAAAATCGCGATTTGATCAGGACGGGAAAGAATGTCCGCTACTTCCGCCATAAAATGCACGCCGCAAAACACGATGTACTGAGCGTCTGATTCGGCAGCATTGCGTGACAGTTTAAGCGAATCACCTGAAAAATCCGCATGTTTGAAAACTTCATTACGCTGGTAGTGATGCCCCAGAATAACTAAATCATCACCCAATTTCTGTTTAGCGGCAGCTATACGTTGATCGCATGCCTCATCATCAATTGAGAAGTATTGTTCAAACGGGATTGCCGTTGTTGCTAGTTTTGTAGCCACTTCGCTTTCCTCTTAAATCCGCTATTGCTTTTTTGCTCAGACTTCTGCTGTTGGCACTTTACGCAGACGAATATTCAATTCTTTAAGCTGTTCATCACTGACCGGGCTTGGTGCATTGGTTAACAGGCAAGCTGCTGATTGTGTTTTCGGAAAGGCCATTACATCACGAATCGATGCTGAGCCCGTCATTAACATCGCCAGACGGTCCAAACCAAATGCCAAACCGCCATGCGGTGGACAACCATATTTCAATGCCTGTAACAGGAAGCCAAATTTCTCTTCCGCTTCTTCAGCAGGAATACCCAGCATTTCAAATACTTTCTGCTGCACATCTGTTTTATGAATACGAATCGAACCGCCGCCCAATTCAGTACCGTTTAATACCATGTCATACGCACGGGACAAGCACTTGCCTGGATCGTTGCTTAATAAATCAATATCTGACTCACGTGGCGCAGTGAAGGGATGATGTAAGGCATACCAGCGTTGCGTTTTGTCATCCCATTCAAACATCGGGAATTCAACCACCCATAACGGGCGCCAGCCATGTTCAACCATATCTAAATCATGGCCAATTTTGACACGTAAAGCACCCAAAGATTCATTCACAACTGAAGCTTTATCGGCACCAAAGAAAACAAGATCACCGGTTTCAGCTGCCGTTCTTTGCAGAATCGCATCAACCACATCATCGGGTAGGAATTTCAGAATAGGTGATTGCAAACCTTCCCGGCCAGCAGCAAGATCATTCACTTTAATGTAAGCCAGACCTTTTGCACCGTAAATGCTGACAAATTTGGTGTAATCATCAATTTCTTTACGGCTTAAAGAGTTACCACCCGGAACGCGTAAAGCAGCCACACGTCCATTTTCATCATTGGCTGGTGCAGAGAAGACTTTAAAATCAACTCCCTGCATCAAATCACTTACATCAACGAGTTCTAATGGAATTCGCAGATCCGGTTTATCACTGCCATAACGATCCATAGCATCCGCATAGGTCATTCTTGGGAAAGGATTCGGTAACGGTTGCTCTAATACATTGGCAAACAAATCGCGGATCATTTCTTCCATTAATTGCATTAAATCCTCTTCTTCAACAAAAGAGGTTTCAATATCCAATTGCGTGAATTCCGGCTGGCGATCAGCACGCAAATCTTCATCACGGAAGCAACGAACAACCTGATAATAGCGATCCATACCAGCCACCATCAACAGTTGTTTAAATAACTGTGGAGACTGTGGCAATGCAAAGAAATCTCCTGGATGAGTACGACTTGGGACCAGATAGTCGCGCGCGCCTTCCGGGGTGGCTTTGGTCAGGATAGGTGTTTCAATATCCATAAAGCCGTGATTGTCGAGATACTGGCGTAATTGACGGATAATCTGTGAACGAAAGCGCAGCTTTTGCAGCATTTCCGGGCGACGTAAATCGATATAACGATGACGCAGCCGGATATCTTCATTAACTTCAGCCTGTTCCGTCAAAGGGAATGGCGGAGTTTCAGAACTGTTCAGAATAGTCACGCGCTTGGCGATGATTTCGATTTTACCGCTTTTTAAATCGGTATTTTCGCTGCCCGCAGGACGGGGGTTAACCACACCTTCAATTTGTAACACATATTCACTGCGTACTTTTTCAGCCACGGCAAAACTTTCGGCATCTTCCGGATTACAAACGATTTGCACCAGACCTTCACGATCACGCAAATCAATAAAGATAACCCCACCATGATCCCGGCGACGATGCATCCAGCCTGCAACTTTTACCGTTTGTTCAATCAAAGATTCGTTTACATCGCCGCAGTAATGGCTACGCATAATTATTCCAACATCCAAAAATACTGTTTAACACTACACCTTTTATATAAATAAAAAGTGTCCGAAATTTTCTATTCAGTGAGCTGCTGATCCTGACGTTTCTTTTGATAGGCTAGTGAGTTTGGCACCACCACGCCCATCGAAATAATCATTTTCAACCCCTCTTCTACCGCCATATCCAATTCAATAACATCAGACTCCGGCACCATCAACACAAACCCCGAGGTAGGATTTGGTGTGGTCGGAATAAACACGCTGATGACATTGGCAATGGTTTTATCCTGCACCTCACCCAGATCATCCGATGTCATAAACGCTAAGCTCCAGACACCTTTGCGTGGATATTCCACCAATAATACTTTTCGAAACGATTTGGCATCCGTTGCCAGCACCGCTTCCATGATTTGCTTAACCGCTGAATAAAGCGTTCTGACCAGCGGGATTCTTGCCAGTAATGATTCCCAGAACGCCACTAATCGACGCCCCAATAAGTTAGCCATTATCATGCCGGTGATTAAAACCAGCGCCACTGCCAGTAATACTCCCAAACCGGGAATATGAAAGCCGAGCAGCCTATCGGGCTGAAAGGCGTCCGGCAACAGCAACAGACTTTTATCTAAAAAACCAACTATCGCCCGGACCACTAAAAAAGTGACCCCAAGCGGCATCCAGACCAGCAGGCCTGCTATTAAATATTTACGCATTTAAATTTTTAATGACTGCATCCTGTTCCACAGGTATGAGCTGCGGCAGATGAACTGTCTGAGGTTCCACTGTCGGCGAGGTTCCGTTTTGACCCCGATTTAAAATCTGTTTCATACCAGCCCTGGCCTTTAAGACGAAAACCCGCGGCTGAAATCAGCTTTTTCAAGTTGGGTTGATGACATGCTGGACATTCCACCAACGCATCATCACTGATCTTTTGCAACGCTTCAAAGTTATGATTACAGGCATCACAGCGATATTCATAAAACGGCATGAGGTTACTCCCTAAAAATGAATCAACAAACAACGCTGCTTATAAATGCGGCAAGAAATATTTGTTTCAAGCTTAAAAGGGGTTGATTATACCGAAAATTTGCGAATTCAGTCTTTGGCATTTTAACGTAACTGAATATGGCAACCGACTAAACGGACATTCCGGGATATTCATATGCCCGACAGTGCTTTGCCATCCATAATCTTTTGTTGAAAAGTAGCTATCACAAGTAATATTTGCCTAACAAGTCAGATACCTGCATCGGCTACCGAAAACTCTTTGAATCCAAAAGCGCTGGCTATTATCAATTAAACAGCGAAGCTATCCCTTGTAAATAACTGACTGCGATAATTCACAACCAACCTTAACTAATTGGGTGTAACCAGCAGAAACTGACCGTCCCCCTCTTCATAAGATCATTAGGAAGTAATTTAAAATCAACACCACCAAGTTTTTACCCTGAATTTTATTAAATCATCATCTCTATTAATTTCAGGCAGTTGGCTGCGTTCAAATCAGGGAGAAAACATTGTGTTAAATGACACAAATTTTCATTTTTCCATGGACATATCCCATAAACAGTCAGTATAGTCTGGCGTTTTTGTGCTTGTCCTGCCAAGAAAATAGCGTGCTAAAACACGTAACTAAATGTGTTCAGTGTGTGTTCAGCTTCATTATGGGAGACTGGCTCCGCACTGAGGCAAATAACTCAATAAAGAGAGGAAATATTCATGAAATATAGTAAATCACTGATCGCGGCTGCATTAGGTGCTGCATCTTTGTTTTCTGCGGCTGCAATGGCTGAAAATCATGTTGTATCAGCATCACTAACTTCATTTGACCCAATGGTTATCAAAGTTCAACCGGGTGATACTGTATCTTGGGACAAAATGAATGGTCATCTGGTCAATACTACATTCACTGATTCAGACGGCGAACACCAATATATCCCTGAAGGTGCTGAAGGTTTTATGTCCCAAATGGGCGAAAATTTTCAAACCCAGCCATTAACAGTTGAAGGTGTTTACATGTACAAATGTGATCCTCACTGGGGTGCTGGCATGGGTGGCTCTATTATTGTTGGTGAGCCAACCAACTTACAAGCTATCGTTGATTCAAAACCAAAAGGTGCCCTGAAACGGCTTGTGAAAAAAACACAAAAAGCTGTTGGAGAGTAACACTTACTCTACCTTTTGAGGCTTTTCTAAAGCCCGCATGAAAATGCGGGCTTTTTTGATCCAAAAAATTCCTTGCTATGCTAAAATTTAATGGTTTTATCTCAGCAATCCCAAGGCATAATGCTCTGCTGGATTCACATTAAATAACATATCAGGGGATATTCATCTGATGAGTGACACTATAGATACTGGCAAAAGACGGTTTTTAACAGCCGCAGCTAGTGTAGTAGGCGGTGCTGGCGCAGTGGCTGTAGCCATTCCTTTTGTATCATCCATTGCACCAAGTGCCAAAGCTGAAGCGGCTGGTGCTCCAGTACAAATTGATATCAGCCAGCTGGAACCCGGCCAATTACTAACGGTTGAGTGGCGTGGCAAACCGGTATGGATTTTCCGCCGTTCAGAAGAAATTTTGAATGCGCTAACAACCTTAAATGATGAGCTGCGTGATCCACAAAGCGAACAGACCCAACAACCTGAATATGCGCAGAACGAAACACGTTCTATTCGTAAAGAAGTAATGGTAATGGTCGGTATCTGTACTCACTTGGGCTGTTCCCCAACCTATCGACCTGAAATAGCTCCTGAAGATCTTGGCGCAAATTGGAAAGGTGGATTCTTTTGCCCCTGCCATGGTTCAAGATTTGACTTAGCCGGACGGGTTTTCCAAGGTGTTCCTGCACCAAGCAACCTTGTAGTCCCCCCTTACCATTTCCAAGGTGACAATGTTGTTATTGTTGGTGAAGATGCCCAAGGAGCTGCATGATGTCTATGATTGATTGGATTGACGCCCGCTTCCCGGCAACAAAAATGTGGAAGGAACATCTTTCGGAGTATTACGCACCGAAAAACTTTAACTTTTGGTATTACTTCGGCTCACTCGCCTTATTGATTCTGGTTCTGCAGATTGTTACCGGTATCTTTTTAACCATGAATTACAAACCGGATGCGGAACTGGCTTTTGCCTCGGTTGAATACATTATGCGTGACGTCGAATGGGGCTGGTTGATTCGTTACCTGCACTCTACTGGGGCTTCCGCCTTTTTTGTTGTTATCTATTTGCATATGTTCCGTGGCCTGATGTACGGATCCTATAAACAACCGCGAGAGTTGATTTGGATTTTCGGCATGCTGTTATATGTTGTGCTGATGGCTGAAGCCTTTATGGGTTATTTGTTGCCCTGGGGTCAAATGTCTTACTGGGGCGCTCAGGTAATTATTTCCTTATTTGGCGCATTACCGATTATTGGTGAAGATCTGGCTCTTTGGATTCGTGGCGATTATGTGGTCGCTGATGCCACCTTAAACCGGTTTTTTGCCATGCATGTTATTGCCTTGCCAATCGTGTTGCTTGGCTTGGTAGCAGCGCATATTCTGGCTCTTCATGAAGTCGGTTCCAACAACCCGGATGGTGTGGAAATCAAGAAAAACAAAGATGCAAACGGTAAGCCAGTTGATGGCATCCCATTCCACCCTTATTACACTGTGAAGGATTTGGTAGGTGTTGTTGTCTTCCTGTTTATCTTTTCATTAGTGTTGTTTTATATGCCGGAATTTGGCGGCTGGTTCCTGGAAAAAGATAACTTTATTCCTGCCGATCCATTAAAAACACCGGAACATATTGTCCCGCTTTGGTACTTTACGCCGTTCTATGCCATTTTACGTGCGGTGCCAGATAAGTTGTTCGGTGTTATTGCCATGGGTCTGGCGATTGTTGTGTTGTTCCTGCTGCCCTGGCTGGACCGCAGCAGAACCCGCTCTATTCGCTATAGAGGGCCTTATTTCCGTATCGCTCTGGTAGTGTTTGTTATTAGCTTTTTAGCATTAGGTTACTTAGGTACTCAGCCTGCAACGTTTCTTTATACTTTGATGGCTCAGATCTTTACCGTTCTGTATTTTGCTTTCTTTCTCCTGATGCCGATTTACACGAAATTTGATAAAGATAAACCTGTGCCAGAAAGGGTGACGACCAAATGAGAAATCTGATTTTTGCTGCTCTTGTTTCGATATTCAGTGTGTTCTCGACGCTCGCCATTGCAGCGGGGCCGTCATCAAAACTGGATACTGTCGATATTGATTTGACTGATAAAGCCTCTTTGCAACGTGGCGCTCACACGTTCGTTAATTACTGTCTAAGCTGTCATGGTGCATCGTTGATGCGATATAACCGTATGGCAAAAGATTTGGGACTTACCGATGATCAAGTCACTGAAAACTTGATGTTTGCCACCGATAAAATTGGTGACACCATGCAAATAGCAATGCGAGCTGAAGATGCCAAACGCTGGTTTGGTGTTGCGCCACCAGATTTATCGGTGATTGCTCGAGCAAGAGGTACAGACTGGTTATATACCTACCTGCGTACATTCTATCTGGATGAGAGTCGGCCAATGGGCACTAATAACCTGGCTTTCAAAGATGTTGGTATGCCACATGTCCTTTGGGAACAACAGGGATACCAGGCTATCGACGAGGATGGTCATTTAAGTGTTGAACAAGAAGGTGCGCTGACTCCTCGTCAATACGATATGATGAGCCGAGATCTAGTCAACTTTCTTGCTTATATCAGTGAACCATCTAAATTACAGCGTTTAGCGCTGGGTAAGTGGGTCTTGCTCTATCTTGCGATATTCTTTGTGATCGCACTGGCACTGAAAAAAGCTTACTGGAAAGACGTTCACTAACGCTACATTCCAAAATATAAGCAGTACAGCTAATGACAACACGTAATCGTAAACCACTGATGACATTGTACTCAGATGTACAATGTCCCTTCAGTCACCAAACCCGTATCGTTGTTCAAGAAAAGCAAATTGATTGTCAGATTGTAGATCTTGTTGATGGCCACTGGCCAGAAGAGGTGGCCTCAGCAAATCCATACGCTCAGGGCCCGACATTGTTTGATCGGGATATTGTGATATTTCATTCCCGAATCATTATGGAATATCTTGATGAGCGTTTCCCTCATCCGTCACTGATGCCTAACGATCCAGGTGCAAGAGCTCAGATGCGACTGATGTTGCATCGTCTGGAAACGGACTGGTTTTCCATGTGGCCTCAATTATCCGGGCGTGATAAATCACCAGCAACCAAGGCAAAAAAAACGCTACGTGAGGATTTGACCGTTCTGGCACCATTATTCGAACAATACGACTTTCTCATGAGCGACGAATTTTCATTAATTGATTGTTACGTTGCTCCGTTATTGTGGCGATTACCGCATTTGGGGATAAAATTACCTGATTCCGCCAAAGCGGTTGAACGTTATGCAGAAAAAATATTTAATAGAGATACCTTCCAGGCCAGTCTGAGCACAGCGGAGAGAGGAATGCGCTAATGAGCATGTCTTCACAAAAGCCTTATCTAATCAGAGCCATTTATCAATGGTTGCTCGATAACGATTGCACACCCTATTTACTGGTGAATACGGATTATGAAGGGGTTGTGGTTCCAGAACAGTATATTCGCGATTCGCGCATCGTTCTTAATCTGGCGCCAGATGCTATCGACGGCCTGAATATGGACAATGACTGGGTAAGTTTTTCAGCAAGATTTTCCGGCAAGGCCATGAATTTATTTATTCCGGTTATTGCCATTCAGGCGATTTATGGAAAAGAAAATAACGAAGGTATGTTCTTTCCAGAAGAAGAGCATCCCACGCCCCCGCCGCCAAAAGCTAAAGAACCAGGTAAACCAACCAATAAAACGACTAATGGCAAGCCAAGCTTAAAACTGGTCAAATAATTTAAAGCTTGTATTTCTCCATACGATAACGCATTGCCATACGGGTTAATCCAAGCTGTCTGGCCGCTCTGGAAACATTACCTGAACTTCGGTTCAAAGCCGTTTCCAGTAAATATTTTTCCACCTGATCAAGTGTCATTTTTTCGAACTTGGAGCCCCCTTGTTCGTCTTGGTTGTCACGGCCAAATGCTTTCAATGACAAATCATCAGATTCGATGACACTCTGTTTACAGAGCATTACGGCTCGCTCCAAAACATTCTCCAGTTCGCGGATATTACCAGGCCAATCATATTGTTGCATTTCACGCATTGCATCATATGCAAGTCTTGGTTGTTCGACGCCATAACGTTTGGCAAATTGCTCGATAAAAAACTGTGCAAGTTCCGCTATATCCTGTTGGCGTAACCGCAGCGGTGGCAGCTTAATCTCTACAACATTTAACCGAAAATACAAATCAGCTCGAAACTCGCCCGAAATCACCAATTGATGAAGGTCGCGATTGGTCGTAGCAATAATATGGGAATTCACCGAAATTTCTTTGGTGGATCCCAGTCTGCGAAGCTGTCTACGCTCTATGACATTCAGCAGTTTGGTTTGAGTAGATAACGATAATTCTGCAATTTCATCCAGTAATAACGTCCCATCCTCAGCGACTTCAATCAAACCGGGACGAGCAGGAGAGTTGGTTTCAAGGGTGCTGGGTGACTGACCGAATAATTCAGCTTCGATTGAAGCTTCCGGTAATGCAGCACAATCGACTTGGACAAAAGGCCGATTATGCCGCTGACTTATTTGATGAAAATACCTGGCTAGAACGCCTTTGCCACTACCTGTCTCTCCGGTAATTAATACGACAGGAGTAGTATCCTTATTTTTATCCATGAGCTCAGAGAGCTGTTTTGCCTGCTGCCGAATAGCTAGGATTTCCTGACTAGTACCAATCAAATTAATTGGTTTGTGAGTCTTTTGTTCACGCTGTTCAGAATAATGTAACTGAAGACTGATAGCGTGATTGTGAACCACCTTCTCAATCGTCATCATCAGTTCATCCAAATCCACCGGCTTTTTGAGATAATCTGAGGCGCCGAATTTCATTGCATTAACCGCGTCTTCCAGCTCGCCATAAGCAGTCATCATGACCACAGGCAAGTTCTGCAGTGGATGTCCTGACACACGAATTTCAGCCAGTAAATCCAGGCCATTGCCATCAGGTAACCTGACATCCAATAGCAATACATCGATTGATTCCTGACGTAACAGTTTTTTTCCATCACTGATGTTATCGGCAATTTTGGCTTGATGACCTTCCCGTTCCAGCCGTCGTTTAACCGATTTCGCAAACAGGCTTTCGTCCTCAATTAATACAAAATTAAGCATGTAACATCCTATTGACGAGTCAGCGTTTTATCCAGGTGCAAGGTCAGTGAAACTCGCGCTCCACCCTCCGGAATATTTTCAAAAATCAAATCGCCCTGATGCTGTTTAACCACTTTCTGAGCAAAAGGAATACCCAGTCCGCAATTCAGCTTTTTATGCATTTGGCTGGTCTCTGCCTGAGGCGTTTCGCTAAAACCCGGTCCTTGATCTTCAATCTGCAATCCAATTAGCTGAGGTTTTTCCCAATAATGAATATGAATGGTTGAATTAATGGGTGACACTTCAATTGCATTTTGAATCAAATTGAAAATAGCCTGCTCCATCAGATTATTATCTATATTAATCAGCCTGGCCTCTTGCTGCCAGCCATGACGATTTACATGGATGTATTTATCATTGAGTTGCAGGGCTGTCAGGGATAAAGCATTATCGGTGAGTTCGGTGAGTGTCGCCTCAACAAGATTGGGTTTTAACGGGTGCAGGTACATCAGTAGCGAGGTGACCCAGTTTTCCAGTCGATCTACCGCAATGATAATGTCTTTCAGCACGACTCGACCTTCTTCATTCGCTTCTTCGATAGAGACTTGTGCGGCCGCACGGATCCCTGCAAGAGGATTGCGTATATTATGAGCGACCAAAGGCACTAGTTCGCCTAATGCGGCTTGTTTTTTGGTTTCTATCAATTTGTCACGATTACTGGCCAATTCGTCAGCCATGCTGTTAATAGCCTGCGAAAGTCTTTGCAGTTCGTCGACACCTGTTAACGGAATATGATGATGAAAATCGCCGGTACTGATTATTTTGGCACCTTGGGTAACATTACGTAGTGGCGCCAGCATATTTCGACGGACAAACCATTTGGAGATAATGAGTAGAACTAATGCCAACATAATTGGCAAGGCTTCGCTGAGCAGCATTTTGCCAAACATCCGTTCATCAGAGTCAGTTAACTGCTGCTGTTGCTGTTGAAGATAGTGCTCGATATCGCTGAAAACCATTTCAAGTTGCTGAAAGGTTTGCTGTTCAAGCTGTTCATCTAACCAGAGTTTGTCATCATTGCTCAGTTTATCGTTATTCAGGAAACGTCGGGTTTCCTGATAAAACTTGTTATAGGCATATTCAATTCTGACGATCAAAAGCGCTTCGTCTGGCGAGCTCGAAAGCGCTTTTAAACGAGTTAGATAAGAATTAATCTGATCAACAAATTGGTAATATTGTTCTACTGCAAGCTCATCATTTAGAAAAACAACATCAAAGACTTCTTTTAGCTGACGATAAAGATCACCACGTAAATGTTGTACATGAGTATTGATTGAACTTAAACGCAGCGACTCTTCTGAACTTTTCTGCCAGACAAGTGCCCAGTTAAAGCTCATTAAGGCTGTCATGATAATTAACACCACAAAGCTGAGCTCATGGAACCTTAAGGCACCTTGAATGGATTGGAGTTTTTTTAAAAGTCTTTTCATTAAAAAAACGGGCACGAAGGCCCGTTTCATAAATTGTTACCTATCCGTTACTGGGGTTCAAAACCGGTAAATGTGACTTTTTCCTCAACCAGGACTGGGTCACCTTCTTTCCAGTTTTTACCGTCTGGCACAACAGTTTTTAATTGATAAATCTCACCAGGAATTTCTTCCGACATAGTAAAAATATAATATTTGGAAGAATACAATTTATAACGATCATTCTTGGGATCTTTGATATACGGCTGCACGATGTATTGCCATGCTTTTACTTTCTTGCCGTTGTAGTCCACTTCAATTTGCTTCTTGTCAGCCCCTTCAGCAAAAGACCAACGAAGCAGCCGTTGAAAATAACGCCACTCCCCCCTGTTAACCGATTCATTTCATGAATGTCATATTCCAGAAACAAAACAAAGACACTATTACCCCGTTGGTCCAGGCGTGGTTCGTAGGGGCGTTTATTCTCGCCGGTAAAAAACTCAAAATAGGTATCTGCACGACCAGTATTACGAATATTATTGACCATCATTTCAATCGTGTCAGTGCGGTCCCCATCAACAAAACTGGTTTTAGAAAATTTATATTTCAGCACTCCCGGCTGATCAATATTTTTTAAATGCGCTTTATCAAATAACTCATTATTGATTTCTGACATGCCCGGCGCTGCAAACGCTTTGCCACTTATCAGCAATATTAATCCGAACAAAAAAACGATGTATTGGTTTGTCTTCACTGTTTGTTACCTCATGAATTTTTATAGGTGTTATGCTTAAATTCTTATATTCCAATTTATTATTTTTATTTGCTTATGACTCTACTTGAACGCCTAAAGATTCCCGCAATTGTGATTTCATGCGTATTACTTATTATCGCATGCCAGTCGGCAAACACTAATCGAATACTTGAAAAAAACAGTCCATATAATTATCAAGACACACTGGTAAATCTGGACATAGCCATCTCCGAGTATAATTACCGGATAATTCATAAAAGCGAAATTGGTTCTGCGATCCGTGAACGTGGCGATAAAAACTTCCCGTTATCTACTGTCATTAGCTTTTGTAATATTACCCACGCAAAAGAAATGATGTTGATTAATGAACAACTTATCAATGATATGCCCTGCATCATTACTGTTAGGGAAAGCAACAGTGGGGTGATTATTGGCACCAGATTAATGGATGAAAACGTGTCTGATAAAGATCAGGCAAGTTTTGCCGCCCGGATTAATGATGATCTGAAAAAAATAATAGAGGCTACTGTTTTGTAGCCTCTATTTTTCAGATATTGATTTAGTCCAACAGTGTATTAATCGTCATCATCCTTACGCGGTCTTTTCGCGGGAGTCGGACTAACGTTTTCCAAAGATGGTAAATTGTATTCAGCAATAATGGCATCAATCTCATCTTTATTCTGATCGATAAATTTATTCAGTAATTTATTCCAGTCTCTATTCGAATAACGAGTTGCCATACTGAAGCTGAATACATGCAACTGACCCAGTTCATTTAATGGATTTACCGTAATAGGCACATCCGATACCTTGGCATAGTAACCGGCTATTGGTCCCCACATCGGGATAACATCAATTTTACCAGCCGCTAAATCCTCTATCGCTCTACCTGGGCTTTCATTTACATCACCGCTCATCAATTGGTAATAAACAATATTCTCCCCCAAGCCCATATCAATTAAAGCTTTGGTAGAAATGGCACGATCAAACAAACCAATTTTTAAGGGTCCATGTTTTTCATTTACCTCTTTTAAATCTGACAGCTTAGTAATTTCATAACCTTCGCCACTCCGATAGGCAATCGCTTCAATAGAGCTGAAATACGGTTTGGTGGGTAATAGAAAATCCGTGTGTTCGGGAACGCTCATGGCGAGATCACACATATAGCCACCACGTTCGGGATGTTCTTTTTTAATCGTGTTACGTGAAAAACCGATGCGTTGTGGGAACCAGTAATATTCAACCGGAATTCCTAATTTTTCACCTAATAGTTCAGCAATTTTATTATCGAAACCTTCCTTGTTTTTATTGGAATAGGGCATATTGTTAGGATCCGCGCAGACCCTTAATACTTCTTGTCCCTGAATTGGCTTCAAATCTTCAGCATTAACTGCAAACGAGGCACCCAGTAGAGCAGACGCCAGGATTGCCCATTTTTGTAGTTTTATCATTCTCTCTTCCTTATTGCTTATGGGAATTTGTAAGACATTTCCTATGCCGTTTTTGTTCAAAAAAAACCCGGCATCTTTAAAAGATACCGGGTTTTAGGGTTTAACTTAAGTATATTTTTTAATACTTAATTGGTCTTACAGGCTAAATACGCTCAGAACACCACCCAGGTTAGTCCAGCTAGACAGTGCACGATATGCACCAACTGCGCCCAGACCGTCTGAATCATTTTCCAAACTTGGGATAGCCATACCGATACCAGCCCAACCACCTACACCAGACAGGATAGAAATATACTGTTTGTTGTTGTGTTTGTAGGTATTAACGTTACCGATAATGCCTGATGGAGTTTTAAATCTCCACAGTTCACGACCTGATTGGGCATCAACTGCTTTCAGGTAACCTTCCAGCGTTCCGTAGAACACTACATCAGAGGCAGTTGCCAAAGCACCTGACCAGACTGAGAAGCGCTCTGGGTTTGACCAGACGATTTTACCTTCACGAGCATCCCAGGCAATGAAGTTACCCAAGTGTGTATCACCTTCTGGTGGGTACATGCTCAATGTCGCACCAACGTATGGTTGACCCGCTACGTATTCAACTTCGAATGGTTCGTAGTCCATGCAAACATGGTTGGTTGGGACGTAGAACAGACCGGTACGTGGTGAATAAGCCGCTGGCTGTTGATCTTTTGTACCCAAAGCTGCTGGGCAGATACCAGTGGTGTTAACGTCTTCACCGTTACGTGCAGTTGAGTATTTCGCTACACGATCATGCAGACCGGTTTTCAGGTTCACGCCGTTTGACCAGTTAACCGCTGGGTCATATTTTTCAGCAACCAGCAATTCACCTGAAGCACGATCCATGGTGTATGCAAAACCGTTACGGTCAAAGTGAACGGCAGTTTTACGCATTTTGCCATTAACTTTTTGGTCAGCCAGGATAACTTCGTTAACGCCGTCATAATCCCACTCATCGTAAGGCGTCATTTGGTAAACCCATTTCGCCATACCGGTGTCTAAATCACGACCGAATAGAGACATTGACCACTTGTTATCGCCTGGACGTTGTACAGGGTTCCAGGTAGATGGGTTACCTGTACCGTAATAGAACATGTTCAGGTCAGGGTCATATGAATACCAACCCCAAGTAGTACCACCACCGATTTTCCATTGATCACCCTGCCAAGTTTTCAAAGAAGAATCTTTGCCAACTGGTTTCAGCATGGAAGTGGTTTTTTCTGGGTCAATTAACATTTCTTCGTCAGGACCGGTGCTGTACGCTTTGTACTGCACGTTACCATCTAAGTCATATGCTTGAACGTAACCACGAACACCAAATTCACCGCCTGAAATACCGACAATGATTTTGTCATCAAAAACGTGGGCAGCAGCTGTGCTGGTTGCACCTACTTTTGGATCGTCACGTTTGTCAGACCAAACAACTTCACCTGTTTCCATGTCCAATGCCACCAGAGTGGTATCAGCTTGGTTCAGGAAGATTTTGCCATCGCCATAAGACAGACCACGGTTAACGGTATCACAGCACATGACTGGTACAGTTTCATCGTAGTTTTGTTTTGGCTCATATTTCCATTTGATGGCGCCATCGTTGTTCAAATCCAGTGCGAAAACGATGTTTGGAAACGCTGTATGAACGTACATAGTGTCGTCCATGACCAAAGCATTACCTTCGTGGCCACGTAAAACACCAGTTGAGAAAGACCAAGCCATGTTCAAATCTTTGACGTTGTCTTTCGTGATTTGAGTCAGTTCGCTGTAACGCGTATTGGCATAGTCACCAGCGGGCATAACCCAGTTATTGTCATTTTTTTGCATTTCAAGGAGCTCATCTGCAGCCACCAGACCTGGTGCTGCTAATCCCATCATTGCAATTGATAATGTTTTCAGCTTCATAAAGTTGTCCTCTATTGCTTTTTAGTTTTGTACGTCACGATTTGTTCGGATGAACCTCATGCGTATGACGAACCATAATCCGACTTCCCGGGTTCGTCAAGAACTTTACACAACTTTTTTATGAGTATTTCCATCTTATTTTCGGGAAGATTTTCCCGACAACTTAAGCTTTTGAAATTTAACAACTTTATTTTTTTGCTAAAAATCAGGCATGATCTTTGATCCAGCTAATTGCACACTGAATAGCGGTGAGTGCGCGCTCTCGACCATAGAGCTCTAAAGTCGCATCCAAGGAAGGAGAAATCGTATTTCCTGTTATCGCAACCCGTATTGGCTGTGCCACTTTGCCCATACCAACTTCATGTTTGTCAGCACAGTTCTTGATGACTGAATGAATCGGTTCAGCCAGCCAATCTTTGAGCTCAGTCAATTCTGCCAATACGGCTTCTAATAATGGCAAGCTGGCTTCAGTCAGATTTTTCTGTGCAGCTTTTTCATCATAGGCATCCACATCGCGATAAAAATACACGCTAGACTCTGCCATCTCTTTAAGCGTCTTGGCACGTTCCTGCAGCAATACCACAACATCAACCAAAGCTGGACCATCAGTAGGATCAATACCTAACTCTCCCATATGCCAGCTGAGGTGCTGTGCAACATGTTCTGGCTCGCTGGTTTTGATGTAATGTTGATTTAACCAGAGTAATTTATCGGTATTAAAGCTTGAGGCAGCTTTATTGACGTCTTGAATATCAAATAGCTGGGTCATTTCCGCTAAGGAAAAGATTTCCTGATCACCGTGCGACCAGCCTAATCTGACTAAATAATTCAATAACGCTTCGGGAAGATATCCTGCATCCCGATAACTCATCACACTGACGGCACCATGCCGCTTGGAAAGTCTAGCTCCATCGTCACCCAAGATCATTGGGACATGTGCAAATACGGGTGGTTTAGCACCCAAAGCTTTAAAAATATTGATTTGTCGTGGTGAGTTGTTTAAATGATCATCACCACGTATTACGTGGGTCATCTGCATATCCAGATCATCTACGACCACTGTTAGATTATAAGTAGGTGTGCCGTCTGGACGAGCAATAATTAAATCATCCAGTTCACTGTTTTCAAAAACAACATTGCCACGGATCGCATCTTCAACAACCACTTGACCAACGGTAGGGTTTTTAAAACGAATCACCGGCTCAACACCTTCGCGAGGAGTTGTTATATGGCGGCACCGACCGTCATAGCGAGGTTTCTGCTTATTGGCGCGCTGCTCTTCACGCATTGCTTCCAGTTCGTCTTTACTGCAATAACAGTAATAAGCATCGCCCTGATCCATTAGTTGCTGGATAATTTCCTTGTAACGATCAAAACGTTGCGTTTGATAAAACGGGCCTTCGTCATAATCCAACCCCATCCATGTCATGCCTTCGAGAATCGCGTTCACTGATTCAGCTGATGAGCGTTCGATATCGGTATCTTCAATCCTTAATACAAAACGACCGCCATGTTTTCTGGCATATAGCCATGAAAAGAGTGCGGTACGGGCCCCGCCTACATGTAGATATCCTGTTGGGCTGGGTGCAAAACGCGTACGAATTGTCATAATCAAAAGTTCTCTGCTAGCTATGTGGATGTATTGCGATAAAGTGCGTTATTGTAACAGTTCAGACGCTGACAATTAGTGAGTCATCAACATGCGTATATTAATTTCCTTTCTATCTATTACTGTTTCATCCTTTGCCTTTGCCAGCAGTCTTCAGGCAGACAGCTATAAGGTGCAGCAGGTTGCTGAAGGTATTTTTTACCACCAGGGCAGCCACCAAGAAGCGGATGCTGAGAATCTGGGCGCCATTGCCAATGTTGGTTTTATCATTGGTGAGCAATGCATTGCCGTCATCGATAGCGGCGGCAGTTTTCAGGAAGGTAAGTTATTGCGTAAAACCATCCGCCAGCATAGTGACTTGCCGATCTGTTATGTCATCAATACCCATGTGCACCCGGATCATATTTTAGGAAATGCAGCTTTTAAGACCGATAAGCCGGAATTTGTTGGTCACGAAAAATTACCGGCTGCAATGGCCAGTCGACAGCAACACTTTGCCAGACAGTTTTCGGAGATTTTGGGTGATGCCTACAAAGGCACCGAGTTTATCGAAGCGAAGACCCTGGTTAAGGTTGGGTCACCATTAACATTGGATCTTGGTAACCGACCACTGATTTTAACCGCATTTACCACGGCGCATACTGATCATGATTTAACCGTTTATGATGAAAAAACCAGTACATTATGGACCGGCGATTTATTATTCGTTGAACGTATTCCGGCCTTGGATGGCAGTATTAACGGCTGGATTGATGCCCTTGATACCTTAATTGAACATGATGCGACAATGATCATTCCTGGTCACGGCACAGCTTTTAACGGTGAAAACTCAAAAGGCTGGCAGGATTTACTGCGCTATCTGACCACCGTACGTGAAGAGATTAGGGTCATCATTAATGATCTGGGAACCATTGAACAAGCCATTGACTCGGTAGGCACGCAAGAAGCTGAAAAGTGGAAACTTTTTGAAGAATATCATCGTCGAAATGTTACCGCTGCTTTTGTAGAACTAGAGTGGGAATAATAATTATTAGGAGAGCGAAAATGATGGGGCGAAATACATTTTTTGGGCTGTATTTGCAGTTTTTATGAGTCATAGCTTCATTGCAAATGCTGCAACAGCTGAAGAGGATTTATGGTCAGCGCTTAAACAAACCTATTTTGGTGATCGTGAAATTCATGAAAATGCCGATGATGTTTTGATCCTTGAAGCGCCTACCCGGGCTGAAGATGCTGCCATTGTTCCAATCAGTGTCAAATCGGTTCAGCCACAGACTGCTGAGAGATACATTAAAAACATACATATCATCATTGATAAAAACCCGATGCCGTATTCTGCGAATTTCCATTTATCACCGACACTGGGTGATATTGATATCGCTACACGGGTCAGGGTCGATCAGTACACCGATATGCGGGCTATTGCAGAAATGAATGATGGTTCTTTGCATATGGTGTCAAAATTTGTCAAAGCCTCAGGAGGATGTAGTGCTCCTGCAGGTAAAGACATGGAAGCCGCTATGGCTCGACTGGGCAAAATGCAGATTCGTATGCGAGAAGCCAACATTGGCGAAACAACAAAGGCACAGGTAGTTGTAAGTCACCCGAATAATAGTGGCTTACAGTTTGATCAAAAAACCCGTGGCTATATTCCACCGCATTATGTGAAAGAAATCATCATAGATTTTGATGATGAAAACCTGATTACACTTGAGGCTGGCATTTCTATAAGTGAAGACCCAAGTATCCGGTTTAGCTTCACGCCGCAAAAACATGGTGTGTTAAAAGCGATGGTGAATGACACTAAAGAAATGACTTACAGCATGGATAAACAAATATAGCGGACATTTTCACTACGCACATCCATAAAAAAAGGCCGTTTTAAACGGCCTTTTTCTTGTCGCTGATATCAGTCAGAAATTATTGGATTCGACATTCTTTATAAGCTGAAGCCGAGACTTCTTCGTATTTATCTATACCGCCACTTAAACCTTTATCATCGCGGAACTGTGCCCCTTTGTCTGCTGGCATATTTTGGTACATATAAGCGGTGTTGACATCTTCGAACTCAGTCTGAGTAAAAGCTTCATCAAGTTTGTCCACTACGCATGAACATTTATGCACACCTTCATAGACGTTTAAATTTGTATTTGCCTGCATACAATCATTGACGTATTGCACCTTAGTCACCGTTGAAAAATCCATATGGTCATCGGCAATAGCGGAGGCACTTAACATGGTCATACTGGCAAACAGGACTGTCAGACTGGTTTTCTTCATTCTCTACTCCTAAAATTTTATTATATGGTGCTGCTGTGACTGGTAATTTGGAAGACAAGTTCCTACACATGAACAGGATATTGCCACTTTAACGTATTGCCAATCAAACTTTTTGATAGAGCATAATGGCAGTTTAATTTCCTCACAGAAACAACATAGGGTAAAATCCAGCGTTTATTTATCTCACATCAAGCCATGCTAAACGCAGGAGAACATGATGAAAAAATTACTGCTTCATCTCGATACTGATACCGTCGCGAGCACATTTGATCAAGCTGTTGCCTATGACTCCGGCGTGGATAATATTATCGCGCATGGTGGAGCAACGCGTGACAATGTCACCTCTCATGTTCATGGCATGATTTTTACCCGCGGTGGAAAGAACCTGAAAAACAGCGCAATTTTTATCGGTGGTTCAAATGTAGCTTCCAGTGAGCTTGTCGGTGAAGCTGTAAAAAAAGCATTCTTTGGCCCCGTTCGAGTTTCGGTCATGCTGGATCCAAATGGGTCTAATACCACCGCAGCAGCAATTGCCCGAAAAGTAATGACTGACTACGATATTACCGGCAAAAATGTAGCGATTCTTGGGGCAGGACCTGTGGGACAACGAACTGCCTTGTACCTGTTAAAAGAGGGTGCAAGCAAAGTCACCCTAACCTGCCGTAGTATGGCGCGAAGCAAAGCCACTGTTGAACATATGAAAAAAGCCTATGGGGTTGATGTGATTCCCGGTGAAACACGGAGTGATGAAGCCGTTGCTGCATTACTTAAAGACGCCCATGTGGCTATTGCTGCCGGTCCGGCTGGTGTTTGTATTGTCCCCGAGGCTACCTGGACTGCTAGCAAAACGCTCGAAGTGATTGCTGATGTTAATGCGGTTCCACCGTTGGGTGTCGAAGGTATGGAAGTGATGGATAATGGGACGGAAAAACAGGGAGTGCGTTTTTACGGTGCTATTGCGATTGGTAACTTTAAAATGAAGGTACATCGAGGAGCAGTGGCATCACTGTTTGACACCAATGACTTGTTTTTGGACGAAACCACTATCTACGATATCGCCTGTAAAATTGATAACGCCTAGTGATAGCAATGCAACAACCGGTTTCACCTGTTAAGCTTCAGACGATTTGTATACAGGCTCCGGCAAGACTCCACCTAGGTTTTCTGGATCTAAATGGCGGCTTAGGCCGTCATTTTGGCAGTATCGGTTTGGCAGTAGATAGTCACTATACTAAACTCAGCCTTACTGATTCTGATGATCAGCCCCCTCAGCACCCCCTGTTACAGACTCTATTCGTAACAAAATCACTAAACTGATTAATCAGTTTTATCTCACGTTAGGATCGAATATCCCGACTGATTTACGCCAACTCAACCTCACCATTCACTCATTGATTCCAGAACATGCGGGGCTCGGCTCAGGCACTCAGCTCGCTCTGGTCATTGGTCAGATACTGGCGAACCATCATCAGCTGGATATTCCCACCGCAAAAATTGCTCTGGCAATGGATCGTGGAAAGCGATCAGGAATTGGGATCAGTACCTTTGATACCGGTGGTTTTGTAGTAGATGCGGGCTTAGGGCCTAACTCACAGACACCGGTCAGATTATTTCAGCAGGACTTCCCCTCTCAGTGGCGACTGGTGATGTTGATGGATAAAAGCCATCAGGGCATTCATGGTCAAACTGAAATCCAGGCATTTCAGCAATTGCCAACGTTCCCTTTACAGCACTGCCAGCGTATTTGTCACCTGACGTTGATGCAGCTACTCCCCGCATTAATTGAGCAGGATATTCAATTATTCGGTTCCGCCGTGAGCGAAATTCAAGCCCTGATTGGTCAACATTTTGCCCCAGCACAAGGTGGCCAGTACACCAGCAATGCCATAGCCGTCTTAATGGAACACTGCAAGTCCCTTGGATTTACTGGCATGGCACAAAGCTCATGGGGTCCAACATCCTGCGTATTTACCGAGAGTCAGTCTCAGGCGGATCAGCTTATCGACGAGCTACGTGGCGTGATTGACGCAGATCCTCAATTGCAGAATATTGAATTAATCAGTGCTGCTGGCGTTAATAAGGGTGCTGGCATTACAATCGACGGCAAAACTTTACATTTTAATAAACAGTGAGGGATTAACATGTCCAAGCGCTCCATCATTCATATGCTCAACCCTATGAAACAAAACAGTCCGTTTGATATCAACATGGCATTGGATGCCGGTTATGACATCATCATGCCTTACAACAATGTTGAGTTGAAAGAGGTGGCAGGCTTAACACAAGATGCTATTTTTTCCCGTGGCCCTGCTGGTGTAAAAAAGACGGGTATGTTTATCGGCGGAAGAGATATTGGGCTGGCGATGGATATGCTTGATGCAGCCAAGTCTGCAATGGTCCCCCCATTCGAAATTCCAGTATTTGCTGATCCAAGTGGCGCTTTTACCACTGCAGCGGCGTTGGTGGCCTGTGTCGAACGTGAATTAAAGAAACATTTCAAGCAGGATTACAAAGGTTGTAAAGCAGTTGTTTTCGGCGGTACCGGTCCAGTGGGACTTGCCACCGCAGTAATTGCGGCACTACAAGGTGCTGAAACCACTATTGTTGATCACTTTTCACTGGATACAGCCCTGCAGTTTTCTGATGAGGCCCGTAAACGTTACGGTGTGAGCTTACGAGCCACCACTGCAGCATCTGACGCAGATAAAGCCCGTCTGTTAAGTGATGCTGATGTGGTTTTCTGTGCAGCTAAAGCTGGTATTCAGGTATTGAATGCTTCAGTACTGAGCGATGCTAAAAAGCTTAAAGTGGCCGGCGATGTGAACGCCGTTGCACCTTTGGGGATTGAAGGTGTCGAGTTAATGGATAACGGCGAACCGCTGAAATTTGCCCCACAATGCCCAAATGCTGTCGGTATCGGTGCACTTGCAGTTGGTAATGTGAAATATAAACTGCAGCAAGCATTACTCAGAGAAACACTGGAAAGTGATAAACCTGTTTATCTGGATTTCCGTAATGCCTTTGAAGGTGCTCGTAAACTGGTTTAAGCATAGAAAGTACAGGAGCCAGTAATGGCTGAACATCCGAGGCTCCTGTTGATCGTTGCACAAAGCGCAAGAATGCTGGCGCAATCGGCTAGACGGGAGGGTTATACCCTCCGTGTAGCTGATTGCTTTGCTGACATTGATACTCTCGACGCTGCGGATAGATTTCTGAAACTATCTGCGTTGGATAACCTTGAAGCACATCAATGGCTACAGACTATTATTACCTTAAGTGATGATGAGCCATGCTGGTTAATCTGTGGCACCGGTGTCGAGCGTTTTTATCCTGCTCTTTCACAGTTACCCGCTCATATAAAATTTGCAGGCCCCTCATATGAGTGCTTTGAGCAGATTTGCCTCCCTGAAAAATGGATTGCAATACTGGAAAAATTATCTTTACCGCATCCGCCAACAACATTCCAAAAACCCCAGGCGGCAAATAGTAAATGGCTAGCCAAATCGGCTGCCAGTTGGGGAGGAACACACATTGTTGAAGCAAATTTGGTAGCAGAAAGTCCCGACCGATATTATCAGCAATATATTGAGGGCATCAGTGGGTCAGTGCTGTTTCTGGCTGCAGCAGATGACATTCAGTTATTACTTTTCAATGAGCAATTTCCTGTTAATCTCAGCCTGTATAACTTCAGTCTAAACGCTATCTCAAGTGGCCTTCAAATTGACTTAAAACAACAAAGCTTTCTCCATCAGACACTACAAAAACTGACCGAACATCTGTCGTTAATCGGTTTGATGTCATTGGATTTTATACTCACGCCATCAGGTGAAATTTTTCTGCTGGAGCTGAATCCACGTCCTACCGCTTCCTGTCAGTTATTGCCGGATCATGCTCCCATTATCAGTTGGCAGTTGATGAGTTTGACGGGTGTTATGCCTGAAACAGCGGTTGAACTTACTGCAAAAAAACGAATCTTATGGTTTTGTTTTGCCCCGGAACAAATCAATATCCCGGAGGATTTTGACTGGCCAGAGTATTGCCATGACTTGCCTGCCGGAGGAAGTGTTATCGATAAAGGTGACATCATTTGCAGTTTAATGCTGGACGAAACCGAGCAGAATAATGCTCATCGCCTGGCCACTATCTTGGTTCAAAATTTAGTGGTTGCCGCTTGAAAACAGCCCATTGCTGACCCATATTACTGACAACTTAATTTCAAGGAATCTCGAATGAAACGAATCATGTTGTACCTTGCCACCAATATTGCGGTGTTAGCGGTATTAAGCGTGACAATGCGACTGCTCGGTATTGATAGTCTTTTGGATGAGCAAGGTTCTGGTTTAGATATGACTTCCTTGCTTATTTTTGCGGGAATTATTGGCTTCAGCGGTTCATTCATTTCTCTGGCTATTTCCAAATGGACAGCAAAACGCCTGACCGGCGCAGAAGTAATTACTTCACCCAAAAATCAAACTGAAAAGTGGTTGGTGGATACTGTGTCACGTCAGGCACAACAGGCAGGAATAGGCATGCCTGAAGTAGCCATTTATCAATCACCGCAACCCAATGCTTTTGCCACCGGCATGAATCGTAACAATGCCCTGGTCGCGGTCAGTAGTGGGTTGATGCAATCGATGACACAGGATGAAGTAGAAGCTGTTTTGGCACATGAAGTCAGTCATGTAGCGAATGGCGATATGGTGACCATGGCGTTGATTCAAGGTGTGGTGAATACATTTGTTATCGTATTATCCAGAGTGATTGGCCATCTGGTGGACCGGACGGTTTTCAAAACCGAACGAGGACATGGTCCAGCTTTCTGGATTACCTCAATCATTGCTGAATTAGTGCTGGGTATTCTCGCCAGTATTATCGTGATGTGGTTCAGTCGTCAGCGGGAGTTTCGTGCCGATGCCGGCGCAGCAAGGCTGGTTGGCTCGGGAAAAATGATTGCTGCCTTACAACGCCTGGCAGGCACTGCCGAAGAGGCTTTACCTGATCAATTACATGCATTTGGTATTTCAGGTGGACGTGCAGGGATTTCGGCATTATTTATGACGCATCCTCCACTTGAAAAACGGATTGAAGCATTACGTTCCGGTCGTATTTAAGGCTTAACAGGCTGATTTTGCACTTCAAATCAGCCTGTTATATTTATCAGAATCTTCTCTAAACTGATTAGAGATCTTCGTCTTCAAAGTTGTAATCAAGCTTATCTGAAGGCTTATGAATATAATAACCTTGGGCATAATCAACACCCAACCGCCATAAAAGAGCAAGACTGACTGCGTCTGAGACAAACTCGGCAATACAGGGTTTTTCAGCCTGCTTTGCCATATCGATTATCGCTTTTATGGCTGCCTGATTTTCACTATCGTTCGCCATATTTTCGACAAAATTACCGTTGATTTTCAGATAGTCAACATCAAGCACATTCAGACTATGCGAAAATCCTATACCGGAACCAAAATGCTCTAATCCAAATTCACAGCCAATGGCCTTAAGTTTGGCAATAGTATTTTTGGTGTCTTCAATATTATCCACGGCGGCTGTTTCACTGATCTCAAAGATCAGCGCATGTCCGGTCAAATTATGTGCTGAAAGAGTGGCTGATAACCAGTCTACATAATCTTTTTCATGCAGAGTCTGTTCAGAAAGTTTAATAAAAAACCGTGTTTTGGGATGCGTTTTTTGATGTTCTGACAGCATTTTAAGTGCTGTACGAATGACCCATTTATCCACCTCTGCCATCATCTGCAACTTGACAGCATGCTGAATAAACTCCTCCGCTCGCAAGATTTTGTTTCCGTCCTGCAATCTTAATAGAACGTCATAGAACTCTTGTTGAGGACCGTGCAAAGCAACAATGGGTTGAAAATGAATATTGAATAAATCGTTGTTCAGGGCATTTTGCAACACTGTTTTCCAAGCAGAAAGTTCGCCTGAATCACTCTGGGGCATTTTCTCCTGGAATCGAGCTGTCTGATTTCCGCCAGCATGCTGGGCAATAGTACAGGCTTTATCAGCATTCTCCAGAGCTGTTTGGGCTGAGGCGACATTTTCACTGATACGCGCTATCCCAATACTACAGTGCAAATCGATCATTTTACCGTTGGTATGTGAAACAAAATCAGCAACGCTCTTCAAAAAAACATCAGCTCGTTTATCCACAAAACTTTCGTCGGTGCTGGGGATGATAATGGTAAAGATCTGATCACCGTAACGGCCGACCGTTTCACCCTCTTCGGCTGTTTGTAGCAATAGATCGGCAACACTTTTAATCAGAACATCGCTGGTCGCCAGACCTAGAAGCTCTTTAATTTGCTGAAAGTCATCGAGCACCATATAAAGCAAAGCAGAATCCTGCTGGTTTTCAGCTGCCTGGTTAACTGCAGACTGTAACGCATCTACAAAACGCGTTCGGTTGTATAGTCCGGTCAGAAAATCAAAGTCACGTAAACGTTGTAGTTGATCATTGTCTTCAACAAGGGCGACATTACGATCACGAACAACAACCTGAGTACATTCTTCTCCTTCTACCTGTGCATGGCTGAACTCGATATCCGCATCAAATGCATAACCACCACTCTTCAAACACTGAGCTGTGACCGTAGCCGGTTTTGAATCGACTTGCTCAGTAAACTGACGAAATACCATTTTAAATTTGGCATGGTCGTCAGGATCAATCAAATCAAGAATTGGCAAACCATCAATGTCTTCCTGTTCTTTATAACCAAACAGATTCAGGTAGGCACTGTTAACATATAAATGCATACCCTCGTGCATATAGGCCACGGCATCTCTGGAGCTTTCCAGTAAAGCTCGGGAGCGTTTTTCACTCTCGCGCAATGCACGTTCATTGCGTCGTCCAAGACGTCGCATAAACAGATTATCCAGTTCACGCTCAACAACGAACTTCAGCCGTTCAATGTCATCTTTCAAGACAACATCCTGAACGCCGGTCCGGAACAATTCTTTTTCAGCGGCTTTATTTTCAGTAATCACAATGCATGGTAAATCCTTACCCAGGCGTTTGATTACGTTAACAATTTCAACAGGAGCCAGCGCTGGCAAATTATCACGGCAAATAAGCAAATCCCAGCTTTGCTTGCTTAATGACTGCTCCAATGCATCAAAATCATCTTCACGCCCTGCTCTGACCGCATGGCCTGCACTGCGTAATATATTAATAATAGCGTCAGCTTCGGTAAGCGAATCGTCAATAATTAATAACCGTAAAATACCTTCAGCTCTCGCCACGCTGCTCACCTTTAGTAAATTGCACCGGTGTTTTCCCTTCCAGTTGGGTCATGGTTAATGTCATCCAATCGTAAGCCTTTTGATTAACGGCAGTAGCTGACAAATCCTGAATATCTATCTTAGCGCCAATCACCATTTTGATCACGCCTGGACGTTTAAGAAAGCCTTTTTTGCCCAAAAGCTGCCGGCATTATGCGCCACCGGAACGACTGGAACAGCTGCTTCCACCGCCAAACGGGCTCCACCCACCCCAAACCGCCCCATCGTGCCAGGCGGTAAACGCGTCCCTTCAGGAAACACCACAACCATTGCGCCTGATTGTAACCGTTCCTTGCCCTGCTCAATTACCTGATGCAAAGCCTGACGGCCGGCATTTCGATCAATGGCGATTGGCCGCAATGAAGCAAGTCCCCAACCAAAAAAAGGAATCCATAATAATTCACGTTTCAACACCCAGACCTGAGGAGGAAAGACAGCCTGTAACGCCAACGTTTCCCATGCGGATTGGTGTTTGCATAAAATCACACAAGGTTCTGTCGGAATATTTTCTCGTCCTTCAACTTCCAGCCTCAATCCACAAATAATTTTTAACAGCCAGATATTCATTACCGCCCAACGACTTACTACCCAATAGCGCTGTTTAAACGGTAATGGCCAGATTAGCACGCCAATCACCGAGAATAGAATGGCTGTTATTGCGTACACGGTCAGAAAGATGAATGAACGGAAAATTTGCATCAAATTACGATTTCCAACAATGCATCAGCAACTGCAGCCAGGTTGTCATATACAGGTACATCCTTGGGGATACCTTTCTTCAGAGTCTTTTCACCCTTTCCGGTGCGCACCAGAATGGGCTTGGCGCCAGCAGACTGTGCTGCCTGAATATCTCTCAGCGAATCGCCGACCGCAGGCACATGATCCAGATTCACCCGCAGTCGATGGGCAAGCTCTTTAAATGCTGCGTCTTTAGGTTTACGGCAGTCACAATTATCATCCGGCCCATGTGGGCAGAAAAAAATGGCTTCAATGCGTCCCCCAACCTGCGCCAGCATACGCCGCATTTTACTGTGAATACGATTGAGGGTTTCGACATCCAGAAAGCCTCTGGCAATGCCGGATTGATTGGTAATGATTACCACCCGGTAGCCAGCATAATTCAGTCTCGCAATAGCTTCCAGACTACCTTCAATAGGCTCCCATTCAGACGGAGATTTAATAAAATCATCCGAATCATGGTTTATCACACCATCACGATCGAGAATTATCAGCGACATATACGCATCCTAATTTTGTAATCGGGAAATATCCGCCACACCCAGAAACAATGCCCGAGTCTGATTCAGTAACGCCAGACGATTATGACGAATTGCTTCATCTTCTGCCATAACCATAACTTCGTCAAAAAACGCATCAATACTGTCGCGCATATCGGCCAGACGACGTAATACACCGGCGTAGTCGGCCTTTTGCATCATCGGAGCAACATCTGCAGAGACTTGTTGTAAGGTCTCAGCCAGTTTTTGTTCGGCGGTTTCTTCCAGTAAATCAGGATTTAATTGATGATCCGCTTCGTAGGCACCGTTTTTCCGCAGAATATTATCAATCCGTTTATTGCCTGCAGCCAGCGCTTCGGCCTGCTCCATCTCACGGAAAGCGGACACAGCCTGCATACGCTGCATAAAGTCCAATGGACGCGTGGGTTTCAAAGCAAGCACGGCTTCAAATACATCACCATGATGGCCGGCATCGGCCGCATAGCCGCGTAACCGATCAAACAGATATTGCATCACCGGCGCCACGATTTCTGTTTCAGTAAGCTGTTTATCGTAACTTTGCACTGACTGTTGTAAAAGTTCAGCCAGATCCAAATCCAGATTATTCTCGATGATAATTCTCAGTATGCCTAACGCCGCACGACGTAAGGCAAACGGATCTTTGGCACCTGATGGTGGTTGACCAATACCAAAAAGTCCGCACAAGGTATCGATTTTTTCGGCAAGACTTAATGCCTGTCCGGTTTTGCCCTGTGGCAAAGCATCACCGGCAAAACGTGGCAGATATTGCTCATCCATCGCTGCAGACAACTCTTCCTGCTCGCCATCAAAACGAGCATAGAAGCTGCCCATAATGCCTTGCAGTTCGGGAAATTCACCGACCATTTCAGTGACCAGATCACATTTGGCCAACATGGCAGCGCGTTCAGCCAGTGCTACATCACCACCAATTTTGCCCGCAATAAAACCAGCCAGTTTCGCAACACGTTGGGATTTATCAAAGACCGTGCCCAGTTGATTCTGGAACACGATGCTTTTCAGTTGTTCCTGACGATCCGCTAAGGGACGTTTTCTATCGGTATCCCAGAAAAACGCAGCATCGCTTAACCGGGGTAGAATTACCCGTTCATTACCGGCAATAACTTGCGCCGGATCGCGACTTTCAATATTACACACCGTAATAAAAAATGGCAGTAACTTGCCAGCCGCATCTTCTACCGGGAAATATTTTTGATGGCCCTGCATTGAAGAGATCAGTGCCTGCGAGGGCAATTCCAGAAAACGCTTTTCAAACTCCCCCGATAATGCAACCGGCCATTCCACCAGCCCGGTGACTTCATCGAGCAATTCATCATCAATAATGGCCTGACCACCCAGTTGGCTGGCCAATTCTTTGACCTGTCCGCGAATGGCTTCGCGACGCTCAGCAAAATCAACCATCACATGGCCTTCGCTAAGCAATTGTGGCGCGTAGGTTTGTGGACTACTGATTCGAATTGCCTGTGGATGATGGAAACGATGTCCATAACTAAGCTGATTGGATTGTACGCCCAGCAAGCTGGCCGGAATAATCTCATCCCCCAGCATCAAAATCAGCCAATGTACAGGCCTGACAAATTCTTCGGATAAACTGCCCCAACGCATTCGTTTGGGTATGGGCAATGCCGCCAAAGCCTGTTTGACTATCTCCGGCAGTAAATCAGTGGCAGCCTGTCCCGACTGTTTTTCGCGATAGACTAACCAGGCACCTTTATCCGTTTCCAGCGTTTCCAGAGCATCGACATCCACACCACAGGAACGGGCAAACCCCTGCAACGCTTTGGTCGGGTTACCCTCTTCGTCAAAACCGGCGGTAACAGCAGGTCCACGTTTTTCAATCTGCCGATCCGCCTGGTGGCTCTGCATTTCTGTGATGACAACGGCTAAACGACGTGGACTCGCATAGGCTTTTGAAGTTGAGAAAGTGAGTTCAGCCTCCGCTAATCCTTTTTCAACACCTTTCAGTAAAGCTTCACTCAGAGTCGAAAGGGCTTTAGGCGGTAATTCCTCAGTGCCAAGTTCTAACAGGAAATCACGTACATCACTCATGACTGCACCTCATCCTGTTTGCTTAACATCGGAAAGCCCAGGGATTCACGTCGGTCATAGTAAGCCTGAGCTACTGCTCTGGCCAGTGTTCTGACCCGCAGGATAAAGCGCTGTCGTTCTGTAACCGAAATCGCTTTACGTGCGTCGAGCAGATTAAAGGTATGTGATGCTTTTAAAACCATTTCATAAGCAGGTAATGGCAAGCCCGCTGCAATCATTCTTTCACTCTCTTTTTCACAGGTATCGAACTGCTGAAACAGATGTTCGGTATTGGCATGTTCAAAGTTGTAGGTCGACATTTCAACTTCATTCTGGTGAAACACATCGCCATAAGTCACTTTACCTAATGGACCATCTGCCCAGACCAAATCATAAACACTTGCAACGCCTTGCAGATACATGGCGATACGTTCCAGACCATAGGTGATTTCGCCGCTGACGGGTTTACATTCGAGGCCGCCAACCTGTTGGAAGTAGGTGAACTGTGTCACCTCCATGCCATTGAGCCAGACTTCCCAGCCGAGGCCCCAGGCACCTAATGTTGGTGATTCCCAGTTATCTTCTACAAAACGAATATCGTGAATAGTGGTATCAATTCCCAGCATTCTTAATGAGCCCAGATACAGCTCCTGAATATTCAATGGAGAGGGTTTGATCAAAACCTGAAACTGGTAATAATGCTGCAGTCGGTTCGGGTTATCACCATAACGTCCATCTGTTGGGCGACGGGATGGTTGTACATACGCCGCACTCCACGGCTCCGGGCCAATAGCTCGCAGGAAGGTTGCCGGGTGGAATGTGCCCGCTCCAACCTCCATATCATAGGGTTGCAATAACACACAGCCTTGTTCTGCCCAGTATTGTTGCAGACGTAGAATCAGTTCCTGAAAAGTTTTTGGCGTGGCCGCCACAGTTGCCGCAGAATCACTCATTGAGAAAATTGTCTTCGCATAACTAAAAATGTACTGATTATAGCGAATAAAGCAGTGGCTTGTAGAGACAACTCAGTAATGAATATTCAGGCTCGACGGTTTGACTAATGCGACTGTCACCGCAAAGAAACAGATACGGTACAATGCAGCGACCCATTAATCGTTAAAGAGCAGAATTATGTCGCGACATATCGGCATCGTGATGGATCCCATTTCAGCCATCAATATCAAAAAAGACAGCAGTTTTGCGATGCTGTTGGCCGCCCAGGCCAAAGGCTGGACGATTCAGTACATGGAACAACAGGATCTGTATCTGAGCCAAGGCAAAGTGATGGCCAGCATGCGGGATTTACAGGTCACAGAAGATGCCAACAACTGGTACCAACTTGGCGAACCAACAACCCGCAAACTTAGCGAACTTGATGCCATCCTGATGCGCAAAGATCCACCATTTGATATGGAATATATCTACAGCACATACCTCTTGGAACAGGCTCAGTCTGAGGGTGTATTGGTGGTGAACCATCCACAAAGCCTGCGTGATGCCAACGAAAAACTGTTTACCGCATGGTTTCCGCAATGTTGTCCGCCCACCTTAGTCACCCGAAAAAAACAATTGATGCGTGAATTTCAGCAACAACATGGCGATATTATTATCAAACCATTAGATGGCATGGGCGGCGCTTCCATTTTCAAAGTCAGTCAAGGCGATCCGAATTTTTCGGTGATTGTCGAAACGCTGACCGAGCAAGGCAAAAAATCGGTGATGGTGCAACAGTATTTACCGGCTATTAAAGACGGTGATAAACGTATTTTGTTGATTAACGGTGAGCCGGTGCCCTATGCGTTAGCCCGTATTCCTGCCGATGGCGAAACGCGCGGTAATCTGGCAGCGGGAGGGAGAGGTGAAGGCCGACCTTTAACAGAAAGAGACCGCTGGATTTGTCAGCAGGTTGGGCCAAAATTACGCGAAAAAGGTCTGTTATTTGTTGGTTTAGATGTGATTGGCGATTATCTGACCGAGATTAACGTCACCAGTCCAACCTGTATTCGTGAACTGGATCGGCAATTCAACCTGAATATTGCCGGTGATTTGATGAATTGTATTGAGGCACATTTATGAAGACTGTTTTAAACAGCCTTATATTGGTGATTGGTTTAAGTTTATTAAGTGCATGCGGTGATCAGGATCGCGCCTTACAAGCCAAGTTTTATGCGTTTGGCACCGAAATCGACATCAGTCTGTACGGTGTTGATGAAGAAACCGCAGCCAAAACCATTGATGCTCTGGAGCAATCCTTTTCAGAAGTAAATGACCTGTGGCATGCCTGGCAGCCCAGTGTATTAACCAAAATTAATGATGCAATCGCAGCAGAACAGCCTATTGCAGTGGATGACAATGTTGCCAGCGTGATTTTACTTGCCCAGAAACTGGCGAGAGACAGTGGGCATTTGTTTAATCCGGCAGCCGGTAACTTATTTGCATTATGGGGTTATGAACAGGATGACTGGTTTGAATCCCATCCACCTCCTGCACAGGCTGATATCGATGCATGGCTGGCCGTCAGCCCGACGATGGATGATATCGTTATCGAAAATGGTCAATTAACCAGTAACAACACTGCTGTCAGACTCGGTTTTGGTGGTTTTGCCAAAGGTTATGCGGTCGATAACGCCATCGCGATTCTGCAACAACAAGGCATTCAAAATGCTGTCGTCAATATTGGTGGCGATTTACGCGCCATAGGCACACATGGTGAACGTCCCTGGATTATTGGTATTCGCCACCCCAGACATGACAGAGTGTTAGCCTCAGTGGCAGTCAGTGATGATGAAAGTGTTTTCAGTTCCGGTGATTACGAACGATTTTTTACCTACGAAGGTAAACGCTACCCACATATACTGGATCCACGTACCGGTTATCCAGCTGATCAGGCAATGTCCTCAACGGTAATTCATGAAAATGCTTCAATGGCGGATGCCGCTGCAACAGCAATATTTGTGGCCGGAAGTGACTGGCCAACCATTGCAGCAGAAATGGGAATTGATATGGTAATGCTGGTGACAGAAGATGGTCAGGTTGAAATGAGTCCTGCTATGCAGAAACGCGTCAGATTAACCGGACATGATGCCGAACCGGTGATTCGCGAAATTCCCCACGAGTGAGCGAATGATTTCGACCAGCAGTGCCACTGATCGGATGATACTGACCCTTATCGGGTCGGTTATTTTGCATGTTATCGTGGTGTTTACCATCAGTTTTAATGTTTTTTCTCCACCGACCAACGCCCCGGTTAATCAGCTTGATATCACTTTGGTCAAACAACAAACCGAGCAGGCACCAGAAGAAGCCAGTTATCTTGCCCAGGTCAATAATGAAGGTGGCGGCGAAACCGATGAAAAATCACCTGAACCTACGCCGGAGCTAGCGGTACCGATTGCCGAAGAGGCTCCCGCATCAACAGATCCCGTATCTCCCGCGGTTACGGAACTGGATCCGGTTCCTGTAGAACCGGTTAACCCCGAACCTGTAGTGGAACCGGCTCCGCCAGTTGAACCATCCACTCCAGCAGAAGCGCCAGCTGAAAAGGTGGTTCCAGAGCCACCAGCTGAAAAAACAGTTGTTGAAGCAAAACCCGAACCCAAAACCACCAGCAAAAAAGTCACGGCTGAAAATGCTGATCGTAAGGTAGAGACTTCTGAAATTGTCGCTGAAGAGACCGTTGAAGAAACGGCAGAGATTACACCAAACATTTCCGGGGCAGAGCTGATTGCCCGTGCAAGAAGCGAAATCGGATCACTGCAAAGCACACTGGAATATAATAGCCGTGCGTTAAGTGAAACCCCAAAAAAACGTCGCATATCAGCAGCTACCAAGGAATATTCTGCCGCCGCCTATATGCGGGCCTGGGCAATGAAAGTCGAACGAATTGGTAACATGAATTATCCGCAGGAAGCCAAGGATAAGGGCGTTAATGGCAGCTTGATGTTATCAGTGGATATCAAACCGGATGGCAGTGTTCCCCCCGATGGCATTGTAGTATCACGCTCGTCCGGGCATAAGGTACTGGATGATGCCGCCGTGCGAATTGTGCGTTTAGGTGCTCCGTATGCCGCAATCCCCGAGGATGTTCTGAAAAATAATGACATGCTTACCATTATCCGCACCTGGAAATTTGAAAGTGCCCGAGGCCTGTCGGCCCGTTAGTTCTTCAGTCCGTATTTTGTTGTTGATATAACTGATACCCCGTCTCGGCCTTACTGCGGTTGTTATAACTCAGCGGCAATTCCGACTTCAGCTTTTCTGCAATTTGCTGTAAGACTTCCAGTGAGCCGTGACGTAACTCCAGTTCGACTTCATGTATGACCGCCCTATTGTTACCCGAAACAGCTTCGCCAAAATCATACGCCAGCTCAATCAGGGTATTCTGATCGGCCTCCAGCATAAGGATATCCCGGTCAAATTCGGTATAGAACAGACGCTGCAACTGCTTCCAGCTGCCACTGTCATCGACAATCGGCGCTAAGGGTGTCTGGCGAAGCAATGGCAGATCAAACTCACCATTGATGATCGGATGTTCCCACTCTTCACGCTGATGCAGACCATCTTGAACCTTGCCACTGGTTTTCACGGTTTGCAGCCATTGATCGTCGATCTGTCGCATACGCAAAGCGATGCCCTGCTGTTTCAGTTTCAGTTGCGGGGTATCAAAATATTCCGTCCGCAAATGCAACTGCTTTTGCTCACTGACCAAAGCTTGCAGCCATTCCAGATCAGCAAGATTCAGTTTGGTCTCGCCATTCACGGCGAGTTTCATTTCCTGTTCAAGACTCATTTCAGTAACGGCTTCAGATAATGTCCGGTATGCGAACGTGGGTATTCAGTGATTTGCTCCGGCGTGCCGACAGCAATCACTTCACCACCGCCAGCACCACCTTCAGGGCCCATATCAATTACCCAATCGGCGGTTTTTACCACATCCAGATTATGCTCAATCACCACGATAGTGTTACCCCGGTCGCGTAAGTGATGCAAGACTTTCAGCAGTTGCTCAATATCGTAAAAATGTAGCCCGGTGGTCGGCTCATCTAGGATATACAGCGTTTTACCGGTATCACGTTTGGATAATTCTTTGGCCAGTTTGACCCGCTGCGCTTCACCGCCGGAAAGCGTTGTAGCGTTCTGCCCCAGCTTGATATAGGTCAGGCCGACATCGATCAGGGTTTGCAGTTTTTTTGCCACCACCGGAATATTTTCAAAAAACACATTGGCATCTTCGATAGTCATATCCAACACTTCAGTGATGGTTTTACCTTTATAGCGAATATCCAGGGTTTCCCGATTGTAGCGCTTACCTTTGCAGACATCACAAGGCACATAAATATCGGGTAAAAAGTGCATTTCGACCTTAATCAGACCATCACCCTGACAGGCTTCACAACGGCCACCTTTAACATTAAAGCTAAATCTTCCAGGTCCATAACCTCTGGCCCGTGCTTCCTGAGTACCCGCAAATAACTCTCGTATCGGGGTAAAAAGACCGGTGTAAGTAGCAGGATTAGAGCGTGGCGTCCGACCAATCGGACTTTGATTAATCGCCACCACTTTATCCAACTGTTCCAGGCCGAGAATATCGGTATGCGGTGCGGGTTCTTCAGAAGCACCATTCAATGTCTTGGAAGTCAGCTTCAGCAGCGTTTCATTAATTAATGTGGACTTTCCTGAACCAGACACGCCGGTTACACATGTCATAAGTCCTATTGGAATATCGACATCGACATGTTTCAGGTTATTACCGCAGGCCCCTCGCAAGCCAATGGATTTACCGGCATGGGCGGTTTCGCGTTTCGCTGGTATTTCAATTTTTCGCCGACCAGAAAGGTACTGTCCGGTAAGCGAATGCTCACTTTTCATAATATCTTCTGGTGTGCCCTGCGCCACAATTTCACCGCCATGAACACCGGCACCCGGCCCGATATCCAAAACATAATCGGCACTGCGAATCGCGTCCTCATCATGTTCAACCACAATCACCGTATTTCCCAAATCACGCAGCCGGGTCAGTGTTCCCAACAGACGATCATTGTCACGTTGATGCAAGCCAATGGAGGGTTCATCGAGGATATACATCACACCGACCAGACCGGCACCGATCTGGCTGGCCAGCCGGATACGCTGCGCTTCACCACCAGATAAGGTATCGGCACTGCGCGCCAGCGAAAGGTAATCCAGCCCGACATTAACCAGAAAACTTAATCGGGCACTAATCTCGCTGACTATCTTGCTGGCTATCTCGCCTCGTTTACCCGGCAACTGTAATTGCTGGAAAAACTCGGTGGCTTCACCAATCGGCATCGCCGTTATTTCTGGTAAATTGGTTTCATTGATAAATACATTTCGAGAGGCTTCGCGTAAGCGGTTGCCATGACAATCCGGACAGGCTCTGATTGAATGGAATTTCGCCAGTTCATCGCGCACACTACCTGATTCAGTCTCATGATAGCGGCGTTGCAAATTGGGGATAATGCCTTCGAATGAATGTTTACGACTTACCCGCTTGCCACGATCACTGATATAACTGAAATCAATTTCAGTACGACCACTGCCATACAAAATCACTTGCCTGACATTTTCAGGTAATGAATCAAATGCCGCATCAATATCAAATTGAAAGTGATCGGCTAGCGATAGAATCATTTGATAATAATAGGCATTACGACGATCCCATCCACGAATGGCACCGGCGGCCAAACTGAGTTCAGGGTGTGCAACGACTCGGGAAGGATCTACAAACTGCTTGATACCCAGACCATCACATGTCGGGCAGGCACCGGCCGGATTATTAAAGGAAAACATGCGCGGTTCGAGTTCAGCAATCGAATAACCACATTCAGAACAGGCAAAACGGGCCGAAAACAACGTTTGATCGGCATCATCATCCATCGAGACCACTTTGGCCACACCATCGGCTAATTTCAAAGCCGTTTCAAACGATTCCGCTAGACGCTGTTGCAGGTCTTCGCGTACTTTAAAACGGTCAACCACGGCTTCTATCGTGTGTTTTTTGCGTAATTCAAGCTCTGGTGGATCGTCCAACTCAACGACCTCACCATTGACTCTGGCACGAACAAACCCTTGCGCCCGCAGCCCTTCAAACACAGACAGATGTTCGCCCTTGCGATCCTGAATCACCGGTGCCAATAGCATTAAACGTTTGCCTTCGGGCATCGCTAATACAGTGTCCACCATCTGACTGACGGTCTGGGCTTCCAGCGGCAGATGATGCGTTGGGCAGCGCGGCTCACCGGCTCGCGCCAGTAATAATCTTAAATAATCATAGATTTCAGTGATGGTGCCGACAGTGGAACGTGGATTATGCGATGTCGACTTCTGTTCAATCGAAATCGCCGGTGAAAGGCCCTCGATATGATCCACATCGGGTTTTTCCATCATCGATAAAAACTGTCGGGCATAGGCTGACAGCGATTCCACATAACGCCGCTGACCTTCTGCATATAAGGTATCAAAAGCCAGTGACGATTTGCCTGATCCAGACAAGCCGGTAATCACAATCAGCGCATCTCTGGGCAGGTCCAGATCGATGTTTTTCAAGTTATGCGTACGGGCGCCGCGAATACTGATTTTTTTCATGCCTGTTCCGTAGTAAAATCCAACGGATCAATATACTCTGTCACCCTATCATGACGCAAAAGCAAGCCACACCTGACGCACTTAGTGCGCTGGAGAAACGTACTATTTCCGGTTTATCTGTCATCTTCGCCCTGCGTATGCTGGGTTTGTTTATGATTTTGCCGGTATTTTCGCTCTCCGCTCAACAATATTCACACAGCACGCCTTTACTAATAGGTCTGGCGATTGGTGCCTATGGTTTAACGCAGGCGCTGTTGCAAATTCCATTTGGCATGCTCTCCGACCGGATTGGTCGTAAGAAGGTCATATATCTGGGGTTGATCCTGTTTGCTCTTGGTAGCCTGTTAGCCGCTATGGCAGACTCAATCTACACTGTCATTATTGGAAGATTATTACAAGGCAGTGGCGCGATTGCCGCCGTAGTGATGGCCCTCACCGCAGACCTTACCCGCGATCAGCATCGCACCAAAGCGATGGCTGCCATTGGTATCAGCATTGGCTTATCTTTTTCAGTGGCGTTAGCCAGTGGTGCGGCTTTAGAAAGCTGGATTGGACTGGATGGTCTCTTCTGGGCCACTGCATTAATGGCTATTTTTGGCATGCTGGTATTGCATTGGTGGGTACCCACGCCGTATAAACATAAACAACATCAGGATATGAAACCTGCCCGTGCGCAAATTGGTGAAGTATTGGCCAATACTTCGATTATGCGGCTGGTGGCCAGTATTCTGATTCTCCATTTATTACTCACCTTAAGCTTTTTCGCGCTGCCGATCGCCTTGCAGGATTTTGCTGGCGTGGCCAAAGCGGATTTAGCGTTAACCTATTTACCAGTGTTATTACTGGCGTTTATCTGCATGGTGCCGTTTATTCTGATCGCCGAAAAACAGCGCAAAATGAAAATGGTGTTTATCGGTGCAATCGCTGTCCTGGCTGTTGCTCAAGTAGGTTGGGCGTTATTGCCAAGCTCATTAGCGATGCTGATGATTTGCTTATGGTTATTTTTCACCGCATTTAATATTCTTGAAGCCAGCTTGCCTTCGATGATGTCCAAACTCAGTCCGATTAAAAACAAAGGCACCGCGATGGGCATCTATTCCAGCGCGCAATTTATTGGCGCTTTTCTGGGCGGTATATTGGGTGGCGTTATATATAGTTTCGGTGATATCAGCTGGATCTTCTGGTCAGCGGGGCTCATTAGTGCATGTTGGTTAATTATGATGTTGCCGATGCAAGCCCCAAAACATTACAGTAGCCGCATTGTTCCATTAAACGAAGTCACCGCCGAGACCGCTGATGAATTTGTAGAACGGCTGAATGCTATCAAGGGCGTGGTTGAAATCGTCATTGTGCTGGAAGAGAGGATTGCATACGTCAAATACCTCGCCGATGATGTAGATCTACATGAACTCGAAGCATGTCTGATTTATGCGTAAAATGAACCAAAATTTGAATTAGTAAAGGAATTCACCATGTCAGTAAACAAAGTTATTCTGGTTGGCAGACTCGGGGTCGATCCTGAAAGCCGGGCATTTCCTAATGGTGGTTCGATCTGTAATTTGCGGATTGCGACCTCAGAAAGCTGGCGTGACAAACAAACCGGTGAGCGCCAGGAACGTACCGAATGGCATCGTGTCGTGTTACGCAATAAACTGGGTGAAATCGCTCAGCAATATCTGCGTAAAGGCTCACAAGTCTATATTGAAGGCCGTATTCAGACCCGTAAATGGCAAAACCAGCAAGGTCAGGATCAATACACCACCGAAATCGTTGGTAATGAAATGACCATGCTGGACAGCAAAGGTGCGGGTGGTGGCGGAAGCAACGATAATCAGGATTACAACCAAAATCGCCCTTCTCAACCAGCAGCGAAAAGTAACTACAACAATCCACAACCTGCTTCAGCATCTGCGGGTCCGGATTATGGTTCAGGCGGCGAAGCGGATTATTACGATGATGATATTCCGTTCTAATCATTAGCAGAAACCTACAAAAAGGCCCCTGAAATAGGGGCTTTTTTTGGAAAAATGATCCGATAAAACTGCTCTAACCGCTCCATAATTGAGCATTATAATTTAAATTCGCACAATTCTGGTGCAACAAACATTTACTGTCGTAACCTAAAAACAAGTCAAGCTATTGTTTTTAATTAATATCTAAACACTTTATGAAGTTGGCCTGGATCCTGCGTTTACAACTGCAGCGTGTTAGAGGTGTTTTTATCACACCAAAAGAACAGCAATAGGGTCTCTAGGGTTCCGGTTATGTAAATAACGTCTGGACCGAGAGTGACCGACCTTCACAGCGAAGGTTACACGGAGGGATAAAAGCCCGGGAGATTGTTTGAATAAAACATCTCTTTCATCGTGTTCTTAAACTAAGCTGTGAGGTACTACCAAAATGAAGCGCACTTTTTACCGCATCGGCAGCGTTTTGCTGCTTTCACTCTCTTTTATTATTTCCCCATTAGCAGCACACGCTGAAACCAAAGATAAATTCAGTATTGCCTGGACAATTTATGCTGGCTGGATGCCATGGGATTACGCTGACAATGCAGGCATCGTTAAAAAGTGGGCCGATAAATACGATATCGAAATAGATGTCGTGCAGATCAACGATTACATCGAGTCTATTAATCAATATACCGCTGGCCAGTTTGATGGTTGCACCATGACCAATATGGATGCCTTGACCATTCCTGCTGCGGGTGGTGTGGATAGTACAGCCTTAATCATCGGTGACTTTTCCAACGGCAATGATGGCATCGTGCTGAAAGGCGCAGATAAAAAGCTTGCTGATATTAAAGGTCAACGGGTCAATCTGGTCGAATTATCCGTTTCGCATTACCTGTTAGCGCGTGCTTTGGATAGCGTCGATATGAGTGAACGCGATGTGACCGTAGTCAACACCTCAGATGCCGATCTGGTAGGCGTATTTAATGCATCGGATGTCACCTCTACAGTCACCTGGAATCCATTACTGTCAGAAATCACTGCTATTCCTGATACCACCAAGGTATTTGATTCCTCTGATATCCCGGGCGAAATCATCGACCTGTTAGTAGTGAATACAGAAACGCTAGAAGCTAATCCGGCTTTTGGTAAAGCGTTAACCGGCGCCTGGTATGAAATCATGGCCAAAATGCAAGCAGGTGATGAAGAAGCCTTAACGATGATGGCTGAAGCATCAGGAACCGATCTGGCAGGCTATCAAGCACAGCTGGATGCAACTAACATGTTCTACACAGCCGCTGAAGCGGTCAGTTTTGCCAACAGCGATCAGCTGCAAGCAACGATGAAACACATTACTGACTTCTCATTTGATCATGGTCTGTTAGGCGATGGCGCGATGGATGCCGATTTTATCGGTATTGCCTATCCTGATGGTGACGTGGCAGGTGATAAAAACAACGTCAAACTCAGATTTGATTCCAGTTTCATGAAAATGGCTGCGGATAACGCCCTTTAGGTTAAGAAACACAGGGAGTTTCTCGTGAAGAGACTGATCAATCAGCGTCCAGGTACTCTAGGAAAATACTTGCTGGGTCTATTGCCATTCGTTGTTATTGGGATTGTTTATTTTTACTTTTCCAGTGAACGTCTGGCAATTAATCCGAATGATAAGTTGATGCCATCAATGCAGTCTTTTATCGATGCGGTGTCTTATCTGGCATTTGAGCCCAACAAGCGTACCGGTGATTATGTACTGTGGGCGGATACTGCTGCCAGCCTGCAAAGACTAGGACTCGGTGTCGGCATAAGTGCTTTGACCGGTCTGATTATCGGCATTCTGGTCGGCATTATTCCATTGGTCAGAGCTGGGATAGCACCGGTGATAACCATCATTTCACTGGTGCCACCTTTAGCCATTTTGCCAATATTGTTCATTATATTCGGGTTGGGTGAACTCTCCAAAGTGATGCTGATTGTGCTCGGCATCACGCCCTTTCTGATCCGCGACGTACAACTCAGGGTGATGGCATTACCGCATGAAATCATCATTAAAGCCCAGACATTGGGCGCCAACAGCTGGCAACTGATTCTTCGTGTGGTATTACCTCAAGTGTTACCCAAGCTGATTGATGCCGTTCGCTTGAGTCTGGGCTCGGCCTGGTTATTTCTGATTGCGGCAGAAGCCATTTCTGCCACCGAAGGACTGGGCTACCGTATTTTTCTGGTTCGACGCTATATGTCGATGGACATCATTTTGCCTTATGTGGTGTGGATCACCTTGTTGGCCTTTTTGATGGATTACCTGCTGAGACGCCTGTCAAAAAGCGTCTTCCCCTGGCATTCGACCGACCAGGGGGAAAGCAAATGAACGATATCAAGATCAAAAATCTGTGGAAGGAATACGGCGACAATATTGTGCTGGAAAACATTAACCTTGATGTCAAAGCTGGCGAATTTGTCACGCTGGTGGGTGCATCAGGTTGTGGCAAAACCACTTTTCTGAAAATGCTGTTGGGCACTGAGCAACCCACGCGAGGTGAATTGCTGTTAAACGGTAAACCAATAGCTAATGAACCGGGTGCTGATCGCGGCATCGTGTTTCAGAAATACTCGGTATTTTCCCACCTTAACGTCGTCGAAAATGTGATGCTGGGTGAGGAACTGAAGGAATCCCCCTTACTGGGACGCTGCTTTGGCAAAAAACGTCAGGCTATTCGTGAACGGGCGATCGCGTTGTTGGAAAAGGTCGGTCTCAACCACGCTTTAACCAAATATCCCAGCGAATTGTCAGGTGGTATGCAACAACGGCTGGCAATCGCCCAGGCTTTAATTAAACAGCCACAAATTCTGTTACTGGATGAACCCTTCGGTGCACTGGATCCGGGTATTCGATCCGATATGCACGAGTTGATTCTGGAGATATGGCGCGAGACCAATATCACGATATTTATGATCACCCATGATCTCTCCGAAGGTTTCTCCCTGGGCACCCAACTGCTGGTCTTTGATAAACAGCGACATGATCCGGATCAGCCTAACCGCTATGGGGCGTCGATAACTTATGACATACCGGTAGGACGTTCCAAAAAAACAAATCAATAATGATTTTCAAGATACGTTGATGACACAACAGGCTATAAACAATGACTGAAATTACCCAAGACAAAGACGTTTTATATCAAGACACGCTTCCAGGTGGAGCTCACTGGTCAATGCTGATGCGAAAAGGCACCATCCTGCGGCTGATTGACCAGGAAGGCGGCGCCAATGTCGGCATGTTGTTTTACAACCCCGAGAATACGCTGGAACGCTACAACGCTCCCGACACCTTGAAATGTCAGCATACCTTCAAACTCACCAAAGGCCATTGCCTTTATTCTGATATGGGCCGCATCTTTTGCTCAATTACAGAAGATACGCTTGGCTGGCACGATACCGTGGGTGGCAATCTGACCAATGCTGCGTTGGAGGAAAAATGGGGCATCAAAAATTACCAGCAGTTTCGAAATGATTGGACCATCAGTGGTGAACAGGCCTTTTTAGTCGAATTGGCCAAATATGGTCTGAATAAACGCGATATGGCAGCCAATCTTAATTTGTTTAGCAGTATCAAAACAGATGATCTGGGCAATATGAGCTATGTCGAAAACCACAGTAAAGCCGGTGATTATGTGGATCTGCGCTTTGAAATGGATACCCTGGTGCTGTTCCACACCTGCCCACATCCGATGAACACGGCAGCGACCTATCCGAAAAAACCGGTTATCTATCAAATTCGAAATGCTGCCGCCCTCACTGAAGACGATCTGTGCCTGAATGCCTGTGCCGAAAACCAGCGTGGTTTTGAAAACAATCGTCTCTATCACCTGTGTGGTCATCATTAACGAAAAAGGACAAACAGATCGTGATTAAAGAAAGTCATTTGAATATTAATCAGGCAGCCCGTTACGAAGAACTACTGGCCGGTGATTATTGGATGCAACCGCTGCTGAAAAACCAGACGTTGCGCATTGTCGATTTACATGGAAATCAGGCAGCAGATACATTGTTCTATAGTGTTGCTGATCCTGCTGAACGCTACAGCGCGATAGATACCATTCGCGAACAAAAAAATGTTTACCTGACTGCCGGTACCACCTTACTGACCAATATGGGAAATCCCATGTTAACCATTACCGCCGACACCTGCGGTCGTCACGATACCCTGGGCGGAGCCTGTGCTACGGAATCCAACACCGTGCGATACGCACTGGAAAAGAAAACCATGCATGCCTGTCGGGACAGCTGGATGTTGGCTGTTGCTGAAAACGAACAGTTCGGCATCAGCAAACGCGATATCACTCATAACATCAATTTTTTTATGAATGTACCGGTCACTAAACAAGGTGGGTTGACCTTTGCAGACGGTATTTCTGAAGCCGGTAAATACGTTGAAATGCAGGCTGAAATGGATGTCATCGTGTTGATTTCTAATTGTCCTCAGCTTAATAACCCTTGTAACGCCTACAACCCGACACCGATAGGTCTTTACATCTGGGATTGATGATTCACACAGTAATAACGTGTTTTAAGACGACTTGAAACGCGCCGGTTATCAGTGGGACGACCCACACCTTGAGATGATAAAACCATGTTCAAGAAGATTTTAATTGCCAACCGCGGGGCTATTGCCACCAGAATTATTCGCACACTGCAGCAAATGGGCATTCAGGCTGTCGCCATCTATGCCGAAGCCGATCGTGACTCATTGCATGTCAGCTCTGCCGATGAGGCCTTTTCGCTTGGAGAAGGCCGCGCTGCAGACACTTATCTGAATCAACAACGCATTCTCGAAATTGCCAGAGAAACCGGTGCCGAAGCGATTCACCCCGGTTATGGTTTTTTGAGTGAAAACTCCAACTTTGCACGACTTTGTGAAGCCAATAATCTGGTATTTCTGGGGCCCACACCGGAACAGATGGAAGCCTTTGGTCTGAAACACAGTGCCAGAGCGCTGGCTCAGCAAAACGATGTGCCGTTATTGCCAGGTTCAGAATTACTTGAGGATATTGAACAGGCGCTTGCTATTGCTCAGACCATTGGTTATCCGGTGATGTTGAAATCCACCGCCGGCGGTGGTGGTATCGGTATGAGTCGTTGTGATACCGAAGATGAACTGAAAAATGCTTTCAATTCCGTCAAACGGCTTGGCGCCAATAATTTTTCCAATGATGGCGTGTTTATCGAAAAATTTATCACCCAGGCCCGGCATATTGAAGTACAAATCATTGGCGATGGTCAGGGTCATGTGCTGGCACTGGGCGATCGGGACTGCTCCAGTCAGCGACGTAATCAGAAAGTTATCGAAGAAGCGCCTGCGCCGAATATTCCAGACAACGTTCGTCAGTCTATGCATGAGGTTTCCGTCCGGCTGATGGCCGCTGTCCATTACCGCAGTGCCGGTACCGTGGAATTTGTCTACGATGCCCAGTCACATGATTTTTATTTTCTGGAGGTTAACACCCGGTTGCAGGTTGAGCATGGTGTAACCGAAGCCATCTATAAAGTGGATCTGGTTCGCTGGATGATTGAAGTCGGTGCTCAGGAAAGTACACTGCCTGCTGAAGCGCCTAAACCTCATGGCCATGCCATACAGGTACGCTTGTATGCCGAAGATCCATTCAAAAAATTCCAGCCATCAGCCGGTCTGTTAACCGAAGTAGAATTTCCTGAACTGCCAGACTTACGTATCGATCACTGGATTAAACCCGGCATTGAAATCTCGCCGTTTTTTGATCCGATGCTGGCCAAAGTTATCAGTTATGCCGAAACACGCGAATCAGCGCATGCAAAACTGCTTTCAGCACTTAAACAAATCAGCATCTATGGCATTGAAACCAACACCGACTATCTCAGCCATATATTGAATGATGCGGCCTTTTTATCCGCCAGCATTACCACCCGTTATCTGGACAGCTTTGTCTATTACCCCAATACTTTCAGCGTGTTATCGCCTGGCACCATGACCACAGTACAGGATTATCCCGGCCGGCAAGGTTATTGGGATATTGGCATTCCGCCTTCCGGCCCTTATGACAACTGGTCTTTCCGGTTGGGTAATCGTCTGCTTGGCAATACCGAAGACTGTGCCGGATTAGAAATCACGCTGAGCGGTCCTGAACTGGTGTTTCACTGCAGCAGCCAAATTATCATTACCGGCGCCACCATTGAGGCCAAACTCAATGGCGAGCAGATTGATTGCTGGCAAATTTATTCAGTGTCTAGCGGCGACAAGCTTACGCTGGGTCAAATCAAAGCCGCCGGTACAAGAGCTTATCTGCTGGTCGCCGGTGGTATTCAATGCCCGAATTATCTTGGTTCACGATCCACCTTTACCCTGGGTCAATTTGGCGGCCATGTTGGTCGCACGTTAAAAACCGGCGATGTTCTTCATTTATCAGACGAAACAGCAGCAGTTGATTTAACAACAACACCTGCCGAATTAATTCCGCAAATCACCACTCATTGGGAGATTAAGGTCATTTACGGCCCGCATGGCGCGCCGGATTTCTTTACCGAACAGGATATTGAAACGTTTTTTGCCGCTGACTGGAAAATTCACTATAACTCCAGCCGAACAGGCATAAGACTGATTGGGCCACGTCCGGAATGGGCCAGAAATACCGGCGGTGAAGCGGGCTTACATCCTTCCAATATTCACGATAATGCTTATGCAGTCGGCACCATTGATTTCACTGGCGATATGCCAATTATTCTTGGACCCGATGGACCGTCATTAGGGGGCTTTGTCTGTCCCGCCACCGTTATCACGGCAGAACTGTGGAAAATAGGCCAATTAAAAGCCGGTGATACGGTGCGTTTTATTCCAGTGTCGATAGAAACCGCCAGAGCCATGGAGCGGGCTCAGCAGGAATCGCTTGCTCAACTGTCACAGCAACCTGTAGAGGTCGCCCCTACAGAAATTGGCTCACCCATCTATGACACGCTGGTCTCACCGGAAACGGGTATCGATGTCTGTTACCGGTTGGCGGGCGATCATTATCTTCTGGTCGAATATGGTGAACTGAAACTGGATATCAATCTGCGTTTTAAAGTGCATGCTTTGATGTTGTGGTTACAGCAACAAAATATCAAAGGATTACATGAACTGACACCCGGCATACGTTCACTGCAGATTCACTACGATGGTATGCAAATTTCTCTGGAAACCCTGGTCGGTATTCTCAAACAGGCAGAACAGGAAATCAGCAATATCGAAGAAATGGATGTGCCTGCACGTATCGTGCATTTACCCATTTCCTGGAATGACGAAGCCTGCCAGCAAGCTATCCAGAAATACATGCAATCGGTGCGGCATAACGCGCCCTGGTGCCCGGATAATATTGAATTTATCCGCCGTATTAATGGGCTGAGCTCGGTCGATGAAGTGAAGCGTATCGTGTTTGAGGCTAGTTATCTGGTGATGGGTCTGGGTGACGTCTATCTGGGCGCTCCGGTGGCAACACCGCTGGATCCAAGACACCGTCTGGTCACCACTAAATATAACCCTGCCCGGACCTGGACTGCCGAAAACTCCGTTGGCATCGGTGGGTCGTATCTGTGCGTTTATGGCATGGAAGGTCCGGGTGGCTATCAGTTTATCGGCCGGACCCTGCAGATGTGGAATCGTTATCTGAAAACCGCTGAATTCACTAAACCCTGGTTGTTGAGGTTTTTCGATCAAATCAAGTTTTATGAAGTCACTCACGATGAACTGGTGCAGATCCGTCGTGATTTTCCGCAAGGCAATTACCCACTGAAGATCGAAGAAACCACCTTCAATCTCAAACGCTATAACCAGTTTATTGAGCAGCATAAAGAGTCGATTGACAGCTTTACCCGCCAGCGTGAACAAGCCTTTGAAGAAGAACTGGAACACTGGAAACGCGAGGGTCTTTTGCATTTTGATAGTGGCAATGAACCGCAGATCATTGAGGAGGAAAGTACGCCACTGCCCGAAAATGCCATTTCCGTTGATAGTCCACTTAACTGCAGTGTGTGGAAGGTAGAAGTGGAAATCGGTTCGTCCGTACAAGAAGGCGATGTATTGATGATCCTGGAAGCGATGAAAATGGAGATCCAGATAACCGCGACCCAAGCCGGTACCATCACAGAAATTAAACGGCAGGCCGGCGCGCAGGTTGGTATGGGTGATCGTCTGGTCGTTATTTCCGGGGAGGCAGAATAATGGATATGACCATTGATGCCATTCATCAGGCTTATCGTGATGGTAAGCTCTCTCCGCATAAACTAATTGATGAGGTGCTGAAACGCGTCGCCACCTATGCTGATCGAAATATCTGGATAACTCTGTTATCCCGCGAAGCCATCCAACCTTATCTGGACAATTTAATCGGCCAATCACCTGATAAATTGCCCTTGTACGGAATTCCATTTGCGATAAAGGACAATATTGAATTAGCCGGTGTCGATGTCACTGCTGGCTGCGAGGCCTATCGCTATACAGCAGCGCAATCCGCTCATGTGGTGGAATTACTGATTAATGCCGGAGCGATTCCGATTGGCAAAACCAATATGGATCAGTTTGCTACCGGGCTGGTCGGTGTGCGTTCACCGGATAAATGGGGCGCCTGCCAGAACAGTTTTGATCCAGAGTATATTTCCGGCGGTTCCAGTTCAGGTTCTGCGGTAGCGGTCGCATTAGGACTGGTGAGTTTTTCTTTAGGCACCGATACTGCTGGCTCTGGTCGGGTACCGGCTGCATTTAACAATCTTATTGGTTTAAAACCGTCGCGTGGTTTGCTCAGTAATCACGGCGTAGTGCCTGCCTGTAAAAGTCTGGATTGTGTGTCTATTTTCAGTCTGACCACAGAGGATGCAAACCGGGTATTTGAAGTGGCGGCGGCATTTGATGCGAAAGATGATTACTCCCGGCAAAATAAAGATACTAACCGGCGAAATTATGGCCATCTCTCAGCTGAAAGCTTTAACTTTGCTATTCCGCAAACCGGTCAATTAGCGTTTTTTGGCGACCAGGAAACTGAGCAGGGCTTTTATAATACGGTTGAAACGCTGAAAAAACTTGGCGGCATCTGTCATGAAATTGATTTTGAGCCGTTTCTGACGGCTGCCAGATTGTTATACGAAGGCCCGTGGGTGGCTGAACGACGTCTTGCCACTGCCAATGTTAAACGTGAAGACATGCTGCCGGTTTTACAACACATTCTCGATAGCAATAACACCGCTTCAGCCGAGGATCTGTTTAGTGCTGAGTACCAACTACAGCACTGCAAACAGCAGGTCACCCCGGTACTGGAAAACGTTGATTTTATTCTGACACCAACCACTGGCACGATTTACAAAATCAAAGAGGTTCAGGCCGAACCAATTAAACTTAATAGCCAGCTGGGTTATTACACCAACTTTATGAATCTGCTCGATTGCAGCGCAGTTGCCGTTCCAGCAGGTTTCAACTCAAACGGGTTACCGTTTGGCGTGACACTGTTTTCCAGAGCTTTCAGTGATACCCGACTGTTGTCTTATGCCAATCGACTGCAACAAACATTGAACTTACCGCTCGGAGCAACCGCGTTGCCGCTGGCTGAATCTCAAGCGTTAAACGCCGGGGTTATGGACCGGATCCAAGTCGTTGTCTGTGGAGCACATCTGGAGGGACAACCACTCAATTGGCAATTGCGGGAGCGTGGCGGCAAGTTAATACGCGGCACACAAACCACTACAGATTACCGACTTTATGCACTCCCCGGCGGACCACCAGCCCGACCAGGACTGGTCAGAGATGAACAACAAGGGGAAGCGATTGAAGTTGAGTTATGGGAGTTACCCACCGCCAGCTTTGGATCGTTTGTCGCGGGGATCCCTGCCCCATTAGGTATTGGCAAGGTAAAACTGGCGGATCAGCAATGGTATACAGGCTTTATCTGTGAGCCCTATGCCATCAGCCACGCCACCGATATCAGTCATCTTAAAGGCTGGCGGGCTTACGTTCAGCAGCTATAAGTCGCTTCATGTTTAAAACAAACCGGGTCGGAAAACATCCGGCTCGGTTTTTCTGCAGCAAAAATACTGGCCGCTATTTCAACGGGCATCGACTATTCCATTGATTCCCAATCACAACAGTGGGAGTATGTTAGCTCGCCTTTTTTATCTATAGAAGTCTATGAACAAAATCCAATACACCACGATTCGCCCATTAAGAACCTTAAATCTGCTCTCTCAGGAAGAAATCCAACGCATCAGCAATACCAGCGAAGATTTGCATCGATTATTTCGCGATTGCGCTCTAGCGATTTTAAATACCGACAGTCATCAAGATGATGCCGAGCAAATCTTTCATACCTATGCAGATTTCGATATCAAACTGGTGCCACAATCACGTGGTGTGGTCTTGGAAATCAAAAATGCCCCGGCACAGTCTTTTGTCGACGATAAAATCATTCGCGGTATTCAGGAGCATTTGTCATCGGCGTTGCGCGATATTATCTATACCGATTTCAAAATTCTTGCCCGGCAAACTTCACCGACATCAGGACAGATTACCGATAGCGTGTTTATGATTCTGCGTAACGCAGATGCCATCAAGCCAAATATGACACCAAATCTGGTGGTGTGCTGGGGTGGTCATTCGATTCCCCGTGAAGAATATGATTACGCCAAACATGTGGGCTATGAACTGGGCTTGAGAAATCTCGATATCATTACTGGCTGTGGTATTGGTGCAATGAAAGGCCCGATGAAAGGTGCTGCGGTGGGCCATGCCAAGCAACAATTCAAAAACGGTCGTTATATCGGTATCAGTGAGCCGGGGATTATTGCCTCAGAATCACCCAATGCCATCGTTAATGAACTGGTGATCATGCCGGATATTGAAAAGCGGCTGGAAGCATTTGTCCGTCTCGGCCACAGTTTTATTGTGTTCCCAGGTGGCGTTGGTACGGTCGAGGAAATTTTCTACCTGCTAAGCATTTTGCTGCACCCGGAAAACAAACAAGGTATTCCGCTGGTGTTTGCCGGCCCCGAATCCTGCCGTGACTATTTCGAGACACTGGATAAATTCCTGCGCCGTTGTCTGGGTGATAAAGTGGCTGAACTATATCAAATCGTCATTGGCGAGCCCGCCACAGTGGGCCAAATCATTCGTGATTCCGTGGATCAGGTACACCTTGCCCGTCGTGAATCGCAGGATGCCTATTATTTCAATTGGCAACTGCATATCGATCCGATGCTGCAACAGCCGTTTATTCCTACCCATGAAAATATGGCATCGCTGCGGTTATATCCCGATATGCCAGGTCATGAACTGGCCAGCAATTTACGTTCGGCGTTTTCCGGGATTGTTGCCGGTAATGTAAAAGCGTTTGGTATTCGCGAAGTAGCCAAACATGGTCCTTACATCATTAACGGCGATCCGGATTTAATGCGAGCCATCGATGACTTGTTACGTATCTTTGTCCGTGAAAAACGTATGAAACTGGGACAGGACGAAAATGCTTACAAACCGTGTTACAAGCTGCTGGATTAATCCAGCAGCTCAGGTTTCATCATGCAGATGAAAAACTTTATTCATAACCTGCCATTTGCCATCAATTTTTAACAAATTAAAAAAATCGGTAAAGCGATGACCGGTCCAGTTATCTGATTCGAGTCTGACACTGGCTGCCGTACCAACCACATCGATATGGGTAATTTTTGATTTCATGTCTTTGGCTGGACCATTTTCATCATTCCAGTCATACAAGCCCTGAATGGGACCGGCAAATAAATCCGGACCAACATAACCGTAAATAGTGGCATCCTGATGAAATGCCGGTTTCATAAGTTCACCACGGCCTGCCACAGCACCATCAATATAAAGCTGAATCAGTTTGCTGATGGCCTCGTAATCATCGATTGAAATAGCGTTATTCGACATAATTAACTCCTTCTTGTTGATTCAAGCAGTCAACATAGCATAAACATTTCGGGGAGATTTCCCGCTAAAATCAGTTGTCAGGAAATGATTTTCAGTTGTTTCACGTAAATTAATTCACAGGCATTGGCACCGGTATCATCCCGAGTTAACGAACTGCGCCAGCGCCAGCCATCATCGGCATTCACATTTACCAGATAGCCCTGCAGCGTAATTAATTGTCCCGGACGGATCTGCTTAAGCGTTCTGGCGACTTCATCATTCGCCGGAATCAAATGCATATTGGCGCTTTGGGTTTCAATGTTCCGACGAGGAATCGGAAATGAATCGACCTGCCAGAAATACCAGCGACCGGACTGGCGAATGTTGATCTGTTTAACAACTTCAGGATCCGCCATTTCTCCCCAGCCCAATACCAAATCGGTGGGTGATAAATCAGTTTCACGTCCTAACCAATAATCTTCCCGTGCCAGTACTCTGGCTTCCAGGGTAAATTCAGCCATCGGCTGTATTACATAGTCATCAAAAGGAATAGACGGAAGATCTGCTACTTCGGCTTGTAAAGGTGCTTTATCTATGACTTTATCAGGCGCGGCGTAATGGATGGCGTCGGGTGAACAGTAACGCCAGCCAACAAAGATCACCATGATAATGAAGAGCCAACGCCACATAAGCTAATCAGCTAACCATCAATTCGAAAACGGCGGGCAGCCAGGAAGACCAGCAGCAATACTGGTACCCCCATTAAGGCAGTCATCAAAAAGAACTGCTCATAACCAATGCTTTCAACCATCGTCCCGGAATACCCTCCAAGGATTTTCGGCAATAAGGTCATTAATGAACTGAAAATGGCATATTGCACCGCGGTAAACGAGATATTGGTCAGGCTGGATAAAAATGCAATAAAGGCGGCACTCGCCATACCGCCGGACAGATTATCAGCAGAAATCACGATATATAGCATCCAGATATCATTGCCCATTTGGGCAAGCAGCATAAACAACAGATTGGTCAATGCCGATAAAACCGCCCCTAAAAACAGGATGCGCATCACCCCAAAACGTAACGCTAGAATACCGCCAAGAAAACCACCAACAATGGTCATAAACAAACCAAATGTTTTCACCACCGTGGCAATCTCTGGCTTGGTGAAGCCCATATCCTGATAAAAAATATTGGCCACAACACCCAGCACAATATCGGATATTCGATATAACCCAATCAACGAAAGCAGCAACAACGCCATCGATAGGCCGTAGCGTTTGAAGAAATCCTGCACTGGTTCAACATAGCTTCGATGCACAATGCTTTTCTGCGCCCAGCCCATCAAGATCAACACTCTGGCAATAATCACGGCCACCATGGTGGCCAGCACTAAACGCACTAACTCAACACCAACCGCCGACATAGGGCCATTATTAAAAACGTTAAGTAACTGCAGACGTGCCTGACCAGCCCAGTCGCTGGTGAGATAGAAACAGGCAATAAATCCGCTTATCGACAACGCAAAAGTCAGCATCAACCCCAGATAATCCCGCTTGCGCTCCTCATGAACCTTTTTATTTACTTCAGGTTCAGGGCTTAACAAGGTGGTGACCACACCAATTAGCATCAGTGCCGCCATAATTAAATAGCTTTGCCGCCACGCCAGATAATCGTACTCACCCATTTCAGAGCCAAAATAACTGGCCAGCATCAACGCACCAGCCCCAGCCATCAGCATACCGATGCGATATCCGGCGATATAACTGGCAGACATTAATGCCTGCAAACGGGTATCGGCAGACTCGATACGATAGGCATCAATCACCACATCCTGCGTCGCGGCTGAAAAGCCCAGTAACACAGCCGCAACAGCCATTAAGGTTAAGGAATGTGTTGCCGGATCAACCATCGCCATCATTATGATCGAAGCGATAATCATCAGCTGTGACAAAAATAACCAGCTACGCCGTCGACCTAACAGGCGATGCAAAATCGGTAATGGCAGAATATCTAGCAGCGGCGCCCAGACAAATTTAAATGAATAACCCAGCGCCGCCCAACTGAAATAAGTGACTGCGCTGCGATCGACCCCCGCTTCACGTAACCATAGGCTGAGAGAGGAAAAAATCAGTAATAACGGCAACCCCGCCGCAATGCCGAGAAACAGCATGGTGACAACTTGGGGGGTAAAAAAGCCCGCAGACTTTCTTGCCAGGAACGGATACTTGCAATCAAACGTAAGCTCACTGATGAGGTTTAATTCGCTAAAGTAACATTGACGCTTCCGGCAATCCACTCTGAAATGACTGTCGGATCAAGATTGCAATATCTATTGGCACATCAGCATGTGGTTTATGAGAAAATACCGAGAACTTACCAACACTAATTCTTAATGGCTAAACAACGAAAAATCATTCATGTGGATATGGACGCGTTTTATGCCTCGGTTGAACAACGTGACTTTCCCGAGTTAAAAGGCAAACCGCTAATCGTCGGTGGTCAACCCGACAGCCGCGGCGTAGTCGCTGCGTGCAGTTATGAAGCGCGCAAATTTGGTATTCATTCAGCGATGGCTTCATCAAGAGCTTATCGTTTATGCCCCGAAGCCATTTTTGTCCGCCCCCGTTTTGACGCCTATAAAGAAGTGTCCAACCAGATCCGCGAAATATTCTGGCGCTATGCCTCAGAAGTCGAACCGCTTTCTTTAGATGAAGCCTATCTGGATGTCACATATACCGAATCATTTAATGGCTCTGCTACCTTGATTGCCAAAGCCATCAAAGCTGAAATCCTCGCCGAGACTGGACTCACCGCTTCGGCTGGCGTCTCCTACAATAAATTTCTCGCCAAAATTGCTTCTGATATGGATAAACCCGATGGCCTTTATCTGATCCGCCCCGAGCAAGGTCAGGAATTTGTAAACAAACTACCCATCGGCAAATTTCACGGAATCGGCCCCGCCACCAGAAGCCAAGATGAAAAACCTCGGTATCCATACTGGTAATGACTTACGGCAGAAATCGTTAACTGAACTCACCGAGCGCTTCGGTAAATCAGGTCAGTATTATTACAACATCGCCCGGGCGATTGATGAACGTCCGGTACGCAGTCAACGTATCCGTAAATCATTGGGCAAGGAAACCACTTTTTCCAAAGATATCCTGTCAATTCCTGAGCTAACCAACATCCTGCTAGATCTCGCTCAGCAAGTGGTGGAAAGCTTATCCAAACACAATATGCAAGGCAGAACGGTTACCGTGAAAGTGAAATATGCTGACTTTCAGCAAGTCACCCGGGCTCAAACGCTGGACCACAGCATTAGCTTTGCTGATTTGCAGGAATGGATTCCGAAACTGTTGGCTCGGACGGAGGCTGCGCATAAACCGGTCAGGTTGGTGGGATTAAGTTTGAGTGGGTTTGATTTGCCGGTGGTTGATGAGAAGGGGCAGGCGCAGTTGGATTTGGGATTGAATGGTATGTTGCTTGAATGAATGAACCTGTTAGTTATAAAACGTAACCAAGTGTAATAATTGGTGAGGAAGAGTTAGGATCTTAACTAATTAAGAATAACTTTTGGCTTAAGGGGTAAGTTTTGGAATCTCTATTTGAACATCAAGAGTCACTAGATTTTTTAGTTCTGAGTTATTCATTATTAATGAATGAATCAGACAGAGGATCCGTCTTGATTGGTGTTTCAATGTTGGATGAGCAATTAACTAAGCTCTTTGAAGCCATACTTCCTGAAAATACTAGTAAAAAAAGAAAAAAAGAGATTTTTGATAGTAGAGGAGCGTTTGGAAATTTGTCTTCAAAGCTTGATATTGCTTACGTATGTCAACTTCTGCCAGCCGACCTAATAAATAGTATTCATCGGCTGAGAAAACTAAGAAATGATCTTGCTCACCAGATAGCACCTTTTACTATTGAAGAAAACTTAGAAGCCATTTATGAGGTATTTTCTCTCACTCGAGGCAATCTAGCTGCTGGAATGCTCCATTTATCCGAAGAATTTGTCTATAGCTATTTATTAGAGAAATTATTGACCGCAGAACATCCAACAGTTCAAGGTAAAAAACTTTTCGACTCAAAGGACGATGCCATTTTATTCTTGAGTGAGGATAAGAATATAAAAAAGAAGCTTTCTGAAAAAAGAATCAAAGTCATGTTTGTGATTGGTGTTTCAAGCTTGGCTGCACTCATCATTTATCATCGAGATAAAATTATTGCTAAACATGTATCAGAAGCCCAGGTGCCATTATAGCCCGTGGGTTGGGTTGAGTCTGCGAAACCCAACAAATCAAAATGTTTTGGCACAAAGTTTCGCCCTATGGGGCGAGTTCATTTTCTTTGTTTGCCCAAAGAAAACGAACCAAAAGAAAAGGCACCCCTTGTGTTGGCCTGCGGCTCCACTGCGTTGCGTTTTTTGTCAGGGAGACTCACCAAACTCGCTTCGCTCAAACAGGTAAGTCTCTAATCCTGACAAAAAGCCGCTACTCGTCAACACAAAAGGGGGATCCACGAGCAACACCACGCTTGAGGCATTTTCCTCGATGCCCTTATGCGAAGCCGAGCATCGCAGAGCTGGTCGGATCAGCATGACGGCTGTTTGAGCGCAGCGAGTTTCCGTCATGCCCGACCAGATCGAGAAGCGCAGGGAACCCGCAGGGCGAGCATGGGCTGCCCTTTTGTTTGGTTCGTTTATTTTGGGCAAGCAAAATAAATGAACGCCCCGCGGCAGCGATAAAGTCGAAAATATAATTCAGATTGTTGGGTTTCGTACCTCAACCCAACCTGCATATATCACTAGATTCCCGCCTGCGCGCGAAGACAGCTATCTGTTGAGCTGCATTGAAGTTAGCCCATTCTTAGAGAGATCAAAAAACGTTTTAGGAATTTGATTTAAATTTATTTTTTAAAATCTTAAAACGGCTAAGAGCACATTTCACAAAATTGCCATCCTGGTGCTTAAATTGCTTCTTCAAAGCTTTTTTAACTTCCCAAGTACCTTTATACCCATTCGGGAAAACCACTAAATCACCGGCTTTAAAAGTTGTTGGTGAGCCACCATCGTTAGGCGTCATGACACATTCACCCTCAACGATATAAGCGATTTCTGTGGTGACAAATGACCATGGGAAAACCGATACGCCTTTTTCCCATGTTGGCCAGTGAGCCACGCCCAGTTGTTTTAAACGAGCTTCACTGGGGTTGCTGTCCACTGTTATTTCTTTCATTTTATTTCCTAAAGATTGAGATGTATCCCCAAAACCTGACTGTTTTGAGATAAGCGATTTGTGATTTGCCTGCGCTATTTTGCCTGCCTTTGAACGATAAACCGAATTTATCGTCCCTATCCCATGTTAAACCAAGCACAATTTGCCATAATGCCCCTTTCCTTTTATCACTGAATTTCTTATGCAGCATGTCGGGCAACCCGCGCTGGAAGTGTTACAAAACGTTTTTGGTTACAGCGCTTTTCGTCACAATCAGCAAACTATCGTTGACCATGTGATTGCCGGTGGTGATGCCTTGGTGTTAATGCCGACTGGTGGTGGTAAATCTTTGTGTTATCAGCTCCCCGCACTGATTCGCCCGGGGACTGGTGTTGTGGTGTCACCATTAATTGCCCTGATGCAGGATCAGGTGATGGCGTTGCAACAACTGGGCGTTAACGCGGCATTTCTCAATTCCAGTTTATCCGCTGCTGAAGCAAATGCCGTTGAGACTCAGCTTGAAGCCGGCCAGATAGATTTGCTGTATGTGGCTCCAGAGCGTTTATTAAACGAACGCACCCTGTCGATGCTGTCGCGGATTCAGGTTTCACTGTTTGCCATTGATGAAGCGCATTGTGTATCGCAATGGGGCCATGATTTTCGCCCGGAATATCAGCAACTGCGCATGTTGCATGAACGTTTTCCCGATATTCCACGTATTGCGCTGACTGCTACCGCCGATAAACGCACTCGTATTGAGATCATCGAACAGCTCAATCTGCATGACGCCAATGTCTATCTGAACAGTTTTGATCGAAGCAACATTTTTTATGCCATTGCCGAAGCCAATCAGGCCAAACAACAGCTTTGGCAGTTTATTGAAACCCAGCATGCCAATGATGCCGGGATTGTTTATTGCTTGTCTCGTAAAAAGGTCGAGGCAATTGCTGAGTGGTTGAGCGACCAGGGTCGCGTCGCTTTGCCCTATCACGCCGGTTTATCATCAGAGATGCGTGCAAAGCATCAGCAACGGTTTTTACGCGAAGAGGGCGTGATTATTGTTGCCACCATTGCGTTTGGTATGGGCATTGATAAACCCGATGTACGCTTTGTCGCGCATTTGAATTTGCCAAAAAATATCGAAGCCTATTATCAGGAAACCGGCCGCGCCGGGCGTGATGGTTTACCAGCAAATGCGTGGATGGCCTATGGGCTGCAGGATGTCATCACCCTGCGTCAGTTTATGCAGAATTCTGATGCGCCGGACCTTATCAAACGAGTCGAACATCACAAGCTCGATGCCATGTTGGGCTTATGCGAATCCATCAGCTGCCGGCGGCACGCCCTGCTCGCCTATTTTGATGAAACGTCACCGGAAACCTGCGGTCAGTGTGATAACTGTCAGAATCCGCCAGAGCATTTTGATGCTACTGAAGTTGCCCAAAAAGCCTTGTCATGTGTCTATCGGACCGATCAACGCTTTGGGGTGAATTATCTAATTGATGTGTTGGTGGGCAGTGAAGATGAACGCATCAAGACCAACCAGCATGATCAGCTCAGTACGTTTGGTATTGGCTCAGATCTGACCGCTACGCAATGGCGCGGTATCTTCCGCCAACTTATCGCCACCGGCTATCTTGATATTGATATCAATCGTTATGGTGCATTACGTCTGACTGAAAAATGTCGGTCGATTTTACGCGGCGAACAAAAACTGCTGCTGCGTAAACAGCAAGCCAAACAAACGCTCAGCAAAAAAGAGAAAAAACAATCTACCGTGCGTCCTCAGGATCAGGAGCTATGGGATACGTTACGCCAGTTACGAACCGAGATCGCCCAACAAAATGGCGTGCCGCCTTTTGTGATTTTTCATGATTCAACGCTGCAGGAAATGTGTCAGACCAGACCTAATGATATGCAAGCCATGGCACGTATTTCCGGTGTCGGCGCTCAAAAACTGGAACATTACGGTCAACGGTTTTTAACAGTTATTCAGCAGTTTCCATTATCGGAATTATTAAATAACGGCTTACGTGACACGGTGAATCAGACATTGATGCTGCATGAACAAGGAATGAGCCCTGATCAAATAGCGAAACAGCGTGAGTTAAAAGTCAGCACGATATACAGTCACCTGTCAGATGGCATTGAAGCGGGTTTGCTGGATGTTAAAAAAGTGCTGGATCTGGCTGATAATGAATTTAATGAAATCATCTCGACCATTGAGTCACTTGGTGATGAAGCAGATAGTTTAAAAACCGTTTTTGAAGCGTTGGATGAAGCCTATGATTATGGGGTGATTCGTTGTGTCAGGGCTTCTATTTATTAACGTTTTTAGCTAATTTGGCCTTCATTGCATTCAGCAGTGATTTCTAACCATCTTCTTTTGTGCTGCCGCTAAAGGAGCTATCTCAAGATTAGAAAATCAATAAGTTCTTCTAATCGATTCACCATTAAGATTTCGCATGAATGCGAGTCAGGGAATTGCGTGCCCAATTCCCTAACAACCCAAGGGCACCCCTTGTGCTGGCCTGCGGCTCCACTGCGTTGCGTTTTTTGTCAGGGAGACTCACCAAACTCGCTTCGCTCAAACAGGTAAGTCTCTAATCCTGACAAAAAGCCGCTACTCGTCAACACAAAAGGGGGATCCACGAGCACCACGCTTGAGGCATTTTCCTTGATGCCCTTATGCGAAGCCGAGCATCGCAGAGCTGGTCGGATCAGCATGACGGCTGTCTGAGCGCAGCGAGTTTCCGTCATGCCCGACCAGATCGAGAAGCACAGGGAACCCGCAGGGCGAGCATGGGCTGCCCTTTTCTTTGGTTCGTTTCTTTTGGGCAAACAAAAGAAATGAACTCGGGCTTTAGTCCGAAATTGCTAAGTTGAAAGTCACAATACAAGTTATTGAGCGATCGGGGGTAACCCATGTAGTTGAATTAACCTGTTACCGATGTATGTGAATCCCAAAACTGTCTTTTTGTTTGGTTCGTTTATTTTGATTCGCGACATCCCTGTCGCTCACCCTTCGGGTGCCTCCGGCATCCAAATTCATTCCCGATGAATTTGTGGGTACGCAAAATAAATGAACGCCCAGCGGCAGCGACAAGGTTGAAAATCTCAATCCGATTGTTGAGTTTCGTACCTCAGCTCAACCTACTCTAGATTAAGATTCAAGCCGCTTGATTTCATCTGCCAATACTTGAGACTCCTCGGTAAGCGTAGCAAATTTCCGTATATCACCCCTGCGCTGTGCGAGCATGGCTTGCTCCTGTTTTTGAGCAAGTTGCTTTTTTAGTTTTTTGACAGGATCCGACTTGAATAATGAAAACATGGGTTGTTTCTCTGAGATAGATGCTAATCAGAGAGAAACAAACACTGAAAGTTCATTAATCATTTAGCTTGTAATCGTAATCAATGGTCAACGGCGCATGATCCGAGAAACGTTCATCCCGATAAATATTAGTGGCTTTGACTTTACCTTTGAGACTCGGGCTCAGAATATGGTAATCAATGCGCCATCCGGTGTTATTGGCCCAGGCCTGTCCACGATTCGACCACCAGGTGTACTCGTGCTCTGCTTGTGGTAACTCGCGGAAAGCATCGACAAAATTCATCTCATAAAACAACTTGTCCAGCCAGGCGCGCTCTTCCGGTAAAAAGCCGGAGTTTTTCTGATTGCCTTTCCAGTTACGGATATCTTCGTTTTTATGGGCGATATTCCAGTCGCCGCAAATAATGTAATCACGACCGGATTCTTTCATTTCCTGCATTTTATTTTCGAAAAACTCCATGCAGCGATACTTCACCTGTTGGCGTTCATCACCAGATGTTCCTGATGGCAGATAGAGGGAAATCACGCTGAGCTTGCCAAATCTGGCTTCGATATATCGACCTTCTATATCGAACTCGGCATTGCCCATACCGGTAATAACTTCATCCGGCTGAAGACGGCTGTAGATTGCTACGCCGCTGTAACCTTTTTTGACCGCGTCGTGGTAATAGCAGTGGTAGCCTTCAGGAGTGAAAATCTTGTCTTCCAGCTGATGTACTTGCGCTTTTGTTTCCTGAATACACACAACATCGGCATCTTGTTTTTTTAACCAGTCAAAAAATCCTTTTCGCGCAGCGGCTCGGATCCCGTTCAAATTCGCTGATATAATTCGCATCATTCACTCGTGCTTGAAAAAAGACAGCATCATACCATTTACAAATGGAAGCAAAATCAGGATAATGCCCGGTTCATATACAAATAGCTGATTCTTAGGAGAAACACTTTGGCAAACTCAGCACAAGCAAAAAAACGCGCCCGTCAGGCGGAAACTCACCGTCAATTGAACGCTAGTCAGCGTTCAGCGATGCGTACTAAAGTAAAAGCACTCAGAAAAGCGATTGCTGTTGGTGATAAAGAACAAGCCGTTGCTGCATTTCAAGCTGCAGTTCCAGTTCTGGATCGCATGGCTCGTAAAGGCCTGATTCATAAAAATACTGCTGCACGTGGCAAAAGCCGTTTAAACAACGCTGTCCGCGCAATGTAATTGACTGTTCTATAGAATCAGCTAAAAAAACCGGCTCGCGCCGGTTTTTTTATGTCTGTCATTTATCCCGTGACGACCAGATTATCCCGATGAATTAATTCCGGTTCATCAACGTATCCTAATAAGCTTTGAATCGCCTGACTAGGCTGCCCCATAATCCTTACGGCCTCATCAGCGCTGTAATTCACCAGGCCGCGAGCCACTTCCCGCCCCTGCAGATCTGTGCATAAAACCAGTTCACCACGGGTAAACTGTCCATCTACCTGACGCACACCTACCGGTAAAATACTTCGACCTTGCTGTTTTATTACCGCGACAGCACCATCATCAAGCATCAGACGACCTTTAGGAACCAAATGTCCGGCAAGCCACTGCTGACGAGCTTTAATCGGTTTAATGTCGGGCCATAGTAATGTGCCCACGCCCTGACCTGCCGCCAGATGACGTAAATTCAGTGGATGTTTGCCAGATAGAATCACCGTAGTCGCGCCGGATCTTGCCGCGCGTCTGGCCGCCGCTAATTTGGTTGCCATACCACCACGGCCTAATTCGCCTTTACTGTCACCCGCCATACCATCCAGATTTGGATTATTGGCCGCAGAGGCTGCCAGCATTCTGGCATTGGGGTTTAATCGTGGATCACTATCAAACAAGCCATCCTGATCGGTCAGGATAACCAAAACATCGGCTTCAACCAGATTAGCGGTCATGGCTGCCAGAGTGTCATTATCACCAAATCGGATTTCGTCAGTGGCAATGGTATCGTTTTCGTTAACAACCGGCAGAATGCCCATCTCAAGCAAAGTATGCAATGCACTGCGCGCATTCAAATGGCGGCCACGATCCGCTAGATCAGAGTGAGTCAGTAGAATTTGTGCGGTGTGAATGCCGTGTTGTTCACACGCCGTGGCATAAGCATGGATAAGTCCCATCTGTCCCACACTGGCTGCAGCTTGTAACTGATGCAAAGCATGTGGACGTTTTCGCCAGCCCAGTCTTTGCATACCCGCGGCAACTGAGCCGGAGGTGACCAGAACGATCTCTTTACCCTGACTTCTCAATTCGGCAATTTCGCCACTCAGCCAGCGAATACGATCCACATCCAGGCCTTCTCCGGGCTTGGTTAATAAAGCACTACCAATTTTAATCACCCAACGTTTGGTTGATAAAAGTTGCTGATGCGGATTTTCCACAGTTATTCCTCGATGGGTTTAGCGGGAGGCTGCTCACTCTGACGTAAATCATCCAAGTATTGCATGATATCTTCACACAACTGCGCGCAACCTTCACCAGTCTGTCCACTGATTTTGTAGACAGGTCCTTGCCAATCAAGACGGGTCAACACTTCCTGTGTAAGTTCGTCACGGATATCATCCGGGACCAAATCCATTTTATTCAGAATCAGCCATTGCGGCTGCTTGCCGAGGGCATCGCTGTAATGGAGTAATTCACGGTTAATAATTTTAACGCTTTCCACTGGATCCTGTTTCACATCAACTGGGGCCATATCAACCAGATGTAATAGCAATCGAGTGCGGGTTAAATGCTTAAGGAACTGAATACCCAAACCGGCACCTTCAGCTGCACCTTCAACCAGGCCGGGAATATCGGCAATAACAAAGCTGCGTACATCTCTGAGTGTCACCACACCTAGATTTGGATGCAACGTCGTAAAAGGATAATCGGCTACTTTTGGTTGGGCGGCAGAAACCTGACTGATAAAGGTGGATTTTCCGGCATTTGGTAAACCCAATAACCCGACATCGGCTAATAATTTCATTTCAAGGCGTAAGGTACGCTCTTCGCCTGGGGTTCCATCTGAGGTTTGGCGCGGTGCACGATTGATACTGGATTTGTAGCGGGCATTTCCCAGACCGTGCCAGCCACCTTTTGCCACCATAAGCTTATCGCCGTGTTTGGCTAAGTCACCAATCAGTTCATTGGTGTCTTCATCCCAGGCTTCGGTACCTACGGGCACTTTAATAACCAAATCTTCGCCACGGGCACCGCTGCAAAGTTTGCCGCGGCCATGTTCGCCACGCTGGGCTTTAAAGTTACGTTTATAGCGGAAATCGATAAGAGTGTTTACTTGTGTATCTGCCAGCAGATACACATCGCCCCCGTCACCACCATCACCGCCATCCGGACCACCGAAGGGGATATATTTTTCACGACGAAAGCTCAGGCAACCATTACCGCCGGCACCCGCGCTGATTTTTATTTTCGCTTCATCAACAAATTTCATACTGCCGACCAGATAATTTTTTAATAATTGCCACAAACAAAAAACCCCGCATCAGCGGGGCTTTCAGCTGTTTGCCCCAACGGGCTAACAAATTCTTTATTCAGCGATGACGCTGACAAACATGCGATTGTTCGCACCTTTGGTTTCGAATACAACTTTACCATTGGCTGTCGCAAACAATGTGTGGTCTCTACCGATACCAACGTTACGACCTGCATGGTAACGAGTGCCGCGTTGACGAACCAGAATGTTGCCGCCTAATACTGCTTCACCGCCAAAACGTTTAACACCAAGGCGTTTCGACTCGGAGTCGCGACCGTTGCGGGTACTACCACCAGCTTTCTTATGAGCCATGTTAAATCCTCTTTAAATTTGTCAAATCTTAGGCAGTGATGCCAGTGATTTCAATTTCTGTATAAGATTGGCGATGTCCCATCTGTTTCCGATGGTGCTTACGACGACGGAATTTGATGATTTTAACTTTGTCCGCACGACCAACTGAGGCCACAGTTGCTGTTACTTTTGCGCCATCTAAGAAGGGTGCGCCGACTTTAATGTCTTCGCCTTCACCGATCAATAAAACTTCACCCAGTTCAATGGTATCACCCACTTCACCTGGCAATTTTTCAACGCGGAGCTTTTCGCCCTCTTTAACTCGGTACTGCTTACCACCAGTCGCGACAATAGCGTACATCGCTTTCTCCAAAAAATAAATGTTATTGTGGGTAACCCAACAAAAGACCGGGAATTTTAACCGCTTTCTACATTCAGATCAAATGCAAATTGAATTATTTGCGAATCGCTGTTACCCGTGAGAAAGTACGCGTTTAATTCATCTAGAACAGGCAGACAAACGCCCCGTGGATATACAATCCATTTACGCACTCATCCAGCAGGATATGGATTCAGTTGACGCCATGATACAACATCGGCTGCAATCTGAGGTTGTATTAATTAATCAGCTTGGCCATTACATCATCAATAGTGGCGGCAAACGCTTGCGCCCGGCTATTGCTTTGTTAAGTGCCCGTGCCTGCAATCATCAGGCAACTGCGCATATTAATCTTGCCACCATCATTGAATTTATTCACACCGCGACCCTGCTGCATGATGATGTGGTCGACAATTCAACGATGCGCCGGGGCCAGGAAACGGCCAACAGCGTATGGGGAAATGAAGCCAGTGTATTGGTGGGTGATTTTCTTTATACCCGCGCATTTGAAATGATGGTGGAACTGGATTCGATGCGCCTGATGCAAATCCTGTCACATACCACTAACGTGATTGCCGAGGGTGAAGTCTTACAGCTACTTAATGTGCATGATGCAGACACCACTGAAGAACGCTATCTGCAGGTCATTCATCATAAAACCGCCAAATTATTTGAAGCGGCTGGGCAGCTAGGTGCGTTAATCAGTAATGCCTCTGCGGAAATTGAAACGGCATTAGCGCAGTATGCGATGCATCTTGGCAGTGCCTTCCAACTGGTGGATGACTTACTCGATTACAGCGCTTCCAGTGAAACTATTGGCAAAAATATTGGTGATGATCTTGCTGAAGGCAAACCGACGTTACCGCTGATTTATGCCATGCAAAATGGCTCCAGGGAACAGTCCGCGGTCATTCGTGAAGCAATTGAACATGGCCAACGTGATAAAATCAATGACATTATTGACATTATCCACAGCACTGGCGCCATTGACTACACCGCCGCGGCAGCCCGCAAGGAAGTCGAGCAGGCCAAGGCCTATCTCAGTATCGTTCCAGATTCACAATACAAAGCGGCCTTAATCGGATTGGCTGATTTTGCTGTTTCCCGCCACTTTTAAATACGGCTATGAGTAGATATTCATTTTGTATATTTAACTTAGCTTGGTTAGGCTGAACGGCTATGGCTGAAATATATAAATATCATATGTTCATTTGCACCCATCAACGCGATGATGGCAGCGATTATTGTGAAGAACACGGCGCACAGTCACTGCGTGATTATGCCAAGCAACGGGTTAAAGAACTCAAACTGAAAAAAGTCCGGGTGAATAATTCAGGTTGCCTGAATCGCTGCAAATTAGGTCCGATCATGGTGATTTATCCGGAAGGTGTCTGGTATCAATATCATGATAAAGCAGATATCGATGAAATCATCGACACTCACCTGGTCAACGGCAAAATTGTTGAGCGACTATTAAAATGACACCGCAACAATATTGCCGGGATAAAGCGGCGAAAAGTGGTTCAAGCTTCTATTATAGTTTCCTTTTTTTACCCACAAAAAAGCGCAATGCCATTATGGCTCTATATGCTTTTTGTCGTGAAGTTGACGATGCGGTTGATGAGATAAGTGATCCGTTAGTTGCAGCACAAACTCTCGCCTGGTGGCGTCAGGAAGTAGCAAATACCTTTCTCGGACAAGCCACTCATCCCGTTGGAAAAGCCCTCGCTGAGACCCTGCAGGATTTTGATCTGCATGAAGAATATTTTCACGAGATCATTGATGGCATGGAAATGGACTTAACTCAACATCGTTATCCAGCCTATAAAAATCTGGCCTTATATTGTCATCGAGTTGCCAGTGTTGTGGGTTTACTGTCAGCACAGATATTTGGTTTTTCCGATCGAAGTACGCTGAAATTTGCCGAGAAACTGGGACTGGCTTTTCAACTCACCAATATTATTCGTGATGTTCGTGAAGATGCTGAGCGCGGCCGTATTTATCTGCCTTTGGACGAAATGCAACAATTTGGTGTCAGCGAACAAAGTATTCTGGATTTACAACAAACCGAAGCGCTGACAAAGTTACTCGAGTTTCAGGCGCAGCGTGCCGAGCAGTTTTATCAGGAAGCGATGCAGCTGCTGCCCACGCAGGATCGATATCATCAATGCACCGCACTGATTATGGCCGAAATTTATCGCACTACTTTGCAGGAAATTGCCATTGATAATTTCCAAGTAATGAAACAGCGAGTCTCACTTACTCCGATTCGTAAATTATGGCTGGCCTGGTGCACTTACCGACGTGAAAAAAAGCTCGCCAAAAGCCAGAATTAATATGCCCCCCTCATTATTGGTGGTGGATGGAGCGGACTTGCAGCGACTGTCCGTTTAGCCGAAGCTGGGCAAAAGCCTATTCTGTTCGAAGCAGCAAAACAACTTGGCGGGCGGGCCCGCACCATCAAATGGCAAGATCTCGAAATAGATAATGGTCAGCATCTGATGATTGGTGCATACCAAAACATGCTCGATCTGCTTCAGCGAATCGGTATTGAAGAAAACAGCGTTTTTCATCGTAAAGCTTTGGATCTACACATCCTTGATTCGAAGTTCCCCCCATTACATTTATCTGCAAACCGCCTTTTACCCTGGCAACTTGCTCTTTTACCCAGACTTTATTCCAGTCTCGGCTGGCAAGAATTACGGCTTTTTTTACGATTAGCACGTCAACTTAACGCTCCCTCATATACACATAATATTACTGTAGAGCAGTGGTGTCGCCAGACAGGCCAATCGGCAAGACTTATCACGCAGTTGTGGGGCCCGTTATGTCTGGCGATTTTAAATACACCGATAGAACAAGCTTCAGCCAGTGTTTTTGCTGCAACTCTCAGGGATAGTCTTACCGCAAAAAGAAAATCGGCTGATTTGCTGATCCCGAAAAAACCGCTGGGTGATGTACTGCCTGAACCTTCGAGACGTTTTATAACAGAGCATGGTGGGGAAGTTAGGTTACAGAGTCGTATTGAAAAAATTATTATTGAGGCTGGCAAAGTGGCTGGGATTATTACCGGTAACAAAGAATATATTGCTGCAGATAATATTATTGTCGCCGTCTCCCCCGGTATTCTCTATAAGCTTTTAGGTGAGCAGCTTAATCTTCCACCAGTTTCTGAATATCCAATAAGTACAGTCTATTTGCAGTATTCACCGCAATTCCGGCTAAAGGAACCAATTATCGGTTTGAGCAATACCTTACCCCATTGGGTCTTTGACAGATCAGATCAGTCTCCGGGATTAATTGCTGTCGTTATCAGCGGCCCTGGAGAACATGAATCACTGACTAAACAGCAACTGACTGAACAGGTCGTTTTAGCATTAACAGAGCTTTTACCGGAATTACCGGCTAACTATCACACCGCACATGTTATTCGTGATAAAAGAGCTACATTTTGTTGCGGAGTGGTTGAAAACAACCAAAGACCAAGCTGTAAAACAACTATTGATGGCCTTTGGATCGCTGGTGATTACGCTGAAAATCCCTATCCAGCAACACTAGAGAGTGCTGTTATGAATGGCTATCGGGCCGCTGAAAAAATTTTAGCGGGAAAATTCTCCTAACAACATGTCGATATCCTTGCGATTGCTTGTTATACTCGAAGATTAGTTCATTAAACCTAAAGAGGGGATGTCATGTTAAATCGTATGCGTTTAATTTTTACCGGTCTTTTTCTGAGTCTGGCACTGATCGCCTGCAGTGATGAAAGCGATACTGCTGTTACCGATAGTAGCGAAACAGAGACATCATCTCCTGCAACTGTTGAATCTGCTCCTGAAGCAACAGAAGCAACCTCCGAAGGTAGCGAAGACGGTATCCAAGCTGGAATGACCAGAGACGAACTTATCTCAGCTTATGGTGAACCAGATATTGCTCAGGAAAGAACATTAGACCAAATGAATATGGAAACACTTGAGTGGCATAATGATGACGCTACCATCATTGCACAATTACTTGATGGTAAAGTTACCTACGGACGTATTATTCCCAAATCTGAATAAAGACCTGTATGTTGTCACAAGCTGAGCAGTCCATACTCAGCGGTAAAGTTGTGCTTGTTACCGGTGCCCTTGGTGGCATCGGTAGCGAAGTCGCTTTGGCCTATGCAAGACATGGTGCGACGATTATTCTGCTAGACAAAAATATTGCTCAGTTAGAAAAATTGTACGATGTCATTCTGCAGGAAAGCGGCATTGAGCCCGCAATATTTCCAGTGGATTTTAAAGGTGCGACAGCGGATGACTATCAGCAACTTGCACAGACCATAAAAGTAACTTTTGGTCGACTAGATGGTTTAGTGCATTGCGCAGCAGATGTAGGACAATTGGCTCCAATCGCCAATCAGGACATCAAACAATGGGCAGAAACACTTCAAGTTAATTTGACGGCCGCCTTTTTACTGACGCATGCCTGTCTTCCCCTGTTACAAACCACCGAACAGCAAAGTTTTATTATTTTCACTACCGACAGTCAGCATGATAAGGCCTATCGAGGTGCTTATGGATTGAGCAAAGCGGCTATTGAATGTTTTTGCCAACAGTTAGCCCTGGAAATGGAAGCTGCCGCGAAAGTCAGGGTGAATTGCATTGAACCTGGCCAAGTAAAAACTAAATTGCATGCACGGGTTTATCCAGCAACAGATCCTCAACACCTCCCCGAACCAAGCGCGGTCATACCGGCATATCTCTATCTTGCCAGTGACCAAAGCGGCCATTTACATGGCCAATGTGTGAATGCGCAGATGGAATTGCCCGTCAAAGTTTTGGCATAACTCTATAACACGTTGTATTTATTGATTAATTTAACCATGGCATATATTTAGCATGGTTATTGTAAATTATCTTATTTACGAGCGTGCTCATGATTCATTCATTGCCTTCAGACACTACAAATTTGCGTCGCCTGGAACAGAATACCGTTTCAGTTGTACAAGCGACTCCTGTTTCAGTGGAACGCGAAGATGCGTTGGCAAAACTCCCCTTAATTCTGCAAACTTCACTGGATACCAGACAGCTCCTCAGATTGTTTGACGAGCAAATCAAACCATTACTCGCCCACAGTGGTCTTCAGTTTACGCATCCAGATAATAAATTTGAGTTCAGATTGGGCGCCAAGCGTCATCATAAATGTAATTATCAGCTTGAAATTGATCATGAATATCTTGGTCAGTTGACTGTCAGTCGCGGATATCGCTTTTCTGATAGCGAAATCAATCTGGTAGAGGATTTATTGTGCAAACTTGTATACCCACTGAGAAACAGTCTGCAATACGCTCGGGCATTAGATGCTGCTTTGACGGATATGTTAACGCAGCTTCCTAACCGGCAGGCTTATAAAAACACCATTGAACGTGAAATAGACCTGGCTCATCGACTAAAACTGCCGCTATCGCTGATGGTGCTTGATATTGATTACTTCAAGAAAATTAATGACAGTTTTGGGCATCAGGTCGGTGATGATACGTTATGCCGGGTAGCGGATACATTATTGTCCAGTTTACGTCGCAGTGATGCACTGTTTCGAATTGGTGGTGAAGAATTTGCGATAGTACTCAGCCATAGCAATCATGAAGCAGCTTTGCAGGCGGCAGAAAGATTACGCTTGGCGATTAATGAGTTGAACCAGACCAATACCGAACAGAAGTTTCCCATTTCAGTCAGTATTGGTCTGGCAGATTTGTGTGTCGGTGAATCAGCCGATAACTTGTTTCTTAAAGCAGATGAGGCCTTATATCAGGCAAAATTTGCTGGTCGCAATCAGGTCATATCTTCCCGCGAGATATTTTAACGGTCATTACGTCCACGAATCCGTGGGCCTCGTTTAGCCGGTTGATCATCAGCTTTTCTTGATCTGGGTGAAGCCTTTTTTGCCGGTTTATCTGGCCACTTGGATTTTGGCGCTTTTTCTACCTCCACATCCTTGACTGCCGCCACTTTTTCCACACTACCGCGTTTAGTGGTTTTTGTTTTTAAACCAGCTTCTTCATATAGATATTCCAACTCTTTGCCTTCCAGCATCATCCAGCGGCCAGGCTTGAGTTTATTTGGCATGATGACCGGACCGTAACGCAGACGAACCAAACGGCTTACCTGCACGCCCTGGCTTTCCCACAGTCGTCGGACTTCACGGTTACGGCCTTCCTGAATCACTACATGAAACCAGCTGTTTGCACCTTCACCACCACCTGGCTGAATATCAGAAAAATGGGCTTTACCATCTTCCAGTTCAACACCATCGCGTAAGGTTTGCATCATCTCCGAAGTGACTTCCCCAAGGACACGAACTGCATACTCACGATCCATTTCATTGGATGGATGCATTAACTGATTAGCCAATTCACCATCTGTGGTCAGGATGATCAAACCACTGGTATTCAAATCCAGACGTCCCACACTGACCCAGCGACCTTCTTCCGGCACAGGTAAAGATTGATATATGGTTCTGCGGCCTTCCGGATCACTGCGAGTACACACTTCACCTACCGGTTTGTGATACAGCAAAACCTGCGGCATGCTTTGTTGCCAGATGCGCTTGGATGATAAAGGTCGCCCTTCAAGTGTGACTCTATCCTTTTCAGTAATCTGATCACCCAGCGTTGCTGGAACACCGTTGACCTGTAATTTTCCATCTTTTATCCAGCTCTCAATCAAGCGTCGTGAGCCATAGCCGGCACGTGCCAGTACTTTTTGTATTCTTTCAGCCATAATAGTTTTTCCTTGGGCCAGTTTATTTTTCATCGCCAACACTGCTGGAAACGAGATTTGTTTATAACAAGGCGGAAATGATGAAATGTACTCATTCTACATAGGTCATTTCTAACGCAGATGTAGACAAATCTCGTCCCAGCCCTATGGGTTGTGACTGAAAATGTGCCACTTCCGTCCACGAATGGACGATATACCGCGCGTCTAGGGAGGTGCGCACCGGTCTAATATGTTAATCGTTTATTGTGGGCCACTACCAAAACGCCGGGAGCGTTTTTGAGCGCAAGTCCCACTAGGGGTGAGATACATGGAATTATCTCACAACCTCTCTTCTCTCACCTTGTTTGGCTGGTTTTCAGTCATAACAGAGGTGGCTATTAAAGATAACTTGTCCCTGTAGACTATTTATAAGCCAGCCCCATTGCTGCACGAACTTCGCTCAATGTTTCCTGAGCCACTTCTCTTGCTGCAGCACTGCCATCATCAATAATACGTCGTACATCTTCTGGATGTCTGCTGAAATCATCTGCCCGTTCACGGATAGGTTTGAGTTCGGCAATCACCGAATCGATCAATGGACCCTTACAATCAAGGCAACCGATTCCAGCCGAGCGGCAACCTTCCTGAACCCATTTTTTCTGACCTTCATCTGAATAGACTTCATGTAATTGCCAAACCGGACATTTATCGGGTTCACCCGGATCGGTGCGGCGTACACGGTTTGGATCGGTTGGCATGCGCTTAATTTTTTCGGCGACAGATTGATCAGATTCACGCAAAGAAATGGTATTGCCATAGGATTTGGACATTTTCTGTCCATCCAGTCCTGGCATTTTAGGAGCCGGTGTCAGCAGCGCTTTTGGTTCGGGCAGGATGACTTTACCGCCACCTTCCAGAAAACCAAATAAACGCTCCATATCACCAAGCGCCAGACTTTGCTGATTTTTTAAGAGTTCACGAGCAGTCTGCAACGCTTCTGCATCACCCTGCTCCTGATAGGCTTTACGCAAATGGTTATATAACTTGGCGTTTTTCTTACCCATTTTCTTTACGGCAGCTTCAGCTTTTTCTTCAAAATCCGCTTCACGTCCATAAATATGATTAAAGCGACGGGCAATTTCACGTGTTAACTCAACATGCACCACTTGATCTTCACCAACCGGTACCTGACCTGCCCGATAAATCAAAATATCAGCACTTTGCAGCAGCGGATAACCTAAAAAACCATAGGTCGATAAATCTTTTTCTTTAAGTTTTTCCTGCTGATCTTTGTAGGTTGGTACGCGTTCCAGCCAGGATAAAGGCGTGATCATCGATAATAATAAATGCAGCTCAGCATGTTCCGGCACCCGTGATTGCAGGAATAATGAAGCGGATGATGGCTCAATTCCGGCAGCCAGCCAATCAACGACCATTTCCCAGACACTGTCTTCAATCACTCGACTATCTTCATAGTGAGTCGTCAACGCATGCCAATCAGCAACGAAAAAGAAGCAATCAAATTCGTGTTGTAATTTAATCCAATTTTTCAGCACACCATGATAATGCCCCAAGTGCAATTGCCCTGTCGGGCGCATGCCTGAAACAATACGACGTGACTGATACGCTACCGTGTCCAAAATAATCTCCTGATGAGCTTGCTCAATTCAGTGTTTTATAAAATAAAGAATACTTGCATTGGCATATCAAAAATAAATGCCAGCAATCCCATATAAGCCTGCATCAAAGGCCATAAAATCATCATAACGATGCCAAAATAGAGTAACGCCAGCAAGATAAAAAAGCCGTAAGGTTCAACTTTTTCCACTCGCCATGCCAGGTGAGGCGGCAAAATGCTGACTAATACCCTGCCCCCATCTAGTGGAGGCAAAGGTAACAGATTTAGCAACATCAACATGCCATTCACTAATACACCCGCCACACCCATGTAAATCATCGGTCCGGAAATCAGTACGTCATTCACTGCCAACACCAGACCCAGCTTGGCGACCATGGCCCATAAAAAACCCATTACCAGATTTGCTCCGGGTCCGGCCAAAGCCACCCAGGCCATATCTTTTTTGGATTGCGCAGATTCTGGAAAGTCACCGGGACGGGTTTAGCCCAGCCAAACATAAATCCGGTAAACATAAGCAATAACCCCGGAACCAGAATAGTACCCAGCGGATCAATATGCTTGATTGGATTGAGTGTCAGACGCCCCATCATCTGGGCCGTTTTATCACCCAGTTTTAACGCAGCCCAACCATGAGCGACTTCATGTACGGTAATCGCAAATAAAACCGGTAATGTCCAGATAATGATCTTCTGGATCAGACTAAACTCGTCACCCATGAATTTTATCTACACCGCCCATATAGGCACGAAGTGGCTCGGGAATAATGACGCTACCATCGGCCTGTTGATGATTTTCCAAAATAGCCAACAAGGTGCGGCCGACAGCCAGCCCTGATCCATTAAGCGTATGAACCAGTTCGGGTTTTCCCGTTTCAGGGTTCCGCCAGCGCGCCTGCATGCGACGTGCCTGAAAATCACCAAAGTTACTGCAGGATGATATTTCACGATAGGTATTCTGGCTGGGTAACCAGACTTCCAAATCATAGGTTTTAGTAGACGCAAAGCCCATATCACCTGTGCAAAGCAGCATTTTACGGTAGGGTAAACCCAGCATTTGCAGGATTTTTTCAGCTTGTCCGGTCAATTCCTCATGTGCTTCAGCCGATGCTTCCGGCGCAACAATCTGTACCAGCTCAACTTTTTCGAATTGATGCTGACGAATCAAACCACGCACATCCCGCCCATGTGAACCGGCTTCACTGCGAAAACACGGTGTATGAGCGACAAACTTCAATGGCAACTGTGCAGCATCAACAATACTGTCACGCACAATGTTGGTTACTGGAACTTCAGCGGTTGGAATCAGATAGAGCTGGCCATCATCAACGGCAAACAAATCTTCAGCAAACTTGGGCAATTGTCCGGTACCACGCAATGAATCAGCGTTGACCAGATAAGGCACGTAGGTTTCAGTATAGTCATGCTCGGTAATATGGGTATCCAGCATCAACTGGATTAATGCCCGTTGCAGACGGGCCAGTTGTCCGGTTAACGTTACAAAACGCGCCCCCGTAATTTTGGCCGCCGTTTCAAAATCCATCTGCTGCAGACCGGCGCCCAGATCCACGTGATCTTTCGGTTCAAAATCAAATTGACGCGGCGTACCCCAACGAGAGATTTCTACATTGTCGTTTTCATCTTTACCGGCAGGCACATCGGCCTGCGGGATATTCGGCACTCCCATTGCCAGCTCATTAAGCTGTTCCAGAACTTTAGCTAATCTCGCCTCGGCAGCTTTATGCTGATCGCCTAAATCATCAATTTCGGCCAGTAATGGCGCAATATCTTCACCGGAAGCTTTTGCCTTACCTATCATTTTGGAACGAGCATTGCGCTCGGTTTGCAATGTCTGCGCATCAAGCTGTGCCTGACGGCGTTCTGCTTCCAGGGTTTCCAGCAATCCAACGTCAAGCTGAAAGCCACGACGAGCCAAACCTTTTGCAACTTCCTGCGGTTCGGTACGTAATAATTTGAGGTCTAACATGTTAAATTCCGCTTTGAACTGGCCAGCTGACAATATGATCAGCCTCAACCAGTGTTTTTATTGTGGTGATGATATCGTTTATTTGTTCCGGTTTATCAAAAAGTTCAATAACCATCGGCAGATCCGACGAAAGATCCAATAATGAAGCTTTATGTACTAACCCATCTGACCCCAGACCCGCGATGCCGCGAAATACGGTAAAGCGAATTTTATTCTGCTCAAGCCATTTAATGACCTGCCGTACTTCATGCCGACCATCAGATAAATAAATTCTTACCAATGTCAGATTCATAGCTGTCTTCCAAGACTAATACCCAACCAGGTTGCTGCCAGACATAATACAACGCTTAAAAACACATTTAATCCCGCTTTAAGAAAAGCACCATTTTCCATCAACGTAAACGTTTCCAGAGAAAAGGTTGAAAACGTGGTAAATGCACCGAGTAATCCAACCAGCAAACCAGCACGCCATTCCGCCGCTACGGCAAGTTTTTCAATCAGCAGAATGAACAGCACCCCGATAAGCAAAGAACCCAGGACATTCACTGCTAATGTTCCATAGGGAAAGTCACGACCGAATAATTTATAAACGCCGTTAGACATAGCAAAACGCATTATAGCGCCAACTGCGCCACCTACAGCGATAGCAAAAAGTTGTAACACGGGTTATGCCCTGTAATTAGCAAGTGAGTTATTTTACCTGAATCACGGCAAAGACTGGCAGCGAATGTCAGTAGACACGCTTTTCCAGCATCAGCAAATTCCAGAAAATGCTGCAAAAGCCGCTAGCAAATCAACGTTAATTTAACTTAGGAGTAAGTTCTCCACTGCGATAACGTTCTACCATGTCATGTAATGAAATAGGTTTGATTTTACTGGCATGGCCAGCACTGCCAAACGCTTCATAGCGTGCCTGACAAATCGCCTGCATCGCTTTGGTTGCTTCCTTGTAAAATTTACGCGGGTCAAACACCGCTGCATTTTTTTCATCGGTCAAAAACTGGCGGATAGAACCGGTTGAAGCCATCCTTAAATCAGTATCAATATTTACCTTACGCACACCGTATTTTATGCCTTCAACAATTTCTTCCACTGGCACGCCATAGGTCTGGCCAATATTTCCACCATGGGTATTAATGATTTCCAGCCAGTCCTGCGGCACAGAACTGGATCCATGCATCACAAAATGGGTATTGGGCAAACGTTGTTGCAAGGTCTTCAAATGACTGATGGCCAGCACTTCACCAGTGGGTGGCTGAGTAAATTTATAAGCACCATGACTGGTACCAATGGCAACCGCCAACGCATCTACCTGGGTTTGCCTGACAAACTCAACGGCTTCATCGGGATCGGTTAACAACTGACTGTGATCTAATTTACCTTCAGCACCATGACCATCTTCCTCACCCATCATGCCGGTCTCCAGTGACCCGAGACAGCCAAGCTCACCTTCGACTGAAACACCACAGGCATGAGCCATTTCACTGACTTTACTGGTCACGTTTACGTTGTAGTCAAAATCTGAAGGAGTTTTCATGTCTTCCAGCAGGGAGCCGTCCATCATCACCGAACTGAAACCGGATTGAATGGAACGCGCACAAATTGACGGATTGGCACCATGATCCTGGTGCATCACCAAGGGGATATGCGGATAGGCTTCAATCGCAGCCAGAATCAAATGCCGAAGAAAGGGCTCACCAGCGTAATCACGTGCTCCGGCACTGGCTTGCATTATTACTGGACTGTCGACGGCATTAGCGGCCTGCATAATGGCATGTACCTGTTCCATATTACTGACATTAAATGCGGGGATGGCAAATTGATGCTCTGCCGCGTAATCAAGTAACTGTCGCATAGAAACGAGTGCCATTATCTAATCTCCAACCATTCATATTTATTCACAACTACTGCCTGAGGGACGTGGTTCAACCAACGTTCCAACTTTGACAATTTTCATTGCACTGGTACTACCTTGAACTTCGAGGTCTCCCTTGGTGATAATCACTATATCACCCTCTTTGACAACACCTCGACGCTGTAATTCTTCTATGGCCTCTTTGTTCAAGGCCGAGTGGTCCGTATGTTCAACCACAAAACTTACCGGGTAGACACCACGGTAAAGCGTGACCCGCCGTCGGGTAGCCACATGAGGAGTTAATGCAAAAATTGGTATTCCCGAGCTAATACGTGACATCCATAATGGCGTGGCTCCGGATTCTGTCATCGTGGCAATAGCTTTAACATCCAGATGATTCGCCGTATACATCGCAGCCATCGCAATAGCTTCATCAATTCGTGCGAATTTTGAATCCATGCGATGACGTGAAACACGTATTTCACGCTGCTGTTCCGCCTGCAGACAGATACGATCCATCGCTTCAATGACTTTAACCGGATAATGTCCGACTGCGGTTTCCCCCGAAAGCATCACCGCATCGGTACCATCCAGCACGGCGTTGGCCACATCAAACACCTCGGCACGGGTTGGAATGGGGCTTTCAATCATCGATTCCATCATTTGCGTCGCAGTGATAGTCAATCGATTCATGCGTCTGGCTTTAGCGATTAGCTGTTTTTGAATCGGCGGTAATGCAGCATCCCCCATTTCCACGCCTAAATCACCTCGTGCGACCATAATGCCTTCTGAGGCTTCAATAATGGCATCAATATCATCCAGCGCTTCAGCTCGTTCAATTTTGGCAATAATCCCGCCATAGCCCCCGGCTTCACGCAACAGACGACGTGCCAAATGAATATCTTCAGCACTTCGTGGAAATGAAACGGCGAGGTAATCAGCCTGCATTTCAGCAGCTGTTTTTATATCGGCCATATCTTTAGCTGTCAGCGCTGATGCCGATAATCCACCTCCCTGCCGGTTAATACCTTTATTATCTGTGAGCATGCCTCCCACGGTAACGCGACAGTGAATCTGTTGATCAATAACTGATTCAACCCATAACACAATGCGGCCATCATCCAATAGCAACGTGTCACCACGCTTAACATCATGGGGCAGGGATTTGTAGTCGACCCCGACTTGAGTGCTATCACCGTCATTGTCTGCCAGGGCTGCATCCAGAGTAAAAGCTTCTCCTTCAACAAGTTTCACACCACCATTCTTAAATCGAGAGATGCGTATTTTCGGTCCCTGCAAATCGACTAATACGCCAACCTCACGTCCAAAGTCGCTGGCACGGTTACGCACCCTGTCAGCCATATCAATATGCGATTGCGATGAACCATGCGAGAAATTAAGCCGTACAACATCCATGCCTGCCGATATCATCGCGTCAAGAACGGCATGATCTTTTGTCGCAGGCCCAAGGGTTGCAACAATTTTCGTTCTTCGACGGGCAGCCATAATTAGTTACTCATTAATTTACTCGCGGGCACGTTGCTCAAGAATTTCCACTGCAGGTAACTTCTTGCCTTCAAGGAATTCCAGAAAAGCACCACCACCGGTAGAAATATAAGAAACATCGTCACAAATTTTGTATTTAGACACTGCTGCCAACGTATCACCGCCGCCAGCAATCGAGAAAGCGTCTGATTCCGCTATTGCCATCGCTATTTCTTTGGTGCCTTCACCAAACTGGCTGAATTCAAAAACACCTAACGGACCATTCCATACAACCGTACCAGCTTGTTTAATAATTTCAACCAGCTCCGCAGCAGATTTTGGTCCGATATCAAAAATCATGTCGTCATCTGTTACCTTATCGACTGATTTTAATTCCGCTTCTGCATTTTCGGCAAAATGTTTACCGCAGACCACGTCTTTGGGTACGGGTATATTGCCGCCACGGCTCACAGCTTCTGCTGAAAGCTTTTTACAAGTGTCGATCAGATCCGGCTCATAGAGCGATTTACCAACGTTATAACCAGCTGCCGCAATAAACGTATTGGCAATACCACCGCCTACGATCAATTGATCCACTTTCTTCGACAGGGTTTCCAACACGGTAAGTTTGGTAGACACTTTTGATCCGCCTACAATAGCAACCATTGGCCTGGCAGGATTATCCAGTGCTTTGGATAAAGCTTCCAGTTCTGCAGATAATAAAGGCCCGGCACAGGCAATCGTGGCATATTTGGCAATACCATGCGTTGAAGCCTGAGCTCGATGGGCGGTACCAAATGCATCCATAACAAACACATCACACATTTTGGCCATACGTTTTGCCAGATCATCATTATTGGCTTTTTCACCAATGTTGAATCGTACGTTTTCACACAAAACAACTTCACCCACTTCGACTGGAATAAATTCTGGCTCCAGCCAGTTCTGTTCCAGACGTACCGGTTTTTCCAAGAGAGCCGAGAGATAATTGGCAACCGGTGCTAGTGAATATTTATGTTCATATTCTCCCTCAGTCGGACGTCCGAGATGAGACATAATCATAACTTTGGCACCTTTCTCCAATGCCAGATTTATGGTCGCTAAAGAAGCATGGATGCGTGTGCCATCTGCGACAACACCCGATTTGAGTGGAACATTCAAATCTTGTCGGATCAACACACGTTTTCCAGCCAAGTCCAAATCGGCCATTTTTATTACTGACATAAGGTATTGCCCTCTTGTGTAAATTTTGTGAACCCGTTCTGATTATAGCCTTCAAAATACATAAAAAAAGGCCTCCTTCACAGGAAGCCTTGAATTAATGGTTGAATGGCTACAATGAATTAAGGCGCAACATGCTCAACCAGACGCATCATATTGCAGGTATAACCATATTCATTGTCATACCAGGCGACTACTTTTACAAAGGTGCCATCAAGCGCAATACCTGCACCTGCATCAAAATTTGAAGGGGCGGTATGACCACGGAAATCTGTGGAGACCACATTTTCTTCGGTGTACCCCAAAACACCTTTCAATTCACCTTCAGCGGCAGTTTTCATTGCTGCGCAAATTGATTCATAGCTGGCATCGTTGTTTAATTCAACGGTTAAATCAACCACTGAAACATCGGAAGTAGGCACCCGAAAAGCCATCCCGGTCAATTTGCCATTTAATTCCGGCAGCACTTTACCTACTGCTTTTGCGGCGCCGGTAGATGACGGAATAATATTTTCCAGAATACCGCGACCTCCACGCCAGTCTTTCATTGACGGGCCATCGACAGTCTTCTGTGTTGCTGTGGCAGCATGCACCGTGGTCATCAAACCACGCTTAATACCAAAACTGTCATGCAGAACCTTGGCAACCGGTGCCAAAGCGTTAGTTGTGCAGGAGGCTGCTGAAACAATTGCCTGACCGGCATAACTGTCATGGTTCACGCCATAAACAAACATCGGCGTGTGATCTTTGGAAGGTGCAGATTGCACGACTTTTTTAGCGCCGGCAGCAATATGGGCCTGACAGGAATCTTCCGTCAGGAAAAAGCCGGTGCATTCAATAATTAAATCGGCACCAACTTCATCCCATTTCAAATCAGCAGGGTTGCGCTCAGCGGTAACACGAATGGTTTTACCATTAACAACCAGATGTCCGTCTTTAACCTCAACATCACCTTCAAATCGGCCATGTACAGAATCATATTTGAGCATATACGCCAGATAATCGGGATCAAGTAAATCGTTGATTGCCACGACTTCGATCTCAGGGAAATCTTTTGCTGCAGCACGAAATGCCATACGGCCGATACGGCCAAAACCATTAATACCCACCTTGATAGTCATTCTGTTTCCTCTGAATAGGTTTGATATTGTGCCTCAGAACTGAAATCTTACCGAAAACTGCAGTTATGAGACTTGGAACTGCTTATCTTTCATCACCGCCCGCAATGGTGCGATGAAAGATAAACAGACCCATTTAAAAAAATGACCAGTAGATTTGCATCTACTGGTCATCTCCATTTAGCTCGCTAAAAACAGTTCTTTAATTACAGAACTGATTTAACAGTTTTAACAACGTTTTCGACAGTAAAGCCGAAGTGTTTCATCAAAACACCGCCTGGAGCAGATTCACCGAAGGTATCGATACCAACAGTGCCGCCTTCCAGACCAACGTATTTACGCCAGAAGTCAGTTACACCGGCTTCAACAGAAACACGTTTCACTCCTGGAGTCAGGATGCTGTCTTTATAAGCCTGATCCTGACGATCAAAGACGTTCGTTGAAGGCATAGAAACAACACGTGCATTTACACCGTCGCCTTTCAGCGCTTCTTGTGCTTTAACGGCCAGATCCACTTCTGAACCAGTTGCGATCAGAATCACGTCAGCTTTACCGCCTTCGGCTTCTGACAACACATAAGCACCTTTACGAATCGCATCAAAAGCAGCTGTGTCGTGTTTACGACCAGGAATACCCTGACGGCTCAATACCAGACTGGTTGGGCCATCCATACGCTCAACAGCTGCAGTCCAGGCAATCGCAACTTCAGTTTCATCAGCAGGACGCCATACATCCATGTTGGGGATGTAACGCAGACCAGCTGTATTTTCGATTGGCTGATGCGTAGGACCATCCTCACCCTGACCGATAGAGTCATGGGTCAATACCGCAATGGTACGAATTTTCATCAAGGCAGCCATGCGCAGCGCTGATTTGGCATAGTCAGAGAACATATGGAAAGTACCACCATATGGCAGCAGACCACCGTGCAATGCCATACCATTCATGATGGCAAACATACCAAACTCACGAACACCGTATGAAATGTAGTTACCCATCTCTTTACCAGACACATGTTTAAAGCTTGAACAGCTGGTCAGGTTTGAACCGGTTAAGTCAGCAGAACCACCAATGAATTCTGGCAAAATAGGCGCCAATGCAGCGATAACGTTTTGTGATGCTTTACGTGAAGCAACACTTTCTGCTTTTTCGTTCAGATCAGCAATGACTTTGGCTGATGCTTGTTTCCAGTCAGCAGGCAATTCACCGGCCATACGGCGTTTAAATTCTGCTGCCAGTTCTGGATATTCTTTAGCATAAGCATCGAATTTCTTGTTCCACTCAGCTTCAGCGGCATCGCCTTTCGCTTTAGCATCCCAACCTGCATAAACATCTTCTGGAATAACAAATGGCTCGTATTCCCAACCCAGTTGCTTACGGGTCAATTCAACTTCTTCTTCACCTAATGCTGCACCATGGCAATCATGGCTTGAACATTTGTTTGGTGAACCATAACCAATGATGGTTTTGCAGCAGATCAATGATGGTTTATCAGTGACTTTCTTCGCTTCTGCGATGGCTTTGTTGATTGCATCAGCATCATGACCATCAACAGATTGAACATGCCAGCCATAAGCTTCAAAACGCTTAACAGTATCATCGGTGTACCAGCCATCAATGTGACCGTCGATAGAGATATTGTTGTCATCCCAGAATGCGATCAGATTGCCCAGGCCCCATGTACCGGCCAAAGAACATGCTTCATGAGAAACACCTTCCATCAGACAGCCATCACCCATAAATACATAGGTATGGTGGTTAACGATGTCATGACCAGGTTTGTTGAACTGATGTGCCATTAACTTTTCAGCCATCGCAAAACCAACGCCGTTGGTAATACCTTGGCCTAATGGACCCGTCGTTGTTTCTATACCTGGAGCATAACCGTATTCAGGGTGACCCGCGCATTGTGAATGCAATTGACGGAATGTTCTCAGGGAATCCATTGGCAAATCATAGCCACTCAAATGCAGCAATGAGTAAATCAGCATAGAGCCGTGGCCATTAGACAAAATGAAACGGTCACGATCAGCCCATTTCGGGTTGTTCGGGTTATGTTTCATGTGGTCATTCCACAATACTTCAGCGATATCCGCCATACCCATTGGGGCACCCGGATGGCCGGAATTCGCTTTTTGCACTGCATCCATACTTAACGCACGGATTGCATTTGCTAAATGTCTACGTGTAGCCATTATCTACGTTCTCCTATTAAAAAAAATTAAGCTGCCCGCCATTTGATGGAACAGCCCATACTGGGTATCTGTTGTTCTGGACCATGACCGGTTTGAGCAACTTGTTTCATCGCTTCATATAAGTCACGGCGTACGTCCGCTGGAGCGGCTTCTTTGCGGCTGGCATCAAGGCGACCACGGTATTGCAACTTCAAATCTTTGTTGTAACCAAAAAAATCAGGAGTACACACCGCGCCATAAGCTTGAGCAACCTCTTGGCTTTCGTCATACAGATAAGGGAAAGAAAACCCGTTTTGTTCAGCAACAGTTTTCATGTTGTCAAAAGAGTCTTCTGGATAATCAGCGACATCATTGGCAGAAATTGCCACAGAATTGATGCCCAGCTGTTTAAGTTCGTTGGTATCACGGATCAGTCTATCCATAATGGCTTTGACATAAGGACAATGATTACAGATGAACATGATTAACAAACCATTCTCACCACGACAGTCTTCCAGTGTCCAGATTTTGTTGTCTGTGCCCGGCAGGGCAAAATCTATGGCCGCTTGGCCAAAGTCACAGACGGGTGTCTCTAAAGCCATTAAGATCTCACTTTAGTTCCTGTTTTTAGGCAATTTCGGTGATCTTTAACCACACGAAACCAATTTGGAGTTCAGCATATTACCAGACAATTTAGATAATGCGAAATAAGCCAATTCGCCAGAATAAGTTCGCTAGGTTTTTGTATATTGAGACAAAACCGATATATTCGCAGCACTTGTTTTAGTCAGCACACTTTATTCAGCGACTTCATTGACCAACATTGCTCTGCGCTCAGCATTATCAGGGTGAGAATCAAGATAACTTTGCCAACCCGCTGCCTCAGCAGTTGGTGTGACAAGCCAGCCTTTCTGTTGAGCCTGTTGTAAGCCTCCAGGAGTTTCACACAGGGATGATTGCGAGTTATCTTCAGCTTGTAAGGAAAAATAGGCACGACATCTGATATTGAGTCCAATACGATCCAATAGATCAGCCAAATGAAAGCCTGCTATCTGATTGGAGTGCATATATCGCAAAGCAAAGCGATCCGCTTCGCGCTCAAAATCTCTTGAATAGGCACTCTGCATCATCACGATAGGCATGCCCATAAAGACTTCGGCAATCCCTGATGTATCACCGACAAAAGCCATTGCCATCACCACTAGCAATGAACTCTGCATCACCGACTGGGTTCCATGCCTGTGGGCCACATGGCCAATCTCGTGCAACAGTACCGCAATCAACTCTTCAGGTTGCTCTGCCAGTTTCACCAGCTCATCGGTGAACACTATTGTGCCATCCGGCAAGGCAAAGGCATTTGCACCTAAATTACCACCTTGTCGAAACTGGATATTTATCGGTGTATCGGCTTGCTCACTAAACGACTGAAACTTTGCTAAAAGTATGTCTCGTTGCTGTTGAGGCAGTTCTGAGGGAGACAAAACCGTCTCATCCAGCAACCGAAGTGTATGACTTGCCGCCTTATCAGAAATAGTTGAGGGTAACCAAAAAGCCATTTTTTTTGCTGCAGCTGGCACACCATATTGCATCATGACGTAGCCAAACCCTACGAACAGTATCAGCGCAAAGAAAACCAGTTGCCAGCGACTTTCAAGCAGATGAATGAGTCGGGAAAAGCCATGACCTTTGACAATAAGCAGCTGATCGATGGTCTCATTATCCAGACTTTCAAATTTCTGACCTTGCTGAAAATACAATTGTCGGCTAGTGTTACCCAAACGTGAGGAAATTTTCAGCTCATTCAGTGAACAGCAAGCCAACTGAGTGCCATCCGACCGGTCTACAACTTCAATATCCTGCTCGGAAATATGCCGTAAAAATGCAGCGCGCTGTCTGGAAACACCTTCTTCATACCAGAAGCCATCGATCCGTACACGCTGCCAAAGCGGTTGCATTATTAAAAACCGACATCCATATCAAACACATCACTGACACCTTCACCCAACGGCCCCACACGCTGACTGACAGCATTGGAAAACTGATTCAAATCGCCTGCCACCAGCATTTTAGTGTGTTCCGCTTTATACGCAGCTACCCGAACTTTTGCCCATGGAATAAACAGGCCTAAAGTGAGCACAATCGCCACAGTATTACTCAAAACCAACCACATATAAGACGCTGTGGTGTAGTTGGCAGAAAAAGCATGAGAAGAGAGTGTGGCATGGTTAAAACGTAAATTTGTCGTCTTAACGGTAAAAAATACAAACAACGTGAGATACATCATCACGCTTAACAGCATCGTCAGAATCCCCACGGCTTCCCGGTTTAAAAGCGTTACCAGCAGAAATACCCCAAAGGACGTCATAAGAACGATGCCAAACATCGCCAAAGCAATTTTATAGTAGGCACTGGCTTGAGGTTCGAACTCAAATGCCGTATCACCATAGCGCATATTTCTCACCAGAAAACACTGCTGTTTATAAATGGCATAAGGCATCAGCAGAGAAAAAGTCACTAAACCGAGAATCGGCCAGAGAATATAAACCTTGAAGGCTTCACTATATTGGCCATCAAATCCAAACCGCACATTGCGATATTCACTATAAAAAGCATTGAATGTCAGTGATTTTACGACCAGCCAGGGAAATAACACGATGAACAGTAGACCAAATATCACGCCTGTAGCCGGGAAAAGTGAAGTGGTAACAATATAGAACACAAAAAAAGCAAAGGCTATCAGTCGCCCTTTGAGAATCTGCAACGGAACGGCTTGATAGCTAAAGCTTGCTCCATCAAGCTGAGTATTTGCATAGAAGTACTGTTTATTACGGACTTTGGCCCAGGCTGAATATATGCCCAAAGTCATAATCGTGAGCACGATATTAACTATCCAAATCCGGAAATATTCAGCACCTTGACCACTGAAAAAAAATGCCCTTTGTCGAGGCTCAACTTCAGCAGCTATCTCAACATCCTGCGTTGGAGCCAAACCATCATTTTTTGCAGCCTGCTCCATAGCCGGCAGTCGTGGTTCTTTTTTATCATGCCTTATCAAGTAGGATTCGGCACCGGCACTCTGCAACTCTTCCTGTTGTCGCTGAGCCTGCTCGTAACCCACCCCCTTCAACACAATCGCATGTTTCTGCTGGAACAGTTCGCTAACAGCATTTTCTGTTAAGGCAAGTAATCTCGCTAGATTATGTATCACTTCCTCAATATTGAATCCATCCAATAATTGTCCACTAAGCATCACGTCATAACGTAACTCTGACACGTTAGACCTCCTTGTCTGTTTTAATGAGTTTTGCCGAAGTATAGAAGCAAGCAGAATTGTCAGCAACTTTTCGCTTTCATAGTCATAAATAATGATTACAGAAGTAACTATTGAAAGACTTTGCTAATATAAGCGGCACATTGACGATATTGCAGCCAAACTAAAGTCTTTATGGTTTGCCTGACACGTTTCGACTGCCATTCTTTCTACTCTCACTCCTCAGGTTATGGTAAGTAAAAAAAATCCCCCTCCATCCCAGCAGCGGCGTAATCCTCGCTCTAAAAAAACGTAGAGCCTTAATTTCTAAAGGCACACTGTTCAAGCTGCTGTTTATTATTCTGCTTTTGCTAGGGGGGCAACACTGTATCTGGATCAGCAAATCCGCAGTCAGTTTGAGGGGAAACGTTGGGCTTTACCCGCTAAAGTCTTTGCCAGACCACTGGAGTTATATGTTGGCGCACCAGTGTCACTCAACGATTTGAAAATAGAACTTAAAGCGTTGGGCTATCAGTTTGTTGATAAGGTCAGCGCACCAGGGGAAGTCGCTTTTTCTGCTTCACGGGCAACGTTGTCGACTCGTGGTTTTCACTTCCCTGACGAACTTGAACCAGCCAGGCAACTTATTTTAGAGTTCAGTGGTGACAGCTTAAGTCAGATCCGTTCAGCAGATCAGCAGTCACTAACATTAATCCGGCTTGAACCCGCCTTAATCGGCGGTATTTATCCACTTAATAATGAAGATAGAGATTTAATTCAGCTTGAAGAAGCGCCGCAGGCGTTTATTGATGCATTAATCGCGATTGAAGATCGGGATTTTTATGATCATTTTGGTATTTCACCTAAAGGTATTGCGCGTGCAACATTAGCCAATATTCGTGCAGGGGCATTTGTGCAGGGTGGCAGCACCTTAACCCAGCAATTAATTAAGAACTTTTATCTGACAGCCGATCGTACTTTGCTACGCAAAATGCTGGAATTGCCAATGGCGATGCTCCTCGAATTTCATTACAGCAAAGACGAAATTCTCGAAGCCTATTTGTATGAGGTCTACCTGGGTCAATCCGGCAATCGTGCCATCCATGGCTTTGGACTTGGTGCGGCACATTATTTTGCCCAGCCAATACAGGAACTCAAATTACATCAATTGGCGTTATTGGCCGGTCTGGTAAAAGGACCATCCTATTACGATCCACGACGTAATCCTGAGCGTGCCAAAGTCAGGCGGAATCTGGTACTGAGTGTTTTGCATCAGCAAGGTTCAATCACTGATGAAGAATACATGCTGGCCTCAACGGCTGAGCTGGATGTGGTTCCGGCTGGTAGTTCGATGAAAGAGGCTTATCCGGCCTATATTGATTTAGTAAAACGGCAATTACGCCGAGAATATAAAGATGAAGATCTTGGCTCAGAGGGGCTAAAGATTTTCACCAGTCTGGATCCCATCAGTCAGCATAAAGCAGAAACTTCTCTGGTCAGCACCATTGAAGATTTAGGCAGAACCTATGGTGAAAGTCTGGCGAAACTTCAGGGCAGTATGGTGGTGACTGATCCACAAACAGGGGAAGTACTGGCGTTGATAGGCGATCGTAATACCCGCTACCAGGGATTCAACCGTGCCTTAGATGCCAGTCGGCCAATTGGTTCGCTTGTAAAACCTGCTGTTTATCTTACCGCTTTGGAGCAGGGATATACCCTGATAAGTGAACTGGACGACTCACCTTTCAGCCTGACCTTGCCCAACCAGCAAACCTGGTCCCCCAAGAACTATGATGGACAACCCCATGGCGTAGTCCCAATGCATGAGGCTTTGACCCATTCCTATAATCTGTCGACCGCGCAACTGGGCATGGAGCTGGGGGTAGAAAAAGTGATCGACACCCTGAAACGTCTCGGGGTTGATCGACCTATGGATGCATATCCATCATTATTATTAGGTGCGCAGAGTTTATCGACACTGGAAGTTGCCAGCATGTATCAGACGATTGCTGCAACCGGGTTTCAAATTCCACCTCGTACTATTCGGACTGTCACCGACAGCGCAGGTGAACCGCTTTCCAGCTATCCATTTCAATTACAAAAAAGTAATGATGAGAAACCCATGTTTTTGCTGCAGTACAATTTACAGCAAGTTACCCGAAGTGGTACCGGCCGTAGCATTTACCAACAGTTGCCGATTAATATCAATACTGCCGGCAAAACCGGAACATCAGATCAACAGCGTGACAGCTGGTTTGCCGGGTTTACCGGTAACCGTCTCGCTGTAGTCTGGCTGGGTCTGGATGATAATAGTCCGATGCCGATCACTGGTTCCAGTGGGGCCTTACGTGCTTGGACACGGTATATGGCACAGGAACCGTTACAATCCTACGAACCGGTGATGCCTGAAGGTATTAAAATGCTCTGGATTGATCCGTTAAGCGGAAAACTTGCCGATGGTTTATGCGAGAATGCCACCCAAATCCCGTTTATCAGTGGCACACAACCGACAGAAACTGCTGCCTGTACCACACCGGAAGAAACTTTTATCGACAATCCAATCAAACGGTCAATCGATTGGGTCAAAGATATTTTCAGATAGGTCCGTTATGCCAATAACCATGCACAAAATGCTTTTTATTATGGCCAGCCTGGTCATGTTTTTATCTGCCTGTAGTACCACACCCGTCAGCCAAAGACCTGCGGTGGAGAGCAGAGATGTACCCGTATCTTCACCAACAACTGAATCAGCAAAAACCAGTCCAGTGCCAAGCCAGCAGGCTAATCCACAAGCCATGCCACTTCCACCGGACAAATCTACAGGCACTGATATACCTGCCACTACACCTGTTCCAGCACCAACCAATCCTGCCGTGCTGGCGTTATTAAGTGATGCAGAAAAATATCAACAGCAGGGAAACATGTCGGCAGCGCAATCACGTTTGCAGCGAGCCCAACGTATCGCCCCCAGCGATCCAAAAGTCTACTATCAGTTAGCCAAAGCACACTATGAACTGGAAGATTTTCGCCTTGCGGAACAAGTTGCTTTAAAAGGTCTGTCCTATGCCAAAGGCGATAATACCGAGCTGAAACGCTTCTGGTTATTATTGGCGGAGATTCGCACTAAAAAGGGCGATAAAGCTGGTGCCAAAACAGCGCGCGAACAGGCCGCCCGCTATTAATTAATTCCGCAGATCTAACACATCCTGCATATCAAACAGACCGGTTTGCTGTTGCATCAGCCATTTGGATGCACGCATGGCGCCGTAGGCAAAGGTCATTCGGCTTGATGCTTTATGGGTAATTTCCACCCGTTCGCCTTCGGCAGCAAATAACACTGTGTGATCGCCAACGATGTCTCCGCCGCGGACTGTCGCAAAACCAATAGTATTGCGATCGCGTTCGCCGGTACGGCCTTCACGGCCATAAATAGCACAGTCTTTTAAATCGCGGCCCAACGCATCTGCAACCACTTCCCCCATTCTTAAGGCAGTACCGGAAGGTGCATCCACTTTATGGCGGTGATGGGCTTCAATAATCTCAATATCAACGCTATCCCCCAATACACGGGCAGCCATATCAAGTAATTTCAGTGATAAATTCACCCCAACACTCATATTGGGGGCTAGTAAGGTAGCAATGCGACCGGCTGTTTGCTGAATAATCTGTTTTTGCGCTTCATCAAAACCCGTTGTACCAATCACCGGGCGGCACTGATTCTCTGCACATAACGGCAGGAGAGCCATGGTGGCCTCAGGAATGGTGAAGTCTATGATCACATCCGATTGCTGAGTTGCTTGATCAAGATCTGCTGACAACACTACCCCTAATTTACCGACTCCAGCCAATTCACCGGCATCCACACCAATTAATGATGACTCCGCTCGATCAATGGCAGCAGATAGCTGCAAACCATCTGTTTCAGCGACGGCTTGAATCAGGCAACGGCCCATGCGGCCAGCGGCACCGTTAATAGCAATATTAATAGCCATGGTTTATATCCTTATGGCGGTAAATCAGAAAATAAAAAAGCTGGCTGGCAAAAATAGCCCAGTCAGCTTCCTATTGGCAAATATCTTATTCAAAAAAACGTTTTACAGCATCAAGCCACGATTCATGTTTTGGACTGTGGGTTGCCCCGGAACCTTCCATCGTTTCGGCAAATTCCTGCAATAACTCTTTTTGTTTTTTTGATAATTTAACCGGCGTTTCAATAATCACGCGACACATTAAATCGCCAACTTCACCGGTACGCACTGATTTGACACCTTTACCGCGCATCTTGAATTGCTGGCCGGTTTGCGTACCTTCAGGCACTTTCAGCACAGCTTTACCCTGCAAAGTGGGCACTTGCAATTCCCCGCCCAGACAGGCGGTGGTGAAACTGATGGGTACATCGGCAAACAGATTATTACCATCACGGGTAAATACATCGTGACGTTTAACCGCTACTTCGACATATAAATCACCGGCTGGAGCACCACGGCTTCCCGCTTCTCCTTCACCGGCAAGACGAATGCGATCACCCGTATTAACACCGGCGGGCACTTTAACGGAGAGTGTTTTATGCTCTTGTACGACGCCTTGACCATGACAATCATGACAAGGGTCCTGAATCATCTGACCCGTTCCGCGACAATGTGGACAGGCTTGCTGAACAGTGAAGAATCCTTGCTGAATGCGAACCTGACCATGTCCACCACAGGTCGTACAAGTAACAGGTTGTGTGCCAGGTTTGGCCCCGGAACCATCACAGGTTTTACATTCAACATTGACCGGTATGCGAATTTTCGCAGTCGTTCCAGCAACAGCTTCTTCCAGCGTCAAATCCAGGCGATAGCGCAAATCGGCTCCACGGAAGCTTTGTCCACCCGGACCGCCACCGCCGAAAATATCATTAAATACATCGCCAAAAATATCGCTGAAACCGCCCGAACTTCTGAACCCGCCGCCTGAGCTGTTATCTACTCCAGCATGACCAAACTGGTCATAAGCAGCACGTTTTTGGGAATCAGACAGAATTTCGTAAGCTTCTTTGGCCTCTTTGAACCTGGCTTCAGCGGTTGCATCATCCGGATTACGATCAGGATGATATTTCATCGCCATACGACGATATGCTTTTTTGATTTCAGCTTCTGTCGCAGTGCGCGATACACCAAGAAGGTCGTAATAGTCTTTTTTGGCCATGTTTAGTTTTTCTTGTATCTCTTAAACAAGACAGGCGTAGGCTCAATGCCTACGCCTGTTTTCAGTTAATTGTGTGAAAGATTATGAATTTTTCTTGTCGTCATCGACTTCTTCAAATTCGGCATCTACCACATCATCGTTTTGTGCTGTGGAATCATCTGTTGCAGCACCTTCACCAGCTTCTGCGTTTTCAGCATAAGCACGTTCAGCCAGCTTGCCTGCAGCTTCTGACAACGCAGCAGTTTTGGCTTCGATATCGGCTTTATCTTCACCTTTCAGAGCCTGTTGTAACTCTTCAATGGCCGCTTCAATCTTGGCTTTTTCATCGGCTTCCACTTTATCACCCAGATCAGTCAGTGATTTGTTGGTCGCATGAATCAAACCATCCGCCTGGTTGCGTACTGTGACCAGTTCATGGAACTTACGGTCTTCATCAGCATGCGCTTCAGCATCTTTAACCATTTTTTCAACTTCATCGTCAGACAGACCGCTGGAAGCTTTAATCACAATGGATTGCTCTTTACCTGTCGCTTTATCTTTAGCAGACACGTTCAGAATACCGTTAGCATCAATATCAAAGGTGACTTCGATTTGTGGTGTACCACGTGGAGCGGGTGGAATATCCGCCAAATCAAAACGTCCCAGTGATTTATTGGCTGAGGCAATTTCACGTTCACCCTGCAATACATGGATGGTAACGGCCGGCTGATTATCATCTGCTGTCGAAAACACCTGATTCGCTTTAGTTGGGATGGTGGTGTTTTTCTCAACCAGTTTGGTCATTACGCCGCCCATGGTTTCGATACCCAGGCTTAATGGGGTAACGTCCAGCAACAATACGTCTTTCACATCACCAGCCAATACCGCAGCCTGAATCGCAGCACCAACGGCAACCGCTTCATCCGGATTCACGTCACGGCGTGGTTCTTTACCAAACATTTCTTTAACCGCTTCTTGCACTTTCGGCATGCGGGTTTGGCCACCAACCAGAATGACATCATTGATGTCAGACAATTTCAGGCCGGCATCTTTCAATGCCATTTTGCATGGTTCCATACTGCGTGAAATCAAGTCTTCTACCAAAGATTCCAGCTTGGCGCGGGTCAAACGGATTTCCATGTGTTTAGGACCACTGGCATCTGCAGTGATGTAAGGCAGATTAATATCCGTTTGTGAGCTGGAAGACAGCTCAATTTTGGCTTTCTCGGCAGCATCTTTCAAACGTTGCAGAGCCAATGGATCTTTACTCAAATCAACGCCCTGATCTTTCTTGAATTCAGCAACCAGATAATCAATGATACGTTGGTCAAAGTCTTCACCACCCAGGAATGTATCACCGTTGGTGGCCAGTACTTCAAACTGATGCTCGCCTTCGATATCAGCAATTTCAATGATCGATACGTCAAACGTACCACCACCCAAATCGTATACAACAACTGTGGAATCACCACGTTTTTTGTCCATGCCGTAAGCCAGCGCTGCAGCGGTTGGTTCGTTGATAATACGTTTGACTTCAAGACCGGCAATCTTGCCAGCATCTTTAGTGGCTTGACGTTGTGAGTCATTGAAATAGGCCGGAACGGTAACAACCGCTTGAGTGACTTCTTCACCCAAAAATTCTTCAGCGGTTTTTTTCATTTTCATCAAAACGCGAGCTGAAATTTCAGGCGGAGCCATTTTTTTACCATTGGCTTCTACCCAGGCATCACCGTTATCCGCTTCAACGATTTTATACGGCACCATATCAATATCGCGCTGTACTACATCGTCTTTAAATTTACGGCCAATCAAACGCTTGATTGCGTACAAAGTGTTTTTGGCGTTAGTGACAGCCTGACGTTTGGCAGACTGACCTACCATCACTTCGTTATCTTTGTTGAATGCAACAATTGACGGGGTTGTGCGATCACCTTCACTGTTTTCGATGACACGGGCTTTGCCGTCTTCCATCACCGCTACACATGAGTTGGTCGTACCCAAGTCAATACCAATAATTCTACCCATAATCTTTTCTCCATCGTACTAAGTTCGTCTGGCTATTCCAGCCGTTGTGATAATAGATGGGGCAGGAAATTTTGATTTCAAGCCCTTAAATTTCGTCCGGTTATTGAGAAACCACTACCATGGCAGGACGTAACAGACGCCCATTGAAACGGTAGCCTTTCTGCATGACATTCAATACCTGGTTAGCTTCTACGCCTTCTGCAGGCTGCATTGCCATGGCCTGATGCAGATCAGGATCGAAAGCCTCGCCCTCAGGATTAAGTTGTTCAAGACCGAATTTACCGATCGAGCTCATGAACATTTTGAGTGTCATTTCCATGCCATCTCGCACTGTTTCAAGCTTGGCATCTTCATTTTTTGCTGCGTTGAGACCAAACTCCAGGCTGTCGCAGATAGGCAATAGCTCTGTTACGAATTTGTCCAGCGCATGTTTGTGAGCGTTTTCCAGATCACGGCTGTGTCTGCGACGCATATTTTCCAGATCGGCTCTGGCACGCAATAATTCATTCCAATGTTCATCGGCTTTGTTGCGGGCATCTTCCAGCTGTTTTACAACATCTGCTTCAGATTCCGCTGGCTGAGCTGACTCAGCTGTTTCGGGTGAGGTTTCGACCGGCTCAGATTCCGCCGTCGACTTTTCGATTTCTTCGTTGCTCATGATTAATCAGATTCCGCTTTGCTCAACACAAAGCTGCTATTTGGGGGTCAAAAATCTGATTTCAAGCGGCGAACAGAACTTTTTGTGAAAACAAATTCAACTTTATTTAAGCCACACACAATTTCCATCACTGCTGGCCTGTAATTTTTCCAGCATCACCTGATGTGCTGCCAACTCGGTTGCGTCAGCCTCAATGACCTTTAATGCTGAACGAGGACGTTCAATTGTCGTGATCTCATTTTTCTCAGCATCGTGTTGCGGTTCGAATTGCTCTGCCGCCAGTGACAAGCTGACCTGTCCACCCGTCATCATCAGATAGACGTCTGCCAGAATTTCGGCGTCTAATAAGGCGCCATGTAACTCCCGGTTGGAATTATCCACCCCATAGCGTTTACATAACGCATCCAGATTGTTTTTCTGACCCGGATGTTTATCCCGCGCCAGTTTTAACGTGTCCATCACTGAACAAATATCGTCAATTTTGGCGGTGTGGCCTAACTTGGTTAACTCGTGATTTAAGAATCCAACGTCAAATGCGGCGTTATGAATAATCAATTCAGCACCTTCGACAAACCGCAGAAAATCCGCAGCAATGTCTGCAAATAACGGTTTATCGGCTAATGATTCATTGGTAATGCCATGAACCTCTATCGCTCCGGCATCGATTTCACGTTGTGGATTTATATATTGATGAAACGTCTCACCGGTCAGCCGTCGATTCACTAATTCAACGCAGCCGATTTCAATAATGCGGTGATCATCTGCTGTACTGAGGCCAGTGGTTTCGGTATCTAAAACAATTTGTCGTTGACTGGTTTGCTCTGCCATCGGTTAGTCCTGTAATGCGATTTGAGTACGTGCTGCTACCGCCAGCTGATCGGCACGTTCATTTTCCGGATGACCATCATGACCCCGAACCCATTGCCAGGATAATTTATGTGGCTGGGAGGCCGCATCCATGCGTTGCCATAAATCGGCATTTTTCACTGGTTGCCGGGCGGCGGTTCGCCAGTTTTTGGCTTTCCAGCCTTTCAACCATTCGGTCATCCCTTTCATCACATATTGTGAGTCAGTGGTAATGGTGACATGACAAGGCCTTTTCAATGCTTCCAGACCGGCTATGACTGCCATCATCTCCATCCGATTATTGGTGGTCAGTTTTTCACCGCCAGATAACTCCTTTTCGTTATCTTTGGCACGGAGTATGGTTCCCCAACCTCCCGGCCCCGGATTACCACTGCAGGCACCATCGGTAAAAATTTCAACGTGTTCCATTAATGCTCTTTTCGTGTTGCTGAGGGATTCACCAGTTGTGGTCTGGGAAATAATTTTCTATTTTGCCACCGGCTTTGTAATGGGGTCACCAGAAAAGTGCGTTTTTTTGCGACAATTGCAGTGACGCCACCAAGATATGGCCAGAGACGTCGCCCCCATCTTTCCAGAAAACCACCACGTTTTATCCAGCGTTCATTTTGCCATGGGGGACAATAAATGATCGATCGGGCTTCCACTACATCAAAATCCAACAATGACAGCCAGTCTTTTAAGCGCTGACGTGAAAAAAACTGTCCCCGCCACGGCAGACTATCCTGCCAGGAAAACAATCGACGTAAACCCCATACACTAAACGGATTAAAACATAGCACTACCAGTGTGCCATCTTCGTTTAACACTCTGTCGGCTTCGCGTAATAATTGATGCGGTTGGCGGGAAAATTCCACCACATGCTGCAACAGCATCACATCAACACTGTCAGACTTAAATGGAAGTTGCTCACTTTGCGCATGAAATTGTCCGCTGCTTCCCATTAATGCCTGATAACAAGGTCGTAAGGAAGTCGGTAGAATAAGGCTTTGTCCACCAAGCTGCAGCTGAAAAAAACCATGCAGCTTTGCCTGTTGATACTTTAGCCATTGCTGTTCCTGGCTTTGTATATAACGGGCAAGCGAAGATTGCCACCATTGTGTCATCTCGCGGTCTTGCTCTTTATAATTACACATAGGCCATTCCGGCGGAGTTAGATAATGTTACAAATTCATGCCGTAAAGGCATTTAATGATAATTATATATGGTTGATTCAGTCAGCCGAGAATCAGGATGTATTAATTGTTGATCCGGGCGATGCGGGTCCAGTGATTAACTTTGTAGAAAAAAACGATCTGCATCCTGCGGCCATCTTAGTCACACATCATCATAACGATCATGTTGGCGGTATCCGTCGCCTCGACGACCTGTATGATCTGCCCGTTTTTGGACCGCAACGTGAACACATCAAAACAGTCGATACACATTTGTACGCCCAGGCTGACCAACAATTGCATTCATCTTTTCCGCACTTCAGAGTAATCGATACTCCTGGGCACACTCCTGGTCATATCAGCTATCTGGTAGATGATAACCTGTTCTGTGGCGACACATTATTTGCTGGTGGTTGTGGTCGCCTGCTTGGAGGTACAGCAGAACAACTATTTGATTCACTCCAAAAAATAAAACAATTACCTGGCGATACACGCATTTATTGTGCGCATGAATATACGCTGGCCAATCTGCAGTTTGCCACAGCTGTTGATCCCACAAATAACGACCTGCTTGAACGCTTAACCAAAACGGAAGCGTTAAGAGAACAGCAGATCGCCACCGTACCATCACAGCTAAAAATGGAAAAACGCACCAATCCATTTTTGCGGTGTGATGATGCCGCAATAAAAAAAGCGGCTGAAGCTTACGCTGATCAGCCGCTTGATTCGCCTTTGGCGGTATTTAAGGTATTACGCGCCTGGAAGGATGATTTCTAGGCTGATTCATCTTTTTTAGTCTGGCTTGATTCATTGGCAGCATCCACATTATTAAAATGCACATCCATTTGTGGATAGGGAATACTGATGCCGTTTGCATCAAACGCCAGTTTGATGGTTTCGATCAGATCTGCTCTTACTGTGGCCAGATCCGATGCGTTAACCCATGGCCAGACATTGAAAGTAATGCTGCTATCGCCCAGTTCGGCCACACGGATAATCGGCTCGGGATCGTTAAGCACCAATTCATGCCCCGTGACGATATCGGTGATGATTTGTTTGGCTTTGAGCAAATCATCGTCATATCCGATACCAAACACCATATCAATGCGGCGGGTATCTCGGGCTGAGTAGTTGGTAATAACACCTGCATAGATATTGCCATTGGGCACAATCACTTCACGGTTATCCGGTGTTCGCATCACAGTGTTGAAGATAGTGATTTGCTCAACAATACCGAGTACGCCAGCAACCTCTACAAAGTGACCAATTCTGAATGGTCGATACATGATCAACATTACGCCGGCAGCAAAATTCTGTAATGAATCCTTTAGCGCCAATCCCACAGCCAAGCCGGCAGCACCCAGTACGGCTATCATCGAGGTGGTGTTTACACCCAATTGATCCAAGGCCGCAATCAACACAAACAGCAACAATAGGATATTAATGATCGAGCTGGAAAAATTAATCAGGATCGGATCAATATTGGCCCGGACCATAATTTTTCGGGACAGCTTCACTAACCAGCTAACCACTGTGCGACCCACAATGACAATGACAGCGGCAAAGAAAATATTCAGCAGAATGTCACCAATGACGCTGCCTGTTCCGGTTTCCATGTTATCTCCTCTTTTGAATGGTTTTGACGATATCTTGAATTAATTTTGGTCCCTGATAAATCAGACCACTATAAATTTGTATCAGTTGAGCACCCGCTTCCAGCTTTTGCATCGCATCTTCTGCGCTCATAATGCCACCAGCAGCAATGATCGGCATATCAGCCGGTAAAGCCTGTCGGAATTGTCGAACAATTTCTGTCGATTTGGCAAATACCGGTTTACCACTCAAGCCACCAGCTTCATCAGCGTGAGCCAAGCCTGCGACAGCTTCGCGGGAAAGCGTTGTATTGGTGGCAATCACGGCATCAATCCCGACCCGGCTGAAACATTCAGACAGTTGCTGAACTTCTTCCAGGGTTAAATCCGGTGCAACTTTGACCGCCATCGGCACATAACGCTGAAATTCTTCCGCAAGTTCCGCCTGACGATTTTTCAAAGCGCTCAGAAGATTATCCAGTGCTTCGCCAAATTGCAGATTACGTAAACCGGGAGTATTAGGAGATGAGATATTGATAGTGATGTAATCGGCATGAGGATAAGATTTTTCCAATCCTATCAAATAGTCATTCAGCGCTTTATCAACCGGCGTATCAACGTTTTTGCCAATATTGATACCAATAATTGCATCAGTTTGAGCGGCCTGAACTTGTTCCAGTAAATGATCTACACCAAGGTTATTAAAGCCCATTCGGTTAATAATCGCCTGTGCTTCTGGAAGTCGAAAAAGTCTGGGTTTGGCATTACCAGGTTGAGGTCGAGGTGTCACAGTACCCACTTCAATAAAACCAAAACCTAATACAGATAAAGCTTCCAGGTAGTCAGCGTTTTTATCAAGACCTGCAGCTAACCCCACTGGATTAGGAAAACGTAATCCCATTACATGCACCGGTACCGTCGGCATTTTGGGCATTAGCAGCCTCAACAATCCAGACATTTCCATCCACTTCAGGCTGTTCATGCCCAGATGATGTGATGTTTCAGCATCCAGTTTAAACATCAAATTTCGTAGCAGCGGATACATACAAATCAAGCCTTCATTGTTATTTGGTAGCCCGTAAATTTACGGATATTTAAAACGCCTTTATCCATAATCAGATATTGCCCTTTTATGCCCAATAATTTACCCGCAATTTCCGGTGTTTTATCAAAATTCATAGAACTGACTTTATCTGGATATTGCTGCACAGGGTAGCTTATTTCCAGGGTTTTTCCATCTGTCAGTGTGGTGATGGCATCCTCACCCAACTCCTGCTGTAAAAGCATGATTTGATCGGCACATTCAGCCTGTAATTGATCACGCTGCTCTGCCAAATCAATTGTGTCAGCAGGGCCGCGCAACATTTTTCGCCAGTCAGTGCGATCCGAAACATGATTTTTAAACAGGACTTCAACCAAACCGGAATGATAACGGCTACTCACTCGAAAAATGGGCAACGCCTGGGTTGCTCCCTGATCCAGCCAGCGTGTCGGCATTTGCGAAATTCGGGTAATACCCACTTTGATCCCTGAACTATTCGCCAGATAAACAATATGGTCCTGCATACACACCTGAACACCCCACTCAGGTTCACGACAGGTCCCTTGAGCAAAGTGACATAACTCAGGTTTCATAAAGCATAAATCACATTGCGCCAGTTTTTGTGAGCAGGGAAAACAGAACCCACCACTATAGCTTTTCTTGGTCATTCGCTGGCAGTTCTGGCAACGAATCTCACCCGCATAAATCAGCTGTATATTCGATCCAATAAGTGGATTCATCGGGAGCTGATGTTCTCCCAAAATCATTTGATAATTTACTGGCCCATCAGTTTCCGGCAGGGTCGCCTGCATCTTGTTTAGTTGTCCTGCAAATTCTGTCACGTAGCGAAACCTTTAATTTCAAATTAGAGGATAGTTTAACTTAGCAGGACAGCCAGACCTATCCACTGTCAGGTATTTATTCAAAAGGCTCAACTCATCACTGCTCTATAAATGTTATTGCGCTTTAGCAGAAGTAGCTTTGAAAAATAAACAAGCACTAAGGAATTGACGTTGAAATAAGGAGAATTCAGGTGCGGGCAGAAACAACCGGGAAGTTAAAGACTGGTCTTTAACCGTTTATTCCGGTATATATTGAGCACAATTATGTGCTTACGACATTATGATAAACCTTTATGTTAAAAACTAAAAATCGTCTATGGCCCCTGTTTGCAGTGCTTTCGGTACTCTTCACTGGCTGTAGTACAACCCCCAAACATACTGAAACTGTCAGCGCAGAACCGTCTCAGAAAACCTCCCATGGTCCATTAACAAAACACACCAACTGGAAAAAAAATCAGCTGACACAGCTGAGTCCGCTGGATTTGGATTTATCGGTACTTGAAGATTCGGAAATTGATCCTAAAGTCACTGATGTCTGGCAACGTATTCGTAATGGTTATCAACTGGCTGAATATCAGGATCTGGATCCGGAAACTCAAAGTCGCCTTACCTGGTTTGCCAATCATCCGGATTATTTCAACAAAGTTGTCGAACGTGCTCGACCTTATCTTTTTTACATTGTTGAAGAACTTGAAAGTCGCGATATGCCGTTGGAAATTGCTTTATTGCCAATTATTGAAAGCGGTTACCAGCCTTTTGCACTCTCATCTGGACAAGCGGCCGGTATCTGGCAATTTATTCCGGCTACTGGCCGTGTATTTGGACTGGAACAGAACTGGTGGTATGACGGTCGCCGTGATGTTATTCAATCCACCAATGCAGCCCTGGACTATCTGCAAAAGTTACATAACGACTTTAACGATTGGGAACTTGCCATAGCCGCTTACAATGCCGGTGAAGGTACAGTAGGTCGTGCCATCAAACGTAACAGAGAAGCCGGTTTACCGACTGACTTCTGGTCACTGGAGTTGCCTGCAGAAACCACAGCCTATGTACCTAAATTATTGGCCGTAGCAGAATTGGTAAAACAACCTGCTCAATATGACTTACAACTGTCGCCAGTGGCCAACAAACCCTATTTGAGCGTAGTAAATGTCGGTAGCCAGATTGATTTATCTCTCGCTGCCAATCTGGCAGATATCACACTTGATGAGCTTTATCTTTTAAACCCGGGCTTTAATCGCTGGGCAACGGCACCACAAGGCCCCCATGAACTGGTACTGCCTTCGACCAAAGCAAGTGCATTTGAAACAGCATTAATGGATATTCCGGAAAAAGAACTGCTGCGCTGGAAACGCCATGAAGTAAAACCCGGAGAGTCACTGAGCAAAATCGCCGCAATGCATCACACGACGGTTGCTGAGCTGAAAAAAGCGAATAAAATTAACAGCAATTTTATCCGTGCTGGAGCCCACCTGTTAATACCTGTTTCCACTGCTCTGGCTGATGAAGCTGAGGCAAATGCTCTGGCGAAACAGAAATTGCAGCAGGGGAAAAAATTTAATTATTCGGTCAAAGCGGGTGATACCTGGTGGAACATTGCCAAAGCGCATACTGTTGATGTGTTTGAATTAACCCAATGGAATAAAAAAACCCCTTCGGATGTTTTACATTCAGGCCAGCAATTGATTATCTGGCAACCCACTCAAACTGTTTCTAAGCTAAAAGCCATCAATTACACTATTCGTAATGGTGACTCACTTTGGACAATATCCCGTAAGTTTAATGTTACGGTGGATAAAGTTAAGGAATGGAATGGTTTAAGTGATCGCACTTTATTGCAGCCAGGACAAAAACTGACCTTGTACGTCGATCCAACTATCCAGATCAGCCATAGTTAATCGTGTTACACATCGCGCTCTATGAGCCTGAAATCCCACCCAATACCGGTAATATTATCCGTCTATGCGCCAACACAGGTGCACAACTGCATCTGATTGAGCCACTGGCTTTTGTTTTGGATGATAAACGTCTGAGAAGAGCAGGACTGGACTATCATGAATTTGCACCGGTTAAAGTGCATGCTGATTTTGCAGCATTTCAACAATGGCAGCAAAATCGACCTTTGTTTGCCTGCACCACTAAAGCGAAACAGTTTCACCATCAGGCAACTTTTATCGATGAAAGTATTCTGCTGTTTGGTCCCGAGTCACGTGGATTGCCAGCAACGCTATTGGACAATTTGCCTGATAGGCAGAAAATTCGGATCCCTATGTATCCAGAAAGCCGCAGCCTGAATCTTTCCAATGCTACGGCTATTATTCTGTATGAAGCCTGGCGACAGCTGGACTATAACGGAGCGGTATAAAATACCGCCCCTGATTTTAGATTTCTATTGAGCCAGACTAATCTTGCGTGGCCCTTCCTTAAGTGGGATTGAGCTGGTTTGTTTTCCTTGCTGTAAATCAATAATCGATAATGAGTTACTAAACCAATTAATGATGTAAGCATGCTGTTGATCCTTTGATAGCTCAACACTTTCCGGCATTTTTTCGGTTTTGATAGTCTGCGTTATTTGCAGACTTCCCGCATCAAACTCCACCAGCGTGTTGTCATTCTGATTCACAACATAAAACTGTTTTCCGTCGTCGCTCACCGTAACACCATACGGCGCTTTACCCGGTTGGAGATCAGCAATTTTTTCATAGGTTTTCGTGTCAATTACTGTCAGCGAATTATCTTTCACGCAAGTAACGTACAGATGACCATTAATTGGATTAAAGGCAACTGCATAAGGACGCTCACCCGTTTCTATGGTTGCATGCAGGTCCGGCGTATCAGCATCAAGCACCATTACAGAATTGCTTTCACGGTTTGCCACAAACACCTTGCGTCCATCGGGATCTATTGCAATCCCGGCAGGGCTCTCCCCAACCGCAAGTAGGTCCACCAATTGCCTGCTGGTAGTGTTAATCACTAATAATGCATTTCTGGACCAGTCCGTCACAAAAAGTTGAGACTTTTGGCTATCAAGCACCATAGCAAAAGGCTGACCACCTGTTTTTATCTCATGGATCAATTCAAAACTATTCAAATCAATTACTGACAATTTGCCTTGCTCAGGATGCGAGAGATAAATAGCGTCATTGGATTTATCGACAGCAACCATTACCGGACCACTAGAAACCTCAACCGCTTTTGTTATTTGAACTGTTTTTGAATCAAATAGAGAAAGATGATTCCCGGACTGGCTGCTGATATAAAAATCGTCAGCCAGTGCTACAGCAGGGAATATTCCCAGGCAAAAAATAATTGGTTTAATGAACATCACTGATTATTTTTCCAAGCTGGCTTTTAAACCTTCCAGCCCTGTCTTTGCGTATTCTGTCATGGCTTTAACAGCGGCTTCATCATTCAGATTTTCCGGCGGAAAATTGCCGGTATCAGCACGATAGAAACGACCACTCCAACTTACTTTACTTCCGGTGTCAGATGGTTCTACTTCGATACCAATCGTATAAAAGCTGACAGGCATCGCTTCAATATTTTCCTTTAATAAACGGTATCCAATGTAATGACGATCCGCATCTGATTCATCAAGACTTTCGGTAATTTCACCGCCTGACTTTAAGGTCACGATTCTTGTGGTTTCATCCTGCATGGTGATTGATTCCACTGCCGGATGCCATTTATCCAATTGGTCAAAGGCATTAACTTTTTGCCAGACAGTGGCAACCTCTGCATCAATAGTAATGTGTTCATCAACCCTTTGTGGCGTTGGTCCATGAGCAAAGACACTGCTGCTTAAAAGCACTAAACCCAAACTTGCCAGCGATAGTTTATTAATCATTTTATTCACGTTCTAACCTTTTTCATCAAAAAATAAATTTACTTAGGACTTCTGTTTGTATTACCTAGAGTCTCAATATAATTATTTATAATTCCAATCTGTGTGTATTTATATGTTTTATCAGTATTGCCAACTTTAACTATATTTTTATAAATCCAGAACTCTACCGTTCCACTTTCATTTTCTCGCTTCACTATCTCTGCAGGCTCTCCCAGTTTTTCTCTTACAAAACCAGAATCTTTACCTGAAAACATTTTCACAAACTCAAATTCACCTACAGGTAACGCTAACGCCTCTTCAGAATAGGCAATATTCAGAGAAAATAGGGCAATGAATGCAGAAATAACAACGGTGTTTAAAAAAATTTTCATTAAATTTTGCTCCAATAAAATCTCGACTTATCGTACAGATTGTCTGCATTGGCAAAATAGAGCAGATGACTCACATCAATTAGGGAATATGTCACGGTTATTGTTATGACTTTTTCCTGTTTTTTATTTTTTTATAATTTTCATCATTGTTGGCATATACATATCAAAAATAATCGTCATAAAATAGTCGTTTATCTCAAAATTAAATATAGGCGAAATTACATGATGTCACCTAAATTATCCCCTGGCGATAAAAGCAACAGGGGCAAAATTGATTTGGTTGTCATTGTGGGCGCGTCGCTACTGACCTATTTTGTTGCTGGATATTTCGATTTGGCTGAACGCTGGATTAACTGGGCAGCATTAGGAGAGTTTTATCAACTGGATGAAATTATTTTTGTGTTGCTGGTATTCAGTATTGGATTGATGTGGTTTGGCCGAAGACGTTATATCGAACTGCAAGACACCCTGAAGCGTAATCTTGAAATTAAAACCAAACTTGAAATGCAAAATGCTGATAATGCAAAGTTACTGTTACAAAACCGTGCTCTTATCAAACACATTACCCAGGTCAGGGAAGCAGAACGTAATCACCTTGCCTCAGAATTACATGATGTATTCGGACAATATCTTGCCGCAATTGATGTAAATGCTTCCGTTGCCATCAAGTACAAAACGGAAGATCCTAAACTTCAAGCAATCCTCAAGACCATCCAGGACAGCGCAAGCTTTCTGCGTAACGTTACCCGTTCACAGTTACGCAGCTTAAAACCTCCTGGTCTTGAAACCGTGGGACTCTCAGCAGCCATTGAAGATCTGATTGGGCAATGGCAAATGTCGTTTCCAGATTACGAGATCAATATCGCTATTGAAGTAGACGATCAGCTTGTTGACTATGACACCGCATTAACTATTTATCGCAGCCTGCAGGAAGCCTTAACCAATATTACCCGTCATGCAGAAGCCAGCTCAATTCATATCGATTTAATTACCCAAAATAAATCAGCCCAACGTAACGATATCAGTCTGACCATCCGTGACAACGGAATAGGGTTTGATCCCAATGAAGGTATGGGTAATGGACTTGGACTGATTGGTATACGTGAGCGGGTACATGCTTTAAATGGCCAGTTCAATCTGCATCCAGCAGATCCTAAAGGCACAGTTTTAGCGCTGCATATTCCGTTATGAAAATTTACCGTAAAAAATACATGCTAATAATGAGGTATCAGAAGAAATGAACAAACAACGTACCACCATACTATTAATAGACGATCATGCCATTCTCAGAGAAGGCTATCAGCAATTACTCGAGTCGGCCGGTTTCGAGGTGATTGGACAATCCGGAAATGCTGAAGAGGGGTATCAGGCGTTTATTGCTTTGCAACCTAAAGTCTGCATTATAGATTTAACCATGCCAGGCACCGGTGGTTTAGAGTGTGTCAGAAGGATCTGTAACCGAGATAAGGATGCTCGTATTCTGGTCTGCAGCATGCATGAAGAAACCACTTTGGCCATGCGTGCCCTTGAGCTTGGTGCGATTGGCTACATCACCAAATCATGCTCATCTGATGTGCTTATTGAAGCGGTAAAATCCGTTGCAGAAAAACGTCATTATCTCGGTGCCGAAGTTGCACGTTCCATTGCGATGGAAAAATTGATTAAAACGGATCAGAAAATTGATTCCCTGTCACATCAGGAATTTGCTGTTTTCAGGATGGTTGCTGAAGGTATGAGTATTGAGGAAATTTCAAAAAGTCTTACTTTGGCCCCTAAAACGGTATCAAATTATAAAACCAATATGATGCGTAAACTTGGCACAACCAAGCTCGCAGATATTATTTTCCTGGCCCAGAAAATTGGTTTGATCCACCCACCCAATAATCAATAACTTCGTAAAATGGCCTTACATCAAGGCAAAAGTTTATCACCCTGACAATTATGTGATGACTTCCCTATAACAGAGGTGGCAAGGCTCTCTATCCCATACCCCTACTAAAAACTGATGATATCAACGGTGCACAGCCGCATTTTGAATGTGTGCTGAGACACAGGGTCAGCGAAAGCTGACATCCAGTTAAAATAGGAGGATATATGAGAGAGAAAAACTAAGCCGGTTAACAAAAACCGGTTCAGCTGCATTGGTCAGCTCTGTCATCGGTATGATGACAGTAGGCGCTGCATTCGCCAATGACAAGCTGGTTGAACTTCAAAAGGATGAAGCTAACTGGGTTATGCAGGGTAAGAACTATTCTGCAGATCATTACAGTACTTCAAAACAAATCAACAAAAAGAACGTCAGCAAATTATCACCATCTTGGACATTCTCCACTGGTGTGCTGAATGGTCATGAAGGTGCGCCTTTGGTTATTGGTGACATGATGTATATCCATTCACCTTTTCCAAACAACACTTTTGCGATTAACCTGAATGATCCTGGCACCATCGTCTGGGAGCATAAGCCAAAACAAGATCCTGCTGCTCGCGCAGTTGCATGTTGTGACGTCGTAAACCGTGGTCTGGCTTACTGGCCTGGCGATGATAAAACTCCGGCAATGATCGTAAAAAGTCAGCTGGATGGTCATGTTGTGGCATTAAATGCTGAAACTGGTGAGCTACATTGGCAAGTCGAGAATGGTGATATCAGTGTTGGTCAAACCCAAACACAAGCACCATTCGTTGTAAAAGACCTTGTCATCCAGGGTTCTTCTGGTGCTGAGCTGGGTGTTCGTGGTTATGTTACCGCCTTTGACATTCACACTGGTGAAATGGCTTGGCGTTGGTATGCAACAGGCCCTGATTCAGAAATTGGCCTGGCGAAAGACTTTAACAGTGCTAACCCACATTACGGCCAAAAAGATCTGGGTCTGAAAACCTGGGAAGACGAAGCCTGGAAAATTGGTGGTGGTACTAACTGGGGTTGGTATGCCTATGACCCTGATTTAGAAATGTTCTACTACGGTTCAGGTAATCCTGCGCCTTGGAACGAAACCATGCGTCCTGGTGATAACAAATGGACTATGACTATCTGGGGTCGTGATGCTGATACGGGTTTAGCCAAATTCGGTTATCAAAAAACACCTCATGATGAATGGGACTACGCTGGCGTTAACGTCATGATGCTTTCTGAGCAAAAAGACAAAAACGGCAAAATGCGTAAATTGCTGACTCACCCTGATCGTAACGGCATTATCTATACGCTGGATCGTGAAACTGGTGATTTGGTTTCTGCCGACAAAATGGATGAAACGGCAAACTGGGTGAAAAAAGTGGATCTGGAAACAGGTCTGCCAATTCGTGACCCGGAATTCAGTACCAGAATGGGTCATCGTTCACGCGATATCTGTCCTTCAGCCATGGGTTTCCACAACCAGGGTATGGATTCATACGATCCTGAAAGACAAAACTTCTACTTAGGTATCAACCATCTTTGTATGGATTGGGAACCGTTCATGCTGCCTTACCGTGCAGGTCAATTCTTCGTAGGTGCAAACGTATGGAGTTATCCAGGACCTAAAGGTGATCGTCAACGTGGTATTGGTTCAGGCCAGGTTAAAGCATACAACGCCATTACTGGTGAATTTGCTTGGGAGAAAATGGAGAAATTCTCAATCTGGGGTGGAACCATGGCCACAGCTGGTGGCTTGGTATTCTACGGCACACTCGATGGCTTCATCAAAGCTCGTGATGCAGACAACGGTGATCTGTTGTGGAAATTCAAACTGCCTTCAGGCGCTATCGGTCATCCAATGACTTACACCCATGATGGTATTCAATATGTTGCCATTAATTATGGTGTAGGTGGTTGGCCTGCAGTTGGTCTGGTGTTTGACTTGAATGACCCATCAGCTGGTCTGGGTGCTGTAGGTGCCTTTAAAGAACTGGCACGTAACACTCAAATGGGTGGTGGTCTGATGGTCTTTGCTCTGGATGGTAAAGGACCTTACGACGATCTGAGTATTGGTGAATACGAAATGTAATCACTGACTCGCAATATAGCTTAGTTCATCAAGTTATATCGTCGTATTCAATCCGGCTGGCAACACAAAGACTGTGTTGCCAGCCCCTTCTGAGAGTGTAAGACATGTTAAACAACCATACTAAAACCAATAACAAAGCAGTCAGTTCAAAACGTTTAACGCAATGCAGCCTGATAATGGCTTCACTGTTGACTGTACTGACGCCAGCACATGCAAACAACGGATTACCGGAAACCTTAAAAGTCTGTGCAGCGGCGAATGAAATGCCCTACTCAAACAAACAGCAGCAAGGTTTCGAAAATGAAATCGCCGAAACGCTCGCACAGAGCATGGATATGCCATTGGAATTTGTCTGGTCAGACAAAGCAGCGATTTTTTTAGTGACCGAACATTTATTAAAAAATGAATGTGATGTGGTTATGGGGGTTGATAGCGATGATCCTCGTGTTGCCACCAGCGACCCTTACTACAAGTCCGGCTATGTATTTGTCTATCGCGCCGATAAAAATCTGGACATCAGTAACTGGGATAGTCCTGACATTCAAAAACTGAATCGTTTTGTAGTAGTGCCAGGTAGCCCATCAGAAGTGATGTTACGGGAAGTGGGTAAATATGAAGGCAACTTCAATTACACCAAATCTCTGTCAGGTTTCAAATCCCCACGCAATAAATATATTCGTCTGGAACCAAAAAAACTGATCGGCGAAGTGACCTCAGGTAAAGGTGATATCGCTCATCTATGGGCTCCAGAAGTAGCCCGTTATGTGCGTGATTCAGATACGCCATTAGAAATGGTGTTATCTCCTGAATTCGGAGAAATTGAAGGTGGTGAAGGTATTGTGCAGCACTACGATCAATCTGTAGCGGTGCGTGAAGGTGATAAAGCCTTGCTTGATGCCATTAATAAGGGCCTGGCAGATGCGGCACCTAAGATAACGGCCATCCTCAAAAAAGAAGGGATTCCGCTGCTTTGATAGCTTGTCATGCAGTCTCTTTTAATTAAACAGGATTATACAAAAACTATGATTAGCAATGTAAAACTTTTTAGTCGTAAAACAGCATGTTTACTAGGATTATCTATGTTGACAGCTGTCAGCATGACACCAATGACAGCGGAAGCTCAAGTGCAATTTCGCAATGCAACGACCGGGGCATTAATCGACTTCTCTTTTGGCAAAAAAGGTGAAGAAACTGAAGCCGTAAAACATTTTATGGAAACAGCAGAAAATAAATATAACCAAGATGAAGAAGCCATCAAAGTGGGTGAAAATTTATTTATGACTGCCTGTTCTGGCTGCCATGGTCACCATGCTGAAGGCAAACTCGGACCAGCTCTGGGGGATTCATATTGGACTTACCCTGCAGGACGATACGATAAAGGTTTTTTTGAAATTATTTATGACGGCGCCCGCTCAATGATGGGTCCCCAACGCAATAATTTAAGCATTGATGAAATACTGCATGTTATGGCGTATGTACGCAGTATTTACTGGGGAGAACCAGAAAAAGCCTTATGGTTATCAGAAGAGGAACGCGCCAATCTGGTTCCTGCAGAAATACCTGAAGATTTCAAAGAAGCATTAGAAAATTTCAATAAGACCCATTAATTAAGCAAGTTTAGAAATGCTAATGGCAGATTATAAAGATTAGTGATTGGTAGCGTGGCCATAGCCAGCATAGGGAACCACGTTACCAAGCATTATGTTGTCAAAACCAAAAGGAGAGAAATATGAAGAAAATTAAAACACTTGCCGTAACCGGCGCTACAGCACTATTGTTATCTGTTGGTATGTCAGCAATGGCTTACGACGGAACAAAATGCCAAGAGGCAGGAAAATGCTGGGAAGCCAAACCAGGGTTTCCTGAAAAAATCAAAGGATCTAAATATGATCCAAAACATAGCCAAACTGAACTGGATAAGCAAGACAGTGCAATGGAAGCAATGGAAGCTCGTAACGCTAAACGCGTAGAAAACTTCAAAAAAACGGGTAAGTGGTCTTACTAAACCCAAGCTGAGGCCAGTTTTAACGACTGGCCTCTTTTTTTGTTTTGTTTCTGACCTGCGAGTCAGTTTGGGCATACATCACATGAGCAATGTCGCTGAAAATTCCGAAAATCTTTTAACCGACTGGCATCAACAAGCCATCACCCTGCAAAAAAATATCAATCAGACAATATTAGGTCAGGAACACATCATTGATTTAATGGTTGTGGCTATTTTCTGTCGTGGCCATATCCTGCTTGAAGGTGATGTTGGCGTCGGTAAAACGACCTTGCTTAGAGCAACGGCAGAAAGTCTGGGTGGCAATTTTGAGCGTATTGAAGGCACCATTGATTTAATGCCACATGACCTGGTCTATTACACCCATATTGCCAATGATGGTAAACCGGCTGTGAGTGAAGGACCTTTACTCAAACATGGCGAAAATTTATCGATCTTCTTCTTTAATGAAATCAATCGTGCCAGACCTCAAGTACATTCATTGCTACTTCGGGTAATGGCTGAACGTAGCGTCAGCGCTTTTAATAAAACGTTCTTTTTTCCTCATCTGCAGGTTTTTGCTGATCGTAACCGCATTGAAAAAGACGAAACCTTTGAACTACCGGCAGCTGCCCGGGATCGTTTTATGATGGAACTGCACATAAAACAACCTACAGCAGAAGCACAGCTTAAAGAGTTGATGTTCAATACCCGATATTATGATGCCGACAAGCTCATCGACAGTGCTGACAAAGCGGTACTGCCGTTTCATCAGCTCAATGATATCGCTGTGGCTATTCAGTCTCAGATCCATTCCAGTGACACTATTCAGGATTATGGTTTTCACCTGTGTCAGGCACTTCGAAGACCACAGGATTATGGTATCCAGATCAGCGATATCGACACAGAAAAGTTAGTACTTGGAGGTATGGGACCACGTGGCATAAGTTATCTTGCCAGAAGTGCTCGTGCTCATGCATGGCTCAATCAACGTAATAGCGTCATCCCAGAGGATTTCCATGCGGTTATTCGGGCCATCAGTAAACATCGTATTTTTATCAATCCTGTTTACAACTATAACGGTGAAGCGATTATCGAAGAACTGATTAGTGGTGTACTGAATACTATTCCATCCCCATGAATCAGCACGAAATTCAACACCTGATCTTTGATTACAGATCACCCTTTCTGCTGAATGCACTGCGTGAAAGTGAGCATAAAAGCAAACGTCAGGGGCCCGGCAGTGATTTTTATAAAAAGTCTCCCTTTTTAGCTGACCCGAATCCTGCGCGTATTGATCTTGCAATGAGCGTGACCGATCCGTTTGAATCGATTTACGTCAAAACCTTTCGTCAACGCAGCAAACTGGACGTAATGACTTTGGTAGATGGATCTGATTCCATGACTGTTCAGGATAAAACACCACTGCTCAGCTTAACTGAACAGAGTATTGCTTATTCAGTGGCGGCCAGAAATGATAATTATCAAAGTTATTTGTTGAGTCATTCCATACAGTCCATTACCAATGCCGAAATACTGCCACAGCATTTTGAGTCTGCTACCAGACAGGCTGCAAACCATAATGAAGCTGAGGCTTTTAACGATATAGAGCGGTTGTTACCCGCTCGTCGTTGTTTAATATTTTTGCTTTCTGATTTTCACTGGAGTAATGAAAAACTCTACCGGATTCTCAATAGCTTATCAGGCCACTATCTGGTGCCGATTGTTATCTGGCGTTCTGCCGAATACAACGACTACCCACTATGGCGCTTTGTTCAGATCAACGATGCTGAGACGGGTGAAAACAGTTTGATTTTTGTGACGCCCAAGCAGAAAAAACTGATCGAATCGACTTTCGCTGATCGGAAGATTTTTCTTAATAATCAATTTCAAAAGCACAATTGCAGAGCGTTTTGGATGATTGATCAATTTTCAGCACAACAATTAAGCGAATTCTTTCATGGCCATTCATAAGCGATTAAAACAAAAAGTGTGCATGCCGATGTTTATGGCTGTTCTGTTAGCTGTTTTTTGCAACACAGCTTTGTATGCTGACCAAGTCCGTACCGGCATTGTGCAGCAATCATTGGGAAGAGATTTTGGTATTCTGGTCGGTGATGTTATTGAACATTATTATATTGTTCAGGTACCAGCAGAATTTAGCTTAATGCCAGCCTCACTTCCTCCCGACGGGGAGTTGGATTATTGGTTGTTATTACTCGACAGCGACTATGAACTCATCAGCGAAAGTGCTGAGTTACGTCAATACAGACTGCATTTCACGTTTCAGACATTTTATGCCCCACTGGATGTCCGAGCATTAGCAACGCCTCCATTAACGGTAAGTTTTAACGCTGGCGATAAAACCGAGCAGCTCACCATACCGGCCTGGAACTTCACCATGTCTCCGCTGAAAGAAATTGCGCCTCGTGGTGTAGCCAAAGACTCCAACCAAAATGCCTTTATGAAGGCAGATTTACCTCCCTCAACTATCCCTACCAAAGATTTGCAGCAACAAATCTGGGTACTGGCGATTACGCTACTGATTCTGGCGATCTTATGGTTAAGCCTTAAGGGATATCTGTTTATACTGACACGATCACCGTTTCAACAGGCTTATCATCAGGTCAAAAAGCTACGCAAACACCATAACGACGAGTCGGCATTTAATCATGCCTTACAAGCGGTACATAGGGCTTTTAACAGATTGGCTGGCCATGCATTGTTTGCTCACCAAACAGATCAGTTTATTGATAAACATAACGAGTTTTCTGGCTATCAGGATCAAATTGATAGTTTTTACCAGTTATCCACTGAAGCGTTCTACTCCGAGCAAAAGGTAGCGTCAGAGAAAGACTTTGACCAATTACTGAAGCTCTGCAAACAATTGGCTGGTGCGGAAAAACTGGCGCTGAAAAAATCATGAACATCGCATTTGCCCATCCATGGGTGCTCGTTTTATTAGTATTAGCCTTGTTGCCATTTATCGCAGGTATATTCAATAAACGACTCACCAGTTGGAATCGGCTAATTCCACCATCCAATACAACTCGATGGATTAATCGACTCATTAAACTTTTAGGGGTACTGGCATTTATCAGCATCGTGCTGGGGTTAGCCGGACTTTACCAAACGGAAAAAACTTTTACCCGAACAGGTACTGGCGCGCACATCGTGTTTGTTCTCGATCGAAGTGCCAGCATGAATGAAACATTTGGCGGTAAGGTACCCGATAATGCTACGCCTGCCAAAAGTCAGGTTGCACGTCGTTTATTGTCCGAATTTGTTAATAATAGGCCGCACGACTTATTTGGCGTCGTCGGGTTTAGTACGCAACCTTTTTTTATCAGCCCGCTCACAGAGCACAAGTCCGCCACTCAAGCAGCGATAAACAGTCTCACCAGTCCCGGCTTGGCATTTACCAATGTAGCCAAAGGGCTCGGCATGGGCCTGAGTTACTTTCAGGATCAACCGCATACCGGTTCCCGCGTCATTGTATTGGTCTCTGATGGCGCAGCGACACTTGATCATCGTGCGCAGAGGGTGTTGCGTGAGTGGTTTGAGCGTTATCAGGTAAGTTTATATTGGTTTTTTCTGCGTACCGAAAATGGATTAGGTATCACCTCTGAGCCTGAATCAGCTCGAGATGATAATCCCCGGGTGATGCCAGAGCGTTATCTTGATCAGTTTTTCCGTACCCTGCCGATCCCATATCACGCTTATGAGGTGGATACACCGGAATCTATGGAAGCAGCCATTCACCAGCTGGATAATCTGGAAAGCTTGCCACTGGTTTATAACGAATTGATACCCCGCAACGATATGACGCGCTTATGTTTTTTGACTGCCCTGCTTGCCGTTCTTATTTTACTGGGCATCAAAGCGCTGGAGGCAAAATGATGTTTTTGAAGCGAAATAATTTTATTTATCTGATCAGCCTGTTGGCATTGGCGGTTATCACAGCACTGATATTCAGTATCTATACCTTGCAACAACAGCAGCAAATCAACCAACAAATCCTCCTGCTGAATAAAGGTGAGCTGGTTGATCATGAAAAATTGAATATGCAATCGCCTGAAGTCAGAATCGCTTATGCCTATCTGCAAGGTAAATTGAACTTATTTGATGAAGCAGTAGAAACCTATAGCGGCACTGAGCGGCTGGCTAATCAGCAGCAACTTGTCCATATCCACTATAACCTTGGCAATCTTTATTTGGTTCAGGCTATCGATTTGGCAGAAAATCTTTCTGTTGATCGGGCGGTGGCGATGGCCGATGTGGCAAAGGACTTTTATCGCTCTGCACTGAAAAACCAGCCCTCCTTCTGGGAGGCTAAATACAATCTGGAAGCTGCGCAACGTCTGTCGCGGGATTTGCCACTGGGTGATGTCACCATCAGTGAAGAGTCTCAGGATGCCAGTACCGAGTTATGGTCGGCAATGCCCGGCTTTCCCATTGGTTTACCCTAAGGGATTGTCTGATGAAATCTATCTGGTTGCTGGGCAGCTCTGCAGTTCTACTGATTATTGCGGTTTTAATACCTAACCTGCCATTTCCCAGTAAAAAATATGATTATTTTTTTATGGTAGATATCACCCGCAGCATGAATGTAGAAGATTATCGTGATAATAACGGTGATCCGATTAGCCGGCTGGAAAAAGTCAAAGCGGATGCTTTAGCTGCCATACAACAACTTCCCTGTGGTTCACGAGTTGGGCTGGGCGTGTTTACTGAACGTATGCCGACGCTGCTCTATACCCCCATGGAAGTGTGTTCAGACTATCCTGAAATCCGGGAGAGCATCAGACGTATTGACTGGAGAATGGCCTGGGTCGCCGACAGTAATATTATTCAGGCATTTGCCAACACGTTGGAGTTGATGCGCACTGTTGAATTAACCGATGCCACGTTGGTTTTTTTACCGATGGGCAGGAAGCACCACCAATGAACTCGCGTTATGCGCCGGATCTTGGAGAATTACAATCTGCTGAGAATAATGATCAACAGCCAATTAGTGGTCTCATAGTGGGTACCGGTGATCATGCATTAAGCCGGATCCCAAAATATGATGAAGATGGAATCCAGATTGGCTTCTATACGGCGGAGGATGTACCACAGGGAACGACTTTTGGTTTACCGGAAGATCCCAGCAAAATTGAAGGCTATGTCCCTCGGAATGCCCCGTGGGGAAATCAAAGTCGTGCTGGGAATGAACACCTTTCCAGTGTAAAAGAAGACTATCTGAAATCACTGGCGGAACCGGCCAAATTTCACTACCATCATTTACAAACATCAACGGCATTATTGACTGCGCTAACGCACGACGATTTCTCCCAACGGCATATTCGGAAAACCGATTTAAGTTTTATTCCGGCAAGTGTGTCGCTGTTTTTATTATTTCTGGCCTATCTGCCTGAAAATATTTTTTCCCGTAAAAAAAACTTACTCAAACCAAACATCAACGAGCGCATACCTCTTAACTCAGGTTAAATCTAATCCATCTGTTGAATCACTCATCAGCTCGCCAATAATCCGCCAACAAATTGAAATTCTTGTTATTATCGGCAAGCAATTCGAAAACGGATCCCATGCACGTTATACCTCACAGGTTTACTTTTTTCTGCTGTTTATTCTGCTTGTATGTCTATTTGGCCAGGCCAAGGCTGCATCGACGGAATCTGTTACGCTGCAACTTAAATGGCGACATCAATTTCAGTTTGCCGGTTATTACGCCGCTATTCAGCAAGGTTATTTCCAACAGGAAGATTTGCAGGTTACGCTGCGAGAACGCCAACCCGGTATTAATGTTATCAATGAAGTCACCAGTGGCCGTGCAGATTATGGCATTGGTGGTATCGGACTACTGGCAGAATATGCTGCTGGCTCACCCATTAGAGCCTTGGCTGCCATTTTTCAGCATGATGCATTAGTGCTGGTCAGCAAAACCCAGTCTGGCATTGTCAGCCCGTATGAAATGCTTGATAAACGCATCATGTTTGACGATTCGGCCGGCAACGATGCTGTTTTCCTCGCTATGTTTGCTGATGCCGGTATTTCCCCACAGGATTACAAACTCATCCCGCAGGATCTGCAACTTGATAGTTTTATTAATGACCGGGTTGATGCAATCTCAATTTATCGAACTGATCAGCTTTTCACATTGGAACAGCTGGGCGTTAAGGTCAATATCATTAATCCCCAAAGCTATGGTTTTGATTTTTATGGTGACATTTTGTTTACCGGGGATAGAGAGCTTCGCAATAATCCAGGTCGCGCTGAGCGGTTTCGACGGGCTTCGTTAAAAGGCTGGCGCTACGCACTGGAAAATCCTGAAGAAATTATTGATGTGATAATCAATCAGTATGACAGCCAGGCCAGTCGCGAACAGCTACAACATGAAGCCAGAGAAATTCAGAAACTGATATTGCCTGACCTGATTCCTTTGGGCCAATTGGATCCGGCTCGTCTTCGCCGCAGTGCTCAGATATATGAACGGCTGAATATTGCACCACCACTCTCCGAGGCCCAATTAGAGGGCTTTATATATCAATCCAATGCTGCATTGCGACTGACCCCAGAAGAACAATCATGGCTGGAGGATAACCCTGTCATCAAACTCGGCATTGATCGGGATTTTGCACCTTACGAATGGATTAACAGCAAAGGGAATTATCAAGGCCTGGCAGCTGAATATATTCAGCTATTACAGGCCAAGCTTGGCGTGGAATTTGACATCATAGACGATAAACCCTGGCATGAAATTCTCGCAATGGCACAACGGGGTGAGCTGGATATGCTTTCCTGTTTGCACATGAGTCCCGAACGTTCAGAGTATTTATTATTCAGTCAGCCGTATATCACTAATCCAGTGGTCATCGTCAATGCGAATCGCTTCGGCTATATCGGTCACCTGGACAATCTGAGAGGCAAAACTGTCGCAGTGGAAAAAAGTTACCATGTTCAGGAAAATCTGGCCCGGAATCATCCTGATATAAAACTTATATTCACTGAAACCACACTCGAAGCTTTAAAAAAGGTCAGTACCGGCGAAGCCGATGCTTATGTGGGAGATGCTGCATATGCCAACTATGCCATCAAACAAGCCAACCTGATTAACTTGCAATTTTCCGGACAAACTCAGCAATATAATGCATACAGGATGGGGATAAACCCTTCTCATCCTCAGCTGCAATCCATCATTAACAAGGTATTAAGCAATATATCAGCTGATGAACGTCAGCGAATTGAGCAGACCTGGATGGGGCTAACCATCAATAATGGCGTTTCGCAGTCAACCCTGCTCAAAATACTGCTGACGATAGCCGTGATTATTCTGCTGTTTGTATTCTGGGTGTTCAGACTGAAACAGTCGGGTCAGGTATTAGCGCGAAACGAATCCAAATTACGCAGTATTGTTAATGCCTCTCCTATTCCGCACATGTTAAGTGACGGCAAAGGCAGGATTCAATATCTCAACAAAGCCTTTGTTGATAGCTTTGGCTATAACCTGGAAGACTTACCCAGCCATAAGGTCTGGCTGGAAAAAGCCTATCCCGATCCAAACTATCGTCAACGCAGCAAACTGGCTTGGGAGACTTTTGTAGCTCAGGCAGAGCAGCATCCACTGCCCTATCGTGGTGAGGCGGTTGAAGTGAAAGTGATGACCCAGCAACAACAAGCCAAACAAGTGATAATTTCCAGCACCGCAATTAATGATGGTCAGGCCGATGTCTTTATCACCATTTTTTACGATATTAGCGAACGTAAGCTCGCTGAGGAAAAGCTCAAATTATCAGGCCGGGTATTTAACCAGGCACATGAAGGCATTCTGATCACCAAACCGGATGGTCGTATTGTCGATGTGAATCCGGCATTTTGTGATATCACCGGTTACAGTCGTGATGAAGTCATTAATCAACAGCCATCAATCCTCAAATCAGGTAAACATCCCGAGTCATTTTATCGGGAGATTTGGCAAAGCCTTATTGAGAAAGGCTACTGGCAGGGAGAGATCTGGAATCGTCGCAAAAATGGCGAATTATTAGCTGAGTTGTTAACCATTTCCACCTTGATGGATGATCAAGGCGATACCTTGCATTATCTGGGCTTATTTTCCGATATAACTGAAATTAAGGAACAACAGCAGGCGCTGGAAATGATGGCGCATTATGACATGCTCACCCAGCTGCCCAACCGCACATTATTTGCAGATCGATTCCAGCAGGCTATTGCACACAGTATTCGTCAACATAGTCTGCTGGGAGTCATTTTTCTGGATCTGGATGGATTCAAACCGGTCAATGATAACTATGGTCATGAAATCGGCGATCAAGTACTGATTGAGGTGGCCCAGCGAATAAAAGCCTGTATTCGTCTGGATGACACCGCATCACGACTGGGTGGAGATGAATTTGCTATTTTGCTCAATGACATCAGTTCGGTAGAACACTGCGAACGATTGGTCAGCAGACTGTTACGCACCATTCAACTGCCTTATCGAATTGATGGCGATATCATCCAGTTAGGGGCCAGTATGGGGGTAACACTCTATCCACTGGATCAGTCCGATGCAGATACGTTGCTGCGTCATGCTGATCAGGCCATGTATCAATCAAAACAGACAGGCCGAAATCGCTACTCAATTTTTGATGCTGTGCATGACAAGCAAATTCTGCTTAAGCAAAGCCAGTTGGACAATTTACATCAAGCCTTTAACAAAAATCAGTTTTGCCTGTATTACCAGCCGAAAATTAATATGCGTAATGGGCGCATTCATGGCGCGGAAGCGCTGCTTCGCTGGAACCATCCTCAGCAAGGTATCCTGGAGCCAGCAGCTTTTTTAAGTTCAATGGCGGGCACTGAGCTGGAAATCCGTATTGGCAACTGGGTCATTGATCAGACGTTAAAACAGTTACAAAATTTTCATCAGCAAAACAGAGTCATTGAAATCAGCGTGAATATTTCCGCGCATCATCTGCAATGGCCAGGATTTTTTGACCATCTTGATCGGTTATTGGCCAAATATCCGGACTTGCCAGCCGAATATTTGCAGCTGGAAGTGCTTGAAAGCAGCGTGTTAACAGATATCCAGAATATTTCAGCGATTATAAGTACCTGCCGTGAAGGCCTAGGGGTAAGAATCGCACTAGATGATTTTGGCACCGGATACTCATCATTAAGCCATTTGCGGCATTTGCCGGTTGATGTGATTAAAATTGACCAGAGTTTTGTCCGCGACATCATGGATGATCCCAATGATTTCACCATAGTGGAAGGCGTTATTGGGTTAAGTCATGCATTTCAACACCAGGTTATCGCCGAAGGGGTAGAAAGCATTGAACATGGTTTGATGCTGATGACTATCGGTTGCGATATGGCACAGGGATATGTCATTGCCCAACCAATGCCAGCAGATGAATTAGGCCTGTGGATGGAGGATTACCAGCCGGAATCACGCTGGCTGAATCATGCACATAATACCTTATCCCCCCAACAGCGCCTGCTGGCATTAATGCAAATGCAGGGCGAGCAGTGGTTACAGCGAGTAATTGATAATCTGCACAGCAGTCCTGCTCAAATTAGCAGCTGGCCATTAATGAACCCCAAACGCAGCCATTTTACGCACTGGCTGGAGCAGGGTAAGCAGGAAGAGCTATTTAATCAATTATGGCTGGATCGACTCAAATTAGCCTATTACGAATTATTTCATGCCGCTGCCGGGTTACGAAATCAATTCGAAGAAAATGAAATCGCGTTAGCTCGTAAGGGTGTAGAAGATTTACAAACGTTATATGCTGAAATTAAGCAGATGCTTGCGACCCCATCATAGTGGTGATACTGCGTAATTGTCACATTTAGCTATTGGTGGATTTTAAGATTTAAGTCAGATTTTCCAGATCTCATTTCCAAAACTGGAATCTTATGATATCGGGTATAAATACAAGACCATCAGACTTCGTCGATAAGATCCCGTTCGGCATCCCACCCAGATTGTTTGGCTTGATTAATTGCCGCATCGTGAATACGCATAAATTTCTGTTGCATCTCCGGTGGCAGGTTTGCCACCCTGAAACCATATTTTTCCCATTCCAGATTAACCTTGCGCCACAGATCTTCAAGTCGTTGGACTACCCAGCCTTCACAGGTTTCGGTCTCCGGTATTAAACCAAATACCCAGGCATCACGGATGATTTTCCCGGTGTCGGTCATGCCACCATTTATTTCTTTATCAATACCAACGTAACGTTTTTGATCTTTCATGATTATTCCTAGGGCTTGTTGATCTTTCATATCCACCACTGCTGGTGGCTATTTTTTCGTCCTACAAGACGGAAATGATGCGATGTAGTTGTTCTACATAAGTCATTTCCAACGCCGTAGGGCGGAAAAATAGCCCCAGCCCTTTGGGTTGTGACTGAAAAAACGCCACTCTTCGTTGCTCGTCACTTATTTATAACAACTAAAAAGCGCTCCTCGTGCCTTGATTGACGCTTTTTCAGCTCACAACAGAGGCGGAGATGAAAGATCAACAAGCCCTAACGGGTCAGGCTGGCAAATAAAGTGGGCAGTTTTTCAGGCAACCGATCCACATGGTCAACAATGGTGTAGTTATTTTCACCAAAAATTCGTTTAACGTAACTATCAGCATTAGCATCCAGCGTCAGACAATAAGTCATCACACCACGGCTCCATAATTCATCCACCGCTTTGCGGGTGTCATGTCGTAAATGCTGAGGATCGCGCTCATCTATATCCGAAGGTTCACCATCGGTGACTAGCAATAATAGCTTGCGACGTTCCGGCTGTTTTAATAACTGTTGAGCGGCATGGCGCATTGCCGCACCCATCCTGGTTGATAAACCACCTTTCATTCCAGCCAATCGAGCTTTTGATTCATCATCAAAGGGCTGATTGAAATCTTTAAAGCGGAAGTATTGCACATCATGTCGGCCATCCGAAGCAAAGCCATGTAAAGCAAATGGATCACCGATGCCATTGATGGCCGTAGCAACTAAGGTGGCTGCTTCGCGGGTTAAATCCAGAACCGTCTTATGACTGCCTTCGATAACATCATTGGTTGATTCCGATAAATCCAGTAACACTGTCACGGCTAAATCCCGATTTTTTATCACATTGCGCATGGTGATACGTGTGTTGGGTTGCTCGCCCATACGGATGGCAATCATCGCATCAACTGCAGCATTGATATCAATCTCATCACCATCTTCCATATTGCGAAGCCGTTGTACTCCGGCCGGAGACAATAAGTCGATGATCTGCCGGATACGATGTGCCACCGGTTTGTATTCTTTCAGAATATTATCGATGTCATCTGGATCGCCTTTTTTGGGACGATACTCATATACCGTGCTCCAGTCGGGACGATACAGCTGCACCTGATAATCCCATTCCTGATAATGATAGGGTTCTGAGACGGGATCTTTACCCCACATCTCATTAAAGCTGACCGTTGCCTCACCGGCATCTTCATACGGCATGAACTTGGTGGAACACACCCAGATTTCCTGAGCATCATCGCCAGCCAACTCACAATCCACTTCATTGGCCATTTCAACGGCACTGACATATTTACGTATCTGTCGCTGGCTCGCTGGAATATATTCCGCTCCGTGCCTCAGGAAATCGAATTCTTCAAACTCCCAGACAAAACGATTATCGTCGCGATAAGGTAAACGAATAGATTCTAATATTCGTAAACTGGGTACCTCGCGCTGTTCGGCAAACAGATGAAATAATTCCATCCCCATATCCCAGCTGAACTGGTTATTTTCTGCTTGCTCAGCAATATTTTGATGGAATCTTTCCGCCAAGGCATTTAATGGGTCATCGTTGTTTTTAATCGATGCATCATGCAGGCTGCGGGCAAATTGTTCGAGTTTTAGCAGCCCCTTATGCTCAACATCCTGACTTTGTTCGATATTTAACAAGCTGCCCCAGAGTTTCTGCAAACCGGGGAAATCCTGTATCGCCAGATACTCAACCCGTGCGTCTTCCAGCAGTCCGATAAAAAACATTTGCGCCGGACTGAGTTGTTCGGCCGAAATCGGTGCTCGGGTATATTGAATGTGTGCTGCCAGATGGGCGGCCTGGGCTCGGTAGAGCTCCAGACCAGTGATACCCTCAAGATCGTCAACAGCATCCGGCAAATGCATGACAAAAAGTTCGATATAAGGTTTGAAACCTTCATAATCCGCCGCTGTAGGACGCAGAAAGAAATCCCTGCCCCATAATGCCCGCAGATAGAAATTCAGTTTGCGTTGGGTATCAATAAACAGCGTGCCGCGGCGTTCCTTCTGCAGCATCTTCTTGCTGTCAGCGGTTTCCAGAGCAAAATATTTGACCAGGTTATTCAAGTCGCGCCGGTAGGCTTCGGCTCCAAAATTAGCCCAGCGGCGTAAACCGGACAAGGTGAGTTTGGATAATAATTCATCAATAATGCCGAGCATTGGCCTTAAGCCACGGGAAGCTTTGGCAGACAGTTGATGAATCAGGCTCAAATACCCGCGTAATAACTCCGGGTCGCCCAACCGTCTGGCAGCAGTTGGTAGACTATGAATCATCAGCGCAATAACCTCACCCGAGGTCATTGACGATAATTTCATTGCCGCATTGATGCAATCGCGTATTACGTCCTCGCCACATTCCTTGACCACTTGCGGAATATCTTCCAGAAAGGCAACCACCAGTTCTTTACCCCGTCCCAGCTCTGCCAGGCCTTTGGCACCTTCCATATATTCCTGCAAACCAGCTGGCGACATGATTCTGGCTGCATCCTGGAAAGTACTGTCCAGCGTATGCACCAGTTCCGGCGCTATCTTTTCAAGCTGTTCGCGGTAATCGTCTAGATTGACGCTCATGATGTGATATCCAGACCGGAGAGACCGGGTCGGCCTTTATCAACTAACAAAGAAGGTATGAACAGCGGCTTCCAGCGTTTCACGCATATCCGGATCATCGGTCAATGGCGTGACTAATGTCATCTGGCAGGCAGCCAAAGGTTCAACCCCTTCTGCAATCATTTGCCCTGCATAGACCAACAATCGTGTGGATATACCTTCATCCAGGCCATGGCCTTTCAGGTTGCGTGCCCGATGGGCAATCTGTACCAGTTTTTTGGCTATCTCGGCATCGACACCGGTTTCCCTGGTGACAATTTCGGCTTCCAACTCGGCATCAGGATAATCAAAATTCATTGCCCCGAAACGTTGTTTGGTGGATTGCTTGAGATCTTTCATCAAACTTTGATAACCGGGGTTATAGGAAATCACCAGTTGAAAATCTTTATGGGCTTCGACCAGTTCACCTTTTTTATCCAGCGGCAGACTACGACGGTGATCGGTTAACGGATGGATAACAACGGTTGTATCCTGACGTGCTTCCACCACTTCATCCAGATAACAGATTGCACCAATACGTGCTGCAGTGGTCAAGGGTCCATCCTGCCATTTGGTGCCATCTTTATCGAGCAGAAAACGCCCCACCAGGTCTGAGGCGGTCATATCTTCATTACAGGCAACTGTGATCAGCGGGCGACCTAGCTTCCAGGCCATATATTCGACAAAACGCGACTTACCGCAGCCTGTCGGACCTTTCAGCATTACCGGCATGCGTCGCGCGTAAGCGGCTTGATACAGTTCCACTTCGTTACTGACCGGACGGTAAAAAGGTTCTGTTTTGACTTTATACTGTTCAGCAATTTTCTCGCTCATCGCAGTAACCTCAGGGTATTCAAGGGGAAGACTTTTTGTACAAGTTTGCTTGAATAAGTCCCTGACGCTGCGGTCAGGGACTTATTCGATTTGATGTTATACCGACTGACCGCGGAACACGACCATTTCTGCGCCTTTGGATTGAGCATAGTTATCATAACCCACCAAGCGGACATGGTTTTTCGGATGTGCTTTGTGGCAGGCTTCGGCTTCAGCCAGAATGCGATCCACATCGGTTTCACCGAATAAAGGCAGCTTCCACATATACCAGTAGTGACCAAACGCATTTTCTGGTTCAGTGTGCTCTACTGCAGGGTTCCAGCCCTTGCTGACGATGTATTCAACCTGTTTACGGATACGTGCAGCATCCATTTCAGGTAAATACGAGAAGGTTTCAAACTTGCGGCTTGAAGTATCGGCCAGGCTTGAAGCGTAATCTTGCATTTCACTCATTGTCATTTCCTCAAATAATGGCGAATTCGATATCAGTTAACGATGGTCAACAGCACCGACCAACATCACTTACTTATGTGCAACGTCTAATTTGTCGACAGTGTCGAATTCGAATTTGATTTCTTTCCAGGTTTCCATCGCCACTTTCAACTCTGGACTGTGTTCAGCAGCGGCGGTCAGGATTTCTTTACCTTCTTTTTCCAACTCTCTGCCGTGGTTACGTGCTTCTACGCATGCTTCCAAAGCCACGCGGTTGGCAGCTGCACCCGCCGCATTACCCCATGGATGACCCAAAGTACCACCACCAAACTGCAATACCGAATCATCACCAAAGATGCTGACCAGTGCAGGCATATGCCATACGTGAATACCGCCGGAAGCGACCGGCATGACGCCAGGCATGGAAGCCCAATCCTGATCAAACATGATGCCGCGACTGCGATCTTCTTTGATATAAGAATCACGCATGATATCGATCCAGCCCAGTGTTGCAGCCCGATCGCCTTCCAATTTACCGACCACAGTGCCTGAATGCAGATGATCACCACCTGACAAACGCAACATTTTGGTCAAAACGCGGAAATGAATACCATGGTTCGGATTACGATCCAGTACCGCATGCATTGCCCGGTGAATGTGCAGCAACATGCCGTTATCACGACACCAGTTGGCCAGACCGGTATTAGCGGTGAAACCGCCCGTCAGATAGTCATGCATGATGATTGGTGCACCCAGTTCTTTGGCATACTCGGCACGTTTGTACATTTCTTCAGGGGTTGGCGCTGTGACGTTCAGATAGTGGCCTTTACGTTCGCCCGTTTCGATTTCGGCTTTGTCGATGGCTTCCATAACGAAATCAAAACGTTGTCTCCAGCGCATAAATGGCTGTGAGTTAACGTTTTCATCATCTTTGGTGAAATCCAGACCGCCACGCAAACATTCATATACAGCACGACCGTAGTTTTTTGCAGACAGACCCAGTTTTGGCTTGATGGTGCAGCCCAGTAATGGGCGACCATATTTGTTCATGATGTCACGTTCAACCTGGATACCATGAGGAGGTCCACCACAAGTCATTACGTACGCAACAGGAATCCGCACGTCTTCCAGACGCAAAGAACGTACGGCTTTAAAACCGAAAACGTTACCCACCAGAGAAGTCAGCACGTTAACGACTGAACCTTCTTCAAATAAATCGATCGGATAAGCGATAAAGGCATAGAACGCTTCATCGTTGCCGGGAACATCTTCAATAGCGTAAGCACGGCCTTTGTAATAATCCAGGTCCGTCAGCAAATCGGTCCAAACTGTGGTCCAGGTACCAGTTGATGATTCCGCCGCTACCGCAGCAGCCGCTTCTTCACGTGGCACACCCTCTTGAGGAATAACCTTGAAACAGGCCAGAAAATCGGTGTCTTTTGGAGTGTAATCGGGCATCCAGTATGTTTCGCGATACTCTTTTACACCCGCTTGATAAGTTTTTGCCATGGTGCTCTCTCCAGGTATATGCGCAAGCAGATTAATCAAACTGTTACTTTGGGTTAGTCAGAGCCTGTATATCTCATAGTTATCTTGAGATGGACAAATTTTGTCTCCAGCCATGGTGGCTGTGAAAACGAATTTTATCCAAATGTAACCCAGCGACTATTTCATGTCTGAGGTAAAAATAGTTGACTTGACCTATTAAAACAAGTTAATAGTTTTTATCCTTGTCATAAATTAAAGTTATATATGTTACATGCCTCATTACAACAGTTACGCCTATTCGAAGCGGTTGCACGCCTGAAGAGCATTACCCGTGCGGCAGAAGAAAAACATTTAACCCAACCTGCCGTGTCGATCCAAATGAAAAAACTGGAAGAATCAGTCGGTATGCCTTTATTTGAAAGCGTTGGGCGGCAGTTACATCTTACTGTCGCAGGTAATGAACTCTATGATGCCTGCCGAGATGTTTTACAACGTCTTGCCGATCTGGACGCCGCATTAGCTGATTTACATGGTGAGGTTGCTGGTCCGGTAAACCTTGTTGTGGTCAGTTCTGCCAAATATTTTCTACCCTATCTTTTGGGCAATTTTATTGCGCGCTATCCCAAAGTTGAACCGAGGCTACAGGTAACTAATCGAGCCAGACTACTCGAACGTCTCGATGCCAATGAAGATCATCTTTATGTCATGGGTCAGGTACCAGAAGACCTGCCAGTGGTTGAGTACCCGTTTTTAGAAAATGTTCTGGTGATCGTCGCCCGGCCTGACCATCCATTGGCCAAACAAAAAAATATTTCATTAAAAACTATCTCTGAACAACGACTGGTTGGCCGCGAACCAGGTTCGGGCACACGCAAAGCGGTGGAAGAATTATTTGCCAAAAGCGGTTTAAAAGTCTCACCGTATATGGAATTAGGTGGAGCGGATGAAATCAAGCACGGCGTGATGGCGGGTTTGGGACTGGCAGTATTATCACTACATAGCCTGCGGTTAGAGCTGGCAGCAAAAAAACTGGTGGTCTTGGATGTAGAGAACTTTCCATTAAGACGGCGCTGGTATGCTGTGCATCGGCAAGGCAAAAGACTATCACTTGCCGCAAAAACATTTCTGGAGTATCTGCAACAGGAAGGTGAACAGGAAATCGAGCATTTACTAACAGATAACCTGTCTCTTCTTACTGACAACCCAGACGTTTAGCCTGGGCAATCAAGTCCGCCACCGAAGCTTGCTGTTGATTCCGGCATCGGCTGAGAAAGCTCCTCTGAGTGCCAAGAGAATAAGTGTTCTCGATAAATCGACAGTTATTCATTGATGCAGATTTATCCCACCCCGCGAGGTATTGAACGGGTTGCGAAAAATTGCCTTTCTGAAAGAGCACCACCTCAGCCGGACGCTGTTGGATTCTACTCAGGTGTACCTGGAATTTATCATCGCAGTCCAGCCGCTGCAGAGAATGTTGTTGATATAAATGCTGCATCGTTTTGATTTGAGCTTGCTGCTCCAGCTGTTGCAGCTTTGGCTCAATCAAAAGCAGATATCCTGCAAATATCACCACCAACACGATTGCAGCAGCAAATGCTCTGCGAGTCCAATCCAGCTTCTCGACTAGCGTGAAGATAACGCCGGCAAGGCATAATAAAATGCCCGCATAGAAAAAAAGCGGAACCAACCAATTTGCATAATGCGAAGGACTACCGATTAGACCAGCCAAATAGCCATAAAAAAATATCCCTCCAAGTAATAAACCAGCAAGAAGACTTACAGCAAACCTGGCAAGCAATAACATCATGCAAAATGACTAAAAAACCGAAAATCAAAAGATTTCCGGTGTTTTTTGGAAAGCTTATTTTTCTTTGAGCAGATCACGAATTTCCGTTAACAGAATTTCTTCTTTAGTTGGCGCTGGTGGAGCTTCAGGAGCAGCCTCTTCTTTTGCTTTCAGTGAGTTCATTGCTTTAATCACCAAAAAAATCACAAAGGCAATAATCACAAAATCAACAATGGTTTGAATAAACTGTCCATAAGCGATAACCACTGCCGGCGTTTCACCAACCGCTTCTTTAAGCACTATTGCCAGATCCTTGAAATCCACTCCCCCCAGTAACAAGCCCAGTGGGGGCATAATCACATCAGCTACAAATGAGGAAACAATTTTGCCAAAAGCGACACCAATGATAATACCGACGGCCATATCTATCACATTGCCACGCATCGCAAATTTCTTAAATTCTTGTACCATGCTCATATCTGCTCTCCTTTTTGACTTTAATAAATTTCCCGATAAAACAGTTTTTTACGGCTTTTATATCAGCAGTTTAGAATATATGACATAAATAATTATTTGTCGGTAAAAATTAGCGGACAATAGAAGGAATGCGATTTTTCCACTGACACTTACTTCGTCACTCGATAAAGTTATAAGGCTTAATATATGGCTATTGGTTTTTTTCAAAAACGTATTGAAGAGATTATCGACAATGTTGCGAACTCTGACGATACAACCTCATTAACGGCCGAACAACTGGCGCAATTGTCCTCAGAATTGGCATTATATTTTTCGACCATTTTGCTCACGCTTGCTGGAGCTTTGCTGATCGCAATCTTTGTTTTATGGATTTTGAAACGACGTGCAAATCCCGCTACAACCGCCAATAAAGAACTTGAACGTCAACGCTTATTGCAGGACCTTGAAACCCAATTTCTGACTATCAGCAATCAACCCTCGGTATGGTTAAACAACAGATCAAATTTTGACGCCAAACTGGTCTATGAATTCTCACTGGCATTGACGCCGGAAGTACGCTGGCATGTCCCACAAACAGTTGAAACATCATGGCATATGGGAGATCGGCTGATCACGATTACAGATCAGCAAGATTTGCTGACCGCCAGTTTGCTTGATGAAATATTGCTCTGGTTCCGTCGCCTGGACCGGGCCGTTGCCGGAGAAATCATCAAAGTTGAAGATATTTATAGCTTATGGCGCCAGATATTGCCATTTGCCATTGATAACCGCTTCAGCTTTATGGCCGCTTACTTTGCAGAAGATAACCGCGGTAGCATTGATGATATTGAAGCAGTACGACAAGTCCTGATTGGGGTGATTCGTTATTGTCAGCAACAAAAACATTCACAACCACTGAGTTACATTAATGGCAGACTGGATCCGCTATTCTTCGATCAGCTGCCTAAAGGAATGAAAACGGGTATTGAAGCGGCAAGACACAACACAGTTCGCAAGGATCCGGTAGTGATGGATGAGGTTTCTGTCCCGGTGCAACAAAATAGAACTGAGCGAAAAGAACCTGTCGTTACTTCGCCGGAAAATGTTGCTGAAACATCCAAAAAAACCACTCGTAAAGAGCCTATCGTCAGCTTTGATGATGTGGATGTCGAAACCAAAAAACCGGGGTAATATTCAAGATCTGAAATCAGTCAGAAATAAACAGTTGATGTGTCAAGCCATAACACATTAGTTTTGTTGGGAGATGCTGAGTAATGAAACATTATTCATTAGTCTTTTTGCTCTGCCTTAGTACGACACATGTCTGTTTTGCTCAACAAACTGACAATATGCATATTATTATTGATGGTCGCCAGCCATTGAAAAGCGAAGATCAGAGCACTTGGTTAACCCATCCGGCAATTTTGCAGGCGGCCAATCTGGCGAGGTCATACTGGCTAAAACAGAACACCGTTTATCAGGAAGATTTTCGGATTATGGCAAGCAGCCAGGGAAACTTTACCCGGTCCGAGAGTCGACAGTCAGCAGTATTGTATTTGCTCAGTCGATGGCCACGTTGTTGCAGCAATATGGGACTCGCCATTATCGAAGATAATCAGCTTGTTCGTAATATTGTGTTTGCCGGTGGCACGCATCATTTATTTTCTGTCGCTGATATTAATCATGACCAACTGGATGAACTGGCATTGGTTAGTAGCTTTGGAATGGGTGGTAGCAATGAAACAACTCTACGTATTATTTCGTTGCCTGCGAGGGAAACTGTTTTATTAGGCACTATGCCACTTGCTTATGACAATTGTGCAACATTGCGTGAAGACAGCCTGCTCAGCACATTTCGGATCAGTATTAATAACGATGCTGTAGATAAAATTGAACTTGAAGAATTTCAGGCAGACTGTGAGCACCCAGAAGATGTGATGGTCACTTCGGTTAAAAGCATCATGATCGAAACAAAGCAACTTAACGACGAATATATTGATTTGCCGATTAACTAAGGACTGACATTCGCATTTTTACAGACATTGGCTAACACTGCCATAGCCAGATCAATCTGATAAGTCGGTTGTCGATGCTCGCGCAGAAAGAATTGCTGTACTCGATAGGCTTGTTGCTCTTTTTCAATGCGCTGTTCACAACGCATTTCATCGATTACCAGTTCGCCATTAATATCCTGAAGATAATGTACCATTTCATGCACTATAAAACCCCGGGCACTTTGGTCCTGCTGCAACTCCATTCGCTCATCATAGAAAATTGTCCGAGTCTCGGTATCGTAATAGGCAACGGCGGTACAGAATTGATCATCACATAATGTCTGCAGCAGCTGCTGATGACTAACGGCCTCAACTGTTGGCAACTTAATCGGCTGCTCAAAGCTGGTTAAAGTTACTGCCCATATCATCAAATCATTGATTAGCTCTTGCATATCTCTGCTCCGGTGCTTTTGTACTAGAGTCTGTTTATCTCTCAGCTCATAACAGAGGCGAAGATGAGAGCTGAACAAGCCCTAAAGCAATTCAAACAATTTCTGCATTGCCTGTTGATGCGTTAAATTCTGCTGTCTTAAATTACTGTAATTGGCACATAACTCGCCATACACATACCGGCCGTTCACGGTTTGAAATTGATCAGCAAAATCCTCCAGAATCTGATCTTCATTTGCCTCAATCCCCATTTCCTGTAATTGCCGTGTGGTCTGTACAGTACGATTGGCGATCACCCGGGGTTGCTCATGTACATATGGCTTAATAGAAAAGAGAAGTTTCTGGTAATAGTTGTTATCACGTGTGTTATCAGCATCTGGTTTAGCTTGATAAAGTGAGAGCAACCATTGTTCCGGCGGGGTGGGATCGGCAACTGATAGCATTTCTACTGGTTTGGCCTCTGGCATTCCTTGCTGTAGATTTTGCGGGACCGGTTTGACAATGGCATAGGATGGTTGCTGTTCTTCAACCTGAGACGTTTGCTGAACATCATCATTACACCCGGTGACGCCAATAATGGCGACTGAAATAATTAAAAAGAACCCCACACGTTGCACCGCCAGGACCATTAATGTTAGTTTCATTTGGTTGCTCCCTGAATAGTTTGCTCGAACCTGCCGGGTTTATCAGTCTGACACTTTATGAAGGCATGGCCGTTTACTGAAAGTCACCGTAGCGTTCTTCAGCAGCAGCTTCACTGATAAAACTGGCAGCTACTAACTCCCAGCGTTGTTCAGCATCAAACACTCGACTGCATCCTAAGGCCTGTGAAACGTTGGGTTTAAGCGGAAACATTGATCGTCCCGCCTGTCTTACATCATAAAAATAACGATCCAGTTGTAAATCAATGATATGTGTCTGGTGGGTATTTTTTACAAATACTCTGGCCCCACCTTTCTCATCACAATCCTCATCCCACTCTTCATAAAACTCAATATAGTGAGTTGCTTCATTTGCTTCTGCCATTAAAACTGAGCTGTGTGCAATGCAAAATAGCCCCCCGATAAAAACAAGCAAACTGGCAGTAGAAAGTTTAGTGAGCATAAAAATTTAACTCCTGAAACAAATATGGGTTCATAGCTAAGTCCAGACCCAGTGTTAAGAATCAAAGTTTCTCCACAACCCAAGGTCAGGACATCATCCCTAGATGATTCAGGAATAAAGAATATTTATTACTCAGCAGCATTAAACCGACTGACCTGAAGCGGGAAACTTGATTGATCGAAAACAACTCGATAGTTTATTTATGCAGGTAAGTACAATTTTTCAGGCCTGATAACGTAATCCCCGCTAAACCTTTATTTTGATTGAATCCGTTAATCTTCCTGAGTCATCGCATTAACTGGATTCTGATCAATTTTGTGTTACCAGGGCTTGTTGATCTTTCATCATTTTTTTGGAGAACATAATGTTTGACTGGAATTTATTGAGTGATGGGAAGGCATGGATATTTCAACCAGCCGTATTGAATTTCTTCCTGGTGCTCGGAATTGCAGTTGTAAGCTACATGTTACTTCGCATGGTGATGCGTTTTTTTATTACCCGCAGCGTCGATCTGCTCTCACGATCCAAAGGACGTTGGGGACGATATGGCGCTGAGGTCTTCAGGCATACAAGTCGATTATTAATAGCCGCCATGGCCGTCCAAATTGGTCTGGCACTAGTTGATCTTGGTCCTGAATGGGATAATCGGGTCAGTCATATATGGTTTCTGGTGCTGGCCTTGCAACTGGGACTGTGGATTGATGCTGCCATCGTCATGTGGAAAACAGAAACCATCGAAACGCGGGTAGACCGTGAAAACCAATTAACCGTCACCATTGTTTCCTTACTGGTTCGTACCAGCATCTGGGCTGTCGTATTGCTATCTGTATTGGCAAATCTGGGCGTCAACATTACCGCTCTGGTTGCCAGCCTGGGTATTGGTGGCATTGCCATCGCTCTGGCACTTCAGACATTGCTGGGAGATTTGTTTGCCTCTGCATCCATCGGTTTTGACAAACCTTTTAGAACCGGAGACTTTATTGTTTTTAATGATGTTGCCGGTACCATTGAATATATTGGGCTGAAAACCACGCGTATTCGAAGCCTGAGTGGCGAACAGATCATTTGCGGTAATACCAACCTGCTGCAGCAAATCATTCACAATTACAAACGAATGAATGAACGTCGAGTGGTTTTCTTTCTGGCAATTTCATTTCGCACGCCAGTCGCCAAAGCCAGACAGATACCCGGCTTAATAAAGGAAATCATCGAATCCATCGACAAAACCCGATTTGATCGGGCGCATTTATTCAAATTTGATGATTATTCGATGAGATTTGAGGTGGTCTATTACGTGCTAAGCTCAGACTACAATATCTATATGGATATCCAGCAAAACGTTAATTTTACGTTGCTGGAGGAGCTGGACAAAAGAGAAATCAGATTTGCTATGCCTGTGCGTTCCATTGAGTTTCTTGATGATATACCGATTCCTGACAAACCTCATGCTTCGAGCAGTCACCTCAGCGACAAGACTATTCACAAAGCAGAATAAGTTTGTTTAGGGCTTGTTATTGATTTGGAATGGTGAAAATGCCGTCAGGGTACTGGTTGCACATAAACTCAACGAAGGCACGAACCTTCGGGCTTTGTAAACGACGTGACGTATGCAGAATCCAAAGCTCGGTTTCCCCGTCGGCCATGCCCCATGACACCAGTTCACCTTTTTCAAGTTGACTGCCAATAATGGAGTGCGGGAGCATTGCCGCTCCTGCCCCTGCAGCAATGGCATCGCGGACCATTAACAGCGATGAAAGACGAAGAACAGGTTGCGGTTCAATGATGTGCTGGCCATCATTGACGCTCCAAAAGTCTCCGTCACGATAGGTTTGCATAACCACTGCCGGAACCTTAATCGGCTTACCGCGTTGGCCCTTCGGCATTTGAAATGAAGGTGCGGCAGCAAGCACTCTTTTGTCTCTAGCAAAGCATCTGCCAACCAACAAACTGTCATTATCTGGATTAATACGGATGGCAACATCGAAATGTTCTTCAACGAGATTGACCAGACGATCTTCCGACACCACTTCAATCTGTACATCCGGATAATTTTCCAGGAACTGAGCAGTAAGCCGTCCCAAAGCGAGCTGAGAAAACAGGAGCGGTGCTGCAATACGCAGGCGACCACGCGGTGAATCAAGGCCATCCTTTGCCGACGCTACTGCATCGGTGATCTCATGCATTGGTCCCTGCGTTCTGGCCAGTAGCAGTTGTCCTGCTTCAGTCAATTCCATGCTACGCGAACCTCGCTCGATGAGCCGAATACCCAAAGCTTCTTCGAGATCGGCTATACGACGCGATAGGGTTGCCTTAGACCTGCCACTGGCACGGCTGGCTTTTCCAAAACCACCATGAGCTGCTACCAGTTGGAAGTCGTTAAGTGCATTCAAATCCATTATGTCTCACTTTTGATACAAACTGTCTTTATTTTAGTGTCTTTGTTTTAAATATGGAATCACTTATTGTTTGGTTGTACGCAATTCAAACCCAACCAAGGAGACATTATCATGACCATTCTCGTTATAGGTGCAACGGGCACTGTCGGAAGCCAAGTTATCGAACAACTCACAAAGCGCGGTGCCGATGTTAGGGCACTTGTTCGTGATACCACTAAAGCCAACTTCCCTGCTGGTGTCGACATTGTCCAAGGCGATCTGCTCGACGTTGATTCGCTGAGAAGTGCCTTCGCCGGCGTCTCGACATTATTTCTGCTCAACGCAGTGGTAGCCGACGAATATACCCAAGCTCTGATAGCGCTCAATATTGCTCAGGAGGTCGGCATTGAGCGGATTGTTTACCTTTCTGTCATTCACGCCGACCGTTATCTGAACGTGCCGCACTTCGCCGGAAAATATGGTGTTGAGCGTATGATCGAGCAGATGGGCCTTAACGCCACCATTCTGCGTCCTGCCTATTACATCAGTAACGACATCACGATTAAGGATGTAGTGACGGGATACGGTATTTATCCAATGCCCATTGGCGACAAGGGGCTGGCCATGGTGGATACGCAAGATATTGCCGAGGTCGCTGCCCTCGAACTTATCCGTCGTGAGGAGTCTTCAGTACCGCAGCCGCTTAATCGAATCAATCTCGTCGGCCCTGACACGCTGACCGGACAGGATGTCGCCGAAATCTGGACGCAGGTACTGGGTACTCCGATCACCTATCCGGGCGATGACACTGCAGGATTCGAGCAGAATCTCCGGCAGTTCATGCCGAATTGGATGGCTTATGATATGCGTCTAATGAGCGAACGTTTCCTCACCGAGGGCATGATCCCCGATGTTGGCGATGTAGAACGTCTGACTTCGCTACTTGGACGTCCGTTGCGGAGCTATCGTGACTTCGCTGACAAACTTGTTTCGGCATAGATCTTTCAGGAAACTCTCGTCGATCAGGTAGTGTGTGAGTAATTTTTAACGACACAAAATAGAAAGCCCAGTCATCTAATGATGACTGGGCTTTTGTCCGAACGGAGGATGGGGATCTACCAGGCCGCAATTAAGCTGATAACACCCAATGACTATTGCTATAACTACATAAAATGAAAGATCGGTGCCAGAGCTACACCAAGTTTAATTTTGGGGAAAATTAGAGAAGAAAGTGGTGGCTACACCTAGATTCGAACTAGGGACCCCATCATTATGAGTGATGTGCTCTAACCAACTGAGCTATGTAGCCACGAAGCCGAGCATTTTACGTTGCTGGGCAATAAATATCAACATTAAGAGACTGTTAATCTCTTACAACCTGAAAGGCTGGGGAGATGGTTATAACCAATCGCTGAACTGAATACCAAACCCTATGCTGTTGGTGCGGTGGTCATAATCAATTAGACTTTCACCATAGCCATTAAACCACTGCACATAACCTCTAAAGTTTTTATACAGCGGAAAGCTCCAGCCCAGTTGCGTTGCGCCTTTATTATCGCTACGCAGATTATTACGGATCATTAGATCAAAACTGTGATCACCGTATTTATAAACCGAAGTGAAATCAAAATTCCCCATATATTTTTCAATATCCGGGTTATCGTCCGAGCTATCTCTTTCAGGAACCCGATACCATGGGCGAACAGCAAAATAAAAGTCGCCTTTTTCTACGACGAACTCCGCAAATATGCGATTCCAGCTACGGGATAATTCACCACTCTGGCCATTTGATTGGTGATTAAAGCCGACATTAATCAGTGAGTTTTTAAACCCGAATAACTCGGTATCGTTTGCAAATGAAAGCCAGGCCTCTGGTTCGTGGTTGGAATCACAGAAACACTTGTGAGTTATCGTTATTAAACATTTGCCAGAAAGATCGGTTGGTATAAGCAATAAAGGCATCCGCCCGATTATTAAACAAACCTCTGACCACGGGAAGTTTTAAGCTGATTTGAAATTTACTTTCCCACGGTTGAAAATCATAGTCATTGCCAGGATCAGAAGCTTCAAAAGGAGCTTCATTGTAAGAAGCTACATTGTTACTGAAAATGAAGTAATTGGGTCGATGCGGCAAGAATGCAAATGGATTATTTGACTGACTTTTTTCTAAAACCAAACGACGTGTTAAGGCAGAACCATCCGCCGTTTTAATACTGGTGGCATCATCACCATCAAGGGAGATAGTCTGCTCCTCAGCACGCTTCACCGCAGGCAAAGTGACCGGATCAAAAGATTCCTGTTTTTGTGAGCTGATGTCAGCGCTGCATATTGCGCGAATATCCCCGACCGTAACCGTATCATCGGAAGTAGCCATCTTGGACAAAATGCACGCATTCATAGCCGGATCGGCCTGTGCCACGCCCATCAGTATCGGTGTTAATAACACGCCAACAAACCATCTTTTCATGATTATTCCTTTACTTCAGAGCGCCTTCCGAGATCCACTGATCAAAGGCAAATTTTCAATTAGACGTTAAATCTAAAATGCATTACGTCGCCATCTTTAATGACATATTCTTTGCCTTCCAGACGCCATTTTCCAGCATCTTTAGCACCCTGCTCACCATTAAACTGCACAAAATCTTCATAGCTGATAACTTCTGCGCGAATAAAGCCTTTTTGGAAATCAGTATGAATAACACCGGCACCTTCAGGTGCGGTCGCGCCGACTTCAACAGTCCAGGCACGTACTTCTTTAACACCAGCGGTAAAGTAGGTATGTAATCCAAGCAATTGATAACCGCTACGAATGACTCGATTCAGACCCGGTTCTTCCTGACCAAGTTCCTCAAGAAATTCTGCTTTATCCTCATCTGCCAGATCGGCAATCTCAGATTCAATAGCGGCACATATTGCTACAACAATAGCATTTTCTTTATCAGCCAAGGCCATTACTGCATCCAAAGCAGGATTGTTTTCAAAACCATCTTCAGCAACATTGGCAATATACATTGTTGGTTTGATGGTTAATAAATGCAAACCCGTTAATAATGCCAACTGTTCATCATCAAGATTCATTGCCCGAACAGGTGCCCCCTGGTCCAGGTGTTCGCGGATCTGTGTCAATAAATCCAGGCGTGCTTTGGCGACTTTATCACCGCCTTTGGCGTCCTTGGTAGTTTTGGTGATCGCTTTTTCTACTGATTCCAGATCAGCCAGAGCCAGTTCGGTATTGATCACTTCAATATCATCAACCGGCGAGACTTTACCGGCCACATGCACCACATTTTCATCTTCAAAACAGCGAACAACATGGGCGATAGCATCAGTTTCACGGATATTGGCCAGGAATTTATTACCTAAGCCTTCACCCTTGGAAGCCCCGGCAACCAGACCGGCAATATCAACAAATTCCATGGTAGTGGGCAAAACCCGTTGCGGATTAACGATTGCAGCCAGTTTATCCATACGCGGATCCGGCACCGGTACGATGCCAACATTAGGTTCAATCGTGCAGAACGGATAGTTTTGTGCTTCGATGCCCGCCTGCGTCAACGCATTAAATAACGTGGACTTGCCTACGTTAGGTAAACCGACAATACCGCATTTAAATCCCATGAGAAATCCTTAGGGGTTATTTATAACAATGACAAAATTCTTACCTCGCACCTTACACAGGTGTTTTCTAAAGTTCACAACAAGAAAGTTAAAAAACGATTCTTACTGTGAGTGCAGCCAGTTCATGGCTTTTTCGAGGTTTCCTGAAAGTACATCAGGTAAAACACGCAGGCTGTTATCGATACCTGCCATCATATTTTCCCGATCTGTTGCAGAGGGTTTACTCAGCACATAATCGGCAACTTGCTTACTATTGCCCGGATGATCAATACCAATCCGGCAACGTAAAAAATCTTTGCTGCCCAGTTGACTGATGATGTCACGCAGACCATTGTGCCCACCATGACCGCCACCGCGTTTCAGGCGCACCGTACCGGCGGGTAAATCCAATTCATCGTGGATAACGAGAATATTTTCTGCAGGGATTTTATAAAAATTGGCCAGCGCCGCAACAGATTGACCGCTGCGATTCATAAAGGTAAGTGGTTTGATCAACCAGACTTTGTGTTCAGGATTTGTGTATTGAATCAGTTGACCATGAAATCGGGATTCTGTTTTAAAACTCAGCCCAAAATCACTAGCCAACTGATCCAACCACCAGAACCCGACGTTGTGTCGGGTCTGTTCATACTGAGAACCGGGATTGCCCAGACCGGCGATAATCCAGTTTGTCATAACGGTTCCCGTCGACTGAATTAATCTTCAGTCGCTTCTTCCTCATCATCAGCTTCTGTATCTTCTTCAAGATCCACTTTAGCAACACGTGGCTCATGAATACTGACAACGGCTTGATCGTAAGAAGAACGTTCACCTTCTTCCAACTGCTCATCCTGAGTATGCGTCAAGGCAGTCAGAGTGACACCTTTAGGCAGCTTCAATTCGCTCAGGTGAATTGCTTCATCCATAGCCAGTTTTGCAACATCTATTTCGATGTATTCTGGCAGATCTTTAGGCAAACAAGAGATTTCAACCTCTGTCATCAGATGCGAAACCAAACCACCGGCTTTAACACCAACCGCTTTTTCCTCATTGATAAAGTGCAATGGAATAGTCATTGTCATTGCATGTTTGGCATCAACGCGCAGGAAGTCTGCATGGATGATTTTGTTGTCGTTCGCAGGATGACGTTGCAGATCTTTCAATACGACCTGATTTTTCTTGCCATCAATAACCAATGTCAGAATGTGAGCGTAAAACGCTTCTTCTGCCAAATGGCGAATGAACTGGTTATGGTTTACTGAAATTGAAACAGGTTCTTTTTCAGCACCGTAGACTACTGCTGGTACTTTGCCCGCATGACGTAGGCGGCGGCTCGCACCTTTCCCCTGGTCAGTACGCGCTTCAGCTTGTACTTCAAATAAATTTTCCATCTTCTTCTCCAAGACTAAAAAACGGACACGAGGCCCGTTCATATGCCGTTTTCCGGCTTTTCGCCTCCCCCGCGACCAGGTTCAGCACATACAACCAAAATAAATTTTTTGGTTAATCCATATATAAAGAGCTAACTGACTCTTCATTACTAATTCGGTACATCGCTTCCGCGAGCATTTCAGCAATGCTCAAGACGCGAATTTTGTCACATGCGGCCGCATCAGGCTGCAATGGGATGGTATCTGTCACCACTAATTCGTTCAGCAACGAATTATTGATATTTTTAATGGCTGCTCCCGATAAAACCGGGTGAGTACAGTAAGCAACCACATTGGTGGCACCATGTTCTTTCAAAGCGGCTGCTGCGGCACACAACGTACCAGCAGTATCGACCATATCATCGACCATCACACAGGTACGGCCATCAATATCACCGATGATATTCATTACTTTGGCCACATTGGCACGAGGGCGGCGCTTATCAATAATCGCCAGTTCAACATCCAAATGTTTGGCTAATGCACGGGCACGAACCACACCCCCAACATCCGGCGAGACCACAACCAAGTCCTGGTATTTGTGTTTCCAGATGTCACCCAGTAACACGGGTGAGGCGTAGACATTATCAACAGGGCAATCAAAAAAGCCCTGGATCTGATCGGCATGTAAATCAACGGTTAAAACACGGTCTGCGCCAACACCTGTCAACATATTGGCAACTACCTTAGCGGTAATGGCAACACGAGCTGAACGAGGACGGCGATCCTGACGGGAATAACCAAAATAAGGGACAACCAGGGTAATGCGTTTGGCTGATGCACGACGGATAGCGTCGGTCATCACCATTAATTCCATCAGGTTATCGTTGGTAGGCATACAGGTTGGTTGGACGATAAACACGTCCTTGCCTCGGACATTGTCGAGAATTTCAACCATGATCTCGCCATCACTGAATTTCTCAACTGTGGCTTTACCCAAGCTGATATTCAGAAAATTGGCGATATTTTCTGACAGTTTACGATTAGCGTTTCCAGTGAAGACCATCATATTGTCGTCTGCAGAACGCTGTTGTAACTGGAGGAGTCGGTTTTGAGTCACTATAGAGATGCCGAGTTCATTCAATAAACAAAAAGAGTGGCTGGGGTACCAGGATTCGAACCTGGGAATGACGGGATCAAAACCCGTTGCCTTACCGCTTGGCGATACCCCAACTGTTTTTACTCAACTCTATCAAATTGCAGTTACATTAAGACTTCAATCGAAGTCTTGAGCACAAAAACTCAACGGTGATTTGTTGCAGCCTTTGGCAGTAAAAGCATGCCAATGTTCCGGCACATGTTCTAAAACATTTTCAGCCGCAGTGGCTGAGTCAAAGCGGGCAAATACACAAGACCCTGTTCCGGTCATACGTGGATTGGTGGCATATTGTGCCAACCATGCCAGTGCTTGTGCAACTGGTGGATGCATTTTTTCACCACCGATTCGCAAATGTTACTGCCTTCCCCCGCAAGGAAGCCCGCTATTGTGATGGGTTCACAATCGCGTGTCAATTCAGTTGCGGAAAATATTTCAGCGGTGGAGACGGCGCATTGGGGAAAGATAACTAAATACCAAGGTTCTGGTGGATCAATTTTAGTAAAAATTTCTCCTACACCCTCGGCCCACGCCGCGTGACCTCGCACAAAAACCGGCACATCTGCGCCTAATTGCAACCCCAGACCCGCTAATTGATCTTCTGATAAATCACATTGCCAAAGCTTATTCAGCGCAACGAGGGTGGTGGCGGCATCGGAACTGCCTCCTCCCAGACCACCTCCCATCGGCAGATTTTTTTCCAGTTGGATAACAGCACCTGAATGACAATTGCAGGTTGATTGTAAAAGCCGGGCGGCTTTTACAATCAGATTATCCTGATCTGCAACGTCTGGCAGATCGCCTTGTAAGGTGATTTGCGAGATCTTCGGTGACGGTAAATTTTAATCTGTCGCCATAGTCAAGAAACTGAAATGCCGTCTGTAACTCATGATATCCATCTGGCCGTCTGCCGGTGATATGTAAAAACAGATTCAGTTTTGCCGGTGCAGGCCACCATTCATTCATTTACCAGCTTTCCATCCATTCATTACCAGACGAATACTTAACTGCGGATGTTCGATAAAGATCTTCGCCGGCACATCATTGCCTTCCAACGGCGCATAATCAACAAACTCCACTTGCCACCCTGCCTGGGAAAGCGTAATTAAGCGGCCTTTTTCATCCAGGGTTTTCTCATCAATCTTGATAGGGGCATGCGGCAAGCCTCTGACCCAGTCACGCAAGGCACTGACCGGTAATAACCAGCCCAGCACTTCTGCAAGAAGCTCTTCCGGTGTAGCAGCAGAATAGGTTTCACCATCAGAAAAAGTCATGGTGACCAGTTTGTCATTACCGGCTAACTCCACTCCCCCTTGAGAAAAGGGACCAAACAAGCGGATATTGAATTCTTCCTTCTGCTGTTGCCAGGTCACGCCGACATTCCAGCCTTCTTTGTCCTGACGAATAACCGTGCGACCTCGAAATGACCAGTTATCCATTTGTTTTAACGCCGTCTGACGGGTTTCCCACAACTGTTCAGCTGGTTCTAATGGTTTTGTCTGCCAGAATGGGGTACAGGCCGTCATCAACAGCAAACTGGTTACTACAAGAAGCTGTTTCATTTGGTCAACCGCTGCAGGGTCTCCTGAAGGACTTTGTTATTCGGATCCAGTTTCTTCCCCTGCTCCCAATACTTTCTGGCTTCATTTTTTTATTCTGCATCCACAGCACTTCACCCAGATGGGCAACAAACTCCACATCGGCCTGAATCTCCACTGCCTCACGCAGGTAATATTCAGCTTTTTCCAAATCACCCATCCGGTAATACACCCATCCCAGGCTATCGAGGTAATAAGGATCATTAGGCCGCAGTTCCAAAGCTTTATTGATTAACTGCAAAGCTTCTTCATGTCGATCAGTACGATCGGTCAGGGTATAACCCAAGGCATTCATCGCCTGAGCATTTTCCGGGTCAATTTTCAGAATAGTGCGCAGATCTTGTTCCAGCATCTCCAGCTTGCCAATCGATTCGGCCACCATGGCGCGACTGTATAACAGATCCTGATTGCCCGGATGATTGGTCAGGGCTTCCGTTAACAACTCAACAGACTCTTCCGGCATGTCGTGATCCCGCAAAAAAGCGGCTTCAAACAAATAAAAATCAATGGCCTGCTGAGGACGTTCCTGACGCAGCAATTGCAGATGCTGTCGTGCTTTATCAATATCACCTTGATCGGCCAATAAATTGATATAACGGGTTTGCGCCATTTCAAAACGCTGGCTGTCTGTTGGCACTGAGGCGAACCAGACCAAAGCAGAATCCACATTGCCATTCATTTCTTCGGCAAGCCCCATAAAATAGCTGGCCTGACCACCGGCATCACCCATTTGTAATAACTGACTGAAATACGACTTGGCGGTTTCTCCATCATCGCGTTCCAAAGCCAGTAATCCCAGCGCAAAAATCACATCCGGGTTTTCCGGACTCTCCAAATGCAATTCTTCAAAAATGCGCTTTGCCTTTTCCGATTCGCCACTTTCCCCTAACAGTTTTCCATAGGTGAAGCGTAAGGACTCACTTGCCCCATCGCGCTGAGCTGCTTTGGCAATTAACTTTAACGCTTCTTCTTTTTTATCAAAGGTTTGCAGTAAATCCGCTTTAAGGCTCAGATAAGCTTCGTTGTTTGGGTCTTCTTCCAACAATTCATCGACGGCGATTTCAGCTACATCAAAGCGCTGGAAATAAGCCGCTAATCGGGCATAGGTAAAGCGAGCAGCCGGATCATCATTTTTATACAGGTCCAATTCCAGAATCGTCTGCAAACCTCTTTCCGGATCTCCCTTCTCGCTTAAATTGGCGGCTAGGCTTTCCAGATATTTTTCTTTGTTCTCCGGCTCCAAAGCGAGCGCTTTGTTTATGTTCACAACGACTTCGGCATAATTATCTTCCATTAATAAAAATGGAACCCGCATCACATAGACCTCGGCCTCTTCCGGGGAGACTTCCTGCCATCGGGTCAATGCCCGGTCAATACGTTTGGGATCTCGTGAAAATGTCGAAATTCGTGCGGAACGTCCCGCCAGTTCGGGAGAATCGGTTAATTCTGCTGCCTGGTTATATAAATCGACCGCAATATCAAGTTGACCGCGCTGACCCGCAATTTCGGCGGTAAGCACGTAATAAATCAGTTCTGGAGTCAAAGGCAAATCCAATTCCGTCTGCGCAGTTTCCACTGTCTCTGCTTCGTTTACTTCCACTGGCTGCAGGGGAGTTTTTTCGTCTGATTGCTTAGCTGTAGCGGCGCATCCAAACAGTAAAATAGGTATCATCACCCAGGCCGCCGATGAGGCGAACTGTTTTGAATGACCGCGTAACTGTTGCAATAAATCCATAATTCAACGACCTGACTGATTGAGTTTGATAGAATGGCGAATTAGTCTTGTCCAGACCGAGATATAAGACAACTTAGCTCACGGCTGCAAAGTTTAACAGCATACAACACGACTCCTTAATTATGCATCTTGTCACTTACGGCATTAATCACACAACCGCACCGGTTGATGTGCGCGAGAAGCTTAGCTTTGATGCTGATAAATTACCTTTGGCTTTAGCGTCACTGATGCTGAATGAAAGCGTGATTGAAGCAGTCATTGTCTCAACCTGCAACCGTACCGAAATATACTGTCATCTGGACGAAGATTATGACAATAGTGTCCTGTTATGGTTGCATAACTTTCAACAACAGGATGCCAATGCCCTCAAGTCCTATCTCTATTGTTACGAAGGTGCTGATGCGGTAAGACATTTATTTCGGGTCGCCTGTGGTCTGGATTCGTTAGTTTTAGGCGAACCGCAGATTCTCGGTCAGTTAAAAACCGCCTACACCCAGGCCCTTAACGCAAAGGCGCTGGGGAAATCGCTGGGACGTTTGTTTCAACATGCTTTTGGCGTAGCCAAGCAGGTGCGTACCGATACCGCCATTGGCAACAGTCCGGTTTCAGTCGCCTTTGCTGCTGTCAGTCTGGCAAAACAAATCTTCAGTAATCTGGCCGAATCAACCGCCCTGCTAATCGGTGCCGGCGAAACCATCGAACTGGTCGCCCGTCATCTGTTTGATAATGGTATCAAGCGTCTGATTATTGCCAATCGCACCGTTGAGAAAGCCCATCTTCTGGCAACCTCGGTAAATGGATACGCGATTAGTCTGAGTGAAATTCCGGCCCACCTCGCCGAAGCAGATATTGTGATCAGCTCCACCGCCAGCCAGCTGCCCATACTTGGCAAAGGTACGGTCGAAAGTGCATTAAAGCTGCGCAAACGTAAACCGATTTTTATGGTGGATATTGCGGTTCCACGGGATATCGAAGCAGAAGTTGGACAGCTTGAAGACATTTATTTATATAGCGTTGATGATCTGCATGACATTATTGAAGAAAATCTGCAGTCACGGCGTGATGCTGCCAAGCAGGCAGAGGAAATCATAGACACGCAGGCCGATCACTTTGCCGGCTGGATGCGCAGTCAGGATACCGTACCGGTAATTCGGTCGATTCGTGAGCGCGGACAGATGCTCAGCACCCAGGCCGTTGATAAAGCCCTGCGTCAGCTGGAACAGGGTGCGAGTGCTGAAATGGTGATGACTGAACTGGCCCGAACCCTGACCAACAAACTGTTACATGAACCCAGTAGACAACTGCGGCAATCAGCATTTGAATCAGATGAAAATAATCCGATGATTGATGCTGCCCGCCGTTTATTTAACATTAAGGATTGATCTGTGAAAGATTCCATCAGGCATAAACTTGAAGCATTAGTTGATCGTCATGAAGAGATCAGTGGCCTGCTATCTGATCCGGAAACCATGGCCAATCAGAACAAATTTCGCACTTTATCGCAGGAATATGCACAGCTGGAGCCAGTTGTTAAACACTTTGGCTTATATCTGCAAACCTTGAGTGATTTGAAAGACGCTCAAGCAATGATGCAAGAAAGTGATCCGGAAATGCGTGAAATGGCCAAGGAAGAATTGGCCATTGCCGAAGAAAAGCAGGAACAGCTTGCCATTGATTTGCAGAAATTGTTGTTACCTAAAGATCCAAATGATCAACGTAATATCTTTCTGGAAGTCCGCGCCGGTACCGGTGGTGATGAAGCCGCCATTTTCTCCGGTGATTTATTTCGAATGTACACGCGTTATGCTGAGTCACGTCGCTGGCAGGTTGAAGTGCTCAATGCTCAGGAAGGCGAGCATGGTGGTTATAAAGAAATCATCGCCCGTATTGTTGGTGATGGTGCCTACTCACGGTTGAAATTTGAATCCGGCGCCCATCGGGTGCAACGGGTTCCGGAAACAGAATCGCAAGGACGGATTCATACCTCAGCCTGTACGGTAGCGATTTTGCCGGAAGCCGATGAAATCGATCAGATTGAAATCAACCCGGCCGATATCAAAATGGATACCTTCCGTTCATCCGGTGCCGGTGGCCAGCACGTTAATACTACTGATTCCGCCGTACGTATCACACACATTCCAACCGGCATTATCGTTGAGTGTCAGGAAGAACGTTCACAGCACAAAAACCGCGCCAAAGCGATGTCCGTTTTGCAATCACGCATCATGGCGGCGAAAGAGGAAAAACAAGCCTCCGAACAGGCCGAAACCCGCAGATTGTTAGTCGGTAGCGGTGATCGCAGCGAACGTATCCGTACCTATAACTATCCACAAGGCCGCATTACCGACCATCGAATCAATTTAACGTTATATAAATTGGATGAAGTCATGTCAGGTCAACTGGATCAGGTCATTGATCCGTTAATCAGCGAATACCAGGCGGATCAGCTGGCATTATTGTCTAAAGATTCCTAGGATCAAAAGACCTAGGTTTTAGCTAGCCAATCCTGAGGTTGAAGGTAGTAATCATATAACTTGGCTTCCGCCGAGCCCGGCTCGGGTTGCCAGTTATAGCGCCATTTGACCAATGGCGGTAACGACATCAGGATCGACTCGGTACGTCCACCCGACTGCAAACCAAACAAGGTGCCGCGGTCATAAACCAGATTAAATTCCACATAACGACCACGACGATACAGCTGAAAGTCACGCTGTTGTTCGGTATAGCTTAACTCTTTGCGACGCTCGACGATTGGTAGATACGCTGTGGTGTAACTGTTGCCAACGCTTCGCAACAAACCAAAGCAATGTTCAAAATCCGGCTGATTCAAATCATCGAAAAACAGCCCGCCAACCCCCGCGGTTCGTTACGATGCTTGAGAAAGAAATACTCATCACACCACTTTTTGTAATCATCGTATACCGTGTCACCAAAAGGGTCGCAGGCATTTTTAGCTGTTTGATGCCAATGAATAACATCGTCATCAAAGGTGTAATAGGGCGTCAGATCATAACCACCACCAAACCACCAGATAGGTTCTTCACCGGCTTTTTCAGCAATAAAGAAACGTACATTGGCATGGGAGGTTGGTACATACGGGTTATGTGGATGAATCACCAGCGATACGCCCATCGCCTGAAAACTGCGCCCGGCAAGTTCAGGCCGACTGGCCGTTGCTGATGGCGGTAAGTTATCACCGCTGACTTCGGAGAAATTGACCCCTGCCTGTTCAAACACCGCCCCGTTATTTAAAACCCGGGTTCGTCCCCCACCACCGGCTGGGCGCTGCCAGTCATCTTCAGCAAACCTCTGCTTGCCATCTGAATCTTCAACCTCTTTACATATGGCATCTTGTAGTGAGAGTAAATACTCACGTACGGCATTAATATCCGGCCCACTCATCGCAGTACCTCACCAGTGAATGCATCACGAATAGTGGATGGCTTGGTCGCCCCGCCCAATGCCCCGGGCAGCACATAATCCAGTTCAGGTAACTGCCAATGCACTTGATGAACATTTTTGGCAGGTCGCAACCCGGTAATATTGGCACTGCTGGAAACCAGCGGTCCGCCAAATCTGCGACAGAGTTCTGCCGCTAAGGGATGTGCTGTTACTCTGACCGCCAGTGTGTCTCGGCCACCGGTTAATAAGGGAGAAACCGAAGAACGAACCGGCAATAACCAGGTGTTTGGGCCGGGCCAGCTCTGAGTGACTGTGGCGAGAATGTCAGCAGATAACGGCTGGATAAAATCCTGCAATTGGTTGAAGTCTGATGCAATCAGAATCAGGCCTTTTTCCAAGGGGCGACGCTTCATCATCAATAATCTGATAATGGCGGTTTCGCTCGAGGGATCACAGCCAACGCCAAACACTGCTTCGGTAGGATAGGCAATTATCCCATCCTCCTGCAAAGCAAGGCAGGCCTGTCTTAATTGCCAGTTAGAAAAATTCATATTCGGTGCAGATCGCTACTTTTAAAAGATAAATTAACCACGTTGCCGTTTTTTCTGCATCATTTCTTCAACAAACGGCATCAAAATAATTTCAATGGCCAGACCCATTTTGGTTCCGGGCACGACCATATTATTGGGTCGTGACATAAATGAATCTTTCAGCATTGACAGGTAATACGGAAAATCTGCCATCTTAGGATCTTTAAAACGGATAACACACAGACTTTCATCCGGGGTGGGAATTTCCCGCATAACAAACGGGTTGGAGGTATCAATTAATGGCACCCGCTGAAAATTGATATGGGTGCGGGAAAACTGAGGCGTAATGTGGTGAATGTAATCCGGCATACGCTTCAAAATAATATCGACAACGGCATCCTGAGAATATCCACGGTTGGAACAATCACGTTTGATCTTCTGGATCCACTCGATATTGATAACCGGCACCACACCAATTAACAGATCGGTATATTGGGCGATATTCACTTCATCGGTAACCATACCGCCGTGCAGCCCTTCGTAAAACAGAAGGTCACTGTCATTATCCAGCTCTTCCCACTCTGTAAATGTTCCGGGGGTTGATTGAATTTAACGGCTTCGGTTTCGTCGTGAATGTAATAGCGTTTTTCGCCACGGCCGGTTTCTGAGTAGGTCTGAAACAATCTTTCCAGCCGATCGAGACAATTGGCTTCAGGACCGAAATGCGTCATCGCGCGACCTTCGGCTTCCGCCTGAGCCACAGCGGCAAGCATCTCTTCACGATTATATCGGTGAAAGCTGTCGCCCTCGATAACAGCAGGCTTAACATTGGTACGACGAAAAATATCTTCAAATGCATGTTTTACATTCGAAGTGCCTGCGCCGGAAGAACCTGTAACTGCAATAATCGGATGGGATACAGACATTCCGCCTTCTCCTTAAAGTCGCAATTTATCAGCCTTTCTGTTGCTCACGGGCAACTGCACGATAGGCAATATCCGTTCGATAATAGGCATCCTGCCATTGAATCTTTGCGACTCCAGCATAAGCCTGTTGTTGAGCAGCAGCAACACCTTCACCCAGAGCGGTCACACATAAAACACGGCCACCAGCGGTGACAACTTTATCTTGATCAAATGCTGTACCGGCGTGGAATACACGGGTATCAGCTGAATCCACGACATCCAATCCGCTAATCACATCGCCTTTTTTATAGCTGTCCGGATAACCACCAGCAGCCATGACGACACCCACGGCAGCACGGGGATCCCACTCAGCGGTGACTTGATCCAGTCTTTTATCCAATGCTGCTTCACATAACTCGACTAAATCGGAAAGCAAACGCATCAAGATAGGTTGGGTTTCCGGGTCACCAAAACGGCAGTTATATTCCACCACTCGTGGCGCACCCGTTTCATCAATCATTAATCCGGCATATAAAAAGCCGGTGTATGGGCGACCATCAGCTGCCATACCTTTAACGGTAGGCTCGATAACTTCACGCATCACTCGATCAAAAACGCTATCTGTCACTACCGGAGCAGGCGAATAGGCGCCCATACCACCGGTATTGGGTCCTTTATCACCATTATCGCGAGCTTTGTGATCCTGTGAAGTTGCCAGCGGCAGGATATGTTCACCATCGACCATCACAATAAAGCTGGCTTCTTCGCCGGTCATAAATTCTTCGATAACCACACGATGACCGGCTTCCCCAAAGGCATTCCCGGACAACATGTCTTCAACTGCAGCAATCGCTTCTTCAACCGTCTGCGCGACGATAACGCCTTTACCGGCAGCCAGACCATCAGCTTTCACAACGATAGGCGCGCCACGCTCCAGAATGTATTCAATGGCATTGGAGATATTGGTAAAGACTTGATAGGCAGCAGTAGGAATTTGATGACGGGCCAGAAAATCTTTGGTGAACGATTTGGAAGCTTCCAGCTGAGCGGCGTCCTTGCTCGGACCGAAACAGCGTAACCCGGCTTTTTCAAAGGCATCGACGACACCCTTAACTAATGGAATTTCAGGGCCAACAACGGTTAAACCGATATCATTTTGCTGTGCAAAGGCCACCAGCGCATCAATATCATCAACCGCGATGTCGACATTGCTGACACCTGCCTCATTTGCGGTTCCCGGATTGCCTGGGGCGACAAAAACTTCACTGCAACGCGGTGATTGTTTCAGTTTCCAAGCCAGCGCATGCTCACGACCGCCACTACCAATGACCAGAACTTTCATTATCTTGTTGCCACACCTGCTGAAATAAAGCGGCAATGATACCGTAGATGACTGTATAACCAAACATTAATACATGGTTATGACATACCCAAGTCAGCTTATATAAGGCATGGATTGTAACTGTGGCGGCTTTTCATTATTGTGATGTTCAGCCTTTGCCAAGTGAGAAAAATACAAGTGGAAGATTTAAAAACATCGGAAGCCTGGCGCGTCTTCCGCATTCAATCTGAACTGATTGACGGTATTGAAACCCTTAATGGGCTTGGTCCCGCCGTATCCATCTTCGGTAGTGCGTGTTTAACAGAAGACTCTCCGTATTATCAGGCGGCCAAACAGGTTGCACTGTCACTTTCCCAGGCAAAGTTTTCGGTTATTACCGGTGGAGGTCCCGGCATTATGCATGCTGCCAATGCCGGTGCGTTCAAACAGGGGGCACATTCGGTCGGCCTCAATATTGAACTGCCGATGGAACAAAAACCCAATCCGAATCAGGATATCAGCCTGAGTTTTCGCTATTTTTTTGTTCGCAAACTGATGTTTGTTAAATCCTCAATGGGCTATGTAGTATTTCCCGGTGGTTTTGGTACTTTGGATGAATTCTTTGAAGCATTAACCCTTATCCAAAGCCGCAAAATCCGCCACTTTCCGGTTATTTTGTATGGCTCAGAATACTGGAAAGGACTGATTGACTGGCTTCGGGCTGAAGTGCTGCGGATGGACTGCATCAAGGAAGACGATCTGAATATTTTCCATCTGGTTGATAAGCCCGAAGAGGTCTTGCCGATTATTCAGAAACATTTTGCTGATTTAGGGGCTCATCCGGAAGACGATCAACGTTTTCCAGTCTGATCTGGATCAAGAAAACGTGCATTAGGCATTTGCGATAAAAATCGGCTGTTTATAATCATTTGCCTCACTGTTACAAGGCTTTTGGTATGCAAAATCAGCTGATCGTGAACCGCCAACTTATCCAGAAATACGATACTGCCGGACCGAGATACACCTCGTATCCCACCGCATTGGAGTTTGATGAAACCTTTAAAACAAAAGAATTCATCGAACACGCCGAGTCATCCAACCAGCGCGGTGGGCCACTGTCTCTGTATTTCCATTTACCGTTTTGCGATACCGTGTGTTTTTATTGCGCCTGCAACAAAATTATCACCAAAAATCGTGATCATGCCGCGCCGTATCTGGAAAACCTCTACAAAGAACTGGCCCTTAAGGCAGCATTAATTGATACCAGCAGACCGGTGACGCAACTGCACTGGGGCGGTGGCACACCGACATTTATCAGCGAACAGCAAATGCAGGATCTGATGACTGAAACCCGTCGGCATTTTCATATTGCCGACGATGCCGATATCTCGATTGAAATTGATCCCCGTGAAGCCAATGCCGATACCATCGCGCTATTAAAACGAATTGGGTTTAATCGTATCAGCCTCGGCGTGCAGGATTTTGATCCGGCCGTGCAAAAAGCGGTTAATCGCATTCAATCCGAGGCTGAAACGTTAGCGGTGATCGATGCCGCCCGCCAGCATCAGTTTCGCTCGATTAGCGTCGATTTGATTTACGGTCTGCCGCTGCAGACATTATCCGGCTTTGATACTACGCTCGATAAAATCATCGCTGCCGATCCTGATCGTATCTCATTATTTAACTACGCCCATATGCCAAAGTTTTTTAAAACTCAGCGTCAGATTAAAAGTGAATACTTACCTACTGCAGAGCAGAAATTGAGCATTTTGCAACTGTCGATCAATAAATTAACGCAGGCCGGTTATCAATATATTGGTATGGATCACTTTGCCAAACCGGATGATGAGCTCAGTCTGGCCCAGCAACAAAATCGGTTACATCGTAATTTTCAGGGGTATGCCACTCACGCCGAATGTGATCTGATCGGCTTTGGTATCACTTCGATTGGCAATATCGGTGACGCTTATGCACAGAACGTAAAAACCCTGCTCGAATACGACACTCTGCTCAAGCAAAATCAGTTACCGTTAATGCGTGGCATCAGCCTGTCAGAGGACGACAAACTGCGACGTCAAATCATTACCCGTTTAATCTGTGATTTTGAACTGAGCATTGTAGAAATCGAACAGGAATACGGCATTCAATTTAAAGAATATTTTGCCGATGCCTACCCTCAGCTCGAACAATTTGCCGAAGATGGCCTGTTGCAGTATAACTGGAAAAACATTGTGGTCTTACCAGCTGGTCGCTTGTTAATCCGTAATATCTGCATGGCGTTTGATAAATACAGTCAACAAGCAAAACAGCGATTTTCCAAAGTTATATAGGGCTGATGCTGGAAAAAATCCGACAGTATTTCATATTTGGTAGATTAGGCGTAAAGCTCTATGTGCTCGCCGTTATCACCGGATTATTGGCCAGCCTTGCCATCATCCTGCTCAGACTTACCATTGAACATGGTCAAATGCTGCTATTGCCCTCCGGTGAAGTCGAAGGCTTTGCCAGCCTGCCCTGGTGGGGTCTTTTGGGCCTGCCTATTCTCGGTGGCCTGCTTATCGGTTTACTGTTTCGCGGATTAACTCAAGAACAACGCACCACCGGCATCCTCCATGTTATCGAACGGCTCTCCGCTTATGAAGGCCGCCTCCCCTGGCAAAATGCCGTTCGCCAATTTATCGGCACCAGTATTGCCATCATCACCGGTCATTCCGTTGGTCGTGAGGGTCCCGGTGTGCATCTGGGTGCCGCCAGCGGCAGCTTACTGGCAAATGGTCTGGAGTTACCCAACAACAGTGTTCGGATTTTGGTGGCATCAGGCACAGCGGCGGCCATAGCCGCCTCATTTAACACACCGATTGCCGGAGTGATTTTCGCCATGGAAGTCATCATGATGGAATATTACATCGCCAGTTTTATTCCGGTGATTCTTGCTTCCGTCACCGGCGCAGTGGTCTGCCGGCTGACCTTTGGTGACGATACGGTTTTTATCAACCTCAGCGCCGAGATGCAGTCACTATGGGAACTGCCCTACATCATATTCCTGGGTCTCGTTATCGGTGGTTTAGCCACCATTGCGTTAAAAACACTGACGCTGTTTACTAATCTATACACCAATCACCCGTCATGGTTACGGCCGGTTTATGCCGGAATTTTAATGGGCTTGTGCGGCATGATGGTGCCGGAAGTGATGGGTATGGGCTATGGCATTATCGGCAGTATTTCCGCCAATGATATTGCCATCGGCACGCTGGTCATCATCATGGTGATGAAACTGCTGTTATCTTCTGCCACCGTCGGTTTAGGCATCCCGGCCGGAGTCATTGGGCCGACCATGGTCGTCGGCGCCTGTGCCGGCGCAATATTAGGTTACTTTGGCCAGATCCTATTGCCTGAATATGCTTCATCAATGACCTTTTATGCCGTGTTAGGCATGTGTGCGATGATGTCTGCCACCCTGAAAGCCCCGCTTGCCGCATTAATGGCCATGCTGGAACTCACCGGCAACCCGGAAATCATTCTGCCGGGCATGCTCGCCATCGTCTTTTCCAGTCTGATTACGCACGATTATTTCAAGCAGGAGCCACTATTCGTCAATATGATGCGAGTAAAAGGTCTGGATTTTCGTAATGACCCTATCTCGCAAACGCTTCGTAAAATCAGTGTCGGCGCCGCGATGCAACGCAATATCGCTGTATTGAATCAGACAATCAATCGCGATTTGGCCCTGCATACACTTGAAAACAACCCGGAATGGATTTTAATCACCAAAGAACGCAATCCGATTGCCTTGATGCCCGCCAGCGACCTGGCCAGAGCGGTGAGCGTAAAAGAAGACGAAGATGAGTCAGAAATCGATTTGATGCAAATCCCGGCAACCAGACGCAATGTGCATAAAATCTCATTGCATACCAGCCTGCATGAAGCCTATCAGGCGCTTGATAAATATGAAGTAGAGGCGCTGTACGTCAGTCGACAGAGCACCCCAATGATCGACCGTATTTATGGGATTTTGACCCGGGAAATGATCGAAAGCCATTACCAATTACCCCCTTCCACCAGAAAATAAGCGAATTGGGTGTGAACAATTGTGAAATCTTGTTTATAATGTGCGGCTTGCTGCCCGGGTGGTGAAATTGGTAGACACAAGGGACTTAAAATCCCTCGACTTTGCGGTCGTGCCGGTTCGATTCCGGCCCCGGGCACCATCAGAAATATCTAAGCCTCGATACTGAAAAGTGTTGGGGCTTTTTTGTTTTCAATACTTAGTGGTGCTTAAAGCCGTAAAGTCTTCGTCTGATAGTTCAAAATCACCAGCTTTTACGTTCTCTTCCAAATGATTCACCTTGCTGGTGCCTGGAATGGGAATAATTACTGGGCTGCGTTTTAACAGCCAAGCCAGCACAATTTGATTCGGAGTGGCATCGTATTTCGCGGCAATGGTTTTGAGTATTGAAGCGGACTCTGCCAGTGCATTTTTTGCCAAGGGGTACCAGGGGATGAAGCCAATACCCTGTTCGGTACAGTAATCAACGACCTCCTCGTATTGCCGCATCTTCAGGTTATATTGATTCTGTACCGTACTGACCTTGAAATACTTCTGAGCTGCAATAATGTCGTCGACACCCACTTCACTTAAGCCGACATGCTTAATCAGCCCCTCATTCTGAAATTCCTGCACAGCTGCGAATTGTTCGTCCCGAGGAACTTTGGGATCAATTCGATGTAACTGCCACAAACCGATCTGTTCTACATTGAGCCTTCGCATACTCATTAATACGCATTGCCTCAAATATTCTGGCCTTCCAAGTGGCGCCCAGATATTCTCACCATGCCGGGTTAAACCAGCTTTCGTTGCAACCAAAATGCCATCATATGGATACAATGCTTCACGAATTAAATCTTCACTGACATTAGGGCCATAACTATCTGCTGTATCAATAAAGTTGATGCCTAATTCTGGTGCCCTTTTTAACACTCGAAGGCATTGCTGACGATCTTCTGGTTCACCCCATATGCCAGGCCCGGTAACTCGCATAGTTCCCAAACCTATACGGTTAATTGAATACTGCCCAAGTTGGAATGAGGCTTGCTGTACAAGTGAATTGGTTTTAACCATGAGCGACTCCGACTATTTCTTTTCTTGATGTTAACATGTCTGATTAGCCATCTATTTTTACGATGGATTTAGCCTTGCTCATAATGCACAGTTCGTATCTGCATCAGATTTACTCTCGTTAAGCTTGTTAAAGCATAGATTACATCAACTTGATAGCCTCAATTCAGTTGAGATCACAGGGGTATATAAGGCTGTTATGGATATTTGAACTAACTTACTCGACCTCTTGTGCCGGTTCGATTCCGGCCCCGGGCACCATCAGAAATATCTAAGCCTCGATACTGAAAAGTGTTGGGGCTTTTTTTGGCTTAATTTGTAATGATTAAGACTTAATCTGACAGCAGTTAGCTTTTTATAAGCATAAAAACAACATCAAAACTGGCTCTCCACGCTAATTAACACAAAGCTGATATTTGGATTTAGTGGGATATCGAACCTACTGCAGGTTTTTCACTGTTACACTATTGTTGAAATTTTTTGCCTTTAATTAAGGAACACAAGATGCTCAAAGCAATTACGACGTTTACACAGGCGAGAAACATTGCAATGGCACTGACCATGTCATTCTTGACCGCTACGCTGATCACTGGTTGTGGTAACGATGACAGCTCTGACACCACACCAAGCCCTGAAACTGAAATGAGCTCCGAAAATCAGAGCAACATGGACGCGACTGAAAACATCACACCAAGCGCACCAGAAACTGAAGTGGTCATTGAAGATGAACCTATCGCTGAGAGTGATCAGACATCTGCGACGGATCAAACTGAAGCAACAGAGACAAATATTGAAGCTGAAGAGACTGATTCTGCATCGACCGCTGATAAAGCAACCACTACTCCAGCCGATGAGCCAGCTAGCGAAGGTCCCGAAACCCATACTGTTATGGCGCAAGGGCTTAAATACATTCCGCTGGTCATCACCATCAAGAATGGAGACACTGTTTCCTGGCGCAACATGCCCACTCACAACACAAAGTCACTCGATGGCTTGATTCCAGAAGATGCTGAGCACTGGGAATCACCCATAAATGAAAACTATGATCGGACATTTACTCAAGATGGTATCTATGTCTACAAATGTGTCCCTCACTTCGGAGCTGCCATGGGGGGCGTCGTTATTGTGGGCGAGCCAGTCAATCTGGAACAGATTAAAAACGCCGATGCCAAGGGCGCTGCTGGCCGTTTGGTCAGAAAGGCTATTTCTAAAGCAGAAAGTATGTAGTTTTTTTGCCTGAGAAGTTGATACCAAAAAGCGGATTCAAAACGGAATCAGCATATGAGTGTTGGGGTGGAGAAACTAACGTAATGGCCTGTTCGATTACGGCCCCGGCACCATCAGAAATAGTAAAGCCCCAATACTGAAAAGTGTTGGGGCTTTTTTTGAGTGCAAGCCCACCACGATGACACGGACGAGTTAAAAACTGTCTAAAAAAGTATATATATTGATGGGGTTACTTTGCTTAAAGGTTTTAATTCTTCATTACCTGATTAGTACCGCGTTGAATGTATTCAGGAACGGCTAAATAAATTTTAAGGTGCACTTTTTTGGTTCAGCCTGCCAACAAACCGTGCATCTTTAACGATATAACGCTCAGAAATTGCATCATTTTCTGTCCTATCACTTGATACGAAACACGCTGACCGCTTTCTCATTAAGGGCACAACTTCTGCATAAGTTATTACTAACTTAGTCATTAAGGTTGCGTAATGAAGTTCCAGGATTGGCTTGATGCCTTGCCCCAATGGTCAATGATGACGATCATTGTCTTGGGCGCTTTTATTACGCTTACTCTTGTTAAGCGATTTATTCTGGCACGTATTTTAAAAGCCGCGGAGACCAGTCAAATCTCCCTAATCGGCATAATCATTAAATCGGTCAACTTCCCCCTCACACTTGTGTTACTGGCGTTCCTTTCCAAACTCTTTGAACAGTTGTTGGTACATTATTCAGTCAACATAAATTCCAGTATTTTTAATATTGTTGCCAAGCTTCTGCTCATCTTAGCGTTAGTGGTATTTGTTGATAGATTGGTGAACGGTTTAGTTGGCCGCTATGCCGATAGAAACGTTAGTTTCAGAACCAGCAAAGGCATCATGCAAGGTATCACGCATATCGTGATCCTCGGCCTTGGCTTGCTGATGATTCTCAGCACCATCGGTATTTCCTTGACTCCCATTATCGCCTCACTGGGTATCACCTCTTTGGCGCTGGCATTGGCGCTGCAACCGACACTGGAGAACTTCTTTTCCGGCATTCAGCTGGTCATCGATAAGCCTATCCGGATGGGGGACTTTATTGAGCTGGATTCAGGTGAACAAGGCTTTGTTGAGAAAATAGGCTGGCGATCAACCTGGATCCGAATGCTTCCTAACAATATTGTGATAATGCCCAATAGTGTTTTATCAAAGTCGAAGCTGATCAATTATTATTATCCGGAAAAACAGCTTTCCGTACCGGTTGAGGTCGGGGTGCACTACAACTCTGATCTGGAACACGTTGAGCGCGTAACGCTCGAAGTCGCCCGTGAAATTCTCAAATCACATAAATGGGGAGTGGAGGAATATGAGACATTTGTTGTTTTTCACACTTTTGACAATTCCAGTATTAATTTCACCGTTATGTTAAGAGCCCAGGAATATTTCAATCGCTTTTGGGTGAAATCAGCGTTTATCAAAGCCCTTCACAAACGCTATAGAGAAGAAGGCATCACCATTCCATATCCCATCAGAGCGATAAACTATGATCAGGAAAGCTCGGAGCAACGACCATCATGAGGAATTTACCCCCCTCGGCTTTGCGCCTGTGCAGTTTTGATTCCAGCCCTGGACACTATCAATTTATAAGTGCTTTTTTTAAGCTTGAGATTCGAGATTCCGAAACTTTTTAAAGTTTGGATGGAGTAACGCATCACCTAGCCACAAAAAAGCCCCCTTCCGGGGGCTTCTTGTTTTGCGTGGTTTCAAATCTTAACGATTACAAATGTACATCGTTACTTCAAAACCGAAACGCATGTCTGAATATTCTGGTTTAGTCCACATGATAATCACCTCCAAGTTATTTCGTTAACTTACGATTGAAATGTTACGCTGACAGTTAAAAATGCCATAAGGTGATTTACTCATCCGGACTCAGGATTTTACTTTATGCATTTTCACAATAAACAACTGGGGTGAATATAATAATTTTGCGGTTTAGAGGGAAATCGAACGGACGGGGTTTGCCACTGTCATAATCTGGAACATGAATTTTTTATCAGGAGAGTACAAAATATGTTTAAAGCAACTTCGGCGTTTACACAAACGAGAAATATCGCCATTGCACTGACTATGTCGTTTGCGGCAGCCACGCTGTTTACAGCCTGTGGTAGCGATGACAGTTCTGACACGACACAAAACCAAGAAACGGGAATGAGCTCTGAAAATCAGAGCAATATAGACACGACTGAAAATATCACCCCGGCCCCATCAGAAACTGAAGTGGTCATTGAAGATGAACCTGCAGCTGAGCTTGATAAGACTGATAACACCATGGCAACTGAAGAAACAGAAGTCAGTGGAACATCAGATGACGCAGCCGCTCAAGCCGATGAGCCAAAAAGTGAAGGAGCAGAAACGCATTTCGTAACTGCAGAGGGCCTGAAGTTTAATCCGCTGGTCGTCAAAATTAATTCTGGTGACTCTGTGTCTTGGCGCAACATGAGCACACATAACTCTGAATCAATAGATGGCTTGATTCCCGAAGGTGCCGAGAAATGGAACTCGCCGATGAGTGAAAATTATAAACACACCTTCACAGAGGAAGGCATTTACGTCTATAAATGCACACCGCATATTGGTTCAGGTATGGGAGGAGTGATCATCGTAGGTGAACCAGTGAACCTCGAACAGATTAAAAATGCCGATGTCAGTGGCGGTGCTGGACGTCTGGTCAGAAAAGCAATATCTGAAGCAGAAAGTATGTAATTTCGGGCTCAGATAACTTGGCACCATAGCAAAAAGGCACTTATTTTAAGTGCCTTTTTTATTTCTGATGAACCGTCCTGAAATAAGTCTACTGATCGGAAACGTATTTGGACAAGCTAAATCCAAGGCATCGGCATACCCAGAAAGATTGAGTGTTGGTCCTGGAATTGTCTGTTGTTGACCAAGTCGAAAAACCCTAGCTAGTCATAGACTTAGTATATTTTGGATAAAGTTGAACTTTTTCAATAGCTCGTGCTCTGACGTTATTTACCTATATGGAATCGTTAAAATGCCCCTTAAAACCCGAAGACGTAGCGTATTAGAGCACGCCATAATTCATAGTCAGGATGAATTGGATCGACTGATCAAAGAATTAGATGCACAAGAGCAACATGAGTTAGAAATTAGCCGTCGATTTGGAAGAAAACCAAGAAGAATGTCTGGAAAGTCAGCTCCTTTACTACTTGCAAAAGCTTTTCAGAATATTCAAAAGAAAAATTGAAACATAAAGTTAGCTTTAAACTTTATAGCAACATTCCCAACTGACTATGTACAGAAGCAATGATTGTCGTAAATTAATACAAAAAAACACTTAACATCCAGTAAGTTTTTAGGGGTGGTAGTTGATACTGGTTTCGGTAATAAATAAAACAGGCACACATTCATGAGTGCTTTTTTTATGTCTGAAATTTGATATTTAAGAATAGGATTTCGTGATTTAATCCCGAACACTCGCCCACAAAAAAGCCCCCTTTCGGGGGCTTCTTGTTTTGCGTTGTTTCAAATCTTAACGATTACAGATGTACATCGTTACTTCGAAACCGAAACGCATGTCTGAATATTCTGGTTTAGTCCACATGATAATCACCTCGTTGGTTGTTTTGTTTGTCTTACGGTTCATATATTACGCTGTCACAATAAATAGCCATAAGGTGAATTGCTTGTTGGGACTCAGGATTTTGCTGGTCAGATCTCGATAGCCACCTTCAATACCCCATCGCGTTGATGAGAAAACAAATCATAGGCTTCGGTGATGTTTTCCAGTTTGAACCGGTGGGTCACCATAGGGCTTAAATCCAGTCTGCCGTGCGAAATAACATCCATCAAACGACGCATACGTTCCTTACCGCCGGGGCATAGTGAGGTAACGATTTTGTGGTCGCCCAATCCTGCGGCAAACGCATCGAGAGGAATGGTCAGATCGGATGAATACACGCCAAGACTTGATAATGTTCCGCCGGGTTTCAGGACACGCAACGCGGCTTCAAAAGTGCTTTGTTGTCCAAGGGCTTCAATGGCGACATCGACACCACGTCCACCGGTCAGTTTCAGTATTTCGGCAACCACATCATCTTTTCTATAATCCAGTGTCACATCTGCGCCCATTTGTTTGGAGATCGCCAGACGTTCATCCACCCCATCTACCGCAATGATAAAACTGGCACCCTTTAATCGCGCCCCGGCTGTGGCACACAAGCCAATCGGACCTTGAGCAAATACCGCCACAATGTCCCCAATTTTAATATTGCCTGATTCAGCACCGGCAAAACCGGTGGACATAATATCGGGACACATCAGGACCTGTTCGTCGGTTAAATTTTCTGGCACAGGGGATAAATTCGCCTGCGCATCCGGCACCAGAAGATATTCGGCCTGTGCCCCATCAATGGTGTTGCCAAACCGCCAGCCACCCATAGGTTTATATCCATGAGAGTGTGCTCCACCATCTTGTGCCGAACAGCCATCCTGACAGGCATAGGAGGTATAACTGGGACAGATTGCACCGGCTATCACCCGTTGCCCTTCATGGTAGCCCTGAACATTTTTGCCCAGCTTTTCAATCACCCCGACGGGTTCATGGCCAATTGTCAGACCTTTTTCAACGGGATATTCACCTTTAAGAATATGCACATCCGTGCCACAGATGGTGGTTGTGGAAATTTTGATTAATGCATCATTATCGCCAATGTCGGGAATGGGTTTATCATCAATCTCGATGCGGCCTGGCTCAATAAAAATAGCTGCTTTCATCATAGTTGCCATAACGCGACTCCTCATAATTGTCTGAGATGTTCCCATAGCTGTAAAAGCGGGAGCGATAAAACCAGATTAGGTCTTTTGGGATTTTATGTCATTGACCCAGATCATTTAAGGCACAACTTGTTTTGCCGTAACTTAAGCACTGCAATAAATTTATGGGGGGTGATAAAAAAAGTCAGGCATAAGCCTGACAAAAACAACGAGAGAGACAACGTCAACTACCAGAAGGATCTTCTGTTGAGATTAGTTATCCGCCTAATTCGTTTCAGAAACCGTGAATCACATCTAATATTTAAAAAAACGATATCAGCCAGACGAAAAACCAAGGGTTTGATTGTAACGAATCACTGACTTATCAATGAAAGCAAAAAATAACTAACAGCTACTACAAAATGTAGCGCCAAATTGCCTTTTTCTCGCCATAATATTGCGCAATATTTATGCCCCATTTTGGTGCTGACCGCACCTTCTTCGCTCGCAGTAAGACTCAATCCTGACCCTCTCTGCATCCTTAAAAAATCAGTACCTCAGGCCTATTCTTGTTTTGCTGAATATTACGTTTTCTATGATAATTGGACTGCTTATTGCTTATGACTGTGATTGGATAAAAAGAACTTAATGGTCGTGTTCTGTTTCGCCGTTCTACTCATGATCAATTTTTACAGGGTTAAGCTTCTTACTACCATGTCGAATAACTACAACACGAATTAAACAAACATCGCAAAAAGGATAATTAAATGAGTGGAAACGAAACGCGCCTGACAGCCATTTCACAAATCACCAACCGCGAAAAAATCGCAGTCAAAACACCTGAATCCTTAGATAAGATTTGGGCAACGGATGTATTCAACCTGGAAACCATGGAACAGGCTTTGAATAAATCGGCATTCAAAGCGGTTAAACAAACAGTACAAACCGGCGCACCACTTGCACCGGCGGTGGCGGATGTTGTGGCAGCAGCGATGAAGAGCTGGGCGTTATCCAAAGGCGTTAAGTTCTTTTCACATCTTTTCTATCCAATGACCAATATTACCGCAGAAAAACATGACGGTTTTATTGTGACCAACTCTGAAGGTAATGCTATTACCGAATTTTCAGGAAGTTTATTGATTAAAGGTGAGCCGGACGGTTCATCATTCCCTAACGGCAGCTTGCGTATGACCAATGCTGCACGTGGTTATACTGCCTGGGATCCAACCAGCCCTGCGTTCATCATGCATACCGAAAATGGTTCAACGCTGATGATTCCAAGCGTGTTTATGTCCTGGACCGGCGAAGCGCTGGATAAGAAAATCCCACTACTGCGCTCCAATGCAGCGATGGATAAAGCCGCTCGCAAAGTGCTGTCATTAATGGGTGAAGAAGAAATTGCCCCACTGAGCTCAAGCTGTGGCGCTGAACAGGAATACTTCCTGATTGATATTAATTTTGCTAATGCCCGTCCAGACTTATTGTTAGCCGGTCGTACTCTATTTGGTGCCTCGCCTGCCAAAGGTCAGCAATTTGATGATCATTACTTCGGTGCGATTCCTGAGCGTGTGCAAATCTTTATGCAGGATTTTGAAGACCAGTTGTATCGTCTGGGCATTCCTGCCAAAACTCATCACAACGAAGTGGCTCCTGGCCAGTTCGAAATCGCACCGTATTATGAATCTGCCAATATCGCTGCCGACCATCAGCAGTTGATGATGACACTGATGAAAAGCACGGCAAAAAAACATGGTTTTATGTGCCTGTTACATGAAAAACCGTTCGCGGGTGTGAATGGTTCAGGCAAACACGTCAACTGGTCTGTCGGTAATGCCACACAAGGCAACTTGCTGGATCCAGGCAGTACTCCACACGATAACCTCAACTTCCTGTTGTTCTGTGGCGCAGTTATTCGTGGCGTAAATAAATACGGCCCGCTAATGCGTGCAGTTATCGCCTCTGCTTCCAATGACCACCGTTTGGGTGCCAATGAAGCGCCACCAGCAATCCTGTCTGTCTATCTGGGTGACCAGCTGGAAAAAGTCTTCCAGGATATTAAAGACGGCAATATCGCCTCATCGAAACAAGGCGGCGAAATGGATCTGGGTCTGTCTCAAATCCTTAAATTCGAACGTGATCCAGGTGACCGTAACCGTACTTCTCCGTTTGCCTTCACCGGTAACCGTTTTGAATTCCGTGCTGTCGGTTCTTCACAATCGGTATCCGGCCCATTAGTGGCGATGAACACCATTCTGGCAGACTCGTTAGATTGGATTGCTGAAAAACTGGAAACCGAACTGGCGAAAACGGAATCACGAACCACTGCCGTTTTAGCCGTATTGAAAACATTGATGGAAGAGAATGGCAACGTAGTTTTCGGTGGCGATGGCTATTCTGCTGAATGGCATAGAATGGCGGTTGAGGAACGTGGTTTGAAAAACCTGCCGACCTCAGCTGATGCGCTTCCATACCTGCGTGATGAGTCAATCCGCGAGCTGTTCAAGCGGACCAATGTGTTTTCACCGGTCGAGCTGGAAAGCCGCTTTGAAGTCTATGCCGAGCAGTACATTTTATCGATTGAAGTCGAAGCCAAACTGGTTATCGAAATGGCCAAAACCATGATTTACCCAGCAGCGACGCAATATCTGGGCGAATTATCGATGACCTGTTCAGGTATGTCTGATCTGGGCATTGAAATGGACAACTCGATTGCCAGCTCAATCGCCAACGAAACCAATGCCATGATCGCTGCGGTAGCTGAACTGTCCAAAGCCATAACCAAACATGACTTTGACTCAATCGAAGCACATATGAACTACTGCGCGAATGATATCCATACCCTGATGGATAAAGTCCGTGCCCATGTTGATGCGTTGGAAACGGAAGTAGCCGATGATTTATGGCCACTGCCGAAATACCGTGAGATGCTGTTTATCAAATAAACTAACATCTACTTTACAGGCAACAAAAAGGGCCAGAGAATTTTCTCTGGCCCTTTTGTTTGTAATGATCCCTCTTTTAAATCGTTTTCCTTTCCAATGCAATCAATGTTAGCTGAAATGGCACAATTTCTGCTCCTTGAGAAGTCACAACGCTCGATATGGCGAGGGCTGGCGCTATTGTGTCAATAACTGCCAGGCTCTCGCACCGATAGAGTGCTGACTTTATCTTCGGAGACTGATAATGCCTGATATGAGTGCGCTGGATGCTTTGTGGATTTTAATTGCAGCAATGCTGGTGCTGATTATGCAGGGTGGATTCCTGTGTCTGGAGTCTGGTCTTACCCGAAGTAAAAATGCGATTAACGTAGCGCTTAAAAACGCCTTTGATTTGATCGTTACCGCCATGCTCTTCTGGCTGTTTGGTTTTGGCATCATGTTTGGGGCTCATGAAGGTCTGAAACTCGATACCCACTGGTTTATTGCCGATTTTTCCAGAGATGAATTCTGGCACGCCAGTTTTTTCTTTTTCCAATTAACCTTTTGTGCCACAGCCGCCACGATTGTCTCTGGTGCTATCGCCGAACGCAGTCGTTTTGTGGTGTATATCATCATTACGGCCTTGATCAGTTTGCTACTTTACCCGGTCTTTGGTCATTGGGTCTGGAGCAGCGCCGTAAATGAATCTCCTGGTTGGTTGGAAGCCATGGGCTTCACCGATTTTGCCGGCAGCACCGTAGTACACAGTGTGGGTGGCTGGGTAGCACTGGCCGCCGTGATTGTTATCGGCCCACGTACCGGACGTTTCATTCGAGGCAAAGTACAAAACATCCCAGGCAGCAACCTGCCGTTGGCGATTCTTGGCATGCTGTTCTTCATGATCGGTTGGATTGGCTTTAACGGTGGCAGTACACTGGCTTTTACCACGGCTATTGCCGGCATCATCGTCAACACCATCATTGCAGCCGCTGCTGGTGGAATCACGGCGATACTGCTTTCAAAAACACAACAGGATAATAGCCAGACCACCTCGCTCACCATTAATGGCACCCTGGCCGGACTAGTCGCTATTACCGCAGGTTGTCATGTAGTTTCAACGCCACAAGCGGCGGTGATTGGAAGCCTTGGCGCGCTGGTGATGTTTCTGGCTGAAAAACAAATGCACCGAATGCAGCTGGATGATGCTATTTCGGCGGTGCCAGTACACTTAGTCGCCGGAATCTGGGGCACGCTGGCCGTTGCACTTTTTGGTGATTTGCAACTGCTTGATACTGGCTTAAGCCGCTTTGACCAATTGCAGGTGCAATTGCTTGGTATATTTGCTTGTGCCCTGTTTATTTTCCCGCTGACAATCACATTTCTCTTTCTACTGAACCGTTTCATACCTTTGCGCGTCAGCATCGAAGCCGAGCAGCAGGGGCTGAATGTGTCAGAACATGGCGCGAAAACCGAACTGACGGATCTGCTTTCAGCCATGCAAACGCAAGAGCGTAGTGGTGATTTAAAGCAGCGAGTGCCAGTTGAGCCTTTTACCGAAGTTGGACAGATTGCCTCCCAATACAATCGGGTGATTGCTAACCTGAACCGCATGGTGACACGCACCCGCTTGATTGTGCGAGATATGCGTGACGGAGTGATCACCTTCTCCAGCCAGGGGATTGTGACCAGCGCCAATCCAGGCGTGGAAATTATGTTCGGCCTTCCTGCTCACCAGTTGGTGGGGCAGCCAACTGATGTTTTACTCCATGAACAAAACCAACAAACTTTTTCGGGCACAAGCCCGGAACGTTTATTTGTCACCCTGGCCAGTAGTCAACAACCGGGGCCTTATGAAATCATCGCCAGACACAGTCAGGGCAACCCCTTTACCCTGGAAGTCACCACCACCGCCAGTCCAACCGAGGAGGGCGTGCAATACAGCGCCATGCTGAGGGATATCAGCGAAAGAAAAAGATGGAGGCTCGTCTGCACCGCCACTCTGAGCTGGCACAAGTCACACTTGAAGCCATCACGGAAGCAGTTGTTACCTGTGATGCAGCGTATAACATCGTCTATCTTAATCCGATGGCCAGTGAACTACTGGGACAGACATCTGAAGAGGCATTCGGCAAGCCGATTGACGAGATTATTCTGATTGAAGACAGTGAAGCGACCCCAATTAACATCACGACATTGTGTCAGCAGTACTCAGTTAAAACGCCTAACACCAGCCAAAAACGTCTGTTTCTGCTGAAAAACAAGCAAGGTGATGAATTTGAAGTGCAACTGAACTGTGCGCCCTTGCTCGATACCAACCGACAAAATATAGGCTGGGTGGTTGCTTTACAGGACATTACCCAAAACAGTCGTTTGCAAAAGATGCTGAGCTTTCAGGCGGTGCACGACACCTTAACAGGCCTCATCAATCGACGTGAATTTGAAAAGCGTTTGGAATCGCTGATCAATGAAGCCCACCATGATAAAGCGGAGCACCTGCTCTGCTATCTCGATTTAGACCAGTTCAAATTGGTCAATGATACCTGTGGACACAGAGCCGGTGATGTACTGTTGAAGCAACTCTCAAATCTTCTTAAACCGGTATTACGTCAGAGCGATACTCTGGCACGGCTGGGGGTGATGAATTCGGAGTGCTGCTCAGTCATTGTCCAATTGAAAAAGGCCTGGACATTGCCGAGACACTGCGTAAAACCGTCACTGCTTTTCGTTTTTCCTGGGAAGGTCAGGTATTTTCTGTAGGCGTCAGTATCGGTTTGGTCAGTATTACCGAGGCCAGTGGCAGCCTGGATGAGGTGTTAAGCCATGCCGATGCCGCTTGTTATGCAGCCAAAGATCGCGGGCGTAACCGCGTTCACCTGTTTCAACCGGATGATATTCAGGCCCAGGAGCGCCAGGGTCAAATACAGTGGGCCAGTCGGTTACAAGAAGCACTCGATAAAGACCTTTTCCGGCTCTATTTTCAGACGATTGTTCCGCTGGAAAACAGCGATAACATCATGCCGCATTATGAAATTCTGGCTCGAATGATCGGACCAGAGGGTGAAATCATTCCACCAGGCGCCTTTATTCCAGCGGCCGAACGCTTTGGATTAATGCCAAAAATCGACCAATGGGTGATTCGCAACACACTGGCCTGGATGGGCGATCAACTTCGCCAGAACCAGCAGCCGGTTTTTTGCTCGATTAATCTATCCGGTGCCTCCATTGGTCGTGAAGACTGCTTGCAGTTAATTCAGGAACAACTGACTAAACGTAAAGTACCCGCGAATAATATTTGCTTTGAAATCACCGAAACCGCCGCCATCGCTGATCCAGCCAATGCTGCTCGCTTCATTACCGAACTGAAAGGCTTAGGCTGCCAATTTGCTCTGGATGATTTTGGTAGTGGTCTGTCTTCATTCGGCTATCTCAAACAATTACCGGTCGACTACCTGAAAATTGACGGTATTTTCATTCAAGAGCTAGCCAACAACCGGATTGACCAAGCCATGGTGGCGTCGATTAACAACATCGGCCATATTATGGGTTTAAAGACCATTGCCGAGTTTGTTGAAGACGCCGCAACACTGAATATCCTGCGTCAAATTGGAGTGGATTATGTTCAGGGCTTTTATCTGTCACGACCAGAGCCATTGGAATCACTCATGAGCGTCCGGGTAATGCCGCGTTAGATGATGGATATTTGGGATCCGCGTCCGGATTAAAGGGTTAGCCAAATAATTTAGTTTTATACTTTATCAAGCTGATTGAAAGAAATAACTCTATTCCTCGCCGATATTTTCGTTCCAGATGTCGTATCAAAGGTATCAGAAACGATTGTATTTAGAGAACTTTCAATCGACCTTATCTCCAAGGTTTCAATCTCAAATATCTTCTAATCGATTAGCTGACTGTGACATCACCATAATTTCATGCTCTTCAAAAGATCTGAGATCTTCCATCAACTCTTTTGCCGAGGATATATCCGCACAATCATGCAGGTAACGATAAAGGTCAATGATTTGCTGATGTTGATGAATGATTACTTGCATAATGTCGGTGGTTGATAGTTCAGAAAATGGTGCATCACAATGATGATGTTGCACGATGGGATTTTTATCAAAGTACTCATAGCACCAGGTATTTAACGCATGTTCATTCCCTGTGACTTCGAATTGGTGCACAGCATGTCCGAGCTTTTCTTCATGCTCTGACAAATAGTTAAGAAGCATTTGTGCTCGCGTATTTTCAGTTTTATCGGCACCACGTTTCAAACATTCTGTGAGGTGTTGATGAAACTCGCTTGTCCAATGAAGAACATCTCTTAACGTTTCAACTTTCATAATAATTTCCAGTATTTTTGTTTGCCGCTGTTATTGGAATAGTTTGAGGGATCAATTGAAGATCAAAGACACAGCCCCTAATCTTCACCGATATCTTCATTCCAGATTTCTGGGTTTTGGGCAATGAAATCGCCGAGCATTTGGATGCATTCCTGCGAGTTAAGATCGATGACCTCTACGCCAGTTTCGCGAAGCCAATCTAGCCCGCCGTCGAAATTTACGGATTCGCCAACAACCACTGTGCCGAAGTTGAATTGCCGTGCCAGCCCGCTGCAATACCAACAGGGTGCAAGTGTTGTGACCATGATTTTGTCGCGATAGGACTTTTGTCTTCCGGCCTTACGAAAGGCATCGGTCTCGGCATGAACAGAAGGATCATTTTCCTGAATTCGGCGATTGTGGCCTGCACCGAGTAGCTTGCCATTTTTATTGAAAACTGCAGCACCGATAGGAATACCACCCTCGGCTAATCCTTGACGCGCTTCATTGATCGCCACTTCCAGCAATGCCTTATAGTCAATGGTTGTCATGCCTGTGTTCCTTCTTCAGGTTGTGTAGATCAAAAGGTTGTAGATCTAAGGAGTCGGCCACCTTGATTTGCAAGTTAGCCATTGAATAATCGAAAAACCACATTATTGATGAAGTTTGCTCCTTTCTCTGTATGAAGCCAAAACAAACCACCTAAGTTCAACAAAACCGTTACCCAATAAACATTTATAAATGCTTTCTTAATCGATTTATGGCGTAATTTCTTTTGGGCAATATAGGCTCCTGGCCAACCACCTATTAGAGAAAGTAAGTGCAAGGTACTTTCTTGTATTCTCCATTGGCCATTTTGAGCCGCGGATTTATCCATCGCGTAAGCGATAAACGCGATTAGGCTCATGATTAGATATACACCGACAATAACTAAAGGCAACTTTCCACTAAAGACTGAGACCAACAGTCCAATGAAAAAGACAATCGTAAAGATACCACCGAAGCCTCTTTGGCTTTTTACTTTATCTCGTTTTTTGGGCTTGGAAATGTCACGAGCAAATTGAATATTTTCAGCCTTATAACGATTATTATTATCGCGAGCTATTTCATAGATAATGACTTCACCATTCGCGGGTCTTCGGGATGGTGGGTTAAAGGCCTTGATATGGACAAAAGCACGCTCTCCACCACCATTTGGCACGACAAAACCAAAGCCTCGATCATCATTCCAATTTGAAATTTTCCCTTGCAGCTTCATGCTTTCCCTCGCGTTTTATATCTACCAGTTAGTATGGTGCCTCTGGCATAACGTCGATATTGCTAGCTCAAAAATTATTTAGAGTGTTACCAGTTCAAATTTCAGCTTTACCCATCCATCTTCCAATCTGGTGGCCACCGTTTCACTGCGTTTTAATTGGTCGCTGTTCACTTCCGCGTTTTGTTGAATGTACTCGATAACGGTTTGCTGACGTTGTTCAGCTAATTGTTGCAACTGCGTGGCGGATATCGACTCGGCTTCAATTAATCGCTGTTTCAGATCAGCATTGTAAGCCAGCACATCTAGTGCAGCTGTTTCCTGAGTTTCGGTCTTTACAGTGAATTCCTGTTGCAGTGTCCTCAATATTGGACTTAACCCCGCCTCACGATAAAGTGTTTCCAAGACTGTTTGTCGACGTTCTGCCAATTGTGTTTCTGGATCAGTTTGATCTAGACGCGATTCAATACGTTGCTCAACGGCAGCTTGTTTTAGCTGTTGACGATCGGCTTCCATCGCAAAGGTTGGGGGGATGTTTATCGCCAGTTGCGGACGATCGGCTAATGCTCCTGCGAGCTTCTGTAATTTTTCCTGTTCCGGTGGAGCCAGGTCACTCTCACCGGGCCGGAAACGAATATTGTCTATCGGTTCCTCGTTATCACTGCCGAATAAACCTCCAAGAAATTTGAAAGGTGCAGTCACAATATTGGTTATCGCCTGGTTAATTGCTTGAGTAATTACCGCGCTCATATCAAATTCGGGATCATTGACACTTCCGCTTACTGGAATCGTCAGATCAATCACCCCTTCCTTATTTTTGAGTAACGATACTGCCAAATCAAGTGGCAAATCTAGCGCATCGGGCGCCTCAACCCGCTCCCCAAGCTTGATATCATGCAACACAATATTATTCGTTGCAGAAAGTTCACCCTCAACAACCTTATACGTCAGCTCTACGTCGCCACGTCCTTCGTCGATACGTCTACCTGCAAATTTGATTGTATAGGGGCTCATAGCAGGCAAATCTATATTACTGAACGACAGTTTTACCGTGGCAAATTCGCGAAGGGCTAACGGTTTTATCTCACCATCTATTTCCACCAGACCAAATTCATCAACCTTACCTTCCAATGTCAGCTCTACGGGTTGTTCAGAAAGCGTAGAAAAACCGCTTATTTCGCCATTGAGTGCCTGCATATGTGTATCAAAAACTATCGGCAAACTGGCATCGGTAAAACGCGAACTCGCGTTATTAATAATCGCTTGACCAATTGCCAACTCATAGCCATTGAAGAGACTGTCTTGATCTTTATTCTCTGTCTCAGCTTTGTCGTTTGGTTGCTCCTTGAGTAGTCCTCTTAGATTGGTTTCGCCATCTTCGTTGATAAATATGCGGGCATATAGTTCATCAACGATCACTTCTGAGATAGCCAGGCGTTGTTTCGCTAATGAAAAATCAATTGTATTAATGTCCAGCTGGTCAAAGCTGAACAGTTTTTCATTGTTTTTCTGATTATCGAGCTGCACATCTTCAACCGTTAGATTAGCCTGGAGGCTAAACGGCTTTTGTTGATTAGAGGTAATCTGGGCGGTGGAGCTGACTTCACCTTTTACAATACCAACATGTGCATACTTGCTGAGATAAGGTTGCACCGGCTTTAAGGCTAAATTATCTATAGTAGCCTCTGCCTGAACGGCCAGTTCTGGAAACAATTGAATTTCACCCTCAATCCCAATATCACCTCCTGTTTGCAAACTGATATCGGTAGTAAAAGGAATCTGATTACCCTCTGCCAGAGTGAAATTCTGCATGCTGCCAGACAGCATCATTGTAAGAGTAAAGGGCGTTTTCAGTTGCTCATCCATTAACGTCAGCTTGGTATTATTGATGGCCAGATTGGCGATATCGAGCTGGAGTGGTGATGCTTGCGTATCGGGTTCATCAGTGGCTGGATCAGGCATTTTTTCCAATACTTGTAACCAGTCGATTTCACCCTGCTCGTTTAGGGTTGCAGCCAGATTGAAATCATCCAGTGAAACCGATTTTATAGTGAGCTGATTTTCTGGATAAACATAAAGCCCATTACTAATGGTCAGCTTACCGCCTTTTACTAACGCTTCACTCTCACCGGGCTGGTGAATATCTAACTCGGCTATTTCGATATCTATCTCACTGAGATCTATTTTTTTAGTATCACCGGCCAAATTGATGTCGTAAGACGTTTGCAGTTCAACTCGGCCGCTATTCAGTTCAACAGGCAGCTGACCGTTAAAATAACGATATGGCGTCTGCAAACTGAAATTGTTCAGTGTTACCTGGCCTGCTACCTGTAACGGTGACATGCTTAACTTTCCATCTGCGGAAAATTTTGCGTCCTTTTCCAGTTCGATATCTAAATCTATATTGGCGGTTTGACTGGCCTCAGTGGAAAAATCTTGTAGCTGAATATTGACCGGACGTAATACCGTTTCAAAAGGCTCCTGCGGATTTTCATCACGATAATGAATCTCACCTTCGGTAAAACTTAACGCACCAATTTCCAAGGTAAACGGTGACGTGTTTTGTTTATCGGTTTGTTCATCAGTATCTTCCACCACTGCCTCAGAATCTTTTCCGGGCAGGGCAGCTATTAACTGCAGCCAGTTGAGATCACCCTGCTGGTTTCGGGTCAAAGCCAGTTTAAAGTCAGTCAGCGAAACGTTATCCAATATGAGCTGATTTTCTGGAAAAGCATAACTGGCGTTTTTTATCTCCAGTTTCCCGTCTTGCAATAACGCTTTGGTCATGCCCGGCTGAAGAATACTAAAACCGGTCAAGCCTATATCAATCGCACTGAGATCAATATCTGCCGCTTCATCGGCAAAATCGATATCGTAGGATAATTGTAAATCCAGCCGCCCCTGGTTCAATTCAAATGGCAACTGTGCCTTAAAATAACGATAGGGCGACTGTAAACTGAAATTATCCAGCGTTATCTGACCCGATAACTGTAACGGAGACATGCTTAGCTTTCCGTCTGCGGACAATTTTGCGTCATTTTCCAGCCCGACCGCCAAATCTAAACTGGCGTTTTGACTGGCCTCCGTGGAAAAATCTTGCAGATGAATATTGATCGGACGCAATACCGTTTCAAAAGGCTCCTTGGGTACTTCATCCCGATAATGAATCTCACCATTGGTATAGTTAACCTCAGCTATTTCCAAGCTAAATAAAGATTCGTCCTGTTCGCTGGATTGATTGGCTTCGTCTTCAGCCGCTTCCTCTTTAGCTGAAGCTGCCCAGCTGTCTGCCAGTCTTGTCAGCGTATTAGCCGTTGTCGAATAACGTCGGAAATGCAGTGTTGTATCGGCCAGGTTGATTTCTTCCAGTCGTAAAGTCAGTCTCGCCAGGTGCAAAGGTTGCAGATTGAGGTAAAGCTTTTCTGATGCTGCCAGCGGCTCATCCTGCTCCGTGGTTAATTGCAGATTGTCGACTGTCGCTTCAAATGTATAGGGATTGAAATATATGTTTTCGACACTGGCCTCAACGCCCAGTCTCTGTTGCATTGTCTTCACCAACTGGCGCTCTGCCAGCCACGGAACCAGTAAAAATCCTATCAAGGTATATAACAGCAGAATACTGACAACCCAGATCAGCAAACTTCGATATTTCAGAAAGGTGTTTTTGACAGATTTCATGACTGATGGCTTATCTCAAAGGCAGAGATAAGTCAGTGTACCTAAATATTGCGACTGAGCGTAATCAATAGGCTAAATTTGATTGTTGTATTCAAGCTGCCATTCAGAATAAGCGTTATTACATCATCTTTGGTGTTTCAACCAGTTCTGCCTTAGGCATGCTGAAATAGGCACCTTGGGAAAAATCAATATCGAGTGCCTGGACTTGTTTCTGTACGGCTTCGCAGTGAACAAATTCCGCAACGGTTTTAATGCCGAGACTACGGGCAAATTGCACTACACCACGGGTAACAATAATGGCTGATTGATCATCATTGAGATTTCTTATCAGGCTACCATCGATTTTGATGAGATCCACATTGAGACGCAGCAAATGTTCAAAGTTCGAGTAGCCTGTGCCGAAATCATCAATGGCAATTTTACAGCCAAAGCCTTTGGCTTTATCGATAAACCGACGGACTTCGTTGTAATTATCAATACCATCGGATTCAAGGATTTCGAAAATTAACCTTTTTCCAACCTGATAGGTTTTGAGCTGGTCAAAAATAAACTGGGTTAATTCGGTATCCAGTAAATCACGATAGGAAAGATTAATAGAAAATTCGTAATCCAGTTCGGCAAATTTCTGGAACGATTTTTCCACCATCACCCGTGTCAGCATGCTATCCAGACGTAAATTACTGGCCACCGGCAAAAATACACCGGGACTGATAACCTGCCCATCTGGATCAATCATTCTGATCAGGCATTCATATTTGGTTATCTCACCACTTTGATTATCCATTATGGGTTGGAACCACGGAACAATCCGGTTTTGCTGTAATGCTTGTTTTAGTTGTCTGGCCCAGAACAGGTTTTGTTCGTAAATACGCTCTACATCTTGCTTACTGTCATAGATCGCATAATGCCGTGACTTATCACGAGCAATTTTTAATGCGGCTGTGGCGTAACTGATCAATATATCCGGTGAGCTGTCTTTGTCAGGGTCGGCATCATGCTGACCTGCTGCACCAAGGGTTGCCGTTATGCTGATATCCTGATCCTGCCATTGCAGTTGCTGCTCTTGCAGAAAGTCACTTAACTGCCTCAGGAATCCGGTCAGAAACTCCTTGGACCAATCAAAACCCAACAGCACAAATTCATCACCTGATAAGCGATACAGTTTGGCGCTGTCAGCGTGATTATAATCCTGACAAAATGCCCCAATGTTAGTGGTTAGGCTTTGCAAAACCGCATCACCACAATCATTTCCAAAGATACTGTTTAATTCTCGAAACCGATCGATATTCACCAGAATTAAGGTGCAGTTTTGATGTTGCTGCAAATCCAGTAATAACCTTGCCCGGTTAGGTAAACCCGTCAGCTGATCGGTATAGGAGGCTTGCAACTCCTGCATCAGCAAAGCAATACGATAGACCAGATAAGCCGATAGCAGCAAAATGACAATACTGGTTGCAATCAGGATCCGTTGATTAATCACCCGCATCGGGGCAATAACAGCATCAATTTCATTCTTGGGCACGCCCACTGCAAATAGCATCTGAGCCGGTGTGGTCGCGGCATAAAGCACATATTCAATATCTTCAACAGCAAACTGATGCGTTTGCAGCAGGGCTTTTTGCTGTTGGGATTTAAGCTGAGAAATAGCGTTGTTGGATGCCAGTTTAATAAAATCCTGGCTCATTACCGAGTCAATGATCTTCTGGGCATAACGTTCATTATTTAATCTGCTCAAGCTGGATAATTTGCGTTTATTTTTATCGATTAGCAGGGCAAAGGTATTTGGCGTGATGCTGACCTGACTGACGAGATCAATTATCTGTTTCGCTTCCCAGTCTGTTGATGCATACCCAACCACTTGCTGCTGGCTGTTCAAAATAGGTTTTATCAGCGTCAACACGGCACTGTCCGTGATTTCATTGTAATAAGCTGGCGTCCAACGGATTTCATTGCCTTTAAGTTTCGTTTTGTCTGTAACAGCAATACCTGCCAAATCGAACCATTGTTGTTGCTCAATGTTTAAGAGTCGGGAACTTGATTCAGTTAACACTTGGATGCTGTTCGTTTTATCCCGAAATACATAGCGTGATAACGGCTGTCCTTTCAGGCTGACGTATTCTGGATCAAACCAGATCCCGACCGCTAATGTGCCTTCAAAGTCTTTCAGCTTGTCCTGTAACATCATGCCTAACTCGGCATTTAACACCTGAGAGTTACTTTCTGAAGCAAATAAATCTGCAAACAGGCTGCCGATACGCGCTAAGCCATTGGTGTCACGTTCCAATGCACTTTGGGTTTGGACAATTTTGTTCAGATTACTGAAAAAAGTCTCTTCAATCTGCTTCTGGCGAACTTCGCCAATGGTATCTTCCGAATAATTCAGATTCAGTGACGATAAAATCCACATCCCGGCAATAAACAGGATGACCAGCATAAACAACATCCACAGGATGAGTTTTTTGGAAGAATCGACCAGTAATGAACGAAGCATCAGATGATGACCATTTTATACATCCTTAAAAGCCCTTAATTCTGACCGTCAAGAACGCGTTGAATTTGCTGTCGAGCCAGATTAATAGCCTCAGGATTCACTTGAGGGCGAAGATTTTCCGCCAGCTTTTCTGCCTCGGCTGAACCTTGTTGTTGGGCTACTTCATACCAGATGACCGCTTGGGCTTTTTCCTCAGTAAGGTCACTTTGTTGTAACTCTCGTCCCATCAATAAAGAAGACTCAGCATATCCAGCACGAGCAGCTTGAATCAGCCATTTTTCTGCTTGTGTGATGCTCGCTGGATTTTTATTTTGTTGAATTAACAACGCTCCCAGCGAATGTTTGGCCGGAACATAATTATTTAAGGCCGCACGTTGAAACCATTTGAGCGCCAGATCTGTATTCTGTTGGGTGCCTTTACCCATTTCATAAAATAAACCCAGCATATGTTGTGCTTCGGCATAACCATCCTGCCCAGATTTCTCAAACCATTTAAAAGCGGTTTGATAATCCTGTTGCACACCAAGCCCCAAAGCATAGAGCTCACCAATAAGATAACGAGCGCGTGGTGAGTCCTGTTCAACTTTCTCCGCCCATTGCAGAGATTGAGAATATTCCGTCAGAGCTTTATGAATAACCGCCATATTTAATTGGGAGCGCACGTCGCCATTTTTCGCCGGGGACAGACAGGCCTGTTTGGCTTCGCGAAAATTGCTGATGGTTGTCAACAAATAACAGTCGTTTAACTGTTCTTTATTCACATTTGAAACAATGGCTTTATCCACCACCACTTTTTCATCAGAGACGGGAGGTTCGGCTTGAGAAGATGCTGTGGGTGCTTGTTTGTTGGCTTCGGCCAGTCTCACAGCAAACTGTTCAACATCTTTTGGGCAGGAGTAGCTGTATCCCGCCTTATACAGATTCAATGACTCTTGAGTAAGCGGTCGAGTGAGATATTTATCGGCAATTTCCTGGCAGCGAACTTTACGTTCTGCACTGACCTTTCGTAGTGGTTCGGCACGACGTTCATCATCAATATGCTGATTGATATAATCGGTGAGCGGATCGATATAGGGCTGGGCAAATAAAACGTCAATTTCATCATCGTAATCTGCCGCCGCCCCATCACTGGTTTGTGCTAGCCACTCTCTGGATTGCGCAAAAATATCCTTTGGCTGATAACCAGCGCAGCCAAAGAGCATACTGCTAAAAAGCAGAGTTAATGCCAGTCGTTGCAATTTTAACCTTTAACATCAAATTAGAATGTATTAATGTAGGTTAATCTAATTTTGGGTAAATTTCCTTTATTTATGTAGGACATTAATTGTCTGATCGCTTATCAGCTGTCTTTATATCTAATCTCAAGTCTGTTCTATTGCAAATCATGACGCGTTTTGCAGAAAAACCTCATCCCCTAGCTGAATTACTGCACTTTGTTTGATGGCTCCATAAACACCCAGATTTTGATCGGCTTGTTTCACAATGCTGCGTAATATGCTGCTGTCGGATTCCAGTTTTTGTTGAGATCGGGTCACTGCCCCACAACGCGGTGTGCTGCTATTGCATTCAATGGTGGCACGACCAATTCGTAGTTTATTATCAATCCATGCCTGTTCAACCAGTCCTTCCATACCGGGCAGCGTTTCAATCACCAGATTGGGCCGAAAGCGTTGCACATCCCAATCGGCTTCCGGATTAAGTTGTTGCATATGGGCTAGCGTCGCAGTGGTGAGCAGATGAAAAGGTGTCACCAAAAAAACGTACCTGGGAGAGACACAAAATCCTTTGCTGCTGATGGCAAGTCATCCAGGATCTCTGGCAAAGGTTCACCGGCTACTCGATCAAACGTGGCTTTTAATTCTTCCAGCCAGGTATGGTCATCTTTTTTATGCCGCCGATAAAAATCCAGCTCGGCTAGGGGCCTCAGCGATTCAAGGGTCGAATTATGGCCGGTTAATTCAGATAACAAACTATGGATCTGGGGATCGTCACTGCCTACAACACGACCATCCGGAAAATGAATATCGACCTGATCATGTGCCCCGGTCATCTGGGTACTGCGACAACGGGCAACACAACGTAATAACTGGGGCCTGAATTTACAGCTTTGAATTTCCTGACGTGCCACATCACGCAACGCCCAGATACGATCGCCTTGCAAGCCCATATCGCCAAGATGGCAATAGTTCAGGCTTTCTCCCGCCATACCTTTCACCGGATAACGCCAGATTTGTTTTACAGTTCCTACTTTGATCATGAATGCTCCTGAAAGATTCGATACGTTCAGTTTTTCATGCTCACGTCGTTGTAATGCACGCTATTATTTTATGGCAGAGCCATCCGGAAATAGAGACGTTTTGAAACAGTTATTCTGTTCCGAAGCTATTACTGCCCGTCAGTGAACGCAGTTTATTTACGGCCAACGAAGCCGCTGCTGTACGGGTTTCCACTCCCAGTTTGGTAAACACATGTTCCATATGTTTATTGACGGTACGTGGACTGGTACCGAGAATCTCACCAATACTTTTGTCGGTTTTGCCAAGGATCACCCAGTGCAATACTTCCGACTCCCGATTGGTTAAATTGAATACCGCTCGCAAGGCTTCAATCTGTGCGGTTTCAGACTCTTCTCGTAACAGGATCAGCCATTGCTCTTCACTTTGCAGATCAGCAGGGTTAAAAATAAGTCGCCCGGTGGGTTTATGCACAATGTAAGGACGTAACCGTCTTTCTCCCCCTGATGTAACTGCAACACCCAATCCTGCAAGGCTTCGGGGGTATCCTGAATCAATAGATCGTCTTCATGACTCATATATTTTTCAATCAACTGACGCGCCAGAGGTGTCTGCCAGACAATTTTGCCGGTGCTCGGTAATACCGCAATAGCAGCCTGACCGAATGCATCCAGAGCGCCCTGCGTCTGATTGATCAAACGGGAGTTTTTCAAATGGGTATTAATCCGGGCAATAACTTCGACAGGGCTCAACGGTTTGGTCACATAATCGATGCCTCCTGCTGAGAACCCGGCTACCACATGCTCGGATTCGGTCAGACCAGTCATAAAAATCACCGGAATATGGCGGGTATTCAGATCATGCTTAAGGTGCCTGCAAACTTCAAAACCATCCATACCTGGCATTAACGCATCCAGCAGAACAATATCCGGAGTTGCGTCCAGACTGATTTTTAATGCGGATTCACCATTATCGGCCACCAGAACGGTATAACCGGATTCCACCAAAGCATCATGTAAAAGCGCCAGCGTATCGGGGGTGTCGTCGACCACCAGCACTACTGCATTAAGCGGGCTTTCAGACATTAGCTAATTTCTCTTCTATAAAGGTTTTCATGGTGCCTAATTGAAATTTTTCAGACATTTGGCGTATTTCACTAACAAACTGTCCGCAGGCCAGTCCTTGTTCATCAATCTCGGTAATCAGTTTACGGACGCCGACCAGATAGCCCATGTTGATCATCTCCAGCAAGTTATTTAAGACCTCAACCGGGGGCAGTGAATATTCCACCACGGAAGTTTCTGATACCAGTTCTTCCTTGCTCTCGATCCATTGCAGATTCAATCGTTCGCCAATCCAGTTGATCAGTTCAAATAGATTGACCGGTTTCAGGATAAAGTCTTTATCAGTAATACCCGATGAATTTTCAAGGTTTTTATCAAAGGCATTGGCTGAAATAATGCCGATTTTGACATCAGACTTATGTACATTACGGATCAGATGACAGGTTTCCCAACCGTCCATTTCCGGCATCGCTAAATCCATAAAAATGATTTCGGGCTGAAAGTCCGGATAAATCCGTAAACATTCGGCTCCCGATGCGGCTTCTCTGACGTCAAACCCCAGCGGCTCAAGAATATTTAACAGCAGTTCCCGATCCACCGGTTCGTTATCGACCACCAGTAATTTACGCCGCGGTCCCCGGTAACCCACTGGCATTCGGGTGGAGATAAGCGGCAAATCTTCTTCGACCCGCACTGAGGGTAAAAACAGTCGGACAAAAAATGTGGTGCCTTTGCCTACGTGGCTTTCAACATGCAAAACACCGCCCATCAACTCAGTGAGCAACTTGCTGATCGTCAGTCCCAATCCGGTACCACCGATTCCCTGCGCCGCACTGCCCCGAATAAACGGCTCAAAAATATGATCCAGTTCGGATTGCTTGATGCCCGGGCCGGTATCTTCAACTTCTATCGAGAGAAATTCGCGGGCATGGTTAAAGCGCAGATAAATAGCCCCTTCACTGGTGTATTTCACTGCATTACCAATGATATTAATCAATATCTGGCTTAAACGTTTGTGATCAGCACGCACGATACGAGGTAAATCCGAGCTGATCTCATATTCAAATTTCAGCCCTTTATTAATCGCCTGCAATTCAAACATACTGATAATTTGCTGGATATATTCAGGAAAACGCAGTGATTTGATATCAAATTGCAGCTTTCCACCTTCTATACGGGCAATATCCAAAGTACCTTCAATCAACGACAGCAGATGCTCACCGCTACGCAGAATGACTTTAATGGCATTTTTATTTTCTGCCGTTACATCAGCATTGTTATCCATCAATTGGGCATAGCCCAGAATGCTGTTTAATGGGGTACGTAACTCATGACTGATACCAGTTATATAGCGACTTTTGGCCTGGTTTGCCTGTTCTGCAACAACCCGTGCCTGCTGCAGTTCAGCATCGGTTTGTTCATGCAAAATGATTTCACGCTGCAGCAAGCTGGTTTGATGGTTGGATTCCTGCTGCGCCACATTGCGGCTTTGCGAAGTCAGAATCAGCCACCAGACAATAATGCCACTGACCAGAACCAGAGCGGCAAAAGCCTTGAGAAAACCCACTTGTATTTCAGGCAAAATCTGCGCTGCGTTGTCCGTGGTGGTCAGTGATATATGCAGATAGATCAATCCAAAAATGGATGCCAGTAATAACACCGTCATCCCCATCAGCAGGATGTAATGTCCTACACCATTCTGGATATAGCCCCACAAGGATTTAGGCAAGAGTTTTGTCATGGTCGCCTGCCACTGCGAATCCAGTTTGGCATGTGGCTTACAAGCATCATTGCAGCGAGCATCCAGACAACAGCACAATGAGCAGATAGCACCCTGATAGGCTGGACAATAGGCTATGTCATCAATTTCATATTCCCGCTCACAAATACTGCAGATTTCTTTGGTTTTGCCGGGATGAAACTTATACGGCTGGCGCGCCAGGTAATATTTTCCCTTGGTCCACCAGGCAAATAATGGAGAACAGATTAACGCCGTAAACATGGCGATAAACGATGAAAATGACTGCGCCTCCAGGCCAAATACGCCGACAAATGCCAACACTGAAAACAAAGAGGCGATGGCCATTGCCCCCACCCCAACCGGATTAATATCATATAGATAGGCCCGGCGGAATTCGACGCCTTTGGGACTTAAACCCAGGGGTTTATTAATCACCAGATCGGCTACTACAGCCGTGATCCAGGAAATAGCAATATTCGAATATAGTCCCAAAATCTGTTCCAGTGCCTGAAACACATCCAGCAGCATCAGCATGGTGGCTATCAACACATTGAATAATAACCACACCACACGGCCAGGATGGCTGTGGGTCAGGCGGGCAAAGAAATTGGACCAGGCCAGTGAACCAGCGTAAGCATTAGTGATATTGATCTTGATTTGTGACAGCACCACAAAAAATACTGTGACCGCCAGCAATACATCCGCGTTGGAGAAAACATAGCTAAATGCCACATGGTACATATAGGTGGGGTTAACGGCTTCTTCAACCGACTTTGCGCCATTTAACACCAGATAAGCCAATAACACCCCGGCAAACATTTTGATCATGCCGATAAAAATCCAGCCCGGACCGGCGAATATGACTCCTAAATGCCAACGAAAACGGTTTTTTTGGGTTTTTTCCGGCATAAATCGCAGAAAGTCGACCTGTTCACCCACCTGAGGGATCAATGCCATACCGATGGCAATGGCGGTACCAAACATGTAAATATTAAACGTACTGTCATAACCGGAGCTGCCGGCAAAATTCATCAAGCCCCGAATGGCATCGGGTTCTTTGGCAAAAATAAAGATAAATGGCAACACCATGAGGAACAACCAGATCGGTTGGGTGATCATCTGAATCCGACTGATTAAGGTCACACCATGCGTGACTAAAGGAATTACGATCACTGCTGAAATCAAATACCAGACATAAATCGGCCATCCAAAGTACATATTTAAGGCGTAGGCCATGATCACGGCTTCAAGCGCAAAAAGAATAAAGGTGAAGGTCGCGTAGACAAATGAAGAGATAGTAGAACCGATGTAGCCAAATCCCGCACCGCGGGTCAGCAAATCCATATCCAGGCCGTATTTGGCGGCATAATAACTGATGGGCAAACTGGTCATAAAGATAATCAGACTAATGGTCAGAATGGCCCAAAAGGCATTCACAAAACCAAAATTGACAGCTAGTGCACCGCCGATAACCTCCAGAACCAGAAAGGAAATAGCACCCAGTGCCGTATTGGAGACACGAAAAATTGACCACTTTCTGAAAGAGTGGGGTGTGAAACGCAGCGCATAGTCTTCCAACGTTTCATTAGCGACCCAGGTATTGTAATCACGACGAATTTTGACAATACGCTGTGGTGCATTATGTTCTGATGAATCCATCAAAGCTTCACTTCCTGATACATTTAGCCCAACCGATTGATGGATATCCATGCTCCAGATTAAATGCGCTGGGTGTAACTTACCCAATAACATCATAATGTACGAGCAGCGGTTTTTTATCTACGTAGTATTACGTATTGTTTTTTTCAACGCTAATAAAGCTGGGACCGATCTATCCTTTCAGTCACTTACCTGAAAGACAGACCGGTCCACTTGTCCCTGCTGTTCGTGACTGTTTACGTTATTAACAAATATGCTCCGCTCAACGTTAACAATGTCGCAAAGGCACGTTGTACGAACAGCCCCAGTTGATCTTTAAAACTGGCAAGGTAAACACCCGTGGCGAGCAGAATCATGGTCGCCATCACCATACCCGCTACAGCTGCCAGGCCATTGCCTGCAGCAACCAATTCCTGACCATGAACAAAGCCATGCAATAACGCAAAGACCGTGGTTAATGTCAGTTGCCAGAATCGATTAATTGAAGTGTTGAGTAAAATCACCAAGCCCATTGCCAACACACTGACTGCAATCGCTACTTCAACAACTGCCAGCCCGGATATCACTGCACCCAGTACCACACCACACAGCATAAACATGACAAACTGCATCGGTACCTGCCATCGTGCAGAAGACTGAGACTTTCCGGCCCAATAACCTACCGCCAGCATCACCAGCAAATGATCAATACCCGTAAACGGATGGCTGAATCCACTGGCAAAGTTAGCCATATCATGTCCGGGATGAGCAAAAGCAATGGCTGGAAAAGCGACTATACCCAGTATCGTTAAAAGCATTTTTTTCATTTCTTTTCCCTCTTGGTTAAACGGTTAATTCAACATCAGTCCCTGTTTTTCAATAAACGCCACAATCTGATCCAAACCGTCTTCCTGCTTAAGGTTACTGAATACAAAAGGCCGTTCACCACGCATACGTTTGGAATCACGATCCATTACTTCCAAAGAAGCCCCGACCAATGGGGCCAGATCGGTTTTATTGATCACCAGCAAATCTGATTTGGTAATGCCCGGACCACCTTTACGCGGGATCTTTTCACCAGCGGACACATCAATCACATAAATAGTCAGATCCGACAGTTCCGGACTGAACGTCGCAGCCAGATTATCGCCACCACTTTCAACAAACACGATATCCAACGGATCGAAACGTTTACTGAGTTGAGCCACGGCTTCCAGATTCATCGAAGCATCTTCGCGGATGGCAGTATGCGGACAACCACCAGTTTCTACACCAATAATCCGATCCGCTGACAACGCTTCATTACGGGTTAAAAACTCGGCATCTTCCTTGGTATAAATATCATTGGTCACCACGGCAATATTGTATTTGTCGCGTAGTCGCTTGCATAAGGCCAACGTTAAGGCTGTTTTACCGGAACCAACCGGACCACCGATGCCAACTCGTAAAGGTTCTTTCATTTTGTTTTTCTCTTATTCATGAACGAAATAAACGGGAATACTGGGTTTCATGTCGACAGCCAGCAATGCTCAGTGCTGGGCAGAAATTCTGTATATCGTCATCGGGTAATTGCATGGCTTGATCGACTAAAGCAGGCAAGGTCATCGCTAACTCTGACAAAATGCGTTGTCCTGCCACCTGTCCCAAAGGCACGGTTTTCATCACCGCACTGACCTGATTTTCCAGAAAAGACCAGGCATAGGCATGCAACATATCGTCAAGCGAAATCTCCCAACACAGGGCGCTGACTGAATAAATAGTCGGAAAAGCCGGTTGTTGCAGGGTGCCGCTTAATAAGACGATTTGTGGTGGCCAGGTAGCTAAATCACGTTGCAACCGCAGTAATGAATAGGCCATCTGCCGCGTTTCAGCCAATGCTTCACTGCTATCGCGACCGGCCTGATAATACTCGTCCCAGTATTGTATCTGTGGACCATCCATCTGCTGCCAGGCCTTATATAACCTCAGCAAAACCGGTAATTCATAGTTTACAAAATAGATCGACAGCACATCGCCTATCCACTGCTTCGATGATTCAATATCGATCACCTCACCGGATTCAATTGCCCATTCCAGTCCCTGTGAATAACTGTAGGCACCCACTGGCAACATTGGGCTGGCGAGTTGTAACAGACGGGAAAGCGACGCTGAACTCATCTTAGTGACTATGTCCATGTGCGTGAACATGATCATGTGAATGTTCATCATCATGATGGTGATGTCCGCCACCGCCAGCATAGGCTCCGGATTCTGGTTCAAAAGGCGCCTGTAATTCTTCAACCTGCACCCCTAACCCCAACAACATATCTTTGAGAACTGAATCCGTTTCCAGCTTCAGCCATCCATCACCAATTTCCAGAGGCACATGACGGTTCCCCAAATGATAAGCTGCTCGGGTTAAAGCCTTTGAAGTGGTAGCAGTTACTTTCATCACGGCCTGATCGGCGGCAATTACTTCAATGATTTCACCACTATCCGCCTGCAGAAAATCACCACCGCGCAAAATCGTTCCACGCTGCATATATAACGCGGCTTCTGCGCCTGATTGCAAAGTCACACGAATACGGCTTTTCTGCCGTAAATCGAAACTCAGACTGACCACATCGGCAATGACCGTGTCGGTATGAATATGATCCAGTTTGGTGGAAATCGATAACATTTTTGAACCTTGCCTATAAATTGCTAAAACAGGAAATAACGCTGCGTCATAGGCAGTTCAGTCGCCGGTTCGCAGATTAATAATTCACCATCTGCCAACACCTGATAGGTTTCCGGATCCACCTCAATTTTGGGCGTAGCATTGTTGAGCACCATATCTTTTTTACCGATATTACGGCAGTTTTTCACTGCCACCAGCGGTTTCTGTAAATCCAGTGCTGCGACCGCAGGATTGGCCAAGGCCGCTTCTGAAACAAAGGTTAAAGAGGTTTTTAAGGCTTTGCCAAAACTGCCAAACATCGGCCGATAATGCACCGGCTGTGGTGTGGGAATTGATGCATTAGGGTCGCCCATCGCTGCTGCGGCAATCATGCCGCCTTTTAATATCAGCGACGGTTTCACGCCAAAAAATGCAGGGCGCCATAACACCAAATCAGCAAATTTACCGGCTTCAATGGAACCGACTTTATGGGAAAAACCATGAGTAATTGCCGGATTGATGGTGTATTTGGCAATGTAACGTTTCACCCGGAAGTTATCTGCATCACCATCACCACGCTCGGCATCTTCTTTCAAAGGACCTCGCTGTACTTTCATTTTATGCGCAGTCTGCCAAGTGCGAATCACCACCTCACCAACCCGCCCCATTGCCTGCGAATCGGAAGACATAATGGCAAACGCACCGGTATCGTGAAGAATATCTTCTGCAGCAATGGTTTCCCGGCGGATACGCGATTCAGCAAACGCCACATCTTCAGCAATCGAAGGATCCAGATGATGGCACACCATCAACATATCCAGATGTTCATCAATGGTATTGATGGTAAATGGTCGTGTGGGATTGGTGGACGACGGAATAACATTCTCGGCTGAGATAGCTTTGATAATATCCGGCGCATGCCCTCCGCCAGCACCTTCGGTATGAAAGGTATGAATGGTGCGATCTTTAAAGGCCGCTATCGTGGTTTCAACAAAACCTGATTCATTCAGCGTATCGGTGTGGATGGCTACCTGAACATCCATCTCTTCGGCCACCGATAAACAATTATCGATAGCAGCAGGCGTGGTACCCCAGTCTTCGTGCAATTTCAGGCCGATAACGCCAGCTTCGATCTGTTCTCTGGCTGGCTCAGGCTGCGACACATTGCCTTTGCCGAAAAAACCCAGATTCATTGGAAAGGCTTCGGCGGCTTCCAGCATCCGGTGAATATGCCATGGTCCCGGCGTACAGGTGGTGGCATTGGTCCCGGTAGCCGGTCCAGTGCCACCACCCAGCATGGTGGTGATCCCAGACATCAGGGCTTCTTCAATCTGCTGCGGACAGATCCAGTGAATATGACTGTCGATACCCCCTGCGGTAAGAATCATACCTTCGCCGGCAATGACCTCGGTACCGGCACCCAATGGTATGGTTACATCAGGTTGAATGTCTGGGTTTCCGGCTTTGCCAATGGCCCAGATATGCCCATCTTTAAGCCCCACATCCGCTTTGATAATACCGGTAACAGCATCGACTATCAGGGCATTGGTAATCACGGTATCAGCAACTTCAACTGAGACTTTCTGTGATTGCCCCATGCCATCGCGGATGACCTTGCCACCGCCGAACTTAACCTCTTCACCATAGGTGGTGAGATCCTGTTCGACTTCAATCCATAATTCTGTATCGGCCAGCCGGATTTTGTCGCCCACTGTCGGACCAAACATTTCGGCATAGGCTTGCCGATCAATTTTCAGACTCATGATAAAGCTCCCATAACTCTGCCGGCAAAACCGTAAACCTGACGCAAACCGGATAATGCAACCAATTCGACGGTGCGGGTCTGGCCGGGCTCAAAGCGGACAGCTGTACCCGGAGCAATATTCAAGCGAAATCCATAAGCCTTTTCGCGTTCAAACAGCAAAGCATCATTGACTTCAAAAAAATGATAATGCGATCCAATCTGCACCGGCCGGTCGCCGCTATTGGAAACATCAATGGTGATCACCTCACGACCTACATTCATCTGTAAATCGCCCGCTTTTACTCGCATTTCTCCGGGAATCATAGTCAGTGTCCTCAGATAATTGGGTTATGCACGGTGACCAGTTTGGTGCCGTCAGGAAAGGTGGCTTCGACCTGAATTTCCGGCAGCATTTCAGCAATACCCTCCATCACATCATCCAATGTCAGTAAAGTCGCACCATAGTCCATTAGTTCCGCAACCGTTCGGCCATCTCGTGCCCCCTCCATAATCGCCGCCGAGATATAGGCAACAGCTTCAGGGTAATTCAGTTTCAGGCCTCGGTCTTTTCGTCGCTCGGCCACCAGTGCCGCAGTAAAAATAAGTAATTTATCTTTTTCTCTAGGAGTCAGTTCCATTGCTTTTTCAACCTTGTTTATCTTTGTCTAGGTAGCCCAAATGCGAGGCCGGATAGCTGATCGCTTGCCATACCACGGACGCAGGCAGTGCCATAATTTTTCAAAATATATTTTGGCTTCCTGGGCACAGGGACCAATATAACGTGCGGTGAATATATCCGGCAGTGCTGAAACGCCATAATCCGCTGAAGAATCAATCTGAATGTCCTGACAGCTTTGCAGGATCTCTGCCGGCGTAATGCCAGCGGCCACCACAAAACTGCCAAAAACCACTTGATTACGTAATCCGGCCATTGAACGCAGTACTCTGCTATCGGGATCCAGTAATGCAGATTCATTCCAGATTAACCTGCCTTCACGTTTAATCAATAACTTTTGACGAAAACGCCCGCTACCCCAACGTTCACCACTGGCCTGCCTGCCCAGGCAAACGACTTCCCAGCCAGCAAATACTGCTGTTTCACTAAGATTAACCTGAGTATTAAGCGCGACATCAGCACCATCAAATACGATATTTTCCTGTGGCAGCCATTCTAATTGGCCATTATCATCAATCGTCATCTCAATCTTCTGACTGGCTTGGCGACCGGCTGATTTATACCATTTGGTGGCACCCGGGGTGGTCAACAGTGCAGATGATTCAGTTTGCATTTGCACCGTCAATTGCAAATTATCGCCACCTGCCACACCCCCGGGAGGGTGGATAATAACGCCATGGGCAGGATTCGCGCCTTCAGGATAGAGGATTTTCTGAATCACCAACGGCCCATGATGCTGACGGCGGGCAAGGATGGTTTTGTTGGAGCGGCTATCGAACAGCAGTTTGAGACTGGCATCCCAGCCAGTCATCAACTGATTAATTACCGGTTTATCAATTTGTTGTGTTAATTCTGAGCGAACATTCATGCCAACACACTCCTTCATGTTGGACATTGATAAGCATATTTGTCTGCCTGGATCTGCTGGTCTTTCATAGCTGCCTTTGTTGTAAACCTGAAATATCAACAGAACCTAATAATATTTGTCTTAAACCGTCAAATATTTCTTTATCGTGTCGGCATCAACGTCGGCTCGCATATCTTCATGAATGAACTTACCTTTTTCAATCACAATAATACGGTCTGCCACTTCCATCGTAAAACTCAACACCTGCTCAGAAACGATAATGGTGATTTCACGCATTTTACGAATTTCATTTAAGACCTTGGCAATATCTTTGATGATTGAAGGCTGAATACCTTCCGTCGGTTCATCCAATAGTAATACTTTTGGATTGGTCACCAAAGCACGGGCAATCGCCAACTGTTGTTGCTGACCACCTGAAAGGTTACCGCCCTTGCGGTGACGCATATCATGTAATACGGGAAACAAGGCGAATATCTCATCCGGAATATGTTTCATTTTCGACACCTGCAGACCGGTTTCGATATTTTCCTGCACCGTTAATGTTGGAAAAATCATTCTTCCCTGTGGCACATAAGCAATCCCATTGGCAACACGGTTGTGACTTTCCATACTGCCAACGTCAGTCCCTTCGATACTGACTTTACCTGATTGACTGGGCAGGATCCCCATGAGGGATTTGAATAACGTGGTTTTACCCATGCCATTGCGTCCCATAATGGCCAGCGTTTCATTTTTAGCGACGTTAAAGCTGATGTCATGAATAACCTGGCTCTGGCCGTAACTTACTTGTAAATTTTCTACTTCAAACATGGTTAATCTCCCAGCTTAAAATCAATGCCCAAGATAGACTTCAATGACTTTTTCATCCGCCTGAACATTGTCCATCGTCCCCTCAGCAAGGATTTTTCCTTGGTGCAGAACGGTGACTTTACGGGCGATTTTTTTCACAAACTCCATATCATGCTCAATCACTATCACGGATCGATTCTGGCAAATCCGGTTGAGCAATTCGGCGGTTTCATCGCGTTCTTTGGCGCTCATCCCGGCGACTGGCTCATCCAGCATCAATAACTCCGGATCCTGCATCAGTAACATGCCAATCTCCAGCCATTGTTTCTGACCATGACTGAGAATCGCCGCTTCAGTCTCAAGAAAGTTTTCCAGCTGGATTTCTTTGGCCACCTCATTAACGCGTTTAATCACTTGTTCAGTGGTCTTGAAAAACAGGCTGCCAAATACCCCACGTCCTTCTGGATAAGAAACTTCCAGATTTTGGTACACCGTCAGGTTCTCGTAGATAGATGGCGTTTGAAATTTACGACCAATACCCGCCCGAACGATTTCATGTTCGGCCATCTTGGTCATTTCTTTGTTTTTAAAATTGATCGAACCGGAACTGGATTTGGTTTTGCCGCATATCAAATCCAGCAAGGTGGTTTTACCCGCTCCGTTTGGGCCGATAACCACTCGCAATTCGTTTTTATCGATATACATTGTTAACGTATCGACTGCTTTGAAGCCATCAAATGAAACCGTGAGATCTTCAATTGCCAGCAAAAAATCTGTTGTAGTCGTCATTATTTAGCTCCCTCGGTGGTGGCTTCAGATTCAATCTTCGTGGCAGATTTCTTTTCTGATTGCACTGGTTTATCAAATAATGGCTTTAGAAACTTCACTTTAGGGGCATATTTGTTGTAAATACCCGCCAAACCATTCGGGAAGAACATCACCACTGCGATAAACAACCCGCCCATCAGGAATAACCATAATTCAGGGAAAGTTTCAGAAAACGCCGTTTTACCGTAATTCACTAGCAATGTACCGTAGACCACCCCCACCAAGGACATTCGGCCACCGACAGCAGCGAAAATAACCATTTCAATCGAAGGCACGATGCCGACAAAAGACGGAGACATAAAGCCTACCTGTAAGGTAAACATCGCTCCACCGATGGCCGCAATGACGGCTGAAACACAAAATACAAAGATTTTGAAGTTCGAGACGTCATAGCCTGAAAAACGCACTCGATCTTCCTTGTCTTTCATCGCCAGAAGCAGTTGTCCTAGTTTGCTGGTGAGAATGAATTTACTCACCATAATGACGCCTAACAGCAAAATGGCATTGATAAAATAAAGGATATATTTAGAAGAATCGGCACGTATATCCCATCCATTTAGGGTTCTCAAATCGGTAATACCATTAATACCACCGGTAAACCCTTGTTGCCCCACAATTAACACCGTTAGAATCACAGCGATAACCTGCGTGATGATGGCAAAGTAAACCCCACCAACCCGACGTTTGAACATCGAATAACCGATGATAAAGGCAAAGATCGACGGCACCAGAAGGATAGCTATCAAGGTAAAGGTGAAACTTTCAAAAGGAATCCAGAACCACGGTAACTCGGTCAACTGATTCCAGTCCATAAAGTCTGGAATGCCTGGTGTAGTCTGAATACTAGTACTTTCTGGGTCAGAGGCTTCGAGTTTCAAGAACATGGCCATCGCATAACCACCCAGTCCAAAAAATATTCCCTGTCCCAAACTGAGAATACCGCCATACCCCCACAACAACACCAGACTGACCGCTGCAAACGCGTAGGTCAGATATTTTCCGACCAGATTTAACCGGAACAAGTCTAGTGCCAGAGGCAACACCACTAAAATCAGCAGTGCCAGAACACCAATGGCAATCGCCCCACTCTTACCACCTAAAAATCGCTCATAGACAAAATTCATCATTTATCTCCTGCTGGTTATTTACGAACTTTGATTGAGAACAAACCTTCAGGACGCATCATCAAAATGATGACCAAAGCCAGCAAGGTAAATACTTTCGCCATAGATCCGCTGATAAAGAACTCCAGAATGGATTGCGCCTGAGCAATGGTGAACGCTGAGGCAATGGTGCCGAACAGACTGGCTGCCCCACCAAACACAACAACCATAAAGGTATCAACGATATATAAAGAACCTGATGTCGGTCCTGTGGACGCAATGGTAGTAAATGCTGCACCGGCGATACCGGCAATACCGCAACCCAGCGCGAAGGTCAATCGATCAACCTGTTTGGTATTAATACCGACGGCACCACTCATAACCCGATTTTGTGTAGTAGCCCGAACATTCAACCCCCAGCTGGAGCGATACATCAGCAAAAACACACCGAGAGTGACCAAGGCGGTCAGACCTAATACAAACATGCCGTTAATTGGAATAAATATCGTTTCTGTTGGCATCCAGGACCCCATCAACCAATCCGGTAAGGCTGGACTGACTTCACGTGCTCCAAAAATTGAACGAAACGACTGTTGCATAATCAGGCTCAGTCCCCAAGTTGCCAGTAAGGTGTCCAGAGGGCGTTTATAAAGATGCCTGATAAGCACAAATTCTGTGATGTAGCCAAATAGCCCGGCTACCAGGAATGAAACTAATATTGCTAATAAAAAGTAGTAATCCATGAATGCTGGAAAATAGGTTTCCGTCACTACGGAGAGAAGGTAAGTTGTGTAGGCTCCCATCGCCATAAATTCGCCATGGGCCATATTGATTACGCCCATTTGTCCAAAAATAATTGCCAATCCAAGCGCCATCAGCAGTAACACACTGAACAGGCTGAACCCGGCAAAGCCCTGCATGGCTAGAATTGAAGTCAATTCCTGTATTGAATACTCACCCATAACGGATACTCCGTAACATTTACTCGTTAATCAAAGGTTGGACAACCTTTCGCTCTTCTGTCACTTGGCAGGCTGGTCAACGACCAGCCTGCTTTTGCGAACGTTCTATTTCGATTTATTGGTAACCTTCTGGGAATGGGTTTGGCTCAATCAGATCAGAGGTATAAACCACTTCTGCCTGACCGTCTTTGTTCCATTTACCGATACGGGTTTTGCTCCATAAATGATGATTAGGATGCAGTTTGACGTAACCTTCAGGCGCTGTAGTCAGCTCGATATCACCTTCTTCAGATGCGGCGACAACTTTATCCACATCAAAACTTCCAGCTTTCTCGACTGCTGCTTTCCATAACCATGGGCCAAGGTAAGCGGCCTGAGTCACATCACCGATAACGCTGTCTTCGCCGTGCATTTCTTTAAATGCTTTTACAAATGCAACGTTGTTCGGATTGTCCTGACTTTGGAAATACTTCATAACAGAGTAGAAGCCTTCCAGATTTTCACCACCGATACCCAACACTTCATCTTCGGTCACCGACAGGGTCAACAGCGTTTGTTTATCTGCTGTAATACCGGCAGCATTCAGCTGTTTGAACCAGGCCACGTTACTACCACCCACAACAGCAGCGAAGATAACGTCAGGCTTTTTCAAACGGATTTTGTTGATAACTGAACCAAACTGAGTATCACCTAAAGGTTTGTACTCTTCACCGACCACTTTACCGCCAAGTACTTTTTCGATGTGGATACGAGCGATCTTCATTGAAGTACGTGGCCAGATGTAGTCCGAACCAATCAGATAGAACGTTTTGGCACCTTTTTCTTCAGCAACCCAGTCCAGACCAGCAAGGATCTGTTGGGTAGCTTCCTGACCGGTGTAGATAACGTTTTTGGATTGTTCCAGTCCTTCATAGAAAGTCGGGTAATACAACAAACCGTTTTCTTTCTCAAAAACTGGCAAAGCCGCTTTACGTGATGCCGATGTCCAGCAACCGAAAACTGCCGCGACATTATCATTCACCAGTAACTTTCTGGATTTCTCAGCAAATGTTGGCCAGTCACTGGCACCATCTTCCTGAATGATCTCAATCTGGCGGCCGAGGATACCGCCACTTTCATTGATCTGTTTGATAGCCAGCTTTTCCGCTTCCTGGGCACCGGTTTCACTGATCGCCATGGTGCCGGTTAATGAATGCAAGATCCCTACTGTTACAGTGTCATCTGTCACTGCAAGTCCGGTTGTGTTGACTTCAGCAGTCGGATAATCCGCTGCCATTGCACTACTGGTAATAAATCCAGCAGCCACCATTGCACTTAACAGTGCTCCGGTTTTACCTAAAAATTTTCGTCGACTGAAGTAACTCATCGTGTATCTCCTGTTAGCAAATTTAGAGTGAACAGCGTTGTTCCGAACGGTTTTTCTTGGCGCTCAATGTCCGAGCATCCAGGGTCTTGCGGTTTTCTTTGTCTGCATCATCAGGCCGTTGGGATTGCTTTTGGCCTGTGCTGCCGTTTTGGCTTTATCCGTGGAATTGGTTTTACACGTGTGCGTTCCTGAGCAACCACAGCTGGAACGTCGCACTTGTTTAGGTTCATGGGCAGACTTTTCATTGCGTTCTTTGGCCACCCGAGTGTTTCGGTCCATCAAGGCGAGATAGGGGGCGGAAATAATCCTCACCGCCATCTCGCCACACTCCACACATTCCACCGAGTCACCGGCTTCGCTCATTTTGCGAAGCGCGGTGAAATCGCCACAATGCTCACATCGGTAGTCATATATCGGCATAACGTGATATCCCGTCTTAAGAAGTCGAACTTAAATCAAAACCCTGGGTGACAAATTGCGATGGGCCATCTGCCGTAGGGTTAATATTGAAATCAAAGATTTCTGTTGGGATCCACAATGTGGCACATGCATTCGGAATATCCACCACACCACTAATATGACCTTGAACTGGGGCGGTACCTAGAATGGATAGTGCTTGCTCACCGGTGTAACCGAATTTCTTCAGATATTCGATGGCATTCAGACAGGCTTGACGATAGGCAACATGAACATCCAGATAATGTTGTTTACCTTGTTCATCGACTGAAATCCCTTCAAACATCAGGAAATCGCTGTAAGTCGGTGTTAAAGGACTGTTTTTGAACAGTGGATTTTTAATACCGTATTTCTTCACGCCATCTTTAATCAGGCTGACTTTGATATCGATATAGCCGGCCATTTCGATAGCACCACAGAACGTGATTTCGCCATCACCCTGAGAGAAGTGAAGGTCACCCATCGATAAACCGCCATCTTTCACATACACCGGAAAGTAGATTTTTGAACCTTTGGTCAAATCCTTGATATCGCAGTTACCGCCATGCTCACGCGGTGGTACGGTACGAGCACCTTCTTTTGCCGCTTTAGACGCTTCATCACCCTTCAAACGGCCCATCACAGCAGCCTGTTCATTAGGTGGTAATGCCAGAGGAGGCACACGATCTGGTTCGGTTGAAATCAATTCAGCTTCACGTTTGTTCCATTCCGCCAACATTTCTTTCGATGGCAAACAACCAATCAAACCAGGATGCATAATGCCGGCGAATTTAACGTTCGGCACATGACGTGAAGTGGTGTAAATACCGTGGAAATCCCAAATGGATTTACGCGCTTCAGGGAAGTGGTCCGTTAAAAATCCACCGCCATTTTCTTTGGAGAAGAAGGCATTAAACCCCCATTGTGAATCTTCAAAAGTGCCGACATCTAAAATGTCTACCACCATCAAGTCACCGGGCTCTGCACCCTCAACACCAATTGGGCCACTGAGATAGTGGACTTGTAACAAGTCCACATCACGAATGTCATTGGCACTGTCGTTGTTACCGATCTGGCCACCGGTCCAATCCATACATTCCACCCGGAATTCATCACCCGGTTTCACCATGGCAATCATCGGAATATCGGGATGCCAGCGATTATGGATTTGACCGTCCTGTTCCCAGGGTTTTTTATCTAAATCAAGTTTTACTAAGGTTTTCATCGGTATCTCCTACGTTGAAGAAACGTTTTGATAGGTAATATTTGGATTAAAATTGCAGCTGCATTGAAACGACGAATTGATCTTGATCCGCTAAACCTTCTCTTTCCAGGTCGCGATAAACGGCGGTAACGGATGCGTTGTAGCCATCAATGAAGTAGTTCACCCCAAAATCTGTACGCTCGGTTTCGCCAGCATCAGAATCAAAACTTTGGTAGCGAACGAATGGCATAAATTGGCCCCAACCAACTCTTTGGTTGAAGATATAGCCGGTACTGACGTAATAGGCTTCACCTTGCTCTGAAAGGAAGACATCATCCGTGTCATAGTCGAAGTAGGCGGCCTCAAGAGATACCGCACCCGCGGCAAGTTTCTTCTCTACCAGAAGATCCACTGTCCATTGAGAGTAATCACCAACTTCAGTTGCTGAAGCTGAACCATCGCCTTTATGACGGCCTGCCAAACCTATAGTGAAAATATCTTTGGTACCGAGATAGTTACCTGTACCGTAATAACCTGGCTCTTTATCCCAGAAGCTGTATTGCAAACGCCCGGCATACATCAGGTCATCGTCTTGATCGGCATTATCGGTAACGTCTCCCACACCACTGAATTCAAAAATCTTGTCGGCTTCAAAAGCACCGAATGAATAAGCCAATCGTTGGTCAAATGCCGTGGCAACTAAAGCCACACCATCATCACGACCGATAGTGCCGCCATTCCAGCCATATCGAGCTGTAATGTTTGCCCAATAACCATCACCTGATGTGTAGTAAGGCCCAGCCATATTGGCGCGGCTGCTTGGTGACAGGAAACGACCTGCCCAAATCGCCATATCTGGGGTAAATTGGAAAATACCGGCAGCGTCAATAATCTGGAAAGAATCATTACCACCTGATTTTTCAGAGTTGAACATACCTTTGATGTATTTATTTAATGAACCTGAAACATACAAACGGGCACTGTCCAGTTCAAAATCATTAGAATTGCCGCCATCATTTGCCGCATCTTCAAGATTGCTATAGCTGCCACGCATACCAAATCCAACACTGACATATTGATCTTCACCAAAGGTAATCGTGCCAGCAGCATGACTAGTTGCCACAGGGGCAAGAGTAGCGGTTGTGGCCAAGGCGACCAGGTATGCGACTTTGTTCATTTTTTTCATTTTTCTTCTCCCGAAAAACTCACCAGAATTAAAGCGTTGTTGTTGAATTCGCCTCGGTGCTCATCAACCATTAAGTTCGAGAGCCATACTAGTCAGCTGGGTCTAGTGCTTAAATACGTCAAATTGCGTACATGGGTTACGTAGGGTTTCAGTTACTCTGAGAACACACTTTCAAATAACAGGTTGTTAAGGAGGAAAAATGAAACGCCAAAGCATTCACGTAATCGGTTCGCTGATTTTGTTCAGCAGCTTGTTAGTTGTTTCAGGTTGTGGAGGAGAATTCAGTTATAAACGAGGCGCTACTGCGACAGATTTTCAAAGTGAAAAAGAGCGCTGTGAATCAGAGTCAGCTTCTGAAAAAGAAATTGATCAGTGTCTGCAGCAGCAAGGCTGGTTAGTCGTTAGTGCAGATAAGCCCTTGATTCCACTGAGTCGTGGTGAAAGCAAAACCATTGCGATAGCGGATGATGCCATGGCAGAAATTGACGATAAACCCGTTGATCCCATGGAAAAATTACAGGTTAATTCATGGTGGCGAGCGGGTGCTGGACCGGAAAAACTAATGAATGACAGTGAAGCCTGCACAGCGGAATTAGGTAAAGAACACTCCCCTGAAGCGAATATGAGTCTGGTTACCCGCGGCTTATTGGGCTGTATGCAGAAAAAAGGCTGGGCTGCCTTGTTACAACAGTAACTGTTGAAAATCACATCTGAATGGCCTGGAGCGGGCTGCATTAGGGATTCGCCGGGATTTAGGGCATAACTATTGCAGTCACAGCTTCATGATTATCTGAAGAAGGGGAAATGAGCATGATGCAGCTGTGGCGTGATTATGATCCCGGTGAGTTCTACGATGAGCTGATGCATGATCAGCATCAGCCAAGACACTTCAGTTATAAACTGCTGGATTATCTGAAATCCATGCGAAAAGAGGCATTCGAGCAGCGTATCGTTGATTCTGAACTCGAAATTCTGGAGCGTGGTATTACCTTCACGGTCTATAGCGATGCCGGCAATATTGATCGTGCCTGGCCCTTCGATATCATTCCCCGCATCATTCCCAAAGGCGAATGGGATTGCACCGAAAAGGGGCTGGTGCAACGAATTCGTGCCTTAAATATGTTCATCAATGATATTTACAACGATGGCAACATTATTCGTGATGGGCTGATTCCAGAAGAAGTTGTGCTGCAATCCAAAGGTTACCGACCTCAATGTAAAGGCATGCAACCTGCACACGGGATCTGGGCGCATATTTGTGGTTCGGATTTAGTGCGTGATGACAACGGCACGATGTATGTATTGGAAGACAATTTACGGGTGCCATCCGGTGTTGCCTATATGCTGGAAAACCGCAAGACCACCAAGCGTGTATTACCGGAATTATTCAAATTACTGCATATCAGCCCGGTCAATGATTACCCTTCACACCTTTCTGCAATGCTGGCTTCGCTGGCACCCGATGACATAACACATCCAAAGATGGTTTTACTGACCCCGGGAATCTATAACTCAGCTTATTTTGAGCATGCTGCATTAGCTCAGCAAGCGGGTTTGATCTTGTTGGAAGGCGCCGATCTGACCGTTGGCAATGATGGTTATGTCTATATGAAAACCATTCATGGTCTGGAACGAGTCGATGTCATTTATCGACGCATAGATGATGATTTTATTGACCCTCTGGTGTTCCGTGAGGATTCTACACTTGGTATTCCCGGCATTATGCAATCCTGGCGCGAAGGAAAAGTCGCCATTGCCAATGCCCCCGGCTGCGGTGTTGCCGACGATAAAGTTATTTATGCCTATGTGCCGGCAATGATTCGCTATTACCTCAACGAAGAACCTTTGTTACCCAATGTACCAACCTGGATGTGTCGAGATCCGCACCAACTTCAGCACGTTCTCGACAACTTAGCGGATCTTGTCGTCAAACCTGCTAATGAGTCCGGTGGTTATGGCATGCTGGTTGGGCCGCATTCCAGTGAAGAACAAATAGAAGCTTTTCGCCAATTATTAATCGACGATCCTAATAACTACATCGCCCAACCGACCCTAAAGTTATCGGTATCCCCCACCAGTTGCGGCGATCATATTGCGCCTCGTCATGTGGATTTACGGCCATTTATCCTGTCTGGTAAAAATAACTACGTCACACCTGGCGGGTTAACCCGGGTAGCACTCGTCAAAGGATCGCTAGTTGTTAATTCTTCACAGGGTGGTGGCAGCAAAGATACCTGGATAGTGGATGACTCACATTTTGGAGGGCTTAACTGATGTTGTCGCGGGTAGCTGAACGGGTTTATTGGTTGGCCAGATATCTGGAGCGGGTCGAAAATACCGCCCGTTTAATCAATGTCCATACCGGGCTGCTGATGGATTTACCCAGAGACGTCGAAATAGACTGGTTTACCTTAGTCACCATTTTTGATGCGGAAATGTTTTATCACGCAAACTTTGAACAGATTAATGAAAATAATGTGATGCAATTTTTGCTGGCAGAACCCAATAACCCGATATCGCTACTTAATTCATTATCCGCCGTTCGGGAAAATGCCCGCACCTCGCTGGACATCCTGCCGGAAGAAACCTGGGAACAGGTGAACGAACTGTATTTATTGGTTAAAAATGAAATGGCGGCCATCAGTAACCGGCGTCGCCGTCAGCAATTGCTATTGACCATCATGGAACGCTGCCAGACAGTGTGGGGCATATTGGTCAATCATATGAGCCGGAATCATGCCTATCATTTCATGCAAACGGCCAAGCATCTGGAACGCGCCGATATGACCAGTCGGATCCTGGAAATGACGTCATTACTGATGGCTGAAAACCGCAGTGAATCGATGCGTGCAGCAGAAGGCATTTTATGGACACATTTATTACGCGCATTAAGTGCTCAGCAGATGTACACTCAGACTTACAGTTCATCCGTTAACGCCGATGGCGTATTAACTTTTCTGATTCGAGATGAGGCTTTTCCACGTTCTTTATTCTTTTCGCTTAAAGCAATTGGACGTTATTTGTGGCCTCTTCCTCAGTCAGCAAACACATTGGAACACCATCAAAAAATCATGTCTGAAATGTTTAACGAAAATCTGAAAGAACTTCCAGCCGAGATGATCTATACCCGAATGGATGAATTACAGGCAAAACTTGCTGAATTGAGTTCTCAGATAAGTCAAAAATGGTTTCACCCTGATAGATCGGTCGCATGAAACGTTTTTATTGCCATTGCGGGCAAGAAGTTTTTTTGATAATACTTACTGCAACAGCTGTAACAGTATTTTAGGTTTTGATCCTGAGCAGCAAAAGCTCATCAGTATCGAGCCTTACAAAGGCCAGTTTCGCTCGGTAAAAAATCCCGACAAACGCTATAAACGCTGCGTTCATCATCAACACCAGATGCAGTGCAACTGGTTATTGTCTACCGATGATAACTTTACCCAATGTCTATCGTGCCGGTTGACACGAGTTATTCCCAATCAAAACTATCCTTATAACGTTAAACGATGGTCGGTATTAGAGTCAGCAAAACGCAGGATGCTGTATGGCTTGCTTCGGCTTGGCTTACCTATCGATAACTGGCCAGCTGATGATATTCAACGATTACAGTTTCACTTTCTAGAAGATCAGATTAGCAATCCGATTGATGGTCATGAGCAGGTTTTCAGTGGTCATGCGGCAGGTATCATTACCTTAAATGCTTCAGAAGCGGATAACAGCTATCGCGAAGCAACCCGAGAGGCCATGAATGAGCCTTATCGTACGTTACTAGGCCATTTCCGTCATGAAATCGGGCATTTCTACTGGGAAAAACTGATTAAAAACCAGCCAATTTATGATGCGTTTAAAGCATTATTCGGTGATGACACTATTGATTATCCGCAGGCTTTGGCAGCTTATTATGAGGCTGGCCCTCCCGAAGATTTTCAGCAGGAGTTTATTTCAGCTTACGCCAGCGCCCATGCCTTGGAAGACTGGGCTGAAACCTGGGCACATTATTTGTTGATGCATGAAACACTGGAAACGGCGGTGGAGTTTGAGGTTATTCGCCCCCCGAAACAGATCGGGAATTTCATGTCTGGTTATCAGAATGGATGCAGTTAGTACTGGTGTTGAATGCGTTGAACAGAAGTATCGGTAATGCAGATGCCTATCCATTTGTGGTGTCAACCGCGGTGCAGAAAAAGCTGCAATTTATCCATGATCTAATGCATGATATTTAACGTTAACGACGTTTTTTACTGTTCACTAAACCTGGGCATCTCGGTAAAGGCCTGACGAAGCTTATCCCCCCACGCCTTTCTCAATTCAATAAGATATGGGTGCTCTACTCCAAACCGGTAGTGATTGCTAACATTGTAACTGTCTTTTTTGTACATCAGTACTTCAATGGGTGGTCCGACACTGACATTACTCTGCATGGTAGAGTCCATTGAGATCAGTGAACAAGTGGCTGCATCCAGTAAAGAAGTATCCGGCCGGATAAAACGATCCAGCACCGGTTTGCCATATTTGCTCTCACCAATCTGCAGATAAGGGGTCTCTTTGGAACTGGTAATGTGATTACCCTGCGGGTAAATCATAAACGCCTGCGGAGGACCACCCTGAATCTGACCGGCCAGCAATAACGTGGCTTCCGGGGCAAAGCCTGAAGCTTCATTTTCAGAATAACGGCGGATTCGACTACTGAGGATTTCACCGATGTAATCAGCCGTATCAGAAAGATAACTTAAGGTATTTAAATTACGTGCCTGACTTTCACGAATATCGCGATGAATCTGTTCAACCACAAATTGTGTAGTCGCCAGATTACCTGCACTCATTAATACCAGACAACGATCAGCATGGGTCTCAAACCGGGTCATCTTGCTGTAGGTGCTCACCTGATCGATTCCGGCATTGGTTCGGGAATCGGATGTCAGCACTAATCCTGCATCTAAGGTAATGGCTACACAATAGGTCATACATGCCTCTGAAGTAATCCTGACAAAGATAGTCGACATTTAGCTGCAGAGCAATGCCCAAGAGGGGTTATTTAGTGTTCTTGATAGGGATCAGAAAGCAATGTTGGCAACAAGTGGTAAATGATCTGATGCCTGTCTTGCTAAAACAGATTTATGAACTGATAGTTTAATGTTGCTGCGTTGCGGAGCAATCCAGATTCTATCCAAAGCGAAAATTGGCCAGCGTGCCGGGAAAGTAGCCAAGTGTGGTGGCGCGCTGAAGTGTCTGTGTAACCAACGCAATGGACGCCCCCATAACAACCACTCATTCACATCCCCCAGTAAACAGCTTATATCGGCTTCCTGTTGTGATTTAACATCGAGTAACTGCTTAACCTGCCAACGCCGCTCTGCCGGTTTCAATCCTAAATGGGTCGCAATCACTTGCAGTTCATAGCCGGCAACATCAAAAGTAGCTTCGATGGCTCCTCGTGGCTCGAAACCGGCAACACTTAAGTCAATATGTTTGAAGGACTTTAATGGTAACTTTGTTAACAGGGCATTTCCGTAGTGACGAGTTTCCCGAAACAATGTGGGTCCAGCAATGGCTTCATGGCCCGTCTGATAGGCCAGATACTCGAGTAGGTCCAACTCATCAATCGAATGGTGTTCGACTTCCTGTAAAGCAATAATATCGGCATCGATTTCTTTTAAAACGGCAGCGATACGCGCAGGATCAAATTTTCCATCCCCCCTATGCAGGCATGAATATTATAAGTAGCGATCTTGAGGGTATTTGGTCGTTTTATTTGGGTCACGTATCTGTCGAAATTCTGTTAAGCCATTTTTTGACACCGTACATCAAGCTACCAATCCCTAAAATCACCAATACAAAAATTATAATCTCGAAAGGTTCAGGGTGTTGGACGACTTGTATAAGTGAATTTGCAAAAACGGTTATGGCTAAAATACCCGGCAACATTCCCAGCAGAGTTCCCCAGATAAAATCTCTCAATTTGATATGGGATGCACCTGCTACCAAGTTTATCAGGGTAAAGGGAGCGACAGGAATAATCCGAACGGTAATAATTGCCATTACACCATGATTGGCCAAGCGTTTTGACAGTCGGTTTAATTTTGACCCAGCCATTTTGGACACACTTTTTCGCCCCAGCCACTCACCAACGATATATCCCAATATCGCACTCAGCATTGACCCCAGAATAGCGTATATACTGCCCGGCCATGCACCAAAACTGATCGCAACGGCCACGACTAATAAGGTCAGCGGTATTGCAAATAAACCGGCAATAGCAAAACCTGTAATCACAATAAAAGGAGTAAAGGGACTGTCGTTGAGGGTCTCGATCATAAGTTGAAGATTTTCAGCCGTTAACCAGTCATTGAGTGGCGTCCACTTCCATAAAGCGGTCATTGCAATGACGGCTAATAAGACTAATGCCGTGATAATGATCTGTTTTTTAGGGGACTTCGGCTCATCAATAGGCACCAGCTTCCGGCTCATTTCAACGGAGTCTACCGGACGCTCAGGATCGATATAGTCAGCTGTCGGGGTTAATTCATCGATACTCTCATCAACTTCACAATTTAATCTTCTCAAGGTACGTGGAAACTGTTCCCGGGAATTAATCAGCGTAAGCAGCGAATCATGTTCTGCCAGCAATTCTTCCAATACATCAACCGCAATATCAAGATGTTCACTGAGCAGTCTATGACGTAAGGCCTTTATCGCATCAGACTGTTCTGCATTGTCTGCTTCAATTGCCAAATCACATTCACTATCAAGCCCCATCGAGCGATTACTTAAATTAGCTGACCCCACTCGCAAAAAAACATCATCAACAATCATCATCTTGCTGTGCAGACTGATATAACTATTACCTAATGCTTCATGATGCGGGTAACAAATCAACAGACGGTCATGTTTATCGGCTTCACAAAGCTTTCGGCAAATCCTGGAACGCAATACATCCATCGTGTGTTGTTCAAGCCAGCCACCGGTCATGCTGGGACAGATAATCACAACTTCCGGGCCACTCTCTTCCTTCAGTCGCTGGGCTAAAACCTCTGCCACTTTCCAGGATGTAAAATACTGATTTTCTATGTATATAAGGGTTTGGGCCGCCGCAATAGCATCAAGGTAGAGTAATTCCACTTCGGTAATTTCCCTGTTTCCCTTAAATTCCGGCAGGGTTCGGGCAATGGCAATGTTGACCTGTCGAAAATCAACCTTGATATCTTCAGGCCAAATATCATCCTGGTTTGCGGAGGGGGAGCCAGCTGCTCACCCGTTGCTTTTTGCCATCGTTCCCGCGACAGTTCCGCCAGACTCTTTGCCGCTTCCCCATCGACAATCATCTGCATATCATGGAATGGAGGGTAGAGCTCATTATCAGGGTCAATACGACGTTTATCATCAGGTGCATGTTCACTGCTATCCCAGCGATGTTTACCTGGATCGATACCGCCGCAGAAAGCGATTTTATCGTCAATTACAACGACTTTTTGATGCTGTGAACCACCAAATGGGCACTCGCCATCAAGCTGATAATGTAAACGGGATTGCTTTTTCCAGCCGGGACGAAACAGGGGTAACCATTCGCGCTCAAGCGTATAGAGCATTGCCCAGTCCCAGTTGAGGATATAAATATTTAGCTCAGGCTTTTGCTCAAGAACGGCATTTATCAAATCTCCTAATTCAACAGGTAAATCCGTAGGGGTCTCACCTCTCACCAGTCTCAGTCGGCTATCAATATCCCAGGCAAGAATATAAACAGCAGATTGAGCTTGTGAAATGGCAGCATGCAAGGCGCTAAAGTAATTTTCACCATCCACCAGCACGGAGGCTCTATCAGCCTGAACATACCGCCAACAGTTTTCTTCGTGGCGGATAATTTTTTTATCATGCATATTCAGAATGAGCTCCCTGCAATAATCGATTATCAATCAAGCGTAGCATAGCAATGCTGGATTCAAATTTACTCAGGTTAACCACCAAGTGGTTATAAATACGATCTTATTCATCAATAATCTGCTAAAGATCAGAAATACTGCATGAGAAAAGTGATTAGCAAGAATATTGGCAAGAAGCGGCCCACCAGATATATTCGCCACTCCCACCAATGTGAATTGGTCCCCAGAACCGAATGAATTTTAGTTGGGGGGATAAACCAGCAAAACAAGGCGGCGCCAATGATGCCAGACAGGATAATAATATTACCGCCGGCAATCCTGTCGACCATGTCGAGCACGGGCTCACCCGCTATCTGTAAATTCATTGGAGTAAAACTCAGAGCCGAGGCCGAGCCGATAATCAACATCACTAATGCTACCAGCATAACCGCTTTAACATTCGTGATGCCGAACTCTTCGGCAAAAGCGGAGACAACGACCTTTAATCCTGCCAGCGTTGAGGTAAATGCTGCAGCAAAAAACAAGACAAAAAAAACAATGCCAAAGAACCATCCCGCTGACATTTCTGCAAACACTTTAGGCATGGTGGCAAAAGCCAACTGGGTACCTTCTTCTGGAGACAATCCCTGACTGAACACAAATGGAAAGATCATCCAGGCAGCAAGCAAGGCAATTGATGTCTGAAAGACCGCAACGATAATACACGCTCTTGGAAGGTTAGTTTTTCGCGGAATATAGCTGCCGTAGGTGATTAAATAGCCTTGGCCAATTGCCAGCGTATAAAAAGCCTGGCCAAAAGCAAAAACCCATAGTTCGCCGCTGGTTATTTTATTCCAGTCAAACTGGAAGAAAAAATTAATGGTTTGTTCCCAGCCGGAAGTTTTACTGGCCATTACCACTAAAAAAATCATTACCGCCAGTAGCACCGGCATCAGAAATTTTGACAATCGCTCAATTGATTTTAGACCGTTAATCAGGACGATCGAGGCCAATCCAATAATGACCAGAAAATACCAAAAACTGTTATAGCCCTCGGTAAACTGATCAAATACCCTTAACTCTCCTCGGCTGGCATCAATAGCATAGCCCAGAGTCCAACCGGTAATGACGAGATAATAACTGGTAATAGCAATTGTAATGGTCACAACCAGCCAGCCGTAATAGCTTCCCAGACGATTCACCTGTCTGAAAGTTGCAACGGTATTGCCATGGGTAAGACGTCCGGCTGCCACTTCGAGCATCATGATTGGTAACACGACGATAAATAACGCCAGCAAATAAGCGATGACAAATACGCCACCACCATTTTCGCCCACGATATAAGGAAACCGCCATAGATTACCAAGCCCAACAGCTGCTGCTGCCATCGATGCTATAAAGGCCGGTTCAGAGCTCCATTGTTTTCTCGATTGAATGATAAAACTTTGGTCTGGCATAAAAATCTTCCGTTTCAAACATCCGAGTTGAACGGTTTAAAGTTAGTTGAACAAAAAAGAATTACTGCGGAATGACGCGATAGTAACCGCTTTTCCCACGTATTAATAATGCCGGGGTTCTGGCGGGTAACATTTCTTCAGCACTTTCGACTGCCTGAACAATAGCAACTTTGTTGCCCGCGGGTTTATCCAGAATGTATTCAACACCCAGCTGGGACTTAATCTTTTCATCAAAGAACTGGCCAGCCAATGCCCCGCCCACCAGCGCCACAATAGTAATGGCTACGCCTGCAGGATTATCCGCCTGGGTAATTCCGTAAGCAGAAGCTCCGGCAACTGTTGCACCAACCGCAGCGCCCCAACCTGGACGTTTATCACCGAGCCCTTCAATCCTGACCATACGAGATGAAATGATCCAGACATCTTCAACCGCCATGATCTCACCAATTTCATCTCGATAGTAATTACTCTGTGTACGTGATGCACAGGCAGTGATAACCGGTAATACCATTAATGTAATCAAGAGCCATCTGGTTAAATCTCGAGACATATTTCATCCTGATTATTGTTCAAACGCATTTGAATAGATTGTTACCCATAAAGAATAAGATAGTCATCATGATTGTACTTATTTTTACGAAGAGCATTATTCGCCATATTATTTAATGCATATCATGCCTTTTTTGCATAAGTCACGTCTTTATCATGGGTAAAGTTTTCTTCGTGATGTCGCAAAATTAGCTCTGGGAGAAATTTCGGCTATTGCTATGTATTGGCAATCAAATATTCAATAATGGCATGGTTGGTGGGGAAAGTAGCTTTGCTCAGTTATGTTGAAGTATGAATGGGGGTATTAACCAGGATATTAGCTGTTTGCCTACCAAAGGCTATTTGGTTAAACGTTATTGTCGTGAAACTCTCTCCACTCAGGCTGCAATTGATACGCCTGACACCAGTTCATAATATGTTGAGCCGGCATAGGTCGGGCAATCTGGTAACCCTGTGCATGATCACAGCCCATCGATAACAGCATCAAACCATGCTCGACAGTTTCGACGCCTTCGGCAATCACTTGTCTGTTAAAGGCTTTGGCCAGGCTAATCACACCATCTACGATATTATAATCGCTGGCATCCTCTAACATATCCCGCACAAAGCTCTGGTCAATTTTTACTGAGTTAGCCGCCAAATGCCGCAGATGGGTTAGCGAGGAATAGCCGGTGCCAAAATCATCAAGTGCAATCAGAACCCCTACCCGCTCACGGCAATCATCAATAATACGACTGAGTGTGGTCACATCACCCAATGCACTGCTCTCAAGAATTTCTAACTGTAATGACGCTGGCCGTATATCGTGGTAGCGATTTAAAATCTGCTGTAAAGACTGAATAAAGTTTTTGGCATGTAAATGATTTGCTGCAATATTGACACTCACTACGATATCCAAACCACCCTGCTGCCAGTACTGTAATTGCTGCAAAGCTGAATCAATAACCCACAGTCCCAGCTCAAACTCGAGCTCAGAGCCTTCCATATCCGTTAAAAAATCGCCAGGAAACAACAATCCACGCTGCGGGTGCTGCCAGCGAATCAAAGCCTCTACTGCAATTATTTCTCCAGTTCGCATATTTATTTCTGGTTGATAATGCAGAACAAATTCATCGTTTAACAACGCCTCACGTAACCGCTGTACAACATGATGCTTTTGAATAACCTGCTGGTTTAGTTCCGGGTTGAATAATCTGGACTTATTGCGCCCAGTCATCTTTGCTTGATACATCGCCTGGTCGGCATGACGCAGCAAGGTATCCAAATCCACATTATCCATTGGATACAGGGCGACGCCACTGGAGGCACTGATGGTAATGCGCCTGTTATCTATCCAATAAGGCTCTGCAAGAGTCTGATGCAATCTGATGAGTAGCTGCTCACATTGCTCATAGGAATTGATATCACGAAATAAAATAGCAAATTCGTCACCACCAAAGCGGGAAATAGTATCTTCCTCCCTGACGCTGGCACGTAGCCGATCAGCCACTTCAATCAGTAATAAATCGCCCACATTGTGGCCATAGGTATCATTGACCGGTTTGAAATCATCCAAATCCAGAAAACAGATCCCTAACCAAGTACCTAAACGCTGACTGTGAGCCACAGCCTGACTGAATCTGTCAGCAAATAATACCCGGTTTGGCAAGTGAGTCAGCACATCGTAATGTGCCATTAGCTCAAGCTTTTCCTGCTGCGTTTTTGATTGGGTAATATCGGAAAACAAGCCTGCGTAATATTGCTTGAGGCCTTGAGGATTGGTCATCGCCGTGATGGTCAGTTGCAATGCATACAAATGTCCATCTTTATGCCGATTCCAGATTTCACCTTGCCAATGTCCGTGATTTTCCAGCTTTCGCCACATTTCCTCAAAGAAAACATCATCATGTTTGCCTGATTTCATTATGGCGGGTGTATTTTGCAACGCATCCTGAGCGGTGAAGCCGGTAATTTCAGTAAAAGCCGGGTTAACTTCCAAAATTCGCCCCTGGATATCGGTTACTACAATTCCCTCATGTGCCTGACTGAAAATCTGCTCTGAAAAGTGAATTTTCTGTTCTGCCAGCTTACGACTGGTTAAGTCATAAACCACCAGTAATAACTCTCTGTTCACAGCCGCATCCAGCGGTGAAACTGAAAGCATCACATCGCGCGGCGTACCATCTTTACAGTGAACTTTGATCTCAACAGAGTGCTCGGGTAACGCCTTGGCATCAATGGTCGAATCACACCAGGCATTTATTTTTCTCAAATATTCCTGATTGATATCGGTTTTATTCCACCAGATAGCAAGACTAGGCAGATCGGCAGTGCTGTAGCCATAGAGTTCGGTAAAAACAGGGTTAATAAAACTTACTTTCCGATCCCTTGCCACCATAATATAGGGGATGGGAGATGAGTCTATTACCTGACGAAACTTCAGATTGGCCAGAGAAGCTGTAAACATGAAGCGTACAAAAGCGGTCAATAAAGCAAAAATCCCCAATGCAACCACAAAAACCAGAATTCTGGATTGCCATACATCATTGTTAATGGTTTTCCAGCCCCCTTCAGGTTGTCCTGTCAGCAGCCAATAGCCGTCCGGTAAGGCCAGCGGCATGGTTAAGACCGGGTCTTTAAACAGGGAAGCGTCACCAAAAAATACTTCGCCAGCGGAACCAAGACCATCCTTCCCCCGAATGGCTATATCAATTGGTAACGTCTCATCCTTAAGGCCTGAGGCCTCAAAAAAGGCCTCAACGTCAATAACGGCTGAAATAATGCCCCAAAAATATTCATCTCCTTTCTCATCGTTAAGATAGACCGGAATACGAGTAATCAATCCGATCCCACCCTGTTTAAGCTCAAGAGGACCAGCCAGTACCAGTTTTCGATTTAATCTCGCACGTTCAGCCGCATCTTTTTGTGTGGGCTCCTGAAGGTAATTCAGACCAATAGCCTGTTCATTTCCTGCTATCGGGTACATATAACGAATAACCATTTCGGGGGCAGCAGCAATATTTCGCAGTTGCGTGTGTTCACCAATCAAATGCTGCATGGCAATTGCAAATTGCTGCTGGGTTAAGTCAGGATTTACGGCAAATAAGCCTGGCAGGCCACGTACGATCTGAATATGGTTCTGTAAATTTGTAACCAGATTGTTATGCAAAATACTCAGGTGCTGCTGAGTTTCCGCCAGCAAAGCATTTTTATGCCGATCCTGAATAACATAATCAAGATAAGTTGCGGCAACCAGAATCAGCAATGCGATTATGGCAATCATGCTGTTGAAAACCGGTTTAGTTGCGATAAAAGGACGCATTTGCGATCCGTGAAATAGCCAATACATACAATATATTACAGCTGGAACAATGTGATAAAAAAATGATTGCCGAACGATGTGTTACAGGTCACAACCTGTTCTAACCAACAGGATTACTATTAGGCCACTTATTGCTACGGCAAAATCTTGATTTATCATACAGTTACGGTAACAATGAAACCTCGAATAAATACTGTCCTAATTCCATCAGCCAATTATGAAGATCTGAATGAATTGGTGAACGGACAAATGACAAATCAAAAACGAACGCCGGGTACTTCGAATCGCATGGTAAAACGTAAAGCTATTCCTGCTTATATCGCTATCTTTGCTGATTTGATGACATTATTGTTATGTTTCTTTGTGTTACTTTTATCCATGTCAGAGCTGGATGTTGTGCGGTTAAAAATGGTTGCCCAATCCATGCACAACGCTTTTGGCGTTGAGCAGCCCGAAGAACCCGATCCCATCCCAAAAGGCACTTCAATCATAAGGCAAACCTTTTCTCCAAATCCTTCTGATATGACGGTCATTCAGGAGGTCCGACAGGATGCTGATCCTAATAACCCTATTCTTGAAACCTCTGATCTCAATTTATACATGCAAGCCAAGCAACAACGGCAACTGAGGGAAATCAAAGAAGCCTTAAAAGAACAAATTGATGAAGGACTGCTACAGGTTGAAACGAGAGAGGACCGGGTGGTCATCACCATTGATGAGCAAGCCTCCTTTCCTTCCGGTCTGGCCTCGATAAAACCGGCCTTTGTTCCTGTTCTGAAGACTATTGCAGATGCCCTGGCAAATATTGAGGATCCACTGGTCGTTTCAGGGCATACTGATGATCGTCCATTGAGTACATCACAATATCGTTCCAACTGGGAGTTATCCGGTTCACGTGCCACTTCCGTGGTGCATGAACTGCTTCGCTATCCAGAATATCAAGCCGAACGTTTTCGTGTTGAGGGCTATGCAGATACACGTCCAATCACAGAGAATGACACTGAATCAGGTCGAGCACGCAACCGAAGGGTAGAAATAGCTGTCCTCACTCAGTAAGGGCTGTGATGCCTTGATTATTTATGGTACAACCAAGCAACGACGCAATGTTTGCTCCGCCATCCCAGAGGACCTAGGAACACTCCATGAAAACATCTGATCTACTGGTTAAAGCGTTAGAAAACGAAGGGGTCGAATATATTTTTGGTATCCCTGGCGAAGAAAATCTCGATTTCCTTGATTCACTACAACATTCCTCCATCAAACTGATTATTACCCGCCATGAGCAAGGCGCAGGATTTATGGCGGCTAATTATGGACGTTTAACCGGCAAACCCGGTGTATGTCTGTCAACTCTGGGGCCTGGCGCGACCAATCTCATCACCCCCGCGGCTTATGCCCAATTGGGTGGCATGCCGATGTTGATCATTACTGGCCAAAAACCGATAAAGGCCAGTAAACAGGCACTCTTTCAAATTGTCGATATCGTTAACATGATGCGGCCTATCACCAAGTTCACCAAGCAGTTAGTGCATGGTAATACGATTGGTGCTGTGGTTCGGGAGGCCTGCCGTCTGGCGGTTCAGGAACGTCCCGGCGCCGTGCATATCGAATTACCGGAAGATATTGCTGCTGAAGAAGTTCAGGACAGAATTTATGTAGTCGAAAATATCCGCCGTCCGGATGCTGATAACACGGCAATAAAAGATGCGCTGGAAATGATTCGCAAGGCCAATATGCCACTGTTATTGATTGGTGCCGGGGCAAACCGGAAACGTGCCAGCAAAGCGTTAACCCGTTTTGTCGAAAAAACCGGGATTCCGTTTTTTAATACGCAGCTCGGTAAAGGCGTTATTGATGAGCGTCATGATAGTTATCTCGGTACAGCGGCATTATCCGAATCCGATTATCTGCACTGCGCCATCGAACGGGCAGATTTAATCATCAATGTCGGCCACGATGTTGTAGAAAAGCCTCCTTTCTTTATGAAAGATGGTGGGGCACCAGTTATTCATATCAATTTCCAGCCGGCTGAAGTCGATCCGGTGTATTTTCCACAACTGGATGTCATCGGCGATCTTGCCACGTCAATTAATCGCTTATCAGATGCCCTGTCACCACAGTCAAACTGGGATTTTTCCTATTTCTATCGTGTTAAACAGGAAGTTCAGCAACGCCTGGGGCTTTACAGTGATGATGATCGTTTTCCAATTTTACCGCAAAGCGCAGTCACCACCATTCGTGCAGCGCTGGGTGAAAAAGATATCCTGGCGCTGGACAATGGGCTTTACAAGATCTGGTTTGCCCGGAATTATCAATGTTATGAAAACAACACACTGCTACTGGATAACGCGCTGGCAACAATGGGGGCCGGCTTACCGACAGCAATGTTGGCCAAACTGATAAACCCCGATCGTAAAGTAGTTGCGGTCTGTGGTGATGGCGGGTTTATGATGAATTCGCAGGAAATGGAAACCGCGGTTCGACTGAAACTGGATCTGGTGGTGATTATTCTTAATGATAACGCCTACGGCATGATCAAATGGAAACAGCAGGGAATGGGATTTAAAGACTTCGGTCTGAATTTCGATAACCCTGACTTTGTGAAATATGCTGACAGCTATGGTGCCATCGGACATCGACCATCCAGCTATATTGAGTTCGATAAAATGCTGCGCGAATCACTCAATAGCCCCGGCGTACATTTGATTGATGTTGCCATTGATTATTCTCTCAACCACTCAATACTTAATGAAGGGTTGAAACAAAAAATCTGCATTCTATAAGGAAGCTTTATGTCTAGCGCACCTCACTTCGCCCTGAACCTACCCGGCGTAGCAGCCAAACAACGGGCACAGATTGATGTGACCAATCCATATAATGATCAGCTGATCGCTACCGCTGATGTGGCAGATAGCAACGCCGTCGAAACCGCCCTGCAAACTGCAAATAGTTTATTTACCGATAGAAGCAAATGGCTTTCTGTTCCACAGCGTTTGGCGATTTTGGAAAAATCGCTTGAATTAATGCAGCAGCAATCTGATGAGCTGGCCAAAGGCGCTGCTGAAGAGGGCGGCAAGCCGTTAATTGATTCCAAAGTCGAAATGGTGCGTTGTATTGATAGTATTCGGCATTGTATGGACACCTTGCGTCATCAAACGTCGCATCCGGTTCCGATGGGTGTTAATCCTGCTTCACAGCATCGCTTAACCATGCTGCACAAAGAGCCAATTGGTGTGGTGGTTGCCATCAGTGCCTTTAATCACCCGTTAAATCTGATTGCTCATCAGGTGGGACCGGCAATTGCTGCGGGATGTCCGGTAATTGTCAAACCGGCTGAAAACACTCCGTTATCCTGTTTCCGTCTAGTCAAAATCTTCCATCAGGCTGGTTTACCCGCTGAATGGTGCCAGGCTTTACTGACCGAAAATCATCAGGTTGCTGAGCAACTCGCCACCGATCACCGGGTCGCTTTTTTAACGTTTATCGGCAGTGCCAAAGTAGGCTGGTATTTACGTTCCAAACTGGCGGCTGGAACCCGCTGTGCATTGGAACATGGTGGCGTAGCACCGGTAATCGTCGATGAAAAAGCCGATATTGATGCAGCCATTCCTGGTTTGGCCAAAGGCAGCTTTTACCATGCCGGTCAGGTGTGTGTGTCAGTTCAGCGTATTTTTGCTCATCATTCGATTGCACGTGAGCTGGCTGACAAACTGGCAGTGGCAGGCAATAAAATGCAGATTGGCGACCCATTATCTGATCAAACGGAAATCGGTCCTTTAATTCGTAACAGTGAAATGACCAGGGTAAATGACTGGGTACAGGAAGCAGTAAGCCAGGGCGCAAAATTATTATCCGGCGGTGAAGCTATGGCAAATAACTGTTATGCCACGACTGTATTATTTGATCCGCCAGCAGATGCCAAAGTCTCCAAAAGCGAAATTTTCGGGCCGGTGGTCTGTGTCTATCCTTATCAGAATGTGGATCAAGCGATTGCTGAGGCCAATAGTCTGGATTTTGCCTTTCAGGCGTCTGTTTATAGCCAGAATATTGATAATGCCATGTATGTTGCAGAAAGACTGGATGCTTCTGCTGTGATGATTAATGAACATACTGCATTTCGGGTTGACTGGATGCCATTTGCCGGCCTGAAACATTCAGGGCATGGCACCGGTGGCATTGCCTACAGCATGGAAGATATGCAGATAGACAAAATGATAGTGCTCACCTCTAAAAGTATCCCTTAGGTGTGAATCCCATATTGCAGACAAAAAGAGACCGCCCGAGGGCGGTCTTAAAATTTGAGAGAGAAAAAGTACTTGCTACTGCGTCATTGCCCGTAACATCCAGGCAGTTTTTTCATGAATTCGCATACGGTCAGATGCTAATGCCGACGAAGATTCGTCATCTGCTGCTTCTGCCAATTTCAATACTTCACGGCAGGTTTTCACCACTAATTCGTGGTTATGCGTCAGAATTTCGGTCATTTCCATCGCATCTGGTACACCGTCTTTTTCCTTGATGGAGCTTAATTCAGCAAACGCTTTATAAGTACCTGGAGCTGAGACACCCAGTGTTCTGATTCGTTCCGCAATATCATCGACGGCTGTAGCCAACTCGACGTAGTGTTCTTCAAACATCAAGTGCAGGTCACGAAAGCGTGGACCCGTGACATTCCAATGGAAATTATGGGTTTGCAAATACAGGGTGTAAGTGTCTGCCAATAATTTTTTCAAACCTTCGGCGACCTTTTCTCTGTCTTTCTTATTAATACCAATATCAATCGAACTCATAAATTTACCTCCTGATAAAATTCGAAGTCTGCCGTGATATCACGGCGACCATGATCCATATTTGTTTAGTTCACATCGTTCAGCGAAATACCAATCGCATCCGCCACACCTTTACCGTAGGCAGGATCTGCTTTCAGACAATTGCGAATATGACGTTTCTTAACTTCGTCATCAGCACCATCAATTGCCCGAGCAGTATTTTCAAACAGCACTTGCTGTTTCTCTGGCGTCATCAAACGGAACAAGTTACCGGGTTGTGAATAGTAGTCATCATCATCTTCCCTAAAGTTCCAATGATCTGCAGCACCATTGATGGCTAATGGTGGTTCACTGAAATCAGGTTGTTCCTGCCATTCTCCATAGCTATTAGGTTCATAGCCTTTAGTACTTCCGTAATTGCCATCAACTCGCATTGCCCCATCGCGATGATAACTGTGATAAGGACATCTAGGCGTATTCACCGGTATCTGATGATGATTAACCCCTAACCTATATCTATGGGCGTCACCATAAGAAAACAACCGTCCATGCAACATTTTATCTGGCGAAAAGCTAATTCCAGGCACAACGTTAGCCGGTGTAAACGCTGATTGCTCTACGTCTGCATGGTAGTTTTCTGGATTACGATTAAGCTCCATTACACCAACATCGATCAGCGGATAATCTTTATGGGGCCAGACTTTCGTTAGATCAAACGGATGAACGTGATAGGTATCCGCATCTTTTTCAGGCATGACCTGCACTTTCAATTCCCAGCGAGGATAATCAGCGCGATCAATTGCTTCAAATAAATCCTTTTGATGACTTTCACGATCTTCGCCGACGACTCTGGCCGCCTCTTCATCGGTCAGGTTTTCAATACCCTGCATGCATTTGAAATGAAATTTCACCCAAAAGCGCTCGTTATTGGCATTGATAAAGCTATAGGTATGACTGCCAAAGCCATGCATATGCCGGTAACTTTTCGGCAGACCGCGATCACTCATCACAATCGTGACCTGATGTAACGCTTCTGGTAATAATGTCCAGAAATCCCAGTTGTTCTGCGCGCTACGCATATTGGTCTTGGGATCCCGTTTCACGGCATGATTCAAATCTGGAAACTTCAACGGATCACGCAAGAAAAACACCGGAGTGTTATTACCGACCATGTCCCAGTTACCTTCTTCGGTATAGAACTTAACGGCAAAGCCACGAATATCACGCTCTGCGTCTGCCGCCCCTCTTTCACCGGCAACAGTGGAGAAACGGGCAAATAATTCCGTTTGTTTTCCCACTTCAGCAAAAATTTTGGCACGAGTGTATTGGGTTATATCGTTGGTCACTGTAAACGTGCCAAAAGCACCCGAACCTTTAGCGTGCATCCGTCGTTCTGGAATCACCTCACGATCAAAGTGAGCCATTTTTTCCAGAAACCAGACATCCTGCATCAATAACGGGCCACGAGGGCCAGCTGTCATGCTGTTCTGGTTATCTACAACCGGTGCACCACCAATTGTGGTAAGTTTTTGTTTATCTGCCATGTTCGCCTCCTTGAGGGCATTAAATAAAACTCATCTTTGTGAGTTTTTAATGACTATAGGCGAAACAGATGAATCGGTAAAACAACTAATATCAATAACATTAATCGCTTTTATCAATAAACAAAAATTTTCGATATCACTTATCTTAAAGATCGGTACTCGCCTTCACGGCCCTGTTTACTTAATACGAGCTGCCACAGCTGGCCTTGTTTGGAGCGAAAGAAACCGGCACAGCTATGCAAATAATACTTCCACATACGGTAAAACCTTTCATCATAATGGGTGGATAAATCTGGCCAGGCTTTATCGAAGTTTTCCCACCACGCCATCAGTGTTTTGTCATAATCCGTGCCGAAGTTGTGCCAGTCCTCAATGACAAAACGGCTATTAAGGACTGATGCCAGTTCTGCTGCTGAAGGTAATTTGCCATTGCGAAAGATGTATTTATCAATCCATGGATCCACTTTAAGTGACGTGGCGTGAATGCCAATGGTGTGCAGTAGGAACAGTCCTTCCGGTTTGAGCAGTTTCATTGCACTGTCAAAATAGATCGGATAATTCTTGGGCCCAACATGTTCGAACATACCGATAGACACAATTTTGTCGAATTGCCCTTCTAAATCCCGATAATCCATCAATTCAATCGTCACTGGTAAACCGGCACAACGCTCTTGGGCGAGGGTTTGTTGCTCTTTTGAGATCGTAATGCCATGAACTTCTACGCCATAATTCTCTGCAGCATATTGAGCAAAACTGCCCCAGCCACAGCCAATTTCAAGCACCCGTTCACCGGGTTGAAGCATGAGTTTTCTGCAAATCAAATCCAACTTATGCGTTTGGGCCTGGGCCAGATTATCCGCCTCTGCCCAGTACCCACAGGAATAGCTCATTGTGGGGTCGAGCATCGCCTGAAAAATATCATTACCGGTGTCGTAATGTTTTTTGCCTACTTCATAAGCCCGTTTGCTGGTTTGTCGATTGAACAGGTTCTGGCGAAAGATTTCAAAATACAGTCTGAATTTGGCGATACCGCCCAGATGTTTTTCGATATCAACTTTAAGTAAGCGGTGAAACAGCTCATCCAGTTCATGGCTCTCCCACATGTTATCCATATAGCTTTCGCCAAACCCCAGAGAACCCTGCGTTAAAATCCGCCGATAAACTCTTGAATCAAACACCTGAATGTCCCAGGGCTGATCACCATTAAAACTGACACCGGCGAGATCAGCTGCCTCTTTTAAAATGGCGGGTGGGGAAACCGTTTGCGTTTGACTTTGCCGTTCTTCGCTTAACTTTATGCGAGACGCCTTTGAAGTGGATTCAGTCATAGACGGTATTGCTCCTCTACTCTTTCGGGTTTACAGCCTTACCATAGCTTAAAAATAAAATGATTTGTATAAGGGAATTACTGATTTCTCAGCTTTTACCAGCTCTGATAATGAAATTAAAATTTTAAACATCAAAAAGATAACTATTCACCTCTGTTCGCTTAAAGTCGACAATACAAATGCCGATAAACACTACAAATGAAAAAAACGTTCATTCGTAATTAAATGATGAACGTAGAGATAGAATTAGATCACCTAGGACAAGATCATGAAAAAAAACCTACCAATAACTAATAACGAAGTGACCTTTCCCGAAGGTGAAGAAATCATTTCTACCACCAGCCACAAAGGAATCATTACCAGTTTTAACAACACCTTTCAGAAAATCAGTGGATTTGAATCCGATGAGTTATTAAACAAAAATCATAATGTTATTCGACATCCAGAAATGCCTCCGGCAGCATTTGATGATTTATGGAAAGCAATGAAGTCCAATCATCACTGGATGGGAATTATCAAAAATCGTACTAAGAATGGCGATCATTATTGGGTCGATGGCTATGTAAGCCCAATGATCGATAATGGACAAGTCACTGGATATGAATCTGTCCGCACCAAACCAAGTAGAGAACGCGTTGACAGAGCAGAAAGAGTTTATCAACGAATCAATAATGGCAGTTCAGCTAGGGATGGCAGCTTCCTGGCAAGGATGGACCTGAAAACACGTTTTATGCTCGCGCATACCCTGGCCTTGTTGAGCGCTATTGTTGTAGCAGGTTTATTATTGAGCACCTCCCCTGTTTATGCCATGACCGCCGCTTTAATCATTGCCTTCTCGGTATTTTTCATATTGTCCGTATGGGCATTTTCACCGTTAAAACAAGCTGCACAAAAGGCTCGACAGGAGATAGATAATCCACTGATGGCATTGATATATACCGGTCGTTCAGACGAGATTGGGCAAATTCAATTGCCCACTGAATTCTTACGTGGCCGGCTTGGAACGACCCTGGGCCGGATCCGGGATTCTGCATCCAGTATCGAAGATGAAGCGGATGAAAGCGCCCGTTCAGTGGCTGATATTCAAACTGCTATCCGCCAGCAATCCATGCGTATGGAAGAAGTCGCCACTGCAATGACTGAAATGACTGCCAGTATTCAGGAAGTAGCCAATAATGCCGCCTATGCTGCCACCAAGGCACACGAAACAGATGAACTCTCCAAAAATGGGGTCAATAGTGCCTCTAAAGCAGTAAACTCGTTAAGTGATCTGAGTACAGCCATTGGTAATATTTCCACCGTGGTTGCGCAGCTGGATAAAGACACTCGTAATATCGGTCAGATCATTGAGGTTATTACCAGTATTGCCGATCAAACTAATTTACTGGCATTGAATGCTGCCATCGAGGCAGCCCGGGCTGGAGAACATGGGCGTGGTTTTGCTGTCGTTGCTGAAGAGGTCCGCTCACTGGCCAGCAAGACACAACTCTCTACCCAGCAAATTCAGGATTTAATCGGCAAGCTTAATGATGCGGTCAAACAGGCCGTTATAGTCATGGAGCAAAGCCAGGAGACTAGCGAAACCAGTGAGCTTCATGTTAAAGCCTCGATTCAGGCGCTGGAAACCATCGCTAATGAAGTCAGTAATATCAACGAATTAAATACACAAATCGCCACGGCCGTTGAACAGCAGAGCAGTGTCAGTGAGGATATAAACCGAAATATCGTGCAGGTGAATGAAAGTGCCGCTCAGGTAACACATGGTGCTGAGATAGCGGATAACGCTGCCCATGGTCTTTCAACTCAATCACACCACATGAGCGATATGATTAAACGTTTCCAACAGGGTTAAGTTAATGTTTGCCGAAAACGATTAAGCTTCAATTAAGCCTTCTTCGTTACCATTTTGATTAATCATAAAGATTATTTTGGGATAATTATGCAACGTTCATTTTCTTCGGTACTGCAATTAATTGGCTTAACGCTTACTTTAGGGCTGCTCGCCAGCCCTGTGATGGCTGATGATGTCAGTCATTCTGAAGCACGAATGCTGCGTGAATCCGGAAAGATTCTGCCATTAGAAAGCATTCTTGAAACCGCCAATAACTATCGTAAAGGCGAAGTTATTGATACAGAGCTTGAGCGGGATGACAGTTTGCTGGTCTACGAAATTGAAATACTGGATGATCAAGGACGGGTTTGGGAACTTGAATTTGACGCAACAAATGGCGACTTGCTCGAACTCGAACTGGACGATTAAACATGCGGATATTGCTGGTTGAAGATGATGTGCTGATGGGGCCAACGCTACAGAATGCATTATCACAAGCAGGTTATGCCGTTGATTTGTCTGTCGATGGCATTGATGCTGAAGCCCTGGGCGATATTGAGCCCTATGATCTGATTGTTCTGGATCTGGGTTTACCGAAACGTTCCGGGATGGAAGTTTTGCAAAACTGGCGTCATCGCAACAATCATGTGCCCGTGGTTATCCTGACAGCAAGAGGCAGTTGGGAAGAAAAGGTGCAGGGCTTTAAAGCCGGCGCTGATGATTACGTTGCTAAGCCGTTTCAAACAGAAGAACTATTGGCTCGAATCAGTGCGGTGCTGAAACGTAGTTCAGGTACCAGTGGAGGACCATTACAGGTCGCCGGATTACTGCTTGATGAAGATGCCCAGTCCGTTAAATTAAAAGATGGCCGTTTTTTTAACTTAACTGGGACGGAATTCCGACTGTTACGCTATTTTATGTTGCATCCAGGCCAGGTTATTTCGAAAAGCCGACTGACGGAACATGTCTATGAATATGACAGTGATAGAGACAGCAATGTTATTGAAGTGTATGTCAACCGACTACGCCAGAAGGTAGGCACAGATTTGATTCAAACCCGTCGTGGGCAAGGCTATATTTTCGGATCGGCATGAGCTCACTAAAACGCCGACTGTCGATTGGTCTGACGTTTACTCTCAGCCTGTTAATTTTGCTGCAATGGGCACTTATAACGCTGGTCATTGAACGTGTTACCGAAACACAACTCCTGGAACGGTTGGAAAGCGAGACTGAAGGGCTGCTGGCTAGCGTCGAAATTAATCCTGACGGTTCCTTCGACCTAAGCTCGCTTCGTCTCAGCAGTTTGTATCAACGACCTTTTTCTGGTCATTACTATGTAGTGTGTACTGAAAAAATCTGTAAACAGTCGCGATCTTTATGGGATGAATCATTAACCATCGAACAACTTGCCAGTGGACAGAAACGCCAAACATTAATCGATGGACCGAATGATGAAAGACTGTTCAGCCTGCAACGTGGCTATTTCAAGCAAGGACAAAGCCTGACCATTATGGTGGGGCAAAATATCAGTGAACTGAATGAAGATATATCGCATTTTCAGATGCTGTATTCACTGGTATCAGGTATTGGTCTGATTGTTCTGCTGATAATTCAGTGGTTGATCGTTGGCAAAGCATTACAACCTTTACAACGCCTCCAGCAACAACTCTCAAGATTACGCAGAGGTGAAACGGAAAAAATTGAAACTCAGGGGCCTGAAGAGATTCAGCCCATGATACAAGAGCTGAACCGTTTATTGGTGACCATGACTCGCAAAACCCAACGCTCACGTGCTGCATTAGGTAATCTGGCACATGCTCTAAAAACACGTCTTACGCTATTGAATCAAACCGCTGAAAGTAGCGAACTGAAAACGCTTCCGAATATGCAAAAAGCATTACATCAGGTCAGCCGGGATATGGGACAAACCATCGAAAGAGAATTAAAACGTGCCCGTTTACTAGGTTCGCCGATGCCGGGTCAAAAAGTCGATCTGGAACATGAGATTGCTGAGCTGAGCCGGACCTTACAGTTACTTTATCGAGATAAATCACCCGTTATCGACTGGGAAATTGAACCTGATTTACAGTTTTTTGGTGATCGGGAAGATTTGCTAGAGATGCTGGGTAATCTGCTGGAAAATGCCTGTAAATGGTGTCGTAAACGCGTCAATATTACTGTTTATCAAAACCATTATTGTTATTTTGTGGTTGAAGATGATGGTCAGGGCTGTGATGAAAGTAAATTGTCACAACTACCACAACGAGGCTTCAGAGCTGATGAGTCGGTACCTGGGAGTGGGCTTGGGCTGGCCATTGTGTCTGACATAGTAGAAAGTTATAGTGGCGAAATGTTGTTCAGTCGTTCTGCGATGGGCGGATTGAAAGTGGAAGTCCGACTGCCATTAATTGTATAAGGAACTCGCCTCGGCGGATTCCCTAGGACTTGTTGATCTTTCATCTCCGCCTCTGTTGTGAGCTGAAAAAGCGTCAATCAAGGCACGAGGAGCGCCTTTTGTGAGATACATCCATGTATCTCACCCCGAAGGGGCTTGCGCTCACAAACGTTTATCTCCATGGATGGAGTGTATGCAAAAGCAATGTCTGGAACATTGCTTGTCCTGACGTTTTTGTAGTTATTCTAAATAAGTAACGAGCAAAGCTTCCGCATCCTGCTCACGCCCCTGACCTACATCCATGTAGGCCACGCAGACCGGCGCGCGCCTCAATGGCGCGCCGGCATATGATGGGCAAGGATGCCCAAATGCCGCGATAGCAGGGATAGCGATAGCGGCCTGTCCATCCGTGGACATAAGTGGCGCTTTTTCAGTCACAACCCGCAGGGCTGGGGCTATTTTTTCGTTCTACAAGACGGAAAAATAGCCGCCAGCAGTGGAGGATATGAAAGATCAACAAGCCCTAAAAAATGCTTTAGAACAAGTCCCAATCTCGACTGACTTTTCTGACTTCACCGGTTTCTGCATTGATATAAACATCCCATTCCTTGCCATCTTTACCCAACACTTCCATTTCATAATCCCATCCACCAAAAAATGCACGGTTCTCCAGGTCAATATCATCAATGATGCCTGGCTTGGCTTCCAGCGCAATAGATTTTGCTTCCTCTATACTAATCAAACCCAGTTGTTCACTTTTTGTTTCGATCTCATGTAAATCATCTGCCAAAACGGGAAAACTCATTATAGAAACCACCGAAAATATCACTAAACTTTTCATCTTTGACCTCTTTTATTATTAACAAAATCTAAAGATATAAAAGTAAAATTAATTAAAACTGAATTTTAACTTTATATTATATTTTTTATAGATAAAAAAACGGCCCGTCAAAGACGGGCCGCTGCTTTTTACGCCAAGATAGAATTAACTATCAATCACGTTCAACCTTACGAAGTTCACCGGTTTTGGCATGAACATCAATATCCCATTCAGTGCCATCTTCCTGAACAACTTCAACTTCGTATTCCCAACCGCCGCCGTTATCAATACTGTCTAATTCGATATCTGTAACCACGCCGGATTTTTCAGTTAACGCAATATTTTTAGCTTCTTCACTGCTGATTAAGCCAAATTTTTCTGCTTTCATTTGCATAGTGGCAGGATCATCATCTGCAACAACAGCTGCCGTTGAAAACGTTAAGGCTGAAGCAAGTAAAGTTGCCAGAGTCATTTTGTTTAGTTTTTTCATTTTTGGTACTCCTTTCCGATTAAGGTGAGCCCACTTTACAAAACCAAACTTAAATCAAACTGAATAAAATTAATTTTTCATTTTCTGGTTTAAATTTCTTTTCTCTGCATGCTCTGAAGCAAACTCATATAAATCTATCAGATCTGTTTCTGAGACATCAATGACAGCCTCCATTTGGGAAAGCGCCCAATGAAAATCTTCTTCATTTAATAACGTGGTTTTATCTTTCTGTTTTATGAATTGATCGTGGTGTTTATGATGGTTATCACGATGCGGATAGTGGCGTCCTGGCAACAGATTATTAATCAGTAAAGACAAAACAAGCAGGCTTCCTGCGTTGATAGTGACAACAGCATAAACAAAAAACCATGCATTACTGCTGTGCTCCGGCATGCCAATAACCGCAATCATGGCTGTCGCGGCTGCAGGCGGATGAAGGGCATGCAGAAAATGCATGAAAAACACCGCCAAGCCCACCGCCATGGCAGTTGCCAACACCGGCTCAGCTATCCAATAGTTACAACTCACTCCCATTACAGCAGCGATTAAATGACCCGCCATTAACGGCCAGGGTTGAGCCATTGGACTATGTGGCACTACAAATAATAAGAATGTAGAGGCGCCCATTGATGCAAGTACCAGCAACTCCATTTCCATCGTCATTTGTAATTGGCTGAAAAGTGTCATAAGCAGCCAGATTGCCGTAAATGCTCCTAAACTGGCATTTAGCTTTTCTTTAAGTTTTGGGTGAGTTTGTAATAAACGTTGCTGCCACTTTTGCAGCCTGTCGGATAGCTTCATTGCTTTGTCATGTCTTTGGTTAGATTGATGATTCCGCTTAATGGCTTCGTTACCATTAAGCGGATACCTACGGAATAAATACCTGGGTTTAGTCTCTTAAGTATTGGGAAGGCCCGAAAAATTCGGCAGCTATTGATGAACTATCAACGCCACGCTCTTTTAATATGGCCATTGTGGTTCGCATCATTGCGGCAGGCCCGCACAGGTAATAATTCGCCTCAGACTCTGGTACCAGGAGATCCAGCAACGCTTTGTCTATATAGCCTTCACTATCATGCAAATACAGTGATTGAGAACCGGAAGACTGGCTGAGACGAATATGCCATTGAAAATTTGGGTAGGTACGCGCTAGTACTGAGAGTTCTTCATAAAATGGCAGAACGTCATTATTTTTAGCTAACTGTATCAGTGTAAATGAACGATCTGGTTCATGGGCCAAACCCCAATGCAGCATGGCAAGTAAAGGCGTTATTCCCACTCCACCAGCAATAAACACCAAGGGCAAATTGACTGCTTCGGGCATCCTTAATATAAAGTTTCCAATGGGGGTGCCAGCAGCAGCTGGTCACCTACCTGCACGTTATCATGCAATCTGTTGGAGACTACCCCGCCAGGATGATCTGGCAACTCACCGGCATGTTTTTTGACGCTGATTCGATAGTGATCTTCTCTCGGAGCTGAAGACAAACTATAATTGCGCATCGCCTGGCTACCGTCGGCCAGTTGAATTTTCAGCGTAATAAATTGCCCCGGCAGATAAGCCTTTAACGACTTATTATCAGTTGGTCGCAGATAGAAAGAAGTAATGTTGCTGCTTTCTGAATGACGTCGAATCAGGGTGAAAGCCTTAAAGCCATTCCAGCCATGTTTGATCAGCTGTTGCTGATATAAATCATCTTCTCTGTCGATAAAAATACCGGCTAAAACACCATAAGCCTCTGTCCAGCTCTCAATCACCTCAGTCGTTGCCGCTTCGCCAAGAACTTCACGAAGCGTTAATAACAAATTATTTCCTACGATAGGGTAATGTTCAGGTTTTATCCCCAGAGAAACATGTTTATGAAAAATAACCTCAAGCGCTTGTCGCAATTGGCCGGGGTTATCAATATGCCGGGCATAGGCACAGATGACTGAAGCCAAAGCGTGTTGCTGGGCACCTGATTGTTGATGAGCTGGATTGAAAAAAACGTTTACTTCCGGGTTATTACGGAACATATTTTTGTAAAAACAGTCTGCTAATTGTTCGCCATGCTGCTCCAGTAAAGGCACGGTTTGATGAATAATATCGAAAGTTTCAGGCTTCATTGCCGAACTCCTATTAGCTAAACAGGCATTTTACATACCTATTTAAAAACACATAGTATTGGTCCATCTTTTAGGAGTCAACGAATAATGCAACTGACAACGCATACCGATTATGCGCTTCGATTACTTGTCTATCTGGCAATACATCATGGTAAGCAAGCTGCAACCATTCAGGATGCGGCGACACGATTCGGCATTTCATCCAATCATCTTGCAAAAGTCGCTCAAACGCTGGTTCAGCATGGTTATATTGTGAGCCATCGAGGTCGTGGGGGTGGCTTGAAACTGGCTTTACCAATCAATGATATCGGTATAGGAAAACTGGTCCGGAAAACTGAAAACCTGCAATTACTTCCCTGTTTCGGTGATGAAATCGCCTGTCCTATTCAACCTGCCTGCATATTGAGAAATGCTCTGCATAAAGCCCAGGCCGCCTTCCTGAACGTACTGGACGATTACACACTAGCCGATGTGGTATTCAATAAGGACCGTCTGCAAGAATTACTGGAAATACCGGAATCTGCATGACTACCTGGCAAGAGTGGCGCAATGAACAACGCTATCGGTTAACGCAACAGCGTTTAGACACTGCAAATGATCTTCGCCTGATTCATCAGGTAGCTTTATTTGATAAATTACAGACCATACTGGATCCCTTGCCCAAGGGCACTATTGGTTTTTACTGGCCGGTACGCGGTGAAATAGATTGCCGGGATTTCATTTGCGGCCTTATCGAGCAAGGTTGGCAAGCCGCCTTGCCGAAGATTATTGGCCCTAAAGAAGCTTTACAATTTCGGCAATGGCGTCCGGAATCCATTATGCAGGCTGAAATTTGGGATATTCCGGTGCCTCAAAACACACCCATCGTAAAGCCTGATGTGCTGATCATTCCACTGGTGGGATTTGATAGTGATTTACATCGCTTGGGCAATGGGGGTGGTTTTTATGATCGTACTCTTGCCAGTCCTGTTAAACCGTTCAGTATTGGCATTGGTTTTCAGTGGATGTTACTCGACAACATCAATGCTCAACCGCATGATGTGCCGATGGATAGAATTGTTACCGAAGAAAAAATCTTTTCATAAGTTATTCTGCGTTAAGTTAATAAAGCCTGGCTATTACATTTTTGTATACTCAATGCTAGGGCTTGTTTATCTTTCATATCCACCACTGCTTGAGACTATTTTTTCGCCTAACAAGGCAGCAATAAATATAAACAAATCCTAAAACATGTGACGTTAATTTTTAATAACGTATATTCGTAGGTTCATTGCTTTTTCGTCACCCAGAGCTGGATGACTGGAGTCATCTATATATGAGTCAGAGCCTAAGCCGTTTTTTAAACAGTTCGATATTTGATGGACTGCTTTTTCTATTGCTGATTCTGGTGTTTTTGGCAGACCGTTTAACGGTCCCGGGTTTTGCGCACGGTATTCTATATACCCCTATCCTTATGCTGGCTAGTGCTGGCGGCAGTCTTCGTCGATTAAGCATAACGTTTTTGATCAGTTTGTTATTCGTCTGGTCTGGCATATTGATCATGCCGGAGGGCCAGCAGGCCATTTTACAAACTCAGTTTGTCGCAAATCGGACATTGGCGACATTCGCATTAATGGCGATTTTTCTGCTTAGCAGCTATACCATTCGCTCACACCAGCAACAGACTAAAAATCAACAACAGCTCAAACTTGCTGCAGACATCGCTAAACTGGGTTATTGGCAGCTGGATAAAACAGGACTCATCCAACTAAGCCCTGAAGCAGCCATGCTGTTAAATCAAAAATACCCCAGCCAGCTCTCACAAAAGCAATTTGTTTCCTTGTTTACGGATAATCAACAAGCAGCGTTGAATCAGGTAATAAATGCCACGCTGAACACTAAACATGCGATGGATGGTGAATTCACACTCACCCATCAGAACAATCCTAGACGGCTAAGAATAATGGCCTATCCAGACCAGCAATTCCCTTCGCATGTGCAGGGCGTCATTCAGGATGTGCATGATCGTAAACTGGTAGAAGCCAATCTGATCGAAGAACAGCGGCGTTCTCACTATATGGCTGAAACAACGCTCCAGTTTATGTGGACGGTGACTGCTGAAGGGATGCTTGACTCTGTTACCCGTTTTGCCGTTGAATTTTTTGGCAAACCAGAACCCGATATACTTCACAACTGGTTTGAACTGGTGCACCCCGATGATCAAACTGCTGCGCGTGAACGCTGGTCTCATTCAATGAGAACAGGGGTCGCCTACTCTGATGAGTTCCGGTTACGGCGGTTTGATAATGAATATATTTGGTTTCTGGCTCAAGCCAGTGCCATCCGCAACGAACAGGGAAAAGTCGTAAAGTGGTACGGTTCGAGCATTAATATCCATCAAACCAAACTGTTGCAACAACAGAGTGAGGCCTTATCACAGCAGTTGCAGAATACTCTGGACAGTATCACCGATGCCTTTTTCACCTTAAGTACTGATTTACGGTTTAACTATGTAAATAATCAGGCGGTAGCTTTATTTAATATTCCCCATTCACAACTGCTGGATAAAAAAGGTATCGAAAATACTGATATTGATCCCAGTGGCTCGCTGGTAAAAAAATTGTCATTGGCACTAATGCAGCAACAGGTGATGTCCTTTGAGCATCTGTACGAAGCAAAACAGTTATGGCTGGATATCAGGATATACCCCTCAACCAAAGGGCTTACCGTTTATCTGCGGGACATTACTCGACAACGCCGGGAAGCAGAAGAACTGAAGTTGTTACGAAGTGCGGTATCACAGCTTAATGATGTAGTGATTATTACTGAAGCTTCACGTTTTGCCCAAGAAAAGGCAAATATCGTTTTTGTGAACAACGCGTTTGAACGTATAACCGGTTACAGCCGTCAGGAAGTGATCGGTAAAAGCCTGAAAATTTTGCATGGCCCGAAAACCGAAAAAAATGAACTTCAAAAAATTAAAGCGGCTTACAGCACCTGGCAGCCATTTCGTGCTCAATTAACCCAGTATCATAAAAGTGGTCGTGAAATTGTGCTGGAGCTGAATAGTGTTCCCATTGGCCTGACCGCAGGCTGGTATACCCATTGGGTATCCGTTGAGCGCGATATAACTGAAGAAAGGCATTTACAGAAACAGTTACAACTGGCGCAGCGGATGGAAGCCATTGGGCAATTAACCGGTGGTATTGCCCATGATTTTAATAACTTATTGACCGTTATTACCGGGAATACCGAAATATTAATCGATGAGCTGGCCGATAAACCCGCTTTACAGCCTCTGGCAAAACTTATCAGCAGTGCAGCGGATCGAGGCGCACGTTTGACCAGTAATCTACTGGCTTTTGCCAGACGCCAGCCACTCTCGCCCGAAGCCGTTAATATCAATATGTTAATACGTAATATTGAGGCTTTATTACGAAGCTCATTAGGGCAAAAATACGAGTTGGATCTCAATCTTAATAGCGATATCTGGCCCGTCATGATTGATCCCGTTCAACTGGAGAGTAGTTTATTAAATCTGACCATTAATGCTCGAGACGCCATGCCTGAGGGTGGCAAACTAATGATCAGCACAGAGCGATTTAATCTTCCCACGGATCAACAAACCTCAGCGAACGAACTTAAGGCAGGCGAATACGTCAAAATTGATGTAATGGATAATGGGGAAGGAATTTCCCAGGATTTGCTGGATAAGGTATTTGAACCTTTTTTCACCACTAAGCCAGCAGGAAAAGGCAGTGGTTTGGGATTAAGCATGGTATTTGGCTTTATCAAACAGTCCGGCGGTCACATCCAGGTACAGTCTGAGCCCGGGAGGGGAACACGATTCCAGTTATTTCTTCCTCATAATGAGATGGTGTCGCCAGCACCTGTCCTGCAGGAGATTGATTCTCCGACAACAGTACAACACTCCAAACAAACCATTCTGGTTGTAGAAGACAATGATCTGGTCAGACATTATGCTATTTCACAGCTGCGGGATGCGGGTTATCAGGTGCTTGCAGCAGCTGATGGGCATCAGGCTTTAAACTGGCTTGCGTCGGCACAGCAAATTGATTTACTGTTCACCGATGTACTGATGCCCGGCGGTATTAGCGGACATGAGCTGGCAAAACAGGCAAAACAACTTCGACAAACACTTCCCGTGCTCTATACCTCGGGCTATACGGAGAAAGCACTGACCGACGAAGAAAAACAGAATGGCAGTATTCCTATTTTGAATAAGCCATATCATCGTGCAGCACTTTTGAACAGAGTCGCACAAATGCTGACCTACAAGACCTGAGAGATTAATAGATGTCGGATCATAAACTGTTGATACTGGATGACGACCAACTGACCGGAGAGACCATCCGCAATGTTGCCGAATACGCTGGTATGTCAGTGAAAGTGACCACCAATGCAATTAATTTTTTCAATTTACTGAATGAGTGGCAGCCTACTCATATTGCATTAGACCTGATTATGCCCGATATGGATGGGGTAGAAGTTCTGGGGGCATTGGGGGAGCAACTGGTCACTGCCAAAATCATTATTACCAGCGGGGTTGGCCATCAGGTTTTACAGGCCGCCGCCCGGTCAGCGGCAGCACATGGATTGAACATTGTCGGAATTTTACCGAAACCCTTTAATCCAAAAGCTTTCCGTGAAATGATTGACTTGCCATCACTTAATGCGATTGATTTGCTTGATGGCCAACAGCTGCAATCATCTTCCAGTGTCCCAGCCATTACAGCCACAGATGTTGCTCAGGCAATTACCAACCGGGAAATTACGTTGGCGTATCAACCCAAAGTAGACTGCACCAGCGGTGAATTAGTGGGTTTTGAGGCGCTAGCAAGGTGGAGTCATAAGGAATTCTGGATTTATTGCTCCGGATGTCTTTATTGCCATTGCCGAGCAAAATAATCTGATTGATGATTTAACCATTCTGGTTTTCGAACAGGCTTTACCGTGGTTTAGACAGTTTTGCCAGCAACAACGAATAAATCCGGGCACCCCTCAGTCCCATCAACTTCTTTGCTCCATCAATATTTCTGCTTTATCACTCCGCAATCTGACGCTGTTTAATCAGATTGAAGCATTGTGTGACTCTCATGACGTAAAACTTCACACCATCATGCTTGAACTCACCGAGACCGGCGCAATGGATGATCCCGTTGCATCTCTGGATATTCTGACCCGGTTAAGGATGAAGGGATTTCAACTGTCCATTGATGACTTTGGAACGGGTTTTTCGTCGATGTTGCAACTGGTACGGATGCCGTTCTCCGAAGTAAAAGTCGATAAATCGTTTGTGATGACGGCACAACAGTCACGAGAATCAAGACTGGTCATTCAGGCGATCATCGAATTGGCCCACAGCCTGGATATGAAAGTAATTGCTGAAGGCATTGAAGACTATGCCACGCTACAGTTTCTGCAAAAGCAAGGTTGCGATAAAGCCCAGGGATTTTTTATTGGCAGGCCGGTCCCCGCCGATCAGATTGGCCAATGGCTACAACAGCGCAAACTGGCACTGGAACAACAGCGACTTAAAGCGCTTGAATCCTTGAAAATTATGGACACACCTGCTGAACAGCGATTTGATCGAATTACCCGTTTAGCAAAACGCATGTTCGATGTACCGATCGCGCTGATTACCTTACTGGATGACGAAAGACAGTGGTTTAAATCAAAAGTTGGATTAGATACGTCTGAAACCCCTCGAGAACAGGCTTTTTGCAATTATACGATCGAGCAGGAAAAAAGTTTTATCGTGAACGATGCAACCCTTGATATTCGTTTCAATGATAATCCTTTGGTGGTGAATAAGCCTCATATAAGGTTTTATGCCGGTTTTCCATTCCGAGCCCCCGGTGGTGAAAAATTGGGTGCGTTATGCCTGATTGATCATAAACCACGTTATATCAGTGAACGGGATTCCCGATTATTAGGTGAACTGGCGTTAATGGTAGAAGAAGAAATCGCCACCAATCAGCTGCTGTGTGAAGATCATTTAACGGGCTTGCTCAATAGAAGAGGCTTCGAATTCAGGGCCAATCATATTCTGCAAATGTGCCGTAATCAGGACTGTGAAGCGTCGCTGATCTATTTTGATCTGGACAACTTCAAACAAATCAATGATGGCCATGGTCATCAGGCTGGCGATAATGCCTTACTGCAATTCTCAACGTTATTAAATAGCACTTTTCGTGATTCGGATTTAATCGGTCGTATTGGAGGAGATGAATTTGTTGTGTTGATGGTCAATCAGAACGATACCGATCAAACCGCCATTCTGCAGCGGCTATCCAACACGGTAGACTCCTACAATCAGTCCATCCATAGTGATATTCGCTTACATTACAGCTTTGGTATCACGACCACAAAATCATTAAGCGATTACGATTTACAACAGCTTTACACGCTGGCTGACGAAGCAATGTATAGAAATAAGCGTAGTGGACAACAATTGAATATGGCGATTGATATCAATAGTCAGACCCAAGATTAATCGCTTTTACCGATTAATAAAACCGGAATAAGTTGTTTTATTAATCATTATTGTTCCGCTACACTGCTCATAACTGAATAAATGTTCAGGAAACAACTACCCAAAAAGGAGATTAACAACATGACTCAACGAGTACCTAATGTCGTTTTTAAAACCCGTGTAAGAGATGAAAGCATTGGTGGCGATAACCCATTCCGTTGGCAGGATGTTACCACCGATGAAATTTTCAAAGGTAAAAACGTCATCGTATTTGCATTGCCTGGTGCGTTTACTCCAACCTGTTCAAGTACCCACTTGCCAGGTTATGAAGAACACTATGATGAGCTGAAAGCAAAAGGCATTGATGAAGTTTATTGCCTGTCTGTAAATGATGCTTTCACCATGTTCCAATGGGGCAAGCGTCAGGACGTGAAAAAAGTCAAATTGCTGCCGGATGGTAATGGTGAATTTACCCGTGGCATGAACATGCTGGTGAAAAAAGAAAACCTGGGCTTTGGTGAGCGTTCATGGCGTTACTCAATGCATGTGGTGGATGGTGAAGTGAAAAAACTTTTTGCTGAGCCAGGCAAGATGGATAATTGCCCTGATGACCCGTTTGAAGTCAGCGGCGTGGATACCATGCTGGATTATTTGAATAAACAATAATGCTGTATTAGCCGCATTACACCGGACCTGTGGCCATTCAGGTCCGGTATTTTTTTGTAAAGTTAAATGGCAGACAGGAGTTTTTTAGATGCAATACGATTACGATTTATTTGTTATTGGTGCCGGGTCAGGTGGCGTTCGAGCCAGCCGCATGGCGGCATCATATGGTGCAAAAGTCGCAGTATGCGAAGATCGTTATCTGGGCGGAACTTGTGTAAATGTCGGTTGTGTACCTAAAAAACTTTATGTTTATGCTTCTGAATATTCAGCCCATTTCAACGATGCCAAAGGCTTTGGCTGGCAAGTCAGTAAACCGGCTTTTGACTGGGCGACGTTACGTGATAACAAAACAGATGAAATCAGTCGTTTGAATGGTGTCTATGAAGGCATTCTGGATCGTGCCGGTGTTGAGATAATCGATGGCAGAGGCAAAATAATTGATGCCCATACGGTGGAAGTAAATGGTAAGAAATTCACCACAGAACGAATTTTAATTGCTACGGGCGGCTGGCCATTTATCCCGGATATACCCGGTAAAACCCATGCAGTGGATTCCAATGGAATTTTTGATTTGGCAGAATTCCCTAAACGCCTGGCGGTTGTGGGCGGGGGGTATATCGCCGTGGAGTTTGCCGGTATTTTTCATGGCTTGGGTGCTCAAGTCACTCAAATTGTCCGTGGTGGCGGATTACTGAATGGTTTTGATAAAGAGACGGCTGAATTTGCTGCAGAGCAGATTCAACAAAATGGTGTGCATATTCACTTTAATACCGAAGTGACATCAATTAAGAAACAAAAAGATGACAGTTTATATTTAACCATGTCGGATGGTCATCATTTAACGGTTGATACCGTGTTATTTGCCACCGGCAGGAAACCACACTTGGACGGATTGGGACTGGAAAATGTTGATATCAAGCTTGGTAAAAGTGGACATATCGAGGTTAATAAAACCTTTCAGACGTCTGAACCCAGTATTTACGCCCTGGGCGATGTAACAGGTGGTATGGAACTAACACCTGTAGCATTAGCCGAGGGTATGGCATTGGCTGGCTATCTGTTTGATAAGCAACCTTGTAAAGTGGATTACAGCAATATTGCCACCACAGTGTTTTGTCAGCCGAATATCGGTACTGTCGGTATGACTGAAGAACAGGCACGTAAGGAATATTCAAATGTATTGAAATATCGCTCAAACTTTCGCGCGATGAAACATACCTTGGGTGGCTCGCAGGAACGCACTTTAATGAAGTTACTGGTCGACGGTGATAGTGATAGAGTGTTAGGAGCACACATGGTGGGAGACTCAGCAGGGGAAATTATGCAGGGCATAGCCATTGCGATTAAATGCGGGGCAACCAAAACAGATTTTGATGCAACGATTGGCATTCATCCAACTGCAGCGGAAGAGTTTGTCACTATGCGCACCCCGGTAAGTGATTAATCAGGAAAATCCTGAGTCCCTTCGGGTGTATCACTGAGGTTTTAGTTGTTTGAACACGTTAATCTATACCTAAGTCAGCAAACGCTGATATCAAATTTGAGGAGAATGATTATGTGGACTAAACCAGAATATTCAGACATGCGTTTCGGTTTCGAAGTAACAATGTATATCTGCAACCGTTAATACGCAGTTATAAAGAAATAAGAAACCTCAGTCTTCGGACTGGGGTTTTTTTTCGCCTGTCAGAAACCTCTTCTTAACCACTCTGGTCTGATTGCCAAATTCATTACCGCCTCGGACTCACATGAGCAAAATTGCAATTATTGGCAGCGGATTGGCTGGCCTCACACTGGCTCATCAACTTAAACCCTACGCGGACATTCATTTGTTCGAAAAAGCGCAACGTGCTGGCGGCAGATTGGCATCACGTACCGCGGGCTTATTTCAGTTTGATCATGGTGCCCAATTTTTTACGGTTAAAACACCACGTTTTGCTGAATTTATTCAGCCATTAATCAAAAAGCAGGTGATAGAACGCTGGGATGCACATTTCGCAGAATTTGCCGGCGCTGAAAAAGTAGTAGAACGCCAGTGGAATGCAGACTATCCACATTTTGTCGGCAGTCCTGATATGCAGGCGTTTGCTCAGGCGCTCGCTGCCCCCTTGGATATTCAGTTTAATCAGCAAATCACCCATCTTATGCAACAGAATGGGAAATGGTGCTTATTGCACCAAGGGACGCAAATCGCGGATGATTTTGATTGGGTGATCAGCTGTCTGCCAGCGAGCCAGACCGCCGATCTTTTACCCAAGGAGTTTGCCAGCCATCATTCTATTGAGCATACAAAAATGCTGGCCTGTTACGCGTTAATGCTGGGTTTTAATGATGCCCCCGCTCTCGACTGGCAAGCCGCGTTAGTACGAGATGCAAAAATAAGCTGGATGTCGGTTAATAGCTCCAAACCTTCTCGCTCCGGTGAGTTTTCAATGGTGATACAAGCCAATAATATTTGGGCAGAAGAAAACCTGGCCGTCGAGGATGAGCGAATCAAACAACAAATGCTTGATGAAGTGCAGCGCGTCAGTGGACTGGATACTGGTAAAGTCAGTCATATCGATTTAAAGCGCTGGGGCTTCGCTAATATTCCTGCTCAAACTGGTCAACAATTTTATCTGGATAACACTTTAAAACTGGCGGCTTGCGGTGACTGGTGCATTCAGGGTCGAGTCGAGTCGGCTTTCAGCAGTGCAGAGGCACTGGGACAACAACTCATCCTGCAGTTAAGCTAATCCTGATACTTTTCAATAAATGTTGTGATTGGAGCGAGTAAAGCACCTTGTCCACGCAAAGGTTTTGCCAGCTTGGCAACCATAGCCACATGGCCGTAACCATCAAACTCCACCAATTTTACTGAATTACCATGCTGCTTGAGTTTATCTGCCAGTCGATAACTGTTACGTGGTAGTACAGTACGATCATCAGTGCCAACCAGTAATAACATCGGAGGGTGATCGTTGGTGACAAAATTCACTGGCTGACTTTGCCACTGGCTGCTTTCATCGCCAAAAATTTGTTTTAACGTGTCACTTTTCAGTGGCAGGAAATCATAGGGTCCAGCTAAACCAATCATTCCCTGCAACTGCTGTGGCTGCATATCAACCTGCTGCAAATAAAGCGGATTCACCGACAACATGGCAGCAATATGTGCTCCGGCAGAGTGTCCGGCAATAAACAGCTTTTCCGGATCACCGCCAAACTCTGCAATATGCTGTTTGGTCCAGCCCACTGATTGAGCAGCATCTTCGATAAATTGAGGAAATACGACTTCAGGGTAGACTCGGTAATCGGGAATCACCACGATGACACCCTGTGAAGTCAGGGCTTCTGCGACAAATTTATAATCCGCTTTATCGCCTGTTTCCCAGCCGCCACCATAAAAGAAAATAACCGTTGCTGGTTTCGTGGTTACTGTTGAATTCACAGGCTGATAGATATCCAGTTTCAGGCGCGGATGGTCACCATAAATCAGATCTGCTCGATGTTGATATCCTGATTCCGGCACCATGGCGTTTAATACGGTTACCGGTGAACATGCACTTAATGAGAGCGCCGAGAGACTGCCTAATAAACTTTGAATAAACTGGCGAAGCACGCAAACATTCCTTAAGTTAATAGCTTAACCAGACTGACTTAGCGAGACGGAGGTTCCTCAGAACAGACTAACGAGCATAAGAATGAAGCTTGTTGCAGACTTTCTCTGCATCTTTCAAGTTACGCTTCGCTTTTTTTACCCGCTTATCTTCAATCATCGCAATCATACCGACAACACCAATCATACTGGCAATCGCGCCGGCAATCCCACCCGATAACCAGGCAATCAGCATCGCCAGTCCAATTAAGCCAAACACTTGGATTACAGTAAATTGCGATGCCAGTTTTTCTTTTTGGCAGGTCGTTAATTTTTGATCCCAAAGCTGAATCAGTTCGGTCAGCTCATCGTCAGTCAACACATTGAAATTAACATAGTATTCCAGACCGATAATCTCGTCGTTATCATTTCGTGAACTCAGATCAATCGTTTCTGCCATCATTTTCAGCGCTATATAGGTATCTTCATCCTTTTCCATACATACTCCATCAGCATTGTTGATTCACTATCGCTTTAGCTGCAGTGGGGTCTTAGGGGTGTTCTCCTAACAGTTTATTTTCACAACCTTTTCACCCGAACAAGAACAGACTTATCATGGGAATAACTCCCAAAAAGTGGGTGAGGTTATGAATAGAACGTTATGTAAAACATTGGGATATATTCTGTCAGCGCTGACATTCACCGGCGTCTCTACCAGTCATGCTGTTCAGCCTACCATGGCTTATGTAGAAAATCTGAAGATTGATCTTATTTTTGATGATGCCGGCAGTTTTAAAAATGACCGAGCGGCAGTAATGATTGCCAATCAGGGCATAGCACAATTTGCCATGATCAATCCTGATGGCGACATTCTGTTCACCGCCGATGAAATCAATGATTTGGACAGCGGCGTCACCGCCTATCGTAAAGATAATCTATGGGGCATTGTAGATCGAAATGGAAAAATAATACTGCAGCCCACCTACCCAAAAATACAATCTTTTAAAGAGGGATATGCTGCTTTTATCAAGGATGGAATGTGGGGCTTTTTAAATACTTCTGGTCAGCAAGTAGTTCCGGCCAAATATGACAAGGTGGGCGTTTTCTCAGAAGGTCTGGCGGGTTTCAAAGTCAATGATCAATGGGGCTATCTTAATACTGAGGGAGAAGAAGTCATTAAGGCGCAGTTTGATGAAATTCAGATCTTCAGCGAACAACGAGCGGCCGTTAGAGTGGATGAAGAATGGGGATATATTGATGCCGAGGGAAAACGGTTAATCAAGCCAGCATTTGCCCAGAGCCGGGTATTTCGCGAGGGTTATGCTGCTGTATTTGTTGAGGGTAAGTGGGGCTACATCGATAAAAAAGGGGATTGGCTGATACGTCCTCAATTTGATCAAGCCAAAGCATTTGGTGAGGGTTTTGCGGTAATCAAACAAAATGGGCTATACGGTTTTATTGATTCCAGTGGAGAAATAGTAGTCAAGCCGTATTTTGATGATGCCTGGAATTTCCGCGAAGGGTTAGCCCGTGTGGAGAAAAACGCCAAGGTTGGCTATATCAATACCGAAGGCCAGATTGAAATTGAACCGGAATATGTCTGGGCATATTCATTTTCGGATGGTCTGGCGGTGATAACCTATAATTATCGGCAGTATGGTTATATTAACCGGCAGGGTGAAGTGGTTATCGAACCACAATTTGAACATGCTCAACCGTTTAATGAAGGTTTGGCGGCAATAAAAATTCGTGATAAATGGGGTTATATTTCGAGGAATTAAGCAGTATCTTCGGCCTCATCGGTTTCTTCATCCAGCCAGCGATACAACGTACGACGACCGATTCCCAGTAACGCAGCGGCGCGACGTTTATTACCGTCCACCTCTTTTAAAACCATATTTACATAACGTTTTTGTAACTGCTCCAGGGTTGGCAATACGACACCGGCCAATAACTCATCATTTTGCCTATCCATTTCAGGGCTTGCCATCGCCAGTTTTGACGGTTGATTTTCCAGTAAACGAGAGGGTAAATGCTGCGGTTGCACCCAGTCTTCGTTGCAAAAGGCAAACGCTCTTTCTACGACATTCTGTAGCTCCCTGACATTGCCCGGAAAGGCATAGTCACGAATAATGTCCAATGCTTTATCGCTGAACCCCTGAATGTTACGTCCCTGAGCAACCACCAGTTGTTGTAAAAACTGCTGTGCCAGAATTTCCCTATCCTCTTCACGGTCCCGTAAAGGGGGCACTGACAAAGCAAAGGTTTCCAGTCGATAGAATAAATCTTCCCGAAAACTGCCTTCAATAACTTTTTGTTTCAAATCCCGATGGGTGGCCGCAATAATACGGACATCCACTTTTTCTTCGGTATCATGGCCCACCGGACGAATCGATCCATCCTGTAAGGCGCGTAATAATTTTGCCTGCAATGCCATTGGCATTTCACCAATTTCATCCAGTAACAAACTGCCACCATTTGCTTCCTGTAATAACCCTTTGCGGGCTTTTTTGGCACCGGTAAACGAGCCTGCAACATGACCGAAAAACTCACTCTCCAGTAACTCTTGGGGTATACCGGCACAATTCACCGCTAAAAATGGCCCGTCAGCACGATCACTTTCTGCATGTAATGCTTTGGCGACCAGTTCTTTGCCGGTTCCACTCTCGCCATTGATCAATACCGGCCCCTGAGCCCGGCCAATGACTTTAATCTGTTCAAACAGATTACGCATGGCTTCACTGCGACCAAACATCTGATGAAAAGCGGGCTGCCGGTTGAGCTTGCGAAATTGAAACAGCTCATCATGTAATTTACGGGTAGCAACCACCCGCTCTACCGCCAGCAGAAAATGTTCCAAATCCAGAGGTTTGGTGAGAAAGTCATCGGCGCCGGCCTGTAAAGCCTGCACTGCCTGTCGCACACTGCCAAATGCCGTGATAACTATCAATCCTGGTCGTTGTTCTTCCGGCCAATGGGTGACAACCTGCTCTACCACCTGCATTCCATTGCCACCTGGCAAGCGCAAATCAGTAACAATCAAAGCCGGTTGATTAATGTTGAGCCAGTCCAGAGCCGATTGGAGCTGATGATGAATCTCCAGATTCCAGCCTTCAGTTTCCAGCTCATCTGAAATCAGCCGGGCTAATGCCTGATCATCTTCTATCAACAGGATGGGCAAATTTTTATTCTGTTTTGTGGTCATGCGCTTGTTCCGCAATCTGTAGTTAAAACCAACGGTAAAATTAGACTGAATCTGGCCCCACCCAGTGGACTATGACTCAAAATAATCTCCCCCTGATGTTCTCGCAGGATCCGTTTCACAATAGCCAGCCCCAGACCACTTCCTTCGCCCGGCGCTTTGGTGGTGACAAAGGGATCAAAAATCTGGGCTTTCTGCTCCTCGTTAATACCAGGGCCGGCATCGTCTATATGGATTTTTAACTGTTTCCCATCCTGTTCCCAACAGAGTTCAACCGGGCCCTCAGGACAGGCCTGACAGGCATTGCGTAATAAATTGATCAATCCCTGCTCCAGGCTTAATGAATCGCCTTTAATTGTTGCCATGGGTCCCTTAACAAGAGTGACTTGATAACCTTGATTGGCCAGCAATGCCTCGGCCCTCTCGATCAATGACGTCACATCAAGTTCACGAAATTCAGCACGCGATGAACGACCAAAACTGAGTAATTGCTGAATAATCGAGGTCATTCTGGCCGCCTGCTGACGGATTTCATTTAACTCTTTTACGTCGTTTTCGTTTTCCAGACGCCTTAATAATCGGCCGGCTCTTCCATCAACCACTGTTAGCGGGGCACCTAATTCATGAGCGACACCGGCCGATAATTGTCCAAGTGCTGCCATGGTTTCGGTTTGCCGGAGTCTTTCTGCCATCTGCTCCCGGGCGGAACGTTGCTGAGCTTCACTTTTCTCTGCAGCTTCAATCGCATTGAGCATGCCATTGAGTCCTTTTGCCAATTGGCTTATTTCTATCGGTCCCTGCTCTGCTGCCCGATGTTCTCTATCCCCCTGGCTCACCCGCCGCATGCTCTCAACTAATTTCTGCAATGGGGTTTCAATGGCACGCTGGTGGGAATAGGTAATGACCCCAAGAATAATTAATGACACCAGACCAAAACTACCCCAGGCCCAATATTTTAATTCAGTCAGCTCACGGTCAATATCACTGCGCCGACGAGTCACTTGTAATAGGCCATTTGGCTGGCCAGTCGCATCAAAAATAGGCATAAAAAAGGAATACACATTCCGGCCACGAATCCGTTCATATTGTGCAAATTCACCTTCGGCGATCTGTTCAAGTGCATCCGTTGCCTGTTCTTTCGTCGGATTAACGACACCAAAACTGCTTAACCGCTTGCCATTGGCATCGAATAAGTAGGCTCCATATACCTCGGTAATACCAAAAACCGAAGCCATGCTGTTTTGTAACTGATCCAGATCCTGCCGTTCCAGCGCCTGAGAAACTGGCAAATGAATAGTTCGGGCCACTTGCTGTAAATCCCGCTGCATTCTTTCCTCGATAAACTGGCCCACCATAGATAGACCAATCGCGAGGATCATCGCCAGCACCAGTAACACTGGCAATGCAACCTGCATGATCAACACTAATCGCAGATTGCTGAAAATGGATGGAAAACGCATTCAATGGCCTCTTAACAAACTTGAATTTATGGCACATGGGCCAAATTGACACATACCAAAGTACCCGTCAAGCTTCATATAAGCATTAACAGATGTAATACGAAACATTTTATAGATTAAATACAATGACTTATAAAAATACAGCTTTCTGGCACGATTGTCGCAACAACCTGTATGTGTTCCACAATCTATAAAGGAAAACACCATGAAAAAAACAGCTATTTTTGCTTCAATTTTAATGGCTCTGGGTCTAAGCGCTCCTGCTTTTGCAGAACAACCACAACAGGCAGCTCCTCAAGCTCCAATGCCTGAAACAGCTCCAGCAACTGATTTCAGTGATTCTGAGTTGCAAAAATTTGTTGATGTTCAGGGTGATCTTGAAGAAATTCGTAATGAATATTCAGGCCGTCTGGAAAGTACTGAAGATCCTGACCAAGCTGCAAAATTACAACAGGAAGCCAGCCAGAAAATGGTCCAAACCGTTCAAAACGAAGGCCTGGATGTCGAAACATATAGCAATATCGCCTTGGCTATCCAAAGTGATGCTCAATTGCGTGACAAAGTGCAGTCTATGCTTAACTAATAACGTTTCAGCTTCGTATATCGTGGAAAAGCCGGGGTTCTCCCGGCTTTTTCATTTCTGGACTACTTATCTTTTGAACTAAATCGATAGGCTAAAAAATACAAGGCGGGTAACACCAGCAACGTCAATAACGTTGAAGAAATAATTCCTCCCACCACGACTGTAGCCAATGGACGCTGGACCTCAGCACCGGTTCCCGTATTTAATGCCATCGGCAGAAACCCTAAACCAGCTACCAGTGCGGTCATCAATACAGGGCGTAACCGTTGCATTGCGCCCTCGAAAACAGCTTCCAGCAGCACCATACCCTGCTCACGCAGCTGTCGGATAAATGTCAACATCACCACGCCGTTTAAGACGGCTATACCTGATAAAGCAATAAATCCCACTGCCGCAGAAATGGATAACGGCATATCCCTTAACATCAGTGCAATCAGACCACCGGTTAATGCCATTGGTACACCGGTAAAAATCAGCAAAGCATCTTTTAATGAATTAAATACACTGAACAATAACATCAGGATCAGCAACAGTGTTATGGGCACCACAATCATCAATCGCTTGCTGGCCGATTCCAATTGTTCAAAGGTTCCGCCATATTCCAGCCAATACCCTGCAGGTAAATTGAGCTGTTGTGCATTCTGCTGCACATCCGCGATAAAGGATCCCAAATCCCTATCCACCACATTGGCACTGATAATGACATGACGTTTACCGCTTTCACGGTTTATCTGATTGGGGCCACTGATGGCTTTAATATCGGCAATTTCACCCAACGGCACATAAGATAAATCTGGATCATCACTGTCAGGTAATGCGATGGGAAGTTTGGCCAACCGGTCGGGATTCTTACGTATCTCATCATCTAATCTAACCACGATTCGGAAACGTTTATCTCCCTCATAAATCAAGCCGGCAGAAGTACCACCAATCGCCGTTTGAATGCTTTGCTGCAGACTGGCGATATCCAAACCCAACAAAGCAAGATGATCACGTTGTGGTTCAATGGATAACATCGGCAAACCGGTCAGTTGTTCCATCCTTACATCTGAAGCACCAGTAACACCTGACAACATTTGCTCAGTCTGACCGCCAAGATGATAAAGCGTCTCCAAATCATCGCCATAAATTCGTAATGCCACGTCTGCACGAACCCCGGCAATCAATTCATTAAAACGCATTTCAATCGGCTGGGTGAATTCATAGAGATTTCCCGGCACCGCTTCCACAGCTTCACGTAATTCCGCCAGGAATTCCGCTTTGCTCAATTTAGGTTCAGGCCATTGTTCAATTGAGTGCAAAATAACAAAGGTATCCGCAACACTTGGTGGCATCGGGTCGGTAGCTATATCTGGCGTACCAATTTTCGAATAAACATGTTTAACCTGAGGAAACCCGGCGATCACGGACTCAAGCTGATTTTGCATGGCAACCGACTGTTCCAGTCCGGTGCCAGTGACCCGCAATGCGTGCAAAGCGATATCACCTTCATCCAGTTGTGGCAGAAACTCGCTACCTAAACGCGAACCATAATAAACTGTGATGCTGACGATCACCGTGGCCAGTAACACAATTATAAAAGGCAGACGTAAAGACAGGCTTAACAGCGGACGATAAATCCACCGCGCTACCCGCATAATTGGATTTTCCTGTTCGGCTACCCTGCCGGTGATCAATACCGCCACCGCGGCTGGCACAAAAGTCACCGCAAATATCAAAGCCCCGGTTAGTGCTGCCACCACGGTAAACGCCATGGGATGAAACATTTTTCCTTCAACACCGCTGAGGGCAAAAATCGGCAGATACACCAGCATGATAATAAACATGCCAAATACCGCCGGATTAAACACTTCCCGGGTACTCTCAATCACCTCCGCCAAGCGTTCCTGCAAACATAATAACCGGCCCAGACGTTGCTGTGCCAAGCCCAGACGTCGCAAGGCATTTTCCACCACAATCACCGCACCATCGACTATCAGTCCAAAATCAATCGCTCCCAGACTCATCAAATTGCCCGACACTTTGTTACTGACCATTCCGGTAATGGCAAATAACATACTTAACGGAATGACCAGCGCCGTTATTAACGCTGCCCGAATATTTCCCAGCAATAAAAACAACACCACAATGACCAGTAGAGCACCCTCGAACAGATTTTTTTGTACCGTTTTGAGTGTTTTATCGACTAATGTGGTCCGGTCATATACAGCTTCAGCCACAATGCCTTCAGGCAAGCTTTGATTTACCTGTTCCAGGCGGTCAGCAACGGCTCTGGCGACCACTCGACTGTTTTCGCCAATCAACATAAAAGCCGTACCTAACACCGTTTCCTTTCCATCCTGGGTCGCCGCGCCGGTACGTAACTGTTTTCCGTAAAATACTTCGGCCACATCCATTATCCGGATCGGCGTGTCATCACGTTTGGTAATAACGACATTTCGAATATCTTCCAGAGAGGTTAACTGACCTGGGGAACGTACCAGCCACTGTTCGCCATTCCGTTCAATATAACCGGCACCCGCATTCTGATTATTACGTATTAATGCTTCGCTCAGTTCAGCCAGGCTGACTTTGTAGGCCAGCAGTTTGGCTGGATCAGGGGCTACCTGATATTCACGTTCATACCCACCGATACTATTGATCTCAGTAACGCCCGGCACTTTTACCATCTGGGGACGGATAATCCAGTCCTGTATGGTGCGTAAATCTTCTGCAGTATATGTACTGCCATCGGCTTTAAACACATCCGGTTTCGCACGGACACTGTAAGTAAAAACTTCACCCAAACCAGTGGCGATCGGTCCCATCTGTGGTTCTATGCCAACAGGTAACTCACTGCGAATTCCCTGCAGACGTTCATTTATCAACTGCCTGGCAAGATAAATATCCGTATCTTCTTCAAATACCACCGTGACCTGAGATAACCCATAGCGTGATAAAGAACGGGTGTAATCGAGATTGGGTAAGCCGGCCATAGCATTTTCAACGCTATAGGTAATTCGCTGTTCAACCTCCAACGGTGAATAACCTTCTGCTTCGGTATTAATCTGCACCTGAACATTGGTAATATCCGGTACAGCATCAATATTAAGCTGGAAAACATTGTAAGCGCCCACTCCGGCAATAAGTATTGTTAAGAATAGCACCAGCCATCGGCGGTACACTGAAAACTGTACAATTGAATGAATCATGCTTAATTCCTAGTGATCATGGCTGGCGCCGGATTTAAGCATCTCGGCCTTGAGCAGAAAACTGTTTGTCGTCACATACTGGCTGCCTGGTTTTAACCCCGAAAGCACTTCGATATAGTCCGCTCCCCGTTTGCCAAACGTGAGCATTCTGACTTCAAAAGTATTGCCATTTTGGACAAACACCACCGGCATATCCCGATAACTTTGAATGGCGCTGTGTTTTACTGCCAGCTCCGCAGGGTATTGTTCAACTGTCACTTCAGCGTTGACATGCATACCGGGTCGCCAATGCCCTTCTGCATTGGTAATTTCAGCACGAGCCCGGGCAATGTGACCTCCGGTCATTTTGGGAGAGATGTAGCTAATTTTTCCCTCAGCTGATTCATGTTGATGTAAATCCTTTACCTTGACCGGCATACCGACCCGTAATTGTTCGATATCAGCTGGGAACATCGACAGCTCAACCCAGACTCGGGATAAATCACTGACTTCCAGCAAACTGCCCATATCAGTGTGATCACCGGCATTGGCCATACGCCGGGTGACCTCACCGTTGGCCGGACTGCGGATAGAGTAGTTTTGCAAAGTGGTTTGATTACGCACGGTCACTAACACCTGACCTTTTTTGACTTTATCGCCGGTATTAACCATCACCGATTCAATAATGCCGGGGTACGGCGCATGCACCCGATACTGGCGGTCCTCCGCTACACTGACTACACCATAGAGGGAATTGGTTATTGATAGGGTTTGTGGTCCAGCTGACTCAGTTTCTATTCCTGCCAGCGTTATCATGCGATCCGATATCGTGCTGCGACCTTCAAAACTTTCATAGTGCCAATGATGGGACTTACCCTGATATTCGGCTTCCACAACCACTTCAAATGAATGTGGTTCGTCTATAACCGTATCCCCTAACAGATAATCAGCTTCGGTCGTAAAGTCGATAAGATTCTGTTCATCGTCCAGCCGAGTTAAGGTTACCGTTAAATTGATCTGCTGAGGATCGACTGGCTTTCCATTTTCATAGGCATAAACCCGCATTTCCGGCGGTACGCCCTGTTCATAAATGGTTATTTCTACCGCAAAGTTTTCATTTTCCAATAACCTTCCGCCATGCGGTCCTTCCAAGGTTTCTTCGTGATCATGCGGTTCACTATGAGCATGATCGGTCGCCGCTAGAACCACTGAACTCGACAGTGCCAGCAGGCTAAAAAATAAGATGATTAATTTCATTGGACTATTCCTGATAACTGGCGGTAAAGATTGATCGGCTTAAAGGCATCCCGGTTAACCGTTCCAGTTCAAGTAACTGGGTATGCACAGCGGTTTGTGCTTCAATCAGATCACGTTCAACAGTGAATGCTTCGCGTTGCGCATCAATCCATTGCAAGACGTTGTATTGTCCTGATTGATAACCGGTTTCGGTTTGTTTCAGCAGCTCCTGAGTCAAAGGCGTCAGTGTTTTTTGTAGCCGATCAATTTGTTGATGGTTATTCAGCATGGCCTGATAGATTTCCAATAAAGCCATCCGTAATTCAGTTTGGGTCAGCTGTTGCTGCAAAATTCCGGCTTCATAGTCCGCGTGGGCGGCGGCGATATTGCCCTGATTACGGTCGTAAAACTGCAACGGCATCGAAAAACTGAACACCAAAGCATTATCGTTTTGCCCTTCAAGACGTCGAACACCGGCGCCAAAGCTTAAATCAGCTCTGGATTTGGCTTCACTCAGACGTAATTGGGCTTCACGCAAGCGGATTAAGCTATGGCTCTGTAAGAAGGCCGGGGAATGCAGAATGGCCTGTTCCAAGGTATCCTGTTCTGGCAAAGTTGGCAGTTGCTTCAATTGCCCTTCCAGTTCGGCAAAATCGACTTCTTCTCCCCAACTGGCTGCAACTTGCTGATAAGCAAGTTTGCGTTGTCCATTTAGCTGTTGCTGTCTGGATTCAGAACGTTCAAGCAACAGTTGCATACGTAAAACATCTGCCTGACCAACCGCTCCGGCGGCAGCCCGTTTTTATATAACCTCCAGGGCCTGCTGCTCAATCTGAATACGCTTCTGGTTCCAGCTTAATAAAGCATCTATCCTTAATGCCTGCAGATATTTAGCGGTCACATCAGAAAACGTGTCCAGACGCTGGATCTCAAATTGCTGTTGCAATTGATTGGATTTGGCATCGACCAGATCGACGCGTTTTTGTCGTTTATCGCCCATTTCAACAAGCTGGCTTAACGATAAAGTGAATTCCGCACCGGAAAGACCCCGGCTATTGCCGGTACCCAGCACATTTTCCAAATCTGCCTGTAATTGCGGATTGGGTGGCAACCCAGCCTGTAGCTTCTGCGCTTCAAGTGCACGTTGCTGATAGGGAAACTGTTGTAGTCTCGGGCTTTGTAATAACGTGCGCTCTAGCGCTGTGGCCAGATTCAGGCTTGTTTGTTTATCTGCGTGCACGGCTGACGCCGCCAACAATAAAGAGGTCAGCAACAGCGGCATCAATACCCTGTCAGCGAGCGAATTTATTTGATAATTCATGATGAACTCCATAACACCACCGGCTGAAAAGCCAGCAGCTAAACATTAAATTGTTTAAAACGTTATGAAGTTAAGCGTTAGGGGGAGGTAAAAGAGGGGAATAATACAAAGTAACCAGCTGACTGCTAGTGGCTTTGGCAACGGCATCAGCCGTCCGCGCCTGAAAAAATAGTGAATAACTGACTAAATCAGCAACCAGATGCAGATGCAGATGATGATCATGATCAATATCCTCATGCTGATAGTCGTGATCAGCATGACTATGCGCAATGCTTAAATGGGCTGAATAATGATCATCTGGGAGGTGAGCAACGGACGCAGTAACGCCACTGACCATCAATAAATTGATGATAACAAAGATAGCGGTCAGTATGCGTAAGCGGTTAACCATAAAGCAATTCTAGCGTGATTGCATCGTTAAAGTCAGCCTTTTAACAACACGGCATTATCAGGAATATTCTGTTTCAATATTTCACAGTCACCCTGGGCCGGTTGCTGATCGGGAGCACGGTTTTTGTACCAGATACGGCAAAAACCCGGTGAGGGTATATATTCAGCAGGTACTGCGCTGGATGATCCCGAATAACGATCACTGTTGACTACACTATAAGCAGCACAACTACTCATAGCCGCCAGTATCGGTAATATCAGTAGTCGTTGAAGACAGGTTATCGATAATTTCATCTTGTTATTCCTTAGCAATGTCTGGCTATTGAACATCCGCCAGTTTCGCGGCTTTTGCAGCCGGTCTATCAACGCAAGTAAAGGCAATTAAGTTGGCAAAAAAACCAACAACCAAAGCATCAATCTGCCATGGCTGCTGTAATACCGCATTCCAGACAATGGCAGAACCGATTCCAGCCACCGCTCCTGCAATAAACCGTTTACGACTTACATAACAGCCCAGAATCGCCATCGTCAAAGGCACTAATACAGTTGGCGCCCAAAAGTTATACGCATAAATCAGAATATCGATCACGCTATCAATCGATAAAGCAAAAACCATTGAAGCAATGCCCACCAGTAATGTGACCACACGAGCGAGCATTAATTCTACTGTAGCCGTTAATGGTGTTTTGCGTAATGGCCTGACAATATCATTACTAAAGGCAATTGATGCCGAATTTAAAAACGAATCTGCTGAAGACATAATGATAGACACGATGGCTGCTGCCACAATACCTTGCAGGATTGGTGGCACAGCCTGTTGAATGACATAAGGCATCGCTAAATTAGCATCTAAAGAAGGCTGCATGGCTAATGCCACTAAACCAATCAAACCGGTGATGGCAAAAAACGGGATCGAGAACAATCCGCTTAATAATGACCCACGAATAACATCTTTACTGCTTTTACCAATTAACAACCGTTGCAGATAGGGTGGTACCAAGGTTTCACCCAGCATGAAAGTCATAAATAACGATAATAATGCAATAACTGCCAACGGTTCTGTGGGCAAGGTAAAGTGCGTTGCAGGTAAATTGTTTTGCATGGCTTGCCAGCCGCCAACATGCTGTAAACCAAAATACAATGTCATGGGAATGCCGAACGCCAGCACGATAAATTGAATAATATCGGTCCAGACTACGGAACGCATTCCACCAACCGTTGAATAGGCGATAACGATGCCGCAACCGATTAATACACCCCACACACGATCAACATCAAGAAACAGGTTAAACACATACCCCATAGCACCAATTTGGGCACCAAGGATCCCCGCACATAGAGCGAGCGAAAATACACCACTGAAGAGTCGAGCGCCTTTACCGTAATGTTCACCCATAATATCGCCCACTGAAATGGCATTTGGATAACGCATCATTTGCGGAGCAATATATCGGGCGACCAGAATTTCTTTTATGCTAAAGCCCCATAAGGCAACAATATTACTGATGCCAACCAGAAATACCTTTTCAGCATTTCCCATGGAAAAACCACCACCGATAAATGATGCCGATAAAGTGGCAAATATCACCAGCATGCCAAAAGATTTTCCTGCCAGAGCATACTCGTGCATGGTTTTTATGCCCCGTCCGGCCCACAAGCCTATAAGCAGTACAAAAAACAGGTAAATAATTACAACAAGGGTTTCCATATCCACTTATCCAAGAAAATGAAGTTTGGTAGAAGCTTACGTGTTTTTCAGGCATTAAAAAACCACCCGAGCACAATGTCTGGGGCGGTTTTAATTAAACTTGTAGTATGTAGCGTTAACTTCTTGTCATACTTTCACGTTAATGATGTTGCCTAAATTTCCCTGCGGCACTGGAACAGCATCCAGTAATTTCAATACCGCCTGGCCTTGGGCCTCAATCTGATCATTGCTGAGTTTAAGCGTCGCAACCATTTGTTGCTGGGCAGACTGCTGAACGGACAACTGACTTGCCATTGCAGCAACATTTGTTGTATCCATTATGCCTCCCTAAAAACTTATCTAAATGCTATATCGGCAGCTTATTTCAAAACTTTATCGGCAATTTGTTCTACAACAAACCCCAACACCTGCCGTATCTCATTTCGTGGCTGATCTTCCATCTCAGCAATCTCAGCAGCTGAGTGACCTGCAGACCAATGTTGGCGGACAATACGCATTTTTTCAGCCGTTAATGAACTGAGCACTTCTGCTGTCATTTGATCCTCTATAAATTCAGGATCGACTTCACTTAGTTCCAGCTCACCGGTTACCGGCATTCTATCCTGCTGTCCCCATCTTTCAAGTAACAGACCCGCCTTGCTAATCCGTTCCTTACGCTGGTGTTGCAACGCTTCAATCCGCACTTTACCAGCAGTACGATTCAGTTTTTTTCCCACAGCACACCTGCCTGACGTCAATGAACTGAATGTTAATAACTTTTGATGACCAGCGAATTAGCGGGTCAGAAAAGCATTATTTTTCTTCAAAGAAACGCTTAAATACGTCTTTTGCCTTATTACGCGTATCCTCATTGTAACCGACAACCAACCCGGCAAGTAAAGTCGCTAAAACCGATTTACCAGGATGCTGATGTACAAACTTGCTGAGCGCAGGAGTAATAACTGCTTGCAGCACATTCTCCAAATCATCCACATCGGGTTTATTGGAGGTCTGGAAACTTGGTGATGCTTGTTTTGTGCGGTAAACAGCAAACTTTGCTACCAACATCACCAGTATGGCAGTTAACACATAACCACCCGCGGTGATGATGGCAGCAATATCTGGTGGATAATGAATCAATAACGCAAGATAAACAGCAAAACCAGCGAAGCCAAGGGCAAATATGCCTAGCAGTGTTGCTACTGCTAGCGCGACAGTATTAATTTGTACTCTTGATCGCCAGCCCATATATTTCTCCTGTGGCTTGTTTCCATTATAGTTGAGATGGGAATGGAATTACCGATCCAAAATTTTACCGAGAACCAAACCAACACCAAAGGCGACAGCCATACTACTGTAAGGGTGGCTCTCTACTTCGCTTTGGACTTTGCCAAACGACTCTTTCACTTGGTCCTGTGCTTGTCCTGCTGCGACTTTAACACGGTCCTGGCTCTCTTTGGCATAAGCGGAGGTCATCTCTCTTAACGTCTTTGTAACTTCTGCAAAATCCTTACGTAAGTTATCCAGTTGTTCCTGAAGTTCCTGATTACTAGCTTGAGTTGCCATTTGACTATCTCCTTGAATTAGTTTTACTGATTGATACCGCTATATCTTAGACACCGGTGTTAACCCGATTACTTCAAAATTAATCGGTTGCCTCTTCTATTGCGTCTCCACTTTCTTCAACACTTTCATCGATGGCCTCACCTGCTTCTTCTGCTGGACCTTGATCCTCACACGCTGTGAGAAAACCTGCACCAGATAAAACAAAAGCCATTAACAAGACTTTGGATAAAAAGCGAAATGAATTTGAATCGGTATTTTGGAACATAATCATTTACCTCATATTAAAGAAATTAAACATCGTAAAAAGTGTATAAATTGATTATAAATTTTGAATCAGTGAAACATCTTTCGATTCACTTTTTCAAGTGTACTCTCAAGCTAACTTTTTGAGTTAAATTTCGCTTTAACCTGTGTTAAGGAGCTTTTTTTAAAAATCCTATGGTGTAACTCCATTCAACTCTAACAAGGACATACCATGATTAGTTGGGCGTTAACATTTCTTATTATTGCAATTATTGCCGGTGTTTTAGGCTTAAGTGGTGTTGCAGGAACTGCAAGCAGTATTGCATGGATTCTATTTGTGATCGGTTTGGTGCTTGCACTGATATTTTTTATCACCGGCCGTAGACCACCACTTTAACTTAACCCAATCTCCAACGATTTAAAAATTTAAATAAATAATACAAAAAATAAGGGTTAGATTATAAATCTGATCCTAGTAATAGCGCAGGATCGAAATGAGATAAAGTCACCCCAGCCATTTAATTTATTTGGTAGGCTATGCTCACCAAATTGTTAGATGGTTACCTTTTGGCACCGCCCGTTTTTCGGGTGGTGTCTTTTTTTGGATTAACGCTAATTTATTAGATTGACTTCGCATATTTCCGGGGTATATTTCATCCCCATCATATTATCTTATGTTGATATTAGGAACGCTTATGAGCTCACCTTTGACTGAGAGTTGTATAGTTCATCAGTTTCAAAAATTCGCTGATCTCAACCAACATGAAATCAGTTTGTTACAAGCATTGGAAAAAGATCCCCGAAATTTTGAGGCCGATCAGCCAATGGCTATAGAAGGCGGCAAAGCCGAACGTTTTTTCACTCTCCAGTCAGGCTGGGCCTGTGCCATGCGCACACTTGCTGATGGACAACGTCAGGTATTGGATATTTTCCTGCCAGGCCAGATTCTAGGTCTGCGTGAAATCAGTTTTGATCGAAACCTTTCAGAATTCCGTACATTGACGGAAGTAAGAGCCTGCCCGTTTCCACGCCAGCGTCTGACTGAAATTTTCGATCAAGCGCCTCGGTTGACCGATTTATTTTTTTGATCCTTGCCCGGGAGCAATCCATGCTGATTGAGCGGGTCATTAATATCGGCCGACGCAGCGCCGTGGAGCGGCTGGCTCACTTTATTGTGGAGATGAAAGTAAGGCTCAATGTCGAAGCTGACAAATTTGAATTACCCATGAATCAAACGATTATTGGTGATACCTTAAGCCTGTCTTCAGTACATGTAAGTCGTACCTTTAAAGTACTGCGTGATGAGGGGTTACTTGAGTCGAATAATGGCGATATTCATATTCTGGATCTGGAAGGTCTTATAGATATTTCCGGGTTTGATCGAAATTATTTAGAAAGTCATTCCAACTGGGCCAGAGAAGACTAAACCTTACCTAAACGCTCGATAACAGTCACATCATCGATGGAATCAACGTCAGCTAACACCCCTCTTTCAATTGTCATAATTTTGTGAATCTTATCCACTTCTCGCTGTAACAGGTTTTTGGCACCTGTATCACCCTCTAACGCCATCAGCTCATCTTTATAAACGCTATTAAATCCCACCGGGTGACCACGTTGATCATCATAATAGGGTGCCGTAATGCCGGCACCCAGCTGTAAGCTCTCACAAATCTGCCGTAATACGGCGTGTGGAATTAGTGGCATATCGGCCAAACCGATGACCCAGCCACCAGCTCCCGCTGTTGCGGAGATGGCGGCTTTAAGACTGTGGCCCATGCCAGACATTGCCTGCTCGGCTTCAATCAGATTAATTTTTTCATGCTGTTGATCCGACCAGCTAATAATTGCCTCTTTTAACAACAGATTATCCGGCCGGATTACAATGCATAATTCATCAAACACAGAACACCACAATTGCAGCGTATGTTGAATCAATAGTTGCCTTTTGTTCGCTATCGTTAGCTCATGTACCAGTTTGTCCGCACCAAAACGTGATGATTGTCCAGCGGCCAGAATGATCCCGGTGGGAGCCCTTTGCTGATTCATTTAATTACAGACAGATTGAACTTCTTCAGCCCTGAATGGCTTTCTGACCATTGTTGATCGTCTTAGCTGAATTAGCTCGGCTAATATGGCGATAGCAATTTCAGGCGGTGTTCGGCTGCCAATCGATAAACCTACTGGTCCATGCAATCGCTCAATTTCCATTGCCGACAAATCAAACATCGCCAAGCGTTGACGGCGATTGGCATTATTTTTTTTGCTTCCCAGAGCACCGACATAAAAAGCAGCTGACTTGAGCGCTTCCAATAACGCCATATCATCCAGTTTGGGATCATGTGTTAGTGCCACAATGGCGGTATGTGCATCTGGCTGCATGGCCAACACTGCATCATCCGGCATTAGATTGAGCAGCTCTACTCCACCCACGTCCCAGCTTTCCCGCATTGCATCACGCGGCTCACAGATCGATACCTGATAATCCAGCGACTGTGCGATATTTGCCAGATAAGCCGATGTCTGACCTGCCCCAATAATCAATAATCGCCATCTTGGTCCATAAACTACAGATAGCTGCTGATCAGTGATTTGCACTGGAATATCAGTTGCTTTGGCATCGCTGCAATGGGTGTGTAGCGAAGAAAGGTTTAATTCACGTTTTATTAATCGATGGCCATTAATTGCATTGAGAATTTCAGCTACCCATACGCTATTTTTAACGGGCTCAACTACCAGCTCCAATGTGCCACCACAAGGCAGATTAAAGCGTTGAGCTTCATCCCGTGTTACGCCATACACCATTACTTTGGCCTGCTCTGTTGGCAATTCACCTGACACCGCTTTATTGGCCAGATCATCTTCAATACAGCCTCCGGAAACCGATCCGACCAACACACCATCACTGCGTAAAACCAGCATGGCGCCCGGTTGACGCGGGCTGGATCCGAAGGTTTTCACCACCGTCACCAGCCATACCGTCAAATCGGCTTCCAGCCATTTCTGCAGTGTTTTAAAGACTGAAAGATCGACACTGTCCATAATCAGCTTTCCAGTTGATAGCGAATAGGTAAGTTACGGATCCGCTTACCGGTCGCAGCAAAAATAGCATTGCATAATGCTGGCGCAATCGGCGGTAGGCCTGGTTCACCTATTCCACCTAATGGCTGGCTGAAATCTTCCATCGGCAACAAATGCACATGAATTTCGCGAGGCGATTCATTCATTCGAGTCACTTGATAACTATCAAAATTATCCTGTTCAACCGCACCGTCTTTAAAACTGATTTCACCGACGGTGGCCAGGCTGACACCCATGATGCAGGCCCCTTCCATCTGTGAGCGTATTCGCTCCGGGTTTACCTGAGGCCCACAATCCACAGCAATATCTATTCTAGGGATGGTTAATTCACCCTCATCAGAAACTTCTACCTCTACAATAGCGGCGGTATAACTGACAAAACTGTAATGCGTTGCCAGCCCTAACCCTCGCCCAGCCGGTAAGTCACGTCCCCAGTTGGCTTTTTCACATACCGCTTCGACTACCCGGCGTAATCTGCCTGTGTCTAAAGGATATTTTTCCGGCGATTCCCCATAATTCCATTCATCGTTCAGCTCAACCGGATTAATTTTCCGTGCCGGTCCAATCAGTTCCAATAAAAATGCTTTGTGATCACGATCCAAATCATGGGCCATTTCAGCGATAAAGGATTGGATCGCAAACGCCCGTGGAATATTGGCCACCGAACGGAACCAGCCAATCCGGGTATGAGCTTTGGCTTCCGGGTTTTCTATTTGAACGTTGTCGATTGCAAACGGGATATTCATTACCCCCATCCCCAGTTCAATCGGCATTTGATGAACTGAAGACGCATCAAAAGTTGATGATATTGAGGGTGCTACAGTGCGATGTAACCATGCTGTGGTTCTACCATCAGCATTCACCGCGGCTTCAAGATGTTCTATTGAAACAGTATGCAGATAGCCATTGTGTATATCGTCTTCACGAGACCAGGTAACCTGTACAGCACGACCCTCCATTGCTTTGGAAATTAATGCGGCTTCGACCAAATAGTCGGGCTTAGATTTACGACCAAAGCCACCCCCAATAATGTGACATGAATGGTGACATCTACTGGTGACATTTCCAGCCATTTGGCAACGGTATCTTTACTGGCTTGCGGTGCCTGGGTGGGTGCCCACACTTCACATTTGCCATCCTGAATTCGGGCTGTAGCAACGGGAGGTTCCATTGGTGCCTGAGACAGATGCGGAATGTAATAATCTGCTTTGTAAGTTTTATCTGCCGTTTCTAACGCTTTTGCAACATCACCACTGCTACGGAGTACTTTTCCGCCAGAATTTGAAGCGGCTTCCAGCATTTTCTGGCGGTATTCATCAGTGTTATAACTGGCATTTTCGCCATGATCCCACTCGATTTTCAGCTTTTCACGCCCTTGCATGGCCGCCCAGGTATTTTCAGCAATCACGGCCACACCGCCTAAAGGATTAAATACAGCAGGTGGTGGGCTGCCTTCCAAGGTAACGACTTTAATCACGCCGGGGACTTTCATGGCTTCACTGTCATCAAACGACTTTACTTTGCCACCATAAACCGGAGGCCGGGCAATTACCGCATGCACCATCCCGTCAACTTGCACATCAATACCGTAGATAGCTTTGCCGGTAACAATATCTTCACCATCAATCAGCCTGGTAGATTGTTTACCGATATAACGGAACTGATCCGGAGTTTTTAAACGCAATGTTTCGCGTTCTGGAACATCCAATGCTGCGGCGGCTTTTGCTAACTCTCCGTAACCCAGTACTTTGCCGGAAGGCCGATGTTTGATTTGGTGATTTTCAGCGAAAACCTCATCAACTCCCACACCCCAATGAGCTGCCGCAGCCGCCTCCAGCATCATTCTGGCTGCTGCACCTACATTTCGCATCGGCATAAAGAAGTGTCTTACACTGCGTGAGCCATCGGTATCCTGATTTCCATAACGTTCTTCATCACCAGGGGCCTGGATAACGTTGACCTGATCCCAGTCAGCTTCAAGTTCATCAGCCACGACCATCGGCAGGCTGGTGCGCACCCCCTGCCCCATTTCTGAACGATGACTGACAATCGTTACACTGCCATCTTCTGCTATCGCAACAAATATCAATGGATTATCGACCCAGCCATGCGGCATGGCGTCTCGTCCATATTTAGGTGCTTCTTCATCTTCTGCAAAACCACTAAAAGGCATGCCTACAGCTAATACAAAACCCGTTAAGGCAAAGCCTTTTAACAGATTACGGCGACTGATATTAGTGATTTCAGTTTGCAGGCTTTCATTTTTCAGTGAGGTATTCATTGGGCACCTCCGTTGTTGGTGGCTGCCAATTTAATCGCATCTCGTATTCGGTTATATGTGCCACATCGACAGATATTGCCACTCATCGCATTATCAATATCAGCATCACTTGGGTCCGGATTATCGCGTAATAAAGCGGTAGCAGAGACCACTTGACCAGACTGACAATAACCACATTGCGGCACACCAAGCTCTACCCAGGCCTGCTGAATTGCCTGGCCAACTTTATCTTTACTGACGGCTTCCACGGTAGTGATTTGTTTGCCTTGTGCTGCACTTATCGGGGTTGAACAGGAACGAATTGGCTGGCCATCGAGCATTACAGTACACGCACCGCACAGTGCTTTGCCACAACCAAATTTAGTGCCGGTCATGCCCAGCACATCGCGTAAAGTCCAAAGAATGGGCATATCTTCAGGCAAATTAACTTCATGGCTCTCGCCATTGACTGATAATTTCATGAGGGCTTTTCCTGTAATTAATGAAAACGTAACGGGCCTTAGAGCTTGTTAAGTCTCAAGTCCTTGGGTCTGCTGACAACGTTATCAGCTGCATATTATGGTTAGATTAACGATACGAAATTATCGTAAAGTTGCATATAAAAGCTGTTGGAATCGCTAAGATTTAGTCACCATCGACTCCAACATGCCGTTCACAATACGAGGAGCTTCATCGGTTTTGGTGCCACGAAAGGTTGAGACCAAAAGTTTGGCTTCGTTATAAGCGGTATCTATTTCCTGACGAAATAGCTCTCGGAAACGCTTGCCACCCATGATAAAAGAACCTTGTTGCTGAGCTATCTGCTCAAAAATCTGGTTTTCAGTAGCATTATGACTTTGCACGATTAATTGTCCTGCCAGACGACTGAATACTGGAACGGCCATAACAAAGGTAATCAGTTTGTTGACTTCTCTCGGACTGCGTTGTTTCCAGTACTGGGCATACGAAGAAATTTTACGAAAGGTACGCCAGTCCACGTCGGTCAGTTGTGCTATTGGTCCAGAAGGCTGCGCGCCATCAAACAAATGCTCCAGATCAACACAAAATGCATGATAATCCGGTAACGCCGCCAATGCCAGTTGAGTCGCTATATTGGCGATATCTGCCTCCAATTCTTCACGGGGTTCCAGCGTCCGGTTATAAAAAATAACAGATGAATGAAACTCTAAAGTATTGCTGTCCTGCCAGAAACGGATAGCCTTCAGCTTCGGATGAAACTCCGCGATCACCGCCACCGAGGCAAAAAGTTGATCCAGATTATCCATATCGCCAGTTCTCTAATAATCACTATCTGTGGGACAGAACAATAACTAAAAATGTTCAGCAGGCACAGCAAGCAAACATAAAAAAATCCCGATGATCAGCATCGGGATTTTTTATCCGGCGCTACAGGTTAATCAATTCAGGACTTTTAAAGCAGCGTCATAATTCGGTTCATCAGTAGTTTCAGCTACCTGTTCGGTGTAAATAACTTTACCGTTTTCATCAATGACAACTACAGCACGGGATAACAGACCTTTTAACGGTCCGGTTTTAACCGTAACGCCATAGTCTTCACCAAAACTTGAACGGAATGCTGAACCAACCTCAACCTTATGCAGGCCTTCAGCACCACAGAAGCGGGCCAAAGCGAAAGGCAGGTCTTTTGAGATACAGACTACCGTGGTGTTATCAAGCGCCGTAGCTTTTTGATTAAATTGACGAACTGACATTGCACAGGTGTCAGTATCAATGGATGGAAAAATATTCAGTACGATGCGACCACTGATATCCGTTAAATTCAGATCAGACAGATCGTCTTTTACTACTGAAAAACCAGGCGCTTTATCGCCCACTTTTGGCAGATTACCCACGGTCTCAAATGGATTTCCTTTCAAAGTAACTGTTGCCATGATGTTCCTCCTTACTAATTATCAAACAGAACAGCGAGCCTACACCCAAGCATTGGGAAGTCAAATCTATACGTATCGGGAGAAGAAAACACACTCGCTAATGTGAAGCCCTATAGTGACTCCACCCTAGTGCGGAAGAATATTATTGTCTTTAACCTTGGTTAACCGGGTTGGTTTCGAATTAAGAATACTGACATGTTTAGCTTGCTGATTTACGCCTAAATTTACAAAGATAGGGCGATTACTCCCAATACTCAAAATATACCGCCATAAATCTCAAATCAGTAGGCTATATAAATGCTGGATCATGTATAAATTTTCCAATATAAACAATAGGGTGTAAGCTCAGAACTAGCGGTTAACAGCGGGCAAAATTCCCGTGGCAGTCTGGTGTATAGTCAAAAAATCTTATTGATAATGAGCTCGGGAGGCAAATAGCCATGGCCAGTGTAATGAAAACCACCCATCACGGCGGCTGTCCGCATGACTGCCCTGATACCTGTTCAATGGTATATGAAGTCGAAAACGGTCAGTTAATCTCAGTTCGTGGTAATCCCGAGCATCCAATGACGCGTGGTGGATTGTGCGTCAAACTCAAAGATTACGAAAAACGTCATTATCATCCCGATCGCGTTTTACATCCGATGCGTCGAGTTGGCCCTAAAGGCAGTGGTCAGTTTGAACAAATCAGCTGGGATGACGCACTGACCGAAATCACCGACCGCTGGAAAGCGATTATTGAAGAATATGGCCCACAAGCCATTATCCCTTATAGCTATCTCGGCAATCAGGGCCTGGTACATGGGTTAAACGGTGGTGATGCTTTCTTCAACAAAATGGGTGCCACAGTTTGTGAGCGGACTTTTTGTGGTGAAGGCTCATGCACTGCATGGTTGTTAACCGTCGGTCCGACGGCCGGTGTGGACCCCGAAAGTTTTATTCATTCCAAGTACATCATCATCTGGGGCTGTAACTCCGTCAGCACCAATCTGCATCACTGGCATATTGTGAAAGATGCCCAGAAACGTGGTGCTAAAGTGATTGTTATCGATCCGTACAAATCCAAAACCGCTAAAGAAGCTGATTGGCATATTTCCCCAAGACCAGGCACCGATGGTGCTCTGGCTATGGCAATGATGCACACCATCATCGAAGAAGGCTTGGTAGATCAGGACTATGTTGATAACTACACCGTCGGTTATGAAGAATTAGCCGAACGGGCCAAACAAAGAACACCAGAATGGGCCGAAGAAATTACCGGAGTAAGCGCTCACGATATTCGTCAGTTAGCTCGCGAATTTGCCACCACGCAACCTGCAGCCATCCGTCTGGGTGTTGCCCTGGAACGTAATTATGGTGGTGGTCAGGCAATTCGTGCTATCAGCAGTTTACCGGCATTGGTGGGTGCATGGCGACATGTTGGCGGTGGCGCTTTGCAGTTCCCGGTGTGGGAACATCCCTATAAATTTGATGTGATCTGCCGACCGGATTTAATCCCAGAAGGTACGCGGGTGATTAATGCCATTCAGATTGGCCGGGCCTTAACCAATGAAATGAATCTGGATATTCCGATCAAATCGATGATGTGCTGGAATGCCAATCCTGTTACCCAGGCGGCTGAAACAGACAAGATCGTGGCAGGACTGATGCGGGAAGATTTATTCTTGGTGTCAGCCGAACATTTTCTCTCAGATACGGCGTCATTTGCCGATATCGTTTTACCTGCATCGATGGGTGCCGAGATGGAAGATATGGTGTTGTCATGGGGCCATCTCTATCTTACCTACAACGAAAAATGTGTTGAGTCTCCCGGTGAAGCTATTCCTAATAATGAAATTTTCCGCCGGCTTGCAGCCAAAATGGGTTATGAAGAAGAAAACTTCAAATGGAATGACAGTGAGTGTCTGGAAAATTATGTGGACTGGGATTCTCCAGCCTGTGAAGGAATTGATTTAGCCTATCTGCGTGAACATGGTTATGCCCGCCTTAATGTTGGCACCCGAGATAACCGGGCACCGCACAAGGCCGGTAATTTTCCAACGGCTACCGGCAAATGTCATTTCCGTATTGATGATGCCACCAACTTTGTTGCCGGCCCATTCAGACAAATGTATGACGGTTTTCAGCCTGGTGAACCGCTGGATAGCCTGCCGGATTATGTGGCTTCAAGAGAAACACCACAGACCAATCCGGAACTGGCTAAACGTTTCCCCTTGAATATCATTTCACCGAAAAGTCATGGCTTTTTGAATTCCTGTTACGCCAACATAGACAACAAGCTTAAAGCACAAGGCGATCAGTTTGTCATGATCAGTGCTGCTGATGCCGATCTCAGACAGATCCAGCAGGGAGATACTGTTCGGGTATTTAATGACCGGGGTGGTTTTGATGCCAAGGCACAAATCACCGAAGATGTCAGCCCGGGTATTGTTGTAGCTACGCTGGGATATTGGCGTCAACGCAATAATGGCACAGTGAACTGTGTCAGTTCAGCAGAGTTTGTTGATATGGGGCATGCACCAACCTTCACCGATAATCTGGTGCAGGTGGAGGCTATTAGATAAATAAGCCCTAGGGCTTATTTATCTTTCATATCCACCACTGCTGGCGGCTATTTTTGTGTCCGACAAGGCGGAAAGCACGCCGTGTAGCCTTCCTACATAAGTGATTGACAACGTAGGCGGCCACAAAAATAGTCCCAGCCCTTCGGGTTGTGACTGAAAAAGCGCCACTCTGCGTTGCTCGTCACTTATTTAGAACAACTAAAAGGCGCTCCTTGTGCCTTGATTGACGCTTTTTCAGCTCACAACAGAGGCGGAGATGAAAGATCAACAAGCCCTAGACTGAAGCGGATATCCTGATTTAGTCGGATATCCGCTTTTAATTATTCTGTATCAGCTTCCTGATTGGCTACTGTAATCGCTTCTTCACGTTGTTCGATAGCCATGGTTTCCAGCAGTTTACCCATTGATTGCATCAGCCAGTAACAGGCGTATATCCGGTCATAATAGACTTCGGTATATTCAATTCCGGCGCTAAGCAATTCATTCTCAGTATCTAATAAATCAACTAAGGTACGTTGCCCCACGCGAAACTGGGACGCATACGCTTCACGGGTTTTTTCGGCAGCTTCAACCCGTTGCTGTAATCCCGGTAAACGATTGTTAGCATTTACTAATGCATTCCATGCCAGGCGAACATCCAGCCCAATTTCCCGTTTTGCCCTATTAATCAGCTCTTTTTGCTGTTCACTCAAATGTTCAATTTGTTCTACCCGGGCCATATCTGCGCCGCCATTCAACAGGTTATATTGCAGGCGGAACATCGCATAGAGACCTTTATCTTTGCCTGGCTCACCATCAAGATTGTTATTTGCTGACGCACCCAAATCCAAATCGATACGAGGATGAAACGCAGATTTAGCCGCATTTTCCTGGGCCAGAGAGGCTTCATGATCCGCCAGTGCGCTGCGCAGAGTTGGATGCTGGTTGTAGGCGATTTTTAACGCATCATCCAGCGTGGCAGGGGCTTTGTCGCAGCAATCATCACCGGGGTTACTCAGATCTTCCGGCATTGTTCCAACAACCCGTTGAAAATTGGTTCGGGCATCTTCGATATTGCCAAGTTGTGATTCAAGATTTGACTTTGCCAAAGATAAACGTGCCTGGGCCTGTTCAACATCGGCCTGACGGCCTACCCCGCTCTCAGCCCGTTGCTGGATCTGAGAAAAAATCGTTTCATGCGATTGCAGATTGGTTTGGGTCAGTTCCAAAAGATCCTGTCGACGCAGAACATCAAGATAAGCTTCAATTGCCTGCAAGCTGGTGCGTTCAGAAATATCCGTTACTGCATACCCGGCAGAGTCGGCAGCGGCGGAAGTACGATCGACCTCACTTTTGGTATAAAAGCCATCATATAACATTTGTTTTGCGGTAATGCTGGCCTCGCCTCGCGTCAGCGTCTCGCTGCCGGGGCGTGTAGCGGGATTCTTGGTATATTCACGCCCATATCCCAAATTCAGGTCAATTTTTGGAGCGTAACCTGCACGCGCTTGGTCAATTGTTTTATTCACACTCAATCGACGATATGCTTCGGCCAGAATTTCAGGGTTGCTTTGAATGGTCTGCTCGACGGCCTGAACCAGCGTTTGCGCCAGAATTGTCGGAGAAAAAGCCGTTACACCTGTCAACAAAGTGGTGCTAAGCGCGAGTACTTTAATTTTTCTGTTCATCTATCCAACACTCCATCAGCGAACGTCTATTTCAACACGTCGATTTCTTGCTTCAGCAACTTCATCGGCAGTCTCAATTAACAGCTCCGATTCGCCCATACCTCTGGTTGTAATGATATTTTCCGGAATGCCACGTCGTATAAGTTCCTGGCGAACCCTCTGTGCGCGACGTTCTGACAAGCCAATATTATATTGTTCAGACCCCATAGTATCAGTATGTCCGATAACAATCGCTTCAGCAATTTGTCTCGCTTTTATTTCATCAAAGACTTTTTGAGCCTCTGTTTCTGATTCTGGAGTAAACGTGCTGGTATCAAAGATGAAATACAGACGGGCGCGATAAGGTTCTGCAGGTAAAGCGGCCATCGCAGGTTCCATTTCAGGATCTGCTTCTACCGGCGGTTTGGCACAAAACGGTGATTCGCCCTCTGTCAGCACCATAGGTGCTTCAATCTCTTCTCGCATTTCGGAAGTAGGTGTTTCCGGACCAAATGAATTGACAGCACTGCTGTAACCGCTACATCCGGTGATGAATACGGGAAGTAACAAAAAAGATATCATTCGGAATATATGTGTCAGCATCATGGCGCTTCTTTAGTAAGTGGATCGACTTTTACTGATAATGTTGAACATGAAGCCGTCAGCGTCGTCGTTGGTGTATGGACTTTTACTGCATCCAGTCTTTTGGCAGTCAATTGGCCACCAACTAATGCCAGCGTTCTATTAACAATAGATAAGTCTGCCTGTCCTTGTTGTGATTGGTTATCAAAATGATAACTGTCAATCGAAAAACGGGTGTTGGGGCCAGCACCGATACGGGTATTGTCGTTAAACAAAATCCCTACACTGCTATTGTTATCGGTATGCAATGCATCATCAATAAAGACTTCATCTCCCAAGCCAACTTTAATAAATTCACCGGCACGAATTAACTGCACATTACCCAGCAGTGTTTTTACCACACCCACACTTTGAGCATACCCTGTCGAGCTAAAAAGCAGAGTGAATGATAATAAAGCTAAAACTATTTTTTTAGGCACCATATCTCTCAGAACCATCCATTGGTTACAGCCGTTATAACGAAGTCTAACGTTTGATTTAAACACTATAAAAGACGAGATTGCTCTAAATCACATGAATCACAAAATGGTCAGATTCATGGTTTATTCAAAAAGATTCCGCCAATACAATGTGAACTCTGTCACATTTTTTTCGAGATGACTATATTTAACAGAAAAAAAAGCTTATGAATTCAATTTCTTCAAACCAATAAACACGACACCAATTAATAATCGTTTCTTTTGGATTGACTGTTAGCCACATTATCGGCATAAATAGCATCTGGGTGAAGAAAAAATACAATAACAAAATGTAGCTCCAAACAGAGTAGGCGGCTTAATTGACTGTAAAAATTTACCAGGCAATTCGGTCAGCTTGCTTGCTCTGGTCTTAAAGATTGGGTTTCCCTAATTCTTTTTACACATTCATTTTTCTAAGGAATTAACATGAAAATTACAGCTGTATTTTTATCTTTGTTTTTTATCTTTGGACTTGCTGCTTGCAACACGATTGGAGGCATAGGCGAAGATGTAGAGGCTGCCGGTGGTGCAGTCGAAGAATCAGCAGAAGAAAATAAAAACTACTAGTTTTACCTGCTTTTTCAACTAATCTACTTAGTTAAGTTAAAAGAAAAAAGCCCTGCTGACATAACGTTCCGCAGGGCTTTTTTATCGCAATTTTAATGTTTCAAAATCACATATAACGCATGAATAATGCCTGGAATGAATCCGAGCAATGTCAACAAAATACTTAACCAAAAATGTCCTTTAAAACCAACTTCCAGGAACACCCCTAACGGCGGCAGTAAAATAGCGAACAGAATTTTGATTGGATCGGTCGCGGTAAAAGCCATATTGATTTCCTTTATTTTGGTTCGTCGATAAATTGCACCAGCAATCAGTATAGACACACTTCACTGATCCACATTAACCTGTGTTTAATTTAAATCCGGACGATTACGTTGTTAGCTACAGGTCGGCTCAACTCTGCCAGATTTTTATCAGATAGAAATCGATAAGGATAAACACGTGGATAAACCCGAAGATAATCAAAAACCTTCGCTAGATGATGAAACACTTGAACTTGCGCAACAGCTGTTTGAACTGGCACGACATGGTAATACTGAAGCATTAGAAAAACCGCTGGAACTGGGACTGGCCCCCAATATTCGCGACAGCAATGGCAACAGTCTGTTAATGCTGGCGACCTATAATGGTCACGAAGCAATGACCCGACTGTTACTGCAACATGGTGCGGATCCTGAACTCGCGAATTTACGCCACCAAACACCGCTGGCTGGAGTAGCTTTTAAAGGTTATGTAGATATTGCTCAAATATTGATAGAGCATGGTGCGGACGTTAATGCCACCACTCCTGATGGAAAAACACCACTGATGTTTGCGGCTATGTTTAACCAAACAGCAATCATGGAGTTATTACTCTCTCATGGCGCTAATGCTGATTTAAAATCTGCCGAAGGTATGACGGCAATGAGTCTGGCGCAATCAATGAATGCCCAGGACAGTATTCAGCTATTATCCGATCGCTAGTCTTTGCACCTAAACATAATTTTTTCTTATACGCTTCATAAAAATATCTAACTTCTTTTTATCCAAAAAATATGCCTAAACTGCCTATGGTTTTTATTCAGGCAAGGGCGTGATTTTGGCTTAAATCAGTTTCAGCGCCAATCCTGCTTCAAAAAACCTCTGATTTGCAAAGATAAAAAGGTAGGCTTATGGCGTTAATATCAATGCGACAACTGCTGGATTATGCTGCTGAACAACAGTTCGCGATTCCGGCTTTCAATGTCAGTAACATGGAGCAGGTCCAGGCTATTATGCAGGCAGCTGACGCCGTAGACAGTCCTGTTATTCTGCAGGGATCGGCCGGTTCACGTTCTTATGCCGGTGAACCATTTCTCCGCCATTTGATTCTAGCTGCGATAGAACAATATCCACATTTACCTGTTGTGATGCATCAGGATCATGGAGCCGAGCCTGCGGTCTGTGCACGCTCTATCCAATCCGGCTTTAGCTCAGTGATGATGGATGGCTCTTTGATGAGCGATATGAAAACACCTTCATCTTTTGACTATAACGTCGACGTCACCCGTAAAGTGGTCGAAATGGCCCATGCCTGTGGAGTTTCTGTAGAAGGCGAACTAGGCTGTCTGGGCTCACTGGAAACCGGCATGATGGGTGAAGAAGACGGACATGGTTCGGATGACAAGCTGGATCACAGTCAGTTATTAACTGATCCTGATGAAGCGGTTGAATTTATCAGACAGACCCATGTCGACGCGCTGGCTGTGGCCATTGGTACCAGCCATGGCGCCTATAAATTCAGTAAGCCACCGACTGCTGATGTGTTAGCCATCAGTCATCTGCAAAAGTTGCAACAACGTTTGCCAAATACCCACTTTGTCATGCATGGCTCCAGCTCGGTACCACAGGATTGGCTGCAAATCATTAACAATTACGGTGGTGATATTGCTCAAACCTATGGTGTGCCGGTTGACGAGATCGTCTCCGGTATTAAATTTGGCGTACGCAAAGTCAATATTGATACCGATTTACGTATGGCTACCACCGGTGCAATTCGTCAATATCTGGGTCAGCCGGAACATGCCAGCGATTTTGATCCACGTAAATTCTATAAAGCCGCTACCACAGCAATGCAGGCGATCTGCCAATCCCGTTATGAAGCTTTCGGTAGTGCAGGACATGCCAGCAAAATCAAAGTGATTTCACTGGAAAAAATGGTGAAACGTTATGCCTCAGGAGAGCTTTCCCCCAAAGATCTCTGATTTATCTCCGTAACAAATCTCTGCCTTTTTTGGCATTGGCAGTAAATGGCGTAACCGTTTTTTAAGGATAACAACCATGAAGCCACATATCAGCTTGACCCAATTTATTATTGAGCAACAACGCAGCATCCCCAACGCATCTGGCGATTTCACCATGCTGCTTAGTGATATTGCCAGTGCTTGCAAGCGTATTACTCATGCCGTCAGTCGTGGTGCAATGACGGGTCAGCTTGGCAGTGCCGAAAGTGAAAATGTGCAAGGTGAAACCCAAAAGCAGTTGGATATTATTACCAACGACATTATGGTTGATGCTCTGGAGTGGACCGGCCATCTTAGTGGCATGGTCTCTGAAGAAATCGATGAGCCGATTGTCATACCTGGGCACTTCCCCAAGGGAAAATATCTCGCTCTGTTTGACCCATTGGATGGTTCATCAAATATTGATATCAACCTGACCGTAGGCACTATCTTTTCAATATTAAAGGGCCGCGAAGGTCGTAATGCCAGCCTGGAAGATTTTCTGCAACCAGGCAACCATCAGGTTTGTGCGGGGTTTGTTTTATATGGTCCTTCAACCTTGATGATTCTCACCACAGGGCATGGTGTTAATGGCTTTACTTTGGATCCGGATATCGGGGAGTTTGTGCTGACCCATCGCAATATGACCATTCCCGAAGATTCGCAGGAATTTGCCATCAATATGTCCAATCAGCGTTTCTGGGAAGCGCCTGTGCAACGTTACATTGATGAATGCATGCGAGGCAGACAAGGCCCTCGCGGCAAGGATTTTAATATGCGCTGGGTCGCTTCTATGGTCGCTGAAGCGTATCGAATTCTGACCCGAGGCGGCATCTTCCTTTACCCACTTGATCAGCGTGAGCCAGACAAAGGTGGCAAGTTGCGTTTGATGTACGAAGCCAATCCAATCGGCTTTATTATTGAGCAGGCCGGAGGTCTTTGCTCCACTGGCCGACAACGCATTCTGGATATTCAGCCTGAGAGTATTCATCAACGTATACCGGTCATTCTCGGCTCAAAAAATGAAGTTGAACGGGTGGTTGATTACCATCAGCAAGCGTAAACAGTACCAGTGATCCAAACCGTTTTATCTAAGGTGTAAACATTATGCGTAAACCATTGGTGGCCGGAAATTGGAAAATGAACAATCCAACCGAAAGCCCACGAACATTACTCCAGAATATTTTACACAGCGCCCATATGCTTGACAGCATCCTGTCCAGCAGTGAAAACGCCCTACCAATAGATATCGCTCTGTTTCCGCCATCAGTGTATCTCAGAGAAGCACAGGAAGTGCTGTCCGGTTCCAGACTTCAATGGGGCACCCAAAATGTCTCTGCCTATGATGAAGGACCTTATACCGGTGAGATTTCGGCTTCGATGATTAAAGGCTTTGGCTGTCACTACGTTTTAATTGGCCACTCAGAACGTCGTTGCCTGTATGAAAAGCTGGAACTCGATCAGTATGTTTTAGATCAAATTGTCGCTGAAAAATATGCCCAGGCAATCAACAATGATCTCACTCCAATTATCTGCATCGGCGAAACAGAAGATGACTATGAATCAGGCAAGACGGAGGAAGTGATTGCTCGCTTACTGGATATTTTAATTGCTCATAAAGGGCCAAAAGCATTAGCCAATGTAGTGCTGGCCTATGAACCTGTATGGGCTATCGGCTCCGGCAAATCTGCTACACCGGAATGGGCTCAGAGTGTACACAGCTTTATGCGTCAGCGAATTGCCAAACATGACCAGGCCAGCAGTGAAACTGTTCGAATTATTTATGGTGGTAGCGTCAAAGCCCATAATGCTGCGGCAATCTTCTGCCAAGCAGATGTTGACGGCGGCCTTATCGGTGGCGCTTCACTCGACGCCGAGGAATTTATCCAAATCTGTTTTGGTGCGACTCAATCCTACACTTGCCAGCCTGGCCATATGAATATCCCACCAGAACTCGAAGCTGGGACTAACAAGGGATTATGAACTTGAGAATAAAGCTTCTGGAATCCTGTTTTAAGGTGGGTTTTCCCAAAACCTCTCGTAATAAGTAACAGTGTTGTGGTCTATTAGTGAAATAACACCATAAATTTGACTCTTCTTGCTATGGATTACAGTAATTACAGCAGGCTGGATTTCCATTTAAATTTTTAAGCTCTGACTCACTGTAACCACATGATTTGCAACAACTCACCAGCGCCTTGACTTCATTGGTAGGCTGGCCGCATAACGCACAAGTCGGTCCAAATTCTCTAACGTCAGGCCAAAAATCCATTTCTGCACAATTCGGACATTTACTCTGTAGCCGCTCTGCGAGGTTTAAAGCAGCTTTTTGCAGCATAATCTGTCTGAGTGGAGAATTCATTGCTCTGAGATCAGGTGTCAGATAAACAGGCCATTCTGTATAGGGTGTTTGATGTATAGCAATAACTTCGGTGTCTGAGAGTCCTTTCAAAATGCCATCCGGGCAGGTAAGTATCCATTTCTGTCTCTCAAAGTCAGCCAATTTTTGTTTCAAATCTTCTAATGACTCTGCAGTTAGCTCCCTGAGTGGTGTCGGCCCCTCAGCTTGGGCAAAAATTATCAGTTCTGGTTCTTTCTGAAACAGGCAAATTATTTCCTGATTCCAGCTCATAAAGCCCTCCAGCGGACCACCACCAAAGCTGCCTTCGCTACCGAGTCCAACGTTAATACCACTCAGTTCTACTGCTTTTTTGGCTTTTACTAAGGCACATTCTCTGGGAGATAATTTTCTGGGTATTTCCCCAGAGAAAGTGCCAAGCTGATCGGTATCAAAAAAGTCGATTTCTACCAGTTCGATACCAATCTCATACAAAACCGGTGCCAGTTGTTGAGATTTACGATGTTTGGTTAGAAGAGCTACCGTTTTCAAAAATAACCCTCCTGCTTTTTTCTCTCCATAGAGTTGGCCTGATCTTTATCGAGCATTCTGCCCTGCCGCTCACTGGTTCGTGAGTTCATCATTTCAATAATGATATCGCCCACTGTTTCAGACCGACTTTCAACCGCCCCGGTCTGGGGGTAACAACCGAGCGTTCGGAAGCGTATCCAGCGTTCTTCTATGCTGGCTTTTTCTGAGTCCGTGAGATAAGGCAAGACACGTTGATCATCAAGTCCCAGAATCTGGCCGGTTCCCTCATCCACCCATGAAAGTCTGGGTTTGGCGAAATAGAGTGGAACGATATCGATGTTTTCTTTGAAGATGTACATCCAGATATCCAGCTCAGTCCAGTTAGATAAGGGGAAGACCCGTACCGTTTCTTTGGAATTGATCCTGGTGTTGTAAATGTTCCAGAGCTCTGGACGCTGCGATTTCGGATCCCACCGATGTGAAGTGTTTCTGATTGAGAAGATTCTTTCTTTAGCTCTGGAGCGCTCTTCATCACGGCGAGCTCCGCCTAGTGCTGCATCAAAACCATGCTTATCCAGTGCCTGCTTGAGGGCGACCGTTTTCATCAAATCATTATAGACCACAGAACCAGAGGCAATCGGATGAACACCTTCGGTCAAAGCAGCCTCATTGATATGCACGATGAGATCCAGATCATGCTTGTCAATCAGTCGATCACGGAAACTGGCCATTTCAGCGAATTCCCAGGTCGTATCAATATGTAACAGCGTAAATGGTACTTTGCCGGGTGCAAATGCTTTACGGGCGAGGTGCAGCATGACAGTTGAATCCTTACCGATTGAATAAAACATGCAGGGGTTTTCAAAACCAGCAGCCACTTCACGCATGATATGAATGCTTTCGGCTTCCAGTTGCTGTAGGTGGTTGAGTGTTTTCATTACACCAGCTCCCAGTAATCGGGACGATAACGTTCAATGCTGTTGTCATCATTCCAGCAAAACAGAAATAACCAGTTGTTATCCACTAGCTGTCGAACTGTTTCATGTGAGGCGATAACGTTTTCTATCGCCGCTTTTGGAGCAGCAATGTAAACGCAGAGTCTGAGTGGTTGATGACGCCATTCATTCCCGTCGTGGATTGACTGGAAAGGCAAGCCAATCCGCAAATCCCCGCCATTCCCCTCAAAAACCCCGATATGCTGATTCACTGCATTGTGAAGCAGCTTGTTACCGCTACCGAAGAAGTCGTTATCAACCACGGACAAGTTGTATTGCATGTTTATCCAGTGCGTCACCACCATCGGTGCAGTCATGATCTGCTCCAGTAACGCGGCATCCGGATCCTGATGCCAGTCGTAATCATGCAGGAATGCTCGCCCATCAAGTGGCAATGCTCGAGTCCTGTCACGTGGTGCCACAATAAACACGGCGTTGTTGGCTAGTCCCCATTCAGGGCGGACTTCTGACCAGTCTCTGGCACGATTTGACAGCGCTTTCTCCAGTTTCTTGTCATCAAGCTCCTGCAGTCCCGCCTCCATCGTCGCTGCGCGTTCACGACGCGTAGCGTTGGAAGCCTGTTTCAACCAAGCCTCGATATCAGTGTCGATTTCCCCGAAGCAACTCACTTCATCCGTAGTGGTGTTATGCAAACCGGCAACAAAACGGGTCTTTTTGGGAATCTGAATGCCCTCTTCTTCCAGCTTCTGTCTTATTGACGCGTCATTGAGCAGACTCGCCAGCACTCGCACATTGACCTCACCGGTCTGTCCGCCACAGGCACCGCAATCGAGACCCGACGCATGGAGATTATTGCGCGTCTCACTGCCATGACCGAGCAAAAGTACGGTCGGAGCAAACTGCCGGGTAAGCCCCATGCCTTTCAGTACGCCACTGACCAGACTGGTTTTATCCTCAAGACTGAGGGGCTGATCCTGGCTCAGTAGTTCCCAGTCATGATGGTGACTTAGTGAATCAATCAGGTTCTCTTTTTTCTTGCGGAGAAAATTGTCCTTAAGTAGCTTGAACGCATATGTCCAGCCCACAGTTTCGACCATGGTGAACGCCGATACGGAGGAGTTGCCCCAACTCTTCCAGTGGCTCAGCGTGTATAGGTTGTGAAGCTGATCCTGACGCGCTTTTTCTCACTGACCTTGATGGCCGGTGCAACCAGACCGGGTAACTGAGGACGCACTGTCGGTGTGTCTGCAGGCTGATAACTGATTGGCAGCCCATAGAATCCGGCAAAGCCGATGGTCTGAATTGCCTGACTCTGATTTTCAAGTGATCTTCTGAAACGTTCGGAACGAACGTCAATGCAGAATGCTGCCTGCAACACTGGGGTAGCCTGACCGGGCCGTGCTGGAGTTTTCAAAATCTTGTGCAGCTTTTTCTGGTATTCCAGTTCCGCTGCATGCGTCCAAACCCAAAAAAACGAAGATGCTCTACATGCTCATCAATGAGTTCGTTGATTTGGAACTTCTGTTGTACCCATCGTGCCTTCAGTGTACGAAAGTCTGTTTTCGTCTCTTTGTTTTTTAACTGACGCCATACGATAAGATCCCAGGCCATTCTGATGGCAAGTAGAGACTCCACATACTGGCTTTCCTGTCCCAGTAATGTCTTTTCCCAACGCTGCCATGAGAAGTAACTGGCCCAGCCGTTGATACTTAGCAACAGCATATGTGCGTAAAGCTCCAGTTCGTAGGGGCCGAGTTCAAATTCAGCCGCAACTTCTGCAAACAGGCTTTCAAAATCACCAGGCAGGTCTAAAAACGCTTGCCGAAGATGTTTTTCGCCCATCAGCAAGGACATTCCGTAATCATGCGTGGTGAAATCAAGCCAGCGGGAATAAAGGCTTTCCAGGTTATCTGGATGTTGATTAATAAATTCGCCACAAAACTGACTAATTTGATGCACCGTTTCATCCTGCCAGCGCATCTTGTGGTGATCTCGACTCAAATCTGCAATTTCAGCAATACTCAGCCAGACATCAGGCCCGGGCTGTTTCAAACCCGCTTTCAGTGATTCGATATCGGTTGTTGTTTTATAGGCTTTTGCCGCTGTCGTCAGCGATGAGTCGGAAATCTCGCCCTTGTCATAACGGGTTAGTAATTCATCTGCAGACAAGGTCGTTTTGACGTCAGCCAGAGCCGCGAGCCTGGCGGAAACCAACTCAATGGGATGATGACGACATTCCCATAAGGCATTAACAGCGATGAAACGATCTAAAGGCCAGCTGGGCGCAATCAGGGCGCAGGCATTGTGGATGGCTGAAAGTTGTTCACTACTCGCTTCATTGACCGACTCTGCTTTTGCTTCAATCATACCCATGACTCCTCGATAGATTTTTGTTCCGTCTTGCTTTGCTTGATTTTGGGACGCAGTACGACCGGCCAGAGCTGAAGGGTCAGCCGCGTCATCATTTCATCCAGATATATGCCGGAAAATAACCAGCGATAAAGGGTTTGTGTCTGTTTGGCCTGAGGAAAAAGCCTTATCTGCACGGTCAGGGAAAACAGGCATAAGAACAAGATCATCAGCCAGATATCCATGGCTGAGAACATGTTGGTGTGAGTTAATGATGAAAACATATTCCCGAGCAAAGACTTCCCAGCCAAATAGAAACCCAACAAACCAGCAGCGATGACCAGCGCCGGTAACCAAGCACGTTTATTGCTTTGGTTAAACGCCGAAACCAGATACAGAGCTAGCGCTGTATTGACCAGAAGCCAGACACTGAGTGGCCCGTCATAGCTTGTTAACAATGGAATAGCGGCCGTAACCGCGACGGCCAGAGATAGACAGATAACAGCGCTTTCAAAACTGACCTTTTTCTGCGGTGCCAACTGCTTGAGGCCAAAGTCATGGACTGCTTCGCCGGTGCTCAGGAAAGCATAGGCCTTGTACAGTGAGTGTGTAAGCAAGTGCAGTAATGCCAGTTCATAAAGACCCAGCGCGCATTCAATCAGCATCAGTCCCATCTGGGCACAGGTAGACCAGGCAAGCCGGACTTTGATGCTGATTCTGGTCACCATCACCAGTGCACTTATCAACGTGCTCAGGCCAGCAACAATAAGTAGCGTCCACTGGGCGACCGGTGCCAGTGCCATCAGTGGCGCAAAACTGATAAGCAGAAAACCACCCAGATTAATAATACCGGCATGTAAAAGCGCACTGATAGGCGTCGGTGCTTCAACAACCTGTATCAGCCAGCCATGCAGAGGCAGCTGAGCACACTTGATTAAGGCGGTTTGTGCAATCAGAAAAGCGGCCAGCTTTTCAACAAAACTCAACTCATATGTCGCCGCCAACCCCTGGTAATGGTCAAGTAGGACATTCAGCTGGAAGGTACCATGATGAGAATACAGAAGGAGTACAGCCCCCAGAAGACATACCTCAGCCAGCCGCGCGAGAATGAATTTTTTATGTGCAGCAAAAACAGCACGTGGTCTGTCAGGATAAAACAATAACAAGCGATGGAAACATAGACTGATTGAGACCCAACCCAACCATAACAACAACAGATTATTACTCAGCACAACAACAGACACCGATGTCAGGCTCAGTAATAACCAGCGCCAGAACTTATGAGATTGCTTTTCTGAACGCATATAACCTTCAGAAAATTTAATAAGAATGATGGCCATGAAGCTGACCAGAAACAACACGGTAAGATTGATGGCATTAAGCCTTAAAAGATATTCTGAGTTTTGTTCAGTAATTCTAAAGAAAGCAATAGCCACCAGAATTGTGGATATACCTAAAGCAATTGAAATTGCTCGCAATAATATTTGCCGCTTGATTTCAGTCAGCCTAGGGTTACCTGCAATCAAGGCCCCTGCCGCTAAAACCAACGGAATAAGAATGGAAAAGAATTGACTCATAAACATACCTCCTTAGCTGGCGGAAGTATGTCAAACGCGATAACATAAATAAAATAGATATTTATTAATTAATTGATAAGTTTAACTTAACTATGGCTAAAATTAACTATCACCATCTCTTTTATTTTTGGCGTGTCGCGCTATCAGGCAGTATCACGCAAACTGCCAATGAATGTCATGTCTCACAGTCGGCGCTATCGCAACAAATTAAACAGCTTGAGAACACTATGGATGTCCAGTTATTTGACCGAGTTGGCAGACAACTCGTGCTAACTGATATGGGTAGAAAAGTACTGAACTATGCAGATGAAATTTTTACCACAGGCGAAGAGCTGCAATCATTCCTGAATAAAGGAGATTCATTCGCACAGCGTCATATCAACATTGGCGTATTAACGACTCTCTCGAGAAACTTTACCGAAACTTTTATCAGCCCCTTACTGAAGGAATCCAATGTCAGCTTCACCTTATCGACGAGAGGGATGACAAACTTGCTTAATGGATTGACCAGTCACGAACTTGACTTGGTACTCACCAATCGTTCGGTAAACGAGCAAAATGATGATGCCATCTGGCAAAATCAACTGGTTTCACGACAGTCAGTTTCAATCATTGGGCCGGCCGAACACAAACCGAAGACTAGCTTTCCGCATGGTTACGATGCCTTGAAATGGGTTTTACCAACGGAGATCACAGAAATCCGTTCTGGATTCAATGCTTATTGTTCCGCTTTAGGTTATAAACCCGAAATCATTGCAGAAGCCGATGATATGGCAATGTTACGATTATTGGTTCGGGATAGTGGTGCCGTTACAGCCCTACCTAGTGTCGTTGTCAAAGACGAAATTAGCAGTGGTCGACTAGCTGAATATCAAATTTTGCCTAATGTTTTCGAAAACTTTTATGCCATAACCATCCGCCGCACTTATATGCCAGATATCGTCAAAAGGCTGCTTCACAGTAATATTATAGCCAAATAATTTTAGGGCTAGATTATCCGAAGTGTCATAGAGAACTTCCGGTTAATCCCATGCAAAAAACCCGCAGACAAAAAAGCGGTTAACCGAAAATCGACTAACCGCTTAGTGTAATTGGTGCCCCCCCAGGACTCGAACCTGGGACCATGGGATTATCAGTTTTGAAATACAACATTAAGCTAATGTTTTTATTAAACTTTACTGATGCACTCGTTGCGCATTTTGCACCACAACGCATAACTTTTGATAACTTATCCCCGCAAAATTCCCGCAGAGCATCACTATTCAAAAAAGTTAAAAAGTAGGTGGTTTTATTTCAGGTTTTACAGTTTTCCTGCATCAAGAACGCACCAAAAAATTGAAATGCCACATTACTATTAAGACTAAACTTTAAGTAGAACGCAGCGTTTTTATCTCATCCAATAGTTCAAGTGCCAGTGCGGCACCCGCCAAATTCACCTCAAGGTCACGCTGCAGTCGAGTGGCAATATTTACCCGCACGATACTACTACTATTAAACTCCCAACGGATGTGACTTGTTTGAAAATTCAATGGCTCGATAACGCCATACTCTACCATTGTTAAAATTTCCTCTACCGACAAATCACAACAGTGACTCAGCTTAATCAATGACACCGGTTCGCCGTCATCTACAATGATCCCAGTATATGATTCAATAACATCATTATTCATCTTATACCCCCTAACTTATAACGAGGATTGAAATTGGACGATGCTTTTTGGAGCTCCTGATATAAAGACTTTTCTTTGTCACTCAATTGTTCAGGCATGGCAATTTCTAAAATGACATAAAAATCACCAGGAGATTTGCTTGGAATGCCTCTCCCCTTAAGACGCATCCGTTTACCGCTGGACGATCCTTCTGGGATCTTGAGTTCAACATTGCCCCCAGGTGTCGGTAGATTTATTTTACTGCCAAGCGCTGCTTCCCAAGGTGTAATTGGTAATTCTAGCGTGACATCTGAACCATCTACTTGATAGTGAGAGTGTGGATTGAATTCTATTTCCAGATATAAATCGCCCGATGAACCGCCACCAGTGCCAACACTGCCTTGTCCTTGCAACCTGATGTACTGTCCTTGCTTAACCCCTTTGGGTATTTTGACATTGAGCGTACGATTTTTTAATTCAGGGTGACCATTTTTATCGAGTACCGTCGATTTTATGGTGAGACTCCGGGAAGCGCCTCGGTAGGCGTCTTCAATGTCGATAAACACTTTGGCGTGAGTATCTCGTCCCCTAGCTTGATATGCGGAACGTCCATGACCACTCGCGTTGTATTGATGCCTGGCCCCAGCTTGTCCAAATAGATTTTCAAAGAAGTCACTGAAATCAGCATCTCCAAAAGTATTTCCACCTGAACCACCACCATGAAACTCAAAGCCTGCATTCCAGTCAGGCGGAGGCTCAAAGCCAGTTTGCCCAGCTTGCCAGCCAGCAGCACTTAATTGATCATAAGCTGCACGCTTCTCAGGATCTTTTAAGACCTCGTAAGCTTCACCAACTTCTTTGAATTTCTCCTCAGCATCTTTTTCTTTACTGACATCAGGATGATATTTACGCGCTAACTTACGATAGGTACGTTTGATTTCTTCTTGGGACGCATCTTTAGACAGGCCCATAATTTTGTAATAGTCCTTGTACTCCATGCTCATCCCTCTTGTTTTGATTAAAAAGCATTAACTTATAGTGAGCACTTTTGTTCTTAAATCACACAGTTCCAAGTATCTGCTTCGAAATAAAAGCTGTCCAGCCAATCCGTAGCGACTCAAGAAATAGAAAATTAAAGCCTTATGGATGGACGTGCTTCTCTAAATTCAACGAGATTGATGAAACCTTTGCTCCGGATAGCTGAGGCTGCTAATTGAAGCATTAATTTCTTCACGAACGTAAAACACGGAGTTTGTCTACATGAAATAAAAACAAAAAAGCCTCAGCGCTAAAATTAGCACTAAAGCTTTGATTTATATGGTGGGCCCACCAGGACTCGAACCTGGGACCAAGGGATTATGAGAATTATGGGCCTAAATTTGAAATTCTTTGATAGTCTTTTAATATCATTCACTTAACTCATTTTCACATGTAATCGAGTTTGACATTTTTTGCATAAAATCGCTATTATTTGAGCGCTACTGTCTACATAGTGTCTACATGGGGCCCAAAGGGATTTTTTACAAAGACTAGGATTCAAACACGTGCAAAAACCTTCATACACAAGCCATATCATATTGTTTTTAAAAACAAATATCTCATGTAGACACTCATGAGGATCACAAAATCATTTGTAGACAAGACGCTTCCACCCACGCCAAAACCTGGCCAAGTGTCTACACAGAGCTTCTATCGAGACGATTCTATTCCTGGCTTTGCTCTGAGAATTACCAGTAATGGGGCCAAATCCTTCATCGTTGAAAAACGCATTAATGGGCGTGTTAAACGCATGACGCTGGGTCGCTATGGTAATTTAACCGTTGAACAAGCACGTACCCAAGCTATGAACATTTTAGGGCAAGTCGCCACAGGCAGAGATCCCCTCTCAGAAAAACGGGAAAAGAATGCTCGCTCAATTACCTTAATAGAAGTCTTTCGAGATTACTTAGCCACTCGAAAAGATCTCAGTGATAGCACTATTCACGATTACACCCGACACATAAATACATCATTTGCTGACTGGCAGAAAAAACCCATTGCTGAAATCACCAAAGATATGGTGGAAAAACGTCATAGGGAGTTAGGCAAAAAAAGCCCTGCTAGAGCTGACGGGTCGATGAGAGTTTTAAAAGCCTTTATCAACCATGCCAAAAACAAATTTGAAGATGCTAATGGTAACCCGATCATTTTAGTCAATCCGGTTGAACGCCTGAGCCAAATTCGAGCTTGGTACAAAGTTGAGAGACGTAAAACGCTTATTAAACCTCATCAGCTTTCAGCCTGGTATCAAGCCACGCTTCAACTAAACTATGAAACTACAAGAGATTATCTGCATTTCCTGTTGTTTACTGGCTTAAGACGCTCAGAAGCAGCAAAACTACAATGGCACCAGATTGATTTTGAAGATCTGACGTTCACCATCGAAGAAACAAAGAATGGAGAAGCTCACACCCTACCTTTATCAGATTTTTTAGAGGAATTACTTAGTAGAAGGTTTGAATCAAGACAAGGATATTATGTATTCCCAAGTGACTCAAAAACTGGTTACATACAAGATCCGCGTAAGTCTTTACTTCGGGTATCAGATCTATCAGGCGTAGACTTTACACTTCACGACCTTAGAAGAACCTTTCTTACTATTGCTGAAAGTATCGATATTCCTGCTTATGCTTTGAAACGATTAGTTAATCACAAGGATCTGAGAGACGTCACCGCGGGCTATATCATTAGCAATGTTGAAAGGCTAAGAGAGCCCATGCAAAAAATCACCAATTACATATTGGAAAATTGTATGAGAAGCGAAAGTGATGCGTTAGAAGAATGATTTGCAGCCTATACTTAATCATCATCCATTAAAGACTTTAACCTTTGAACGTGTTTTGACGGTGATAGGCGAGATACTCGCTTTGCCTATCATTAAATGCACCCACATTATAATTTTCATCAAGCGGTAAATGTAGCGCAGCCAACTGCTCATGAGCTATTTTTGTTGAAATGAGCATGGCACCATCATCACTAAACGATATATAGCCTTGATCGAATAACAGATCGATACTAGGCGTAAGTAATAACCCATTATTCCCATCTAAGCGTTCATCATTGTTTTCACATAATCGCCAAGCTTTAATATGACTAGCTCGCAAGAGCCGCCTATCGGATACCCCTGTTACGCGGCAAGCACTTTCAATTTGCTCTAAATTTCTACGATAACGGCCTTGCCCTCTCCGTGCTTTTATAATGGCTTCAATTTCGGTTGTCATCGACAATGTAAAACTGCCCCACTAACGACAATCAAAAATTGACCCACCTGAGGCAAAATGGCCGTCATTTGTAACGACAGGATGGCGGTTGAAATGCGATGTTAAATCAGGAGTCATTAGTGGAAATACATGTATTACACCGGCAGGGTCACAGTATCCGCGCCATCAGTAGGCAACTCGGGATCGCCAGGAACACAGTCCGTAATTATCTGCGTGACCAAGCCCGTTCACCCAGTTATGGTCCACGCGAAGAAAGACCATCAAAACTGGACCCGTTTAAACCTTATTTACTTGAACGTATTGCGGCAGCAAAACCTTATTGGATCCCCGCCACGGTATTGTTCAGGGAAATCAAAGAGCAAGGCTTTACTGGTCAGGAAGGTATCGTCAAAAACTACATCCGGCAGTTCAAACCAACGTTACAAGAAGATGTGGTTCGGTTTGAAACCCTGCCGGGTCAACAGATGCAGGTCGACTTTACCACTATCCGACGGGGACGCAGCAAACTCAAAGCCTTTGTTGCCACACTCGGTTACAGTCGGGCGAGTTTTGTACGGTTCAGCAGTCATGAGCGTCAAGAGGACTGGCTCACGGGAATAGAAGCCGCCTTGCAGTACTTCGGCGGTGTGCCCAAAGAGATCCTGTTTGATAATGCCAAGTGCATCATGATTGAACGCGATGCATATGGTGATGGTCGCCACCGCTGGAACGACAAGTTGCTGCAGTTAGCAGCAGACTATAGTTTTCGCCTTCGTGCCTGTCGGCCCTACCGGGCGAAAACCAAGGGAAAGGTCGAGCGCTTTAACGGTTATCTGAAAAACAGCTTTATCACACCGCTGGCAGCTACTCTGAAACAAGCGGGACTGGTGCTGGATGTTGATACGGCTAATGGTCAAGTCGGTCCCTGGTTACGAGAGGTAGCACATCAGCGCTGCCATGGCACCACCGGACAGCAGCCGCAAACGCTGTTGATTAAAGAGCAGTTGGCATTGGCTGACTTACCGGCATGCGTGATTAAAGAAAAACACGTTGCTTTCCCATCTCGTCACGCTCTCCCGATTGAGAGTCTGCAGCATCCGCTAAGCACCTACGACCAGTTGCTGGAGATGAGCCGATGAACTTGCAGATGGCACGGATTGAGCGGGCCTGTGAAGAACTCAAACTCAATACGATGGCAGTGGAATGGTCAGCGGTGGCCGATACCGCAGCGGGTAAAGGCGCTACACTAGCCGACTTTTTGGAGCAGCTGCTTAACCTTGAAGTGGATGCCAGAACGCAGCGGACACGTGAGACCTTGCAGAAATTTGCCGGATTGCCAGCAATTAAATCGTTTGAGGACTACGACTTCAACTTTGCCACCGGTGCACCCAAAAAGCAATTGCAGGAACTCAATAGCCTGGCGTTTATCGAACGGGCCGAAAACATTGTTCTGCTCGGTCCGAGTGGTGTCGGCAAAAGCCATCTGGCCATTGCTTATGCTTGCAAAGCGATTCAAAAAGGTATCAAAGTACGCTTTATCACAGCAGCCGACCTGATGTTGCAACTGGCTACTGCGAAGAAGCAGGATCGACTGGAAGGTTATCTGAAACGCAGTGTGCTGGGGCCCAAACTGTTGGTCATTGACGAAATTGGTTATTTGCCCTTCGGGCATGAAGAGGCCACCTTGTTCTTCAATGTGATTGCTAAGCGCTATGAACAAGGCAGCGTGATAGTGACCAGTAATTTACCATTTTCACAATGGGCAACAGCTTTTGCCAATGATCAGGCACTCACAGCAGCATTACTCGACCGGCTTTTACACCACGCACATATTGTGCAGATCTCAGGAAACAGTTATCGATTGAAAGGAAAGAAAACTGCTGGGATAGCCCCAGTAACGTATAAACAAATTAACGAATAGTCGCCAAGGGTGGGTCAATTTTACTTTGTCGGAAAGTGGGTCAAAATTGGATTGTCGTTGACACGGTTTTATCTATGGCCGTATTTTGTGCAATCAATGCCTGAATATCATCCTCTTGAGCATCTTGTAATTCTTGATCGCCTGAGATAAAGCTTTCGGCCTTATTAATCAGCTCTCGATCATTTTGACTCATCTTGCTCATCAATACAGTCGCCATTGCATCTGGAACAAAAGCTAGATAAACACTTTGCAGACCACTTCCAGAACTCGCGTTTAAAGGTGCATATTTTTCTGGGAGCGTTGGCCTAATCTCTTCAATATGCTGTTTGGGAGTAATTGGCGTCTTAAGTGAAAACCACTTTACCGCGACTAGCCAACCGTAATTGCTCCAATTAATGCCTTGCGCACCAAATTCTTTTGGCTTGCCAGATGTTATCCCAGGTCCCTGAATAACGCCGATATCTGATATTTTTTGATTTCTGAATGAAAAAACAATATCCCCAGGCTGAACAAGTGTCATATTTTCGTAAAACTGGTTATATGCACCGTTTGAATTTCTTTTGGGCGACCACATGTAGCCCCCACTTATTTCATGCTCATACGTCTGGTTCTGATTAACCCACCAAAATGCCATGCTCTATTTCTCCCTTAATTAATTGCATTACGATAGGTAAATCAGCCGGTGCCCATTTCAATTGCTCAATTTGCTGACAAGTAAACCAACCTGCATCTGTATGCTCTCGTAGTTCAAACTTTTCATGTTCCACTTCGCAGATTACTGGGTGAAGGTCTATCGAGAAGTTTTCATAATCATGGACTATATGAGGAAGCACTTTAATAGGGTTAATAAGCATATTTAGCTCTTCCAGCATTTCGCGCTTGATACATTCGAGTAATGTTTCCCCTGATTCTATCTTTCCCCCTGGGAATTCCCAATAACCAGCAAGATTTTTACCCTTTCCCCTGCATGCAGCAAAGACTTTTCCATCCAGAAGTATTACGGCACAAGTTACGCTGAGTTTCGCCATGAGTAATTAGTCTTTAATTGCTTAGATATTCATAGTGACAAATCGCGTAATCATGCGCAAAAACTATTTTGTATTGGTTAAAAAATAACCAAAAATAAAAATAATTCCCTTATAAGAGATTCAAAAAATAATTGTTGGATCTGGCTGTTTTTCGTTTGAGGATGTTTCCGTCAGTTTAATTCACACGGAGATAACCAGATGACAAATGAACAACTTTTAAATTCACAGCAAGCAGCAGACTATTTAGGTGTTAGTAGAGCATTCTTAGAAAGGGATAGATGGGCAGGAGCAAAAATACCGTTTATTAAAATTGGAAGTAGAGCTGTGAGATATCGTCAAAGCGATCTTGAAGGCTACGTTGAACAGCAAGTTCGTTTATCTACCTCTCATCAAGGGGGTAAATAATAGTGCATAGCATAATTCTTTATAAACTGAATGAAAGTCTGTTTAAGAAAGCTATAAACAAGCTACTTTGCTCATTTTTTCGAGGTTCTTATAAGCAAAATGTTCTTATAAGGGACTATTTTTCTTTAAAGGGGGAATTTGTTTTGCATTCCTTTAAAGATAAGTCAGATGATTTTCCTTATATGGATTGGGGCAAACCTAATCCTATAGTTACAACGATACCCAGCGTGATGAACATGACGGAAGAGCTTATGCCTGAGGCTTTGAAAGATTGGTTAGTTGATGTAAGTCACAGAATGCAAACGCCAGCAGATTTTACAACCATTTCAGCCATAGTGATTTTCAGTTCAGTAATTGGTTCAGGTTGCGGCATTAGACCCAAACAAGAGGATGATTGGGAGGTGATCCCAAATCTATGGGGTACTTGTATTGGACAGCCTTCTGTCTTCCTCAAAACACCAAGTATGCAAGAAGCCGTGCGGATGATTGAAAACCTACAAGCTAAACATGGTGAAAAATTTGAAAATGAGAAAGGCTTTTATAAAGCTGAAGAGCTACAGAGAGAATTTGAAAAAAAGGATATTGAAAAAAGAATTCAGAAGCTTTCTAAGGGAAGCGGCGTCACCGGTACGGTAGATTCTGATGCAATGGCTGTATTAAAACATGATTATGCTGAAATTTATAAACAGTCTCAAGAATCACCTAAGAGGCGACTATTTAAGGCAAATGAAACCACCGTTCAGGGCATGACGCTTATTCAGAAGCAAAATGAACGCGGTTTACTGGTTTTTAGAGATGAATTAACTGCTCTGCTTGTAAGATGGGATCGGGAAGAGCATGCAGATGAAAGGTCATATTTTCTAGAAGGCTGGAATGGAAATGGCAGTTACACTGACGTGAAAATTTCCAGAGGAATTACTGAAGCAAACAATATTTGTATTAGCTTACTCGGAGGTATTCAGCCTGACAAACTTAAACGATATCTGTATCAAGCACCCCAAGGGAATAATGATGGGCTATTGCAGCGCCTTCAGCTAGCCGTATGGCCGGAATTACCTAAAACATGGGTACTTGTCGATAGGAAACCTTATAAAGCAGCTAAGGATAAAGTACAGGACATTCTTGAAAAAATTTCTGAAATCAATTTTAGAGACCTTGGAGCATGGGCTGACGATGATGAAAGTAGACCTTATTTTCGTTTTGATATAGAGGCTCAATCAATATTTAACAACTGGTTAACTCGCTTACAAACAGAAAAAATTGCTAATGAAGAGAATCCTTTAATGCAAGAGCATTTTGGAAAATACCGTTCTTTAATGCCCGCCTTAGCTTTAATATTTCATTGCTTGGATTGCATCGATAAGGGATTTAAGGGCTCTATCAAATCAGCCTCAGCCGAACTCGCTATTAATGTGTGTGAATATCTAGAAACTCATGCAAGAAAAATATATGCCATCGCTGAAAAGTCTGAAGTAACAGCAGCAATTAAGCTATGTGGCAAAATCAAAGAGAAGGCTTTACCCAATCCATTTACGGCAAAAAATGTATATAACAAAGGTTGGTATGGGCTTAAAAATAGATCCGAAGTTGAAGCGGCATGCAGTTTATTAGTTGATGAAGGCTGGTTGAAATCTCACTTATCTCACTCACCGACAAATGGCGGCCGTCCCCCATTGCCCTCCTATTTCATCAATCCTATTTATTTATGAGATGCTTAATAATGCCGCCATCTAAACCATCTAAACCTATTTAGCTGGTTTAGATGGTTAAAACTTGTGGCTCTATCAAATACTGTTTGAATAAATTAATGGCGAGAGAAATTAAGTCAAATTGCCTAATACTGATCAAAACTAAAACTAACATACCTAATCAGCAAGGGGCTGTAATGACTGAATCATTTGAGTCAGGATTTCTGATCTTTCCTTGCTAGAACCACAAAAGTCACGAACTGCAGTTGCTACATTACTAGGAATTGGAGCTTCATCTGATTTTCGATAGTTTTCGATAACACGACTGACTTTCATTGAGTTTTTACTAATTCGTTTACCACTCCCATTAATCCAACTTGATAGTTGGGATTGAGGCACTCCAGCCACCCTAGATAGCTCACTTTGACTAATACCTGTCTCATTTAGGTATGAAACTAATTCTGTTCGAAACTCTGCGATATTCATTGTATTTTTTATCGAAATTATTCTAATTTATGATACATTATAGATAATTAATGATATTTTCTAGTTTTTCTACTGATAAAAAATTCAAATTTATGTCTCACACGCAAAAAATTTTCATAGAATCAGGATATGGCTTGGTACAGTTAGACTTGCCACCTGAAAAGAATGAGGTATTGCCAAGTGTCGAGTGGGGCAATGCGACAGGTTTTCCAACAGTCGCTTATTGGCTCTATAAAGTTTTAGAAAAACGAATAACTGGGGATTTAATTAGGTATAAGCTGGGGAACTCTCTGCTTGAGGAGATTGGAGCTTGCCTGTTGGGCGGGCATGGAATACCTGCTGCTAATGGATTAGCTGCATACGAGCACCTACGTTCTAAAGGCGCTTTTGATGGAAATCTATATCGTGAAGAAGATATATATGAGTGGCTATCAGCACCAATTCCTTTAAATGGTAAAACTTTCAAATATCGTTTTGCCAAGCAGAAAGCAAAATATCTTCATTCCGCTATAAACAAAGTTTCTGAAGAGAATGCTCCTATAGAATCAGGAAAGGCTCTGCGAAATTGGCTTCTAGACATTAAAGGTATTGGACCGAAAACAGCGTCATGGATAGCTAGAAACTGGCTTGATGCTGATGATGTTGCAATTTTGGACATTCATATATATCGAGCTGGTGTATTAGGTGGTTTTTTTCATGAGAAAATGACTATAGAGAAAAACTATCAAGATCTAGAAGAGCGCTTTGTCGCTCTTGCAATGTCTATGCAAGTACGCACATCAGAACTAGATGCTGTTATGTGGTATGAAATGCAAAACTCACCATCAGTACACCGACTTCTTTCCATTCATAGTGACAAACAGTCAAATAAAGTCGACATTCCCTCCAACAACCGCCACTCCAACACCCACCAAATTGCGTTGATTTGAAAAAATTTTAGCCTGGTCGCCCCCTATTACCCCAAGCATGCAAAACGCCAAACCATAATTTTCTGCTATAAGGCTCTGAATCGCTGCTAATGCTCCAGACTCTCTGAGAGCCAATGACTCAGCGTTTTCATATTTACAATTTAATCTATCCATATCGCACACATACCAGATTAGATACGCAGAATCAGAACAATCAATTAAGGCCTTACATTCCCGTTTAAATTGCTTGAGTAAAGAAGCATTGACATTGAGCCGGTCAAATGTGTGGCTTCGTGAGTTATAGACATACCATATATCACTCTCGAACTTAGAAACCATACAATCTATTGTATGCATAGCACCACATGAAGGAGAATTACGTTTCTCTATAACCAATCCGTAATCGTTCGTCGTCGAGCATTTTGTACGGCTAGAAAAATAAAACAGGGGTCCAAGCTTTTGAAGGGGAATATTAGAAAAGTCCCTTCTTGAGCTCCTGGATTCGATGACTTCTAAAAATGTATTTGAATCATCGTTGTCATAGCTGGGTAAATTCAAACGTGTCAAAACGTTATACTTAAAAGGCTCCAAAGGGATAATTTCATCTTTTACCTTAGCTTCCCTAATTCTAGCCATTGTAATGGCCAAGCTCCTTTAAGGTCGAGTAATGCTTGTTACATCCTCTGCAGTTAGCACAAGGTAAATTTGCTTTGTGACATGAGTGACTTAATGCCAATAATTCAAAAGGCACATTTGAACTTCTTATTAATTCGGTAGTAGTCAAATTTATGTCCGGCGCCTCAATTTTGAGGCCTCCTTCTTGACTAATCATCAATTGATTTATATTTCTAACAAATTCCGGAGTTCCATCTGTATGGTATTGATCTGACTTGACTGTACCAATCAATATAGATGAACAATCGAATTCAACAGCTTTCATTGCGCAAAGTGTAATTAATAATTGGTTTCGAAAAGGCCACCAATCACTTTTTGGCGCAATGCCAATAGCTGGTCGACCAGTTAGATCCCCACTTCCTAAATCAGAGCAATCAATCTCAATACTGATTAATTTGATGCTGAGGGCATCACAAACAGCATGAGCAGCTCTATTTTCAGCCTCAGCAGCACACTGTCCGTAATTAATATTAAACGCTATGTCCGGTTTATGTTTATAAGCAAGTGCTGTTGAATCTAAGCCACCAGATAATAACAATCCTTTCATGGCGTCAACCACGCTAAATGATAAATTGATGTTGAGAAATCACTAAGAATGTTACAACCAGAACCATCGTACATTTTTAACTCTTCAGCCTTTGGGTTTTCTGCCAAAATAATCACAGGTTTATTAATGCTTCGCGCATACCCTATTTCAAATAATGTTCCTGGATCTGTGCCATCAAATAGCGAATACATTACATCGCACTGAGCAATTGCTTCTATATCTTTGTGCACTACCTCTTCTGCAGTTCCGACTCCCAACTCGTGATATGGTGAAAAAACTGTCATCCCAAGAGACTCTATATGTTGTTTTGCCTCATTGATCATCCACAATTCTGCTAATGTGAAAAAAGGCCCTGCTAAGTAAACCTTTTTCTTTTTTGGGTTGAATGTCACTGGTTCTAGATTGTTACTAAACAGTCTAAGACCTTCTTCATTATTCATCATTCCATTACTTACATAATAAGCAGCAGCAATACTTGAGTTTCGAGCAGCATCAAGGAAGCTCATTTTTTTTACAAGCAGATAGTAAGCAAACGCCGCAACAAAGGAGTCCCCGGAGCCTATAGGAAATACTGTTTTTGTCTTATAAGGAGAAAGCCAACCTTTTTCGTGCTCTGAATATACAAATAACCCTTTTTGTCCACATTTAACAATGACAGCTTTAGCTTTTTCGAAGTTTGATAGCCACTCCGCCATCTCTTCAATAGCATCTATTTTCGCTTTCTCTCTTTTGTAAAATATAGACAACTCATTACTGTTGGTTACATATACCAAAGTATTAGCAGTACTTTCTGTTTTAGAAAATAAAACAGGATCATATGTGTTTTGCGGGTCATAAATTGCCATTTTACAATTTACAGCTGGTGTTGCTTCAATCATTCCAAAGATCACAGCTGAATTAAATAAAGTGGCGGTTAAGTCAAATATAGGCAAGATACCGCATGTAACATTCGGGGATATTCTCGGTTCAGAGAGTGGGTGTAAATATTCAAATGAAGTAGTGCTGTCACAATCAGTTACCTCCAGTTCACATTTCTCATTGAATGCAAAAACCTCTTCTAATTTTGACTTATCATTTATAGATATCCTCGCATGAAGTTTAATATCTAAAGTAGGATCAAGTTGCGATAAACATAGAGCCGCTCGCCCAGCAGATCCTTGCAGCGTTGAGTATTCAGGCCATGCACAGGATTCTTTATACGTTCCCCCAACAATATTAATTGTCACAAAATCTCCTTATTTTATGCAGATTCAACATATATCTTTACAGCAGCACCGGAAATACTTCTCACAGTAGCAGTGAATTTAAATCCCTTATCTAAACATTGTTTGAGGCTAGGAGCGCGATCAACTATTCCTCCAACTACATTACTTCCATTTAAAACCTGGACAACTTCAACAGTGCCACGAATTGCCAGCACAATTTCTAAGATATCTCCTACACTCAATTTAGCTACTTCTGTCGGATCTGGGCTATTGATATGAGTCTCAAAAGAAAATTTACTGCAATCTATGTGACCACCATTTCCACCTGAACCGAAACCTCCACTTGAACCACTTCCTGACATGATTATTCTCCCTCATAATTTTTATGTGCTCAAAAACTATAAACAACCAGAGCATTTATATCCACTTTGTATATAAATCTGTCTAATCGCATTACCCAGATGGAATAAATCTGTAAATGAAATTTTAGGAGTTAATTTGATTGATGTAGCCACATATGAATTATGTTTATCGCATACCTTCTAAACAGATTTTGTCTACATAGTGTCTACATGGGATAAAAACAAAAAAGCCTTAGAGCTAAAAACACTCTAAGGCTTTGATTTAATTGGTGGGCCCACCAGGACTCGAACCTGGGACCAAGGGATTATGAGTCCCCTGCTCTAACCAACTGAGCTATAGGCCCGATTTTGAAATCAGCTGTCTGAGTCGAGGAAGCTTCTCAGTTGATCCGAGCGTGATGGGTGGCGCAGTTTACGTAACGCCTTGGCTTCGATCTGACGAATGCGCTCACGGGTAACATCAAATTGTTTACCAACTTCTTCGAGCGTGTGGTCAGTATTCATATCAATACCAAACCGCATACGTAGTACTTTGGCTTCTCGCTCGGTCAGGCCATTCAAAACGCCCTGAGTGGCTTCTCTAAGGCCTTCGATAATAGCAGAGTCTGCTGGTGACATAACGTTGATATCTTCAACGAAATCGCCCAGATGTGAATCTTCATCATCACCGATTGGGGTTTCCATCGAAATCGGCTCTTTGGAAATCTTCAGTACTTTACGTACTTTGTCTTCCGGCATTTCTACACGTTCTGCCAATTCATCCGGAGTAGGTTCACGGCCCATTTCCTGGAGCATTTGACGGGCAACACGATTGAGTTTGTTGATGGTTTCAATCATATGTACCGGAATACGAATGGTACGTGCCTGATCGGCAATCGAACGGGTAATCGCCTGACGAATCCACCAGGTTGCATAGGTAGAGAATTTATAGCCACGTTGATATTCGAATTTATCAACCGCTTTCATCAGACCAATGTTACCTTCCTGAATCAGATCCAGGAATTGCAAACCACGGTTGGTATATTTTTTAGCGATAGAGATAACCAGACGCAAGTTGGCTTCGACCATTTCTTTCTTGGCACGACGCGCTTTGGCTTCAGCAATCGACATCTGACGGCTGATTTCTTTAATCTCGGAAATATCCAGTCCACGATCTTCTGCAATTTCCGCTAATTTGCTTTGTGCAGCCAGAATATCATCAAGATTTTTCTTGATGGTGGATGAATAATGTTTTTTAGCGCGAATGAATTTATCTGACCATTCAAGATTACTTTCATTACCCTGGAATGCATCGATAAAGTCACGGCGATTCATACCCGCCTGCTCTACAACGATGTCCATAATGATTTTTTCTTGTTTACGCACTTCGGCGATGGTTTCTGCCATCAAGCCATTCAAGTAAAGCAGTGTTTTTGGTGTCAATTTGAATTCCATAAACAGGTTACTAGCCTGTTCACGAGATTCGATCATGGCGTCACCTTCGGTGGCCAGAACGTTTTTGTATGCTTCTTTCAACGCGGTAAAGCGAGCTCGGGCTTCTTCTGGATCGATTTCACCAGAATCATCTTCATCATCGCTTACGCCACCAACATCATCGTCATCATCGTCATCGCTGTCAGAATCATCGGAATCTGAGCTGCTGGTAACATCATCATCGTCGTCATCACTTGCGACCAGTTCTTCAGGTGCCACAAAACCACGAATAAGTTCATTCAGGCGCATTTCGCCTGCTTCAACCGCATCGTAGAATTCAAGGAATGACGAAATAACCGGTGGGTAAGTTGACAGCATCAGCAGACTTTCGCGGAGACCTGCTTCGATGCGTTTAGCGATAACGATCTCGCCTTCGCGAGTCAATAATTCAACAGAGCCCATCTCGCGCATGTACATGCGCACAGGATCGGTTGTACGACCAAACTCACCGTCGGAACTTGCCAGGACAGCTGCAGCTTCTTCATCAGAGACTTCGTCATTTGATGAAACAGCTTCGGCGAGACGTTCCATCTCATCGGTATCCATCCCATCTTCATGGACCATGATACCCAGGTCGCTGAACATACTGACGATGTCTTCGACCTGATCCGCATCGACCAAATCTTCTGGAAGGTGGTCATTGATCTCGCCGTAGGTGAGATAACCGCGCTCCTTTCCAAGGGCGATAAGTTCTTTAACGCGTGATTGCTGATCTTTCATTCGGCCTCTTTATGCATGGTGACGCTGTTTTTGGCGGTAACACTATATTATAGTGAAAGCACTTTGTTATTGCATCATTTTTGATTACAAAACACTCACTTATAAGAATTAATTTCAATTCTTTCCGACTCAGTCAACTGGCTGAGTCCTTTATTTATCAAATAAGTATAGCGTTCATCTCGTGCTTGCTTGTTTAGACGACTCACAATTCCAATGAGTTCATGCTCCAGTTGTTCTGGCGACAAATTCAACGGTTGCATTGCGAGCTTTTCCATATAGGGAGCTTGTTGAGTATCTCGCCAACGCTCTAAAAGCTGTGCGGTTTTAAGATGGGGATGCTCACGCATGGTTTCAAGTAGCTGAATTAAAATCGCTAAACCGGGCATATCCAGCCGATGTAAATTATCTGTATCCGGAACAGCCTCATACAATTGTGGATGCTGTAACAGAATCATCACCGCCATGCGCACAGGTGTCATATTGGCCATTGCATTTTGTTTGGCGTTTTTTACTGGAGGTGGTGGCGCAGGCTTTTCCAAGTGTTTGTTTAAGGTAGCAATATTGGTTTTAGCATGGTCTGCCAGCTGCTGCTCCAGCATATCGCGATACAAACCTGCAGGGATATGTCTTAGATAGGGTTTGGCAATTTCAACCAGTCTGGCGCGGCCATCCATCGATTGACTGTCTACCCGGGAAAGCAATGTCGCAAAGAAAAAATCAGAATAGCTTTGCGCCTGACTGACTAACTTATGAAATGTGGCGGCCCCCTGCTCCCTTACCAGGGTGTCGGGATCCTGACCTTCCGGTAGAAACATAAATTTCAGTTCAAAATTACCACCGAGTATCGGCATCGCATTTTCGGCGGCTCGCCATGCGGCTTCTTTGCCTGCGCGGTCACCATCAAAACAAAAAATAATTTCCGGTGCGCTGCGAATCAATTGGCGTAAGTGTTCTGAAGTTGTCGCCGTACCTAACGTTGCCACTGCATTGTTAATTCCAAACTGTGCCAGCGCAATAACATCCATATAACCTTCCACTATCAGGATGCGTTCCAGTCGACGATTGGCTTTACGGGCTTGATACAAACCGTAAAGCTCCTGTCCCTTGTGAAAGATAGGCGTTTCAGGAGAGTTCAGGTATTTCGGCGTGCCGTCGGCATCAATAACGCGTCCACCGAAAGCGATAACGCGGCCACGACGATCGCGAATAGGAAACATCAGTCGATCACGAAAACGGTCATAGGTTCGACCTTTATCGTTTTTAATCAACATTCCCGCTTCAAACAACTGGTCCTGACTTTGCTGATTATTGCCAAAAGTACGTAATACATTGTCCCAGCCATCCGGAGCCATACCAATATCAAAAGCAGCTACGGTTTCAGGGCTAAGACCACGCTGTTGGATATAATCCTGAAAAGCCTGGCGCTGCGGGTGGTTTTGTAATTGATGTACGTAGTAGCGACTGACTTTATCCATCAAGTCGTAAAGGTTTTGTCTGGCGGGAGTAAGTGCAGCTTGTTGCGTGACTGGAACCTGCATACCGACGGTGTCCGCAAGCTCCTGAATCGATTCAGGAAAGCTGAGCTGGTCGTACTCCATGAGAAAGCCGATCGCAGTGCCGTGCGCACCACAGCCAAAACAGTGATAAAACTGCTTATCAGGGCTGACAGTAAATGACGGGGTTTTCTCGTTGTGGAATGGACAGCAGGCGTGCAGATTTTTACCGGCTTTTTTCAGCGGTACTCGCGCATCGATAATATCAACGATATCGACTCGTGAGAGCAATTCGTCAATAAACTGTGGAGGGATTTGTCCGGCCATAAATCAATTATGGCCGAAGTCTGTCTTGAATGTTAACCACGTCTGAAAAAAGACCTGGCATTGCTGGCTTAAGAACTGAGCGCGGCCTTAACCTGGCTGCTCACTGCGCCCATATCAGCGCGTCCTTGTACTTTCGGACGCAACACATTCATCACCGCACCCATGTCTTTCTGGCTACTAGCGCCTGTCTCTTGAATTGCATCAGCGATAGCTGCCTGCAATTCTGCTTCGCTCAAGGCTGTTGGCAAAAATTCTTCAATTATTGCCAGTTCAGCTTTTTCGATGACCGCTAAATCATCACGGCCAGCTTGCTCAAACTGCGATAAGGCATCTTTGCGCTGTTTAGTCATTTTGGTCAGCACAACGATAATGTCATCATCTGACATATCCTGGCGATTATCGACTTCAACTTGCTTGATGGCAGCAGTAATTTGGCGCAATGTGCCAAGACGATCTTTGTCTTTGGCGCGCATTGCATCTTTTACGCTATCTTGAATTCGAGCTTTGAGTGGACTGGCTTCTTGAGGCATTAGAATAAGATTCTAATCAGCAATTAGTACATGCGAACGCGGCTAGCGTTTTCACGTGACAGTTTCTTTTGGTGACGCTTAACAGCCGCTGCTGCTGCACGTTTACGAACAGTTGTTGGTTTTTCATAAGCTTCGCGAGCGCGAGCTTCTGCAACCGTACCGGCTTTTTCACAAGCACGTTTGAAACGACGTAAAGCTACGTCAAATGGTTCGTTTTCTTTAACCTTAACAGATGGCATTCAATACATTCCTAAACAGACAATGACGGAAAAGCCCTTAATTGTACGAGATCTATTTAGGAAAGAAAATACTAAATGCTAATTAGTTGGCTGAGACCACCACCATCAAGGCATAATAATCGCCATTAATTAATGCAGTCAGAATAAATTTATGCGTGTTTTAGGAATTGAATCATCTTGCGACGAAACCGGTATTGCACTCTATGATACTGAAAAGGGGCTGTTGGCTCATGCCCTTTTCAGCCAGATAGAAATGCATGCCGAATATGGCGGTGTGGTGCCTGAACTGGCTTCCCGTGATCATATTCAAAAGGCATTGCCCTTGATGCAACAGGTTTTGGACGAAGCGGGTCTGCACCGAAAAGATATTGATGCGGTGGCTTATACGGCGGGGCCGGGCTTGGTCGGTGCTTTACTGGTGGGCGCCGCAATTGGTCGCAGTCTGGCCTGGGCGTTACATATTCCAGCCTTGCCAATTAATCATATGGAAGGGCACCTTTTATCGCCGTTACTGGAAGCCAATCCACCGACATTTCCATTTGTATCTTTATTGATTTCCGGCGGCCATACCTTACTGGTTGATGTTAAGGGTGTTGGTGAATATGAATTAATGGGCGAATCAATTGATGATGCGGTCGGTGAAGCATTCGATAAAACGGCCAAAATGCTGGGGCTGGGTTATCCGGGTGGCCCGGCCTTAGCGGCTTTAGCGGAAAAAGGACAAGAGGGCGCCCATATCTTTCCCAGACCAATGACCAATCGTCCGGGTTTGGATTTCAGTTTCAGTGGTTTGAAAACATTTGCTTTAAATACCTGGCATAACAGCGATCAGAGTGAACAGGCCAAAGCCGATATTGCGCTGGCGTTTCAAACAGCGGCGGTGGAAACCTTGGTGATTAAATGTCGCCGGGCATTAAAACAAAGTGGTCATAAACGTTTGGTCGTGGCCGGTGGAGTCAGTGCCAATAAATCCTTGCGCGCGGCTTTAGATGCATTACCGAAAGTGCAGGTTTATTACCCACAATTACAATTCTGTAGCGATAACGGAGCGATGATCGCGTTTGCCGGAGCGATGCGTCATCAGGCCATGGTTGTTGAAACTGAAGCAACATTTAATGTGCGTTCACGTTGGCCCTTAGATGAGCTAACGCCGCCAGCTTCAGCCTGACTTTTTCTCTTCACCGGCCAGCAAACGCTGGATATTACTGCGGTGCCGCCATAGCAAAAGCAGTGCAATTACCAGAATAACCGCACGTGCAAAAACCGTATCTATAAGCCACAAGCTATAAACCGGTGTCATTGCCGCAGCGGCAATGGCCGATAAAGACGAAATCCGACTAATGGCAAAAACCACAATCCAAGTCAGTAACGCCGCTCCAGCCAAGGCAGGTGACAGCGCCAGAAACGCGCCCAAAGCCGTTGCCACACCTTTGCCACCTTTAAACTGAAAAAATACAGGGTATAAGTGCCCAAGAAATGCAAAAAAAGCAATTAAAGCCAAGATATTAATATCAAAGTCCAACATTCTCCCGATTAATACCGGGACGACGCCCTTTAACACATCGATCAGTAAGACCATTGCCGCGAGCTTTTTGCTACCCATCCGCAACACATTAGTCGCGCCTGGATTGCCAGAGCCTTGAGTCCTTGGATCCGGTAAACCAGAGACCTTACAAAGCATGACAGCGCTCGATAATGAGCCTATGAGGTAGGCGCCGAGCAATGCAAGCAGCGCGATGGCAGTTAATTCAGGCATGTTATGATGTGACCTTTGAAAATGTAGCGGTATTATTCAGTACCATTATCACTTTTGCCAACATTGAAGCGACATCATGGACAAAATTTTTCTAAATGATCTGAAAATTGACACGATTATCGGCATTTATGATTGGGAGCGCGAAACGCTGCAAACGTTACGCTTTGATTTTGAAATAGATTGGGATATCAGTAAAGCCGCGGCATCGGATGATATTACGAACACCTTGGATTATGGTTCGGTGGCCAATGTCGTTGTCGAGTTTGTCAGTAATAGTCGATATCTGTTGATAGAAACCCTGGCTGAAGAGGTAGCGCAACTTTTACTCAAGACATTTGACATTCCTCGGCTCAAGCTTACTTTGACCAAACCCGTCCAATTGCATGGAAAAAATCAGGCACAAATTGTGATTGAGCGCACCAGCGAATGAGACAGCAGAAAGGTTATCTGCTTGGTTTAGGCAGCAACATAAATCCTCAGCAAAATACCGAGAAAATGGTCATTGCGCTGCTACAAGAGTTTAAAGCACTAAAACTAAGCCGAGTATTAAAAATCCCGCCAGTGGGTATGAACAGTCATCGGGATTTCCTCAATACCATCGTCTTCGTTGAAACCGATTTATCACAGAGAGAATTAAAGAGCTTTTGCAATCAGATTGAAATCAATTTAGGTCGGGATCGGGACGATCCGTTAAGCAAAACCAAAGATCGACCAGCCGATATCGATATCCTGAAACAGCTGAGTTTGCCAGAAGAGGCTGATATCGCTGTCAGCAGCATTACTGATGAGTATTTTCTTTACCCCATTATTCGTGAGCTGCTCAGTTATCTTACTGACACTGCAGAAGTCACGCCTCCTGCAGGGGTTTTGATACAAACGTCTGAATTACGCTTTGGAGAGACGGCGACCACCATCTACTGGGATAGTCGCGCCGGTAATAAAGGGGTTCTCTAACAAGCTTTTTATGGCGAGATACACAGGTTCCGCACCACCTTCACGAGCCAGTGGGGTTTCAGACAGCATTTTCTGCCTGGCTTCTTGTGTATGAGACTCAGTAAACAGAACCGGGCCCGGTGCCACTGAATTCACCTTGATCTGCGGAGCAAGTTTTTTGGCCGATACCAGCGTCAAATTATGCAATCCTGCTTTGGTTGTGCCATAAATATCAAAACGTGGGGTAGGATTTTCAACATTGATATCGGTGATATGAATAATGTCGGCCGGATCGTTTCCCGGTCCTATTAACAGCGTTGATAACGCCTGATTGATAAGAAACGGCGCTAACATATGTATGGTGAAAAAATGTTGATATTGCTCAGCAGCCTCAAACAAATCTTCTGCTGTCGGTGTAAATGCTGAGGCATTATGCACAATGCCTCGATAAGCCAGACTGAATTGCTGCAGTTTGTCGATAAACGCCATAATGCTGGCAGTATCCTGCAAATCCGCCTGAATAGTCTGTATGCCTAATTGTTTTAGTTTTTGGACATCATCTGTTTCAGTACGGTAATGTGCCAATACATCATAACCATCCTGCTTTAGCCTGGAAGCAATATGAAATCCGACCCGCTTTCCGGCACCTGTTACTAAAATGGGATTATTCACTGAAATTACCGACTAAATGAAAGATACCGCCAAGTTACCTGCACCTGACCCCATTGCGCAACAGCATAGCGATCAACTGTTGCAACTGATTTTTCAGACCATAGAAGACCGTAATGGTTGGCTGAGCTTTGCAGAATTTATGCAGATGGCTTTATACCAACCTGGACTAGGTTATTACAGTAATGGCTTAAGTAAGATTGGCGAAGCAGGGGATTTTATTACTGCCCCGGAAATAAGCCCGTTATTTTCACAGGCGCTGGGCAATCATATTGCGGATATACTGAGACAACTACCCGCGGCAGATTGCCTGGAATTTGGCGCGGGCAATGGGCAAATGGCGGTCGATATTCTGCAGTATCTGCAGGAAATTGATTGCCTGCCGGCACATTACTACATAATCGAAGCAAGTGCCCACTTACGTCAACAGCAATATGAAATAATACATAAACTTTTTGGAAGTGACCAGAACCGCGTGATCTGGCTGGATCAACTGCCTACTGAATTCACCGGAGTGATCATTGCAAACGAAGTGTGCGATGCCATGCCAGTGCATCGGGTGCAGTTTGAAGAAAACCAGATTCTGGAGGTTGGAGTAGGGCGCGAAGAAGGGCAACTGGCATGGCTTTCACAAACCGTGACTGATCCTTTTTTACAGACACGTTGCGAACAAATTCACCCCTTACTGCCGCAGTTTCCTTATCAGACAGAAGTTGCCATGCAAGCACCTGCCTGGCTTGGCACCATCGCCGAAAAACTGACCCAGGGTGCTATATATTTAATTGATTATGGCTATGAAGCCAGTGACTATTTTCATCCCATGCGGCATCAGGGCATGCTGCGTTGCCACTATCAACATCAGGCACATAATGATCCATTGGTCTTGGTCGGCCTGCAGGATATCACCGCTCATGTGGACTTCACTGCGTTAGCTGAAACAGCCCATGTAATAGGATTGCAAGTTGAGGGTTATCAAAGGCAGAGTGATTTTCTGCTGGCAGGTGACATTCTCAATCTCAGCCAACAAAATGCGCCAGATTCCTTTCAGCAGATGCAACAGGCCGCAGCTTTGAAACGTTTATTATTGCCAGAACAGATGGGAGAACTGTTTAAGGTGCTCAGCCTGTCAAAAAATGTCGAAATGCCTCGCTCGAAATCTGCTGATTTGCGCTATCGTCTTTAAAGATTGCAATAAAAAAGGCGCCGAAGCGCCTTTATTGATGTGTTAAGAAATCATTATTCCTGATTACTTTCTTCTAATTGTTGTTTGAGCTGTTCAAGCTGCTCAGACATTTCAAACAGGACTTCCTTAATATTGGCCACATCATCGGTCAAATTATCTGTTTGACGTTTGGTTCTGGCTATTTCTTCACGCATTTCAGGCGTTAATGCGCCGGTATCCTGTCCTTTACGCTCAGCTGCAGAAGCTAATACGGTTGGGATATCAATCACTACCCAGTCAGACCGTTCAGAGCCATCCTCTTGGTGATATGAAATGCCATTATCTAAAGCAATTTTGGTTGCTGGTTCAGAATCGGATTTACGGGTACCCGGTAATAATGGATTTACCCGACGATCAATCTCTTGACCGGTATATTGCTCTTTATCACGGTATTCCTCATGAACAAGGCCGAAGATAATGTTCAAGCGGCCATTGTTATCAACAAACACGCGACCACTGTTGGTTTTGCGTTCCGCTGCAATCGCTCCGGCATGAACCCCTAGCGTGACAAAGGTAATATCTTCATCGGGTTGAGCACGGTTTAAACCCTGTGCCAACGTTGAACTTAAAATTTGCAGTTCACCCGGTGAAAACAACGGGACTTGCTGAGTTCTCAGTAAGACGCGCTGATTGACGTAAAGTGATGAAAGCACTTCACGCATTTCATCCTGATTGATTGGTAAAGGGTGCTGATTGGTTCCAGGCTGATCCCGCTCTACCATACGAACGTATTGCAGATTTGACTCCCACAGTATCGGACCACTTTGTGACATAACGACTTCATCATCATCTGATGATTTTTTACTGAATGGGTTGCCACAGGCAGACAAGCCGACAGTCATTGCCACACTGAGTGCAATGATGCTGCTGTATTTCACAATGCCTTGCATATAATTTTCCTCAATTAATTCGTATCACGATTTTCCGATTACCGGAGATTCTGCTTTTTGTTCACGACATAATAATGCCTGAACCGATTTGCGCGGATCGTACCCTTCAAACAGGATTTTGCATACCTGCTCAACAATTGGCATCTCAACACCCGCCTGTTGAGCGCGCAATAAAACTTCTCTTGCAGCGTGCATACCTTCTACCGTCTTACCGACTTTTGAAACCGCTTCATCAACTTTAAGACCTGAACCAATCGCTAAGCCCAGCTGGCGATTTCGGCTCTGATTGTCGGTACAGGTGAGAATCAAATCCCCCATACCAGACAGACCAAACATGGTTTCCGGTTCAGCCCCCAATATACTGGCTAAACGCATAATTTCTGCCATACCGCGGGTCAGCAGAGCGGCACGGGCGTTGGCACCATATCCTAATCCGTCACAGATACCTGCGGCAATTGCCAACACGTTTTTCACCGTGCCACCAACTTGCACTCCTAAAACATCCTCCGTGGTGTAAGCCCGCAAAGCTGGTCCATGAAGCGCATTTGCCAAGGCTTTGGCAAACTCTGTATCGCGGGAAGCAACTGTTAAAGCGGTAGGTAACCCGGCCGCAACCTCCGCGGCGAACGATGGACCAGAAACGACAGCTAAAGCATGTTTAGGCCCCAGAATTTCAATAGCCGTATCGTGCAGAAATTGACCATTGTGGGGCGTTAAACCTTTGGTCGCCCAACTGATCGGGATATCTTCAGACAGAAAAGGTTTAATGCAATGCAATATTTCGCTAAACGCCACACTTGGCACTGAAATCATTACATGTCTGCAATTTTTCAGAGATTTTTCCAAATCCATTTCAATTTTCAATGTATCCGGAAAAATAATTTCCGGTAAATAGCGGCTGTTCATCCGTTCAGCCGCTATCCGGGAAAGCTGTTCTTTGTCACGACCCCACAGCCAGACTTCATGCCCATTGCGAGCCATGGCAATCGCCAGCGCCGTACCCCAGGCTCCGGCACCAATGACAACTGTTGGCATTAAAGAAGAAGCGGTCATGGCCATCTAGACAAGCTAGTGAGTAGCCTGTGCTGCTTCCATCTGCTGACGCGCCTGATCAATCTGATGTTTGTATACTGCATCAAAGTTCACGGGTGCCAGCACGAGTTGTGGGAAACCACCTTTAATAACCACATCAGAAATCACTTCACGTGCAAATGGGAAAACAGTATTCGGGCAGTAACTGCCAATCAGGGGACCCATTTCTTCCTTGCTATACCCGGTCAAAGTGAAAATTCCAGCCTGTTTGACTTCCGCCAGAAATGCGACTTGATCATTAACTTTCGCGGTGACTGTGACGACCAGAACAATTTCATGGGTATCTTCATCAATACGGTTATATTCATTACCCAATTGCAGATCCAGTTTGGGTTTCCATTCTTCACGGAAAATGGCTGGAGAATTAGGTGTTTCAAATGAAATATCTTTGGTGTAGATCTTCTGAATGATGAACTTTGGTTGTTGTTCTTCTGTTGCTGCTGTGTTTTCTTCAGCCATGATTTTCCCTCTCTAATAGAATTTAATTATTTGTCAGTAAAACATCGAGCTGACCCGAACGATCGATATCAACCAAATCGGTATATCCACCCAGTGATTTACCATTAATGAATATTTGCGGCACGGTACGTTGCTGACTTTTTTGCATCATTTCCTGGCGTTTTTCAGGATGCTGATCCACACGGATTTCGTCATAACTGACACCTTTTCGATCCAGTAACTGCTTTGCCATGGTGCAATACGGGCAATGCGCAGATGAATAAATGATGACTTTGCTCATAACAACGCTCCAAGTCTTAAGTGAATAATGGCAGTTTGGCATCTCGCCATGCGTGCAGACCACCTGACATTACATAAATATTGGTATAGCCATGTTTTTTGAACTGTTTGGCAGCAGCTTTTGAACGCTGACCACTGTCACACACCAGAACCAGAGGCTGATCCTTATTTTTTAGCGACTTGAGATTCGCCTCGATATCAGCCACCGGTACATTAACGGAATCGACTATATGTGAAGTTTCAAATGCAGCTTTATCGCGAATATCAACAAAACAGCCTTTTTGCTGATTCACCAGATTAACAGCTGTTGGCACATCAACGGCATTAAACCCACCCAGTTTGCGAGTGAGTGAGTCAGAAAAAACCAAAAACAACAACACCACAAACAAACTGGACAGTATCCAATGATTAACAATAAATTCGCCCAGATTTTCCATTAAACAACCCTAAATTTATGAATAAATAATGATTTCTATTTTACGCAAAACAATTCGCACATCATGCTGATTAGCCGTAAAAGGCGCTCATCGTTGACCCGGTAAAATATACGGTTTGCATCTCGTCTTGCCGCCAGAATGTTTTTATCTTTGAGTTTGGCAAGATGCTGCGACACATTGCTTTGTGTTGTGCCAACCTGATCAACAATATCCTGTACTGATAATTCCTGATCGCCCAACGTACAAAGAATTTTCAAACGCAATGGATTCGACATTGCTTTCAGCGCAAATGCAGCGCGTTCAATATCGTCATTAATGGCATGCATTTGCGGGTTTCCGGATTGTGAAATGATGTTAGTCAACGAGATTGCAACTGTAATTGATTACAAAAGCCCATATAATACACAGCATTGTTGTTGATTTGCAGTGTTCACTGTTTTTCACAACCCCAGGTCGTCGTAACCCGTGATTAAAGGATAGTTTCATGAGCCACATGCACCGCCCACTTGCGCTAATCATTATGGATGGTTGGGGTTATAGTGAAGAGGTCCAGCATAATGCCATTTTGGCTGCCAATACCCCCGTTTGGGATCACCTCTGGAATGATTACGCACATACATTGATTAACGCCTCCGGCGCTGGTGTTGGCTTGCCGGGCGATCAGATGGGAAATTCTGAAGTTGGTCATCTCAACATTGGTGCTGGCCGGGTGGTTTATCAGGAATTCACCCGGATTAGTGTCGCCATTCGAAACGGATCTTTTTTTACCAATCAAACACTGACTGATGCGGTGGATGACGTGGTGAAAAATGATAAAGCCCTGCACATTCTGGGCTTGCTATCCGATGGCGGCGTGCACAGTCATGACAGTCATATTCAGGCCATGGTAAAACTTGCTGCAGACCGCGGGGCGACTAAAATTTATTTGCACGCTTTTCTGGATGGTCGCGATACGTCACCCAAATCTGCTCAAAAGTTCATTGCGGACATGCAAGCCTGTTTTAACGAAACCGGTAAGGGCCGTTTCGCCAGTATTATCGGGCGCTTTTATGCGATGGATCGTGACCAGCGCTGGGATAGAGTTCAACAGGCTTATGAACTGATTGCTAATGGTAAAGCCGTTTATCAGGCAGATAATGCACTTGAAGCTCTTCAGGACGCCTATGCCCGAGAAGAAACGGACGAGTTTGTTAAAGCCACCAGAATTGGTGATGCCGTGCCGATTGAGGATGGTGACAGTATCGTATTCATGAATTTCCGTGCTGATCGCGCTCGTGAATTAACCCAGTGTTTCATTGATACTGAATTTACTGGATTTCCCATATTGGCAGCACCAAAACTGTCAAAATTTGTCACGCTGACGGAATATAAGAAGGATTTTGATGTACCGGTGGCTTTTCCGGCTGAAAAGCTCAAAAACCTGCTGGGCGAATGTATTTCTGCTGTTGGTTTGCGCCAGTTGCGTATTGCTGAAACCGAAAAATATGCGCATGTAACGTTCTTTTTTAATGGCGGAAGCGATGTTCCTTACGAAGGTGAAGATCGGATTCTGGTGCCCTCGCCAAAAGTCGAAACCTACGATTTACAACCGGAGATGAATGCTCCGGAAGTGGCCGAAAAACTGGTCAAAGCCATTCACAGCAATCAATATGATGTCATCATCTGTAACTTCGCCAATGCAGATATGGTAGGCCATACCGGTAATTTTGATGCGACAGTTAAAGCCATTGAAACACTGGATAACTGTCTCGGTAAAATCTGGTCCGCATTAAAAGAAAGCGGTGGCGAAATGCTGGTAACAGCTGATCATGGCAATGCTGAAAAGATGGTGGACAATGAGAAAGGCCAGGCGCATACAGCCCACACCAGCAACCTCGTGCCGTTAATCTATGCGGGACGTTCGGCAGTCTGTGCCGAACAGGGTGGTTTATCTGATATCGCACCGACCATGCTGAGCCTGCTTGATCTCCCGATTCCAGCGGAAATGAATAATCACCTTCTGGTGAAACTCACCTGAACGTGCAGATGATGATTCGTGGTTTAATCTTGTTTTTCTGGCTTTTTGTGCCATTAAATCTTGCTGCTGAACCTTCGTCAGCAAAAAAGCTCGAAGCGGTACGGAGTGAAATATCTGAGCTTGATAAAACGATTAACCTTAACAAGAAAACCAAAGCGGAATTACAACAGCAATTAAAACAGCAGAGTCTCAAGGTTTCCGAAATAAGTCGCGAGTTAAATCAGATTAAACAATCTATTGCGGTTAAAGATGATGAATTACTTAATCTTCAACAGCAGTTGGGACTGACGCAAAAGCAGCAGGCAAAGCAACTGGAGGCATTAAATCAACAAATTCGCTCTGCATTTATGAATGCTCAACCCAGTTATCTAAAAATATTATTGTCTGAACAGTCTCCTGAGCGTGTCAGTCGAAGCAACACGTATTACCGTTATTTTCACTCGGCCCGCCAGCAGCAGCTCGAAACCTTGCACACGACTTTGCAAAACTTAACGGAGCAGGAAAAAGCTGTTTATGCTGTTAAAAGAAATCTGGATGAACTGGAACAACAACAGCTCTCGCAGCAAGAAGCTTTTAAACAGCAAACGGTTGAACGTGAGAGAACACTTGCCGCGCTGAATAGAAAAATCTCAGGGCAGGATGCACAACTGGCTGCATTAAAAGAAGAAGAGAAAAACCTGCAGTCATTATTAGACTCACTCGCCAAAAAAGCAGCAAAAAGACCTCCGCCATCAAAAACGGTGAAACCAAGTGAACGATTTTCGAGTCTGAGTGGGAAGTTACAATGGCCGTTGTCTGGAAAAATACTGGCAAGCTATGGTAGCCAGCGTAATCTTGATAAACTCAGCTGGAAGGGCATACTGATAGCCTCTGAAAAAGGCACGTCTGTTAAAGCCAGCGCAGAAGGCAGGGTGGTTTTTGCCGATTGGATGAAAGGCTTTGGCTTGTTAATCATCATTGATCATGGCGAACAGTTCATGACGCTGTATGGCAATAATGACAGTCTGCTGAAAAGCACGGGGGATACCGTGAGTGCTGGTGAGGTTATCGCTCAAAGTGGTGATCAGGGTGTCAGACAAACCGCTGGATTATATTTTGAAGTACGTCATAAAGGCAGTCCGACCAATCCTATGCAATGGCTGCGCAAGCAAGGTTAATTTGAAATAAGGAATAAAGTTCATATGCGCTTTTTGAAACGTGATTTTGCGCTGGTAACAGCGGGTGTCATTATCGGCATCACATTGATTTTTGGTCAAATGGTATTAGCCGAGAAAGACACTGTCGCAAAGCCTGACTTGCCAATAGACGATCTAAGAGCTTTCTCTGAAATTTTCGGCCGCATCAAAAGCAGTTATGTGGAGCCGGTGGAAGACAAAGCTCTGCTGGAAAATGCCATTCGCGGCATGCTTTCTGGACTGGATCCCCATTCATCCTACCTTGATCTCAGCGAATTCAAGGATCTCCGTGAAGGCACATCTGGAGAGTTTGGTGGCCTAGGGATAGAAGTATCAATGGAAGATGGCTTCGTCAAAGTGGTTGCACCAATTGACGAAACACCTGCTGCTGAAGCAGGTGTAAAAGCCGGTGACCTGATTATCCGTCTCGATGACACCCCTGTTAAAGGTCTGACGCTGACTGAAGCCGTAGACATCATGCGTGGTGAACCGGGCAGCAAAATTGTTCTGACGATTATTCGTGAAGGCGCCGATAAACCGCTGAAACTGGAACTGACTCGCGCCATTATCAAAGTGCAAAGCGTGCGTACCGAAGTTCTGGAGCCCGGTTATGGTTATGTACGAATCACTACTTTTCAATCACCAACCGGTGAGAATCTTCGTGATGCCGTTAATCAACTCAAGACTGATAATGGTGGCAAATTAAAAGGTCTGGTGCTTGATTTACGCAATAATCCAGGCGGCGTTTTGGATGCAGCGGTTGAAGTATCTGATGCTTTCCTCAACAAGGGAATGATTGTTTACACTGAAGGACGTATTGAGGATGCCGATCAAAAATTCCATGCCAAACCTGGTGATATGCTGAATGGCGCGCCTATTATTGTGCTGGTAAATGGTGGCTCAGCTTCCGCTTCTGAAATTGTTGCCGGGGCTTTGCAGGATCATCAACGGGCCGTGATACTGGGTACTAAAACCTTTGGTAAAGGGTCGGTACAAACGGTTATGCCTTTAACCAATGATACCGCGGTCAAGATGACAACCGCGCGATATTACACCCCTTCTGGACGATCTATTCAAGCGGAGGGTATACATCCTGATATCGTGATTGATGCCTTACAAATCAGTGCAGCTGAAGATAATGGCTTCCAGCCGCTGCGAGAAGTTGATCTCAGTCGTCATCTGGAAAATGGTTTACTGGAAGAATCAGACGAAACTCCGGCCGACGCGGAAGCGGGTATCGATGAAGAAGAGGAAAAACAGCCTTTAGCACTGCGTGATTACCCGCTTTCTCAGGCATTGAACCTGCTGAAAGGCATGAACATTATGAGCAAACGTTAAACGCTATTTTCATGGCAACGGTATTAATCCCACTCGTTGAGGGCTTTGAGGAAATTGAGGCGGTCACGCTGATAGATGTTCTCAGACGGGCTGAGATAGATGTTGTTACTGCCAGTTTGACGGATGATCTACACATTACTGCCAGCCGTGGTGTCCGCTTGGTGGCGGATGCCACACTGGATGCAGTGATTGATGATGAATTCGACATGATGGTTCTGCCGGGCGGACAACCCGGCACCAACAATCTGAATGCCGATCAACGGATTCACGCGTTGCTCAAACGGTTTAACCAGGCTGATAAATGGCTTGGAGCAATATGTGCAGCACCCATGGTTCTCGCACATGGTGGGCTGCTAGAGGGGTTGAGTGTGAGCTGTTACCCAGGTGCACTGAAGCCCAGCGAATGGCCAGAAATTCAATTCAGTAATGATGCTGTCGTCTGTGATAATAAAATCATTACCTCCCGCGGACCGGGAACGGCAATGACTTTTGCGTTAACAATTATCGAAAAACTTATGGATGAAGAGACTCGCGAACAAGTGGAAACCAGTCTCGTTATTCGCTAAAACGGAACCAGCATGTACTCACTTAATGAATCAGAACTCTCGATATTACTGGTTGAGCCATCTTCCGTTCAGCTGAAAATCATCATGCGTGAATTACGCCAGGCGGGAGTGAATAAAATTGATGGTGTTCACGATGGCGCGCAGGCTATCGTGGCTATGCAAAAGTATCCCCCGGATCTGGTGATCAGCGCCATGTATTTGCCTGACATGACCGCGACTGAACTACTCTCATCAATTCGTCGACTGGATAATCTGGAAAACACCCATTTTATGCTGATCTCCAGCGAATCAAATATTGAAGCACTTGAGCCTCTTCGCCAATCCGGTGTCGTGGCCATTCTGCCCAAACCCTTTGATCACGCTAATCTGCAGCGTGCCATCCGTACCACCCTGCAGCATATTGATCCAACTGAAATTGAATTACAGAATTACGAAGTAGAACAGCTGGAAGTTTTACTGGTCGATGACAGTCTGGTATCACGTAACCATCTAATGCGCGTGTTTCAGAACATGGGCATAAACCAGATTCATCAGGCTGAAAATGGTATTGAAGCGATTGAAATGCTCAAACAACAGAGTTTTGATTTGGTGGTGACCGATCTGAATATGCCAAAAATGGATGGTCAGGCGCTGGTTGAACATATCCGCAGCGAGATGGGCAATACTTTTGTGCCCATTTTGGTTGTGACCAGTGAGCAGAACCAGACCCGATTGGGTCAGGTTGAGCAGGCGGGCGTATCGGCTATTCTGGATAAACCTTTTGAACCTGAGTCTATCCGTGAAATCCTTTATCGAGTGCTTGACGAACAAACTTAATCGGTCACAGCATTGCTGGATTTCACGCCAAGGGAAATAAATTTTTGCAGGTAGCTGACGTCCTGGTCTAACTCTCTTATAGCAGCATAAAGCGTTTTCGCCAAACCGCCTCTTCCAAGCCGTATCGCTTTAACCGGAAGCGTTTGACAAAACTCATTGGCCAGCCAGTTAGGCAACACTGTCACCGCTCTTTGTAACGCCACCATCTGCACCATAATATCCATTGATTGCATGGCTTTGGTTCGAGGGTTAATACCTGCGGGCATCAAAAACTGGGTAAACACATCAAGTCGTTCATGGGCGACGGGAAACGTCAGCAATAATTCCTTGTGCAGTGCTTCAGGCTGAATAAATTTCTGCTTACTTAATGGATGACTTTCAGCCACCAGCAAAACCAACTCATAATCAAACATCGGCTGATAAATTACGCCGACCTGTTTAACGGCATCCGGCGTCACCAGCAAATCAATATGATGATTCAATAACCCTTCCATGCCTGAAAACTGAAATTGATGCACAATATCCACATCCATTTGCGGCATTTCGCGTAGATAGTCTGCCAGAATTTTTTTCAGCCATTCATAACAGGGGTGGCACTCAACTCCCAGACGCAAAATACCTGCGCGTCCCTCCGAATAGGCCTGTAAGGTCTGCTCAGTTTGCTCCAAAACCGGTAAAACCTGCTGAGCAACCTGCAACATCAGTTCACCTGCCTGTGTCAGTCTTAACTTACGACCATCCCGCTGCCATAAGCTTATTTCCAACTTTTGTTCCAGATAACGGATCTGATGCGATAAGGCGGATTGTGTGAGAAATAAGGCATTGGCTGCTGCCGTTAAACTGCCATTTTCTGCCAAGGCTCGAATAATTCGTAAATGCGCGCGCTCAATCATATATGAACATCTCTCATGAATAAGTAAATAATCATCATTATTGCTCATCAATAAGACTGATTACAATGAAGCTTTTTGAAACCGACTGAGAGGATATCGAATGGTCACCACACATAATCTTGGCTTTCCCCGTATAGGCGGCCAACGAGAATTAAAATTTGCTCTGGAGCGCTTCTGGCGTGGTGAAACGTCTGTTGAGGATTTAGAACAAACTGGTAAAACATTACGTTTACGTCATTGGACATTGCAAGCTGATCTGGACCTGGTGCCTGTTGGAGACTTTTCCTTTTATGATCACGTTCTGGACACCAGTCAGCTGCTGGATAACCTGCCATCACGGGTTGATAAAAATGCTGATGCCATGACACAGTATTTTCAGGCATCGCGTGGACAAGCAGGTTCATCCTGTTGCAATCACCAGGTCGCCGCTGCAGAAATGACAAAATGGTTTGATACCAATTACCATTATCTGGTGCCGGAATTTAACGCGGAAACTGCCTTTAAGGCATGTCCGGAACGATTGCTGGCGCAAATCAAAGAAGCAAAAGCTGCAGGTTTTAAGATAAAACCCGTTCTGGTTGGTCCGGTAAGCTATCTCTGGCTGGGGAAAACCAAGGACGAAACTGACAAACTCGCTTTGCTGAATAAATTATTACCGGTTTATGCAGAAATTCTCGATCAATTGGCAGATAACGGTGTCGAGTGGGTACAAATCGATGAACCTGTTCTGGTCACTGAGCTGTCAACGGAATGGCAACAGGCTTTGCAGAAAGCCTACTTCAGTTTAGCGAAATGTCGTGTCAAATTGTTGCTGACGACCTATTTCGGCCAACTTCAGCAAAATCTGCAGCTAGCTTGTGAATTACCCACAGCAGGACTGCATATTGATGCGATCAGTGCTGCAGATGAACTTGTCAGAGTGGTGGACTGGCTGCCTTCACACAAAGTTTTATCAGTGGGCATTATTAATGGCCGTAATATCTGGAAAACCGATCTGAATAGGGCGCTTGAGCTGCTGGAGCCGATTCATACGCGACTTGCTGAACGCTTATGGCTGGCTCCAAGCTGTTCGTTGCTGCATGTGCCTATTGATTTAAACTCTGAGCATAATCTTGCTGAAGAAACACTTGACTGGCTGGCCTTTGCGGTACAAAAGCTGGAAGAGTTATCGATATTAGCTCAGGCGCTCAATCTGGGGCGTGAAGGTGTTGCCGCACAGCTAGCAGAAAACAAACAATCCATTCAACGTCGCCAGCAGTCCACTCGCGTTCATAACCCGGCCGTTAAACAGCGCTGTGAAGCAACTCATTCCGCATCAGGCCAGCGGCAGAGTACTTATTCACAACGAGCAGCCCTTCAACAGCAAGCGCTACAGTTGCCGGCATTCCCAACGACTACCATTGGCTCTTTTCCACAGACCAATGTTATTCGACAGACACGTAAACAGTTTCGCCTGGGTCAACTGGCTGATGCTGAATATCGCCAGCAAATGCAGGCGGAAATTCGCCATGCCATCGATAAACAACTCGAGTTGGGCCTTGATGTACTGGTACATGGTGAAGCTGAACGCAATGATATGGTCGAGTATTTCGGTCAACAACTACAGGGTTTTGCATTCACCGACTATGGCTGGGTTCAGTCCTATGGTTCCCGTTGTGTGAAACCACCGATCATCTATGGTGATGTCTCACGTCCTGATCCGATGACCGTTGAGTGGATTCAATATGCCCAATCATTAACCGACAAACCAGTAAAAGGGATGTTGACCGGGCCAGTCACCATTCTTAACTGGTCTTTTGTCAGAGATGACCAGCCACGTAGCGAAACCTGTAAACAGATTTCACTGGCGATTCGGGATGAAGTGATCGATCTGGAAAGTGCCGGGGTCAACATCATTCAGATTGATGAAGCCGCCTTGCGGGAAGGTTTGCCACTTCGTCAATCTCAATGGCAGACATATCTGGAGTGGGCTGTGGAATGCTTCCGAATCACCGCTAATGGCGTGTCAGATGAGACACAGATCCATACCCATATGTGTTATTCCGAATTCAACGATATTATCGAAGCTATTGCCGCCATGGACGCCGATGTCATCACCATTGAAACCTCACGTTCGCAAATGGAATTACTGGATGTTTTTCAGGAGTTTGACTATCCCAATGCGATAGGTCCGGGTGTCTATGATATTCACAGTCCGAATATTCCATCAGAGCAGGAGATGGTGGAATTGCTCAAACTGGCCGCACAGCGAATTGATAAAACGCTGTTATGGGTGAATCCTGACTGCGGTTTAAAAACCCGTCGCTGGGAAGAAGTGGAGCCTGCATTAAAAGCCATGGTTTCAGCAGCAAAATCACTAAGAGTAAAACTGGCTGCTTGATAAAGATATGAACCGGGTAGGGGAGGTAACTTTCTCTATCCGGTTTTTTTGCGTCTGCGTCTAACAGGCCAAAACTTCAGGTAAAGCCACGTTCAATTTATTTTGAATTTGTTTGGCCAACTCCGGATCCAGACGATTAGTGCGACGATGCTGCTGACATAACGCACTGCGAAACCCAAGGTAATCCGGCTGCAATGGACTGAGTGTTTCAATATCTTCAATCCTCAGTGCGCCGGCCAAACCGCACAACATTCCAGCGGATTTTGCCTCCACAACAAACTGTTGCAGAACTTCTACCGATAAATGATTCAACAATCCCTGACCATCTTTGCGGGCAGTATCCAGCATCACGCCAGCGAATCCAGATTTTGCCAGTAATGGAATTAACTTCTGCTGTGGTAACTGATCAGCAAAGATAACGGCAATCACCGGTGTGCTAAGACTTTTGATAGTAGGCTCAAGTTGTTGAATGCATTGGATAAGGCCTGGTTCATCAAATAGCCCGATTTTGACATAATCCACACCTGTTTCAGCCATGTTGCGAATGGCTGCTGAAGTTATCTCAGCTTGCATGGGTAAATCACCCACCGTTGCACTGCAAAGACAACCTTTGTTGATCCAATTAACGATCTCAGTGACAGTTTGATGGTTTAAAGCTCCCAGAGCACCTTCTGACGGGTTTTTCATATCAAGGATATGTGGCAACTGCTCCACTAGAGATTTTGCTTCATCAAGCGATTCTACGCTGGCTAACCACTTAGTTATCATTTAGCTTTATTCCGGATTGTTCAACTTTTTCCATTAACCAGCTCCAGGCCTGGAGCTCACGTTCACCGGCCGTTTTCTCAATAGCGATAGTCAGGTAGTCAATTTCGTCGCGAACTTTATGCTCTGGCAACATGCCCAGCCGACTCACCAGAATGGCAGCCTCAATCACTGCATTCTGGGCACGATTAAAACCTCTGAAGGGCTTATGGTTTACATCGCAAATTACAGCGCCGTAAAAACAGGCTCGTGGGTCATCATCTTCCAGACGAACAATTTCCAACTCAATATGTGATAGCGCATCTGCAATATATTCACCTTCAATCTGCTGACAGGGGGAGGTGGGCCAATCACGATGCCCGGTTAACGCACCAGCAAAAATCCGTACATCATCGACAAAATTTATTGAACACTGACCATGCCGAAGCAGGTTATCGTAAGTACTGGATGGTTTGAAAGGCTTTATATGAAAGTGACCGTTTACTTCGCTTATCCCCATTGGTGCAGAATGCACCTTTCCATTTTCTGATATCGTGGTGACGATAACTTCATGTATCCGGCTTGTCAGCAGTGCCACAGGCGCGCTCCTGTTTTTTGGTTTTTTTAATATCGGCCGTGCCACAGGTCCGTTGCTGATCTTTTTGCATCGTAGTGCCTTCAGCCTTCTGCCGGGTCAGATCTTCCTGTTCGGTTTCAACAGCACAACCCCATTGCAGATCTTCATCCTGAGTATAACGTTTCCCTAATTGCCAGGCGATCTCGGCACGTGCTAATTCCACCCCCAGGTAGAAGGCATGGCCCGGATCATCTTTCACTTGCAGCTGAGGGTAAAAAGCAAACGGATCGGTATCCTGCAACAAACCATCCCGATTAAAAACAAATATCCCTTTAGGGGCAATTTTTATTCGATAGTTTGGATCTTTTATATTCTCAGATAATTGAATAATTTCCTGTTCAGTATCGGTAAAAGGTCTGCGTTCATGGCTAACCAATAAATCTGCAGTGAAATCCCGTGGCAGGCTATTGTCATCGCGAGCGGCAAACATCATGCGTCGTGCCACATCAGCTTCTTTGATGGCCCGCCTTGCATGAGGACTGACTTCCGTCGCCAGCACATTGGTAATGTTTAACTCAGAAATAATGCCAAACAGCAGTGCATTAATTCCGCTGGTATCAGCATCCGTTAACTCGGTCAGATTACCTATTCCCATCATCATGGGTGCTTCTGGGTATTTTTGACGTAAGGTGTGATAACGAACTATCGACTCTGTAAGGCCAAAATGGATTGGATCCAGAATAGGATCGGCTATCCAGGGTTTTCCCAGCTTGTCCATTGCCTCCATAGCCCGTTCGAGCGAAGCCAGTGAACCCGGCTGCGCTGGAACCAGTATCGGGATGGCATCGGTTTCTTTCGCAAGGTCGATGGTTTTTTCTGTCAGACTCAGCAGGTAATCTGCACCCGCATTGCTAGCACGCCTTAAGTCATCTATTGAAAGTGAGTCCACACTAACTTTAAAACCATTTTCATGTAGGGCTGCGATAGCTTCTTCCATCAGCGGAAATTTTTCTTCCGGAAGACAACCAATATCAATGACGTTGGCCCCTGAATCACGGTAATAATTTGCCCGCTCCAAAATACCTGCAATATCCCTTTGGGGCGCATCAACAATCTCGGCGAAGATATTGACATCATAACGACTTAAATCAGGGATTTTCCGCTCCTTACCAAAGAATATCGGTAAATCTTTAATTTCATCCGGCCCCCGCACTACCTCAATCCCCAGCGTTTTACTCAATTCAGCCAAATCTCCACGGCAGCGACCGGGAACAATGATCTGTTTACAGTCCGCATAATCATCCGGCTTGAGCCGCCGGGCGATCATCTTATCGGTCATTAATGCGGCAACTGATAGACCCAATTGATGCACTCTATACTCGAATGGCAATGGCGCCATTTCCTGCAAAACCTTTTCAACACTGGGTTGAGCAAGTTTTCCGGTGAGAAAGAGAATGGTCTCAGCCATGATCGGCGTTAACGTGTTCCAGACGCTTTTTCAAAGTTTCGTATAAAGCCTCAGCTGATTCCACGACGGTGGTTGCTTCAAAACTACGCAGAGTTTCTGTATGCGCCAGATCAATGGCTCTTGGCCATAATCTCACCATACGGTCAGGGGCAGGTGTATCGACTTCGGATATGGCATCACAGGCAAGCACAATACTCGGAACACGGCACTTGCCTGCCTGAGCATACACGTTGGTAACCAGTGTGTCAGACAAGCCCATAACCATTTTCGCCACGGTGTTTGAGGTGGCTGGTGCTACCACCAGAGTATGATAATCCCCCCGATAGAATAATCCGACCGGAGGTGAGCTTGCGGCTCTATCACGATAAATATGACCTTCGTTGTTCAAGGTTTTTGGATCGTGACCATACATACGGATAACTTCTTCTCCAGCACGACTGTAAAACAGGTCTACATCCGGTAATTCACGGATAATTTCCAAACATTCATCCAGATAATGTCCTGAACCCGTGATTGCCCAGGCCAATTTTGGCTTTTCCGGCCTTGATTGCATGCTGTTATCTCAATTGATATTAAGCTGTGAATTTTGCCAGAGTCTGACCTACTAGTAAAAATTAGATAGGTCGATCGATTATATATAAGTTAAAATTAACCACATAATTTGCAACGGATTGATGGGAGTCGCATATCTATGTCAGAAGCAGTGCCAAAAATAGTTGTTGTTGGTGGTGGAGCAGGTGGCCTGGAACTGGTTACCAAACTCGGAAAAAAACTTGGTAAGAAAAAGAAAGCGGAAGTTACTCTGGTTAGCAGTACTCATACGCATATCTGGAAACCACTTTTACATGAAGTTGCAGCTGGAACCCTCGATTCTCATGAAGATGAAATTGAATACTTGAGCCAAGCCATGTGCAGTGGGTTTCGGTTTCGTCTTGGCCGAATGGAAGGTCTGGATCGCCAAAATAAACAGATAACGGTTGCGCCAACCTTCAATGAAGACGGTGTGGAAATCATTCCCCGTCGTAGTTTTGATTATGACTATCTCATTATTTCTGTTGGCAGTGTCAGTCATGACTTTGGTATCAAGGGTGTAAGCGATCATTGTCTGTTCCTGGATACCACTAAACAAGCCGAATATTTCCAGAATCAGTTATTGGAATCTTATCTGCGTGCGCATACCCAAGGACGTCCTCTCGATGAGGGTCAGTTAAATATTGCCATTGTCGGCGCTGGTGCTACAGGTGTCGAATTGTGCGCACAACTTTACGAAGTATCACATCTGTTAAATGCTTATGGTCTTGATGAAGTTAAACCACAGGATGTAAAACTTACTTTAATTGAAGCTGCTGATCGTATTTTGCCTGGGTTACCTGAAAATATTTCAGCTGCTGCTCAGGAGGAGTTAAATGATCTCGGCGTAGAAATTCTTGCTGGTGAGCGTGTTATTGAAGTTACCGAGACAGAGATCAAAACTCAAAGTGGTCGTAATATTCCTGCAGCAATCAAAGTCTGGGCAGCCGGCATTAAGGCTCCTGAGTTTTTGAAAGATATTGATGGTCTGGAAACCAACTGGATGAATCAATTGGTGGTAAAACAGACCCTGCAAACCACCTTTGATGATGATATTTATGCCATTGGTGACTGCTGTGCATGTAAATGGATTGGTCAGGATCAGAATGTACCGCCACGCGCCCAGGCAGCCCATCAAATGGCGTCTCTGGTTTATAAATCAATCGTTAATCGAATGAAGGACAAGGAGCTTCCTGAATATCATTACCATGATTATGGCTCTTTGGTTTCTTTAGGTCGCTACGGTACAGTTGGCAACCTGATGGGAAATTTAAGTAAAGGTAGTATGAAAGTAGAAGGTTTAATGGCCCGACTGATGTACCTTTCACTGTATAAGATGCACCAAGTTGCCTTATTTGGACCGTTTCGAGTGTTGATGTTATCGCTATCTCATCTTTTTCGTCGAAGCGTACATCCAAAAATTAAGCTACATTAATAATCATTGTCATTCATACAAAAAAGGCCCTTTTAAGGGCCTTTTTTAATTTCATTGCAACTACATCGTTATTTCCACAATGACATCCTACGGGTCACTTCTGTGCCATTTAATCGATGTTTTATGGCTGCCCCGATATGTATAACCAACAGTGTAATAAAAATATACGCTAACACCTGATGAATATCGGTAAACGTTTCTCTTGCAGAAGCATTTGCTTCAGCAAGGCGTGGTAACTTCATTCCCCATAGTTTGGTGTCATATTTACTGTACATGGATTGTAGATAACCGGTTATCGGCATCGCCACCATTACTCCATAAAGTAAATAATGTATTCCGCTGGACAGCTTCTGTTGCCAGTTTGCAATACTTGTCGGCAGTGGGGGAGTCTTATGTGTTAACCGCCAGACTACCCGTAACAAAATGAAGACTGCGACGGTGATACCCATTGATTTATGCAATAAAAACCAAAATGCTCGTACGCTTTCCTGGCCCGGCGCTAATTCTGACTCTTTTGGCAGACCAACCATCCATAGACCTAAGCCGATCATAAAGAAAATCATCGCCGCGATTAACCAATGCAAAATTATCTGCCCTTGATTGTAGCGTACGTCACTCGTCGTCATTATTTGCTCCTGAATACATGAAAAAAGGCCATCCAGCATCACTGAATGGCCTTCATAACCGACCGTTGGGTTGGGGAACAATTCCCGAATGGTTTAAATATCTAGATTAGATGCCTGTAAAGCATGCGTTTCAATAAACTCTCTACGAGGTTCAACATTGTCGCCCATTAGAGTATTGAAGGTTTCATCTGCTGTTATCGCATCTGAGATCCTGACCTGTAACAACCGACGCTTGGATTTATCCATTGTCGTTTCCCACAATTGTTCAGGGTTCATTTCACCCAAGCCTTTATAACGTTGTACATGCTGACCACGTCGGGCTTCAGCCATCAACCATTTAACTGCCTGTGAAAAATGCTGAACATTTTCATTTCTTTCACCACGTTCGATCTTCGCACCTTCACCAAACAAGCCATTGATTTTGTTAGAAAAAGACATGATCTTCTGATACTCGGTACTGGCAAAAAACTCTCCCGGAACATGAAAATCGTTACTAATCCCATGTCGGGTGAAACTGATATTCACATGAGGCATTGGTTCATTTTCATTTTTTTGTAGATCAAGAACGTAATATGTTCCTGTGGGCATGATGTCATTCATGCGTTGTTCTATCGCTTTCAGCCACTCTTTCATAGCGCCAGTTTCGCTGAAATCAGGTATTGCTGTTTGATAAATCAATTCGTCCAGGAAAGCAGGGTAATAATGATTTGCCAGCCGGGTAATAATGGCTCTGATGGTTTGATATTCATTGACCAGCTGCGCTAGAGCATTACCTTCAATAGGTGCTGCATCCGTTGTTGGATAGAGCACGGCATTTGTTAAAGCAACTTCTGTAAGGTAACGCTCCATTTCTGCGTCATCTTTTACGTAACGCTCCTGTTTACCTTTTTTGATTTTATATAACGGTGGCTGGGCGATGTAAACATGGCCTCGTTCGATTAGTTCCGGCATCTGTCTGTAGAAAAATGTCAGTAGTAACGTTCGGATGTGAGAGCCATCGACGTCCGCATCGGTCATAATAATAATATGGTGGTAGCGGAGTTTTTCCGGATCATATTCGTCACGACCAATACCGCAACCTAAAGCAGTAATCAACGTGCCCACTTCGGCCGATCCGATCATCTTATCGAAACGGGCGCGCTCAACATTTAAGATTTTTCCTTTCAGCGGAAGAATTGCTTGTGTTCTTCTATCACGGCCTTGTTTGGCACTGCCACCGGCCGAGTCCCCTTCCACCAGGAACAGTTCTGACTGGGCCGGATCTCTTTCCTGACAATCCGCCAGCTTGCCTGGTAAACCTGCAATATCAAGAACTCCTTTACGGCGAGTTAATTCTCTTGCTTTTCTGGCAGCATCACGTGCACGTGCTGCATCAATCATTTTGTTGGCAATCAGTTTGGCTTCACTTGGGTTTTCAATCAGAAAATCCTGGAAATGCTCATTAACTAAAGATTCTACAATGGTGCGAACTTCTGATGACACCAATTTATCTTTGGTCTGAGATGAAAATTTCGGGTCGGGCACTTTTACTGACAGTACCGCTGTGAGTCCTTCACGCGCATCATCGCCGCTGGTAACGACTTTAGATTTTTTTGCCAGACCTTCGCTTTCAATGTATTGGTTGAGGCTTCGGGTTAACGCCGCTCTAAATCCGGCTAAATGTGTACCACCGTCACGCTGGGGAATATTGTTTGTAAAACAGTAAATATTTTCTTGATAAGAGTCATTCCACTGCATTGCTAATTCGACCACGACATCATCGCGTAATCCGGAAATGCCAATGACATGCTCGTGAACAAATGTTTTATTTTTATTCAGATGGGTAACAAACGCTTTTATCCCACCCTCATAATGAAATACTTCAGTTTTCTCATCTCTTTCATCTGTCAGGACAATTCTGACACCAGAATTCAAGAAGGCTAGCTCACGAATGCGCTTGGCCAATATTTTGTAATCGTATGTGATGTGGGTAAAGGTTTCTTCGCTTGGCCAGAATTGAATTTTGGTACCTGTATCCTGCGTTTCTTCAAAAGCTTTTAACGGTGCATCCGGCACACCATGTGTATAATTTTGTTTGTGCAAAAAACCATTACGTTTGATTTCCAGTGTTAGTTTTTTGGATAACGCATTTACGACTGATATACCAACACCGTGCAATCCGCCTGAAACTTTATAGGAATTATCATCAAATTTACCACCGGCATGTAAAACAGTCATGATAACTTCAGCTGCAGATACTCCTTCACCTTCATGCATATCGACCGGAATACCACGACCATTATCCTCAACAGAAACGGAATCATCCGGATGAATTCGAACGTTTATTTCCGTGCAATGGCCAGCCAGAGATTCATCGATTGAGTTATCCAGCACCTCAAAAACCATGTGGTGCAAACCGGTTCCGTCGTCCGTGTCGCCGATGTACATGCCCGGCCGTTTTCTGACAGCGTCCAACCCCTTCAGTACTTTAATATTGGAAGAATCGTAACTATTATTTTCAGTGGTCATAAATTAGTCCATTTACAGCAAGGTGAAGCCTAATCGTTCATTCTACTATGTATCGTCTCCGGTTGACAGCTTGACTATACTTGCTCAATCACACCTCGTTCCACGTGGAACATAATGTCATTTTCTTCTTTTACCAACCTTGCTGATAACTCTGTATTTGTCGTCGTGATAAAGGTTTGCACCTTCAATTTTTTGATCGCTTGTAACACAGAAACCTGGTGCTCACGATCAAGTTCTGAGCTTAAATCATCAATCAACAATACGCTTTGTTGTTTATTTATCTGTTGCATTAAAGTTATTTGTGCCAGGCTGATAGCAAGAAAAAAAGTTTCTGCTGTCCTCTTGAAAACAATTCTGCAGGATCTTGCCCATCTACTCTTAATGACCAATCTGCTGCATGTGGACCTGATCGGGTATAACCAAGCGCACGATCTCTATCAATTGTTTTATTCAAAATATCAGCAAAATCTTCCCCTTTAGGCCAGCCTGATAAATATCGTAATTCAAATTTTGAAGTTTTATAATCATTGCAAAGCAACATGAACCATTCTTTAAAACTAATCACTAATTGGTCCAGGTATTCATTCCGATAGGTTGCCAGTTTCAAACCATGCGCATTTAGCGATGCGTCCCAAACTTTTATTTCACTGTTCGGTTTTGCATTGCGCAATGCTGCATTACGTTGGGAGAGAATTTTTTTGTATGCTTGCCAATGATAAAAAAAATCTTGTTCCACGTGAAACAATCCCCAATCCACAACTTTTCGCCTAAACCGCGGACCCAGTTCAAAAAATTGGTGACAATTAGCCGGAATAAATTGAAGGGGAAGATGCGTAGCTAATTCAGATAGCTTTTTTAATGGAGCATTGTTAAGACGAATCTGTAAACCACTCGCATTCCCAAATTGTAATCCAACAGGAATACCCTGAATAATTCTGGCAAATAATTGAAAATATTGTTCTTCGTTTTGAATTACATTTTTCAAATTACGCGAACGAAAAGAACGCCCCATTGCCAGCAGATAGATAGCTTCCAACACACTGGTTTTTCCAGAACCATTTTCTCCAACCAGTAAATTCACACCAGAACTGGGGTAGAGTATTGATTTATGGATATTACGAAAATGCGTAAGGGAAAGTTCTGTCAGCACGTTGCGTTGCCAGATAATAATACGATTAGTTCGTTTTAAGTTTAAGAATTGAAAACAATAAGCTATATCGAAAAACGCTTAAAAATAAAGAAGCTGGATTTACGCGTCGCTGATCAAATTTCCAACATTTCAAAATCTTCTTTGCCCACACCACATTCCGGACATTCCCAGTCATCTGGAATATCGTCCCATGAGGTGCCCGGTGGAATGCCTTCTTCAGGTAATCCTCTGGCTTCATCATAGATGAACCCACACACTAAACACTGCCACTTACGCATGAAACCTCCTGACAAAAAAGTAATAATATGAATACATCTTACAACAAACGAATTTTGTATTGGCTGACGATTTGTCATTATATTTATGCTAACTTATATAAAACAAATCATTTTCAACTTAATAAGTGGATAGACCGATTATGAGACTTCCCACCTTACGGCAATTACAGTATTTGACAGCAGTCATTGATGAAAAACACTTTGGTCGTGCCGCAGAGAAGTGCCATGTGACACAATCCACTCTAAGTGCAGGCATTCAGGACTTAGAAGACTTACTGGAAGTTGGTTTACTAGAGCGTACCAATCGAAAAGTACTCACAACACCCATTGGCGAAGAAGTGGCTGACCGCGCCCGACAAATTCTCTCTTTAAGTGATGATTTGGTGGATTTGGCGCAAGCTGAGAAAAATCCTTTAGCCGGCAGAATCAGAATTGGCGTTATCCCCACTATTAGTCCGTTTCTACTGCCCCGTGTATTGCCCAAAATTCGTAAACAATTACCAGAGTTAGAGGTTTTACTGATTGAAGATCAGTCGGAAAGATTATTAGTACAAGTAGAAAATGGCACCATTGATGTAGCAATACTAGCCTTTCCGTTCAATACGCGAAATTTGAATTACCGGGTAATCTCACAAGAAGCCTTTTGGGTAGCCTTACCCCGACAACATAGTTTAAGCAAATATGAGTCACTGCAACCACATCAACTGCCAATAAACGAGTTATTACTATTAGCCGAAGGGCATTGTATGCGTGAGCATGCTATCAGTGCCTGTCAATTACCCGCTTCAGCACAACGGCGCAGTGTACAGGCGACCAGCTTGTACACGCTGATAGAAATGGTGGCAAGCGGTTTAGGGATTACCTTGATTCCACAAATGGCTATTAATTCCGATATGGTGCGTCATGCCGATATCTGTTTGCGACCGTTAAAACAGGATAGTCTGGCAAAACGTGAAATTGGCCTGGTGTGGCGTCCTAGCTTTCGCCGAACCAGTACACTTGAACAGCTTGCCTTGAGTTTTGCTGAAGCAATGGACGAAACATCTGATTAATGGTTAACCGCATAATCTGAACGCAGTTGTATAAAGCTTTGACGGATTAACACCGAGGTAAAAGGTGCTTGAAACCTTGCGGCAAGCAAAGCTCTTGGATTGATTAAAAAAACGGCATTTTCCAGGTCCTGTTCGGGGTAGGCTCTGCTTCTGGTAAAAAAATTCTTTAACGATTTATTTTCCGATGGTGTGCCATTAACAGTGATAATTCGAGCATCAACATCATGGGAATGGACAAGTGCAGTCAGTTCATCTATTTGCTGGCCACCAATATCTATAAGCACCAGTTGAACTGATCGATTTGCTAGCCCATCTTTAAGGTTTTTTAATACACGGAAAATAGCCTCACAATCATGGCAGCCAACAGACGGAATAAAGACAAAGCTCCACTTGCCAGAAAAAGCATCATTGGTAAATACGGAATGATCACTGGTATAAGCAAGAAACTGGGGTATTTCCAAGGTTGGCTCAAAGACTGTCAACATAGAACTGCTGCTATTTGATGATTCTGCTGGCGGCGGCTGTTGACTCAGTGTTAAAAAAAGCAATAGCAATAAAACAACCAAGCTAAGATATGTCAGTAAAAAACGCTTAGAATGAACATTTTTAAACATATTTTGCATTTTTAGCGCCTCACACGCTGAAAGCGTTTATCCAATAAAATAAGCGACTATGAAAGAAAAACTGCTTAAGTCTACCTTGGTTGTCAGTTTAATGACCTTTTTATCCCGAATTTTGGGATTTGTTCGAGATATTGTCATTGCCAGACTTCTTGGGGCAGGGATGGGCGCTGACGTATTTTTTGTTGCCTTTAAGATTCCAAATTTTCTCCGTCGCCTGTTTGCAGAAGGGGCTTTTTCACAAGCGTTTATCCCTGTTCTTGCTGAATATCGCGAACGCGGTGATCAGGATCTGAAACAGCTTATTGCCGCAACCAGCGGGACTCTTGCAGGCGTATTATTTTTTATTACGCTGATAGGAGTAATCGCCGCCCCCATAATTATTCTGATTTTTGCTCCAGGATTTATTGATCAGCCTGAAAAATTACAACTGGCCAGAGAACTGTTAAGGATTACTTTTCCATACATACTGTTCGTTTCACTTACCGCATTGGCCAGCTCCATTTTAAACAGCTTTGGTAAGTTTGCCGTGCCGGCATTTACACCCGTTTTTCTCAACATTTCAATGATTGGCTGTGCGTTATGGCTGGCACCACATCTGGATGAACCGGTAAAAGCGCTTGCCTGGGGGGTGTTTATCGGCGGGGTAGTGCAGCTACTGTTTCAAATGCCATTTTTAATGAAAATTGGCAGTTTGCCAAAACCACATTGGGGCTGGAAAGATGAAGGTGTGCAAAAAATTCTGCGATTGATGATACCAGCCATGTTTGGTGTATCGGTTTCACAAATCAACTTATTGCTGGATACGTTACTGGCTTCTTTTCTCATCACCGGCAGCATTTCATGGCTGTATTATTCTGATCGACTGGTCGAATTTCCATTAGGCATCCTGGGGATTGCACTGGCCACTGTAATATTACCCAATCTCTCGAAGAAACACGCCACAGCCTCCATGCAGGAGTTTTCACACACCATTGACTGGGCGTTACGCTGGGTATTTTTAATCGGTACTCCTGCTGCTATCGGCCTGATTATTCTTGCTGAACCGTTGTTGCTTACCTTGTTTCAATATGGCGAATTCACGCCAAATGATGCCCATCAGGCATCATTAAGCTTGATGGCATATGGTTTGGGCTTATTGCCGTTTATTTTTATCAAGGTACTTGCACCGGGCTTTTATGCCCGTCAGGACACCAAAACCCCTGTCAAAATCGGCATTATTGCGATGATAAGCAATATGGGACTGAACATTGTGTTGATGATTTATCTGGCCCATGTGGGGCTGGCTTTAGCCACGGCTTTATCAGCGATGCTCAATGCTGGCTTACTGTATTACACACTTCGAAAAAAAGCAGTCTATCAACCCATTGCTGGCTGGGGCTTATTTTTTGTCCGTATGCTGCTCGCCAATATCGTATTAGTAGCGTTCTTGTTATGGGTAACGCCGATTAATGGCGATTGGATAAGCTGGAGTGGCTGGCATCGGTTTGGCATATTGATGGGGCTGATAACGACTTCTGCAATTGTTTATTTTGCTGTATTAACGCTATGTGGCGTCAGGCTGAAAACATTAGTCACACCACAAAGCCAGGAATAAAAAAAGCCCTCCATCAGGAGGGCTTTTTAGGGCCTTAGAGAGGAATTTAGAAACGGCGGCCTATACCGATACCATAAACAAAGGGATCAATATCAGCATCAATTTTTGCGCTATTGGTGCCAAGTACATTTTTGAAACTGGCTGTCGTATCAATGTCCAGATATTTGACATCCATATTGATAAACCAATCCTGATTGATGGCAATATCCACCCCGGCTTGTGCAGCCCAACCCCAGGAGCTGTCCAGTTTGACCTTATCGCCTGGACTGCTAAGTAAAGAACTGCTCGGAACTTCTTCATCAAAGAAGTAGGTGTAGTTCACCCCGGCCCCGATATAAGGACGAATATTTGAGCCTGGCAAAAAGTGATATTGCAGCGTCAATGTGGGTGGCAGTACTTTAGTATCAATGACGTCACCCAGAGCAGCCCAGCTTTTCTCACCGGTAACCGTGTGTTCTGAATAACCTAAAATCAACTCTACTCCCCAGTTGCGGTTGATCATATAGGTAATATCCAGTTCTGGAACCGTATCGCTATCGACTTTTACCCCTTTAAATCCAGTATCTGCACCATTGAGGCTGAGAGTGCCGCTGCTATCATTTGGATTCACATTGATAACACGTCCCCGTATTAACCAGTCACCGGCCTCATAAGCCATCACGGTTGAAACAGGGCTGGCAAGACCAGCAGCAAGCAGGATTGAGGAAATCAGGGGAATTTTTTTCATGGCACGACTCCGAATAATGATCTGTTGTGGAACACAATTTCAGATCATACGGAGTATCTGGAGATCAACATTGATCCAGGTCAATAAAGTGCGGTTCAGGCTATCCGCAGCGTTGTTTTAATGCTGGCAGGTCTAAAATCGTTACTTCTTTGCCCTGAATCGACAATAGCTGCTGATCCTGTAACTGGGTAAATAAACGACTGACCGTTTCAATCGCCAATCCCAGATGGTTGGCAATATCCCCACGGGACATGGTCAATTGAAATGACATCGACGAGTAACCACGTTCACTGAAACGTTGTGATAGAGACAGTAAAAAACTAATCAGCTTTTCCTGGGCGGTTTTTTTGCCGAGAGACAACAATAAATTTTTATCCGATGACAATTCTTTGCTCAAACGGGTCATCAATTGATTTTGCAACTCCGGGATAGTCGCACTGAATTCCTGCAGGCGCTCATAAGGCAATTCGCAAACACTGCTGGCTTCAAGTGCCCGGGCTGTGGATAAATAACGTTGCTGGTAAATTGCATCCATACCAATAAATTCACCGGGGAAATAAAAGCTGGTGACCTGTTCGCGCCCATCCGTCGCAGAGATCGTGGTTTTGAACGAACCAGAACGAACAACAAAGATTGTTTTAAAAGTAGAGGAGGGTTCAAACAGAATCTGGTGGCGTTTATATCCAGCACTGCGTTTAATGATTTGATCGAGCTTGGTCAGGTCATCCCGATGCAGCCCCAAGGGCAGGCATAACCGATACAAAGCACATGATTGACAGGCGAGCTGATGATGATGTTCAACCTTAGCCAAGTCCTCAAATAATGGCGTAATCACCCGAGCTTGTGTCATTTTATTATCCGTAAAAAAGTCACAGGACATGATAACGCTTCAAACCCGCCACTGAAACAGTTATTATTTGTTTTTATTTCAGTTTTCAGGAAAGCAAATGACCGTTCGTAGCGCCACTGTTGCGCGTAACACGCTCGAAACTCAAATTGAAGTCTCCATCAATCTGGATGGAAGCGGAAAATTTCAATCCGAAACCGGCGTGCCATTCCTTGATCACATGATGGAACAGATTGCCCGTCACGGTTTATTCGACCTGCAAATCAACGCCAAAGGCGATCTGCACATTGATGCTCATCATACCGTTGAGGATGTTGGTATCACAATTGGTCAGGCATTAAAAAAAGCGCTGGGGGATAAAAAAGGTGTGGTCCGTTATGGTCATTCCTATGTCCCACTGGATGAAGCTTTGTCTCGTGTAGTATTGGATTTATCTGGCCGACCCGGCTTTGAATTCGATGTGACATTTACTCGAGACAAAATCGGTGAATTTGATGTTGATTTGTTTTATGAATTCTTTCAGGGTTTAGTCAATCATGCCGGTATTACATTGCATATTGATAATCTTAAAGGCCGAAATGCGCATCATATTGCTGAAACCATTTTTAAAGCGTTCGGTCGGGCCCTGCGAATGGCTGTCACATTAGATGAACGAGCCTTACAGCAATTGCCATCCACCAAGGGCGCATTATAATCGGTTAACGATTTTATAACTCTCACATTCTAGAGCAGGTCTTTGTTTTATGCGTTGCGTTGCAGTTATTGATTACGGCATGGGTAATTTACGCTCAGTCTCCAAAGCATTGGAAGCCGTAGCTGATAACCACACTAAAATTCTCGTTACCGCTGATCCGTCAGAGATTCGGGCAGCAGATCACATCGTATTCCCGGGTGTCGGCGCGATTCGTGACTGTATGGCGGAACTCAAAAAACTTGAACTCGACAGGCTCATCTGTGAAATGGCCAGCAAAAAACCTTTTCTGGGAATTTGTCTGGGTATGCAGGCTTTATTAACGCATAGTCAGGAAAACCAAGGCTCGGCTGGATTGGACATCATTGAAGGTGACGTTCTGTATTTTAAAGAAGCGGTTGAGCAGGGCCTGAAAGTACCACACATGGGCTGGAATGAAGTCGAACAAACCTGCGTCCACCCCTTATGGCAAGATATACCACAGAATAGTCGCTTTTATTTTGTTCATAGTTTTTATGTACAGCCTGCCGATGAAACCAAAATCTCTGGTCGTAGTCATTACGCTTTACCTTTTGCAGCAGCGTTGGCGCATGAAAACCTTTTTGCAGTACAGTTTCACCCCGAAAAAAGCCAGCATGCCGGCTTACAGTTATTGAAAAATTTTATTAATTGGGACGGTCAGTCCTGACATTTTGTTTGATGGAGAAAGCGTTATGTTATTAATCCCTGCCATTGATCTTAAAGAGGGTCACTGCGTTCGATTGCGTCAGGGACGCATGGAAGATAACACCGTATTTTCAGAAGATCCGCTGGCGGTTGCAACCAGATGGGTTGAAGCCGGTGCCAAACGTTTGCACATGGTGGATCTGGACGGTGCTTTTGCGGGTAATCCGGTTAACGCTGATGTTATTCATCGAATTTGCGCTGCATTTCCTGATCTTGATGTACAGGTTGGTGGTGGCATTCGTGATGAAGACACCATCCAAACCTACCTGGATGCTGGTGTTCGCTATGTCATTATTGGCACAAAAGCCATCAATGCTCCGCATTTCGTTGGCGATGTTTGTGCCGAGTTTCCGGGTCATATTATTGTTGGTCTCGACGCCAAAGACGGCAAGGTTGCAATCGATGGCTGGTCCAAGTTGTCCAATCACGATGTCATCGATATTGCCCAACAGTTTGAACAGGATGGTGTTGAGGCTATTATTTACACCGATATCAGCCGAGACGGCATGATGCAGGGTGTTAATCTTGAGTCCACTCGTGACCTTGCTCGCGCCATTAATATCCCGGTAATTGCTTCCGGCGGTGTCAGCAACTATGACGATATCAAGGCCCTTTGCCATTACGAATCAGAAGGTGTTATGGGGGCCATTATCGGCCGTGCAATCTATGAAGGCACCATCGATCTGGCGGAAGGTCAATCGCTGGCTGATCGTTTGAATCCACCGTTACAGTTCTGATATGGCACTGGCAAAACGCATAATTCCCTGTCTTGATGTTGATGCCGGTCGTGTCGTAAAAGGTGTGCAGTTTGTCGATATACGTGATGCCGGCGATCCAGTTGAAATTGCCAAACGTTATGATGAACAGGGCGCAGATGAACTGACTTTTCTGGATATCACTGCCACACATCACAACCGTGACACCATGGAAGATGTTGTCAAAGCTGTTGCCAGTCAGGTATTTATTCCACTGACGGTTGGTGGTGGCATTCGAACTGTAGCGGATATTCGTCGCATGCTGAATGCTGGCGCAGATAAAGTTGGTATTAACTCTGCAGCGGTTAAAAACCCGGATTTTGTTCGTGAAGCTGCCGAAAAATTTGGTTCGCAATGCATCGTGGTCGCTATTGATGCCAAACGTGTTTCTGCAGAGGGTCAGACACCAAGATGGGAAATTTTTACCCATGGTGGTCGCCAACCAACCGGCATTGATGCCGTAGAGTGGGCCAAAAAATGGTTGAGCTTGGCGCTGGCGAAATTTTACTGACCAGTATGGATCGTGATGGCACCAAATCCGGTTTTGATTTAGAGCTAACCCGAGCTGTCAGTGATGCGGTTGTGGTACCGGTGATAGCCTCTGGTGGTGTGGGTAAATTGCAGGATCTGACTGATGGTATCAAATTAGGTCATGCCGATGCGGTACTGGCCGCCAGCATCTTTCATTTCGGTGAACATACTGTCGGCGAAGCCAAGCAGCAAATGGCAGAACAAGGCATTGAGGTACGTTTATGACGGCATGGCTGGAACAGGTCAATTGGGGAAACGATGGCTTGCTTCCCGTTATCACACAAGAGTTTTCAACTAAGCAAGTACTTACTTTAGCCTGGATGAACCGTGAGTCATTACAGCTAACGGCTGAAACTGGCCACGCTGTTTATTGGTCAAGATCCCGGCAAAAACTGTGGCATAAAGGTGAACAATCCGGCCATCAGCAAATCATCAAATCTATACGTATTGACTGTGATCAGGATGCCATTTTGCTTGAAGTTGAACAGATAGGTGGCATCGCCTGTCATACTGGTCGGCATCATTGTTTTTTCACGGAACTGCAAAATGGTGAGTGGCAAACCACGGAGCCAGTGCTAAAAAACCCCGATGAGATATATAAATGAGTGATACCTTGCAAAAACTGATGTCGGTACTCAATGATCGTAAAAAAGCAGATGCCGATAGCTCATATGTTGCCAGCCTCTATGCCGCAGGCACGGATAAAATTCTGAAAAAACTGGGCGAAGAAGCCACCGAAACGGTTATCGCCGGAAAAGCTGGCGATAAAGATCAAATTATCTATGAAACAGCCGATCTTTGGTTTCATTCAATGGTATTACTGGCGCATAATAATATTGATGTTGATGACGTTCTACATGAGCTGGATCGTCGGTTTGGCTTATCAGGCCTCGAAGAAAAAGCCAGCAGGAGCAAAAAATGACTGATTGTATTTTCTGCAAAATTATTGCCGGTGAGATTCCATCCGCGAAAGTTTATGAAGATGAACTGATCTATGTGTTCAACGATATTAACCCCAAAGCTGCCGTGCACCTGTTAGTGATTCCAAAACAACATATTGCCAGGCTGGATCAGCTTGATGAGAGTCATCAGGAATTAATTGCACATATGTTTCTTAAACTTCCTGAACTAGCTCAGTCTCAAGGCCTAACGACGGGTTTTCGTACTATTATAAATACCGGACCCGGTGGTGGTCAGGAAGTCGATCATTTACATATTCATTTGTTAGGCGGCAAAAACCTGCCTGGCTTTCATTAGGAGTGCACCATGGGATTTGGCGGAATCAGTGTATGGCAATTATTGATCGTCTTGGTCATCGTCATTTTGCTTTTCGGCACTAAAAAACTGCGTTCTCTAGGCGGTGATCTGGGCAGTGCCATTCGCAGCTTTAAATCCTCAGTCCGTGATGGCGAAGAGGAACAAAAAAACGATTCCAGCAATCTTAAACATGACGATGACAGTGAAATCCAACAAAAACAGCAGCACGAAGAACACGACTCAACTAAACGTTAATCGCCGTGTTTGACGTAGGTTTTTGGGAGTTACTGTTAATTGCCGTAGTGGCTTTAATTGTTGTCGGGCCGGAAAAGCTCCCTAAAGTTGTTCGCGTCTGCGGTTTATGGATTGGCCGTGCCAATGCCTCACTTCAGGCGGTCAAAAACGACATTGCAAAAGAATTACGGGCCGAGGAAATCAAACAAGCGTTCAAAAAACCGGATGATTTACCCGATCTGAATGAAGTTATTGATATCGATGAACCGGTAAAACCCAAACAGAATCCTTCAGCTAAAACTGATAATGATTCTGATGAAGATAAAAAGCAGGCTGAAGATGGAAAATAGTGAACAACAACCACTGATTTCCCATCTGGTTGAACTTCGGGATAGATTATTGAGAGGCATTCTGGCGGTGTTAATCATTGCCGTGTGTTTGTTACCGTTCGCCAATGAGCTTTATCTGATTTTATCAGCCCCATTGCTGGAGCATTTACCCGAGACCAGCTCGATGATTGCCACCGAAGTGGCTTCACCATTCCTGACACCTTTCAAACTGACCCTGACGGCCGCCATTATGCTGGCGATGCCCGTCTTGTTATATCAACTGTGGGCGTTTATTGCTCCCGGCCTCTATAAACATGAAAGACGTATTGTCTTTCCTTTGATGTTCGCCAGTACAGTGTTGTTTGTTCTCGGCATACTATTCGCCTATTACGTTGTTTTCCCACTGGTGTTTGGTTTTTTGACGCAAGCGGCACCGGAGGGCGTGGCTGTAATGACCGACATCAGCAGCTATCTGGATTTTGTACTGAAACTGTTTTTTGCCTTCGGATTGGCGTTCGAAGTGCCCATCGCGACGTTACTATTGATTTGGAGCGGTGTTTCCACACGACAAAGTCTTATTGAAAAAAGACCTTATGTGATCGTTGGAGCATTTGTGATTGGTATGTTACTGACACCACCCGATGTGATTTCTCAGACGCTTCTGGCCGTGCCTGTCTGGTTATTATTTGAACTGGGCCTGCAGGTATCAAGATTACTTCCCAAGGCAAAAGATTCTACCGAAGAGCTATCCTAAGGCTTGCTGATCTTTTATTGCAGTCTCTGTACTTACTGATAGATGAAAAACCTAGTCTCTATAACGCATTCGGGTGCCATGTTGCAGTGAAAGGTTAATTTCATCAGCTGTTAGCGATGCTGGAAAGTAAACGCCGGAAATTTTCGCCCCATGAATACTGGCACCGCGCAGACTGATGCTTTGACTGAAATCAATCCCGCGTAAATCTGCCTGACGAAAATAACTGTTACTGAAATCCAGACCGCTGGCAATTAGTCCCTGAAGATTGAGATGACGAAAATCACAACTGGTTAAATCAACAGTTTCACCCTTGGCGATGCGATGATTAAATTCTTCAACTTTTCCATCACGTAACAGTTGGTAAAGCGGATCTTGTGTGATTTTTGGTTCAGCCATCGTTGTAGCGCCTTAAACAGTAATATCTATCGTTCCGCCTGGATTTTCCGGATCAAAGCCAACGGATTCATTTTGGGTCGCTTCATTTACCACCGCCGTTGTCTGTAAACTGGTTGGCGCCTGCTCCTGAGCAACCGTTGTCGATGCCGTTTCGCTATTCTGCTGAACAGGTGTCTGACGGCCTACCAGCTGATTTTCAGAGGATAGGGGATTGGTCAATGTGGGCTGACCACTAAAAGGGGCAATGCCTGGAATTTCCATTTTTCTGCTCCTGATTAAAACAACAATTACAGCTTACTCTTATAATTGCGATATTGTAAACGCATGTATCTGAAAAACCATGGGTTTTCTCTCAATTTTAAGCAATATTAGCAAATACTATTTTAGTGTGGTTTTTATGCTATCGTTGGGTTTACTCAACTAAGAGGGAGTGGATGATGCCCCCGGGTAAACGGATTTTGTATTTTCTGTTCATTTTATCCAGCCTGATTGCCTGTAATCCGCAGACAGAAAAACCGTTGCGAGTAGGGACTGTTCCGTGGGCAGGGTACGAATTACTCTATTTAGCGCGTGATCTGCACTATTACAATAACGCACAGATCCAACTAAAAGAGTTGGCTTCCAGCACAGAAGTTATGCATGCCTTCCGCCAGGGCCAGCTGGACATGGTAGCGACTACCCTTGATGGTGCACTTAGGATGGCTGAAACCCAATCCGATATCAAAATAATCCTGATCTTCAATATTTCCAACGGAGCCGACAAACTGATGGTTGAGCCCACCATCACTTCACTCAAAGCGCTAAAGGGTAAACGTGTTGGCGTTGAACAAAGTGGCGTCGGCGCGTATATGATGTCGCAGGTTCTACAGCTGGCAGGGCTAGATAGAAAGGACATTACCATCATTCCTACCACGGTGAATCAGCATTCTTCTTTGCTAACAAATCAACTCGTTGATGCGGTTATAAGCTTTGATCCTGTTGCGTATAAACTTCAGCAACAAGGTTATATTAATCTGTTTGATAGTCGACAACTGCCCGCGCCAATCGTTGATGTGCTGGTGACACGTGATAGCGCTTTAACATTACAGAAAAAAGCATTCAACAACTACTGGAAGGCTATTGGCAAGCTCGGGACTACATGGCGAAAAATCCACAGGACGCTTTCATCAGAATTGCCCCACGTCTGGATATTTCAACTGAAGAACTTGAGCTTCTTTATCAGCAGCTGATTTTGCCGGAAAGAGAACATCAGCAAAATATTTTTAATCAACAGCTGAAAACCATTATTGAGTCTGTTGCAAAGATGATGATAGAAGTTGGATTGTTAGAGAAAAAACTTGATAGTCGGCAGCTTCTAATTGATGAAACAATGGATTTATAGATGAATCCAATTCAAACCTATCGACTGACATTATGGCTACCACTGGCCATCACCCTGTTGTTTGTTTTTATTTTGTTGTTTTATTCAGTCAATGAATACCGGCATCGGCTGTTAGATATAAAAGAAGTCTCCAAGATTCAACTCCAGGAAACAGCATTACAACTGGGGCATAGTCTTGAATATGCCCTTGCCAATAATGATTCACAGCATGCACGAAGTAGTGTTGCCAGATTTTCATTACGGACTGATGCACAACTGGCAGTATTGATTGATGCTAATAATGTCATTGAATCATCTTCGTATTTTATCTGGCAAGACCAACCGGCCGAGAAGGTTCTCGATGATGAAATGTTGCAGTATGTAAAACTGGCCCGCTCACAAAAGAGATACTTTGAAACAAGTAATGAAAAAGGGGATTCGCTAACCTTTTTTTTACCTTTGCTTGAAGCGGATCAACAAAAGGTTTTAGTACTGCAGAATTCCATTAAGAACAAACTCGAAACAGCCAAAACAGAGATCCTCAATGCCATTGCTCCTTTGCTTTTGCTGATAACGATAGCCAATATCCTGATGATTTTTCTGATTCGTAAATTGGTTATAAGGCCATTAAACGCGCTGCAATACCTGACTGAACAGATCCAGAATCAACAATTTGAGTTAATCAATCCACTTAAAGGTGACACTAAGCAAGCACAAGTGGGCCAGACATTAGTCGATGCTGCCAGACAACTGCAATCTCATATCAGCATTCTGACTGAAAATGAGCAGCGTTTACGCATCACACTGGAATCTATCGGTGATGCCGTTATCGTTACCGATGCCTCAGGCAATATCACCCGTATGAATCGCGTTGCCAGCGAATTAACTGCCTGGCCGGAAGAGGATGCCATTGGACTTCCGTTACTCAATGTTTTTGACATATATCAAGCCGAGACTGGAGAGAAGCTAACCAATCCGGTAGATCTGGTCATACAAAATGGTGAAGTGGTTGAATTATCCAATCACACTGTACTGAAGGCCAGAAATGGCGTGAGCTATCACATATCTGATAGTGCAGCACCAATTCGGCTGGATCATAATCGCGGAACCGAAATTCTTGGCGTGATTCTGGTCTTTACCAATGTGACTAACCAATATCGCTTACGTCAAGAGTTACGCCAGTCAGTCGATTTTCTGAAAAACCTGCTCACCATTAGCCCTTGTGTCACTTATATTCTGGACGTAAAGCAAGATACCACGACTGAATTTCGTCTGAGCTATGTGAGCGAATCCGTTATTCATTACTCTGGGCATCCTGCCGAATACTGGTTAAGCCAGCCAGAAGTCTGGCAACAATCTGTTCATCCCGCTGATATTAATAAGGTTAAACAGACGTTGTTGACTGTATTGCAGTCAGATAAACCGGTGAGCAATCAATTTCGTTTTCGTCACCGTGATGGTCATTACATTACCGTTGAAGATCACCTGTCAGTAGTAAAAGACCAACACACAGAAAAACTGCAAATTGTCGGCGTTGTACTGGATATTAGTGAACAAAAGCATACTGCCGAGCAGAATGCATTGTTTGGCGAAATCCTCGAAAAATCACTTAATGAAATATATGTGTTTGATGCCGAAAGCTTCCAGTTTATTCATGTAAATCATGGTGCTCTCATCAATCTGGGCTATAGCCTTGAAGAGATACATAAGCTGACTCCCCTGGATATCAAAACAGACTATAACCTCACAACGTTAAAAGCATTAATTTCACCATTACGCAGTGGTGAAACGCCAAGGTTAATTTTTGAAACCAATCACCGGCGTAAGGATGGCAGTCAGTATGCCGTTCATGTTGATTTGCAAACAGCGTTCTATGGCGAGAGAGAGGTATTTATCGCCATTATTGAGGATATATCTGAACAAAAACAGGTGGAAAAGATCCTTTCTCAGGAACGTTCCTTGTTGCGAAGTATTATCGACTCATCACCCGATTTGATTTTCTGTAAGGATGATCAAGGCAGATATATCCGCTGTAATAAGGCCGTAATGGAGTTTTTGGCTACCACAGAATCAGACATTATTGGAAAAACCGACTTTGAGTTTTATCCGGAAAGAGAAGCACGCAATTATCGGCACAGCGATCAACTGACGCTGCAACATAACACCAGCCAGTTTTATGAAGAAACCGTATATGGAGCAAAGGGACAAAAAGGATTATTTGAAACCCTGAAAACCCCTCTCAAAAATGAAGCTGGCAAAACTATAGGGGTTCTGGGCATCAGTCGCGACATCAGTCGGCAATATGAAGCGGATAAGGAGTTACGCCTGGCCAGTCTGGTATTCGAGAATAGTAATGAAGGCATTATTATCACCAATGAAAACAACCTGATTATTACCGTTAATCCTGCCTTCACAACCATGACCGGCTATTCTCTCGATGATGTGGCCGGGAAAAACCCTTCGATTCTTAGTTCTGGGGAGCATGATCAGTATTTTTATGAACAAATGTGGACGCAACTTGAGCAGCAGGGATTTTGGTCGGGTGAGGTACAAAATCGCCGGAAAAATGGTAAAACCTATCCACAATGGTTATCGATCAGCCGTGTTGAAAACGCCCAGCAGCAACTGCAAAACTATGTCGCCATCATGTCTGATATCAGTAAATATCGTGAAGCCGAACAAAAAATTAACTTTCTGGCACATCACGATGTTCTGACCAGTCTGCCGAACCGGGCATTACTTAAGGATCGTGTGGGGCAAGCACTGATTTCTGCTGAACGGCATCGGCAAAAACTGGCTTTACTCTATCTGGACCTGGATCGCTTTAAATTTATCAATGACAGTCTTGGGCACGCCATAGGGGATCAATTACTGATTAAGGTCGCGGAAAGGTTGAACCGGCAAATGCGTGAGGAAGACACGGTATGTCGCACCGGTGGTGACGAGTTTATAATTTTATTACCGGATACCGACGCTGATGGAGCTGGCCATGTGGCTCAGAAACTGGTTGAAAATATCACCACACCTTTTGAAATTGATGGGAATCAGTTATTTGTCACCGTTTCAATCGGTATCAGTATTTACCCTGATAACGGTAGGGATGCGGAGAGTCTAAATAAACATGCTGATACGGCAATGTATCGTGCAAAACAGGCCGGTCGAAATCAATATCAGTTTTTTACTGCAGAAATGCACTCACAAATTGTTTATAAACTGGAACTTGAACATGCCTTGCGTTTTGCTCTGGCTCGCAATGAGCTTTCTCTGGTCTATCAACCACTGGTTGATATCAAACTGAATAAAATCACCGGTGCCGAGGCATTGATACGCTGGAACCACCCGGAACTCGGGATAATCTCTCCACTGGAATTCATACCCATTGCAGAAGAAACCGGGATGATTAATCCGATAGGTCAGTGGATATTGCACACCGCAATAGGTCAATGTAAACAATGGGTAGATGCCGGACATACAGATTTATTAATTGCTATCAATCTCTCTGCGGTGCAATTCAATAATCCCTTGCTGGTCACTATGATTAACACCATTCTCCACGAACATCAGTTACCAGCAGATAATCTGGAGCTGGAAATCACAGAATCGGTCGCCATGATCAATATAGATCTGACAATAAAGCAATTAAAATCATTGGCAGATGCAGGTATCAGGTTATCTCTGGATGATTTTGGTACTGGCTATTCGTCGTTAAATTATCTGAAAAAATTCCCCATCAATAAACTAAAGATTGATCAAAGCTTTGTGTTTGACATGCTCACCGATGAAGATGATGAAGCCATCGTCGATGCTGTTATTACGCTGGCACGCTCACTCGGTTTGAAAACTCTGGCAGAAGGGGTGGAAACACCTGAACATCTTCGGGCATTGAATAATAAAGGCTGTGATTTTATGCAGGGTTATTTGTTTAGCAAACCTGTTCCAGCAGAACCATTTTTAAATTTATTAAATCATCCACCCTTCGGTAATTTAGGCGTAGACTGAATACAAACAGGTAATGGAGCCGGATATGCAACAGCAAAAAATTGATCAGATCGAAGTGTTATTACAATTTGATCCCAGTAATAATTTGCAAGGAATCAAAATTCACCATTCAACCGCTCGTGATGGTCTGGTGGAAGCAGCACAGAAATTATTTGATAACGGACTGATCAGCCAACCTGATGGCGGTTATCTGACCGATCTCGGCCATGAAGCATCTGAACATTTACATACCGCTTTACAGCTAATGTCACCACCGAATTAAACCCGCTGATATACCTCGAAGCTGTAGGCATAGTCATTTTTCTCATCAGCCGGGTGGGATTCCTGGCTGAGTAATTGCCATTGACTTTCATCCCATGCGGGAAACCAGGTATCCCCTTCAAGCTCTGCATGCACCCGAGTCAGGTAGAGTATATCGGCGTCATCAAACATTTGCTTAAACAGCGATGAACCGCCAATGACCATCAACTCTTCAGCATCCCCTGCGGCATTTAAACCATCCTCAATGGAGTGAACAACATCACAGCCCGGCGCCTGATATTCCGGCAGAGAACTCAGCACAATGTTTTGCCGTCCCGGAAGAGGCCGGCCAATAGATTCATGAGTATGACGCCCCATTAAAATGGGTTTACCCATGGTGATACGGCGAAAGTATTGCAAATCAGCAGAGAGTCGCCAGGGGAGATCATTATCCCGCCCAATTAATCCATTTTCATCCATTGCTACTACAAACGCCGTTTTCATCGGTCACCTCATTCAATAACTTTGGCATAGCATAGCATCGCTGTTTTTTTATCCGGTATTATCAATTCAATTAATAAAATCAATAAGTCGGGTAATAGATGATGAATATGCTGGGATCGCTGATAGGTGGCTTGGGTTTATTTATGCTGGGGATGTGGTTGATGTCTGACGGCCTTAAACAAATTGCCGGGGACAGGCTCAACCAAATCCTTAAAAACTGGACTAACAGCCGTCTGCGCGGCTTAAGTGCGGGTTTTCTGCTGACCGCGTTTATTCAACATTCCGGTGCCGTTACTCTGGCCACTATTGGGTTTGCCAATGCCGGTATTCTTAGCCTCCGAAGAGCTATGTGGATTGTGTTTGGCAGCAATGTCGGTACGACGGTCACAGGATGGTTGGTTGTGCTGATAGGTTTCAACCTGAATATTGAACATTTTGCCTTACCGCTGATTGGAATCGGCATGGCGATGCGCTTATTAAACAGTAATCGAGCCTATGCAAATATTGGATTGGCATTAACCGGTTTTGGCCTGCTGTTTATGGGAATTGCGGCTTTAAAAACGACCTTCTCAGGCGCGGATAGTTTATTTGATTTGCACTTTTCCAGTGGATTGCTAGCGGTTGATATTTTGTTGTTTGCATTGGCTGGTTTGGTTCTGACCACTTTACTGCAATCGTCCAGCCTTACTTTAACCCTGGCATTAACTTCGCTTGCTGGCGGAATTATCGACTTATTACCCGCGGCAGCGATTGTGATTGGTAGTAATCTCGGTTCAACGACGACGGCTATATTCGCCGTTATTGGCAGTCAGCCCGTCGCAAAACGTATTGTCGCCAGTCATATTATTTTTAATCTGCTAACAGCCATTGTCAGTCTGATTATTCTGGTGCCGTTAATCTGGAGTATCCATTGGTTTCAGCAATTAGTGGTTGATGATGTGCAATTTACGACCACTTTGGTTTTATTTCACACCGTGTTTAATTTATTAGGCGTAGCACTTATCTGGAAGCTGGCCGATCCACTGGAAAACTGGTTGAAAACGAAATTTTCAACAACCGAAGAAAATATTGCCGAAACCAAATATCTCGATAACACCACGTTAAAGATTCCAAACCTGGCGATTACATCCATCCGACTTGAATTAATCCGCCTGAATAAACATGTTTTAAAAATGGTGACTCACTGTATCCATAAAAACCGTTCCATCAGTTGGTTAAAACAGCAACACGCCTTTACCGAGCAAAATATTTTAAAAATTGGCAACTTCAGTCGCAAACTCTATCAACAGCACATTAATGAACAGATAGCTGAAAAAACGGCTGATTTATTAAGGGTTTCGCAGTACTGTGATGCCATTTCTGCCTTAACCGTTACTATCGCTGAGAATCGTGCTTTATCCGGTCATCCGATTGAGGCCCAACTCCAGCAACAGCTCAACAACTTTAATGTGGAGTGTTTATTGCTGATTGATATTTCGGCATTAGATAAGCCTAATCCTTCCTTAAAAAATCAGCTCGACACTCTGGAAAAAACCTATCTTTCTTTAAAGTCTTTGTTATTACGTCGAGGTGCTGAGGGAAGACTTTCAATCGCCCGCATGGAAAAAGAATTACAAGCCATATCTCAACTTAGAAGAATATGTCAGCAGGCCGTAAAAGCCAGTCTGTTTTTTAATAACAGTCAAAAAGATCATGCTATAAAACAGGCTTAACAACTACGGTATGCTTTGCTTATAAAACGAGGCATAAGCTGTGGATAAAATTACCTGTGGATAAGTCGTAATGTTATCCACAAGAGATCGATCCCGCAAGGATAAACTTATACACAATTGGATTGGTATTTAACTTAATGAATAAAAAGGCTTTTCAGGATTAATACAGCTATCCACAGGACTAAAGCATTAACATCATTAAAAGATCTCTTTTATTTAATTAGTATTGTTTAATGAGTTGCATCGTCGAAATTGCCTTAGCTTGCCCCTTGCGTCAGACATTTGATTATCTGAGTGATCAATCCGTTGAACACTGGCAACCCGGTATGCGTGCTGTCATTCCATTTGGCAGTAGACAATTGGTAGGGATCGTAATCGCGATCAAACCTGCCAGCGACATTTCTACTGCTAAACTCAAAAAAATCGAACAGCAAATTGATAAACAGCATTTTTTACCAACAGAAATCATGCAACTGGTTCAGTGGGTAAGTCGTTATTATCATCATCCTATTGGCGAATGCTTTCAGGCGGCATTACCCAAGAAACTCCGACTGGGTGATAGCGATGAAATGCAAACCGAAACCTATTGGGCTTTGCAGCAGATTCCGGCGAATAAACCGGGTAAAAAACAGCAACAGATTCTGGATTTACTGGAAGACTATCCGGAAGGACTCAGTGAAAAAGCATTACGGGTACAATTAGGCAATGTAAAAAACAGTTTGTCTGCTCTGTCACAACAAAACGTAATTACTGCCAGACAACACGTTGCATTACCAGTACCCTGTCTTGAATTACAACAAACCGTATCGTTAAATAGCGAGCAAAAACAGTCTATTGAACAAGTTCTTGCAACAAGAGGGCAATTTTCATCTTTTTTATTGCACGGTATTACCGGCAGTGGCAAAACTGAAGTTTATATTGAAATCTGTCGTGAATTTGTCGAAAACCAGCAACAGGTTTTAGTATTAATTCCAGAGATTGGATTAACCACACAGTTTGTTGAACGTTTCCGTCATTCCCTTGCGGCCAATATCGTTGTTATAAATTCATCGGTTTCAGATGCTGATCGTAAACAAGCCTGGTTGCTGGCCAGATCAGGAAAAGCGGACATTATTATCGGTACCCGCTCTGCAGTTTTTACTCCTATGCTCAATCCGGGACTGATTATCATTGATGAGGAACATGACAGTTCCTATAAACAACAGGATGGACTGCGCTATCACGCCAGAAATGTAGCATTGATGCGGGCTAAATCATTGAATATTCCCATTGTGCTGGGCAGTGCAACACCCTCTCTGGAAACACTTTACCAGGTAAAATTAAAGCGTTATCAATTACTTAAACTAACAAAACGTGCGGGTGGAGCTACGCTGCCCAACGTTAAACTTATTGCTGCCAATAAAACAGCGGATAACAATGGTTTAAGTTCAGTGTTAATTAACTCTATTGAAAAACATCTGCAGCAAAATCATCAGGTTTTGTTATTTATAAATCGTCGTGGATTCGCACCGGTTTTGATGTGTCATGAATGCAACTGGCAGGCAAATTGTCGAAGTTGTGATGCCAAAATGGTGGTTCATCAACATCAAAACCGTTTGTTTTGTCATCATTGTGGTTTGATCCAGACCCTGCCGAAAAAATGTCCTGAATGTGGTCATTCCGAACTTAAAAGTTATGGCGTCGGAACAGAGAAAATTGAGCAGGCTCTAACAGCCATTTTTAAAGATATACCGGTTTTACGGATTGATAGGGATAGTACCCAACGGGTCAATGCTTTTGCCAATATGGTCAAACAGATTAATCAGGGACAAGCCGCTATTTTGGTTGGTACACAAATGCTGGCCAAAGGGCATGATTTTCATGATGTGACGCTGGTTGGTGTTGTGGATGCGGATCAAGCGTTATTCAGTGCTGACTTTCGAGCCACTGAAGGGCTGGCACAGTTAATTACTCAAGTGACGGGTCGGGCTGGCCGTGGTAAAAAATCGGGTGAAGTGTTGATACAAAGTGAACAACCTGAGCACCCTTTCTGGAAAAATTTACTGCAGGATGGGTATGAAGCTATCGCTGAAAATTTATTAACAGAGCGAATTCAGATGGAGCTGCCACCTCATGGTTTCTGGGCAGTCTGGCGTGCTGAGGCAAAAGAAGCCGATTTGGCTATGCAATTATTACAACAGGTTGCCGAATTATTGCAGCAAACCGCATCACCGGTAATGATTTTAGGGCCGGTTCCAGCGTTAATGGAAAAACGGGCCGGTCGATATCGGGCACAATTGCTGATGCGATCCGCAGATCGTGCATCGTTGCACCAATTAATCGATCAGCATATCGAAGCCGTCAGCAAGCTTAAACTGGCGCGAAAAGGACGTTGGTCGATTGACATCGATCCTACTGAATTAATCTAATCCGCTCGATGATGTCATCCGCTAGTCTGATCGGTTAAAATGCGCCATCACAATTCTGTTATCCGGACTGCATTACCTTGAAAGACCAATTAAAAGAACTTATTGAAAGTGCTTTAGCTTCGTTGATTTCCCAACAAAGCCTTCCTGCAGATATTTCATCGGCTGATGTTCAGCTGGAGCGAACCAAAGATCGCAGCCATGGTGATTTCGCCAGTAATATTGCGATGGTATTAGCTAAACCCGCCAAAATGAATCCCCGGCAGATAGCCACTTTGATTGTTGATGCGCTTCCACAGCATGAAGTGATCGAGAAAGTAGAAATTGCCGGTCCGGGGTTTATTAATTTCAGCTTATCCGCTAGTTCAAGACAGCAGGTGGTGGCAGATGTCCTGAAAAAAGCCGGTCAATTTGGTCTGAGCCATTACGGCAATGGTCAGAAAGTTCAGGTGGAGTTTGTTTCGGCCAATCCAACCGGACCATTGCATGTCGGTCATGGACGTGGCGCGGCCTATGGCTCGGTGGTCAGCAGTTTGTTAAAAGCAGTAGGGTTTGATGTTCACCGTGAGTATTACGTAAATGATGCCGGTCGTCAGATGGATATTCTGGCCACCAGTGTCTGGCTGAGATACCTGGAAAAATGTGGCGAGCAGTTTACTTTCCCAAGTAACGGATATCGTGGTGAATATGTCTTAGACATTGCTGAAACATTAAAACAACAGCATGGAAATGCATTGTTGCATCCAGTATCTCTGGTTTTTGAGGGTGTTCCGGCGGATGAACCCCAAGGTGGTGATAAAGAGCTGCATATCGATGGCCTGACCCAACAGGCCAAAAGTCTTCTCGGTGCAGATATGTATCGTCAGTTGTTTGATTTGGGCCTCAATGCCATTCTGGATGATATTCGTAATGATTTGGCTGGTTTTGGCGCCGAATACGACGAATGGTTTTCTGAGCGTTCACTGGTGGAATCCGGTGTAGTTGATAAAGCTGTTGAACAACTGAAAGCCGCCAATATGCTTTATCAGCAGGATGGTGCCTGGTGGTTTAAATCCACTGATTTTGGTGATGAAAAAGACCGGGTGGTGGTTCGTGACAATGGTCAGGCAACTTATTTCGCTTCTGATGTCGCTTATCACCTGAATAAATTCAATCGCGGCTTTGATCAGATTATTGATATCTGGGGCGCCGATCATCACGGTTATATAACGCGGGTTAAAGCCTCCATGGAGGCGCTCAATCAGGATGTCAGCAAGCTGAAGGTTTTGCTGGTGCAGTTTGCTGTGTTGTACCGTGGTAAAGAAAAAGTCGGTATGTCGACCCGTAGTGGAGAGTTTGTCACATTACGCGAACTGCGGGACGAAGTTGGTAAAGATGCTGCCCGTTTCTTTTATGTGATGCGCGGTGCTGACCAGCATATGGATTTTGATCTTGAACTGGCAAAATCCCAAAGTAATGATAATCCGGTATATTACGTTCAATATGCTCATGCACGTGTCTGCAGTGTTTTCCGTCAACTGGCAGAAAGGCAGATGAATTGGGATGAACAGACAGGATTACAGAATCTGTCTTTACTGACCGAAGATCATGAACAGGTTTTGTTTACCATGTTGTCACGTTATCCCGAAGTGGTGGAACTGGCAGCGATAACGCATACCCCCCATTTGTTGGCGCATTTCCTAATGGATTTGGCACGTGATTTTCACACTTACTACAACGCTCACCAGTTTATGACAGATGATATTAACTTAAGTCAGGCACGACTGACGCTGATCACTGCCGTCAGGCAGGTGATTGCCAATGGCCTTGGTTTAATGGGCGTTTCAGCGCCACAATCAATGTAAGAGGTTTTTTTGTGGCAACCAGAAGAAATACTCGTAAACAGTCTTCAAAACAAGGTGGAAGTATGCCTTGGGGACCAATGTTAATCAGTTTTGCTGTGGGTGTTTTTGTGATGTTTTTATTGCACCTGAAAGAAAATGTTCCAGCAGATCAACAACAGGCAAAAACTACTCAGCAACAGCCAAAAAAATCGAGTGTGGAGCCCACGTTTGATTTTTATACGTTATTACCCGAAACCGAGGTGGTGGTAGAAAAGCCTAAAACGATTGCCAATCAACCACAGAAACCAATCGTTTCCTCTCCACCTGAAGAAATTTCGGCAGCGCCCGAGCAAACCCAGCAGGCCGCAGCTGAACCACCTGCAGATGCCGTAAGCTATATGATTCAGGTGGGGTCGTTCAAAAAACTTGAAGATGCAGATGGTTTTCGGGCCAGATTAGCCTTTTTAGGTATTGAATCAAAAGTACAAACCGTCACAATTGATAATACCGATACTTGGCATCGGGTGCAGGTTGGGCCAGTGGTAGGGCGAAGTAAGGCCGATGCATTACAGAAACAACTACGAGACAATAATATTGATTCACTCCTGCTAAGGGCAAAGCATGGATAACCCAGTGCACATTTTCAGCTGAACGTCTGGCTGGACTTGAAGCAGGTTAAAATGGCCCCAGTGTATTTAATTGAGAACTATCGAGGACAGCGATATGACAGAAAACAGTACGGCCACCGTTTGGCATGAAGTTGCCAGTCCATTTTGTGGAATAGCCTCCGATGATCTGACGATAGAGGTCAACGGCAATACTGTTAAAGTGCTGGAAAATGGCGATGCTGTCACCCGACCCGGTTTTGAAACTCCAATCACCGATACACAGCCACGAATTAACGGTAAAGAGGTCACGCTGGATCAAGCCGTTTCGCATATTGCTGATTTACTGATTAACAGCAAACAACCGTTAATTGCCGGTCTCGGAACAGACTTGAATGGTGCACGCGCAGCAATGGCGCTTGCCGATAAAAGTGGCGCCACCATTGACAGTTATTATTCTCCAGCCGCATTTCGCAATATTCTGGTATTACAGGATACGGGCTATATGACCACCACACTGACAGAAGTCAGAAACCGGGTGGATTTATTAGTGCTTGTCGGTACTGATATTGAATCTACTTTTCCACGTTTTTACGAACGCATGGTGTGGAACAAGGAAAGTATGTTCGGTCAGGATATTGAGTCTCGTGAAGTTATTTATTTAGGTAAAACACCTAGTGGTGACGCTTCCACTTCACCAAATGGTAAAAAAGCCCAGGTTATAGCCTGTGATAATGCCGATTTACCGGAAGTCGTATCTGTTTTACGTGCTTTAGTAAAAGGTAAACAGATTCAAGCTGAAACCGTCGCGGGCGTTGCCGTGAGTGATTTATCCGCGCTGGCAGACAAGTTAAATGCCGCTAAATATTCAGTAGTGACATGGTCAGCCGGACAGTTAGATATTGATCATGCTGAAGCGACCATCCAAAACGTTTGTGAAATGATCAAAGAGATCAATGCAACGACACGCAGTAACGGTCTGCCGATAGGCGGAAAAGAAGGCGATACCACGGTAAATGCAGTGGCTTCCTGGCAAAGCGGATATCCAATGCGTACTACGTTTAATCGTCGTTTTCCGGATTACGATCCTTTTTTGAACGACAGTAGACGTATTCTGGCGAATGATGAAAGTGATCTTTTGATCTGGGTATCCAGTTTCAATACAGCGGTGACCCCACCTCAATCATCGGCAAATACCATTGTGCTTGGACGCAGTGGTATGCAGTTTGAAACGGAACCGGAAGTCTATATTCCCGTGGGTGTTCCTGGTATTGATCACGAAGGGCGAACCTTCCGCAGCGACAGTGTGGTTTCAGTGCCACTCAGAAAATTACGCGACAGCGGCTTACCCAGCGTGTTTGAAGTTCTCAGTGCGGTCGAACAGGCCCTGTAAACGGAGAGAAAGATGCTTTTAAAATTAACCGGCGGACGTATTTTTGACCCGGCACACGATGTAAATGATGTAGTGCGGGATATTTATATCCGAGATGGACGAATTGTCGAAAAACCGACCGATGGTCGGGTCGATGAAGAAATAGATGTTAGTGGCAAAGTCATTATGGCGGGTGCCATTGATATGCATACCCATATCGGCGGCGGTAAAGTCAATATTGCCCGTACCATGTTACCGGAAGACCATGCTGAAGCAGTTTATGAACGCACCGAACTGTTACGTTCCGGCACTGGCCATGCTGCTCCAAGTACTTTGACGACAGGTTATCGTTACGCAGAGATGGGGTATACCGCAGGCTTTGAACCCGCCGTATTACCGATTAATGCCCGCCAAGCCCATATGGAAATGCATGACACACCTATCATTGATAAAGGTGGCTATGTGATGCTCGGCAGTGATGACTTTCTGCTGCGGATGATGGCGGCCAATTCTGATCAGGAAGCGATTAATAACTATGTCGCCTGGACAATTAACCACGCGCAGGCAGTAGGCCTCAAAGTGGTTAACCCGGGCGGTATCAGCGCCTTTAAATTTAATCAGCGTAAGCTGGATTTAGACGAAAAAAATGATTTTTATGGCGTCACACCCCGCGATATTCTGCATAGATTGTCTCGAGCTGTGCAGGAAATCGGCGTGCCACATCCATTGCATGTACATGGCTGTAATCTGGGTGTACCGGGCAATATGCAAACCACGTTGGATACCATTCAGGGTGCTGAAGGCGTGCCGATGCATCTGACGCATATTCAGTTTCACAGTTACGGTACTGAAGGGGATTTCAAATTCTCCTCCGGTGCGGCTGAAATTGCTGAGGCGATTAATAAACATAAAAACATTACCGTGGATGTCGGGCAGATACTGTTCGGCCAGACAGTAACCGCTTCTGGCGACAATATGCGTCAGTTCGCCGGTGCACCACATGCACATCCGAATAAATGGGTGTGTATGGATATCGAATGTGAAGCGGGTTGTGGTGTTGTACCGTTCAAGTACAAAGACCAAAGTTATGTGAATGCATTGCAATGGATGATAGGTCTGGAAACCTTCTTGATGGTCGATGATCCATGGCGTATTTTCCTGACCACCGATCATCCAAATGGTGCACCGTTTACCAGTTATCCACATCTGATTAAGTTGTTGATGGATAAATCTTTCCGTAACGATATGCTGTCTACCTTGCATCCGGAAGCACAGAAAGCCACCCATCTGGCTTCATTGGATCGCGAATACTCATTATATGAAATTGCTATTATGACCCGGGCTGGTGCGGCTAAACTGGTTGGTCTGGCGGATCGTGGACATCTGGGAATTGGTGCAGCGGCGGATATTACCGTCTACACCGACAACAGCGATCGCGAAAAGATGTTTGAAAAACCGGATTATGTCTTTAAAGACGGTGAAATGGTGGTGCGGCAGGGTCAGGTCATCAAAATTACCTGGGGTACCACCCATGTGGTGAAACCGGAATATGACGTCAGCATTGAAAAACCGCTGCAACAATATTTTGATAAATTCCATACCCTGAAAATGAGCAACTTCAAAATCAGTAACGACGAAATCGTCGATGATGGTCGTGGTAGCTTAACGATACAGCCGCTGCATAAGGGAGGCAGACTATGATCATCAATGGCGTCAGCATTGATAAAACTTTTGCTGAAGCGTTTCCGATGAAAGGAACGCGAATTATCATTACCGCTCAGAATCTGGAATGGGCGATGCATTCAGCTACTGCCTTCACCGGTTTTGCTACATCGGTTATTGCCTGCGGTTGTGAGGCCTCCATTGAACGAACATTAGAGCCTTCTGAAACCCCTGATGGCCGTCCCGGTGTTGCTTGTCTGATTTTTGCCATGGGCGGTAAAGGACTGGCGAAACAGGTTGAAACCCGCGCTGGACAGTGTGTTTTAACTTCGCCGACATCTGCTTTATTTTCAGGGATTGAAGGTGAAGATGGTAAAGAAATTGCGTTGGGTAAAAACCTGCGTTTCTTTGGTGATGGTTATCAGATATCAAAAATGATTGATGGTAAACGTTACTGGCGTATTCCGGTGATGGATGGAGAATTTCTGACCCAGGAAAATACCGGCGTGGTTTCCTCTGTTGGTGGTGGTAATTTTCTGATTCTTGCCGAGTCCCAGCCCCAGGCACTGGCAGCGTGTGAAGCAGCTGTTAAGGCCATGAAACAACTGCCAAATATCATTATGCCGTTTCCGGGCGGTGTGGTCCGCAGTGGTTCAAAAGTGGGTTCCAAATATAAAGCGTTAAACGCCTCAACCAATGATGCATTTTGTCCGACCTTGAAAGGTCAGACAAAATCCGAATGTTCACCAGAAGTCGAATCCGTTATGGAAATCGTTATTGATGGATTGAGCAAAGAAGATATTGATAAAGCCATGCGTGTCGGCATTCAGGCGGCATGTGATTTAGGTGCTGAAAACGGTATTCGCCGAATCAGTGCAGGTAACTATGGTGGCAAACTAGGTCCATTCCACTTTCATCTGCAGGAGATCATGGCATGAAAGCACTGACTCTTAAACTCAAAACGGATTTGGCACAACGTGTTGATTGCTCTCCTTTAACACCGGATAAGCTGGCAGGGAAAGATGTTGCAGATATTGCTGCGATTGAAGTGGTGAGTGGTCGTTTAACGCTGCCAGTTGAGGAACTGTTTGATATCAGTGGTGATGATGTAAATGATATCCGCTTTGAAAACAGCTCAGCCAAACTGGATCATATCGGTCATGCCATGAGTCAGGGGCGGATTACCATCGAAGGTGATGCCGGTGCTTATCTCGGGCAGTTTATGACCGGTGGAAATATTGAAATCACCGGAAACACTTTTATTTATACCGGCTGTGAAATGAAAGGCGGTCAAATAAAGATTAACGGTAATGCCGGAGATTTTGTCGGCGCGGCTCGTAGCGGATATAAAAACGGTATGACTGGCGGCATTATTATTGTGACGGGTAATACCGGAGCACGCACCGGCGATCATATGCGTCGTGGCATGATACTGATAGAAGGTAATGCGGGAGAATACTGCGGTTCACGGATGATTTCCGGCACCATCGCGGTATTGGGGGATGTCGGTAAACATTTGGGGTATGCCATGAAACGCGGCACGATATTGCTACCTAAAATGCCGCAGCATGGCATCACTGCCAACTTTAATGATTGTGGTTCACATACCTTGGCATTTTTACCATTGATGTTTGCTTCATTTAAAAAACTGGATAGCAAGTTTGCCAATGTTGAAGGATTTTCCCGGGTACAACGATACGCTGGCGATGTCGGTGGCATTGGCATGGGCGAGATTCTCGTTAAGATTTAAGGCTATTTGCTAGGGGGTTAGCCTGTCTAATCCCCGCCGTTTTTGAAACCCCATTGAACTGCTCTTGGCATTTTCACTGCCACTGGTTTACTCTCTTATTAACAGCTGCGAATCATCAGCTCAACTCCCAGAAAATAAATAGTCAAAGAGAGAAACGCCATGTCTGATATCGGCAAATCGGTTAATCAATTTATCGTTGAAGAACAAAGATCTCACCCCGATTCAACTGGTGATTTGACGGGATTATTAAGTGATGTAGTTAGTGCCTGCAAAAAAATCTCTCACTTGGTCAGCCGCAGCAATATTATTGGTCTTGGCGGTTATGCTGACAGTGAAAATGTGCAGGGTGAAACGCAGAAAAAACTCGATATCATTACCAATGAAGTAATGGTTGATCATCTGAAGTGGACAGGCCATCTGGCAGCTATGGCATCTGAAGAAATCGAAGAAATTATTCAGATCCCCAGCAAATTTCCCAAAGGCAAATATCTGATCTGCTTTGATCCTCTGGATGGTTCCTCAAATATTGATATTAATCTGTCGGTAGGTACTATTTTCTCCATTTTGCGTTGCCCTAATGATTGCAAAAATCCGACATTAAAAGACTTTATGCAGAAAGGCACTGAGCAGGTTTGTGCCGGCTTTACCGTTTATGGTCCGGCCACCATGTTGATTCTGACTACTGGTAATGGTGTCAATGGTTTTACGCTGGATAGTGATGTCGGTGAGTTTATTCTGACCCATCCCAATATGCGTATTCCCAAAGATACCGCCGAGTTTGCCATTAATATGTCCAATCAGCGTTTTTGGGAAGCTCCGATTCAAAAATATGTTGATGAATGCATTAAAGGTACTGAGGGTGAGCGCGAGAAAAATTTCAATATGCGCTGGGTTGCGTCAATGGTTGCTGAGGTTTATCGCGTGCTGACCCGAGGCGGCATATTTATGTATCCGATAGATTCCAAAATAGCCAAGCAGGGTGGCAAATTACGCTTGATGTACGAAGCCAATCCGATGAGTTTTATTGTTGAACAGGCAGGCGGGTTAAGCTCAACCGGTACCGAACGGATTCTGGATATACAACCCGAAAGCATTCACCAACGGGTACCAGTGATTATGGGATCCAGAAACGAGGTCGACAGAGTGGTGCGTTACCACAAGGATCACTAAAACGTTTGGCGATTCTCGCCAACTCTTTGCCAGCATTTTGGTCACATTAACCTACTTCTGTGTTTGGTAAGGAGAAATCATGTCGTTGAAAAGATGTTTATTACTGGGACTGATGGGAGCCTCAATGACTGCTGTTGCAGAAAATATTGATTACCAGATCAATGGGGAAACCTATCAAGGCTTTTATACCAGTGCTGCAGATAATGCCCCTCTAGTACTATTGATACACGACTGGGACGGTTTGACGGATTACGAAATCAAACGTGCCAATATGCTGGCAGAAGAGGGATATGCAGTATTTGCGGCGGACTTATTTGGTAAAGGTATTCGGCCCACAGAGGATAAAGATAAAAAGCAGCATACCGGTGAGCTGTACCAGGATCGGCAGAAGATGCGTCAACTGATAAAGGGCGCTTTAGATAAAGCTGCTGAATTAGGCGCCAATCGACAGCAAACCGTTGTTATAGGTTATTGTTTTGGTGGTGCTGCTGCACTGGAAATGGCACGTGCTGGAGAAGATCTGCAAGGTGTTGTCAGTTTTCATGGTGGTTTAAAAACACCTCCAGGTCAGGATTATGCTGATTCTTCAACTGAAATCCTGATTTTGCATGGTGCCGCAGATAAGGCTATTAGCATGCAAGAGTTTGCGGAGCTCAGCAACCAGCTTGAAGCTTTTAACGTACCTAACGAAATGATTGCTTATGGTGGAGCTGATCATGCTTTTACCGTATTTGGCATAGATCGGTATCATGCTGAGGCCGACGAAAAATCCTGGCATCGTCTTTTACAGTTTCTGGATGAAAAACGCTCAGAATAAACCTGTATGTATCGATAAGATTGTTCACAAGTTAAAAGAGTAAACGTTTGAAATTACCTCCCCATTATCGAGTTGTGCTGGCCTATTTACTGGTTGGCATTGCCTGGATCTTTTTATCAGATATCACCGTAGAATATTTGTTTTCCGGCGAACGCGGCATTACCCGGATACAACACTTTAAAGGCTGGTTATTCATAATCGTCACGACAGTTCTTTTGTTTGTATTGATTCGTCATGACTTTAATAAAATTGAGTTGGCCAACAAAAAAATCCTCGACAGCATTGAACAAGCGGTGACCGGTTGGATCCATGTTATGGATGTAAGGCATAAGGAAACCAGAGATCATTCTGAACGAGTGACTCGAATGACCTTAGAATTAGCCAAACTATCAGGCATTGCTGATGAAAAACAGCTTGAATCGATTCGCTACGGTGCAATCCTGCACGATATCGGTAAAATTGGAATTCCGGATGCCATACTGACCAAACCCGGCAAACTAACCGATGCAGAATGGCAAATCATGAAAATGCATCCACAAATTGCGTATGATATTTTGTCTAAAAACGATTTTCTGTGTCAGTATCTGATGATTCCACATGAACATCATGAACGATGGGATGGTTTGGGATATCCACAGGGCCTGCAAGGTAAGCAGATCCATTTTGATGCCAGATTGTTTTCGATAGTGGATGTCTGGGATGCGATTTATCATCGTCGAGTTTATAAAGATGCCTGGCCGGAAGATGAAGTACTTAAATATATATCTGATCAATCCGGGAAAGCGTTCGACCCGGAGATCTGTAGTCTTTTTGTAAAGAATTACAACCAACTGAAAATTGCAGCAGATTTCAGTTAAATACCCCTAACTTTTGCTGCCTGGAGTCATACATGCCTGCGTTGTTCATTGTGTTATTTATCGTCACGTTTTTTCCGATGATATTAGCCTTTATCGGGGGATACTTGCGTTACAAGCATGTTGATAAATTTGACAATCGGCATCCCAGAGAACAACAGGCAGAACTGACCGGTGTTGCCGCTCGCATATTGGCAGCACAAAAAAACGCCTGGGAAGCGTTAATATTTTATTCAGCTGTTACCTTGCTGGCATTTTATTCCAGTGTAAATTTACGGGAATTGAGTGGTGCCGCTATTCTGTTCTTGGCTTGCCGCGTTTTGCATCCAATCTTCTACGCGTTAGATTTGGCTCTTTTCCGTAGTCTGATTTTTATTGTGGGCTGGTTAAGTTGTGTCTATATTGCCGTAAGAGCTTTTTTAGCAGTCTAAACAATTAAAAAAATCCCGTTGTGGCAGGATCTAACGGGGTTTGTATTGCGTGGGGCAATAAGCTCGAGAGATATTAGGATTTCGTAAGGCGTGATGTTTGGTTTTACGACCTGAAACACGAGCACGCCATAAACGGAACGATCCCGGTTTCATTTCACGGCGCATTAATTTAATAACCTGTTGTTCTGGTAACCCGTAAAGCTGCAAAATTGCCTCAAAAGGGGTGCGATCTTCCCAGGCCATTTCAATGATCCTGGAAATATCAACTGAATTCAGAGTCTGATGCATACAACTTCTTTTAAATAAAATCTCAAGATAACCAGGGTTATGTGAAATATGCGTCTATTTAAAACCTTATTGCTGTCTCTAATGTTAACGGCTTGTACCGGAATACCGGAAGGCGTCGAACCGGTCACCGGTTTTGAACTGGATCGTTATCTGGGTAAATGGTATGAGATAGCGCGTCTGGATCATTCGTTTGAAGAGGGGTTAACCTCGGTGACAGCGGAATACAGTCTGCATGAAGATGGTCATGTTCAAGTGATTAATCGTGGGTTTAATGCTGCAGAAAACCAGTGGGAGGAAGCAGAGGGAAAAGCCAAATTTGTTCAATCCAGTGATATCGGCCAGCTTAAAGTTTCGTTCTTCGGCCCATTTTATGGCAGTTATATAGTGTTTGGACTGGATAAACTGGACTATCAATATGCGTTTGTTTCAGGACCGAATCATGGCTATTTATGGTTATTGGCTCGCACCCCACAAGTCAGCGATGAGGTTATCGCCGACTTTATCAATGAGGCCTCACAACGTGGTTTTGAAACAGATAAACTGATTTTTGTTGATCAGGATTCTGTCTCAGCTGAATGAGCTTGTACCGGATGTTGTCTCTGTTTCCATGATAATACTGTGACCAGTAAACTGGGTAGGAAAGTGAGTGTAATCAGGGTAGAAACAGCAATCCCAACCAATACAACTATACCGACACCTCGATAAAGCTCGGTACCGGCACCAGGAATAAAAACCAGTGGTGCCAGGCCAAAAATAGTGGTTAGCGTTGACATTAATATTGGTCGTAACCGCGTTGCTACTGCCTGATTAACCGCTGTATGTATTGATATTGCCTTATCGGCCAGATTGCGTCTGGCCTGTTCAACTATCAGGATGGGGTTATTGACTACCGTACCCAATAGAATGACAAACCCCAACATGGTAATCATATCAAACGGCTGAATAATGGCCGGTAATCCCATCGCATTTAATAAACTGCCCGAAGCATTCACTCCCACCAGACCAACGATGCCGCCCGCGATCCCCAATGGCACCGTAGTTAAAATAATCAATGGATAACCCCAATGCGAGAAAATAGCCACCAGCACCAGATAAATCAGAATGACGGCCACCAGCAGATTTTCAGATAAAGATTCCCGGGTAGCATCCAATTGATCTGACGCACCGGAAATTGACAGATTAACCCCTTTGGCAACTTCACCATCAGTTTGCATTGCTGGGATCATTTCACTGCGAACCTTATTCACAGCGGTTTCTAATGCTACGTCACGAGGCGGTATAATCAATAAGGTGACTGTACGACGACTATCAACCCGACGAAGTGTGGCACTATCAACTGTTTCTTCCAGATCAGCCAATGCATTTAACGGTATAACATCCCCATTGGGGGTTAGGATCGGTAAACCGGCAAGCCCGGATAGATTCTGCTGCTGGCCAGCGGTACTGAATAAAAACATATCCACTTTGTCGTCATCGATAAAAAACTCATCAACAAATGCACCATCACTTAGTGCGGCCACCGCATAACCAAAATCATCAGCAGTAAAACCTGTTTCAGTTAACCGTGACCAGCGTGGACGAATTTCAATTAACGGTTGATCCAGCGATAACGATCCTGGAATGGAGTCAATCTGAGGGTTTTCAAACAATCTCTCGGCCCGCTTCAGAGCAAACTCAGCCGTACTGTAGAGACTTTCCATATCCGGTCCGGCAATATCCAGACTGACGGCACGGGTTCCGCCCTGATCGCTGGAGATAATTGAGCCACGACCAGAAAACGCCCGCATACCCGGATAACTCTCAAATAAATCAGTTAAGGCATTCATCATCGGAATGATATCTTGAGTTCTGGTGGGCTCACTCAGTACCCGTAATCCGGTTGGAGAGGTTCGGATGAAATAATAGGCGAGCGAGGGGATAGGGGCCTCACCCTGATCAAACAGGGCCGGATCGGCGCCTTTGGCATCAGCCAGAATTTCAATGACTTCTTCACTGATGCGTAACATTTCAGAAAGATTATAGCCGGGCGGTGGAATCATGCTGGTAAAGGCTTTCGGTTCCTCTCCCTCCGGTAAATATTCTGCAGGGGGCATCAGGTGCCACGCGGCTACCAAAGTGGCACACACCGTAACAGCCATCGTTGTTAAACGTCTGACGGGGCCTTTGGTTAACCAGTTAACGCCATGCAGTATAATCCCCCGACGATGCAGATCTTCATGCGTACCTGTACTTTTTCCAAGACCAAAACGAGCGCAGGCAGCCGGAACAACGCCTACAGCAAATAACATTGAGGCAAGAATCGCTACGGAAATAGCAATCGCGATATCGGAATATAATTGTCCGGCTTCTTCCTGCACAAACAACACTGGTGCAAACACCAGGATAGTGGTCATACTGGAAGCCAGTACGGCCGTCCAGACTTCCCGAACTCCCACAATTGCTGCTTCAATTCGGTCCAGCCCCCGCCGCCTGGCCTGTTCAATGCTTTCCAGCACTACGATGGTGTTATCAACTGTCATACCGATGGCGAAGGCAATACCTGCCAGGGAAATAACGTTGATCGTCCGATCAAATACCAAAAGCCCTAAAAAGGCGGCAATGATACAAACAGGCATTCCCATCAACCCAATTAACGTACCGCGCAGGCTACGCAGGAATAAAAAAAGGATAAAGGTGGCCAGCAAAGCCCCTAACAGCAGGTTTTGTGAAACATTCTGAATTGATGACTCTACATAGCGGACATCATCTCCGATTAGTACCAGATCTAACCCGTTCGGGTTTAATAGATCACGCCGCATCTCTTCGACCACTTCCATCATGGCGTATTTGATATCAATTACATTTGAGCCTGGTTCGCGCTTAACGGCCATGGTCAAGGCCTGTTCATCATTCACTACAGCAACTTGGCGGACTTCATAGTGATCGAGTTTGATGGTAGCAATATCTTTTAACAGAATATCCGTACCATTGCGGTGTGCCAGGATGAGGTTTTCCAATTCCTGTTTATCTTCAAAGCGTCCAATGGTTCTGAGCAAATAACGTTTTTTGCCATCATCCAAATCACCGGCAGAGGTGTCGCTATTGCGGGCTCGTATCGCATCACGAACATCGGTCAGACTTAAACCGCGTTGGGCCAGTTTGGCGGAATCAATAAAGATCTGCATTTGCCGTTCAGCCCCGCCACGCAGCTGTACCTCGGAAACCCCTGGCACGCGTTCCATCTGCGTGCGAACATTGTCATCGATAAAGTCCGTAATCATGTCGATGTTGAGATTCAGCGGGTTCCCAGGCAAGGGTGATACCGCAAAATACATGAATGCATTTTCCGAAAAAGAGCTGCTGCGAATACTCGGCTGATCGACATTTTCCGGGTAGCTGGGCACCTGGCTTAATGCATTGGAGACTTCGATTAACGTTTCGTTGATACCCACCCCAAATGGAAAATCCAGCTCTATAACAGCTTCACCGGTTTCAGCAAATGCTTCCATACGGCGGAGATTGGGAATATTCCGCAGGTACCTTTCCTGTTCGATAAGTATTTCTTTTTCGATATCCTGCGGGGTGGCACCAGGCCATTGAGTGACTACGCTGATAGTGCGGACATCCAGATCCGGAATCATCTGGACGGGTATTAAACGTGCGGCGGCAATACCTAATACACAAACAATAAGCACAATGACGGTCAGTAGTTTGCCATTGCGAATAGGCGCTTCTAACATGCGGGATTAATTCCTTTTATTATCGTCGCGAACAATTTCTACTTCATCATTTTCCTGAAGCACCTCATTGCCCCGGACCACCACTAAATCATCTGCGGTTAAGCCATCGGTAATAATTATTCCATCCGAATCTTCTCTGCCGACTTTCACATTACGGCGATGTGCCTGGTTGTTTTCATCGACAATAAATACACTTCGTCCGCCGTCCGGATGGCGTAACACCGCATCACGGGGAACCCGATAACCTTTCCTCTCATCGCTTCCCAGATAAAGCACTGCACTGGCGGACGTACCTGGTAGCAGTGTCGCATCAGCGGAATCGATAACAATACGCACTAAAAAAGAGCGTGCCTGAGCATTACTAACGGGTACCAGAGCAGTTATTTTTCCAGAAAGTTTTTGTGAGGGCAGTGCATCAGGCAGAATTTCTACCCGTGTTTTGAGGGTGATATCGGAAAATTTTTCCTGAGGAACATTTACATCCAGTCTGACCGGTTCCAATGCAACCAATTCCAACACCTGATCACCACGGTTTACCCACTCGCCTGCTTCGGTCATTTTGCTACTGATAACTCCACTGAAGGGAGCAGGCAGTTCGTGACGTTGAAATTGCTCTTCAGCCATATTCTGCATGGCCCGAGCCGCAGCAAGTGCAGCTTGGTTCAACGCAAAATTGGATTCGCGATTCGCCAGTTCAGTGGCAGAAATGTAGTTTTCCCCGCGCAGACGTTGGGCTTCATCCACCAAACGCTGGGCTTCATCAACACTGGCTTGAGCTTCATTTGTTACAGCTTTTGCCTGCTCAAGCTGCTGTCGTGCAATCGCGGCATCCTGACGCATTAATATATCGCCTTGTTTAACCCTAGAGCCGGCGTCGACTAATACTTCTTTGACCAGGCCATCTACCCGAGGGGAAAGTAGCGCCCTACGTTCAGCCGTTAACGAACCTGATAAGGTAAGTTTTTCAGTAGATTCAGAAATTATCGGTTTACTGATGCTGACGGGCGTTGCTGCGAAACTGGAATAACTAATCAGTAAAAAATATAAACCGCACAGCAATTTGCTGGAAAAAAATGAGTTCAGCATAGTGGTTCGCATGGTTGGTGGATGCAAATAATGAACATAACCGGGTTGGATAGTTCCTGAAAAATGAGTGTTAGACTGTTTTTAATTGGTAACAAGTCTTATTGCGGTATGCCAGAATAGTAACAGACATTGATTAAGACGCTGAACAGGACCAAAACAGATATGACCTTGCGCGCAGTTTTCAAAGATTGGACGGAAAGATATTTTTCTGACGAAGAAGCCGTCATTTTACTGATAGTCCTGATTTTAGGGTTTGCTGCAATCATCTGGTTCGGCAGCATGCTGGCACCTTTTTTTACCGCTCTGATCATCGCCTTTCTGCTTCAAGGTGTTGTAAATATGCTGGTCAGGCAGCATATTCCGGAAACGATAGCCGTAGCGATAGTCTTTTTGGGATTTGTCAGTGTGATGTTGGCCCTGGCTTTTTTGCTGATGCCACTGTTATGGAATCAGCTGGTCAATCTGGTGCTGGAAACTCCCAGAATGCTCTCCAGTGGGCAAACATGGCTGGATGAACTTCAGTCAAAGTATCCAACACTGATAACACCGGATGAAATACAAAACTGGATTTCAATGGTTGCGCGCGAACTGAGTGTTTATGGCCAACGAGCGCTCACATTATCGTTGGCTTCACTGGGCAATGTCATTGGTTTGATTGTTTATCTGGTGCTGGTGCCGATTCTGGTTTTTTTCATGCTTAAAGATCGTGAGAAACTGGTTAAGTTTATTTTATCGATGATGCCAGAAAAACGTGGTTTGATGAGTCGGATCTGGAATGAGATGGATGGTCAGATCGCTAATTATGTGCGTGGAAAGGTGGTTGAAATCATCATTGTCGGGACCGTCGCATTTGTTACCTTTGCCTGGTTTGGGTTGCCTTATTCGGCGTTATTGGCTGTTTTAGTTGGTTTCTCTGTACTCATTCCTTTTATCGGTGCCGCCGTTGCAACAATACCCGTTGCAGCTGTAGCGGGTTTTCACTTTGGGCTTACAGATGAGTTTGCTTACGTGTTAGTGGCATATGGCATTATTCAGGCTCTGGATGGTAATGTACTGGTTCCCATTCTTTTTTCTGAAGCAGTCAACCTGCATCCTGTCTCTATTATATTAGCGGTTCTGTTCTTTGGTGGGATTTGGGGATTTTGGGGTATTTTCTTTGCAATACCTTTGGCGACGCTACTGAAATCGCTGGTTACTGCCTGGCCGAGAGGCTTGAAGTCACAGATTAAAGCGGAATAACAACACCGGTTCAGTCATCATATCTCCATATTCTGTAAATGAATCTTTTCCGAGAAGAGCACTCTAGGTCAGCAGAAAACTCTTTTGCAATCTTGAAACAGCATCAGGAGATTTTGTATGGAACTTAACTTGGCACTCATCTGGTATCACTCATATCAACTGGGAATCGCTTTTCTGTTAGCGTTGCCAATAGCCTTGAACAGGGAATATAAAGCCCGAGGGGCTGGTATGCGTACCTATCCATTAGTCAGTATTGCCTGCTGCGCCTTCATGTTGGTCGCCAGAGATGTCTATGAAGGCGACGCCGCTGAAGCCAGGGTGATGTACGGCATTATCACTGGTATGGGGTTTATTGGTGGTGGTGCTATTATGAAAAATAATAGCGGGGTGAGTGGTACGGCAAGTGCAGCTGGAATCTGGTTAACAGGGGCAATTGGTCTATCCGTCGCCTATGCCCGTTATGAGATTGCCATTGTTTTAACATTAATGGGATTTCTGATCTTTCAGGTTGTTAGTTTTTTTAAACATGGAGATAAAACATAAAGCCGGGAAGGCTTCCTTGGGGGAGGGTTAACCACTAAGATAACAACCACAGTGATTAACTCAAGTTAATGCGTCATTTATCACCACCATCCAACATAAAAATCATGGGTCTTTTGCTGGAACTATAGCAAATTGATCCCTGTCAGCATATTAATGTTAGGGATGTTTTCCCTAAGCAATTTCGTTGCTCTATATTTGATTCGATGTCTGAACAGGAGGCACTATGCCTAATATGAAATTTGCATTACAGACCATTCCCGTCCTTTTCCTATTTCTATGCCAGTCTGCATTTGCAGAGAAGCATGTGGTCACAGCTATTGGCATGAAGTATGAGCCCATGGTAGTGAAAATTGCCCCAGGTGATACGGTTTATTGGGAAAATATGCCTACCCATAATGTGGAAACCATAGAAGGCCTTGTACCGGAAGGAACAGAAAAAATAAACACCCCTTTGGGCGAAAACTACCAGCATACTTTTGAAAAAGAAGGCATCTATGTGTATATCTGTACTCCTCATATTGGGGCTGGTATGGGCGGTGCAGTCATTGTTGGAGAGCCAACAAACCTGGAGGAAATAAAGGCTGCGGATGTTACCGGTGGTCTTGGCAGAGTTGTCAGAAAAACTATCTCCGAAGCCGAATCAATGTAAACGCTTCAATCAGCGTCCTACATAAAACCTCTCGTTGTTGGTAACGAGAGGTTTTTTTATGCCCCTTGATATTGAAATATTTACCCCTATCTACTGTTGATAACGTTTATCGTTATTATTTGTTAACCATTCTTAATTATTTGATAGAGGCCTGCCTATATGAAAGTGATGAATTATCTTGCCGCTGCGGCGCTCAGTTTTGGTGTTGCTACAATGGCGAAAGCGGAAACAGTTGAGCATTTCGAAGGGAAAAACGCAGAATCACTGGAGGAGGCTGTAACAAATTTTAAACTTTATAATCAACGGCTTGAGAGTTTACTCAAAAAAGACTCAATGTCAGCTGATGATGTGACCAAAGTCCATGAACTGACCTATACCCTGGAAAATGCTTTGGCGAAAATTAACGATGAGCTGGGCAAGTTAGCGGTAACACTTGAAGAAGTCCATCTGGCCTCGGAAAAATATGATGCTGATGCGGTTCGGGATCACGGTGATGCTTATATGGAGGTTATTAATACCATCAGTAAAATGGGTCAATAAGAATCGGCAAATAGGAACCGAGCTTCATAAGAGCAGTCTGAACAATTATCTTTAATTTTGATGTTCAGAGAAGACGATATGAAAGCCCATTACGCCGCTATATGTAGCTTGTTGTTATCAGGAAATGTTATTGCTGAGCATGAGAATTATCAGCAATGTATATTTGATGAATCACTGAAGGCTGAACTTGAAGTTTCTGGTCAACCGATAACAAGCTATTGCACTATGCGGTTTTTTGATACTGCGCCAACGGCATTTCAGGCGCTGGTGCTACTTGATAATCTTGAAGATATGAAACAACGCGATCCCAAGTTTAAAGCCTTTTATGACACGGTTCGCAACAGTGGCTCAAACGATATCTATACGGATAGGCAAATCGTGTTGATGTATATCGATAAACGCGAAGTTCAAAAAGACTGATTCAAAACAGCAAATCAATCAAAGCCCACTTCAACGTGGGTTTTTTTTGTAAAAAAAAGCCCGCCTAAGGCGGGCTTGTCGGTAATGGTCATACAGAAACAGCAAATCTGGGAGAAATGGCTGTTTTATTACATATTTAAAACATGTTCTGCATACCTTCTCCGTCAACGTTGAAGCCGATTAAAAGTTGTAGGTAATACCACCGTAGTAAAGACGCTCACGACCCACTAACTTACCTTCGTTACGGCTGGCCAAGTACTCTTTATCAAACAGGTTTTCAACACCGGTAAATAACGTTACACCCGTATTAGGCACGCGGTAATTTACCGTAGCGTTCCAAACGGTAAAGCTTGGAATAGTTCCTTGAAGACCGCTAACATCTTCGACGCGAGTATTCCCATCATCAACAAATTGTTTGCTGACATGCTGTACTCCGATTCTCGCATTCACACCGCTTTGATGTTCATAGCCAAGATCAATGTTTAACAGGTGTTCAGGTGCATATTGCATTCTGTTACCGTTAATTGTTGGATCTGGACCATCTTCATATTCGGCTGTCCAAAGATTGGTATACGCACCTGACAAATAGATATTATTCGTCCAGCCATAAATGTCACCGAAATCAACACGACCCGCTACTTCAATACCGGTTTGTTTGCTGTCACCGCTGTTGTCAAAGGTGTCACCAAAATCAATCAAGGTATTTTGGATATCATTGTGGAACAATGCTGTTTTAAAGCTTATTCCCTTGAAATACGTGCTACGTACACCAACCTCATACAAGGTACTTTCTTCTGGTTCTGCCCGGCCGCCATCTTCGCTAAATTCACGATCTGCTCGTGCCGGTGCGATACCTTTATGAACACCTGCAAAGACAGTTGTGTTAGCAATACCATTCCAGGCTACGCCAAAGCTGGGGAGGAACTCTGTATAGGAGAGGCTTTCACGACTTTCTTGAACGCCACCTTCAAAGAACTTTTCGCTGGTGCGAACATCTTCTACTCGGAAACCAGGAGTGAAAGACCAATTACCAACATAGGTGGTATTTTGCATGTAATAAGACAAGGCATTGGTTTTGATAAAGGCTTCTTCAACATCACCTGGGTTATTCGCTAGCGCCAAATCATAGTCTTCACGCTCAGCAACACTTTGTGACAGGATTTCCTGACGATGGACATTTTCTTCGTGATAACGCACACCAAAGATGGTGTCATGGTCAAGGCCAAACAGACTGAATGACAAATCACCTCGAGTTTCTAATCCTCGAGTGTAATACTGGCGTGGTGCATGGCGACCGGCGCATTGACTAGCATCTACGTCACCAGCCAGGACACCTTCCCCACCTTGACCCGGACAATTTCTGAATACGGAAGTAATATTGCCGTTACTATTTAGATCTCCGTCTTCATTCTCTTCAGTACTACGCAGACCATTGCGGAAGGTATCGGTGTAATAAGCTTGAGAAGTTAGCTTAAAACTATCATTCACTTCGAAAATATGTTGTAACTGAACGACATCGCGATCTTGCTCCCATTCATCATTTTCAATAGATGGGTGAGAATAAGGGTCTTGATCGTATTCAAAGGGGGTTAAATAGGCCTCAGTTGAATTGCGACGGTCACGAGTGTGAACTAACTTTAAAGCAAGGGTTTGACGGTCGGTAATATCCAGCTCGCCTTTAAAACGGTAGTCTTTAACATCAAACTCAGCATCGTCATAAACTCCGTCACCTTTGTTCTGATTGAAATCGAACATCACTCCGCCGATTTCATTCCCAAAACCAACGCTGCCATTTAACATACGATAACCTTGATTACCAAAAGCAGAAGTGACACTTCCTTCGACTTCACCATTACGAGGAACCGGGTTAGTCACAAAGTTCACCGCACCACCTAAAGTCTGAGGTCCATAAAGAATTTGACCGGCTCCTTTAATTACCTCAATACGATTAACTGCTTGAGAGGGGGTGGTGTAGTGCACAACCGGATCAGCATAGGGTGCCAGTTGTAAATGCATACCATCTTCCATAATCATTGCTTTGGCGCTACGACGCGGATTCTGCCCACGGATACCAATGTTTGTATCAAACCCCATGCTTCCGTCAGCAACAACATTGATGCCTGGTATTGTTCTCATTCTTTCCAGATTAGATATTGGGCGACGTTCTTCCAGATATTCTTCATCGATTATATCGAATGATCCGGGAACAGCTTCTAGACGATCCGGCAAGATTCCTGTAACAGTCATTTTGCCCGTATCAACAGTATCTTCCTCAGCCAGAACGGCATAAGGCATCAGCATCAGCGATGACATTATCGCGGTGCTAATAATTTTTGGTTTTAATTTCATTTCTCTCTCCTGAACGTAAAAAGCCCGTGCAGGCTAGCTCTACGCTGATGGGCTTGATATAGGAAAAACTCCCAAAACATGTTCGAGGAAAGGTTCTAACAAGGTGTTTTAAGTCGTAGCAAAGACAGCGACTCTGCAGGTGGTTTAAATCAACCACTTTTGCTGGAAAATAGTTTTAGCGATTGTTTAGTTTTATCATGAGAAAAATCGCAGTCATTTAAGGGTGTGGTTGTAATGGTTCATCCATATGGCTGTATACAAGCATTTCTAAAAGTTCTTGTTTAAAACGATTGAATTCGAAAAAAATGTTGTTTAAATACAACTAAACAGGGTTTTTTGTTCGTTTTAGTAAACAGGTTTAGGGAGTTTGCGCACGAATTTTTAGGAGAAATGCCTTTTTCTTGCCTTCTACTACACGTTCTTAACCAATCTAAAGATCGAAATGTATGGCAGCCTTTAGACATAAACCCAAATCAGCCTGGTTACTGAATAAAAATTGTCTTAGGTCAAATAACAGCACATATTTGCTTATAAATAGCGTTGTGGTGATGGTATGATCGAAATAAATTTATCAATTGGAGAGTCCAATGCGTCATTCCCGTTCAATTATTACTGCCGCCATTATCATTGCCATAGCGGTTTTTGTGGTGGCAATCGTTTCATCCTTTATTTCCGGAACCAGTGAGCATTACGATCGCCCAAGCTCTCCAAAAGAAGTACTGGAAAAAATGTCTGAAGCCGTAGAGGCCACGGATGAAACTGCTCAAATTGAAGAACCTGCCCAGACCAGTGAAGAAGTTTCTCAGGTAGCTCAACAAGAAGCGGATGCTTTGGAAAGCAATACTCAGGAAGCGGTGCTTGAAGATACAAATGAAGTGGTTGAGTCGGCCATTGAAACGGCTAAGGAAACCAGTCAGAGTGTAAGTGACCGTGCCAATCAAGCGATTGCTGCGGCAGAAAACACGGCAGCTGAGGGACGGGCTGAGGCAGAAGCAATACTGGCTGAAGTTGAAAAAGAAGCGGGTATTGCCGAAGAGCCTGCAGAGGTTGAACCTGCAACAGCGGAATCTAAAAATCATACCGTCACAGCCCAGGGATTAATTTATAACCCGCTGGTGGTGACAATTGCGCCGGGCGACAGCGTTTCCTGGACTAATATGAGCACACATGACACTCAAGCAATTGAAGGGCTGGTTCCTGAGGGCACTGAACTTTGGCACTCACCGATGAGTGAAAATTACACTCGTACTTTTACTCAGGAAGGTATCTATGTCTATAAATGCACACCGCATTTTGGTGCAGGTATGGGGGGGCAATTATCGTAGGTGAACCCGTCAATCTGGAACAGATTAAAAATGCTGGCGCCAAGGGTGCAGCAAAACGTCTGGTCAATAAAGCGGTACAAGCTGCTGAAGCTATGTAAATAGGATTCCCCCGCGAGCTGATGATAGAAGCTCCCGGGGGATTTTTTTGTCTGTTATTTATCGCCAGCGCTGAATTTGTTCAATCATTAAAATCGTTTAATGGCCATTAATTCAGATAGTTAGTGAGGAATGCTGGTTTTTTTCTGTTGAAGACTAACACCTTTTGAATTTTTACTGTATTCTTGCACGCTTCCTGACCGGTTGTATGTAAACCATCAGGTCGCGGAGCGGTAGTTCAGTTGGTTAGAATGCTGGCCTGTCACGCCGGAGGTCGCGGGTTCGAGTCCCGTCCGCTCCGCCATTTTTTTGGTAGACCTTTCCCTCATAGTTAGTGCTGCCTGGTTATCAAGTTTGTTTCAATTAATAAAGCGAAACAGGTGATACCAGGATAACCAGTGAAACTTACCATCCGACGCTCGTTTCCACGCTATAACTATCATTACCAATATAAATCTGCTCAAACTTCAGAAAAATTGTTTGTAGTAGAAATCCCCCCCCATCAAACTAGCTGGCCACTATTATTGGCCGGAATCAGTATATCCACAGATCAACCTACCCCGGGTATGTATGAGCAAATTTCTATCTGATGATATAACGCGTTATCGATGTGATAGATGGATGGCTGACAGCATTTTATTAGGCTAATGGCTCAAATGAATTACACACGGATGCCTTTTAAGTGGCCTCAAGCAATGTCAGTTATTTGCGTCACTATAATGGATGACAATACGTTTTATATCAGCAGTATTTCAAGTCAGACAAAGAGGGTGTTTCCAAGGTGTTTATTCGTGGATGCTGCCGGGCAGCTTGCATGTCATGAGTGGTGTTATACCCCCAGTTAGCCAAATATAACTGGATAGTGGATAGCGATGGAGTGTGGATAACATCCAATAGGGTAGGCAGACGATCTTCAATAAATAAAATGGTTGTTTGAGGGTGTGATTGTTGCAAGTCGTTGAGGATTTGCGGTTTTTTCAATTTACGATCTAATCCGTAAATATGCGTCGGGATAATGTCTACCTGGTTTGCCTGAAGAATGGCCCGAACGAAACGTTCCTGCTTGGTAGTAATAATAAAAAGCTGGGACAATGGAATCTGCTGCAGCAGTTTGTCGATACCCGTATAAAGCGGGTTCATTTTTATCCAACCCGAAAAATCATTTTCAATCCAGTTATCCCTGTACTCGCCGAAGCGTTTTTTCAATTCTGTGGTATCAAGCTGATCTCGAGATAAAATAGCGTCTATTTGTCTGGAAAAGTCTGACATTAAAAGGTCGGGGTTTAATCCTTCAAATAACAGCCGACAAATTAAGATGGCTTCAAAACCGGTTTCCATAACCGGTCGGACATAGCGAAAATCAATCATGATTTGCTCAGGCAAATCTTTAGGCATGTCGTGCCAGAGTTGCGTTGCGACTTGCCAGCCAGTTATACCGGTTTCAATCGCGCTATCACAAATTACCCCGTCAAAATCCAGAGCATATAATTTATTTTCTGTCACCATCAAAGAAGACAATGCTCCGCATAGGCACCGGCTTCATTTGCGGTCCAGTCGCCTTTGGGTTTCTCTTTCATATGTACACACCACTCATCCGAGCCGACCTCGGGAGTACAGGCTGAGAGGGCTATGGTTAATGCCATCAGGCCAAGAAATCGGAAACAATAACGGATAATAGTCATTTTGAAGACTCCGGGAGGGTTAGTTAGGCTCGCGTTGATAAACGACTTTACCCTGAAACAGGGTATGGCTGACCTGATGTTGGAACAACCAGCCGCCAAACGGACTGTTTTTGCCTGCACTGATAAAAGCTGATGGCAGGCAGTCATATTGCACATCCGGGTCAATAATACAGATATCTGCACTGGCACCGGCTTTGAGCTGTCCAGCGTCAATACCCAGAATAGCTGCGGGTTGGCAGGTCAGACTGGCGATAGCCTGATGCAGGCTGATTTCATCATCTTCCACTAATTTAAGGGTAAGAGGTAGCAGGGTTTCCAGCGCTGAAAGCCCTGGCGTCGTTTCTGCAAATGGACCCAGTTTGGCATCCGCATCCAACGGTTGATGATGAGAAGAGACTGCCTGGATAACACCATCGCGCAGGCCTTGTTTTAGCTGTTCCCGATCCCGTACACCTCGTAAAGGTGGCATCACATGACTGAAACTATCGTAATTACCCAGGTCATGTTCACAAAGATGTAAGTGGTGGGCGCTGACATCGGCAGTGACAGGTAGCCCCCGATCCTGTGCTTCACGAATCAGTTTAACCGCTTTACCTGTAGATAAACTATGAAAGTGAGCGCGTACTCCGGTTTGTTCGATTAGAATCAAATCACGGCTCACGGCGATGGTTTCTGCACTTTCCGGAATACCGGATAACCCCAGCCGGGCACTGACAGTACCTTCATGTACACACCCCTGTTTCTGCAACCAGGCATCAGCTGCATTGATAAACACCGTTAAATCCAGCGTGGCGGCATATTCAAGTGCACGCCTCCAGACTACGGTATTTTTAATCTCGGTTACGCCGTTGCTGACACCGACACAGCCAGCCGCTTTTAAAGCAGCCATCTCAGCCAGTAGTTCACCATTAAGTTTTTGGGTCAATGCGCCCACCGTCAACACCATGGTACGGCCGGCTTTCTTGGCACGATCTTCTATCAATTCCACCACTGCCGGATTATCTATAACCGGATCTGTGTCAGGGGGAACGGCGAGTGTGGTGATGCCACCAGCTACCGCAGCACGTGTTTCACTTTCAATTGTTGCCGTGTGTTCCTGGCCGGGTTCACGTAGCCGTGCACTTAGATCCACAAGGCCTGGACAGACAATTTTGTTATACGCATCAATTTCAATATCGGCATCAAACCCTGCCAAATCTTCTGCTATGGCAACAATTTTTCCGTCTTCAATATAGATATTGTGATCAATATCCAGCTGGCTGGCAGGGTCAATGACGCGACCATTTAGAATACAAATCTTCATTCTTCGATCTCTGCCTGTTCTGATTGACTGGCCAGCGCCATCGACATTACCGCCATACGGATAGCTATGCCGTGGGTTACCTGCTCCAGGATGACGGATTGCGGCCCATCAGCAACCGATGATGCTATTTCTACGCCTCGATTAATGGGGCCGGGATGCATAACAATGGCATCCGGTTTGGCATATTTGAGTTTTTCTTCCGTTAGTCCGTAACAGCGGAAATATTCTCGTGCGCTGGGTAATAACGCTCCTTGCATACGTTCCAGTTGCAGGCGCAGGGTTATCACCACATCGACCCCTTCAAGGCCACTTTCCATATCGTGATAAACATGTACGCCAAGGGTCTGACTTTCTCTTGGCAATAAAGTCTGTGGACCAATAACGCGGATTTCACCAACCCCAAGTGTTGCTAAAGCCTGAATCTGCGAACGTGCCACACGCGAATGCAGAATATCGCCAATTATCGCCACGCGTAAATTGGCAAAATCCTGTTTGTGGCGGCGGATGGTAAACATATCCAGCATGGCTTGGGTGGGGTGAGCATGGCAACCGTCGCCAGCATTAATTACGCTGACATGTGGCGCCACATGCTGTGCAATAAACTCGGCCGCACCACTTTGATTATGGCGAACCACAAACATATCAGTGTGCATGGCTTCAAGATTATGCAGGGTGTCAAGCAGGCTTTCGCCTTTGGAGGTGGCTGATGTGTTGATATTAAAATTCATCACATCGGCTGAAAGTCTTTTGGCGGCCAGTTCGAAAGTAGAACGGGTACGTGTACTGTTTTCAAAAAACAGATTGATAATGGTTTTGCCGCGTAACAGTGGTACTTTTTTACCTGGCGGTGGCTGATTCCGGAGAACTGTTCAGCCCGATCCATAATTTCGGTTAATAAAGGGCGTTTCAGACCTTCAATGGTCAGAAAATGTCTTAGCTGGCCGCTCTCTGTCAGTTGGTTACTCGGCATTAAGTGCTCCAGCTGCACGGATCTCCAGTTGTAAGCCATCTTTATTGCGCAATTTCAGATGTTGATTACGCGGCAAAATGACGGAGGCGCCAACAATATCCGGGCGAATCGGTAATTCGCGGCCATTTCGCTCGATCAGCACCGCTAATGTGACACTCGCAGGGCGGCCATAATCAAAAATTTCATTCAGCGCCGCGCGGGTAGTGCGGCCACTGTAAAAAATATCATCCACCAGAACCAGATGACGATTATCGACTTCAAAAGGCAGATCGGATGGAGACACTTGGGGGTGCATGCCAATACGTGTGAAATCATCACGATAATAGGCAATATTCAATGTACCCAGCGGGGCATCAAAAAAGTCTTCTCCTAGAATGTTCTGCAATGCTTTTGCTACCCAGACCCCGCCGGTATGAATCCCCACCAGCAACGGGTCTTTATCCGCAAGTTCTTCGCGTATGGTTTCAGCCATCTCTTCGAGCAGGTTCTGAATTTCTGCTGATGTTTTGGGCATTGTCATTGTTGGTCCAGCCATGATTGAAGAATAATTTGAGCCGAGAGTTTATCGACATCACTACGTTTGTCGGTCTGCATTTTACTGCGTATTCCCATTTGGTCGAGCGCTTCGAATGTGGTTAAACGCTCATCCTGCCAGACCACTGGGATATTAAAACGATTGTTCATCCGATTGCCAAATTTTCTGGCAGCAGCAGTCATTAATTGTTCGGTGCCATCCATATTCAGCGGTAAGCCCACAACGATAAGTCCGGGCTGCCATTCAGCCACTATTTTAGCGATATCATCCCAATCTGGAATCCCGTCCCGAGCCGATAAAGCAGCGATGCCTCTGGCGGTATGGGTTAAATGATGTCCAACCGCGACACCTATACTCTTCATACCAAAGTCAAAGCCGAGAATATTTTTCTCGGTACTCATGCATGACCTGTTGTATTAGACATCAGATTAATATCAATGCCCAGTAATTTTGCTGCCGCCTGCCAGCGCTCTTCAGCAGGTGTTTCATAAAGCAGTTCCGGGGTTGCCTGAACAGTAAGCCAGCTGTTATCGGCTATTTCCTGTTCCAGTTGACCGGCTTCCCAGGCAGCATATCCCAGCGTCACAATCGAATGAGGTGGGCCATTCTCGGTGCCTAATGATTCCAGGATATCGCTGGAAGTGGTTAAAAATGTTTCATCAGTAATCTTCAGCGTGTTTTTCCACTTTTCACCACCATCATGCACTACCATGCCCTGATCTTTCTGTACTGGCCCGCCAAACAAAACGGCTGTTTTAATCGCCCATTCAGAATTGTTGGTAATCTGCAGATGATTAAGCAGTTCCTGCATCATGATTCGGGTTGGACGATTAATAATCAGCCCCATCGCGCCTTCTTCGTCGTGTTCACACAAATAAATTACCGAATGATAGAAAAAACTGTCTATCAGCGTGGGCATGGCGATGAGAAAATGATGTTTAAGTGAGTAAGACATAAATTAAAAGAAAGTGAATCCTACCTGGAATAAACGCTCTACCTCTTTGATATAACGTTTATTGGTTAAAAACAGAATCACATGATCTTCTGCTTCAACCAAGGTATTGCGATGCGCAATAATCACTTCCTCCCCACGAACAATTGCCCCGATAGAAGTGCCTGGTGGCAAGTCAATTTCATCAATGCGTCGTCCCACCACCATCGATGAGCTTTTATCGCCATGAGCAATGGCCTCCAAAGCTTCAGCAGCCCCACGACGCAATGAATGCACCGCCACAATATCACCACGACGAATATGCGCCAGCAAACTGCCGATAGTGGCTTGTTGGGGGGACAGGGCGATATCGATGGTACCGCTTTCTACCAGATCCACATAAGCAGCACGATTAATCAGCGACAGCACTTTGCGAGCCCCCAGACGCTTGGCCAGCATGGCTGAAAGGATATTCGCCTCGTCATCATTGGTCAGGGCACAGAACAAATCCACATTGTCGATTTCTTCTTCGCGGAGCAATTCTTCATTGGCCACATCGCCAAGCAGAACGATACTTTTTGATAACTCTTCTGATAAATAATCGGCTCGGGCACTATTGGCTTCGATGATTTTGATTTGATAATCATGCTCCAGCGCTCGGGCCAATCTTATTCCGATATTGCCACCGCCGGCCAACATAATCCTTTTATAAGGTTTTTCCAGCCGCCGCAATTCAGCCATCACCGAGCGGATATCTTTGCTGGCTGCGATAAAAAAACTTCATCATCTGCTTCGATAACCGTTTCAGCTTCCGGCAGAATAGCTTTACCATTACGAAAAATAGCGGCGACCCGGGTTTCGGTTTTGGGAATATGTTTACGTAATTCGCGTAGGGGATTACCCACTAATGGCCCGCCATGGAAAGCTCTCACCGCTACCAGCTGAACCAGTCCATCGGCAAAATCCAGCACCTGTAAGGCATTCGGGTGGCTGATTAATCTTTCAATATAATCAGTCACCAGTTGTTCAGGGCTGATTAATACATCAATGGCAATGGCTTCGTTACTGAATAATTCAGGTTTGGTGAGGTATTCCGGCGTACGGATCCGGGCAATTTTGGTGGGTGTGTTATACAGCGTATGACAAATCTGGCAGGCCACCATATTGGTTTCGTCACTATTAGTGACTGCCAGCACCAAATCGGCATCTGCTGCACCAGCCCGTTCCAGCACATCAGGATGTGAGGCAAGTCCCTGTACCGTTCGAATATCGTAATGATCCTGAAGTTTATGAAGGCTATTGGCATCGGTATCGACCAGGGTAATGTCGTCATCTTCCCGAGCAAGGGTGGCAGCAACTGAAGCGCCAACCTGTCCGGCACCGAGGATCAGAATCTTCATTACAAACCCTTATACTTGTTTACTATCAATGCCTAGTGCTCGAAGTTTTCGGTAAAGATGGGTGCGTTCCATGCCAGCTAATTTAGCGGCTTTTCCCACATTGCCATCGGTTTCCTGCAGTTTTTGCAGCAGATATATTCGTTCAAACTGTTCGCGTGCTTCGCGTAAAGGCTGGTCAAAATTGATACCGGTGACATCATCCGCTTGAGGTGGCTGCTCTGACTGCAGTGCGGTTTCCACATCATCGACGTCAATATCATCGGAATCACCCAAAACCAGCAATCGCTGGATAACGTTTTTCAGTTCGAGCACATTGCCCGGCCAGGCATAATTGCGGAGACGATTTTGTGCGGCGACAGTAAAACGACGATAAGGCAGATCGGCCTGGGTGGTTTGCTGATCGACAAAAAAGTGTACCAGTTCGGGAATGTCCTCAACGTGATCACGTAAAGCAGGTAGTTGCAAAGTGATGGTATTGAGCTGATAAAACAAACCTTCACTGAAGTCGCCGCGGGCGATGAATTTATCAAGGCCCAACTGGGTAGCACAGATCAACTGACACTCTTTTAATCTGCCGCTTTCCAGTAAATGCTGCAGCAAGGCCTGAGCTTCATCACTGAGTAAGGCGACATCATTGATATACAGCGTATTGTTTTTGGCCAGTGAAATTAGTTTGTGACTGTCTGGTGGAAAACTTTCCGGACTAACCTCAATAAATTTGCCATTGTTGTACAGGCCCAGTCTATGCAGATAATAAGCAAAACAGTGTTTACCAGTACCGCCTTCGCCAATCAGCAGAATAGGCATTTCGTGTCCGGCAATGCGTTCAGCCTGTTCACGAAGCTGAGTCATTTTGGCACTTTTACCGACGGGTTCTAATGCAAACTCATGACGCTGGGCGGCCTGTTTTGCTCGATTTTCAATGGCTAATTCAACCGCACGAAGCAGTTTGGCCATGGATAATGGTTTTTCAATAAAATCGCTGGCACCTGAGCGGGTGGCTTCGACAGCGGTTTCAATGGTGCCATGGCCGGACATCATCACAATAGTGACGCCAGTGTTCTGTTGTTTGAATTCCTTAAGCAGTGTAATTCCGTCAACATCGGGCATCCAGATATCCAGCAAGACCAGTTGAGGCTGTTTCTGGGTAAAGACAAGACGCGCTTCTTCACCATTGCTTGCGGTGATTACCCGGTAGGCTTCGTCTTCAAGAATATCTTTAATGAGTTCACGAATATCGGGCTCATCATCGACAACTAAAATCAGTGGTTTTTCGTTGCTCACGCCTAGTCTTCCTCCAGTGGTAGCCGGATTATTATACCTGCTCCTTCGGGGTTAAGGTTTTCTGCCCAGACATCCCCGCCATGTTCTTCAATGATTTTTTTGACAATCGCCAGTCCCAGCCCGGTTCCTTTGGTTTTGGTGGTTGCATAAGGCTCAAACAATTTGTCCACCATGTTTTGTGGAAGCCCCGGTCCCTGATCATTGAAAGTGATTTCCAGCCATGGCATATGCTGCTGCACAATAATGTGGTAACTAATGGCTATATCTACAGGTTTACCGGCTTCTTCACTGGCTTCAATGGCATTTTTTAACAGATTATGAAATACCTGCCGCATGCGGTTTTTATCAAGTTTTATACGAATGTCTGTTGGACTGTTCAATAAAATAAATTGATGGTTGGAATGACTCTGGTAAAGGGTTAGTACTTCCCTTAGCAATTCACCAATTGACACCGTTTCAAACTGTAAACCCGGGCTGCGGGCATAGTCGGAAAATTCATTGACCATATCTTTCATGGCCTCAACCTGCTGCACGATAGTATCAGTGAGCTTCTGTAATGTCTCGGTTTGATCCGGTGGCACCAATGACGCGTATTTATGTTGTAAACGTTCAGCAGATAACTGAATGGGAGTAAGTGGATTTTTAATTTCATGTGCCAGGCGTCTGGCAACTTCGCCCCAGGCGGCATTTCGCTGTGCCTGTAACAGGGCTGTGATGTCATCAAATACAATCACCCAGCCGGTTTGACCGGGCAGGGGGGTACCATGACACATTAAGGTTTGACGACCTTTGGTTTGCTGCAGCTCTATCTGTTGTTGCCAGGCGACGGACTTGAAGGTGTAATTTTGAATCAGTAAGGCAAAGCTATGCAGATTGTCATTAAGCTTGGCCAGAGCATCTAAAGAGCTTTCCAGTCTTTGCTGTAAATTGACGCCCAGGATCTGACTGCTGGCCAAATTGGCGGTGCGTAGGTACAGATCATTATCAATGGTAATAACCCCGCTTGATAGGCTGCCCAATACAGTGGTCAGATAACTGGTCTGTTGTTCCAGTAAGCGATGGCTTCTGTCTGAGGCATTTCTGGCTTGTGTCAGGCGTTGGGTCATCTGGTTGAAAGAGCGTACCAGAAAACCGATTTCATCATGACCTGAGGCGGTAAGTTGCATATTGTAATTCCCTGAGGCAACAGCCTGAGTCCCTTCTGCCAGTTCCTGCAAGGGTTGAACCATACGTCGAGAGATCCATACCGCAAACCAGATTGAGGCGAGCATGGTCAGGAAAACTATCAGGCTCAACGTCAAGGTAAATATGGTCACTAACGGTTTGCGTAAATAGCTCAGCTCTTTATAGTCGGTATAGGCATCCTGAACATTTTTGCCCAATGAACTCAAATGGTCATTGACCGGAAAAGCCACATGTAAATAGCGTTCTTCGGCGAGAATGGATTTTCGTGGCAACATTACCGCTGCACGTAATTGCAGTTCATCATTAGCTGCCGGATCCAGACCTATATAGTCTTCACCTTGTTGCAGACGACGTACGATAGATTCATCAGGCGCATTGGGGATAATAATGGCCGGATTTTCAATGCTGGAGACTACCAGTCGACCTTGCATATTCCAGATACTGATTTCCAGTGCACCACTTAGTTGCACCAGTTCTCGCAGGCTATTGGTGAGTCGTGCGTCCGGTAGTTCTGATAATACACCGGCCATCATTCGTGTCTGACGGAGTAAGGTACGCATACGAATACCAAATGCGCTACGACTCAGTTCCAGTGAGTCCTCCAAAGCCTGTTCGACTTTTACATCAAACCAGCTATTGATGCCACGTTGCAGAAAATGTACGGAGAACCCGTAAACAATACTGGTAGACCCAACGATCAGCAGCACAAACAAGCTGACCAGTTTCAGTGTGAGGCGGGAGCCAGGCGCTTTGCGTTTGAAGTCACGGTAAAGTCGATATAACCCCCGGGCCAGGATCCCGGCCAGTAACAGCAGGCAGACTAGCCCCAGGCCAAAAATATAAAGAAATAAATCACTGAGACGAGAGGTGTCCTGGGTAGCCGCACTGAGCATGTAGGCCAATATTAATAATAATAAAGCCAGTGAAAAATACGGTGCAGTTCCCGAGCTGAGACCTCTTATTAATTGGAAGGCCATGCCACCTCATACCAATCGCTGGCTAAATCCCATTTATTTGACAGAAACGCTCCAGGCCGCATAGGCGAAGGCAGCGCGTTTAAATCAATCTGACTGCGAACTCTTAGAGTCAGGTCACTGGTATCTAGCGTATGTTGTGGTGGCAGACTGAAATCTTTAATCTCTCCCATGGCGCTTAATGCACTTTCCATGGTCGTAAAATTGCGATGCGTTTTGGTGTCCATGGAATGTAAGAGATATTGCTGAGACAAGTCGTGATAACGCAATACATAGCGTATTTCATTGGACCAGATATTACTCTGCCATTGCCACCATTCTCCCAGTACCGGATAACTTCTGATTAGCTGGATTTCCTGTACAAAGGTAATTGGCACTCCATTATAGAGGGCTTCTTTAACCCGGGCATTTAACGGGTAGCTGATAGAAGCATTCAATAGATAACCGTTGCCTGCCGGAGAGGTGCGTGCCTGTTCTATGTAAAATGTCTCAGCCTGTACGGTTTGCACAGAGACAAACAGCAACAAAAAAAACGCCAGAAGACGTTTAACGGTGACGTAGGCAGGCATAATAGAAACCATCCAGATGGTTATCTCCCGGTAGCAATTGATAGCCGAAGCTTACTCTTCGAGCTGGAGCCCGGGATGGAAGCTGCTCCATTGCCTCGGGCTGGCGTTGCAAAAATGCTTCTATCTGTAGTTCATTTTCCTGCTTCAAAGCAGAACAAGTGGTGTAAATTAACAAGCCATCCGGTTTCAGTAATGGCCATAAATTATCCAGCAATGCTTGCTGCTGTCTGACCAACTGTTCGATATCTTCTGCTTTTCGAAGCAGTTTTATATCCGGATGCCGTCTGATAACACCACTGCCAGTACATGGCGCATCAATCAATATACGGTCAAATTGTTCACCATTCCACCAGTTTTGTGGATTGCTGGCATCCGCTGCGAGACAATTTGCCGATAAATTCAATCGTGACAGATTTTCCTCAACCTGCTTGAGCCGCTCCTGACTGATATCCACAGCGATAACTTCATTATTTGGAAATCTTTCCAGAATATGACAGGTTTTTCCACCCGGTGCCGAACAGGCATCGAGAATGCGCTGGTTTGGTTGTAAATCAAGTAAATCAACTACTTGTTGCGCGGCACCATCCTGCACAGAAACCGCACCTTCTACAAAACCTGGCAAAGCAAATACATCACAGGCTTGTTGCAGCAAGATCCCTTGAGGACAGTTTTCAATCGCGATGCCAGGAATGGTGGCTTTTTCTAATAACTCCAGATATTCCGACTGGGAATATTCCCGGCTGTTAACCCGAAGCATCATCGGCGGTTGCTGATTGTTGGCCGACAAAATGTCTTGCCACAAATCTGGCCAGTCAGCCTGATATTTTTCAATCAGCCAGGCTGGATGAGCATATTCCGTCACTGTTTGTTCAGCCAGGGTTTCTTCCAATGTTTTCTGCTGGCGCTGATAATTTCGCAGACAGGCATTGATTAATCCGCTTGCCCATTGTTTGTTCAAGCGTTTACTGGCGTTAACCGTTTCTGACAGGGCGGCATGATCAGGTATGCGTAACGAGCGAAGCTGATATATACCCACCAGAAGCAAAGCCTGAACATCAGCATCTTTCGTTTTTAACGGTTTGGAAAGTAATTGCTGAAGGATGCTTTCAAGAGCAAAAAACCAACGGATTACACCATAGGTTAATTGCTGAAACAGGGGGCGTTGAGTTTCATCCAGTCGTTTACTGATATCTACAAAAGCGGTGTTTAATGATTGGCCTTGTATTACCCTCTGTATGACTAAAGCGGCGGCACTGCGTGGGCATAATAAATTACTTTTAGCCAAAATAGTCGCCTGCTTTTAAGGGATGCGCATTCAGAAAGTCATTGGTTGGCACGGCCTTTTTACCAGGTGCCTGGAGCGATAATAAGCGAATGACGCCATCCCCGGTTGCAACATCAATTCCCTGACGGTCTGCCTGGATAATGGTACCTGGTTTCATAGCATGGTTTTGTGAATCAACAACGGATGCCTGCCAGATCCGCAGCATTTTGTTTTGCCAGAGGGTTTGGGCAACCGGCCAGGAATTAAACGCGCGGATTTGCCTATCAATTTGCTGTGCTGATTGTGACCAGTCAATATTAGCTTCAGCTTTCAAGAGTTTAGAGGCATAGCAGCTTTCTCTGTCGTCTTGTGGAATAGCCTGAGATTGTAATTCCTCAAAGTTATTCAATGTTTCCAGCAGGGTGTTGGCACCCAGCAATGCCAGTTTGTCATGCAGTTGTTCGCCAGTATCATTTGCTTCTACGGCTATTTCTGCACGTTTGATAACCGGTCCGGTATCCAGTCCGGCTTCCATTTGCATAATACAAACACCGGTTTGTTTATCCCCAGCCAGGATGGCACGTTGAATCGGAGCGGCACCACGCCAGCGTGGTAACAGGGAGGCATGAACATTAATGCAGCCCAGTCGGGGAGTGTCCAAAACACTTTGTGGTAACAATAACCCATAGGCTACTACAATCATTAAGTCTGCCTGATAACTGGCAAGGGTAGCTCGATCGGCTTCAGCTTTGAAATTGAGTGGTTGTTCAACCGGGATATGGTGTTGTAAAGCAAGTTGCTTAACCGGGCTGGCAGTCAGTTTCCGACCTCTGCCAGCCGGACGATCCGGTTGTGAATAGACGGCGCAAATTTCATGTTCCGTTGTCAGTAGAGCCGCCAGCGTGGTTGCTGCAAAGTCCGGAGTGCCGGCAAAAATGATGCGCATGGATGTCCTTATAATTTTTGTTTCTGGTGTTTCTCCAGCCGTTTTTTGATGCGTTGACGTTTGAGATTACTAAGATAATCAACAAACAGTTTGCCTTCCAGATGATCGATTTCATGCTGAATACAGGTTGCCAGAATACCATCGGCATCCATTTCAAACGGTTCGCCTTGCAGATTCAATGCACGGACGCGGATCGTGTCAGCGCGGGTAACTGTTTCATAAGCTTCCGGTACCGAAAGACAGCCCTCTTCAAATTCACGTTCGCCTTCGGTTTCAATTAACTCGGGGTTAATCAAAAACAGCGGGCTGGTTTTATCTTCAGAAACATCGATAACAATTAACCGTTTCTGTTGATTAACCTGAGTGGCAGCAAGGCCAATGCCCGGAGCATCGTACATGGTTTCCAGCATATCATTTGCCAGCTGGCGGATTTCATCCGTTACCTTTTCAATAGGCTTCGCTTTCAGACGTAGCCTGGGATCGGGGAAGTGCAATATATTCAGTTGAGCCATTTCAGTACCTGCTATAAATCATTTCACCAGCAGTCAGTTATTTCAAACTTGAGTAATATGCTGCGAGGTTGGCGATATCTTCGTCTGACAAGTTATTCGCCTGCATCTGCATGATAGCGGCCATACCACCCTGGCGTTGCTTATCACGATAAGCTTTAAGCGCTGACACTAAATACTCAGCATTCTGTCCAGCGAGATTCGGATAAACTGGCATAATTGCGATGCCTTCAGCACCATGACAGGTTGAACAGACGGCGGACTTTGCCTTTCCGGCAGCAATATCGCCTTCAGCAATAGCCAGGGAATTCATCATAACGGCAGCAATGCCGATAATAAAACACAACGTTAATTTCATGCTGTTCTCCGTCAAGTAAGTTGGTATTGCCAGACTGAAAAAGTTTAACCAGTCGAGATATCGACACATTATAAACCAAGTTTGTTGCTGGATTACTTGATTAGTGTAATCGCTTATTAGACACTATGAGCCGTTGCTGTCTGTCCAGGGATAATGGCTGCCCTGTAGCGTCCATGAGGATTTTATGATGATACGTCACATCTGTTTAGGTTTCTTCGCCCTGTTGATGAGTGCTTCAGTGCTTGCAAATGAGGTGGCCCTTAATCCTGATCATCCGGATCGTTATGTGGTCGTTAAAGGCGATACACTTTGGGATATATCAGCCAAATTTCTGCAATACCCCTGGCACTGGCCTGAAATCTGGCAGGTAAATCCTCAGGTTGAAAACCCTCATCTTATCTATCCTGGCGATGAATTAACGCTGGTATATCGTGATGGTCGGCCAGTACTCAAGCTAAGCCGTGGACAGCAGACTTACAAACTTTCACCAGAAATGCGTGAAATTCGAATGGATGAAGCCATCCATACCATTCCTTTATCAATTATCCGACCTTTTCTGACGAAACCTCGAGTAGTCGGTGCTGAAGTTCTTGACGCTGCCCCCTATGTTGTTGCCACTTCTGATGAAAGATTATTGTCTGGAGCCGGCGATATTGTTTATGCCAAAGGTATTATTGATCCTGAGCAAAATGAATTTAATGTGTTCCGTGGCGGTAAGATTTATTTTGATCCCAATACCGGCGAAGAGCTCGGCGTTGAAGCTATATATACAGGCGATGCTGTGGTGAAAGAGCCCGGAGAGGTTTCCACGCTGGGGTTAACCTATACCAATCGTGAAGTGATGGTGGGAGATAGGTTGTTGCCTGTGGAAGAAGAGGATTTTGAACTTAACTTCATTCCCCGTGCGCCATCACAACCAATGGATGGCATGATTATTTCGGTATTTGACGGTGTATCGCAGGTGGGTCAGTATCAGATCATTGTGCTAAATCTCGGTACACTTGATGGTCTGGAAAGTGGCCATGTTCTTTCCGTATATAAAGCGGGTAAAACCATACGTGATGCCGTCAGCGAAGATCGTAAAGCGATGGTGACACTGCCTGATGTGCACGCCGGGGAGGCTTTGGTATTCAAGCTTTATGAAAAGGTAAGTTATGCGATTGTGATGAAAGCAACTACCTCCATGCACCTTTTTGACAAGGTGCGTTCTGCAGAATAAAGGAAACAGTTTGCATAGATTTTCTGCTTCGCAACTGTCTCTGGCATGTCAGCTGGCTCTGCAACGTATTCCCGGTGTAGGGCCAGCCACTTTTAACAAACTGCTACAGCAAGTTCATCAACCAGCTGATATTTTTCAAGCGCCAAGCTTATTAAAAGATGTTGATCCAAAAATTGTCTCGGCGCTACAAACGCCAGATTGGGAGCAGGTTGAGCGAGATTTGGAATGGCTATCAGCTGATAATCGCCATGTCATCGATCAACAACATCATCTTTATCCAGAGTTGCTTCAACAAATACCTGATCCTCCGGCTTTATTGTATGTTCAGGGGGATATCAATCTGCTTAACAACTGGCAGTTGGCGATTGTGGGTAGTCGTAACCCGACCGCTTCAGGCAGCGACACAGCATTTGAATTCGCGCGATACCTGGCTCAGGGCGATATTGTCATTACCAGTGGTTTGGCCACGGGTATTGATGCTGCCGCTCATAAAGGCGCTCTGGCAGCATCTGGCAAAACAATCGCGGTGATTGGTACCGGTTTGGATCGAGTGTATCCAGCATCACACAGAAATTTGGCACATCACATCGCCGAAGGGGGGCGATTGTTTCTGAATTTCCATTAGGCACTTCACCCAAAGCGGAAAACTTTCCTCGCCGTAACCGTATTATAAGTGGTTTGAGCCTTGGCACTTTGGTCGTGGAGGCGGCAGTGAAAAGTGGCTCATTGATTACGGCCAGAATGGCTATGGAACAGAGTCGTGAAGTGTTTGCTATTCCTGGATCAATTCATAATCCATTATCCCGGGGCTGTCATCAGTTGATACGTGAGGGAGCAAAGCTGGTGGAAACGGCAAATGACATTATTGAAGAACTGGGGGCCATTGCCGGGGTTGTTCCGCAAGCTTTGGAGAAACCGACCTCATTAGAGCAAGCATCGGTGCAAGCAGAATTGGATAATGATTACCAGTTATTGTTTGAGTTTTTGGGTTATGACCCGATCCATATCGATATACTTATTGACAAAAGCGGATTGACGGCTGATGCCGTTTCATCCATGCTGTTATTACTGGAGCTGCAAGGTCAGGTTGCTTCACTGCCTGGAGGACGTTACGTTCGAAACGGAACCTGATCACGCCCACAACAGAGAAGCCGATGAAAGAAAATGTAATTGATGTGTTGCTCTATCTGTTCGAAAACTATATCGATACAGAAAATAGCAGTCAGCCTGATAAAGATGTCCTGGAGCTTGAATTAGAACAGGTCGGCTTTCAGGAAATGGAAATACACAAAGCACTTGATTGGCTAGACAATATGACGGTAGTGGCTCCGCAGACAGACAATCCCAATACACATATTCGTGTTTTCAGTGAGAGTGAAATAGAGCGTCTCGATATTCATTGTCGAGGCTATTTACTGTTTTTGGAACAGGTCGGTGTTTTGGATGTCGAAACTCGCGAAGTTGTTATTGAACGTGTATTGGCATTAGACAGCGAAGAAATTGATTTGGAACAGCTCAAGTGGGTCGTACTCATGGTGCTGTTTTATCAACCGGGCCGAGAAGTTGCTTATGCCTGGATGGAAGATCTGGTGTTTGAAGATTTGGAGGCGGTTATTCACTAAATCTGACCGCTCTTATTCTCCTTAATACTGCCCGTTTTACACGGGCAGTGTTATTTAGAGCGTCTATTTTTGGTACAGGATTATATGGGAAAAAAACTCGTTATTGTTGAGTCTCCGGCCAAGGCCAAGACCATCAAAAAGTATCTGGGCAAAGATGTAGAAGTCTTGGCATCTTATGGTCATGTGAGAGATTTACAGCCCAAAGAAGGAGCCGTCGATCCGTCAAATGATTTTGCGATGAAATATCAAGTGATTGATCGCAACAGCAAACATGTCGAGGCGATTGCCAAGGCCATGAAAAAAGCTGACACGCTCTATCTGGCAACGGATCCGGATCGTGAAGGAGAAGCAATCTCCTGGCATCTGTATGAGTTATTGAAAAAGAAGGGTGTGTTAAAAGATAAAGAAACCTTCCGTGTTGTTTTCCATGAGATCACCAAACAGGCCGTTAATGATGCGGTAGCCAATCCACGCGAATTGTCGATGGATCTGGTTAACGCTCAGCAGGCACGCCGTGCGCTAGACTATCTGGTCGGCTTCACCCTTTCCCCGTTATTATGGAAGAAAGTACGTCGCGGCTTATCTGCTGGCCGGGTACAAAGTCCTGCGTTACGGATGATTGTCGAGCGTGAGCTGGAAATTGAAGCTTTCAAAGCTCAGGAATACTGGACCATTGAAGCAGATGCCACCGCTGAGAAAACCCCGTTTCAGGCGAAGTTAACCCACTATAAAAATGAGAAGCTGAGCCAGTTCAGCATCGGTCATACCGAGCAAGCTGAGGATGTCGTTTCGACATTAACAAAAGCGGCTGAAGGTAAACTGCTAGTTACCCACGTTGAGAAAAAACAACGCAAGCGTAATCCTGCAGCACCATTTACTACCTCTACCTTGCAACAGGAAGCCTCCCGTAAGCTGGGGTTTGGCGCTCAGCGCACGATGAGTGTGGCACAGCAATTATACGAGGGTGTTGATACCGGTGAGGGTGCAGAAGGTTTAATCACCTACATGCGTACTGACTCGGTGTCGCTGGCGGCAGAAGCGATTGAAGAAATTCGCATGTTTATCGGTCAGCGCTATGGGGCGAAATCGGTACCAGGCAAACCGCAGGAATACAAAACCAAATCCAAAAATGCCCAGGAAGCGCATGAGGCAATAAGACCAACCTCAGTTTTACGCACGCCGGATGAAATGAAAGCATATTTATCCGTCGATCAACACAAACTTTATAACCTGATATGGCAGCGTACATTAGCCAGTCAGATGATCCACGCGACTTTGAATACCGTTGCCGTGGATCTGGGCTGTGGTAAGGGCAATACCTTCCGCGCCAATGGTTCTACCGTGGTAAACCCGGGTTTCATGAGTGTTTATCTGGAAGGGAAGGATGATACCAAGGGTGACAAAGATGAAAACATCCTGCCGCCGATGGAAGTCGGAGAGGTTGTTGATCTAGTCGCCATTCGCCCTGAACAGCACTTTACCGAGCCACCACCAAGATACAGTGAGGCCAGTCTGGTCAGAAGTCTGGAAGAACATGATATTGGTCGTCCTTCGACCTATGCCAGCATCATCTCTACATTATTGCAGCGTGAATATGTTGAGTTGATTAACAAACGTTTTCACCCCACCGATGTGGGACGTGTTGTCGGCAAGTTTCTGGTTCAGCATTTTACCCGTTATGTGGACTATGACTTTACTGCCAAATTGGAAGATGATCTGGATGCGGTGTCGCGGGGTGAAGCCGAGTGGATTCCTTTATTGCGCAATTTCTGGGGACCATTTAAAGAGCAGGTCGAAACCAAGGATAAAGAAGTCCAGCGTAGCGATGTCACTCAGGAACTGCTGGATGAAGATTGTCCTAAATGTGGTAAAAAACTATCCAGCAGGTTAGGCCGCAGTGGCCGGTTTATCGGCTGTACCGGTTATCCGGAATGCGATTACACCCGCAATATTGATGGTGAAGAAACCACCGCGAGTGAGCCGGAAGTGGTTGAAGGGCGTAAATGCCCGAAATGTGAATCGGATTTGTGGGTACGTACAGGTAAATACGGTAAATTTATCGGCTGTAGCAGTTACCCGAAATGCAAACACATTGAATCACTGGAGCAGCCTGAAAATACTGGCGTTGAATGCCCCAAATGTAATAAGGGCGAAATCCTGACGCGCAAGTCACGCCGAGGCAAAGTGTTTTATTCTTGCTCGGAATATCCGACCTGCGACTATGCATTATGGAACGAACCGATCAAAGAAGCCTGTCCAAATTGTCAGTGGCCGATATTGACCATTAAGACAACCAAGAGCAAAGGCACCGAAAAAGTCTGTCCGCAGAAGGATTGTGGCTTTAGTGAGAAAGTGGAAAGCGCTTAACAATAAAAAGGGACGCGAAAACGTCCCTTTTTTAATTCACCAAAGTGGAATTTTACTTTTTCCGATCCGAATGACCTAAATCCTGCTCAGGGGCAATTATGTCGCGGACCCGCTGCTTTAACTCAGTAATTTCCGGGAAACGGCCTTCCTGTTTTCTAGACCAGGCCAACTGATTGTCTGCTGTAACCTCAAAAGTACCGCCGGTACTCGGTTTAAGTGTTAATTCTGCAATCTCTCCATCAAAGGTGCTGAGCAACTCCTGCGCCATCCAGGCCGCACGGAGCATCCATCGACATTGGGTACAGTAAACAATGGTAACGCTATGCATTAGTCTGCTTTAATGTCGTCAAACACCGTATTGGCGGATTGCATTGCCAATTCAGGAGTGTCTGCCAGAACATTAAAGTGGCCCATCTTGCGTCCAGCACGGGCTTCTCTCTTGCCATACAAATGCAGTTTAATATCTGGTTTATTGAGTAGCTTATCCCAGCCAGGTTGACTGTTTCCCCATACATCACCCAGTAGATTAATCATCACCACAGGGGATATTAATTTGGAACTTCCAGCGGGTAAACCGCATAACATGCGTACCTGTTGTTCAAATTGCGATGTTCTGCAGGCATCCAGTGTGTAATGACCCGAATTATGCGGACGAGGGGCAATTTCATTGGCAATGATTTCGCCTTGCTTGGAAACGAAAAACTCAACCGCCATAGTGCCAACGTAATCAAGTCCATCAGCAATTTTACTGGCCATTTCAATAGCAGCAAGTTGCTGTGTTTCAGCGGCAGCGCTAGGCACAGTGGTTGAATGTAAAATTCCGTTGATGTGGACATTTTCTGCGACCGGGAAAGCGGTGATCTGACTATCTTCGCCACGCGCCAGAACAACCGAAATCTCGCGCTCCAAATCGATTCGCTGTTCCAGTACACATTCTTTTTGGCCTAAAGCTTCAAATGCTTCATAAGCAGCCTGTAAATCCTCACAAACAATCTGACCTTTTCCGTCATAGCCGAAGGTGGCAACTTTAAGAATGGCCGGGAATTTAATCTGAGTGCTGATATCAGCAAAATCATCCCGATGGGTTATGCGGACAAACGGCACGGTGGCAATGCCTTGCGCACGAATGAAGTTTTTCTCTATGTTACGGTTTTGCGTGCTGGCCAGAGCAGATGAGGAGGGATGCACAACGGTACGTTTTTCGAGAAAGGCCAGGGTGCTGGCGGGAATATTCTCAAACTCGGTAGTGATTGCTGCACAATGCTGAGCCAGCTCGGTCAAGGCTGCTTCATCTGTGTAAGCGGCACAGATATGCTGATCAGCGATAATTCCGGCAGGACTGTTTTTGTCTGGATCCAGCACAATAACCTTGTAGCCCATCGTCTGGGCCGCGGTGGTAAACATGCGGCCCAACTGACCGCCGCCAAGCATTCCTAATGTGGCACCTGGTAAAATCATCTACATCCTCAGTTCTAAGCTAATGGGGGAAGTGTCATATCCAGCACGGCCTGATGCTGATTTTTGCGGAACTGTTCCAGTTTTGCTGCCAGTTTTGTGTCATGAATTGCCAGTTGGGCAATAGCAAACAAAGCAGCATTTGCAGCGCCAGCTTCACCAATGGCAAAGGTAGCAACCGGAATACCTTTAGGCATTTGTACAATGGATAAAAGAGAGTCCTGGCCTTTGAGGTAACGCGAAGGAACCGGAACACCGAGTACCGGGACTAATGTGTTCGCCGCGAGCATACCTGGCAAATGGGCGGCCCCACCAGCTCCCGCGATGATACAGCTTAACCCTTTACTTTTAGCCGTTTTAGCGTATTCGGTAAGTAGATCCGGGGTTCGGTGAGCAGATACAACCTGAGTTTCGTAGGCAACGCCAAAAGCTTCAAGTTGTTCAACGGCTTTTTGCATGACTGGCCAGTCACTATTACTGCCCATCACTACGCCTACCAGTGGTTTGTCCATTGTTAGTCCGATTGTTTGTCAGAAAAGCAGTGCATTTTAGCTATTTTATTGAAAATAGGAAAATTTACTGCTGTTGGTTGTTGTCAAAAAAATGCAGCTAGAATTGAATGGTACCGGATCAATCGTTATACTAGGTGATCCTTTCTGCCGTGTTTTTGTGCGACGCTCCTCAGTTTAGACATAGCTGTGCCGGTTTAACTACCGGAGTGGAGCTGCGACGGCGCTAACAAACGATGAAGGTATGTGACGTGAGTCAGCCAACAGAACTAACACAAGGTCTTTACAGACCTGAATTTGAGCGCGATAACTGCGGATTCGGACTTATTGCTCAGATGGATGGTAAACCCAGTCACTGGCTTGTTAAGACAGCCATTGAAGCACTGGGTAACCTGACCCATCGTGGTGCAATCGGTGCGGATGGCAAAACCGGCGACGGTTGTGGTTTATTGCTAAAAAAACCTGACAGCTTTTTTAAAGCTATTGCCGAAGAGCTTGGCTTTTCGCTGGCACAGCGCTATGCAGTGGGTATGGTATTTCTGTCACAGGACGACACTAAAGCACAGTTAGCGCAGGACGCAGTTACCGCAAAGCTCATCGAACAAGGCCTGCAAATCGCTGGCTGGCGTGAAGTACCCGTTGAGCCTGAAGCAGCATGTGGTCAGGAAGCCTTGCGGCTGCTACCGAAGATGCGCCATGTATTTGTTAATGCTGGCGAGTCTATGGATGATGCGGCATTTGAACGCAATCTCTATATCGCGCGCCGTAAAGCTGAAAAAGCCATTACAGACGATAAAGATTTCTACATTCCAAGCCTGTCATCACAAGTGGTGTCTTATAAAGGCCTGGTAATGCCTTCATATTTGCCAGTGTTTTATAAAGATCTCAGTGATGAACGCATGGAAACTGCGATTTGTGTGTTCCATCAGCGTTTCTCTACCAACACCTGGCCGCAATGGCGTCTGGCTCAGCCATTCCGTTATCTCGCACACAATGGCGAAATCAATACTGTTCAAGGCAACCGGAACTGGGCCTTGGCGCGTGGTGCAAAATTTGCCACCTCGTTAATCGAGAATATGGAAGATATCCGCCCATTAGTTGGCACCAGCGGTTCTGACTCATCCAGTATGGATAATATGCTGGAAGCCTTGTTGGCTGGTGGCGTAAGCATGTTCCGTGCAATGCGTTTACTGATCCCACCTGCTTGGCAGAACGATCCCACTATGGATGCTGACCTCAAGGCATTCTATGATTTTAATTCCATGCATATGGAACCATGGGATGGTCCAGCGGGTGTAGTTATCACTGATGGTCGTTATGCGGCATGTACCTTGGATCGTAATGGTTTGCGTCCAGCCCGTTATGTCATTACCAAAGACCGTCATATTACGTTGGCTTCTGAAGTAGGCGTGTACAACTATCAGCCGGAAGATGTGGTTGAAAAGGGACGACTGAAACCTGGTCAGATGCTGGCGGTAGATACCCAGACCGGTGAATTGTTGATGCCTGAAGATATCAACAATATGCTCAAAAAAGCACAGCCATATCGCGAGTGGCTGGATAATAATCTGCAGCGTCTTCACGACACAGAGAAAGATGACGAGCATACATTGCCTTCAATTCAGGGCGATGAGCTGGATATCTATGAAAAAATGTTCGGCGTCAGTTTTGAAGAACGTGATCAGGTCATTCGTGTATTAGGTGAGCTTGGTCAGGAAGCAACTGGATCAATGGGCGATGATAGCCCGTTTGCGGTGATGTCTGAGAAAGTGCGTTCATTGTATGACTATTTCCGTCAACAGTTTGCCCAGGTCACCAATCCACCTATCGATCCATTACGTGAAAACATAGTCATGTCTCTGGAGACGTGTATTGGTGAAGAGCGTAACCTGTTTGAAGAAGGTGAAGACCATGCCCAGCGTGTGGTACTTGATTCGCCTGTATTAACTGAAAAACTGTTTAAGCAGATCCTCAAGCTCGGCGATAACGATCCTGAATACAAATCTTACCGTATCTCTCTGAATTATCAGCCTGAAATAGGTTTGGAAAAAGCGATTGATAACATTTGTGCTGATGCAGAAAATGCCGTGCGTGATGGTAATGTCGTATTAGTGCTAAGCGATCGTGATATTTCCAAAGACACATTGCCGGTGCATGCTTTACTGGCAACTGGTGCGGTGCATCAGCATCTGATTAAAGCTGGTTTACGCTGTGATGCGAATATTATCGTTGAAACCGCGACAGCTCGTGATCCACATCACTTCGGTGTATTGCTGGGCTATGGTGCGACGGCAATTTATCCTTATCTTGCCTATGCTTGCCTGCAGGATCTGCGTGCCACCAATGAAATTAGAGATGTCGAACATGCCGAGTTATGTCGTCATTATCGTAAGGGCATCAATAAAGGTTTATTCAAAATCACCTCGAAAATGGGCATCTCGACAATTGCCAGCTATCGTGGGGCACAATTGTTTGAAATCGTTGGCCTGAATGATGCTGTTGTCGACAAGTGTTTTACTGCGACAACCAGTCGAGTGAATGGCGCTGATTTTGATGCGTTACATAACGATCAGTTACAGCTGAATAAACTGGCTTGGAATCAACGTAAAAAACGCGATCAAGGTGGTTTGCTGAAATTCATCCATGGCGGTGAGTACCATGCTTATAACCCGGATGTAATTGGCACCTTACAGAAAGCGGTTCAGGGCGGTAGTTATGATGACTATAAGGCCTATGCCGCTTTGGTGAACGAGCGTCCTGCAATGGTGTTGCGTGACTTGCTGGAAGTCAAACTGGCCGAAACGCCGTTGGATATTGAAGAAATTGAAGATACTGGCGCTATCCTGCAACGCTTTGACAGCGCTGGCATGTCTTTAGGAGCGTTATCGCCCGAAGCGCATGAAGCGCTGGCGATTGCGATGAACCGCTTAGGTGGTCGTTCAAACTCTGGTGAAGGTGGTGAAGATCCGGATCGTTTTGGTAACGAGCGTGTCTCCAAAATCAAACAGATTGCCTCAGGACGCTTTGGTGTAACGCCACATTATCTTGTGAATGCTGAAGTGTTGCAGATCAAAATTGCCCAAGGTGCGAAACCGGGTGAAGGTGGTCAGTTACCTGGTGGCAAAGTTAATCAGATGATAGCTACGCTTCGCCATTCCGTGCCTGGCGTAACCTTGATTTCACCGCCACCACATCATGATATCTATTCGATTGAAGATTTAGCGCAGCTGATCTTTGATCTGAAACAGGTGAATCCTGATGCATTGGTATCAGTAAAACTGGTCTCGCAAGCAGGTGTCGGAACCGTTGCTGCAGGTGTTGCAAAAGCCTATGCCGACTTGATAACCATCTCTGGTTATGACGGTGGTACTGGTGCAAGCCCACTGACTTCAGTCAAATATGCCGGTGGTCCATGGGAGCTTGGTTTGAGTGAAGCCCATCAGACTCTGCGTGCCAATGATTTACGTGACAAAGTACGTCTGCAAACAGACGGTGGCTTGAAAACCGGTCTGGATGTTATCAAGGCAGCTATTTTAGGTGCTGAAAGCTTTGGTTTTGGTACCGGGCCCATGGTTGCGTTGGGTTGTAAATATCTGCGGATTTGTCATTTGAATAACTGTGCAACCGGTGTTGCAACACAAAATGAAAAACTGCGGACGCAGCACTTTATTGGCTTGCCGCAGATGGTGATGAACTACTTCCAGTTTGTTGCACGTGAAACGCGTGAATGGTTGGCAAAACTGGGTGTGCGTAGTTTGCAAGATTTGATCGGCCGTACTGATTTGCTCGAAATCCTTCCAGGGACGACGGATAAACAGCGTGGGCTGAACCTGCAACCATTGTTGTCGAATGCCGGTGTTCCTGCTGACAAACCGCAATTCTGCCTCGAGCCGAAAAATGAACCCTATGATAAGGGTGAGCTGGCTGAGCAAATGGTAGTGGATATTAAAGAAACCATCGTCAATAAAACCGGCGGTGAATTCAGTTACCAAATTCGTAACATCAACCGTTCAATCGGTGCCCGTTTGTCTGGTGAGATCGCCAAGGTTCATGGCAATTACGGCATGATTGATAAACCTATTCGTCTGAACCTCAAAGGTTCTGGCGGACAAAGTTTTGGTGTATTCAATGCCGGTGGTCTGGAGATGCGTCTTGAAGGCGATGCCAATGACTATGTTGGTAAAGGCATGGCAGCAGGTAAGCTGACCATCTACCCATCACCGGAAAGTGATTTTGAAACGCAAAATGCCAGCATTATCGGTAACACCTGTTTATATGGTGCTACAGGTGGTGAACTGTATGCTGCAGGTAAAGCAGGTGAACGCTTTGCGGTTCGTAATTCCGGAGCAGTTGCGGTTGTTGAAGGCGTTGGTGATCACGGTTGTGAGTATATGACCGGCGGTGTTGTTACTGTGCTGGGTGAAACGGGACTCAACTTCGGTGCTGGCATGACCGGTGGTCTTGCTTATGTGCTGGATCTGGATAACACCTTTGCGGAACGTTATAACGAAGAGCTGGTTGAATTGGTGCGGATTGACAGCGACGAAATGTCCGAAGCTGCTCTGCATCTAAAAGGCCTTATTGAAGACCACGTGCGTGAAACAGGTAGTGTCTGGGCGCACCAGATTCTGGACCGCTTTGAACAGGCGATTAAAGAATTCTGGCTGGTCAAACCCAAAGCAGCGTCATTGGATGGTTTATTAAAAATCGCCACCAAAGCGGCCTGATACAACTGGTAAAACTAATAACGATGAAAAAAAATACGTTTCAATTTTTAGATGTAGGTCGTGTCGACCCAAAAAAGCTGGATGCAAACGTTCGTAAACAGCAATTTGGTGAAATCTATGGGGAATTTGATGCATCTCAGGCAGCTGAGCAGTCAGACCGCTGCCTGGAATGTGGTAACCCTTATTGTGAGTGGAAGTGTCCAGTACATAACTATATTCCGAATTGGCTGAAACTGATTAGTGAAGGCAATCTGGAACAAGCTGCTGAACTGGCACACCAAACCAATACATTGCCTGAAATCTGTGGCCGGGTATGTCCTCAGGATCGTCTATGTGAGGGTGCCTGTACCCTAAATGATGGTTTTGGTGCAGTCACCATTGGCTCAGTAGAAAAATACATTACGGATACTGCCCTGACCCAGGGCTGGCGTCCGGATTTATCCAACGTTGTCGATACCGGTAAACGGGTTGCTGTGATTGGTGCTGGTCCGGCAGGCTTAGGTGCTGCTGACGTATTGGTTCGCAATGGCGTTAAGCCTGTTGTGTTTGATCGCTATCCGGAAATTGGTGGTCTGCTGACATTCGGTATTCCAGAATTCAAACTGGAGAAAGAGGTTGTTAAACGCCGTCGTGAAGTCATGGAAGGTATGGGAATTGAATTCCGCCTAAATACTGACGTGGGCAAAGACGTTGAATTTGATGCTTTGCTTGAAGAGTACGATGCTGTTTTCCTGGGAATGGGTACATACACCTATATGAAAGGCGGCTTCCCTGGTGAAGAATTGCCTGGCGTGTATGAAGCATTGCCTTATCTGGTGGCCAACAACAAAAAACTGCTGGATCTTCCTTCAGAAAACTATGTTTCACTGGAAGGTAAGCGTGTAGTCGTTCTCGGTGGTGGTGATACCGCTATGGATTGCAACCGTACGGCGATTCGCCAGGGGGCAACCAATGTTATCTGTGCCTATCGCCGTGATGAAGAAAACATGCCTGGTTCACGCCGTGAAGTGAATAATGCGCGTGAAGAAGGCGTTGAATTTATGTGGAATCGTCAGCCGATTGAAATCGTTGGTGATGGCAATAAAGTCACCGGTGTCAAAGTTGTGACCACTGCAATGGGCGAACCCGATGAGCGTGGACGTCGTCGTCCCGAGCCGGTCGCTGGCAGTGAAGAAATCATTTCAGCAGATGCGGTTGTTATTGCGTTTGGTTTCCGTCCAAGCCCAGCGCCATGGTTTGAAAAGTTTAATGTCAGCATTGATGATGGTGGCCGTGTGGTTGCCCCAGCTGAAGGTAATTGTGCCTATCAAACCACTAATCCGAAAATCTTTGCCGGCGGTGATATGGTCCGTGGATCTGATTTAGTGGTGACCGCTGTTTGGGAAGGTCGACAGGCAGCTGAAGGCATTCTTGATTATCTGGAAGTTTAAACTTCAGTACATATCTGAAAAATAGTGGCAATTTTATCGCACTGGGTTGGTCCTACTCGCTTGAGTAGACCTCTCAGTGCGATTTTGTTTCTGAGCTAGGAAATTTTGCCATCAACAATAAAAAGGTGCTCCGGTGTCCGAATTAAAAAATGATCGTTATCTGCGTGCTTTATTAAAGCAGCCTGTCGACAAAACACCCATATGGATTATGCGTCAGGCCGGACGATATTTACCAGAATATCGTCAGGTGCGCGAAAAAGCCGGTGATTTTATGACTTTGTGCACCACGCCGGAGCTGGCCTGTGAAGTCACTTTACAGCCACTGCGACGTTATGATCTTGATGCTTCGATTATCTTTTCTGATATTTTGACCATTCCTGATGCAATGGGACTTGGGTTACATTTTGTTACCGGAGAAGGACCAAAATTTCACAAAACAGTCCGCAGTGCAGCCGATGTAGCCAATCTCAGCGTACCGGATATGGAAGATAGTCTGGGGTATGTGATGGATGCTATCCGCCTGACACGTAGAGAAATTGATGGCAAAGTGCCTTTAATTGGCTTTAGTGGCAGTCCCTGGACTTTGGCGTGTTATATGGTTGAAGGCAGTTCCAGCAAGGATTTCGCCAAAATCAAAGCCATGATGTTTGATACACCTGATGTCATGCATGATTTGTTATCCGTACTTGCCAAGTCAGTCACTGCTTACCTGAATGCACAAATTGCTGCTGGTGCCCAGGCGTTAATGTTATTTGATACCTGGGGCGGAGCATTAAGTGGACCAAATTACAGAGAATTCTCCCTTGCTTATATGCAGCAAATTATCAGCGGTTTAACCAAAGAAAATGATGGCAGACGTGTGCCGGTAACCATGTTTACCAAAGGTGGGGGCCAGTGGTTAAGCCATATGGCTGAAGTCGGAGCTGATGCGTTAGGACTGGACTGGACCACTGATCTTTCACTGGCACGTTATCAGATAGGCGATAAAGTCGCTTTACAGGGCAATATGGATCCTTGTGTTTTATATGCTCAGCCCGAACGGATAAAAACAGAAGTAAAAGAAATCCTCAAAGCCTATGGTCACGGTAGTGGACATGTGTTTAATCTGGGGCATGGCATCCATCCGACTATAAATCCTGAACATGTCGCAGCATTGGTTGATGCTGTGCATGCTGAGAGTGTTCAGTATCATCAATAAAATCTTGTAAATTTCAGGCATAAAAAAGGGCAGGTAAAACCTGCCCTTTCCGTTTCAGTAAAGAATAACTTAGTTAGAGCTAGTGAACTCTGGGTATGCTTCCATACCACATTCCACCAAATCCACACCTTCGTATTCTTCTTCTTCGGTCACACGCAGACCCATAATCATTTTCAGTACTGCCCAGACAATGAAGCTGGAAACAAATACCCAAACGAAGATGGTAGCTGCACCGATGATTTGTGCTGAGAAACTGGCATCAGAGTTTGTCAAAGGCACTGCAAGCAGACCCCAAAGACCAACCACACCATGCACAGAGATAGCACCGACAGGATCGTCGATTTTAACTTTGTCCATAAAGACGATTGAGAACACCACAATTACACCACCGACAGCACCGATAATGGTAGCCATTAATGGAGTTGGCGTGTCTGGACCAGCAGTAATCGCTACCAGACCAGCTAAAGCACCGTTCAAAATCATGGTTAAGTCAGCTTTACCAAACAGTAATTTGGCGACAACCAAAGCAGCGATAACACCACCAGCAGCCGCTGCATTTGTGTTCAGGAACACCATCGCAACAGCGTTAGCGCTAGCCATATCGCCTAATTTCAATACAGAACCGCCGTTAAAGCCGAACCAACCCATCCACAGGATGAATGTACCTAAAGTTGCTAATGGCAGGTTTGCACCTGGTATCGGACGAACTTCACCGTTAGGGCCATATTTGCCTTTACGAGCACCCAGTAGGATAACACCGGCTAATGCTGCAGCAGCCCCTGCCATATGAACGATACCGGAACCAGCAAAGTCAAGGAAGCCAAGGTCACCCAGGTTATACATGCCAAATACATCAGCACCGCCCCAAGTCCATGAACCTTCTAATGGATAGATAAACGCAGTCATCACAACAGCAAATGCAGCGAATGCCCACAATTTCATACGTTCAGCAACAGCACCAGAAACGATAGACATTGCCGTAGCAACAAACACTACCTGGAAGAAAAAGTCAGATGCGGCAGAGTAAACTGCACCACCTTCAAAACCCTCTTCAGCAGATGCTGCCAATGCATCAGCAACCAGTGTTTCACCGCCATCAATTCCAGCCAGGAATAAACCGCCGCCGTACATGATGTCATAACCCACTACCAAATAAGAGGTACAGGCAATGGCAAACAACATAACGTTTTTGGTCAGAATTTCAGTGGTATTTTTCGCACGAACCAGACCTGCTTCAAGCATCGAGAAGCCAGCCGCCATCCACATAACCAGAGCACCACATACTAAAAAGTAAAAGGTGTCCATGGCGTACTGGAGTTGGAAGATTTGATTTCCTAATTCCATGTTAATGTCTCCTCAAGCTTACAGAGCATCAGGGCCGGTTTCGCCAGTGCGAATCCGAACCACTTGCTCAAGTGGGTAAACGAAGATCTTGCCATCACCGATTTTGCCAGTGTTAGCACCCTTGATAATAGCTTCGATAACTTGTTCTACGATGCCGTCATCAATTGCGATTTCCAGTTTCAATTTAGGCAGGAAATCCACAACGTACTCCGCCCCACGGTATAACTCCGTGTGACCCTTTTGACGTCCAAATCCTTTTACTTCAGAAACCGTTAAACCTTGTACGCCGATTTCAGAGAGTGATTCGCGGACATCATCAAGCTTGAAGGGCTTGATAATAGCTACAACTTGTTTCATAAGCGTATTCCTTCTTTAGAAAAGATGGCTCTGTTTACCAGAGCCATCTGCTTGGGGTGTGTTTTAGAATGATGAACTCACGCTTACTAAGAAACGATCATCTGCATTACTATCAACCACGGCAAAATCTTCACCATCGCTATCTGTTCCGTAATAGCCAACAGACCAATCCAGACCAGCAAAGCCTTTCGTTACACCAATGCCGTAATCGCTGTAGCTATCGCTTTTAGCAGGATCCCCATCATTACGATCTGAGTCGGTGTAACCATAATGTGCTGATAACGCTAAACCATATGGAAGATCATAATCAAAGCCGAGTTTATAGTAGATTTCGTCTTCGCCTGTATTGACCCAGTCACTAGTATAAAACACGGTAGCACTGAAGTAGCTGTATGAAAGGCCGCCATAATATTCGTTATAGTCCAGCTCTTCGTCATTTTCAGTACCTGGATACATATAACGAACCACGCCTAAATCATAGCCGATGCCACTTTCGCCAAACTCATTGGCAAAACCGGCATACACATCAATTTCAATATTCGTTTCATCGTCGATAGAAAGGTTAGAAGCCCATGTGCCAGCATAAAGACCAGATGCATGTGCGTAGTCAAAACCACCTTGAATAGCAGGTTTATCATCGGTAAAAGAAATACCTCTGAATAAGTAGTCGCTGAACAGGCCAACATTAGCACTGGTTGAATGCGCACCATCTTCGCTTTCCCATGCCATTGCTGATGAAGCGGCGAAAACTGATGTAGCAGCAAGACATATTGCTGAGAGCGTTTTGAATTTCATTTATATCTCCTCGTTTGAATTGTTTTAGTCTTGTTGAATCCGATGCGTTGATTTTTTACAACACCGTGTATTCAGACTGCCACAACTAACGCAGTTTATATGCCACATTTGAAAACACTTTTAATTACAATGAGATGGGATAATTTCGGGTTGGTTTTAGCTTAATAAAAGGCTTATTTTGGTGCGCCGTAGAAATTGTCGCGCCCAATAATGGTGCAAAATTCTGTAATGAAGATTCATAGCGAGCTTGATATGATGCCTGCACCATAGTAAACGAGAACAAAAAATGACTTACCCACAGATTGATCCTGTCGCCTTGGAGCTTGGTCCCTTAGCCATTCATTGGTATGGATTAATGTATCTGTTTGGTTTTGTTGCGGCCTGGATGCTGGCCAGATCGAGAGCCAATGATCATGGTTGGGAAAAATCTCAGGTAGAAGACCTGCTTTTCTATGGTGCGATTGGTGTAATCATCGGTGGAAGAATTGGCTATGCACTTTTTTATGATTTGCCAAATGTCATAAATAACCCATTGAATCTGTTTAAGGTCTGGCAGGGAGGCATGTCATTTCATGGCGGATTGCTTGGTGTGTTATTGGCAATCTGGTTATTTGGTCGCAAGACAAACCGATCCTTTTTTGAAATCAGTGATTTCGTCGCACCATTAGTCCCATTAGGTTTGTTTTTTGGTCGAATAGGCAATTTTATCAATGGCGAGTTATGGGGTAGAGTCTCTGATGTGCCCTGGGCGATGGTGTTTCCAACAGGTGGTCCGTTAGCGCGTCATCCATCCCAGCTTTACCAGGCGATGATGGAAGGCTTGTTACTATTTATTATTCTCTGGTGGTTCTCGGCAAAAAACCGCCCACGGGCAGCGGTTTCAGGACTGTTTTTACTGGGCTATGGGTGTTTCCGCTTTATCGCCGAATTTTTCAGGGTTCCCGATCCGCAATATGGTTATCTGGCATTTAATTGGTTCACCATGGGGCAGTTGTTATGTGTACCGATGATCATTGCAGGTTTGATTATCATAATTTGGGCTTATCAAAGAAAAACTTAATCCAGCAAAATCATCAGCCAGGTCGCTGCACTAAGCAATAAGGTCATTAATACCGCCAGAGAGCCGTAATCTTTGGCTCGGCCAGAGAGCTTATGTACATCAGTGCTGACGCGATCCACCACACACTCGATGGCCGAGTTAAGTGCTTCAACAATTAAAACAGCTACTAGAGAGGCGATCATCAAAAGCCTTTCGGCTGGAGTGACATCCAGAAAAAAGCTTACAAACCCCAGTAATAACAACAAGATAAACTCCTGCCGAAAAGCAGATTCATAACGGATTCCAGCATACAGGCCTTGTAACGAATAAACTAAAGCAAACAGCAATCGCTTAATACCAGTATTTTTCTCAATCATGTCACTCCGTCCAATTGTTGTATTGAGGTTTATTTACATATCATCAGCTCGATTTGTCCAAACTGATTATAAATGATTGAAATATTAGGCAAAGATTGTGACTGGCATGTTAAAATTCGCAATCTTTTACAAGTTTTTATCGCGGGTGAGTTATGCAGTTTCAAGATCAATATGACGTGATTGTCGTTGGCGGCGGCCATGCCGGCACCGAAGCCGCGTTAGCGGCTGCTCGCCAGGGCGTAAAAACACTGTTGCTTACACAGAATATTGAAACGTTAGGTCAGATGAGCTGTAACCCGGCCATTGGTGGTATCGGTAAAGGCCATCTGGTTAAGGAAATTGATGCGCTGGGTGGCATCATGGCAAAAGCTGCTGACCGTGCAGGTATTCAGTTCAGAATCCTTAATGCCAGCAAAGGACCTGCGGTCAGGGCAACCCGTGCTCAGGCTGATCGGATTCGTTATAAAGCGGCTATTCGTGAAGTACTGGAATCACAGCCCAATCTCTATTTATTCCAGCAAGCCGTTGATGATCTGATTGTAGAAAATGATCGTGTTGCCGGCGTAGTCACCCAGTCAGGTTTACGCTTTGGTGCTAAAACGGTGGTGCTCACAGTGGGCACTTTCCTTGGTGGTGTCATCCATATCGGTTTGCAACGTCATCAAGGTGGTCGGGCAGGAGACCCTGCCTCTGTGGCGCTAGCAGAACGTTTACGTGCTTTACCGTTCCGGGTTGATCGATTAAAAACCGGCACACCACCGCGTATTGCGACCAGCAGTATTGATTTTTCCCAGTTAGCCGAACAACCGGGTGACAACCCAACACCGGTCTTTTCTTTTCTGGGTAAGCGGAAAGATCATCCAACCCAGATATCCTGCTATATCACCCACACCAATGAAAAAACTCATCAGGTGATCCGTAATAATCTGGATCGATCGCCGATGTACAGTGGTGAAATTGAAGGCATTGGTCCACGTTACTGCCCTTCAATTGAAGATAAAGTGGTGCGTTTTGCTGATCGGAATTCACACCAGATATTCCTTGAACCGGAAGGTCTGAACTGCAACGAAGTCTACCCCAACGGTATTTCCACCAGCCTGCCATTTGATGTGCAATATGAAATTGTGCGTTCAATGAAAGGTTTGGAAAATGCCCATATCACCCGTCCGGGCTATGCCATTGAATATGACTTTTTTGATCCAAGGGATTTAACGCCTTGGCTGGAAACCAAACATATGCCGGGTCTGTTCTTTGCCGGACAGATCAATGGTACAACGGGTTATGAAGAAGCCGCCGCACAGGGGTTAATCGCTGGACTTAATGCCGGCTTGCAGGCTCGAGAGCTCGAGCCTTGGTATCCACGTCGTGATGAAGCCTATATTGGAGTATTAATTGATGACTTGATCACCTCCGGCACCAAAGAGCCTTATCGCATGTTCACCAGTCGTGCGGAATATCGTCTGATGTTACGTGAGGATAATGCTGATTCCCGACTGACACCTATTGGCCGTCAGTTAGGCATTGTCGATGATGAGCGCTGGAGCGTATTCAGTGAAAAACTGGAAGCCATTGATAAAGAAAATACCCGCTTGAATACCATGCGCGTGTCACCGGAAAAAATAGATCAACAACGTGCGACGTCTGTGCTGGGTGAGCCTCTGGCCAAAAGCAGTACGGCAATCGAGTTATTACGTCGTCCAAGTGTGGATTATCAAGGCTTGATGACATTACTGGACGAAGAGCAAATCGTTGCTGATGATGTGGCTGAGCAGGTAATGATTCAGGTGAAGTACGCTGGCTATATCAATCGCCAGCAAAATGAAGTCAACCGTTTACAGCGCAATGAAAATACATCTCTGCCGGATGATTTGGATTATAAAAATGTGCGTGGCCTATCTAATGAAGTACGTGAAAAATTACAAAATGCCAAACCACAGAGTTTAGGGCAGGCTGCGCGGATTTCCGGCGTGACACCGGCTGCCGTTTCATTATTGCTGGTTCATCTGAAACGTTCAGGCTGGAGCGAAGCCAGCTGATGGCGGTTGATTTAAAGGCACAGCTCGACAAGGGCTGTGCTGAACTGCAATTACAACTTTCCGACCAGCAAAAAATCCAACTACTGGATTATCTTGCGCTACTGCAAAAATGGAATAAGGTTTATAACCTGACCTCAGTGCGTGATCCACAAGGCATGTTGACGCGACATATCCTTGATAGTCTGTCGCTTATTCCTTATTTACAGTGCAACAGTTTGCTGGACGTTGGAAGTGGTGCTGGCCTTCCAGGTATTCCAGTGGCGATCTGTTTTCCGCAAATGGCGGTGACTCTGCTTGATAGCAATATCAAAAAAACACGTTTTTTACAGCAAGTGAAGGCCGAGCTTAAATTGAATAATGTCACGGTAATACATGGCCGAGTTGAGCAACTTACCCTGCCAAAATTTGAGGTAATAACCGCCCGCGCTTTCGCTACAATTGCCGAGATTATTGATTTAGCCGCGAGACACTGCGATGATGCGGGCAGCCTGATTTTAATGAAAGGCGTATACCCGGAACAGGAACTAGCTAGTGTTGGCGGCGGTTTTACATTGAAAGATGTGATTGCTCTGAATGTCCCGGGAGATCAGGCTGAAAGGCATCTGGTAAGACTGATTAAGGATTAATGTCAGTGGGAAATATATTTGCGGTTACTAACCAGAAAGGCGGTGTCGGTAAAACGACTACCACGGTAAATCTGGCAGCGTCGCTTGCCGATTCAGGCAAGAAAGTGCTGATGATTGATTTGGATCCGCAGGGTAATGCCACCACCGGGTGCGGTATTGATAAAGACGCCATCGAAACCAGCAGTTATGACGTCATTATGGCGGAAGCCAAAGCCAGTGATGCCATCATTCGTCCGGAAGGATTGGGCTTTGATGTAATGCCAACCAATACCGACCTGACTGCCGCCGAAGTCCAGCTGTTGGAAATCAAATTACGTGAACATCGCCTGCGACTGGCGTTGGAGTCCAGCAAGGAAAAATACGACTTTATCCTGATCGACTGTCCTCCCTCCCTGAGCATGCTTACGGTAAATGCTCTGGTGGCTTCCAAAGGTGTATTGATCCCGATTCAGTGTGAATATTATGCCCTTGAAGGACTGACTTCTCTGCTGCGTACCATTGAACGGGTTAAACAGCGAGCCAATCCCGCTTTAGAAGTGACTGGCATGGTGCGTACCATGTTTGATGCACGTAATAATCTTGCCAATCAGGTATCACGACAGTTGATAAGTCATTTCCAAGGCAAAGTCTTTCATTCAATCATCCCGCGGAATGTTCGTTTGGCTGAAGCCCCCAGTCATGGTCTGCCTGTGTTAAATTATGACCGGGCTTCGCGTGGATCAATTGCCTATATGGCGCTGGCAAGTGAATTGATGCGACGTGATAAAAAAGCAACAGCGGCAAGCTAACACACAGGTATTCCCAGCATGGTAAGTAAAAAAAGAGGATTAGGCAGAGGACTTGATGCACTGTTAGGTGACGTCAATCAGGATGAAAATAACCTGAACGACAGCTTGCAACATTTTCCGCTGGACATGATTCAACCTGGTAAATACCAGCCGCGCATGGATATGTCTCAGGAATCTCTTGAAGAACTTGCCGATTCCATTCGCTCTCAAGGTCTGGTTCAGCCGATTGTGGTCAGACCGATTGACGGTGGGCATTACGAAATCATTGCCGGTGAGCGCCGCTGGAGGGCTTCCAAGCTGGCTGGGCTGGAAAGTGTTCCGGTATTAATCAAGGATGTTTCGGATCGCAATGCGATTGCGATGGCCTTGATTGAAAATATCCAACGTGAAAATCTGAACCCGATGGAAGAGGCCAATGCTTTGCATCGGCTACGAGAAGAATTTGAATTAACTCACCAGCAAACCGCTGAGGCGGTGGGTAAGTCACGCGCGACCATCAGTAACTTACTGCGTCTGCGAAATCTTAATGATGACGTGAAGAAATTACTGGAAAACTGTGATCTGGAAATGGGCCATGCACGAACCCTGTTGGCTTTAGAGGGCGAAAGCCAATCCCAGGCAGCTTTACAAATCGTTGAAAAAGGCCTCTCGGTTCGTGAAACAGAACAGCTTATTCGTCGATTATTAAAGCCATCCACGGCAGATAAACAGGAAGTCCCACAACCTTCGCTGGAAGAAATCGAGCGAATCGAACAGCGCATCGCCGACAAGTTAGGTAAAGGTTTCAGTATCAAACACCGTCCTAATGGAAAGGGTAAGCTGGTTTTTGATTATTCCAATGTGGATGAGCTAAAACGCCTTATCAAACAAATAGGCGTATAAAGCCAGCGTCATTTCAAGTCCAACTATGTAATGTGCACATAATGAGTGAAAAGTCTGTTTCACTGTGGTGCAACTTTATTTCATTAGCGATGACTCCAAACACTTTAGCAGCATAAACTTAAACTTAGCTGCACCATAAGCTCAGGGTTTTAAAGCATTTCAATCTATTCAATATTGTAAATCCATTCGCTGGACTGACAATTGCATATTCCTGCTGACTCTAAACTAGGGAATCCGCAGTGAAATTGTTGAGCAGACTATTTAATTCATCTGAATTCATTGAAACTCAAATTGCAAGTACCACGGTGCAGGAAGATGTGGCATCAACTCCGCATTTTACCGAAGCAGAAAAACGCTTTTACCGTTCCCTGCAATTGGTGAGCAGTCAAACCGCCCAGCTTTCACGACAGGTTTTCCGTGCGCTTCAGGTTCAGGAAAACTTTTTATCAGAAATCGGCCAGCGTACTGACAAGCTGGATAATGAACTGCAGCGGGCCAGTGATTATCTGAATAGCTCAAATTCAACGGTCGGGGCTTTACAGGCCCAGATAGATGTTGAAGCGAACGAGGTAAACGCCGCAGTCGGCGAAGCGATGCAGCATATATCCCTTACCCTTGACGAAAAATCCCATAGTGTCACCGATGTGCTGGACGGCATTCTGGAAATTGGTAAAGGGGTAAATATGTTGGCACTTAATGCTGCTATTGAAGCTGCACGTGCCGGAGAACATGGGCGAGGATTTGCCGTGGTGGCTGATGAGGTCAGACGTCTTGCTGCGGTTACCATGGAACAGGCACAGCAGGCAGCCAGGCAACTGGACTTCACTCAGGTTAATGCCGAGCTGGATCAGATCCGTCAGACCAATTCTGAAAGACTGAACAGTTTTGTAGAGGTTATCCAATCGGCTACAGCACAGCTCACCGAATTATTTCAATCGATTAGTGAACAGTTGAACGCGGTGATGGAAAACACCGGAGTGATTTTTGAAACGCTGGATCTCAGTAATGGTGTTATGCAGCGTATACAAAGCAAGAATAAAATCATCAACGATGTGGTTGAAGATATGTCCACTGGACTGGAGCAAATTGATATACAAACAGCGGAGATCGATTCAGCAGTCAGGTCAATGGACAACACATTGAAAAAACTCTATCTGGTACCTGATGCATCACATGATCAACTTGACGATATTCTACAACGTGGAAAATTGAGGGTAGCGATAGAACCCAATTTTGTCGGTTTGTCGTTTCGTGAAAAACTCGGTGAGCCGCTGAAAGGACTCGATGTGGATTACGCCAGAGCTTTTGCACGTTACCTGGGTGTCGAATGTGAATTTATCGAAGCGCCTTGGGATATGTGCACAGAGTTGCTCACGGTGGGTAAAAAATATGGTGAACCGCCGGCGGATATTGTTATCAGTGCACTTCCTCCGTCGGCAGAATACGATAACGTGGCGTATTCTGAAGCCTACACATATCTGCATTGGGTATTGGCTCGCAGGAAAGGTGATAATCATATTAATCGGCTTGACGATCTAAATGGCAAAGTCGTTGGAATTATTAATGATCCGGCGGCGTTTCAAGTGCTTGAAGATTGCGGTATTCGCTGGAGCAGTAATGAAAACAAACCCGGTGAAAGGGTCCGACTGGATAATCTAATCGCTTATTCCGATCAAACGCGCATCCATAACTGTCTAGCGGATGGAGTAGTAGATGCCTTTGGGGTCGATTTGCCAATTTATTACTGGGCTTGTGAAAACCCTGCCAGTCCGTGGTTCGGCAAGATTGAAATTCTGCCAGGAAATATTGCGCCCCAACCGTATTATTACACCATGACAGTTAATGCCTGGGCATCAAGTTACCGTCTGCTGGCCAAAGCCAATGCGTTTATTCATTGGTTTAAACAACAGGATGAACGCCAGCAGATAGAACGTAAATGGCAGGGAGCCGCAGTAAATGGCGATATCAGTTACCGCGATGAGCCGGGGGATCTGATGGGGGAGGCCGAATTAAAAAATTTATACGAAGCACATTGCAGCAAATTTAAGCTGGCGCCCAAAAGTCTGTAATCGAAGGCAATGTAGTCTGAGGGGAAAAGAAGATAGTCGTTTTCTACAAAGTTAAATGTCTCGTTATTTAACCTCTTACGGGAAAATATCCCAGTTGTAATCTCCAAAAATCAGATGCCTTAGTGGAATCTTTCATAATTGTGAAGACTCTTCAAACAAAACACTAAATCAGTGTGACATCATCAATCAAAAATAAATTAAGCGATATAGTCGTTGACCGTGCAAAGGGTAGGTCTATATAATTCCCTGATTTGCTTAAGGCAAAACTAAAAGATCCAGCGGATAGAGATGGAGCAACTAGCCAGAGTCAGGCCCGTAAATCAGCTGCTAATAACACAGGTTATAGCGTTGGTTGTTATTGTGGCTTGTGTCTTATGGTTACATGGCAAGGATGTCGCCATAGCCGTATGCTTTGGGGGCATGATCAGTGTGGTCAACACACTATTGCTGAAATGGCATTTACTGAGAACAGTCGTTAAGGCTGGTGCCAATCCGGCAAAGAATCTCGGTGGCGTATACAGGTGTATTGCAGAACGATGGGTTTTTACCCTGGCCATGTTTGTGGTTGGCTTCGCGGTGTTTGAATTTTCCGCGTTACCGCTCTTGCTCGGCTTCGTCGCGATACAAGTGGTTTTATTGTTTGGAAATATGAAACAGGCTTGAGACAAACATGGCGGAAGAATTAACAACTTCAGGATACATCAAGCATCACCTGCAAAATCTGACCTTTGGTCCGAAACATGAAGAGATAGAGGCAGGCGTTTGGGCTCCAACAGGTGATTATGGTTTTGCAATGTCTTCTGGTGAAGCAGCGCAAATGGGTTTTTGGTCCATCAATGTCGACACCATGTTTATGTCGATTCTACTTGGCGGTTTGATGATGTGGTTCTTCCGCAGCGTTGCCAAGAAAATCTCCGCAGGTGTCCCAACCAATACACAGAATTTCGCAGAATGGATCATTGAATTTATTGATGATTCAGTACGTGGCTCCTTCAGCGGTGGTAAAAACACTCTGGTTGCTCCGATGGCATTAACCATCTTTGTCTGGATTTTCCTGATGAACCTGATGGACTTAATTCCAGTCGATCTCATTCCTTTAGCTGTAGCACACGGCGCATCAGCAATTTTCGGTGTTGATCCTCACGATGTCTTCTTCAAAATCGTCCCAACTACCGATCCAAATGCCACACTCGGCATGGCATTGTTTGTTTTCTTACTCATGCTGTATTACAGCTTCAAAGTCAAAGGCGTCGGTGGTTTCATTGGCGAGTTGACCTTGCAGCCGTTTGGTAAATGGGCGCTGCCTATCAACTTTGTGCTCGAAACTGTCACTTTGATTGCAAAACCATTTTCATTGGCATTACGGTTGTTCGGCAACATGTATGCGGGTGAGATGGTGTTCATTCTGATCGCCACCATGTACGGTGCCGGTCTGGTTCTAGGTTCTTTTGCTGGCCTGTTACAGGTTGGCTGGGCGATTTTCCACATTCTTATTATTACCTTGCAGGCATTTATCTTTATGGTGCTGACCACGGTATATATGGATATGGCGCATCAGGAACATCATTGAGTTTGATTGAGTTGTAACTTTATTTTTTTAGTCTTTAGACGTTTGTAGGAGAGAAAAATGGATATGGGTTTAGTTTATATTGCTGGTGCACTGATGATTGGTTTGGGTGCTCTGGGTGCCGCGATTGGTGTAGGTCTGTTGGGTGGTCGCTTCCTGGAAGCTGCAGCTCGCCAACCTGAATTAGTACCAATGTTGCGTACACAGTTCTTCCTGGTCGCGGGTCTGGTTGACGCGGTACCAATGATCGCTGTTGGTTTGGCAATGTATGTACTGTTCGCGGTAGCTGGTTAAGATCATTAACTCAACTCCCAATAGCGATAAACAAGAGGTACAGGCATGAATATCAATGCAACCTTGATAGGCCAGCTAATTGCCTTTGCGATTTTCGTCGCATTCTGCATGAAGTACGTCTGGCCGCCTATCATGCAGGCGTTGGAAGAACGCAAAAAGAAAATCGCTGATGGTCTGGCTGCGGCAGAACGTGGTCGTCATGAACAAGAGTTGGCAGAAAAACGTGCCCAACAGGTAATTCATGAAGCAAAAGATCAGGCAAGCGAAATTGTTTCTCAGGCTCAACGCCGTGGAAACGAAATTGTCGACGAAGCCAAAGGCACTGCGCGTACTGAAGGTGAGCGTATTCTCACTTCTGCCCGTGCAGAAATTGAGCAGGAAGCAAACCGCGCCCGTGATGAACTGAGAGCACAAGTTGCATCAGTTGCACTGGCAGGTGCTGGCAAAATCCTTAGTCGTGAGATTGATGACAAAGCCCACACCGACCTGCTCGATGAGTTGGTCAGCCAAATCTAGAGGAATCATAGGATGGCAGAATCAATAACCATCGCTCGCCCCTACGCATCAGCCGTATTTGCGATTGCACAAGAAAAAGGCGACATGCAGGCATGGTCTGAACTGCTCACAGTACTGGCGCAATGCGCTGCTACTCCCGAGGTCGAATCCATTTTGGTGAGTCCTGCGGTCAGTGATGAACAGGCAGTCAATCTGCTTGGTGACATTACTGGTGAACTTAGTACAGATGCTCGTAGTTTTCTGCTGCTTCTGGCAGAAAACAATCGACTGCTATTGTTACCGGAAATCGCAGAGCTATATGAAGAGTTACGCGCCGATGCGGAACAAATGCTGACAGCCGATGTAATAACTGCGCGGCCGTTGACAGATGAACAAAAAAGCAAGATTGCAGCCGCACTGAAAAAACGCCTGGGCAAAGAAATTACGCTCAGCGAAAGTGTAGACGAGAGTCTGCTGGGTGGCGCAATCATTCGGGCAGGTGATCTGGTAATTGATGGATCTGCCGTAGGTAAATTGAACAGACTGGCCAGCGCGATAAGCTAAGCGGCCCGTAAAGAGGAAACAGAGATGCAACTGAATTCAGCAGAAATCAGTGACCTGATTAAAAAGCGAATTGAAAGCTTTGACGGGGCTACTGAAGCACGAACAGAAGGCACCGTAGTCGGTGTAACCGATGGTATTGTGCGTATTCATGGTCTTGCCGATGTCATGTCCGGGGAAATGCTTGAGTTTCCAGGCAACACTTTCGGTATGGCTCTTAACCTAGAGCGTGACTCAGTCGGTGCCGTTATTCTGGGCGCTTACCAACATATTTCTGAAGGCGACAAAGTCAAATGTACTGGTCGTATTCTGGAAGTTCCAGTAGGTGAAGGCCTGTTAGGTCGTGTTGTTGACTCACTGGGTAAACCAATTGACGGTAAAGGCGATATTCAAGCCAGCGGTTCTTCTCCAATTGAGAAAGTAGCGCCAGGCGTTATTGCTCGTAAGTCAGTTGACCAGCCATTACAAACCGGTTTGAAATCCATCGATGCGATGATCCCAGTCGGTCGTGGTCAACGTGAGTTGATTATCGGTGACCGCCAAACGGGTAAAACAGCTATCGCAGTTGATGCCATCATCAATCAGAAAGGTACAGGCGTTAAATGTATCTATGTAGCGATTGGTCAAAAAGCGTCTTCTATTGCGAACGTGGTTCGTAAACTGGAAGAACACGATGCACTGGGTCACACCATCATCGTTGCGGCTTCTGCTTCTGATTCAGCTGCTTTGCAATTTATTGCTCCTTACGCGGGTTGCTCAATGGGCGAATACTTCCGTGATAAAGGCGAAGATGCACTGATCATCTATGATGACTTAACCAAACAAGCCTGGGCTTACCGTCAGGTATCCTTGTTGTTACGTCGTCCACCAGGTCGTGAAGCTTATCCTGGTGACGTTTTCTACCTTCACTCACGCTTGCTGGAACGTGCAGCACGTGTAAACGAAGATTACGTAGAAAAACTCACTAATGGTGAAGTGAAAGGTAAAACCGGTTCTTTGACTGCGTTACCTATCATTGAAACTCAGGCGGGTGACGTTTCTGCTTTCGTACCGACCAACGTAATTTCGATTACAGACGGTCAGATCTTCCTGAAACTGACTTGTTCAACGCCGGTATCCGTCCTGCGATTAACGCGGGTCTGTCGGTATCACGTGTTGGTGGTGCCGCTCAAACCAAGATCATCAAGAAACTGGGTGGTGGTGTTCGTCTTGATTTGGCTCAGTATCGTGAACTGGCAGCGTTTGCTCAGTTTGCTTCTGACCTTGATGAAGCAACCCGCGCACAAATCAGCCGTGGTCAACGTGTTACCGAGTTGATGAAACAGAAACAATATCAACCATTATCAATTGCTGAAATGGCGATTTCATTGTTCTCAGCCAACGAAGGCTTCCTGGATGATGTTGACGTCAGCAAAGTCGGTTCATTTGAAGCGTCACTGCTGTCAACCATGCGTTCACAGCATGCTGAGCTGATGGACACAATCAACACTACTGGTAATTTTGATGACAATATCGCTGGCCAAATGCGCAGCGCGATTGAAAAATTCAAAGCCAACGGTAGCTGGTAAGCGAGGCATAATTCATGGCTAGCGGTAAAGAGATACGTACGCAGATAGCAAGCATCAAGAGCACGCAGAAGATAACCTCTGCGATGGAAATGGTGGCTGCCAGTAAAATGCGTAAGGCTCAGGAACGCATGGCGGCAACACGTCCTTATGCTGACAAGATCTTAAATGTTATTCAGCATTTGGCGTTTGCCAATCCGGAATACAGACATCCTTATTTGCAGGATCGTGAAGAGAAACAACGTGTAGGTTATATCGTGGTTTCTTCGGATCGTGGTTTGTGCGGTGGTTTGAACAATAATCTGTTCAAGGAAGTGCTGCACGAAATCAAATCCAAGTCAGATAAAGGCCTGCAGGTTGATATCTGTGCAATTGGCCAAAAAGCCTCAACATTCTTCAGCCGCTTGCCAGTGAACATGGTTGCACAGGTTACCCAATTGGGTGATGCACCACGCGTTCATGAATTGATTGGTAGCATCAAGGTTATGTTGGATGCTTACGAATCAGGTCATATTGATAGTCTGTACCTTGTTTATAACCAGTTTGTGAACACCATGACGCAGGAAGACACATTTATTCGTCTTCTGCCTGCGACACCTGGTGCGCCAAGCGAGGAAATGTCCCATCACTGGGATTATATTTACGAGCCGGATGCGAAAGAAGTTTTGGATGATTTGCTGGTCCGTTACATCGAGTCAGTGGTTTATCAAGGCGTTGTTGAAAACATTGCTTCTGAACAAGCATCGCGCATGATTGCGATGAAAAATGCGTCTGACAATGCCGGCGATCTTATTGATGACCTGCAACTGGTTTACAACAAAGCTCGCCAGGCTGCGATTACACAGGAAATCTCTGAGATTGTTGCGGGTGCCGCTGCGGTCTAACTGAATTAAAAGGGCTGAGCAGCCCGAACTTATTTGAAAGAGGAAGCAAGATGAGCTCTGGAAAGATTGTACAAATTATCGGTGCGGTCGTTGACGTGGAATTTCCCCGCGACAGTCTGCCAAATATCTATGATGCCTTGATGGTTGAAGAGGCTGGTTTAACCCTTGAAGTACAGCAACAGCTTGGCGACGGCGTAGTCCGGACCATTGCAATGGGTACTACAGACGGCTTGAAGCGCAGCTTAGCTGTATCAAATACCGGTAAAGCTATCAGCGTACCAGTCGGTCAAAAAACACTGGGCCGTATCATGGACGTATTGGGTAACCCAATCGACGAGAAAGGCGACATCGGTGAAGAAGAGCGTTGGGGTATCCACCGTAAAGCACCTTCATTTGATGAACTGTCTGCCAGTAACGAATTGCTGGAAACCGGTATAAAAGTAATCGACTTGGTATGCCCGTTTGCTAAGGGTGGTAAAGTTGGTCTGTTTGGTGGTGCCGGTGTAGGTAAAACCGTCAACATGATGGAGCTTATCCGTAACATCGCTATCGAGCATAGTGGTTTCTCGGTATTCGCTGGTGTAGGTGAGCGTACTCGTGAAGGTAACGACTTCTACCACGAAATGACTGACTCAAACGTTATCGATAAAGTATCACTGGTTTACGGTCAGATGAATGAGCCACCTGGTAACCGTCTGCGTGTTGCGTTGACTGGTCTGACCATGGCGGAATTCTTCCGTGACGAAGGTCGTGACGTATTGTTCTTCGTTGATAACATCTACCGTTACACATTGGCCGGTACTGAAGTATCTGCATTGTTGGGTCGTATGCCTTCTGCGGTAGGTTACCAGCCAACATTGGCTGAAGAGATGGGTGTATTACAAGAACGTATTACATCTACTAAGACTGGCTCTATCACCTCTATCCAAGCGGTATATGTACCTGCGGATGACTTGACTGACCCATCTCCTGCAACAACATTCGCTCACTTGGACGCAACAGTTGTACTGTCACGTTCAATTGCTGAATTGGGTATCTACCCTGCGATTGACCCACTTGACTCAACATCACGTCAATTGGATCCATTGGTTGTTGGTAACGAGCATTATGATATTGCCCGTGGTGTTCAAAACACGCTGCAACGTTATAAAGAACTGAAAGATATTATCGCGATCCTGGGTATGGATGAATTGTCTGAAGAAGACAAACTGTCTGTATCACGTGCTCGTAAAATTCAGCGTTTCATGTCACAGCCATTCTTCGTTGCTGAAGTATTTACCGGTGCACCAGGTAAATACGTTTCACTGAAAGATACCTTGGCTGGTTTCCGTGGCATTCTGGATGGTGAATATGATTCACTGCCAGAACAAGCGTTCTACATGGTTGGCACCATTGATGAAGCGATTGAGAAAGCCAAAAAGTACTAATCTCTTGGGAGGTAGCTGATGGCTATGACAATTCATGTTGACATCGTAAGTGCTGAAGAATCCATTTATTCTGGATTGGTAGAAGCGGTAATTGCCTCGGCACAAGAGGGTGAGGTGGGTATTTACCCACGTCACGCTCCATTGCTGACACGTTTAAAAGCCGGCGAAGTGCGTTTACTGAAAGATGGTAAGGAAGAGCAGTTTTATATTTCCGGTGGCATTTTAGAAGTTCAGCCACACATCGTCACTATTCTGGCCGATACCGCATTACGCGCTGATGACGTTAATGAAGCCGCTGCTTTGGAAGCCAAAGCAGCAGCTGAAAAAGCGCTAAATGATAAATCTGCTAAACTGGACTTTGCTGAAGCACAAGTTCAATTGGCAGAAGCAATGGCACAGTTACGCGCCATTGAAAGAGCACGTAAAACACGTAAGCATTAATCACGAAAGTGATGACCCAAAAAAGGCTGTCTTCGGACGGCCTTTTTTGTTTCCAGGTCTTTGCTAAACTACAAAGCTGTTACAAGGAATCTCCATTATGTCTCTGGCTATTATTATTCTCGCTGCCGGTAAAGGCACCCGCATGAAATCCGCCAAACCCAAGGTGATGCACACCCTGGCGGGTAAACCCATGTTACAACACGTCATTGATACCGCTAAACAGCTTTCTCCAAGCCAGTTAGCCGTAGTCTCTGGTAATGGTGCTGACGAAGTCGTGCCGTTCCTGCAAAATCAGCAAATCGATGTTGTGATGCAGCATGAACAAAAAGGCACCGGTCACGCAGTAGAGCAGGCCAAAGCCAGCTTTGTTAACAGTGAACAGGTGTTGGTGTTATACGGTGATGTACCGTTGATCACAGCGGATACGCTACAGGATTTGATTGAATCTGGTGATAACAACAGCCTGAAAGTACTGACAGCGATATTGGAAGATCCCACCGGCTATGGCCGTATTGTTCGTGATTATGATGACAATATGTTGTGTATCACCGAAGAAAAAGATGCCGACGAAGAAACCAAACTAATCAATGAAATCAACACCGGCATTATGTGTATTCCGGCTAAGTGGCTCACCGAAGCCTTATCACAGCTCGATAACAATAATACCCAGGGTGAATACTATCTGACCGATTTGATTGCCAAAGCGGTTAATCAGGGCATCGAAATTAACTCAGTCACCTGTGAAGATGAAATGGAAGTGGCTGGTATCAATAATCGCGTGCAGCTGGCTGAGGTTGAAAGTTATTATCAGCAGCTCAAAGCAACAGAATTGATGATGTCAGGTGTCACTTTCCGTGATCCGGCACGGGTGGATATCCGTGGAGATATCAAAGCAGGACAGGATATCACCATCGATATCAACGTGATTTTCGAAGGCAATAATACCATCGCCGATAATGTCAGCATCGGTGCCAACTGCATTCTTATTAATAGCACCATCCATGAAGGGGCGGAAATCCTGCCAAACAGCATTATCGAAAATGCCGAAGTGGGTACTAACTGCTCAGTAGGACCCTTTGCCAGACTACGTCCCGGCACCAAGCTCGCCGCCAAAGCCAAAGTCGGTAACTTTGTGGAAGTTAAAAATGCCAATATTGGTTTAGGTTCTAAAATCAATCATCTCAGTTATATCGGTGATACGGATATGGGGGCAGATGTAAATATTGGGGCAGGTACAATAACCTGTAACTATGATGGGGCGAATAAACATCGTACTGTAATTGGTGATCGGGTGTTTGTGGGATCGGATACGCAGTTAGTTGCGCCTGTCACTGTTGAGGATGGGGCGACGATTGGGGCTGGATCAACGATTCGGAAAACGGCACCTGCAGATTCGTTGACGTTGACTAAGTCGGAGCAGAAGACGGTTAAGGGGTGGCAGCGGCCGATAAAAAAGAAAAACACTGGTTAACAAATTAGATTAAACCCTCCTTTCTAGTTGACAAAATAAAAAATAAGCAATATTCTGGCCGGCATGCATATGCACTCATCTCTAGAGGTCTCGTAATTATGTCAACAGAATTTAAATCTCCTTTCGAAGTTTGCTCGGCCTTTAACGAGGAGCAGTTAAATATAATAGCACGCGAGATTTTAGATATTGCAGAGCAGACAAGGCTATCAAACACTGGTGAATACGACGACAGGTATACATTTGAGACAACTTTACATGGAAGACTTAGACAGTTATTTATTAAGCTCAGCCATGATGCCGGAAAACCTTGGCTAACCTTAGCTAGTACAGGCATGGACTACGTGCCCAAACTTAATAATATACCTTTAAGGGTTTTTAGAGATGAGCCTCGCTCTCCCCGCAAAAGAATAAAAATCTTTAACCAGAATGAAATAGAAAAAGGTCAATTAGTCCTTTTATTAGAAGATTATGATGAATATGAACAAAGTAATCAGGATCTCTACTGGAGATTAATGGTCGTAGCTCCAACAGTTATAGGTATTGGAGACGAGATTGTTGATTTAGAAGATGACTTTAAAGTAGCCCTAGCTGGCTATCACCCTATTAATAATTCTTTGGTGTCATTGTGGTATTCGGATGACAGAGTCAACAATAAATTCCAATCCGTTGGAGATAGGTTAATTCAAGAAAAGCCAATCGAGAGAAAACAAGTAGCTTTAAAAATAATAGAAAAACAAAAAACAGAACATTCGGATAAGTAAAAATGAATGAAATTCAAGGTCTGCAAATATATCGCAGCGATAAGCTCCGTTTGGCAAGGCTTGCTAAAGGACTTTCTTTAGATAATATTGGTTCAATTCTCAATGTAACAAGACAAAATGTCTCCAAAATGGAGTCAGGACAAGAGCCTAAAGATTCACAATTTGAGCTGCTATGCAAGGAGCTAGGTGTAGAAAAGAGTTTTTTTTATTCTGAACGAGGAGCACCAGTTGTTGAAGAGCAGTGCCACTTCAGAAGTATAAGAACTAGAACAAAGACAATTACAAACACAGTCATGGCTAGAGCGGAGATTTTGACAAATCTTATTTCTGAAATTGAGAGTTATTACGATTTAAATGATTTTCGAGTAAATTTTGATAATGATTTTGAAAATATTAACGCTGCAAGTATTGAAAAACTATCTGATTTATTAAGGCGAGAATGGGAGTTAGGTTTAGGTCCTATTTCTGACATAACAATTGTTTTAGAAAATGCAGGTGTAATTATTACTACGGTCGATGGGGTTGATGAAAAAGTTGATGCCTTTTCATTATCAACAAAGCGTCCAATTATTATTCGTAATAATGCCAAAAATAATCCATGTAGGTATCGCTTTGACTTAGCACATGAATTAGGTCATTTAATTATGCATGAGGGCATTGATACAGGCTGTAAATTAACAGAAAAACAGGCTAACTATTTTGCTAGTGCTTTCTTAATGCCGAAAGTAACCTTCAGTAAGGCAATAGAAAGCTTTCCAATAACCAGAGGTACTAAGAGCTTAAATTGGAAAAATATCTATAAATTGAAACTGTATTTCAAGGTTAGTTTCAAAGCGTTATTATTCAGAGCCAAGACTTTAGGTCTGGTATCTGAAGATCAGATGCGTTCTGGTTATATGTATATTAATAAAAAGGGATGGGCAAAAGGTGAACCATTAGATGAACAAATTCCATTTGAACAGCCTGCGTTATTGGAATCAATGATTAATGGGATTGGCTTCGGATCATGGAAAAGAGTTTTAGTAAAATTAGGTTTAACTGAGAATGTCATAAAAGAGTTTTTGCCAGACATTAGCTTTCCCGAGAATAAATTGAGAGCAGTAAAATAAGTAAAGTACATGCTTCATGAGATTAAGCTGAATATCTCAACCTCATTTATTTCGCATGATTGCGAGTCAGGGAATTGCGTGCCCAATTCCCTAACAACCCAAGGGCACCCCTTGTGCTGGCCTGCGGCTTCCCAATAAAAATAGTTATCTCAGGGAAATCGAAAAACTCGCTGCGCTCAAACATTCCGATTTCTAATCCTGAGATAACTATTTTTATCGGCAGCACAAAAGGGGATTTGGGAAGTAGCAGTTCGTTTGGTTACTGAAAATAAAGCAAAAAAAGCAGAGCCGAAGCCCTGCTTTTTGAATAACGATTACTTAGCTTGTAACTGAGTGAATAAGGTATGCAAATCCATCACATCCCAATGTTCAGCTAATTTTCCATCTTCAATTCTGAAGATATCAATCGCATCAAACTTATACTCGGCTTGAGTGGCTGGAATGCCCAGCCATTCATTTTCATGGGTACCTGAATAAGTCCCGTAGACCCAAACGAATTCATCATTAGCGATGATGTTTTTCAGCTCATAATGAAAGTCGGGGATAGCGGCAAACCAGTCAGCAAAAAAGGCTTTAAATCCTTCGCTGCCTTGGGCGACGGCAGGGTTATGCTGGATGTAATCTTTTTTCATATATGCATCCAGATTAGAGAGGTCTTTATTAACAAATACCTCGCCAGCAAAATTGCTCAACAAAGTTAAGTTTGGGTTTGTGTTTTGATCAGCCATTGCGTGTGTTCCACTAAATAATTGTCATCGACAATGTAAAACTGCCCCACTAACGACAATCAAAAATTGACCCACCTGAGGCAAAATGGCCGTCATTTGTAACGACAGGATGGCGGTTGAAATGCGATGTTAAATCAGGAGTCATTAGTGGAAATACATGTATTACACCGGCAGGGTCACAGTATCCGCGCCATCAGTAGGCAACTCGGGATCGCCAGGAACACAGTCCGTAATTATCTGCGTGACCAAGCCCGTTCACCCAGTTATGGTCCACGCGAAGAAAGACCATCAAAACTGGACCCGTTTAAACCTTATTTACTTGAACGTATTGCGGCAGCAAAACCTTATTGGATCCCCGCCACGGTATTGTTCAGGGAAATCAAAGAGCAAGGCTTTACTGGTCAGGAAGGTATCGTCAAAAACTACATCCGGCAGTTCAAACCAACGTTACAAGAAGATGTGGTTCGGTTTGAAACCCTGCCGGGTCAACAGATGCAGGTCGACTTTACCACTATCCGACGGGGACGCAGCAAACTCAAAGCCTTTGTTGCCACACTCGGTTACAGTCGGGCGAGTTTTGTACGGTTCAGCAGTCATGAGCGTCAAGAGGACTGGCTCACGGGAATAGAAGCCGCCTTGCAGTACTTCGGCGGTGTGCCCAAAGAGATCCTGTTTGATAATGCCAAGTGCATCATGATTGAACGCGATGCATATGGTGATGGTCGCCACCGCTGGAACGACAAGTTGCTGCAGTTAGCAGCAGACTATAGTTTTCGCCTTCGTGCCTGTCGGCCCTACCGGGCGAAAACCAAGGGAAAGGTCGAGCGCTTTAACGGTTATCTGAAAAACAGCTTTATCACACCGCTGGCAGCTACTCTGAAACAAGCGGGACTGGTGCTGGATGTTGATACGGCTAATGGTCAAGTCGGTCCCTGGTTACGAGAGGTAGCACATCAGCGCTGCCATGGCACCACCGGACAGCAGCCGCAAACGCTGTTGATTAAAGAGCAGTTGGCATTGGCTGACTTACCGGCATGCGTGATTAAAGAAAAACACGTTGCTTTCCCATCTCGTCACGCTCTCCCGATTGAGAGTCTGCAGCATCCGCTAAGCACCTACGACCAGTTGCTGGAGATGAGCCGATGAACTTGCAGATGGCACGGATTGAGCGGGCCTGTGAAGAACTCAAACTCAATACGATGGCAGTGGAATGGTCAGCGGTGGCCGATACCGCAGCGGGTAAAGGCGCTACACTAGCCGACTTTTTGGAGCAGCTGCTTAACCTTGAAGTGGATGCCAGAACGCAGCGGACACGTGAGACCTTGCAGAAATTTGCCGGATTGCCAGCAATTAAATCGTTTGAGGACTACGACTTCAACTTTGCCACCGGTGCACCCAAAAAGCAATTGCAGGAACTCAATAGCCTGGCGTTTATCGAACGGGCCGAAAACATTGTTCTGCTCGGTCCGAGTGGTGTCGGCAAAAGCCATCTGGCCATTGCTTATGCTTGCAAAGCGATTCAAAAAGGTATCAAAGTACGCTTTATCACAGCAGCCGACCTGATGTTGCAACTGGCTACTGCGAAGAAGCAGGATCGACTGGAAGGTTATCTGAAACGCAGTGTGCTGGGGCCCAAACTGTTGGTCATTGACGAAATTGGTTATTTGCCCTTCGGGCATGAAGAGGCCACCTTGTTCTTCAATGTGATTGCTAAGCGCTATGAACAAGGCAGCGTGATAGTGACCAGTAATTTACCATTTTCACAATGGGCAACAGCTTTTGCCAATGATCAGGCACTCACAGCAGCATTACTCGACCGGCTTTTACACCACGCACATATTGTGCAGATCTCAGGAAACAGTTATCGATTGAAAGGAAAGAAAACTGCTGGGATAGCCCCAGTAACGTATAAACAAATTAACGAATAGTCGCCAAGGGTGGGTCAATTTTACTTTGTCGGAAAGTGGGTCAAAATTGGATTGTCGTTGACAAATAATAAAGTTGTAAATGCGATGATGTTTAAAAAATAACGTTTCATGATGTTTTCCTTTGAGTTGCTTTTAATTGGCAAGAGAAATACTATGAGTGACGGTATCTTTCCGCAAGAAGGCACTTTAAAGTGCTATACATACTAAAAAGTGACTATAAAATGGAAACAATGGCTTATGGCTGAATGGAATGTCTATAATAAAAACTGTCCCACCCGTTTAGTGCTGGATCGGATTGCGGATAAGTGGACAGTACTTACTGTGGGGGCTTTGGCTGAAGAGACAAAACGCTTCGGGCAGCTACGTCGGGAGCTGGATGGTATTTCACAGAAAATGCTGACGCAAACCCTTCGAGGACTGGAACGTGATGGCCTGGTTAACCGTAAGGTCTATCCGACCGTTCCACCAAAAGTGGAGTATTCATTAACACCGCTTGGGCAAACTCTGATCGATTTATTAGATGGCATTAAAAATTGGTCAGAAGGTAATATTGAGTATGTACTGGAAGCTCAGCAGGCTTATGACACCCTACCGAATGAGTTCTAATATTTATAAAAAACCACTCGTTTTAATTTATTTACTGTTCATTTAATAGAAGTGCTGCTTCGCGTCTTTTATTGCTCAAATAAATCATGGCTATCGCGCCAATCAATAATATAGCCGCAAGATAACGTTCTGCATCAAGGGTGATTACGGCGTTATTCAGCCAGCCAAAGTGGTCAATCAATAAACTCATCATCAATTGGCCGGAGATAACCGAAACGGTAGTGCCTGCGATACCTATTCTCGGCACGGCGAAGACGACAACGACCATATATACCACACCGAATAACGCACCGATAAGTTGCCATTTCGGAGCGGTGAGTAGTGTTTGATCGTGGGGAGATTCAAAAAAGAAAAACAGCAGAAAGGTTATCGCAAAGCCGACAATAAACGTCAGCCATGAGCTGGCGATGACGCCGACTTTATTACCAAGATTACCGTTTATTGAGGATTGCACCGATAAAGCAATGCCGCCGAGTGTAAGCATTAAGATGGTTAATGTGAATGTCATCATGTGTTCCTAACTTAATAACCAAAGAGCGGACAGAATCATGACGATAGCCATGATGCGATAAGGATCAATGGATCGTTTTACCGAGCCCAGTAGACCGTAGTGATCAATGACCAGACTCATGGCGATTTGTCCCAGTAACACGCTGGTCATGGTGACACCGAGACCAACAATGGGCGTGCCAATTGTCAGAAACACTACATACAACGGTCCTAATACGCCGCCAGTTAATAACCATTTGGGTTGATTAAACAATTTGTTGAGATCGGTTTTGACAAAAAAGATCAGGATCAGTGACAAAATAATTGAGCCGATCATAAAGATGGATAAGGTGGCCGCGAGATGACCGACTTGAATACCCAATGGTCCCAGCAATCCGGCTTCAATGGACAACCCCATCCCAGCGATGAGTACCAATAGGTAAATAATGATCTGCACGAATGTCGTTTCCTGAGTAAAAGTTGTGGTGATTGTCTATTGATGCTTAAATTCAATCAATAACGTAAATAACAATAGATAATTGCACTATGAGCATGAATGTTTTGAAAGTATTTGTGGCTGTGGCACAGGCAGGTAGCTTTGTAGCTGCTTCAAGAGTATTGGATTTACCGCCTTCATCTGTTTCACGTTATATCGCTGGATTGGAAAAATCATTGGGTCAGCGGTTGTTTTATCGTCATACTCGAGCGGTCAAGCTAACGGAAGTGGGGGAGATCTATTTTGCTGAGGTCAGAGAAGCACTGATTAGTATTGAACTGGCAACCGAGCTTGCTAAGGGAAGTGCTTTGGTGCCCCAAGGCAATCTAAAAATCAATGCTCCAGTGTCTTTTGGACGATTGCATCTAACCAAATTACTTCACAAGTTTCAGCGACAATATAAAGATATAAACATCGAGCTGGTATTAACAGATAGTTATATTGATCCGATCATCGAGGGCGTGGATGTTGTAATCCGTATTGGGGGAATGGCCGATTCCAGTTTGAACTATAAAAAAATTGCCAATGAAAAGTATGATTTGTGTGCTGCACCTGAGTATGTGGATTCAATGGCTGAGCTGTCAGAACCAAAGGGGCTGATTCAGCATAATTGTCTAATTTATAAGGGCAGTATGGGACGGCGGAGCTGGTTTTTTAGACCCAATGCAGAGGCAAAATTTGAAGGCATTGAGGTCACCGGAAATTTATATAGTAACAATGCCGATATTCTGGTTGATGCGGCCGTTGCAGGGCAAGGAATTGTGTTGTTCCCACGCTGGCTGATAAGCAAGTATCTTCAATCCGGTGAATTGGTGCCTTTACTACAATCATGGGAAGCATCAGAAAAAGCCGAACCACAAAAGATTTATGCGCTTTATCCAGCGAATCGGTTGAAATCTTCTAAAGTCAGATATTTTCTAGATGCTATGTCAGGCTACTTTGGCGAAGAGAAACCGTATTGGGATGCGTAAAATCAATTAAAAAATAGTCATTTATGCTTCAGCTAGCGTCATGGCTTGCTGGTAATTTCTCAAACCCATTTTATCAATTAACCCTAGCTGTTGTTCCAACCAATGGGTGTGATCTAGTTCGGTATCTTCCAGTTGTTTAAGTAACATCTGGCGTGTTTCGTAATCATCTTCTTTTTCACACAGCGCGATACCTTCCCGCAGATTTTTGACCACAGCGTATTCCAGATCCAGATCGTTTTGCAGCATTTCCGGTACGGTGTGACCTACACGTAACGGTTCGCGGTGTGTCAGGTCGGGCATGCCTTCCAGAAACAAAATACGCTTGATCATCTGATCGGCATGGTCGGTTTCATCCTGCATTTCATGAGAAATACGGTTATATAATCGTGTCAGCCCCCAGTCTTCGTATATTCTGGAATGAATGAAATATTGGTCCATCGCGGTCAGTTCACCGGCGAGGAGGTTATTAAGTAAATCAATGACTTTTTGGCTGCCTTTCATAAGCGTTTTCCTTTTGGTAATCAAGTTTGGGCTGAGGCGTTATTTTATGTAAAGCTTGACTCATCAACTGGCACTTGTCACGGGTATTTGCCAATTTAAACAAATTTGTACGGCAAAGCTTGCAACACACTTAAACCAAAATCCGTTTTGTGATTTCAAACATACAAATTGACAGAATTGTTACATTTCTTTACATTATGCAAATCTAAATCACTATCATTTAGCTTTAATAAATCGTTTGGGAATCTGTAATGTATCCATCTGTTCAAAAAAACCGGTTGTTTTGTGCCCCGGCCGTCTTAGCTATGTTCGTATTTACAGCTAATGCTATCGCTGAAGAAACCGAAGAAAAGTCTCTGGATTTGCCGACAGTAGAAGTAACTTCGACTGGTGCTGATTCGTTAGGTTATATCGAGCTGGAAGAAGAACCAGTTGTTGGTAAATTAAATGTGCCGATAATGGATCAGCCATTTTCGATGTCTATTATCGATGATGATTTCATGAAAGATACTGGGGCAAAAAATATTCAGGATGCTCTACAGTATACCTCCGGTGTTTACTCTGGCGCATTTGGTGCTGATACCCGAATCGATAGTGCTAAAGTCCGCGGTATTTCCCCTGGCCTTTACCTTGATGGTTTAAGACAACTCTATGGTTCGTATAACAGTGTTCGAACCAACGTTTATGCATTGGAAAGTATTGAGGTACTGAAAGGACCTTCATCCATGTTATACGGACAGGGGGATCTGGGTGGGGTTATCAATTCGGTTTCAAAATTACCAAAAGCTGAACAGCAAGGTGAGATATGGGGACAATATGGTTCTCATAATCGTAAGCAGATTGCATTTGATGTGACTGGCCCTGCGACAGATGACGGCAAACTGCTGTATAGAGTTGTTGGTTTACAACGAGATGCTGATACTCAGGTCGATCATGTTGAAGATGATGGTTATGTAATTGCTCCATCTATAACGTGGCGTCCCACAGATGACACAACATTTTCTTTCTTATTAAATCGCCAGGAAAATAGAGGCCAGGTTTCTGCTCAGTTTTTGCCACAAACCGGCACACTTGATCGAGGACCTTTAGGTTATGTCGGTTCAGAAACCTTTGTTGGTGAGCCTGACTGGGATAGATATGATAGAGAGAAAACGGAATTAACTTTCTTTTTTGATCACAAATTTAATGATATTTGGTCATTTTCTACTACCGCTCGTTACACAGAATCTAGTACCAAAACTCGCGAGCATTGGGCCAGGGTGGGAGCAGTTGTTTCTCCTGAAGGCAATATTGCACGAAGTATTCATACAGCTGATCGTCAAACTAGAATTTTTAATCTGGATACGCGTCTTTCAGGTGTCTTTGATTTGGGTATAACCCGTCATAACCTAATTATTGGCTGGGATAGACAGGATGCATTATGGGAGGAAGAAAATTATATTTCTAATTCAACCGGTGGTGGAATTATTAATCTTTATGATCCGCAATACGGAAACTTAAATACTGCAGCCCTAGCGAATCCGGTAGATCGTGATGATAATGAAATACAACAAGTTGGTATCTACCTGGCTGATCATATTGAAATTGGGAAAGTGGTTTTATCGGCTGGTTTACGGCGTGATTTCGCCAAAAACCGGAAACTTGCTGTAAACGGACCCAATGTCACGAGTGATGAGCAGGAAACAACTGGCAGAGTTGGATTAATGTACAGGTTTGATAATGGTTTATCGCCTTATATCAGTTACTCCGAAGCATTTAGCATGAACCTCGGTACTGATGGCACTTCTGCAGCCAATACCTTAAAACCCACCACCGGTGAGCAACAAGAAATTGGTATTAAATATCTCTCTCCAGATAAAACATTGGCTGTCACAATGGCTTATTTCGATATTACGGAAACCAATCGTATCGTTCAGGGACAGACTCCTGGTGGTGTTGAGCAGGTTGGTTCAGTCATTGATGGTTGGGAACTGCAAATTAACAAACGCTGGCAGAACTTCGAAACTCAATTTGCTTATACGGACTTAAACGCAAAAAATGATAATACCGGAGACCGACTGTCTGCTTTGGCTGAAAAAACTGGTTCATGGTGGAATAAACTCTACCTGGGAAATCATTGGCGTGTTGGTGCGGGCATTCGCTATATTGGTGATGTCGTAGGTGGCGGCGGCGCTCCGGAGATTCCTTCTGAAACGCTATATGACGCCATGATTGGTTATGCCGTAGGTGATTGGGATTTCACTGTTGATGCGAAAAACCTGACTGATGAAGAATTTATTTCCTGGTGTCGTGGAGAAGGTTTTGATTGTGGTTACGGCGAACGTCGTAGCGTAGCGGCTAATGTGCGTTACAGCTTCTAATTAAAATAAACCATAGAAAAGCCCCGAATGGGGCTTTTCTTTTATAACTAAAACGATCTGCCAGTTATCAATGAACAGTCAATTATCGATAATAGCGATGTTCCCGATGTTCATAATTCCGATGATTTCCTCTGGATTCGTAGCGGTACTGGTCACGGTGATTATCGTAGTCACGATAGGATTTCGGATGTTGTTTATGCTTTGAATAATATTTTTTTGGCTGGTGGTAATGGTGTTTATGTTTTGAATAATACTTTTTGGGTTGATTGTAATAATGCTTGTTATAGCTGTAACGAGGAGCATGGTGTTGTACGACATAATCATGATGGCGGTGATCCACATAGCCGGTTGGATACCCAAGCCCGATATTTATTCTGACATCGGCTCTGGCCTGATTTACTGAAAAACCGATGATGAATAATGAAAACATCAGCAGTATGGATGTTTTGGTAATTTTTGAATTAGCCATTATGCTTACCTCACTTTAAGAGCCTTGTAACTGATAAGCAGCTTAGGTCTTTTCTTTGTAAGTTTGGTTCAAGCTATGTAAATGTAGGTAAATATTAAGATAAATGCAGAGCTTATGATGATTAAGCGGCTTTTTTTCTATCAAGCGCCACTATTCAGCTCAGATAGGCGGCCAACACAATCCAGGTCATCGCTTTAGCTTTTTGTGCTGCCGTTAAATCACCCTGGACATGGGCCGTCACTATAGCCCCTTCTTTTAACAGGCTAATGGACTCGGTGACATATTGAATGGCTAACTCGCTAATTCCCAAGGCACGAATCTGTCTTTCAATTAAGCTGTTAACTCTGGTTTTATGCTGCTGGCATTGTAGATATACGGGATGGTTTGGATCGTTATATTCCGCACAAGTGTTAATAAAAAAACAGCCATGGAAATCTGTTAGCACATCAACACGATTATGGATCCAGTCATCAACTGCATCAAATAATTCATTCAGTCCATCATAGCCTGGTTTTACCTGTTCAAGCCGCGACGCTAGCCAGTTGTAAAATTTATCATCACGATATTCGACTACTGCCTGTATTAATTCTTCTTTACTGGCAAAGTGATGATAGAGGGTTTTTTTCGCAATCCCGGCTGTTTGCAGAATCTGATTAATTCCTACGGCATGAATACCATTTTGATAGAACAGATTAAATGCGGTGTGAATTAATTGCTGACGTTTATCCATAGTGAACACCTATAAAAACTTCACCAAGTTTGACAGAGGTATACCGATCTGTCTATTCTTGATGTAGACAAATCGGTATACCTTAAATTGGGAGAGATACAATGCAACAAAATGAACAGAAGCCCCCATTTCCACCCTTTACAATCGAGACAGCGAAACAAAAAGTTCGAATGGCTGAAGATGGTTGGAATAGTCGTGATCCGGAAAAAGTTGCTTTAGCTTACACCGTCGACAGTCAGTGGCGAAATCGTGCGGAATTTCCTGTTGGACGAGAACAGATCAAAGCTTTTTTACAGAAAAAATGGCAGCGCGAAATGGAGTATCGATTGGTAAAAGAGCTTTGGGCTTTTACCGAAAATCGGATTGCGGTTCGCTTTGCCTATGAATGGCATGATGAACAAGGTCAGTGGTATCGCTCGTATGGTAACGAGAACTGGGAATTTGACGAAAATGGGTTGATGAAAACCCGTTATGCCAGCATTAACGATCTGCCTATAAGTGAAGCTGAACGCAAACTGGTTTGGCCACAGGGCCGACGTCCGGATGATTATCCTGGCCTCAGTGAGATGGGACTATAAATAACAATATTATCTGCTAATCAATCAACAAACATCTCTATAATCCACAGGTAATTAACTACCTAGAGAGAAAGTTATGGCCAGCGTTGGTTTACTTGCATTAATTGATGATATTGCCACGTTACTTGACGATGTAACGCTGATGACAAAAGTCGCCGCCAAGAAAACAGCCGGTGTATTGGGCGATGATCTTGCCTTAAATGCTCAGCAGGTTAGTGGCATTGATGCCAGCAGAGAATTACCTGTTGTCTGGGCTGTCGCTAAGGGATCTTTAATAAATAAACTGATTCTGGTTCCGGCTGCCTTGGCAATTAGTGCTTTTTTGCCATGGCTGGTCACTCCATTAATGATGCTGGGAGGCTTATATCTTTGTTTTGAAGGCGTTGAGAAGTTGGCCCACAAGTACATTCATGATGAGGCAGAAGACGACGCGCATCATAATGAATTAGTCCATGCTGTGACGACACCTGAAATTGATATTGCTGAATTCGAAAGGAGCAAAATCAAAGGGGCGATACGTACAGACTTTATTTTATCTGCAGAAATCATTGTTATTTCATTAGGCGTTGCTCAAGGCGCTCCGATAATGACACAAACTATCGTGGTTTCATTAATTGCCTTAGTAATGACCTTTGGTGTTTACGGCTTAGTCGCCGGAATTGTCAAATTTGATGATGCCGGATTGGCCCTGATTACAAGCGCAGGAAAAGACTGGTTTGCAAAAGTTAAACGTGCAGTGGGACAGAGCATTTTATGGCTTGCCCCCAAATTTATGAAATTTTTATCAGTCGTTGGAATGTTGGCTATGTTTCTGGTTGGCGGCGGAATTTTGGTGCATGGTTTAGCTTTTTTGCATCACTGGCGGGAAAGCCTGAATGTAGGAAATGCGGTGGGTGCTTTTATCGTTCCACAACTTTTTAACGCAGGAGTGGGTGTTGTTGCAGGCGCTGTAGTGCTACTAATGATTCAAGGCATTAAACGGGTTGTGAAATAAGGAGTTTTAATCTCAACAAAAAGCATTTGAAGTGGACACACTTTTGCAATTTATTTTGCAGGAATATCCTCCCAAGCTTGTATAGGAAAAATACATTCCGTATAAAGAGGTAACTTATATGCCGGAATAGTATGGAATACGATTTTTCTGGGAGAAGATAATCTTGGATAGTCTTCAGCAACAGCAGTTTGCTATTAATCTGATGGAGCATTTAGTTACAGCAACTTTTGTGCTTGATGACACAGGAAAAGTGATTATCTGGAATAAAGCCTGTGAACGGCTGACCGGTATTAAAGCCTCAGAAGTAATTGGTACCGATAACCACTGGCAGGCCTTTTATTCCGAAAAACGACCCTGCCTGGCAGACCTGCTGGTGCAAAATCGCATTGATGAGCTCGATAAACTATATGTTTACCATGCTGAACCTTCAGCCTATGGTAAAGGCTATCAAGCAGATAACTGGTGCTATCTGCCACGAATAAACCGAAGGCTTTATATCGCTTTTGATTCAGGCCCAATCTATGATTTTCAGGGGAATCTGATTGCAGTAGTCGAAACCATGCGGGATATGACGGAATATAAGACAGTTCAGTCCGCACTGGAAAAGCTGGTAGAAATAGATGACCTGACTGGCCTTTCAAATCGACGCTATCTGGCAGAGCATCTGGAAACAGAATGGTCAGCTGCATTAGCCAATAAAAATCATTTTTCTATCATCATTGCAGATATAGATTTTTTTAAACAGTTCAATGATACCTATGGTCACCAGACAGGCGATGAATGCTTAAAATCAGTTGCGAATGTGATGCAGCAAAGTTTACTTCGAGCAACTGATGTTGCCATCCGTTTTGGAGGTGAAGAGTTCTGCGTATTATTGCCGAATACCAGGCCTAAAGACGCAATAGATATTTCTGAACGGATGCGTCAAAACATTTATGACATAGCGTTAGAGCATAAAACCAGCAGCGTGGCAGATTACGTAACAATAAGTTGTGGGGTGGCCAGCATGGTGCCTACCGGTGAGAAACAGGCCGCAGACTTAATTAAACAGGCTGATGAGGCACTTTACCAGGCAAAAGCCGCATGTAGGAATCGAACAGTAGAATATCAACACGATTTATAGGTTAAAAAAACCAAGGATCTACCCAGTTGCTGTCCGAGAATCTTGGTGATGGCGCGGAGCTGGGCTCCGCGCCAGAGTCCTTATCGTAATAGCAAGAACATAGCCTGATTATCCCGGACAATATTAAGTAATAACTCCGGTTGATTAGAAACCAGTTGTTTGAATTGTTCGAGGTTGGCAACCGGTTGACGATTGACCGAGGTGACAATGTCATAACTACGTAAACCTGCGACCCAGGCCGGGCTGCCACGTTCAACCGAGTACAGCATAATGCCTTGAATTCTGCCGTAGGCAGGTGAGCTTTGTTCGATATCACCAAAAGTGGCGCCTCGCAGTTTCGGATGCACATCGCCAGTTTGGGTTTTACTGGATTGGACTTCAGTAACTTTTGCCGTCAGGGTCTTTTCCTTGCCATTACGAATGATGTCCAGCTTGATAGTCTGGCCCACCATCAATAAACCGATGGTATTACGCAGGTTATCAGCGTTTAACAGCGAAACGCCATCGACAGCGGTCACCACATCACCCACTTTTAAACCCGCTTTTTCAGCAGCAGAATCTTTAATTACATTGGTTACTACGGCGCCGCCACGGTTGTCTTCAATACCAAATGCCTGAGCGAGTTCTGGGGTAATGTCTTGCATCTGTACACCCAGATAAGCACGACGAACTTCTCCATATTCCAGTAACTGATCAGTAATCTGTTTGACAAGATTACTCGGAATAGCAAAGCCAATCCCTACATTACCGGATTGATTCGGTGAAAAAATAGCGGTGTTAATACCCACTAATTCACCTCGCAGATTAACTAATGCACCGCCCGAATTACCGGGATTGATGGAAGCATCGGTTTGAATAAAGTTTTCGTAACCTTCAAGTCCCAGACCGCTCCGTCCCAAAGCACTGACAATACCGGATGTCACTGTTTGGCCAAGGCCGAACGGATTACCAATAGCGACCACAAAATCGCCAACCCGCAGTCTGTCGGAATCCGCCAGTGGCAGAGCGGTAAGTTTTTCGGGGGAATGCGAATCACGGCCACGTCAGTTGCTGGATCGCTGCCTACTACTTCAGCCTGAAAGGTACGGCCATCGTGCAGGGATACAGTAATTTCGTCTGCACGCTGAATCACATGATTATTGGTTAATACCAGACCTTCTTTAGCATTAACAATAACGCCACTCCCCAGGCTTTGGGCCTGACGAGTACGGGGTTGCTGTTGTTGAGGTAAATTAAAAAAACGTCGGAAAAACGGATCATTTAATAATGGATTATCCTGAATTCTGACTTCACTACGTGTGGCAATATTCACCACGGCAGGTTTGGATTGATCCAGCATCGGTGCAAGCGTGGGCATTTGATTATCATCATCCAGCCATGGCAAAGGCAGGGCAGCCACCGCAACCTGCGTCAACAGAGTTACACCGGCCAACCAGATAACAGCAGATTTCAGTTTATTCATCATTTTGTCTCTACCTCAAAATGCTTATTCAATGTTCTCTCTTGGATTAAACGGAAGTTTTTCAGCCATTTGCTGATAAAACTTTTTCGCTTCGGCAGTCGTCGCCGGAGGAGTCATTATCTGTAAAACCACAAATTGATCACCGGGCGTTTTAGCGGGAAGCCCGCGGCCTTTCAAACGCATTTTTTGACCACTTCGAGTGCCCGCAGGGATATTCAAACTAATTTTTCCAGCTAAAGTTGGGGCGGTAATTTTGGCACCTAATGCTGCTTCCCATGGCGTAATTGGCAAATCCAGGTAGACATCCTTGCCTTCCAACCGATAAAGCGAATGTGGGGCAATCTGGATTTCCAGATATAAATCACCCGCTTTACCACTCATTCCAGCTTTACCTTGTCCGCTTAAACGAATTTTTTTACCCGGTTCGATGCCGGCAGGGATCTTGACGTTAACGGTACCCGTTTGCGTGGCACCGGCAGGACGGCGAATCGATTTATTCGCGCCGTTAAACGCATCTTCCAGTGAAATAGTAATTTTGGCGCTTACATCCTCACCACGGGCAAAAAAGTTATCCTGTTGACCGCCGCCCATTCCGCCCATGCCACCAAACATGTTTTCAAAAAAGCTGCTGAAATTACCCTGACCGAAGCCACCGACATTTTCCTCCCAGCCTGGAGGTGGAGAAAACGATTGACCGTGACGGAACTGTCCACCAAACTGGTCATATTGTGCACGCTTTTCTTTATCGCGCAGCACCTCATAAGCCTCACCGACTTCTTTGAACTTTTCTTCGGCATTCACCTCTTTGCTGACATCAGGGTGATATTTCCTAGCCAGTGTGCGATAGGCTTTTTTTATCTCCTCTGGTGTTGCTGTCCGGCTTACGCCAAGGATTTTGTAATAGTCTTTGTATTCCATGGGCTCATTCGAAAAAAATTGATCTGGGTCATTAGATGGGGATGATAGGACGTTTTTCAACGTCAATTAAGGATTTTTCTGATGTGTTGTAAAAAGACAACATGAGAAAATTCGTTAAATTTTTACAACATATAATCTAGGAACCATAGCTCATGCCAACCTTACGCAAATTACCCATATTGATGGCCCTGGCCAGCATGAATATCGCCTTACCTGCTTAAGCTCAGGAAGAAGAGGACTTATCTCTGGACGAGCTGGTTGTTACCGGCACCCGCTCGGGAACGCCAATCCTCGATTTAGCGGGGAATACCGGCAGAATTTCAGAAGAAGAAATCGATTTGGTTCGCCCGGATCACATCACCGAAATCGTCAATCGTGTCAGTGGTGTCAATATTCAGCGCGGTAATGGCCAGGAGCATCTGACTTCAATTCGTTCGCCAGTGTTAACCGGTGGTGCCGGTGCCGGGTCATTTCTGTTTCTGGAAGATGGTATTCCATTACGCGCAGCGGGCTTCGCTAATGTAAATGGTCTGTTTGAAGTTAATTATGAGCAAGCTGGCGGGATTGAAGTAGTGCGCGGTCCAGGTAGTGCCTTGTATGGTTCTAACGCCGTCCACGGCTTAATCAATGTTTTAAGTCGCGCCCCCTCCCTGGAACTTGAGCGAGAAATTGATCTTTCCATTGGGCCACATGATTTGTATCAAATGAAAGGTACAGTGAGCGATACCATTGGACAGCATGGTTACCGCTTAAGCGTAAATGGAACAACTGACGGCGGCTATGTCAGTGACTCGGGCTACGATCAGCAAAAAGTCAGCTTTCGTCATGATTATTATGGCGATATCGACAGCTTTAAAACCTTATTCAGCCATACCAATCTCAATCAGGAAACCGCTGGTTATATCACAGGATTTAGAGCCTATGAAGATGAAAGTCGCTCGCGTACCAATCCTAATCCTGAAGCCTATCGTGATGCTAAATCGACCCGGTTATCCACCGAGTGGGAACGCCAGTTAACAGACTCTTCTACCTTTAGATTAACCCCTTATCTGCGCCATACAGAAATGGAATTTTTGATGCATTTTCTACCAGGACAGCCGGTGGAGAATAACAAACATAGCAGCGTGGGACTTTTAGCTGCTTATACCAAGGATCTGGATGGCGGCCACAAAGTTATTTTCGGGACAGATTTTGAATATACAGAAGGAGAGCTTTCTGAGGTTCAATTTAATCCAACCATATTTGGACAATTTTTACAGGGTGTTCATTATGACTATGAAGTGGATGCCACAGTCGTTGCCCCTTATGTGCACAGTGAATGGCAGGTATTGGACAGAACTCGTGTCACCGCAGGTGTACGCTATGAATACACTAAATACGACTACACCAACAACACTGATTCACGCGAATTTGGTACGCGATATTTACGTCCAGATAGCGGTAAAGACACATTTAGTAACTTAAGCCCCAAACTAGGTTTAGTTCAAGAGCTTACCGATAATACTGCTGCATTTATCAACTATGCTCGCGGTAATCGCGCACCACAGACTACCGATTTGTACCGTGCCCAGATTGGACCTTCGCGTACCGGTGGTGCTGATTCAGAGTCTATTGATAGCATTGAGATCGGGGTTCGTAAGGTGGGAGATGGCTTGCAGTATGAAATTGCTGCTTATCATATGAAGAAAGATGACTATTTCTTTACTGATACAAACAACGAAAATGTTCCTGATGGTAAAACTAACCATACTGGTCTGGAGCTTGGCATGTTTTACCCGTTTAATGAATTGTTTGATATTGGTGCAAATGTCACTTTTGCCAAGCATGAGTATGACTTCAACAAGCCAGGAAGCGGTATCGAAAAAGGTGACTATTTAGTAACTGCGCCTAAAAGAATGGGGAATATTCGGCTGGGTTGGAATGTAACACCAGTTACTCGTGCTGAACTAGAGTGGGTGCATATGAGTGAATATTACATTACTGATGGCAATGACAAGAAGTACGACGGCCACGATGTGTTTAATTTGCGGGCGTCCCATGATGTCACCAATAATCTGACGCTGTACGGGAAAGTGCACAACCTGTTTAACACTGAATACGCTGAACGTGCTGACTTTGGTGGCGGTGGTGGTGGCGATTATCGCTATTTTGTAGGTGAAAAGCGTTATCTACATGTAGGCGCCAGCTACTCGTTTTAAATCGCCATAAGTTAAACCAAAAAAAGCGGTGGTTGAATTATCAGCCACCGCTTTTTTTATATCTAAGGAATGCTTAAGACTGACGATGCGCTTTACGAGCTTCGAGCCGACGTAAAAATTCCCGCATGATATCGTCATATAAAGCCGGTCCCAGATAGGCATCTTCTACGCCGCTATCGATACTGGGATTGTCGTTAATTTCAATTAATACGACTCGACTTCCGCTTTGTTTGATATCGATACCATAAAGACCATCTCCTACCAATTTCGCCGATTTTGCCGCGATTTTAAGTACTTTTTCCGGAACTTCAGAAATAGGCACCGCGGCTGATTTACCGGAATCCGTGCCTTTTTTGGTATTGTGGTTATAAATCTGCCAATGGCCTTTACTCATAAAATACTGGCAGGCATAAATCGGTTTGTTATTAAACACTCCAATACGCCAGTCGTAATCGGTAAACATAAATTCCTGCAACAGGATTATTGCCGATTGTTGGAAAAACTCTGCGGCATTGCTTCGCAGTTCATCGGCATTATTCACCTTGATAACACCTTTGGAAAAAGCGCCATCAGGAATCTTCATTACCAAAGGGAAAGTCGCTTCAGCACAAATTTTTTCCAGACCGGTTTTATCGTTTCGATAGAGCAAATGTGATTCCGGCATCGGCAAGTTATGCTTTTCCAGCAGCTCTTTCAGGTAGATCTTGTTGGTACAGCGAATGATTGAAGTCGGATCATCAATTACGACCAATCCTTCACTTTCCGCCCGCCGGGCAAATTTGTACGTGTGATTATGAATCGCTGTGGTCTCACGGATAAATAAAGCGTCATATTCGGCAATACGGATATAGTCACGCGGCGTGATCAGCTCGACATCAATACCGATACGTTTACCACTGGCGATAAAGCGTTTTAATGCCGTGGCATCACTGGGCGGCATTTTTTCATCGGGGTTGTGGAGAATGGCCATGTCATATCGGTATTGGCGACGCTTTGAAGGTTTGCGCCATAACTTATGACTGAATGCATCCAAAGCATTGGCGAAGTTATCCTGCTCACTGTCAGTGAGCTGATTAAGCGGAGCAGCCTTGATGGCAGAAATTAACCAGTGCCCTTTGTGGCTGAACTCGATTTCGATGATAGGACAGGGATACTGTTCAAAAATCTGTCTTGCCAGCTTCTGCAGGCCTTTAAATTCACATTGGCCAAAGAATACTTTCAGCTTAAAACTGGTTTCAGATTGTTTATCACTGGCCGCAATGACTTTATCCAGGTGCGTACCAAAATCCGATAAATCGTAGGCATAAAGACTTTTACGGGATAAGTCATTAATGGTGCGCAAACTCGGCATCACCCGATGACCACGTGCTTCAGCTACCATTGAGCAGTAATAGCCGGGACTTAAATATTCAAGGCCGTGACAGAGGTTAATAATTTGCGCACGCTCACTCGCACTGGGGGAGGGGGTTTGCAGATAATCATCCACTGCGATGACCTGCGCGCTTGGGAAGTAAGGTGCCCAGTCTTCGATATTTTCAAGAATTATCAAATGGTTAGTCATATGACTTTAGCGTTGCTCCTAATCAATTTAGTCAGACGATTTGTGCATCATAAAGTGATTGTGTCATGGTTGTGATAAATATTTTTGCCACTATGCTGATTATCTGGTCAAAATCATGAAAGTCGCCTATTCTTCGCCGAATTTTCATCTACAGGAGAGTTGTTGCCATGTATGCAGATGCCGTTCTGAGTGTTTTTTCTCAGCGCTATGCTGGTGCACGTGACAAGTTCATATCAGCAGTGGAAACAAGCTCCATTGTCGAACGGGTCAATAATATTATTCACCCGGTTCGCGGGCCAAAAAACGAACGTTTGTTTTGTGATATTGCCTGGGCTGGCAGTCCTAAAGCAAAAAATATTCTGGTACTGGTTTCAGGCGTTCATGGTGTTGAGGGTGGAGTAGGCTCAGCAATTCAATCTGATTTTGTGGGACGTCACCGACGTTTACCCGCCGATGTGTGTGTTGTTATGGTGCATGCATTAAATCCCTGGGGATTTGCCTGTGCTAGCCGAAATGACCACGAAGGTATCGATATCAACCGTAACTTTGTTGATTTTAATGCCAAACTTCCAGACTCTGCTGATGCGATAGCGATATGGGAAAAGCTCAGTAAGCAAAAGGACGCAGTCGATTTAGTTGGGGAGCAACGTGAGCAGTTTGATAAGCTCAGCCAAGGCCAATACAGCAAAGCCGATGCGCTTTATTTCGGTGGCGAAAAAGCCAGTTGGTCACGTCAAACCATTGAAGAGCTGGTCGCACAACTTAAACCGGAAAAACGCGATAATGTTATTGTCATAGATATTCATAGTGGACTCGGGCCTTATGGATATGGCGAATTAATCTGTGATCATCTCCCAGAAACTGCCGGTCAGAAAAAAGCGCGGCAATTATTTGGCCCGACAGTGACCGAACCGGCTCTCGGCACCTCAACTTCTGGTGTAAAGTACGGTTTGCATGATTACTTCTGGCATCAGCAAGGGGATAATGTGTGTTTTCTGACACTTGAATTTGGTACTTTTAGCAATCAACAAATGCTTAAAGTACTGTTTGCAGATCAACAGTTACAACAGTCCGGTAAAATCGATTGGTCTGATCAGAAAACGCTGGATATTAAACACGCAATGCAGGATTTTTTCTGTCCTGATGAGACCCAATGGCAAGAGCTGGTATTGTTTCGCGGGCGCCAGGTCATCGAAATGGCCCTGGAGGGTTTGACCACTAATGCAAATGGCAGTTAATCAACAGACGAATTCGTCGTGCGGCCACTTTAGCTGATGTAGATGCACTGCTGGATATCGAAAATATCTGTTTTGATAGCGATCAACTCTCTCGTCGTAGTTTTAAATGGATGATCAACAAGGCTAATGCCTTATTACTGGTCGCTGAGCAGCAACAAAAATTGATGGGCTATGTGCTGTTGTTATATGCCCGGGGCACTTCGCTGGGGCGCATCTATTCGCTGGCGGTTTTACCTGAATATCGTAATCAGAAAATTGCCCGGGCGTTGATGCGTGAAGCGGAGCAGGCTGCATTGACAGCTGGCCGCAGTTTTATTCGTCTGGAAGTGCGGCCCGATAATGCTGGTGCAATTAAACTTTATGAAAGCCTCGGCTATCACCAGTTTGAAATCGTCACTGACTACTATGAGGATCATGCCAACGCCCTACGTATGATGAAGGTGTTGCAGCCACAACCGGAAGAACTGCATCAGCAGGTATTTCATTATTCACAAAGTACGGACTTTACCTGTGGTCCGGCCAGTTTGATGATGGCCATGAAAACGCTGCAACCGGTGATGCATCTGGATCGTGGCCTGGAATTACAGTTATGGCGTGAAGCTACCACCATATTTATGACTTCCGGACATGGCGGCTGTAGTGCACAGGGACTGGCGTTGGCGGCATGGCGACGTTATTTCAACACTACGTTAATCACCAATAGTGATGATGTGCCGTTTGTAAATGGCGTTCGTAGTGAAGATAAAAAAGCCGTGATGGAATGTGTGCACCTGGATTTTATGCGACAACTGGAAACCTCGGAAGTTGAACAGCAGATGCGCCAAATCGATGTGAATTTACTACGTGATTATCTGAACCAGGGCGCACTGGCAGTAGTGTTGATTAGCTCTTACCGACTAAATCAGAACAAATCACCGCATTGGGTGGTGCTGGTATCGATTTCAGATACCTTTGTCTATTTTCATGATCCAGATATTGATTGGGATGATGACAAAACCCTCACCGACAGCTTCTACGTTCCGGTGACTCATAAAGAGTTCAATCGCATGTTAGGTTATGGAAAACCCCGTTATCAGGCGGCTGTGATTTTACACTCGACAAAATAATCCTTAAGAACTGCTGCGTGATTAATCTGTCACTTCAGTACAGGAGAAACCTATGCTCGATAAACTCAAACAACTTTTACAGCGAGAATTGCTCGAGGATCACGATACCGGTGATGCTGCACATTTATCGGTGAAACTTGCAGCCGCTGCGTTAATGATAGAAGTCATTGCTGCTGATTATCATTTTAAAGATGAAGAGCGGGATATGTTGCTATCTATTTTGCAGAAACGTTTTTCTCTCGATAAAGATGCTGCCAAAAGTCTGCTTGCTGAAGCCGAAAAGGCACACAAATCTGCTACAGATTATTTTGCCTTTACCTCGGAAATCAATCATCGCTATAGTCAGAAAAAGAAAGTTGAATTAATTCATATCCTCTGGCAACTGGCCAACGCTGATCAGGAAATCCATCAGATAGAGCAACACGTTATTCGACGAATCAGTAACCTGTTGCATGTCGAGCACAGCGATTATATTGCCGCTAAGCTGGCGGCAACAGGTCATCGGTAAATGGCGTTAGAGTAATGCCTCGTTCTAAGTTTGTGCTGAGCTCAGACTTAGAACGAGGATTGTTTTATTACAGTCCTAAGGCAGCTATTTCAATCCGAGCTGCCGCGCCATAAAGCTTGGATGCATCTCCATCAACATCACCTTTAGGGGCGATGCTAGGCCATAAACCGGCCAGTTCTTCCAGATAGCCTTCAACCTGTTCAACTGTATCGGTTGACTCGTTGCGTGTTGCTTCGGGAAGTTGTTCAAGTCGACGTTTGGCGATTTGGGTAAAGCCATAAGCATCTTGATATTCATGCAGATTAATGAGTTTGCCGTTTTCTACGCCCAGTGCATATTCTTCACCTGCTGTGCGAATCAAATCTTTAATACTTTGCAGGGTATTTTTTAAATCCGGTTTTGCTACTGCTTCAGCGGCTTTAATGCCGGCTTCAAGCTGTTGGTAGGCTTCATCCACTTCAGCTTGAGGTGCTTTGCTGGTCACTTTGTCGGCCAGATTGCTTAATGCATCATCAAAGCGTTCACCACCACGATATTCTATTGATGGCACCAGACCCGCATACAGTTCATCGCGTGGATGTTTCATATGGGTGATAGCCATATCGACCTGGCCTTTTTTATATAACTCATAACCTACTAACAAATGACCACGAATCAGACCCAAACGCGTTAAAAAAGCGACATCATTAGTCTTCAGATCAGTCTCGGTGACACCACCACCTTCGCCTTCACCAGCCGCAGCCAGCGTGAAATTTTCATTGGTGAAATGCATATCATGTGATATATCTGCTGCGGTGGTGTTCAAACTGATTCCACTGGCTAGTGCAACCCCAAGGCTTACCCATTTTTTACGATTTTCTTGCATAGTCTGTCTCTCTGAGTGGCGTTATGATAAGTTATCTACTTTGCCATAAATGAGTCTCATTCTCAATATGATCCTGCATCTCTCACAATGTTTATCAGAAGTTGATCTTGAAGCGATAAAGGCAACGCTTAAGGATGTCTCGTTCCATGACGGATTGAGCACAGCGGGCCGGGCCGCCCTCCAAGTAAAGCAAAATCAGCAGGCAGATATGGCGGAAATTTCTGGCATTTTAAAGCTGGTGGAACAACGCCTTTTAGCCAATGATTTATTTGTGCAGAGCACCTATCCACAACAATTCGTTCGTCTCTTAATAAGCCGTTATCAGTCAGGTATGCGATATGGCACCCATGTCGATGAAGCATTGATAAACAATCAGCGTACGGATATTTCATTCACCTTATTCTTATCCGATCAAACCCAGTATCAGGGCGGCGAACTAGTGTTAGAAGACAGCAGCGGTGAACGTAGCTGGAAACTGGATGCGGGTGATTTACTGTTATATCCCTCTACATATCTGCATCGCGTTAATGAAGTTAATGATGGTGAAAGACTGGTTATTGTTGGTTGGGTCACCAGTCGGATACGTAATCCTAATCGACGGGAGATTCTGTTTGATATGGAGCAGTCGCTCCGTCAAGAGTTCAATCAAAACGGTAAAACAGAACAATATGATCGGCTTTCCCGAGTACGTAATAATTTGTTACGACAATGGCTGGATCGTTAAGGCCGAGATATATTTAATTATTATTTCACGCAACTAAAAATAAGATAGTTTCTATGAATTGCTCTTAATTATTAATTATCTTAGAATGCAACTGATAATCATTATCATTAACGGTTGTAAGTAATAATTATGAATGCGCCATTGTCACCACCTCGTACAGAGAGCCTGGAAAAACTCTATCAAAATAATTTCAGCTGGTTACAGAGCTGGTTACGTGAGCGTTTGAGCTGTTCGTATCAGGCGGCCGATTTGGCGCAGGATACGTTTGTAAGATTGCTATCAGCCCCGGATTTTAATGGCAAAATTGAGGCTATTCGTGAACCTCGCAGTTATCTGGTAACGGTAGCAAAGCGGGTGATGATCGACCATTTCCGTCGACGCACGATAGAACAATCTTACCTGCAGGCCTTAATGCAGCAACCGGAACAGGAAGTCATCTCGGCAGAGCAGAGCATGATTGTACTGGAAACGCTATATCGCATTGATGCCATGCTGGATGGTTTGGGTGTAAAGGTGAAAACTGCTTTTCTAATGTCCCAGCTTAAAGGCATGACTTATCGTGAAATTGCTGAAGAAATGGGGCTATCAGAAAGCTCGGTCAAAAAATATATGGCCAAAGCCACGCAGCATTGCCTGTTATTTTCGTTATATGAACAGTTAGACGCATGAACGCTTCTTCAGCAGGTTTGACGCCTCAACAACAGCAAGCACTGGCAGAAGCTGCTCAGTGGTATGCAGAACTCACTGCTGAATCTAATACCGATCACACCCGGCAGGACTGGCAAAGCTGGTTATTGAAACGGCCGGAAAATCAATGGGCCTGGCAACAACTGGAGCAATTACAACAACGTTTTAACCAACTTTCAGGGGAGTTGGCTTTTGAATCACTCAAAGCAGCTAACGATGAGAAGATATCAAATGGCGATCACATTCGGCAAAGAAATTTTTCTGGAGTTGACTGAACCAAAAAAGCAGAGAATAAGGGCCTTGGCTGATGCCAGGCAGGGCCTTTTTGTTATTTGAAAGAAAATGTTAGCTTCCTCATGCAGACATATTTTGTATGTCTATAAGCATTATTGCCCTATGTTTTGTAGACCTTTGAAAGCCACCAGCGAGCAAGGCTATCTCTGTAATTTATTCATTCACCATCTTGTTATCAAGTTTGGCGCTCCCACGGATTCGGTTACTTTAACCTAGGATATTGGCAAGGTAGCAATAGCATTGCTACTGTGGGATGTGACTTTTTAATACTGTAAACAGGAGGACTATTTATGGTTGCCGAGTGGACAGATAAAGATGAACGTCAATATGAGCATATCAAGGATCAGCAGAAAAAAAGCGGTAAAAAGACCGATAAAGCTGAAGAAATTGCGGCTCGCACCGTCAATAAGCAACGTCGTGAGGAAGGCCGTACCCCCAGAAAAACTTCTCAGGGTACTGGCAATCCTAATAGCCCTTTGGAGTCTCGGACAAAACAGGAGCTGTATAACCGGGCCAGTCAGCTAAATATTAAGGGACGTAGCAAGATGAGCAAGTCGGAATTAGTGGCTGCTATTCGAAACAACTGATTTCAAACAACGTTACTGTTATTTGGTCACTTAGTCGCATTTATCCCACATTGGCCGAAGCTGACAATTAACAGCATCGGTTTCAGTTTCTGATTTGGATTCGGACTTAGAACCAGATTCAGGTTGAGATGTTGTGTCTTGGGATGGAGATGATTCGGAACCAGTCTCACGATCAAAATCACTTTCGAATGCGTCTACAAAAGCATTTTCCAGAATGGCGAGAAAGGCCTGCCAGGCACTGACATCTGGGTCATCCAGATTGCCACGTATCTCAACTTCGGTGGCTATACGGTTTTTGGGATCGTTGCGGAATATCTGGCCAAAAGCACCGACAATGGCTTGCCAGGTTGCACTGAAAACGCCATCTTGCAGATCTTCTTCCAAATCAAAGATTTCAACATTATCCAGAACGGGTTTTGCATAGCCGGTTAATTGAGCCTCCTCAGCCTGCAATTCCATCACAAAATCACCGTTACCTGATTTGAAATTAAAATTACCATAAGCTTCAGAGACTTCATTGAGTTTTGTCAGGTTTATACCGGTGATTTTTAACTTGAGTTCAAAATTATGAAAATCGCCTAAGGGATCCAGGCGGCCATCCAGTCTAGCCGAAGCGCTATCTAACACTTGCCCCTGAATATCAAAATTAGCGAATTTCAGTCCATCTCTTCGTTCAGCATTACTTAGGTTGGTTATTTCACCGTCTAATTGGTAAAAAACCAGATGTACTTGGGGATCAGAGGTAAAGTTATGAAAATGAATTTCACCATTATCAATATTTAATCGATCAATTTGTAATGGAATAATTTCCTGAACGGTCTGACGCCAGGTGGATTCTTCTTCAGGCTGGTCTTCTGCTTCGTCATCGACCAGATGGATTTCGGCATTTATCAAATCAACATCTGCGACCACTTTGCCTTTGAATAAAGATGCCCAGCTGACAGAAGTATCTATGGTTTCGGCATTAAAAAATTCCACCGAAGGTTGGTCTTTTTTAGTGATTTCCAGTTGATGAACAGAGTAGGCGCCACGCCACAGATGAATGTCGACATTAGCGATTTCTCCCTGATAATCACCCATATCCGCGAGTTTGCCATTCAAGTAATCTTTCACCATTGAAGGCAATTGCATGCGCAGAATGATTAAAGCGATAACCACTAAAACAACAAAAATCAGCGTATAGGAATAGCGTTTGGCGATCATGATGCTCTCCTTCTAAGACGTTTTAGATGAAATCCAAGCTAACGCAAAATCACCCGTCTGAACATTCAAACGGGTGACCTGATTCAACTGGTTATTTCATCATAAAAAACAACTAATCAGCACGTTGCCAAAACCGAATATCACGACAGTTTTGGGTAAATTCGTCCGTCGTTTTAGTATTGGTCAATTGCAGGCAGCCTTCATCCAACATCTCACTGATACCGGCCTTTTTCAAAAGCGGCATGGCATCTTCACCGTAGCCAATAAATTTCATGTGATTAAAGGCATCACTGACAAAGGTTAATGCTGGTGGCATTTCTGCCAGCATTTTCACACCGTCGCTACCAGGCAAAATCACAATGGCATCAAATAACACGGAAGGTCCGCCATCAACCTTTTCATCAACCTTGATGCTGTCACCAGCACTGCTGGTTATTTCACCGGTATGTGGCGCAACAACTTCAAACATTGCCCCTTCTGCTTTAAGTGATTTCTCCAGCGATTTGAAAATATCAGCATCAAATCCATCGGTCATCAAGACACCAACTTTACGGCCTTTAAAGCTATTCGGGCCATTTTTGAGAATGCTTAACTTGTCAGAAGCTGGCAAATCATCCCTTGTTGGCATCGCTGCATCAGCCGGTTCCGGCAACGGATTGATGCCCAATTTTTCAGCAACTTTTTCGGCTAGTTGTTGATCAATATTCAGCAGATGACTAACCATGCGTTTACGGATCGCCGGTGTTTTGACTTTACTGAGCTCAAATGAAAATGCATTGATAATATGCTGCTGTTCCGTTTCAGTCTGGCTTATATAAAACTGCCTGGCCTGGCTGTAGTGATCAGCAAAGGTTTCAGAACGTTCACGGACTTTTGGACCAGATACATCTTCTGGATAACTTTCAAAACCTTTTACCGGACATTCACGTGGACCGCCTTCTTCTTCGCCCCAGCTATTCGGTTCATAGTTGGCCCGTCCGGTAGGATTGCTCATTGCCATATGACCATCCTGCTGGAAATGATGCATCGGACATTTCGGCGCGTTGATTGGAATGTGGGTGAAATTGGGTCCACCCAGACGCTTTAACTGCGTATCGAGATAGGAAAAGTTTCTGCCCTGCAGCAAAGGATCATTTGAATGATCAATACCTTTGACGATATTCTGGGTGCAGAATGCCACCTGTTCGGTTTCAGCAAAAAAGTTACTGACAACCCGATCCAGCACTAGTCGACCGACAATGCGAATCGGCACCTGTTCTTCAGGGATAAGCTTGGTGGCATCCAACACATCAAACTCAAATTTCTCAGCAAATTCCTCATCGAAAATCTGCAGTCCCAGTTCCCACTCAGGGTAATCTCCCTGAGTAATGGCATTCCATAAATCACGACGATGGAAATCCGGATCGGCACCATTGATTTTTAACGCTTCATCCCATAAAACAGACTGCAAGCCTTGCTTTGGCTTCCAGTGAAATTTAACAAACTGGGACTTGCCGTTTTTATCTACCAGTCTAAAGCTGTGTACGCCAAAGCCTTCCATAAAACGGAATGAGCGTGGAATCGTACGATCGGACATTTGCCACATCAGCATATGCATGCTTTCCGGCATCAAAGTCGCAAAATCCCAGAAATTATCGTGGGCCGATTGGGCCTGTGGAAATCCGCGATCAGGTTCTTCTTTGACGGCGTGAACCAAATCAGGAAATTTCATTGCATCCTGAATAAAAAACACCGGGATATTGTTACCCACGATGTCCCAGTTACCTTCTTTGGTATAGAGCTTGACGGCAAAGCCACGCACATCGCGGGCCAGATCGGCTGAACCCTTACTGCCGGCAACGGTTGAGAAACGCACAAAGGCCGGGGTTCTTTCACCTTTACGCTGGAAAATATCAGCAGAGGTGACATCTTCGAGCGATTCGGTGGTTTCGAAATAGCCGTGAGCACCAAAACCACGGGCATGCACCACTCGTTCTGGAATACGTTCATGATCGAAATGGAAAATCTTTTCGCGCATGATGTGGTCTTCGATTAAACCTGGACCACGAGCGCCAGCTCTTAATGAATTCTGATCGTCGGCAATCGGGCCGCCTTGCTGGGTGGTGAGTGTTGAGGTATTTCCGGTAGCTTGCTGATGGGGTTCGCCACCATTACCTCGGTTTGTTTTCGGATCGGTTTTGTCCATGACTTCTCCTTGATTTTTTTGGTGTAGAGGGGTGTGTCGCGAGAAATTTCGCGATTGGCAAGGGCCTATTGATCTTTCATTGCCACCACTTCACGTTGCTCGTCATTTATTTAGAATGACTAAACTTCATTCCTCGCGCCTGTGTGGTGCATTTTCAGTCACAACAGAGGCGGCTATGAAAGATCATTAGGCCCTGACCATTCTGCGCCGGACCTAACTAATCGCATTAACCTAAGTAAAGTGAACTGCGTCACAAAATTCAGAATTAGCATCAGACAGTGTTTACAGGTTACAAAGAATTTTAATGGGGAAGGTGAATGAGGAGAGCGCGTTCGAATTGTCTGAGAAAAGGCAATTAATAAGTATTTTTAATCAGCGTTATAGTCTGGAAAAATAGCCTTGCGGATAATCGCATGCACACCCAGATTGCCATCCACAACCTGGGTAATACCAAAATCCACCGCTACCGAAATCAGTGAAATTGCTTCATCTTCACTAAGCTCATGTTCTTTCATTAGGTAGTGACGGGCTTTTCTGAAAGCGTCACGCATGGCGGCTTCCATAGAGGAGTTTTTATACACTTGCGTTTGGGCATTCGGGCCGAGCTCGGCCTGATAGTCGGAGAAACTCATGCCCTGTAATACCCATTCATCCGGTGTTTCCAGAAATGGATGACTTAGGCCATCCATAAAGCTGCCTTTTAAATCACGTTGTTTGTGTAACACCAATTGAAACACACCGGTTAAAGAACACTCGATAGCGGTGCCACATAATTCCGAATCACCTTGTGAAGCATGTGGATCACCGACCGAAAATAGAGCCCCAGTTGTGGCGACGGGCAGAAATAATTTGGTGCCTTTGCCCGCCCGCCAGTTATCCATATTGCCACCAAAATAGCTGGGTGGAATAGAATCAATCATACCGGTCTCACGCGGGGCGACGGCCATGACGCCAAAATGCGGTCTGACCGGAATAACGGCTTTGTCGAGAATACCGAACTGCTTGTCGATACTAGAGTGATCAACCGGTATGCCAGGGTAATCAATGGTTGGGTGCACAATGCCGTAAGGATCGGTTTGTGGGGTCCAGCGAAAGTTATAAATCGCCTTGGCATGCGGTGGATGGGTGTGTTGGTGTACTTCGTATACGGTCACTACTTCACGCTTTTTCGGTTCGGTGAGCAGATCGTCATATTGAAAGCCCCACCAGGTGGCGGCATTGCTACCAAAGTGTTTACCTTGATGCTTCGGGCTGCAACTGAGTCGTGGTTGAATATCCAAAATGCGTATTTCCAGCACATCACCGGGTTCAGCATCGGTGACATACACCGGCCCGGTACAAATATGTACCCCAAAGCCCTCTCCGGCACCGCGGCCGAATATCGTGGCATCCATCGGCCCGGCACCCCGCCGGTCAACGTTCTTTGTTGTACTAGTCCAGTGAAAAACGCTTTGTGCTCCGGCATCTCCGTCAATCATGCGTTCGCAGTCATCAGACGCATGCTGGGATAAGGTTTCAATCGTTACAATATCACCGGAGCGAACGGTTAATACCGGTTTGATCGCATTACTGAAATAGCCCCAGTGAACGGTTTTATCGGACACTGGCAGGTAATATTGTCGAGAAGAGTGAGTGTCGGTTTGTGAAGACGTAGTGTTATCTTGGTCGGAAACCCGTTTCGGGGCGAGTCGCAACGACAACGCATATTTAGCATGATCATCCAATACTTCCTGAAATGGTCTGCGTCGTTTTTGAATGTCATCATCCTGCAAAAAGGATTGCGGATCGGCGGTAATTGAACGAGCTGACGGTTTTGTTTGCGGACAGCCACGGCGAAGCTGTTCATGCAGATCCTGTGGCGGTGCAGAACGATAGCTTTTCGGTGACATGCCCATAAACTGTGAAAAGGTACGGCTGAAGTTTGCGGCGTCATTAAACCCCCAGCGGTAGCACAGCTGGGCAATACTGAACTGGGCAAGGGCAGGGTTAGCCAGATCAATACAGCAATGCTGTATTCGGCGGCTCTTCAGATATTCACTGAACGTTGTGCCACTGTTTTTGAACAGTTTTTGTAAGTATCTGGCGGATAAACCTTCCTGTGCAGCGATTTGCTCAATATTCAGATCCGGATCGTCCAGCCGTGAATCCACCGTTCTGCACACCCGACGCAAATGGGCCAATTGCACATCAGTAGCTTCTTCATTGGCAGCAGATTGTCTATGGGAAAGACAGGCTACCAGTAACTCGGCCAGCGTTACTTCTAATGCGGGTAGCTCATTGTGATCCACATGGGGCAACTGTTCGGTCAGTGATTGCAGCATGTTCAAGCATAATGCGCCGATACCTTGTTGTGTGCTGATGCGGTTCGCTTCCTGTCGTCCGCTACGAACCAACCTGAGCAGAAAGCTGGATGACTCTAATTTGATTAGCATGATGCGAAAACGAGTTTGCAAAGCCAGTCGCCAGGATTGAGTAGGATCCAGCAACATGATGTCGCCTGAACGTAATTTAACTGTTTGATCGGCATCCAGCACCTGCGCGGTGCCATCAAGCAAGGCGAGCACCAATACAGTGCCTTGTAACGGTTGAGTTGCTTTGGCAGTTATGGGTGAAAGAATCTGTGGAGCTGCGGTGAGTTGAACAAATACTGAGTCGCGTGCCGAGACGGACAGTGCCATATGGCCACTGTCGTCATTACGAATGGAGCTTGCAGCATCACTCGCCAGCCCGAGCCTGGAAAGTATTTCATTCCAGGCCGGCTGGCGTAGCTCTGCGGGTATAGCACTGGCAGAAAAGCGTTTCAGGTCAGTCACGGTCGTGTCTTATTCCTTGAATACTGAAGCATCCTTTCGCAAGTGTTATGCCATAACTATTAACGAGGGTATTTAGAAGATAAACCGACTCTAGTTACGCGCCGGGAACATGGATTTTTTCAGGATCGCATGCACGCCCCAGTTGCCATCCACCACTTGAGTGATACCAAAGTCGACCGCCACCGTCATCAGTGATATCGCTTCATCTTCATCCAGATGCTGAGTGGTCATTAAAAAGTGTCGCATCTTGCGATAGGCATCGCGTAAAGCTTTATCAACCGAAGATTTGCTGTAAATATCATCCTGAGCATTGGGGCCCAGTTCAGCCAGATAATTGGCATAGCTAAAGCCATGTAACACCCAGTCATCCTGGGTTTCCAGCAAGGGGTAATTGAGTTCAGCCAACGAGGTGCCGGGCAAGTCAGCTTTTTTGTGCAAGATAAACTGGAAAGTCCCTGTTAAAGAGCACTCAATGGCGGTACCGCACAACTCAGAGTCACCCTGTGATGCATGTGGATCACCCACTGAGAACATGCCGCCATCCACTGCGACCGGAAAATAAATCTTCGCACCTTTGCCAATCCGCCAGTTGTCGATATTGCCGCCGGTGTAGTTGGGCGGAATCGAGTTCACCATATCGGCTTCTGCGGGAGCGAGGCCAATGGTGCCAAAGTGAGGACGGATCGGAATACGGATATCACGCAGAATATTTTCCTTCTTGGTGATGGTGCTGTGATCGACTGGCACCCCCGGATAATCGATAGTCGGATGAACCACGCCGAAGGGGTCAGTTTGTGGTGTCCAACGATAGTTGTAGACGGCTTTGGCCCAGTTACGCTCACCCGTTGCATCGACTTCGTAGATGGTAACGACTTCCCGTTTTTTCGGTTCGGTAAGCATATCGCCGTAATGAAAACCCCACCAGGCAGCAGCATTACTGCCAAAAGTCTTGCCTTTGTAATCAGGGTTTCCACTGGGTCTGGGAGCAACATCGACAATCCGAACTTCAAGAATATCACCCGGCTGAGCGCCTTTTATTCGTACTGGTCCGGTACAAATATGCACGCCGGCTCCACCGCCGGCACCAATCTTCGCATCCATCGGGCCAGCACCACGTCGGTCGACACCTTTGCCTTGAGCATCCCAATGAAAAATACTTTCAGCACCGGGGTCACCTTTTACCATCCGTTCTGCATCATCGTTGGCATGATGGGTGAGTGTTTCCATGGTGACAAAATCACCGGACTCTATTTCAACGGTAGGCTTGGCATTCTTGCTGAAATAACCCCAGAGAACCGTTTCCGGTGTGGCCGGAATGTAATAGTGCATCTGGCCGGGTGTGTCAGCATCGATGGGAGTATTAGCGCCAGCGGCAAAGCTCATGGGCGACATGGTCACGCCCATAGCGCCGAGAGAGGCGGCACCACCGCCAACAAAAGCGTTACGGATAAATGAACGTCGCGCAGTATCAAATTCTTCTACCACGTCTTTTTTATTTTCTTCGGTGATGCCGTGTGTGCAACCTGGAGTACAAATATGTTCTGTCATGATGAATCCCCTCGGATAACTGCTTGATGTCGGAGGTGCCCCGGCAGTGCGGCACGTGCAGATATTATGTTCCTGAGGGTGAGGTTTCTTCTTGTCAGCTGGCGCACTAATTCTTGTCGAGCAGCATTAATTACGTTGTCGTTGAGGTTTTACTCAATGTCATTGCTAGGGCTTGTTTATCTTTCATATCCCCCTCTGCTGGCGGCTATTTTTGTGTCCGACAAGGCGGAAAGCACGCCGTGTAGCCTTCCTACAAAAGTGATTGACAACTCAGGCGGTCGTAAAAACAGTCCCAGCCCTTCGGGTTGTGACTGAAAAAGCGCCACTCTGCGTGGCCTACATGGATGTAGGTCAGGGGCGTGAGCAGGATGCGGAAGCTTTGCTCGTCGCTTATTTAGAATTACTAAAAATCGCTCCTCGTGCCTTGATTGACGCTTTTTCAGCTCACAACAGAGGCGGAGATGAAAGATAAACAAGCCCTGAGTAAAACTGTTTTCTGGTCGTACTTCAAAGCATTTTTAATAAGGCACCGTAAAAGCGAGACTTGTTAATTACGAATGCAAACGATAATCTATCTCATTAATATCGCATGTTAAAAAACTACTCTTCCTGATAAATGGGCCTTTAAGAGTTGTTATTCGACATTAAATAAGTCAGTGAAATTTTCTGATCTTTTATCATTAGATCCTAGCTAAAAACCGTGTATGGAACACCCCAATATGACCCTGTCTTACTCTGGCCGAATCTTTTCGCTGGTGCTGGCCGCAACATTAGGTGGCTATTTATTAACCTCGGCAGTGATGATTTTGATTGCCGCCATTCTGCCTTTATCCCGTGCCGATGCTGTGATTACCAGTGCATTACTGAGCTTTGCTGTGTACACCGCCGCGGTCATATGGATATTTGCGGTTAAAAATGCCAAACGTGCCTGGATAGGAATGATAGGTGCAACAGTGATTATTGGCGGCTTGGGTTTGCTGTTAACGGAGTGGTTACGATGAGCAAATCGACGGATGTAAGCCTTGAGCAGGGACGTTTTCGTCAAACGATGGCCTGGTTGCATACCTGGGGCAGTTTAGTTGCCAGTTGGGCATTATTCGCCATTTTTCTGACCGGCACTATTGGTGTGTTTGATGATGCCATTACCCATTGGATGACGCCTGAGCGAGCATTAATCGGTGAATTTGATCCCGAAACCAGTACTCAAGAGCAACGCCTGACCGCAGTAACACAAGCTGAAAACTTTCTACGAAATGCCGCGCCCCAAAGCCATTTTTGGCGCATACGGTTGCCCAGTGAGGCCGATCCAGCAATTGGATTATCCTGGGAAGATGACAATGCCGAAATTCAGCAGCGCCGGTTACATCCTGTCACTGGTGAAATAATTCCTGATCAGCAACAGCGTGAGACTCAGGGCGGTCATCACTTTGTGCATATGCATTTTGAGTTTCATGCTGGTATGACCGGTATCTGGCTGGTGGGATTTTTTACCATGATCATGCTGGTGGCTTTGGTCAGCGGTATCATTATTCATAAACGTATCTTCAAAGATTTTTTTACCTTTCGCTCGGGTAAAGGCCAGCGCAGCTGGCTCGATGCACATAATGCCTCTTCGGTTTTATCGTTGCCATTTCAATTGATGATTGCCTACAGCGGGCTGGTGATCTTTGTGTCGATCTATATGCCAGCCGGGGTATTGGCCAATTATGACAAACCACAGAGTTTCTTTGCCGAAGTGTTCAATCAGCCGGAGCATCGACCAGAGACCGGTATTGAAGCGGATGTTCTATCGTTGACTGAGCTGTTTAAACAGGGCGAAGCGTTAATGGAGAAACCGGGTAGTTTTATTAATGTAGAGCACCCCGGTGACAGTAGTGCGGTTGCTAAAGTCTTTGGCTTGTTTGAGCAGGAGAAAAATAATGGACGGTTACTCTTTTTGAGTGCCGGGCAGGTTATTTTTGATGCGGTAACAGGTGAAATGATTCATATTGAAGCACCGGATACATTTGATAAAAGTAATGCCTTTGCCGCACAACGTATTATGCGGACCTTACATTTTGCCAATTTTGGTGGTTATACCGTGCGCTGGATTTATTTTATTTTGGGCATGGCGGGCACCATCATGATGGCGACCGGCGCCATTTTGTTTATGGTGAAACGTCGGCAAAAATCCTTGAACGAATTTGGGGCGCAAACGCCAAAGGTCTACCGGGCTATTGAAGTCCTGAATATCAGCGCTATTAGCGGATTAATGGTCGCCTGTGTCGCGTATTTTTGGATAAACCGGCTGTTGCCATTGGATGTGCCTGAGCGCGCCAGCTGGGAAATAAAACTATTCTTTTTTATCTGGCTGGGCAGCTTATTACATGCGGCTTTACGACCCGCTTCTCGTGCCTGGATAGAGCAATTATCCTTATTTGCTGCGTTATGTTTATTACTGCCCATCCTCAACTGGCTGACGACAGGACACCATTTAATCAGCCATTTCATTGAGGGTGACTGGCTGAATGTCGGCTTGGAATTAACCGTCGTGTTGTTCGGTGTGTTGGGCGTTTGCTCCGTCAAAATACTGAAAAGCAAACAACATAAAGCCGCGATACAAGGTTCCAGCCGTTATAAAACCAAGTCGGAGGCAGCGTAATGCAAATGTTGTTGATGATGTTGCTTGCCACAGCATTATGTTATGCCGGTATGGCGGGGTTAAGTCTGGCGATGTCGAGACACTATTCGCAAGTAAGCACAGCTAAATTATCTGCCAGTCGTGCTCGTCAGTTGCGAATCGCTTCCACTTTGTTGCTGATAGTTTCCTTATGGCCAGCGATCAGTATGTGGGGTGTTGTGGTGGGTATTGTTGTCTGGCTGGGCCTGTTATCGGTGGCAGCGCTGCTATGGGTCGGTTTATTGGCTTACTGGCCACGGTTTGCAGCAACAAAAGCGCTTATTCTGGCTTGGGTTGGCTTATCTGCTTGTGTCGTTTTGTGGCTAAATTAATCTCGAATTTGATTCATGGAGTTTTTATGAAGAAAATCAGACTGGATTCGATATTAAGTTATATCGGGATTATAGGTTTAATGATTAACCTGGCATTGAATCTTTATGCCTATTTTTTTATCGATCCTGTTTCATCCTCGCCGTTGGAAGAGGGCTGGTGGTCTATCTGGCTGCCCAGTTTCATGGTTTGGATAGTATTTTTAATGGTCGCTTCGTTTATTGGTGCCAATCGTAAGGATTAATTCTGTTCTTCAGATTTCTCATGCCCTTCAGTGCTGTTTAGATCTTCGGGGATGTGTTGTATTTGAGCATCAATTTCTGGCTCTTGGGCGTTTTCCGGTTCTTCAGTGTTTTCCTGTGTTTTAGTACTCTCCTGTTCTTGAACAGTTTCCGATTCTTCAGGGTTCTCCTGACTTTCGGTCATCTCCTGAATAAACTGCGGCGCTAGACGCTCATACAGGCTTTGTTGTCCTTCAGTATTCTCCGGTTGTTGAATGTCGTCAGCATCTTCAATGTTCTGCTGATCGTCGATTGGCTCCTGAAAGAATGGCGGTTTGAGACGCTCAAGCAGACTTTCCCGTTCATCAAAGCTGGCTTCAACGGTAAAGCGTTTTATACCAATCAGCTGTCCTGAGTCTGTGACCACTTTAACCTGCCATTTACCGACCGGATCCTCTGGGAAATTCAATTTCTGTGTCCAGGCCCGATAGCCTTGTTCACTGCCGCCTTCGATATTCAGCGTGATTCGATCGACTTGTTTACCGTTATGGATCCACAGGTGATGAATTTTTTCCTGCAAGCCGCGAGGTGCGCGGATAGCTGTCCAGGCATATATGCCATCGCGTTTCAGGGATTGCACATCAAGGCGATCAATATGAATGCTGTGCGTGCGTTGTTCACGATCAACCTGTTGTACCAGATTAAATTCAGTTAATCGCAATGCTGCGGGTGGGACTAAGCTGGGGACTTGCCACAAGCCAGCGGCTAAAGCGGCCAACATTAACGTCATTAACGGCCGTCGCCACCAGCGACCATTGGCAACAAACTTCACTAAACTGGGCAGACTGAACAACAGGGAAGCAATCAGAGCAAACGCCAGGCTTTGACCAGTAGTCAGCTGTAGCAAGATGGGGAGAGCAACCAGTAATACAGCGAATAAAGCCAGCGCATGAAAAATAACAAATAAAGATCGACGCGGTGCCAGTTGTTTGTAATACAACGGATCAATCACCGAGATCAGAGCACATAAAATCAATAAAGCGGTAAACCCTGCCTGAGTGTGATTCCAGGTGGTGACGGCAAGAAAAAACGGCAACACAAAAAACAAACTTTCCTGATGGACTAATTGAGTCAGGTAATGCATTAAAGCGGGTGGAATATTGAGTCCAAAACGGCTTTTAAAACTTTCCCGCAGCCAGTTTTCCAATACCAGAAACACCCAGCTGACCAACATCAGGATAGCGATAACCTGCGCCAGTGACTCTTTGCGTTCCACCAGAAAATAACTGGCCACACCGGAAATAAAACCAATCGCCGCAATCAGCCAAGGCCAGCGTTTCGCCAATTCAATTAGCGAAAATAGTAATGATTTTAATGTGACCATTTGGGGTCAGACACCGATCAGTGATGATGATAAATGATGATATTCAACTTAATCATCGTATAACGCTTTCAGTCTGATTATTATTAGTGATCATATGACTGAAAGGCGAATACTGAACTAGTCCATCTGTTCAGGCAGTAGATTTACAGTTCGCTTCGGGCGATTTGAATAGCTTTTTTAACTTGTTCTGGCGCTGTTCCACCCAAATGATTACGGGCGGCAACCGAGCCTTCGAGCGTTAATACCGAAAATACATCGTCGCCGATCTGATCACTGAATTGCTGCAGTTCCTGCAGTGTTAACGCCGACAGATCTTTTTGCTGTTTTATGGCAAAGGCTACTGACAAACCAACTACTTCATGAGCATCACGGAAAGCAACACCTTTACGCACCAGATAGTCTGCCAGATCGGTGGCGGTCGCATAACCTTTCAGAGCCGCCAGACGCATGTTGTCTTTTTTGACGGTGATTACTGCGAGCATATCGGCATAGACACGTAACGAGCCAAGCAATGTGTCGATGGTGTCAAACAGCGGTTCTTTATCTTCCTGATTATCTTTATTGTAGGCCAAAGGCTGGTTTTTCATCAGCGTCAGCAGGTTAAACAGATTACCGTAAACCCGGCTGGTTTTACCGCGAACCAGTTCCGGCACATCAGGGTTTTTCTTCTGTGGCATGATTGATGAGCCGGTACAGAAGGCATCACCCAGATCAACAAAATCAAACTGGGCCGAGGACCAGATAATCAATTCTTCCGAGAACCGCGACAGGTGCATCATTAGCAGTGAGGCGAAGCTGTTAAATTCAATGGCAAAATCGCGATCACTGACCGCATCCAGTGAGTTACGGCAGATACGCTCAAAACCGAGTAATTCAGCCGTGTATTCACGATCAATCGGAAAGGTTGTCCCGGCGAGTGCTGCAGCACCTAATGGCAGGCTGTTGACCCGTTTTGTGCAGTCATCCAGACGTTCCAGATCACGGCTGAGCATCTCAAACCAGGCCAGCATATGATGACCAAACGTGACAGGCTGCGCCGTTTGCAGATGGGTAAAGCCAGGCATAATGGTATCGAATTCACGTTCAGCCACATCCAGCAAGGTAGAGCGCAGCCGCTGTAATTCACTGCGAACAGGCACAATCATATCGCGCAGATATAAACGCACATCGGTTGCCACCTGATCATTACGTGATCGACCTGTGTGCAGTTTTTTGCCGACTTCGCCAATCAATTTGATTAGTCTGGATTCGATATTCATATGCACATCTTCCTGTGCAATGGACCATTCAAACTGATCGTTATCGATTTCGCTTTCAATCTGCTGCAAGCCAGTGATGATTTGATCGCGTTCAGTTTCTGTTAAAACGCCCACTTTACAAAGCATAGTGGCATGCGCGACGGAACCCTGAATATCCTGCTGATACATGCGTTTATCAAACATCACCGATGCAGTGAATTCCTCAACGAACTTATTAGTAGGCTGGGTGAGACGGGCGGAAGAAAGCTTTTTATCAGATGCGGTCATGGCACGGGCCTGTGATTGCTGGCAGAAAAAGACCGCATTATAACGCGGCTGTTCGTGGAACCGCAGGGGAAAATGTTAGAATCGACAACACTGTTAACTATAATGTGGATTTTTGTTTCATGAGTCAGCGTACTGTTCGAATTGCTACCCGTCGCAGTCCCCTTGCCATCTGGCAGGCCGAGTTTGTCCGTGACAGTTTGTTGGCGTTGCATCCACACCTGAATATCGAACTGGTTCGTATTAAAACCCAGGGCGATATCATTCTTGATACCCCATTGGCCAAAGTGGGCGGCAAAGGCTTGTTTGTCAAAGAACTGGAACAGAGCATGCTGGCCGGTGAAGCCGATATAGCGGTGCATTCGATGAAAGATGTACCGGTGGAGTTTCCGGAAGGTCTGCATTTACCGGTTATTTGTGAACGCCATGATCCGCATGATGCTTTCGTCTCTAATCATTATGACAATGTTGATGATTTACCTGAAGGTGCCGTTGTCGGTACTTCCAGCCTGCGCAGGGAATGTCAGCTTCGTCACTACCGACCGGATTTGAAGATTGTACCGTTGCGCGGCAATGTAAATACCCGCCTCGCCAAGTTGGATGCGGGTAATTTTGATGCGATTATTCTGGCCAAAGCCGGATTGGAAAGACTGGGTTTTGATGAGCGTATTCGCAGTGCTTTAACCCCTGAGCAAAGTTTGCCTGCGATTGGACAGGGCGCACTAGGTATTGAAACCCGTATCAATGATGACGAAATGAATGCATTAATTGCCCCGCTTAATTGTGAGCTGACCTCAATTACTGTCAAAGCTGAACGGGCATTAAATCGTCGCTTAAAGGGAGGCTGTCAGGTTCCAATCGGTGGCTACGCTATCTTAAATGGTGATGATATCTGGGTTCGTGGGCTGGTTGGGCGCCCAGACGGCACCGAAATGCTGCAGCAGGAAATTCGTGGCAAGGCCAGTGAATCCGAACAACTTGGTTTAACATTGGGTGAGATGTTACTTAACCAGGGCGCTGATAAAATTCTGGCTGATGTTTATGATGCCTGAGCACTCGGCTCTGGCATTGGAAGGCCGCAAGATTCTCGTAACAAGGCCAATTCGACAGTCGAATGGACTGGTCGACCTCATCGAACAGCAGGGTGGAGAGGCCATCGTCTTTCCGGTTATTGAAATTACGGCGATTGATGTCAAACAATGGGGCGAATGGAATCCGCAACAAACCAATTGGCTGGTATTTGTCAGTCGTAACGCTGTTGAACAATTTCTGAAGGGTAATCCGCAACCATTTCCAGGTCATGTTAAATTGGTTGCTGCAGGTGAAGGTACTGCGCAGGCATTACGGGAAAACGGTTTAACGGTGGATTTACAACCTGAACTGTCAAACGGCAGTGAAGGTTTGCTGCAGTTACCCGAGTGGCAACAAATGACTCAACAGCAGGTCGTAATTGTGCGGGGGAAGGAGGACGTGAGCTGATGGCAGATACCTTGCGTGCCAGAGGTGCTAAGATTAGTTATCTGGAAGTTTACCGTCGACAATTACCCACGGTATCGTCCGAACTTCAACAACAAGCCTGTTCAGCCGATTGGCTAACAGCAACCAGTGCCAATGGTGTGACAAACCTGTTAAATTTATTATCAGCTAGCTGCCCGCAGGTTTTACAAAAACCTTTGTTGGTAGTCAGTGAACGGATCAAGGCTTTTGCCGTACAACAAGGATTCAAACGGGTGCATGTCAGTTTAGATGCCAGTGATGGTGCAATCATTCAGCGACTTATAGAGATGGGATCAGATCATGGAGCCTAACAGCAAATCTGAGCAGGTCGAAAAGCCCGCCAAAAAAACTGAAAAAAATGTCTCAGAAACACCCAAAAAGACAGTTTCAGTAAAGTGGGCGCTGCTAATCATTTTAGCGATAGTGATAACGCTGCCCGGGGCTGGTGCACTTTGGCTGGTATGGCAGCAGAAACAGCAACTGATGGAAGTGGAAAGTCGTTTTGATGAAATGGCCGAACTCGAAACGGATATTTCGCAACTGACCAGCAGTCAGCGCCAATTAAACAATCAACTATCGACATTTAAGCAAACTCAGCTTGAACAAGGTGACGTACTGACCAAGCTACAAAACCAGTCACCCTTAACAACTGAGGAAATCGAGCTGGAATGGGCATTGGCGGAAATTCGTTATTTGCTCAATCTGGCCAATCAGCGCGCTTTGTTGGCGAATGATACCAGTGGGGCAGCACTTGCCTTATCACTGGCTGATCAACAGATCCGTGAAATTGGTGATTATCGCATGCAACCATTGCGTGAGCTGATTGCAGAGGAAGAACTGGCACTTGAAGCAGCCGGAGAAACCGATGTAGCGGGAATTGCTGCCGATATGCTGGGGTTGATGGGCTCAATTGATAAGCTACGTGTTGTTACTGGCCCTAAGCAGTCTTACTTCGACGAAACTGAAAAAGAAGCAACAGAACAATCAGCCTGGCGTGAAGTGATTGCTGATATTTGGAGACAGCTACGTTCACTTGTGGTTATTCGTCAGCAGGAAGATGCCCCGGCCGCAGTATTAATGCCTGAACAACGCTACTTCCTGTATCAGAACCTGCGCTTGCAACTGGAGACCGCTCGCTTTGCTGCGCTTTCAGGCAATCAGCGAATGTTTGAGCAAAGCCTGCAATCGGCCAGCAGCTGGCTTGAACAGTATTTTGTGGGTGATCATCGCGATGCAATGCTGGAAAGTTTGCAAGCTATGCAGAACCAGGCCATTAGTATTGAAACACCGGATATTTCGGGCTCACTTCGCTGGTTGAAAGGATTTGAACCATGAAATGGCTGATTATTATTGCAATTGCACTGGCATTAGGCGGTATGTTTGTCTGGTTGGCTGATTTCGAGCCAGGCTTTGTGTTGGTGCAGTACGGACAGTGGACGCTGGAAACTTCGCTAATTGTATTTACCGTGGCTTGGTTAATTCTGCTGTTATTGGTTTATTTTACGCTGCGCAGTCTGGCGGTCATTAAAAGTACGCCAAACCGCCTGTCGCAATGGCAGGAAAACCAGCGCCATAAACGTGCTATTAAAGCGTTAACCAATGGGCTGATAACACTGGAAGAAGGCCGTTGGGCAGAAGCTGAACGATTGTTATTGCGACATGCTGGCAACAGCGAGACACCGTTATTACATTATCTGGCAGCTGCACGTGCTGCACAGAAACAACAGGCGCCAGAGCGGCGTGACTCCTATTTGAAACTGGCTCACGAAACGACCCCCAGCGCTGATATTGCTGTCGGGGTGGTACAAGCAGAATTACAACTTTCGGCCGGACAGAAAGAACAGGCTTTAGCTACCTTGCAACATCTTCGTCAAGTTGCGCCAAAACATCCCTATGTTTTACAGCTTCTTCAGCAGTTGTATCAGGAAACGGATCAATGGCAGGAAGTGCAATCAGTGTTACCTGATTTGCGTAAACGACATGTTTTGGATGCCAGTTCAGCCAATGCTTTGTCGGCAGAAGCCACTGTGGGACAATTGCAAAATGCCTTGATACGTCAGGAATGGCAGCGAATGGAACAGATATGGCTGCAATCTCCGGCGAAAATCAGACAATCTGAGCACGTATTGAAAACATATGTGAATGGTTTGTTATTGCAGGGCGAGCAACAGCAGGCAATGCAATTGATTGAAGAATATTTACGCAAAAACTGGAGTGATGCGCTGATTTATCAGTATGGCAAAATTCTGCAGGGTGGTTTATTGAAACGTCTGGCCACGGCCGAGAAGTGGTTAAAACAACATGAGGAGAACCCCTGGTTATTGCTGACGTTGGGAAGACTGGCGCAGGCAAATAAGTTGTGGGCCAAGGCAGAAGCTTATCTACGGGCCAGTATTGAGCACGGTCCTCGCGGTGAAACCTATCAGGCGCTGGCAGAAGTATTAATGGCGCAGGATAAACGTGATGCTGCAGCCAATGTTTACAAACAAGGGCTGGATGTCATGCTACAGAATAATCCCAATAAAGTGATCTAATCTTTTTCAAGAGTTTAAATAAAAACGGCGCTTGAAAGCGCCGTTTTTATTTTTGGAATTAACGTCTTACAGCCGCATCGGCATAACGACATATTGCCGTGTGAATTTGGGATCATTTGGGGTAATCAACGCACTGCTGTTTTCATCGGTAAATAACAGTTTGACCTTGTTATCAGGAATGGCGTTGAGCAGATCCAGCAGATAAGCATTATTAAAAGCGATTTCCAAATCCGGACCGCTATATTCCACTGCCAGTTCTTCCTCAGCGGATTCCTGTTCCTGATTGGTCACGGTAGCTTTGAGCAGATTGCTACTGAGATTCAGCTTTACGCTGCGATGCTTGTCATTAGCCAGAATCGAAGCTCGGGATAATGCCTGTTTAAGCTCATCTCGTTCGGCAATGACTTCCTTATCACCACCGACCGGTAAGACACGTTCGTAGTTAGGGAATTGGCCATCAATCAGCTTGGAAGTGAAATGCATATCCGGCAGTTCGACTTTAAGTTGCTGGGGGCTGATCGCCAGGGTCACGTTATCCGCAACATCACCTAATAACCGTCCCAGTTCCAAAATCGCTTTACGGGGTACGATGACACTGTGTTTTTCATTGGTTTTTTCTGCGGTTTCAATGCTGCCTAAAGCCAGTCGATGACCATCAGTAGCTACAGCACGCAAGATATTTTCTTCGCGTTCCAACAGCAGACCATTCAGGTAATACCGTACATCCTGGCTAGCCATGGCAAAACTGGTTTCATCCAGCAGATCTTTTAATGCTGATTGAGGAACTGTCAGCTGATCAAGATAATTTGCACCTTCGCTATCTGGAAAGTCTGTTGCCGGTAGCGTGGCTAAAGAAAAACGACTTTTTCCTGCCCGAACCAGTGATTTGTTGTCTTCAGCCTGAAAGCTAATAGTGGCGTTTGCGGGTAAGGCGCGAACGATATCCAGTAGTTTGCGAGCAGAGACAGTGGTTTCACCTTCTTTTTCGACCGCTACCGGTAACGTTGCAATCATTTCCAGTTCCATATCGGTACTGGTCATGGTTAATTGCTGATCACGGCAACGTAACAGAATATTAGACAAAATAGGCAGGGTGGAGCGCCGTTCAACGATGCTGCACACCAGTTGTAAGGGACGGGCAATAATGTCTTGGCTCACAGTAAATTGCATGATGTCTCTCTCGGCTAGCTGGATAAAGTTCGAAGTAAATTACGGTAGTCTTCCGCGATGCGGCTATCAGTTTCTTTCAGTTCCACTACTTTACGACAAGCGTGCAGAACAGTGGTGTGATCTCGTCCACCAAACGCTTCACCGATTTCCGGCAAGCTATGACTGGTGAGCTCTTTTGCCAGCGCCATTGCTATTTGTCGTGGACGGGCAACCGAACGCGTGCGTTTTTTTGCCAGTAAATCCGATACCCGTATTTTGAAGTATTCTGCAACAGTTTTCTGGATACTTTCCAGTGTGACCAGTTTTTGGTGCAAAGCCAGCAGATCTTTTAAAGCATCCTGAGCCATATCAATCGACAGTGGCTGGTTGGTAAAGCGCGAGAATGCCATGACGCGTTGCAAGGCACCTTCCAAATCACGGACATTTGACTTAATGCGTTTGGCAATAAAAAAGGCCACATCATCCGGTAGGGTAATCAGATTTTGTTGCGCTTTTTTGATCAGAATAGCGACACGGGTCTCCAGCTCTGGTGGTTCAATGGCAATCGTTAACCCCCAACCCAAACGAGATTGCAGACGCTCATCCAGATTTTCAACTTCTTTGGGAAACCGGTCACAGGTCAGAATGATTTGCCGTTGGCCTTCCAGCAGACTATTAAAGGTATAAAAGAACTCTTCCTGAGAGCGTTCCTTTTTGGCAAAGAACTGGATGTCATCAATTAATAATGCATCGGCACTGCGGTAATGTGCTTTGAATTGATCAATAGCGTTGTTACGCAATGCGGTAATCATGTCCTGTACAAAGCGCTCGGAGGATAAATAAATCACTCGTGCTTTGGGATTGTTCTGGCGAATTTTGTTGCCGACCGCCAGCATCAAATGGGTTTTGCCAAGCCCGGTGCCGCCATAGAGGAACAATGGATTGTAACCGGAGGTACCCGGTGCTTCAGCAACATGTAAAGATGCTGCGCGGGCAATCTGATTGGATTTACCTTCAACATAATTATCAAAGGTAAACAACGGATTCATCGGGCTGCCAATCGCGGGGGAAGGTTCTGTTTCCGAAACTGCTATTGATGCGGGGGCTTTATCCGTTGTTTTGACACGACGTTTGGTTTTTTCGGCGGAAATGGAATCTTTGGTACCGACTTCGATTTCAATTTTATTGATGCTGCCGTTGGTCAATCCTTTGATCAGCGCATTTATCTGTTGTTCAAGCTGTTCGTGAACCCAGGCCTTAACATAAGGATTTGGCGCCAACAAGCGCAGACTATCTTCCGTTTCGATGGCTTGCAGGGGCCGTAACCATGTGTTCAGCTGTTGTGCCGAAAGATCACCTTCGAGATGGGATAGGCATTTTTCCCAAAGGGGTGAAGACAC